>CBDCWD010000004.1:657500-4117140 GCA_965223315.1 Nitrospirales bacterium
GGAGAAGGCCCGAACCGGTGTATGTTGCAAAATGCTCGGATGAGCTGTGGGTAGGAGTGAAAGGCTAATCAAACCTCGTAATAGCTGGTTCTCCCCGAAATAGCTCTAGGGCTAGCCTCGTATGGACCGTGGCGGAGGTAGAGTACTGGATGGGCTAGGGGTGGTCAAACACTACCGAACCCAACCAAACTCCGAATGCCGTTACTGGATGTACGGGAGTCAGACTATGGGTGCTAAGGTCCGTGGTCGAAAGGGAAACAGCCCAGACCGCCAGCTAAGGTCCCTAATGTAAACTAAGTGGGAAAGGTTGTGGGAACGCTCAGACAGCCAGGAGGTTGGCTTAGAAGCAGCCATCCTTTAAAGAGTGCGTAATAGCTCACTGGTCGAGTGAGCCTGCGCCGAAAATGTAACGGGGCTCAAGTTTACAACCGAAGCTGCGGATTTTTATCGCAAGATAGAAGTGGTAGGGGAGCATTCTCTAGGAGGCGAAGGTTGACCGACAAGGACAGCTGGATTCTAGAGAAGAGATTATGCCGGCATTAGTAGCGTTAAACGATGTGAGAATCATCGTCCCCGAAAACCTAAGGTTTCCTGGTCAATGTTCGTCAGATCAGGGTTAGTCGGGTCCTAAGGCGAGGCCGAAAGGCGTAGTCGATGGAAAACAGGTTAATATTCCTGTACCGCCGTAGTAGCGTTATCAACTAAGAGGGGACGCAGAGAGGTAAGCACCGCCGGGTCCCTGGAATACCCGGTCCAAGCATGTAGGTGGGGTCTGTAGGCAAATCCGCGGACCTATCAACACTGAGATGCGATGGGGAGGCCGTTAGGCCATAAACGGGCTGATCCTGTACTGCCGAGAAAAGCCTCGTAGTGAGGTGCTATGGTGTCCGTACCGCAAACCGACACTGGTAGGTAGGTGGAAAACACTAAGGGGCGTGAGAGAACTCTCCCTAAGGAACTCTGCAAATTAGCCCCGTAACTTCGGGATAAGGGGTGCCTCGATTAGGTAAGAAGATTTACTCTTCAAGCCGAACGAGGTCGCAGTAAAATGGCTCTAGCGACTGTTTACCAAAAACACAGGACTCTGCTAACTCGTAAGAGGAGGTATAGGGTCTGATGCCTGCCCGGTGCTGGAAGGTTAACTGGAGGTGTTAGCCGTAAGGCGAAGCTCCGAATGGAAGCCCCAGTAAACGGCGGCCGTAACTATGGAGCTGGACCGCTGTAGTTCCGAAAACAAATCTGGCTAAATGCTGGAATACCCGGTGTATCCTCAGGTACTCGTCACAACCATGGTGACAGTAACAATCCGAGAGGTGCGGGCAATCAGCAGGAAAGACTCAGGCGTATGCTCAAAGTCAAGAATGTGCCACCGGAAATTGGCTCGTATATAGCGGGTTTTTCTGATGGCGAGGGAAGCTTTAATGTCTCATTTAGACCAAGACGGGATTATAAGCTTCCCTGGAAAGTGTCTCTGTGCTTTAACATTTCACAACGTGATCAAGTCATTTTGGCACTTATAAAGCGCCACTTGGGTTGTGGGACTATGAGGCAGAGACAGGATGGCATCTGGTACTTCGAGGTAAACAACCTCAACTCTATTAGAGAGAATGTCATCCCATTCTTTGAGCGGTTTAGATTTCTCTCCGCAAAGAAAAAACGCGACTTCCTGAAATTCAAGCAGGTTGCTGAATTGATGAGTGTCAATTCTCATCTCAATTATGAAGGGATCAAACAGATCCTTAGAATTCGGCAAACCATGAATGATGGAGGGAAACGACGTTATACCGATGCGGAAATTCTGAAAGCGTGTGAGAATCCTCAGAGACTATATGCCAGACCCATCAAGTGAACGATGGGATGATATAGTCCGAACTGTAGGGCAACCTACAGAGTCTGGCAGAAATGCCCAGACCCTCGCGGGTATTAACGTGAGAGTAACAACATGAACGGTCCTAAGGTAGCGAAATTCCTTGTCGGGTAAGTTCCGACCTGCATGAATGGCATAACGACTGGAGCGCTGTCTCGGGGAGAGACTCAGCGAATTTGTTGTTCCGGTGAAGAAGCCGGGTGCCCGCAACTAGACGGAAAGACCCTGTGCACCTTCACTACAACTTGACATTGGGTGTTGGGCGAATATGTGTAGGATAGGTGGGAGGCTTTGAAGCGGGAGCGCTAGCTTTCGTGGAGCCAACCTTGAAATACCACCCTTGTTTTTCTGATATTCTAACTTGACCCTGTCATCCAGGGTAAGGACATTGTCTGGTGGGTAGTTTGACTGGGGCGGTCGCCTCCCAAAAGGTAACGGAGGCGCCCAAAGGTTCCCTCAGGCTGGTCGGCAATCAGCCATCGAGTGTAAAGGCAAAAGGGAGCTTGACTGTAAGAGCGACAGCTCAAGCAGGGACGAAAGTCGGGCTTAGTGATCCGGTGGTTCTGCGTGGAAGGGCCATCGCTCAACGGATAAAAGGTACGCCGGGGATAACAGGCTGATTTCCCCCAAGAGTTCACATCGACGGGGAAGTTTGGCACCTCGATGTCGGCTCATCGCATCCTGGGGCTGAAGCAGGTCCCAAGGGTCGGGCTGTTCGCCCGTTAAAGCGGTACGCGAGCTGGGTTCAGAACGTCGTGAGACAGTTCGGTCCCTATCTGTTGTGGGCGGAGGTGATTTGAGAGGGCCTGTCTCTAGTACGAGAGGACTGAGATGGACGGACCGCTAGTGTGCCGGTTGTCGCGCCAGCGGCAGTGCCGGGTAGCTATGTCCGGTTTAGATAACCGCTGAAAGCATCTAAGCGGGAAGCTAGCCTCAAGATAAGATCACACGGAGGGTAACCTCCCTAAAGGCCACTTATAGACTATGAGTTTGATAGGCTGGGTGTGGAAGGGCTGTGAGGCCTGAAGCTAACCAGTACTAATCGGCCGTGCGACTTAACAACATTTGTTCTTGATAGACATGGTCTGAAAGAAGTGAGAAGTAAAAAGTAAGGAGTGAAAAGTCAGGATAAGACGGTTTTTTAATTTCCCAGCTTTTTTACTTCTACTTTTTCACTTCTTACTAAAAGAAATTCTCGGTGACCATACCGGAGGGGTTCCACCCGTTCCCATTTCGAACACGGAAGTTAAGCCCTCCTGGGCCGATGATACTGCAGCCGCGAGGCTGTGGGAAAGTAGGTCGTTGCCGGGTTGTTTTTGAGAAAAGCCCAGAGATTTAAAAATCTCTGGGCTTTTCTCTTTTGGAAGTGATAGGTACCTTATTTGGAGTGTTGAATCATGAAGATATCAAAAACCATATTTCGACAGGAAGCCCTTGGCGATCAATAACGTCGGGTCAGTTCAAAAAAGTCCGTCCAGTCCTGCTGACCTGAGCTTGTCGAAGGGAAGGCCGCAGCCATTTTTGCGCGCGGAGCGTACTGGTACTACGTGAGCACGGAAAAAGAGCGAGAACGCCGCTGGCGCCTTTTTTCAACGGACCCTCATTGGGAACAGAGAGCTAGGGCAGAATGTGGGCGATGGAGCGCACTATAGAGCGTTTCAAAGGTCGGAATTTTCTCAGGGATTTCTCCTCGAATCAGTTCATTCCTGACGGAACTGAGAGGACTCACTAGGCAAACGGTTCCCTCGTATTCCTGGAAAAACTCTTGAGCGAACAAGAGGAGGTTGATAACTTTGGGATCTAAATAGTAGACCGGTGACAAATTAATAATGATCTGGCGGCAACCCTGTCCGTGGAGTTGTTCCAATGTTTGAATGAAATGGTTGGTATCTCCTTCATCAAAACGTCCGAAACATTCAACAATTGTTGCGCCATTGTGTTCACGTTGTTCGCAATACATAGAAAATTCTCACCAAGAAAACCGTCAATGTGTTCCTTATATATTTTTCGGCAAGAATGAGATAAAGATAAAACATTTTTTTGAAGAACTAAAAGAAAAGTTTGAAAAGTTTTTCGTAAGGCCAGATTGTTATCAAACCAAGCAAGATGAGTCCTAATGGCATGCGTATTAAAATCTAGGGAGGGAAATCTCAGTGCGAACCACGAAATCCCGTGCGAACTTTAAAGCTGCGCAATTACATATTCCTGGAGGAGTGAATAGCCCTGTCAGAGCGTTTCGGTCTGTGGGTGGCGATCCACTTTTCATTAAGAGAGCCAAAGGCGTCACATTAGAGGATGTAGATGGGAATACTTTTATCGACTATGTGCTCTCCTGGGGGCCCATGATTCTGGGGCATGCCCCATCCACGGTCGTCAAAGCCGTCATCAATGCGGCAAAGCAAGGCACGAGTTATGGTGCTCCCTGCCAAGCCGAAATAGAACTCGCAAAGATGATTGTTCAAGCGGTTCCGTCCATCGACCAAGTTCGACTGGTGAATTCCGGTACAGAAGCGGTGATGAGCGCCATTCGTCTAGCCAGAGCCTTTACAAAGCGGGATAGTATCCTCAAGTTTGAAGGCTGTTACCATGGCCATGCCGATCACTTACTTGTCAAAGCCGGCTCAGGAGTCGCGACATTGGGTATGCCGGACAGTCCTGGGGTTCCAGCTTCATTTGCGAAACATACGCTCACCGCTCCGTATAACAATATCACTGCCACAGAGAAACTCATTCATAAACATGGATCAAAATTGGCAGCCATCATTGTGGAGCCGGTGGCGGGAAATATGGGAGTAGTGCCACCGTCCGATGAGTTTCTCCCCTGGCTCAGAATGATCACGAAAAAATATGAAATCCTCCTTATTTTTGATGAGGTGATTACTGGGTTTCGTGTCCACTACGGGGGGGCTCAGACTCGATTTAAGATTCTGCCTGACCTGACGTGCCTTGGAAAAATTATTGGTGGAGGGTTGCCGATCGGGGCCTACGGGGGCCGGAAAGATATTATGCAGATGATTGCGCCAGCTGGCCCGGTGTACCAGGCCGGTACGCTTTCCGGAAATCCTGTAGCCGTGGCTGCCGGTCTGGAAACTCTGCGCCTACTGAAAAAGCCAGGCGTGTATAAAGAACTAGAAAAAAAGTCGAAGGCATTAGCCCAAGGATTAGCGGATGGAGCTAAACAGGCTGGAATCCCGTATTATCAAACCCGTGTTGGAGCGATGCTAGGGGGCTTCTTTGCCGAAGGTCCCGTGACCGATTTTGCCAGTGCAAAAAAATCTGATACAAAGAGATACGCTAAGTTTTACCATGGGATGTTACAAAATGGGATATACCTGGCGCCCTCACAATTTGAGGCCATGTTGCTTTCGACCTCACATTCACAAGTTCAAATCAATCATACGAGATCAATCGCTAAAAAGGTGTTTAAAGCTTTATAAAGGTAAAATTTTTACCTGTATGAAAAAAAATGATATTTAGCACGAATGCCCCTTGAGATTTTTTATCTTTTTACAGTAACCTTTTTGGGAAAATGATGTTCAGTATGTACATTTGCAAGTGGTTTAAGGAACCCGGTGGAGATTGATTAATTTTCCTCGTTGGGAAGGGAGAGAAAATGAACTGTATTAAAAGGAATTCTGTTTCTTTTTGTTTGGTGATGATCATCGCCTGCGTGTTTTTTTCTTCCAATGCAGTAGCTGGAGGGTTCATGGACAGATTGGAAGATATGGTTGACCGAGTTGCCGATAAGATTACTGAGAAAACAGAAGAGCGGTTAAACGAGTCTTCAGAAAATGCGATTGATTCTGCATTTGATAAGACTGATGAAGCTGTGGATTGTGCCTTAACTGATCAGGAGTGCATTGAAAATCCGAGCTCTGAAGTTCAGGAACCTTCTACAAAATTGGCGACGGAGGATGAATCGAGTCAAAACGTCGTGCAATGTGTGGCGACCGATGTGGAATGCTTGAAGGAGGCACAAGCGCAGGGGAAACAGATAGAAATCATCGAAGCCCCTGTTATTCAAGCCGAATCTGCTTCAAATATTATGAAGTGCATGGTGACTGATACGGTCTGTCTCAAAGAGGCCCAAGCCTCAGGAAAACGGGTACAACTTGTAGAGGCAAAGGATCTAGATAAACTTCGGTGTTCAGTTACGGATGTAGACTGTTTAAAGAAAGCTCAAGAACTTGGGAAACAAGTTGAGCTTAGAGATTAATATAGATCTACTAAGTGCAGTACCTAAAGCTCTTCAAAGTGAATAGGTTGATTTGTTGGGAACGGACAAAACCTGGATAAACTTACTCATCGTCATCATCATCTTCGTCCTCGGCTTCGAGGGCGGCCTGCCGCATTTGCTCTTCCATCGCGTTGTGAATGAGCATACGGATGAACATGGATATCACGGAGCCTTTTTCTAACGTTCCACCTGGGGGGACGGCAATACGTCCCTCGTCGACCATTTTATCCAGCCATTTCTTTTGATCGGGCGTCAGATGGAGGGGAATTTCAACTAACGGCACCTTGCCAAACATATCCATATAGCCGGTCTCCTGTTATACAAAGATAATGACGAAAAATTTTGAACAATAAATCTTGGTTGATACCACCATGTGGTCTTTCGGTTTGTCAATGCAGAAGGAGTAAGACGGATTAATTCGCAAAAGACACGTCGAAGAAAGAAGAGGAATTTGTAATTGTTACTCAAGATCGAGGACGTTGGCCATAGAATACAGGCCTGGCGGTTGTTGGACTACCCAGGCAGCGGCTCTCAGAGCGCCACGGGCAAAGGTGTCGCGGGTATGAGCACGGTGGGTGATTTCGATGCGTTCGCCAGGTCCACCAAAGAGCACGGTATGGTCGCCAACAATATCACCAGCCCGGATGGTTTGCATGCCAATTTCACGAGTCTTGCGTTCCCCTGTGATACCCTGGCGAGCATAGACGCCGACTTCTTTGAGGTCCCATTCCATTCCTTCTGCTAAAGCTTCAGCTAATCTGAGAGCGGTTCCGCTAGGCGCGTCTTTTTTCTTATTATGATGAGCTTCGATGACTTCGATGTTGTAGGACTCTCCCAAAGATTTGGCGATTTTTCCAATTGTATTCACGAGGACATTTACGCCTACACTCATATTAGGCGAAAAGACGCAGGGAATTTTGCTGGCTAACGGTTTCAGTTGTGTAAGTTCTTGATCAGAAAACCCTGTGGTGCCAATGACCATGGCTTTTGATGCCTTGACTGCTTTTTCAAGGTTAGTCAGGCATGAAGCTGGGCCAGTGAAATCAATAACGACGTCACTTTGACCAAAGCAGGCATCAAGGTTGTCACTGAGAGGAACTCCTGTTTTCCCAATTTGCGCAATTTCTCCTGCGTCTCTTCCCAGCGATGGGTGCCCTTTCATCTCAATTGCGCCAGTGAGAGTAAGTCCTTCGGTTTCCCGTGTTAAGGCGACGAGGCGCATGCCCATTCGACCGGCTGCGCCAACAATAATCGTTCGCACCATTCTAAGGCCTTCTACAGAACCGACGCTTGCTGTAAAGCGTCTCTGAGTTTTTGATGGTATTGCTCGGCAAGGGGTGTGAGGGGGAGTCGAACTTCATTGGACATTTTTCCCATGAATCCCAAGGCGGCTTTGACGGGAATTGGGTTGGTTTCCAGAAACAGGGCGCTGAACAGCGGAGCTAGCTGGTAATGAAGTGTTCGGGCCTTTTCATAGTCTCCTTTGAGCGCGGCGGAAACCATATTGGCCATGGCTGCGGGAGCCACGTTGGCCGTCACGGTGATGACACCTTTGGCCCCAAGGGCCATCATTGGAAGTGTCAGAGGGTCATCACCAGACAGGATCAGAAAGCTTGGTTCTGATTGGTGAATGATGTCCGACACTTGCTGCAGTGAGCCGCTGCCTTCTTTAATGCCGATGATATTGGGAATCTGCGAGAGCCGGGCTGTGGTTACTGGCAGCATATTCACGCTGGTGCGGCCGGGAATATTATACAGAATAAGAGGAAGATCCACGGATTTGGCCACCATTTCAAAATGGCGAAAAAGCCCTTCTTGCGTCGGCTTATTGTAGTACGGAGTAATAAGTAAAGCTCCATCGGCTCCAACGGCCTTCGCATGTTTGGTAAAGGCAATCGCTTCGTCTGTGGAGTTGGACCCTGCGCCCGCAATGACAGGAATCCGTTTATTGACGGCTTTAACAGTCACCGCCACGACGCGTTCATGTTCTTCCGGCGTGAGTGTGGCCGACTCTCCAGTTGTTCCGCAGGGCACGATGCCATGGGTGCCGTTGGCAATATGAAATTCGATGAGGTCCGCCATGGCTTGTTCATCAAATTTCCCCTGAGAAAAAGGCGTGACGATGGCAACGAGAGATCCAGAAAACATGAGGTGTTGTATCCTAAAGAAACATTTCAGGAATCGATTCGCCGCGAATCAAATCGTCGTAGGTCTCGCGTTCGCGAATCACCATGATGTGATGATCTTTGACCAGAACTTCCGGAGTTTTTGGCCTGGAATTATAGTTTGATGCCATCGTAAAGCCGTAGGCTCCCGCACTCATGACAGCCAACAGGTCGCCAGATTGAGGCTGAGGCATTTTCCGGTCTTTGGCCAAAAAATCCCCGGATTCGCAAATGGGCCCAACAACGTCAACCGTATTGACGGGAGCCGATTCATCCTTAAGTGCCGGTTGGATGTCATGGTGCGCCTCATACAAGCTTGGGCGCAGCAAATCATTCATCGCGGCATCCACAATAACAAAGTGTTTGCTGGAACCCGTTTTGTTATAGAGGACTTTGGTGACCAACACTCCTGCGTTCCCAGCAATGGACCGCCCGGGTTCCATAATAATTTGGCAAGGGGTCTTTTGAAGCAATGGAGAAATGGCGGCAGCCAGATCATTCGGGTGCGGGGGCGTTTCATCGGAATACGTAATCCCTAACCCGCCTCCAATATTCATATAGCGAATATCCAGTCCTTGGGACTTCAGTGCCTGGATGAGGTCTAGCACTTTTTTGATGGCATCAACAAAAGGCGTGACTTGCGTGAGTTGGGAGCCGATATGGCAATGCACGCCCACCACATCGACATGAGAGAGTTGCCCGGCGAGTTCAAACTTTTTGAGGGCCTGGTCAGCTGCAATCCCAAACTTACTTTTTTTGAGACCGGTAGAAATGTAGGGGTGTGTTTGTGGATCGATGTCGGGATTGATACGCAAGGCTACCGGTGCCTGCCGTCCTACTGTTTTGGCGACCTCGTTGATGAGCTGAAGTTCATCAGGGGATTCGACATTGAACATGAGAATGTCAGATTCTAGAGCATAGCGAATTTCTTCAGGAGACTTTCCTACGCCAGCAAAGACAATCTTGTTCGATGGAACTCCGGCTTTTAAGGCCCGAAACAATTCCCCCCCGGAGACAATATCAGCTCCACTACCCTCTTTGGCCAACAATTTTAATACGGCAATATTTGAGTTAGCTTTCATGGCGTAAGCCACGATATGGGGAATATCTTTGAATGCGCCATCAAAGGCATGGAAATGACGGATCAATGTTCGATGGCTGTAGACATAGCATGGAGTCCCTACTTGTTCGACAATGCGCCGAAGAGAAACATCTTCGCAAAAAAGCTCATTGCCTTTGTAATGAAAGTCATGCATGGCTCGGCATCTCTTCAAATATATCCCAGTCGTCCAGCCCTAATTCCGCGACGGTGGCTTGAAAAGCTTCCTTCAATTTGAGGTAGCGCAGGTTGGCATGAGGCGTGATGGCTTGTAAGACCTCTCCATCCAATAGCGTCTGTATGGCTTTGGGGGTGGCATGTTTGAGATGTTCGAAGTTCACCACGATGTCCATTTTGGCATGAAGGGCGGCCTGTTTAATGCGCGTGAGTAATTCGCGGGCATTCAGGTGATCTAACGTGCCTTCCAGCTCAATGAACAAGGCGGCAAAGGCATCATGGCGGCGGGCGCTCACATTCAAACAGAGGTCTTGTTTTTTTTCCGGTTGCGGCACTTGTGGAAATAAAGCGTTTGGAACCAACTGTTGGGTTTCGAATGTCGGGAGGTTGGCCTGAAGATTTTTAAGTACATCGGCTAAGGGAGAAAGGCGGCCTTTTGGCGTGGACCGTCGTATGAGTTTTCGAAATTCCCAATTCATTTCGAGGCGTGGAATGACCCGTTGACTTGTATGGGCGATACGTTTCCAGATGCACGGCCAGGAATAAAATTCATGATTGGCCCAAAAAAATCCTTCCTGTAATTGTTCAGGCGTCATACGTTTCGGTTTGAACACCACATGTTTCCCGTCGTATTTTGACCAATCTTGATCAAAAATACGCCCTTCTTGTTTGTAGCGTTCAAACAGCGCAGTGCCGGGAAGGGGAGTGAGAACATTGAAGTACGCTAATTCGACTTTATTGCGGGTAAGAAAGTTAATGGCCGTTTCAAACACGGATTCGTCATCATTGTCGAAGCCGAATACAATGCCAGGATTGACCATGATGCCGTGATCATGAAACATTTTAATTTGGTCCTCGAATTTTCGAACTTGGTTAAAGCCTTTATTCGTTTCCCCCAATGAATCTTCCGACAGGGATTCCAGCCCCACAAAGACCGAGACACATCCGCTATCCGCCGCCAATTTCACCATCTCAGGATCATCTCCAAGGAACAAAGTGGCCTGACAGCCCCATTTTATGTTGAGGGCTTTCAAGGCCTGCCACAGTTCGCGGCAATAGGCCCGGTGGCTATTGTGCAAATCGTCCACGAACGCGACGATCGACCCTTCTTCTAATCCCACCCAAATTTTTAACGAGGTCGATAAGGCGTTGAGTAAAGAGCCTTGGGTCATGCGTTCAACGATATCGGAACGAAGCCATTCTTTGGCATGTTTTAATTCTTCGATAACTTCGGGTACCGGACGGCGCCGCGTGGTTTTCCCATTAAATGGCGACACGCTGCAAAATTCACAATCAAAGTGACAGCCTCGAGTCGTAAAGCTGCATAACCGGGTCATGTATGCGTCAGGACTCAGCAGTTCGATTCTGGGAGGTTTATAGTCGTGTAAGGCCGGGAATTGATCCATTCTGTATATTCGCCGTAATGACCCGGCCTCAACATCTGCGACGACCTGCGGCCAAAGATTTTCCGCTTCTCCGCAGACAATCGCATCGCAATGTTGAAGGGCTTCGTCGGGGCAGTAGGTGGGGTGCACGCCTCCCAACACCACCTTTTTGCCACGTGCACGAAATTCCTTGGCAATTTCGTAGGCCCGCGGGGCGTAGCAGGTCATGACGGATAGTCCGACTAAATCGCAAGGGGTCTCAAAGTTAATATCTGTGGTGGCCTCGTCAATCAATTCGATGTCCCAGGTAGGAGGCGTGTACGCGGCAATAACCGGCAAAGAGAGTTTGGGAAACCAGATAGACCGCCGTTCACTGGCGGTCATATGGTAAGGATTATTGCGCGGGTAAGGATCTAGTAAAAGAAGTTTAGGACGAGTTGCACATAAAGATTGCTGAGCAGGCATATTTTATTAGTCCTCCACCAACAGCAAGAGTCAAAAAAAAGGTTGATTGTACCTCGAAATGTATTCTATGAACAAACTCTTTGTATCAAGCCGAAATTCTAACGGGTTCCGATGGGATAGGACTCCGGCAGTCCTCCCACATTTTCTTCTTCTAGAAAAACCTCGGGGTATTCAGAGTCGATTTCCTGTGACTGGTTCTCGTTTTGATGTTTTCTGATTTTGGATTCAATGCCGATTTCTTCCGGCGCGATAGGAGGACCGACGGCAGCACAACCCGTAAGTGCCGATACTAAGATTGCAGTCATGACAAATAACTTCCATTGATGCCTTCTTAAGAGTCTTTTCCAGTTGTTTTCGCATCTCCTCGCCCCTTGGGGGGAGACGATAAAGGTGAGGGGGGCAGGATCAGATGGATTGAGAAACGCCAACATATGGAACGTAACTGGAATGACTAAAGTAAGGCTTTCACGACCAAACATGGACTAATAAGCTGATGATACATATTCCGGTTAAAGTTTTCTTGTTCTAGAGGAGCCGGATTCTGCCCGCAGTTTCTTTTTCCAAGAACGAATTTGCGACCGGACTTGAGGGGTGGCTGTGCCCCCAACAACATTTTTCTGGTTCACGGCGGATTCAGGAGTTAGGATCCGAAGAACATTGTTATCAAACTTCCGGGAGGCGTTCAATAAATCGTCGGATGAAAGATGAAGAAGATCTTTCCCTTTGCTCAAACATTCTCGAACAAGATTTCCGACAATGTGATGCGATTCTCGAAAGGGCACGCCTTTCAACACGAGGTAATCAGCCAGTTCCGTGGCCAAGAGGAACCCTTCCGAGGCCGCCCTACCCATAGTTTCTGGGCAAACGGTCAATTGCGCCAATAACTCGGCATAAATTTTTACGGAGGTGGTTACGGTATCAATCGTATCAAACAACGGCTCTTTGTCTTCCTGCAGATCTCGATTATAGCTGAGGGGTAACCCTTTCAAAGTGGTTAACAGGCTGAACAAGTGCCCATAGATGCGGCCGGTTTTCCCGCGTATCAGTTCGGGGATGTCTGGATTTTTTTTCTGTGGCATCATGCTGCTGCCGGTACAGAATCCATCCGGCAGTTCCACGAACTGAAATTCCTGTGACGACCACAGGATCAGCTCTTCGCTTAGGCGAGAAAGGTGCATCATCACAATGGCACAACCGCTGAGGACTTCCACCACATAGTCCCGATCTGAGACTCCATCCAGACTGTTTTGCGTCATGGCAGGAAATTTCAATAAGGTAGCCGTGTACTGTCGATCAAGAGGATAGTTAGTTCCGGCAAGGGCGCCAGAGCCGAGCGGCATGACGTTGATGCGCGTCAACGCATCATGCAATCGCCCCTTGTCCCGTTCCAGCATTTCCACATAGGCCAGAGCATGATGCGAAAAAAGAACCGGCTGCGCCCGTTGCAAATGCGTATATCCCGGCATGATGACTTTTTCATAGCGCTCAGCAAGCGTCACCAGTGACTGTTGAAGGCTTCGAAGATCCCGGTGTAGATGTTGGAGGGCATCTCGCAGATAGAGACGGAGATCAAGAGTAATTTGATCGTTCCGGCTTCGGCCGGTATGCAACTTTCCCCCTAGCGGACCGATGAGTTGTGTGAGGCGGCGCTCAATGCTCATATGAACATCTTCGTCTTCCACCAGCCATTGATGCCGGCCGGTCCGGATGTCTTCTCGAATGCGGAGTAGCCCTTCGATGATTGTCTGGCTTTCACGGGCGGATAGCACCTTTGCCCGCCGTAGTGTTTTGCAGTGAGCCACACTGCCTTCGATGTCATATTCGTAGAGGCGGCAATCAAATCCTATGGAGGCGGTGAATGCTTCAACCAAGGCGTGAGTTTTGCCGTCAAATCGTCCTCCCCAGAGTTTAGCCTTGCCGGTTTTATTGATCTCCTTACGTTTTGAGGAACGAGGAGTCTGGTTTTGACTTGTTGATTGAGAAGACTTCATTAAATGTTATCAGTTTCTCTAATTTTCCCTAACCATTCGAGCAAAATGGCTTTTTGGACATGCAAGCGGTTCTCTGCTTGATCTAAGACCGCGGATTGCGGGCCGTCCAGAACCTCTGCGGTAATTTCTTCGCCACGATGGGCAGGGAGACAATGAAGAACTACGGCATTGGGGTTAGCCTGTTTCATCAGTTGACGATTGACTTGATATGGGGCAAATGCGGCTTTGCGGGCCCGGCTCTCCTTTTCCTGTCCCATGCTGATCCACACATCGGTATAGACCGCGTCCGCATTGTGTGCGGCTTTTCGGGGATCATGTGTGATTTCAATGATGGAGCCGGTCTTTTGTCCTTCCAATTTGGCTTGCTTCACAATAGCTGCATCCGGTTTATATCCAGGGGGACATGCCACGGACACATGCATGCCAACTTTGGCGCCAATTTCTAGGAGAGAATGGGTGATATTATTTCCATCTCCAATGTATGTCAGCTTTAATCCTTTCGCCCGCCCTTTTTTCTCGATAACTGTAAGAAGGTCGGCAAAAGCCTGGCAGGGATGACAGTGATCGGTCAGGCCGTTGATGACAGGAATGGTCGTATGCTGTCCCCATTCTTCCAGTGCAGATTGCTGAAAGGTTCTGACGACTAACCCATCTAGGTAGCGATCCAGCACTTTGGCCGTATCTGCCAAACTTTCTCCCCGACTGAGTTGGATTTTCTCTGAGGCTAAGAATAACGCTTGTCCACCTAGTTGGTTCATACCAGCTTCAAAAGAGACGCGTGTGCGTGTCGACGGTTTTTCAAATATGAGGCCAAGAGTCTTTCCTTTGAGCGGAAAGGCTGGTCTGCCTTTACCATGCGCAGCTTTGAGTTTTTTCGCAAGTTGAATGATTTCCCGCACCTTTGTTCTGGAGAGGTCCGCGATGGTCAGCAGATCCTTCGGGCGTGGTTGGGCTTTAGACTGTGAAACAGAGGTCGCGTGATGGGTTGTCGTTGATCGACGGGTTGGAGACATGACGTTACGGCTGTTTGGACAAAACGTCCCCAAGGACACTGACCAGCCGATCAATCTGAGCATTGCTGATTAACAACGGGGGGATCAATCGAAGAATTCGGCCCATGGTACAGTTAATAATCACTCGACGTTCTAGGCAATCCATGACAAGGGGCTTTCCATCTACGGATAATTCTAACCCTTGTAACAAACCCATTCCGCGAACATCTTGGATACAAGAACACTGGCGAGCCAAGGTTGCCAAGCTTTTGGCTAAATACGATCCAGCCATGCGGCCTTGTTCAAGTTTATTGCCTTCCAGAAGTAAATCCAATACTTTTAATCCGGCAGCACAGGCCAGGGGATTTCCGCCAAATGTTGAGGCATGGGTACCGGGTTCAAAGGCTTCTGCGATGGTGCTGCCGGCAAGACAGGCGCCAATAGGGACTCCGCCTCCAAGACCTTTGGCTAGGGTCATGATATCTGGCTGAATATCGAAATGTTCGTAAGCAAACAAGGTTCCCGTACGTCCCATTCCGGTTTGCACTTCGTCAAAAATGAGAAGGACATTCCGTTCTGTGCAAAGATTCCGCACGGCTTGTAAGTATCCAGGGTCAGGCATGACCACTCCGCCTTCGGCTTGAATGGGTTCGAGCATCACGGCGGCTGTCTGAGCCGTGAGGTTTGACTGCAGGGCCTCTAGATCATTGAAGGGAATATACCGGAACCCCGGGACCATGGGACCAAAGCCTTCCTGCAGAGCTGTTTGGCCAGTGGCGGACAGACTGCCCAACGTTCGTCCATGGAAGGACTTCAGCATCGTCAGAATTTCAGTGCGTTGAGGGCCGTAGGTCTTTGTGGCATAACGCCGCGCCAATTTGATGGCGGCTTCATTCGCTTCGGCGCCGCTGTTACAAAAGAAAACCTTGTCGGCAAAGGAATGTGTGACCAACCGTTCTGCCAAGCGGGTTTGTGGTTCGGTAAAAAATAAATTAGACGTGTGAATGAGTTGTCGGGCCTGGCGGCTGATGGCTTCCACCATATCTGGATGGGCATGGCCTAGGATATTCACCGCGATGCCGGCCACACAGTCCAGGTATTCTCGCCCTTCCGCGTCGTAGACACAACAGCCCTGTCCACGTTCTACCGTCAATGGAAGCCGTGCATAGGTATTCATCATAAATTGATGAGCGTCTTCTTGAATTTCAGTCGCAATCATCTGTTAAAAACCCGCGTGGGAGTATTGAATCAATGAGGATTTCGAAGGCCATATTTCCTCAGGAAGCCGTTGGAAGTCGGCGAGCGACTTTGGGTCGGTCCAAGACAGTCCGTTCAGCCGGGCCGCAGCTAATTTTGGGCGCGGAGCGTCCTGGCATGACGTGAGCACGGAACAATGGCAAGAACGCCGTTGGCGGCTTTTTTCAACAGACCCTACATAAACGCAGGCGAATCTATCACACGCCTTCTTCTATTCGCAATTATAGGACTGTGAGAAGAAAATTCTATATACCCTAGACTTTGAAATAGATATCCAACAGGAAGGCGATTTCGAAGGGGAAGCGAGTCTGGGGTTTGAGGAGAATTTAGGAGGTCTCTAATTGGGGCTGACTGGTTGGTGATGAACGATGAAGATCGTAGGCCAGACCAAGTTTGCTCAGTGTCCAGATCAACCACTTGGAGGGATCAAAATTATACCATTGAATGCCATTGCGATAATCACTTTGATACATGTGGTGATAGTTGTGGTAACCCTCCCCAAAGGTGAGTAAGGAAATCCACCAACTATCCCGGCTGGAATCCGAGGTGCCATGAGGTTGATCACCCCAGATATGGCAAATGGAATTAATAAAAAATGTGGAGTTTAAGACAAAGAACGTCCGAGCCAACCCTGCTAGGAGAAAACATCCAATTCCGCCTATCCAACCATTGTAGAGTAGTCCAACAAAAAAAGGTAGAAATAGACCGGTCAAGACAATTGGGAGATAATATTTATCTTGCCACACGATTAAAGGATCTTGTAAGAGGCGTGTCTGATATTTTGGGTCTCGATTAGGATCTTTCCAGAAGATCCATCCACAATGACTGTGCCAAAAGCCTCGTGTAGCGTTATAGGGATCTTCATTTGTGTCACAACGAGCATGGTGCCGAAGATGATCTCCACACCATCTCAATGCAGAATTTTCTAAAGCCATGCCCCCAGCAATTAAGAACGCCATTTTTACCCAGTCTGGGCATTTGAAGGCCCTATGAGTGAGCAAGCGATGATACCCCACCGTGATGCCAAGTCCCGTAATCATGTACAGGGAAACAAACATGGTCCAGTCGACCCAGGTAAAGTCGTAGTAATAGGCATAAACTGGTAAGCCTATGATAGTGGACACCACAATTAACCCAAAAAGAAACATGGTGGGATAATCGCGTTGTGGCGTTCCGGCTTTGGAGGGGTCGAGGGTTCTTGACATGGCAGCGACATCCTTATGGGTCTGTTGAAAAAAGCCGCCAGCGGCGTTCTCGCCTTTTTTCCGTGCTCACGTAGTGCCAGTACGCTCCGCGCGCAAAAATGACTGCGGCCTTGCTGGACGGACTTTTTTGAACAGCCCCGAGGCTATTGGTAACCGACGTCAGTATGGGCAAATTTGGCTCTGATGGGTTGTAATGTTTAACGCTCTCCCTATGGATCTTTCAGTCCTACTAGCTGGAATTGTTTCCGGCAGTGGCCTACTGCGTCAACAAGAGATCAAATAATAGAGACAACATTTAAAATGGTAACTCTTTTACAGGAAAGTAGTTGACGAACTACAAAGCTTACAGGCTGAGACCTGCCTCATGTAAAAGAGCTGCTTGAGAATACACACTGGCAGGCCGCTTGTAAAGAGTCAGAAAATGAATATTTTCTGACTCTTTCTAAACAGCATACCAGACTTATCTGAAAAATCTAGTAGCTGACTTTTTGGATATGCTGTCCTGATCAAAAAAACACAAGACCAATGATCCTGGTCCTATGACAGGCGCGCATCAATATTTGTAACTGTCTTCCTTGAATGGCCCATCAACCGAGACATGGATGTAATCAGCCTGCTCTTGCGTCAGTTTCGTTAAGACGCCACCAAACCCGCGGACCATATGAGCCGCGACCTCTTCGTCCAGAATCTTGGGAAGAACCTGAACAGTGGGAGTTTCAGGCTCCACATGGTCAGCATACTTTCGTTCGTATAGGTAAATTTGGGCTAAGACCTGATTGGAAAATGAGCCATCCATGATTCGGGAAGGATGACCAGTCGCGTTACCCAGGTTCACCAAACGTCCTTCTGACAGGAGGATTAAGTGATCGTTGGCTGTTTTGTTACGATGGACTTTGTGAACTTGAGGCTTCACTTCTTCCCATTCCCAGTTTTTTCTCATGTAGGCCGTGTCAATTTCATTGTCAAAATGTCCAATGTTGCAGACGACGGCGCCATTTTTTAAGGTTTGTAGCATGGCTGCATCACAGACATTGAGGTTCCCAGTCGTCGTCACTACTAAATCTGTATTGCCAAGAAGGCTGACATTGATATCTTCAATTTTCCCAGTATTATTTCCGTTGTTGTAGGGGGACACAATTTCAAATCCATCCATGCAGGCTTGCATGGCACAAATAGGATCAATTTCAGAAATTTTGACAATCATGCCTTCTTGCCGAAGTGATTGTGCGGACCCTTTTCCAACATCACCGTAGCCGATCACCAAGGCTTTCTTCCCGGCGAGCAAATGGTCGGTTCCGCGTTTAATCGCATCATTTAGGCTATGGCGGCAGCCATATTTATTGTCATTTTTGGACTTGGTTACAGAGTCATTGACGTTGATTGCCGGGACTTTTAATGTGCCGTTTTTCAACATTTCCTGTAATCGATGAACACCAGTGGTCGTTTCTTCAGTAATGCCGTGAACATTGTCCAAGACAGCAGGATATTTTTCATGAAGCATTAACGTGAGGTCGCCTCCGTCATCCAGCACCATGTTGGCATCCCAGGGTTTGCCATCCTTTAAAATCGTCTGCTCAAGGCACCAATCATATTCTTCGTTGGTTTCGCCCTTCCAGGCAAACACGGGAATGCCTTTGGCGGCGATCGCGGCAGCGGCATGGTCTTGTGTTGAAAAAATGTTGCAGGAAGACCAGCGGACTTCTGCTCCGAGCTCAATGAGGGTTTCAATGAGCACGCCTGTTTGAATCGTCATGTGAATGCAACCCAGTATTTTGGCCCCTTTTAAGGGTTGGGTTTTCCGGTATTTCTCGCGAAGAGCCATTAACGCAGGCATTTCGGTTTCGGCTATTTGCAGTTCCTTCCGTCCCCAGGCAGCCAAGTTAATATCAGCGACCTTATAATCCTGTGTGACTGTTTCTAATGTGCTTGCTGTGCTCATAATGTATGCTCTCCTCTTTGATGTGTGTAACTAACCTGGGTTTCCAATACGACAACTCACCTGAATTGATGGCAGGCGCCTTCCCCATTCTTCGACGGGAAATCGATAACATGTTTGAAAAAACTATACTCCAGCTTCACGTCTCAGCAAATTCGCTTTGTCCGTTTTCTCCCACGAAAAGCCCGGTTCATTTCGGCCAAAATGGCCATAGGCTGCGGTTTGTTTATAGATGGGGCGCCGTAGTTTGAGGTGTTCGATAATACCCTTCGGGGTGAGAGAAAAATGCTTTCGCACAAGTTTTTCAATGCGTTCTACGTTGACTTTTTCTGTGCCTTTGGTGTCGACCAAGACTGAGACAGGTTCAGCCACCCCAATGGCATAGGCTAATTGCACTTCGCATTTTTCAGCCAATTTGGCGGCAATAATATTTTTTGCGATGTAGCGGGCCATGTACGAGGCCGACCGATCAACTTTGCTCGGATCTTTTCCAGAAAATGCTCCTCCGCCGTGGCTGCCAACTCCGCCGTAGGTGTCAACGATAATTTTACGGCCTGTAAGTCCTGCGTCACCCATCGGTCCTCCAACGACAAACCGTCCTGTTGGATTAATATGAAATTTCACGGTCTTAGGGTTAAACAGTCTCTTGGGCATGACAGGAATAATGACTTTTTCCATGATATCTTTTTCAATTTTCTTGGATGTGACAGCATCGCTATGCTGAGTGGAAACTACGATGGTATCGATTCTGACGGGTTTCCCATTTTTGTATTCGATGGTGACCTGGGCTTTCCCATCTGGACGGACCCAATTCAAAATATTTTTCTTTCTCACTTCAGATAGTCGTCGAGTCAGTTTGTGAGCGAGGACAATCGTCATTGGCATCAGTTCTGCAGTTTCATTGGAGGCGTATCCGAACATGAGACCTTGATCCCCTGCTCCCCCGGTGTCCACGCCCATTGCAATATCGCCAGACTGATTATCAATTGATGTTAAGACGGAGCAGGTACGATGATCAAAGCCCCATGTGGCATCTGAGTACCCAACGTCTTTGATGGTGTCCCGAATGATCTCCGGAATTTCCACATAGGCTTTGGTGGAGATTTCGCCAGCAACAAAGGCAATTCCGGTGGTAATTAATGTTTCACAAGCCACCCGGCAGTTCTTATCTTTAGCCATGATTGCATCCAAAATCCCATCAGAAATTTGGTCAGCAATTTTGTCTGGATGACCTTCTGTGACCGATTCTGACGTAAACAGATAATTACTTTGTCTCATTGAATCCCCCTACAGACTAGGTTGAGCCTCATGCTCCTCTCGGACCAAGACCCTCAGTGAATAATGCAAAAGCCAAAACCCTTAGTATATCTTACCGAAATGTTTATTCGCAATTCTGCAATTTTGTCCATGAATTCTCCTGCCAATTTCAGACAACCTCGTGCAGGATGCCTAGATAGTTGACCGGGGTTGGCAGCCTGAAAACTAATTGTTTTTCAAAGGAATTCCTTGATTCATGGGAACCGACTTTCTGTTGCATATCAGAAATTCAGGGTGGTAAGATCGGGACCTATTTTATTTGAAACCAGAGAATGAAGCCCTCGACGCATTTCACGGAGCTGAACGTGTGGGGTTAAGTGTCGCTTTTTTCATGGAAATTTTGGGTCAGTTAAGGAGGCGGGTGAATGTATAAAACCATATATGTCCCGGTTGATAATTCAGACCATTCTAATATGGCTGTCGAACTGGGCGTACAATTTGCCAAGGTGTTTGGATCAAAAATGGTGGGAAGCCATGTCTATGCCGCAAAGATGCATGATAAGCGGTTCAAGCAAATGGAGGCCGGTCTCCCAGAAGAATATCATGATGAAAAGGAGTTAGACCGGCAGCGGCAAATCCATGACTCGCTGATTACGAGAGGCCTCCAAATCATTACTGATTCGTATTTAGATTATGTCGATGAGAAATGCACAGAGGCCAATATTCCGCTTGAGCGACGGTCTTTGGAAGGGCGGAACTGGAAAGCGTTGGCTGAAGATATTACGAAAAATGGGTATGACCTGACCATCATGGGCGCGTTGGGTGTTGGTGCTGTCAAGGACTCCACGATTGGGAGTAATACCGAGCGTGTGATTCGGCGGGTTCGTAATTCGGACATGTTCATTGTCAAAGATACGAAGCCCATGAATGGCGGAAAAATTGTCGTTGCGGTAGATGGAAGCCATTACTCCTTTGGTGGCCTAAAAACGGCCTTGGCTTTAGGAAAAGCCTTGAACAAACCGGTTGAAGCGATCTCAGCATTTGATCCTTACTTTCACTACGCGGCGTTTCACAGTATTTCGGGTGTTCTAAATGAAGAGGCCGGGAAAGTGTTCCGATTTAAGGAACAAGAAAAACTGCATGAAGAAGTGATTGATAGTGGATTAGCGAAAATCTACCAGTCACATTTAGACGTATCCCGCGATGTGGCGCAGGACGAAGGAGCCGACATCAAAACGACGCTGTTAGATGGGAAGGCCTTTGAGAAAGTGATCCAATATGTGCGGAAAGAGCAGCCGTGGCTCCTCATCGTCGGACGCATTGGTGTGCATAGTGACGATGATATGGATATCGGGAGCAACGCTGAAAATCTCTTGCGATCAGCACCCTGTAATATTTTGATCTCTAACAAAAAATTTGTGCCTCCTATTGATACGCAAGCGGAATACACCATTGCCTGGACAGAGGAAGCGCTTCGCCGGATGGAGAAAATTCCAGTCTTTGCCCGTGGAGTAGCCAAAACGGCTATTCATCGCTATGCCATTGAAAAAGGGCATACGATTATCAGTAATTCCGTCATTGATGATGCGGTTGGAGATATTCTTCCAAAGGGTGCGATGGACGCGATGAAAACCCTTGGTGGAAACCTGGATGCGGCTGGTGTTGATCGGAACGCGATGCAAGCGGACAATCAGGTGGCGCAAGACTTAATGGGATCGACCATGAGTGGCATGATGTCTCAGATAGTAGAAGAAAAGCCAGTCACCGCCAAACCGTTGACTCCGGTGAATCAGAATTATTTGGATCGCATGTCGCGTGACTATTATGTCTGTGGAGGATGCGGCTACATTGGAAAAGGTGCGCACCCGGTACTCTGCCCGGTGTGTGGTCTTGATGGAGCACAGTTTAAACAAGTCGATAAGTCAATTTTTGATGCCGCGGCGCAAGCGGAAGGCGGCTTGGAAACTGATGTTGCCTACGACGATATCCCTATGCAATGGACAAAAGATTCCCGTGAAGCGATTCGCGCCGTCCCTGCAGGTTTCCAGCGTCGGCGGGCCAAAGCCAAAATTGAAAAATCTGCAAGAAAGTTAGGAATGACGACGATCACGCTGGAGTATGCGGCCCCCATTATCAAAGAGGCGGCAGCTGAAGACTATACTCCAATCTTTGCTAATAAAAATCCCGGGGAGGCCTCAGCTATGGGTTCTGACTCAACAACTAATCAAGAAGCAGAAGCCAATGGAGGAGATCCATACACGTGGGAGCCTGAGGCCGTTCAACGGCTGGAACGGGCACCGGCGGGATTTATGAGAGACTGTACGAAAGCATTAATTCTCAAGCATGCCGAAAAAATTGGGACGACAACAATTACCCTGGACGTGGCGAATCAAGGAATCGAGCAAGCAAAGGAAACCATGGAAGAAGCCATGAAAACGGGAAATGTCAAAGATATTGTTGGCCGGTTGACCGGTTCAGGGACTCCATCGGAAGCCCAATCCGGAGCCGGGCACCATGGGTAAATCCCTTCCGGTTCTCAACTCACTTTTTGACAATTTGTCATCATTAGGGTCGAATGCGGTCTCGCGTTTCGAATCGTTGCGACCAGAACCCGGAATTGAGGCCCCTGGCGACGGGCGGACGGTTGATGACTTCAAGCCGTACCTTATTGCCCTGAATCTCACCAGTCGATGTAACCTGAAATGTGACCATTGTTATCTCGATGCAACCACGAAAATGAGTGGCGGGCAGGATGAACTTTCCACGGAAGAATGTTTCCGTTTGATTGATCAAATCGCCGAAGTGAATCGTGGAAGTCTTCTGGTGATCACCGGCGGTGAACCATTAGTCCGGCCTGACATTTTGGACATTGCTCGTCATGCCGTGCAGCATCAATTTATGGTGGTGTTCGGAACCAATGGCATGTTGATTAATGATGCGATAGCCAAGGAAATGGTAGACATTGGTGTGATGGGAGTGGGTATCAGCATCGATTCGCTGGATCCGGCTAAGCATAACGCGTTTCGCGGGTTGCCACATGCTTGGGAGGGCGCGTTGGCAGGTATCGAAGCCTGTAAGCGTAATGGCCTGCAATTTCAGGTGCATTTCAGTGCTCAACCCATGAATTATCAAGAATTACCGGCGGTCATTGATTGGTCCCATAATCTTGGCGCCAAGGTGCTGAATGTATTCTTCATGGTGTGTACGGGGCGCGGTGAAGAGCTGACGGATATTACGCCTTCTCAATATGAAGAAGTCTTAAGCTATTTGATTGAATCTCAAGATAAATACCAAGATATGTTGGTGCGGGCGAGATGTGCACCACATTTCAAGCGATTAGCTTATGAAAAGGATCCGAATTCTCCGATTACAAAAGCCCAAGGTTATATGGGAGGCGGTTGTCTTGCAGGAACCAACTACGCTCGAGTGACTCCGAATGGTGATTTGACGCCATGTCCATATATGCCTCTATCCGCTGGAAATGTGCGAGATAAGAGTTTTGTGGATTTGTGGGAAAAGTCAGAAATTTTTGATTCATTTCGATACCCGCACTTAAAAGGTAAATGCGGAGATTGTGAATACAGTGAAATTTGCGGGGGATGTCGAGCGCGGCCGTATGTGGATCATGGCGATTGGATGGATGAAGATGAATGGTGTCTGTATACTCCTAAAGGTGGCGACAAGATTCAGGTAGCTTTTAATGTCCCGGAAGCATCATCTGTAGCATGGGATCAAGCTTCTGAAGAACGGTTAAGCCGAATCCCGTACTTTTTGCGGGCCATGGTGAAAAAAGGCGTTGAACGTCATGCCACCGAACATGGCATTTCGGTCATCACCGTTGAATTAATGGAAGAACTTCGCAAGCGCCGGTTTGGCAACGAAAAACCAGTCTTTAAGTTCTAATGGAATCTCTCCTTGGGGTCCTGACTGACCTCAACCAACTCATTCCCATTCTGGTGCATTGGTTACATTTGCTGTCGGCCATAGTGTGGATCGGCGGCCTTGCCTTTCTGGTGATGGCGGTGACGCCATGCCTGAAAACCACGGTTCCTAAGGAACTCATCAAGCCGATTTCCGAAACGTTTTATCTTCAGTATAAACGTGTCGTCGGCATGTTGTTGGTCGTCGTCCTCTTTACCGGAGGCGTTAATCTGCATTATGTCAGCGAAGGCATGGTTATGGCCACGGGAGAAAGCGTCGCCCATCATGCCAAATACCTCACCGTTTTTTTTATTAAACTGTTTTTGGTCTTAGGGGTGCTCACGATTTTCCTCTACACCATTATCTTCAAGAACGATCCGACTGGATATGAAGACCCGGAAGAGCTTGAAGAAATGGCCACGGAACCTGTTCCGTTTCAACGGGTGGCCCTATGGATGGGCGTGTTTATCATCCTCTGCGCTTCGGCCATGAAGCATCTTCATACTTGAGAAGAAAAGCTATCTCGTAAGAGGAAATTGCGACATGTTCAATTTTCCCCATGGGTGTATCCCGCTCATCTCAACAACTCTACAAATCACGTTCTTGGTTATTCTTGGTTCTGGATGCCCAAATATTTGGGCAAACACCCTTAGAAATCTGGATGATCCAGAGGCTGTTATTCGAATGATAGTTAAAGCCAATGCAGAAATGGATCTCAACACTCTGGAAAGATATATGGCTGCCGATGAAGATACGGTGGGCTATACCATCGGGGGCCGAAAATACATTGGGTGGAAAGATGTGAAGAAAGCCTTTGAAGAAGAGTTTTCGATGCTGAAGGGAATCACCATAGATATTCTGGATCTGAAAGTTTGGCAACAAGGAGACGTCGCGTGGTTTGCCATGGAAATTGATTACAATCGGGAAGTTCAAACCTCTGACGGTCCGGTGAAAAAAACATGGCCTCTGCGGGACACGGGCGTGTTGAATCGTCGAAATGGCACTTGGATGTTGGTGAATTGGCATGAGTCCATGCGCGAACCCAGCACGCCACTAGCTGGAACGTCTGTAGCGCAGGCAACGGTTGTTGAGGACGACGACATTGTAGAAGTTGATCTGGCTGGAGAATGGGAAATACAAGAAGAAGATAAAGCGTACCAAGCCACGCTTGATGCAAAAGGCAACGGTCCATATACCTGGCAGGAAGGGCGGCTCCAAACTGAAAAAGTAGCCAACCGCCTCTGGTCAGGAACGTGGCATCAAAAAGGCAATGACCGTGAAGGCGGCTTTGAGGTTCTATTGTCAGAAGACGGAAAGACTGCAGAAGGTGTCTGGTGGTATTTGCGCGTGGGAAGTCAAAAAAACATCCCGCCTCGAGAATGGGGCGGCTCTTACAAAATCAAACGTTTATCTCCTTCGCCTACCCCTTAACATCTAACCAAATGGTTAGTCATGTAGTATTTCTTCGCGGGAATTTGCAATCTCTCACATCATAGATCGCAAGACGCGTTCATCAGAGTGGATCTCCATTTGTCTGCTCTATTGCTAAGAATCATCAACTTTCCAAAACCACGCATACTCCTGTTCAACAGCCTAAATTTTCAGGAAAAATTTCTCATTCGTTTGGGGAATGGTTTGCGGCGATTGCGTCAACTATTGTGTGGGGCATGTTGCGTTCAAGGAGTTAGTGCCTCACACACAGTTTGTTGTTGGCCATTCTTACAAACAGGAGGAGATTACCAATGAAAGCATTACATTATTCCACAATTATGGCTCATTCTTTAAGAAGTATGAAAGTGGCGGCTCTTTTGAGTTGTGTCTTATTCATGGGTGCGCAAACAGTCTGGGCCGAAACACCCAGTGAATCCATGCAGAGTGAACAGCAGGTGATTGAGCAACAACGGGTCGAAAAGAATATTCCTGGTTCGTATCACTATCACTCACAATATGAAATGACGAAAGATGGAGAGGGCACGTATCGCTCCACCTATGAAAGTCAGAAGAACGAATGGTTTTGCTGCCTCAATTGGTTTTCGTCAGACGATGAAGCATCTACTGAATCCGAGAAATCATAAGGTATTTTCTCATTTTCTGATAAATTTCGGTATACAAAAGGCGGCTGTTCGCATGGACAGCCGCCTTTTACGTTTCTCCTCTATCTTCTTTTCACTCTGTTATAGTCATTACAAATAACTTCCATCGATACTCACTGGAGAGTCTTTTCATGGTGTACTCATATCTCCTCGCCCCCTTGGGGGGAGAGGATAAAGGGGGGAAGCCGCTATGAGTGTATCTTGGGTAATAAGTTCTGACCGGACCTGATCATCCTTCCTGGGCAAGGCTGGCTTGCGGTCTGAAAGGCCGGGGCGGTTCGACAGAGCGCAGACATGCGCCGGCCCCGGCCTGTTGCGGGGGCTTGACTATTAAGCCCAGAATGCTAAGCTTCTTCCCGTCCCCGTCCCCGTCCCCGTCCCCGTCCCCGTCCCCGTCCCCGTCCCCGCAATACTGTTGAATTAAGCCATTTTCCTGTATAATGGTTTGATGGTCATGGCGATATAAATTCTTTATTTTGGAGGTTTTCATGGCACAGAATTTGGTTTGAAAAATCATGCCACCTTTCATCTCTGCTTGAGACGTTTCTTCGGCTCATTCCTCATCGTCTCCCCGATTCCTCACATTCATCACCAGCCTTTACGCGACGTCGGAAACTGCCGTTGCCCACGCTCTTTGTGATCCTGCTGTCCCTGACCGCCAGTGGGAAGAGCCAGGGCGTCGATGGCAAAGTCGGCGCGCTGTTCCGTCAAGCGCGCCGCAGTGGGCTCTGGCCTGACGCCCACGCGGTCCATCGCAGTGCGGTCACCAAAGCCCGCGCTCACGTCCCCTGGACTGTCTTTGAACAGGTCCATCAGGAGGCGGTGCAACTGGCCTACGAGGTCTGGCCCACACGGGAGGCCGACACCTGGCAGGGCCTGTCGGTGTTTGCCATCGATGGCTCTAAGTATCAACTCCCCGCCGCTGACGCCGTCCGGGCCGCGTTTGATCCTCACAGCGGCTTGGCACATCCTGGGCAAGGGCATTATCCTCAATGCCTGGTGTCCACAGCCTATGATGTCTTCCGTCGGTTGCCAATTGGTCGAACGGTCCAACCGATGGCTGAGGCCAACGAACGTGAGGAGGTCAAGGCCTTGCTGCCGGCTATTCCCCGTGGCGGGGTGGTGCTGTTTGATCGCGGCTATCCCAGCTATGACTTACTCGAACACCTGCAGCACCAGTATCAGGGATTTTGGGTGCTACGCTGTCCGGCCTCCAACACGTTTCCTGCCGTTGAGACCTTCGTCCATTCCGGGCAGGCGGAAGCCATGCTCACGCTGATCTCCCCTACGACCGAACCGATCCGCCTTCGGGCTCTTCGCCTGGTGAGTCCGCAGGGAGCCATGTCCGTGCTCCTCACCAATCTGCCGACTGACGCTCGCTTTCCCGCTCAAGCCGTCCGGGATCTGTACTGGCGCCGCTGGGCCGTCGAAGTCCACTACCGCGATGAGAAAATCTCTCTCGACATGGAGACGTTCCATAGCCAGACGGAAAATGGGATTCGTCAGGAATTGTTCGCCATCCTGATTATGGCGGTCATGGCTCGCACACTGATGGTCCTCATGACGGAGCCCGAGCAGTCGGCTGGAGCCCAGCCGCAGTTCAAGCATGCCATCATCACGCTGGCGAGTGAAGCTGCCCTCCTGACACCCGTGTGTCCAGACGTGGCGTTGGGCATCTTTCAGGAACTCCTGCGCGAAATTACACGAGTCCGCTACTATCGACCAAAGGTCCCCAGACCCTCAAGGCCCCGTGTCTCCAAGCAGCCGGTCAACAAATGGCGACTCGAGAAAACCCAACGCATGGGGAAGACTTAATTCAACAGTATTGCCCCGTCCCCGTCCCCGTCCCCGTCCCTGTCCCTGTCCCTGTCCCTGATGTCCGATGGAGGCCGGTGGGATGGGCCAGGCTAGGCGGCTAGGCGGGCGGGGCGGAAGCCGCGGTTCTCATTTTCTTTATTTCACTCAGTGAGATGACCCAGGCGGGTCACGGGTCTCATGCTCTTTACCAAAAAGGAGGTGTTCGAATGGTGATTCGGGTATCAACAATTGGGCGGGTGGTAGGAATGGCGATCCTGGCCGGGTGTATGGTGCTGCCGGGGGTGAGTTGGGCGGACGATGACGATGACAAGAAGGGCAAGAAGGTCTCCAACAAACAGCTCAAGGCCTTGATTCTGATGCTCAAAGACCAGGTGGATATGGTCAAGGATCAACTTGATAATGTATCCGTCAGTGTGGATTTGCGGGGCGTCACGCAGAATTGGGACAAAAAGCTGGACTCCACTAATGGAGAGGCCAACGGCTGCAACTCAGATCGGTTTACCTGTTTGTGGCCGGATGGCGATGGCCAGCCGACGGCCGTGCGAGACAACGAGACGGGCTTAGTCTGGGAGCAGTCGCCGGATCCCAACCCACAAGCCAATTGGCAGGAGGCGATTCGCCATTGTGCCGGGCGAGAAGTGGCGGGTCGAAAAGGCTGGAGTTTGCCCATGCGGGAGCAACTGGCGAGTTTAGTGGATACCACCTCCCAAAGTTGTACGAATGACAATATATGTCTACCCGATGGCCATCCGTTTGATCCGGCGGGTGTGCAGTCGGCCTTCTATTGGTCGGCGTCGTCGGATGCGCTCCTTCCCACCAACGCGTGGTTCGTGCTCGTCGTCAGTGGCAATGTGCGCACCAGCAATAAGGGCAACGGCATCCTCCACGCGTGGTGTGTGCGCGGTGGCCAGGTGTATGACGGGCAGGATGTGCTGCAAACACCGTGATCATTCGGTCATTGGAGTGATTTGATCATTTGGCTGTTGGGGGTGCAGGGGGCATGAGCCCCCTGCTTCGCCTGGTTTTGGCGAAAGGGCCTATGCGATGGCGCGGTACGAACATCTGCCGTTGTATAAGACGGCGATGGACCTGACGGTGTATATCGAGACGGTGGTGCGGTCGTTTAGCCGCTATCACAAATATACGCTAGGCACGGATTTGCGGCAGCAGAGCCGAGAGCTGGTGACCGTCATTATTCGCGCCAACTCGCAGCGTGAGAAGCTCCCGGCGCTCATGGATTTGCGTGAGCGTGTGGAGGCCTTTCAGGTGCTGCTCAGGATTTGCAAGGAGGTCAAAGCCTTTGCGAAGTTTGAGGCCTATGCGCAAGCCGCCCGGTTGGCGGTGGCGCTGAGCCGACAGAACGAGGGATGGATGAAGGGTCAGGCTGGTTCGACGTCGTCATCCCCGCAGGTCGTGAGCGGGGATCCATCCGGAACATATTCCCCGATGGATTCCCGATAACGGATGTCGGGAATGACGGAAAGGACAACGGGGGATGGCCTGAATTCCCGGCCTGAGGGCAGGCTGGGGAGCGTGCCGAGTTGTATCCTGGTGCGTCTGCCCCGCCATGAACCCGGGTCATGGCATGCGCGGACAGGAGGGCGGTACCCTCTTCTCGTGAGGGATCCGCTTCCGGTGAGGCCGATGGCTGAAGGGGTGATCATGGCTCTTCAGGGATCGGTCAAAGTGGGCAGACTATTGTGCAGTCGGCCTTCTATTGGTCGGCGTCGACGAATGCGAACAATCCCACCAACGCGTGGAACGTGAACGTCAACAATGGCAATGTGAACACCAACAATAAGGACAACGACAACAACCACGCGTGGTGTGTGCGCGGTGAGCAGGATGCCCTCGCTCTTTTCGTTGGAGAATCTGCATCGGCAGTATGTGCGTTGCCGCCGCCATAAGCGCGGGACACGCAATGCCCTGCGCTTTGAGGCGCGGTTAGAGGAGAACCTCGTGCAGTTGCACGAGGAGCTGGAAGGTCGGACCTACCATCCCTCTCGTTCTGTCTGTTTTCTGCTGAAACACCCCAAATTTCGGGAGATTTTTGCGGCCGATTTCCGTGACCGGGTTGTCCACCATGTCTTGGTGGCTGCCCTGGAGCGTGACTGGGAGCAGCGGTTCATTCATGACTCCTATGCCTGCCGGAAGGGCAAGGGGACGCACTGCGCGGTGCAGCGCCTGCAGACCTTTATGCGGCGCGTGACGCACAATGGCGTGCGGCCGGGCTATGCCTTGCAATTGGATATTCAGGGCTTCTTTTTCAATATCGACAAAGAGGTTCTGTTTCAGCTCGTCGACAAGCATGTTCGGCATAACGCGCTCCGGTGGCTGGCCCGGACCATCATTTTTCATGACTGCACCCAAGATGTGGTCATGAAGGGGAACCGGGCGCTGTGGCGCCATATTCCGCCCCACAAAACATTGTTTGGCACTGGGAATGTGCGGGGGTTGCCCATCGGCAATCTGAGCAGCCAGTTTTTCTCCAACGTCTATCTGAATGAGCTGGATCAGTTTGTCAAACATGACCTGAAAGTCCGGCACTACCTGCGCTATTCGGATGATTTCGTGTTGGTGCATGACGATCCCGAGCAATTGCTGGCGTGGCGGGAGGCCATTGCGTCATTTCTTGGAGATCGGTTGCGCCTGCGCCTCACCAAGCCGTTCGCCCAGCCCCGGCTGATCAGCAATGGGCTGGATGTTCTGGGGTATATCGTGCGGCCCGACTATCTGTTAGTGCGGCGTCGGGTGGTGAATAAGATCAAGGCCCGGCTGATCGAGTATCACGGGCAACTGGTGAGGCAAGACGCCGGTGCGGTGGTCTTCACACATGATGCAGCCGCCTTGGTCTCGCTCCGGGCCTCCTGGGCTTCCTCGCTGGCGCATCTCGAGCGAGCCAACAGCTATCGCCTGCGGCAGGCGCTGCTGGACCGAAATGCGTGGGTCCGCCATTTCTTTTGCCTAGACAAAGGTTTGCTGATCCCACGGATACAGCTGTTGACCCAGAGGGAGTCGTTACGAAAGCAGTACCAGATGGTGACTCACATGTACCCGGAGGCATTGGTCTGGTGCCAAGTGGGGTGTTTTTATGAGTGCTACGATGCGGGGGCGAAGTGGGTCAGACAGCATCTTGGACTGGCATACGCTCCCCCACGATGTGGCTTTGTTTGTCAATGTGGCGTGCCAGCGCGGCGATGGGCGGTATTGTTGCCGCGGCTTGTGAGGTTGGACCGGCCGATTTGTGTGGTACAGGAGAAGGTGGGAACCGTGGGACCGGTACGGGCCAGACAGGTGACGTGTTATTGGCAACCCGCGCAGATGGCATTCCCCGTCGTCGATTCCCTTCTGACGGTTTGATTCTGGCTTGGACCTCATTGCGTGTAGGCACGTTCAACGCCGAGCGCTCGCCTCGCGCTCCGTGTCAAGGCGTGGCGTTGAAAAGTGGACCAGGGCCTTTGCGAGTGTCGAGGCTAATCGAAAGGCTACAGTTTACACGAACAGTCGCGTTGTCCACTTCTTCTCCATTGTTCTTTCACTCGTGTTGGTTCCTACTGAAATATTGGTTGAGATCGTGATGCCGTTCGTCGATTCCTGAAACAGAGATTTGCTACAGTGTGGAGTTCATGGATTTGCCGATTTAACCTCTTTTCCCCATTGGTCCTTAAGGTATCGTTTTTGTTTATGGTTCGAGCATCACAACCTCAAGCACGTCCTAAGCGGTCAAGGAAACACCAGACTTCAAAGGCGGGGGCTCTTCCCTTGGAATTTCCAGAAGGCGAGGGTGCCGAAGGTCTACCGCCAGATAGACCAATAGTGGTCATAGTGGGCCGGCCGAATGTTGGTAAGTCCACCTTGTTTAACAGGATTGTGGGACATCGTACCGCCATTGTGGATGATGTATCCGGGGTCACACGTGATCGGAACATGGCGGAATGTGACTATCAAAATCGCATGTTCACCCTGGTAGATACAGGGGGCTTAGACCTTCATGCCGAAGATGTCATTATCTCTCAAATAAAAGACCAAACCCAACAGGCCATAGCCGAAGCGGACCTAGTCATTGCTGTGATGGACGGCCGTGTTGGCCTCTCCCCATTGGATACGGAGTTAGCCGAACTGCTGCGCCCAATTACCAAGCCAGTGTTTTTGGTGGTCAATAAAATTGATACGCCAAAATCAGAACCTCTTCTTGCAGACTTTTACAAATTGGGGCTGAAAAACATGTACCCAATTTCTGCCGAAGGCGGCATGGGTGTGGATGAATTACTTGAAGCCCTCATGCCCTATTTGCCTCCAGCTTCTGATGAATCGACCCAACTGGACATTCCTCGTATCGCTGTCGTGGGAAGGCCAAATGTTGGGAAGTCGACTTTGGTGAATGCCATATTGGGCGAACAACGTCTCATTGTGAGTGAGATTCCCGGGACGACCCGCGATCCGATTGACTCTTTGGTCACACGTGATAGTCAACGCTATATCTTTACCGACACCGCTGGGATTCGCAGACGAGGGCGTATTGACCGGGGGATTGAGGGCTATAGTGTTGTACGTGCTATGCGGGCCTTGGGCCGTTCCGACGTGGCTGTCTTAGTGTTAGATGGGATCGAAGGTGTGACGGAACAAGACACCAAGATTGCTGGATTGATCAATAAACAAGGGCGTGGATGCGTCATGATGGTGAATAAATGGGATGTACATGAAGATGATCCTGGCGCGCACCCCGCGTATAGTTTGGCACTCTCTCGTCGATTCCCGTTTTTTGCACATGTCCCGGTACTGTTTGGGGCCGCCGTGCAATCTGAAACGCTGCCGCGTTTGTTTTCGAAAATTGATCAGGTGGTCGGGTGCTTCGGTCAACGAATCCAGACACGGAAGCTCAATGTGTTTTTTCAGCAACTCCTCGACAAAAATCCTATTTCGCTCCGTCGTGGAAATCCCAAAAAATCCATGTTCATCACACAGGTGGCCACCAAACCGCCAACCTTTGCCTTATTTGTGAAAGGCGCGGAGAAGATCCCCGCAACATACCTGCGCTATCTAGAAAATGCCATTCGCGCTGAATACGGTTTTCAAGGGGTTCCCATCAAGATCCTGCCGCGGGGAAAGTAAGGGGCGGTTGGACAAGGCGTTTGTCCTGGCAAGGTTTTAGGGGTCAGACTCGAATAATGACAGTGAGGAGTCGTCCGAGGACGTTACATTTGGCTTAGGGCGTGGAAGTATTCCACGAAGGCGTGCATGCCGCCGGAGGCTTGGCCCCAATCAAAGTATTCATTTGGCGCATGGTAGCCATGTTCGGGGAGGCTCAATCCCATAAATAAGATCGGTACCTTCCACTCGCGATGCAGGGTGGCCACGGCTCCGATGGACCCGCCTTCCCTGACAAAGACTGGGCGCCGGCCGAACCCTTTTTCAACGGCATTTTTTAGGGCTTCGGCATAAGGACCTTCGGAAATTCCACGAAAGGGTTCCAGAGCTCCATCATTGATGACCTCAATATCCGGATTGCGCTCACGGAGGTGTCGTTTTAAAAGACGGAAGATTTTTTGAGGCTGTTGTTTCGGGACTAAGCGCATGCTGACCTTCAGTTCACCCCACGCCGGCACAATGGTTTTCATGCCAGGACCCGTATGTCCGCCTGTTAACCCATGGACTTCAAAGGTTGGCCAGGCCCAGATGCGTTTGAGCAATTCCTTGGGGTCAGAGGTGCGTAATGAACGCAATTGATAGGCTTCTTTGAATTTCCTGACCTGAAAGCCGGAAGCCACAAAGTCTTTCAATTCCGAACGGGTGGGCGATATCACATCATCATAGAATCCTGGGATTTTCACTCGTCCGGTTTTCGCATCCATACAAGAGTAGGCCGCATCACATAATTCTGCCAGAGGATTCCGAGCCCCACCGCCGGTCAGGCCTGAATGAATATCAGTTTCCCCTGTTCGTAGAATAAGGCGTGCTCCTAACAAGCCTCGGAGTCCGCAGGATAGTGCTGGTCGATTTTTTGCGATCCAAATCGTATCGGAAATCAGTACTGAGTCAGAGGCGGGAACGGTTTTGCGGTTTTGTATGACTTCGGAAAAATTAGGGCTGCCAATTTCTTCTTCCAACTCCCAGAGGACGCGAATGTTCAATGGAATGTTGGCCTCTCGGGCATATCGGGCTGCAAACAATGCAGCAAGTACAGGGCCTTTATCGTCGGTGGCGCCACGTCCGCAGTACTTCTCGCCCTCTTTGTGGAAGGCAAAAGGGGATTGTTGCCATTCTGGTTCTAGTGCGGGTTGGACATCCAGGTGGTTATAGATCGTGACGGAGGGATATTTTCGGCCGGCCCACCATTCTCCGGCGACGCTGGGGTAGCCCTTGGTCTTAACGATAGTTGCGCGTGCGCCAAACTGTTCCAAATACTCCACGGCCAGTTTGGCCATCTTTTGCATATCTGAGGCATGGCCAGGGTCCGAGCTGACGGATGGAGTCTCTACCATTTGCCCTAACATGTCTTCATAATTCGACCGTTGCTCTTGAATGTAGTGACGGATGTGAGAATTCTGAAAAGACATGTGCAAGGTATGATTGGTTAATGAATGTTCGAAAAAATATTGGTGTCGGGGAGGGCCATGCGAAGGTGTTTGATCAATGCGTGTCCTAGGATAACAAACTCTCTGCGTTTAACCTATCGAAAAAGGCACCGGGGCAAATGTCACAATGAAGATACACAGGGCTCCCCAGGCCACGAGTTGGCGCGTTTTTCCCAGCCCTTGATACGGGTTGACGACTGGGGGATGGGCGAGTCCGACCATGGCCGACATCCCAACCCAGAGAATCCAACCCGGCCAACCGGTAAAACCCAGGTAAAGAAGAATAGGCACGGTGGCGTATGCCAATCGTTGTTGTTGCCGGCCGAGAACGGCAAATGCCACATGTCCTCCATCCAGTTGCCCCAACGGCAGGAGATTAATAGCCGTCACGAAAAACCCAAACCAGGCTGCAAACGCGATGGGATGCAAGACCAAGTCATGCGTTGTTGGAATGGGGCCAAACATGAGCCATGCAAATCCTTGTAAGAGAAGCGGTTCACCTAGTTGAAGACCGAACGCATGTTCTTTGGGGATGACATAGGAAAAGGACAGGCCGATAATGGAGGCGATCACTGCGGCAATAAAACCTGCGATCGGACCGGCCACACCGATATCAAACAATGCTCGGCGTTGCATGATAGGAGAACGCATGCGAATGACAGCTCCAAACGTTCCGATAAATTGTGGAGGTCCGGGGATAAACAGAGGAAATGAAGCAGGTACTCGATGGACGCGGGAAAGCACGTAATGGCCGAGTTCATGGGTCACCAAGATACCTAAGAGTGTGGCCGCAAAGGGCCATCCGTTCAATAACGATCCAGGGTATTTGGTGAGAAAATCCCACGCCCCAGTCGCCGGTTTTGTGTTCACTTGATAGGCTCCTGCCCATAGAGTCGTAAAAATTGTGATTCCAAAAAGTAAGAGAGGCAAACCCCAGGTTGAAAATGTGCTTGGTGCCGCGAGGGTTTCCCGATAGGATTGGAATTCAGGTTGATCACTATCCTCAGGGAGTGGTTTCGATAACCAATCTATACGATGAGAGGTCCTCCTCATGTGTTCTTGAATGGCATCCTCTTTGGTTATTGGCTTGATGAGGGAACCAGAGGGCGTGTCCTCTGAAGAGTCTGATATTGCTGGATCGGAGGGGGGAGAAGCTTGAGAGCTCGAGGGTTGGTTCCTCGATGGATGTGGATCTTGTTGGGATGGATGGTCCATGAGTCGTAATTATCTCATGGATAAGCAAGTTGATCTAGTCGAGTGTCTTGTTGTTATCCAAAAGGATTATGGACTTGTTCTTCTGCGACGGTTGTTGAAGGCCCATGGCCGGGAAATAAAACCGTTTCCTTAGGCAGATGCAACACAGTCTGGCGGACCGACTGAAGGTGTTGTGGATATAACGAAAAAGGATTAGATCGTCCAACAGATCCAGAAAATAGGGTATCCCCCACAAAACAAAGCCCTTGGCCTTTTCGTGTGGTGAGATAACAAAACCCGCCAGGAGTATGTCCTGGCGTGGCCAAGCATTCAACCGTGAGTTCTCCTACAGCGATCATCTGATGGTTCGTTGGAATTTTCAAGGAGGCCGGTTCGGGCTTCCAGGGAAGTAAGTCAAAATCCCCATTGCCAAGATACACAGGGACCGACCATTCCGCCAAAATCTTGTCTAAGCCTCCAGCATGATCGGCATGCCCATGGGTCAAAGCCACGCCAATGAGGGTCAATTCTCGTTCTTTGATGGTCGCCAACATGAGTTGGGCATTGTATCCTGTATCAATCATCAAGGTTTGTTTCGTATCTGGATCGGTCAGTAGATAGCCTTTCACTTCGTATCCACCAATATCACCATAAATGGTTTCCACTAAACCTTCTTCAGTCGTCCAATCGGGTTGAGGGGAAGGAACCCAGTTGTCCAATGTAATGGCCACCAGGGAATGCAGCCGCAAATGTAAAGCCTGACAGATTCGTTGAATTTCCGGCTTGGTTGGCAGACGAGTCCCTTTTTCAAGGCTTTCCAACTCGGAAGATTCGAGCTGGGTCAGTTCCGCCAAAGTTGCCAGACTATGTTCTTGTCCAAAGCGGGCTTTCTTGAGAATATCGCAAAATTCGTCTTCTAAACTCATAGGGTCCTCGACGGGCTCTTGCCACTGGTGATCTATGTTGGTGAAAACAGCTCACTGAGATATCCTCTATCATAACCAAAAATCGGGTGCCAGAGGAAAGGGGGCTTCGTTGAGAGGGCGTTGCATCGGAAGTGCTTCTGGACATGACTCCAAGAATATGTACAATTGGACGGGTTCACAGGATATGGGCACTTCGAGGGTCTACGCTTAACGGTTCAAAGACGACAATAACGCGCTTGGTGACCTGGTGTTTACACTCATCGCTGTTTCCATGCTTTTAAGGCTGATCGTATGACTGTTGCATCCACTGCTTGTGATGTGCTGGTGCTGGGAGGGGGGCCTGCTGGCTCTTCCACGGCTGCTATTCTGGCAGAAAAAGGCTGGAAGGTCGATGTGTGGGAAAAGCATCCCCATCCCCGCTTTCATATTGGAGAGTCCTTGTTGCCTCATTCCCTGCCGTACTTAGGCCGTCTGGGAGTATTGGAGGACGTGGAACGGATAGGGATCAATAAATGGGGCGCGGAACTGATGGCCCCGGATCACGAAAATTCTGTCACTCTGTATTTTTCAGGGGCCTTGGATAAGTCTCACCCCAAGGCCTTTCAGGTTCTCCGGTCTGAATTTGACGACATCCTATTACGGAATTGCCAGGAGAAAGGGGCTCGGGTGTGTGAAGGGTTTGAGGCCATAGCCGCGGATTTTTCAAATCCTGCCTGGGCTACGGTACATGGAAAAAATGCTCAGGGGGTACCGGTCAGTCAGCAGGCACGGCATGTTGTTGATGCGACCGGACGGCAGACATTTTTAGCAAACCAATTTGGGGCCAAGCATCGCAATCCTCATCATAGCAGTGCCGCTATTTATGGGCATTTTGAAGGTGTGACCCGGCATTCAGGAAAAGATGAGGGGAATATTACGATTTGTTGGTATGACCACGGATGGTTTTGGATTATTCCTCTCGCAGGAGGTATCACAAGTGTGGGGGCAGTCTGCTGGCCTTCCTATCTAAAGTCCCGGAAAGAGGATATAGAGGAGTTTTTCTGGAAAGCGGTCAAGAGTTCGCCTGCTGTCGCGGAACGGATGAAAAATGCTCAGGGAATCATGCCCATTGAAGCCACGGGAAACTATTCCTATCAATCCACTGTGATGTTCGGGCCACAGTTCTTGCTCGTTGGTGATGCCTTTGCTTTTGTGGATCCCATATTTTCAAGCGGCGTTCACTTAGCGCTTCATAGCGGAATTCGGGGTGCAGATGTCGTAGATGCCTACTTACAGGGCGATGCTCAGGCTTCACAAAAGGCGAGACAATTTGAGAAAGAAATTCGTGATGGTCTGGATCTCTATTCCTGGTTTATTTATCGGTTTACTCAGCCAGCCTTACGGAAATTATTTATGGGTCCCAAAAATTATCTTCGCATTCAGGAAGCGGTTGCCTCGGTAGTGTCCGGAGATATCTTTGGAGCTACCCCGGTGAAATCTCGAATTTTTCTCTTTAAAATTCTGTATTACGTTCTGGTCTTACTTGACCTAAAAGGCAATCTCGCTCATCATCGTAAAAGAAAGGTGAGTGCGGCTGGAGATTCTGTGGAGTCTCCTGCGCAAGAGCAGACGGTTGTCTCATAGCGAAAATGAATGGGTAGATGTGATGGACGGCCTGCAAATATTTTGCGCGATCTCTTGTAAGCGATCTTCCAGCATGGGGACGCTCAATGCTTAAGCCTGTATCAAAAAGCTCCAGTATTTTGGGCGTGACCTATGCGCAACTTGACGATTGTTCTCAAAATGTTCGTGTTGAGTCATCGCATGTGTTGGCGGCTCTCACTTACGGAAAGACAGCGCAGGCTAATATGGGGAAAGGGCTCACGATTCACCTCAATCTTCCTTATTTGAGTCAACCGCCTGTTGTAGAAATCTGGGAAACGTCAGCCTCGGTTCTTTGTGATCAATTTCAAGATATTCGTGCTGCGGTTTCAAATAAAGTGGTGCTCGGCTGTTTAGAAATTCGGGAGCCTTCACGAAGTATGTTAGAAGATGTGACCCGGAAAGCCTACGAACAAATATTTGAGTATTGCACACGATCAGGGTTTCCCCATCTTTTGCGCATGTGGAATTATTTCCCTGACATTAATGAAGAACAAGATGGATTAGAGCGTTATAAACGGTTTTGTATAGGACGGCACCAAGCTTTTTCCGCAGAATATCAAGATTTTTGGCCACGCCTCCCCGCAGCGAGTGCAGTTGGTACTTCTGGCGGCCCTTTTCAGGTCCTATTCCTGGCCGGGGCTCAATCTGGAGTTCCAGTTGAAAATCCACGCCAGGTCAGTGCCTACGCCTATCCTCAGATGTATGGGCCCAAAAGCCCCTCATTTGCCAGAGCCACCTTGCTTCAGTCATCAAGGGAGGCTCATCTTTTTGTGGCAGGGACAGCCAGCATTGTGGGGCATGCCACACAGCATCATGACAACCCTACCCAACAGACTTTAGAAACATTGTGCAATATTGAAGCGATTTTGACCCGAGTTCGTGAGGAAAATGGGGAGGTAGTGAATGGAGAATGCTCTGAGGGGCTTTTGAAGGTCTTTGTCAGGAACCTTGAAGATATCCTGGCTGTCAGGCAAGCGCTGGAGAGCCATAAACTTGGCCGGAACCCTGTGATATTTGTTCAGGCGGATATGTGCCGAAAAGAATTGCTGGTCGAGATTGAGGGTATGTGGGGTTGGGCCTCTTAGCCCTCTCGGTACACACAGAATGAGAGATCTGGAATTTGTTGCCTGAATTATTTATGATGTCCTGTTTTCATATCAAAACAGGTTCAGTTCACTTTAGAAACTTTTACTGAGTTGGAGGACTTCACAATGACCAGTCGATTATTACCACGTTGGACAGTTTTGGTGATAGCTTTGATGTTGATGATCGGATGTGGAGGCGGCGCGCCTGTTTTAGATATTCAAGATGCCTCCATTACTCCCGTCTCTGGTGAGGAGCCGACCTTGGATGAGGTCACCCGGGCTATTGTGAGTGCAGCCACAGGTTCGACGCCTATATGGAATATGCAAGTTGTGGAGCCCGGTCATATTGTGGCCACGTTGCATAATCGGCGTCATATGGCATCCGTCGATATTAATTATACGACGAAGGGATATAGTATTACCCGCAAAGAAACATCTAATCTAAAATATGATGCTGAGAAAGGGACGATTCACCCCGGCTACAACAAATGGATACGGCGCTTAGATAATAATATTCGGGTCAAGCTTGCCATGTTGTAAACGCAACCAGAACAGTCAATCAGCTTCAAGCCCTATGGTTGAAAAACCATAGGGCTTTTTTCAACAGACCCTCATTTGTGGAATGATTGGGAAGGCGTAACTTCTGACAAGCGAGGCTCTTGCCGGGCAAGAGGCTGACCAAATACAGCGTGATAGAGATCTTGTGGAGCCATTCCTTTGGCTAAGAGTTTCCCGGCAATCATCAGGGTAATGCGCGCTATATCCACAACGGGACGAAAATAACTCGGACGCGGGGCTTGACGAGGTTCGGATTCGATAGGGACAGGCAGGCTCCAATAGTGCCGTTTAGCTCCTTCCACCAAGATCTCACTTTCGAAGACAAAGCAACGTTCTTTGGAGGTAGGAATGGCTAGTTGAGCAATCAATGAGAGAGGGTAGACCCGAAATCCCGATTGGCTATCAGCAATAGGGTGCCCAGCTGCCCATGAGACCCAAAAATCAGCAATGCGGTTGGCCAGGATTCTGTGCCATGTCTGGCGTGTCCACGGTCGCCGACGTGCCCCGATAATAATACGATTTGGAGTCAATTGACTCTGTTCAAGAAGTCGAGGAATATCTGCTGGATCATGTTGCCCGTCACCGTCCAACGAGACGACAGCCGTGACACCAAGTTGTTGAGCATATTGAAACCCCTTCCAGAGACTTGCCGCTTTTCCGCAATTGGTCTTGTTGTGGAGGACAGTGACTGGCAAATCTTGTAAAACTTGTGCGGTCCGGTCGGTGGATCCGTCATCCACTACGATGACAGGTGTAAGGTGCCGCAAGGTTTGCTGGACGACATTAAATATTGTGGCCTCTTCATTGTAGGCGGGAATGACGACAGCATAGGGCGATGATGTTTGCTCAGTCATTAGGCCATGCCTCCATTCACGCCAATAACTTGGCCAGAAAGATAGCTGGCTTTTTCAGAGACCAGAAATCCCACAACCGCGGCGACCTCTTCAGGTTTTCCTGCACGTTTCATGGGTACCATACTCTGTATTTGTTCTTCCGTAAACGTTTGGGTGGTTGCCGGGGAATCAATAAGGCCTGGCGCGACCACATTGACGGTAATGCCCCGGGAGGCGACTTCAGTGGCCAACGATCGCACTGCGCCATGTAAGCCGGCTTTTGCCGCAGAATAATTGGTTTGTCCTCGGTGTCCGACCATTCCAGAAAGGGAGGAAATGGCAATGATGCGTCCCCAACGCGTCCGGATCATGGGAAGCAACAGCGGTTGAGTAACGTGAAAAAATCCATGAAGTGAGATGTCGATAACCTTGTGCCATTGTTGGGGAGTCATGCCGGCCAGGGGTGCATCCTCAAAAATTCCTGCATTATGAACGATCACCTGAAGAGGGCCTGTTTCCAAAAGAGTATTCATCGCTGTTTCGGTGCTTTTCCCGTCGGTCAAATTGCAGCAGATGGCCTCGGCTGATCCGCCGTGTTCGACAAGTTGCTGAACATGTTCATGCGTTGTTTCTGGATGTTGATACCCATGAACAATCACATGAAAATGCATCGCGGCCAGTTCCCTGCAAATTGCCAATCCGATAGGACTGTTCCCGCCAGTCACCAATGCGCGTTTCATGAATACGAGGCGGTCCCTTGAATGAAAATGGAGGCGCGTCCTTCAAGTAGAGGGTGTTCGTCGGCTTTCATCGTAAAAGTGTAGATGAAGCTCATGTGTTGACCCATGACTAACGAGGCTTCGATCGTCAAGTCCTGGGAAACTTGATGGAAACTTTGGCTATAGAGCCGAAGGTCACGAACTCCACCAAGATATCCGATGGCTCCATGATCGCTGGACGTTCCTCTCGTTAGCCCCACATGTATGCCCATGGCTTGGGCGGAATATTCTAACCCAGAAAGAATCTCCAAACGACCCTGGTGCAACAAGGGATTGTCATGGCGCCGGTGGGTCGAGGTCAGACACATGATTGATGTGGCATCCCATCGTTCAACGAAGTTGAGCAGGCACATTTCTTCGCCATGCGGCAAAAGGCTGCAGAGTTCTACTCTCGACAGGGCTGGCATGGTTGGTGATCAATCTGTAATTGAAGATTATCCAAGAAATTCAGGTAAATCGAAGAGGTAAGATTATTGGCCATGGCATGTAGAAGCGGAAGACTTCTGGCTGCGGGATTCCCGGCACGCAATTGTTCCAAAGACGTGTCGGCTATTGTAGAGGGTGGAGTTTGAAAGGGTTCTGATAATAGGGTGATTGTGAGTTTAGCCAAGCTCATAGAAAACGGCTGTTGGCTCAAGACCATGGCCACAGCAAATGGGGCGATCAGAGGCCGCGCTTCATTCAGAGGAAACGGCGCCGGAATGTCGCAGGCAACGAATAACACATAGTCTTCTTGCTGTGCGGACAACAAGGTTGCCGACTCAATTAACCCACCGGTAAATGACCCATCATAACAGGACAAACTGGTTGATGACCGTTGAGAACCGGATGCGATACTCCAATAGCCTACGGCTGCGTTGTGTACGGACTGGTGAAATAACGTTGGAGAGACCATAGGGGGTGAGGCCGTGAGAGAATGGCAAATTTTATGTAAAATTTCTGTTTCTCCGCCTGAAGAGGCAAAGACTGCAGCCATTTCTTTGGAGGAGATGTGGCTCCCTTGAACTGCTTCCTGAGCCACTTCTAAAGACCATCGGACAACACCGCTACTCCGACGGCGTTCATTCGTTGGCAGAATTGAGGGCATGGGATCCGGTATGTCTTCGAAATGTTCCGGAATGTTGGCATCTGGCTGCAATTGGAGTTTGCCCGCCTCCCAATTGTGCAAGTGAGGACCGAGGACGCCGATGCCATGGACAAAGATTTCCACCTAGTTTTTCCCTAAGATTAATGTGCAGTTGTTGCCGCCGAATCCAAAAAAATTACTCATGATATATTTAAGCGGCCGTTCCTGGCTTTTCAGCAAAATGTGACTGGAAAATGCCGGATCCACCTGAGTGGTATTCAAACAGCCTGGAAGAAATCCATGTTGGAGGCAGAGATCTCCGATGACGGCTTCAACGGCGCCTGCTGCGCCTAATGTATGACCGGTCCATCCTTTGGTCGAACTACAGGGAGTGTGGGATTGAAACAATGTGGCGACCGCTTCGTCTTCGGTCTGGTCATTGGCCTTTGTGGCTGTGCCATGCAGATGAATAAAATCAATGTCAGATGAGCATAAATGGCTGCTTTTCAACGAGGCTTCCATGGCCTTGATGGCTCCCTGACCGGTGGGATGAGGGTGAGACATGTGGTAAGCATCGCTACTTTCGCCATACCCCAGGAGAACGGACGTGGATCGGTTTTCCGGCCTAGCAGTTTTTTCCAAAAAGACAAAGGCGGCCGCTTCTCCAATGGTCAGTCCATCACGGTTCTCATCGCAAGGCCGGCAGGGACCAGCCGCGGTTAATTGTAAGGAAGAAAACCCAAATAGAGTGGTCTGACACAGACTGTCCACGCCTCCAACGATTGCTGCCTCGCAGAGGCCCGCTTGGATATACCGCGCGGCGGTGGCAAAGACTTTTGCGCTGGAGGAACAGGCCGTGGATATGGCCACGGCCGGTCCTGTGAGTTGCAGATAGTCACGGATAAAATGCGCGACAGAAAAGACTTCCTGGGTATACCGGCATCGCGGGATAAATGTGCTGGGAAGTCGTCCTGTTTCGTGATCACGGTTTTGATAGGCATGTTCCGTTTCCAGAATCCCTGATGTGCTGGTCCCAATGAGAACGGCAATTCTATGGGCTCCATACTGTTGACGGGCATGAGCGATATGGTTCTCAAAGTCATCTTGCTGCAGACCGAGCATTGCCAAACGATTATTGCGGCAATCAAAATGCCGAAGCTCTGGAGCTAGTGACAAATTGTCTAACCCGTCCACCATGCCCATATAGGTCGGAAGCGCCGTGCCTTCGAAATCGCATGGCGTGAGGCCGGATTGTTCATGTTGTAAGGCTGAAAGATGGGTTCGCTTGCCTCGACCAAGAGCTGTGACTAATGTGGAAAAAGCAAATGAAAGGGGGAGCATGGGCCTTAATTACGCCATCTGTTTGCTGGGTTGGGGTTCCAGAAGTTTATTGGCCTGTTCATAGCCTCGACGAAAAATTGTACGAAGACGCGCCACGGATTCATTGGTTGTTAGCGGTTGTCCGATTTCGTCCAGCCAATCAATGCCTTCGAGCGCATCTGTGAAGTTGCCCAGGTTCCCTCTGTACAATGTCTTGGTGTTGTGGAGGTGTCGTTCAACTTTCTGAAAAAGCTGAGAAAATATTGAGAGGGAATTAAGGACTTGCGGTTGCTCATGAACCTGATCGGTAAGGAATTGCTCATTGAGATGAAGGTCCTGCATGAATTCTGAAAGCCAGAGGTGATAGTACAAGGGAAGATCCAATTGAAACTTCAGCTTGAGCAGTTCATAGCTGGCAAACACGGAATAGAGCTTTTGGTAAAGGTGCATGTTTGCCTCATAGCGAAAGTGCATGTAGGCATTCGAGAGGTTCACCAGATTTTCCAGGTGTTGAGGGGAAGCGCCTTCCTCTTCATGCCGGATAAAATTGGTGATGAAGTCATTTTCCAATGCAATAAAGTCTGATCCCGGGCTGTAAAACGGATCAGAAAATGCTGCAGATTCGCCGGTTAATCCCCAACGGTTTGAACTGAAAAATTGTTTGGTGGCATAGGTCAGATGCTGGAAACTGCCGATATCCAGTAGTTCGGCCTCCTGGAGCAATGACCATGCAGCACGATGTTGTTTGAGAAAGTCTAAGAACCCTTCCGCTTTTCGAAGGATCTCTTGCCAGCCAAAGTTACGGTCCATGACGACGCCCACGCTGACGATATCTTGGGTAATGGGGATAAACCAGATCCAATACCCCTGATAGCAAAAATGCACCGTGGATTCTCGACGGCTTGTGCCGTTAACCCGCTGCCGGAATGTCTCCGGGCCAAGGTGGTCCATATTGACGACATTTCGAAATCGTCCCCATACGGATCCGACGGTATGGTGAGGGTAGGCAATTCGCAAGTCTTCTTGTTTCGCCAGAATGGAGGAACGGCCACTGGCATCAATGAGCCACCGGCTTTGAGCATTCCATTGTTTACCGTCAGTATCCACGGAAAAAGTGTGAGGCGAGGAATCGGAGCTGAGCTGGATGGGACTCACGCGGCTGCCCAGGTGCAGTTCAATGCCATCTTCTTGATTCATCCGTTGAAGATCGGCCTCTAAGCGGGAACGATCGATTTGAAAACTTTTAAAATACGGCGTCCGTACTCCCCCAATTTCACTCATGTCAATGAGTGGAGCCTGACGGTTTTCCTGATCAAAGAAAAACCGCAGCCCATTTTTCAGAATATGATGTGTGGTGAGATACCCTTCCAAATTTAACCGGCGAATCAAGTAATTCCCCGTGACTTCAACTGTGGATTCTCCCACTTTAAAAGATGTGGAGCGATGTTTTTCGAATATGCCGACTTTCAGGTGTGGAAGGGTTTGCCGAAGTTGCCGGGCGAGCAGATTGCCGGCCAGCCCTCCGCCAATAATCGCGATATCAAGATAATGGTGTGGCATGAACGGGCTGGTCTTTCTGTACAGGTGAACATATGGCTGCAAAAAGAAAGCAGAGGAGTGCCCCAAAAAACGCTGTAAGCCCAATACCATGGAGCACGGGCGTTTCAGAGCAAGCTAACAGTCCAAAAACTGTGATCGTGGTAAGGCTGCACACAAATATGGCCGAAATGGTTTGCTGACGTTCTGCTATTGTCTTATGGGCTCGTTGATAAAACAAGGCGTAATCCAATCCAATCCCAAAGACTAATAACAAAGAGGCCAAATGAAACAAGGAAAGGCGTTCCCCTAGGGCATGAAGAATGCCTAGGTCGAGCATAATCGAGCCCGCGATAGGAAGCAAGACAAGCGCGACTTTGTTCAGGGACCGAAGTCCGGCATATAAAATCAGAATCAGGCACCCGGCGCCAATCAGTAAATATCTGGTTACTTCTTCCCGATAGGTTGTGACCATGCTGTTTGACTGGGTTTTCAAATCTATGTAATGCACAGACGGGAACGCTCCAACGTGGAGGGCTTGCTGGAGTGCCTGGCGATTATTGACATCATGTAGCAGAATGGTGCCAACCCACTGCTCCTGGTAGGGGTAGAGCAATGGCTGGATTTTTGTCCACAGTGGGGTGCGCTGAATAGTTTCGATATCCAAGGGCCTCAAGGTTTTTGCTCGCGCGACACTTTCTATGAAGGGACGGAACAGCCCTTGTTTAAAGGGCAAATCCTCTTGGGCCTGGATGAGATGTTTTTCTAAAGACTGCGGATCTGGCAATGTTTGTTGCCGAAAGGCTTGGGTTTTGAGGCTGGGTAAGTAATCCGTCGCCATTTCATATCCAGACATATGATTCTGGCTGACTAGTTGGTCTAACGTGGTTTGTAGCGCTTCACTCTGTTCTAAAACTTGCTGCGCATCTGTTGCCACGACCACCATCATGTCGCGCACCGCTGGCGCCCCGAGCTCTTTTCGTAACCAAGCGTCCCGTTCCCGCAGGTCTTGGGGGACAGGGCTGAGATGTGCGATATCCGTTTCCCAAAACGGCTTGTCGGACCAACTCAGATAAGCAAGAGACAAGACCATACTCAGAGGAACCAGAAGAATCAATCGAGAGCCGCCGGGCTGCGGAAGCCAAGCGGACCAAGGAACCGGCGGTTTTACCTGCCTGGGAGCTAAGATGGGCAGGATCCATCTCGTGGCACTGGCAGCCGTTAAGAGTCCGCTTATCGCAAAAAGCCCTAATTGTGACAGGCCAGGAAAGCCGGAGAACAGCATCCCCCCATAGCCAATGGCGGTCGTGGTAGCTCCCAGCCGTATCGTGGGCCAGACGTATTGAATGGCTGTTTTGGGAGATTCATGAGATTTCAGATGTGCGCAAGCATGAAGGGGATAGTCGATTGCTACCCCAATTAATGTTGCGCCAAAGGCCAAGGTCATGCCATGGATAAAACCAAACACCAGATACACGGTGATCCCGGCTACCAGGAGGCCCGTCAGAAGAGGCACCAGGCTTAGAAATAGAATTGTGAACGATCGATAGGTGACGAGTAACACAGCGATGACCAGCCCTCCCCCAAGCATAGAAAGCCAGCGGGCATCCTGCTGAATCACAGCGCGAGCTTGGACAGCAAAAAACGAGGGTCCTGAGCGAACGAACTCAAGATTTGTTCCTGACGAATTGGCCGAAAGTCCTGTACGAATGTCTTGCATCGTTGTGGTTAAAAATCTTTGAATCTTTTCTTGTCCATCCAGATCAAATCCCGACACGGCGGTTTCCGCAATTAGCAAGGCGATATGTTCATCCTCGGAAAACCACACTCCATGAGCAATTTTCATCGTGTTCTTGGATTTCCAGCGCCCCAGTACTTGTTGAAATTCGCCGGTGGGATCTTCAGGTATGCGTTTCTTAAAAAACGCAGGAAGGGGATTAGACAGGTCTTGCAGCCGATGTTTCAAGCTTTGCCGTAATTTGTCCGCGGAAAAGTGTCCGGGAGCAATCGTTGGGCTGAGGAGGTACCGGTATTGATATAGCAGCTCTTGATCAGAGCCAAAATTTGAGCTTTGACCGTTATAGACATGAAGGAACTGATCGTTGTTCCGCATAGCCTCAGCCAATTTCTTGCTGGCCTCAGCTAACAATGGTGATGGGGCTCCTTGTATTCCTAACAACAGAATTCTGGATGAAGGTCCTGATTGAAGCTGATCGACAAATAATTGCTGTGAAAGTGATCCTGTGGTGGGGAGTAGGAGAGGAAGTTCTGTCTGAATAGGAATAGAAGTCAGGGCAAATGCAGAACCTATAGCTATACCGATTAACCAGAGAAGCCAAGGCATGGCACGGACGTTCGTCACGGAACCTTTGGAGCCAGTTGGAGTTCGGAGCGATCACCGGTCGTTTCAAAAATGGCAATGGTGCCCAGGTGTGCCTGTTGTCCTGTAAGGCGGAGGCAGGCGACACCTTCTTCGTTCTGGTGGGTGATTGGAGAAAGCTGTAGTTGCCAGACTTCGGATGTGCCCGCCATTGACACATGAAAAATCTTTTTCAGCGTGTGCTCGTCTCCGTTGAACAGGGCTCGTAGGCCCTCGACTAAGGTTGCCAGGGATGGATATTCTTTTAGAGAGAAGGTGCGGGAGATCTTTCGAGAAAGGTTTTCGTACAGGAGGCTGTCTCCGTCGATAATAAACGATTCTTCAATTGGCTTGTACACGTGTTTTTCTAAATGTGCAGGCGGGTGAAAAGCTAATGTGCCTTCCTTGTGTGCGGGAGTTGTCAGCATGAACGAGTAGTACGTTTCGTGAAAGGCTTGCGCACTGATTGTGGATTGCTTGAGATTTCCAATGACCTGAGATAATTCTGGATGTTTTTCTGAGAAGGTCACAGATGGTTGGGTGTCTACAGTCGAGTCACATCCATAGACAGGCGGAGACGCTGCGACCTGCATGCATAGCCCGCAACAGATGATGCCCCCAAAAATTGGCCTACTGATCTGTTTCCCAAAAGTCATAAAAATTAAACCAATTATTTGGAGCCATCTGGCAGTAATGTTCCAAGCGATGAGCATACCGTTGGGTCCATTCCTGAATCCCTTGGTCTCGATTATCTCGTGGAATGGATACGAGTTCGGCAAACAGTTCAAAGTGAATGTCATACCGGCCGCCGCCACGATACAAACAAAAAAATAACACGACCGGTACTTTGAGGATACTGGCCAGTAACATCGGTCCGGAAGGAAATTGCGCGTTGTGCCCGAAGAACTTACAGTGTACCACCTTTTCATTTTTGAGGGGGCGATCACCCAGGAGCCCAACCAGGCCGCCGGCATCAAGACATTCTTTGGCGCGCAACATGGTCTCTGGTTCGCCGACAGGAATAATGCACTCGGGAAGAGAGGGGTCCAATTTCATCAACACCGCATTGAGAATGGGGGCGTTCTCTTGATGCATCAGCAGCTTGATGGGGACGTTCCTGTGGGCCAGTCCTGTAGCCCGGAGTATCTCAAAACTTCCTAAGTGTGAACCCAGGAGGAGACAGCCTTGTTTGCGGTCAACACGGCTCAAAAGTATGTCTAGATCGCGAATGGTGAGGTCAAATTCCTCGTGGCGCCCGGCCAAAATAAAGGTCCGGTCTAACAATGTTGAGGCAAAGGCATGATATTGATGAAAGAGGTCAGTGAGTGTGACAGGACGCTGCAAGACGCGACCCAAAAAGGTCCGTATCCCTCTGCTTGCCGTCCAGGAAAATAGCACGTAGTACACACAAATGGGATACAGTAACGCACGGGCTGTTTTTCTCCCCAACCGGAGTGCTACCCACAGCATGAACTGGTAGGCCCAGGGTTGTCCCCGTTCCCGCTGTCTCAGCCAACGTTTGCTCATGAGGGCAGGTCTTGTTCATTGGTTTCAAAGCGGAATAGACCGGAAGCAATTTGCTTTGAGCCAACCTGGCACGAAAAGGTCACTTCATAGTCAGGAAGGATATCGAATGTGAGCTGAACAACTTCGCTTGGGCGAAGAGGGGAATGAAACTTGATGGAAGGTACCGTCGAGAGGAACCAGCGTGTTTCTAAAGATTCGCTCACTCGCGAAAGAATTTCTCCAAGAATGACCACTCCCGGCACGATCGGATTCCCGGGAAAATGCCCGGCTAAAGAAGGGTGTGAGGACGGTATGGTAAAGGTAGTCATAGGCATAACAGGAATCTGTCCGTTAGCTGTTCAGTGATGTAGTGTGACTCTTATGCGCCAGGATTAACTTTTCCACATCATCTTTGAGTAATTTTCCCGTATGGTTACGAGGAAGCCTGTCTACGAAGTATATCGGGCGTGGCAAGAAAACAGGTGCGATTTTTGTGCGAAGGACTGTCAGGATGGATTCGGCATGCTTCCCCGGCGCGACTACAAACGCGATTAAACGTGTCACGGATTCTTTCTCATCTTCCGGCATATAGAATGTCCCATCCAGGACGCCATCAATCGATAGGAGTTTGACATTCAAATCATCTAACGATGCGCGATGTCCGCCAATATTAATGAGATGGCTTGGGCGTCCTTCCAACGTGAATTGGTGTGGGTTTCTGGCCTGAATGGTATCAGGAATGGGCACTGTGCTGGAAAAATATGGCGCACGGAGGGCATAGCCCTCATTGTCGTTCACCAAAGTGAGTTCAGACAGCAGGGTCCAATGATTTTCTTGCACGGGCTGCCTCGTGGCAATGGTGCCGGCCTCTGCAAAGCCATAAATTTCTACCATCTTTGTCTGCAGCAATGTTTCCACCTCTTGTGCGAGGGGTTTGGGAAGGGGGGCTGTTGCGGAAAGGACATACTGTATCTTGGGAAATGCAGTTTCTGCCTTTACGCAGGCCCGGAGATGTATAGGAGTCGACACTAAAATTCGATTGGAGGAATGCTGGTGTAAGGCTGCCGCAATGTCTTCGGGGAAAAATGGCCTTCCAGAGTGAAATGACCAGCCCTGTTGCAGTGGTAGCATGATGGATGTTTCTAAACCATACATATGTTGATGGGGGACAGTGGCCAGAATAGTCATTGAATCCTGATTTGAGCACGGCACCCGCTGGGCAGTTTTTTGGGCAACCTGGACCATCGATCCCCATGATTTGAGATTTGGGCGGGGCGTCCCGGTCGTTCCAGACGTAAACGCAATTGCGGCAATATGCGCATCAGGAATGTTGGGATTCTTTATGGGTGCCTGATGAGGGAGAGCGTCAATCTGGACAGGCACGCTTTCTATGTCCTCAATCTGGACGGGCTCATCTGTGAAAAGGTAACAATCTGGATATTCCCTGATGAGTTGCTGAAGAACCTCTGGAGATTGATTAGGCGGGAGCAGGGTGGTTTGGTTGTGTGTGAGCGCTGCCGCAAAGCCAACCAAGAACGCATAGCGATCTTGGCACATATTGATTGTATATTGCTTATCAGGCAACTGGTCGCTAACTGATCGAACATGAGATAACAGCGTTTGGGTAGACATGGCTGTTCCATGATACCAGGCAACGGGATTGTGCTGTTGATAGGGACCAAGCAGTGGAGAGGCGGTCATGTGATGCGAGGGGATGAATCTTGGGTGTTGAAGAGGAGATTCATGGACGAGAGGCGTTCCTTAACATGGGAAGTGATCTTAGAAAGAGCGAGGGGTCATAGGAAAAATCTTATGGTATTTGAATAGTCCAAGAATATTCTGCCACTAGGTGGTAACCCTGTTCTTCTGGATCGTTTCACACAGCGAGCGAAGGGAGGAAAAGATGGTGGCATTGTCCGGATCATCCGAGCGTAACTTGTATCCGTAATTCTGATGAACGACCAGGGCAATTTCTAAAGCATCTATGGAATCCAATCCTAAACCTTCTCCAAATAAGGGATCTAGCGGAGGGATGTCTGCTGGTTGTACTTTCAAGTTGAGTGTGGTCACGAGGAGTTGAGCGATTTCAGTTTCAAAAGGGGTCTGGTCAGACAACGAACGTTCCTCCGTGTAAAGTGGTCATTTGGAAGAGATTGATATGTACCTTCCGATTGTCCTGTTTGAATTGAGAGATGTCAATATCATGTTCTTTTGAAGCCTCAGCAGTCTGCGCTTCACGCTGTGAGCTCTTGCCCTATCAGAAATGGAGAGGTTCAGGAGGAGATTGAGGGTTGCTTGACACGTGTCCAGTGACTCCGTAGGGTTACATCTGGTTGTTGTGACATTGCTTAGGTGTTATGACTCCCAAACCCTCTGAGTTTCTTTCTTCTTCATCCCCTCATGACCATGGCGAATGATGACCGAAATCCAGGGATGATGCTTTGAAAACGAAACAAATATTTCATGTAGTACTCATCAAACCGTCACATTACGATGATGATGGGTACGTCATTCAATGGGGGCGTTCGGCCATTCCATCCAATAGCCTTGCTGCCTTGAATGCGCTCGCAATGGATTGCGTTGAGCGACAGGTGTTGGGTCAAGATGTCGAAATTCGCGTTGAGACCTACGATGAAACCAATACGGTTATTCCCACGAAGCGTATTATACAGCGAATACGTCGGGGCAAGAGCGGCATGGTCGGATTCGTTGGAGTGCAAACGAACCAGTTTCCTCGTTCGCTGGATTTAGGAAGGGAGTTTCTGCAAGCCGGGATTCCAGTGGTCATCGGAGGGTTTCATGTCAGTGGATGTTTTGCCATGTTGAAGGAGTTGCCTGTCGATATTCAACAGGCTCTGGCCGAAGGGTTTACGCTGATTGCCGGCGAAGCCGAGGGACATTTGGATGCGATTCTCAAAGATGCGTACGAACAGCGCTTAAGAAGCTCCTATAATTTTTTAGACCATACGCCAGAATTGGCGGGCACGCCGTCGCCGTTTCTTCCTGCCAGTTTAGTAAAAAAAACTTTTCGACGGCTCTCCAGTTTTGATGCCGGGCGCGGCTGCCCATTTCAATGTAGTTTTTGCACGATTATCAATGTTCAGGGCCGGTCATCGCGTTGGAGGTCACCCGATGATATTGAGGCGCTTATTCGGGCGAACCTTCAGCGAGGGGTGTGGAGATTTTTTATTACAGATGATGATTTTGCGAGGAATCAAGGTTGGGAAGCCATTTTGGACAGAATGATCCATCTTCGTGAGCAAGAAGGCTTCCGTCTCTCAGTAACCATTCAGGTTGATACTTTGTGTCATAAAATTCCAGGATTTGTTGAAAAAGCCGTGCGGGCCGGATGCAGTAATGTGTTTCTGGGATTGGAAAATCTGAATCCAACCTCCTTGGCGGGAGCCAAAAAACGGCAAAATAAAATCGGCGAATATCGTAAGATGTTGCAAATTTGGAAACGTCACGGTTGTACAACGGTGGCTGGCTATATTTTGGGGTTTCCGGTGGATACTCCCGACAGCATTGCTCACGATATTGAGATTATCCAAAAAGAGCTTCCTGTCGATCTGGTGGAATTTTTTATTCTCACGCCCCTGCCGGGCTCCGAAGATCATCAACGCCTCCATGAACGGGGTGTGGCCATGGAGCCGGATATGAACGCCTATGACTTGGAGCATGTCACCATGGCGCATCCCAAAATGACCAAGGAGGAATTAGCGCAAGCGTACCGTATGGCCTGGCGGAAATATTATACGTGGGAACATATCGAAACGCTGATGCGCCGGGCTGCTGCGACAGGACAGCCAGTTGTCAAGCTGATGTTTTTAATTTTGTGTTTTTACGGGTGTATCATGCTTGAGGGTGTTCATCCCTTGGAAGGGGGCGTGGTTCGGTGGCGTGGCAGGAAATCCCGGCGTCCGGGTCTGCCAGTGGAAAGACGCTGGACCTTCTATCCCGCTGAGATTGCTCGGGCATTTACGACCGGATGGCAATGGTGCCGGTTGGGATGGAAATTAAACCAGCTTCGACGAAAAGTAGAAGGAGATCCGCTAAAGCTTCAATATACCGATACGGCTCTGACGCCCACCGAAGAGCAGTTTGACGATCAACTTGATTTACATCAAACCTACAATCCCCTTCTGGGCATTAAAAGCCTGGCGAAATAACCTTTCAGAATGGCCAGTTACCCACTAAGCTGGGAATACGGGAAAGATTTGATACAGTATCAGAAAGCATCAATGAGAACCGGAACGTTGGAGGAAGAATGAAACCATCAGCTTTGGCAGGCATCTGTTCTGTGATAATTGGCTTGGTCCTTATGGGAGGGATGTGCAACCACGTGGCGGCCGAAATGAGAGATGCCGACGAGTCCGTGTATATTTCTGGCGGCGGCGGAATTTTCTTTCCCTTTCAAGGCAAATCAGGATTTAATGCGGTGGTTCAAGCCGCAGGAAAAATTTCGCCTCGGGAACGAATGGGCATGGAACTAGAGTATCGTCAATATGAAACTGAGCTGTTTAATGCGAAAGATATTGACACACAGTCTTACATTTTTCGCATATTTGGGCATTATCTGTTCCCATTAGGGGGGATCACTCCCTATGTGGGGCTTGGGTTGAATATGGCGGTCAATGTCTTCGACAAGAAAGAAATTGAAAAGAAGAGATCGTCCGTCAATATAAAACGGCGTTGGGGCTTTGGATATGGACTGATGGGATTAGCCGGTGTTGAAGTCCCGGTGGGTCGGGTGGCGTTTTTTGCGGAAGGTCGCGTGAGCGGAGACTATCAATTAACAGACTATAAGAAGTCTGGGAAAAGAAAACTCGGCATTGAAAGTTTTAGCGGGCTCACGGGGATGGGGGGACTTCGCGTTCGTTTTTAGAGGTGCCCATGTGAAGAAAACGGTCGAGCAGAGAGTACTTTAGGTTTTTTGACTCTCCTGTATGTAGAAACGTGCTCGTTGTACTTTATCGATACAATTTGGATATTTGTCGAATTGTTGTTGAAGCTTAGCCGTACTCAGTAATGTCGCTGCCTTGGTCCAGCTGACAGTCCCGCCAAATCCTTGTATTGTGGCCTTATCAAGTTCCTGAAAAGCTGAATTGAGTCCTTCCCGGCAATCGGCGACCAGTTGAAGATTTGCTGGTGCCCCGGCGCAATGCGTTAAAGACAAGAAAAGGACGCTGATGCCTGCCAGCCAATGGTGAGGATGGATCCCATCTCTATTCCTTCGGTTTTTTAAAAAAAGACTTTAGTTAAGGAACAGATTGCGCGCTATGAGTCTTTGGGAAGTCTCGTAAAGCTGCTCAAACGGGGGAAGAGTAAGCACGAATTTAGGGCTTGCTCCCGGAATAGTCTCTGAGCAATCCCCCAAATAAAGAAAATTGTTGACTTTGCGCAAAGCCTGATTGTTGCAAAGCTTGAAGAATGGCTGGTGGAGGGACGCAGGACTCAATGGTGTCCCAATAATACTGCATGAGGGACCGAGCCTGAGGATTGTGAGTTCTGACATATGATACCCAGGGAATCACACTCTTTAAAAAGAAGCGGCTGATATGATAGTGAAGGGCAGAATCCGGTCGAGAAATTTCTAGAAGGAGTAGTTTGCCGCCAGGTTTGAGTACCCGAAGATACTCTTTGAATGTCTGCTTGAGGTCCGAGACATGACGAAGGGCGTAACCCATGCTGATAAAATCAAACATAGAGTCAGAAAAGGGAAGATCTTCGGCCTTGCATTGCAAGACGGAGGTCACCCCTTGTTTTTTTGCTTCAGTCACCATCCCGAGACTAGGATCTAACGCCACCACCGTTCCTGTTTTACCCACGATCTGTTGAGCGCAAACGGAAACGGTTCCCGGTCCACATGCCACATCCAGTATGGTTTGGCCTTCTGAGAGGCCAGTTCTTTTAAGCGCTTGCTGCCGGTATCGTTTTCCTGTTCCAAAGGATAGGGCTTGACTGATCCAGTCATAGTCTTGGGCCACCTGATCAAATTGTGCCGCGAGAAGTTTCCCGCGCTGCTCTTCAGAATCGTAATAATTTGAAAGATGGGGGTGCGGCGCTAGTGAAGAAGTGGAAGGTTTAGAAGGAGAAGTCATATGTTGTTAGCCGTTCCTATTTATCTCTAGAGCACCTCTAGATAATGACCTGAGGCTTAGAAGCTTATCACGGGCCTATCCTCATGAGATAGTCTGCACGAACCATCACCTCGACCATCGACTTTTACTGATTAGAGAGAAGCCTTTGTGAGAGTTGACTTAGCGTTGGATCAGAAATACCCGTGGAAGACTCCAAGCACTTCGTTGTCCCGGTCATGATGAGTAAATGTCGTGCGAAAAGCAAAGTTTCTGGCAAAGGTCCAACGTTGTCCGATCCGAATACTGATATCATCTGATCGATCTCCCAAGAGGTAGCCAAAATATCCAGCGGAGATTCGCCATTTCCAACGATCAGTAATTGTGGCAAGGATTCCAGCCGACAATCCTCCTCCGATGCGATGATTTTCCTCGTAGGCTCTGCTGACATTGGCATCGAATTCCCCAAAAAGAAACAAGACTTCGCGTTGAAAGAGATGCGTTTCAAGTGCGCCCCCTGCCCCGATATTGAAGTGCCCATTGGTACAGAGGTCGCACGTCCGTGTTTTAACCGTATTCATCTCCATTTTGACTTTCCAGGAAGGCCACCGGAACCACGAATCGATGGGAGCCAGAGAGAGCGCATTGGCTAGTGTGAATTGTTCGATACGGAAGTGATGGCGCTGATGATAGTGCCGGAGTGACACCTTTCCCAGTTCAATTTGAGAGTCCAGCGGATAGCCGGTGTCTGGGTCCAGTAAATCATGATAGACAGCTCGCAGGCCAATGTGTTCAAAGAGCTCATTGTTTCTCCACCCAACACCTATTCCCCAGCGGGTGGTTGCATGTCCATGTTCAGGGGAGGTGGTGAATGGTTGGACTGGAAAGGGAGCGGAAGGTACAGCTATTTTGCTTCGATTGACTAACGTGGCTTGGTTGAGCCTTTTGTAATTGGCTTCATTCTTCCGATCAGTCCGGCTCTTGTAGCGGAGAAAATCTGATGCCAAGTCGAGTAAGAATGTTTGACGGGCTTGCGGAAGTTGTTGGAAGCCGTCGCTTGAAGCCGAAGATGGATCTTCTATTAACTGATACAGCCAGGGTATTTCTGAAGGCAATACAGCTGCTCGTTTACGTTTTAGGGTTGTACTGCCGGCTGGCCGATAACTGATGTTACGAATGAACCCCTCCCGTTGGAGAAGTAAACGGATGGTATCAGCAGGAATCGTCCAAAGATGAAATTGGTCTGTTAAATGAAATCGGGGGTCAGCGACTTCTAAAAGAGAGAGAATATGGTAGGCGCAGTTTTCTTTAAAGAAGAAATAGTCCAGATACGCATTACCCAGCTCCCACGCATGCGTGAGCATTCGGTGCATTTCTTTTGGGGAAAAATTTAACCGGTACTCCCAGATGTCTCGATTTTCGATGTCTCGATATTCTCGGACTTTAATGTAATAGGGGATGGTGGAAAAGTATCCTTGGTAGCCGCCGAATATACCTAACAAAGCAAATTCAAGGCCTGCATCGGGAGGGACTTCCGCCGCGTAGTTGATGGTATAGCCTAAAATTTTAGTCTGGTCTGTTTGTCCTTTTTGATCGATACGGAGAAAGGTATGGCCAAACATGGAAGCCGGGTTATCCATAAATGCAGAGGGAAAGATTAAGGTAATGGATTCCGGGTTGAGTTCCTTCAACCAATTCTCAAATCGTTCGCATCTTTGAAAAGGCATCCGGGTTTCATCAAAATGTAGATGATATTTCAGCCATCGAAATCGAGCAATGAAGGCACATTGTGCAATCTGCTTCGATCGCCCAACCAATTCAGGAGAAAAAAAATAGGTCAGTGTCGCGCGAAGTTCGGCTTCGGGATGTGTTTTCCCTTTCTCCGATAAGAAAAAACCTGGGGCATCGATCTCGCTAGTCCATCCGCCAAAGAGGTTTGGCCGGTAGTGAAGAAGCAGTTTCCAGTAGCGATGTTGGTGGAGTCTTTTTGCCGTGGCTTGCTGAATCAGTTCCTGAAGATAGTCAGGGTTGCTTGTTCCAGCTTGAGCCGGGATCGGGACCAGGAAAAGTCCCAGGCATAATACAACAATATTCGTGATCACATGTTGAAGAAAGAAAAGAGATAGAGAAGATAGGCTCCGGTGAACAGCCGGAGCCTATCGACAGCCTTATTTTGCTGTGACCGTTTGTGCCAAAACAGGATGATTATCCATGGCGCTGTAGAGGGCTTTGACCACAGCTTTTGGTGAGGTCTCGCCGGCTTGGATCAACGTGGTATATTTTTCTTGCGCGAGAGCAAAAAAGACTTCGTGTTGTTCAGCAGGAATTTCCATTAATGTGGCGAGTGAAGCTAAATTTTCACCTTGTCCTTGGGCCATTTCCTGAGCAATGTTCTCAAAATTTACCGATGCAAACACATTGACTTTCTCAGAGGCAAAAATGGTTCCATCATTGGTGCACCCTGACGTGCCGAAACTAATACCGAATGTTTGAGAGGGAATGACCCCGTTTGTCGTCGACTGTAAAACTTGGGCTCCGATGGACTGCTGTCCGGGATACGCACTCCATGCTAATTTTCCCAATCCACATCCGGGACCATTGTCAGGATGCGCGGCAATAGCAACCCCTGTTGTTCCAAAAAGAAATAAGACTGCTGCCGATACAAGAAGCGTCCGTCTAACCATGTGGTTCCTCCTTAAAGAATGGTGGTAAACAAGGGGGTGATTGATGATGTCAGCCACTGGATATAAGCGTTGATCAAGAATGTGACAGCAAAGACGGTGTCTATTTAGTTGCTCGCAGTTCTTGCCATGAAAAAATAAGACGGGGCATTTTTTTCGTGCCGACCAATATAACATATTTCGAGGAATTAAAAAGTAAGCGGTAGAGAAAAGGTGACACCTCATGCGGGCCTGGTTGACCTGCTTGCAGGAGAGATAGCTGAGAAGATTGTTAGGAGACTAGCTATGCTGAGGAATATCGTGGAGTATCCTGATTGCTCTCGAGCGCTGGTGCTTGATGGGGAAGAGGCAGGTTAGTCTTCTTGCAGGTGGTAAGTAGCTGCTGCAATGTCTCCTGACCTTCCTGATAGTCTGGGTGAGCGACCGTGAGTTGTTGCATCGTGGAAATAGCTTGTTGGATTCTTCCTGTCTCCAGTAGAAGCGCAGATAGTTTTAGCCATCCAGCCAGATACGCCGGGTTACGCTGAACCAGGGACTGTAATGTTTGTATTCCTTCCTCCAATCTTCCAAATTTGACACAGTTGTCTGCAAAGGTTTCATAAAGAAGCGTATCTAAAGGAGAAGGTCTATCGGGATCTTCTAATTCTAGCCATTGAACCGGTAATGTTTGTTTGGCGGGGTGCGTTTTTTGTACGAGGTGAAATCGATGACCGAACAGGTGGGTTTCATTGATCGAGGCATATTCAAAAACCGTGTGGTCAACAAAATCTAGGCCATTATCTAGGAGTTTACGAGTCATTTCTTGTATAGAGTAACAGCGAATACCAATTGTGTCCTCAGTTGGTACATCACAAGAAAGCCCGATTGGTACCTGTAAAGCTAAATAGCCGTTTGGTGTGAGCACCCGGTTAATCTCGCCAAGATACTGCTCAAAAACGGGTCTGGGCATATGCTGAAAAGCGACATATGAATACACCAGGTCAAAGGACTGATCTCTGAATTCACAAAGATCTACTCCAGATGTTTCGTAGGTCGAAACATGAGGGTATTCAGCAAGCCAGGACTTACTCTGGGCAATCATGGTTGCAGAGACGTCCACTCCCACGAGGCTATCAAAATGCTTGGCTAAGGGTTTGAGGACCCGTCCAATCCCACAGCCAATGTCCAGAACTTTCCAGGTTGGCTGTTGCAATCCCTTTAACGTCTTCAAGAGTGACTCGGCTGTAGCTTGTCCGGATTGGGCAAAAATTTCTTCTGTTTGGTAATGTTCCGTTGCAATCCAAAATCTCGCATGATGTTTTGCCCGTTGTTCCCAGTCCTGTTTCATTTTTTCAACAATGTTCATCGTACTGTACCTACTCTCGTATTAAGGTAATTTGAGAAAAAAGAAAAACTCTTTATTGAAATTTCTCAACTGAAGATGGGCTCTATGCACAATGAAACTATTAAGCAAATCTGTTGCCAGCTTTTTCTGTCCATGCTTATTGAGTATGGATCTTCACTTCTCTTGGTTTCTAAACAAGAGGTAATAAGATGAAGGGTAGCGAACAAATATGGAGTGGGCAAAACATGGAGGCGGCAGAAAACTCTGCCTATTAATCAGCAAAGAAAATCGGAAGTCTCAATTCGAAGTTGAAGAATGAGAGAGGAAAAATTTAGACAAACAGATCAATGCGAGGAAAAGAGGAAGAGGCTGTCGTTTCGTGTTGGGTCGCAGGCGTATCGTCTTCTTGCTGAAGCTCACGTCGAGCTTTGGCTTCCAATGCACTGGCGGAAGCCGCGACGGCCCGGTCTTGAGCTGACGGATCAGCCGGTGCTAAGGCGGCGGCTCGAATCTGTTTGGCTTTTCGTATCGTTGCTTCGGGATCTCCTGATACTGGGGAAGTGTCAATATGGACTTCGCCTCCCACGGCATATTGTTTCCCATCAGGTCCGCGTTGAAAAGAAAAGGTTGCACCGCCTTTTGCCAGGCCACCGGAGGCAGCAATATGAGCCTGTTCATGCGCCCTAACTTGCCGATCACGTTCCCGTAGTTTAGCTAGTTGGGTTTGGTCCTGTGTTGTGGCTTCCCGGGATATTCGAGCTTGTTCTTGAAGCCCAGTGGCAGCTGACTGCGTGAGTAAACTTGAGTGTGTATGGGAGTGAAACGATCTAATTTCCATGCTTTGAATCTCTTTTATAACTATTTCGGCTGATTTGAGGTAGAAATTGACTGGGGAAAGTGTAGAGCAACGATCACCTTGTGAATGTACAGCAAGGTATACCAAAAGATCCGTGCCGTGACGATGTCATTTGTATGATTCTTTTTGTGATTAGACCACAATAAGGATTGTTTCTAGGGCACCTCTAGTACGAAGGGTGGTGGGCTTGGTGCCCAAGGGAGATACATGTTCTTGCAGAGACAGCCCTAAGCCCTCGGGCGCCGGTTCGTAAGTGCCTAGTGTGAAAATCAAAGATCTGTTATTTGCAGTGACGACGTAACTTGTTAATCACGGTCTTTGTTTCCAGAATAGGTTTTGCGGGCCATAGGGTTAACGCTCCCATGAAAATGCTTACCATAATGAGGAGCAAGAGCGTGGTGGTTGTATCTGGCCTGTTGATTTGTTCGACACTAAGGTTTTGGGCACTGGCTAGTATTTGGTCGGCTGCGGAAGCCCCGCCTAGCAGCAGCATCGTCATCATGGACCCTATGATCATTCCTGCAAATATCTTTAACATGGCGTTTCTCCTTGGTGCATGGGTTCAACTATCAAAAATTCTACGCTCACGACCTTCAGCCGCCGAGGGATTGCCATGCTGAGGTGAGACTCATTTGTTTTCCGTCTGTATTGTCTTATAGAAATATCGCAAGAGCCCGAAATCAGTAAATAACGCAAACGGGGCAGGCAACTAGCTGTTGCTACGCGTTTTGTGCATAGAAGGGATTTTTGTGAAATGAGTTAGGGACAGCGATGAGAAAAGAGTAGGGCTGAGGAGAAGGTTGGCAAGATTTGAATTAGCGTTGAAGGGCAAGATGAACCATAGAAACAAATTCGCTGAAATTACATGGTTTATCTAGTATGGCAAAGACTCCAGCTTGTTGTGCTCGTTGCTTGTCTTTTTCATTGAGGTGACCACTTAATAAGATAACGGGTGGTTCATTGGCAGGTTTCTGATGCCCTTGGATTTGGTCGATAAAATCTAAGCCAGTAAGAACGGGCATTTGGTTGTCAGAAATGATCAGGTCCGCCTGGTGTGTTTCGAGCCATCCTAAGGCTTCCCTACCATTTTCTACTTCGACGCATTGTAATTTTTGGGATTGCAGAACGAGGCTCAACGCTTCCCGCGCACCTTTGTTGTCATCGACTAACAGTATCTTCTTCATGTCTTGAGTCTTTTCATTGGGTTAGGCTCTGTTCTTTCTATGCCGTCCTGATACTTTGACACTAGATACTTAGTTCGTCTATCCCTCTCTTGAGGTAATGTTGATGATTCAAGGCCTTAGATGAAAGATGATTCTTTCAGGAAAACTGTGATTATCCGACTCTACTATGAGTCAGGCAGAACAGCGGTATAGCCTTTCCTTTCCATGCATGATTCGAATGTGTATGTGTGTTTTGAAAATCCCGTGGTTCCCGTACCCAGTAGTGATTCTTCGCATTCAGCCTTATCTCTTGAAAACGTGGCTGAACTGACCCCTGCCTTGTACCATTTGGTAGGTGTCTGTGTACAACCTAGAACGAAACTCAGAGAAAATATGATACTGCAGATTAGTATTTTCATCATCAAGGGTGATGATTCGACACTCCCATTCGTAACATGTCTAAGGTGATGCATTGTAATAATTTTTTTTGGGACATTCAAATATGAAACTCTTGGGTGAAGCAGTCTCCCTTTACGACGTCTCTTCACGGATTTGAGCGAGGCTCCATGTGGCCCAAAAATGTACCATTGGCGTCGGGTCTGTTTCTTGGGCCTGACGCAGTGCAGGGATATCCGCAGAGCTTCCGAGCTTTCCCAAGCGAAACGCCGCTTCAGATCGAACGCCTACACTAGGATCTTGAAGAAGACGAGTCCGCAATACCAAGAGGCCCCGGGGATCTCCCAATTCGCCCAAGCCTGCGATTGCAGCTTGGCGAATCCGGTGATCTGAACTTTTGAGTGCTTGAATGAATAAGGGGTAGGCGAATGGGAATTCAAATTGAGCCAAGGCTTGGACAATCGTCCGTTGGGTCTCAGGGTTGGAGATACCATAGGCTTGCGCTAAGACTTGAATAACTTCTTCGGCGGCGGTTGTCTGGCCTAGGGCCAAAACCACAGCTTCTCGCACTGATTCGGATGGATCGGTTACATGTTGGGCGAGTGCAACAACAGCATCATGTGTCAGCAGATCTGCAAGATTGCCTAACGCCCATGCGCTCCATTGTCTCACCTCGGGATCTGGGTCAGATAGGGTGGTGATGAGAGCTTCAATACTTTGAGGATGACTAATTTTCCCCAGCGACATGGCTGCCGTTCGACGCACGTCGGGCTCTGTGTCGGTCAACAATTCTATGAGTCGAGTTGTCACTCGTTCTGGCGGATCTGGCGGTGTTTCCAAGACACAGCCAAAGAGTGGGCTGACTAGACCGAAGCCGAGAGCCAGGAATAGAGATCGAGACAAAAAGAGGAAGTTTGACAAAAAGCAGTTACACTGAGCCGGAAGGTTCTTTAGGGGCCAACGGTTCCTTAGCCATTTCAATAGATTCTTTCATTTCCTGCTCGGCCGATTCTAGTTCGGCTTGGATTGTCCGCATCTGGGGATCAATAGAGTTTTGGATATCAGCCGCGGCGTCACGGAACGTACGTACGGCATTACCCAGTCCCTCTCCTAATGCCTGCATGTCCTGGGGTGTCGCTCCGGCAGCTTTTGCCTTCAGAGCAGCCTGCTGTGCCTGGATTCTAGCCACAGCCTTTTTATTGACAATAGCTGATGGGCGTTTGGCTAGAGGTTTGGCTTGCGCTCCTGCGGGAAGCGGAGGATATTGGGCTGACGCAGTGGGCGCTGGTTGCGCAAGGCGGTCTTCCATCGAGACGGGACCAGGTACTGTGGTCTGAAGCGGTTCCGGTCCAGGAGCTGAAACAGATGAGGGTTGCCCAGCCTGTTGAGCTGGTTTTGGGCCGGCTCCTTGATATAATAGAGCAGCAGTGGTCCCTGGGGTCTGTTCTGGGCCTGGTTGGTAGGGCTGATTGGCAGTCTGCACAGTCTCAGGTGTGGCCGAAGCTGGTGCCTGTACCTGAGCGTCTGGCGTTTGGGTAGCTGGTTCGCCGGCGGCAGGATCATTGGGATCCATGGCTGAAGGAAGGTCAGCAACCTCTTTCTTGAACCCTTTCAAGGCTTTTCCTACGCCCTCACCAATTTGGGGCAGCCGACCAGCGCCGAAAATAATCAAGATGATCACGAGAATGATCATCAATTCTGAGAAACCCATGGTGCCGAACATGGTGTAACCCTTTCTTTTTCAGTCGAATATCAGGACTTGCCAACCAAAGAACTGCAAAGACTCTATCTTTCAAGATTGATGAGTGTCAACCTAACCGGGCCAGTCTTGGCGTTTGTAAGAGTTGGGCTGAAGGCTGCTCTTGCTTCCTGACGAACTTCTTTGAGAAAGTAAATTCTGTTACCATGTCACTTCTTTCTCCACCACAGATCCCACTCTTCCGCATCACACTGTTTTATGGGCCGGAAGAGGTTGCGGGTGCTTCCGACACAATGTACTGTGTCTTTAATGTCAAAAAACGGTCATGGAAAGGTGGCGTACAAGTTGGAATTCACGTAGGAAGAGATCAAATCCAGCAATTACAGGCAACCCTCGACTTTCAGTCTTGGTTAGGGCATCAGATTCGAGAGATTCCCAGCGATGCCCGAGATGATTATATTAAAAGAGGCAACGACTTATTTATTCAACTAGTCTGTTTTTATAAGCTCGATCTATTTATCAAGGAAGGCATTCGTCAGGAAAATTGGCATGTCTCGCGTGAGGAACTTCTTTCTGAAACAGATACAGCTGTTAAACGGGAAGCTGAAGACATGAAGCGGCAGATATTGGTTGAGTTAGACGTCGAAGCATTTCAGGATTAGGAAAACTTAAAGTTAGGCATAAACTTTGCTTTAGGCAATAATACGAATTTGGAAGTCCCACCCTGTGGACAGGATATTTACTGGATAACTTGGGAAGAGAATTGTGTGCTACGCCATCAAAAGTGGTAAAAACTCTTGGAGTTTTTAACTGGAAACCCGAAAAAGGAGGGCTATTAACCATGAAACATACCCCAAAGCTTTGGTCGAACTCGGTGCAACAAAGAACAAGTGGATTGGTCTTAGCGGCTTTTGTCCTTGTCGTTGGATTGGGATTTCCGTCTATCAGTGTAGCTGGGGAAGAGGAGTCTGACCCAAGTAGCGAAGCGGCCATGAGCTTAGGAAGTGGACTGTTGACCCTGGTCTATTTGCCTGTGAAAGTTGTGTATGCCACATTGGGCGGAATTGTGGGTGGGTTTACCTATGCTCTTACTGGCGGGGATGCAGAAACGGCTCAAACGGTATGGGAGCCGAGTCTGTATGGGACCTATGTGATTACCCCAGATCATCTCAGGGGCGATGAACCCGTTCGCTTTTATGGAGCTTCCCCTTATGTTGAAGATGAGGCCTACTTGACTGAACGAGTGGATTAGCTTCTGCGCTCTTCGCAAACACACCGAAGCCCTGTTATCGGGGTCACTCCGGATTTTAACGCCGGCAATCGGAAAGATATGGGGGGGAAAGAGCCCACATATTTTTTACGGGCCCGGTATCTTCAAGCCATTCAAGAATCAGGGGGCGTCCCATTAGTGCTCCCCTTGATGACAGGCCGTGCTCAACAGTCGTTTCTGTTACAACGTGTTGATGGATTGCTTGTGACGGGAAGTGGGTCTGATCTAGATCCCCGGTTCTACCATGAGCAGCAGGAATATCCGTTTCAGAAAATGAGCGAAGAACGGGCTCAATTAGAGCTTGGGCTGTCAAGATTAGCCTTTAAACACCAAGTGCCAACCTTAGGAATATGTGGGGGTATGCAATCCATGAATGTGGCGTTGGGCGGGACATTGATTCAAGACATTCCTGCGCAGATTGCTACCAGGATTCAGCATTTGCAAAAGACCTCCGCAACCAACACGGTGCATCTGGTGAAGATCGCCCCCAACTCCTTGTTGCGACGGATAGTCAAGAAGTCCGACATCTCCGTCAATAGTTCCCATCATCAATCAGTCAAAGCGGTTCCTTCTTGCTTTCAAATTAGTGCCAGGGCTCGCGACGGGGTCATTGAAGCCATCGAGGCTGATGACCATCCGTTTTGGCTTGGGGTGCAATGGCACCCAGAGTTTTTATACAGGAAAGATGTTCTTCAACAACGGCTCTTTTCGGCCTTGGTTAAGGCCGCCCGCCAGCATGCCCATCAGTTAGCGTGAGTGAAATATCTACTAAACTCTTCCCCAGCTCTCGGAAGTACAAACTAATTCTCCGGATAGGAGAATACCTTAGGATGAGGTTGGAGTCTCTTGAGGGGAGGCCTTGGCAGCTTTTTCGGGTGGGGAGTCTTTTGGATCTTTTGAGGCTTGAGAGGGTTTGCTTGCTGAAGCGGGGCTAGCTGCTTTTGCGTCTGGCTTAGGAGCGGCAGGTTTCGGTGGGGGTTTGGGTTTCTCGGGCTTAATTCCACCTTCCCAGTGCGGGCCAGTATACATTTCTTGGGCTAAGCCGGCCTCTTTCCATTTGTTTTCAAAGTCAGCCGCCGCGCGATTCGGAGTATCGCCGATTCCCACGGTCCGATTCCATGGATAAATGCGCGGGGCAATTTGGCAAATCGAACCATCTTGACGCATATAGAGGGCAATGGGGTTGCCTCGATAGGGTCCGAAAACAATATGTACGGTTCCGACTAGTTCAGGGAGGGTATCCATGATGTCATCTCTGTCTCGATGCCGAATAAAATGGCGAACAATAGTGCCATAGCGTTTCGTGGAGCGCAAGGTAGCGAGGAACAGAAAATGCTCATGGTTGAAGAGATTCTGTCTGTAAGAGAAACAGAACTCACTGACGAGCGGGAAAGAACCTGTTATTTGGTTAACAGTGGTTCCGGTGTCGATTCAGTCTTTTTTAACAGATAGAGGGCAATCATCAGAACCAGAATCACCACGACATGTAATCCCATGTCCAGTAAGTAATGCTGAAAGACTTCCTCCGGCACATTATCCTGGTGAGAAAATTCAGCACCTGCGGTCAAGATCCGTCGCACAGAAGCAATGATTCCCACATGTAAAAACGGTTCCAGCCGGATACGGTCGGACTGTAAGAATCCCAAGACAGTTCGAAATAATTCTAAAAGGATAATGACAAAGAGCAAATCATTGAGCAACGTAATGGTGGCAGGCAAAAAGGCTTGATTCACGTGTTGTGCGTAGGCATACCAGCTGTACCCAAATACCAGCATGCCGACCAGGAGAAAACTTAAGCAGGCGGTAATATAGCCCCACCGATCCAGAAACTGCATCCATTTGACCCATTGCTTAAGGGATTCTGGCGTCCAACCCAACATGATAGAAAACGTCCTTATGCCGTGCCTTGGTGTGGAGTATTGGGTGTGCTATCTGGGGTTGGCTCTTCATTGCGCACCTGCCCAAACTTCAAGTCCTGCATTCCCCGTGTTCCAATAGTATTCCCGCAGCACATCACTTTCTCAAACCCTTCGCCCCCGCCCATCACCATGAGTCGCAAGCCGCAAGAACTTGTGGAAATCCGATTTTCATCAAGAGTCATGCCGACGATCAATGGCCCTTTTTTCCGGCCGCGGCCGTGATTCAGCGTAGGCACCACGTCTTCTTCCGTTAGTTCATGCCCACAACAGACAATTTTTTCAAACCCTTCTCCACCGTGCATGACTTTAAGAACCAGCCCACAGGAATCAGGGTAGCGTTTATGTTCATCAATGATGTCACCTTTTTTTAGAGCCATGGCTGTCTCCTTCACATGAATAAATGAAACGTACTGAGACTATTAACGGTTTCCTATATGCAGATCAATGTCGAGGAAACGGAAAAATATCTCGAGCAATAGCTAAACAAATTGCTGAGCAGAATGTCCAGAAATGGAAAAAGAACTAGCTAGGCAAGAGGGCTCGTCTGGTTCACAATGCTGGCCAGCACATCCCGATGCGAAGAGATGCCGACGGTGTTAGAGATTGTGGAAAGATCAATAGGATGATAGGGAAGGACAAATTGCTGTTTCATCTGCTGAATTCTAGCTATGCTGGCCTCGACTTGAGCTGGATCCAATTGGTGAGAGATAAGCGCGTGGCGCAGGGCGTGGACGGTATCGGTCGCTAATGTCCGGCTTTTGCATATCAGCAGCATATCAGCGCCGGCTTGCAATGAACGGATTGCGGCATCGCCGATATGGCTATGGTCTAAGATTGCGCGCATTTCCAAATCATCGCTCAGGATCACACCCGAAAATCCTAAGTCCCGACGAAGCAGCCCTGACAAGATGGTAGAGGACAATGTCGCCGGATAAGTGGGGTCCAGAGCCGGATAGTGAATATGGGCGGTCATCATGGCTTGAAGACCGTGATGAATGGCATAGCGAAACGGTTGTAACTCCCGGTCTTCCAACTGTTGACGTGAGGCCTGCACAGTTGGAAGTTCAAGGTGTGAGTCTGTGTTGGTATCCCCATGGCCGGGAAAATGTTTCCCGCAGGCCAGGACTCGATGGTCGTGGAGTCCCGCAATGGTGGCAGCGCTCATCCGGCACACCTGTTCTGGCGTCGTTCCAAAGGCGCGATTGCCAATAATGGGATTTGCCGGATTGGTATGAATATCCAGTACGGGAGCCATATTCATGTTGATGCCCACGCTGCGCAATTCTTTGGCCGTGACGGCGGCGGCTTGATACGTCAGTTCCGTAGACCCAGACTGAGCGACAGTGGCCGCGGGAGGGAAAATGGTGAAATCAGGCGGGAGGCGCGACACGCGTCCTCCTTCCTGATCGATAGCAATAAGGAGTGGATGGTCTCCAGCAATCGCCTGTAGGTCGTTTGTCAGTTTGGCGGTTTGTTCCGCATTCACTAAGTTGCGGGCAAATAGAATGATGCCACCAGGGCGGTGCTCCTGTATCCAGGTTCGAAGATCGGGAGTGACCTCCGGATCTTCGAACCCAATCATGCACAATTGGCCAATGTGGTCTGTGAGGTTCACCAACAGTTGATCGTCAAGATTTGGCAGCGCGGTTGATCAAATACTGAATCAGCAATCGTGTTCCGGTTCCGGTGGGACCTTTGGAAATACAGGGACGCTCTGTAGCGCTCCAATCGGTACTCGCGATATCCAAATGCACCCATGGATGATCGCCAACGAATTTGCTCAAAAACATGGCGGCGGTAATCATGCCGCCTCCACGTCCGCCGATATTGCGCATATCAGCCACGTCGCTTTTTAGTTGCTCAAAATACTCATCCCACAATGGCATTTCCCACACACGTTCGCCTGAATCATTCCCTGCCTTTCTCATGGCGTTTTTCAATGCATCATCGTTGCCTAACATGCCAATGGCATGGGCCCCCAGCGCCACAATGGCCGCCCCTGTTAGAGTGGCAATGTCGACGACACAGGAGGGTTTCAGACGGGTAGCATAGGCTAGACCATCTGCCAAAATTAAACGACCTTCGGCGTCTGTATTTTGTATTTCTACGGTTTTTCCAGAAAGCATGGTGTGCACATCCCCAGGTTTCGTAGCCCGGCCACCCGGCATGTTTTCGGTCACAGGAAGCAGGCCGATAACATTCATGGGAAGTTTCAAGCGAGAGGCTGCGCGGACCGTGGCCAAGACCTCGGCTCCACCTGTCATATCGGCTTTCATATGGTCCATATTTTCAGACGGCTTTAAGGAGATACCTCCCGAATCAAAGGTCACGGTTTTTCCAACCAAGACCACGGGGCGTTGAGATTTTGGACCACCCGAATAGTCCAAAATAATAAAATGCGGCGGTTCAATGCTGCCTTGGGCAACGCCTAACAATCCCCCCATGCCGAGCTTCTTCATGTGCTGGCGATCCAAGACTTTCAACCGAATCCTTGATTCCTTCGCAATGGCCTTGGCTTCGGCTACTACACGCGAGGGTTTCATAATATTAGCGGGATGATTGCAGAGGTCTCTCACAAAGCACGTGGCCTCTCCCAGAATATGCCCCCGTTTAGCTCCCGCCGTGATTTTGGGTTGGTCGGCTGAGGTTTGCGCCAGCATGGTGCATGATTGCAATGTTTTCCGGTCTTCAACGTGATCGGTGTAGTAGTAGGTAAACCGATAGTCCCCCAGAACGGCCCCCTCAGCCATGGCTTGGGCCACCTCATCGAGACGTCCGGTGGCTTTCGGCACATCAGGTATGACGCAGGCCACGCCCTTGGCTTTGACTTGACGAGCTTGTTTCACGGCCGTGCCCATAGCTTGCCGCACCCGTTCTAGCGTCACGGTATCCCGTGTTCCAAGACCCACAAGCAGGACTCGTTTCGCCGCGACTTTGCCATTCGTATGCACCAAGGTGGTTTGGTTGGGCTTTCCAGAAAACTCACCACTCTTTCGAACGTTACTCAGTTGTCCGCCTAACTGTTTGTCCAGTGGCGCAAGGGCTTTGCTCCAGGATTTTTCTTTTTCATAGCTGAGACAAACCAACAGGTCTGCCGTTATGGTGGTAGCTTGACTACGCTTGACCAGAATATTCATAGGCCTCCTTCACATAAGACAATAAAGTTTCTTGAACAGATGGTGAACAGTAGATAGAAAGGTATTTTACACGCCTCGGGCTTCAGGGTCCCATATCATTTTATGCAATTGCATTTGAAGGCGAACAGGCAGTCGATCCGCTAAGATCCATTCAGCTAAGGATTGCCGGTCTAACGAGCCAAACACTGGGCTAAACAAGACCGTACATCGACTGCTCAGGCCGAACTGTTTGAGAATGTCTTTGGCCCATTCATAGTCCTCCCGGTCATTCAAGACGAATTTTACTTCATCCTTCTGGGCGAGATGCTCGATATTTTCCCACCTCATGCGATCCGTCATCTCGCTGCCAGGGCATTTGACGTCCATAATAATGGAAACGCGAGGATCAATGGCAGAAATATCAAAGGCCCCGCTGGTTTCAATCATGACCTGATATCCGGCGTTGCATAAGTTCTGTAACAATACCAAAGCTGCCGGCTGATGCAATGGTTCACCGCCCGTCACTTCAACGAGGGGGCAATTGTAGGATTGTACTCGATCTACAATCATATCCAATGGCATACGGTCTCCACCATGAAAGGCATATTCAGTATCACACCAAGTGCAACGAAGAGAGCAGCCTGTCAACCGAACAAACACGCAGGGTTGCCCCGCTCGAGTGGACTCGCCTTGAATGCTATGAAAAATTTCGGTGACTTGTAGGGTCTGTGACATGGTAACCGTGGAGAATGAATAGACATTCCGTCTAGGAGCGTCTACCGATTCTTTGCACGTTGTGGAAAGAGATCCAATAAGTTATTGAGGTAGAGACTATGCCCATTGAGTGATGGGCCAGTCCTGTTGTTTTGCGATACGGGCCATCCCGCGTATAGGATTCACGACAAATGGATGACCAACGACTTGCAACGCTTCAAAGTCACCTGGGCTGTCCCCGTAAGCATAGCTCCTGCTCAGGTCCAGCTTATACTGTGCCGCTAACCGCTCGATATACCGAACTTTTCCTTCACCATAAGGCAACGGCGCAAACACTCGGCCAGTATATACGCCAGAATCCGTTTCTAGCTTGGCACCAAAAAACAACGGGACGTCTAGCTTTTCCGCTAACGGTTTGACCAAGCATTCTGGAGACCCGCTGACAACCGCAACCACATGTCCTGCCTGTTTGTGGTGTGCCAGTCGTCCCAACGCACGCGCAGCCACGCGAGGCCAGACAAATAACTCCACATAATCCTGAGCCGATTGTTCAATGCGGCTTACTTCCTGCTCAATAAGATACCGTTTGTTGCGCCTGAGCGGACCAAGAGAGAAGGGTGGCATGTGCTGGAACGCATAGCGGGCACTGCTCCACAACTCTGGCCAGCCGACTATGCCGTCCTGCCACAAATACCGGAAAAATCCAATTTCTATAGACGGCCCTGGAACGAGCGTATTGTCCATATCGAAAAATGCGCCGACCCAATGCTGGGAGTGAGCGAGTGGAGCTGGAGAGGCAGACGAGGTGGTCATATTCGGAATGCGAACGAATGACATCACATTGGTGAAGGGTTGTGTTCGATTCTACCCGTCATTCTATGCGTTGACAAGGACTCCAGGAGGTTTCATAATCGAGGAATTGAGTGCCGAAGTGGTGGAATGGCAGACACGCACGTTTGAGGGGCGTGTGGGGGTTTCCCCATGCGGGTTCAAGTCCCGCCTTCGGCACCAATAGCTTACCGACTGCAGAAATATCCTGTCATCAGAAACTTTCCTAGATCTCATTAAACGAAGGGCGGGACTTGAACCGGGGGTTATGAAGGGGGTATCCCCCCTTCATGGGGTGACCGGAGCGTAGCGGAGACACGAGGGGGCGTGGCCCCCTAGTGGGAGCTGGAGCCAGGCTTCTGCTCCGGCGACTTCAAGTCCCGCCTTCGGCACCAATATCCTTCCGGCTGCACACGTTTCCTTCCAAAGTCGTCATTCCCGATATTTCTAATCGGGAATCCATCTTGGCTTTTCAATTGAGCGCTTTTGGTAGGTACAACTTGTCGCTCATGGTCTACTAAACTAATGGACGCCTTTTCCCCAATTGTCGGCTGCATTGCGCGGTTGCACCATAAGCCCGAGAAAATGGCTGAAGCAATGAGTCTCTTAGTAATGGAAGATTCACTCGTGGTGCTTGGGCGAGGTTTGTCAGATGATGACAATGTCTAGCTCTTGGGCTGGTCCGCATGCGTTCCACCACTGATTCTTATTTTTGACAGAGGAGTTTTTGTTGGGTAGGATTAAATTGGTATACTAATTTAGTAAGATTAATCATGAGGGAAGGGCGAGTTCAATGCAGATAAGTCGTATGACCGAGAAAGGGCAAATTACCATTCCAAAAGAATTGCGAGAGAGTCTTGGCCTGCGTCCGGGTGACCACGTGGAATTTCGAACTCTTAAAAAAGGACTCGAAGTGCGAAAGCAGATAAAGCCTGGAAAGTTTACCCAATACAAGGGATACCTCAAACATCTTAGTGGGAAAACATCGAAAGAGCTGTTGGAAGAGATGCGGGGCAAATGATTACTGCTGTTGATACCAATGTGCTCTTAGATTTGTTGATTCCCGGATCTTCCGAAATGGAAGCAGCGGTATATCATTTGGAGCGGGCCGGTGGGGACGGGAAGTTAATCGTGAGTGAAGTGGTATATGCCGAACTCGCAGCATTTTTCCTCTCAGGTGAGGACATCGAATGTTTCATGGTCCAGACGGGTATAGAAATGATTCCTTCTGCACTTCACACCCTCATTCGAGCTGGACAGTCTTGGAGTCAGTATGCCAAGCGTCGCAAGAAAGGCTTGGAATGCAATCAATGTGGAAAAATCCAACATGTCACATGTGAAAAATGCCAGGCTCCACTGAAGGCCCGCCAGCATCTGATCGCCGATTTCTTGGTTGGCGCACATGCCGAAGGCCAAGCCGATCAATTGCTCACCCGCGATCGCGGCTATTACCGCACCTATTTCCCCAATCTTTCCCTCCTACCCTAATCTGCTAAAGCCTCATCGAAAAACCCATAGCCACATAGCGTGTTTCCTACGCTCAGGATGCCTATAACGAGGTGGCTTGAGGTTTTTCATCATCTTCATTAGGCTTCCTCTCATCATCTAGTTGTCCTACTCATTCAATCGAACAGACGAGTTAGACAACAGGGCTCCTAGGCGTTATCCCTTCTCCCCAGTGGGGAGAAGGCAAGGATGAGGGGGTAAGCATCAAAAAGCTCTCTCACTTCAAATAAAAGGTAAAAATCTCCAAGCGTAAAAGACCTATGCCAAGCGTCTTCATCAGCTACGCCAGCCAACAACTAGCTGCAGCCCAGCAGTTGGAAAAGACTCTCAAGGCCCAAGAAATCATCGTCTGGCGAGACAAAACGCAACTCCACGCAGGTGAACGATGGCCCAAAAAACTTGGAGACGCTATCGCGGATGCCGATGCCGTGGTCCTCCTCTGGTCATCTGAGGCCAGTCAATCTCCCTTCGTGGAACTGGAGTGGAACATTGCTGTAGCCATGCAAAAGCCAGTCATGCCCTGCCTGCTCGACCAGGCCCAGCTGCCACCGACACTCAAACCCTTGCATCGCCTGCCAGGGGACGACCTTCACCGAACGGCTGACCATCTGGTTGCTGCGCTGGAAAATGTTCCTGCTCCTGCTAACCCGCAGCCCCAGAAGACCCTGCTGGCCAAACTCGAAACAATGCATGCGGGAGCAGAACAGTCGGTTCTACAGGAACTCAAAACATTCATCCATCAACCCAACTGGACTGTGCAAAACGTCTATCAGGTTCAAGGAGATGTGCATGTCAACCAAAAGGAAGACATAAAGCCACACAAGTCACCAGTGGAAAGAATAGGAGCTTGGGTGGCGCTCGTAGTAGGAGTGCTGACCATAGCCGGATGGTTCATGGACCTCCACACAAAAATGGGGTGGATTACTCCACCTGTGCCAAAGCCAGCAGTTGAAAAAAATCACGCCTATCCTTTCGAAGGGCAAATTCGCGATGCCCAGGGCTTAGGCCTGGCTGATGTCGACATCGTATTACTTGTCCCGGGGCAAGAACCCATCAGAGACAAGACGAGACAGGAAGGCGTATTCTCCTTCACCGTGAAAACCAAAGCGAATACCGATGCCACCTTTCAGGCTCACAAAGATGGATTTGCCCCAGTCACGCGAAACGTCACTATTCCAGACCAACGATTTATCGTTCGGATGCAATCTCAACAGGAGAAAGGGTAACCCCTATGACACGCTCGGTTCTCGTTGTGCTTACAGTTCTGACAGTCACTTGGGCTCTGCCTTCAGCCTGGGCCGAACGGGTACTCAAAGGCCAAGTGCGGCTGGTGGACTCGACGGGCGACGATGGACCCGCACCTGGTGTAACGGTAGATCTGACAAACTATGGGCGATCCACGCTTACTGATGACGCCGGGATCTTTGTGTTCGACCTGCCTCCCAACCTGACCTTCGGCAAATCGTTGACCTTTCAGGTGCAAAAGGGCATTAAGAAACAAAGCTGGCGCATTTGGGACCCCATTGGTGGCACATTCCCGCTCCCTCGCAGTCTTTTCATCACCGTCAAGCTGCTCCCGAAAGGCTCCAAAAAATTCTGGACCGATGAATTTATCGAATACCACATTGCTAAAGTTGCGGAGGAAGCCAAGCGGGAGGTCAAGCCCACCATCCAATCTGCGCAACAGCCGCCCAAAATCAATTTCGGTATTCTCATCAAGGAATGGGCCACGGAGTATGGGTTCACCCCACAGGAAGCCAAGCACCAAATCGATCAATGGGTAGAAGACGTCAAGCAGAAACAGGAGGACTATTATAAATTAGGGCTGGCTGCCTATGCGGAACAAGAGTTCGCCAAGGCCGCGGAATTGTTTACGACCTTTGCCGAGCGACAGGCTGTGGAATACCGACGGATCTTGGCCGAAGGCGAATCTCACAGAGAAAAGGCCATCCAGGGATATCGCAAGGCGGGAGATAGCCACTACAGCCAATATCAGTTTGACGAGGCACTGGTGAAATTTGAACAAGCGCTCATGTTGGTCAAGAAAGCGGAGGAATCGGAGTTGTGGGCCGATATGCAAATGGACATCGCGGGAGCCAATTGGGCTATTGGTGTTCGGACCGAAGGGGCTGCGGTCCATCAGCATCTCCACCAAGCCGAAGAGGCCTATACCCAGGCACAAAAGAGATACGCGGACCTGGGGCAAATCGAAAAACAGGCCAGCGCCGAAGTCGGGATCGGGATTGTCCTCAATGCTTTAGGTATTCGGACGGGGGGCGAAGAAGGGCGCGGGTTGTTGGGTGAGGCCGCGGCGGCCTATCGGGCAGCCTTGGAGGTCAGGACGCGTGAGCAGCTTCCCCAAGAGTGGGCCATGACTCAGAATCATCTTGGGCGCACGCTCAGGGATCAAGGTGTTCGGACGGGGGGCGAAGAAGGGCGCAGGTTGTTGGGTGAGGCGGCAGCGGCCTATCGGGCGGCGTTGGAGGTCAGGACGCGTGAGCAGCTTCCCCAAGAATGGGCCATGACTCAGAATCATCTTGGGCGCACGCTCAGGGATCAAGGTGTTCGGACGGGGGGCGAAGAAGGGCGCAGGTGGTTGGGTGAGGCGGTGACGACCTATCGGGCGGCGTTGGAGGTTAGGACGCGTGAGCAGCTTCCCCAAGAATGGGCCATGACTCAAAACCATTTGGCGAATACACTCGGGGACCAAGGTGTTCGGACGGGGAGCGAAGAAGGGCGCAGGTTGTTGGGTGAGGCGGTGACGGCCTATCGGGCAGCGTTGGAGGTTAGGACACGCGAGCGGCTTCCCCAGCAGTGGGCGGCTACGCAAAACAATCTGGGAAATAGGCTTAGGGACCAAGGCATTCGGATGGAGGGCGAGGAAGGGCGCGAGTTGTTGGAGCAAGCAGTGGCGGCCTATCGGGCGGCGTTGAAGGTGTATACCCGTGCGCAGCTTCCGCAGCAGTGGGCGGCCATACAAAACAATCTGGGGAATACGCTCGGGGATCAAGGTGTTCGGACGGGGGGCGAAGATGGGCGCAGGTTGTTGGGTGAGGCCGCAGCGGCCTATCGGGCAGCCTTGGAGGTCAGGACGCGTGAGCAACTTCCCCAAGATTGGGCCGTGACTCAAAACAATCTTGGACTTACGCTCAGGGACCAAGGTGTTCGGACGGGGGGTGAAGAAGGGCGTAGGTTGTTGGGTGAGGCGGTGGTGGCCTATCGGGCGGCGTTAGAGATTAGAACAAAGGAATCACTGCCCCCACAGTGGGCACAAACCCAAAATAACCTCGGGGTTACGCTTAGGGACCAAGGCATTTGGATGGAGGGTGAGGAAGGGCGCGAGTTGTTGGAGCAAGCAGTGGTGGCCTATCGGGCGGCATTGGAGGTGTTTACCCGCACGCAACTTCCCCAAGATTGGGCTATGACGCAAAACAATCTTGGGCTCACGCTCAGCGACCAGAGCATTCGGATGGAGGGCGAGGAAGGGCGCGAGTTGTTGGAGCAAGCAGTGGCGGCCTATCGGGCGGCGTTGGAGGTGCGAACGAAGGAATTGCTGGCACCACAATGGGCGCAAACTCATAAAAATCTAGCCGCAGCGGCGATGGCTCTGGAAGATTGGGAACAAGTACTGAAAAGTTATCGAAATGCGCTAGAGTTTTATACCGATTATCAGGATGCCTATCTCAATCTGAATAGAGTCTTACATGAAAAGCTCTATCGTTTTGTCGAAGCCTTTGAGTTGAATCAACAATGGTTGGCTACTCATCCAGATGATGAATCGGCCAAAATGAATTTTGCCGAGGCCCATTTGACGACCGGGCGTTTTGACAAAGCGGAACAGCTGTTCTTGGGGTTTTTAGAGACTCCACAATTGGATGTGTCTTCTGCCATTCCTCTTGGTCTCTTGCATATGGCTGCCTTGGTTGGGCAACAAGAGGGCGACGCGGTTCCTGCACGATTGGAAGAGCTAAAGGCCCTAATGACACAACAGGCTGAGGATTTTTCTGTAGGCTGCTCTTTTGCGGGGACGAAGCATTTCATTAGTCAACATGAGGCTTTTGCTACCTCGCGTGACTGGTTGCTGCCATTGCTTGACGCCTGTAGTGGAAAGCCTCGGGATGATATGTTAGTGGCGATCACGCATGCTCAGTCACAATTTTTGGCTGCGGAGTCCAGCGAGCCGGTCGAGAGTCGCTAGGGTGGGTTTGATCTGCCAAAAGGGGAGCGGGCTTGAATTGGGGGTCTTCACCCTCACCTTACTCCTCTCCCTGACAGGGAGAGGATATAAAAATTTAAAGGTGTCAGGAACCATAAGTGATAACATTTTCAAAGAGGTTAGAGATTGAGAAATTGATCCGTCGTTATCCCAGTCTGTTTGAGTATGGCTCGCAGAGTGCCCTCTGGGAGGTCTCCGGGGTGATTGGGAATGGTGGTGTAGCGGTCGTTTCGCGGATTAAACCAGATCTCATGACTGCCTGCTGCCTGACGATCGAAGGTAAATCCTAATTGTTTGAGGCGTTTGACCACTTCACGGTATTTGTAGCCTGCTAGGCGCCCCATTAGGCATTGATAATGAGGGGATAGTCAAATGTTTCGCTGACTGCGGGGAATGGCAATTCTCCTTTGCGTTCTTGTTGGGCTTCCAAGATTTTTTTGGCCACATCGCCAGCAATTTCAATAGTTTCTTGTATGGTCCGCCCCTGTGCGACCAATCCTTGCAGCTCATCAGAGGTTGCCAGGTAAACTCCCTCTGGCAACTTTTCAATATGTAGGTTCACTATTCGTTCCATGGGGGCCTCTGTGTTCGTGTTGTTTCTTCGTTGATACTTGTGAACGTATCATAGCAATAGGGTTCTGTCGATTAAAGCCTTGCCAGCATGCTCGTTTTGTGACTTCTAAGCCATGGTTGGTGCTGCTGCTTGAGGGATTTAGTGGGAAAGCTCGCGATGAGATATCAGTGGCGGCTGAGGTTGCTCAAGCTCAGTTGGTGTCTTCATCCTCACCTTGGTCCTTTCCCTGGCAGGGAGAGGAAAAAATCTGCTGGTTGCTCTTCAAATCCGTCCAAATTCTTAATACATTGATACAGGCAGGTTGTTGGTTTCTTTTAGGGCATGAGCCTAGCTTATCCGTGTTCTAGATTGGTTCATGATAGCTTTTCTAAAGAACAGGTGAGTCTTCACCCTCATCCTCACCTTGTCCTCTCTTCGAGGCCAAGCCCTCAAGGGAGAAGGGATTTATGAATGGCTGGGAGTAATGGAGTGGGAAATTCACGAAAACAGACAGGATCAAAGGTAACATTGGTCGTCATTGGTGTCTGGCTGTTTGGCCTTGTGTTGTCTGTTGGATCATTAGGGGTTGCGGCTGAACCGTTGGAGGGTCCGGTGCTTTTGGTCTCTGAGGACGTTGATTTGGCTGCAGAGCATGTGCGGTTGGGGGTGGATTTTTTTCTGACGGATGAATTGGATGTGGCGGTTGATGAGTTTCGCGAGGCGTCCCGCCTCAGACCAGATTATGCGGATGCCTATCATAATTTGGGAGTGGCGCTCGCCAAGACGGGAGATCTGACAAGCGCAATTAAGGCTTGGACTGAAGCGGAACGGCTGGATCCTTCAGTCGTCTCGCTGCGGTACTCCCTCGCGGCTTTGGTGGCATACAACTATGGTGTCTCATTGATTCGGTCGGGGAAGCCTGTTGCGGCGATGAAAGAATGGCAGGCAGCTCTTCATATACAGCCATATTTTCCCGAAGCCCATTACGCTCTGGGTGTAGGTTTTTTGGCAATGAAGAATCCCGCTGCGGCCTTGGGACATTTTCAAACCGCACTTTCGTTTGCGCCGGATTGGGGACAGGCTCAGGTCGCGTTAGGGCAAGCGCATTATGAATCCCATGAATACGACCAGGCGCGTGCAGCTTGGCTGAAGGCGCTGGCGTTCAATCCGAACGATGCGCGCATCTGTGCCAATCTCGGACATCTGGCGATACAAGAAGGGAACTATCAAGAAGGCATCGACGCGGTTCGCCGCGCGATTGCGCTCCAACCGGATTTGGTTGCTGCGCATGTTAATTTAGGTGCCGCCTTTTTGGCCAAGGGTGATCTGCAAGCCAGCCTGGAGGTCTTTAGCCATGTCTTGGATTTAGATGCCGACACCACGTCTGCGCGATTGTTGATGGGTGTTGCATGGAGCCGTTTGGGCAACTGGGGCGAGGCTGCGCATCAATGGCGCAAAGCCCTGCAGCAGGATCCCTTTGGGTCACAGGCATGGTGGCTGCATCACAATTTGGGCTTGGCCCTTACGGCTATGGGGCATTTCTCAGATGCGACCAAAGAATTTCAATGGGTGGTGGAGCAGCGTCCGGAATGGGCTGAAGGGTGGTCCCAATTGGGGGTCTCACTGATGTCGGAGCGGCGGTGGGGTGACGCCGTGCCGGCATTGAACATGGCGATTCAGTTACAACCTCATTGGGCGCATCTTCATTTCACTTTGGGAAAGGCGTTGACGGAGCAAGGGGAGCTAGGACTGGCGGTGCGGGCGTTCCAGGAAGCAATCCGGATTGATCCGTTTTTTGTGGATGGCCTGTTTCATCTGGGAATCGTGCTGCGTACCCAAAATCAGCTGACCGAAGCCGTGGAGCCGCTTCGCCAAGCCGCCGAAGGAGGATCGCGGGAAGCTCAGGGGCTGCTGGCCTCGATGTATGCGAATGGCAGTGGAATTGATCGCAATATGCCGTTGGCGATGTTGTGGTGGTCTCGATGCAGCCGGGGTGCGATAGATGATGTGATTACTCGAACAGCCAGAAATCAATTAGGCCAATTGCGCCGGAGTCTCCATCGACAACAGTTTTCCCGGACCGAGCAACAGGATGTGCAGACAGGATTTGCCTTGATTCGACAGGATTTAGAAAGCCAAGCACCAGTTCATCTCTGCGAAGCATCGGAGCCTGAACATCCATTGGTTGGAAATCCGAAGGTCGCCCCCACAATTCTTCTGCAGTGGATGATTGAACGGGCCTTGGCGTTAGATGCCGAAGCTCAGAATACGTTACGGCAGTGGTTTGTAGATGGTGTCGTTGACTCTTTTCCTTTGCAACAGGCGTCTCTTCAAGAATATTGGCTACGCGTGGCAAAAGAAGGAGATCGAAACGGTTGTGAAGTACTCGAAATGTCAACATCAAGAAACAAGTTCACCGATGTCCGTCAGGCTTGTCAGGTGATGCGTCAAGAATACTGGCATGACGTTCAGCAGAAATGAGGAACGGATGAATCCCCAAATCAAGCAAATGTCTGTTGCTCTGACGTTTGTGGTGTTTTGTGCAGCCATCAGCTTTGGGGTTTCGTACCTTTTCCCTCAAGGAGAGACATGGCTAGTGGATTGGCAATTGTCTCAGAAGACAGCTCAACCTGTTTCTTCATCTCTTGTCATGGTGGAGGTGCAAAAGCAGAGTCCAGCTTACTGTGGGAAAGGGCAATGGAATCTGAGTGTCCTGTCTTCCCTTATCCTGGCGTTGCATCAGGCAGAAGTCAGCGTGATCGGGCCGGTGTTAGATGTGTCGTTGCCTATGGCATCGCAATGTGGGGGCCTGCAGGGGTTCGTGCAGCTAGCTGAAGTGACCAAGCATGTGGGATCGGTGGTGTATCCTGATTCCCTCCCGCCAGCTTTGACGCAAGCCGCTGTCCAAACAGGTTTTCTTTGGCCCGATGAGGCATCAACGAGTGGAGGATTCACTATTTCCGCTGCTTCGCTATCCTCTCCTACTCTACCGTTTGGATTAGCTGTCGCGTCGTTGCTTAAAAACAATCATACGCCACAGAAAGCAGATTCCTTTCTTCATATTCCTGATTCTGTGATGAATCATGAAGAAGGTGCTTATCGTCGTTATCAGTTCGAGGATATTTGGGAACTAGTGCAATCTGGAAAACATGACGAACTTCGACGGCTGTTCATGGGGAAGGCGGTGCTTCTCTCTGGCAATTCATTCATACGTTCTGAGCCTTCCCTTGTCCGTTCCCATGCGGCATTAGCCAATGCTTATCTGACTAACTCGTGGGCCAGACCTGCTCCATTCACTATAGCTTTTCTTATTTCCCTCTGCTTGGGTTGTCTCGGCATGGTTCTCCTGCAGCGTGCGTTCCCTTTGCATCGCATGGGGCTGATCCTTGGGGCGATGATATTCCTCGTGATGGTGGTTGTTGTCCTTGGTTATCAATGGAATTGGGTCTGGCCGTTGATGAGCATGGGGATGACGGTCGGTCTTACCTGTAGCGGGATGGGAATTTGGCAATGGTTCCAAGCTCGATCGACAATACGGCAGGATATTGCCCAAAGAGAACAGATTCTCGCGGAACTTAAAGATGATGTATTGTTGAAGCAACAGGATGTCCAGCGGCTAGAGGAGCAACTGTCTGACACTCAACGTCAATCCAGCCATGCCGGTAGGGTTATCGAAGGGTTGCAGCAGGCACACGATACTTCTCGCTCTCAATTAGAGACCTACCACTCGGAAATTCAGGAAACGCGTCGCAAGATCGGATCTCTTCAAGAAGAAATATTTGAACTTCGCCGACGATTGCCAGTTGCTCCCGGGGAATGTCCTCAAGAAGATGGCACGAATGATGATCTCAAGTTGAGCCGGGAATGCGAAGCATTTCAGATTGTGACCCGTGATCCGGTCGTGCTCCAGTTGTTTCAGAGTCTAAAAAAGGCGGCGACTACCCAGGTTCCCATTTTGTTGTTGGGTGAAACTGGAACTGGCAAGGAAGTGTTTGCGAAAGCCGCTCATGCGTTGAGTCCGCGCCGGCAGGGCCCATTTATTTCAGTCAACATGGCCGCCATCCGTGCTGAATTATTCGAGGGCGAGTTGTTTGGTCATGTGAAAGGAGCCTTTACGGGAGCGGTGGGCCGCAAGGGATTTTTGGAATCGGCAGATGGCGGAACGATTTTTTTAGATGAAGTGGGCGACCTTCCACTGGATTTACAGGCCAAATTGTTGCGGTTTTTAGAAGATGGGGGATTTCATCGGGTCGGGCAAAGTACCGTCACCCATGTGGACGTCCGTATTATTGCAGCCACCAATCGGGATTTACACGATGAAGTGCGAGAAGGGCGTTATCGAGAAGACCTCTACTATAGACTACGCAGCATTGTCTTCACTCTTCCTCCTCTTCGGGCCAGAAGCCAGGCGGATCATGTGCTGTTGGCGCAATCCTTTTTACAGCATTATGTGCAATCACAACATCGAACCGATCTGGCGTTTACGCAAGGGGCCTTAGATGCGATTGCGGCCTATCAATGGCCGGGCAATATTCGTGAACTGAGGCAAACGGTGGCTCAAGCCGTGGCTTTGGCAAACGGGGCTGTGATTACTGAAGCCGAGTTGAATTTGGACAAGCCAACCCCTACGGTTGTTGCCGACAGTTGGGTGAAGGAAAATATAGGGCAGCAAGAAGATGCGATGGTTTTAGAATGCTTGCGGCAGCACAAATTTGAGATGCAAGCTACGGCGGCAACATTGGGTTGGGATCGGGGGACTGTGACTCAGCGATTGAAAGGACTCGGATTTCAAGCACTTATGACATGCCAAGGAGACATTCATACGGCGGCCGTTGCATTGGCCGGTGACGAACGGTTTGTCCCCGTGCTAGAGAGACGACTAAGGGAATATTCTAAAAACTTAGCTTCTGTATCTATGAACTATGGTTCGGCGGAAGAGGCAATTGCCGCTTGCCGAAAACGGTTTCGCAATCTACCGGAACGCCATTTCCCAGCCGTAGAGCAATTACTTCACCAGCGTTTCGCAGCGTCATGAAACAGGGAAAGGATAGGTAATACATATCCGTTTAGGTGACTACCCTAAACATGCCTGTTAGGCCGGGACAAACTTTAGAGCTGCTGAATTAATGCAATACCGCAACCCGGTTGGCTGTGGGCCGTCGTCGAAAACGTGTCCTTGATGGCCGTTGCATCGTGCGCAATGTACTTCTGTGCGGGGATACAACAGCTTCCAGTCGGTTCGAGTCTCGATGACGTTCTCTGCTATCGGTTGCCAAAAGCTGGGCCACCCTGTTCCGCTGTCAAATTTTGTCTCAGAGGAAAAGAGGGCTAACGCACAGCCCGCGCATTCATAGATGCCTTTGGCTTTATTATCGTTATATTCATTTGTGAAAGGCCGTTCGGTCCCTTCGTGCCGCAACACTTGATATTGTTCCGGTGTGAGGAGGGCTTTCCATTCTTCATCTGTTTTCGTGATTTTTTGAATAGCTGTTTCTTCAGGAACCGGATTGCTGGCGGCTAATGAAACGCCTAGCGACTTCCCAAGAATTCCCAAACCTAAAGCGGCACCGACTTTCATGAGATCCCTCCTCTTTAGTGGCATATTCGACCTCCTTTGAGTGTCTTGCCGATCAATATAATCATTAGAATAGCCGTTTTGACTAATTGTTATTCGACCTAGAGGAATAGTCTACCAAAGGACATAATTGTTACGGAAATTTGGTGAAATCCTTTGACGGAACTCTGATTACTTTTTACAATGGAAGTGTTCTCAATCATCTGAAAAGGAGGTAGGAATTTGGCCTAAAAAGTTGAATAAATACAAGAGATAACGATGTTCCAACAGGGTTTAGCCACTTGTTTGATGGAAGGAGTTGTGATGGAAAAGCAACCACTGGATATTAAAATGGAAAGCCGAAATGTTGGCATGACTCCACGCTGGAAAGCTGAAATTGAACGCCGTGTCAAAGCGCTGGAAACTGGAATCATTCGTCCCACTCATGCTCGCGTCACTCTCACTAAAAATGCCCACCACAAGAAAGGTGCTGATAACGCCGAAGCCCTGGTCGTCATTACCCTGCCGCGCAAGCGCACGGTGACGGCTCGGAAAGAATCCAAGACCTTTGAGGAAGCCATTCGAGCTGCCTTTCAAGCTATTGATCACGAACTGGATAAAATTGAAGAGAAACGCATAGCGCGGGCGGCCAAAGCTGCCGGCAAAAAAGCCCAAAAGAAAGAGGCGCTATCTGTAGCTTGATAAGGAAAGAATATTAGAAAAGTAGAACGTTCTGATGTTTTTATCAAGAAGTACTATGTTTATAGCTTAGTTCTTGGAGATTTGGAGGAGTTCTCGCCCGGCTTGCATGATGGCCTCTAGCTGTTCTGGGCTGGGGGCTTCACCATAGCATCGGACAATAGGCTCCGTGCCGGAAGGACGCAAGAGATACCATCCTCCGTCGGATAAGAGTAGTTTGCAGCCATCCAGTTTATTCACCTGAGTGACCTGCATGCCTGCAAAATTTGTGGGAGGATGATCAATAATCTGTTTCAATTGGTCTTGCATGTCTTGATTGATAGTCAGATCTTCTCTTGAGGAATAGAGCACTCCCATACGTTTGAACAGGTCTTGTAATAAGTCTTGGATGGTTTTCCCAGTAAAGGCCACCATTTCTGCCACGAGTGCTCCTGCCAAAATGCCATCCTTTTCGGGGACATGACCTTTAATGGACAATCCGGCACTTTCTTCGCCACCGAACACGATTTCACCCTTGGCCAGCAGTTCACCAATAAATTTGAAGCCCACCGGGGTTTCATGAACCGTGAGGCCATGATGGGTGGCGACGGCATCAACGAGATGGGTGGTTGCAACTGAGCGAGCCACGGCGCCCATCCATTGTCGGCTCTTGATCAAATAATCCAGTAGAACGGCTAAAACATAGTTGGCCTGAATAAACGAGCCATCGGCATCCACAACTCCAAATCTGTCGCCGTCGCCATCGGTTGCCAGTCCAAGATGAGCCTTTTCCTGACAGACGGTATCTTTTAATTCTTGCAAGGTCTCATCCGTGGGTTCTGGCCGAAACCCTCCGAAATATGGATCGCGCCAATGATGGAGAATGGCCAGTTTCGCTCCGGCCCCCCGAAGAAACTCGTCCAGATAATTTCGCGTGGTGCCGAAGAGTGGATCGAAAATCACCCGGATGCGGCCGTTACGGATACGGTCTCGGTCCACATGCCGTTCCAAAGCTTTGAGATAATCTGGTTGAGCATCAAAATATCGCACCATCCCGTCGTTTTGGGCTTTCTCCCAAGGGGACCATTTGAGGTGTTCGCCATGAAGCAGGGGCAAAATTCGGAGTTCAATGGCTTTTGTGGTTTCGGGCAATGCAGGGCCGCCCCAATCGGGCGTAAATTTGATGCCGTTCCATTCCGGGGGATTGTGACTAGCTGAAATATTAATCCCGCCTGCTAATTTTCGATTGATCACATGGTAAGAAATCGTTGGAGTTGGCGTATCTCGATCACACAAAAGACAAGGGATGCCATGGGCGGCCATAACTTCCGCCGCCACCTTGGCAAATCGATCCCCTAAAAAACGGGCATCATAGCCAATGATCAAACCTTGCTGCCCCAGTTTTTGCTGGCGGAGGTATTGTGCAATGCCTTGGCAGACGATCCGTACATTCTGCACAGTAAAATCTTCTGCCACTATGGCCCGCCAACCGGATGTTCCAAATTTAATTGTGTCCATGAAGGTCAGAAGACCATTTTTAAAGTAGGGGTTGCGACAATGAGTGGGCAACAGGACCTTCTAAGAATAATTTATTTTTTCCCTTCTCGCTAGTCCCTCAGGTAAAAAGGCGGCTTTTTTCAACAGACCCTAAAACAGCAAGGCCTCATCCGTGGATGGATGAGGCCTTGGAGAGAAGCGTGCAGCCAGTATTCCTGTTATGCCTTCTTTTTTCTGAGAAACGGAAGGGCCAGAAGACCGGAGCCCAAGAGAATCATTGTGGACGGTTCGGGAGTCGAGGTGTATTGATAGTCACCACCGACTAAATCTATTCCTAACGGAGTCCCATCAACATCGTATTTGGTTTGTCCCGCCGTGATGTCCCAGTTATTCCCCCAAAGGGTAAATCCGGAATTAGTTAAATTATTAGGTCCGCCGTTGGGGGCACCGTTACAACACATTTGTGCGGCCAGGAAGTGGAACGTGCCAGTTTCCTGCAGATCACCCGTCAAAATATAATCGAACGATCCAGAAGCATTACCTGCTGAATTCGCCGTCAATGATCCGCCAATAATTTCCATGGAGCCCATCATGCTACCGCCAGTGCCGGCCGTGAGAGTACCGTGAAGATTAGAAAGGGCATAGGTTGTGGCATCTTGGTCGGCATATACCGTTCCGGTAAGCGGCCAATAGAGTTTTTCTCCACTCATACACAAATTGTTGCTGTTGCAGTAGGTGGCGGCATGAATACCACTGTATTCAAAACCTCCACTGCTTCCAGTTTGGATATCAATGGAAATAGGGCTGGCCCAAACGGATTGAATCCCAGCCACGAAAAAGACAAGCCCAAGTAAGCATCCGAGTCGAGAGTACTGTTTCATCATGATGAACTCCTTTGTGTATACAATCAAGAGTAAGGGGCCTATGAAGATTTTCATGACTCTATATCGACTCTTAATCTCAATTCTTGTGCCATTCAGAGTTATGAGAAATTGGTGAAGATGTTTCTCAAGGTTAGTGCGAATTCTTGGATGTTTATCAGTCGAAAGTGGTAAGTATTTGGGATACACACTGACGCTCTGCAATTCATTGTTAATGGGGCTGACAGAGAAATGTAAAGAAGGTCTTGTTATATAAAACAATGGTTAGAGTTACTCATGAACATACACAGACTATGACCAACGGCAATGTCGGTTTTTTTCTTGTATGGTTATTGATGAACCTTGAATGGAATGTATGGGTGGTGGAAGGAGAGTTTTATGAAAGAAAGGAAAGGCTTCCCTGTTGATACGAGGCGGTATCTTCACTCACTACGGGAGATGAAGCAGGTAGAAGTACCAAGAAACCTGCTAAAGATCTTAGGAGAAGAAAAGAGGGGACTAAAGAACTGAAATGATGGTGGATGACTTATGTTTGAATTTCACACCAGACGGGAGTGTGGTCTGAGGGTTTTTCCATGGCGCGTGGCGTCCGGTCAACATCGGCTGCGATGAGGAGGTCCGCTGCTTGGGGAGAGAGCATCAAGTGGTCAATGCGTAGCCCTTCGTCACGGTTCCACCGGCCAGCTTGATAATCCCAATAGGTATAGAGTCCCAGTTCTGAATGAAATGCGCGAAGGGCGTCGGTGTACCCTAGATGGCAAAGTTCTCGAAATCGGGCGCGGGATTCTGGCCGGCACAGCGCATCCTCCGCAAACCCTTCAGGGTCATACACATCGTTATTGGTGGGGCACACATTAAAGTCACCAGCTAGCACGACCGGTTCTTCCAGCGACAAGAGCGATCGGGCATGATGAACTATGCGATCCATCCATTTGAGCTTGTATGAAAATTTTTCAGTGCCCACGGGATTTCCGTTAGGCAGATAGATCGACGCGACTCGGATGTGGCCTATTAGCGCTTCAATGTACCGGGCTTGTTCGTCTGAAGGGTCTCCCGGGAGCGTGGTTTGTTCCACCTCAAGAGGCTGTTTCGAAAGGATAGCGACTCCGTTATAGGCTTTTTGTCCAACAAGTGCCATATTGTATCCCAGCTCGTCGACAGCCATTCTTGGAAATTGGTCTTCAGTGGTTTTGAGTTCCTGTAAGAGGATCACATCTGGATTGGCTTGAGCCGCCCACTCAATCAGGTGAGGAATTCTGACTTTAATAGAATTCACGTTCCAAGTCGCAATTTTCATTGATCGTCTCGTACGTGCAACGCGTTACGCTGAGGAAGATGAATGCGATGATGAATGTGCGTTGCGTTGAAAGAGGACTTGGAACCCTTGAAATTGTTTCTGAAACAGCGTCTTCAAAATAAACGGCGTGATGCCAAAAAACAACACGCTATAGATACAGATTTCCAGCAAATATCGTGAGTCTTCGGAGACTGTGCTATTGAAGATCACCGGAATGGCCCATCCGATCGTCATGCTGACAAACATCAAAATTACCACGTGGCGCCATACTAAAAACCACATAAGTTTTAATAATTCGCCATAAGTCGGAATTTCCATAAAGCTCCTTTGTCAATTTCTTCTCTTCTTTTGTCATGATGAGTGCAAAGAATACAGGAAGTGTATTTATATACGCTTGTGATCCGAAAGACTCTCTTCGACAAAATCGAGTATTTGCAATAATTTTTTTCGCAGCTCAGTAAGATATGGATCAGGTAATGCCCCAAGTTGTTTGCGAAAACGCTGATTATCGATGACTTTGATTGGATCGATCAAAATATACGAGGCCGCGATGAGGCCAGAGATCCCCTTGGGGACAGATACCCGAAGCGGGGTCTGCGCTTCAACAAGCTGTGTAGTCAGTGGACAGATCAGTGTGGAGAGATGGTAAGGGTTCAAGGCATCGGTTTGGATGACAATGACCGATCGAGTCTTGCCCGGTTCCGTGCCAAAGCGTGGATTGAGGTTTGCCAAATACACATGACCGTAATGGGGCGTCATGAATCGCTCGGGAGATCATCCTTCTAGAACCGACTCTACAAAATTTCAATAAATACCTCAAATATATTAGGGGTCAGACTCGATTTTATTCTCAAACTCGTTGTGCAGTACAGAACACCGCCAACACGGCATAGCCTTCCCTGTCTCTCATCACAGTTCCTCTCCTAGTTCAAAAATTTTGAACACCATTCAAAGTTTTAAGATGAGAGATATGCGAAGGAGAAGTCCATGGCTCTGTTTCGCAAAAACATTTTCCTTTACGAATATTACTACGCATAGGCCATTGGATCTCAGGCTTGGATGCGAAGCTGTCGGGTAGAGTTGATGTATCCATTCTGAACACTATTGTATCGAAATAGATTATTCGATGTATTTAACGAAACATTCTGTTTTCAATGCTATCTCTTGTTGTCGTGACAAGTGTTCCGGTGTTGTTCTGGGTTTTTTAAGCGTTCTTCCTTTAGTCGTCTGTTGCCAAAGGTAGCTGGCACTTATATTGCTTCTACAGGGAATCGATGCATCTGCATCTCTCGCGAGGGTGGACAAAGGTTGTGCAACACTAGTTATTCACCAGGGGTTCCGGCAGGGACCCTCATGAAAAGGAGATCATTATGAAAAAGCTATTACCGTATTTGATGGTTGCCGCGTTGACGGTATGGGCCGGAACTGCCATGGCCGCCACCGGTCAGAGTATGCAACAGGACAATGGATTCCATGCGTTGAGTCACATCAGCCAACACATGGAAGGGACGTCATTGCAGGCATTCGATGATGAACGATTGGACACCATTACGGGTGGGTATACCCCAAACCCCGAAGGCCCCATCATCGTGAAATGGCCATTTCCCTTCCCGTGGCCAGGGCCGGTGTGTCTGTCTTGTCCGTATCCGTTGGTGGATGTCGGGAGTTTGATCATTAACCCGAAAACTCTCACCCAAACGTTGTACCGGTAACGCAACGCCGCCAAGGAAGGTAGCGAATGTTGTGTGGGGGTCGGAAGTGGTTTCCGTTTTTAGGGAACCACTTCCACGAACCCCTCGAAACAATCCATCGGCAATCGGAAAAAAAACCGAATCCGAGGATGAATTCACCTTTTCACCAAAAGGAGAACCGAAACATGAAACGGATAATCTTAGGATTAGTTATATGGATGCTAGGTCTAGGCACCGGCGCAGCGCTGGCAGCCGCTGTGGATCAACCCGTCGCTCAAGAGGGATTTCATGCCGTGGCCAACATTGACCCAATGAATGCGGTCCCGTTGAAGAGGTTGACCAATGGGCAGCTAGACGCCATTGAGGGCGGACTGATCGGGCCGGACCAGGACTTACATGATTTTCCTCGCTGGATCTGGCCGGTGATCAGGACTGCCGGGTTCAATTTCGATGCGGTTATGTTCAACCCGCAACCTGAGCCCCCAGGGAAGTTCCTCTCGTCCGTCATCCGGTAACGAGAGGACCTGAACGAAAGACGCACTCGGAAAGCTCCAAGATGTGAGCCTTCCGGGTGGTCAGGCCACGAATCACTTATTCAAGACATATCAAGGTATAACCCGTTTCGATGAATAACCGAGTCTACACATTATGCGCACTTCTCGCCTGCCTGTGGTGGGCCTGTCTCGTATCGGCGGGACCGGCTTTTCCGCAATCGCTTGAAGGCAACCGCGAAGAAGAAGCGGCAGAATTCCAGGACTCCCGCGACCTATTTTTACGCCAGGAAAAAATTATTTTTGCGCAGGGAGATTTGCTGCTGGAATTTTCCAGTCTCTATTCCACGAACACTTCCACCCTCTTTAACCTCGAACTGAAATCGCGAGTATGGGACAATGCGTTTGCCGTGCAATACGGGTTATGGGATGGAGTCCAGTTGGGGCTGCGATTCCCGGTGCTGGTGAATGCGGTTCAGGAGGCGAATGACGTGGTGCGAGGCACCTCCGTGCGGGATGAAGACAGGGGAGTTGGGGACATTGGTGGCGATATCCGGTATCAGCTCATGGGGGAAGGCATGGGAAAGCCAGACCTCATTCTTGATGTCAATGCCAAATCTACCACGGGGGGTCAGACGCTGCGAGGCAGCGGGCATTGGAATATCGGCGGCGGACTGACGATGGTCAAGACCATTGACCCGGTGGTCGTTTTCGCCCGCCTGGGCTATACCGGTGTGCTCCCCCACAACGGGTTCAATCCGGGAGACATTGTAGAATATCGAGCAGGGATCGGATTTTCCTTGAATGACCGCGTCAGCCTGAATACCCAACTCAGCGGGGCGTTCATTGGACGTAGCCGGGATCGAGGTACGGAAATCCCTCGATCAAGCCAGGAGAGTGCCAGCGTCTTGTTGGCCACCACCATCCTGCTGGATCGGCACCTTTCCATCGAGCCGGTCATGGGGGTCGGGCTTACGGACGACGCCAACGACTTCATGTTCGGGATGCGAATCCCCTACCGGTTTTAAACGAGGAAGAGCGCCCATGCCTGTGAACCCCCTCAACGCTCTTCCCGGAATGTGGAGTGCGGCGACCCTCGGGCTTTGCCTGCTGGCCTTGTCTGCTTGTGCGAGTTTCCATACTTCAACAGCGTCGTTCAAAAAGCCTTCGGCCACCGTGATCCGGCATACGCTCAAAGACCTGCGGGATCGATTCGTGGTCAAACAAAACCAGGACTATTCCTGCGGGGCGGCAGCACTGGCTACATTGCTCAGCTATTACTACGGAGAACACACGTCCGAACACGAAATTTTGACCCTCCTCAAAGCTCAAATCCCGGAAGAGGAGTGGGATAGAAAATCCATCATGGGCTTTTCCCTGTTGGATCTAAAGGATGTGGCACACACCAAAGGGTTCCGCGCTGCCGGGTTTGAGTTGACGATTGAACAACTTACACAACTTCAAGCTCCCGTCATTGTCTTCATCGAACCGCTGGGGTACAAGCATTTTGCTGTACTCCGGGGAATCGACCGCGGACGGGTGTATTTAGCGGACCCCTCGCGGGGAAATCTTCGCATGAGTATTCATCGGTTTCTGGAGGAATGGAGCGGAATCATTTTCGTGCTGGGAAAAGACGAAGAAGACACCATTCGGGACTACCCTTTGGCAATTCCCCGCCCACCGGTCATCAACCCCGAACTCCACCGCTTTGAAGGCACATGGCGGTTAGGTCGTGCTCCCCTTCAAGGCAGGCGATAAAACGCCGGATTGGTTGCTTGAGGCTGAGAAAAGGTATTTGGTGCATATCATCATGGGTCTGTATCCATTCGAATCTTATTGTCTGGGTCTGTTGAAAAAAGCCGCCAGCCGCGTTCTCTAGACCAGTAAGAAGTGAAAAGTGAGAAGTAAAGAGCACGACGATCATGGTGAGCCCGTCGAACCATCCTTCGATATCTTCATTATTCAACACTCCCTCCATTTTGAGGTCGAGAAACCTCAATGGGCCGTCTTTGCACTCAATCATGATGAAGGAAGAGAAGAAGTTTTGTTTTAAAGAAGCAGACCCAATAACCGTAATCTGAAGCACTTTAGGTCTGGTCGCGTCTGTATCAATATGATCCGTTTGTTGCATATTGTGATAAGTAAAATATGTAAGTTGTTGAAATTATTATGGTATTAAAATTATACTTATGGAAAAACATAAAATTTATGATAAAATGTTGCGTGATGCAACATATGTGATATATTGGAGGTAGAAGTGGGCCTCAATGATGATAGGCGCCTCTTTTTTGCGATACGAGAAAAATGCGAAGTCATTGTCAGAAAGCACGCATTTGAGGAGTATCCAGAAAGAGGTTTTAGCGAAAGAGAGATTATTAACCTGGTCCGAAAAGGAAGAGGCAACTTTACTGATAATAACTCCTCCCAGGCGATTGACGGGTCATATCTCTTCTTTCCAAAAGACGATTTAGAGCGGAAGTGTAAGCTCGTCATCTTAATTGAAGAAATTTATATTGAAAACCAGGATTCTAAGGAGGGAAGCCACGTTATTGTTTGTAGTGCCTACAGGGAGCCAGTGACATGAAATTTAGAAAAATAGTTGTTCCTCACTATGTATTCAGAGATGAACTTGGCGAATTCACGTTTCACAATGTTGCCCTATTGGTTGAGGTCGATGGCCCCGTCACGCCTGAGTCTTTTGATCAAAAAACTGATGATTATTCGATTTCTTCATCGGAAGTAGAAAGGCTAGGTCGTGAAGCTGCTCAGAGGTATTTCAATGATACGTACACCAAAGTGTTAAAGGGCGAATACGAAGTCACACCAAAAGAATTTAACGGTATCAGGTTGTTTCTTAATGTGAACGGCACTGAGCTAGCCAAGTTATTGAATCTTGATAAGAGCAGTATCAGTAGAATTATAAATCATAAACAGCCAATTCAACGAGATACCATGTTGCTGATAATGGAAAAGCTTGGAAATGAGCTTGATACGCCAGGAATCACAAAACATATCATTGAAAGACTTGAGGCTAGCAATCACGCGCCGCTTGAGAATATGTCCTTCCCTGCTGACAAGGTTGCGGAGTGGATTATTCGTAAATTTGTAGAACTAGAAGAATGCATCACAAATCTCAAACTTCAAAAGTTACTTTACTACGCACAAGGAATTGGTGTCGGCAGATATCAGACAAAAGTCATTCAAGAAGATCTTTATGCATGGGAGCACGGGCCAGTCGTTGAAAGTATCTATCACAAATATAAACCCTTTGGGGCTGGGCCGCTTGTCGTAGATCCAGTCGCGGATATTACAGATCTTGTAGACAATAAATTAGTAATTGATGTGTTAAATGAAACGATGATTGCCTATGGAAAGTACAGTGCGTGGGTTTTGAGGAACAAAACCCATTGTGAGCCGCCCTGGGTTGAAACGCAGCAAGGTCATAAAATTGAACTGGATAAGATGAGAGCGTTTTTCAACGGCATCATTATGTAGTGATGTAGGGTTTGCTGAAAAAAGTCCTCAGCGGCTTTTTTAAGCCCCATTGTTAGTGTGCGTCATCCCAGGATGGGCCTTGACCGACATCGACGGTGAGGGGAATGGAGAGTTCTAGGGCTGGGAGTGTGGCTGACTCCATTACCTGCTTCACCACCTTGGCGGTTTGTTCCAGAGCGGATTCTTGTACTTCAAAGATCAGTTCATCGTGGACGGTCAATAACATGGAGGCCTGACTCGTTAACCCATGTTGCTCCAAGGCTGCGGGCACACGGATCATGGCTCGCTTTAAAATGTCGGCTGCTGTTCCCTGGAGCGGAGCATTAATGGCGGCACGTTCCGAAAAATTTCGTCGAGCCGGGTTCTTGTCGTGGATGGCTGGGACGTGGCAGCGCCGGCCGAATAGCGTTTGAACATAACCATGTTCGCGGCAAAATTGTTTGGTGCGTTCCATGTAGTCTTGAATGCCGGGGTATCGGTCGAAGTAGGATTTGATATAGGAAGCCGCTTCCGATTGTTCGATATTCAATTGCCGGGCCAAGCCGAATGGGCTGATACCGTAGATGATGCCAAAGTTAATGGCTTTGGCCATTCGCCGCGTTCCTGAATCAATCTTTTCTCTTGGAATATCGAACACCTGACTGGCGGTGAGAGCATGAATGTCTTGTCCTTCGCGAAAGGCTTGCTTTAAGACCGCAATGTCCGCCACGTGAGCCAAGAGCCGCAATTCAATCTGAGAGTAATCCAAAGACATGAGTTGACAGCCTTCTTCTGTCACAAAGGCTCGACGAATTTTCCGGCCTTCTTCCGTGCGGATGGGAATGTTTTGGAGATTGGGGTCTGTCGATGACAGCCGACCGGTTGCAGCCGAGGCCATGGCATACGATGTGTGGACACGATGAGTCTCAGGATTGATTTGCTGAATCAAAGCCTCAGCATAGGTGCTGCGGAGTTTATCTAAATGGCGCCATTCCAGAACGTGAGTTGGAAGTTCATGGCCTTGGGCGGCAAGTGTCTCTAAGACATCGGCGCCGGTTCCATAACTTCCACCTTTACCTTTTTTCCCGCCTTCAAAGCCTAGATGGTCAAACAGCACTTCTCCCAGTTGTTTGGGAGATCCCACGTTGAATGATTTTCCCGCCAAGCGATGAATGTCTTCTTCCAGTTCATGCAGGCGACGAGAGAGTTCTTGGGATACTTGTTTGAGTTGAGCCACGTCGACCGTAATCCCTCTGCGTTCCATGGCCGCCAACACCGGAATTAAAGGCCGTTCAAGTGTTTCATAGACCGTCGTCAGATGTTCTTCGATCAGACGGGGCTTTAAATATTGGTGAAGGCGAAAGGTGACTTCAGCATCTTCTGCAGCATAGTTGAGAGCTGTGTCCAGAGGGACTTGGTCGAATGTGACTTGTGATTTTCCTGTTCCGGCCACCTCTTTGTAGCTTATGGTGGTATGTCCAAGGTACCGTTGCGCGAGTTCATCCATACCATGGCCGTGTAGGCCTCCTTCCAAGACATAGGACAACAGCATGGAGTCATCGACGGGACTGATGGCTACCCCATATCGTTCTAAAACCACCATGTCGTATTTGATGTTCTGGCCGATTTTTAAGACGCTGGGATCAGCCAGCAGGGGCCGTAAACGGTCAAGAGCAAGATCACGTGGGATTTGTTTTGGTGCTTCCGATTCCAAGTGCCCAGCGGACAATAAATCTGTCGAGGTCGTGGTTCCCGGTGTCACATGGGCAAGGGGAATATAACAGGCCTTCCCCGGTTCCAGACTGAGGGAAATTCCAACCAATTCGGCTCGGGTTTGATCTAATGAAGTGGTTTCAGTATCCACAGCCACTAGGCCTTGCTGGAAGGCGTGATCAATCCAACGTTCTAAGGCTTGTATGGTTTGGACAAGTTCATATTCTGGCTCGGAAGGAACTGAGGGGTGAGGTGCATTAGCTCCGCGTGGGGAATCAAGAGATGGGCTAGCCGTGGGAGGAGATGATGGCGGAGCAGAGGAGTCAGCTTTCGAACGTCGACTATGAATGCGAGCCAAAATGGACTTGAACCCATGTTCCGTTAGAAATCTCTCTAAGTGTTCAAGGATGGGGTCACGGCGCTCAAGCGCTGCTAGAGGGATTTGTGTCGGAACATTGTCCCGCAACCGGACAAGCTCTCGAGAAAGCCGGGCGTCATCAGCATGTTCGATCAAGTTTTCACGCCGTTTTTTTTGTTTAATCTCCCCTGCCCGCATGAGCAAGGAATCTAAGTCGCCATATTCTTGAATCAGTTGCGCGGCAGTTTTGATGCCGATTCCAGGGACGCCCGCGATATTGTCTGTAGAATCTCCGGCTAGTGATTGAACATCCACGACTTTTTCAGGCGGGACACCAAATTTTTCTTGAACCTGTTCCGGCCTAATTGTTCGATTTTTGATAGAGTCATACATGCTGACCTGGTCTGACACCAGCTGCATCAGATCTTTATCCGATGACACGATTGTCACGGTGGCACCAACTTCTGACGCTTGCTTGGTGTAGGTGGCGATCAGATCATCAGCTTCAAACCCTGGCAACTCAATACAGTCCAAATTGAAGGCGCGGGTGGCGTCTCGCACCAGTTCAAATTGTGGCACTAATTCTTCCGGGGGTTCTGAACGGTTGGCTTTATAGGATGGGTCGATATCGTTGCGAAAGGTTTTTCGGACAGAGTCAAAAATCACTCCAATGTGATCCGGCTTCATATCGTCCAGTAATTTCATGAGCATCGTCGTAAATCCATAGACTGCATTGATGGGGGTACCTGCTGGATTGTTCATGATGCGAATGGCGTGGAAGGCTCGAAAAATAAATCCCGACGCATCCACCAACACCACATGTTTGATTGGAAGAGGCGGAGTCTGTTGACGTTGATTAGTCATGATGACACGAGAAGCATGAAGAGGACAGAAGATAACGCATGGAGTGGCTGCTGTCGATATCCTTTGAGCAAATGTTGGAAAAGATTTCTCTGTGCGAGACAAAATCAGAAGCATTGGTCGTGTGCCTCGGGTCTTTCCCTTCTTCCCGAGAGTGCGAGACATGCTAAGATAATGTATCCCCTCGTTTTCCATAGAAGGAACCTGTTGTGATGAGGAAAGTCATGATCGCACTTGCCGTTGTCTTTGCCCTTCTGATTGTGGTTGTTCTTCTGCTGCCTTTTTTACTGGATCTCAATCGGTATCGGGATCAGTATTTGCCGATCGTTGAAGAAGCGCTTGCTCGCAAGGTCGATGTGGAAGATATCCGGCTGACTCTTTTCCCGACATTGGGCGTACAACTGCGGAATGTGGTGATCGCGGATGATCCTGCCTTCAGTCCACAGCCGTTTATGACTGTGCCATCTGTGCAGGTGGTCGTTCAATGGAGGCCGCTTTTCGAGAAGCGTGTGCAGGTGGAAAGTGTTTTGATTGAGAATCCGGTTGTGCGGGTCATTCGATCCAAGACTGGCGAACTCAATACCTCGACGATGGGAAAAGTGTCTCCTCCTGACACCGGTCCAGACAATTCGGGAAAACCGGCAGACCCTGTTTCTCCTTTACTTGGTGTGTTTGCAGTGGAGCAGTTTTCCATGACTGGTGGAACCGTGGACTTTGAAGATCGTATGCATCAGCCTTCGCAGACGTATCACATTCAACGTGTTGCGTTAGGGACGCAATCTGTGGCCATTGGGAAAACGGCCCAAATTCAGTTGAATGGTACGGTGATGCCGTACAACCTGCCCGTTGATGTCAATGGACGGCTGGGACCCATTCAAGCCAATTTGGATATTCCAAAGATGGATATCGATGGTCATGTGGGCAAGATAGGCATCACAGCTCAGGGAAACGTGCTCAAGGGAAAATTGACAATGGATGTGCAGGTTCCTAAGGCTTCAACTGTTGATGTCCCAATCGAATTGGGTTTGGAAAAACCTGTCAGCGTATCGCAAGTGGAAGCACATGTTGTGACCCTCCTTGTTGCGAAAGATCCACAGGCACAGCCATCGGAACTGACCATCAATCCCTTTCGTGCCAATCTTCATCTGGGGCAGTCCACGATTCAAGTATCGGGAGCGGGCACGCCGTCAGCTTTTTCTCTTAAAGGGACGTCTCTGTCTCTGGCGTCGCAAGACCTTCCCCTGTCTCTTCCGGTCCAACAACCTTTTTCATTAGAGCAGGTTCACTTTGAGGCCCAAGCACAAGCAAAGAAGTTGTTTCTCCAATCTTTACAGGCCAAGGTATTTGAAGGGTCTGTGATGGCTCAGGGTGAGATGAATCAAGACGGCCCGCCTTTTGCTTTTTCGGCTCAAGGGACCTTTCACGACTTTTCAATTGACGCATTAGACAAAGTGCTGCGGTCTTCTTCACTCAGCATGACGGGAACGGGACAGTTGGACTGGAATGTGACGGGTGTTTTTTCACCTTCACAGCCACTACAGATCACCGGCCCTGTTCAACTGACCTTACGGGAAGGCGAAGTCATTGGTTTTGATCTCGTAAAAACCATTGAGGATGCCTTGCAAATATCAGGCATACTCGGGAAACCCACTGGTGCGACACAATATTCGTTGATTGATGCCAGAACCGCATTGGAAGCAGATGGATTGGCTGTTCAAGAACTCATTGCCTCCACCCCGAATGTTTCCCTGCGGAGCATTGGAAAGCTAGGATTGGATCAATCCGTGAATTTTCAGGGAACAATTGGTGTCCCATCGGCCGTTGCCGACAAAATCGTTCGTCGGTTTCCTATGGCGAAAATGGTCCGGCAGAGTGGACAGCTGCAACTGCCATTTGTGGTAAAAGGAACGGCACAGGATCCGGTGTTTCGTTTGGACAGTCAATCAATTGGAAGACAGGTACAAAAGAAAGTTGAAAAACGTCTTGAAAAGGTTTTGCAGGGGGATAATCAAGAAATTCAGAAGCTGATGGACGAAGGAAAGGGGTTACTAAAACAATTCTTTGGCAAATAGGGGTCGGTTGAAAAAAGCCGCCAGCGGCTTTCTTAGCCGCTAATTCATTCGATGTATTGTTGCACAGACTTTAGGGCGCGGATTGAAGTCCGGCCTTGACCAGATAGGTAGAGCGCTTCATTCCTTGGGCCGCCGCCGCATCAATAACCTGTAGTTCGCGTTCAGTCATCGTCAAATTTACGCGCACTGTTCTGTCGGGCTGTCGAAGGTTCACTAAAAACGCCACGCCATCAGCAAAATCTGGCGATTGCATAATGGCTTCAAGGCTCGAAGGCTTGGGAATATCTTCACCATTTTCCTGCAACCCTTCGACATGCAGGGCTAGTGCCTCAGCCGCCATATCTTTTGCGTCATCGACGGTGCGACCGGCTGTGATACAGCCTGGAAAATCAGGAAAGCTTACACCGTAGTGGCTCCCGTCGTCTTTGTGAATAATTGCGATATAGTCCATGGTTTTCTTCCTCCCTCTGTGAGTGACCTATCTCAGTACAAGGCCGCTTTGTTGTTCAATGCTCTTCAGGGTTCCAAGCGGGATGTCTCGTTTTGGGTGAGGAACGGTTACACGACCCGTTCTACTGGGATGTGTAAATTGCTTGCACAGCTTTTTCGCGTTCAACCGCCGTCTTTAGGTTAAGGGTCAGTTGAAGAAAGAGTAGGTTTTGACGCCCAGCAGATTCTCTGATCGGAGATGCCATGAAAGATTTAGCAATGAACTATACCCCAGGACCAACGCTGGTCAAACAAGTTGATGTTTCATCCCTGTTTCATGGTCTCACCATAAACGGTTTAGACCTTGGCCATTGAGCGTACATTTGCTCATCAATGCCAATGTGAGGTACACTGCAAGCAATAAATCTGCTTCTACTGAATTTCTGTGAGATCTGATATGGACGCAACCATTCAAGTACGGCAACGAGGCGCAGTCACATTACCTGTAGAATTTCGAGAACGATACAATATTCAACCAGGCGATACATTTAGAATAGTTGATGTCGATGGAATTCTTGTGTTGACCCCCATGGTCCCCATGGTTCCTGAACTTGCCAGGGAAATAGAGCGAGCTCGCAATGAATCTGGCATGACCATTACGGATATGTTGTCCGCCCTCCGAAAAGAACGCGAAAAGCCTGCCAGACGAAAGTCAACGTCTAAAGGTTGATGACCCCACCAATCGTCTTTCTTGATGCGGATGTCATTTTTGCTGGGGCAGCAGCTCCAAGCGAGCATGGCGCCAGCCACCTTGTTCTACGCCTAGGGGAAATCACTCTCCTCAAGTGTCTCACTTCTCGACAGGTCAAAGAGGAAGTTCATCGCAATATGAATAAGAAATTGCCGGAAAAGCTTCCTGAGCTCCAATTGCTCATGAGTCGGTGCCTACATTTTGTCACCGATCCAACACCGAGAGAAGTCAAGAAATTTCAAGGGCAGGCACATTGGAAAGACCTCCCAATTCTGACGGCCGCAGTTCTAAACCATTGCCCTGTTCTTCTCACATTCAATCTACGCCATTTTACCCCCAACCCCAATCAGATTCTTGTTCAAAGACCCGGAGATTTTGTCATGTCCATCCGAAATCTGTTAGCCCACCTCCCCGCGGATATTCCACAAAAACTATCGGAAAGTTAAACCACCATCCTCTCGCTTTCCTAAACTTGAATTGGTCATCAAATTGAAGGTCACGATTTGGAGTTATTGCTTAAGTTGCCGTCACTCCTGTTCATGATTTCCGTATTCCCATTCCCAGGCTGATGTGAAGTGGTAAGCTGCGTAAAGCGAAGCGAGTCTTCCGTTATATGTATCAGACCTATTTCAGTTGCAGCACAAAGAGCGTGGGCAACGGCAGTTGCCGACATCGAGGAAAGGCTGTTGATGACTGTGACGAAGCGTGTGAGGGAAGCTGATGAGGAATAAGGCGAAGAAAAGAATCAAGTAGGGATGTAAGGTGGCATGATTGTTCAAACCAAATGCTGTGCCATCACAACCTCCAAAGTTAAAAATTTACGCATTGACGAACATGGGGACATCATACAGAAAAGGCGGTTAATTCAACCGTATGGGGCCTGGGGGTAGAGGGGGTATCTGAGAGTTAATACACTGTAGGATTATGAAATTCATGAGGACTATTTCGGTGCCAGACTAGACCTGTCATGAATCGCAGATGGAGTACCGCACAGCTGGCTGGCCAGGGCGCGTATTTCACCCACATCAAAGGGCTTGCTAATGATAGCATAGGTTCCCAATTTTTCCGCTTGTTCCTGAACTTCTGGCGTGAGTAACCCAGTGGTCATGATGACTGGCGGGATAGAATGTTGATTGCCTTGTCGAAGGTGTTCAAGAAACTGTAAACCAGTCATGATTGGCATGCCATTATCTAGAATAATGATATCAATGTGCTGGGATTCCAGCACCGCCAATCCCTGTTCGCCATTTTCCGCTTCCAGGCAGTGAAATCCCTCATAGTCAAAAATCAGCCGAAGGAGATCCCGGCTGGCTACGTCGTCTTCAATGATTAGCATGGTTTTGGACATGAGTGTGGTCTCCATCCTTTAAATAACAATCATTTGCTCCAGATACAAAATATTCCCCCAATGATTCCGAGACCTGTAACAAAAATAGCAGCTAGTAGTTCCACTGTGCGGTGTTTCCTTCAATGTGTAATATTTTGAAATGAGAGCAATATCTGTACCAATTAATAGGGCTGAGTCGGACAAGGAAGAATCAAGAGATAACCTTTATAACTGATTGGAAATTATAGAAATGCTGACAAATTCTTGAAATCAGATTTTTAAAACTCATAATCCTCAGAGGGTTTACGGTAGGATTCTTCAGGAAATCCTGAACAAAAAGATACAGCGTGTATCCTTTTTTTCAAAAATGTCTCCAGGGCCAGTGATGATTTTCCCCTGGTTCCGATTTTTTAGAAAATTCGGCTAGCTTTACTCTTGGCGCAGGACAGCAAGAGGAGGGAAGCCAAGCAAGCGGTAGGTTCCCAAAAATCCCGTCAAGAGGGTGAGGCCGATCGTGAGAAGGAGTCCAATGAGGAACGAGGTAGCCGTAAAGGCCCATGTGACATCAAGAAACACCCAGACAACCATCCAAGACAGTAAGCAACCTAAGACTAATCCGACCATTCCTGCAAAGGCTCCAATGAATCCAAATTCTGTGCAGAGTGAAAACAACAAGAGACCACGATTGCCACCAAGGGATTTGAGAATGGCGAGTTCATGTAATCGTCGATAGCGATTGATTGAGATCGCTGCGATCATCACGATGGCCCCAGTGATAATGCAGAGTACCGCCAGTGCCCGTATACCGATTGCGAGTTGCCGAAAAATTTTTGCGATGTTGTCCAACACGTCCCCCACATGAATAGCGGTCACATTGGGCATGGCTCCCACAATGGCTTGTTGCAAGGGAATTTCCATTGTGTGAGGAACCTTGGCCGTCGCGATATAGGTGAGAGGGGCGCCATCTAGTGAGCCTGGTTCGGCGATCATAAAAAAATTCATGGAAAAAGAGCTCCAGTCGACGGCACGAAGACTAGAGACTTGTGCTACAAATGGCACACCTTGAATATTTAAGTTGAATGTAGATCCCACCCGCAGTCCCAAATTTTTCGCGGCCTCTGCTTCGACCGAGACCCTTGGGAGGTCGTTTGGGGTTTGCGTCCGATCAAAAAAATGTTGGGGGAGCTTGTTGTCCCACCATTCTCCTTGCGTCACAATATTATCTTTTGGAAGGGATTGGAAGGAGGTCACGACATACTCTCTCGTAAAATACCAGCCATTTCGTTTTCCCTTATGCTCTTCGGGATTGATGGAATGACCATCAATGGCGGTGAGCCTGGTGCGTACGACAGGGACTACGTCATAGGGTGAGCCTGGAATGTGTTGTTCTAACACGTGCTTGAAGGAAGCCTGTTGATCGGGTTGGATATCAATGAAAAAAAACGAGGGTGCGTTGGTCGGAATTTGATTTTCGATGAGGTCAAGCAGCCTGTCCTGTACAATGACGAGAGTGGTCATGAGCATGACACCCATGCCAATGGCTAGAGTCATAGCCTTCGTGAAATTTCCAGGTCGTTGAAGATTGTTGGTCGCATGGCGCAACAACCATCTTTGTGGAAAGGATATGTGTCTTAGCAAAGAGAATAAGAGGCTTGTGCCACCCAGAAGGGCCCCAATGGCAACCACAAAGGCCCCACAAAAGAACAAGCCCAGCGAAAACGAATGGGCTTGCCAGATGCTCAACCCTATCAAACATGCGGCAATACCAAGCGTAACCATTCTTCGCATACGATCTTGCCACCAGGATTTGAGTCCTGTGATCCATCTCGTGGTCCAGCCGGGGGTTTGGGCGTGAAGGTTGGGTTGATCCACATCTTGACGAAAGACAAGAGCGGGGGACACTTGGCGAATGGCCAGCAATGGCCATAGGGAAAAAGCTAGCGTCGCCAGGGTACCGAGAGCCATGCCTCGAAGAATAGGCGTCAGTGCGGGTTCCATGGCAAAGGTGTCAGGAATAATGCCCTTCAGCAAGAGAGGAAAGCCCTGGTGAAGTCCAATTCCCAGTAATCCTCCCACGAGGCTGCCAATACCTCCCAAGAGCAGACTTTGCGTGAGATAGATATTCATCACTTGAGAAGAGTCGGCCCCGAGAGTTTTGAGAGTGGCAATGATAGGAACTTTTTGAGTGATAAATCCTTGAATGGTGCACGCGACACCAATGCCTCCGACCAGGAGAATCGTCAGTCCGGTCAGGCCGAGATAGAGTGTTAATTGGTCTAAAAAACGGCGAAGGGGTGGTTGCGCATCACGGTAGGAATTGATTTGAACGCCTTCTGGGCTCAGGCGACCACGAAGTTCTCCCAATAATTGATTCAGATTGTAGGAGGGAGAGAGGTGTAACCGGTATCGCTCATGTATCCGGCTCCCGGTTTTGACCAGTTCCGTCTTGTCCAGCGCGGCTCGTGAAATCATGACCCGGGGTCCAAGACTAAAGCCTGTGGCAATTTTGTCTGGTTCTTTTATCAGAACCCCTGTAATCATAAAGTTGGTTTGCCCAATACGTAGCTGGCTGCCAAGATCCAACTTCAGGCGAATCAGCAAGGATTTTTGAACGATGGCACCAAAACAAGAGCGAGGTTGGCAACCTGATTGAGCAGGTGCAAGGAGTTGATCGGTTGAGACAGGGGGTTCAACTGCCAGTGTGCCGTAGAGGGGATACAATGTATCAAGAGCTTTGAGTTCAACGAGTTGTGACGTGGGCTGTGCCTGATGACCTTGTTTTTCATCCAGTGCGATAGACGCCATGGCGGCTAACTCTGTGACGTGCGACATCACGACCTTTCGTTGAGCTAGAGAATCTAAGACCTGTTGTCCTTTGCTACTCATCGAGCGACGCCAGGAGAGTTCGATATCGCCTCCTAACAGACTTCTGGCGTCTCCCAATATGACTTGTTCAATATTCGCGGCCGAGAGATCCACGGCCACAATGGCGCCGACGCCTAAAGCGATGCAGAGAAATAAGAACACAAAGCGTGACCAGGATCTGGAGGTTTCGCGCCAGGCCAATTTCAGAGAAAAAGGTGTCATCGGTTTATTGGCTCTTAAGAAGGCTGGGACGTATCCTGAGCAATCGTACCATCTTGTAACGTGAGAATACGTTGAGCGCGAGTAGCCAGTGCCATATCGTGAGTAACCAGGATTAAGGTGCTGTTGTGCTGCTCATGGAGTTGCCATAGTAGGTCGATGACGAGTTTTCCTGTGGCACTGTCCAAATTACCTGTCGGTTCGTCGGCGAGAAGAAGCGGAGGTTGGCTAATAAAAGCCCTGGCCAAAGCCACCCGTTGCTGTTCGCCTCCCGAGAGTTGCACAGGGTAGTGATGAAAACGCTGATCCAATCCGACAGCATGGAGCAGCGTCTTGGCCCGTTCGCTGCCGGTGGGCAATCCCTGAAGTTCAAGCGGAAGGGCCACATTTTCAAGGGCTGTTAATGTTGGAATAAGATGAAACGCTTGAAAGACATATCCGATATGTTGGCGCCGGAAGTGTGCCATCTCTGTTTCAGAGAGGCTGGTAATGTTCGTCCCGTGAATGGAAATGTTGCCTTGCGAGGGTTGATCAAGCCCAGCAAGGAGGCCAAGCAATGTGGATTTTCCGCTTCCTGATGGTCCAACAATAGCCAAGACTTGATTGGCCGGAACTTCAAAGGAAATATCTTGTAAAATCTTGACAGAGAAGTTGCCCGCTGAGAGTTCCATGCTCAATTCATTGACGGAGATCAGGGGCTGACCCGATGACGACCCTCTTGAAAGCTTTTGCGAATCCGATGAAGAATTGTGCACAGTGTTTGAATGATGGAATCAGAGAATGCTGAAATGAAGGTTTTGACTCACGTACTTCGCAATGTGTGTATCGTACCAGGGTTGGCTCTTTTCTGTCTGGCTCTTTGGGGATGTGAGGTGCAAAACGATGCACCTGTGGCTCGGATCGAAACAGGAGAGAGACTTCAAGACAGAAACATTGCGCAAGATCTCAATGTCACTCGCCAATCCAGAAAGACGGCTGAGAGCGTTCTTCCCCGGATTGTGGCATTTGGAGATAGTTTAACTGCTGGCTTAGGTGTGCCATCAGATGAAGCCTATCCTGAACAATTAGCCAAATGGCTAAAAGAACAGGGATACCATTATGAGGTGATTAATGCAGGAGTTTCGGCTGATACGTCGGCCGGTGGACTGAGGCGTGTGGAGTGGATTTTGAAGAGCCATCCAACTCTTGTCATTTTAGAATTGGGTGCTAACGACGGTCTTCGAGGGCAACCCTTGACAGAAACCTACAAAAATCTTCATGCAATCATTAGCCGTTTGAAGGCCAAAGGCGTGGTTGTTGTGCTCGCGGGTATGCGTATTCCTCTTAACTATGGAGAGGACTATACTCGTGAATTTTCTCACATGTATGAACAATTAGCCAAAGAGCATGATGTCGCGTTGATTCCATTTTTGTTGGAGGGTGTTGCGACTCATCGACACTTGAACCAGGGTGACGGCATTCATCCCACTGGGGAAGGATATTCTATTGTGGTGCAGAATGTGTGGAAGACACTCCAACCGATTCTTAAAGAATTGGCTGTGAGGGAACAGAAAAACATTGTCCCTCTTCAGAGTCGTAGAAGGGCAACAAAAGTTTTCCGGATGGGATAGAAGGTTTCTGTCCTGAATCGGAATAAAGACGATCAGGTCTTGAAGAAAATGTCGTAGGCCCCATACCCAAGAATTATAGCAATAATTCCATAATACATAGCGGTGATACCTTCATACCCTCCGCCTGGGGCATTAGCCATAGCCGGTGCAGCTGCTAACAGAAACATGGTACATAGTGTGAAAATCCGACTCATAGGAACATCCTCACTTTCTCACCTAAAATAAAGCCCTGCAATTGTGCGGCACTGTTTACTCTCTCCAAAAACTTTCGAGATTGTAGACAATTTTATTTCTAGGATGCAAGTAAAAATGAGTGAATTGTTTTAAGTTTTTTATCTTAAGTGTAAACATCTATATTTAGGATAGCTCTCTGCAGGATAATCGTTGGTTACAGGAGTAGGTTTCCCAGGATCTGGCTCGTTCCACGATGTTAAGGATCAAGACGGGAATGTGAGCCATCGCAAAAGGGAGGTTTCTTGCTGTGCTTGCATCCGCACCAGGCTACCTTCTTTTTTTCTGTGATTTCGACTTGCATGGGAGACAAGTCCGTTCCCGTATGTGATCCATCACAGAAAGGCTGAGTCTTAGAACGGCCGCATTGGCACCAATAATAGGTCCCGGGTTCCATATCCATGACATAGGGTGTGCGTTGTGGAATAACAATTGGATCAGCCATGTTTTCCTCCTTCACAATGACAGGAATTTGTCAGTTTATTAAAAAAATGTTCAACATTTTGCTTGTACACCGTTGGGGCCCAAGGGTGTCAGCCAGATAATATCGGCAATACCATTCTTGAGTGCATCAAGAACTTCATCTTCTTTCGAGGGATCCCATGCGACTAGGTAGATAGTGAGAATGTTGGCGTCGGGATGTGTGCGTTGAACGCGCTTGGGAACGGGAATACGATATTGAATATGGCCTCCTCCAGTATAGCTGACCAGGGGACCTTCTGAAGGAGATTTGTTGTCAAGATATTTTCCAATGACTTGGGCCATTCCTTCATCCCGAAAGATCGATGCGTCAAAAATTCTTCGATATACTTGGTCGGACAGTCCGGCGTGGCAGGCGGTGATCTGTTCGAATATCAGGTTTTCATATTCGTCGTCATCTGTGACTAAATCAGGAATGGACCATTTCGCCATTTCTGGATCGGCCATCGCCTTCGTTAAACCCTGTGTCGCGACCAACCGGACCAGAGCGCGGGGAGGATTCAGTGCCAACAAATCCAACTGATGTGATTTCGCAAACGCGACCAGTGGTTGGTAATTCGCAAATTCTCCTCCCCAGTTTTCACTCCACTTCGATTCTTCAATTACCTGTTCAAGGGAAGAGTCGGGATTTTGGATATAATGATCCAACCCGACCTGTCCATCCCAGCTAAACATTTCCATAGCGAGCGCCGGTTGAACCTGGTGGGCAAGCAACGTGTTGAGCACTGTTTCCGCGGCTTCAAGATGAGACGGTGTGTAATGTTCCTCCCCAAGAAAAATGACATCGGCGTTCAAAAGATGAGGGGTGAGGTCTTGCATTGAGATCTGCCGCTGTTCTTCAACATGATAAATTTGCCCTACTTCAAGGGCTGGTGCTGGTTGAAGCGTATGACACCCTGAGGCACCTAACAGAAAAATTGTGCATGAGAAGATGACCAGGGCGAAAGGCCGTAGATGGTGAAAAATAGAAAGCTTTGGCATGGAGGATGGTGTACCATAGTCCCTGGACTGGGGCAATATGGGTCTGTTTAAAAAAGCCGCTAGCGGCGGTCTCTAGACCAGTAAGAAGTGAAAAGTGAGAAGTAAGGAGCATGAGAAAAACCTCAGGACTGGACGGTCCGTCGAACGAAGGAAATTTTCTTGTGTCGTTCTTATCGGGCCAGGTATGGTGAAAACCATGAGAAGTTTGTGAGAAACAGCTTTCATTAAGAGTAGGGCGTCACATGTTGGATAGTGCAGAGTTTCGTGCGCAAGTGAAAGCGAGCCGGGAGTTGTATCCGCAGCATTGGGAAGCCAGTCGAAAACTCATGGCTCCAGAATCGCTAGCCTCGACGCTTCCCTTGCTTGTGGACTCTATTCAACAAGCTTCAATTTGCCCGACTGTTCAACAATGTTTGATAGAGGTCCTTGAGCAATTTGGAAGCCAAATCAAAACGAAACAAATCCATGATACCTTAAAAGATTTGACAGGCCTGCCACCTTCCAAAGCGGTCCGTGCACTCATGGTATGGGGCCTTTTGGCCAATCCAGAAGGGAACGACGAAGTTGGGGGCCATCTTTCCGGGGCCCAACTGGAAGGCTATTTGCGGGAAGGCCGCAATCCCTATGATGTGCTTCTGCATGCTCAAGCCCCTTCTTTGCTTGATATTGGGGCGGGTGATTTAACGTTCGAACAAGAACTCGTTGATCAATATATTCCCCCACTACGAAGCCAGTCGAAGTTTCTCACCCTGCATGCCTTCGATCGATTACTTCCCGGCTCGCAGGTGGGTGGGGTCTATCATAAAAATCAGGAGCGTGAGCGGTATCTAAAAAGCTTGTCCACCAAAGAGTTGCACTACAAGTTTTGGGAAGGAATGGATGTGGAGCAATTCGGTCAGGCCAGGGATGCTTTGCCGCGATACACCATCGCGACATGTCATGCCCCGGCTAATCCCACGTTTGCATTTGAACCTACCCGTCTCGATTCCCGCTTGATTCAGCAGCATCTGCAAACAACTCGGGGCCGGTTCAATCTGACTCGCTTTGATGGAGAGCAGGTATTGGAAGTAGCTCATCAAGGCCAAACGCTTACGTTTCCGCCATGGAAATTCGATGTGATAGGTCCATTGGCGTTGTTGCAGACGGTGGGAAGTCGCTCACGGATGGCAGTGTTATCCGCGATCGATGATGAAGTGTTTTGGGAGATACTGAGCCAGTTAGTAGAAGATGATGTCTATCGCCCACACAACATTGTTTTTACTCCGGAGACTCTTCCGCAAATCTTCGGGGGGGTCTATCGGGACTTGTCTTTATTGACGGTTGGTGAAAAAATAGACCTGTCGACGGTTGTGGCTATCCGGAAGCAGCTTCCTGCTCAGACAACTTCTCGTACAAACATCTTGGCGTCGGTCAAGGTCAGGTATATAGAAGTTCGGCGAGGTGCCGTATGGGAAGGAGTGCCCAGCAGTTTTACAGCTCGGCAATTTTCAAGGATGAGGGAAGAATCTACGCCTTGGTGGATTATCTTTGTGATAGATGTTTAGTCAAAGGAACAAATAGGATAGAATAGAGGTCTGGGAAGTGAGTAGGAGGAAAAAGAAAATGGAGCGGGAAAGGGGATTTGAACCCCCGACCCTCGCCTTGGCAAGGCGATGCTCTACCACTGAGCTATTCCCGCCCTTTTTACAAGAAGATGGCATTGATTCTAGTGCGCACCCTATGGCCTGTCAAGCAACGGTCTCATGACAGCCACTCATGTTGGTTCTAAAGAAAAACTTTCGGAATTCCGAAAAGTTAGGCACTAAATAAAGTTACCTCAGATAACCTAAGGAGAACGGCAACATGTATATTAGTGTGATTGGGACGGGATATGTGGGATTGGTCACGGGAGCCTGCTTCGCCGAATTTGGACTGAATGTCCTGTGTATGGATTTGGATGAAAAACGTATCGCTTCTTTGGAAAAGGGGAAAGTGCCGTTTTTTGAACCTGGGCTTGCTGAGTTGGTGGACAAAAATATACAAGCTGGCCGTTTACGGTTCACGACGGATTTAAATAAAGCGGTAGACGAAGCCCTAGCAATTTTTATTGCTGTCGGAACGCCTTCGCGGTCTGATGGGTCGGCGGATTTATCGTTTGTCGATGAAGTCGCGCGAAGTGTTGGGTCACGTATGACAGGATATAAGGTAGTGATCACGAAGTCGACTGTACCGGTTGGAACGGCGGTCCGGGTCAAAAAACTCATTGAAGAGAATCAAACGAAACCATGTAATTTTGGCGTGGTGTCAAATCCGGAATTTCTCCGGGAAGGTTCCGCCATTGAAGATTTCATGCGTCCGAATCGGGTGGTGATTGGTGCCGATAGTCAAGCATCGGTGGCCATCATGAAGGACCTCTACCGTCCGTTGTATCTGCTTGATGCGCCAATTGTCATTACGGATATTCCCACCGCGGAAGTCATTAAATATGCCTCCAATGTGTTTTTAGCCACCAAAATTTCATTTATCAATGATATGGCTAATCTGTGTGAAAAGGTGGGGGCGGATGTGCAAATGGTTTCGAAGGGAATGGGTTTGGACAAACGAATCGGATCCAAATTTTTGCACGCCGGGCCGGGTTATGGAGGGTCCTGTTTTGGAAAAGACACCGCAGCCTTGATCAATATCGGGTCTGAGGCCGGATATGAAATGACTATCGCCAAGGCAACTAAGCAGGTAAATGAGCAGCAAAGAACTCGAATGCTGGAAAAGATTGAAGAGGCGGTTGGAGAACTGAAGGGGAAAACGATTGGTCTCTTAGGGCTGGCGTTTAAACCCAATACTGATGATATTCGAGACTCCCCGGCACTGGCCATCGCGGAGAACCTGATCAAGGCAGGTTCGACAGTACGGACCTATGACCCAGAAGCGTTAGAAGAGTCAATGAAAGTGTTGCCGGATATGGTGGCTTGTCAAGATGCTTATCAGACCGTGGAAGGTGCCGATGCGGTTGTTCTCGTCACGGAATGGAATCAATTTCGAAATTTAGACCTCGAGCAGATAAAATCCAAAGTGAAATCTCCTGTCTTTATCGACCTGAGAAATGTCTATGAGCCGGAGCGTATGGCTGAGCAAGGATTTTATTATGTATCAGTTGGCCGAAAATCAGCTGGAAAGAACCCCTTGAAGTAACATACAACGAGGGCCTGTAGGGTGCTACTTTCGCTTGTACCCCATTCGATCTAAAACTTTCATAATCCGTTTCTGAAGTTTCTCGTCTGCGTCACCTAAAGCCTGTGCCAGGGGTTCAACGGCAGGTTTCCCAATTTTTCGCAAAATTTCGGTGGCAGATTGCCGGAGTTCATCTTCTTCGTTGGTGAGGAGCGGTACGACCTCAAGCACACATGGTGCTCCGATTTTAATGAGCGCGTCATAGGCCCGTTGCCTAACATCACCCACTTCATCATTCAACATTTCCACCAGGGGTTTGACGGCGGCTTCAACCTTTAGTTCGCCCAATACTTCAATGGCATGCTTGCGATTCAGCCAATGGGTATCATGAAGGTCTAAGAGAGCCGCATCTGCCGCTGCCACATTGGGGTCCTTGGAGCGAATACGGAAACTCTTGACGATACGTTTGCCATCTTCTTCAACGACGCGGAGAGTGGCGCCATCGCCCAGTTTAATGTTCTGCAAGTCTTCAAGGGCCTCTTCGCCGACATCCAATAACACGGTCTTCCCGTCGTAGGCCAACAACTCGACTTCGATTTGATTGGTCTCTAAATTAATCGCCGAGACTTTTTCGGTCACAAGATTAAAGCCATCTTTTTTCGTACCTGACTTGGGTCCGATGGAGATGAGTTTTGTGGGTGCTTCATTTGCCATGATAGTGATGTGTCCTCAGATAGAAAGTGAACAAAGCCAAAATATTAATTAACAATTGCTATTTTGAAGAACTCGGTGTCCAGCCTAAACTCGATAGTGCGCCCTCGGCCGTATCCCGAACCATTTCATTTTCATCTTCCAGTAAGGGAACCAGAGGGTCAATGGCGCGACTATTTTTTAATCGAGCTAAGGATTCGGCGGCATTGCGGCGCACCAGCCAGTCTTCATCAGCTAACGCCTCGATCAGCGGGTCTATGGATTCTGGGTCACCGATTTTCCCCAACGCTTCGGCGGCATGCCGGCGGACAATCCAATTGGACGCATGCAGACCTTCCACTAATGCCTCGGTGGCACGAGAATCGCCAAGTTTTTTCAGGACGCGGGCAGCATCCTCTCGCAGGGTGGCATCCATTAACGCATCCACTAAACCAGGGACGGCGTCCGGATGACCGATTCGTTCCAACGCCCAAATGGCTGCCGTTTTGACTCCGCCGTCCTTGTCATGCCGAAGGGCATGAATGAGTGGTTCGACAGACTGTTGGGCCCGTAATTTTCCTAGAGCGGTGGCCGCCTGTTCCCGGACCGACCATTCTTCATCCTCCTTGAGCGCTTCAATGAGGGGATCGATCGCGGGCTCGCCAATTTGGACCAACGCACTGGTCGCAGCTTCACGAATTACACAGTCATCTTCCAAAAACATATCAATCAGCTTCGGGATTGCCTCGGCGCCCACTTGACCCAAACGGGAGGCTGCATGGTCCCGTAAAGCTTCGTTGTCGTCTCGTAGCGCTGATAACAAAGGATCAACTTGATTCTGCTCTGTCATGGGATCTTACTCCTTTCCAGCCCAAGCTTCTTCATCCATTTGTGCAGCGGCGGCCTCCAGTTTGTCAAGGATGACTCCGGAATTATAGGAAATTAAGCCATCACGGTCTTGCTTTAATCGTGCAAACAGTTCGGCATGGGGCCGCAACACTTCCACATCTTTCACTTTTTCCAAAGCTTCCACCGCCAAAATGCGAAGGGGACGAATGGGAATGACTTCAATATAGAGTTCAACTGGCCGGGCATCACCGATCAATCCCAAGGACTTCAAGGCATGTTCCTTAACGCCCGTATCTTTGTCAGAACGGAGCCGGTCCATAAGAGGTTCAACGGCTCGGACGTCACCAATTTTACCTAAGGTGTCGGCTACGGCTTCCCGCACGATCCAGTCGTCATCTTCTAAATATTCCAAAAGAATTTCAACGGCTGGTCGACCAATGTGATGCAACTGAATCACCGTTTCTTGCCGGGCTCCTTCTTTCAGCTCCGACTCTTCCACATCACGTAAATCATCCAGGAGTTGGTCGATGCGATCGCGAATAGCACCTAGCTTGCGCAAAGTATCAGTGGCCAGGTCTCGAAGATTGGGGTCGGCCATGGCATCTACAAAGGCATCAGCTGATCGAGGATCCAGCAATTGAGACAAAATTTCAGCAGCTCGCTGACGGATGGATTCATCAGGATCTTTCAAGCGTGCGGATAATGGCCCAATGGACGTAGGAATGACTCCGAGTAGCTTGGTCACGCGTTCTTGAATGCGGTCATCCTCCAAATGTTCCAGCAGTGCGGCGGCGGTGGGCTCATCCAACACGCCAGCCAGGTGTTCTAGCGCATCCATGGAAGCCTGCCGAACGTCTTCATTCTCATCTTTCATGAGTCCAGCCAGAGTGAGTCCAGCACGAGGATCTCCCAGGCGGGCCAGCATTTTAATGGCTTCAATTTTATACTGAGACGTTCCTGTTCCAATGGCTTGAATAATGGCTTCGACTGCCTTTGGTCCACCCTTCATACAGGTCGACGTGGCACGCATTCGCCGCCAATCTTCTTCGTGATCTAATTCAGAAATAATGGTTTCGAACGTTTCTTTTGGCATGGTGTGTCTATCAGTTAGAGGCGAATTTGTCCCGGACGCCATCCGAGCTGCGAAAGAGATTCCAACACATGACGACGAAGATTGTCATTCTTGGTGGTTTTCAACAGTTGTAATAACGGGGTTTTGGCGGCTGCCCCGAAATGCGTGAGCGCTTCCGCCGCCTCTTGGCGCAGCAATGTACTTTGTAAGGCGCCGATAAGAATGGGAATCGCTTGGGGGTCACCAATTTTAGCGAGGGCTTTCACTGCGGCTTCTAAGGGAGGCAGTTCTTCTTTATATTTTGGGTCCGTGCAGCCCTCCATGCGTTCTTCATATGTGTCTGCAGGAAGCGACCGGACAAGGGCCATCAAGGACGGCAGAGCGTCCTTAGCGCGTAAGTTTCCCAAAGCCTCAATGGCATTCAGCTGCAGGGAGGGCGTCGTGAGTACATCTACTAACAGAGGAATGGCATGAGCATCACCGATATGGCCCAAAGCCCGGACGGCATCCTGCCGTACGGCCGTGTCAGGATCATGTATGACTAGTTTCATCAATGGCGCTACTGCAACCTTAGGCTTCAAGAGAGATAAGGCCTCGATGGCACGCAATCGAACTCGCCAATTGGGATCTTCCAGCCCTTTCAGAAGCGGAGGAATACTAACATTACCCAGAGCCTGAATTGTCCGGCAGGCTTCGTCTCGAACAGCAGGAACTTTATCGTGAAGCAGTACGATCAGTGTCTCAATCGAACGTGGATCTTTTATGCGCGTGAGGCCTTTTGCGGCAGAGGCGCGCACAATCCAATTGGGATTCAAGAGCGCGGTTAGCAGGGGTTCAACAACCTGTTCATCGGCTATCGTGGCAAGAATAGATGCTGCGGTTTCTTGGACTTGCAGGTTTGGATCGTTCAGGCAAAAGCCCAATGAGCGCACTGCCGGTTGACCCAGGGCAGTCAGAGAAGCCGCCGCCGCTTCCCGTACAGCACGGTCCGAATCTCGTAGCAAGCGAATCAAGGGTTGAACACTCCGAGGATCGTCAAATTGACCGAGCGCAACCGCAGCGTCTTCCCGGACGCCCCAATCTTCATCATTTAACGCGGCAATATGTTCAGCGACGGAATCAGCCATCGTTCTCTAGGGCTATGAATATATCCGCGAGTAGTTTTTCAGACTACCTAGGGAAAACCCGAGCTCGACGTTACCACACGATTTTTTTTGCGGTCAATCTGAGGAAGATGAGCCAGGGAGGGCAGGAAAAATGGGAGAATTACACTGATCGAAAAACGGCCAAGAGGTCACTTAACGCCAACATTTTCACTCGCAAGACTTCCCGTTCTGTATGGAGAATACGGGATTGGTCTCCACTGCCGGGGTTCTTGAGATAATCCTGACACATCGCCGTGATGCGCTGAAACTCCACTTCGGCTTTGTCTTTTACCACCCGGTTCGTGCCCAGTAATTCAACCACTTGGTCGTGGGTTGTGGCTAAATGCTGTTGGAACTCTTGCTCGGGAAGTGATTGGCGATGCTCCTCGTCCAAACATCGATCAATATACTGGCCTAAAAACACATAAAACCGGAGCATTGTTTCAGTTGTAGTAATGTGAGATACGTTTGAATCTTGTTCAGTCATCAGAGCGCCTTTAAATGGGTGGAAACAACATAAGCAAGCATAGGTTAACATAGCGGGAGATGCGCATAAAATCTCTAAAGAAAATGGGTCGTGCTGTGAAAATCTATTCAGATCCGTAACATGATTGCAGAATAGTCCGCTGCAATCAAGGTGACCACAGACTTCTCGCGTCTTCTTGACGGCATGGCCCTCGGTATCCTCATTCAACACATTCCTCCCCAACTTCATCCTGATACATGGGCACCTCTAAAAACTGGTGATTTTTTCTGAGGGCAAGGAAGCGGCGCGCGGAAAACCGGAGTGTATGTGCCAATACATGAGGATTTGAGCACGCGGCTGACGCCGCCATCGGGAAAAAGGACAGTTTTTAGAGATGCCCACATGTCTTTTTATCAAACAAAACGTCGTCCCTGTATCTGTTTAGATACCGAATTTATCTAAACAGATACAGATCCTCGAGTGACAAATCTTCTTATACTGAGAAAAAGCTCAAAAGTTCGTTTCAAGGTCTTTGTCAAAGGTCTCGTCCGACTTTTGCAAGAATCTTCTCCTACCACCATGTACTCGTTCTGGCTGTGTCAACAGATAGGGATGTTCCTCCTGTTCGGATTAATGACGACCACTTCGGTGTGGGGGGAGCCGTCCATCGATTCGTCTCCACCTGTCAACGATCTATTTGAATTCTTAGAAGAAGAGCAAAGTCTTCAGCCTTTTGAATTAGGTGAGATTGTTGACTCCACCAATCAGCCCCTTGGCTCGACCACCTCAATTTTTGAAATCACGGATCAGGACTTGTTAGACCAACATGCACGATCATTAGGTGACGCCCTTCGATTTGTCCCTGGGCTTTTCCTCTCGGTTGGCGGCACAACTGGACAGTCTTTTGCGAGCGTCAGAGGGCTCACAGCAAGGCAAAACGTCGTGTTGATTGATGGGCGGCCGGTATACGATGCCTGGTTCGGTGACTTGCGCCTAGAAAATATGCCTATCGATAACGTAGCCAAAATCAAGGTTATTAAAGGCCCTGTCGACCCTGCCTATGGCCCCAACACGTTGGGCACAGTCATAAATATTGTGACGAAGCGCGGAACGGCGATTCCCAACACTCGCAGCACGATTTCCTATGAAGCTCACAACACACAGGACTATTGGGCCGAACATGGTTCCCGGTATGGAAATTTGAACTACTATATCACGGGCAGTTATCGGAGAAGCCAAGGGTTTTCTCTTGCCAATGACTTTTCCCCCACGGTGGTGCAGCCCGGAGAATTTCGTGAACAATCCAGCTACATCAAGCAGAACGTGTCAGCCAACATTGGGTACGACTTTGGGGTTGAAGATCGTGTGGCTCTTGTTGTTGGTTATTATCAGGCGGAATTGGATACGCCTCCGAATATTCATGCCCAAGCCTTTCCTCGATTCGGTATACCCTTTAATCGGTTTGTGGATTGGTCGCGTTGGTATGTTGATCTATACGGACAAACCACGATTGGCGACCGGGTGAATCTGCGAGGCAATGCGTATTTTGATCGATTTCATAATTCGCTGGATGTTTTTAGCGATTCAACGTTCAGAACGGTGAGCCGGAACAGTCAATTTACGAATACGGTGACAGGTGTGAATGGACAAGCGACCGTTGCCGTGACTGACCAGATAAAGGTGAAAGGAGGGGTATTCTTAAAACAAGACCAACATCGTGAGCGGGCCAATAGCGATGAAGAAGAACATGATGCGTTCACCACCGGATATTTCTTGGATGTCGAGTGGAACCCTATACCCATGGTGTTTGTTTCCGCTGGTCTCAATTATGATGTTTTCTTTATTAATCAAGACCGGCATATCTCGGCTGTGTCCCCACGTGGCTCTATTGTTCTACAACCTTTGACATCAACGAGACTTCATGCAGCTATTGGTCGTAAAACACGCCTTCCCCGTTTATTCAATCTGTATGGAGGAGTTGGTAATACAGAATTACATGAAGAGCAAAATCTTGTTACTGAAATCGGTGCTAGGCAATCTTGGTGGGATAGTCGAATCATCGCCGGGGTGACTTGGTTTCATAATGATGTCAAGGACAAAATTGACTTCGTACGCCTGCCGGGGCCTGGACGTCGGGGACAAGACCAAAATATCGAGAATTTAACCAGTACAGGTGTGGAGGCGTTGATGTCGGTCACCGTAGCCGAGTCTACCCAATTGTCAGTGGACTATACGTATACCGACATTCACGTCGATACTCCCAACGAGCCGAACTTCAATCGATATGTTCACCAACTCAATGCTCGAGTCCAGTATCACGCACCTTGGGGTTTGGGTGCCGGTTTGCAACTATCCTATATTGACGGGGAGCCGGATGCCTTTCCCTCCAATTCTCCCATCGGCGTAGAGAGTCGAGTGAATTTCTTGCTTCTCAATGGAAAAATCTCCTATCAGCTATGGGAAGGCTTCAGACCGTTTTTGATGATTGAAAATCTGACCGATTCTAATTACGCGCGGAATATCAGCTTCCCAGAACCTGGACGTCGATTTTTCATGGGCGTTCATGCCCAGTTCTGAGTGCATCCTTCACGCCCACGACCGTTTTGATCGATCGATCTTATTACCCGTATAGTGCCCGCAGCGCACACAGCAAATACAGAACGGGGTCAGTTCATTGTTCCAGTCAGAATGAATATGGTCATCGGGCACGAAGCGATCCGGCCATTCGTGTGGATATCCTTCCTGCGACATGGTGTGACCACACGAGGAATTCTTACATTCTATGACGCTGAGAATAGTGCTCATAGTTAGTTCAGGATGGAACGGTGTCTGTAATATTCTATCATAGGTCATATCTTGGGTCTGTTGAAAAAAGCCGCCAGCGGCGTTCTCGCCCTTTTTCCGTGCTCACGTACTGCCAGTACGCTCCGCGCGCAAAAAGGGCTGCGGCCTTGCTGGACGACATTTTTGAACAGACCCGATGCAACTGATAGCGAACAGCTTCCTGGCGAAATATGGCCCTTAATATCTTCATTATTCAAGACTTTCTTTGACTAGATGATATGGACAAAGATATTCCAGTCAGATTTTCAAGGGAAATCAGCGCCTCACTTCTTCTTTGAAGGATTTGAGCAGGGAGATAATGAGCAGGATAATCACGAAGACGAAGGGAAAGGCAGCCAGGATGGCACCGGTTTGGAGGCCTTTGAGACCACCGGACCATAGGAGTATGGCGGCGGACAAAGATTGAATCGCCCCCCAAGTAAATTTGATGTGGTTGGGTGGGTTGAGGCTGCCGTTGGTTGTGAGCGTTCCAAGCACGAAGGTGGCGGAATCGGCTGAGGTGATAAAAAAGGTGCCGATGAGGAAGATAGCGATGAGCGACATGATGGTGCCCATCGGAAATTGCTCCAAGACCGTGAAGAGCAGCACTTCCATACCCTGTTGTTCCATGACCCCTTTTAATGGCACGTTCTGAAAAAGTTCTAGGGAAATTCCCGTCCCGCCAAAGACGGTAAACCAAAAGGCACAGAAGAGCGAAGGAACTAAGAGGACTCCCAGCACGAATTGCCGCACGGTTCGGCCTTTTGAAATTCGAGCAATGAATGTACCGACAAATGGCGCCCAGGCGATCCACCAGGCCCAATAAAAAAGGGTCCAATCGTGGATCCAGGTAGAATCTTGAAATGGCCCGAGATTGAGGCTCATAGTAGGTAGGTTTTGAAGATAGTGCCCAAAAGTTGAAGGTAAGGCGGTCATGATAAAATGTGTAGGTCCCAGAAACAGCAAAAAAGACAGCAAGGTGAGAGCCAAAACCATGTTCAAGTTACTAAGGTATTTGATCCCTCGTTGGAGGCCTGTTTGGGCTGAGAGCATGAAGAGGATGGTGACGATGGCGATTAAAGTCAGTTGCGTCGTCAATGAGTTAGGAATCCCAAAGACATAAGACAATCCTCCGCTGATCTGGACCGCCCCAAATCCCAACGATGTGGCGACGCCAAAAACCGTCGCAAAGACCGCGACCACATCCACGCCGTACCCCAAGGGGCCAGTGGCATGCCTGCCTAAGACCGGCTGGCACCCCAGGCTAAACAGTCCCGGTGTGCCTTTTCGAAATTGAAAATAGGCCAGGGCTAAGGCCACCATCGTGTAGATTCCCCAAGGGTGAAGTCCCCAATGAAAAAAGGAATACTGTAACGCCAAGCGTGCCGCCTGAGATGTTCCCCCGTTTCCGAAGGGCGGGTCATGAAAGTGCGAGGTGGGTTCGGCGACACCCCAAAACACCAGCCCAATGCCCATGCCAGCGCAAAACAGCATGGCAAACCAGGTCAGAAGGTTAAATTCTGGTTTAGCATCATCTGGTCCAAGCGGAATATCCCCCCATCGGGAAAAAATCAGACAGAGGGCGCATAAAAGAAAGCTGGAGGCAGCCAGGACATACAGCCAACCAAAAGAATCCAACATGGCCGTCTGAAGGGCTCCAGTGATGGCGGCTAAATGATCCGGCGCTATTCCCCCCCATAAGAGGAACAGAAACGCCATGGTGGCGGAGATATTGAAAACGAGAGTATTGGATTTGAAAGGATTCATGAAAAAGGAGCCTTAGCGCATTGCAGCTTAGCCCTACCATAATTGACCCTTGTGAACAAGGAATGAGTGAGTGAAAGGGCGAGCGATGAATTTAAGGTCTTGTGGGTGGTGGTCTTGCAAAAAGCTGCGGCTATTACATGTAAACAATTAAGTGATTTTTCGCGAGTTTCGTATTCAAATGAACAAATTCTGCGGTTTTATGCCCAAAGGGTTGCTCTCATGAGTGTAAATGGTTACATTCAAGGCTCTTCGGTACGCAATCGGGCCTTCCAAACGCTCGCAAGAGAAGTTCGGAGGCCTTTTTTATTTCCTAATCATAGGGGATTGAGGAACGATGCATGTGAGCCTGCGTTCCTTTCGTCTTTCCCCGCCAATGCCCCGCTCGCGCTTACTGGAGGAAGTCAGAGGCGCGGCTCTTGAGGAGGTTAGTCCCATGGGTAAGAAGCAAGCGTATGGAGATAATCCTATCGCCAAACGGAAAACGGACTTATATAAGGAGGAGTATGTCCATAGTTTTGTCCAAAAATGGGATGACCTGATTGACTGGGAAGCGCGAGCCTCGAGTGAAGGTGACTTTTTCATTCGGCTTTTGAAAGAGCGAGGGGTTCAACGCATTTTAGATGTGGCGACAGGGACGGGCTTTCATTCTATCAGGCTCTTGCGGGCCGGATTTGATGTCACCAGTGCGGATGGCAGCCCGGAGATGTTAGCCAGAGCCTTCGAGAACGCCCGGCGAGCCGGATTTATCATGCGGACCATTCATGCCGATTGGCGCTGGTTAAGCCGGGATATTCACAATAAATATGATGCGGTTATTTGCTTAGGTAATTCACTGACTCACCTTTTTGCAGAGCAAGACCGGCGAAAAGCGCTGGCGGAATTTTACACGGCCTTGAAACATGATGGGGTGCTCATTCTGGATCAACGGAATTACGATGGCATATTAGATGATGGATTTACCTCCAAGCATGTCTATTATTATTGCGGGGATAACGTGAGCGCGGAACCGGAATATGTCGATGAAGGGTTGGCCAGATTTCGCTATACCTTTCCCGATAAAGAAATCTTTCATTTAAATATGTATCCCCTGAGGAAAGAATATACGCGGCGGCTTATGAATGAAGTGGGTTTTCAACAGGTCAAAACCTATGCGGATTTTCAAGAAACCCACAAAGTGGAAGATCCAGATTTTTATGTGCATGTGGCCGAAAAACTCTATAAGAATGAGGAACGTCCCACGGCATCCTTAGGCAATTTCGGAGGGCAGGCCTATTCCTCAACCGTCGACACGGCCCGGGAATATTACAACAGTACGGATGCCGATCGGTTTTACGCCACGATTTGGGGGGGCGAAGATATTCACATCGGGCTTTATGAATCTGAAAATGATTCCATTCTTGATGCCAGCCGGCGGACCGTAGAAAAAATGGCCGCGACCGTTAACAATCTTGATTCGAAAACACGGGTGTTGGATATCGGCTCGGGATACGGTGGCTCAGCCCGTTATCTCGTGAAAAAATTTGGTTGTCAGGTGGGTTGTCTAAATTTAAGTGAAACGCAAAATAAGCGAAATCGGGAACTGAATCAAAAAGAAGGGATCAGTCTTGCCATTAATGTGATCGATGGAAGTTTCGAAGAGATTGCACTACCCGATAGCAGCATTGACCTGGTGTGGTCGCAAGACGCCATTTTGCATAGCGGCGACCGCAAAAAAGTCTTTCAAGAAGTCTCTCGGGTTTTAGTAAAGGGAGGACAATTTATCTTTACGGATCCGATGCAAAGCGCCAAATGTCCGCAGGATGTGCTGCAACCAATACTGGATCGCATTCACTTAGATTCTTTGGGGTCTATTGAGTATTATCAGCAATTAGCCAAGAAACTTGGCTTGCAAGAAATTGGGGTTATCGACTTATCCAAAAATTTGCCAGCACATTATGCGCGAGTGCTTCAGGAGCTTGTCGCTCAACATAACAACCTGATTCGGGTGTGTTCGGAAGAATATCTGGCTAATATGAAAGTCGGATTACAGCATTGGGTCGATGCGGGAATGGCCGGGCATTTAACCTGGGGAATCTTACATTTCCAAAAAACCTAGAAAAAAGAAGCGACTAGCTGTTTCTGGGTCTTTTGCTTCTTACTCCTTACTTTTCACTTCTCACTTCTTTTGAGAGTTACCGCTCAATTTTGAGTGCTTTGGCCGGTTGAGCGATATCACCGCTTTTGCCAAACCGGCCTTCTCCTCCTTCACCCAGCACATTTGAGGTGTCGGTATATTCAATTTCTTGTGTTTCTTTGCTCAGGCTATCTTGAGGCTGCCACCCTAGTTGGTCAAGCGTATGAAGAATGACTTTTTTGAGGGCTCCCGAGGCTGTCATGCGTGTAGTGGCGAATGCCAATACCCGTTCGCTTTCCTTCTCTACTTTGGAGAGGTCGGGATCATGGAGAAATGAGACGAGCGGTTCTATTGCCGCATCGCCGATGAGTACTAGTGAATTAGCTGCGTACTCACGAAGCACCAAGTCTTTCAACAACAGAATCAAATCCGGAATGACTTTGGGATGACGAAAATGTCCAAGGGCTGTTGCCGCCGCTTCTTTGATCAAAAGGTCTTCGCTAATAATGCAACCGGGGGTGGGTTTCCCTTCCTGTTGAAAGCCTTTTCCTTTTAACGCGGCTAACACCGGAGGAAAAGCTCGAGGATCACCAATCATTCCTAAGGAAGCAATGGCATGTCGTTTGACCGTGCCATCTTTCATGGCTTCGATGAGCGCATCGACTGCCAATGGATCTCCAATATTGCCCAAAGCGATCGTGGCATCCTCCCTCACTGCCCGGTCAGGATCTTTAAGCATGGCAATGAGAGCTTCCACGACACGTGGTTCCTTCACCCATACTTTGCCCATCTGATAGTCCGTGGTCATGCCTCCTAACGCACGAACGCCATGACACCGTACCACAAAATGAGGGTCTTTTAGAGTTTCTAATAAGGCGTCAACTGAGGGAGTGCCGATATACATTAAGGCTGTGCCAGCGGTCTCGCGCACGATTTTCGAAGTATCTTTAAACAGTTTAGTGAGTGTGGAAACAGCTTGGGGGTCACCGATTTTCCCCAATGCTTCTGCGGCGGCACTTTTAACGGCGCCATCGCGGTCCCGGCATGCGACAATTAGGCCCTTCACGGCATCCGGGTCACGCAGTTCTCCTAAAGTCTTCGCAGCTTGCTCCCGAACCCGCCACCGTTTGTCTTTGAGGCTCACCAGTAACTTTGGCACGACTTCTTTGCCGATGGAGGCCATGGCTTGAACGGCCTCGGCTTGGACTTCCATCATCGTGTCGTTAAACAGCGTGACCAGTCCATCAATGCTCTTTTCCCCGCCAATCTTGGCTAACGCCCAGCCCACATGACTTCGCACGGCCCAATAGTCGTCCTCTAAGGCTGTGAGGAGAGGCTCCAACGTTTTCGGATCTCCTTTTTCCGCAAGAGCTTTAGCGGCTTCCTCGCGGGTGGCATCATCCACATCTTCGAGCGCGTCGATCCAATCTTGAACAGAATTCGCCATCGTTATGCCTTCACATGCCTATGTTAGTTCTGTAAGTAATCCGGCTCTTGCGGATAGGGTTGCGTATGACTGCAACGAATCGTCAATTTTTCAGAGCCTCTGCCATCGACGCATTGGTCAAGGGTTTTTGCAAAATCCAACGTTCCCGAGAGCGTGACCTTAAACAAAAAATCAAACGTGAAGGTTCCAAACCGATACTCTCCAGGCTTCAGTCGTAATTCTTTGATCTCCGTGGTTTTATACGCATCCATATTAATGGGATCTTTGGTCCAAATTAAAGGGGTGATACCAGGGACATGCCACCATGTGGGTGGGTTTAATGCGCTTGGATCGACGGTAATGGAATATTCACGTAATAACGGATTCGTGGGTTCTGCCGCTTCGCTGACGAATGTGAGTGCCATGATCGACAGACAACTCAGAGTAATGCACAGGCTGCGCTTCAGGGGATTGTTGTGAAAAAGTTTGTTCATCATTGGTTTATTGATAAATTTTTTCCAGTTCATTTTCCGTGGTTCGCCGTTGAGGTGTGGATTGAAAAATTTCTGTGACCGCTTGGCTTTCCCATTCCGTATGTGTGTCCAGGCCTAAAGCGTACATGATCGTCGCGGCGGTATCCAAGAGCGTCACGGCTTGGGAAATGGTGTGATGTTGTTTCACATTGGCGCCCCAAGCAATCAAGGGGATAGTGGGGTCAAGTGCGGCGGTTTCTCCCTTCTTGACTTTCTTGGCCATGGGATTGAGTGGCCCGCCGTTCAATCCTGTCACGATGAACATGGTGCGGTCCACGACGCCAATTTTCTCATAAATCGTCATGATTTGGTGAATGGCGGTATCAATAGATGTCACGGCTGCGCCATATTTTGGCGAGTCCCATCCGTACTTTTCTCCAATGCGTGCCGCAGTTGGGAAATGGGCGACCAGAAGATTGGGTACGCCAAAGAGCCGGAAGCCATGTCCACCGTCACTGGTGACTTTTTTGAGGAAGTCTTCAATATAGACGGACACCGTTTCAGGTGTGCATTGTGGTTTGGTGTAACCACAGACTTGAGAGTCAACGTAAATTTCTGGACGGACCAGCTGATATAGCCGTTCATCCATCAGAAAAACCCCTGTGTCAGCCCCGCCAGCCAGGTCCATATAATCGAAAACTGTCGGGGAACGCATAAAGGAACGGGCAAAGTCGTAGTCCTCCCAGGCGGCTGTGACGCGATGCTTTTCAACTGGCAGTCCGGTCAGCAAGGAGGCCATGGCCGAGACAGTCAGGGGAGGGGTAATGGATTGGGCAGACCACGATACGGCGCCCTCTTTGGCAAATGTAGCCAGATGAGGAGTGGCGCCGCTTTGGATTGTCGAGGATTGAATGCCTTCTAGAACGACAAGAACGACATGTTCAGCTTGCGTCGCTGTGGCTGCAACTGCCGGAGTAACGGCTCCACCTACGCTGAGCCATAGAAGACTCAGGATGACTAAGGACATGTTGGGAATGTTGCTTGCCAGCCTCCAGTGGGGCCGATGCCAAAAAGTGCTCATAAGTTCTGTCATGCTCCATATGAAAAATCGACATAAAAAATCACGTGAATAGTGGTTACAACACAGCCGTCGTCTCCGTACATGATGACGGCCATTGAACTTATCATGCACATTTTCTGGTGGTCAACCAAATGAAGCGGCGCTCGTTGGAGGGAGCCAGATCAGCTGGAAAATGTTCAGATGCCCCTTGCCCCAGGCTTGCCAGCTGCGGGGGGGGGGGATAGAATACGCGCTCTTTTGAGGTTTGTGAATCTGGTCAGGACCTCTTTGTCGGCTCATGCTTCGGGTGGAGCATTTGGTGGTGTACACGACGCTACTGAAGAGTCATTCATATTATTTATAAGCGAGGAGAAGAGAAAGATGTGTACTGTAATCAAAAAGATCACCCTTATCCTTGTTGCAATTTTACTGGTAGGTATTTCACCGAGTATCCCTCTGGCCGCGTACTTAAACGACCAAAACATTTCTGTGTCGTTAGGTAGTAGTATGGCGCCAGAGCCGTTTAACAACTTGTCTACTGCAGCATCGCTTGCGAATGTCATTGACGCGCCTTCAGCTGTAGCGCCTGAAGACCATCTTCAATCCACTCACGTGTGGTTTACTGGAGCGTCGGGATTGGAGTTAGATTTTGATTTTGGAGAAGAATATGATCTAGTCACGCTTCATTTTTGGAACTATTTTGGAGAAGGTTTTGATGTTGACAATATTGATCTGAATTTTTTTGATTCATCCCATACCTTGGTTGGAAGTCTCCTTAATGTGGAACCGGCCTTGGGTGGAAATGGGGGCAATCCGATTTTCGCTGAACATTTTCCCCTGTTTTTTCCTTCAAACGTCCAATTTGTGAATGCGGTCTTGACAGGGACCAATAACCAAGTAGACTTCAACAATATCGGGTTCACTGGAGAACCGAGCCCAGTTCCAGTTCCCTCAGCCATGCTTCTGTTCGGCACCGGCCTTGTCGGTCTGGTGGGCTGGCGCTGGTGGAGTGCCAAGAACGCCTAACGCATCTTACTAACAAACGAATGAAGCAGGCCTCTTATCCGCATGGATGAGAGGCCGGTTGTTTATGGGTGCTCTGGCGGTAGGGGAGGCAGCAGTGGCGTGAGATGTTCAAGGAGAGCTGGGATATGAGTCGTGACCACTCTCCAAATTCGTACCGGGTTAATCTCCTCGTATTCGTGGGCAAGCACATTTCGTTGGCCAATAATCGATTGCCAAGGGATCTCAGGGTGAGCATGTTTGAAAGTGACTGAAATCCGGCGGGCAGCTTCTCCGAGAACCTCCAGTTGTCGCTCAACGGCTCGTTGCATCATCTCTTGTTGAAGATACTCATCCATAGAAATCCCTTGGGTGAACCGCTGAATACTTCTTGCGGTCTCAAGCATATCCCAGAGGTATGCTGGATCGCGTGCTTCAAGTGCCAAAGATGACCTGAGCTGTTCTCAAGATTTCAGCACGGCGGAAAGGATTCCTGAGCCCTTCACGTTCGACGAGGTCGACTTTTCGCCCAAATACGACAGTAAGCTCGTCTTGAAGATGGACCAGATCAAATAGCGAATGAGCGGCGTGGGATTCGAACTCCACTAATACATCCACATCACTCTTGTCATTGAAACTCTTACGTAAGACCGATCCAAAGAGGGAAAGACGGCGGATGGCGTAACGGCGGCAAAGTTCTGCGATTTTATCTTGGGAAATGTCAAGTGGAATGGTGCTTTCCATCAACACGATTCTACAAGACGGTCTCCTCTCTGTCATCTCCAGGCCCGAAGAACGCGTAATTTTCACTCAACAAGACACAAACGAAACGAGTCTCTCATCTGAATGGACAAGAGGCTCAGTGTTTTAGGGGGCTGTTGAAAAAAGCCTGCCCTGAGTTGACCGAAGGATCCGTCCAGTCCCGTCCTGAGCTTGTCGAAGGGAAGGCCGCAGCCCTTTTTGCGCGCGGAGCGTACTGGCAGTACGTGAGCACGGAAAAAGGGCGAGAACGCCGCTGGCGGCTTTTTTCAACAGACTCAGATTATAAGGAAAATGTTCAGACACCTCTTGCTCTGGGAAGCGTGGATCGACTAAAAAAGTATCTTTTTGACTCCAGGGTCTTCAGCTCATGCCTCACAATAACAATTTTCAGCATTCCCAATATTCCCGTTCAAACCCTGGCGATCGGGTGTCTTATCTCACCTTTGATTCAGGAAATCCCGTTGATTCCGCAGCATGGAAAGAAAGTATGGCTCGTGCAGGGCAGCAATTGTCCCAAGCCAATGTCAAAGGAATTGTGTTTGTGAGTGGACATCCGTATTCCGACCTCTTTGGCTCCGCTCGTTTAGATGACGTCGGGGGATTGAAACGGGGCTATTCACGAGGCATTTCTGGATTGGAGTCGTTATTGGCTTTGTTGCGGCCGGAAACGAATGGCATTGGAAAAGAGGGTGATCCGGTCCAACCCCCACTTTTCAACAACGAAGCGACTTATAAAGCCCTGGATAGTCTTGCTCGGGAGGCGGGGAATTTTACGAGCGCCTATGTGAAGAAATTCCAGGAAGGATTACATCCGGAGGGGAAGGAGGCCATTCCTTGTCAGCGATATGTTTGGTCTTCCGCTCATCATCATGTGGGGAGGATGGAGGCGGCCATTTCATTCATTGAGTTTTTGCAGGTATGGAATGCAGGGCTCTTACTGTCCAAGAACGACCGGGTCCTGCTGATCGCGCATGGACATGCAGGGCAGGTTCTAGCTTTGGTTTCTAACCTCATCACCTCCGGGGAATCTGAAGGCCGTCCCAGAATGTTTGAAATCTTGGCCAAATATTGGGAGACAAGTCCGACTGAGAATCGGTCGGTTGAACAATTAGAATCGCTCTATCAGTTATTGGCGGAACAACGGTTTGTGGGTGGAGCGTCGGTGGATATGGTGACGCTCGGTACGCCGGTTCGTTACGGGTGGGACTCTGATGGGGTGGGGCACTTGCTGCATATTATCAATCATCGCGCCATTCGGCATGATGGGAAGCGGTGGTTGTCCAAGATGGAATTGCCCCAAACCGCCTGGGAAATGCCTTACCTGACCGGGGGGGATTATGTGCAGCAATTAGCTGTGGCGGGCACGGATGCCCTGCCGGGTTCGCCTGAAATGGAGAAGGCCAATGTGGATTTTCGGGAAATTTTGGAACCCTATGATGGATTTGAGCGCTGGCTGGAATGCACCAGGCGGACGACGCGCTGTCCAAATGACGGGGCATGTGTGTTAGTGGAATATGGAGTCCAGCCTGACGAAGAGGAACCTAGACAGCATTTATATGGGCATGGATGTTACACGAAGAGTGGGGCGATGGCGTTTCTCGCCAAGGAGATCGCCCGATCTTTGTACTCCTGATTCTGGGCCTTTCGCCCCTTTCTTTATGGACATAAAGGCACATTGATTATCTTTTCGAGCCTATGATATCTATCACAACTTTGTCTGAAGATAGCCGTGATCGGATGCATTGGGTTTTCCATAAATTCTTTCAAGAAACGACCTTATGAAAATTGGAGTCATCAAAGAAACCTATCCTGGTGAACAGCGTGTGGCCCTGGTGCCGGCTGTCCTGCCTTCACTCACGAAGGGGGGGATGGAGGTAGTCATTGAATCAACAGCTGGTGAACCATCGGGATACTCGAATTCGGCCTATACTGAAAAAGGCGGAACAATTGCCGAATCGCGCGATCAGGTCTTCGAAATTTCAGATTTTATTCTTCAAGTTCGCCTGTTAGGGGCTAACCCTGATGCAGGCAAGGCCGATGTGAAGAAGTTTCGGAAAGGCCAAATGCTGGTAGGAATGGCAGAGGCGCTGAGTAATCCCCAATCGGTTCAAGAATTAGCCACGCAAGGGGTGACAGCCTTTGCGCTAGAGCTGATGCCTCGAATTACCAGGGCCCAAAGTATGGATATTTTGTCTTCCATGGGGACTGTCGCTGGTTATAAGGCTGTGCTGATGGCAGCCAATACCTTACCGAAAATGTTTCCGATGCTGATGACCGCTGCCGGGACTGTGACCCCTGCCAGGGTTCTCATCATCGGCGCGGGTGTTGCTGGCTTGCAGGCCATTTCCGTGGCTCGTCGGCTCGGCGCGGCTGTGGAGGCTTATGATATTCGTCCGGCGGTGAAGGAGCAGATATTGAGCTTGGGGGCCAAATTTGTTGAGTTGCCGCTGGAAACGGATGATGCGGAAGATAAAGGCGGTTATGCCAAGGCTCAAGATGAAGCCTTTTACAAAAAACAGCGTGAACTGCTGGGGCAAGTGATTGCCGCTAGCGATGTCGTAATTTCTACTGCCGCAGTGCCAGGCAAAAAGGCGCCTATCCTTATTACAGCCGAGATGGTATCTGGGATGGCGCCTGGGTCGGTCATTGTCGACTTAGCGGCCGAACGGGGAGGCAATTGTGAGCTGACGAAACCGGGCGAAACCATTGTGGCTCATGGTGTGACCATTCAAGGCCCGGAAAATCTCTCCTCGACTATTCCTTATCATGCCAGTCAAATGTATGCGAAAAATGTGGCGACCTTTCTGCTGCACCTTGTCAAAAAAGGCGAGCTGACTTTAGATATGGAAGATGAAATTACTCATGAAACGATGATGACTCAAAATGGGGAAGTTGTTCAGCCACGCATTAGGGAAATGTTAGGGTTGCCCGCCTTATCAACATAGGGACGAAAGACGGTTATGGACGAAACATTTATTATGGGGCTGACAATTTTTGTTCTGGCAATTTTTGTCGGTTTTGAAATTATTACGAAAATACCTCCCACCCTGCACACGCCACTCATGTCGGGGTCCAATGCTATTTCTGGTATTACGGTAGTAGGTGCTGTCTTATCAGCTGGATCCCAACATACTATGGTGACGACGATTTTAGGTGTTTTAGCCGTCATCTTTGCCACCATTAATGTTGTGGGTGGCTTCATGGTGACGAATCGCATGTTGGAAATGTTTAAAAAGAAATCTTCTTAGGGAAATTAGAACAGAATGTCTTCCGTCATCAATATTGGGTATTTGCTTGCTTCAGTCTTGTTTATCCTTGGTCTCAAAGGGCTGACGCATCCTCGTACGGCCGTTCAAGGTAACTTGATGGGGGCGATTGGGATGTTGTTAGCCGTTGTGCTGACACTGACCAATCAGAACATCGTGAGCTACGAGATGATTATCTTGGGCTTGGTGATTGGTGGAGCTATCGGGGCGGCGTTAGCCATAAAAATTGAAATGACTTCCATGCCGGAATTGGTAGCCGTATTTAACGGGTTTGGTGGGATTGCCTCAGTGTTGGTAGCAGGTGCGGCATTACTGGAAAATACATTGAATGGTGAAATTCCGGTGATGCAATTAACCGTAGCTATTGCAGCATCAGGACTCATAGGGGCCGTCACCTTTTGGGGAAGTCTCGTAGCCTTTGGAAAGTTAAAAGGCATTATCGGCGATAATGCTGTCCTATTTTCTGGGCAACAGGTGATCAACGCGATCTTAGCTGCTGTCGTGTTTGCGTTAAGTTGTTGGGTCGTGGTTGATCCGGCAAGTGGCGTGGCCTATTGGCTTCTGGTCGGTGTAGCCTCTGTTTTGGGTGTTCTGTTGGTCATTCCGGTAGGGGGAGCGGACATGCCGGTTGTAGTGGCTCTGTTGAATTCCTATTCGGGATTGGCAGCTGCGGCTACCGGGTTCGTGTTATCCAACAATGTGTTGATCATTACGGGTTCCTTGGTTGGGGCATCAGGGCTTATTTTGACTCAGATCATGTGTAAGGCCATGAATCGGTCATTAACGAATGTTTTGTTCGGAGTATTAGCACCTGTAGGCGGTGGGCCTTCCGCTGATGAAGTGTATGCAGGGAAGGTCAAATCCACATCACCGGAGGAAGTCGCGATGTTGTTTGAGACGGCACGGCGCGTGTCGATTATTCCCGGATATGGGATGGCGGTGTCCCAAGCGCAACACCCAGTTGCTAGCTTGGCTGCCCTCTTGGAAAGCCGGGGAACAACAGTGGAGTATGGGGTTCATCCCGTGGCCGGGCGAATGCCTGGCCATATGAATGTCTTGCTGGCCGAAGCGGATGTCCCGTATGAAGCATTACGAGACATGGATGAAACAAACGAAGATATCGATCAAGTTGATGTTGCGTTGGTCATCGGCGCGAATGATGTCGTGAATCCCGTTGCGAGGACGGACCCTAATAGCGCTATAGCAGGGATGCCTATTATTGACGTTGATAAAGCCAAAACAGTGGTTGTGATCAAGCGAAGCTTGAGTCCTGGGTTTGCTGGAATACCTAACCCGTTGTTTTCATTAGATAATTCTTTAATGCTTTTTGGCGACGGCAAGAAAGCCGTCTTAGACATGATTGCCGCTCTTAAAGATTCATAGAGAAAAATTTCTTATAAGTGGTATATCGTAGGGCTTTTATAACTATTTGATTTAAAACATATTTTTATATTTCATGCTCGTATTTCTTTCTTGCATAGGCTGAAAACACATGATAAAGTATGGAGCTTGAAAGCCGAAAATTTAGAGAGTATTTATAAAATTCAAGCAACCATTTGAGGAAATTGTGGAAGTACGAGTCATCAATAATAATGTAGAAAAAGCTCTGAAGGTGGCCAAGAAGAAATTGGCGGCAGATGGATTATTCCGAGAATTAAAACGGCGTCGCTTCTATGAAAAGCCTAGTGTGAAGAAAAAAGCCAAAGAGCGAGAAGCAGCACGACGTCGACAAAAGTGGTTATCCAAGCATCGCATGTTCTAACTTTTCCCGGCCTGTAGCGTACTCTGAATTTCTCTAGATTGTTCTTCCGTTATTTCTCCTCGTAGTCAGTCATCCAGCTTCCAAGACGACGCTATTCAAGTCGTCCTCGAAAAAATCAAAAAGGCTAATAGGCAGTGGCCGTCTTCTTTTATGGCAGAACTAGCTGCCAATAGTGCTGATCCGTTTAGAATCCTTGTTGCTTGCATCTTAAGCCTGCGAACGAGAGATCAAACAACTGCTGAAGCATCTCTGCGGTTATTTTCGCTGTCTGCGGATCCATTTTCAATGGCAAAATTAAACCTCAAAACATTAGAAGCGGCGATATTCCCTGTTGGATTTTACCGCACAAAAGCCAAGCAAATACGTGAGATGTCAAAACGAATCTGTAAAGAATTTCATGGACAAGTCCCTGATGAAATTCACGAACTACTGCAATTGCCTGGAGTGGGACGGAAAACGGCGAACTTGGTGAGGACCATCGGATATAGAAAACAAGGGATTTGTGTCGATGTTCATGTCCATCGCATTTGCAACCGTCTAGGGTACGTTCGTACACGTGTTCCCGATGAAACGGAATTTGTTCTCCGTCAGAAGCTTCCGCGAAAATATTGGATTGCCTTGAATGATTTATTTGTAAGTGCTAGGATTTAATCTGACAGTCAGCTAGAGTCCTTTGAACCCGGGAGATCCGGAGAAAGGACGAATGAGGATGACCACCGAACAAAAGATCATCAAAACCAAAGTGGGTTTGTTGGAGTTGGGCAAGCAATTGGGCAACGTCTCAAAAGCTTGTCAGATCATGGGCTACAGTCGAGACAGCTTCTATCGGTTTAAAGAACTGTACGAGACTGGGGGCGAAGCCGCCCTGGAAGAGATTTCCCGGCGAAAGCCGATCCTCAAGAATCGAGTAGCGCCTGAGGTGGAAGAGGCGTTGGTGAATTTGACCATCGAGCAGCCGGCTTGGGGCCAAGTGCGCATGGCTAATGAACTCAAAAAACAAGGGATCACGCTCTCGCCCGCGGGCATCCGCTACATCTGGCTCCGGCATGATTTGGAGACGATGCGGAAGCGGTTGAAGGCCTTAGAGGCCAAAGTGGCCCAAGAGGGACTCGTGTTGACGGACACTCAAGTCGTGGCCCTGGAGAAAGCCAAGGCCGACAAAGAAGCACATGGAGAGTTTGTGAGTGAATGCCCCGGCTACTGTGGGGCTCAGGATACCTTCTATGTGGGCACACTCAAGGGCGTGGGGCGGATCTATCAGCAGACCTTCATTGATACCTATAGCAAAGTTGGCTTTGCGAAGCTCTATGATCGCAAAACGCCCATCACGGCCGCAGACTTACTGAATGATCGGGTCCTGCCCTTTTTTGCCGATCACGAGATTCCCCTGAATCGAGTGCTCACCGATCGAGGGACGGAATATTGTGGCGCTCCGGAACGGCATGAGTATGAACTGTATCTGGCCGTAGAGAATATTGATCACACCCGGACCAAGACAAAGAGTCCGCAAACCAATGGGATCGTCGAACGGTTTCACAAGACACAGTTGAATGAGTTCTATCGGGTCACGTTCCGCAAGAAGATTTACCAGACCCTCGACGAATTACAAGCCGATTTGGATACGTGGCTACAGGAGTACAATGAACAGCGGACGCATCAAGGCCGGTGGTGTTATGGGAAAACGCCGATGCAAACCTGGCGAGACAGTGTCGTGTTGGCGAAGGAGAAGATGCTGGCCGCTTAACAATTACCGGACTCGCTGTCTGTCAGATGAAGTCTTGACTTATACAATTTATTGGTGACCTTTGGTCAACATCAATGTACTCCACGCAATCCGCATTGTGATACATGTCCAGTACATGAATGGTGTTCAAGAGTCTGTTGAAAAAAGCCGCCAGCGGCGTTCTCGCCCTTTTTTCGTGCTCACGTACTGCCAGTACGCTCCGCGCGCAAAAAGGGCTGCGGCCTTGCTGGACGGACTTTTTTGAACAGACCCATTGTTGTTGATCGGGAAGGGATTCCTGACGAAATATGGCTGTTGATATCGCCATTATTCAATATTCCGCTAAGCTCTACTTCCCTCCAGACCCTTCCCAAAATTGGTTACCTTTCGCCCTAGGTATTACCTTTACGTAACGTCATGTATTGCCTCGAAATATCGTGAAAAATGGTAGAAAAAAGCGAAAAACTGAGATTGTTTTATGAAATGAGAGGAATTTATGGAATATTGACCTCTAACACGTTACCGAAAGTAAACAACCTATGTTGAAGCCTCTGACAAAAAGATAAAATTAAATCAATAATTTCATGCACTTATAAATATTACGGTTTCAAAGCAAATGGGTGTAAATATTGCTCAATAGACCCATATGGTTTTGTTTCGTCTTTCCTCGCAACAAAGTAGTTCCAATCTAGGCGTCAACCTAACAATCAACACATCCAAAAAGGAAAGGAGGATGATCAAGTATTTTGGGCTGGTCTTATGAATGAATTCATGGACGCTTTGTCCTGTATTTTACTTAGGAGGTGTAAGCAATGTTTCTTTCTAGACGTCAATTTTTAAAGGTCTCGGCCGGCACGGTGGCAGCGGTGGCCTTAGCCGACAAGGCCCTGGCCTTGACGGCCCTGCAGCCGGTCATCGAAGTGGGCAATCCCTTGGGGGAATACCCGGACCGGTCGTGGGAGCGGGTGTATCACGATCAATACCGCTATGACAGCTCGTTTACGTGGTGCTGCTCGCCCAATGACACCCATGCCTGCCGGATCCGGGCGTTTGTGCGCAATGGCGTGGTCATGCGGGTAGAGCAAAACTACGACCATCAAACCTACGAAGATCTCTACGGCAACCGGGGAACATTTGCCCATAATCCCCGCATGTGCCTGAAGGGCTACACGATGCACCGGCGGGTGTATGGCCCGTACCGGCTCAAAGGGCCGTTGATGCGGCGGGGCTGGAAGGCCTGGATGGATGATGGGAGTCCCGAGTTCACGCCGGCGGTGATGACGAAATATAAATTTAACGCGCGGTACTTGGATGACATGTTGCGGGTGAGCTGGGATACGGCGTTTACGTACCTGGCCAAAGCGATGATCATCATTGCCGAGCGGTATTCGGGGGAAGCGGGGGCCCGTCGGATGCGGGAGCAAGGCTATCCCCCGGAAATGATTGAAATGAGCAAAGGGGCGGCCACGCGCTGCTTTAAGTTCCGGGCGGGGATGCCCATTTTGGGGGTGATCGGGAAAATGGGGATCACCCGGATGAATGGGGGCTGTGGGGCCCTGCTGGATACCTATATTCGCAAAGTCAAGCCGGATCAGGCGCAAGGGGGCCGGTATTGGTCGAATTACACGTGGCATGGGGACCAAAACCCGGCGCATCCCTTCTGGAATGGGGTACAGACCTCGGACATTGACATGAATGACATGCGCTTCTCCAAGCTGAACACGAGCTGGGGGAAGAACTTTGTGGAAAACAAGATGCCGGAGGCGCACTGGAAGCTGGAGAGCATTGAGCGGGGCGCGCGGGTGGTGGTGATCACGCCGGAATACAATCCGACGGCCTATCGGGCGGACTACTGGATTCCGGTGCGGCCGGAAACGGACGGAGCCTTGTTCTTAGGGGCCTGTAAGATCATCTTTGATGAAAACATGTATGACCATGATTTTTGTCAAGCGTACACGGACATGCCGCTGTTGGTGCGGACGGATACGCTACAGTACTTGGACCCGCGGGAAGTGATCAAAGACTATCAATTCCCGGACTTTAGCAAGAGCTACTCCGGCAAAGTGCAAACGTTAGACCCCGCCAAAATTGCCCGCCTGGGGGGCTTTATGGTGTGGGATCTGAACAAGAACCAAGCGGTGCCGATTCACCGGGAATTGGTGGGCTGGCACTACCGCAAGAGCGGCATTGATTCGGCGTTAACGGGGACGTACCGGGTGAAGTTGTTAAACAACCGGGAAGTGGACGTCATGCCGGTGATGCAAATGTACCAAGTGCACTTGCAGGACTATGACTTGGACACGGTGCATCAAATCAACCGGGCGCCCAAGGACCTGATTGTGCGGTGGGCGCGGGATAGCGGGACCATCAAGCCGGCGGCCATCCACAACGGGGAAGGCACCAACCACTATTTCCATCAAACCATCATCGCCCGGGGGGCCGCGATGGTCTTGATTGTCACGGGGAATGTGGGCAAATTCGGCACCGGGCAGCATACCTGGGCCGGCAACTATAAAGCGGGCATCTGGAACGCCACGCCATGGGGCGGGGGTGGCCTGGGCACGCATACGGGGGAAAACCCCTTTAAGATCACGACGGATCCGAACGTGCATGGCAAAGAGGTCCACGTCAAAGGGTACTACTATGGCGAAGAAGTGGCCTACTGGAACCATGGGGATACGGCGTTGATTGTGAACACGCCCAAGTATGGCCGCCGGGTGTTTACGGGGAAAACGCACATGCCGACCCCCAGTAAATTCCGGTGGGTGGCTAACGTCAATGTGTTGAACAACGCCAAGCACCATTATGACATGGTCAAAAACGTGGATCCGCACATTGAAACGCTCGTCACGCAAGATGTCGAAATGACCTCGGACGTCAACCACAACGATGTGGCGTTTGGGGTGAATACGTGGATGGAGTTCACCTATCCCGAACACACGGCGACGGTGTCCAATCCGTGGTTCCAAGTGTGGAAGGGGGGCATTCGGCCCTTATATGACACCCGGAATGACCTGGATACGGTAGCCGGGGTGGCGGCCAAGTTGACCGAAATGACGGGCGACGGGCGGTTCCGGGATTACTTCAAGTTTGTCTATGACAACCGGGTGGACGTGTACGTGCAACGGTTGTTGGATGCCAGTACCACGGGGTATGGCTACAGTGTGGACACCATGTTGAAGTCAGAGAAGGGCTGGATGGTGATGTGCCGGACGTACCCGCGGCAACCCTTCTGGGAAGAAACCAATGAATCGAAGCCGCAATGGACGCGGACGGGCCGGTATGAGAACTACCGGGTGGAGCCGGAAGCCATTGAATACGGGGAAAACCTCATCTCGCACCGGGAAGGGACGGAAGCCACACCGTACTTGCCCAATGCGATCATGTCGTCGAATCCGTATGTGCGGCCGGATGACTATGGGATTCCCATCACGGCCCAGCATCATGACGATAAGACCATTCGCAACATCAAGTTGCCATGGCAGGAAATCAAGCGCTACTCCAATCCACTCTGGGAGAAGGGGTATCAGTTCTATTGTGTCACGCCCAAAACACGGCATCGGGTGCACAGTCAATGGTCGGTGAATGACTGGGTGCAGATGTATGAGTCGAACTTCGGGGATGCCTATCGGATGGATAAGCGGACGCCGGGGGTGGGTGAGCATCAAATCCATATCAACCCGCAAGCGGCCAAAGACCGGGGCATCAACGACGGGGACTATGTGTACGTCGATGGGAACCCGGTGGACCGGCCGTATCGGGGCTGGAAGCCCAGTGACCCGTACTACAAGGTGGCGCGGTTAATGATCCGGGCGAAATACAACCCGGCCTTCCCGTACCATGTGACGATGGCCAAGCATGCGCCGTATGTGGCGACGGCCAAGTCGGTGAAAGGGCATGAGACGCGGCCGGATGGGCGCGCGATTGCGATGGACACGGGGTATCAGTCGAACTTCCGGTATGGGGCGCAACAGGCCTTTACGCGGGATTGGTTGATGCCGATTCAGCAGTTAGACTCGCTGCCGGGCAAGCATGCGGTGGCGTGGAAATTTAAATTTGGGTACCAAGTAGACAACCATGCGGTCAATACGGTGCCGAAGGAATGTCTGATCCGGATTACGAAGGCGGAAGACGGCGGCATCGGCGGCCGGGGCCCGTGGGAGCCGGTCCGGACTGGGTTTACGCCCGGTCAGGAGAATGAGTTCATGATTAAATGGCTCAAAGGCGACCACATTAAGATTAAGGTGTAAGCAAGTGTGTTTATTTGGTAACCAATATTTAAGAAACGGAGGAAATCATGCCAGAAGTCTATAATTGGCACTTAGGCCGGAAGATGCTGTATCCGTATGAGGAGCGGCATCCGAAATGGCAATTTGCATTTGTGTTCAACATTAACCGGTGTTTGGCGTGTCAAACCTGCTCGATGGCGGATAAGTCGACGTGGCTGTTCAGCAAAGGGCAGGAATACATGTGGTGGAACAACGTGGAAACCAAGCCGTATGGGGGCTATCCACAGTTCTACGATGTGAAAATCACGCAGCTCATCGAGCAAGTCAATCCCGGCGGGCAGGTGTGGAATGTGCGGGTAGGCCGCAAGCACCATGCGCCGTATGGAGTATTTGAAGGGATGACCATCTTTGACGCGGGGGCCAAAATTGGCCAAGCGGCCATTGGGTACATCCCGACGGACCAGGAATGGCGATTTGTGAACATCTACGAAGACACGGCCACCTCGATGCGAGCCATCGTGGAAGGCGTGGACAAGACGGGGTTCACGAAAGAAGAACCGTGGAAAATGACCGGCAGCAGCTTGCCGGAGCATGAAACGTACTTCTTCTACCTGCAACGCATCTGTAACCACTGTACCTATCCTGGTTGCTTGGCCGCCTGCCCGAGAAAGGCCATCTACAAGCGGCCGGAGGACGGGATTGTCTTAATTGACCAAAACCGGTGCCGGGGCTACAAAAAATGCGTGGAGCAATGCCCCTTCAAAAAGCCGATGTACCGGGGCACCACGCGGGTCAGTGAAAAATGTATTGCCTGCTATCCGCGGGTCGAAGGCAAAGATCCGCTGACCGGTGGAGAGCCGATGGAAACACGCTGTATGGCGGCGTGCGTTGGCAAGATTCGCCTGCAAGGGCTGGTCAAAGTGGGTGATGACGGGTTATGGGCGGAAGACCGCTGGAATCCGTTGTATTATGCCATTCGGGTGGAACAAGTGGCGTTGCCACTGTACCCGCAATGGGGCACGGAGCCCAATGGCTACTACATCCCCCCGCGGCAAGCGCCACGCGGGTACATCCGGCAGATGTTTGGGCCGGGCGTGGATAACGCCATTGAGAAATATTTGGTGCCGAGCCGGGAATTGTTGGCGGTGCTGCAGCTGTGGCGCGCCAGCCAACAGATCATCTTCCGGTATGACGTCATTCCGGGCCCGAAAGTGTTTGAAACCCAAATCCACGGTCGGAAGTTTGAGATGTACAACGACACGGTGTTGGGCTTCAACAAGTCGGGCAAGGAAGCGGTCCGGCAGCAAGTGGAAGAGCCGATTTACATCCGTCCCGCGGAACGGGTGAACTGGCTGTAAAGGGCGATCCGAGACCTGTGCTCGGAGGAGCCAAAGGCAGGGGGCGACACCCGTCGCCCCCTGCTTTTTTTATTTTATGAAGGATCGTATTTTAGAAAATTTCTTTATTGAAAAAATTGAAATAATTGTTTTGAATTGTTTCAATTGCCTGATACAATCATTACCTACACAGTAGATGACTTTTGAAATCTCGTTTGACTGTATTTGAAGTGAATCAGCCATACGCCTTAGGAAAAGATATCCCGTTTGCTGCCCAAGCTGTTCCCTTTGCTGAAATTATCAAAAAGGGTGACATTCCTTCAGAATATTTGGAAAGTGACTATGTGATGCATCAGTTTGTGGAGCGACTAGTGCACTATGTGTTGAGTGTCCCCCAAAAATCCTTTTCCATGCCTGAGTTGGGAAAAGTGTTGGAGGCCATGGACCCTACTCATCAAGTGCTGTTTTTTAAACGGTTAAAGGAAAATAGTCCGAGTAGCTTAAAACAGTTCGCTCCGTTGTATTATGGATTTATGGCTGAATTTGATTCTCTTCTGTTTACTTGACATCACATATAAATCGAATAGTGAATGGGAGAGTTGAATAATGAAGATATCAACGGCGATATTTCGCCAGGAGGCCCTTGGCGATCAACAACGACGGGTCTGTTCAAAAAAGTCCGTCCAGTCCTGCCCTGAGACTTTTCAAAGGGAAGGCCGCAGCTCTTTTTGCGCGCGGAGCGTACTGGCAGTACGTGAGCACGGAAAAAGGGCGAGAACGCCGCTGGCGGCTTTTTTCAACAGACCCTGAATATCTTCGGAAAAACATCAGAGGGTCCTAGAAGGTTTAGAGCTAAGGGTTTATAATTATTCGTGAACAGCTACACTACATTTGCGAGGAAGAGATAATGAATTCCACATTACATCGGGCAGTTGCCAGTTTTTATAATCTCATTTACGAGGGCCAAGCCTTTGCTTCTACAATGGGACGAATTGATCTTTCCGAACAGGAGCGGTATTTGGGGCGCGTAGAAGGGCTCAATTGGGTACTAGATCGTTGTCAAGAATTAGAAGATGTGGACATGAATCTCACCACTGCGTCCCTGCAAAAACTTCTGGGGGATGTCAAGTCCGACTTGGAACATGAACTTTCTATTCAGCGGAGAGAGAAAGGCCGGAGAGCCGATGGACGTGAAGAGGCCTTACTCTTTGTCGGAGACTACCTTGCTAGCCTTATGACAGCAACTGAAATCGAGTCAGCCAAAAGCCCGGTCTAAATTATCTACATCTTCCTCTGGGCTTGGTCCAGAGCGATTCCACATTTTTTCTCTAGCAACATGGAGTTCACAAGAAAAACCATCATACGTGAATGGATTGTGCTTGCCCTTTGCTTAGGATTAGGAGCGCATGTGGCTCTTGGTGTTCTCTTGCACGGAGGCTTGGATTGGCCAACTGAGTCGTTTGGGTTGTATGGCATTTGTTTTGGGATATTCATTTATGCCGTTGTCCAGATAGGACGGGCGGTGTGGCGAGTTTCGAAGGGAAAACCAAATGAAGAAATTTAATCAGGAAAGATCAGATTTTTTGACAACTATTCCTTCTTCAATCAACATAATAGGAATCTGATCTCTTATGGGATACACGACCGTTCCGTCCTCTCTCAACAGTCCGCCATCAATAGGTTCCGCAACCGATTGTCCTCCCTTTGTTGTCAGCTCACCTTTTGTAATTCGTTGATTGAGTTTTTCAACTAGATTGGGTTCTAACGGACGAATCTCTTGTTTGGTCTCTGGGCAACAGAGAATGGCGAGCAAGTCCTCGGAAATTGAACCTTTTTCCTGGGATGGTGTATCAGTGTCCACAGCAACACTCCTTTATACGAAGACACAGTTGATGGTGGAATGGGTAAAGGTAGCACTATCCTTCTATTCAGGCAAGATGAGGGGGTAAGGCAGAGCTGCTTTGATATCAGGTACATGCAGAAAATAATGCGCATGAGAGATGGCTTTGGTAGACTGAAGAATCAGTACTATCACTCGTCTGATGAGTAACTTTTCTTTTCATAGTCTTAAGCGATATTTTCTGACAGGTCTCTTTATTATCGTTCCAGCCTGGGGAACGTTGCTGATCCTCTATACGCTCTTTGAAGCATTAGAGAACCTCATGGCTGATCTCGTTTGGGCGCTCTTTCGGACCACAATTCCAGGTTCCGGGGTTGCCTTTTTCTGCCTGTTGGTTCTTTGGGTGGGAATGGGGGCGACGTATCTTGTTGGACAACGGATACATCAAAAATTTGAATCATCCCTGGAACAGATACCCTTTGTCCGAAGTATTTATCATACGTTGAAAAGCATGGCCGACGTTCTGAAATTTGGTGAACGATTTGGACAGAGCAAAGTTGTGGCATTTCCCTTTCCACGTGATGGATTATGGGCACTGGGGTTTGATATGGGTTTCCCTCCGTCTCGATTACAAGTTTCACAAGACAGTTCATTGATCATGGTTTTTGTTCCTACTGCCATTCATCCCTTTACCGGGTATTTGGCATTTGTCCCTGAGAATAAGGTGAACCGCATTCAATTGCGACCTGAAGAAGCCATGAAAATGGAATTTTCAGCTGGTTTGTACCGTCCACCTTCTGGATGGCTCACTCCCGCAAGGCTGCCTCGAACCTCTTGAATACATTACTTATGCATCACGATGGTTGATCACGGAAATTTGAGAGTGAGACGGGCAACGGTTGCTGATCGAGAAACAATTTGTCGGTTTAATGCGGCCTTGGCAAAAGAAACTGAGGGGAAAACGCTGGACAGCGAGGTCTTACAAGAAGGGGTCGAGGCCATATTAACCGATCCGGTTAAGGGCTGGTATGCAGTCGCCGATCGTGTGGTGGCTACAGGGCACACGACTGTAGTGGGACAGATTCTCATTACCTTTGAGTGGAGTGATTGGCGGAATGGAAGTTTTTGGTGGTTGCAAAGCCTCTATGTGGAACAGCAGTATCGGAAGGAAGGCGTGTTCCGTCAGTTGTATCAGTATGTTGAAGAGGAAGCACGAAAGAATGTTGAGAACGTCTGCGGGTTTCGCTTGTATGTCGAGAAAGCCAATCATACAGCCCAGCAAATTTATGCCCACTTGGGACTTCAGGAAACACCCTATCAAATGTATGAACTTGACTTCTCTCTAGAACAGTAGGAATTCCTCCCTTCTCCAATTCAGAACTGTGAAAATCGTGGCAATGCATGGTTCACGCGCCAAAATATTAGTTGGAGCCCTGTCCTCCCAGAGACTCTGTTTCAGAGTCTGTGCATTCAATCTCTTACTTGTCAGTGTAGGGGGATATACGGCAGAGGATTTGGCGGATGCTTTGACGCATCCACTTATCACGGAATTACGCCCTCATATTCAAGATCTGGGAATCAAAATCGGCGAATACGATTCGGGGAAATGGAATGCCATTACCGATGTTCCTGGTGTGAAGGTTGGGCATGTCACTCTTTTTGAAGGCCATGGAGATCTTAAGCCTGGACAGGGGCCTGTTCGGACGGGGGCTACCGTGGTTATCCCTCGAGACGATGTATGGCATCACAAAGTTCCAGCTGGTGCCTTTGTGTTGAACGGGACAGGCGAAATGACGGGTTTAGCTTGGATTGCCGAATCGGGCTTTCTGGAATATCCGATTGCCTTGACGAATACGTTAAATGTGCCTCGAGTTGCCGATGGAGTCATGAGTTGGATGATTCAGCACTATCCAGATATTGGCATCCGTGATGACACGCTGACCCCCGTGGTGGCCGAATGTGATGATAGCCGGCTCAACGATAGTCAAGGCCGGCATGTCTCGCCGGAAGAAGTGGTGAAAGCGTTAGACATGGCTGCGAGTGGGCCCGTTCAAGAAGGATCGGTTGGAGCGGGAATGGGAATGGTCTCCTACCAATTCAAAGGTGGAATTGGTACGGCTTCTCGAGTCCTTCCAGCAGAAGAGGGGGGCTATCGTGTGGGTGTGCTGGTCAATGCCAATCATGGACGTCGGCATGAATTGACCATAGCGGGAGTTCCAGTTGGTCGACTCTATAGAGAAAAAACTGCGGCTATGCAAAACGACATGGCTGATTCTTCTCTCTCTTCCAGAGCCACTCATTCTCAAAAACGACAGGATAGCGGTTCCATTATTATCATCGTGGCCACTGATGCCCCTCTTGATGCTCGACAACTTTCGCGTGTGTCGAAGCGAGCAACAATTGGTCTGGCCAGGACTGGCTCGATTTCCCATCATGGAAGTGGCGATTTTGTGCTGGCCTTTTCAACAGGAAATAGTATTCCGCATTATCCAACGGATCAAACCTTTGTGATGACGCATGTGGCTGATACGCACCTCAATCCTCTCTTTCAGGCGACGGTAGAGGCGACAGAAGAAGCTATACTAAATGCGCTCTTGCAAGCCACCACTGTCACAGGGAGAGATGGCCGACGATTTGAGGCTATTTCTATCAAGCAACTCCGTTCAATTTTGGCATCCTATCCATCAACGGGTCACTAATGAAAGAAACCCCGCTTACACAGGTTCATCGTGCACAAGGAGCCAAATTAGTGGACTTTGCTGGCTGGCTGATGCCGATGCAATATACCGGAGTCATTGATGAATACCAAGCTGTCCGTCAAGGCGTAGGGCTATTTGACGTGAGTCATATGGGACGGATCGCGGTCTCGGGCAATCAGGCAGAATCTTTCTTGCAATGGGTAACCACAAATGATTGTGGACGTCTGGCTGTTGGTCAGGCTCAGTACAGCATGGTGTGCCAAGAATCTGGTGGAATCTTAGATGATATTTTTCTCTATAAAATTGGGGAGGCCGAATTCCTTGTATGTGTGAATGCCTCGAATCGACTAAAAATTCTGGAATGGTTTCAGAAACATCAGCAAGCAAACTTTCCAGATACCAGTATTTGTGACCAATCGGAATCCTTGGCGCAAATTGCTATTCAGGGGCCCTTATCAAAAGACTTATTAAGAAACCTATTGGGTTCAATTGTCGAGACATTACCACCCCGCCACTGTCTTACTTTAGAAAAGAATGGGGCCTCGGGGCTGTTGAGTCGAACCGGCTACACGGGGGAAATTGGCTATGAATGGTATCTTTCTGCTGATCAAGCCGCGTCCGTCTGGGAAGAACTCTTCAAGGCTGGAGAACCCAACCAGGTCAAGCCGGCAGGGCTTGGAGCCAGGGATCTGCTCAGGCTGGATGTGGGGTATTTACTCTATGGCAATGATATAAATGAACAGACTACTCCCTTGGAAGCTGGAGCGGGATGGGTTGTGTCCTGGCAGAAAGGTGAGTTTGAAGGCAGGGCAGCATTGCTCAAACAAAAAGAGCAAGGAATATCTCGAACCCTTGTTGGCTTTGAACTGGCAGGACGCGGGGTTCCTCGACATGGTATGGAAATTCTCAAAGATGGCGAGACCGTGGGAACTGTCACCAGTGGGAATTTTTCTCCTATCTTACAGAAAGGTATTGGTCTCGGGTCGCTTCCTCCACACCTCTCTGGGGAAGGAACCGAGCTCGCGATTAACATCCGAGGGAAGCAGGTACGGGCTCAGGTTGTTAAGCCTCCCTTCTATAAGCGCCATAAATCGTAAAGTCTATCCTTTAAGTCGACGATGTCTAGCTCTGAAGAAAATCTCTTAGCCTCTCAGCAAGTCTATGTAGGAAAGTTTTTACGACTGAACGTTGATACGGTTGCTCTGCCAAACGGGCGAACAACGACGTTGGAAATTCTTCGACATCCTGGGGCCTCGGCAATTGTGCCACTCAGAGAAGATGGCACTGTGATCTTGATTCGCCAATTACGGTATGCGGCTGGTGGGTTTATCTACGAAATCCCTGCGGGTAAATTGGATCCACAAGAGGATCCTCGAGATTGTGCCGCACGAGAATTGGAAGAAGAGATTGGGTATCGGGCAGATCATTTGGAGCTACTCACCAGCATCTGGACGGCACCTGGATTTACGGACGAAGTCATCCATATTTTTTTAGGAACGAAGCTAGCGATAGGAAAGCAGAGCTTAGATCAAGATGAAGTGTTGGAAATCGTAGAATGGCCCCTCGAAAAAGCCATCCAGAAAATTCAAGACGGCACGATTCGTGACGCCAAAACCATCATAGGGCTGCAAATGGTGTACGCACAGAAAAATGACCATAGATAGAGCATACTTTGAGCCCAATGAAAACTCCCTCGCCCTTTTAGGGAGAGGGTAAGAGGCTATTGAGAAATTGAAATATTACTGTAGCAATCGCTCACGCAACTTCATCTAAAACTGAAGTGTCTTCACTATCCACTACACTGGGTAACGGTGTGGCCAATTCATCTTCATACCTTGTTGTGAGTTCCACGCGTCCCAAGTGAGGAACGGTCCGTTGATGTCGACGTTCAGACCGAAAGTTGGCATCAAGCCCTAATCGTTTCAACAGATACTGAGCCAACTCAATTCGGGAAACAGTGTGCGTTGCCGAAATATGACGAATCCCTGTTTCTCCGCTACTCGCAAGGGCCATCACTCTTTTGGCTAAATCCTTCGCCCATACCACGGAACGATATTCGTCCTGAACAATTGTGATAGGCAGTCGGCGTTGCGTCCGGTATCGAAGCCAGTCTAAATGCCCCGTGCGCCCGTTGGGGGATGGGCCGATGGCTAACCCCGTTCGAATGACTAACGATTGCGGTCTGTCCAAGACCAAATCTTCTGCTTCGACACGCGTGCGTCCATATACACTAATCGGACAGGGTACAGACTGTTCATGATAGGTGCCATCACCACCAAAGACATGATCTGAGGAGACATACACCATTCGCGTTTGTTGGGGAAGAACCTTCAGAACTCGTTGAAGATGCCCCACATTAATCTTGTATGCCCAATCCGGATCCGCTTCACATTTGGGCACATCACACACCGCATGGCAGTACAAAAGCGTAGCTGGTTGAGAGGACAAGATCACACCTGCCACCCAGTCGGGATCTTCCAAATTGTGGGGAACCCAACCATGACTAATTGCCCCCCGATTTCCAGGAGAAACAAATGGAACAACATCATCCGGAAACAATCTGCCCATCGCAAACCCAAGAATTGATGATGCGCCGAACAGCACAGCAGGCGGAGCAATCCTCGAGAGAGAGATTTCAGACATATTCAAAAGGCTCATGGAACATCAGTAGGCCACAGGCGTAAAAGGTATGTCAAACAGAAGCGATTGTCTATGCGATCCCCAAAAGAAAGTCGCAAGAATGATTGAACCATTATTTCAAATCCACTACCCTTACTCAAAATTCCATAGAGATGACAAATGGATTTAACATTTCTGTGTCGTGCCCGCGGAGGCGGGTACCCATTTTTGATTTGCGACTGGTAGATGTGAACATTCTGTTCAACAATTTCGGTACTGCCTGAGCGAGCATACAATGGCAAAGGAAACGTATCAGCATGACATTTTTCTGAGCTATGCCAGTGAAGATCGAGAACGCATAACGACATTAGTTCAGGCATTAGAAGCGTTATGGTGGTCGGTCTGGTGGGACCAGCACATTCCTCCTGGGAGGGAATTCGATGAATTCATTGATGAACAATTAGAGGGGTCGAAAAGCGTGGTGGTTGTGTGGTCAAAAATGTCGGTAAAAAAACGATGGGTTAAAACAGAAGCCGAAGAAGGATTACATCGAGGTGTGCTGTTTCCGGTTCAGGTCGATGAGGTCAAAATTCCTCTGGCGTTTCGGCGTCTGCAAGCGGCCAACCTGGTTGATTGGACCGCCGATGTGCAGAATAGGCAGTGGCGCAGCTTGGTAACAAGTCTCACGGGTACGTTGGGTATTCCCCCTTATCCGATCAAAGCAGATTCCCCGGAAGAGAACGAAGAGGAGCCATCACGAAAACCGCAAGCCTCTTGGACAAAACCAAAGAAGACTCCCAATCAGACTCCAGACGGTATGGTGCTGATTCCACAGGGGCCGTTCTTGTATGGGGATGAGAAGGAAGAAATCTCCATAGACCATGACTACTATATGGATATCCATCCGGTCACAAATGCGTCGTATCACAAGTTTATCGAGGCGGGGGGGTATGAGGAAAATTCTCATTGGTCTGAGGGTGGCTGGCAGTGGCGAAATAAGCGTGCCCACACCGAACCCACATATTGGAATGATGATCGATTCAATCAACCGGATCAACCCGTCGTAGGTGTCAGCTACTTTGAAGCCGAAGCCTATGCCAAATGGGCGGGCAAGCGATTACCCACCGAACAGGAATGGGAGAAGGCCGCACGGGGCACGGATGGGTGGGACTATCCCTGGGGGGAGGAGTTTGATGCTGATCGGTGCGCCAATTCGGTGAAAGGAAAACGGAAACGGACGGTTTCGATTGGCACGTTCCCGGAAAGCGCGAGCCCCTATGGCTGCCAGGACATGGCCGGAAATGTGTGGGAATGGTGCGTCAGTTGGTATGACGAGGATGAAGACACGCAGGTCCTGCGGGGCGGGTCCTTGTACAACAACGGTCCAGGGTACTTCCGCTGTGCGAACCGCTTCAACTACGACTCGAGGAGCTGCAACAGTAATAGCGGGTTTCGTTGTGCCCAGGACGCCCCCTAACCCTGTACCCTTTGTCCCTCTTTCCTTTCTTTTTTCTTCTCTCTTCCGGGCAGAGGACTGAGATGAGGAGAGAGACTTTCGGAAATTCCGCAACGATCTTCGAGGTTCCACACCACGTGAATCCATTTCTGAGCAACATCCTGAAATTTTTCCGTCACTATTGAATACTGTAGGGTTGGTATCGTACTTTGATTAAAACTGGAGTGGCTTTCCCTGCCCGACAAACTGTATTCGCTGTTGCCCTTCTTGCTCGGGCCCGTCCCCTGCCTTGTCCGATTACAATTGACTTTATTCGCCTGTTTTGAAACGCTTAAGGAATTCGAGATGTTCCTGGTCATTAAATTGTCCAAGAAAAGGAACATGGTATAGGGAGTTCCGTTTCCTATACAAAGCGTATTGTATTTCCAGAAGGAGGGAGGCTAGTGAGATGGATCAATCATTTGGGAAAACGCTACTCCATTTTTCTTTTGCCTGTGATCTCGTCGATGAAGGAACCTTTGAGAAAATTCGTGATCTGATTTTGGACTATACGAAACGGGTCCTAGAGATTGAATTTGATAGATTTTTGATTGAAGGCAATAGCCTCAATAAGAAAAAAGTCTTGCTTCCTCATCGATTGGCTACGAGCGGTAACTATCAAGTGATCGATGTCGAAGACGAAAATGGAAAGATTGTGAGTTTGGCTGGTTACGCGTATTTGCAGAATGTTCCCCTTTGGGTTGTCAGTGCTGAGGGAGAAGCGGATTTGCGAAAAGCCACGAATTATCGAGACTTATGGTCCAATGAGAAACGTTTGCCGAAGTATTGGTATCCAGAGACCGGGTTTGAAGGGGACCCAATTCGAACTTCTATCTTAATCCCCGTTGGTCCGGCCGGAAAAATTATCGGTGTGCAAACGTATGAGACGCATCATCGACTTGATGTCACCAAAGGGGCAAAGGAGGAACTTCTGGCAATATCGACGGCCATGTTTCATATCTATCAAGCCCACCTCGATTATAAGAGACGGATGAAAGATACCATTCAAGCCTTTAACCATCTCAATGATATTTTGCAAAAGCCATTACCAAAGTTAACGAAGCCGAAGATTTTTTTGGCATCGTCTCATGAGGCCGACGAAGAGGTCATTGCGGTGATCAAGAATGTGATTGAGCAAGACTATCGAGACAAATTCGATCTTGTATATTGGAAGGATATGAATCAACCAGGGAATATTAACGCACAATTGCTGATGGAGCTTAGCCAATGTCGTTTTGGTATTTGTTATTTTTCAGAGAAACTTCCGGAGGGAAATGGGAATTTCCTATACCAAGACAATGCCAACGTCATTTTTGAAGCCGGTATGCTCCATGGCCGAAGCGCGAATAATACCCAGTTCCCTGCTACATGGATTCCCATTCGTGAACAACACAGTACAACGGTTCCCTTTGATTTCAGTTCTGAACGTACGATTATGGTGGGGCGAAGCAAAGGAAAAGTCGGAAAGGTATTGAAAGGGGAATTAAAAAAAGCCTTGAGAGAACGGGTGGAGACTTTGGCCGAGATGGAAGTATAAAAGGCCGGGGAAGAGTTACCCCCCTAGAAGTTTGGAGAGGTTGATCTTCCTCCTGAGTGAATCGTGCGATAGAGACAGGGAGGTTCGTGATGAGTTTGGGAGAAAAAATTAATCCTAAAAATGGTCCCAAAAAGCTGTTAGCCCTTGATGGCGGCGGTATTCGGGGCATGATCACTGTGGAGGTGCTGGCCAAGATTGAAAACCTATTACGTGCGGAATTAGGGCGAGGGAGGGATTTTCGGCTTTGTGAATATTTTGACTATGTGGCCGGAACAAGCACGGGCGCTATTATTGCCGCCTGTATTGCCTGTGGCCGGTCCATGGACGAAATTCGCGAGTTTTATGTGGATAGTGGAAAGGACATGTTTGATAAGGCTAGCTTGTTGAAACGGTTCAAGTATAAATATGGGGATGCCAAGCTTGCGAAGAAACTTCAAGACGTGTTCGGGAAACAGACGACGCTCGGTAGTCCGAAATTGCAAACCTTGCTGATGATGGTGATGCGCAATGCCACGACCGATTCCCCTTGGCCGGTCTCGAATAATCCTAGGGCCAAATACAACGACAAGAGCCGCAAGGATTGCAATTTGAATATTCCACTCTGGCAATTAATTCGTGCCAGCACCGCCGCACCGGTATTTTTCCCTCCTGAAGTTGTGGATACGGGGAGACAGCAGTTTGTGTTTGTCGATGGCGGCATTACACCGTATAACAATCCCGCGTTTCAATTATTTCTTATGGCGACGTTGGAGCCGTATAAACTGCAATGGCCAACGGGGGATGACAGGATGCTGATTGTCTCTATTGGCACAGGAACCAGTCCCGGGGCCAATGAAGATCTTGGCCCTTCAGATATGAATCTTGTGTACAACGCGACGTCGTTGCCGTCGGCATTGATGTATGCCTCATTGAATGAACAAGACCTCCTGTGCCGGGCTTTTGGTAAGTGTTTGGCCGGGGATCCGCTAGATCGTGAGGTCGGCGATTTGATCAAAAAGCAGGGTCCGGTGCAACCCAAACTATTCACCTATGTGCGATATAACGCCGAATTGTCGAAGGATGGGTTAAAGGCTCTGGGCTTGGGAAAAGTCAACCCTCACGATGTGCAGCAGCTAGATTCCATTAAGCATGTGAAAGACTTACAGCGAGTAGGAAAAGCCGTGGGGGAGAAGAAAATACAACGCGACCATTTTAAGCAGTTTCTGGACTAAGGAAATTTTTTTATTCTGGAAATATAAGTATGACTCCATCGCCTCAAAAACGGGCATTTATTATTCGGCCCTTCGGAACAAAAAAAGACATTGATTTTGATCGAGTAGAGCGTGAACTGCTTGCTCCAGCTTTGGAGCGAGTAGGTGTTGATGGACGAACAACGCTCGATATTCTTGGGCCGGGCAATATTCGAGTAGACATGTTCCAGCGGTTATTGACAGCGGATTTAGTCGTGGCTGATTTATCTATTCATAATGCCAACGTATTTTATGAATTAGGGATTCGTCATGCTCTGCGGGACAAGCAGACCCTCCTTGTCCGTTGTCAGGCTGATGACTTTCCTTTTGACCTTCAGACAGACCGGTATTTTGTCTACGAAAAGGAAAATCCTGCTCAACGTCTAGATTTGTTGGTGCAGGCGCTTCACCAAACCCTTTCTTCCGACAAATTGGATAGTCCGGTGTTTCATCTTTTGCCAGGCTTACGGGCTCAAGATCCTGGACGATTTCTTCCTGTGCCTCGAGGTTTTCAAGAAGCGGTGGAAACGGCAGTAGCCAACAAGCAGTTTGGGGATCTAGAACTGTTAACGGAAGAGGTTCAGAATTTAGAATGGGCTATGCAAGGCTTACGGGTCGTTGGTCAGGCGCAGATGAACGTGAAAGCATTTGAGAGCGCTCGTGCGACGTGGGAGGCGGTGATAAAGGCCAATTCCCAGGATGTCGAAGCCAATACATGGCTTGGGACCATTTACCAACGATTAGGGGATCTTACACAATCGGATCAAGCCTTAGCCCGTGTATTGACTCACCAAGACATTCCCATTTCTCAACGGGCGGAGGCCTCCGCCTTGATCGGACGAAACGCGAAAACGCAATGGGTAGCAGAGTGGCGGCAACAACCGGAAGATACCCGGCAAGTGTTGGCGTTACGGTCACCGTTTTTAGAGAAATCGTACGCTTCATATTTGGAGGCCTTTTACAGTGATTTGAATCATTTCTACTCCGGTCTTAATGCTTTAGCCATGTTAACGGTTTTGGTGGAACTCGCCGAGACACTCCCAGCGGTGTGGGAAGAACGATTTGAAGAACTAGAGGAAGCTGAGCGGGGATTGGTTCAAAAAAGGAGAGATCGTGAACAATTAGCGGCAGGGGTTGAGTTGTCCATGAATGCGACGTTGGCACGTCTGAAGCAGCAAAAAACGGTTGATATCTGGGCCAATATTAGCCAGGCAGATTTTTTGTGTTTGACTTCTAAGCGCCCCGCACGGGTGGGTGATGCCTATCGACGGGCGTTGACGGACGCGCCTGATTTTGCCCTGGATTCAGCGAAGCAACAACTTGTCTTGTATCGCGATCTTGGTGTCCTGAGGGACAAGGTGGAAGTTGCATTGTCCGGTTCGATGTTTCAAGGGATGGAAGAGGTAACGCTAGTTTCTCGTGTCTCTCCACGAGTCATTTTATTTACCGGGCATATGATTGATAAACCAGATCGACCACAACCACGGTTTCCCGCCAATAAAGAGGACGTTGCACGGCAATCTATTCAGGAAGTCCTTCTTCGTGAACGAGATGAAGGCGGTGAGATTGCTTTTGGCCTTGCTGGTGGGGCCAGTGGGGGAGATTTGCTCTTTCATGAGATCTGCCAGGAATTAGGTATAGACACACGGCTGTATCTGGCCCTCCCATCAGATCAATTCATAGAGTCCTCGGTGGCTCCTGCTGGACCTGAATGGGTGGAGCGATTTCGGCGTTTGTATCAGAATAAGTTGGACCAACAGTCCGGGATGCTTCTTCCTTCATCTACAGATTTGCGGGTATTGGCAGGTTCCAAAGACTTGCCTCCATGGTTACAAGATAAAACAGACTACACGATTTGGCAGCGGAATAATCTTTGGATGTTGCACAATGCCCTGGTGGAAGGGGGACAGAATGTAACCGTGGTTGCGCTCTGGAATGGTGAGGCCGGCGATGGTCCTGGTGGCACGGCTGATCTTGTCACTAAAGCTCAACAGCGCGGCGCCAAAACCGTAATTTTGAACACAAACGAGGTTTTCAGATTGTAGTGGTGGCTGATGCCACGACAGTTTCAAGGGCAAATTGCGATCTGTAGAAAATCTACGTTGGAGCCTGTCAACGCAGGCGACCTATATCACGATCGTTGAAGGAGGTGGTGCGAATGGTGACCAACCGGATCCGACGTCGATAAATATCACGTTTCTGACTATGCGGTATAGACCTTTTATGCTGGTTGCCCTACAGTAACGCTTTCAATCGACTTTGTTAATGGAACGAAACATCATGGACTTTCAATCAGATCTCTTTATTAGCTATGCCCACCTTGATAACCAAAATCCGGATGGTGAAGGCTGGGTCACCAAATTCGAGAAGAATCTTAAGAGTTTTCTGGGGATTAAGTTAGGTGAGCACGTCAAGATCTGGAGAGATGATTCACTAAAGCCGATTGACATTTTCGACCCAAAGATTATGGATGCGTTGTCAACGGCGGCGGTATTGATCTCGATTGTTTCTCCTGGATATCTGAATTCTCAGTGGTGTTTACGTGAGGTTGAGGAGTTCTCGCAAGTTGTTGGGGCGGCGAGTCGACTTGCTGTTGCTCATAAAAGTCGTGTTATACGAATTATGGTTGAGCATTTTACATCTGAAGAAAGAGATATGTTTCCGCCTGTTCTAAAGGATACGTTAGGATACGACTTCTATACTGAGGTTAGCAAAGATGACTATGTGATTTTGGATCCCGACCTTGGCTATAAAGAAGCCTACAAGAGAAATGTTTGTTTGCTGGCTGGTCATGTCGCCAAATTATTAAAAGACTTAAGAAGCTCTGTTGACGTTGTGGAATTTGAATCACAACTAGATGAGAAACAAGACGAGCCACGACTACAGGAGAAGGTAGGCCACGTGTATCTAGCAGAAACCGGTTATGACCAACGTGACAATCGCGAGCGAATAAAGGGCGAACTTCTTGGGCATGGCTACAAGGTACTTCCTGACGATAAACGAATGTCCGACATTGAAACAGATTATGTTCATGAGGTCAATGAACTTTTGGATAAATGCCAAATTTCTGTTCATCTTGTAGGTATGGCTCCTGGGAAGATTCCCGATGGTCCGAGTCAGAAATCAGTTGTCGAGATTCAAAACGAGCTAGCTGCAGAAAAAAGCGAAGGCAGTGGGCTGAAACGATTGATTTGGCTTCCCCAAGGGATGAGCTCTCAGCAGGCAAGTCATCAAGAGTTTATCGACGCGATCCATCGAGTTGCGGCATTGCAACGAGGCGCGGATCTTGTCACGGGTGATCTTGAAAGTCTCAAGGGTGTTATTCACTCGACGCTCAGAAAAATTGAAGAGCCCGCAAACGACGCACCAGTTGTGGAGGAAAAGGAGATGGTGTATCTCATCTGTCTGGATGACGAGCTGGATGCCTTGTCGCCTATTTTGCAGTGTTGCAAAGAGAAAGGCTTCAAAGTGAAACTCCCAGTCTTTTCTGGTGACGCTGCCGCAGTTCGACAGGCAAACGAACGGTTTGCCAAGGCCAGTAATCGATGCCTCGTGTTTTGGGGCGATGGGGATGGGGCGTGGCATGATCATCAAAAAGTCGAACTGGAGAAGCTTCGCGGAACACAACCAGCATCGGGGTCGTTGCCAGTCTGGTGGTACCTCCATGGGCCAGTAACACCTGACAAGAAAAAGACCTTGCTCCTTGACGAACCCAATGTCATTGATGGGCTTTCTGGGTTTAGTCCAGGGTTAATGGATCCTTTTCTGAAGGGGCCTTGACATGTCTCCTTCCCATGATATGCCGGATGGCACGATAACTATGAGTGAGCCACTATCTTCATCGAATCCGTTTCCTGGGCTTCGGCCTTTTCGGCAAGACGAACATCACCGGTTTTTCGGGCGTGAATGTCAGGTTGACGCGATGGTCGACAAGCTAGCGTCGACTCGTTTCTTGACGGTCATCGGGACGTCTGGAAGTGGAAAGTCCTCACTTGTGAACTGTGGTCTATTCCCTGCCTTGCATCTTGGGCTCATGGCGAGCGCTGGCCCATCATGGCGTATTACGACGATGCGTCCAGGTGGTGACCCGCTTAAAGCTATGGGTGCCGCACTCGCGAAGAAGGACATCCTTTACGACAACTATACAGGTGAGATTTCTCTCGAAGAAATTATTGATACCCATTTGCGGTTAAGCAAACGGGGATTCATTGATGTTGTGAGCACGGCGCGTCTTCCGTCGAAGTCCAATTTGTTGTTGGTCGTCGATCAGTTTGAAGAGTTATTTCGCTATGCCACGCGCGCCACAGCCTCACAGGATCATACTTCCCAACAGCACGACGAGGCCACGGCCTTTGTCAACTTACTCCTAGAAGTCAAACAACGAACTGACCTTCCTATCTATGTGGTGCTGACGATGCGCTCGGACTTTTTGGGGGATTGTACTCGGTATTCAGGTTTGGCAGAAGCTATGAACGAAGGCCAGTACTTAGTGCCGCGGCTGACGCGTGATGAACGGCGAGAGGCCATCGAGGGTCCGGTGCGAGCCCAAGGGGCGAAAATGGCGTCAGTCTTGCTGACACGGTTAGTGAATGATGTTGGAGATAACCCAGATCAACTGTCCATTTTGCAGCATGCGTTGAACCGCACGTGGAGTTGCTGGGAAAAACGAGATCAGGGTAGCGGACTGATCGAGCTTGTAGATTACGAGACCATTGGGACGATGGCCCACGCCCTTGATCACCATGCCGAGAAAGCCCATGCCGAATTAGATACCGAGGAAAAGAAGCGCATTTGTGAGAAACTGTTTAAAGCGTTAACAGACAAAGGCACTGATGCGCGAGGTACGCGACGGCCTCTTCGGTTTCGCCGCCTCTGCGCCATCACGAATGCCAACGAAGCGCTGGTCAGGGAAGTGATAGAAGTGTTTCGCAAACCTAGTCGATCATTTCTTATGCCTCCGCGCCCAGATCCGCTAGAGGCGAACCCTGTTGTTGATATTTCTCACGAAAGCCTCATGCGAGTGTGGAGTCGATTAAAGACGTGGGTCCATGAGGAGGCTGATTCAGCGAGAGTCTTTCGCCGACTAGCCGAAACGGCTCGATTACATGCGAAAGGTAAGGCTGAGTTTCTCGGTAAGGCTGACCTAACAGTTGCCGAAGACTGGTTTGACAGAAATCAGCCAACGAAAGCCTGGGCAAAAACCTATGATCCTGATTTTGAGCTAGCGATCAGTTTCTTAGAACAGAGTAGAGAAGACCGAGATCAGAAAGAACGTGAGAATAAGAAACGACAGCAACATGAACTTGAACAGGCGAAACGTCTGGCAGAGGAACAGCGACAACGAGCCGAGGACAGCTCCCGATGGACGAAGCGGCTGTTCGGGCTGGCAGTGGTCTCAGTACTACTGGCGTTAGGGGCCGGCAAATTTTGGTATAACGCTTATCAGGCACAAAAACAAGCTGAAAAAGCCAAAGAAGTCGCATTGTCAAAGGAGCTGATCTATGGAGCAGTCGGTCATCTTCCAACGAGTGACCGTATTGATCCAGAACTATCGGTGTTGTTGTCGTTAGAAGGAGAAAAGTACACGAAGAAGTTGGATCCAACAGATTCCACTAGAATCCAAACGATTGACACGTTACATGAAACCCTCATAGCGTCACGATTGATCTATGCCTTACCACCTCAAAAAGAAATGGCTGAAGATCTTGTTCTTGTACCACATGAAAACTTCTTGATGACAGTTGGGCAAAAAAGTGCACAGAGGTGGAATCTTTCTTCGAGAAAACCGAGTTCTGTAGAGCTGCCTCGTTTCTCGAATCCGCATCCGGCCGACAACAAAAGCATACATGCGCAACAATCCTCGGGAACAACTGTAACGGCATTTTCTGAGGATGGAAAACAGTTGGTGGTAGGCCGAACAGACGAAAGTATCAACCTATGGGAGAACGAAAAATGGAATGTCGTCAAGCCCGGAATAGCTGAAACTTCAGAATCCACAAATCCGGTGACCGCGATTGCGATCCATCCCAAGGGAACGTTTTTTGCGGCAGGACACAAAGATGGGAAAATCATCATTGGGGCGATGCCTCCGGAGTTACAACCGGCATTCACAACGCTTCCTGGTGGTGATAAGAAAGAAGTTTATGATCTGGTGTTTGATTCTTCGTCGCAACTGTTAGCGAGTGCGAGTAAAGGCCGACCTATACGAATATGGAGGATCGATGGCGATAACCCGGAACTGCTATTGACCTTACCAACTTTAGGGAAAGCTCGAGCTCAACGGGAAGCTATGGATTTTCGCGATTCTCAACTAGTTGTGGGATATACGAATGGACGGGTACAGATGTGGGGAATAAGGGATTCTGAACCCGAGATTACAGATGTGCCGCTTCCGGATGCGCCACTGTATCCGTCTTGCGGTCGGGTCAGTAAAAAGTGTGTTGAATTAGCACTGAACCCGGAACCCTCACGCACTCAACTTGCGATTGCGGAGGCAGACGGGACGGTTAGGTTGTTGAATACCAAAACTTGGGAGCAGGTACCCCTCCGCATGTCTCAACATGCGTTATCGACAAGAGTACCTGTGTCATTGACAAGAATTGGTAGAGCGCCAAGCCTGAAGTATAGCGCGGATGGAAAATTGTTAGCGGTCGGGCTAACAGACGGAAGTGTACAGGTATTTTCCACCGATTCCACCGGAGGAGAATTGCCGAGCATTTCTGTCTTGAAATTAAGTGGTGGGGCAGAAAACGTAAAGGCTAATGATTCATGTTCTGATTCGAAAATTCGCAGGGCTGTCAAGCAGAAATTTGTGAAAGCCATTGCATTTTCTGATTCGAAAATTCGCATTGCTGTCGCGCAGAACCATGCCTGTGACATTAAGGTACAGGTATGGGAAGACTCGTTCGCGGGTACTTCAATAACTGACCCGATATTTACAAAGCCTATAGTTGCGAAGAGCGGTCACAGGTTGGGCATGAAGCAACGTGTTCCAAAGGTTAAGGATGTCATATTGAGTCCAAACGGTGTATATGTGGCGATTGCGAGAGCAGACGACACACTGAAGGTCTATAACTTACAAACCCATAGCGACATCTCTCTCAAACGGCCACCGTCGGACTGGGAAAACGAAGGAAATAAGGACGGAGAAGAAGTCAAGAAAGTTGATACGAATATTCGTTTCAGCGGAAATGGGAGTTTTTTAGCAAGTGTGAGAACATACAGAGTGCCTAATAGAGTGCCTAAGAGACACGTGGTGATTTGGGATGTCGCGGAGGGAAAAAGTCTACGCAGCATTCTCGTGTCTTCAGGAATCAAAGATATACAGCTGAATTATGACGGTAAAAATATCGTGATCATGACAAAGGGAGATGAAGGCCAAAAAGTTCAATTGTTTGAAGTTTCATCTGGCGAACGGTTAGTCGACCTTGTCTCTGCCGAGAGTGAAGAACTTGGGGAGGTAAGACCTACGTCAGTGCTTTTTGGAGGACAGGGGGATCGTGAAGTGATTATTGGGGAGCATACAGATGAAAACAGAAGAAAAGTACTAAGTGAATGGGATCCGCAGGAAGAAAAATGGATACCTCTGGGCATCAATGAGAAAGAGGTCGTACATTGGTCTACGAGCCGGCTTAGCAATCAGCTCCTGGCGGTGCATAACGATCGTAGGATTCGTGTATGGGACCTTGAATCAGGTGAACGATTAAGTCAAATTCCGTATTCAGGTGAGGGTGTCAAGAGTATTGTTCTGAATGACGACGAGACAAGACTCGCGATTCTGGATGAGAAATATTCAAAGGTTTATTCCTACGCTCTTGGACAAGAAGAGTTGGTCAAGATTGCGAACAACCGCGTGACCAGAACTCGATTGCGACCGGAAGAATGCGATACTTTTTCGTTTCTCAATTCTTGCCAGGCTCTGGCCATTTTTCATGAGGGGAAAAAACTGGCAGGTCAGGCTGAGATAGATGATGCTGTAGTAAAGATAGTCGAAGCTACTAAAAAAGACCGTGCTGCCATTGTGGAATCGGAACAAGATTTTGATCCAGCGCAACCAAAACAATACGCAAGTCGATTAGTCGCAGAAAAACTGGTCAAGAATGGTCAAGAGTCTGGGAAAGATGGGAAGGAAGCAAAGGCTATAGCCTATTTTAGGAAAGCACGGGAGCTAAATTCTGAGGTATCGCTGGGACATTATCGTGGCCTAAAGAAATCACCAGATCCTGAAGATGCGGCCGAGTGGCTGGTGGCGCGGTTTCATGTTCGGGAGGGGCAAAAGGCAGGACGCCGTGGAGATGAAGATGCCGCGATTCAACATTTAAAGGGTGCCCAAATAAGGGATCCTGAGGTGTCGCTAGGATATTATCGTGATCTTGAGAAACCGTATACGCCCGAGCGTGTAGCCAAATGGCTGGTGGCGCGGTTTCATGTTCGGGAGGGGCAAAAGGCGGGACGCCGTGGAGATGAAGATGCCGCGATTCAACATTTAAAGGGTGCCCAAATAAGGGATCCTGAGGTGTCGCTAGGATATTATCGTGATCTTGAGAAACCGTATACGCCCGAGCGTGTGGCCAAATGGCTGGTGGCGCGGTTTCATTTGGCTGAAGGAAAGGTGGCAGCACAGGCCGGAAAGGAAAAGGAGGCCGAGGCTATTAGACATTTCAAGAAGGCACATGATTTGGATAATACTGTGCTGGGGAGTATTGATCGACGTTTGACTAGATTGCTGAAAAAAGTTCCAAAACCGGAAGATCTGGCTCCCTGGTTTATGGGCAGGTCGTATATAGTCGAGGGGAGGATGCAAGCGAGTAAGGGAAATGTAGAAGACGCGATCACGGCTTTTAGGAACGCTGAAAAGTATGAAGATGAAAAAACCCTTGCCTGGTCTTTTTTTCGCGCTTCAGACTACGGGAAGCTTTGTTGGGACGGTATCTTAAACCGGAAAGCTGACAGGGTTATTGGGTATTGTCGTAAAGCAGTGGAGAAGAAGACGACGGAAAAGAAAAACCCAAAGTATGGCGGGTATCGGGATAGTTTGGGCGTCGCGCGGGTACTTACTGGAGATTGGGAAAACGCTAAGGAAGATTTTCAGTATTATGTGAAGTGGGCAGAAGGAGAAGGTAAGCGACCAAAAAGTCGTATCGACCGGAGAAAACAATGGGTCAGAGACATCGAAGATGGCAAACCACCATTTGATGAACGTATTCTTTATGAATTGGCGAGTGAATAGTGAGCATTTCGGTCAAGCTCGTATCCCCCCTTCTTGCTTTGATTGGCGGTGAACGCGCAAGCCGCAAATATTGGTATTGCGATGACAGGTTGTCTTGATCACGATAGTTCCAGGGGTAAATTTCGACCTTCAGCCAATCTACGTGGGTAGCTGATTTTTATTGCTGTCTCAATTAGATAGTGTAGTCACGAGATGTTGGCCCAGAGGGCGATGCATCGGATTTGCACGGCAGCGAGGAAGGAAGCTGAGTGTTTGGCGTATCGTGTGGCGATGCCGGCGCCAGCGTTTGAGGTGCAGGAAAGCATTTTCGACGAGATGCCGTAGTTTATACAGGTCTTCATCATATTCCCGTCGGACTGTACGGTTTTTCTTTGGGGGAATAACGACGTGCATGCCTTGGCTTGCCGCCTGTTCAAGAATGGCGTTGGTGTCATACGCACGATCGGCCACCAGATGGTCGGCACTCACAGCCCCTCAATCAGACGGCTCGCTTGCGTACAATCTGCTCGGGTACCTTGTGTCATAACGATTCTGAGCGGCAGACCATGCGCATCCACGGCCAGATGTATCTTGGTGTTGAGCCCCCTTTTGTGCGACTCATGTCCTGATTACCACCTTTGGCACCGGCCGCATGTGGGTGGACTTTGCAATGGCTGGCATCAATCATGAGCCATTCATAATCCGGTGCGTCAATCAGCAGCTCCAACAACTTTTCCCACACGCCCTTGTTGCGCCAACGGATGAACCGGCGGTGGGTGTTGCTCCAATTCCCCAGATCGGGCGGCAAATCACGCCACGGGGCTCCCGTGCGCATGATCCAGAACACGGCGTTGAGAAACAGCCGGTTGTCCCGTGCCCGACCGCCCCATGCGCCTTTGCAGCCCGGAAGATGCGGTGCCAGTAAGGCCCAGACATTGTCTGAAATGTCGTGTCGTCGGTGAGATGGTTTCATATCAGCCTCCTTGCTCGCTGATTATGATTCTCTCATATTTTCAATCTCGTGACTACACTATCTAGGTGATCTAGTAATGTTCGGTCATGAACCAACCGGCGATGGAGAGTCGTTTATGATCTCCAGCGATTGTATCGACCCGGCAGACGCGGTGTTGCCGGGGGACGGCAAAGATTGCGAGAGATCCTGGTGTTGGAGCAACACAATGCGTCACCTGTAGAGATAGCTTGTTGGAGGGGTCGGTTGGGGGGCCATATATGATCAGCTCTCCGCCCCAATCCGGGTGCCATTCTTCATGGAAATATGTGGCCAACGCTAAACGGCGCGTGGGTGGGATTTTCCCCTCAGCATAGGCATAGGCCTCGTCTGTATCGTCATGGGTGCTCAAGCAATCGCCAGCCCCATACGAATAATAGTTAAAGTTGATATGCCGTCCGATAATGTTGGGAAACGATTCTATATATTCCGCAATGCAGGGTAACCCCACCCGTTCGAGGAAACGGCTTCCCTCAGGAGAAGCAATTTCAGCTTTTGCCCAATTGCCGCAATGTTGAAAGGCCTGAGCTACCGGCGGCAGATCCGAAAGTGTGGTCCATGTGGATCGCTCCATCCCTTCGCGAAAGATTTTTCGCTCATCGGCACTCCAAAAATCTTCTAAGACGAGGACAGGATCGTTAGCAAATGAGAACTCTTCCGGACGAAAGTTGGAAAATTTTGTTTGCATGTCTTGCTCTTCGTATTCTTGCAGAATAATCTAGATTATCGTTGTAGCAAGATCGCTCTGCTGGTGCAAATATGAAACCACGTAGGAGTGGTATAATTAGCATTGCGATAGACATACCGGTTTGCGTTTTCAGGATCTGATATCAAAATAGAGATCTATCGTATCTCTTTCGTTCGATGCTTGAACATGCTCCGTTTGCGAACTGGCCATAACAAAATTATTTCTTTATTATTTTCAATAGTTTAAGGAAACACGTTTTGCAAGAATCTGGTCAAGAGTGTTTGGCAATATTGTTGCTGTTTTGGGATTTATCCATGGGAACGGCTATGTGTAAAAAGAAAACGGTTTTCATTCCGGAAAGGTATGCAAATGCCACACACAATATTAGTGGTTGATGATGAGGCAGATATTACCTCATCTCTGCAAGAACGATTGATGATAGAGGGGTATCATGTCTGTACTGCTTCAGATGGACGAAAGGGTTTGAATCTGTATGATACGCAACACGTTGATCTGGTCATTACGGATGTCTTGATGCCAGAACTGGACGGGCTAGAGGTCGTACGCTCCCTCAGGCGTCTCAGTCCGACCCTCCCAATCATTGCCATGTCAGGTGGCGGCGATCGTGATTTAGATTTTCTGGTGGAAGCCAAAGAATTTGGAGCCACCCGGACAATAGTCAAGCCGTTTCAACTTGGAGAGCTGGTCGTCATGGTTAATGATTTGTTGGATAATCCTTCGATGCATCGTTCTGCGTAGAAAATATTCTATCTGCACCTCTAATGCATGACCGTCTATAGATCTAAAAACTGGCTAGTTGTCCCATAGAGGGAGTGTTGAACAATGAAGATATCAACGGCCATGTCTTACTGATCCAGAGAACGCCGCTGGCGGCTTTTTTCAACAAACCCATCATGAAAGGGTGAAAACTGGATGGCAGATAAAGACTTTGTTCTTGAGTTGGGGAAATTATTGATCGCGGCGGCGTGGGCGGATGGCAATCTGTCCACAACTGAAATAAATGGATTAAAAGAGCTTTTGTTTCAATTGCCGGATATATCGGGAGAAGAATGGATGGAGCTGGAACTCTATATGGCGGCCCCTGTGGGAGAGGCAGAACGTCAACGTCTGTTACATAGGGTGTTAGGACGCATGGGATCGGCAGCAGACAAATCTCTTGCGTTGGAAACGATAGATAAACTGTTGCCTGCGGGAGTGCTGGAAGGCGATCAACAAACAGAAGTGGTTCAACAGCTTCGGAATGATCTTGAGCAGGGAAATGAGGGATTTCTGGACCATCTTCGTCGACCATTTCGCCGCATACTCAATCTTCGCGGGCAACACTATTCTGAAGAACATGATCGCGAAAGTCGGCTGGAAGATTTTATTAAGAATACGATTTACTTTCAGGTCACGATGGAAATGCGTGATCGCGGCATCATCATTGATCTTCCAGATACGGACATTCGCAAGCTATGTCTTGCCGCAGGATTGATGGCGCGAGTGGCTGGCGTCGATCATGATGTGTCTGCTGAAGAAACCAAAGTCATGGGTGAGGTGCTCCGCCGTCATTGGGCTCTGACGGAGGAACAAGCTCAACTTGTTGCGGAAATAAGTCATCACCGGATCTTTCGAGGGTTAGATGCCATTCGACTGGTGAAACGCTTTAAGGAATTGACGACGAGGACCGAGCGAAAGGAATTTCTCCATTGTTTGTTTGAAGTCGCAAATGCCGCGGATCAGACGTCTTTTGAAGAAATCGAAGAAATTCGCAGTATTGTCAGGGGCATGGATCTCAGTCACCAAGACTTTCTTGACGCCAAGTTAGCTATTCCCCGAGAAGATCGAAAAGGCCTCTAGAAGCTTTGACTTAGAGTAAAGAAGCCGAGACTTTTCAGTTAACAACACTCCCTATGGGGCACGATCGGCATGCCACAGCCTTTTTAAAGCTTCTCGCTTACTCTGAAATATAGGCGTAGTGATCTTGACCCTCAACCGTCACCTGATGGAGCAGGGTATTGGTGTCGTCCAACCATTCAATTTTCACAGAGGGATTGGGGCCTTCTGGTTGAACCGTGATTTTGCCATAGTTCCGGGAAGCTTCATGAAAGAATTCAAACCGTGGTTCCCGACTGTTTACCTGATAGTTCATGGGGGCTGCTAGGGGCCCAAAGATAAATTCCCGGGCTCCAGACTGGTGCGGCATCCGACTGACTGAGGCATGGTGCACATCGCCCGCAAGAAAAATAACACCAGGAATATGTTGTGCTTCAATAAACCCTAGAATCTCATCACGTTCATCCGGAAATTCTCCCCATTTGTCTTCTCGAGGATCCGAGAAGGGCACGGAAGACACGATAAATTTAAATGTCGCGGATGAAGCCCCTAATTGCTGGAGAAGCCATTCTTTTTGTTCACGGCCTAGCATTGTCCCAGTTTCTCTATCTCGGTACTGGCGGCCATCTAACAAAAACAGTTCTACACCTTTCCCCCATCTGACAGAGCGGTACAAGCGATGGGAATTCCGTTCTGTTTGACGAATTGGCCAATAATCCAGAAAGGCTTGCCGCCCGACAGATAAACGTTGATGGTCCATGGTGAAATTGCTATCGACTTCATGATCGTCCCACATCACAAAGAGGCTGGTGGTGGCAAATAGTTGCTTGGCAAACCCGTCGCGGTTTTCAGCATATTTCTGCCAATAGTCTGATAAGGTTCGAGCGGGCTGTCCTTTGTCGGCATAGATGGTATCACCCATATACACAAAAAAATCAGGTTGCGCGGCACGCATAAAATCCATAATGGAAAAGGGTCGAAAGCTATGGCGCGTATCTCCCCCGATGACAAACGTCACAGGGGTTGGACTATCTGGATGAGGGGCTGTCGTAAATTGACAAACCGGGCCCCGTCTTTTCCCTGGAACCACTGTCCGATAGAAGTAGTGAGTTTGCGGGGTGAGATTACTCAGGAGAATGCGCGCTGTAAAGTCTCTATCAGGATCGGTTGCGACTAATAGGGTTTCTTGAAAATCTTTCCATTCCTGATCTGTCCCATAGAGAATTTTGACATCCTGTGGGCCTTGAGTTTTTGCCCAGACTAGGGCTTCATTGGAGGTGACATCCCCAACGGCGCATCCCATCTCCAAACCATTTGATTTGAAGACATTCATTTCTTCGACAGAGACGCATCCTCCCAGTACAAGAATAAATCCGAGTCCACATAAGCACCGAATCCAGGCATGGCTTCTGTTTCTCATCGATTCGACCCCTTTTGATAAATCATAAAATTGTTTCGATCTATTCAAGCTTGAACCATGATTGTCATGGCTGTATGTCTTTGACAATCCGTCTTTCGAGTGAGGACATGATCACGGCTTGTGACTGTTTTATTGGGCATTGATATCTTGTACGTCATTGTTTTTCATTGGTGGTGATCTTTCCCTGATCGTGAGCATTCAATTATGATTGACGGTATGGCAATTTATTTTGGTCTACGCGATCATCAAAGGCTATCGTGTCTTTTGTTATGCACGATGTTTGTTTTTGGATTTTTCCTTCAAGAGACGGTGTGGGGAGAATCTCATGAACAACCAGTAGTTGGCAGTTGGCTGTTCCCTGTGGCAATGGGTTCCTCTCCATTTTCCTCTATGCAGCCTCGTCCCAAACTACCTGTTGAGCCTGACGAATTCGATCCCCGCGAGGTCAAGGCGTACTACGATTGGCGCAATGATATGTTTTTCCGAGAGTTTGATTTAAACGGTTCAGGAGTCACGAATTATATGACGGCCCGTCGCACGTACGAGGTCTGGCTTGATGAGTTTGGAACCCCTGTCGTGATGACGATGGGTGACCCGGTGTTCTATTGGATTGATCTAAATGGAAACGGAAAATTTGAGCAGGAATTGGGTGAAATGTTTAAAGATGCGTATGAAGACGGGGTAACAGGAAACGAAGAACCTTATGACAATAGTGATATTCAAGAACCCGCCGGGCCGGGCCCCCTTTGGACTCCCCCCCAACGTTAAGGGGGAAGCGATTTTTGATGATAGGTCTAGTTGATACGAGGTAGCCTCAAAAATAAAGAACGCCGCCTTCTTGCGTACAGAAGGCGGCGTTCTTACAGCACGTTCTTCTTCCTGTAATTATTCAGAAAAAGTGAATTCAGTTCTCAAGGCCTCGTTAGGCCCTGCCTGAACGTTCTGTTCTTTGAATCCAAGCATAGGATGCCATACACGAAGAGTATAGCGCCCGGGAGGAATATCCTTGATGGCAAATTGTCCATTGGAATCGGAAATAGCAAAATAGGGGTTGTTCACCACATACAGCCAGTTCTGCATAAAATCATGCCGATTGCAGGCTACTCTGATGACCCGGCTATCTTTCAGTTTTCCCGAGGGAAAGGTACGGTCGAAGGCTCGATTCGGTTGAATATCTCGGTTATGCAACGTGCGCAAGACACTGCCTCTGCTGTCCATTGACATAAAAGTATGGAGGACATGTTTGACGGAGTCTTTGTTGCGAAACCGGACAGCCTCGTCAGGCGTAACCACTCCTGTAAAAGGCCCGAAATTACAGTTTTCCGTCTCCACCGCTAATCCCAAGGCTTCTCCACCCTTGTGCTGGAATATTCCTCGCCCGGGGGCGCTTCCGGGATACGACTGTTTCTCAAACGGCTTTCCGGCTTCGATCCCTTCTACTATCACCACAGCTCCTTTGAGCTTGCCGTTTTGGACTTCCATCTTAACCAAACTTCTCTGTTGTCCACAGACTTCTGGATTTTTTTCCACTTCCATCTGTAATGGACTTGGAGGATCTCCTAAGAATGTAATTTTGCCTCCAATTGTTGCGCCTTCTGAGACGTTCACAACCTCATAAGCTTGAGTCATCGTGGACCAGCTCATGAAAATAGCGGCGGCAAGGACTAAATATTTTAGAGCATTATTCATAGGAGTATTCCTCCATCCATTATCTCTCAGCCAGAGATTACCTTAGTTGATGATCTGCCATCCGATAAAAAAGGTATAATCGGATTCTAACTGTGGACCATCAAGTTTTTGATAAATAGGGATACCGAATTCGAAACCCAAGTGGTTTTCATAACCCAGGATTTCAGGGAAAAGAACATTGAACCCGCCAAAAATATCTAAGCGTTCTCCGGCTCGTCGATTGGGGTCAGCCGTATGAACAATTCGTACACCCGCGGGATTCCTTTGCGCGATATTCGGATCTTCTCCTTCATAATTTGACCAATCTTTCCATTTGAGGCGAAGCGATGTGCTGAGCCATTGAAGCCACCGATAGGCTCCCCAGGCATTAATCTCATACTCATCGCCCATTGCGTAGCCTTGATTATTATCCCCTAGGCGGATGGTCCCAACGGATTGCAATCCCCAACTGGCATTATTCAGATTACCGGTATAGGTTAGCCCGGGAAATAGGTCCACCGTCCCAGACCCTAACTGCATCGGATACGGAAGTCGGACCACACCTAACGGCGTGGCGCCTTGAGCTTTGATATCTCCAGTTGGCAATCCAACCGCTGCATTCAAATGAAAGCGATGTGATCCTATGCTCGGTGTTTCAAAGGCATAGAGTCGAATGAGCGAGCCTAACCGGATATCTCCAAACCCGCTGGATTTAGTGGTAAATTTCCCACCTGCCCTTGTGACATGATCCATGGACTTGAGGACATAGGGAATCATGGCAGTCAGGGTCACGGTTTGATTTAAGCCATACATAAACCCAAACATGTGCATTTGTGTGGTCATTTCGGTTGGTGTGACAATAAAGTCGTCAAGGACATCAGATTTAGAGAGATTCTTCGTCCCGTCACGATTGCCTTCCATGAACATGCGCATGAAGCGGTAGGAGAACATAAATTCTCCTTCATTATGCGTATGATCACCCATGGTTCCAATTGGGCCATGAGAATCAGGGCGTTCAGCGGGATAAAAATTCCCAATGACCAGCTGTTCCCCGTTTGCCTGAGCCCGTTTTCCCATACTTTCTTCAAAGCCACCCATGACTCCATCAAGTAGGGCCGCTTCCACGACTGTTCCACTGCCTCCTATGACCATTGAACCTACTAAGAGCCCGAAACCGATTGTTCGAAGACTAGATCCTAATTTAGAAATTCTAAAATCCATCCTACAACTTCTCCTTACTAAATAAATAAAACCAACAAAAATACCAATAAACTAACAACTCATAACGCTGACAAGTTCATTCGACAGCACACAACAATGTGGCTCACGAAGACTATAAATTCCAAATTTTAGAGAACAAGGGAAAGCCTGAGACTAGACAGATGGGGGCGCACGAGAAGAGGAGTAGATAACGATTGAGGATGTATAGGTAACAGGTTCCTCAATTTGCATCCCAAGAAATGAGACAATTGGGGAAGCCACAACAACCAGGTCCGCACTCTGCACCTGACTGGCTGCGCAATACCAGCTACAGAGTGTGGTGGCATGGGTGGCAGAGGTATGCTGATGCGTATGTTGGGAGGCATGTCCCACTGCTTGAGCGGAAAGGACGCCTCCAAGCATGAGAAGCATACCAACGAGACAACAGACAAGAAATGGAGATCTAAGGTTTCGCATGACAAATAGAAAATTTAGGGCCGATATTGTAGTGCCTATCCGCACCCATTTCAAGCATTATCATCATTCTACCATTCGGCACAGACGTCATTTGCAGGTATCCTCACTATCAAATGTGAAGGGAATCGTTTTAGAATAACTGGACAAGACCGACAGGAAACATGTAATTCATGATGAAAGCTAACCCACCCAAAAAGGTTGTTGAAATCCTGAAGACAGCGAAGCCACGAATTCAGACGCAGATTCATCGGCGGCAAAAAGCCAAAGCCGTTCCACCCATGACGGATGAATGGGATGTTGCATCCAAAGGCCCTCCCAATCTTCGGACGCCAACCTCGAAAATGAAAAAATAGATCTGTCCCAATTTTCCATCGTCCAGTTTCCCGCTCTTGTAAATTCACAACAAAAAACCCCGTGAGGGAATATCTCACGGGGTTTCATTCGAAGGTCCTTGTCGAAGCAAACTGTAAAAATGGCGGTTTAATAACCTGTTATCGCCGCCCTCCTCTAGGGCCACCATATCCCCTTCCACCCATTCTTCCGCGGAAGCTTCCTCGTGGCCGGTCGTTTTTCCATCCATGGCCACGGTTAAATCGTCGTGGTGGGGCAAAGTGGCGACGATGTCGATGGTGCCTTTGAGGTTTCCAAAAATGCCGCGGACCTAGCCGGCCATATCGTGGCGAATAGCCATATATTGGGCCATAGCTGTAATAGGGAACGCCAAGACCTAGTTGAAAACCTCCGGGACCAATGTGTATAGATAGACCGCTTAAATGAATGGCCGCTGATGAGGTTTTGTGAGAAACGTCTCCGGCCCAGGCTGGAGAAAAGGCCAAACAAGAAAGAGCCACTAGGCCTGCAAAGATAACATTCTTTCCTGTGTTGCTTGAGTGAATGCTAGGACAATTTGTTTCGTGTTGATGAGAGGTAAAATTTAAAATATTCATGATGGTTACCTCCTGACTAACAGGACTATTAATAAAACCCTTGATATGCAAACGTATACTTTTCGAATGTCTAGTGAAGTATAACAATATTCATTTTGATTGTCAATATGATTACTAAAAAGAATGTGTTTTACTGTATAAAAAACATAAAAATATAGTGATTACAATGCATTGCAATATCACTTATTACGTAGTAGACTTTAGCCCAACATATTCCCATTTTTAGCCTTATATAGATATTTATACTTATAAAAGAAAGGAGACAGGAGTTGTGAAACGTTTCTCTGACAAGGAAGTCGGACGCTATATCGAAGCTGTCAATAAGGAAGCAGCTCAAGTTTGGATCAATGCATTCGCCCGGGAGCCGAAGCTCCAGCAAAGTTACTACTGGACGTTATTTTCAGAATTGTTTCTCAAGCAACTTCATAATATCCCCGTTAGCATGAGTGATGCGGAAAAAATAATTCCTCAACTGTCAGCCTCCCAAGCAAGACGGGCGATTCATAATGCCAAAGCCGCAAAGTACCTAGAAATTTCTGACACTGGGGAACGAACAAAATACGTGAAGTTGTCCTCAAAAACAGAGGAACTCATTCGAGTGACCAGTTCAAAAGCGCTTCAAAGTTTAAAAGGAATTTTTGGCTAAGCAGTGGTATTGCGACCCCCAACCCTCCGACTGACCCTCCAGCCATGTCTGCAATTGAGCCTCCTTATTCCCCGGGCCCATGCAGTAACATACTGATTTGGCGGCAATTTTCTCGCCTGAATAGACCTAGAGCCTGTTAGGTCTTTTGTTGCATTGATTCATAAAAAATTTGGGTGCTACCATGCCCGATTCTAGGGTCGCTTGCACATTTTGGGTGCAGAACGTTCAATTATTGTTTGGAGGGTCACCAGGTGTCCGGGTCGGACCTTCTTCTTGACTATCTAACCAAGTTCTACCCCATTGTGGTCTTCATGGGTCTGGCATTGGGGTTTGGATTGGTGACGCTCGCTCTCTCCTACCTGGTTCAACCCAAGTATCCCGAAGAAGAGAAACTCTCAACCTACGAATGTGGGTCGGAACCCTTTTCGGATTCTCGTATGCCCTTTCCGGTGCGGTATTACGTGATTGCTATGCTGTTTGTGATCTTTGATATTGAGGTGATATTTCTCTATCCGTGGGCGATTACTTTCAAGGATTTGGGCGTCATTGGATTTATTGAAATGATGATTTTCATCGGGTTGTTCGTTGTGGCCTATGTCTATGCCTGGCGGAAAGGGGCTCTGGAATGGGATTAGTACAAATTGGGCCTCCAACCAAAGATGGTGACCTGGGGGTCATGACGCTCTCGCTGGAAAAAGCCGTCAACTGGGCCCGCAAAGGCTCGTTGTGGCCCATGACCTTCGGTTTGGCCTGTTGCGCCATAGAGATGATTGCAGCGGTGTCTTCCCGCTACGATATTGACCGGTATGGTGCGGGAGTCTTTCGCGCATCCCCTCGCCAATCGGATCTGATGATTGTGGCAGGAACCGTCTGCCGGCGCATGGCTCCCGTGATTCGAAAAATTTACGACCAAATGCCCGAACCCAAATATGTGATTTCCATGGGGTCTTGCGCGACTTCTGGGAATATTTATGACAGCTACAGCGTCGTTCAAGGCGTCGACCGGTTTGTGCCCGTAGACATTTATGTTCCTGGTTGTCCCCCAACGCCGGAAGCCCTGTTTGATGGGATCTTCAGACTCCAAGATCGGATTATGCAGAAGCGGGTGTTTACCAAACAACCTGACCAGGTAAAGGTATGAAGGATGGGCAGAACCACATCATCAACGAGGAGGTTCACCATGAATTCCTTTCTGACATTGGTTTTATCGTGCCTTGTTTTCATATTCCCGACAGTTATTTTTGCAGAAAAAGCCCAGGAGATGCCGCCGCCCTATGAAGGCAGTGATGCCCTCAAGGCCATGAAAGCATTGGCGGGAACCTGGGAAGGCACCCACGTGATGGATGGGAAAGAGGTCCCTGGAAAAATTGAATATAAAGTGTCATCAAATGGGAGTACTGTTGTGGAAACCATGTTTCCCGGCAGTCCACATGAGATGGTGAACGTCTACCACGACAAAAGCGGAACGCTGGCGATGACGCATTATTGTTCCGTTGGCAATCAACCTCACTTGGATCTTACGGCAATGAAAGAAAACCGCCTTTCGTTTTCACTTTCATCCAAGGACAACGAAGATCTTGGGCATGAGGGACATATGCATGACCTCACCATCACCATTGTCGATGACAATCATATCAAACAGGAATGGTCGTATTTCGAGAAAGGCGGAAATGCTGGAGGTACCACCTTTACGTTAGCCCGTACGAATTAGACGGTGGCAGCATGAAGAATGCTGGCAGTTTTCATGAGTGCAACAAATATGCATCCCATTGCGGAAAAAATTCAAAGCCGGTTTCCTGAAGGGTTTCTTAGTTCTCAGGAATGGCGTGGAGACTTAGCGGTTTCCGTCAAGCGGGAAGCCTTGCACGATGTCTGTTCCTATATTCGAAAAGATCCCGATCTGGACTGTGACTACATGGTGCATGTGAGTTCTGTGGATTGGCCTGACGAAGCCGAGCGATTTGAAGTGGTCTATGAGGTCTACTCGATTCGAAAGCGTCATCGTATCCGTATCAAAACCCGCGTGCCTGAACATGATTGCCAGGTGGATTCCATGGTTGATCTTTGGATGGGCGCGGAATATATGGAGCGGGAAGTGTTCGACATGATGGGGATTCGATTCAATCATCATCCCGACCTCCGCCGCATTCTTATGCCTGATGATTACAAAGAAGGCTATCCTCTGCGAAAAGATTTTCCTGTGCAGGGCAAAGGCTGGCGGGACACCTTTGATTTCTTAAACGACCCGAATTAGCCATTACACTGAGTACCGTATCATGAAACTCGACGATCAACGCACGACAATCTATAAAGTCGACCCAAACCATCCGGAGACTGCAGACCTTCCAACCCTTCGGACCGAAGAGCTGCTTCTCAACATGGGGCCTCAACACCCTGCCACGCATGGAGTGTTAAAGGTCATCATGGAATTGGAAGGCGAACGCCTGGTGAAGTCTACGCCGGTCTTGGGCTATCTTCATCGCGGTGTCGAAAAACTGGCTGAAGGCGGCACTTACCATCAGTTTATCCCACATACTGATCGGTTGGATTACGTCTGCGCGATGTATAACAATTTTGCCTATTGTCGGGCTGTTGAAAAGCTCATGAATATCGAGATCCCTGAACGTGCCGAGTATCTCCGCACGATTGTCGCTGAGGTCCAGCGGATTATTGGCCATCTGTTTTGGCTGGGCACGCAGGCGTTGGACATTGGCGCCATGACCGTCTTCTTTTATACCTTTAGAGACCGAGAAATCTTGCTGGATTGGTTTGATGAGCTTTGCGGCGCGCGCCTCACCACAAGTTGGTATCGCATAGGGGGCGTGGAGCGGGATTTCGATGATTCTCTCATAGACAAAGTCAAAAGGTTTTTAGAATACTTTCCTCCTAAAATTGACGAATATGTCGTGTTTCTGGAAAAGAACCGTGTCTGGCTTGCACGGACCTGCGGCGTGGCCGTGATTTCAGCCGAAGATGCTTTAAGCTTTGGATTAAGTGGGCCCACATTGCGTGGTTCCGGCGTCGACTATGATTTGCGGAAATACGAACCGTATAGCGCATACCCATGGTGCGAATTCAGTGTTCCCGTTGGGAAAAACGGCGATACCTATGATCGGTATTGGATCCGCATTGAAGAGTTTCGGGAAAGCATCAAAATCATTAAGCAATGCCTGGAGCAAATACAACCTGGACCCATTATGGCAGATGTGCCTAGCGTCACGTTGCCACCGAAAGATCGCGTCTTCACCAATCTGGAATCTATGATTCAACAGTTTAAATTATTTTCCCAAGGCTTTGATGCTCCTGCTGGAGAAATCTATTGCGGGACTGAAGCCCATAAAGGCGAGCTGGGATTCTATATTGTGAGCACGGGAGGCGGGAATCCGTATCGTCTCAAGATACGGTCCCCATCCTTTATCCACATGGGTGCCTTTGATCACATGTCGAAAGGCTATATGATTGCCGATGCTGTCACTATTTTTGGGTCGTACGACATTGTCATGGGAGAATGTGATCGCTAGCAAGACAGTGAAAAGTAAAAAGTGAGGAGTGAGAGGTAGGGTGAAAACTGAAGTGAAAGAAAAGATAGTGTTGGAGCGGCAGTGTGAGGAACAACGCAGATGGGTTTAAAGCCAGTTACATCGCCTGAAGTCGAAGCTGAGACCATTGAATTGACCATGGATGGGAAAACTGTCCAGGCCAAAGCGGGCGTCTCGCTCTATGATGTTGTGGCGAGTACGGGCAAGATTGTTCCGGCGATGTGCTACCACTATACCTTCGACCCGTTCGGGTCTTGCGGGATGTGTCTGGTTGCGCAAGAAGGGAAAAAAGCTCCTGTTCGTTCCTGTACCGCCAAAGCCGCAGCCGGTATGGTCATCCGGACTGACGGTGAAGATTTATTTTTGGCCAGGAAAAAGGCAGTTACGAAACATTTGTCGGTTCACCCCTTGGACTGCCCGGTCTGCGATGCCGACGGCCATTGCGAGTTGCAAGATATGGCCTTTTTGCATGGCGTGACCAATCTAGACAACGCCAAACAAAAGAATATTCCTGAGGATACCCGCAGCCTCGTGCTGGACTTCAATATGAACCGCTGCATCGCCTGCGGCGAATGCATCAATATCTGTAAGGATGTGCAACGAATTGACGCCCTGCAATTCATGAAGAAAGGCGGATTCACGCAAGTGGTCGCGAAAGGCGATCAGCCTTTGGATTGCGAGTTCTGTGGCGATTGTTTAGCCGTCTGTCCTGTGGGTGCCATTACCAATAAGTTTTCCAAGTATGCCTACAAGCCCTGGCAGCTCAAAAAGACCACGACCACCTGCAATTATTGTGGCGATGGTTGCCAAATTTATATAGAGACCAAAGATACGGAAGTGGTTCGCGTCACATCGCCACTCTCGTGGAAAAATAAGTGGGGAGACCGGAGTGATACCGTCAATGGGCATAACGGAATCTGCGTGCGCGGCCGATTCGGTTTTCAGTTTATTGACAGTCTTTCCCGACTGAACAGGCCATTAGTTCGGACTGATGACGGACTCCAACCGGCTTCCTGGATTGATGCTCTTGATATTGCCGCAAGCCGGTTGGGTGCAGTTAAGTCACAGTATGGGTCTCAAGCTATTGCGGGCCTGATAACAGCACGATGCACGAATGAAGATTTATACGTCTTCCAAAAGTTTATGCGCACGGTGATTGGCAGCAATCAACTTGATAGCAGCGCGCGATACGGACATCTTAATTTTGTCCATGCGATGAATTATGCGTTGGGTGTGCCTCGCATGATGAACACGTCCGAGGAGATTAACAAAGCCAAGGCGTTCCTGATCGTGGGAGCCAATATTACTGAAACCAATCCAGTGGCGAGTCTTCGGGTGAAATCGGCTATTAGCTTGTATAAGGCGCAAACCATCGTAGTCGATTCTTCACAAACAAATATGGCCAAGCTCAGCTCGCATCCCACGATGGTGAATCCAGGAACGGAAGGACTCTATGTTCAGGGTCTTGTCAAATCAGTCGTTCATCAGGACTTGATCGATGAGGATGCCACTAGAATGCATCCTGATGCGCTCTCGGCCTTGAAGCGAGCAACGGAAGCCTTTTCGTTTGAAGCCGTCGCCCAGCAAACGGGTGCCGATATTGAGCAAATTCATGAAGCAGCCAGGATTTTCGCGGAAGCTCCTCGTTCAATTATTATTTGTGGGGAAGGCATACTTCGGCAGGCCAATGGCTATCAGCACATGTTGCATCTGATCGACCTGGCCTGGCTGACAGGAAAATTAGGGAAGAAAGGGTGCGGGATTAACACCTTTACCGAAGAAGCCAATGAACAGGGTGCGGTTGACATGGGTGTGGCTCCAGAGATTTTTCCCGGTGTTGTCCCCTACGAAGATCGGCAAGCCCAGGACAGATTCAAGCAAGCATGGGGTACAAGTCTTCCCGATGCCCAACACAGCGGCCATCTACTTGACATCATTGATCGCTGTCGAAAAGGCGACATTAAAGCGCTCTATGTGGTTGGCGAAAACCCCCTGGAAACGCTTCCGGCATCATTTGGAGCCAAAGAGGCGTTGGAGAGGTTGGAGGTCCTGATTTGCCAGGATCCGTTTCTGACGGAAACCGCTAAACTTGCCCATGTGGTGTTTCCAGCCTCTACGTTTGCGGAAAAAGATGGGACCGTGACGAATCAGGAAGGTAAAGTTCAATTCCTCCGTCCCGCGCTAGATTCTTTGGGCGAGAGCACCTTAGATTGGCATGTGATGGTGGGATTGGCCAGTGCTCTTGGAACGCCGATGGAATACGAAACGACCCAAGAGATTCAACAAGAGATTCGAAAACTCCTCCCTGGTTACTACAACCTGGGGCAAGCTCCGACCGTCCAACCAGATTCCTCAAGGTATTTTTCAAGTGACTATGTCCACGAAGTCAGTGGACGCTACTCCCTCAATGGCAAAGGGAACACGCGCCGCCCTTTTGGTCTTCGTATGACCCAACTGATTTATCATTCTGGGAAACTTTCCACGCAAGCGTCCGGGCTTATGGAGATATCTTCAAACAAGAAGAGTCTTTTTATGGGGCCAGAAGATCTGAAAAATCTTGGACTGACGTCCGGCGACCGCATTCGTGTGACCTCCGTCCAGGGTGCGTTGGAGATGACTGTGACAGAAGATACTTCGTTAATGCCGGGAACCTGTACCGTGCCTGAACATTTCAATGATCCTCCAGTCAAGGATCTCATGCCTGTGCAGGTTGATCCTGTGACGGGAGTCCCGTATTTCAAGTTGACCTACGTGACTGTTGAAAAAGCTTAACCGGAAAAATTGAACAGGTTATTATGAGCAACGAAATTACCACAAAGAAGTTTTTCGACGCCGTCTTGTTCCGGGAAATTTGGAATGCCGCAAAGGTGACGTTCAAGCACATGTTCCATAAGCCCATGACCTTTCAATATCCCCGGGAAAAGAGGACCATCCCCGATGCCCATCGTGGCGCCTTAAGCCTTCTACGTTATGATGACGGGAAAGAACGATGCGTCGGGTGTGACCTCTGTGAGGCGGCCTGTCCTTCCCGGTGTATTAAGGTCATCAGCGAAGAAGATAAATCTCTCCCGCTCCAACGGTATGCCAAAGAATTTTATATCGATATTACAAAATGCGTGTTTTGCGGGTATTGCGTGGAGGCCTGTCCCGTCAATGCCTTGGCGATGACCAAGGTGTATGAGTTCTCCACGCATGATAAGCGCACGCTCCTGTTCGATAAAAAACGCTTGTATGAAATTGGCGAACGACATTTAGATGATGCCAAGAAATATTTATATGCGCATAATCAAGAGAAAGAAGGTGAGGAAAGTCAGGCGTACCGTTACCATTTTCCCGTCTCTGTCCAGAACGTTCAGGATCCTTAGGACTCATCTATGATGTGGCTACTTTTTCTCTACTTCTCCGCGGTATGCATCGCGGCAGGGGTCTTAACCGTGTCTCTGCGGAATGCCGTACATTCCGCCTTGGCCTTATTGACGCTCCTCCTTCATATGGCGGGCCTTTTTGTCATGCTCAATGCTGAATTCTTGGCCATGGTACAAATCATCGTCTACGCCGGGGCCATTTTGATTTTGTATTTGTTTGTCTTAATGTTGATGAATTTAAAGACTGAAGAACAGCACCTGCATAAGAAGCATACCTATGTGTTATTTGCAAGCATGGGACTTCTTGGTGAATTGCTGATTCTCTTGCTGCTTTCCCCCTATGGGGGCCTTGTTGGGACAGCTACCCCAGAACTGCTTTTGGAAACCGGACCCAGCCACGCGGTTGGGATCACGATGTTCAGCGACTATTTATTGCTGTTTGAGATTGTGGGTGTTTTCTTGCTTGGGGCGGTCATTGGCGCCATTGTTTTAGCCAAGACTCCATCCAATCCCGATACTCAAGAGCCGGTTCAATCACCCACATCCTAAATGCGAATCTTATGATCCCCCTGTCCGCCTATGTTGCCGTGAGCGCGATCCTGTTTATGACCGGGTTGGTGGGCGTCCTCATCCGGCGAAATTTTATCATTGTTCTCATGAGTGTTGAGATTATGTTGAATGCCGCCAATATTAATTTGGTGGCGTTTTCTCATTATTTACATTCTATGGCCGGGCAAATGACCGCTCTTTTTATTATAGCCGTTGCGGCAGCGGAAGCTGCCGTGGGGCTCGCTATCATTATTGTGATCTTCCGCGGGAAAATGGCTACCAATGTGGACCAAATTAATATTCTGAAGTGGTAACGTGTTTGATTTACTGGTTCTGCTGATTCCTCTTTTCCCGCTCTTGGCTGTCTTAGCCAACGGCTTCTACGGCTCGCGTTATTCGCATGAGTGGGCGGGACGTCTGGCCTTTGGGTCAGTCGGCTTATCCTTTCTCTGTACCCTTGGCGTCTTTTCATCTGTCCTATCTAACCCCGAACCCCGTGAAGTGATTGCCTGGTCCTGGTTTTTTGGAGGCAATCTTTCTGTCAACCTGGCATTTTTAATCGATCCCCTCACGACCGTGATGTTGTTAGTGGTCACCGGTGTTGGCTTCCTCATCCATGTCTACTCTGTGGGCTATATGCACGGAGAAGAAGGGTTTACGCGGTTCTTCACCTACATGAACCTCTTTATGGTTTCCATGCTCTTGCTGGTGATGGGCGGGAATTACGTGGTGTTATTCATTGGCTGGGAAGGCGTGGGGCTCTGTTCCTATTTGTTGATTGGCTACTACTATGAAAAAGTGTCTGCAGGAAAAGCCGCGACCAAAGCATTTGTGGTGAACAGAATTGGTGACGCAGGGTTTTTATTAGCGGTCTTTCTCATCTTTTCCCACTTCGGATCACTGGATTACACCACGGTGTTATCTCAAGCCTCATCACTGTCGACTGAGATGGCCACAGCCATCACTATCTGCCTGCTTATTGGTGCGTTCGGAAAATCTGCCCAGTTGCCATTGTACACTTGGCTGCCAGATGCCATGGAAGGACCAACGCCCGTCAGCGCACTCATTCATGCCGCGACGATGGTGACCGCCGGTGTCTATATGGTGGTTCGCAATCATGTGTTGTTTGATATGGCGCCTATCGCTTTAACCACTGTTGGCATCATTGGGGGAGTCACGGCTTTATTCGCCGCCACGATCGGCTTGGTACAAAACGACATTAAGCGCGTCTTAGCCTATTCAACAGTTAGCCAATTGGGCTACATGTTTCTGGCTTGCGGAGTTGGCGCCTATACGGCAGCAATCTTTCATTTGGTCACCCATGCTTTTTTTAAAGCCCTGTTATTTTTATCTGCAGGCGCGGTGATTCACTCACTTCATCACGAACAAGACATTCGCAAAATGGGCGGGCTCTACAAGAAAATTCCTATTACTCACATCGTCTTTCTAATTGGGACACTTGCGATTGCCGGCATTCCGCCGTTGGCCGGGTTTTGGAGTAAAGATGAAATCATGGCCCATGCCTTTGTGCATGGCTATTACCATTTGTACCTCCTCGCGGCTATTGGGGCCTTTCTGACCAGTTTTTATATGTTTCGCCTGACCTATCTGACGTTTTACGGCGAATCTCGTGTGGAACCTCATGTGGCCAAGCATATTCACGAATCCCCGCCCATCATGACGGTTCCACTTATGATCCTAGCCGTTTTGGCCGTCATTGGGGGTTTCTTAGGGGTACCTCCGGAGCATGGATGGTTCCATGGGTTTTTACATGACGTGGCCACGCCAACGGGCGCCGCACCTCATGCTGTGGAAATGAGCACACTCCTAGGATTGATGGGTGTGGCGATCGCTATTGCCTTAGGTGGTTGGGGGCTGGCCCATTACATGTATGCCATTCGTCCACAGATGGCCAACGAATGGGCTCAATCCTACTCGCAAGCCTATACCACCTTGCTTAACAAGTATTATGTCGACGAGTTCTATGACCGGATCATCGTTGAACCCTTTAAGAAGCTAGGAATGATCTGGGATTGGTTTGATGAACAGGTACTCGACCGCTTTGTGAATGGTATTGGGAAGGGAACAGATATTAGTGCTGCCGCAATTACCTGGACGGAAAAACATGTGATCTATGCTGGATTGAATATTGTGGGCTATGCCAATCATCTGCTGGCCTGGTCATGGCGGAAATTGCAAAGTGGTATGGTTCATCATTATGCCGCTATTTTATTCATTGGGCTCGCAATCTTAATTCATCTCGTGGCACTGTGGTTTGCAGGAGCAACTTCTTTTGGCTCCAGTAGCTACTGATTCCTGGTTATGCAAGAAGAACTGACATTTGGCTTTCCCTTTTTGACCTTTCTCACCTTCTTCCCGCTGTTGGGCGCCTTGGTGGTGTGGGGGCTGAAAGATCATGCCCAAGTTCGCCTTGCCACGCTTGGCATCGCCGGTTTCGAGATGATAGTGGCGGCAGTGATGCTGATGCTGTTCGTCCCGGACACGGCTGCCATGCAATTTGTGGAACGGGCTGAGTGGATTCCCTTCTTGGGCATTAGCTATCACCTCGCGGTAGACGGCGTCAGTGTGCTCTTTCTTGGACTCACCGCGTTTTTAACGGTGTTGTTAGTACTTTATTCCTGGGATTCGGTCACCCAGAAGCCCAAGGCCTTTTACATGAGTATTTTGGCTTTGGAAACCACATTCATGGGCATCTTTGCGTCACTCGATCTCATTGTCTTTTTCGTATTTTGGGAGCTTATGCTCATTCCCAGTTACTTCCTGGTCAAATTATGGGGGCCTGGAGAAAACAGCCATTCTGCCGCGTTGAAATATGTACTCTATACGCTATTAGGCAGCGTATTTATGTTAGTAGGATTTTGCCTCTTGAGTTTAAACTATTTTGAAGCCAAACAGGTCTATAGTTTTGACTTCATTGATCTGCTTTCCGTGCAAATCCCTCTCAGCCAACAGCTTTTAATTTTTTGGCTAATCTTTCTCGGTCTCGCCTTTAAGGCCCCAGTATTCCCGTTTCATTCTTGGTTTCCCGATGCTCTTGTGCAGGGGCCTATTCCCATGTCCGTCATGTTTGCAGGAATCAAAATGGGTACCTATGGCTTCCTGCGATTTTCCATGCCCTTGCTTCCGGATGCCTCCCGCAATGAAACGGTCGTGGTTATCCTCATGGTATTAGGGCTGACTGCAGTTGTGTATGGCGCCATTGTGGCTATTATTCAGCCTGACTTTCGGCGGCTGCTCGTCTTCAGCAGCATCAGTCATTTGGGATTTGTCGTGATTGGGTTATTTGCCTTGAACTTTCAAGGTATACAGGGCAGCTTGCTCACGATGATTAATTTGGGCTTTAGCACGGCAGGACTATTTTTCTTAGCCGGATTTATGTACGAACGGCTGGGTCATACTGATGTTCGGCAATGTACAGGCCTCGCCAAGAAAATGCCGTTGCTGGCCATCTTCATGCTTATTATTGGCATGGCCTCAATTGGATTGCCTGGAACAAATGGGTTCGTGGGCGAATTTCTTATTTTGCTGGGTGTTTTTCAAGCTGGATGGTTTTATGGAGCTATTGCTGTCACCGGAGTCATCTTTGCTGCCGCCTATTTTCTATGGTTTTACGAGCGCGCGATATTTGGGCCTTTGAAAGAAAGTTTGCCTACGGCCATTCCTGATTTAAATACACGGGAATGGGCCATTGGCGTTTCACTCTCGGTGATGATTTTTTGGATTGGGTTGTATCCCTCGCCATTTTTGCGAATGATTAACGGGTCTGTGCAAGCCGTAGTTGAACGGCTGGAGCCGGGAATGACAACTGCACAGTATGATGCCCCAACTCGTTCTCCTGAAACGCTGAAAAACTAATTGGTATGGGTGAATATTCGTTATTAGTCATTCTCTTCGCGCCTTTTCTGGGAGCGGTGGCCTTAATCTTTGTTCCTCGCCAGGAAGCGTTGTTGGTGCGGATGACAGCCGCGGTTTCGGCGGGAATTAGTCTCCTGGCATCATTTTATATTTTCTTTGCCTACGATACGGCCAAAGGCGGGTTTCAATTTGTCCAACGGTTTGCGTGGTCCGAAGAGCTTGGCATTGCCTTTTATGTGGGCGTCGATGGCATTGGCGGGCCGCTTGTGTTTGCATCGGCTATTTTGCTGTTCGCGGGTGTGTTTGTCTCCTGGCACATTCAAGACCGGACGAAAGAATTTTATATTTTTCTCCTGATTCTCGCGGCTGCGACGATCGGGGTGTTTATGTCCCTTGATCTGTTCTTCCTGTATTTCTTTTACGAGATGTCAGTGTTGCCCATGTATTTATTGCTGGGTGTTTGGGGAAGTCATACCAAAGGCTACCTCTCCATGACCGACCCCGAAGGACGAAAACTTCGCGATTCCGTCGGCTTCATCTTTAATTTTGCCTCTAATAGTAAAGAATATGCGGCCATGAAGCTGACCCTCTTTTTGTCAGCCGGCGCGGTCATGGCGCTCATGGGAATCTTGCTCATTTACCATATGTCTGGGTTGCATACCTTTGACATTCTGGTCTTGCGAGAACAAGCCAAGTTCCCAGATACATTGGCCACGATTATCTGGATTCTCATCTTCTTTGGGTTTGCTTCAATCGCTCCGATTTGGCCATTGCATTCCTGGTCGCCTGTGGGTCATGCCGCCGCTCCCGCTGCTACCAGTATGTTGCATGCTGGCGTCCTCATGAAACTGGGACATTTCTCGATTATTCGCGTGGCCTATGAAATTCTTCCTGAAACGACACGAGACCTCATCTATATTGCCGCCATTTTATGTGTCTTTAGCATTATTTATGGTGGGCTGGTCTCGTATTTTGCCAAAGACACAAAATACGTGATCGGTTACTCCAGTTCTAGTCATATGGGCTACATCTTCCTGGGTATGGCTGCTTTGAGTTACATCAGTCTTTCAGGGGCCGTGATTTATATGTTTGCCCATGCTTTAGCTACCAGTATGCTCTTTGCCATGGCTGGATGGGTTTATGATCAAACGCACACTCGAGATATCCCCTCTCTGGGCGGACTCGTGGACAAGATGCCTTTTATCGCGGGCGCATTTATTGTGGCCTGTATGGCCTCCATCGGGATGCCCGGTACGATTAATTTTATTGCAGAAGTCATGATTATTGTGGGTAGTTGGGAACGATATCCTTTTCAGGTTGTCGTGGCAGTACTAGGAATTGTGCTCACGATGGCCTATATGTTCAAAATGATGCGGGGCCTTTTTTATGGGAAAATGGACCCTGAATATGCACATGCGGCTGATGCCCGGCATTGGGTTGACCGTATGCCGCTACTTTTGCTCATTGCGTGCAGCATCATTCTGGGTCTGTTCCCTGGCCATTTTTACGATGTGGTGCAATCGACGGTGGAGCCCATGGTCGACCGGATTACTCAGGGCGCACCATTAGTCACTCAAGACATATCGAATGTCATTCCATAAGGATGTGTTTCTTCTTACATTGTACTTGTCACTTCTTACTTTTTTATGACCTTTAATCTTACATTGTCCGGTGCCGATCTTCTTTTATTACTTCCAGAGATTTTTCTCACGCTCTGGTTGTGTGTGGTCCTTGCGCTAGATTTTTCTCTAAAAAATATTACCCATCAACAACTTGCCCACTTAAGTATTGGTGGCTTAGTCGTCACCGGGCTCATGTTGTTGGTCTTCGACCAAAACGGCACAACTGGCGCCCTCTTTAAAGATATGTTTGTGCTGGATCACATGGCACTCTTTTTCAAAGTCATGATTGTTGGCGCCTCCGCACTCGTCTTATTTATCTCCGTAGATTACGTCCGTGCCTTTAGATTTTTCCGCGGGGAATATTATTTCATGGTCCTCATGTCGGCCATTGGCATGATGTTCATGGCTTCCTCAAATGATTTGCTATCCGTCTTTGTCACCTTGGAGTTTTCAACATTTGGGTTTTATGTCTTGGTTGCCTACCTTCGTGATGATCAACGGTCTTCAGAAGCTGGCTTGAAATTCTTCATTCTTGGAGTGTTTGCCGCAGGCCTCTTAGCCTACGGGATTAGTTTGGTCTATGGAGAAACAGGAACGTTGGTGTTTTCAGAAATGGCTGGAACGCCGGGGAGTTATGGCCTTGCGATTGGACTTATTCTGATTTTTGCAGCACTTGGATTCAAAATTGGGGCCGTTCCTTTCCATGCCTGGATTCCTGATACCTACCAAGGCGCTCCGACTCCTGTCACGGCTTTTCTGTCCATCGCGCCCAAAGCTGCGGCTCTCGCCATTTTACTTCGCATGTTTTTAGTGGCCTTAGCCTCCTTTAAGCCAATGTGGGTCCTCCTCTTTGTCGTGGCCTCCATCGTTTCTATGACTTATGGCAACATCGTGGCTATTGCTCAGAAAAATATTAAGCGCCTGTTGGCCTATTCGGGGATCGCACAAATTGGAAACATTATGATCGGGCTGGCGGCTGGGACCAAGCAAGGCAGCGATGCGATCATGTTTTACTTGCTGACCTATCTGTTCGCAAACTTAGGCGCGTTTGCCGTCGTCATCGCTGTGAGCCAAGTGATTAAGAGTGATGAAATTGAGGACTACAATGGCTTAAACCGGCGATCCCCGTTCCTGGCTGCCGCCATGCTCCTCTTTCTGTTGTCGCTGGCTGGTGTGCCTCCGCTGGCTGGTTTCATTGGAAAAATCTATCTATTTATTGCCGCGATGAACCAGGAACTCTATACCCTGCTGATTGTTGGACTCATCAATATTGTGATCTCAATGTATTACTATCTGATTGTGGTCAAAAAAATGTATATCAACGAACCGACCGACCCCTCACCCATCAATACATCCCTGCCAATCAAAGTTGCGGTCTATGTCGGTGTTGCAGGAACCGTCCTGTTAGGCATCTACCCTGGTCCCTTTATAGATTGGGCCGTTGATGCCACACTGATGTTTTCCAATATCGTAGGTCCTGTGGCCTCCGTTTCTCACATGTCTGGCGGATAACCGGATCTAGCATTTCGTCCTTGTAGCGTATACGGTGGCACCAGAACTATCATCCTAAAACGGCTGTTGAATCACAACCACCGTCTTTAGAGGAGTGTTGAATAATGAAGAGATCAAAGGCCATATCTCGCTAGAGAGTGTCGTCACAAGATTGATCCCCACAGCCAAATACAACGGATTTGCACCATGGCCAAAAAGGAGGACGCCTTTTTGGCATATCGGGTGGCAATGCCTCGCCAACGCTTCAGATGCAGAAACGCATTTTCGACTAGGTGGCGCATTCGGTACAAGTATCGATCGTACTCACGAGGCGTGCGCCGATTGGTCTTTGGGGGGATGATCGGTGCCATGTCTCGTCGCTCAGCTTCATGGACAATCGCCTCCGTGTCATAGGCCTTATCCCCCAGCAGGGCCTCGGCCTCGAAGCCGGCTATCAGTGGCTCAGCCTGCGTACAATCCGCCACGGGACCTGCTGTAACAAGAACTCGGAGCGGCAAACCATGGGCATCCACGGCCAAATGGACCTTGGTGTTGAGCCCCCCTTGGTGCGCCCCATCGCCTCATTACCCCCGACCGCCCCCGCCGCATGCGGATGGACCTTGATGTGACTCGCATCGATGATTAACCACTCCATGTCCGGCTCATCAATGAGCCGCTCCAGGATCTTCTCCCAGCGGCCGTGGTCCCGCCAGCGGCAAAAGCGACGATGCGTGTTCTTCCAGTCGCCGAGATCGGGCGGCAGATCACGCCACGGCGCGCCGGTCCGCAAGATCCAAAAGACGGCATTGAGAAATAAGCGATTGTCCCGGGCTTGCCCACCCCACTGGCCCTTTTGGCCGGGCAAGAGCGGTTCTAAAAGGCTCCACAGGCGGTCAGACAGATCGTGTCGTCGGTGAATCTTACTCATCGTAGCACCTCCTTGTTCTGCGAATCATACCAGATTTCTCATCTCGTGACGACACTATCTAGGAAGCCATTTGTCATCAGTAGCATTGGGTCTGTTCAAAAAAGTCCGTCCAGTCCTGTCCTGAGGTCTCCCGAAGGGGAGGCCGCAGCCCTTTTTGCGCGCGGAGCGTACTGGCACTACGTGAGCACGGAAAAAGGGTGAGAACGCCGCTGGCGGCTTTTTTCAACAGACCCTTTAGGATTATTTGGAAATCAACATAACCTAACGAAATTCCTCGGCCCTGCCTTCTCGTAGATCCCCAAGAAACTTATGGGCATCTCTAAAAACTGTTCTTTTTCCCGATGGCGGCGTCAGCGACGTGCTCAAATCCTCATGTATTCTCATATACACTGCGGTTTTCCGCGCGCCGCTTCCTTGCCCTCAGAAAAAATCACCAGTTTTTAGAGATGCCCTTATCTAAATGGATACAAATTAGTATCTGATTAGATACGGATTTGGTTGGCCTACTTTCCTCTGGGTCACTTCTATTCAAAGAAAATGCTCTCCGTTTCTCCAATTGTAGGGGAAAAAGGGGAAATATTTTCTCCTCATTCGTTTCTGGTTGTTTTCTTGCTTACCCCCAACACTTCATAAACCTAAAGACGGATCCTGAATACCTCGGCAATCTGCTTGAGAGTTCTTTCTTCGTAAGATAAAAAATTAATCCACAAGGTTAAACATAGCCCAGGAAGGAATAGAAAATGCCAAGTTTTCGATATGGAGGAAAGAAAGGGAAGAAATATTCTTTAGTTGAAAGTTCTCGGCATGTCGTCATTCGAACTAAGGATCGTGGAGCGCTCGATCCTAACACGTTGTCAAAAAAGGCATGGCGCCTTCTGGGGAAACTTGATCTCAACTTCCGGCTTTCTGGAGCCGGAGTGGAAGTTCATCAGGTTCGTGCTGCCAGAGGCGTCAAAAAACTCTGTACCCAAATACGAAGTGCGTTCAAGAAGCAGCGGGATATAGAATTTGCTGGTCGGGTGTTGTGGGATCGTAAACTCAAATCCCCCGTCCTTTATACAGAAAACCTTTTTATAAAATTTGAGGACAATCGAACACAAAAATTCTGCAAGCAACTCCTCAAGAATTACAAATTGGGCATCAAGAGAAAGGTGTCCTATGTGCGTAATGGCTTTTTCGTCGAAGCGAAAAGTGTGGGGCAAGAAGTATTCACAATTTCCGAACAATTCCTGAGGGAAGAAGGAGTTGAATGTTGTCATCCCGAGCTGATCCGGCAAGTTCATCGGCGCAATGCCTTCTCGCAACAGTGGCACCTCAAGAAATCAACAATTCGCGGGAAATCTATTAGTGCCCATGCCAATGTAAAGAAAGCCTGGGAGATGACAGAAGGTCGTGGTGTGATCATTGCTGTCATTGATGATGGGTTTGATATCACACATCCGGAGTTTTCTGGCACGAAGAAGATCGTTTTTCCTCGAGATGCCACTCGAAGAAAAGACGACCCAAGACCAGGTTCAGCTGATAATCATGGAACACCATGCGCTGGCGTGGCTTGTGGTAACGGTCAGCATGGCGCCTCTGGCGTGGCCCCGAAGGCGAGGCTTATGCCAATCCGTCTTGAATCTGGTTCCGGCTCCCAAGATGAGGCTGATGCATTGGTTTGGGCTGCCGATCACGGAGCCGACGTGATTTCTTGTAGCTGGGGCCCAGGTGATGCTGATTGGCGAAACACACAAGATCCCACGCGAAATGTCGAGCATCCACTCCCCGATAGCACCAGACTAGCTCTCGAGTACGTCACGGAAAACGGCCGAAATAATAAAGGGTGCGTCGTGACATGGGCAGCAGGGAACGGAAATGAAAGTGTAGATAAGGATGGCTATGCGAGTAGTGATCGGGTGATGGCTGTTGCCGCGTGCAATGATCAAAACACACGCAGTGTTTATAGCGATTTTGGGAAAGCCATCTGGTGTTGTTTTCCCAGTAATAATTTTTCCTCTACCACGCGAACACGAGGAATCTGGACGACTGATCGCTCAGGTGCGGCGGGGTCCAACCCTGGAAGGAGCCGACTGGGTGATAAAGAGGGAAACTATACTAACCGCTTTGGTGGAACTTCGAGTGCCTGCCCTGGGGTGGCGGGAGTTGTCGCCCTCGTGTTAGCGGCGAACTCAAAGCTCACATGGAAAGAAGTCAAAGATGTGATCAGGCTTTCCTCCGATAAAATCGATAGGGTGAAAGGGAAATACAACCCATCTACTGGCCATAGTCCATGGTATGGCTACGGCAAAGTCAATGCTCATCAAGCCGTTAAACTCGCGAAGCAGAGATAATATTTGCTCCAGGAGGAAGGTTCTTACGTATCAAATATGGCGAAAAAATTAGAGGTCCCAATTCACGACTTTTTCTATAGAGTACCGCAGCAGGTCGGAACTCTATGATCTTTCACCACCTGCAAAAAAGGAGCAACAAAAATGAAGCACGTGACCGTATTTTCAAAAATGACTGTAATGGCGACCGCCATAGGTTTTGCTCTCTCTGGTATTGGAGTAGGATTTGAACTGAAGGGGTTCGCAGCGGACCCATCCCTTGAAGGTCTATCGGAAGAACAAAAAGAGCGGGTTCAACGACTTCGAGATCGAGCCGAAAACATTCGCAAGCAATTAAATGAAAAGAAGCCTTCTGTTGAAATGCAACCTAGGGATGGAATACAGCCTAGAATAGTCGATGGCACACCAACGCAGGAGGGAGACTATCCATGGACTGCTTCGATTGCATTTGTAAAACAAGACGGATCTCTATTCAGCTTTTGTGGTGGGACCCTAATCGCCTCGGAGTGGGTTGTAACTGCGGCACACTGCGATGTCAGGGAAGGAGAAAAGGTCATTTTAGGACGCCATAATCTCACTACAAATAAAGGAGAAGTCCACAACGTTGTTCAGGTGATCAACCACAATGACTATAATATTAAGCCGAATGATTCCGACATTGCCTTGCTAAAATTAGACAGTGCATCTCAAAAACCTCATCTTTCCTTAATCACAAAGAACAGCAATTTGGATGCAATGGGAAATAATTTAACAGTTATAGGCTGGGGCCATACTGAAGAGGGAGGAACAGCGTCTGACGTTCAAATGGAAGTCACCGTTCCAATTTTCTCTAATCAGAGCTGTGGAGATGCTTATAGCGAAGTCGTGGACATTACCGACAACATGATGTGTGCAGCTGCCGAGGGCAAAGATTCTTGCCAAGGCGATAGTGGTGGACCCGGGTTCGTCGTGGACAACACGACGGATGCGGATCGGTTGGCCGGAGTAGTCAGTTTTGGGGTGGGATGCGCCAGACCCGATTTTCCAGGTGTCTATACTCGAGTCTCTAAGTTCGTAAAATGGATTCAGGATCATGCCGATATAGATGGCGGAGACGGGGGTACATGTGAAAATGGTGGAGATCCATGTCTCTGTGATCCTTTTTGGATGAAGTTCCCGTACTGGTGCAATTGATAAAAATACCAGAACCTTTAACCTAAAGACGGCAGTTGAGCACAATTCTTTTGTTGAAAGATGTTCGTGACCCCTGAAACGATATGCACTCGGGGGTCACGCAGACTCAAATCAATGTGGCGGTGTTGAACCTCTGAGTACAAATACAGGATCTCGAGTGAGTCAAATGCTTGAGTCCGTGAGGTTGTTCACCTGATTCACAAATGCATACAAAGTATTCTGATAATTTTGATGGCCATTTATGTGGTCGGAATTTCTGCGCCATCTGAATTATGGAGCAAGATGGAAATCGAAAATATTGTTCGTGCAAATAACTCCTTCGCTCTGGAGCTTTTCAGGCAAGTTTCTGGATCTCAAGAGGAAAATGTCATTCTGGCACCTTATAGCGCCTCGGAGGCCTTCGCTCTTGTTCTAGTTGGAGCTCGTAGGAAAACGCAAACGCAGATATCTAACGTTCTCCGTTTCCCGGCTGATCCCAATAGTGTCGCTCCGGCCATGGACGAACTTCGAGGACTCCTGAGTATAACAGACGCCGTCGAAGAGATTGACCTCAATATTGTCAGAGGGCTCTGGGTCGACAACTCCCTGAACCTGTTGGACGGTTTTGTGAATCATTTGAAGCGATTCTACAATGCTTCACCAAACCGAGTTGATTTCAAGGGTGATCCCAGTCAAGCGCAACAATTCATCAACAGTTGGGTAGAGGAACAAACAAACGCCAAGATTCGAAATCTCATTCGGGAGGATAGCCTGAATCCTTTGACTCGACTGCTTCTGGTCACGGCAACTTATTTCAAAGGAACTTGGGCAAAAGAGTTCGATATCAATGAGACCCGTGATTCTCAATTCTGGCGTACGCCTGACCAATCAATTAACGTTCCGTTTATGACTCAGCAGGACCAGTTTCCTTATGCAGAGAATACTCATTGCCAGATACTTGAACTTCCCTATGCCGATGATCGACTTTCAATGATCTTTTTCCTTCCAAAGGAGAAAGATGGATTAACCACTTTCGAAAACCTCATGACTATTTCTGCACTTGAGCAATGGATGCAACTGCTCAATGCAACCATGGTGAGAGTATCTCTGCCACGGTTTCAGTTGGAATCACGGATTGACCTCAGTCAAACTCTCGTAAACATGGGGATGACAGAGGCATTTGGAATTCAGGCTGATTTTTCAGGAGTGAGTGACTCTGAGGATCTTCATCTCGCGTCCATTCTGCATCAAACGTTGATAGAAGTCAGCGAGGAAGGGACTCAAGCCGTTGGCTCAACTGGAGTGCTGATGGAAGGGAGAAGCCTTAGACCCCAGCGCCTCACGACATTCGATGCTGACCACCCTTTTTTCTTCATCATTAAAGAAAATAAGACGGATTCTATTCTTTTTTTAGGTAGACTCAATGACCCAAAGGTGTAAACAAAAATCCTTTTGGGGTCTGTTGAAAAAATCCGCCAGCGGCGTTCTCTAGACCAGTAAGAAGTGAAAAGTGACAAGTAAAGAGCATGAGAACCCTTCGACAGGCTCAGGATGTATCCTTCAGCCGTTCTGCGAGTGCATCGTGATCCTTCGACAGAGCTCAGGATGATACATCGAACGACTCAGGATGATCCTTCGACAAGCTCAGGATGATAAAGCATACGGTTCGGGATGAGTGATAACGATCATGGTGAGCCCGTCGAACCATCCTTCGACAGATTCATTGTGAGCAAGTCGAACAACTCTGGAGAGGCCCTTCGACACGCTCAGGGCAGGCTTTTTGAACAGCCCCGGAATTGTTTTCTCAGAATGTCTGTTGGAGAATGAATGGAACGTTGAACAGGCGAAGGATTGGCTAGTAGCTGGGGAAGGTATCAGTAAGAGGTATACCTAAATCACTTAATAAATCTAGAGGAGAGATCCCTTGGAAATACCAGAGTGCTCCAAGACTCCCGGCAACCGCTAGGATCACCAGTAGCACAATAATGAGAATGAGGGTTGTTTTCTTTTTGCCAGGACTCTGGGGCGGAGAAAAATCAACTTCTTTCTCGATGGGTGAATCCTGCCAAAGTGGAGAACGGCTGCGAAGGGGGAGTAGGTTGTCTTGTTCCGGTGCGTGAGTGTCAAATTCATTTAATATTTGTGAATGTGACAATTCCATCTTTGTGTTTGATTGGACTAATGGCGGGGCTTTGTGAGATTCATATTTGACCTCTCCGTGTTTCAAGTTGACTTTCCGGGTGTAGGGGGTTCCACAATTGGTACATAACCAGTTCTCTTCGGTAAAGTCATCATTTGCAGGGAGCGGTTCTTTTTTAGCCAATGGCTTTTTCTCTTCCAGTTTGTTGACTCCGCAATGGGGACAAGAATTTGCCTGCTTTGAAATCAGAAGGCCACAATCGGGACAAGGATGCAGCTTGTCCGATGCCCCATCTTCGATAAGCCCCTGTTTCCCTGGATGGGGGAAAGCGCATTGAGGGCAGGCTAATGCCTGGGTTGAAACTTCCTTTTGACATTCTGGGCAGGGAACGAGGGCCATATTAGTAGGTTCCAATCACATTTCATTCATAACAAAGCCAAGAAATAGGCGACTTGATTCCCGTTCTTCGCTTTTTCTTTAATTATTCTCCCCGATCTGTCTGAGAAATCTCAAGCCTATTTTGGACCTCTTTCGTAAGTGACGTAGGACATAACCCTCAGAGGTCTCTGCCTTTTCAACGTAATGTAACATTTGTGATCTATATACTTGAAGCAACCATAAAATAGCGCTATGGTAGTTGCATAATGGCGCTTGCTCTGGAGCAACCACTATGAAATACAAAAGCTTGATTGATCTCATGGAAGCCTTCCCGAATGAGGCTTCCTGCGTGGCTCACCTTGAACGTTTACGATGGCCAAAAGGTATTATCTGTCTTTCCTGTTCGAGTCCCAGAAAAGTCTATCGCGTGACTCGTGGAAACAATTATAAATGTTCCGATTGTAAAAGTATTTTTTCTGTTCGCAAAGGAACAATTTTTGAAGAAAGTCGCCTTCCTCTTCGTAAATGGTTTATGGCTGCTTGGCTTATTACTAATCATCGAAAAGGGATTAGCAGTTGTCAGTTGGCCCGTGAAGTTTGTGTAACCCAAAAGACTGCATGGTTTATGTTAGGCCGTCTTCGAGAAGTTGCCGATGCTATGGGAGAGTCTGGGGGCCGCTTGGCGGTTCACCAGACCAACCCGTTGAAGCGGATGAAACCTATCTCGGTGGGAAAGAGCGTAACAAGCACAATAAGAAAAAACTTCGAGCAGGGAGAGGGCCCTCTGGGAAGCAAGCGGTCATTGGTGTCTGTGAACGTAGAGGCAAAGTACAGGCCATCATGATCGAGAACACAACAAGACAAGATCTTCATGGATTTATCAAAGATAATGTGGTTGTTGGCTCTACGCTTTATACGGATGATCATCGTTCATACTTGGGCCTGCATGAATATAAACATGAAAGCGTCAATCATTCAGCGGGTGAGTATGTACGGGGCATGGCCCATACCAATGGCATTGAATCATTTTGGGCATTATTAAAACGTGGCTATTACGGAACATTTCATTTTTTCACCTGGAAACATCTTCATCGATATCTCGCAGAGTTCGAGGCAAGATGGCATCTTGGTCAGTTGAATGGTGATGCCAGACTTGATTTAATGTTAGAATCTGTCGCTGGTCGCCGTCTCACCTACCAAAGACTTATTGCATGAATAAACCGGTTCATGTCCCTACTACAGTGGATAAGTTGCTTAAGGCGGCTGTCTCCAATGTTCCCCTGCGCACCATGCAGCAATGGCTCGGAAAGGTGCATGGTGGTGACTGTATAAAATTGATGGATAAAATGCCAACCAACTCCATTGACTTGATTGTGACCAGCCCCCCTTACAATTTGAGAAACAGTACCGGGAATGGCTTAAAAGATGGACGTGGAGGAAAATGGGCCAATGCGGAATTACTCAAGGGGTATCATGGACATGATGATACGATGCCCCATGATGACTATGTTGAATGGCAACGAGCGTGTCTCACGTCCATGATGCGAGTCCTGAAAGAGGATGGCGCTATTTTCTATAATCATAAGTGGCGGGTTCAAGGGGGACGCCTTCAGGATCGACAAGATATTGTCTCGGGTTTTCCTGTCCGGCAAATCATTATTTGGAAGCGTGATGGCGGGATCAATTTCAACCCTGGGTATTTTCTGCCAACCTATGAAGTCATTTATCTTATTTGTAAGCCTAAGTTTCAACTGGCTCCAAAAGCCAACGCGGTCGGGGATGTATGGCAAATTCCACAAGAGAACAATAACCCCCACCCTGCCCCCTTCCCCATTGAATTAGTGCAACGATGCATCCAATCGACCAATGCACAAATTGTCTTGGACCCGTTCATCGGATCAGGGACAACGGCCATTGCCGCCGATGTTTGTCGGCGTAAATGGATTGGAATTGAAATCTCAAACGAGTATTGTAAAGTTGCCAGGGAACGTATAGAAGCCCACAGAAGGATGCTTCTCTTTTGACTGTTTCCCCACCTGCCACGAAGAAAGAACTGTTTTCTCGTCTTCGAGATCTCATCCACCATCGTTGGTACGAACTTCCTGATACGAAGAGATGTGCTGGAACTGGCGGGTGTGGAAGTTTCCTTGAGGATTTATTAGGACTCAATGTAGGCAGTCAAGATATTGCTGATTCCGTGGGATGGGAAATCAAATATTACACAAAGAAAACTCACTTAATTACACTCTTTCACAAAGAGCCAAAACCTACAACGATTCTTCGACATTTGGTGAGTAAATGGGGATGGAAAGATCAGCATGGGAGGCTGAGCTTTCGCCATACCATTAGAGGCCGTTCTGATCGGTTTAAAGTAGAAACAGACAGTGGACAGATAATTGTTAGGCCGCTAAAAGGCAAGGGCCCCGTGCCAATATGGACACATGATGACCTTCTGAATATTGCAGGGGGGAAATTACGCCGATTAATCCTTGTAGAAGGGCACAGGGATGGAAACAAGGTTAGATTTGGAAGAGCAGAGTGTTATGAAAATCTTCACTTGGAGAATTTCATTTATGAAGTTATACGAGGAACAATTTGCATAGATTTTGACGTACGGGAAAAAGCTCCAGGAACCGTCGTCCTACGCAATCATGGAACAAAATTCAGAGTTGCCCCTGATGATATCTGCCGCTTATACACCAAGAAAGAGCGGTTTAGTTGAGTTAAATATATAAGTCCCTAACATTTCTACTCCTTCCAAGACTGCCTACTGGGGGTCTGTTGAATAATTCAAATTCAAGTTACGTAAAGGCCTTCAGAGCCATAGGCACTTCAATTCGAGGGGAATGGTCAAAAAAGCATGCCATGAGTTGTTCGGCTTGCTCACAATGCATCTTGTCGAAGGATGGTTCGACGGGCTCACCATGATCGTTATCACTCATCCCGAACCGTATGATTGATCATCCTGAGCCGTTCGACAAGCTCACGATGCACTCGCAGAACGGCTGAAGGATACATCCTGAGCCTGTCGAAGGGTTCTCGTGCTCCTTACTTCTCACTTCTTACTGGTCTAGAGAACGCCGCTGGCGGCTTTTTTCAACATTCCATACTGAGAAATGAGTTGACCACTTTGGCGAAATGTGTTTATAAATTCAGGGCTTAGGGAGAAAAGACTGAGGCAATTCCATAATGTTACGAGGGTGCAATGGCCGAGAATGTTGTAGATGATCATCACGCTTCCGTTACTCAATCTGTCAGTCAACGCTATGCCAAAGCGGTCACGAATGGCGAAGCAATGTGTTGCCCAACCGGTTACAACCATGAAGACTTGGGACAATTTATTCCAGATGCTGTGTTAAAGGTCTCTTATGGTTGTGGAACACCGGTAGGGTTGTCGACTGTCAAACGTGGAGAGGTCGTCTTAGATATCGGCTCCGGCGGCGGGATTGATTGCTTTGAAGCCTCAAGGAAGGTAGGACCCGACGGTCGAGTCATCGGTATTGATATGACCGATGAAATGCTAGCCTTGGCCCGGAGCCATGCTCCAACAGTGGCCAAAAACCTCGGATATTCCTCGCCGAATGTGGACTTTCAAAAGGGATATGCTGACGCGATGCCGGTAGATGACAATCAGGTTGATCTCATTATTTCCAATTGTGTCATCAATTTAGCTCCTGATAAACGGAAAGTGTTTCAGGAAATGTTTCGTGTGCTCCGGCCGGGTGGACGCTTTACGATTTCTGATATTGTGGCCGATCAGCCTATTCCACAATATATGATCCACGATATCGCAAAATGGGGAGATTGTTTGTCTGGTGCCCTCACCATTCAGAATTATTGGGAAGGGCTGCGAGAGGCTGGTTTTCGAGGGTTACACCAAATCTCGGTCATTCCATGGAGAGTGATCGATGGTATTCATTTTGTTTCTGTTACGTTGACAGGCTATAAGGTTGCACCCTCCGCAAGCTCCTCCTCCCCTATGTTTGCGACCCTGACCGGACCCTTTTCTCACGTCAAGGATGAATCTGGTACCGTCTTTCACCGGGGGGCTCCTCAACAAATTAATGAAGAAGGTGCCGGCCTCTTAGATTTGCCACCCTATAAAGATCATTTTATTCAGACTGATCATCCTGTGGCCTTAAGAGATTCTGACCCGCAACTGCATGTGGTCCATCCGGAGGACATTCCTTGCATCTGGGAGGGTCATTTTGCCGTTCTCACCGGCCCGTTTCTGGAAGTGAGCGACGATGATGCGCATACCTATCATTGCGGAGAGCCATTAGAAATTTGTTCGAAAACTCTAAAAGTCCTTCAACATCCCCATTATCGGCAGTCTTTTGGCATTATTAATCGGGCACGAGAAGCGGTCACAGCAGAGCCGGTCATATGTGGCACATCCACCGAATGTTGTTAAGGGTACCTCTAAAAACTCGCTTTGTCACCGCACCTATGACAGTTTTAGTATTGAAAATTTTCTCACTACGAGTTCTTGTTCCCTGAGTTTTCCTCATGCTCCCTTCAACACTTCCCGTGGTCTCTTCCTCTGATTCGTCATTCCCGACACCTTCTTTTGAAGATATCTTGACGTTGCATGGGCAACCTCCCCTCCAGGGCAAATCCGTCTCGACCCTCCAAGTCAATTTAGGCAAGCTTTGCAACCAAACCTGTCACCATTGCCATGTTGATGCAGGGCCTCAGCGAACGGAAAGTATGACCAAAGACACGGTTGACCAAATCATCCAGGTGTTGGATCGCACTCCGCAGATCACCACCATAGATATTACCGGTGGAGCCCCGGAAATGAATCCGAATTTTGAATATTTGGTCCAAGAATGTCGGGTTCGCGATCGGACCATCATTGATCGCTGCAATCTCACCGTGTTTTTTGTGAAGGGGAAATCGCATCTTCCGAAATTTCTGGCTGAACATCAAGTTGACATTATCGCTTCCTTGCCCTGCTATCAAGAAGCCAATGTTGATCAGCAGCGCGGAAAAGGTGTTTTTGAGCGGAGTATCAGTGCCTTGCAAACATTAAATGCTCTTGGTTATGGAAACGAAGAAACAAATCTGCGGTTACATCTCGTGTATAACCCGCTAGGTCCGGCACTTCCTCCCCCGCAAACAGAACTGGAACAAGATTATAAAAAAGAGCTCATGAATCGATTTGGAATACAATTCAATAGATTGCTCACCATTACCAATATGCCCATTAGCAGATTTTTAGCAGATCTCGGAAGTCCAGAACACATTCAAGCTTACTACGAGCTGTTGGAATCGAGTTTTAATACGGCAACGGTGAACGAAGTGATGTGCCGTTCGCTAATCAGTGTAGGATGGGATGGGCGTTTATTCGACTGTGATTTCAATCAAATGCTTGATCTACCCTTGCAAGAGGGAAGACCACAAAACATTGCTGATTTTAATCTTGCCAAGTTAGAAACCCGGCTCATCAGAGTGGGTTCGCATTGTTTGGGATGTACGGCGGGTGCGGGGTCATCTTGTAGCGGGTCGCTCGCCTAACAACTCTTCACGGCATGCACTAAGGGGTACCTCTAAGAATCAATACCCGGCGCGTATCTGTTGTTCTCTTTAATATGTGGTTGTAACGTTGTATTGTCTATGGGACATATGTTCCGTTAGATACTATAGTACCTTGCCGACCAAATACGCCTTTCACCCTCACCCCAACCCTCTCCCTCAAGGGCGAGGGGGTTCTGAAATGTCTTAACAAAAAGTTAAAATACTATATGGGAATGTAGGATAGTGAAAATATCAACGGCCATATTTCGCCAGGAAGCTCTTGGCGATCAACAGACCCACTATTGAATGGAAGTCGTTAGTGTCTGGCCACTTGGTTTGTCTTGGGTTCTGTTGAAGCTGACACTTGCATGAAATCTCTGGCATTTTTCAAATGCGTGTTCTTCAGATAGTTTAAAGCGGCAGCCGATGACAAATTCTCTTTCCACGCGTTCACCGTCTACTGAAAGAAGTACTTCTGCCTTTTCTGTGGCAACGTGTTGAATTTCTTGGTAACTGTTGTTGGTCACCACTTGGGCGGAAAAGTCTCCAGACCGGTTTGAGATTTCTGTCCATTGTGCTTTGTATTCATCAGAACTAAAGATGCTTGGTGAAAAAAACTTTTGAATGCGATAGTGCGCGTTCACGCCTTTTTGCGGGAACAGTTCAAACAATAACAGCTCTTCTTCAAGCAGCTGTTTAGTGGAATATCCAAAATGAAAATGCAGGCTGGATTTCTTGCTGATATCATTGTGCTGCAGGTCAAGGTGAAAATCATTCGTTTCAAGCTGTAGAGATCCCTCACGAGAACGTAATTTGACTTGAGCGAAGGCTGCCGGAAGATATGTTTCCCCAAGGGAAAAGTAATCCAACCAATCCTTGATCTCTCCTTCATACCCGACGACGACCTCATTTAAATCCTCTTTCATGATGCTGAGATAGTCTGTACTCAAATGCCAGGCTTCTTTAATATCAATATTACAGATTGCGCCTTTGGGATACGGCAGGCAATGGCTGTAGACAAAGCGATCATTGTATGGCGTGTACCAAAGAGAAGACATCCATTTCCTTCCGAGCTGATCTTCCCAGGTCTCCGTTGTTTCTGGATCCCCTAAGCTGATGAGCCGGATCTTTTCGACTCCAATGGTGCGTGTCAGGTGTATGCCTTTCAACAAATTGTCCATCACCAGTTTTGGGTTTGAGAGAAACTGCTCCATTGAAAAATTCCGGGGTTTTTCAATGATGGCATGAAGCGTTGAAAGATCACTTTTGCTAATGGTGATTTTCTGGTTTTCAGAAATGGGAACGGATTGATTGGCATAGTTGTTCAACGTCCAGACATTGAAACTTGCGTCGGAACGTAAGACTCCAAATTGCTTAATATTTCTCTGATTTCTCAAGTACGCCCGGAACCTTTTCCCTCTCGGGAAATCGTTGGCCTCATATTTTTTGTCGATACCTTCAGAAATTTTTTCGTAAAACGTATTGAGGGATTCTTGGGCCTTGGCTGATAAAATGTGAATATCTTCAGGCAAGGGCATTTCAGCAGACCAATCTTCAGAATAGATATTTTGTGGAGCATGTAAACTCATGGAAATATTTCTGATTGAAAATTTTGCCTGTTCTTGCAAATGATCCTTTTCTGTTATTGGGACGGCTACATTATAGTTTTCACTGGAATTTTTCTGAATAATCAACCCGACGACATTCCCTGTCACGTCAAGAAGCGGACCTCCGCTATTACCGGGTGAGGCGGGAGACGTAAACCGTATATCTTTCCACATGCCATACTCTGGTTCAGGCGTAAATGAAGCCACCTGGCCAGCTCGAAATGAGATGCCTTCCCCCTGAGCATTCCCAACCGAGAAAACGGTGTCTCCGATTTCCACATTCCCTGAAACGTGTAGCGGGAAAATCTGCTCCGGATAGGTCTCCAACTCGAAGATCACCATATCGCGAGGTGATGAAAATTTGTTGATTTGGCGAATCTTATGGGTGCGGCCATTGGAATCTCGGATATGAAAATCTTTTAAAAGGGAAAAGTATTCAAGATTGAGCACATGCGCGGCGGTCATGAGTTCCTTATCATTCAGAAAAAAGGCCGTTCCAATACTGAAGTATTGTTCATTGCGTTCCTTAAAGCGTAATTTATGAAACGGCAGCTCCTTCGCATATTGTATTTTTTGACTTTCCACTTTGGGGACGACCACTTCAACAACGCTAAATCGCAAACTTTTAATAATTTTCTTATCCAGAAACGTCATATTATTATTTGCGGTAACAATAGACGGACCAGATAATGCCATCCACATCCATATGACCAAAACGATCAGTCGAACGACCAAAGAGCTATGTTGTCGAGAAATACGCATATGAAGAATTGACAGACTGATGCCTAAAGATTCTAGTCCTGTGTTATTCATCGGACAAATTTGGGCCGACCTAAGCGGAGAAGCTGAGAGTTGGACTCTCAAGTGCGGGTAATCCTGAAACGGATCACGAGTAGAATCATAAGTTTTTAGATGGCATCACTGCTGTCCGGACGTTTAGTCGAATAAATTCAATTGGTTATGAGCATGCTGGCTTTGTTCCTGGCTATCGGACTCCATAAGTGATTGTAAGAACGGGCTTCGTTCGAAAATGGTCACACTCAAAATCTGTAAAATGGTATAGAGGCTGGCCTTCAGCTTGAGTCGCTTTTTGATGATCGCGATCAGCACATAGACCGACACGGCCGTCCAGATTTGAGTTTTGACCGCATTGTCGGTCGTGCCGTAGAACGCTTTGATGCGGAGGTGCTGTTTGATCCATTTGAAGAACAACTCTACCTGCCAGCGACACCGATAAAGTTCGGCAATCGTGAGGGCGGGGAGTGTAAAATTGTTGGTCAGAAAGACGAGGGTCTTGTCGCGTGCCGCATCGTGATACTTGATGCGCCGCAGGTTGTCGGGGTAGGCCCGACTGGGATAAAACCCCGTGAGCCGAATGGTCTGATCGCACCGGAGCCCCGTCTGCTTGTCGATGGCGTGGGAATAGAGCCGGCGGCACTGGAGGTTGGTCTTGGCCCGGATAACAAAGAAGGCGGCGCATTGAGTGAGCACAGACAGTCGGGAGAAGTCGAGATACCCACGATCCATGATGTAGAAGGCGCCGGGCTCTGGGAGCAGTTCGTCGAGCACCTTGACATCGGGCAGCTTGCCGTCGGAGATATGAATGAACGTGGGGATGTTGCCTCGCAAATCGAGGAGCGTATGGAGCTTGACCGCCGCTTTGGTTTGGCGGAAGTGGGCCCAAGGAAACACCGAGAGACAGAGATCGATGGTCGTCGCATCCAGGGCATAGACCGTGTGAGTCAGCTCGACACCAAACTCCTCGTCGAGATAGAGCTTGCGGGCAATCTGGATCAGTGAGTGAGCAAAGTCGGCGTAGATGCGCCAATCGCGAACCCTGTTCGCATCGGCTAATGTACTGCGGGTGACGGGGCTGCGAATGCCCATGTGGTACAGCTTGGATTGCGGGGCACGCAGGCAGACTTCGATGTCGCGCAGACTCTCGCGATACGTGAGCTGGGCAAAGGCCAGGCTGAGATATTGGTCGAGACAGCTGAAGTGCTTGACCTTGTGGTGGCCTCGATAGCGTTGGACACAGCGCCGAAACGTGTGCATAGGCAAATGATCCATCACCTGTGAAAAAATAAGTTTGCCGGTATACATGAGCCAGGTCCTCCCCGAGTTCCACAGGAGGATGGCGAAGAGCAGGTTTTCGTTTCAAGTCGATGACAGACATAAATGGGTTATTTGTCATGTAGAAACAAGAGGTTATGCCTTTTCAGCTATCAAACGTCCGGACAGCAGTGAGATGGCATGAGGAAATTGGCACCGGAGGAGGGCCGGAAATGGTTCTTGGAACTAGGGAAGCTAGAAAGGCGATATTTCAGTGAAAAATACATCGTCTTATCAACAGGTCAATTGTAGCTCCTTACATTTTTAGATGGTATAAACGTTCCCTTTCTCGCTAGGTCTTCTTTTCCCGAAGAAAATGCTTCGCGCAATCTTGGCTACAGAAATAATGTCGCTGGCCGCTCACTTCTTCGATAATCGCGGTTCCCGCAGCCACATAGGTCTTGCAGACAGGATCTTGAATCATCACGTCTTTTCCTGGAGTAGAGTCCTCAGGCTTGGTTGCAATCCAGTCACGGGCCGCTCGGCGAACCATATAAAACAAAATGACCAAAAGAATTAATATGATGATGATTTTATACATACAGCAGCCCCACAATGGATAGTAGCTCAACTATTTTGTACCACTTTTCAATCACCGATTCCAATGAATGTCCACAGAAGCCAGATCTTCTCTCAGAAGGGGTCTGTTGAAAAAAGCCGCCAGCGGCGTTCTCGCCCTTTTTCCGTGCTCACGTAGTGCCAGTACGCTCCGCGCGCAAAAAGGGCTGCGGCCTTTCCTTCGGGAGGCCTCAGGACAGGACTGGACGGACTTTTTTGAACAGACCCGATGCTGCTGATAGCGAATAGCTTCCTGGCGAAATATGGCCCTTGATATCTTCATTATTCAACACTCCCAAAAGTGGACCGGGTGTCGACGGAAACTCGGTTGCTGGTAGTTTTCCCCTCCTGCTAGGATTCTCTCATTGTTGGTCTTCATGCCATGATAGGAACATGTATCTTCCTTGGCATACCACACAGACTTTTAGCCCTGCGAGGTAGAAACCATGGTCACGATCACGCTGATGGGAGACTTACAGACTAGCGAGGGCGAACGGGCGCTCGGATGCGAAATTCAGGATTCAATAACCCTCAAGCAGCTGATCCGTAAGCAAGGCAAGCCTTTACGAGAAATTTTTCAGTTGTTGAAGGAAAAAAAGGTCATGGTGACCGTTAACAAACGTATCGCCAGCGAAAGCACAAATATCTATGATGGAGATGAGGTCAGCATTGTTGCCCATAATGGGATGGGACGCAGCGGCCTGACTCCGGCGATGTATTAGGGGGGGTGGGAGAATGCACAAAAAAGCAGGACCAGACACCTGGCCCTGCTTACTTAGCTGTTTTGTCCTGAGATCTGAATGGAAATGATACCTCTTTGGGCATACACTGCAAACTGGCAATTGGCCTCTTACTTCTTGACACCTAAAATCGCGTCTTTTGCGGCCTTTGCCACTCGGAACTTGACCACCTTTTTGGCAGGGATTTTAATCGCGGCACCGGTTTGCGGGTTTCGGCCCATGCGGGCTTTCCGGTGTGCCAGGACGAGCTTTCCAATCCCTGGAACGACAAAAGCGTTCTTGGCTTCTTTGTAGGCTAAAGCCGAAAAATCATCAAGAATTTGCGTGGCGGTTTTCTTCGTGATATCCGCCTTCTTGGCCAAGTGATCGGCAATTTGCGACTTCGTCATGGCTTTTCCCATACGGACCTCCTCCTCACATTAGAAATGATTAGTAACACAGCCCATTTGGTTTGTCAGATTTTCAAGGAAGGGACGCCTTGTTTTGACCTTCTGTCAAGGTAGCTTAGGAACCTCTGTTCCTCTTTCAACAACGGCGCCAGAGTCTACCGAAAGAGGCAAATACTGTCAATAAAAAAACAAGCCCAGTGCGAGGAAAATCAATTGAAGAATGAAAAAACAAACATTCTATCTTGCTGCCTCAGCTTTTCCCCAGGTAAAGTGGTGAGATAATTTTTGAGATGATTCTATCTGTATTCTCAGTTGATCTGATCCAGTGAGGCATGACTATGGGAAAAGAACTGCCAGTTTTTCCATCACCACAACAATCTGAAACGGAGGAACGGGAAGAGCTGATCTATTCTCGGGTGTTTTGTGCTCGGGAAGATAGTCCACCCTTACGCCTCTTGTTAGATTTTCTCAAGTCCAAAAACCAAACTCCGTTGATTCCCAAAATGGATCATGAGGCCTTGGAAGATTGGGATTGGGTCCATATCTCCTTAGGATACCATCGTGAGCGAAGACCGATTCGTCTCTTTTGTATTCGGGATCGTGGCACCTATAAAGATGTCTTTGAGACTGAACAAACAGGATTTACGAATCGACTCTCTGCCTTTGACGATGTTGAAGCGCAAATTGCTCGAGAGTGCCTGGCCAAATCTCATTTTATTGCCACCACCCAAATGGTGAAAGACGATATTTCAGATGACGGGTACGATTTTAACGGCTGGATCTTGGAATTTTTTCAGGATAATTGCAATGGAATTGTGCAAATTGATGGACAGGGGTTTTATTCTCCCAAAGGGGAGCTGGTTGTGGATATGGAAGAAGTCATTGAGTCGGATGAAGATATTGGCCCAACACCACGAACCGAGGTAGGGTCATAGGGCAGACGTTTCGCTGAGTTTAGAAGATCCTTCCTAAAGATCTACCGTGAGGGCATCCTCCATCGCCTTTCCATAGGTTCGTTGAGGAAGGGCCGATAGTTCGTTTCTGTAACCCCATCCATCCTTGAGGACTTCCACGAGAGCCCCATGATCGAGCTGAGACGGTTTTTCAATCACATCAGCCTGGCATACCAAAAGATCTGCCCGACGTCCTTCAATCAACATTCCTGTATCCATAAGCCCCAACTGCTCTGCGGCCAATCCCGTGGCTCCAAACCAAGCGGTTAAGGGAGGCACACCTTCCTGAATTAAGGCCACTAACTCCATATAATTGCGGCCATGCATATCCGGCAACACCGGATCCGTGCCTGCTAAAATTTTTAATCCACTTGCATGGGCAGTTTTGACAGCTTGAGCGTGACTTTCTGAAACCTTTTGAATCTTTGAAGCAATAAACTCATTAAATTCTCCTGATGCTAGCAGACGCTGCCCAACCCAGGCGGTTGGTGTGACCCGACAATCTTTCGCGTAGGCCAGTTCAGCTAATTCTTCATCCATAAAGGAAATATGTTGAATATCTTTGACGCCGGCCTCAATCGCCAGCCGGATGCCACTATGACTATGCGCATGTGCCGCGACATACATTCCCCTTCCGGCTGCCTCGTCACAGATGGCATTCATCTCCTCCAGTGTAAAATCTCGATGTTCTAAATGATCAGTTGGAGAGACAACCCCAGGGCTAGCACAAATTTTTACGAGATCCCCACCGCAGGCTGCAATTTCTCTGACGCGCTTGCGACATTCCCAAGGCCCGTCCACAATACTCGATGGGCGTCCCGGCCCCGCTGGCCATAGACGGGACAATTCCCCGCAACACCGGTCAGGGCCACGAAAATCGGCATGTCCTCCCGTCGTCGACAACATGCAAATGGCCAGTTTCAAGCGTGGTCCAAGGAGCACGCCCTGGTCCACTAGTCGTTTCAGTACGTGTGTGGCCCCTCCAACATCTCTTAGTGTCGTCACCCCACCCTGCACCAGGGTCTTGTAGAGAATGCGTTCCGTCCAAAATGGCGCCTCGGGAGAGTTCATGCGATCAAGGTTCTCATTGCCAACGCCCCATAATGTCACGTGCCCGTGGCAATCAATTAACCCTGGAGTGACCGTGTAGGCGGAACAATCAACGATTTGAACCTCAGAGCCTTGAGGGTGAGTGTCTTTGTGTGGGTGAACGGCTTGAATGATCCCCTGATCAATACACACGTCCATGTATTCGTGTATGGCTTCAGGCGTGTCCGACGTCCCATCGTAAAGTTTTTGAATATTTGAAAGAATAATCATGATAATCCCTCTACTGGCTCAATACCCTTTTTGTTTACGAGGGTCTGTTGAAAAAAGCCGCCAGCGGCGTTCTCGCCATTTTTCCGTGCTCACGTAGTACCAGTACGCTCCGCGCGCAAAAAGGGCTGCGGCCTTGCTGGACGGACTTTTTTGAACAGCCCCGACGCTGTTGATCGCCAAGGTCTTCCTGGCGAAATATGGCCCTTGATATCTTCATTATTCAACACTCCCTACGAGGAAAACGTATCAGGACTTTGGATGAAAATCATCAAAATGTCTGGAATTTATCGGAGAAATATTTGTTTGGAGCCTCTCCCTTAGCCGTAGCGGTTTTGCAGAACTCTCAGAATCATGCTAGTGTGGTGAGGTCGTGTTGTGCGGTTCGAAGATCGTAGCTGAGCAACGCCAATTGGGTTTCATTTTTCCCCTCAGATTCTACAACATACTGTAGTACTTGCCAGTACGTTACGGTGTCCGACATCTTTTTCCTGACATATCAATCGAGTCATGTATTTTAGGAAAAACTCGTTTTCCTCTGTGTTGTAAATGCGAAGATCGTCACAATGACAACGTTTGCTGATCGGCATATTGGCCCATCCGACGGTCCTATTCAAGAAATGCTGGGCACACTAGGTTTATCGTCGCTGGATGCCCTTATTCAAGCTACCGTCCCGGAAAAGATCCGCCTCTCTCATCCGTTGAATCTCCCGGTCGCACAATCTGAAGAAGAGATGTTGACGGAGTTGCGTGGTATCAGCGCGAAAAACCATTTGTTCCGATCCTTTATCGGGATGGGGTATTACGATTGCATCACTCCACCTGTCATTATCAGAAACATTTTGGAAAACCCTGCCTGGTATACGCAATATACTCCGTACCAAGCGGAAATTGCTCAGGGTCGTTTGGAGGCCTTACTCAATTTCCAAACCATGGTGGCTGATCTGACAGGTCTGCCTTTAGCCAATGCCTCGTTGTTAGATGAGGCCACCGCAGCGGCGGAAGCCATGAATATGTGCCGGGCTATCAGCAAAGTTCAGGGTCAAACGTTTTTTGTGGCTGAGGACTGTCACCCACAGACGTTAGCGGTATTACGCACACGAGCCCGACCCCTGAACATCACGATCAAAGTGGGTAGCCCCGATGAGCTGAGTGGTCTTGAGGGCCAGGTATTTGGGGTGTTCCTTTCCTATCCATCGACTGATGGTTCAATACGATCCTATCGCGAGATTGTGAACAACGCTCACGAATTCGGAGCGCGAGTCGTTGCCAGTACCGATCTTCTGGCTCTTACCCTATTAACTCCTCCTGGTGAATGGGGAGCCGATATCGCGATTGGATCGTCGCAACGGCTTGGGGTGCCCATGGGATATGGCGGTCCCCATGCCGCGTTTATGTCTACGAGAGAAGAATGTAAGCGTCAGATTCCTGGTAGAGTAGTTGGTGTTTCCAAAGATACCGCAGGACGGAAAGCGTATCGTCTGGCTTTGCAGACACGCGAGCAACATATACGGCGAGACCGAGCCACCAGCAATATTTGTACGGCTCAAGTTCTTCTGGCCAATATCGCCGGGATGTATGCTGTCTATCATGGTCCTGACGGGCTGCAAGCAATCGCAAAACGGATTCATTATTTGACGAATGTGATGGCTCAAGGACTTCAGCGTTTGGGTTGTGAGCTTTACTCGCCGGCATATTTCGATACGACTCGTGTCAAAGGTTCGTCGGTTTCCGCTGAGGAAATCCAAAAAAAGACGCAACGGGCGGAAATCAATTTCCGGCATTATGAGGATGGTTCATTTGGAATTGCCTTGGATGAGGCGACAACCCTTCACGATGTACGAAAGATTCTTTCTATCTTTTCTCGTGCTGAATCGTTGCCATTTTCCATTGATGAACTACATCAGAAAGAGGACAGTGTAATTCCACCCGAACTGCAGCGCCAATCACCCTACCTGACGCATACGGTCTTTCATGCTCATCATTCGGAACATGAACTGCTCCGCTATATCCATCGGTTGCAATCCAAAGATCTTTCTTTGGTGCATTCTATGATTCCTTTAGGGTCCTGTACGATGAAACTCAATGCCACGGCCGAGATGATGCCGGTGACCTGGCCAGAGTTCAGCCAGCTGCATCCGTTTGTGCCTCCAGACCAAGCCAAAGGGTACCATTTGTTGATCCAGCAACTAGAAAGCTGGTTGGCGGAGATCTCTGGATTTGCGGCTGTCTCGTTACAGCCCAATGCCGGCTCACAAGGCGAATACGCAGGGTTAATGGTCATTCGCGCCTATCATGAACAACAGGGGCAGGCCCAAAGAAATGTGTGCCTCATTCCCGTTTCGGCCCATGGCACGAATCCGGCGAGCGCTGTGATTGCCGGCATGCAGGTCATACCTGTGGCCTGTGATCTGGATGGGAATATTGACCTACAGGATTTGCAAGCGAAGTGTGAAAAGTATCAGGAGAGTCTTGGTGCCTTAATGGTGACATATCCATCTACGCACGGGGTATTTGAAGAAACCATTCGTGACGTCTGCAATATCGTCCATGCCCATGGGGGACAGGTGTATATGGATGGCGCAAACATGAATGCCATGGTTGGTCTGGTTCAGCCGGGCCACATTGGGGCAGATGTGTGTCACCTCAATCTTCACAAAACTTTTTGTATCCCCCACGGTGGTGGAGGGCCAGGGATGGGCCCCATTGCCGTGTCTGAGCATCTCAAGCCTTTTTTACCGAATCACCCTCTCCTTGCCATAGGAGGGTCGCACAGCGTTGGAGCCATTGCTGCGGCACCTTTTGGAAGCCCCAATATCCTGCCGATTTCCTGGGCGTTTATTCGATTGATGGGTAGCGAAGGTCTCACAAAGTCCACAAAAGTTGCGATCTTGAATGCCAACTATATGGCCAAACGATTACACAAATATTACCCGGTCTTGTTTACGGGGAAGAACGGCATGTCGGCACATGAGTGTATTCTGGATCTACGTCCCTATAAAAAATCTGCCGGTGTTGAAGTCGAAGATGTGGCCAAACGTCTGATGGATTATGGTTTTCACGCCCCGACGATTTCCTGGCCAGTTCCCGGTACAATGATGGTTGAACCTACAGAAAGCGAATCGAAAGCGGAATTAGACCGCTATTGTGACGCCCTTATTCACATTCGACAGGAAATCGCGGATATTGAGGAAGGCCGGTTCTCGCGAGAAGACAATCCTCTGAAACATGCCCCGCATACCATTGATGCGATTACCCAATCGGAATGGCCTCATCCGTATTCACGAGAACAAGCCGCCTTTCCTGTGCCATGGTTACGGGAATATAAATTTTGGCCGGCCGTCTCACGAATTGATAGTGCTTATGGGGATAGAAATTTGGTATGCACATGCCCTCCGATGGATACCTATTCTTCTTAGGGTCTTCACAGCCTCCTGAAAAATTTTAGTAGCTTGTACACATTTCTCATATAAAGTGAAAACCAGTTCGATGAAAGCTTCCAGTCCTCATCACTTACTCATTGGCATGCTCTTGGGCATTGTCTCAGGAATCCTCTTGGGAGGATTTGCTCCCTCGGTTGGACTGAGTGTCGAATTTATAGGGGAGTTATTTTTACAAGCTCTTTTTGCCTTGGTGGTGCCTTTGGTGATGAGTTCCATGATTGTAGGGATTGCTAGCCTGGGAGATGTGCGGCAACTGGGGTCAATTGGATTGCGCACTGTTCTGTTTTTTATGACTACGACCGGCTTGGCTGTGCTCATCGGTCTCATCTTGGTCGTGGCCATCCACCCAGGGGCACCCATGGATCACTCGACGGGCAATGTCTCTGAAGTCCATGCCCCAGAAATTTCTGAACGTATGGAGGATAGGCCGACTACACTTGGTGATTTGTTTAAATCCATTCTCACCAGTCTCGTACCCAAAAACCTTTTTGCCGCGATGGCCGAAACTCAAATCTTGCCGCTCATCGTTTTTGCCTTGGTCTTTGGAGGCGTCCTGACGACCATCGGTGAAAAAGGCGATTTAGTCATAAAATTATTTGAAGGCATCAACGAAGCCATGATGGCCATTGTGCATCTGCTCATGTGGGTTGCCCCGGTGGGTATTGGGGCATTACTCGCGGGACGGTTAGGCGAAGCCGGAGGGTTTTCAGGGTTTTGGCCGCAATTGGCAAGTCTAGGAAGTTATGTTGGAACTGTCATTTTGGCCCTGGCTATTCATGGCTTGATTCTTCTCCCCCTCATTCTGCAATTCGTGGCTAAGCGATCTGTGCCGTCCTATGCCAGGGCTATGACCACGCCACTCATGACAGCCTTTTCGACCAGTTCCAGTTCCGCCACGTTGCCGCTTACCATGGAGAGCCTGATAGAAGAGGCCAAGATTTCACGCCGGGTCACGAGTTTTGTGATCCCGCTAGGGGCCACAATCAACATGAATGGAACGGCGCTCTATGAAGCGGTTGCCGCGATGTTCATTGCACAGACCTATGGGATTGAGATGGGATTGGGAGAAACGATTATTGTCTTGCTCACTGCGACTCTCTCGGCTATTGGCGCCGCCGGTATTCCGGAAGCCGGACTCGTGACGATGGTTATCGTGCTCAAAGCGGTGGACTTGCCAATTGAAGGAATTTCGCTGATTTTGGTTGTGGACTGGTTTTTAGATCGCTGCCGGACCACGATCAACGTGTGGAGTGATGCCGTTGGCGCTGCCGTGATTGACCGGTGGGAATCTGGAGGCAGGTCCTGACATTTCCTTTTTTCCTACTCTGCGCCAAATTCCGATGGGTCTTTGTGGTGACGCCGGGCGTTGAAAAAGGAGTATCCCCACATTGTGCCAATGAACAGAATCCCTAAGAGGTTGGCCGCATTTCGAAACCCCCAAGGATGTTGATGGATTTCAAGAAAGCTCACTTCGTTTGGAGCGGAAATAGTTCCTCGTCCTGAAATTGTCGTGGAATGGTCAAAAAGGGGGTTAGCAACTTGGAACTCTTTCCCGTCAAATGCTCGTACAACATCTTTGGAAGACTGGTGAATGTAAGGGATTCTATCAAATTCGATCGGTTGTCCAACTTGCGAATGTTGTTCTTTTAGAGTTTTCACAAAATGATTATTCGCGTCGTAGGGCCCGTCAATCAGTACGATTGGCAACAGAAAGTAGAATGAGAAGAGTGTCAGGGATACACCGATATTCGTAGTGGACCATTGAGGAAGAGTCACAGGCGTATGAATTCCGATGTTCCAATGCCATATGAGATAGAGGATGCCGCATCCTGTGAGAATATATGTGGGAAGACTTTCGGGCCAAAACCATCCTGCATTCCACAAATTCCATGAAATTGGCGCGAAGAAATGCACTCCATTGGCCAATTTTGTCTGCAAAGCATCCAAGAACAAATGAAAGGCGGCATTCACACTCAGAATGAGAAAGACTTCCTTTGGTGTCCGGGAAAGAAATGCCAAAGCTCCACATAAACACAACGTCACCAATAACGATGCTTGGGCAATACAGTACAGGCGGATAAAATAGGGATCGCTATTCAAGCCGGTTATCGTAAGAGCGCGTTGAAAGATCCAGGGGATATCTGGCAAAAGGCAACCTAGGGCAACGAGTTTAGGATCGATCCCAGGTCTGACTAGATGGTTCAGTATCCCTTGGGCGCCCAAGTGCGCTAGAGTATTTGGCACATGATTCTCATTGGCTCATGCCTAATATATTCCTAGCAGACATGGGCCAGGTTATGAACGATTCGCTGGGCTCTGATTGTTTTCTGGCAAAGATACAATTTTACATTGGATAGCGTCGGATCTCTAGATATTAGTCCAATCACTCCAGATATCCAACATGGTTCCAGTATGAATAACTAAATTTCTCAGATGCTGCTCTCTTTAAACAATGCGGCTAACATGCTCCGCCCTTGTCTGCTTGCTTTTGTTCTTCTAGCGGGTGGCCTGGGCGTGGGTTGCAACATGGTAGGTGGAGCGTTTGAGCACGAACCCAAGGATTTGCAAAAGAATGTGAGCATTGAGGCTCGGGAACTCATGAGGCAGGCTTTTGATGGGATTGAATCATCAGCCCGTCGAGATTATCACACTCACATCTTGGGGATGAATACTGAACTGAATGGTACGTTTGTCAATGAAGGGTGGCAATCACCTTGGAATGGGTTGATTCATTATATTCAATTTGAGGTGTACAAAAGTTCTGCAGCTATTACGGATGTGGAGCAGGCGGATGCGCAATACCTCGCACGTCTGAAGGACCTGATCCAGCATATGCCTAAGCATGGCAAATTCGGGATTATGGCGTTTGATTATTTTCATGACGAACAGGGGGAACGTGATCCTGTACTGACAACATTTCATGTGCCGAATGCCTATGTCATGAAAATTGTCTCGCAGAATCCAGACCTCTTTTTCCCAATCGTTTCTATCCATCCCTATCGAAAAGATGCGGTCAGAGTTCTGCGAGAGTATGCGGAACAAGGTGTGCGGTTTGTGAAGTGGTTGCCGAATGCGATGGGGATTCACCCCGATTCAGAAACCATGCGGGAAAATCTAGAGGCCTATTATGAAGTTATGCATGAGCATGACATGGTGTTGATCTCCCATACTGGGGATGAAAAGGCCACGGAAGCCGAAGAGTTTCAGAATTTGGGGAATCCACTGTTCCTGCGGAAACCCTTAGACATGGGCGTAAAAGTGGTGATGGCGCATGTCGCCAGTCTTGGTGACTGTAAGGAGGAAGATGCCCGCATCTGTACCCCGTGGACTCCATACATTGACCTGGCCATTGAGATGTTGAAAGAGCCGCGGTACCAGCAATTGTTATTTGCCGACATCTCGGCTTTGACACAAGACAACCGCAAAGACAACCTTGATAAGGTGTTGGCGGCTTCTGCGATCCATTCGCAACTTGTTAATGGAAGCGATTATCCATTGCCGGCCGTCAATATCGTGATTCAAACCCGGAGTTTAGAGTCTTCCGGATACATTACGGCCCCAGAACGTGACGCACTCAACGAAATCTATGATTACAATCCCTTACTGTTTGATTTTGTCTTGAAACGTACGCTACGTCATACCCAAACTGGTGTACAATTTCCCGCCTCGGTCTTCATTGAACATCCGCTGTTGCCTACGAATTGAAATCAGCTCTCTTACCAAAAATTACTTTTGTTAAGCCTCATGTGTCTCATTCTCCCCTTGTAGGTGTATGAACAAAGTTCATCTGTCTTGTCGTGAGGGTTGGCCTCTAGTCATTCCCGTGAAAACGGGAATCCAGGATCAAGGCAGGGCTTCTGGATGCCTGCCTACAACTGCGGGCATGACGCACCGAAGCATCACCCCCGAACACAGGCCTCAATGAGAGATAGCTTTTTTTCAACGGACCCAAAAATCAGGAATGATGCCAGAGGGACAGGACCGCAGGTTGGGACCGAGGGCGGAGTGGTTTGTCGTGTACGTGGTGACCCCGGCACACGAGGCCTGTGGATTCTGCAATGCTATGCGCAACCTTGGCTTCGGCAGGACTGTGATTGATCATGACAAACGTGCCACCGATGATCAGGTTCTTCGCGATTTGTGCAAACAAGGCTGATGGATCAAATAAACTGAGCGGAAGACGCCAGGCCAGGAGGGGTTTAGGTGTGACGAATGGGTACCAGGCAATGATGATGTCTGCTGGCTTTTCATAGTGGCGGTAATCCTCAACCACATACCGTGTTTGCGGAACGTCTTGAATATGCCCCTGGGCATAGTCAAAGCGGCTTCGTCCATTACAATACACACGATAGCCATCGACTTCTGTTCCGACTAATCCTGATGGCCGGAAAAAGGCGTGTAGGGCCGCGGCATACGCAAAGTTGGAACTTCCCACATCGCAGACCTGCTGGTGTTGATGGATTGTCCAATTCAATGTGTTCCGCGCATGATGCAAGATGTCAAGATATCCATAATTGAGCAGGCTTGTTTCCGGGGAATATCGCGATTCAAAGCGCGTGTCATACACTCTGCTCAATTCCTCGATGCGATCACATTGCCAGGAAGAAAGATCACGATGAATCCCAATGGGTGTTTCTCGATAAGTGCCTCGTGACCACCGTAAAGCCTGTGTGGCCTCGTACCATATGCGATGATAGCCTGATCGCAAACGGTCAGTCAGTGTGATGAGTGGAGGTGTCATGGTCTGAATCGGCGGCGGAGAAGATTTGCTTGTTTCCTGTATAGTCCGTCTGATGTATTTGAATTGACTGTCCATTACTGGCTGTTTCCTTCTGTTCTTTGTCGGCTTTCCACAGGCTGCCCTTAAGGGTCTCGAGCCTTTTTGAAAAATAGTTGGCATGGAGACTGAGTGACTGCAGCTACTAACGTGGGTTTTCTGTCGTTGAGAAGAAGTGACAGAAAGCGAAAAATTTTGTGGTTAACGGATCGGGAAGGGCTATTCGAGAGGAATTAAGATTTCCAATCCGCCCATGATGTCATTGAGCTTAAAGTCACGTTTAGGGCTCTGTTCATGGGCGTTATGACAGTTGACGCAGGCTCGGCTGACTGCTCTGTCTGGGAAGATGGCCTGATAGTACTTCCGCTTCTCCAGTTCAATTTCCTGTTCTGTGACTTCTCCGAACGTCATGACTTTTTCCAGTGCCTTACGTTCTTTTTCCAACTCTGGAACATTTTCCGGGTTAATCGGCCATAAACTGATTAACCGGTATCGGAATGGCTTCCCGCTCACTTGCAATCCACGTGAAGATTCTTGAATAAACTGTGCTGGGAGCGGCAACGTGCGGTCTTCTCGCCAATTTTCTGTGGCATTTACAATCAACATGGCTTCCATCCGTTCCACCACGTGTTGGGTGTAGAACGTGCGATCAGCTTGCAGAACGGCATGGAGATAATCCGCCACGATTCGGATAGGAAGGCCTGTGCCTGGCGAGAGTTTCATGCCGATCCCGATCCCAAGGATGATGGACAGGATAATGGAAACAATAAGGATGAACCTATGTTGACGAGTCATGGACTGACCGGGTGCCCTACAGAGTGATTGCCTCGAAAGCTATTGACTTAGAGCATTTTCTTCATCAGTGAGAGCAATATAGCAAGAGATCTTCTGGAGGCCTACTCTTTTTTGATCGGAAAGGGACTGAGAATTTTGAGGACCCACGATAAGGCAAAGGAACGTGTTGTCCTACTGTTGGAGAACATAAGGCGGGAAGGAGAAAACAGAACCATGAGAAGTTGTCTGTTTCTAGTGATCCTCTAAAAAGCCAGAGAGGTAGCGGGAGGCAAGCTGAATAAAAAAAGAGAGGAACTGTCGAAGCTAAAACCTAGAAAGGGCGGCCCAAGTCACGAGTAAAATAAGTGTAAATGCTTCCATTGTAGAAATCCTCCTGAATCTGAGGTGATTTGAGATCAACTAGCCCCTGTATCAATGCAATGGTAATGCCAACAGATGTAGTTGTTAAAGCTAAATATTTTTTCAATATTATCAATGCCTTGGATGCTTGCAGTTGTTTTCCACGAGCTTTTGTTCCCATGAGTGTGCGAGTAGCAAAATGGCACCTTGTGCGAATCCGCTCAAGGAAATGAGATAACCAGAAACAGAAAAACTGATGAAAAAACGGCCTGAGGAAGAACAGTACGAAGGATAAAGAGAGCAGACAGTTGGTCGGTTATCCCAGTCTGAAGGCTCCTCAGAAACACGATGGGATTGTGTTAAAAAACTAAAGGTGTTTTCACTCCGTCACTAATGACATAAGAGGTTTCAACCCAAATCCAGTCTTTATTGGCCGGACCGTGAATTTGTACACCGGTCAAGACCGCATAGTCTGTTGTTTTGGTATCCACGGTAAGTTGGATCATTCGTTCCAGATCTTCTTTGATAATGTGCTGGGTGACTTTGGTCAGTGTGATTAAGTCCGGAGGTTCTGTATATCCCATCTTTCTGAACAGTCGTTGTTGCAAAATGCTTTGCTCCAGATCATCCTGATCCAGGTCTAAACTCACGTGTCCTTCTGAAATGTTTTCCTGAATCTTCAGTAAGGCGCCACAGGCGTGGGACATGGCATGACGTCCTAAGCGGTGGCAATTCCCTGGGGTGCCATGTTCATCGATGGCGATGTGGGGGAAGGCAAAATACACATACCGTTCCTTGCCATCAATATTGGGAGCATGATGATGCGCGGCTTGAAATCCTGTGACGCCCAAATACAACATTCCAGCCAGACTGGAAAAGTCAAATGCGCCATTCCAAGCATTATGAAGTCTGTTCATGAATGGGGTGGTGATTTCGTCCCGGCACACGCTCACACAAGCAATGGAATTCTTCTGTTCTATCCCGAAAGGCTGTAACCGGAATTGTGAATAGTCCACGAATGCATCACAGGGATAGCTGCCAGGAAAATTCCTGTCTAGGGCGGTTTTGAAATCCATGGGTTCGGAAGGGGTTTCAGAAGTTGTTGCATATGAAGAAGAACTGGGAGAGATCAGAGTCGGCATGGGCGTTATTTCCTTAGGCAGAGTGTGTCAAAAGTGAATCATTGCCTCATAGACTCCTGTTCAAAGCAAGGACAGTGCCAGCGATATTTTGCGCAAGCATTCAGGAGAATATACGGAATTCCTTGTGGTTTTTGGTATTTCCTATTCAGAGAACCACTGTATGGAAAGCAAAAGGTGCGGGTTCGCACTAGGTGGAGTGTGCGTAAAAAGTTTAGTAAGGTGGGTTCTGTAAGCGTCGTCAAGAATACTTGGCAGTCACAGGACAGGTCTTTGAAGGAATCAGATTTGTTCGGCCAGGGCTTCCGGGGAAATATGGAGATGCCGAGCGGCTAGTTCTCTGTCCTGATTAGATAATCGTAAAACTTCTTGAACAACCATGCGCTGGATTTCAGCTAGGGAGTGCTCTCCAAGTTCAAAGTGAATGCGCACGGTATTGGGTGAGAGTTGTTCGCTATGGGACCCTGCCGGTTGGGAGGAAAAATCCAGAGCTGTGAGAACGGGGCCTGGAGAACAGAGGACAGCCCTTTTGGTCAACGCCTCCAATTCTCGAATATTCCCTGGAAATTGAAAATTTAGCAGAAGCGGAGGAACGGAAGGATCAAGATCGAGTTTTTCCCGCCCGATTTCTTCGCCATAGGTTTGAAGAATTTTGAGGGTCAGAGGAATAATATCTTCCTGGCGTTCTCGAAGCGAAGGTATGGCGATTTGATTGTCTCGAAGGCGGGGAATTAATTTCGAGTGAAAGACCTGTTCTTGCTCCGCTGATTGTGTGCTGGCAGCCACAATACGTGCTTGGAGAGGGAGACGATCATGTCCTCCCATTCGACAATAGGCCCCGGATTCAATGGCGGTGGCTAAGGAGCCTTGAACGTCCAGAGGAATATGATCAAGCCCGTCAATAAATAAGGTGCCGGCATGGGCGCGTTCCAAGGCGCCAGGCATAGCTTGATTGGCACCGCTAAAAGCGCCCCGCTCATAGCCAAAGAGTTGGGCTTCAAGGAGAAGCGCGTTTTGTTCTGTGCTATTAACAAAAACAAGCGGGCCGATGTGCTTGGGACTGTTATAATGAAGCACTCGTGCTAAAAATTCTTTTCCTGTTCCCACTTCACCGTGAAGAAACATCAGGGTCGTGTCTCCGTCCGCGAGCTTCTTCAGTTCTTCAACAACCTTCGCCATCGAGGCACTGGCGGCGATGACATGTTCCCAAGCGTAGCGTCGTTGGTTTTCTAGCGCGCTGTATTCGACCCGGCGTCGTAGTTCTAAGAAATTCAGAGCCCTGTCTAATGCTGGATCCACTGTTGAAAAATCAACGGATTTGATTACAAAGTCGTAGGCGCCTAGGCGTATCGCTTCGACGGCATCTTCAACGCTGCCATATGCCGTTAACATCACGACCAATGGCTTGGAAGACGATTGCCGTACTTTTCCCAAAGTTTCCAACCCATCCATTTCAGGCATCTTGAGGTCGAGGAACACCAGGTCAGGAATTTCATACGTTAAGGCCTCGAGAAGCGCGCCTCCTGAGTTGAAGCTTCTGACGAGATGTCCTTTCCTGGCCAATCGTCGACTTAATGCGGAACAGACATTCTGCTCATCATCGGTCACATAAATCGTTGCGCGCATAGGGTCCCCTATTTCGAGAGAGAATTACAAAACAATCAAGCCTAAAATTTTTTCAGTCCAAAAAAAAGAGGTTCCCCAAAACCGCCCCGTTTTTGTCAGGAAAACAGGAAGAGTCTGTCTAGACAAGACTGCAAAGTCCATACTCAAAAAATTTATAGGTTTTAAGAGGGAATATGAAGAACGTATTCCGTATTTCAGCAATAAACTAGAAATGTTTCCTGTGTTGTCCTGTGCCCCAACTATCACATAACGCAAACGGGTGTGCGATGTTGCACGGGACCGCCTGTGTGAAATGGCACCTTTGAGGAAGGGTTGGGAGCATAGATTCTCACGAATCTCTTTCAAGCACCTGTAGAAGGTCTAGCTGAAATAGGGAGGAAGAAGAACAAAGCTTCTCTCAGTAATTTTGATTTGGACTGGTCAGCTCTCTCCAATCGGATACGGAATCCTTTCTGGCCATTCACAAAAATCTCATATCCATTTCGTAGTGATGGGAGCTTGGTATTGGTTTTGCGTTAAGAAAAGCTGAGACGGTTAACTCTGTGAGAAAACCAACTATGCATCTTATGTCACTGCTGTCCGGACGTTTAGTCGAATAAATTCAATTGGTTATGAGCATGCTGGCTTTGTTCCTGGCTATCGGACTCCATAAGTGATTGTAAGAACGGGCTTCGTTCGAAAATGGTCACACTCAAAATCTGTAAAATGGTATAGAGGCTGGCCTTCAGCTTGAGTCGCTTTTTGATGATCGCGATCAGCACATAGACCGACACGGCCGTCCAGATTTGAGTTTTGACCGCATTGTCGGTCGTGCCGTAGAACGCTTTGATGCGGAGGTGCTGTTTGATCCATTTGAAGAACAACTCTACCTGCCAGCGACACCGATAAAGTTCGGCAATCGTGAGGGCGGGGAGTGTAAAATTGTTGGTCAGAAAGACGAGGGTCTTGTCGCGTGCCGCATCGTGATACTTGATGCGCCGCAGGTTGTCGGGGTAGGCCCGACTGGGATAAAACCCCGTGAGCCGAATGGTCTGATCGCACCGGAGCCCCGTCTGCTTGTCGATGGCGTGGGAATAGAGCCGGCGGCACTGGAGGTTGGTCTTGGCCCGGATAACAAAGAAGGCGGCGCATTGAGTGAGCACAGACAGTCGGGAGAAGTCGAGATACCCACGATCCATGATGTAGAAGGCGCCGGGCTCTGGGAGCAGTTCGTCGAGCACCTTGACATCGGGCAGCTTGCCGTCGGAGATATGAATGAACGTGGGGATGTTGCCTCGCAAATCGAGGAGCGTATGGAGCTTGACCGCCGCTTTGGTTTGGCGGAAGTGGGCCCAAGGAGGGCCTGTCAAGTCTTCTGTGTAACTGATCGTGAATTACTCTTTCGTTGACACTCGGTCTCCTAATAGAATGGCAAACTGATTGAGCGCTCGTTTCCATTCTGGAATGGGCATGGTCCATTTCTTGGCAATGCGTTGCATTCCCAGGTAGAGCACTTTCAAAATGGCTTCATCGGTTGGGAACGCGCCGCGTTTTTTGAGGACCTTCCGTAATGAGAAATTCAGGGATTCAATCGCATTGGTCGTATAGATCACTTTCCGAATTTCAGGGGGATAGTCAAAGAACACGGTCAATCGTGTCCAGTCGCGACGCCAACTGGCACTAATTGAGGGATATTTTTGATCCCACATCTGCGCAAAGCGCTCCAAGGCTTCTTCGGCTTCTGCCAGCGTGGCCGCGCCATAGATCGCTCGTAAATCGCGGGCGACCGGGCGGCGTTCTTTCCAGACCACGTACCGTAAGGCGTGGCGCACTTTATGGACAATGCAGAGTTGCACCTGAGTCTGGGGAAAGATGGTTTCCAAGGCTTCGGGTAACCCGGTCAGCCCATCGACACAAGCGACAAAGCAATCCTTCACGCCTCGCTGTTGCAAGTCCGTGAACACCGCTAACCAAAACTTGGCTCCTTCCGTTTCACTGACCCACAGGCCCAGGAGTTCCTTCTCTCCCGTGAGCGTCACGCCGAGGGCAACATAGACGGCTTTGGTCTTGACCGCTCCATCGTGTCGCGATTTCACAAACAGGCAATCAAAATACAGGATGGGATACACCGTCTCCAGCGGCCGACTTTGCCAGAGCCGCACATCTTCTAAGACGGCATCGGTGATCGTCGAAATCAGCGTGGGCGAGACGTCGGTCCCGTACAGCTCTTCGAGATGCCCTTGAATTTCCCGCGTGGTCAGTCCATGGGCATACAGGGCTAGCACTTTGTCATCAAAACCCTCGAGCCGCCGTTGGCGTTTCTTGACGACGGCCGGTTCAAACGTGCCTGATCGATCTCGGGGCACGGCCAGCTCCACTGGACCTTGAGCGGTCTCAATCGTTTTGGCACTCGTGCCATTGCGGACGTTTCCGTTCTGGGCCTGGTGACGGGCATGAGGAGCATACCCCAGATGATTGGTGAGTTCAGCCGCCAGTGCCCGCTCCACCAACCGTTTGGTCAACCCTTTCAACAGCCCATGCTCCCCAAGAATATCTTCAGGCGAGTCACAGTCTTGCAATAAGTCATCGAGCAAGGCATCGGTTTTTGTACTGTTCTTGGTCATCAGTCCTCCTTCAGAAAATAAATCCATGATGATAACCAATTACACACTTAATCTTACAGGCCCCCCAAGGAAACACCGAGAGACAGAGATCGATGGTCGTCGCATCCAGGGCATAGACCGTGTGAGTCAGCTCGACACCAAACTCCTCGTCGAGATAGAGCTTGCGGGCAATCTGGATCAGTGAGTGAGCAAAGTCGGCGTAGATGCGCCAATCGCGAACCCTGTTCGCATCGGCTAATGTACTGCGGGTGACGGGGCTGCGAATGCCCATGTGGTACAGCTTGGATTGCTGGGCACGCAGGCAGACTTCGATGTCGCGCAGACTCTCGCGATACGTGAGCTGGGCAAAGGCCAGGCTGAGATATTGGTCGAGACAGCTGAAGTGCTTGACCTTGTGGTGGCCTCGATAGCGTTGGACACAGCGCCGAAACGTGTGCATAGGCAAATGATCCATCACCTGTGAAAAAATAAGTTTGCCGGTATACATGAGCCAGGTCCTCCCCGAGTTCCACAGGAGGATGGCGAAGAGCAGGTTTTCGTTTCAAGTCGATGACAGACATAAATGGGTTATTTGTCATGTAGAAACAAGAGGTTATGCCTTTTCAGCTATCAAACGTCCGGACAGCAGTGATCTTATGTACTGAAGGAATGTCTGGTGACCTACTGTATGACTTTCAGGATGCTTCTTGTTTTGAGTGTTTTTTCGGGAGGAGAAATCGCATTCGCAGGGAATCATGGCAAAGACTTCTCCAGTGACTTTGATCGATTAAAGACAATTTTACAGCAACCCAATTCCCTTTCCGCTGCAACCCCTAAATGGTTGGATGTGGGAGTTGAACATCGAACTCGCTATGAAACGTTTAACCAGAGCTTTACCCGTGGAACGGCTGGAAGCAATCAACAAATTCATCAACGCACGAGAGTTCTTTTTGGTATTAAGGACATCTGGGATCCTGTGCGATTCACGCTAGAAGTTGCCGATTTTCGCACGCCTGTGGCGGATCGAGGACAAGATCGTAACCCAATTTTTGTCAATCATCTGGATATTTTTCAGCTCCATATAGATTTGGTGTCTCAGAATTTTTTGGGGTTGGGGCATTCGGGAAAACTTGAGATTGGTCGTATCATCATGGATTTTGGGAAGGGGCGTTTGGTCGCAGGCCACCGGTTTGGGACGTTTACCCCAACGTTTGATGGTGTGCAATTGACCTTTGGGTCTGATCCCAGCTCTTTTTGGAATGTTCGGGCCTTTGTCACGAGACCGGTTCACAGACATTCGGTTAGTCCAGATTGGACCACGCCGATTAGCTACTTTTCAGGTGCGGCGATTTCAAGCCGGCATGTTCCATGGGCCAATGGGAATCCTAGGTATTATTTTTCCTTCCAATATTCTTTCCCCTGCGGGTTTCCGTTCAACCATCAAGCCCATCCCCACGGTCCAATGGATGATCTCTCATCGCACCTTCTGGCTGGTAGATAGCCGTGGTCCTTTTGTGGGTAGTGGGTTACAGGATTCTACAGGTCGGGCAGGCGCATTCCTGGGAAATTTGTTCGATACCTCGGTCAATTGGGCTCCGCACGCAGGCTATTTGCGCCATGTGTCATTCGAAGTGGGGTTTTCCCGTTTTTTCAAAGGCTCCTATTTTAATCGAGTCCCTCAGAGTCCAGGTACTGCGGATGTCAACTATGTGTATACGATGGCGACTCTTTCCTTCTAGCTCCATCACCTGACCTTCTCTTTTCTTCAAAGACATTCAGGCATTGCGCAGTCAGTGATTCATCATTTAGCGCCATTTTTTACTTTTCCTTACCGGCTATTTTCGCACAGTGCATACCGTACGAATTCGCACAGGACACGAGTTTCGTTGAAAAAGGAGAAGGCTCTTTCTGAGGTGCGCCGTGTGATGGTTCCGGAGTTTATTGAGAAATAAGGGGAAAAGACTCTGAATGGCCAATGATCATTTTCCTCATATTTCATGGCATGTGATTTGCCCATTAGTAAGAAGATTCAGCAGTTTTCATTCAATTCAAGACAGGCAAGGGACTTCATCAAGGACGAATCGGTGATGGATCAGGTGATAAAAAATTTTCGGGAATATCTCGATACGTTTAACTTCAAAGAAAACTTTGAGGGATTAACCAGCAATGTGCGGGGAGACATGTTGGCGGGAATCACGGTCGCCATGGTGATCCTCCCGATGGCCTTGGCGTTTGGAGTGGCCTCAGGTCTTGGGGCCGTGGCGGGGATGTGGTCGGCTGTCGCAGCCGGTCTGGTCGCCGGCCCGTTAAGTGGATCGGCCTGGTCGGTAGGCGGCCCGACGGGGCCAATGACGATTCAAATCCTGACCATTGCGCAGACACATCAGATGTCTGATGGTTCTCCTGATGTAGTTTTTATTGCGACGATGATTGCTTTGACGGGTTTGATCTTAATTACTCTGGGATTTTTGAAGCTTGGACAATTTATTAAGTTCACACCCTATTCTGTTATTTCCGGATTTATGACCGGGCTGGGCGTGTTGTATATGCTGCTCCAGCTTAATCCATTTATCGGGCTACCTGGTGCGAAGAGCATTACGGCCGCGATCACAGAATTACCTTCAACAATCGCACAGGCCTCCGTCCCAGCACTTGGCATTGGGGTGCTGACGCTAGTGATTGTCGTCATATGGCCGAAAATTTCTCCGGTGACGTGGTTGCCAGGGCCACTGATTGGTTTGTTTGTTGGGACGGCTGCGGCTACGGCATTGGGGTTAGATATTCCCAAAATTGGAGAGGTGCCGACCGGTTTACCTGAACTCTATCTGCCTGATTTCACTGTTTTTCACGAAGCCTTTGTTCCGGCCGCCGCTCTTGCCGGTTTGTGTATTTTTGACAGTCTGCTCACCTGCCTCATCGTGGATAATATGACCGGAACTCATCATAACAGTGATCGGGAACTCGTGGCTCAAGGCTCAGCCAACTTATTTTCCGGGATGGTCGGCGGCTTAGGTGGGGCCACCAATACCATGCCCTGTGTGGTTGGGATTCAGAGCGGGGCAAAGACAAGATTGTGCTCGATCACGATGGGATTGGTTCTCCTTTCGTTTATTCTTGGTTTAGGGTCTCTGGCGGCTGCTATTCCACTTTCTGCTTTGGCGGGGATCCTTCTGAAGGCCGGATATGACATTCTGGATATGCGTGTGCTTCCAGTGGTGCGACGATTGCCAACCTCGGATCTCATGGTGTTTGCCCTCGTGGTGGTGATGACCGTCTTTTGGAACTTATTGTCGGCGATGGCGATGGGATTGGCTGTGGCGTTTTTCCGTTTTGTGAAGGACCAATCAGATCGTTATAAGGCTGAGCTCAATGTACGGAATGAAGACGTGAAGCAGGAAGAGGAAGATCTTATTTTCGCGTTTGGTCGAGACTATGCACAACGGATCAGTCAAAATGGGGCGAATATGGGAGAAATTAGCGGTCGCTTTGAACATCTGGTTCGAGATCGCATTATTATCGTTCGTCCCCATGGTCCCTTATTCTTCGGGGCCATTGATTGGTTGAATGAAACGGTTGAGCATCTTGAAAACAAAGACGTGCTCATCATTCGTTGCAAGTGGTTGGATGAGTTGGATTTGTCTGGGGCCTATGCCTTAGGTGATCTCATCGAGGCGGCGAATAGCCGTAATGTTGCAGTATTGACGGCTGGTATGTCGCCTAGGACGAGACAGGTTCTAGAAGATTTACATGAATTGGACAGGCTGGATCCAAATAATATCTGCACGCATTTTAATGAGACCCTTGATAAAGCCATGCAAATTGTCGAGAAGAAAGCCCTGCAAGCTACATCGAAATCTTAGGAAGATCCTTCCATGTCTTCAGAATAAAATCGCTTTACTCCTTTTTTGCAAGATATTTTTCACATTGCTTCCTGACTTCCTTAACCCGCATTCTTGCATAATCTGGAAAGGCTGCCCATGCCGTTAAAACGGAGTATTTCGCAGGAACTGGCGCAGAACGTTCTCAATCACACCCCTGCCTGGTGCAAGCTGGCCATCTTGGGATTTCTCCTGCTTAATATCATCCTGCTGCTTCTGGCTAGCCCCTTTGTCACGGGTTGGGTGCTCATCCTGGAGTTTGTCTTCATGCCCGCCATGGTCTACCATTCGGAGCATGGAAGTCAGTGGGTTGATATGATGTCCTATCCATTTCTTCAGTGACATGTACATAACCGGCACAAGCCATGAGTGAATTTTTCTTCAATCTTCCTATTGCCAAAAAGCTTCTTTTTGTCTCGGCCGTTCCTATTTTGGCCGTGTTGATATTAAGTCTGGTGACCTATAAGAGTGTGGAGACGTTTTCTCTTGATGAAGATCATCTAAATGACGTGTATCATATCCAAAGCGCCTCAGCAGAATATATGCGATTGGTTGTCGATCTTGAGACTGGATTTCGTGGGTATGTGCTTACCGAGCAAGTTCAATTTTTGCAGCCATATCAAGCGGCCAAACAACGGGTGTTAGCTTTGGGAAATTCTCTCCGACAAATGGTCGCGTCTGATCCTGTACAACATACATTGATTAAGTCTGTTCAGGATAATATTCATCTGTTAATGACGGATAAGGACCGCCTCATTGAGCGGGTGAAAATGGGGCATAAAGAAGAGGCGGAAGAGTACATTGAAGCGGAAAAAGGGCGTTTGTTGATGTTAGCCATTCGTGAAGAGATGGCCAGATTTGATCGTAATGAGATTGAACAGTTACAACATGCACTAGACAGTAGTGCTCAGGATCGTTCAGTGCTTATGAGTGTCGTGGTAGGCGGAGGTGCGTTGGCCTTGATTTTGATGCTTCTCCCTTTGCAACTCATCGCACGATCTATTACGGGACCCTTAACAACCTTAGTGAAGACGGTCGAAAATTTTTCGGGTGGTCGGATGCCGTCAGTTCCTATTCTGAACAGAAGCGATGAAATTGGAGAGTTGACTCGTGTGATGAATACGATGGGCACTCAACTTGATCAGCATGTCCAACAAATCCAGCAGTCAGAACAGGAGCTACGTATTCTGAATCAGGATATTACTTCGTCCGAAGCAAAATATCGTGGGATTGTTGATCATGCGCCCATTGGGATCTTTACGGTTGAGCAAGGGCGGGTGATTTTTAGTAACCGGCAGAATTGGAAATTGGCTGGACGAGATCCGGACCAGGTCTTGGATCCGGAACACATATGGGAAGCCGTGCATCCTGAGGATCGCGAGGAGGTTCAACGTGCCTTCCATGATGCCCGCAAAGAAGGCGAGCCGTTCGAGCGTGTATTCAGATTTCTGCATCCAGGTGGAGCTGTGCGCCGGGTTTTGAGCCGGGCTGTTCCGATTAACGATGAAACGGGCCGGACCATGGTGTATCAGGGATTTAATGTGGATATCACCGCACTGGAACAAATGCGGGCGCAGTTAAGCCGATCCGAACGGTTGGCCACTCTCGGGCAAGTCGCTGCCGGGATTGCTCATGAAATTCGTAATCCCTTGGTTGGGATTGGTTCCACTGCTTCGTTGTTACTCGAAGATTTTGAGGAAGGGGATTCTCGATGGGAGGATCTCACCATCATTTTGAAAGAAACACGTCGCCTGGACCGTATTGTGAACCAAATTGTTGACTATGCGCGCCCGAGAGAGTTTAATCCAGTGAATTTTCAGCTTGAGGATCTCTTGAAAGAATCGCTTCACGTGTTATCCAAGCCCATTGCCGAGAAAGATATTCAAGTTTCTCAACACTATCCAAGTGATCTTTGCGCACTGCAAGCCGATAGAGATCAGTTGAAGCAGGTCGTCTTGAATATCGTGCAGAATGCCATTGAAGCAATGCCGGACGCCGGGACGTTGCGAATATCTATTCAAGAAGAAGCATATGAACATGAACCAGGTCTTCGATTAAGGGTAGAAGATTCCGGGAAAGGGATAGATCCTCATGTGCTTGCGAGAATTTTTGAGCCCTTTTTTACGACGGGAAAATATCGGGGAACAGGGTTGGGATTGGCTATCTGCCGGAATATTATCGAAGCCCATGGAGGAGAGATTCATGCCGAAAGTCAATTGCAGGTGGGGACGACGATTTCGGTCTGGCTCCCCCGGGTGTGTCAGCCACAATTATCTACGGTGTAACGATGCGGGCAACCATTTTTGTGACAGATGATGATGAAGTGGTCCGCCAGGCGATTAGCCGGCGGTTAGCCAAGCGGCACCATGATATACGCAGTTTTGATTCTGGAGAAGCGCTGTTGGAAGCGCTTGATCATGATATGCCCGACATCATTTTTCTGGATTTGAAAATGACGGGATTAAGTGGCCTAGAAACATTAAAACAGATTCGCTCGAAAACACAGCAAGCCCTCGTGATTTTGCTCACGGCGTATGGCACGGTGGAAAATGCTGTTGAGGCCATGCGCCTTGGGGCCTATGACTTTCTCATCAAAAGCGTGGATTTGTCGGGCGTTGATCCCGTGGTAGATCGAGCGTTGGACTATTTGACCTTGCGGCGTCGTGTCGACTTTGAGACGCAAGATCGGCCGGGACGGTATGCTTTGCAAAATGTTGTATCCCACAGTCCCAGTATGAAAGCCTTGGTCGGGCAAGTTCAGGAAATGGCGCACAATCTGAAAACAACGGTCTTACTGTTTGGAGAAACAGGAACGGGTAAAGAATTTGTTGCGCGCGTGTTGCATCATAATGGCCCACGGGCCCAGGGGCCATTTGTGGGGGTCAACTGTACGGCTATTCCCCAAGAGTTGTTTGAAAGTGAACTGTTTGGATATGAGCGGGGCGCGTTTACGGGTGCCCATCAACGAAAGCCCGGACTCTGTGAACAGGCTGAAGGCGGGACATTGTTTCTTGATGAAATTGGAGATTTGGATCCTGCAATGCAGGCTAAATTACTGCGAGTGTTACAGGAGCGGTCATTTAAACGTTTAGGAGGGCGTCAAGATATCGATGTTGATTTCCGTCTGGTTGCGGCGACGAATCGTGATCTTCGAAAAGAAGTCGCACAAGGAAATTTTCGAGAAGACCTTTTTTTTCGGTTAAATGTTGTCTCCCTGGATCTTCCTCCCTTGCGTCAACGTGTTGAGGATATTATCCCTTTAGGTTTGCAGACGTTAATCCAGCATAGCAAAGAGTTAGGCAAAGATGTGACGGCTATCGACCCCGAGGCTCAGCAAGCCTTAGAGCGATATCAGTATCCGGGTAATATACGGGAATTACAGAATATCATTGAGCGGGCTGTCATTTTTTGCCGTGGACAAAGTTTGACGAGTGGAGACCTGCCACGGGAAGTTCACGAAACGGCCCAATCGGCTGTCAATGTTGTCACACAGGGAGATCATCCGGTGGTGCGTATTGAAATGAAGCTGGGTGAACAATCGTTAGGGGATATTGAACATTCGCTTATTGAAGAAGTCATGCGTGTCTCGGATTTTAATAAAAGTTTAGCGGCGAAACATCTGGGCATTACACGATTTGCTCTGGACCGGCGCCTGAAAAAACAGACGGATGCATGAAGCCATGCTGTAGGCCACTAGCCATCTTTTTTCTTGCGGCTCTTTAATAGCACAATGATGCCAGCAACCCCGATGGCTAAAGAAAGCAAGCCCAGTAAAGCTAAGCCTTCCATTTCAATTCCTCTGACATTGTGATTCAACGTTCTCTGTGTGGGAGCGCCAAGGTTCAAGGTTCGACGCATCATAGCGAAATCGATCTCGATATTCTGCTGGCGGGACGTCACACGCATCCAAGGTTCCTCGCAACCGATAGCGGTGCCGAGCCATGAAGTCATAAATCCCGTCTCGTAGAGTTTTAGGGATAACAATAAGAATAGAGAAGAGACGCCAGAGCCCTCCAAGGTGGTGAGCAATCGTCAAGGCTGCTGTTGACTTGGTCATGTAGCCCTGGGGAGTCACCAGGACAAATGTGGAAAAGTCTTGTTGGGGCAACTGATAGTTGGATAATACTTGTTGTCCGAGAGGAGACTGAAGCGGGGCAAATAGAAAGCGTTTGTGTGTATCCTGTTTGATCAGAAAGCGGACCCACCCGGTACACCATCCACAGATGCCATCATAAAGGATCAACCATGGGGATTGGGGGAGAGGTTGAGAAGATGGTATGTGCTGCATGGAATTGGGTGTTCCCTCGATTCTGCTCTCGTCAATAAATTGTGGCAGTCGAATCAATCATCTGTCTAGTACAACGAATCTCTCTTGAGACAAGCGGAAGATTGTCGGGTGAAGGTGCACTTGCTAGAATAAGAGTTTCATGAACATGCCATCGCCTCATGCTTGCTGATGTTGTTCTGCCAAGTCGGCGCTTTCAAGTTTTTACCTACCAGGTTCCTCCGCAATTATCGACCTCTATTCACATTGGAAGTCCGGTAACAGTACCGTTAGGTTCGACGGTCGTCTCCGGCCTAGTTGCCAGTGTCTATCCCTATGAATCCGCAACCTCAGAGTCTCAGCGAGTTCGTTACACATCACTGAAGGCGATCATCGCCATAGAAACGGAACCGGATCAGGCTTCCCCGGGACGTAACCTATTCAAGCTCGTCGAGAAGATTGCAGACTATTACCTAGTTCCACTTTCCGCCTGTTTGCGGCTCATTGTTCCTCCCTATTCGGTAAAGATGGTCAAGCGTCTTCAGCTCACGGAAGAGGGACGTGCCGCATTAGAGAAGCCATCGCTTTCAGAAGCGGGTAGGACAGTCCTTCGTAAATTGGAGCATGCGCCAAATGGGTTGCTCCGGTCCTCTCTGACTCGATCAATTCCCGATGCGGTACCCGTACTGGATTTACTGAAAAAGAAAGGGTGGGTCGTCGAGAAGACGGCAAGTTATTCTCATTCTAAAGGACGAAGAATGCCTCGTCCTGCACCTTCGAAATTGACGACTCCAAGTTTATTCGATTGCCTAGATCAAGGTCATACGTGTGCCGTGGAGACATCGACCACCTCACGGGTCTCTGCGGATGATACATCCACGCTTTGGCCAACCATTGCGAATGCCATCAATGGTGGCGGGTTCCAGGAACTCTCTGTGGTGAATACGGAGTCGATTCGACGAACGCTTCTCATGGAAACGATCCAAGCCATTTGCAAGCAGGGTCGGCAAGCGATGGTCTTGGCGCCTGAAGTACACCAAGCAGAAACCCTGGCGGCTTCTCTGCAGACTATCTGGGCAGACCTAGTCGAAGTTTATTATGGACAGCTTTCTTCTCCTGTGCGTTCAGAGCGATGGGAGAGAATTCGTCAAGGAAAGACGCAGATTGTTGTGGGAACACGATCCGCATTGTTTCTGCCTTTTGCTCATCTTGGGCTGGTCTGGGTTGAGGATGAACAAGATGCGTCGTACAAGGACGAACATCTTCCCTACTATCACGCGCGGGATGTTGCACGGATGCGGGGGGAGATTGACGAGGCGCTGGTTGTGTATGGCGCCGCTTGCCCCTCGCTGGAAACCTATAGCCGGTTTTCTCTTCCCCACTCCGACCCGGCAAAGCCGTTCGATACTCAGGTTCTTCATGAAGGCAAGCCGAAGGTGGAAATGGTCGACCTAAGTTCTTTGCCATTTGGGACAACGCTAGCCCCCGAGCTACTGCAGAGCGTGAAGCGTACATTGGAAGCGGGACAACAAGTGATTCTGTTGCTAAATCGCAAGGGGTTTTCTCGTGCCTTGATTTGTCAAGACTGCGGGCAGGCACCTCAATGTTTGCATTGTGGGGTCACCCTTACCCTGTTTCATCGTCCTGTCCGTTTGGTGTGTTCCTATTGTGAAAACAGCCAGGAGGCTCCGGAGATTTGTCCGAGCTGTCAGGGAGTAATTTTTCGCTATTCAGGAATGGGGACTCAACGATTAGAAGAGGAGCTTGCCAATCTGCTGCCTTCATATGCAATGGCACGTTTGGATCGTGAAAACGTGAAGGCAGTGGAAGAAGTCATCGGAATTTTGCAGCGGTTCAGGCATAAAAAGATTCAAATTCTGATCGGAACGGAATTGTTGCTTCACCAAGCCATTCCGCCAACAGCTCCGCTCGTGGTTTTCCCTCAAGCGGACCTCGGGTTGCATATCCCGGATTTTCGCTCTTCTGAGCGCACCTTTCAGATGCTGTCTAAAGCCGTGGCCCTAGCCAGGAATGAACAGCAGCCCGGACACGTGATCCTGCAAACACGAATGCCAGATCATCATGTTCTTCAAGCGATTTACCACGGTGACTCCCATATTTTTTACGATCAAGAATTGGAGCTGAGGAAAGCATTGGGGTATCCGCCAGTCACCCATGTCATTCTGTTAGTCATCACTGGCGCCCAAGAATATCGTGTAAAGGGTGTCGTTGATTTCTTATGTGCGCAGTTGACCGACTGTGGTTTGAAGGGAAGATCGGGTGCGGAAGAGAAAGGGCTGCTCTCATTACCTGCCGCTCTAGGACCCATGGCCTCCCAAAAAACGGGAAGCACAAAAAAGAACCGGACGTTGTTTCTTATTAAGACTGCAGATTTGGCAGATACGCAATGTCATCTCCGTCGCATTCGTGATGCGCTGAATGACAAATTTTCTAGGAACGGGGTTGTCTGTGAAATGAATGTGGATCCAGTTGCTATTCAGTAAGCTGCCACTGCCAATGTTCAAAAATTAATTACCGTGATTTCTTTTTGGATTTTTTCTTGGGAGTGTTGCCGGATGATGGTGCAGGGAAGGGATGGTGGCTGATGGAGCCGCTGGTGCGTTTATAAATCCCATAGGCAAATGTCATCCAAAACACTCCGGAAAAGAGGCCGAATATTACGGCGTTAAAAATGCGTTCTAGTTCTTCCATGGGAGGTTCAGGCCCTAACTTTTGTAAATCAGCCATTTGCATCAGTGGCCACGCCATACTTTCCACTCCCAATAATAAAGTGCACACCGCCCAGATGTAGCCAATAGACGTGCATTGCCAGGCCAACAGGACTGCCAAACCGATACCAATAGCAATCCCAAGTGGTACGGGTATCGCCCCAAGTAAGAGCCACAATCCTACCGTGACCGTTAGGCTTCCTAGCACGGCATTAAGTTGAAGCCATAGATTACTGTTCATAAGACATATTCTTTATTCTTCGGGTGTAAAATGCTCACACCATATCACAGCTCTTTTCCCTAGAGCAGCTGAGGAATGAAAATGTGGATATTGAACGATTATCGACCAATGTCGGCTAGGGGTTCGGAAGAGAGAATATATTTTCCTCGAGGATTATTTGTGAAGGTATTGGCCTGGGGTAGCTTCTCAGGTTCCGGGGTGGGGTGGGAATCTGGTGTCATGACTATTCCCCACTGAGCGTTCTGTTCAAAGGTATTGTCCAAAATTAGGGCTTGTGCCTGCGAAAAGAGCAAGACGCCACTTAGCATATTATCGCGGCAAATATTTTTGACCACATCTGGGCGAGTATTCTCGTCTCGAGCCGCGATACCAAAGTGGTGATTTCCGAAACAATCATTCTGCCGCAAGTAAGGTTGAGCTCCGGCAAACGAAAAAATACCAGATTCCCGGTTATGACAAATCTCATTCTCTTGCAATGTTGGACGACAGTCGGGACCATATATGACCACCCCAGATAGAAGCCCCTCTGTGGCCCGGCATTGAGAAATCGTACATACCGAATCCAAGATATTAATGGCTGAATGTTGATCACTCCCCACATACCGAAAGGTGATGCCGCTGATTTGCCCGCCTGAAACGCGTTGTAAGTAGCAGGGCCCACTTCGTCGATGATAGATTGTGACTAGGTCACGCCCCTCACCAATTAAATGAATTGGCCGTTCGGTAATGGTTACCCGATCTTCGTAAATCCCTGGTCTGACGAAAACTTGATCATTTGATTCAGCTTGTTTCAATGCCTCACTAGGAAGAGCAAAACAATTTGATTGATTGGGGTCGACGATTAAGGTTCGTCCTTCAAGCGGATTGGAAGGAGGCTCAGTTAAAGAATGTGTTTGACTGCTCAGAAGTTTTACTCCTTTGGCAAGGGTGACTTGGCTATGCATAGAAACGGTCAATCGGTGTTGTACCACATCTATCGTAGCTTCTCATCCACGAAATGCTGGCGACATAGCACAGAAGAACGGTGTTAAAGTTGATAGGGGTGAAGAACGTATGGATTGTACGGACGGGAAAAATAGTTCACTAGAAGTCTATAAACTTGGGAGCCAAGTAATGAGGCGCCTCAGAATCTTCAAGGTCGGGTGTTCACGCCAGCACCCTTGTTTCCAAATCATTCGTTGAGACGTTTTCTCCGCCCATTCACGGTCATGAGTTGAGCAATCGTTTGATACCATGCAACGAAGTTGGTACTCCTGAAATATGGTTACGGCTTTGCAGTTGTTTAGCTGACTAACTGCCCATCCGTAATGGAGTCGATACCAAGATTTGTCCGGTTTCAATTGAACCGCGTTTTTTAAAAATGGCAAAGCTTTTTCAGGGCTATTCAAGTCTGCAAGATAAAGCCTTCCTAAACTTCCTAAGATCGCATGATCGTAAGAGCCATAGGTTAGAGCTTGGGTTAAAACCTTTTCTGCTTCAACAAAGCGGTGCTGTTCGCTGAGTCGCCAAGCGTAGCGGCGAAGGTTTCCTGGATCTAGTTCGTCGAGAGCTATCGCTTTGGCTTGCTCTTTCAACGCCTGTTCCGGACGTTGGAGGGCTTCAAATACCCGTGCTCGATAATCATGGATATCCGCTTCTTGTGGGCGATCTTTAAGGCTGGCGGTGAGTTCATTCAATGATTCTTCAAACTGATCAAGAAAAAACAAGTTTTTCCCTAAATTAAAAGAATAAATGTAATATCGTCCCTGTTTGAGTGCGTTTTGGAAAAATGGGATTGCTTGTTCACGGTTGCCGCTTCGTCTACGCATTTCTGCGCGGACGTAATCAGGAAATCCTAATAAAGGTCGGAGATTGGAATTTTGTGTGAGATAGGGTAGGACGTCTTTTTCAAGGAAAGGGTTTATTTGCGCGAGGCTCTCCTCAAGTGTTCCACCCCCTCCCCACCAGGGAGTTTGGCTGTATAGATATTTCCATCGTATAGCGAACGAATTAGGATCGGCCTGGAGGCCTTTGAGGGTATATTGGATCGTCCCATTTCGATCTCCTAGGGCCATAGCAATATTGGTCAGGAGCGCATATGGGATCCCAGAGTGTTTTTTAAAACTGGAGGCACGCTTAAAATCCTTCCAGGCGACTGCAAAATTTTCTTTCATGCCCAATACTCGTTCATTTGGGGTTTCTGAGAAAAACGCGTATCCACGGCTTATCCATCCTCTATTCCAGTAATAGACACCTCGGGCTAAGGAAGCTGTTCCATTTGTCTTATCTCTGGCCACCCATTCATTGAGTTTTTCTTCGAGATCGGCTGCGGAATTTGCAAACGCGTAATAGGCGGCTTCAACATGTTCTTCTGGAATTTTCTTAGCCTGATAGAGACGTTCTTGACGCGTGAGAATTTGTTCCAACTTTTGGTAATGGCCTTGGCGAAGATGACTGATTAGTTCCAGGCGATCCAGAAATTCGGCGTGGATGACTTCAGGAGAGAAGAAGAAGACCAGCAGGCCAAACCACAGGCCTAGGGCTCGAATCGCGGGTGAAGTGTGAGGAATTGCAGGGACCAAAGAGTGAAGATTGTAAGGTGCCATGATTGGATCTAAAGAAAGGGAGAACCCTCTCTACTTCTTTTCGGCAGGAACTGCTATTTGGTGAAGGAGGAAACTTTGAAAACGTCACTTGAAGGAACTTTTTAAAAATGATGAAAATTTAGAAATTCCAGTTGCACGGAGAGAAGTCATGAAGTCTCATGTAATTCCAGGGATTCAGAGTGCTCGTGAGTATTTTGGTGGGTGGAACGATTGTCATTCAGAGAGTGGCGAATCATGAAGATATCAAGGGCCATATTTCGTCAGAAAGCTATTCACTATCAGCAGACATCGGGTCTGTTCAAAAAACCTGCCCTGAGCGTGTCGAAGGATCACAATGAACCTATCGAAGGATGGTTCGACGGGCTCACCATGATCGTTCTCACTCATCCCGAACCGTATGATTTATCATCCTGAGTCGTTCGACAAGCTCACGATGCACTCGCAGAACGGCTGAAGGATACATCCTGAGCCTGTCGAAGGGTTTTCGTGCTCCTTACTTCTCACTTTTCACTGGTCTAGAGAACGCCGCTGGCGGCTTTTTTCAACAGACCCTTAGTTATTTTCGAAGGCTTGGTGGGTCGCAAAGACTTCCCCGGGATGGATCAACAACAGGCAATTGCCATCTACGGGATCTTGGTGAAAGAGCGCAAAGGCCAGGCAGAGCTGAGGAGTTGGTTCCGGGGAAAACTCTAAAAGTAGAGGAACATCGATTAAGGGCGTGGGCTCTTTAAGACTGACCAGGCGGAGTCGTACCGCAACCAGTGTTTCGCGTACGCGGGTGTGAATGTGTTGTTCGGTAAGATCTGGAGAAGAAGAAATGTATTGCTGCCACAAAGGATTGGTCAGGCCCACGCAAAAATCCAAGCCAACCGTTTGAGCTAAGGGAGTGACATCTTTAAGAATCCCGGATTGTACCGCCTCTCTTCGTAGCCGGACTGTAAGCCGTTTCAGGTCGGGCGGGATTTCTTCAGGATTGATCGAATCTGCAGGAGGTATTTCCACCAGATCTCCTGCTTCAGAGGCATTACTCACCTCCTCCGCAGCGGGCAATGTGGGTAGATGGGTATCCTCAGTCCCTGGAATTGCAGGAGGGTTTTTATCGAGTGCCTGAATGATCCCCGCGTAGACCGATTTGGCAGAATCGGTCCAGCTTTCATCTTGTGGTAATCCACGAAAAGCAGCTTCTGAGGCTTTCTTTTCATCATGTGTCAATTGGCGTGGTGATGTCATAACTACAAGATAAGTTAATTTGCTAGAAAGTCAAGTATTTGCGAGGAATGCTCGAGAAGGTGAAGCAATGCAGTAGAACTTAGAGAGCGTGACTAATTTTCATTGTGCGAAAACGCACCCTGGTGGCAGAGCGAAATCGCTCTACATAGACTGTGAATCATATTCTTAGGCTATGAAAAATCATCGTCATTACTATAATTTTATTATATATTTCAATATTTTATGATAAATTATTGCCATGAAGGTATTATTGGAATGTCATTTGCATTACTTATCTTTCAAGTTTCAATCAATATTCGTCAAGGAGAATACAATGGATCCTATTTTTGATTTAGCCATGATTGTCGTAGTTGGAATCATGGTGGCTTTTAACATCTACGGGTAATACGGTTTCTTCATTTCTCTTTTGATCAGCAGAAGAGAATTGAAAAAGTAGTAGTATTCAGCATTTCCACCCCGTATTTTCCTCCCTGTTTTTCCTTTTCTCGCTTCGTTCCTCTGTTCATTTAAAGTAGTTCTACGTAATTAAAAATTCATAAAATCAAGCTTTTTAAGGGATTTTTTCCAAAATTTCTTGAGGTGGCCTGTTCCGTCCTGGTATACCTTTTTTCACAGCTCTAATTTTCAGTTTTTTAGAAATTGCCAGTCCTTTTGAGTGTTAATGGAAGTGTTGAATACTACCAAACACCAGAAGCAAATTTGCTGATGATCATGTTTGATGCCAAAAGCTTCGGGGCGGTTCAAAAAAGTTCATCCAGTCCTGTCCTGAGACATTTCGAAGGGAAGGCGAGAACGCCGCTGGTGGCTTTTTTCAACAGCCCCTTAATGTCGAAATTATCGAGTGCCTGACTCTTACGTTGAAACCAGGGTCGGTATCAATGAAAGCCGGTTTCTGTTTCTGGAATCTATTCCAGTAACAAGGACCGGTTTTTTTGTCCTGATTTGTTGCAATCAACAATGTGTCTCTGTCATGACTCACGCCATCGGTAGGCCGAGATCAATATAGCGGACAAACATTCTGACTTACTTCCTCCCGTCTCATCATGCCCCCTAGCGTAAAGGACATTCCTAGAGGCCAGATTTCCGAATTCCCGAAGCATTGGCAACCCGATATGATTTCGGGGTTTCTGGTGTTCTTGATCGCTCTTCCGCTGTGCCTAGGCATTTCCCTGGCCTGTGGCTATCCTGCCATAGCGGGCATCTTTACCGCGATTATCGGTGGAGTATTGGCCACCTTTTTTAGTAATTCAGAGCTCACCATCAAAGGGCCCGCGGCGGGACTCATTGTGATCGCCCTAGGATGTGTCACGGAATTTGGGTTTACAGGTGGGGAAGACCCTGCTGCTGACCTTCAAGCGTATCGCTTGGCCCTTGGCGTTGGTGTCGCCGCTGGATTGATCCAAATTCTTTTTGGAATCTGTCGCGCGGGAATTCTGGGAGAGTTTTTCCCGACCTCGGCAGTGCATGGCCTGCTCACGGCTATTGGAGTCATCATTATCGCCAAACAATTTCCGGTGGCCATGGGGTTGAGCCCAACAGGTACACCGTTGGAACTCTTGGCCAACATTCCACATTTTATTTTGAACATGAATCCCCTGGTTGGCCTCATTGGCGTGGTGAGTCTTGTCATCATGTTTGGGTATCCGTTTGTCAAGAATCCTCGGCTGAAGGCCATACCCGCGCCGATGCTTGTGCTGTGTATTACGGTTCCTTTAGCAATGTGGTTTGATATTGGGCAAGAGCAGACGTATGCTTTCCTAGGACAAGACTATCCATTGGGGAAGAATTTTCTGGTCGCGGTTCCAGAGAATATGTTTTACGCCCTGACCTTCCCTGACTTTTCCGGTTTGGCGACGAGTATAGGGATAAAGTACGTGATCATGTTTGCGTTGATCGGCAGTATCGAATCCCTTCTCAGCGCAAAAGCGATTGATGAAATTGATCCATGGAAAAGAAAAACCGATCATGATCGAGATATGTTAGCGGTGGGAGTTGGCAATACACTGGCCTCATTTGTGGGCGGGCTTCCAATGATCTCGGAAATTGTTCGAAGCAAAGCCAATATTGACAATGGCGCACGCACTCGATTTGCGAATATGTTTCATGGTTTGTTTTTGCTGGGGTTTGTAGCGCTTGTGCCGGGTCTGATCAACCAAATCCCGCTTGCTGCTCTGGGAGCCATGCTGGTCTTTACGGGATTTCGACTAGCCTCCCCGCAGGAATTTCTCCATATGTGGCAGGTCGGCCGTGAGCAGTTTGTGATTTTTGTCTCAACGGTCATTGGAGTCTTGTCGACGGATTTGCTGATGGGTATCGCAATTGGCATTGGTGTGAATTTTCTCGTGCATCTCAAAAACGGAGCGCCTCCGAGGTCACTCTTGAAAACACAAGTGACGGTTGAACCGCAGGAACGGGATGGCGTGGTTGTCCGGGTCAGGGATTCGGCGATTTTTAGTACATGGATTGGCCTGAAGAAAACCTTGGAGCCCCTCATGACCGAATCACGTGTGGTTCTGGATTTATCAGAGACGTTTCTGGTGGATCACACAGTTATGGCCAAACTCCAAGATATGGAAAAGGCTTTTCAGGAGCATGGTTCGACTTTAGTGCTGACAGGACTAGAACAGCATCAGCGACTCTCCAGTTACCCCACTGCTGCAAGGAAAAAACCTCGAACATGAACTACTGAAGAGTTCAAGGGGATCTGAATCAGTGAGACAAGAAGTTTCGCCTTTGACTCAAGAAGAACGAACACTTCTGCACGATGTGATCGAAGCGGCCTGTGAGCCGATTGCACCGTTTTGGCCGATGCGAACCATGGTGGCTCAGAATCCAATTCATGGTTTGGAATATCTCCCGTTCGATGAGGCTGTCCGGCAAGGAAAAGATCTGCTTGGAGGCAATGGATATCTGTCAAATGAAGATTATCGGCGGTTGTATCGAGAGGGACGAATAACGTCCAACAGCATTCAACAAGCCTTAACCCATGTGGGTCCTCAGTCGCATACGCAAGATTCTATTCAGATCGGGGCGCAGCCAGTATCGTCTCAAGATATTTGGCGCTGGCATTTGGTGACTGGGTTTGAGGAGTTAGAGCCTGCTCTCTTGCAATGGGAACTGAGTGGAGGCAGGGCAACCAAACAGTTTCGTTCAGATTTTCCTGCTGACTCTAAACAACGGATTGTCCAGCGCACCATCAAAGATTGTGAGCGATGTCGGGATTTTCCTGAAGAAGCCTATCTCACCAATCTGTGGAATGCGACCTTGAGAGCGTTAGGGCTGCATGAGTCTTCCTCAGAAAAAAATCATGGTCAAGAATCTTCATCAACTGTAGAACAAGAGAGCCGTGAGATACCTATTCACTTACCTGTTCAGCGAACGATGAGTGATTGGATTGAACGCTTGAGCGGTGTTCCGCTTGTCGAACAAATTAATAACCAGATGATCAAGTGGATTGCGGCTTTTGTTGACGAAGGATTGGCCGGATGGGAGATGCCACAAAAGCACAGAGGCTTTTTCCTCACGTGGCGAGAGCTTGTGCAATGGGATCACTCGGGCCATTTTCTCGGGATCTCTGATTTTCACCAAAAGGTCAGGGACCTATCTGATGACCCGGAGGAGGTGATCGTTTCGTGCCTGCGCTGTTCGGGTGTCCCCCAAGCTGAATGGAAAGCCTATCTGTCGCGGGAGTTATCGCAATTGCCCGGATGGACCCGGTATATTCGATGGCTGGGAGAGCATCCCCGGTATCATGCTCAACGAAAGCAACCTATTGATGTGCGGCAATATTTGGCGGTTCGGCTGGTGTATGAAGTGGAGCTCACTCAGGTAATCTGCCAAAGGGAATGGGGAATTGAAGGAACCGTCCCTGCATTGCAGGAATTTTGGGGAGAACGTGGTGGAGAGTACGAACACCCTATTGGGTTAGGCCGTTGTTCCGTCGATCCCATCACGCAGATGACATGTCGAGATGCTTGGCGCTTGTTTCATCTTGCTCAATGCTTAGAAGTTGCCCCCGCTGACATGCATGACCTTTCAAGGACAGACGCTCAGGTCTTATTGAGATGGCTTGATGCCTTTCCATCCGATTTGCACGGCCCAGTTTGGTTAGAGGCTTTGGAAGATTCCTTTCGCAAAGATATCCTGGGGAAACTCTCGCTCCATTGTCAGGGCGTGAAAGATGTCGATACGCGCCCGCAGGCCCAATTGGTGTTTTGTATCGATGTCCGCTCTGAGTCGTTCCGCCGTCATATCGAAGCACAAGGTCCTTACGAGACATTTGGCTTTGCGGGATTTTTTGGCATTCCCATCAGTCACCAGGCCTTTGATAGCGAACAGCGGTCTGATTTATGCCCGGTATTGTTGACACCCAATCATGCTGTGAGAGAAGTCCCTCGATCTGAGGAAAACGACTCTTTGCAGAGGTATTCTTCCGGTACTCGATGGTATCATCTTGGGCATCATCTCTTTCACGATCTGAAACATCATCCCATTGGTTCGATGATGGTCATTGATGTCCTGGGTTTCTTTTTTAGTCTTGGGTTAGTCGGTAAAACGTTGCTTCAAAAAATATTTCGTGGAATCACGTCTACCATCGAAGATTGGTTCACCCATCGTGTACGGACTCAGATCGCGGTTTCTGCCTCTTCGGACCCCACGCATCCGAAAATCGGAGAAGTGCATCCAGAAGGGATTCCCAGTGATCTGGCGCAAGGGTTTTCTTTGACGGAACAGGCGACGTTTATCGAAAACGGGTTACGGGCAATGGGGCTAACAAAAAATTATGCGCGTCTCGTCTGTCTTTGTGGCCATGGAAGCGAGACGGATAACAATCCCTATTATGGCGCACTGGATTGCGGGGCTTGTGGGGGAGCGCCGGGGGATGCGAATGCGCGAGTTTTTGCCGCGATGGCGAATTCACCTGACGTTCGCCGCGTTCTTGGAGAAAAAGGCCTGTCTATCCCCAGCGATACCTGGTTTCTTCCAGGGAAACATAATACGACGACGGATCGTGTACAGTTTTACGATGTAGAAGATCTGCCGGATAGTCATCTAGAAGATTTACGTGTGTTGGAGAAGGATCTCAAAGAGGCCGGTGCGAACCAAGCCCTTGAGCGTTGTCATCGTCTTCCACATGCTCCCACACAAATTTCTCCAGAACATGCTTTGGCTCATGTGGAGGAGCGTAGTTGCGATTGGGCCAATACCCGGCCGGAATGGGGGCTTGCTGGCAATGCCGCGTTTTTAATCGGGCGACGCCGTCTCACGAAAGGGCTGGATCTGGGCGGGCGGGTCTTCTTGCATTCGTATGATCCCATTGCGGACTCTGCGGGTGGCATCCTTGAGAAGATCATGACGGCTCCATTGATTGTAGGAGAGTGGATCAATACGGGATATTATTTTTCAGGAGCCGACCCATGGAAGTATGGAAGCGGCAGTAAGGTCTTGCACAATGTGGTGGGAGGTGTGGGAATGATGCTAGGAAGTCAAAGTGACTTACAAATGGGATTTCCTTTGCAGACCGTGAACGATGGAGACCGTCATTATCATGAGCCCATGCGTCTTCTTGCCATCATTGAACACACACCGTGTGTTATTTCGTCAATTATCCAAAAACATGGAATCCTTCAGCAGTTGTTTCATAATCAGTGGCTTCATCTTGTGGCGCTAGATCCTCATGCATATGAGTTTCATCAATATCATGCTGATGGGCGGTGGGAAAGGGTTTCTCCAACTGAGTAGACATGCAGGGAAGTGTTGAATAAATCTGAAGGTGCGATCTAAATGACCAAAAACGTTGTTGGGCATGGGGCGCGGCCACGGCCGATTTCATCACAATTTTTGATCTTAAAGGCCACGGCACTATTCGTGTTGTGGATGATGTTATCGGCCCGTTTCGATTGGATCCATCTTGGATTGGGCTTAGTCCTGTCTTTCGCGGTTGCCTGGATTAATTCCGGCCATTCTCCCTTTGTTCCCAAGTTTCGATTATGGGGCAATATCCTGCTCTATCTTCCCTGGCTTTTTGTGAAAATCGTACAAAGTAGTCTTCACCTCTCAAAGCTGATTCTTCATCCCGCGCTTCCCATAAATCCTCGGCTAATCAAAGTTGAGACGAAGTTGGGGCATCATGCAGCCGTGGTGCTGCTTGGCAATTCCATTACCTTAACTCCCGGAACGATTACCGCAGAAGTGGATCGTAATACTCTCATCGTGCATGCCATGGATGAAGTTGCCGCCGAAGATGTCACAAGCGAGCGGATTGAATCGAAAATTGCTGAAATTTTTAAGAATGAAGAGCCTGATTTGTGAAAATATTTCTTCTCGGTGTCTTATTACTCTTAGCCCTCCTCATTGGTGTCTATCTTTATCGTGTGCTTCAGGGCCCTACAATTTTTGATCGCGTCCTGGGTCTCAATGGCATTTCCACCAAGGCGATCATTTTACTGATTGTGATGGGTATGTATTTTGAGCGAGTCGACATGTTTGTCGATATCTCGACGGGATATGCTCTCTTAAATCTAGTGGGAGCTCTTGCCGTCGCCAAGTTTCTGGAACAAAGAGGACTGCCGTAACATGGAAGTGCTTGCCATAGGTTGTATTCTCGCCGGGCTATTTTTTTTGATTGTTGCGGCAATCGGCGTGATTCGCCTGCCCGATGTGTTTAGTCGGTCTCATGCGGTGTCACTTACAGACTCGTTGGGGGCCTTTTTGATGCTCGTGGGTGTGGCGCTTCATGAGGGCTTGAGCGCGAGTATGCTGAAAATCATAGCGGTCCTGGCACTACTGTACATCCAAAATCCGGTCATTGCCCATGCGACTGTTCGCGCAGCGCTTCGTGCTGGCTTGAAGCCCTGGAAAAAGGAGCATTCATGATATTTTCCTATGAAATTCCCCTCCTGGTTTTACTGCTCGTGACAGCAGCCGGCGCGATCTTAGTCAAGGATCTGATGAGCGCCATCTTATTGTTGGGTTGCTACAGTTTTTTCCTTGCCTTGGTGTGGGCGTGGCTGGGTGCGGTTGATGTGGCGTTTGTCGAAGCCGTCGTTGGCGCTGGTTTAGCCACCGTGCTTTTCTTACTCACCCTATTTGGAACCGCACCAAAAGACAATCGTCTCAGGCGGCCTCCGCCTCCGATGGCGGCACTGATTGCCCTTCCGCTTCTGGGAGTTCTGTTGCTCTATGCCGCAAACGATCTTCCAGAGTTTGGAGATCCACGTTCCCCGGCCAGTGTGCATATTTCACCGACATATCTCGAACAGAGTTATCCAGATTCTCATACGCCAAATGTCGTGACATCGGTCCTGATGGATTACCGGTCCCTTGATACCATGGTGGAAACGGTGGTGATTTTTACCGCAGGCATTGCTTGCGCACTATTGTTGCGGAGGCAACCCTCATGATTCGCCCTCACGATAGTGTTATCGTGCAGACCTTAGGACGGTTTCTGATTCCGGTGATCCAGATTTTTGGTTTGTATGTGTTGTTTTTTGGCCAATATGGCCCTGGGGGAGGATTTGTTGGAGGGGTGATATTAGGCACCGGCATGATCTTATCGGTGCTCATTTTTGGCCACGATGCTTCCCGGAGCCAGATTGCGAAAAAAGTGTTGCACGGCGATGGAGTCGGCATGTTGATTTATGCCGGCGTTGGCGGATTGTGCATGATTGGCGGCGGGGAATTTCTCAACTATGCCAATTTGGAGATTCCGGGGCTTGAGACGGCTTCACGCCGATCTTTGGGAATTGTGTTGACGCAAATTGGCGTGGCTGTGGACGTGGCTGTGACGGCGGTGTCCATTGTCTTCAGTCTTTCTGCCGAAGAAATTATTGAGGATTCAATGAATGGGTGATCTGTTTTCTGCCGTCTTTCAGCGCCCCAACTTTTTGACGTTTGTCATTATCTTCCTGTGGGGCTTTTATATCATGGTGACCCGGTACAACCTCGTCAAGAAATTGGTCGGATTGTATCTTGTCCAGACCAGCGTGATTTTTTTCCTGGTCTCTATTAGTGCGAAAAAGCACTCGACAGTCCCGGTCCTGCTGTCGACAACTGAACCTGTGCGAGCCATGAACTATGCGAATCCGTTGCCACATGTGCTGACGTTGACAGCTATTGTGGTGGGTGTCGCCACGCTGGGTGTGGCATTGGCGTTGTGTGCGGCTATTTATCGACGATACGGCAGTCTTGATGAGGAAGAGATTTTAAAAAAACTAGAATGAGGCATCATTTCCCAGCCCTGCTCTTTCTGTTCCCTTTGTTTGCCGCGATCGCCATGCCGGTTGTCTGTTTGAGGCACCGGCAGTGGAGCCGGCCCATCGCTCTCGCGGTGCTTGGCGCCATGGTTGTGGTCTCTATTCTGAATCTGAATAGCGTCATTAATGATGGAGAAGTGCGATATGCCTTCAGTGGCTGGATTGCACCATTAGGCATTGAGTGGGTCGCGGATGGATTGGCGAGTGTCATTATGGTGACGTTGAGTACGTTGGGTTTGCTGGCGTTGGTATTTACCGGTCCCACTTCACCAAAAGATTTGGGGGGACGGATCGTTCATTATCATATCTTGATCTTGTTGCTTATTTCCGCGCTTACCGGAATCGTGTTTGCGGGAGATCTCTTTAATCTATTTGTGTTTTTGGAAGTCGCGGCCATATCCAGTTATGCGCTGATTGGTGTGGCCGGCGGGCGAGCGCTGTTTGCGGCGTTTCGCTACCTTGTGCTGGGGACGCTTGGGGCGTCTCTCTACTTACTGGGCGTGAGTTATTTCTACGCAGCCAGTGGCACGCTCAATATGGCAGATATGGCAGAGAAGCTTCCCCAACTCTTGACTTCCAAAGCGGTTGTGGGCGGGCTTCTGTTTATGTTCATTGGGTTGGGTATCAAGATGGCGTTGGTGCCATTTCATGCATGGTTGCCGGATGCCTATACCTATGCCCCCGAATCCATCTCTCCTATCTTAGCGGCATTAGTGACCAAAGTGGCGTTGTTAGGGTGGGTCCGCATTATTTACTGGGTCTTGGGGGCTAAGGCCATTGTGTACGACATTCCCGTGCTCGTGCTCGTGGGGGTACTTGGCACTCTGGCAGCGGTCATTGGGGCGGTTCTGGCCTTGTCGCAGCGGGATATAAAGATGATGTTTGCCTATGGAGGAATTTCCCATATTGGCATCATTCTTATTGGCGTGAGTCAAGGGAATCATACGGGATTTGTCGGGGGTATTTTTTATTTACTAAACGATGCCGTGATGCAAGCGGCCTTGTTTTTTTTAGCAGGGGTCGCGATCTGCCAGTATGGCGTTCGGACTGTCGAGGATCTTGGAAAGATTGGGAAGCGCGCGCCTTGGTTTACGGGGGGCTTGGTCGTGGTGGCGTTGGGCATGATCGGCCTTCCTCCAACTGGGGGCTTTTTTGGAAAATGGTATATCATTCTCGGAGCGCTTGAAGCCAATAATTATATTGCGGTCGCCGCGGTTTTACTTTCAACTCTTTTGACGCTTGCCTATTTCGTCAGACTATTTGAGGCGCTCTTTCGTCCGCTGGCCTCTGACTCGGAAACCGCATTCGGGGATATTCCGTTTCCGTTTAAACTGAGTGTGGGAGTAACGTCGGCGGCCGTCATGATCTTGGGACTGTTCAGCGACCCGATTGTTCAGTTTTTGTTGAATCAGGCTCTGCCACCAGGTATCTAACCAAGGCCATGGCGATCTTTGTTCTCATCCCTTTGCTTCCTCTCATGGCTTCGCTTGTCCTTGTGCTTGGAGGACGACGATGGGGCGAGCACAGCCACCGAATTGGCATTCCTGCCATTGGTCTGTCTTTTGGTTTGTCGGTGTTTGCCTTTCTTGAGGTTCTGCGCCACGGGCCTTTCTCGCTCTCTCTGTATCGTTTCTTTCAGTCCGGGGCGTTGACCATTAATTTCAGCCTTTATGTGGATCAACTCACGGTTCTCCTTTTGCTCTTGGTCACAGGTGTGAGCGCTCTTGTGCATGTCTATTCGTCTCGATACATGATCGGGGACCCACGATACAATCGGTTCTTTGCGGTCATCGCATTGTTTACCTTTTCCATGGTGCTACTTGTCATGAGTGGCAATCTCTTGATGTTGCTCGTCAGTTGGGAGGTGATGGGTATCTGCTCATATCTCTTAATCTCCCATGCCGCACAAAGACCCTCGGCCGGACGGGCAGCGACCAAAGCATTCTTGGTGAATGCGGTGGCGGATGTGGGGTTAAGTTTTGGAATTATCTTGACCTTTTTTACATTCGGCACGCTCGACATTCAGACCATTCTCGCCCAGGCTGACAGCATGCAACATCAGACGGTCAATATCATGGGATGGATCGGGGGCAATCTTGCTGTGAATCCCGTGACGTGGATTCCTTTCTTTCTGTTCTTAGGAGCCATGGGCAAGTCAGCTCAAATGCCCTTTCATGTATGGTTGCCATTTGCCATGGAAGCCCCTACTCCAGTCTCGGCGTTAATTCACGCGGCCACGATGGTGAATGCCGGTCCGTTCCTGCTCGTGCGGCTGAGCCCCTTGCTCGTCCTTTCTCCGTTCACCATGACATTCATTGCGGTCATTGGAGCCAGCACGGCGCTGTTTGCGGGTCTTGTTTCATTGACGCAGTCGGACATCAAAAAGATCTTGGCGTATTCCACGATTAGCCAAATTGGTTTCATGATCATGACCTGCGGTTTAGGTGCGTTTGTTGTGACGATCTTTCATCTCCTTGCTCATGGCTGTTATAAAGCGTTCTTTTTTCTGTCCACTGGTAATGCGCTCCGGTCGGTGGAGCCGGGTCGTGTCCATAGAGGAAATCATGAGCATCATAGTCCGCAGGGCATGGGAATGTTGTATGGGGGCGCGCTGGCCTTAGCGTTGATTCCTCCGATTATTCTGTTTTCAGGGGCATATGAATACTTGTGGGGGGTAACGGGATTTGCCTCTGCCACAATGGGATTTCGCGTCATTGGTCTAATCACTGTCTTTGTGGCTTCTCTGTATCTTTTCCGAAGTGTCACGTCGCTATTTGTTTATGGTCCGAAGACGTATTGGCCGGTTTCCGGCCAATTGGGATCACAGACGCATTCCATCCGGCCGCAGTTTGTGAATGGGGCGATTTTGACTGGGCTTTTCGTCGCCACTCTTGTCATCGGGGCGATGTTGACCCTGTTTTGGACGTGGTTTGCCAACTTCTTAGCTCCAGCGTTGATCTCACCCACGGCGGTGTTCCATGAAGGAACGGATAAGGCGGGCCTCTCGATATGGATGCTCATGGCTATTGGAATGGCGATTGCCGGATGGGCCTATGCCTACTGGCAGGTTCAATCAGGCTCGCAGGTCGCAACAGCAGGCAGTAGGAACAAAAAGTTATACGTCCTCTTCTGGAATAAATGGTATTTTGATGAATTCTATGATGTCTATGTGGTGAATCCCACCATTCGGTTTGCCGAATGGCTTTGGCGCTTCGTTGATGTGAATGTGATCGATGCATTCATACATTCCATCGCGACCTACTCCATTCTTTTGGCCCAGTGGCTCTGGCGAATCGTGGATATCAAAGGCATTGATCGAATGGTGATGGGTATCGGACGGCAGAGTGTTGGAATGGGCAGTTGGCTGTGGCAAGTGGTGGATATTCGATGGCTGGAACAGAGAGTCAGTCAAATGGGCAGACAAGCGGATACGGCAGGGCAACTCTTACAAGAGGTTGAACCTCGTACCCTCCAACACCAACTACTTGTCATGATATTTTGGCTGGTCTTGGCAACTGGGCTATTATATCTTTTGGTGTAATCAACTTCCTGGATAGGGGCCTGCTGATGAGCATATTCACTGATCATATTATTAGTTGGATGATTGCGGTTCCCTTTTTAGGAATCGTTGCCCTTGCATTTCTCCGCGATGAAGAATGGATTCGCCGAATGGCTTTCGCCACAACGATGGCGGAGTTTCTGCTCTCGCTGATCTTGTGGAGGAACTTCGATTTCACTCAACAGGGTATGCAATTCGTTGAGCGTATGGAATGGATGCCTACCTTCAATATTCAGTATGCCGTTGGTGTAGATGGGATCAGCATCCTGTTAGTCATCCTCACCGCTCTTCTGTGTCCACTTTGCGTTCTGTGTTCGTGGAGTGCCATTACCACGCGGGTGCGAGCCTATTTGTCGTTGATTTTACTGGTGGAAGGCGCGATGATCGTCGTGTTTACAGCCTTAGATCTTTTCCTGTTTTTCATGTTGTGGGAACTCACCATGATTCCCATGTATTTCATGATCATTCTTTGGGGAGGGCCCAATCGCATCACGGCGGGAATTAAATTTGTCTTGTACAGCTTGACAGGCAGTTTATTGTTGCTCGTGGGAATTCTTGGCCTCTACTTGGAAGGCGGACATACCTACGATCTGTTGGTTCTCAGCGAACAAACCTATTCCTCGAAGACACAATTCTGGCTATTCCTGGCGCTCTTTTTGGCGTTTGCCATCAAAATGCCCATGGTGCCTTTTCACACCTGGTTGCCAGACGCACATTCCGAGGCCCCGACTGCTGGCAGCGTGATTTTAGCGGGAGTGCTACTAAAAATGGGGGGCTATGGATTCTTGCGCTTTTGCTTGCCGATGTTTCCCGAAGCCTCAGCCAAGTTTGCTCCGTATATATTATGGCTTTCGGTTATCGCCATTGTCTATGGCGGCTACATGGCGTTAGCGCAGATTGACCTCAAAAAACTTGTGGCATACTCGTCGGTTTCACATATGGGATTTGTCACCCTTGGGATTTTTGTCTTTAACAGTCAGGGCATCCAAGGGGCCATCTTGCAAATGTTCAATCACGGCATTACAACCGCCGCGCTCTTTATTTCAGTTGGTCAGCTGTACGACCGCACCCATAGCCGGGTTATCAGTGACTATGGCGGCTTGCATAAACCCATGCCGAAATTTGTGGCGTTTTTTTTCTTGTTCTCAGTTGCGGCATTTGGCCTGCCAGGCACCTGTAATTTCATTGGCGAGTTTTTGGTGCTGGTCGGGACGTCCTATGTGAATTTCGCCATGGTCCTGATTTCCATGGGAGGTATTGTCTTAGCGGCGGCCTATATGCTGTGGATGCTGCAACGGTTGGCGTTGGGTGAGCCTTCCACGAAGGTGGCGGCAGTCCTTCCTGATCTCACCACTCGCGAGTTGGCCTCGGTGATTCCTTTGGCCATTGTTGTCCTGTGGATCGGGTTATATCCTGGCCCTCTTATGGAAATGATGGATGCAAGCGTGACGCACCTCGTTCAGCAGGTCGCTGCATACACATCCCCTCTTCCTGAAAACACGGTCCTGCGTTAAATAAAAGTCTTAGTTGAAAATTAAAAGACTAGAACTGGTGAGAGGCTATCTAGGATTGTTTGTCCTGGTTACGTAGCAGCGTCTCGTAATTGTGTTGATAGAGTCGGGCGGTGGGATGGTCAACGCCAAACGTTTCGGTAATGATTGGAATGGCGCGTTCATACAATGTGATGGCTTCTTGAGTGTGTCCTTGAAGTTCGAGGACAGACGCGAGGTTGTTGAGTGTTGAAGCCACTTTAGGATGGTGAAGCCCGAGGGATTTCTCTCTGATGTCTAAAGCTTGTTCGTACAGGTGCCTGGCTTTAGCGAGGTGCCCCTGTTGTTGTCGCAAGCCCGCATAGTTAGTCAAGATAGTTGCCACTTGCAAATGGTCCGTCCCAAGACTTTCACGAGCACGTGATAGCGCCTCGAGATAAAGAGACTCAGCCTTTGAGAACTGGTCCTGGCTTTGATGAAGTTCTGCCATATTGTTTAAAATTGTGACATGTTGATCAAGATGGGGGGCTGGAGATCGATGTAATAGGATTAACGCTTCTTCATAGTGGTGATGCGCCAGAGAATATTGTTGCTGTTCTTGGTACAGGCTACCCAAGTTCTGTTGAAGCGTGATCATGGAAGAAAAATCCGAAAATGGAAGATTGTCGACCATGTGTAAGGCTTGCTTATACAGCGATTCGGCAACCGTATATTCCTGTTGTATGTGATGGAGCCGTGCTGAATTGTTTAACACTCTGATAAGTTGAGGCGCCGCTCCTGAGGCTTTTTTGAGATACCCAATGGCTTGCCCGTACTGCCGTTGGGCTTCAACGTAGCGCCCCTGTGCTTGAAGCACTTCTCCTAATGTATTAATCGTAGCGCCTAAGGTACTGTAAGGAGGGTGCTGGTGTTGCTCCAGCAACACTAAGGCCCGACGGATATAGATTTCAGACTTAGAAAATTGTTCTTGTTTCCAATAAAGTTCTCCAAGGTTCGTAATCGTTGAAGCCATGAGAAGAGAATTGGGGGGCTTTTGTTGTTCCAGGATCTCTAACGCCCGTTTCAGAAGTTGTTTAGCTTCGTCCAAATTTCCTTGTGTTCGGTAAATAATGGCGAGATTGTTCAGGCTCGTTGCAAGTTCAGGATGGGACGCCCTGCGTGTGTGTTCCAACAATTGAATGGTTTTGCGATAGTGTGTCTCAGCCGAGTCCAAGAGTCCCAGGGCATACTGTGTTCTGGCGATGTGATAGTGGCTATTGGCTAAACGGATGTTGTCTGTCTTAAGTTCATGAGCCGCGTCTTTGGCTTTTGTAAAATGTGTAAGGGCATCGGTAAATTGTCTTCGGTCGTAGGCCTTTGTGCCCTCGTCTATGGACATCTCCCATAAATCAACATTGTGGGAACAGCCGATGAGGATGACCGAGAGAAGCACCAGGCGTAAGTTGAAAATTCCCAGAATTGAATGTCTCGATATTGAGTGTGAAAAAATAGTCATGATGCCCGTAATGGTGGATCGAAGAGGGCTGGCGAGTCAACCCTCCATGTGATGGTCCTCGTAGAGGACGACATTAATGGACGATACTCGTGTTTATGTGACAATGCGTTCAATTATCCAGCAACCCTTGCTTTTTCGTGGTATTGTCTCAAGAACTCTTTTTGAACCGCCGAAAAGAGACTCGAACAGGTCTCATCAAATTGCTGACTACAGAGATTGATACAGCATCTTTGGCGTAAATACGTATCGTGTCGGAGGTGAAATGCCCGAAAGCAATCCTATGAAGAACCGTCAACACCGGCAGAATTGTGTGTTCGTTCTTGTTATGTGTGCCATCGTCAGTTGTGGATGTAGCCAAGTTGTGACTGTCTATTGGTCAAAACCTGGAGCAGGTAATGCTGAATTACAACGGGATAAAGATGAGTGCCAGTCCTTACAACGGGCTGTTGGACTCGCTGAAAGCCGAATAGAAAAATGTCTTGTCGCAAAGGGATGGGAAAAAGTCCGGCAAGAGGAAGGACCTACGGGTTCCGATTCTGAATGAATAAGGGATTAAGAAAAAGCATGAGAGGTCTGTGGTCAGATTCATGTAGAGGAGTCACGTTATGAACACGACGAAATGTATAGGTGCCCTGGTCCTTATTGTATGGATGTTTGGGGGGTGTGTGAGCCAACAGGCTCATGAACGGGCTATGGAAGAATTGGAAATGGCCAGCCAAAGTTCGGCTCAAGAAGTAGAGCGGTTGCAACGTATTGTGGAAGAACAGCAGTCCCAAGTCGTTCAACTGGAGGAGAATACGCAAGAGCTGAAGCGGGAGGTAGAAACGAAAGAGCAAGCCGTGGTCCAACTCCAGGAAGAAAATGTGGATTTAGTGGATGCTGTCAAAGTTCAAGAACAAGAAAAAGAACAGCAACTGGAAGCGGTGAAAGCCGAGTTGGAGAAACTCTATTCCGAGATTGCAGGCCTGCAATCGTTGACGGGGGTTGGTTCACTTTCCCGAGAGAGTCTGGAAGGGAGTGACCTGAATGATTTGGGTGGCATGGCTAGAGCCTTTCAGCAGGTTCGGGATAGCCTGAAGTCGCAAATTGACCATTTTTCTCAATTACAAAAGGACAATCAAGCCTTAGAGCAAAACCTTGTACAGCTAGAAGAACGTCTGAAAAATGTTGAGCGGCTGAAAAAGGAATTGGAAGAAGTGCGGGCAGCTCGTGCGGCGCAAGAGTCTCAATTGGCTCAAGTCAAACAAGAAGTCAATACTGTGAGCCGAGAAATTGATCGCATTACGCAAGCCTTAGAAGAAAAATTTGGGAAGAGTTTGGTCGTGACCCAACATCAGGATCGATTGGTCCTCACGATGCTAGGCCAAATCTTGTTTGCGTCGGGGGAAGCGCAACTCACCCCTCTGGGATTAGATATTATGAAACAGGTCGGGGAAGTTTTGGCCACCTTGCCAAATAAAAATATTCAAGTCGAAGGTCATACCGATAGCAACCCTATTTATGGACGACTCCAACAAAAATTTCCGACGAATTGGGAACTATCAACGGCTCGAGCGACGACCGTGCTTCGGTATTTGATTGAGCAAACCGGAATGGATCCTAAAGATTTTGCGGCGACTGGTTATGCTGATACACGGCCAGTGGTGGCGAACGACTCTGAAGAGGGGCGGGCTCAAAATCGACGTGTCGAAATTGTGCTATATCCAGAGAAAATTGTTGAAGAAAATAAAAAAATGGCAACGGTTGCCCAATAACAGTGGCGGTTTCTGACGAAGTTTGCCCCTTGATATTTTCACTATTCAACACTCATATAGTGCTAAATGCGCTTTTCACCCTCACCCCAACCCTCTTCCTCAAAGGAGAGGGCGTTCTGAAATGTCTTAACTGAAAGTTAAAATACTCTATCAATTTATTTAATGATGGGTTGAAACTCCCGTATCGCTGCTTGGCAGTGGATGATGCTCAATGAGGTTTATCTCATACAGGGCCGTGGTCGCCGGCCCTAAAAACACATAGGCAGCCAGCAAACCCACCAGCGTCATGGTGATCGTGTAGGGCAGCGCCATCCACACCATTTTCCCGTAGGACAACCGAATGATGGGGGCTAAGGATGAGGTCAAGAGGAACAAAAAGGCCGCCTGCCCGTTTGGCGTGGCCACACTGGGAATATTGGTTCCTGTATTAATGGCTACGGCCAGTAAGTCAAATTGATCCCGCGTAATCGTGCCTGCCTGCAATGCTCGAAAGACTTCATTGATATACACTGTGGCGACGAACACATTGTCGCTAATCGATGACAAAATTCCATTGGCCAGATAAAACATCCCGATCTGATGCGTGCCGTCTAGGCTTAAACCATAGCCAATAATGCCTGCAAATAAATTCTGTTCCTGAATGACCGCCACAATCGCAAAAAAGACTACTAACAATGCGGTAAAGGGGAGGGCTTCAGTAAAAGCTTCGCCCAGTTGATGCTCCTCAATGATCCCATTCAGGGCCGTAATCAGGATGATGACCGTGAGGCCAATGATGCCTACCTCAGCCAGATGGAAGGCCAAGGCGATAATGAGCCACACGCCGGCCAGTGCCTGCACGATGAGTTTGGCCTTATCATCGTTATCTCTGCGCGCGGCTTGTTCCCGTTCATAGTCTACTAAAATATGCCGTACTGGCTCGGGGATTTCATAGCCATAGTCAAACCACTTTAGCCTCTCGACCACCAGGCACGTCGCTAAGCCCATCAGAAAGACCGGTAACGTAATCGGGGCCATGCGAAAGACAAACTCCATGAATTGCCATCCCGCCCGGTCCGCAATTAATAGATTCTGAGGTTCTCCGACCAACGTACAGACTCCACCCAAAGCTGTGCCGACCGCCCCATGCATCATGAGATTTCTCAGAAAGCCTCGAAAATTCTCTAAGTCAGTCCGGTTGAGCTCTTGGACGTCCTGATCACTGGTGTGGTCATGTGAGCTGGTGTAGGATTTTCCGGAGGCGACCCGGTGGTAGATGCTGTAGAACCCTGTAGCCACGGCAATGATCACGGCGGTGACCGTTAGGGCATCCAAAAAAGCGGAAAGGAAGGCTCCCATCAGTGAAAACAGCAGCGCGAGCCATTGTTTAGAGCGGACACCCAGGAGGATCTTGGTGAAAAGAAACAAGAGAAGGTCTTTCATGAAATAGATGCCCGCGACCATGAACATCAACAAAAGGATGACCTGGAAATTATTCACCGTCTCATGGTACACCATGGCGGGGGTCGTCATACCCAGCAGGACGGCTTCCATGGCCAAAAGACCGCCTGGTTGGAGCGGATAACTCTTCAGAGCCATGGCGAGGGTAAAGATAAACTCCAGGATCAGCACCCAGCCTGTCACAAAGGGGCCAGCCAAAATGAGCAGGATAGGATTGACCAGTAAAAATCCTACCACCGTCAGCTTGTACCAGGTGGGAGTGTGATTCAGAAAGTTCTGTGTCAGTTCCTGGGCAATGCTACGACTTTTCGGCATGAGCGCCCTTTCTTGGATGGAGTGTGGCTGTTATTAATGAAAACGAGAATGTAAAGTTGAGAGGCTCTTGTCAGAAGCACGAACAACACATCCGGGGACTGTGTTCGATGGAAGCGTAGGTATTATATGAAGCTGTTCTTATGGAATGAAAGTAAAAAAGACACAAAATTCGAAAAAATCGCTCGAGAATTCTAAAAGTACAATGAGCTCAAAGCCTATACCAAATAGCGTCTATCAAATTGCCGGGCTAGATGAGCGGGACAGGGGATTTAATCGGCAGTGTCAGATCATTGTTGAAGACGAGGCCTGTATCGCTCGACTTCGGTATGAAACGTTGCAAATTGAAAGTAAAGCCGTTCCCTCAGAAGAAGAAGCCCTGGATTCCCTTATTCATGCGTTACAGGATCGTGGCTATCGGCAAATGCGCTCCCAACGAATTTTTCAGGGCGCAAAGTATTTAGGTAATCAAGAGTTGTGGGTAGACTATCCGGACCCTGAATTGTCTGAGTCGCAGCCAGTTTCCTGGTGTATGCGAGTACGGCATTTCTTGGGACTAGGGAACACGTGAAAAGGCGGGGAGTTGCAGGCCCCTTATGTGCTACAGGATTCAGGAACCGGCGTCTGCGATGGGAAGTAGCTAATGATACGCCGGGGGTTCAAGCATTCTCGAATATGGGGAGCGAGGTCGCCTGGCCGGATCGCATCCACTATCGTGAGTGAATGGTCTTCCTCTGCTAAGTTGAGCACAATGGGTTCCTTGGTGGAGGATTGTTCATCATAGACGAGGAGGATGGGCCGGAGCCGGTTGTCGAAGTTCACGCTCGTCACAATCCCAGTTTTTTGGTTGCTCAAGTTCACCAGGGACCCTGGAGGATAGACGCCTAATTGTTTGATCAAGGAGACGATGGCCTCTTGCCAGAGTGTGTGGCGGCATTTCACATATAGATATGAGAGGGCTTCTGAAGGAATAAGAGAACGAGCGGGATCTTGGTGGTGACAGAGTTCATCATAGAGATCCACCACCATGACAATCTTGGCGAAGGGACCAATTTGCTCTTCTTTTTTCCCAAAAGGCTGGCCTGTTCCATTTAAGCGCTCATGGTGTTGTTGAATGACCTCAATGGCTTCATAAGGAAAATTGGGTATTTTCTCGGAAATTTCGACACCGTAGTTCACATGTGTGGCTAAAAAAGTGTTGTATTCACCTGGCCCCATGGTGCCTTTGCGTAACAGGGTTTCGACAGGGTATTTGAGTTCTCCCACGTCATGAAAAAATGCGCCTAAGGCCAACTTTTCACTCTCCTCCCGACTAAAGCCAAGATCAAGGCCGACCATAAGAGACAATGAAGAGACATTCGAAGCATGGAGGAAAAATTCGTCGCTGGGTTCATTGGAGCCCATCAGATTGAGTAGGGCTCTCAAATTATCAGGTCCGTCTAATAAGTTGAGAAGATTATCAACGATCTGTTTTGCTGTTCGGAGCCCGCGAGGCCGCCCGGCCACGACGTCTTGTACGGCCTGTTTAGAATGCTGTAAAACCTCTTGAAACTGCGTTTCCACTTTCTGCAGGTGCTCTTGATAGACTTGAAACGCTTCATGCTGAGACACTTTCCGTTGCAGTGAGTCTTCAGTCAGGGTATCGGCTGCCGAGGGTGAGGAGGTGTCGATCTCGAGTTCAATATCTGCGTTGTCATTCGTGATGGTTTCCGACGATTCGAACGTTTCTGAATCCTGAGAATCTGGTGCGGGGTCTGAACGTTGGATATCAACAAACAACTTGACCTTTTTTAATCCTTTGAGTGTTTGAAGGTCTTTCGCTGTTTTGATTTTAAAGGAATTGGTCGAAAAGGGATGACTAAACCAAGATCCTTGAATCTTGATAAATAAACCGAGGCGAAGCGCAGAGGGCTCTAATGGAGTAAATGCCATCGTGATGCAACCAATTCAGAAAACTCTCAATAGAGGTTGACGGTAAAACCGTAGATATTTCTACACACTACACAGTGTAGTCTTTTCGGAAAACAGCATTGGAAAATTAAGAGTAGGGGGTTGCCCCTTCGACAGGCTCATTGTGATCCTTCGATAGGCTCAGGATGATACATCGAACGACTCAGGATGATAAATCATACGGTTCGGGATGAGTGATACCGATCATGGTGAGCCCGTCGAACCATCCTTCGATAGATTCATTGTGAGCAAGCCGAACAACTCAGGGCAGGCTTTCGTGATCCAACTGCGGTCTAGGTTGATAGGGCTTAGAGAAACTGGTGCCTAGGTTTCCACTGGCACCGAAGTGAGAGGTGCTTGGGTCGCCTGAGCCATAGAGCCATAGATTGGAATCAGTTTGTCCATATTGGTAAGTAAGAGAACATCCAAGGTTGTTCCCGGTGTACTGACGATGATCATCTGAACTCCCATGGGAGTCAACTTTTTATGGGTAAGGGCCAGGAGGCCCAAGCCGGCACTATCGATGTGAGAAACCTGACTGACATCCAAAATGATTTTTCGTGGTGTGGATTTTTCAGCTTGTGCCGTCGATCTCTGGAAATCATGGCGTGCTTGAAAGTCAAATCGTCCTGAAAGCTCCAAAAGCCATGTCTGTGAATCCATCTGTGTGGTGTTGATGATCATGTGTTCATTTCCACATTCTACTCCTCAGCTGATGTTTCCCACAGCACGTTTGAACCTATAGCTGTTCCAATGAATTTGCGAATGATGATGTCTCTCAAGGAAATGCCCATCAATGGCTTGTACAGCTTTTTTGCGCTCAACCGCCGTCTTTAGGATTATCGGCCGGAGGCTGGGGGTCCTTAAGCGTTTCTGTGGTTTCACGTAGGACGTCTTCCAGATGTTTGCGAAGGCCAGCTAAGTCTTTTGACCGGAACGCACTCTTGGTCTTTTGGAGGATTTGAATGGTGTGATAGACCGATTCGCGCAGCCGGAAATAATCGGTCATCGATGGAGAGGAATCCTTGGGAAGGGATGTCTGCAGGAGGTGTTGTTGGGGGCCTACGCTTTCTGAAAGATTTGTTGTGCGCATTGCTTGGGTGGGAAGAGAAGAGTCAGACAACATCGATGGGGTACATTCTGGATCCAGTGGCAGTTGCAAGGTGCTTAGCGTCTCTTCCAGACGAGCGAGCCTCTGACTCCGCTGTTCGGCATCATACCGGGCTTGGCGGAGGGAGGTGAGTGTCTTGCGATGATGGAGTCCTCGTTTGACCGCCTCCAGCAATACCTGAAAATCGACGGGTTTGATCATATACTCCAGAACATTCAAGTGCACCGATTCGACAGCGGTAGGGACGGATGGATAGCCGGTAATGACAATGACAGGCAGTATCCTGGCCTGTTCTCGTAATGCCTGAACTTTCTTCATGACATGGTTGCCTGGCATGTTCAGGTCGGTGATAAGCAGGTCAAACTCAGAGCGCTTCAGAGCTTGTGAGAGTTGGTGGGCATCACCCACGCCGTGACATTCATATCCCTCTTCTTCCAACAGGTCCTTTGTGGCCTCCAAGAAGGTGTCTTCATCATCGGCGATCAGAATGGTTCCTTGAGCAGTCATGCAGGCGATCCTCCGTTTTCACTCGTTCCGGGTAGAGTAATGGTAAACCGAGAGCCCTGCCCGAGTGTGCTCGAGAAGTCGAGTGTTCCACCCATGGCCGCGACCAGGCTATGGCTAATAGACAAGCCTAGTCCCATACCACCATCTGTCTGCCCTTGCTTCGTTGAAAAGAATGGTTCAAAGATATGCGACGCGATGTCTGGCGAGATGCCCTGGCCATGGTCAATGACATGGATCGTGATCGTATCGGATTCCGTATCGGTGATGACCTCAATAGTATCATGCGGCTGCGATGTGTCGATAGCGTTTTGGAGCAAGTTACAAAGTACTTGAATCATTTCGTTTCTGGGTGCCCGGCACAATAAGGGATGCTGGATATTGGCCACGATTTCAACTCCGTGCTTTGAGGAAGGGCGTTGCATAATGTCAATGGCATTCTGAATGGGTATCCGAACATCGAGTGTCGACGGAACAGGACTGCTTGGGCGGTAAAGTTGATAGAGGCGTGCCGTAATCTGCGAAATGCGTTCGATGCAGTCCTCGACTTTGGCCATATACCGGTAGTGCGGATGTTTATGAGGAATGGCTCGCTTCAGAAGCACCAAAGATTGTGAAATGCTGGCAAGTGGATTATTAATCTCATGTGCCACTCCGGCGGCTATTTGCGCTAATGCTGCCAATTTTTCGACCTGCATGCGCCGCTGTTCCAATTCTTGAATGCGCTGTGTGCGGTGCCGGATCGTCGCTTCCAATTCAACATTGTGCCTGCGGATGGTTTCCTGGGCTTCTTTTTCTGTGGAAATATCCTGAATGATTAAGGCGAGATAATCCGCCTCTCCAGAGGAATCTCTCACAAATTGGGCAGATAATTTTGCATAGAGAACTGTACGATCCTTTCGGATAAAGCGTGTTTCACACAAGACTCGTTCTATCGTTCCCGTGATGAGTTGTTGGAGGTGGTCGTGAATTGTCTGGCGGTCGTCTGAATGTATGAGGTCCGTCCATGATTGTTCCGCCAGTTCTTCTCGTGTATAGCCGAGCATGTCACAGAGGTAATCATTGACTTCTATCCATTGGTGTTGCGGAGAGGTGATAGCCATGCCGACCAGCCCGGCTTCAAAATAGGCGCGAAAACGTTTTTCACTGGCATAGAACGCCGCTTCTGCTTTCTTCATATCGGAAATATCAATGACGTTGGCCACACGGCAACGTACCTCGCCGCGAGGGTCTTTGATGTCGGAAATAGTGAGCAAGGCCGGGAATGTTGTCCCATCTTTACGGACATGAAGGGCTTCAAACGAATGAAGTCCATGTTCATGAATGAGACGAATATGTAGCGGGAGTTGTTTTTGAGATTCCGTGGCAAAAACTTGGGCAATCGACTTGCCTTGTAACTCTTCCACCGTGTATCCGTGCATGCGCGCGTATGCTTCATTGACCATATCTAATGTTTGACTGTTGGCGCTTCCCACAGCCATGCCCCATTGGGTCTGGTGAAAAACGCTGGTCCATTGCTGGAGTTGAACCTGGGTTTTGTTCCAGTCGGTGATATCGTGGCCGGTACCAATGACCCCGGAAGGTTCTTGGGTTTCGTCGGGCGGGCGGTCAATGTTCCACAAGATATCGTGCCGTTGGCCCAATATGATTGTTGCCCAAATGACGCAGAGGGTCATTATTCGATTGACTATATGATCCCAGGACTCCTTCCCTTCCGGAAAAAGATAGAATCCTGCAATGGTCAATGCCGAGCAGCCTATAGCAGTCCATAGCGGGATGTGGGTTTGTCGGTGGCGAAGGCTGAGAAGGACAATAAGAACATAGGGGATCCCGCCGGCAACTCCACGTGGAGCCATCAGGTCAATGATGAAGATAGTGCCAGCACTGACGATTAACAGCCAAGGATGTGACAGAGCCTGACTCTGGTGCAAGTCTTGGGAAGGGGGATTCACGGTGCCTGCCCATATGCTTGAGATGTGGGTAGCATTGTTTTGACGTGTTGGGAGAGAGAAGTGTAGCGAATTACATGATAACTGACAAAGGGGTCGTTGAAAAAATCCACCAGTGGCGTGCTGGCCATTTTCCCGTGTCACCGAATGGGAACGACAGATGTAAGGGAACGTTAGGCCAAGTAACTGGATTCGACCAGATTGAATTGTGGTGAGTCAATGTCGGCGTGCGTTCGCTGAATCTCTATCATCATGGGCAGGAATTCGTCGAACATTTCAACTAATCGTGGATCGAAATGTCTTCCCGAAAGAGATCGAATTTCTTCAAGCGTTTTTTCCAATGGCCAAGGTTCTTTGTAGCACCGTCGGGACGAGAGGGCATCAAAGACATCGGCCACCGCGCAAATCCGTCCGACCAGTGGAATATCTTCTCCAGCCAGCCGGTTGGGATATCCTGAGCCATCCCATTTTTCATGATGAGTGAGGGCTATCATCTCGGCCATTTTGAGGACCGGGGATTTACTGTTGGACAGGAGTTGGGCGCCGAGGACGGTATGTTGTTTCATGATTTCCCACTCGTCTGCATCAAGTTTGCCAGGTTTTAAGAGGATCCGGTCGGGAATGCCCAATTTCCCAACGTCATGCATGGGGGTGGCGTGGAATAGGGTGTCGCATTCTTCTTCTGTCATGCCGCAGGCACGTCCGAGGACCGTGGCATAGTGACTCATGCGGATGATATGGCTGCCGGTTTCATTGTCCCGATGTTCGGCTGCCCGGGCCAAGCGATGCACGATTTCCAATTGGGTTTCCTTCAGCTCTTGCGTGCGTTCCCGAACCGTTTCTTCCAACGTTTCTTTTTGTAGAGAGATGGCTTTATTCAATAGGCTGGTTTCTAAGAGATTACGAATGCGCATGAGCACTTCGGTTTTGTCGAACGGTTTATGGAGAAAATCTTTCGCTCCGGATTCCAACGCTCGTAGCCGGGTTTCCCTGTCCTCCTCGGACGTTAAAACCAAAATCGGCAGAAAGGTATCGTGTTGGATAATCTTTAATTGTCCCATGACCTGAAAGCCATTAATCTCCGGCATGCGGATATCTAAACAAATCAGATCTGGGTGGAGTTCTTTCACGAGCGTCAGGACCTGTGTGGGGTCCTGCGTGGAATGAATATGCGTATAGCCGGCATTCTGTAGAATGCTCTCCAGAAGTAAAATGTTGGTCATCTGATCGTCCACGATAAGAATCGTGGCATTTTGACAATGTTGTTGGGAAATCATGGCCATAGAAAGGTCTTACTGTTCAGTATGGTTCGTTGGGGTCTCTTGTTTACGTTTTCAATGCGTTCATGGAACGATTTCGTCGCAGAAACAGGACGTGAGGAGCGTATGAATATTTATGTATCCTGTTTCATTTTCGGATGACCTGTTAGAAACTTGACCCCAAAGGGAACAGGAGCCGCTCGGAACAATCAGGTTTGAGAAGGGGGAACGTCTGCGAGAAACGTCTCGATGTCAGTGACGGCGGTTCGCAGCGACTCCATGGTACGTCCACTGTCCACATCCTTGCCTTGGCGGCCAATCTGTTCGAGGTCGAACGCGATCTGTCGAAGTTGGCTGGCGCCAATATTCGCGCAAATCCCTTTGAGCCCGTGGGCCGCATCGGCAAGCGAGTCAGTATTGTTCGCATCCAGAGCCTCCTCGATGGCACTGATACAGGCATGCACATCTTTCACAAATTGTTGGATCATGTGTGTAGCAAATTCAGGCCCTCCCAGCTCTTGCCATTCCTGAAGTCTGGCAAGATCCACTGGAATGAGTGCATCGTCCTCTGAAGTTTCCTGACTATGTGATGAGGCGCTAGGTGTTGGTGTGATGATATCTGGGGTCGAGCCGGGGAATGGATCTTGTTGACTTGGAGGAGGGTCAGCCATGGGACTTTCCTCTTCACAGATAGGGTACCAGCGTTCCAATGCCGACGCTAATTCTTCCTGGCGAATGGGTTTTGTCATATAGTCATCCATCCCAGCGGCCAAACATTTTTCTCTGTCGCCTGCCATGGCGTTGGCCGTTAAGGCGATGATGGGAATCCGGCCAATATCCAGCGTATGAGATAGAAGCTCGGAGGGAGACGGCGGGTTTGTCTCTGTGACTGTTGAAGCCGTGCTGTCTTGTTGTTGGTCTTCCTCCTGGCGGATGATTCTTGTGGCTTCAAAGCCATCCATTTCCGGCATTTGGCAGTCCATGAATATGAGGGCGTACGATCCTGTGCGAACGGCATGAATGGCTTCTTTGCCATTGTTGACGACTTCCGTAGGATATCCAAAACGTTCCAGCAACAGGACCATGAGTTGCTGGTTGACAGCATGGTCGTCGGCGATAAGAATTTTCTTTCGGGATTGCCGTTGGGCCTCTTTGACGGTATGCCGGGTCACAAGAGGCCTGCTCGTGATGAAATGTGTTGAAGGGGAAAATCCCATGACCGTCGCAATGGTATTGTGAAGATCAACTTTATGAATAGGTTTGGTAAGATAGGCGTTAAAGCCAGCCTCTTCCGCGTCCAGGGCCTCCCCGCGTTGGGCCACCGATGTCAATAACATGAGTTTCGTTTCTGCGAGATGCGGGTTTTGCCTGCAGCGCAAACCAAAATGCATTCCGTCCTGTTCAGGAAAGTTGCGGTCGATGATCGCGAGATCAAACGCGTGGTTGTTCTTGGCCGCGTCGAGTAAAGCTGAATATCCCGTTTCGGGGTCGGTGGTCGTAAATGCCTGCATCCCCCACGCGTCAGCAAAGCTTTTAATGACGAAAAGATTAGTGGGGTTGTCATCGATACAGCATAATCGTAACCCTTGCAAATCTTTTCGTGGAATCCATTCCTGTTGAGGGTGGCTTTTTGGCTTTTGTAATCGAACGGAAAACCAAAACAAGGTCCATTCATGCTGTTGGCTTTCGACACCAACTTCACCTCCCATGAGATCAACCAGTTGTTGACAGATGGCCAAGCCTAGCCCGGTGCCACCAAATTTACGTGTGGTGGAACTGTCAGCCTGACTGAACGCGTGAAATAACTTACTTTTGGCTTCCGGGGCAATGCCGATTCCGGTATCCCAAATATGGAAACGTAGCTCAAAGTCTGTTTCGTGTTCTTCGCCGAGCAGTACTTGGACGCTCACTTCTCCCTTGTTTGTGAACTTGATCGCATTGCCCAGTAAATTCAAGAGGATTTGCCGCAGTCGTCCAGGGTCTCCTCGCAAAAACGTTGGGACATCCGGAAAAATAATTCCAGTCAGTTCAAGATTCTTTTTCGCTGCCCGTTCGGAAAGGAGATCTAAGCTGGCTTCAACCGTGGCCCCCAAATCAAAGTCGATAATTTCCAATTCAAGTTTTCCGGCCTCGATCTTTGAAAAGTCGAGAATGTCATTGAGCAAAGTAAGAAGAGCTTCGGCGGAACCCTGAACGGTCGTGGCTAAAGACAATTGATTAGGGGTCAAGTCTGTTCCTATGAGGAGGTCGGTCATTCCTAAAATTCCATTCATGGGCGTACGGATTTCATGGCTCATCGTGGCCAAAAATTCCGCCTTCGTGCGAGCAGCTTGAAGTGCGGCATCACGGGATTGAGCCAACTCCTCGTTTTTTGTTTTGAGGTCATTGGCCATATCTTGAACTTGCTTGGCAATGCGTTCCCGTTTGACGATCTCATCCTGCAGGCGTACGTTGGTGTCCAGTAATTCAGCGGTCCGTTCGGCGACCATGTCGGATAAATGAGAGCGATGTTGATTGAGTTCGCTATTTTGCCCTTCGATTTCTTGCAACATGGTGTTAAATCCCTCAAAGAGCGTTCCGATTTCGTCGGGCGCATGGGCGGGCGCCCGCAAGGAATAATCTTTATTCCGTGAAATGCGGCCGGCCACTTCGGTCAGGCTAACGAGTGGTCCCAGGATAACTTTCTGGAGTCGTGAGGAAATGATGAGAGAGAACAGACTCGACACAATCATGGCGACCACGGTCACCAGGAGTAAATCTTTCAAATGTTGTTTAACGGTGTCCAGGTTGGAATGGAGATAAATGAAGCCAATGTGTTCATTGTTGAACATGATGGGGCGGATGATTTCTGCTGATGTCCATGTGACCTCAGTCTTGAGCTGCCGTAGAGATTGGTCTACCTTTGGAGACTCTCCCGCGCGAAATTGCGCAAGGGCCTCGCCCGAGGCGGTATACAGGACTGCTTGAAGAATGGTGGGCTGATGTTGGAAGGCTTCAAGAATTTCTCGCGCGCCTTTGGAATCCTCAAACATCAAAGCCGCTGAGCTGTTTTCACCCACTAAACCCGCCTGATCTGTCAGATCTTTAATCAGAGAATCCCGAATTTGCAAAACATCATTGATCACCAACACCGAACAGGCAAAAAGAAGGCTCAGGCCCGAGGTGAGGAGTAAAATCAAGAAAAACTTTTTCTTGAGTGAGATGCGTTGAAAGATTCGAGAAATTGGAAATCGTGCCATAGGTATTACGGGGAGATAATTTTTGCCAGCCTGAGCAACTTCGAACTCACTTTTAAGTTGGTTTGGTTGATCACATCGGGGTTGACCGCAAACCTCACTTTCTGATCTTGAAGAAAGAATTGAACCATGCCACCTTTCTTCATAAACTCGGAGCTCTCTCCAACAGTCAGTACCTCTCCTTTCGAAATCTCCCGGCGGAATCTGTCAAATTTTCCGGTTTCAGTCTGAGGGAGATACAGGATATGACAATGTGGGAGCTGGGATTTTGGAGGATTCTCTTGAATGTTAAACGCACGGTCTCCGACGGTTTTCTCCGCCAATGAGGCTGATAGTATTTCCCCAAAAGTGTTTTTTCCGAGAAGACAGATACGGAGGGCACCGTCAGTCGCTTGGAATGTCGACTCGGGCCAATCCACAAAATTAGCAAAGTGATACAAGAAGGCCGCTTTGACCTGATATTCCACGGTCGTCCCAGCATGGCTATTGCCGGGACTTCCCGTCAGGCTAGCCAGCATGAGCATGATCAGGAACCCGAGTCGTGTGAGCGGGGACATATTCAAACCCTGAGTCGTTAGTAGTTCCAAGTAATTTTTCCGTAAAAACTACGTTGGACTTCCGTGGGCTGAGTTGCTAATAACGGGGACGAGCCGGCTTCCGGATGATGGTTATCTAAGAGATTTTGCCCAACTAGTGAAAGGTCAAGGTTTGGCCAGGGTTTCCACCCCAGCCTGAGATCGAGTTCCACATAACCAGGAATATTCTGAGCCTCGACGTTATCAATGACCCGAATCCAGGAATCAAATTCCACGTGATAGGGAAGTGTGATGAACGAGCGAAGAGAGCCTTGGTGATGGGGAGTATTGCTCCCGACTGTGCTGAGGCCCCTATTAATAGGCCCGTCCACATCCATGTTGATATACGAATAGGCCCCACGTATGCGCCACCATTCCTGTACTTGGACATCACTGGCGATTTCCAGGCCAATAGTGTCGACTGTTAAGTTATTCGCCAGCGTGCCTGTCGGAGGAAGAAGACTGACGGTTTCAGTGCCACGGATGTTATCGTATTGGTTATAAAATCCCGTGATGTCCAAGGAGAAATGTTCGAACGTATTCAACCGATAGCCAACCTCAAAGGCTAAAAGTTCTTCAGATTCAAATTCCTGATTTCCTCGCAAGCGAATAGGAAATGGTGTTGTTGCATTCGGGGCGAATGTCAGGCGGCTGTTATCTTCCAGCCGGGATGGAACACGAACGGCACGGGAGACGGCTCCCCACAGATTGTGTCCTTCTGTCGGTATCCAGAGGAAACGTCCGCTGGGTTGATATTCAAAACCCGTAAAACCGTTATGCGAAAGCTTTGTGCCAATGGTGATAGTCAACGTCTCAGGGATCAGCGTGATTTCGTTCTGCAGAAATCCACTGATCAAATTGAACGAACGAGACTCGGGAAACACGGCGGCCCCTGGCATATTTTGTAGGTCATCCATCCAATAACGATATTCCAGTCCCCACAGGAGTTCTTGGTGAGCAAACAGCCCAAATCGATGTTGGAAATCTACGTCGAAAGAATCTATCGTCGCATGTATGGTGTTTTCCTTGCGTTCGACCCGGTCATAGAAAAATTGCAGGGCCATGTCAGATTCTGAACTGAAACGATGTTCCCACCGAGTGAGAAAATGCCCGCCTGATATCTGGAGATCTTCATCTCCAGTTGTGAACCCATAGGGGAACGTGGGTCTCGTGGCTACCGTGCTACGCTGGCCCCCGTCCATGGTATAGAGCTCACCTTGTACCATCACCTGGTCTTGCTTCCCGAGTTCCCAGTCGGTTCGAAACCCACTGCGGAACATGCGAGAGTCATCATGCGCTCCCATGGGATTAAAACTCGTGTCCCGGTTAAGGTATTTTCCAAAAATACGATAGTGGAAATCCGAACCATGACTCCCACCTTGCCGGAGTGACACAATGCCTTCTTCCGTTCCACCGACTCCACTGACTAAGAGTCCATGAGTCTCTTGGGATTGTTTGGTGATAATATTGATGACGCCGTTCACGGCATTGACGCCCCAGAGCGCCCCACCTGGGCCACGGATGACTTCAATGCGCTCGATATCTTCCAACAGGGTGTCTTGTGTTTCCCACGTCACTCCAGCAAACAGTGGGTTGTAAATGGTTCGGCCATCAATGAGGACGAGGAGTTTGTTGGTAAAGCGTTCATTGAACCCTCTGGCACTAATATTCCATTCATTTTTACTGCCTCGCGAGACTTGAATGCCGGGAACCATCCGAAGCGCTTCGGGAATGCTCGTGACACCTGAGCGGCGAAGATCTTCCTGCGTAATCACAAAGATTGCGGCTGCCGATTTAGAGAGCTTTTGTTTCTTCTTTGAGACAGATGTGACTTCGACAGACATCAGCTCTTCAAGGCTCAGTTGGGTGAGATCGACATTGGTTAAGGGTGCAGACGACTGTCCTGCAGCGGTGGCTCCCATTCCGAAAAGCCAGAATGCCAGAGCTACCCCTAAAGTTGAAACATTCTGAAAGAACCGGAGTTTTCTCAAAACATCTACCATGGAATCTTCCCTCTTAAAGTTGCCCAATACATCGCTGAACCTTTTTTTGTTTCCCAAAGTACTCTTCAGAGAAGACTTATGAAGGAGAATATAGTCCTAGGTTTTCCTTATCTTTTTGTCGGTTATTGGAAGTTGAGACTTAATGTTAGGGAAAGTCGAAATGACTATATGTTGTTGGGAGGAGCGTGAAGGGAATTGGTATTGGGGAGAGGAGATAGGTGAGGGGGTAGAGTCAGATGGATTGAGAGACGTCAACATGCGGAACGTAATTGGAATGAACTGCTTGGGAAAGTCATGAATTCTTGATGGAATTTGTGAGCTCTTGTCGGGTTTGCTGGAAACGATCATGAATAGTTTGTTGGAACGAACTCAGGGATGCTGTCTTCTCAGCTTTGCAGGCGTTTTCAAGATCAAGGGCGATCTGGGCCAGAGAATTGGCTCCGATGTTTCGCGCAATCCCTTTGAGTCCGTGGGCAGTTTCTCGAGCGTTCATCAGATCGTTGTTGGCCAGTGATTGTTCAATACGCGTGACACATTGATAGGCATCCTCAATAAATTTCTGAACTATGGTTTGAAGGAATTGGCGGCCGCCCAGGTCCTCTATCTCCTGCAAGGTCTGGAGATTGATGGCGGATTGCTCTGGTAGGGAAGAGCCAGCGGGAAGAGAATCATGAGGGCGAGACACGACAGACTCTTCTGGATTGGGGATATGAGAGGACTGGTGAGGAAGCCATGTCTTGAATATGCGATCTAACTCTTCTGGTCGAATGGGCTTGCTGAGATAGTCATCCATGCCCGCTTCCAAACATTTGTTCCGGTCACCCTCCATGGCATTGGCGGTGAGAGCAATGATGGGAGTTCGGTGCCTGGGTTGATTGTTTTCCACCTGTCTCTCCTGCCTTTTCCGGATCTCACGCGTGGCTTCAAATCCGTCCATTTCTGGCATTTGGCAATCCATCAGAACAAGATCATAGGGAATGCGCGACATGGCTTCGACCGCTTCCTGGCCGTTTCCGGCGACATCGGCCTTATAACCCAACCGTTCAACCATTAAGACCCCCAGTTGTTGGTTGACCTGATGGTCGTCTACGACCAAGATTCGCATGGTTTGTTGTTGTTGAAGATCTTTGAGGAAATGAGATGTGACGAATGGTTGGGTATCCGTCGGATGAGCGTCTGAGGCTTGGAAGCCCATGACGGTTTCCAAGCAGGCTTGAAGTTGAGCCTTGCGTATGGGTTTTGTGAGGTAGCCAGCAAATCCGCATTCCTTGGCAGCCGAGGCATCTCCGCGTCTTCCCAAGGAGGTGAGAAGGATTAAGCGTGTGGCTTGAAGGCTTGGATCTGTCTTAATCAATCGTGCCAGGTCAAACCCATCCATAACGGGCATTTCCATATCCAAAATAGCCAAATCGTAGGGGGTGCCTTCTTGAGCCTGTTGCCGAAGCAGAGTCAGGCAATCATTTGGATGTTCCATGAGGGTTCCATCCATATTCCAGGATTGAAAATATTGCTCTAAGAGTTGACGGTTGATGGGATGATCATCTACGGCACAGACACGAAGATGTTCTAAAGCCACGGGGTGTCTGGTCACCTTGGCTCCCGCGTCTTGCTGCTTGTGAAACTGTGCGGTAAACCAGAACGTGGTGCCGCCGGTTTTTCGGCTTTCCACTCCGATCTCCCCATTCATGAGCCGGACAAGTTGTTTGCAAATAGCCAAGCCAAGGCCTGTACCTCCATATCGTCGAGTGGTAGAACTATCAGCCTGGGAAAAGGGCTTGAACAATTTCGGGAGAATGTCGGAAGGGATGCCTTCTCCGGTATCCTGAACGTCTACACGAATGACGACGTGGTCCTGCGTCTCTTCAATGGAGGAGATTTTTACAATAATTTCACCTTTTGAAGTAAATTTTATGGCATTTCCGGTGAGGTTCATCAAGATCTGGCGCAACCGTCCCGGATCACCAAGAAGGGCCGTGGGCACCTGCGCTGATACTAGCCCGACCAATTCCAATTTCTTTTTCCCTGCGGCCTCCGCCAGGAGTTCTAAGGATTCTTCCATCGTCGTGCGGAGATCGAAGGGAATCATCTCGAACTCAAGTTTTCCTGCTTCAATTTTCGAAAAGTCCAAAATGTCATTGATGATCTTGAGCAATGTTTCGCCCGATGAGCGAACCGTTTCTGCAAACTGACGTTGTTGTTGAGTCAAGCTCGTATCTAAGAGTAAGCCAGTCATGCCAATGACCCCGTTCATCGGGGTCCGGATTTCGTGACTCATGGTTGCCAAAAATTGGCTTTTCGCGATGGCAGCCATTTCAGCTTGTTCTTTGGCCTCTTGTAATTCCTGTTCATGCTTCTTTCGTTCACTAATGTCCCGGACAATGCCGGTAAAGACGCGGCGAGAGCCGACCTTCACTTCACTCACTGATAACTCTATAGGAAAGACCGAGTTGTCTTTTCGTTTCCCAACCAGTTCCCGGACTTTCCCAAAAATCGCGGATTTCTGATTCTTGAGATATCGTTGGAGGTATCCATCATGTTCTTCCTGATAGGGCGAGGGCATGAGCAACGAGACGTTTTCCTCCAGAACTTCTTTGACCGAGTATCCAAACAAGTGTTCTGCCGCGCTATTAAACGATTGGATCAGGCCGGTTTCACTAATGGTAATAATGGCATCGGCGGCGGTTTCGACAATTCCGCGAATGCGGGCGTCGCTTTCTTCCCTTGCCAGTTCTCCTCGTTTGCGTTCGAGCACACGGCCTAGTTGTGTCCCAATGATTTCGATCACTTCTAAGAGCCGGGCGCCGGGCTTGTTCTCAGAATAGGAAAAAAATTCTAAAACCCCCATCACATGAGTGCCCACCATGACTGGAAAAGCCAGGCCTCCATGGAGTCCCAGAGCGGCGGCACTCTGATTGCGTGGAAAATTTAAGTCCAGCGTGATGTCTGGTATCCAGACGGCGCGTTTCTGTTGCAACACCCGTCCCGGAAGTCCCACACTCTTTGAAAATGTCATCTGTTCTGTGAGGGTTTTGAATGCGCGAAATTCTTGAGGATGTTCCAGATGCCAAATTCCGGAAGTGGTGAGCAAGTCAGTGTGTTCATCGATGCGAAAATACACATGCCCGATGGGCCACTGGGCAAAGGTACAGATGCGATGGAGGCATGCCTGAAACGTTTCCATCACCGATGTGGTTTCATTGGCGGTAATGGCGACCTGTTGAATGAGGTTCATGAGGGCGGTTTCTTGCTGAAGAGCCTGTTCGGTCTGTTGTTGTTCGGTGAGGTCCCGTACGAATGCACAAAACGCGTGGGTTTCTCTCTGGAAAATAGGAATGATGGTCAATTCAATAGGAAACTCATGGCCGTCTCGATGTAGAGCGGTCAATGTGAGACGTTGATTCACTGTGGATCCATTTTTCTTGATAGCAAATCGTTTGAGTCCAGCGATGTGAGCTTGTCGATATTGTGGAGGAATAATTGTCTGTGTGAGCGACTGGCCGATGATTTCACCGTGTGCCCATCCGAATATCTTGGCAGCTGAAGGATTCCAGGTTGTGACCACGCCCTCTTCATTGATTCCAATGATGCCATCCAAGGCATGGTCGATGATCAGCTGCATCTCTTCAGGGTTGCCGTGAAAGGCAAGAGGGTCAGTGGTCATGGTGCGTCTGGATTGCCTTGGTCTTGAGGTTTACCAATCTGTTTTGAATGAGAGCATAAAATGATCGTTGATTGTTGGATATTCCTGCATTCAACATGGGGCCTTTTTCAACGGGCCCGTGTTGGAAGCCATCGTTGTAAGGCTTGGGCCAGGTCATCCGCTCGAATGGGTTTAGGCAGATAGTCGTCCATTCCGGCCTGCAGGCATTTATCTCGATCCTCAGGCATAGCGTTGGCGGTCATGGCGATAATCGGAAGGTGGAAACAGTGAGGAGCACAAAGTAAGGAGTGAGAAGTTTGTGAAAGCTCGGTCTCTTTGGCCTCCCCATTCACTCCTAACTCCTGACTCTTGACTTCGGACTTGTCACGTTCTGTTTTCCGAATAGTCCTGGTAGCTTCATAGCCGTCCATGATGGGCATGTGACAGTCCATCAACACCAAGTCATAGGGGATCTTGAGACAGGCCTCGACGGCTTCCTGGCCATTTGCGGCCACGTCGGCTTTGTGTCCAAGACGCTCTATCATCATCACAGCCAATTGTTGGTTGACCTGGTGATCGTCGACGATCAACACTCTCTTGCGCCTTTTTTCAGACGACTCCAACGTGGCAAAACGGGTGATAACCGGAGCCTCTGGGTCTTTAAGCGTTTCTGGCAGGAGGCCCATCACAGTTTCTAGTGTGTGTTTGAGCACATTCTGGCGTATGGGTTTGGTCAGGTACCCCGAGAACCCAGCGGCCTTGGCTTCCCCAGCATCGCCTCGCTGGCCGAGAGAAGACAGGAGGACTAGACGAATGGCCGAGAGCTGCGAATCGTTTTTGATCGTTTGCGCCAGGGTCAGGCCGTCCATGCCCGGCATAGTCCTATCCAGGACCGCGATATCGAATGGATCGTGTTGTTGAAAGGCAGTGTGAAGCAGGTGAAGGGCTTCAGCCGGGGTCGAAGCAGATGTACAGCGGACTCCCCAATCTTTGGCATATTCCTCGAGCAGGTGCCGATTGACGGGATGATTGTCGACGCAGCACATCCGTAGGCCGTGAAGGGGCTTGGGGCTGAGTATTATCCGGCTCTGGATGGGTTGTTTGAGAAATTCAGAAGTAAACCAAAACGTGCTCCCCTGGCCTTTCTGGCTGTCAACGCCGATTGTTCCTCCCATCAATTCCACCAACTGCTTACATATGGCCAACCCCAGCCCTGTCCCGCCAAACTGACGGGTCGTGGAGCCGTCAGCTTGTTGAAATGGTTGAAAAAGCTTTTGTTGTACATCGGGATCAATTCCAATCCCTGAGTCTTGCACGGTCACGTTAATGAGGGCTTTCTCAGCGGTTTCTTCCTGGAGAGTGATGCGTATAATGACTTCGCCCGAAGGAGTGAATTTAACAGCATTTCCGACAAGATTGAGAAGAACCTGCCGAAACCGGCCAGGATCTCCTCGTAAGGCTGTGGGGACTCGGGCATCCACGCATCCAATCAACTCTAAATTCTTGCTCCCGGCTTTCTCCGCTAAGAGGTCGAGGGAATCCTCCATCGAGACACGAAGGTCGAAGTCAACCGTTTCGACATCTAGTTTTCCTGCTTCGATTTTTGAGAAATCCAAAATATCATTGATAATGGTGAGTAGGGCTTCGCCGGAACTTCTGACGGTTTCAGCAAATTGGAATTGTTCGGCTTTCAGATCCGTGTCCAATAACAGGCCGGTCATGCCGATAATGCCATTCATGGGGGTGCGAATTTCATGACTCATGGTGGCTAAAAATTCGCTTTTGGCCTTCGCGGCATGTTCGGCCGCTTCCTTTGCGTGATGCAGAGCGCGTTCGGCTTCTTTTCGTTGTGTAATATCCCGAATAAACGCGCTGAAGATGGTGTTCCCGTCCACGGTGAAAGGATTGACGCAGATTTCAATAGGGAAGATGTCGCCATGCCTGTTCAGAGCCGACACTTCAAGGCGCTGATTGACCATCGTACCTTTTCCTGTTCTGAGAAATTCTTTAAAGCCGTGATTGTGGGCCTCGCGAAAATCAGGAGGAATGATCTTTTCTGATAGGAGATGCCCCACGACTTCCTCTTTTTCCCACCCAAATAGGGTTTCGGCTTGTGGATTCCAATCGATGATGATGCCAGCCGCATCCACGGAGATAATGGCATCCAAGGCATGGTCCACGATCATCTTTGTCCGCTCTTGCTCGTTCCTGAGGCGCATTTCGCTTGTGTGTCGGAGGTCTTCGTAGAGTTGCGTCATCTCTTTCGAGGAGATTGCGAGAGATCGTTCGAGTAATTCACGCCCTTGATCAGCTTCAGTATAGGCGTTGCTAATGCGCTCGAGGAATCCAGGCCACGCTTCAGGTGTTAGCGGGACCGTGGGGTCAGAAGATCCGAAGCGTTTGAGCTGTCGTTTGAGCAAAGGATGCATGTTTCGTTATTGCTCGGAAATAGTCGTCAGAGTCATGGTTTGATTATGAAGTTCACATCGTCCATTTGTGTAGGGTGACAATTCCCCATAGGAATAAAATCCAATTTGCTGAGTCCCTGACGGGAATACGTCCAATGTGGCTTCGACTTCTTCCTCGGCACGCTCGCCCAGAACGAGGCGTCGTCCGACGCAGGTAATGGCAATGGCGAGTGTATGCTGTGGATCCTTAGGTTGAGTCAGAAGCGCTGCCTCCGAAGCGCCGGTGATGAGCCGGTCAAAATTGCCTCGCATAAGTTGGACGAGCGAATCTTGAGGAATATTCCCGGCAAAGGTCATCGATTGTTCGTCTTCATTCACGGCTAAGATAGTGCGGACAAGATAATCATCGCCCGTTCCGTTTTGTTTTAATGCTAAGGGAAAGAGAAGCGCGGTAGCCGGAAGCCCACTGGCTCGCTCGCCGAGGTATTCTTTATACAGTTCAAGCGCAGGTTTGCCGTCTAACTCATACAGTATGTTCCCGTCGGATCGTGTCACCCGTCGTTCTGGCCCTAAATAATCCCAGCCACCCTTAGAGCCGTGGGACAAACGAATGTGGTCACCATAGAACCCCACGGCCGTGATCATGCCTCCCATGGGTGACGAATTGCTAATGACCCAAGTTTGTTTGAAGCGATCTCCGTCTCCGGCTAATCCACCAGTCACAATGACAGATTCCGGAAGGATGGTATTGAGGCCCTGGATGAGTTCGCTGCCATTGACTTGTAGTCCATCAGAGAGCACGAGGATTCCTCGAAGATCAGGCCGCAAAAGGTCTTGGGCGATTTGTTGCCCCACTTGACAGGATTGTGAGGCATCGGAAATTTCGACGGTGGCGGTCCGGACCGTGGTCGACTCGAATTGAAGGATGCCGCCCACAACACTCTGGTCTCGAATTTCACTGCCGAATACCTCACCCGAGGTCGAGCAACCGATCACCGGAATACCTGAAAATGTATGACAAATCTCTTGGATACGATTCGGTGACTCCAAGAAGCTTGATGCACCAAACAAGATGACGAGGGACTTTTGAGGGTCTTGGAGAAAATCGGGTCGAGTCACCGGTGGGCTGGAATAATCAAGACAAAATGTTTGAACGTTCATGAACCCTCCTTTATCTTGAAGACAGAGGTCAGTCTGACAGGAAATGCGCTTTTTCTCCTACGAAAGGTAGGCCTCCTCCTTCCTACTTATTCGGATTGTCTTGTGTGATTCTGTATGGGACTGAACCTAAAACTTAGATCCGGAGGAAGAAGCGGATAGTGAAGGGGTGGAATTTTGGGAGGAGGTTGATTGTGTGAGGCGAGAGAATAATTTTTTTCTAATGGAGAAATACTCTGGATTGCCTTCCGAAACTTGAAGAAACTTCGCATAATATTGATTGGCTAACCGGCCATTTCCTAGCTGTTCATAGGCATACCCCATATTCAGGTGAATATGAGGCAGGTCGGGTTTTAGCAATTCTGCTTGCCGTAATTCATGGATGGCTAACTGATAGTTGCCGCGTTGTTGAGCGACCAAGGCCCGTTGGATCCATAGTTGCGGCACCTTGTCATTTCTGGCTAATCCACTGAGGAAAAATTGATCGGCTTCTTCCACGTCTCCTTTGCCCAACAGCGCGGTTCCCATCCAAAACCAAGGCTGCCAATTAACAGGCGGTTCATGAAACATCGGCCTCAGCAGTACTGAGGCTTCTTGATATTGTCCAATCTGAATCAGCTGTCGGGCATTGTGTAACCGTTGAGCTGGTGATAGGGGTTGTCGAGGAGGTACAGAGGTTTTCAGCTGTTTCTTTTCTACATGCGCTGGTAGGGGACTAGGTTCTCCGGTTTTAGTCGACTCCTTGGTTAGTAGGCTCGTCATGATCAATTCATCAGGCTGGACAATTTCTTCCTCTTCTAAGGGAACCGTCAACGAGTCGGCTGACTCTGAGTCGTTCATGTTGTCAGATATGGCTGGGAACGCAGGAGAAATAGCTGTGGAGGTTTCAGGTGTGAGTGTCGTCGTGACGGTTGAAAGCTCCTCTGCTTCTGATTCAATCGAAGTTGAATCAGGTTCTGGCTCTGTGTCGATGGTCTGGTCTTCTATTGCAGGTGTGTTCTGATTCTCCGGCTTTGTGTCGGCCACGGCGATCTCTGGAGTTTCTGGGTTTGTTGACACTTCTGAAGCGGGCGCCTTTTGCTCGTCCTGCGGCAGGGCTGATGATACTGCCACGTCCGTCATTTCAGCAGTCTGTGGAATTGTCACAGATTCGAGTTCTTGAGCCACCGGATTTTCTGAGGGAAGATCGACAGGCATAGGTTCCTGGGGAGGAGGGTCGGGAAGGGAAACGCCGCTATTGATGCTGGCTTGTGTGTGCGGAGCCAGGCCAAAGTCCATGTGCCAACCAATCCAAAATGCACCAATGGCCAGTCCGCCAAGGGCGAGAGTGATTCCCCCAGTAATGACCCAAAATTTAATTTGGGAAGGCTTTTGATGATGTCCTGTTCCTTCTCCTTTGGGAAAGGTTGGACGGGTTTGCGGGATTTCTGGTGATTCAGCGGATCCCTGTTGTGATTGGGCCTGGAGGCGTTTGAGTGTGTCAGCGATGATACTCATTGTACGAATGCAGTAAGGAGTTAGGAGTGAGTAGTGAAAACATAAGAACTAATTTCTTTTTTACTGCTGACTTCTTACTTCTTCCCTTTTCACTTTAGAAATTCCTGGGCGGCTTTCCAAACCAGGAAATGGGTAATCACGGGTTGTCTTTTGGCATAGGCTCCGAGTAAGGCGCGATCACACAGTTGATTAATGCGCCGTGGGACACCATGGGATAAGAAATATATGAGCCCTGGAACGCCGGTCTGGAGTCGCAGCCGGTGAGTGCGCTCAGCTTTCTGAAGGCGATGCTCGATGTAGGCTCGCGTTTCTCTGTATCCAAATGGCTTCAGACAATATTTGACGCTGATGCGTTGGCGCAGCGGCCGGAAGGCCCGGGCGGCTAACTTTTGCTCAAGTTCCGGTTGTCCAACAAGCAGCAGGCACATCAGCTTGTCTTTTTCGGTATCCAGGTTCGACAGAAGCCGCAGGCCTTCTAACACTTTCCCGCTCAACCGGTGAGCTTCATCGACCAATACAACGACTCGTTCACCATCCTCAGCCAGCCGGAGCAGAAGTTTCGGCAATTCCCGTTGAAGGGCGCCAAGCGAGGAGTCTTCCGGAATGGTTCCCGTGAGATCTTCATAAATTGATGTGAGCAAATCCCCATAGGATTGGTCCGGATTAATCAGATAGGCAAAGCGGACGCCCTTAGGCGGATTGCGAAGGAGATGACGGCACAAGAGCGTTTTTCCGAGCCCCACTTCGCCGGTCAACATCGTGAACCCTCCACTCGCGATGCCAAAACGCAGATGATGCAACGCTTCCATGTGATGACTGCCTGGAAAAAAGAAGTCCGTGTCAGGAGTGAGTTGAAATGGCGGTTCCGTGAATCCCAGTTCTTCGTAACAAAGGCCCAGATCTAGAGTTGTCATAGTTACGATCCTACAATTTTGGGTGAGAGGAAAATGACCAGTTCACTTTTGGTTTTCACAGTGTACGTTCCTTTGAACAATCGGCCTAACAATGGGATATCACCTAACAACGGCACGGATCGTTCCGTTTCGGATTCCTCTTCTTGAATAAGTCCGCCGATAATGACCATTTCCCCATCTTTGAGCCGAACGACTCCCGAGGATTGTTTAATGTCCAAAATTGGAGCATTCGATGTCTCAAGTGGCGAGAGGGCGATATCACGAAGACGGGAAATAATAGGCGTGACATCTAACATGATCCATCCATCCTCGGAAATTTGCGGGGTGACGGATAAGACTAAACCAACCGTGACCGAATTGGCTTCTTCCGTCACGATATTGCCAGTTCCGGCTGTTCCCTGGGTAATGGTTTGTGTAAAAAATGGTTGATCGGTAGCCACCTTGATCAACGCGGGTTGATTGTTCAGCGTGACGACGCGGGGCTGAGAAATAACCTGGAGTTCCCCTTGTTCACGAAGTGCCTCTAAAATGCCGGCAAAATCTCCAGAGGAAAATGAAACCGTCGTGGTGGCGACTTTGGGAATTAGCCCTCCAAAGGGTGCGCCGATAATATTCGACAGAGAAAACGCGCCGGTATCCCCATCGAATTTGATCTCATTCCAGTTAATACCCAGACTGTAATTATCGTTTAAGTTGACTTCGTAAATTCTAGCCTCAATTTCTACCTGGCGATACAATGCTTGGTGGACTTTGTCGAGGAATTCTTCAATCTCGTGGACACGTTGGTACCAATCGGTCACGTGGATCGTCCCAGAAAGACGATTGGCCACCATGCGGCCATCTTGAGACATGAGTGTTTGAATTTGCCGTTCGAGTTCTTCCCAGAATTTGATTTCGTCTTGTTGATTGACTGTGATTTGTCCGGTTTCTTGCGATCCCCCGCCGCTGGAGGACCCTGAGCTCATTTTGGCCTGATTTTGGCCGGTGCCTCCCCGGACCAGGCGAATGTAATCCACGTTGAATAATGCCGTTTTAAATTGTTTCACTCTGATGAGGCCATCCTCTTCTTCCCAATAGTAGCCATGGGCTTCTAGTAGCGCAGACATCGCCCGTTCTAGCGGGAGGTCGTGAAAATCGACGGTGACGGTGCCGATGATTTCCGGACCTGCCACAATATTCAGCTGATTGCCTCTGGCAAACAGAGCTAGCGCGTCGATAAGCGGAAGGTCTTGCGCCCGGAATGAGTAGAGTGGGCCGAGAGTTGGAGCCGGAGCCGGAGGCATCTCTGAAACATTGCTGCTCAGCAACATGCGGTCTTCCAGAGAAAAATTAGCATGCGGTGCCTGCCGATGTACCGGAATAGGTTGCGGGTTTTTTGATACCCTGTTGAACGATTGAGACGGTGCAGGTCTGACCTGGATGTCTGCGTCACGGTCGATAGTGGAACAACCTGCAATCGTGAAGATGTTGACGAGCACAAGAGAGAGACCTGCCCGTACGATAGAACGCCCAAGGGTGTGCCCCAAAGCTGCCCCTGTCACGGAAAGTATGTGTGTGTGTGTTGGTTGCGGCATAGGTGGTCGCGGTTTTCTACGAGGTTGCCAGTGTTTTAAATGTGAGTAAGTGTTTCTTCCCCCGCCGTTTTAGCCATACCCCTTCAAGTTCGATCGCAACGACGTGATAGCCATCAATCATCTCTCCTTCATACACGACGCTCCGGTTAATCACCGCGCTGCGTTCCTGGTTGTCCAGCGCAATAGCTTTGAGTTCAAAATGCTGAAGCGCCTGAGATTTTTTCTCTTTTGGCAGGAGAGCAACTGTTGATGATTCACCGGCTCGAGCCTTGGCCTGAGACAAAACGGGTGCCGGCGCAAACGGGTCCCGTTGAGGATTCTGTATCCATTGGATGGCTTCAGCCTCATGCTTGTGGAGTGAGGGTGTCACAGCGGCCTGAGTTTCTCCAAGGAAGGGCGCCGCGGCATCCATCAACACAGGAGGAATAAAATCTGTACTCGGCCCTACCATATTGTTGTAGACCGCAACGCCAGCAACGGCGCATAGTCCTAAGACCACAACTGGGTTTTTTAAAGCTCGACTGAATGTTGAGTTTTCATCCATACCACGAGTCCAATTCGTAATTCTGTTGCTTTTTTCCCGTCCCCCATCATTGTCATTTCTTGAAGATCAATGCGGGCTCCCGATTGTTCCAACACTTTCAAAAATTTCAGATAGGATCCATACCCACTGGCGTCCCCTTGAGGACTCACCGTGAGTTCAATGGGAACCAGGTTGATGCCTTGTAACGATGATGCTGATTGTTTGTCTTTCAGGATCCTATAGTCTGTCCGAAGGGCAAATTGGCTCCCATGTTCTTGAAGGTTCTGGGCCCAAGTTGCTAATTGAGTAAAATTTTGAATCAGTCGTTGATCAGCCTGAGCCACATCTGTCGGCAAGGATTCCGGGTGCGTGTCCTGATACTGACGGCGGAGCCGAGAGACTTGACGTTCCAAATCCTGGATTGTCTGCAAGGAATCCTGGCTCTGTTGAATGGCTAAGAGATGCTCTATTGAGATCCAACCAACCACAATAATGCTGCCAACCAGCAGAAGAACCATGCCAAGGGTTCTGACATCCGGCCATGTGAATGTTGTGTTTTCCCTCCAACTGGTCATGAGAAGTTTCCTTGCAAGGTCCAACGATACAGTGTTTGGCCATGTTCTCCTGTGGTAGGAGCATTGGATTGTGTTAGAAGCTGGTCTCGCCAATTCTCATCTATGGTGACGTGATACGGTCCTTTTTCAAGGTCCTGCGCTAGTTGCTCGACAAGCGCCAAAGTTGAGGAAAGATTGGCTGAAGTATGGCCCGCTAATTCCACATTCCAGAAACCTTCAGTTTTTTTCACTGAGGCCTTATGCAGGACGATCTGAGGAGGAACGATCTTCCCCAAGTAACTTAGCAACGTGCCTTCCAGCATGGGCGTTGTATTGTGCGTTAAGGTTTGCACCCATTGCCGTTGAGTGCGTACAGCCACGAGTTGGCTCTGCCAATGACGGTGGTCTTGGGCAAGCGCATTGACTTGAGCGGTGCGTTGTTGATGAATATCCTGATTCTTCATCAGATAACCTTTGATGGCCCCAGTGGTTCCAATGCCGGCCGCGAGAAAGACGACAATGACGGCAGCTGCGGCATTGACCAGCATCTTCTTCATTGGGGCGCGACGGACATGTTGCGGCGTAAAATTTGTTGGAAGATTGGTTGGAAGCGTCGCACCAATCCAGAGCCAATATTTCCAATCCGGACTGACTGGACACGGAAGTATCGGCGTCACAATGTGGGGTTGTATTTCCTCAAGGGTCAGTCGTTCATCATCGCCTAAAAACCAAACTTGAGGGATGGGCAAATTGGTTTGTTGGTTAATAAACATGATCGTCCGGTTGACTTCCGTGGCGAGGCGTTCTCCCAGAGGCACCCAATCTTGAACTGGAGCCAAATGTCGGGTTAAGAGTGGGGTGCCGTCTTCCCCTCCGGCGGCAAACGTCACCTTTCCATCCAACATCGTGATCAGGATGGTGGCTTCACCTTGTTCTACAGACAGAGAACTGAGCTGACTTTCCGATAAAGCGGACAGAGGGGCTAATTGTTGAAGGTAGAGGCCTAAATCCTCACATATCTGAACGATTTCAGCCACAAAACTTTGTGGCCACACCTCAAGGTGGATACATTGTTTCTGTCTGGCTTGTATGCCGGGATAATGGCACCAGGCTACCGGACCGTCCCAGGTCTTGACCCGTTGGGCTTTGCGGTCGAGGATACTCAGAAGGTCGGGGTGAGACATGGGAGGGAGTTGAAGCATGAGGGTCATAAACCGCTGGTCTTCCACGAGGATCGCGATATGGGTCCCTGGAAATTCTGTTCTCTTAATTGCTTCAGCAATGGCCTGCCGGAGTATTTCGGGTTTCCGGATGACGCCCGGCCGGTCCCAGGCTTTGTGAATAGAATCATTAATGATGGAAAGGGCTTTGAAGCGGCCATTGATAAGGGTCACACTCAACACGGTGACCTGTTTGCGAAACATACTCTTCCCTGAATTTTCAGAAAATTTCTTAGCAATTTTCTGAAAACCTTCTTTCGAAAAACCTGTGGGAAATGAAAATGCCATGCTTCTCAAGACTCCTACGGGGCGTAACATCCGCTACTAATGACCCGCCATTGCGAGCCATTGGGACAATCGGGATCAAATTGATAGCCGGCCTCGGCCGTCATGGTAAATTGTATCTCTGGTGTCCCAAATGTATTGGCTTCATCAAGGCCGATGGGTGTTCCGGTAAGGTGATAGCGAATAGCAGGAGCAAGGGTGCCGCCACCGGAGTTGGTGGGCGCTCCGTCGACGGAGTAGCTGCCTCCGGCTCCATCGGCCGATAAACTGACCAGATGAAATAAATGGCCCACATGTCCACGGAATATCTTGACGTCATGTAGCCCTGTTTCGTCCGTATTCCACCAACCCTCGAATTCGGCATCGGTCGTAATGGAAGGATTAAGATTCTGAGACAAGCCGGAAATGAGCAGGTATCGTGCATTGGCCAATTGAGCGGGTGCTAAACCCGCCGTATTGGTAAAGCCGGCAAGGTTTGGCTGCAGAAAAAAGTATCGTGAAAAACCATTGGGATTATTTGAGAGTTGATTCGCAGACATCTGGACATAATCGGGACTTAAGGCCGCAAGGTTTGCAGGGAAGGACCGAGTTTGGCGGACAAACAGTTCAATCCCCTTGGCAATATTTTCCAGTTGTTTGGTCTCCGCATCTCGTCGGGTGTTTCGTAGTTGATTGATGATGCTTGGCGCCACGAAACTGGCCAAAATCGCCAAGATTGCTAGGACTCCGATTAATTCTACAAGGGTAAAGCCAGAGGAAAACGTGAGGCGTGAAGCCTGAGGTGCCGAGGATACGAAAGCTGGCTGTGTGAGTGCAGAGATTGTAAGTCTTGCACCGGTGATGCTTCTGTATGGAAGTTTATGTAACATTTCTCTCACTCTTCTTTGGCCCTCTAGCTAAAATGCACATACATAGATGGTCCTGGCATATTTTGCCGGGTAGACCTCTCTTGTATGTGTCGGAAAAACGATAGCCAATCTTTATTAACCAGATGGTTTTTGGAAAAAAAGAGGAACAATTGGCAGCTCGGAGAGGAAAACTTGGGTCCGGCTTCTTCAGATGCGCTTGAAAGCTTTCGGCAGGGTTAGTTCCAGGTAATCTCAATATTGTCGGCGAAAAAGAAGCGCTTCACATTGCCACTTCGTACGAAGCGAATTTGCATGTTGGGACTGAGGTAAGCTGTGAGATCAAAGGTTTGCGGAACCTGGTTGGTATCGCTGCTGTTCATATTGTAACCCTGAAGGCTTGTCCAAGATCCTCCTCCATTAGCGGACGCTTCAAGTCTGATCGAGCCTCCATTTCCCCCAGCACCACGGCGATAGCTAAAGGTCAGAGTCGCTGAAGCGGCTCCTGTCACATCCACTTCCCGGCTGATCGATGTCGACGGTCCACCACCGCCACCTCCCAATTGGAAACAGTTCCCTGATGTACATTGGGCATTTGTGACAACTTGCATTTTCCCCGCTGCGGGTCCATCGGCTTCTCCTCCTTCTAACCAGTCGTTTGTCCAATTCTGTAGCCCATCATTTCCATTAAAGGCGATAGCCGTGAATTCATCGCTGACTTGGCCAAGTGCGCTCATGCAGGTGGGATCCAGCGGGTTCCATTGTTTGGTTGTCGAACAGAGAGGGTCATACCAGTACGCGGTATTTGTGGTGAGAGCAAATTGAACGTCCGGTCCGGTATAAAATGTATTTTCATCCAGCCCAATGAGGGTCCCGACGAGATGAAACGCATTATGGGCAGGCAGGAGACCACCGCCTGAATCAGTAGGCGGATTGGAGCTAATGAAATAGCTGGCGCCGTTACCTTCGGGCGTGATCGCGAAGGAATAGAAGAGATGCCCGATGTTGCCCCGATGAATATGGAGATCTGAGGTGAGGGTTTCATCGGTTGTCCACCAGCCGTCAAAGTCCGCGGCGGTGTTGATGGTTGGCGCAATATCTTGCGAGAGATCCGAAAGAAGAAGGAAGCGGGCATTGGCCAGTTGGGCGGTAGGGAGGCCCGTGCTGTTATTAAAGCCATTCATGGCTGGATGAATGGCATAGTAGCGAGGAAATCCGCGCGCGTTGGCGGCAATCTGGTCTATGGAAAATGGAACATAATCTGGGACCAGGGCGGCTAGTGATGGCGGATACGCTTTTTGTTCTTTGAGGTAAAGCACGATTCCATCTGCAATGCGGCGAAGTTGTTGATCTTCAACTTCTTGATCCTGTTGATTGAAGAGATGCAAGAGATGCGGCGCGGCTACCGCTAGGCCAATAGAGATCACGGCTAGCGTGCCAACTAAAGCGATGAGCGAAAAGCCTTGCTGTGGAAGGGTGCCCTTCGGTCTAGAAACAATGAGAGGAAAGCCGTCTATCATGGCCCATGTCTCTAGAACCCGCTCATTAAACTCATCATGGGCATAAAGAGGGCTAACGCCACGACTCCCACGATACTGATGAGCCCTAAGGTAATCACGGGTTCGAGGATGGTGAAGATCTTTTTCACTCGCCGGGGAATTTCTTTATTGTAATAATCCGCCACGTTCATCAGTGTTTTGGGCAGGTTTCCGGTGGCTTCCCCGACGGCAATCATTTGAACCATCATGGGTGGGAAAATCGCGTGCCGGCGCAGAGAATCATGAATGGAGGAGCCTTCGGAAATGTCATGCTGCATGTCTTGAATGGCGTCAGCCACGATCTGGTTTCCCACCAGCGCCTGGCATAATTTGAGACATTGCAACACGGGTATGCCTGCTTTGTAGAGGACGGCAAAATTCTGCACGAACTTTGACAACGTCAACATCTTAAAAAGGTTGCCGAATATAGGCAGTTCGAGCATCATTCGATCTCGCCAATGTGAAAACCCCGGGACAAAGGTTCGTGCCATCCACCAGCCTAAGGGTAGACCAAGCACAAGAGGCAACCAAAGATACCAGTTGTCCACCAGAAAAAGACTGGCGTTAAACACCATGACCGTGATGAATGGGAGCGGGACATCCAGGCTTTCCAGGACAGGAATAAATTGAGGGACAACAAACGTAAACAACAGAATGAGCAATCCAATGACGGCAGCAATCACCACGGTGGGATAAATGGTGGCCTGGCGAACGTCACTACGGATTTGATCAACCCAATCTAAGTAGCGCTCCAGTTCTTTGAAGGTGGCGGCTAACGTGTCGCTTTCTTCCCCGGCCTGGACAAGATTGGTGATCTGTGGAGGGAAAATATTGGGATGCTGGCTCATGGCCACATTCAAAGCGCTTCCCGCCTCCACCCGGTGGTGAATCGTGCGTAAGGTCGCCCGCAATTGAAGATTGGGAGATTCTTCCGACAGGTTTTTCAGCGCATCGGCAAGGGAAATCTCCGCATCCAGCAAGGTAAACATGTGTGTCGAAAATTCCAGGAGATCGCGGGGAGACACTTTTCCCCGTGTGCCGCCAAACGAGGTCTTCTTGTGTTTGGCTTCGAACACTTCGACAAGATAGAGCCCCATGCCTTCAAGATGACTTTCCAATTGTGAGCGATCAACGACCACCATCGTGCCCTCCGCAGAACGGCCGTGGTTATCAATCGCACGGTAATGAAAATTATTCACCGGCCACCCGTATCACTTCTTCCACCGTTGTAACGCCTTTGAGGGCTTTCTGTATCCCGTCTTCGAACATCGAGGGAAGACCTTGTTTATGAATAAGTGCGCGAAGACTGCCCATGTCCATTCGATTCACAATTGGCCCATGGAGTTCATCTGTGATTTCGATAATTTCATAAATGCCCGCACGTCCTTTATAGCCGGTGTTTCCGCAAGATTTGCACCCTTTGCCGTGCCAGAGTTTCCTTGGGGCGTTCTCGGGGAGGGCGATCTTGAGGTTGGTCAGCACGTTCTCTGAATCGGCCCGTTCTTCTTTGCAGTCGGGACAAATGCTGCGGACGAGTCGTTGCCCAGCCACAGCCGCCAGGGCTGACGCCAGGAGAAACGGCTCGATGCCCATATCGATGAGCCGTGGAATCGCCCCCAGCGCATCATTAGTATGGAGAGTCGAGAAGACTAAGTGACCCGTCAGTGCGGCCCGCATCGCCAGTTCCGCAGTTTCATGGTCGCGGATTTCACCGACTAAGATGACGTCGGGGTCTTGCCGTAAGAGCGCGCGGAGACCAGAGGCGAAGGTCATGCCAATATCAGGATTGACTTGTGTTTGCCGGATCATGGACATTTGGTACTCGATGGGATCTTCAAGCGTGAACACACTTTTTTCCTTGGTGTTAATGTTGCGCAAGGCGGTGTAGAGCGTGGTGGTTTTCCCGCTTCCCGTTGGGCCGGTGACCAGGATGATTCCATGAGGCCGTTGTATGATTGATTTGATTCGTGACTGATCTTTTGCCGTGAAGCCGAGTGCCCGAAATTCTAACTTGAGCGATCCTCTGTCGAGGATTCGCAGCACAATACTTTCTCCAAAATTCGTTGGAAGGGTGGAAACACGCAGATCGATATGACGGGAGCCTAACGCAAACGCAATGCGGCCATCTTGAGGTGTGCGCTTTTCAGTCAGATTTAAGTTAGCGATAAGTTTCATGCGGGCCGTAATCGGCGCCTGAAGAGGCTTGGGAATCAAAAGTTCTTGGGTCATGACGCCATCGATGCGATACCGAATGCGTAAATATTGCTCTTCCGGTTCTATATGAATATCGGTGACCCGGGCTTGGATGGCGGCGGTAATCAATTGATTGCAGAGCCGGATCATCGGGGCGTCATGACTGGCATCTTCACTCATATGTGATAAGCCTTGGGCAGCGAGTTCGTCCAAGAGATGCTTAATGGACTCGCTATGGGCATAATGCCGTTCAATGGCTTCCACCAGTTCTTGAGCCGGAGCGGTTTGGGTGGCGACATTCAGTCCTGTGCGCCGTTCAATGGTGTCCACGGCAATAATATTCAGGGGGTCGGCCATGGCTAGGCTTAGGACTTTTCCCCGCAGGCTGAGAGGAAGAATCTGGAATTGCGTGGCGAGTTCATAGGGGACCAGATCCAGGATTTCCGGGGGGATAAATGTGGCCGTTAGGTCAACTAAACCGGTCTGTGTGCCTTCAGCCAAATAATGGGCCAGCAGTTTTTCGGAGATAAACCCCAGATGCACCAGGGTTTGCCCAAGCATGACTTTGTTACGTTTGGATTCGCGCAGACCCAGATCGAGTTGTTCTTCAGTAATCCACCCGTCCTGAACGAGGGTGGCTCCCAATTGAGGCCGTGCTGGGGAGGACGTGTTTGACATGGAGTGGTTCGTACGAAAGGGACTAAATCCCCAGAGAGTCAGACATCCCAATCTCTGGGGTCTCGATGAGATGATGTGCTATGTAGAGGTGTATCGACACCATCAACAGAGCTCAGTAAGAGGAGGTCGATATTATTGACTAGCTAGGTAAATTCGTGCTTGCCCACCCCCATTAGGTCGCCACTTGACTCGGCCACGTACTTGGCGTTCTGCCAGGGTTGCCCCTACTCCAGGGTCCAAAATGCCATCGATTTCCTCGAATTGCGCTTGGGTCATATCGTCAACAAAGAGATAGGCCACCTGAGAAGCATTTGCCAGGTCATTGGTATTATTCCCATCCAGATCGAAATTGTTGTGACCAAATGCCGGGGCCGCGCCAAAATTATTAGCAGCCACAGCGGGCATGGTCATGGTGACTCCCAGTCCTGGGGGGTTTACGGAATTAAACTTTTCCAGATATGGTCCTCGAAAGCGAGGCCAGGAATTTGCTCCCGTATTGAGTGGATCTGCTGCATTTAGGGTCAGACGTGCAGGTAAAGAAGTTGCGGTGGCGCTGTTGCCATTACCATTTTGCGCTGGAGTCCCGCCTGCATTGAGAGGGTAGAGTGATCCAATATCCGCATAGTAATTCGTAATGGCTGTTTCATAGGTTCTCACTGCGGCAGCCAGGGATCGCGCATTGGACGACGCCACGAGTTGGAAAATTCTTGGTAGTAACAAGGCAATCAGAATGGCAATGATGGCAAGGACACCGATCATTTCGACCAGAGTGAATCCTCGTTCTTGGTGTGACTTGGTTGTACTAAACATACAGGTTTACTCCTTTGAGACAATTTCCTAAGAGTTCTCTCAACTGACGACGACTTTGCTGTCTTTCACTGTGTGTTAGTGACTATCGGTCAGGCAGGATAAATTCTTGAGAGAGCCTGGTTTTCTGGAAGAACAGCTAGAGCTTCATATCCAGAAGCGCGATGTCGGCAAAGGGGTCTCCCAGTTGTGAAGCTTGGCGAAACAAACGGATTGCCGTTTCTGGTTCAGCTTGTCCCAAAGACCCATGGGCATAGAGATAACCTAAGTGTACAAGGGCTGATGAGAGTTGAGAGTCCAAGTCGATGGCTTTCAGAAAGGCTTTCTTGGCCGTGTCGAGGTTGCCTGTATTCGTCAAGGCAATGCCCAGCCCGACATATGAGGGGGCAGAGGTGGGATTTTTCTTAATGGCTTGTTGATAGGCGCCCACCGCAGCTTTGTATCGCCCTTTTAATATGAGTCGCCAGGCATAGGCTGTATAGGGCTTAGCTTTTCGTATTCGCTGTTCAGCGGTTGTGATGACCGGAGGTGATTGATTGGCGGCAGGGGGCTCAGATTGTCTATGAGACGATGTTGGCGGATTAGGTGGTAGGTGCTTGATTGCCGGATTGTTCTGGTCCTGCTTCGGTTGATCATGGGTGTCTGAATGCGAGGAAGCAGAAGGGGAGTCCAGATGGTTGCCTAGCGCTGTGGAGACAGACAGCATACTAAACAAGAGCATGAAGGCGCAGAGTTTGTAGGTATATTGGCTTTTCATCGAGTATAGGTATCGGTAAGCCTACGTAAGGCTTTAGACACCTACACTTTGGCCATTTAATAATGAGATCGATTAAGGAAAAACAGGCGAGAACGGCTGGTGGACGTACAACGTCCTAACTCGTGGAGCGGATAGCAAAAGGTCAGAGAAGAGAAACGTGAAACGAAAAAGCCGTGAGAGGCGAGGCGTAGGGAGAAAAAGAAACAATACTCCCTAACTTTTCACTCCTTACTCCTCACTTCTTCTAGGCCTGATCCGCAAAGGCGGCTTTTAGCAAGGGTTGTAGCTCCCCTTTTTCCTCCATGGGGCCCAAGACATCAGTGTCGCCATAAAATTGGCCATTAATGAAGACTTTGGGCAACGTTGGCCAGTTCGTCATTTTGGACAAGGCTTCACGCTTCTCAGGGTTGGGAAGTACGTTGATCAGTTCATAGGGATGACCAAACTTATTGAAGAATTCCATTGTTTCCACCGTAAAACCGCATTGTGGTGCGGTCTTCGTGCCTTTGCCGTAAATCAATATTTTGTGTTCGGCAATTTCTTTGTTAATTTCATCTTCAATCGGCGTGCTCATGCAGGTTATCCTCCTTGGGCTTCGTTTTTGGTTTTGGCCTGAATTTCGAGTGCATGGATGCGTCCATCCTTCATGGGTTCATCAAGGGCTTGATAAATCATGCGATGGCGGTCCAGCAAGTTTTTTCCTTCAAAAGCGTCGGAAATCACGGTGACCGTAAAATGGTCCATCGTGCCTGTGCGGTCAAGGACAGAAACTTCTGCCTCGCCTAGCGCTTCTTGGATCTGGGTACTCAGAGCTTCAAATGTCATCATTTTGGTGTGGTTATCCTCATAAATATGATTTGCTGTGGAGACGTCACTATACCCGAGCCGGAAATTTCTGCGCAATGTAGAAGGGTAAGAAGTTAGGGGTAAGGAGTCAGGAGGAAAAACAGGGAGGTGAGAGGTTATTCTTCCTATTGAATCCCGTCCCTTTATTCCTCAGTTCTTACTTTTTCCCCCAGGATACAAGACCGTTTGAAGAAATGTGCTAAGGCCTTCGAGCACTTGGAGGGGAATTTCATGACCGCCAGAGAATTCTATCCAACTGACGGGCAGGCCGGCAGTCCGAAGATGATCACGGAGTTGTTGGGCTATCGAAAAGGCTAAAATGGGATCATCAATTCCATGGCTTTGAAATACCGGCAGCCCTTTGCGTATTGGTAAGCAGGTCAGCCATTCCTGTTTTGCGATGAGGGTGCCGGAGAGGAGTGCTAGTCCCGCAAAGGGCATATCGGAGTGAAGCGCCAGGTCGGTTGATAACATGGCGCCTTGAGAAAATCCGCCCAAGACGAGTGATGTTGCAGGCACCGCTAAGGATTTCATCGCCAGGGTGAGAACTTCGTGTATTTGCGTCCGTGCAGGCGCGAGACCGCGCGGAACTTCTTGTGACAATTCTTCCCAGCGGCCTTGAGCCCTGGCTTGCGCGATGCGTTCCATGTCCAGCATCCACCAGGCTCTGGCGTCTCCAAAGCCCATATCCAGCCGGAGGGGAGCGGCAGGGAAGAGAAAGCGGACGGCATCGGGAACCTTGAGATAGTGCCATAGGGCAACCAAATCATCTCCTGGGGCCCCAAAACCATGCAAGAGGACCACGAGAGGGCCGTCGCCGCTTCCCTGGCGGTCGAGACCACCAGTAATGCACAGATCCAAACCGGCCCAATGTTCATGTCTCATAAAAATAGGAAACGTAATTCTAAGAGAAATTTAACCTAAAGACTGCGGTTGAGCGCGAAAAAGCTGTGCAAGCAATTGATGTGCATAGGAAATGGACAAATTGTGCGGTCACCTGGTGGGTGACAAGCAATTTTTCCATTTGCTAGGCGCGTCAAGGGGTTGTGCAGACTTTCGTGATCCAACTGCCGTTTTTAGGTTTAATCCACTTTTGGGTGATTTCGGTTTTATGCGATTCTACGAACCTTCTGAAATCGATTACTGTGTTTGCATGTCAAGGTTCAGCCTCCGGCACGACCAAGAACAGACTGAGGCGATGAACATCGCGGCAACAGTGTTAGCGCAATGTTTCGGGAATAAGACGAAACCGTTGAGTATGCTTGGGACGATAGATCCGAAAATCCTTATGATCCAGCGTAAACATTGTGGTCACGGCCTGATCTTCAGCGAGTGCCACTAACGACGCATCCGCGAAATCCATGGGAAGATCAGCATAGTCATGCATAAGCTGATGGATACGGGACAGCCGCGACGCATGGGTGGGATCCATATCCACGCCGCCGGATTCAATAAAGTCGAGACATAAGTCTTGTGCCCGCGAGGAAAAACTTAGCAAATACATAACCTCGGTCAACACGGGCCACGTTGTAAGCAGCGGCTCCCGAATACGGCCAAGTTCCATCTGGCACCGCTTGTGAAATCGATCACTCTTATCAAACAAGGCCACCAGGGGACCGGTATCGATGAGGATCATGACCGCTTTTTGGCCTTGAGTTTCTTGAACACTTCCTCCCGATGGTTGGTAGAGAGGCTCCCGTGTCCGCTGGCGGGAATGTCATCAGCCACGCGTTCATAGATCTCATAAGGATCCATACGTTGTTCCACTTCGCCAAGAAACTTGGTCAACGACCGGCGAATGACCTCGGCTTTTTTTACCTTTAACTGTTTGGCCACGCGTGTAACCCTCTGCTCAAGTTGTCGGCCTAACCGAAGGCTCAGTGGCATCGCGCCTCCTTATCGTTTTTAACTGTGATACAATATTGTATCCGATTTTCTGAAAACGATCAACAGACAATTGCCTCACCATACTACGCCGAATTGATCTCCACCTAGTCACCATACTGTTGCTCTGTGCAACTCACCTTATTCGGATTTCAAGGAGCATATTAGGGTCTGTTGAAAAAAGCCGCCAGCCGCGTTCTCTAGACCAGTAAGAAGTGAAAAGTGAGAAGTGAGGAGCACGACGATCATGGTGAGCCCGTCGAACCATCCTTCGACAGGCTCAGGATGATACTTCGACAGGTACATCGTGAGTTTATCGAACGGCTCAGGATGATGCATCGAACGGCTCAGAACAGGCTTTTTTGAACAGATCCGACGCTGTTGATCGCCGAGGGCCTTCTGGCGAAATATGGCTGTTGATATCTTCATTATTCAACACTCCCTGAAGGCAAAAACGAGTTTGCGATCGAATTCAGCGACGCTCAAGCAACTCCGAGTAGATATATAACAACAGTCAACGCTGCAATGGGAAATCTAAAAACCGTCAAGAAAACACCATGAAGGTCTCAGCAGCTAACGGAATAACAAACCGGTGAACCAAATAGGATTTGGTTGCGACTAGCCATTTATGCGATTCTGGGAATTCGAAAAGCCCTTGGAGCCCTTGCCCCACTCCTGCCCAGTATATGAGCATTGGTTATGGGTCTGAATAGGAGTCACGGTGTGGGCAGAGTTGTGAGTGGATCGAAAAACTAATGTCCCATCTTGGGAGCGCCGGCATTGGCCCCTTGGGTGATGAGTGGAATGCGTAAGACTTGGTTGCAATGATTGCAGACGACTTTCCAGGTATTTTCATCGGCATATTCGACTTCGTCTTCTTTTTTCCAAAACAACTTGTTACATTTGGGGCACTTGCGAACCAGCATCGACATAACAACAGCTCCGTGCGGATGAGACGAAATTAGAGTGGACTTAGTGTAATATATCTTGCCACAATCTGCCAACGCATGATCAGGTATTCCGATTCCCACGATTTTGATTCCCCACAACTTCTGGCCTTATTTGAACAAGCCGATTGGGCCAAGGGTCGAACTCTAGAAGACACTAGGCAGATGTTAGGGGAGTCCGATGTGATTATCTCAGCTTGGGATGGCGCCAAATTAGTGGGATTTGGCCGCGTCCTCACGGATTATATCTACCGGGCCGCCATCTGGGATGTCATTGTGGATGTGAAGTATCAGGATCAAGATATTGGAAAAAACCTGGTCCAGAGGATTCTCTCTCATGCGTCGCTGGCCCGTGTCGAATTGTTTTGGCTGTGTACCAGGCGGTATCAAGGTTTTTATGCGTCACTAGGGTTTTCGGATAAGGAACAGACCGGCATGGTCTGGGACCGCCGAAAACAACGTCCACCTTCAGGGCCTGAATAAAGAACATCCTGGTGACGTAAGCACGGAAAAAGGGCGAGAACGCCGCTGGCGGCTTTTTTCAACAGACCCATGATGACGGGATGTTACGAATGATTGTGGTTGGGCTCATGTCGGGAACGTCGGCCGATGGCGTGGATGCGGCTGTCGTGAATATCCGTGGAACTGGACAGCACTTAACCATCAAGCTGCTTGGGCATTATGGTTATTCCTATCCCCCTCGATTGAGACAGCTTATCTTACAGGCGGCTGAGCAGGGAACGGTTGCCGAGATTTGTCATCTCCATACGCTATTAGGAGAGATCTTTGCGAAAACCGCACTCAAGGCAATATCGGAAAGCGGCACTCGGCCGACACACGTGAAATTAATTGGCTCCCATGGCCAAACCGTTCATCATCTTCCCATACCGCTGGTTGAGCGAGGGATCGGAGCCATTCGGTCAACTCTGCAGATTGGTAATCCGGCTGTGATTGCTGAACGCACAGGTATGACGACAGTTTCAGATTTTCGCGCTCGTGATATGGCGGCTGGCGGGGAAGGCGCGCCGCTCGTTCCGTATACTCATTTCCTGGTGTTTCGACAGAAACACGCGGGCCGTTGGGTGATCAATTTAGGTGGCATCGGGAATGTGACCGCGCTTCCCCGAAATGAGCGATTAGCTGATGTCCAGGCCTTTGATACAGGACCCTGCAATATGCTGTTAGACGCCCTCGTGACGATTGAGACCCAGGGCCGGCAAACGATGGACCGGGGGGGACGGCTGGCACAACGTGGACAGGTGCATTCGGGGCTGTTGCGCTGGTTGTTGACGCATCCGTATTTGGAGCGGCAACCACCAAAATCCACGGGGCGTGAGCTTTTTGGAAAAGCCTATGTCAAAACAGTCTTGGCTCAGTCCCGACGGCGGCATCTGTCGCTACAGGATCTGTTAGCCACCTGTTGCCACTTTATTGCACGTACGGTGAGTGATGCCCGGCGATGGACTCGGCGGGCGCCGGAAGATATTGTCTGCGGCGGCGGCGGGGTTCGGAATGCCCGTCTTTGGAAAGAATTTCAGCAGATATTTGATCCAATTCCGGTGCGGACGATGGATGAATGTGGATCGTCAAGTCAGGCCTTTGAAGCGCAAGCCTTTGCCGTATTGGCGTATCAAACGGTTCATGGAGCATGTGCCAATGTGCCTCGAGTCACGGGCGCGCAGCATCCCGTCATTTTAGGGTCTGTGACACCTGGCAGCTTTCGCTCAGCAAAAAAATGGAGTCTATGACCACGGGCTTGTTTTCTTTGCCGCGTTAGTAGATCACGTCATGTCCACTAGTGGATTGTCAGTTTTTTTCTTAATCATATTACTCTTAGGAGTCGTTTTTCTCCTGCATTGGGTCTGGCGTCGTCCTATTCCTACCGGTTCGTCTCCCCCAATACTCTCTGAATCTTCAGACAGTGAAGTCACTCCTCGTGCCTTAATGACAGCAGAAGAAGCCACGTTGTTCAATTTAATTCGATTGGCTGCTCAAGATTATTTTCTCGTCTTAGTCAAGTTGCCCGTTTTGCAGGTTGTCTTGGTTCAAGATACGGATGAATTGGCGCGAAAGACACTTATGCGAACAATTCAATCGGTACGGTTGGATGTGGTATTGGTTCATCCCGGTAGCCTTCAGACAGAGACTGTGGTGCATTTTCAAAAAGATGAAGAATCTAAGCAGGTAGAAACTCGTGATCAAGTTGTGGAAACCGTGTTGAAGGCCGCCGGTATTAAGGTGGTGGAGCTGCGGCTTGACCAGAGCTATTCGGTTGAACAGGTTATGGCGAAGTTAGGGCTGGAAGAAGAGGAATAACAAGAATAGCTACCTGTATCTTAGATTCTATGGTGTGATGATGGGAAGGATTGATTGAAACGTTGAGACGCCTGTTTCAATAATGTGCTCGTTCCCGTTTTCGAGATCTTCGATTGGGAGAAATCTTGCGATCTTAAAAAACGTACGGTGGTCTAGGACGGCTGCAATTTCTGAACGGCGATCTTTAGTGATGTCTATGGTCAAGCCTGCTCCGGCTTTCCATTCCCATAAAGATGAGCTCAAGGACAAACTGAGGTGACGGTCAGCAATTTCCGAGAACCGGTTAAAGAGATTCTTTCGATAGTCTTTGACGAGTGCCCCTTCCACAATGAGCGCGAACGCCAGATGGTGACCCCACCAACAGAGTGAACGAAAGGCGAGTTTGTCCTGTCGTGTGTAATATCGTGGGAAATCTAGATATTGGTACGGACAATCTTCCAGATGTTCGCCTTTGACGAATTGGACCGCCTCCGGATCAAACCCTTCCGGGGCCAGGAGTGGATGATTGGCTAACTCGGGTTGTAATGATCGGTGGAGTTCCCCCAAGGTCTGCTTGAGCTTGATGGAAATCGCGGCCTTTTTGAGAAAAAAATCGTGATCAGCAAAAACGCGCCATTCTTCTTCGGTTAAAGACATATTCGGACTCATAGGCAAAATAGAAAGCTAGGCCATTATGAAAATTGCCACCTACAATGTGAATTCACTCCGAAAAAGAATTGATATTCTGCATCCTTGGCTGCGCCGGCACAAGCCAGATGTCATGTGTCTTCAAGAAACGAAAGTCCAAGATCAGGATTTCCCCTTGGAAGCCTTTGCGGATTTACCGTATGTCATCAATTTTTGCGGACAAAAGTCTTACAACGGTGTGGCGATCTTTAGCCGGACGGAACCCGAAGACGTGACCTTCGGATTCCAAGATGGAAAAGGGGAGGAAGATGCCACACGTCTGGGGCGAGTGATTATTCAAGGGATTCCGATAATCAATACCTACATTCCGCAAGGATATGCTCTGGATTCTCCAAAGTATACGTACAAGCTTGAATGGTTTCAGCGGTTAAAGAAATATTTTTCGAAACACCTTTCCGTCAAGAAACCGGCCATTTGGTGTGGGGATATGAATGTGGCTCCGGAACCCATCGATGTTCATCATCCTGAAAAACACCTCAAGCATGTGTGTTTTCATGAAGATGCGCGGAATGCCTATGCGGATGCCGTCTCATGGGGATTTGTGGATGTGTTTCGCCATCACTATCCACGCCGCCAGCAATTTACCTTTTGGGATTACCGGCGCCCGGATGCCGTAGAAGCCAACCGTGGATGGCGCATTGACCATATGATGGTCACTCCACCTCTTCTCTCGCATTCCCGGACAATTAAGGTTGATGTCAATGCACGAAAAGCTGAACAGCCGTCAGACCATACGATTCTCTGGGCAGAATTTTCTGTGTAGATGTCCTATTTGTAAAAGAGGTAGGGCTTTACAAGAAATATGATGGTAACTCAGTGGAAAAGGCTTATTTTCTTCTGCCAGTGCGAGACTTCCGTTCAGGGGGCAAGTTCTCTAAGGGAATAAATACAGCGCAGGCCACAACGGTGGTCCACAGGTTGGGTTTGCCAATCGCCGACTGGGTAATGTTTTGGGTGCGAACGATATCATTGCCCATTTTGAACACTTGTTTCCGTTCGTTCCAGGCCACATTGGGATCGAACTTAATACCCAACGTGGTGGCCAACATTTGCGCCGCTAAGTCTTCGGTATATTCTCCTGCTTCTTCGTCGGTTTCCCCATAGGCATGATGTTCGGATAAATAACCATAGTTATATTTTCGGCCAGAGGGAACGGCCACACCCACGGAAGAAGAAATGAGCCGGTTACGTTCGTTCGTATCGGTTCGCGCCATGACGCAATAGGTAATTTCGCCAGGATTGAGCAGTTTTTCGCCTCGTTTGCGCGGAATAATTTTGCAATCAGGCGGGAGGATGGATGAGACGCTTACCAAATTACAGTACGCAATCCCTGCACTCCGCAAGGCTTCTTCAAAAGACGTGAGTTTTTCTTTGTGGATACCCACACCCTTAGTGAGAAACATGTGAGTTGGGACCATCGTAACTCCTTTATCTGTATCGTTAGCGTGAAGGAAGGGACAGGGGAATTTCCCCGATGACACTCAATGGGAGTGATCCTGAGTCTCTCCCAATTTTTAAAGGCCCATTTTTAACAAGAGTAGGGCGAAAGGTGCAAGGTCAAGCTTTGGCATTTTGCAAGAAATGTCTAGGAAGATGGTGATTTCACGATGAGCAGCTTCGGCTCCGTTAACTCCTGAATGGTGTAGCGAACGCCTTCACGTCCCAGCCCGGAATGTTTGATGCCTCCGTAGGGCATGTGATCTGCGCGGAATGTTGGAATTTCATTAATGAGGACGGCGCCGACTTCTAGTTTGGCATACGCGCGGTACATCACATCGATGTTGGTGGTAAAGATGCCCGCTTGTAAGCCAAAGGGGGAGTCATTGATTAGGGCAAAGGCTTCATCGACCTGCTCATAGGGGGTCACGGTCACCACGGGGCCGAATATTTCTTCGCAACACACCTTCATCGTGGGGCGAACGCTGGTGAGGACGGTAGGCGTCATCACGGATTTCTTTCGCGTCCCTCCTGTTTGGATGACGGCTCCATGAGCCGCAGCCTCTTGAATCCAGTTTTCGACCCGGATGGCCGCTTGCTCGTTAATGAGCGGGCCGACTATGGTTGTGTCCAGGCCTGGATCTCCCGTGGGCAATGCTTGCACTTTTTTCACAAAAGCTTGGAGGCATCGATCATATTGCGATTGATGCACATAGATTCGTTGAACGGAAATGCAAGTTTGCCCTGCATAGCCGTATCCTCCGGCGACGCACCGGGTAACGGCTGTTTCAACATCGGCGTCAGGCTCAATAATGACTCCGGCATTGCCGCCCAATTCTAATAGCACACGTTTGGGGCCGGCTTTGCTCTTCAACATCCAGCCTACGCCGACTGACCCCGTGAAACTCAAAGCCTGAAAGATAGGGTGTTCCACCATTCGCTCCGCTAAATCGTTGGAACAGGGAATGATGCTCAGGGCGCTGGGAGGAAGGTCCGTGGTTAAAAAGACTTCTCCCAAGAGCAAGGCGGTCAATGGTGTCTGCGGTGCGGGTTTTAAAACGACGGGATTGCCCACCGCTAAACAAGGCGCCACTTTGTGGGCGACCAAATTTAGAGGAAAATTAAAAGGCGTGATCCCAAGCACGGGGCCCAGCGGAAAACGTCTGAGGCTGGCTGTATAGGCTTCTCCGCCTGGGGTAAGATCCATTGGGATGGTTTCACCTGGAATGCGTGTGCTTTCTTCGGCTGCCAGACGAAAGGTTTGAATTCCACGGTCTATTTCCCGCCGTGCGTCCGTGATGGGTTTGCCAGCTTCTTCACTGAGTGTTTTCGAAAATTCCTCATGCCGAGCAATGATTCCATCGGCGATCGTGGTCAACGCGCGGGATCTGACATATGCTGGAGTCGCCGCACATTCTTCAGCGGCGCGCGGCATCAATTCAATGACTTGATCAATGTGAGTTGATTCAGCTTGGCAGACGTTGGCTATTGTGGCGCCGGTATAGGGATTGGGAATGGATTCCGTGAGAGGAGTTTCAATCCAGTTTCCATTTAACAGGAAAGGTTGTGCCTTGCGGGCCGGCATTGGTTTATGTAGTTCTCGAAAAGTGAGTGTTTACCCGACTGGCTGATCAGAGTTGGTGCCCTGAACAGGAATTGCAGTTGAGGGCCACTGTTCGGCTTTTTGGATGAGTTCGGGAGTGCCCCATCCCCTAATGGCCTCCAACGTGAAAGGTTCAAACGTGCCGATGGCCTGACATCCCGGACAGCCTTCCACTGGAACTTTGGCCTGAAAGACTTCATCTAAACAGGATAAACATACAAAGAGATCGGGCTCTCCTTCTCCACATTCAACCGGCCAAAACGAAGATGCGTCTGTCATGGACATTCCTTGTAAAGTTGAGATTTGACTGTTCTCACATGACGCGTGACAACAGCAATGTACCCTGATTGAGGTAATGATATCAATGAAAAGACGACGATCAGTCGCCCTTCTGCGAAATATCGAATGCCAGAAAAGTTACGAAGAAGGTAGAGAGGCCGCCGGGGAACGAGATTGAATATTTAACAATTTATCGATTTCTTCCTTAAAGGTTTCGTAGGGGAAGGCCCCGGGAATCACAATTAAATTTGGATCGTCGGGAACCTGCGTGGGGAAGAGAACAAAGCCTGGCGTTCCTCGGATGCCCAGCGCACCGGCATCCTTCAAGTCTTTTTCAATATCAGAAAAATATTTGTGTGAATCAAGACATTCAGAAAACTGAGTTTTTTGTAAATTCAGCTCCGTTGCAAATTTGTTAAGACTTTCAGGGCTGAAATCACCGTTGCTGTTAAAGAGCCGGTCATGCATCGGCCAATAGGCATTTTGTTCTCCCGCGCACCGGGCGGCATCAGCCGCGCGAAGGGGATTGCCAAACCCTCGTGGAAAGTCTCGATAGACAAAACGGACCTTTTTCGTTTCGATATATTCTGAGAGCAGTTTCGGAAACGTTTCATGGAAAAACTTTTTACAAAAATGACAAGTAAAATCGGAATACTCGACTAAGGTAATGGGCGCCGTGGGATCGCCTCTCACTACATCATCGTCTTGAATCAAAAAATCAGGGGCCTGGGCTTGCACAGGAAGTCCGAAAAAAATGAGGCCCAAGGCAATAGGTAGAAAATAATGTTTTTTGAACATATATGTATTTGGCGATAGGTGTACTTTCAGTTTCCCAATTGTCTCATCTTTCATGAAACTTGTCGAGGGAAATAAGAAGTATTGGTGGATGCAGATGTATCTGGTTACCTCGTTTGTTCAAGGAGTCCCATCATGAGCAGAGGCCAGACCACCGTGGCGTCGCTTAATACTTCAGCAAATTGTCCGCCCTCTTTTTTCGGCACGAACTTTCCCCATGAGACGCCTTCCTCATAGGTACAGCCGCTTAAGCCGCCCCAATAATCTGGTTCTGGGCAAATTCTTACCCCATAGTGAAAGCGTGGGGGAGTGAGATCTGTGCCCATACGTAGGTTCAGTATTTCAATATAGGGGGGTGTTTGTTGCGACCAGTTCCGGGGGACGCCTCCGCCAATCGTAAATATACCAAGCCGTTTGGCAGAGAGAAGTGTTTCGGTGTAACTATTTAAATCCAGAAAGGGATTGAATGTGGGGCAGGACTGCCGAAGTTGATTCCAAATTTCCTGGTCCGTTTTCCCTGCCTGGTCCGGTTTCTTGCTATTCATTCCCCAAATCGAGACATCCAAACCTAACTCGGAGTCCGTGAAGGCCGGGATATAGACCGGCACTTTTTGCTCATACGCACTTTTTAGGATACCCGCACCAGGATAGTTGTCATGTAAGGTTTTGCCCAATTCACGGGTGAGTATTTCGGAAGACAATGGCGTTTCAGGAGTCAGGCGCTTGAGTGTTTCACCAACCACTTGTTCAACATGGTTGAGATTCAATTCCATTTCAAGCGTGTCATAGACCCGGTTATAACCTTTTTCGAATAGTTCGACGTCGGTCATGGACGGGTGGTACTTATAGTGCGTTTTCCCCACCGCTTCGGTGAGACCATGAGCAATCAGCGCTCCAGTTGATACAACGGCTTGTACCATACCTCGATCCAACATGCTGCAAATGATTTTGCCCATTTTCGCAATTGTCATAGCACCGGAGAGTGTCATGACTACGGCGCAGTCGGGGTCTTGTACCATTTTAGAAAGAATCTCAAAGGCTTCGCCTAAGCGACGTCCTCCGAAGGCTGTCTTTTTCATGGCTCCTAGCAGATCAGAAAATGAACGAATAGTCTCAGGGTCCAGGGCTTCGAGGGCTTCCAGTCCATCACTTTCACCATCGTGAAATGTTCGCGTGCTCATGGGGTCGTTCTGGTCCTCAAGTTCGTTGATGTAGGTCCTTACAGTTGGAATCGGGGAGGGATGAGCAGTGGTTTATGCTTCAAGGATTTTTTGAATGTCTTGAGTGGATTTGGATACGTACAAAGTGCTACCCCATTCTTTCTCTTTCTGATGAGGTAGTTTTGAAAAAGCTTAACGTATCTGTTTGAAGTTCGACAATAGCCTGCCATCTGTCATTCCCGACATCTTTCATCGGGAATCCAGGTTCTGTCTTTTTCGGATGGATCCCCGCTAAAAACTGCGGGGATGACACCGGGGTTCTGAACCCCTCGTATACAACTCTGGAGAATGAGGCTTCGTTAACGTTGGCCTTAGTAGGGTCTGTGCGCGGCCAAACATTTGCGAGTTGCCCCTCAATGGTATGTCGATTTATATGATGGACGAGGTGACGCAAGTCGGGTCCGTCATATTTTTAACTTCAGAGACATATATTTGTCATGTATTTGTAACCTTAGAGTTTTAAGGTAGACTCCATCATCGTATAAGGAGTGTTGAGGAAAGCGGGGGGATCATATGTCTGCGACGACAACTTACGATCAAAGTCCAACAACCACGTCGGCCAATTTTCAACAGTGGTTTATGGTTGCCTGTCTCATCTACCTTTTGTTGGTTGCAGTCGGCATGATTGGAAGCGGCTTTAAAGCTGCAACTGGTGGACAAGCTAAGGAACTGTTTGCGTTTGCCAGCAATCCGGTTACGGCTCTGGTCATTGGAACCGTGGCAACGGCTCTGATTCAATCTTCAAGTACGGTCACGTCCATCATTGTGGGTCTGGTGGCTGGGGGTTTACCGGTTGCTATTGCCATTCCGATGGTCATGGGTGCGAATATCGGCACGACGATCACCAATACCATCGTCAGTTTGGGACATGTGAAACAAGGGGTAGAATTCAAACGAGCCTTTGCCGCAGCCACGATTCACGATTTTTTTAATCTGATCAGCGTCGTGATTTTTTTGCCGTTAGAAATCATGTTTGGGATTTTGCAGAAAACAGGAGCGGCACTGGCCAATCTGATGATCGGCGGTGATTCGCTGTCGATGAAGGGCTTCAATTTCATGAAGCCCATCGTTAAACCACCGATCAAAGCTCTACAAAGCACGTTCGGGAGCCTTGGGTTATCCGAGGTCATTGCGGGTTCTTTGCTCATTGTCCTGGGAATTGTAATGATCTTTTTTGTGATCTCTTTTATTGGCAAGCTGCTTAAGGTGCTGATGGTTGGCCGCGCCAAAGAAATTTTACATGGTGCAATTGGTCGTGGCCCAATATCAGGCATCACGACAGGGACCGCCATTACGGTTCTTGTGCAGTCATCCTCTACAACGACGAGTCTCATTGTCCCATTGGCAGGAACCGGTGTGTTTAGTTTACGACAAGTGTATCCCTTTACCTTAGGGGCGAATATTGGCACCTGTATCACCGCCTTGCTTGCGGCGACTGCTGTTACGGGAGCGAATGCCATCTTTGCTTTGCAAGTAGCGCTTGTTCACCTCGTCTATAATGTTATTGGTGTGGTTGTGATCTATGGGATTCCGTTTTTACGGAATATCCCGATTCATGCGGCTGAAGCGCTGGCAGAAATGGCCATGAAGAAGAAACTCTATGTGGCTCTCTACATCGGCTGTGTCTTTTTTTTGGTTCCGCTGCTGCTCATTGGCGTCAGTCAGGCACTCGGTTGGTAGTCAAGAATTGAGGAGGGCAATATCATGGATAAAGTCGTTTCCCGTAAACAAGTCTTAGAACAAAAGGTTAATGATCTTGAAGAGACACTTGCCCAACTGAAACAACAATTACAACGTGAGATTGAAACGGAACAACATGCAGCGATTGAGGAATTAGAAAGCTATCTTGATCAAGTCAATAACAAGTATGCCAATTTACAGGGCTTTTGGCAGGTACTGCGTGAGGAACTCTCTGAATTGTTGGCTGGCAAGGGCGGAAAGAAGTAGGGAGATTCAGATATGTATGCGTTCAACGTGCGAATAGTCGGTATGGCGTGTGTCCTGGGTCTGATGGGGGCTATGAATGCTTGGGCTGGCGTTGAGAAACCGGTTGAACTGAATGCGGTCCCTGAAGCCATTCTTAAAAGCGCACAAGAAAAATTCCCGGATGCTACGTATAAAAGCGCGAACACCGAAACCGAACCTGATGGTGGTTTCGTGTATGAAATTCAGGGGGTTTTAAAGGATGGACGGCACTTTGAGTATGACGTGTATCCCAATGGAGAAATCCAGGAGATTGAGGTCGTTTTTCCGGACAACATGGTTCCAGGCGCAGTCATGAAGGCGATTAAGAGAAAAATGCCTGGTTTTAAACCGACGTACATTGAAGCCAGCCACTCAGCGAGCATGAAAGTTGTCGGCTATGAGTTTGTGGGTGAACTTGGAAGTGAGATGATAGATATTGATGTTTCCGCCGACGGGAGTACCATTACTATTGCTGATAAATAAATTAAGAAGAAACACAGGAAGAACTTCTTGGTGACTGGTTCTCCATGAATTTTTGGAAACAGGACTGTTGAATATTGATGATATCAACGGCCACATTTAGCCTTTGATACCTAACAGGTCAGAAGCCCCGCCGATCACAAGCCATCCTAATTCAATTGTCAGGTAAATGGTGATCCCAACGGGATTTGAACCCGTGTCTGCACCTTGAGAGGGTGCCGTCCTAGACCAGCCTAGACGATGGGACCGATATATCAGTCTTACAGATAACCACGAAGCATCAAGCCACTCTATGTCCTATGCCCAGAATGTACCATTTGAGCCTGATAGGTGCAATCACAGGAAAGAGACGAGTGTTGGAAGCTGCCCTTAAATATCGGAAGAGGGGAATGACTGTGGTGGACGGATGGTGAGGAGGCCACGCATGAATGGGTGGATACCACAATGATAGGGGTAGAGTCCGGGCGTGAGTTGAGGCAGCGTGTAGCGGGCGTTGGGCCCCAGAAAACCCGAATCAAAGGAACAGTGGGAACCTCTCCGGCAGTCGTCTGCCACAATAGTATGGGGCTCATGTGTCCGATTTTTCCAGGTGAGCGGTGTGCCCATCGCAATAGTGAGCTGGTTGGGAGAAAAGAATGGCGGGTCTGCATAGATTGCAATGTCCTGTGACGATGTGGCTTCTAGCATCACAGGCGCTGCTGAAAATATCAGGATCAAGAAATAGAGAGGGCTAATACGGCCCATGTTTTTCACGGACATAGTCTTATGATGGTTTAATGGTCAGGAATATCGTCCCCTTGCCCCGTTGTATAAGGGCAAGCACTGAATCGTTTGCTTTGAGGTCTCCGGCTATCTCTTCAAACTCCGCGACAGACCGGATGACTTGACGATTCACTTCTACCAGAATGTCCCCAGGACGGATGCCCGCACGTTCAGCGGGAGAATTGGGCTTGATTTTCGTCACCATCACACCATTCCCCTCTGCTGTTTGTCCGGGTTTCAGGGGTTCCACGAAGAGACCCGCCAAAGCATGATCGCCTTCAAGTGAGCCGGGATCGGCTTTGGCTAAGGCCGTCACATCTTTTGGCATTTCGCCAATGGATACCGAAAGCTCAACCTCTCCGCCATCTCGCCACACCAGTAATGGAACGGAAGTGTTGGGGGCGGTATCCGCCACCAACGTCCGCAAATGAGTCGGATTCTTGACGAGAACGTTATTGTACTGCCGAATAACATCGCCTCGTTGGAGTCCGGCCAGGCCCGCCGGGCTGGTGCTGAATACATCGCCAACCAATGCGCCTTGAGTATCAGGAGTCTCGAATTGTTTCGCCAAGTCCTCCGTTAAATCTTGGATGGAGACGCCTAACCAGCCGCGAATGACTTTCCCGTGTCCGATGAGGCTTCGCATGACATGCTGGACCATCTGACTGGGAATGGCAAAGCCAATACCCATGTAGCCGCCCGTGCGCGAAAAAATCGCCGTATTGATGCCGATGAGCTGCCCATGCAGATTGACAAGCGCTCCGCCTGAGTTGCCCGGATTGATGGCGGCATCGGTCTGGATGAAATTTTCATAATCCACGATGCCCACATTGGCCCGCCCTACGGCACTAATAATGCCCATTGTGACGGTCTGGTTCAGGCCAAACGGGTTGCCCACTGCGAGTACTAATTCTCCGACTTGAAGGCCCGTTGAGTCTCCCCATGGTAAAACCGGAAGATCCTTCGCATCGATTTTGATCACGGCCAAGTCCGTCTTGGGGTCAGTGCCGATGAGTTTGGCAGGGAGTTTTCGTTTATCGCCTAAGAGGACCATGAGTTCATCGGCTTGTTCGACCACATGATTATTCGTCACAATATATCCGTCATCAGACACAATGACGCCCGATCCTAACCCCTGTTCTTGCCGTTCCTGCGGTTGTCTAAAACGGCGTTCAAATTCTTCTCCAAAAAATCGCCGAAAAAACGGATCATCCGAAAAAGGGGTCTCCGGCGCCTGAACGGTCCGTTTTGTGGCGGAAATGTTGACCACGGATGCCATGGCGTCTCTAGACACTTGAATAAAGGTCTCATTCGAAGCCAAGAGAGGAGTGGCAACTTTGACAATTGGAGGGGTATCCGAAGCCAATGCGACTGCTGGCTGCGATTGGGCCGTTGTCATACGATCAGCAGGGGAGGTGGTGGCTGAAGGGGCCTGAGAAGGACCTTCGGAGCATTGGATCTGTGTAAATCCAAGGACACCCACGATGGCAAGTTTTATGAATAAATATCCTACCCAGTTCTTTGTTGGCTCTGCTACGTTCAACAATGGCTTCATATATCACTCCTTACCAATACTTTTATCGGTTTTCACAAGCTCATTCCCAAGCTTCCTAGCCTTGGTTCTAGAGGAAAGCCTGAAACGATAATTGTATCATATCATCATCACGCGCATGAGCGGAATGTACGAACGGTGAGAAAAAAGAGCGATTTCTTAGGGCGATGCGGAATGAGCTGGTTCCGTAAGGCGTGGTCCTTGATCGGTTCCCACAATCACGAGCGACGTGATGTTGACAAAGAGTCCGCATTCAATGACGCCTGGAAGGTGCAGAAGAGTGGATTCAAGGGCCTTGGGATCGTCAATGCGGGGAATGTGGGCATCAATGATGAAATTCCCATTGTCGGTGACAAACGGTTGCCCGGTTTGTTCGCGCCGGGGAGCAGGCCATCCCATTTGTTCAACCTTGTGTTGCGTGGTGCGCCATCCGAAGGGAAGAACCTCAATAGGCAGGGGAAAGGGTAAACCGAGTTGGGGAACATTCTTGGCGGAATCCACAATGACCAGAAATTTTCGAGCCGCACGCGCCACAATCTTTTCCCTGAGCAATGCGCCGCCTCCGCCTTTTATGAGATTCTGTTGCGGGTCGACTTGATCAGCCCCATCGATGGCCACATCAATATCCCAGGGAACGTCATTGTCTAATAATGGAATGCCCAGTTCTTTCGCGTAGGCTGCTGTCGCTTGTGAAGTGGGTACGCCACGCACCCGTAGGCCATCCTTGATGCGCTGTCCTAAAGCTGTCAGGAAATGGCGGACCGTGGATCCGGTGCCCAATCCAAGAATCGCGTCGTTTGACACATATTCCACCGCCTTCTCTGCGGCTTGGGTTTTCTGCTGGTCAGGTGTCAATGCAGACATGAAAGGGGAGAATGAAACGCGCGTTTATGATTTCATGCTGGCTGCGACCGATGCAGCTCCCAGCAATGCGGCGTGAGGATTTAAAATGACCCGAACAGGAATGTTGCTGAGCAAACGTTTATAGCGGCCCTTGGCTAAAAAGGCCTTCATGAACGTTCCCTCCTGTAGCGTAGGTAAGATCTTTGGCGCAATGCCTCCGCCAATGTATACGCCGCCCCTGGCCAAAGTTTTGAGCGCCATATTGCCGGCTTCGGCGCCGTATATTGAAACAAACATGTGTAACGTGTTCTTGCAGATCTCCGGCTTCCCCTCTAACCCGGCTTCTGCGATTAAACTGGCGGGATCCCCGGTGACAAGTTTTTCGGCAAACCAGGTCGGTTCGTTTTTTTGTGTATCACGCAAAAATTGATAAATCAGATGCAAGCCCGGTCCAGAAAGGACCCGTTCGTAACTCACATGTAAATAACTCGTGCGGAGATAGCGTAGTAATTCAATTTCCAAATCGTTATTAGGGGCAAAATCGGCATGCCCGCCTTCTGAAGGACAAATATGATAATCCTTTCCTGTCCAAAGGAGTAACGATTCTCCTAAGCCGGTGCCGGCGGCAAGTAAGGCACGTGTTCCATCTGGCGGAGGTGAGGGGGCCTGAGGATTGAGATCTTCAATTTCGTTGGGCTGTAAGATTTGAAGACCATGGGCTGTGGCCTCGAGATCGTTTAAGAGCCGTACGTGGGGAATTTCCAAAAATTCGGCGAGCGTATCTCCGTTCACGGTCCACGGGATATTTGTGGTACGGCAGGCATTGTTCAGCACCGGGCCGGGTACCCCAAAACAGGCCGCCGTCACAGGGGTGTTCGAAGGTTCGGATTTAACCGGGGGGTCTTCGGGTTCGTCCTCAACATCCAGCTCCATTGGCTGGGATTCCTCAAGGAACTCTGTCAATGCTTCTTCCAGAGACTCATAGTCTGTGGTGTAGAGGGTATCCTCACGAATAGGATCCACGCGTTCCTTGTCCCAATCATACAGGGCTAAATTAATTTTGGTGGCGCCGATGTCGCCGGCAAGAATCATGATTTTCTCAATGTGATCAGATAGCTAAATCTCCTGCACCGCCTGAGCTCACCATAGCCCAGATAAAATCACCGAGGCAAGGGACCTAATATTTGCCAGAACAGTCAAAAGAACGGTTACGTGTGCAAGCTGCGAAGAACGGAATATCCCTTGAGGCCTATGTACGGAACATTCTTGAAAAGGCATCAGGGTTTGAGTCAGGTAATGAAGTGAACATTCTGGACCTGGCTCAGAGGTATTTTGGTGCACACGGCGGAGTCGATCTTGCACTGCCTGAGAGAGGTTCTCATCGTGGTTCGAGTCGTATGATCTCATGATCATTCTCGATACCAATGTTGTGGCTGAACTCATGCTTCAACAGGCCCATAGAGAAAGAATCGAGTCACCAACACTGTCCGGATAGCCTCAAAAATGTAACCGAGCAGAGTATTCTGTTAGATGGAGCGGAGCGGGAAGGTATTACGCAAGAGGACGGCGTTCCATCTTGCCATGTTTCACATGCAACACCTGAACGGTCTGGCCCTTGATGTGGAAGAGAATGCGATACTGGCCAAAAAGTAAATTTCTGATCTCAAAATCATGAAAGGCCATTTCATCAGCATACGGACAACGGGCGGGTGATCGTTCTAACGTGGCGATCTTGTCCATGAGCTCCTTGTACCATTTGACCGCTCGGGTCACGGAATCCTGGGCGATTTTATGCACGTAGTGTTCGATTTCCGCTTCTACGGTCGGGGGAATATGGACTTTAAAAGCCCGCATCGGGATAGACCGCAGCAAGTTTTCTACTGATCCGGGCAAACGCTTTCTTGGCAGAGGTCCCTTTGCCCGTCTCGTGTTCTTTTTTCGATTGGGCAATTTGCTTGAGGGAATGCAAGAGACTCATCGTTTCTTCGTACGACTTTGCATCCTGAATGACCAATTCGGCTTTGCCATTAACCGTTAACACTTCAGGCCGTCCAGTCTTTTTGAGCCGTTTAATATGCTCGGCTGGCTTGCGGCTAAAATCGGAGACAGGCCGGATGGAATCAATGGTAAACATGAGCGCTCCTTTCAACGGAATATTTACTGATAATTATCAGTTTACTTCATATTGGCGATCCCTGCAATTATTTTGGGTTATACCCAATGCTGGAACTTTAAATTGATACAAGACTTTTCGAAAGAGTCTGCTTATAGATAGGTCCATGCTGAGAAGGTGGCGGCTTGGCCAAGTGGGGTTCCGCCTGGACCTTGAATATTCCACACTGTGGCCCGTTCGACCAAAAACCGTTTTCCGCTGTGTGATATCCTCACACCTCGGTAGTCGCTGATGTATCCGTGGGTCTTGGCTTGTTCTAACATGCGTGCCCGTTCCTTGCGATTGATTGGTTCAGCCGTGAGCCGTGACGGGGTTTTGGTAAATTGGTCCCAATGCATCTCCCATAAATCTAACGCGGCCTGATTGCCATAATTAAGAATTGGGTCGTCTACCAGCCCGTGGGATGCGACGACAATTGGACTGTGGAAGAGGCACTCTGCTTGTTCCTGCGGTGTTCCTTCTCTCACGATGAGGTCCTGTTTAACCAAACGGACATAGCTATCCAAAAGATATTGAGTCCATTCAACAACCCAAGGGCTTCTGCAATAGTCTTCCATTCTATTTTTAGGGGTCAGACTCGATTAAACTGGGTGTCAGGCAAGGGAGATTATCATTGGTTGTAGTATTTAATCGAGTCTGACCCCTAAGTCTTTCCAGTGAAGGGCGCTATTTTCACAGGAGGCCAAAGATAGTATCGGCAATTTGATCCGGAGAAGATTGGTCGGTGGGAATGACGTGATCCGCGGCGGCTTGGTATTTGGGGGTGCGTTCCTTGAGGATATCCTCGATTTCATCTGTAAACGATTTGGTGCCTGAGAGCGAGGGTCGTTGAGTATCTCCTGAGATTCTTTTCACAATCGTTGGGACTTCAGCCGTCAGCCAAAAAAAGACTCCGTGAGATTTGAGTATCTTGACATTCTCGTCTTTCAGGATCAGTCCTCCGCCAGTGTCGATGATCAGGTCGTGTTGGTTCTGGAGTTCTCGACACATTTGCGTTTCTAGTTCCCGGAAGTGATCCCAGCCGAACTGTTCGACAATTTGAGGGATGGATTGCCCCGCTTCTTTCACGATTTCGGCATCGGTAGACAGAACCTTCCGTGCTAGTCGTTGCCCTAAAATTTTGGCGACGGTGCTTTTTCCCGTGCCTCGGTATCCGATTAAGATGATGTTCATGGTTTGGTAGTTCGTATTGCCTCTTGATCTTTTCCCCCTCACCCTAGCCCTCTCCCCCAAGGTGGCGAGGGGAGAAGAATAAGAAAGGAATTGCTGAATTCGCGCTACTTGAAGTGAGTGGTAAGAATGTTTCGCATGGTATCAACGGGGGCGGATTCACCGGTCCACAGTTCGAATTGTCCGACGGCTTGATGTAAAAACATGTCAAGGCCTTGGATTGTGTGGCAACCAGCAGCCTGAGCATCTTTAAGCAGTTGGGTATTCAGCGGGTTGTAGACGATGTCCATAACAGTTAATCCTGGATGAAGAAGAGTTTGAGGGACGCAACTTTGTTCAATGTTTGGATGCATACCAATGGGAGTACAATGAATCATAAGCTGGGAGGAGCTCAGGGCAGTACTTAAAGTGGAGTGATTCAAGGGATAGTCGGTGATTGGCGTCTCTGTTTTGTTTCGAAGATCTCTGGCAAGAGCCGTTCGTTCTTTGTCGTCAATGCCCAACAGCGTGAGATTCTGGATCTTTCCCTCAACACAGAGACCAAATGCAATGGCTCGTGCTGCGCCTCCTGAACCTATCATGACGACCCGTTGTCCCTCTAAGTGAACCCCCCCGAGCCGCAATGCTTGAAGCGCTCCAGTCGCGTCGGTATTTGAGCCAATCAGATTGCCATTTTCCTTCAGAATAGTATTCACCGAGCCGATGTGTTGGGCCGTTGTTTCAATGGAATCCAAGAACGGCATGATTGACACTTTGTGGGGAATGGTGACGCTGAATCCTCGGATGTGTCCTATTGCGCGGATGCCGCGTATGGCATGCTCCAAATCTTGATTTTCAACCGGGAAGGCCAGGTAGGCGAAATTCAATCCCAGTTCTTGAAATGCGGCATTATGAATCGCCGGAGAAAGGGAATGTTCGACGGGATTTCCTAAAAGGCCACAAAGTTGAGTCTGTGCGTTGATTGCCATGCTCTTCTTTTACTGCCGTTGAGGTTCAGGCTGTGATATCTAGACCTTTTCTTATCACATAACCGAGTCCTTATACTCAACTGTTTCAGACCGAGTAGTCAATCTTGTGTACTAGAAAGACTGGGAGCTGACTTCTGGTATTCGTAGTTTGAGGTTGTGAGGAGAGGGACAAGAAACGGGAATTGGTGCAGGGGAGAAGTGTATTCCGGAGAGCAGAGTCCCACCCCCCGGATCTACACAAGGTAACGCCCGAAGTCGTTATCGTGACGTTTTTTTCTTTGTCGTCGCCTTCTTCATGCGAACAGCGGCCTTTTTCACGGGTTTCTTTTTCACAACTTTGGCCATGAGAGCACCTCCTTAAAAAATAATTAGTAAGCAATACTATTCAGTGTATCGGCAGACGTGAAAAAATCATGAGAGTTTTTGTGAAAATATTGCCTACCACATGGGGATCGTCAGGTAAGATTTTTGGAGGGTCAAGTTGGCGTAGCAGTTTCCGGCTGCGGTGCGAGTGGAGGCGGCAGATATTGGGGGAATCGTATGTGGAAGGCTGTTCCTTGGCCAACGATACTGTCGACGGTAATCGAGGCCTCATGCAGTTCGACCAGATGTTTGACGATGGAAAGGCCCAGCCCTAACCCTTGTGTGCCAATTTCCGGCAATCGGTGGGCTTGATAGAACGGTTGAAAGAGATTGACTTGTGCATCTTGAGGGATGCCCGTGCCGGTATCCGCAACCGACAATGTGATGTGTTGGGGCGGGTTCTGACAGACGGTCACGGTGATACGGCCTTCATCCGGGGTAAATTTGTAAGCATTGTGAAGCAGGTTTGTGAGTATTTGATGCAGGCGATCGGGGTCTCCCCATACGGTCAGAGGTTCGTCTGTCCCTTCCACCACTAGCTGTTGGTTTTTTGTTTGTGTTAGAGGGATGAGTTCCTGCGTGACTTCTTCCAATAAAGCGGGAAGAGAGACGGCTTGATGGGATAGCCGCACCGTCCCTGCTTCAATGCGGGAAAGATCTAGGAGATCACCAATCATGCGAGTGAGACGATTAGCATTGGCACTGATTCTGGTCAGGTACAGGTGCTGGCGTTCGGCGAGCGGCCCGACCAGGCCCTGCAGCAAATTTTCTGTGAAGCCTTTAATGGAGGTGAGGGGCGTCCGCAGTTCATGGGAGCAATGAGAAAGAAACTGGGATTTCAATTGGTCCAGTTCTTTAAGGCGGGTATTAGCCGATTCCAAGTCAGAGTTGGCCTGTTGGAGTTCAGCCGTTCGATGCCGAACTTTTTCCTCTAACCCCACATTGAGAGCTTCGATTTCGTCATAGGCGAGGGCCGTATCTAAGGCCAACGCCAGTTGATGAACGATGGTCGAGAGTAAATGTTGCTCGGCAATAGAAGGGGCGTGAGCCTGAGGGTTTCCTGCTATGAGGACGCCGAGTGGTTGATGTTGGCTGACGAGAGCAAGCGCCACTCCGGTTTGTAGTTGGCCTTCAGTGATCAGCCGTCGGGTGGCGGAATGTCCATGTTCTAGAAGGTCCTGGATATCTTCAATCACAATCGGTTCTGTGCTCTGAAGAGTCCTGGTTAACAGATCCTCCTGCATTTCTGGGATGGTCAAGCTTTCAAGGTCTGATGACCATGATTGAGGCCCGCCATAAGCGCGGATGTGGTCAAACACCTGGCGTTCCTTACTCCACAACGCAATCCATGCATGGGAATATCTCAAGGATTCAACAATGGCCCGCAAGCCGGCCTGCATGATGTGGTTTTTGTCTAGCGTTGAACTCATATGCAGAGCGAGGTTGTGGAGCATGGTTAATTCCTCCACGTGGCGGCGAACTTCCACTAAACTATGTTCTTGCTTGAGGTACGCGCTCCGCAGTTCTTCATGTTGTTGCTCTGCCGTGGCCAATTGTTCTTGAATGATCTGGCCTCGTTGTTGGAGTGCTTGCCGGTCAGTCCAGACGCGGCCACCGATGGAGAGAAGTAAGACGGGTATGAAAGACAAACTGATCCGAGCCCACCAAGGGTATTCTGGAGCGAAAGCTGTAAAGACTCCGAATGTGATGAGGCCGAATGCGGTGCCACCAAGAAGCCACGGGGCGATGGGCCGGCTGTCAGGAGTCCAGGTAAAGGTCCACTCACAGTAGTCGGCCCCGTCAGCTATACAGCAGGCGTCATGGATGGTTGCCGGTGTTTGTCCGAACATATTGGCAGGGACTTGGGCGATCGTAGCTTTTGTGGTGTGACAGATACGTTCGGCACATCCACGGAGGTAAGGGCCGAATTGGGCCATGGCCGGTTCAGAAAATTGCATGCGCATGACCGCCTGGCCGTTGGTGACAGAGATCACTTCCGGTTTGAGGGATCCTTTGGTAAATTTTTCCACGAAATACGGATACATCCGGTAGATCTGAACAACCGAAAAGGGGCGGCCAAGAATTTGGACAATAGGCGATAACAACTTCTCTTTGCCAAGATTGAAATGAAACTGAGGTTGCCCGGAAAGTTGGATCGAAAATTCCGCTAAGAACATCACAAACTCATAGGAATAGCTATTCCAGGGGTTTTTCAAAAATTCGGCTGTGACGTGGTAGGTGGGATCGGGAATGCGTTCATTCAATAGGTGGACAAGTTGTTCAATGATCCTTTGAGCCGCCTGAGGGCCGTGTTGACGCGTGGCGAGGGATTCCAGATATTCTAGATTCGCCCGGACTGTAATGCCGCTGACATCTTGAATCGTCGCCCCGTGATAGTCACGTCCGAACGGGCGAAATTCCATGAACGGGCGTTCAAGAATGCGATGATTTTTTGAGAGAAGAGTCATGAGGCTCCCGGGCAGGGTGACTACATCAGGGAGACTCTAAAGGAAATGATGAAAAGGGTGAAGGGGGGAAAGCAAAAATGTTGAGAAGATCAGAACTTCATTCGTAGCGACACCGCGCCTACATGAATGGTGGTGTCCCATGTGCCATTGAGAAGCGGTTGCCGATTGTTGTTCACATCGCGAGCGTCGTACAGCAGCACTTGGTAGGCCAGATCAAGCCCGACCGCTTTCCCTCCAAGGCTGGCGCAGGGAAGGCCGAAGACTGTACCGCCAGTCTGGCACATGAATCCTAAGCCGGCCGATATCGCATGGTATTTGGAATCTGGATTAGACGGGTCAAGAAATTTACTGCGGACAGGTGTCCCAGACCGGACATAGCCTCCACGAAACGAGACATCCCAATTCGGCAACGGGGTGGGCGACAGCAAAGAATATTCCGTGCCAACCATGACCACCCACGCATCTTTATAGTGTCTGGGATTCGGGATCGTTGCCCCGTTCGACAACGTAAAATCGAGATTCTCGAAGTCGGTCCAATCGGCATAATCGACATCAACTTCCACTTTCCATTCCCGTTCGGTATTTCTAATGGGCCATCCGGCAATGGCCCAGGTATACACATCCGGGAGTTTGAGCGTGGTTTGGGCATCGGCGATGAGAGTCCCTCCGGCTAGAAACTCCCCATCCAAATTTAGATCGGCCCCGTGACGATAGACAAAGCCCAGATTAAGTCGTGGAAGGCCTTGGGCATTCCGCCAGGGTGTCCACAAGAGGCTTGCGTTAAATCCCAAGGCCGTGTCGCTGCCATTGCCCTCTAGATTTGTTCCTACAGGGATTCCGAAGGGGTTACCCGGTGCGGCTCTTTGTTGAATTTCTGCCTGTCCTTCACCCAGAAAGTCGGCAAAGGTATAGATATCCAATCCGGCGCCGATGGCAATATACTTATTCAGCTTATACCCCACCGTTGGTTTGATATCCAGAAGTGGGAGCGCCGCCATGGTGCTGACCGGGGAGATGAGGCTATCGTCTGGATAGTCCACTTGCAGGGCAAAGGGAGAGGTAAGGCCAAGGCCGATGGTCCAATTCGGCAAACTCGAGAGGCCTAGAGCTGGTAGTTGGGCCGTTAAGAAAATCGTGGCAAGGGGTGGATTGGATACGGTGCCGCCAAAATCCCCTTTGACTTTTGGGCCCAGGTCGCTGTTAAAGCGGAGAGAGCCGCCAATTAGTAAGGTTCCAGCGGAAAATTGAATGCCTTCAAGTTGTGTCATCCCGGCTGGGTTATAATGGACCGCAGAGGGGTTGTCGGCTTGTGCGGAAAATGCGGCGCCTTGTCCCGTTGCGGCAGCTCCGTGGTCTAGGATGCGAAATCCTTCGGCCCAGACAAAGGCAGGAGCCATGATGTGTGTGAACGAAAAAATGAGAATAGGATATAACAGCAGGCGGGTAGTGTTCTTGCTCACATCTCCTCCATGAGTGTGGGGTTGGTAAAAAACCGGCAAAGTGTACGGAATATAGCCGAATATAGCAATGTTGCCTCATAAAACCTAACCGGGGAAAATATGAAGGCCACGTGTCAGGCAGTCAAAAAGAATCAATCGCGCTCTGTTCTCTTTAAAAAGTCGGAAATTTATTGGTTGGAGGAAACCTTATGAATGTAAAGAAGCTCTTACATACTCGAATGCGAGTAACTGATATGGCAGAAACGATAGCATTCTATAGAGAGGTTCTAGGTTTGGAAGTCATCGAGCAAAAAGTTTCTCCGAGAGGATCGCATCTGGCCTTTCTGGCTGTTCCAAACAGTGAAGAGTTGATTGAGCTCTGCAGCTTTCCAGCCAGTGGCGCCGTGACGGTACAAGAAGATCTGGTCCATTTGGCATTTCAAGTGGATAACTTAGACAGCACGATTCAGGAACTAGAAACCAAAGGCATCCCGATTACTGATGGGCCGACGCAGTCGTCTTCCGGAAGCCGGTTTATTTTCATCGACGCGCCGGATGGCTATGAAATTGAACTCATTGAACGGCCAGACGGAGTAGCGATCGTTTGACCAATGACCAATAGAAGCGATGCGCCAGAACAATTCTACCATGGACTCTAAAAGCGGTTCCCTAAGATCCAGGCACCTGGAAGGCAAGCTTCAGAATTTGCCGAAGCAGCCTGGGGTGTACCTTTTTAAGGATCGGGCTGATGACATTATCTATATTGGCAAGGCGGCGGTGCTGGTCGACCGGGTCCGGTCGTATTTTCAAAAGGGGGCGGATCTCAGTCCGAAGGTTCGCGCGTTAGTCGCTCATGCTGCGGATGTAGACATCATGATTGCCAAATCGGAACTGGAAGCCTTGGTTCTGGAAAGCAATCTCATTAAACGCCATCATCCTCGGTTCAATGTCGTGCTGCGGGATGATAAGCAGTATCCCTATCTTCGTCTGCCCATTCAAGACGACTTCCCTCGTCTCTCCATTGTCCGGCGAGTGAAAAACGACAAAGCCTTGTACTTCGGCCCCTATGTGCCCACCGGGGCGATGCGCGAAACGCTGAAAGTCATCCGGAAAGTGTTTCCCTTAGCCACCTGCAAAATTGACATTGATGGGACGGCCGACCGCGCTTGTCTGGAATTTGAAATCAAACGTTGCATGGCTCCGTGTACGGGACACCAAACCCAGGAAGATTATCATCGAATCGTGAAACAGGTTCGGTGGTTTCTAGAAGGCCGGGATCAAGAATTATTGGACTCACTTCGCAGTGAGATGTTCACGATGGCTGAGCGGGAAGCCTTTGAAGATGCGGCCCGGCTACGCGACCGTATTCTGAAAATTGAACGTACTCTGGAAAAGCAACGCGTGGCACAGATTGGTCCGGTTGATCAGGATGTCTTGGGTCTGGCCCGTGCAGGGGCGGCGGCCGATGTGCAGTTGCTCTTTGTGCGAGGCGGGTTGCTGATTGGGAGGCGGGACTTTTTCTGGCCTGATGCGGGGGGCGTTTCCGATGAGGAGCTTGTGCGGACGACGCTTGAGCAATTTTACAATAAAGCACTTCTGCCGCCCAAGGAATTGTTGTTGCCTGTCAAAATTGAAGGTCAGCAATTGATGCAACAATGGTTGTCGACCAAGAAAGACGAAGCCATGCATGTCATTGTGCCCCAGCGCGGGGCGAAGCGTCAGCTGCAGCAGCTGGCCCAGGAAAATGCCGTGGCCGCCTTGAATGAACATCTGCGCGTCCATGCTGAATCACGAGAAGCGGTGGAGGAATTGCAGCAGTTGTTGGGATTGGAAGCTCCGCCGCATCGTGTGGAATGTTTTGATATCTCCAACACCATGGGCGCGCAATCAGTGGCGTCGATGGTGGTGTGGGAAAATGGGCGGATGAAAAAATCCGATTACCGCCGGTTTCGCATAAAAACGGTAGAAGGCGCCAATGACTTTGCCAGCATGCACGAAGTCGTCATGCGACGGTACGGAGGCACGTTGGCCAAGAAATCCGGCAAAGTTTTGCCTTCTCCCGATCTCATTGTGATTGATGGGGGGATCGGTCAACTAGGTGCGGCCATGGAAGCCCTGGCAGGCCTTGGACTCTCACAAGTCCATGTCTGTGGATTGGCCAAAGCCAAAGGTGAAAAAGACGAACGCCTATATCTCCCAGGTAAGAAATCCCCCATCGTCTTACCGTTGAAATCTCCTGCGAGCCGCCTGGTCCAAACCATTCGGGACGAAGCGCATCGTTTCGCCATTACGTATCATCGCAAACTTCGCAGCGAAGCCCTCATTCCTCCTCAACATCTTGCTTCTTCCAAAGGCAACGCCCCTGTCCGTGAATAATACATTGTTCTTTTTTCCCTAAGGAGGGAGACGCAAAAATCAGCAACCGAATCGATATCCTCTTTCCCCCCTCATTGTATAAGCTGGAGAATTTTCTTCTTATCATCTACTTTCTGGCAGCAACCTATCCTTTCAATCGATAAGCTTTTCTCAATTTTAACCAAAATTTTCTTGGGGCCTTGTTAAGCTTTTTTTGGAATGAGCCGATCTAAAGGGCACAACCTTTTTTGAGGAGTTGTGTCAGTATGCAATGTCCGCGCTGTCAGGGAACAATGGTGGTTGATCATTTTGTGGATATGGCCACGAGTGGCGAGATTTGGATGCCGGGTTGGCGATGTCTGATGTGTGGGGAAATTATCGATCCGATCATTGAAAGCCATCGTCAGCAGCAACAATCTCAGCAAGAAGTGGTGAGCGCGATTTCCGGTTCGACCGCCCGTCCTCCAGCCTCTGTGACCAGCAAGTCTCAATGAGACTCATCAAGCGAACTCTTCTCCTTTTTCTTTTTACTCCATTTGGTTCGATTATTTAATGAACTAGTCAAAGAGTTGTTGGGCAAGCCACTTGCTTGTCGGGTTAGTCCCTCTATGCTAGATTCTTTCTCGTGTGTAGAGAGGAAGATATGCGCTGAATCGGTGTGTTTCGTCCTCTCTTGAAAATCGGTAAAGTGTTTCTCCCCTAACAATTCCATAAGGCACCAGCATGGCGCAGACGTACGATCATCAGACTGTTGAAGCGAAATGGCAGGCTCAGTGGGAGCAGGCCGGCCTTTTCCGGGTGAACGAAGATCCTAGCACTCCGAAATATTATTGTTTGGAAATGTTCCCCTATCCGTCCGGGCGGATACACATGGGACATGTGCGGGTCTATGCCATTGGCGATGTGGTGGCTCGATACAAGACCATGCGGGGATTTCATGTGTTGCATCCGATGGGATGGGATGCGTTTGGTTTGCCTGCCGAGAACGCGGCGATTGAAAAAGGCGTCCATCCCAATGCTTGGACGCAAGAAAATGTGGCATACATGAAAACCCAATTGCGCCGGATGGGCTTGTCCTACGATTGGGGTCGTGAAGTGAATACCTCGCAGCCTGACTACTACCGTTGGAACCAATGGATCTTTCTGAAAATGGTGGAGCGGGATTTGGCCTATCGCAAACGTTCTGCGGTGAATTGGTGCCCCTCATGTGAGACCGTGTTGGCGAATGAGCAAGTGTTGGCGCAAGAAGGCAAAGATGGCGGGGTATGTTGGCGATGTGAGTCGGTGGTCATTCAAAAAGAGCTGGAACAATGGTTTTTCCGGATTACGCACTATGCTCAAGAATTACTGGATGGCTGCGACCAGTTGACCAGTTGGCCGGCTCGGGTGCTCGCGATGCAGCGGCATTGGATTGGCCGAAGCCAAGGCGTGGAAATTGACTTTCCGGTTGCGGAGCCGCGTGAGGACCTCGATGCCATTCGCATTTTTACGACGAGGCCGGATACGATTCATGGCGCGACATTCATGAGCCTGGCTCCCGAATCGCCATTAGTCGAACAGCTTATTCAGGGCCGATCCGAAGCCGATGCGGTGCGGAAATTTGTGGAACGTGTGTCCCGGCTGGATAAAGCCGCGCGGACGGCGACAGACAAGGAGAAGGAAGGGGTCTTTACAGGGGCCTACGCCATCAATCCGTTTACTCAGGAACAGATTCCTATTTGGGTCGCGAATTTTGTGCTGTATGAATATGGCACGGGCGCGATTATGGCGGTTCCGGCCCATGATCAACGTGATTTTGAATTTGCCAAGCAATATGAGATTCCGATCCGATTGGTCATTCAAAACCCTGCAGGTTCCCTGCTGCCAGATTCCTTGGAAGCGGCGTATGAAGAGCAGGAAGAGGCTGGCATGTTGATCAACTCCGGAACTTTTTCGGGTCTATCCGTGGCAAAGGCCAAGCAGGCCATTGGCGAGCATGTGGAAGCTCAGGGCTGGGGAACGCGGACGGTCAATTTCCGGTTGCGGGATTGGGGCATATCCCGTCAACGCTACTGGGGTACGCCCATTCCCATGTTGTATTGCGAGCAGTGCGGGCTTGTGCCCGTTCCGGAAAATCAATTACCCGTGCTGCTGCCGGACGACGTGCCGTTTACCGGAAAGGGAGGGTCTCCCTTAAAAGATTCCCCTTCGTTTGCCAAGGCCAGCTGTCCGATATGTGGCGGCGCGGCTCGACGCGAATCCGATACGATGGACACCTTTGTGGATTCCTCGTGGTATTTCCTCCGTTATTGTTCTCCTCAAGATAAGCAGCAACCGGTGAATCCTCAGGCTGCGAAACATTGGATGGCTGTGGATCAATACGTGGGAGGCATTGAACATGCCGTCTTGCATTTACTGTATGCCAGATTTTTTACAAAAGTCTTACGTGATTTAGGTTTAACGACGGTGGATGAGCCGTTTGTGCATTTGCTGACCCAAGGGATGGTCACGATGGAGACCTATTGGTGTGAGGACCATCGTTGGGTCTTGCCGTCCGACACGATAAGAGAAAAAGGACAACGTCTGTGTGGGCAATGTGGCAACGTCATTGTCACGGGCCGAACCGAAAAGATGTCCAAGTCCAAAAAGAATATTGCCTCGCCGGAAGAATTGTGTGATCGATTTGGGGCTGATACCGCCCGCCTCTTTTCCCTCTTTGCGGCCCCACCGGAAAAAGATTTGGAATGGAGCGACACGGGCGTGGAAGGCTGTTCCCGGTTTTTGAATCGAGTCTGGCGTCTCGTACTGGAACGGCTTCCCGTCATAGGTGAGGGGGCGGCCACACCCCATTCGCAACCGTCAGACCTTCTGAAAGAACTGCAGCGGGCGACGCATCAGACCATTCAAAAAGTCACGAACGATCTTGACCGGGATTTTCAGTTCAATACCGCGATTGCGGCTTTGATGGAGTTTGTGAATCAACTGTATAAATTGGCGCAAAATTATCCCGCCGCCGGTTTATCAGTCGATGAACGTGTGGCGTGGCGATCAGCCATAGAAAGCCTCTTGTTGCTTTTGGCTCCCTTCGCGCCTCATCTGGCTGAAGAATTATGGGAAACGCTAGGTCATGCCTCGAGTATTGGTCGTGAGCCATGGCCGCCTTTTAACCCCGAACTCATAGCCAGTGAAGAATGGACTATTCCTATTCAAGTGAATGGAAGGTTGCGCAGTAAAGTGACCGTGCCTGCCGGCTCGACCAAGGAGCAAGTGCTGGCGTCTGCGGAAGGTGACGGCAAGCTGAGCGAATGGCTGCAAGGGAAGACCCCACGCAAAGTGATCTATGTCGAACAGAAATTGGTGAATTTCGTTGTGTAGGAACTGTTGGATAATAACCGGTCACATAGTGCAGGGGGTGAGATGGTGCGCCCTTGTCCTCATCATGCTGCTCAGTGTTAGTGGATGCGGTTATCGGTTTACTGTCGGTGGACCCGGACCGGTTATCGGAGGGGGGCGTGTCGCAGAAGGGCCGCCTGTCCGTTTGGCTTTGCATACGTTGAAGAATAATACCTTTGAGCCAAATCTTGAGTTTAAATACACACAGTATCTCCGGCAGGCATTGCTGTCGGCCGGTAGCGCAACGATTGTGGATGATGATCCCTCGGCAGACTTTGTCTTAGATGGTACGATTGTTTCCGTGACACTCCCGTCCGTGGCTTTCTCTCAGGCGCAAACTCAGGAAAGCCGTGTGACGGTCAAGGTCAAGGTCAAAGTCAAAGATCGCAAGACTGGGAAGGTTCGTTGGGCGCAATCGGGTAGTAATTCTGCTGAGTTTTTTGTTGGGGCCTCAGCCAATACGACTGGGGTGGCTAGCGGGTTGCAATTCAATCGTGTCTTGCAAGATCGCGCGTTGGAACAAGCCGGGCAAGGCTTGGCCGAAGATTTGGCAGATCGATTTCTCACGGCGCGTGATCAGGGGAAGTTCAATCCGGTGGCCCAAAAAAAGTCTTCGCCCGATACTGGTTTGGACGTTGAAGAAACGCTTCCTCCTTCTTTTGAACCAGAACCTTCCAACACACCCAATTTTCCTGTGCAATAAAAACTTCCGCAGCCTTGTTGGTATGGTACGAGTGATGCCCTGATGAATGTTCAGGAACTACAGCGACATGTGCGGCAGAAGGGGCTTTCGCCTCTCTATCTCATTCTGGGTGAGGAACCCTATTTTCGAGATTACGCCTTCAATGTCCTCAAGCAAGCAAGCCAGGATGAAGAGCCGGGTTCTGATTCGGATAGAGTAACGGAGGTTGAGGAATCAGACATGTTTCAGTCGGATGTGCTGTATGGAGATGAAACGGAGGCATCTGAAATTCTGGGGCTCGCCGAAGAAGTGTCTTTTTTCTCCACCCGGCGGCGGTTGTTCGTGAAATGGGCTGAAAAAATTCCTGCGAAGGATGGAGAACGGCTCATTCCTTATTTGCAAAGTCCGAATGACGCGACCACGGTGGTCTTTTCGGCTGTCAAACTGGATGGCCGTACCAAGTGGGTGCAGGTTTTGAAGAAAAAGGCGGTGGTTGTGGATTGTGCGCCGTTATTTGAAAATCAGCGTGCGAGATGGGTTGCACAGCATGCACAACAATACGGGTTGCAGATAGAAGCGCCGGCATTGGATATGTTGAAAGACCAGGCGGCTGAAGGATTATATGTGGTGATGCGCGAACTGGAAAAATTGACAGCCTATATGCCAGAGGGGCAGCAAGTGCGGGTCCAAGATGTGGAACTGGTACGGGGAAAGCCTCCAGGGGTTTCCGTCTTTGATTGGTCCGAAGCTGTTTCACGCGGAGATCATGGGCGGGCGCTTGATATCGTGGCCAAAAATTTGGAGACTGGCGAAGCGCCTTTACGGATGTTAGGTGCATTCTTGTGGCAAATGCGGCGCATTTGGAAAGCGTCGGCGCTTTTACAGGAAGGCAAAGACCACAAGCAAGCTGCGCGGCAGGCAGGCATCCCGCCCTTTCGAGCCAGCCAATTTATACAACAGGTGCAACGGTGGCAAGAACCGCGTCTTCGTCGGGCATGGGAGATGTTTGCCTCTGCGGACTCGGCCTTGAAAGGCGGGCGGGCCTCCCAGCCCAAACTTATTTTAGATGATCTAGTTGTTCAATTATGCCAGGGACTTGGAACTCAACCAGCGAAACAAGGATGAGACGATCTGGTTCTTAATCTCGTCGTGTCGGCAGGAGAAGAAATCTGGACGGCGAGTGCGTCTAGATCGCGTTCACGCGGGTGGACAAGCGGGAAATCCAGCGGGAAGCCGTATTTCGGTGAAGCGTGCCTTTTGTCACGGCCTTATGCAGCTCAGAGGTGGCTTCGCGTAACGAACTCTTGGCCGTTTCGGCATCTTTCTCCTGTATGGAGTGCTGCACCTTCTTCATATAGGTTTTGACCCGTCGTAGAATGGATCGATTGCGTTCTTGCCGGGTCAACGATTGCCGAGCGGCTTTAATTGCTGATTGGTGACGATTCGCCATGAATAGTTCCTCCGAAAGATGATCAACACTTTTCTTACCATAGGTTTTGAAATTCGGTCAACTGGACGTAACATCAAAATGGAAATTTTACTGAAACACGCATGCAGCTTTCTTGTAACCAAAAAGACTGAGTCATATGTCGAGAACTGTTGTTTGACTACTTTCCGCATGCTTGCGAGCCTTGAAGCCCTCTGATAAGATTTGCCCCCCTTGTTAGGTCGTCATGCCTTGTGGTGGGTGTAGCTCAGTTGGTTAGAGCGCCGGATTGTGGTTCCGGAGGTCGCGGGTTCGAAACCCGTCACTCACCCCATTTTCTGCGAGTTTTTTGTTCCTGTCTAGACCGACCCTCCGTTGTCTGAAATTTGGAAGTTATTGGTTGGGGCGGTTTAACCTCTGCCGGTGGGGTTTCAGGTCCGGTTTGGTTTATCTGATTCGGCTGTTCAGTCCCCTTTCCTAATTTGTGTGCCCGGTCAATAAGCCGATCTAATCTGTTTACGGCTCGAGCCAGGCGTTGAGAAGGGTCTTGTTGCAAGGGTGATGTTGGTACTGGTGATGGAGAAGACGGCAAATGTTTCATAGGGGACATTTTCTGCGTACCTTATTCTATCCAACATTTGGCAAAAGGTCATTGAATTGTTCCTGCTATTTATGCGACATTCCTGCTCGTTTTTCAGAAAATTCAAAAAGGCAGCTTCCAAACTCATTGCCCCCTCCTTCTCACCGTATGCAATGACGAGTAAGCCTTGAGTTCACCTAATTCATGATTGAAGCGTAGTGACCATGGTCACGGCATTAAAAAAGAAACTGCAACTCGGATGGGTCGTCGGCCTTATTGCCACTTTTACTATGGCGGGCATGGCTTGGGCAGAGAAAATAGATGCTCGAACCAGGGTGACAAAAGGTACATTGGAGTATGGCCTCTTAGGAGGTTTTTGGAAAGGAAATAATATCTTTCAGAATGCGCCATCCTCCAACCGGCAAGCCATATATCTCTTGCCGCAATTGGGGCAGGTTTTCACCGATGAAATTGGGAGCGGTGCGGTGGCGGGAAATGTGGAACTGCTCATTGAGCCAATGGCGGCATATTATTATGAACCCTTTCGTGCTTCGGCGTTTGGCGGGTCTTTGGTTGTGAAATATAATTTTCTCTCCTTTGGGCGATGGATGCCATTTTGGGATGGCGGGGCAGGAATGTTGTGGACCGATCTGGCGCCACGGATTCCTGAGCAAAGCACACAGTTTAATTTCATCTTACAAACTGGCCCTGGCCTGTCGTATTTCATTTCTGAGAATTGGGCCATCACGGCCGGGTTTCGCTTTCACCATATTTCCAACTCTGGAATTGGCAATCGAAACATTGGTTTGAATGCGTGGTTGTTCAATTTGGGTGTGTCGTTCTTTTCACCTTGAGGCCGGAGAAGCCCTGGTCTTTCCTTCTACATATTTCGAGCCTAGAGAATTGCTGTGAGAAATTCCCTTTACGTTTGGTCGTGCGTCGTTTTCCTGCTGGGCTGGCTGATCTTTATGTTCCCTCTGGTCAGCGTTGCGGAGATGAAGAATCATGCTCATTCAGTGACGTCAGAGCAGGGGCATACTGTCCCTCCTGGCCAATGGGAGGGATCTCCCGAAGGCATCGCGTATTCAGAGTTTAATCATGCGTTGGCGGGAGTGGGGGTCATTGTCGTTGGTCTGACGGAATTACGAACGGCGATGGGGTGGATGGCCTTAGCTTGGTCGCGATGGCTATTGCCCGTCTCATTAGTGGGGTTTGGTGTTTTTCTGCTGATTTGGAGCGATCATGAAGCCTGGCCCATTGGCACCTGGACCTTAGCGGAAACGTTTTCCGGAAAAGATCCGGAAATGCTCCAGCACAAGATTTTTGGTCTCTTGGCCGTCAGCGTGGGATCGGTCGAATGGTTGCGGCGAGCGGGAACGCTGTCTCAGTGGCTGTGGGGCGCGTGGTTGCCAGGGTTTGCGCTTGTCGGCGGTTTGATGTTGTTTATGCATATGCATGGCCCTTACCCTGCTGGCCATCAAATTCAGATGCACCACAATATCATGGGAACGCTTGCCTTGGCAGGAGGATTCGCCTGGTTTGCGGGGGAATGGCTGCATCCTCCTTTGCAAGTATCCACACCTGGACAGGCTCAGAAACACCGGTCTCTCCTCAAAATCCTCTGGGCTGCCGCCGTCATCACGATTGGCGTGCAGCTATTGTTCTACTCTGAAACCTAACCCTTCATTTGGATTTTTTCGTCTTCTGACGAATCCCTTATAGTGCGAATAGGATGCACTCTGTGTTGCTATGAATTGGTCATATTGGGAGTGTCGAATAATGAAGATATCAAAGGCCATATTTGGCCAGGAAGCCCTCGGCGATCAACAGACCCGAAATAGGAACTTCGCTAAGCATTTTGAGCGTATATACTCAGCCGCTTGGGACGGGGATCAGCTATTTCGAGTCTGACTCCGTTAAGGGTATCTCTAAAAACTGAGGATTTTTTCTGAGGGCAAGGAAGCCGCGCGCGGAAAACCGCAGTGTATGAGCTAATACATGAGGATTTGAGCACGCGGCTGACGCCGCCATCGGGAAAAAGGACAGTTTTTAGAGGTGCCCTTAAGTTGTGAAAGGCCGGTTATTGGTCTGATGTGGACAAGACGATGTGATCTGCGGCGTGAGATTTCATATACTCGATTCCTCTTGATAAAACAGAGCGCCACGCATTTTCTAAGCCCGTGTTTTTGGCATATTGGGGATCATAGTCACGTATCGTCTCTAGTAGAGTTTCCATGAATGTGTCGTAGTGTAGGGAGGTGACGCCAATCTTCGGTTGTCCATGGTCTTTGGCTATTTTAGTCAGGATGTTTGGTTCTCGTCCCGAAGCAGGAGTTTCGAGGGGATAGAGGAGGAGAAGCTCCAGGGCTTCCCGAAGAATACGATATTGACCTTCAAGATTGGCCGGGAACTTTCCTCGTGTTTCCGGTTGCTTCGAAAAGAAACGATCGTAAAACTCTTTAAAAAAATGAGGCGATTGGCGACATCGTTCATAACTGTACTTCGTCTGTTCGAATAACTGAAATTGATGAGATGACGGTTGAATATGGTTGGGCGGATGAATTTCATTCAACGCGCGTAATGCGCTCCGCAGAGTTGGGAAACGTTTTTGGGGATCTTGCTGGAGCATTCGCAAAACGACTGCTGATAACTCGGGTGGGCAATCGGGACGGCATTTCTCTAATGCTGGGGGCGCCTCAATAAAATTTTCCTTTTCACGAAAAAATTTTCTAGGGCTTTGCGTGTTGAATAAGAGTTTGCCCTGTATCATTTCATAGGCGATGAGCCCCAACGAATATTGATCCGAAGCTTCAGTGATTTCATGGTTTCCCCACTGTTCCGGTGTTTGATACTTAATCGTTTTAAGTTGTGCGGCGTTCATATTTATCGATTTACTGGCCAATTCGGAAGAGATCCGAAACGGGGAAACCATTGGCAGGCCTTCATGATCGATTATGATATTGGCTGTGTTCAAATTATGATGAAAAAACCCTTTCTTGTGGGCATAGACGAGCGCTGCACCAACATGCTGAATAATGCTTCTGATCCTGTGATAGGGTTGAATCCCGGTAGCTTGAATTAAGCGTTCTAACGAGATGCCGGAAATGTATTCAAGAATAATGTAACAGATATTCTCGACGACCCCAGCGGAATAGACTGTTGTGATACCGCGATGTTTCAGGTCTGCCGCAATTTGTAATTTCTTGATGATATCGGAGGGGTCTTTTTCTCGTTTCTCATAGCGGTCTTGCTCTGCACTGCTCATGCGCCACGTTTTTATGGCCACGGGCCTGTTCAACAAAATATCCCACCCGCCCAGGACTACGGTTCTGGAATTAGAGAAAACCTCGCGTTTTATTTTGTACTGATCTTTTAACGCGAGAGAAAGCTTTTGTATGAGAGGACCATTTACCCAAAATTGGGCGGTTATGGGTTCCTTTTGGCTTCGTGTGATCGCCAAGGTTTCAACCAGTGAAGTTTCTGATTGTTTCTGCATCAACTGTTCGAGTCTTTCGGACGCCTTTTTATAAACGAGTTCTCGCCCTCCTTGGCTCATGCGATTCAACGGGTCATCAGGGCCATTAAACCCTTGGTAGTCTGTGAGAGAGACCTGTTTTATTCTTCCGTCTGGCTGGGTGATGGGTATCGAATTAATCTTGAGGTCGACGTTTGAGTCGCTAAGGAAGAGGGGAATAACGACGACTTTTTTGTGGGAGGCTGCTTCGAGTAACGGAATGAGTTCATGTTCACGTATGTAAGGAGAATTCAGATAGTGTTGGGAAATGATGAGAACGGCCACTTTCGTAGCTTGAATAGCCTGTTGTATTTTTTCATGCCAGTCTTGACCAGCTTTGATATCTGAATCCTGAAAAACCAATAGCATATCCTTACGTAGAAACGGTTTGACGAACTCTAAAAATTCTGCGATGTAATCAGTTTCGCGTTGACCGTCCTTCGTATCCTGGTGAGAATAGCTGATAAATATTTTCTTTCTCATGGGCTGTATCTGCCTTTTCTAGGAAAAGTACCGTTTTCACCGTAGGATGTAAAGAAAATTGTGTTGCTCATCCTCTGTACTTCATTTAGTCCATTTGGTGTTTTTAACGTGTATTGAGTGTTCCCTTCTTTTTCTTTTCAAAATGAAGTACGACGAAGGTGTTGGCGAAGTGGAAGACCTAAGATGGGTCGTTGAAAAAAGCCGCCAGCGGCGTTCTCGCCCTTTTTCCGTGCTCACGTAGTACCAGTACGCTCCGCGCGCAAAAAGGGCTGTGGCCTTCCCTTCGACAAGCTCAGGGCAGGACTGGACGGGCTTTTTTGAACAGACCCGAGGCCTCATGACATGTCACGTCGCAGAGACGAAATTTGGCCGTTGATATCATCATTATTCAACAATCCCAAAATTGTCTTGAGGCGGGTAGGGGTAGGGGCACATCTTACAACAAGACGACATGATGTCACCCCACGTCGGGAAATATGAAGGAGGTGCAGCTTATTAGGCGAGAGGGGCGTTTTCTCGTGCGCTCTTTGCTTGAGCTGTCAAGGAAATAGAGACGGTATCTTTTAGATTTTGCACCGCGTCGATGGATGGTTCCTGGGTTTTCCCCTTCGTGGACAATGTCGAGGCGTCAATGAGAGGGAGGGAGAGTTGCGCGACAGCATTTGTTGCATTGAGAACGCCAATTTGTGACATAGAATGATTCCTTATGACGTAAGGTTGTTGGACAAAAAACTGCGTAGGACGAAAGAACTATCGGCAAGTCGCGGGACAACTTGACTCCCCCACTTCTTCGCTGGCCGAGAAGATCAAGCAACTTGGCAAGATGCAGAAGAACAGATGAAAAGAGAGAAATCCAATTGGAACAGGGGTCCATTACAGCCCCGTTCTTTGAGTTTCCTCAATCTGCATCATCTTGTCACCGGCTTGACTGTTTCCGTCAAGATCCGCACAGATACAATGGTTATCCCATCGAATACCAGTCTCCATCACAGTCGCGATCACTCCTAATCTCTCGTTTTCTGGATACAACTCGTTGTTTTTTAAGGAACATGAGTGCCTGCTGTTGTGCTCATCCTGTCAAATCTCTGCTGGCACCTCCCTTGCTCTTTAGACATGAGCATGAGTGAGGAAGTTTGTTGCCATTGTTGTGACTATGTTTCTTAGGAGCCAACAGAGCTCAGAAAGGATGAGCCGATGTCAGCACTTGCTAGTCAAATCACCGTTTCTTCTGCGAGTCGAGGCCAATTGCTATGCATGCCCGATGATCGTCAACCACGTGATATTCGTCTGAGACAAGACCGCCGTCGTCGCTATACAGCGATGGTGGAAAAAACCTATGGTGATTCGAAGGAAGGCGAGCACTTGCTGCTAAAAACACTGTGCCTTGCTCAGTTCATGGACGCGAGTGATGCCCGTATGACCGATCTCACCGCAAATTAGTGAGCGCCTAGGTGTACGACCTACAATCAATCGAGGGAACTCAGATAGGTTCCAGAAAGTTTTTAGAGATTCAACCAGTGGGGTTTTCCCCAAAGACCTGAGTTCGTCTCTGCAAAGAACTTTGTCATTGACTTTGGTTGTCTTACTGGCCCGTAACTCGGAGAGTGCATGAAAAGGTGGCATCGATGGAAGACGGGCCTTCCCACGTTCGCCATCGCTTCAACTGCAAGACCACCGTGCCAATACCACGCGACCGAAAGGTCAGAATTCGTTCTGCGGACGCGCCGATCCCGCTTGACGCGGGATCGGCATTCTCATCGGCAATGAGCTCGAGTGGACCAGTTGGTGATTCGAGCTCCCAGCGGAACCCAGTCGTAGGGTTTTCGGGAAGCCTAACGATGATTGTATCATCAGGCGCGAGAACCACTTCCCGTCCATTCTGTGTCATGCCAATGACTACTTGCGCCACGACTTATGACCACACATATAATTCGTGAACCATGCCATCGGCTTCGATTCGGATATTGACGTTGGCATTTATTTGCGCGGCATGTGCGGCTAACATCGTCAGGTTCACCAGAGCGCTATCATTGGCGGGAGAGAGTCTCTTCCACCCCATTCCGGCGATGGCGATGTATGAGTTGCCATTGGAGCGATTCGACCACAATCCCGTGATTTTTTGATTATTGTGCCAGGCTGCAATCCCATCAGCGCTCGAAGCAAACTCCTCCTGCTCGCTGGGCGGGATCATTGTCGGCGCTGATGATCGCAAGATATCCTTTGCTTCTTCTAACGCCATATCCGAAAAATCTACAGGGTGGTCAGCAGGAGCTATCGCCGGTTCCTGCATCGTGGCAACATTCGTATCAGGAGAACAAGGTTCACAAGGTTTTTCTCTTCGTGGCATAACATACTCCTTTCATTCGTCTATAAGGAAATCACGTAATAGGTGCACGAACTTCATCAAGCCTCAGTCAGATGGAATCCATCACTCTTCGATGGTTTCATCCGTCATGGCACGGAACCTCACAGGGGGATGTGAACGGTCCCCACACCTCTATAAGACATAAATTTCTTGCAGTTCGTTGTTTTCTTCCAACGCGTGAATGGGTCGATTTTCTCCTTTGGCAGAGATGAGTTGACTGAGCATTGTATGATGCACCGTCACCGTTGACGCACACACTCGTCGCCATCCAACCCCAGAGAGATGCACGTACGCGTTTCTCTCGCCGGTATTGGCCCATAGGCCGCTCGCTCGCGTGTTGCGATTCCACATCCGCAAAGATACTCCTGTCACACCATAGGGCCCAAGCCACGTTTCAATGTTGCATTGGCCGTAGGCAATACGGAAATACCCGCCTTCGCCCCAATTGGTTCCCCAACTATTCTTGCAGATCCAACAGCCTTGCGCGTCATTATATCCGCAAATCTCGACGCAATGTCCCCCGGCCGAATTACCTGACACATGCCGATAGACCCCGCTGCGATAATTGAAAAAGTCCTGGTACACCACAAAACATCCCGTGATGGATCCTTTTGTGGAAATCCATTCCTTCATCTTGGCGCGCGTGTTCAATTTCGCGTAGCTGTGTGGCTTGGCTAGCGCATTCTGCCATCCGCTCTTTAACGCGCAGTTTTGATCACCTGAGGTATACTTAAAGTATTCGTCAAAGGTTACGCCTTTGGTTTTAGCTTTGGCCAAGGCTTTATCGGGCCACCATCCATTGGCACAATTGCGTCCCTCCTCTTTTGCGTAACAATAGAACAAATGGGCTTCTGACAGGTCGATCTGCAAGTTCGGATTGTTACGCGTCCGTTTTGCCGTGGTTTCCAGCACCGCCGCTGTTCCAAACGCCACGCAGGATCCGCATCCGCCCTGATCTTTCACGGGCGTCGTGAAATTCTTGCCGTTAACATTTCGTAAGTCATAGGCAGCCGGAGCGGCAGCGGCATCCATCGCAATTTCCGACGGACTCACGAGTTGAGCCGCGTCACTCATTTTCACCGCTTCTTCAAAAGACATTTCCTCGGGTGGCGGAGTCACCCCCAAACGTAACCGTCGTTCATCTTCCGTCAATTGCGCCATTGACGTTTCAGGGTCCATTTCCCATGGCGTGCCTGCTTGCTTCAGGTCTTCGGCCAATCTCGCTAAACTTAGTGCTTCAGCCATGTGACATCCTCCTTGATAATAGTGGAATAATCCGTTGTCTAACTATCGAAACACTGGGCGAAAGCCAAACGATCAGCCCGAGGTTTCCCACGGATCCTCCTTTCGCGACAGATAAATAAGACGCGCTGACCTATCCGACTTTATTAGGGGCACCTCTAAAAACTGTCCTTTTCCCTGATGGCGGCGTCAGCCGCGTGCTCAACTCCTCATGTATTCACCCATACACTGCGGGTTTCCGCGCGCGGCTTCCTTGCCCTCAGAAAAAATCACCAGTTTTTAGAGGTGCCCTTAGGGGAATCAGCAAGATAAATGCCGCGAAAATTTCAGGACGCGCTCCCACGCCCGAAACACAAAACCCGCAATGTTTCAATGGTTTAGCCACGAGGCAGAGACGGCCATTTGAGCGAGGCACTCCCTATGGGCCTCACTGTCGTATCCAAATGGATAACTTTTGTATCTAATGTGATAACAGCCCGATCCGGACCTGTAGCCCAATGCCTATGATGAAAAAAGACTTACTGGCTTGGGGTACGACGGAGCTGTCAAGATTTCTGCCACCAGTGTCGGAGAATTTGTAGTTTTGACAGGCGGGGGGGGGGGGGGAGCTATAAGAGCGGCTAAACTTTTTTCAGGTGCCCTTATATTTATACTTTTTATCCATATGGTTAGAGAGGGAGGTGTACAATGAAACCGTTAGGTGTACGATTGCCGCTGACAGGCGTGTTGGCGGGCCTGGTGATCATGCTGGTCGTATCGGTCACGCAGGCCGCGCCAGTGACCTTTATCTATGAGGGTGAAGTCACGCAAGTCGCACATAGTTCCCTTATCCCACCGGTTCTTGATAAATTTCTGGGTGAAACGATGCGCATGGAATATACGTTTGAATCGACAACGACTGGTAGCGGACTGGACGGGGGTAGTTATTTCAATGCAATTAGTGATTTGACAGTGACCCTCGGAGCCAACGTCTATCACAACACTCTCCCGGTAAACATTTATGTGGCCAATGACCTAAGTTTTGGTGATCGGTATTACACAGATCTACACATACCGATGACGGGGCCGGCAATCGATGGCATAGACCCCAGGTCTTTTCAGTTCAGATTTCAAGACTCAACGGCCACGGCCCTCTCATCCAATGCCCTCCCGGATACGATCTTAGACCCTGCCGCGTTTGATACCGTCTACATGTTCCTCGACTTTTTATCCCACTCTTCTTCAGGCTTTCTCACCGTAGCGGGTCCCAATAGTGTGCGAGCGGTTGTTCCGGTTCCTTCGGCCATGTGGTTGATGGGGACAGGGTTGGCGGCGCTGGTCGGCTGGCGCTGGCGCACCGCCAAGGTTGTGTAACCAACAAGCGCGCCTTCACATTCTGAGGATGTTCTGGAAACGGAGCCACGAGATTCGTGTCTCCGTTTTTTTATGACGTCTTCTGTGTATCATTATGTGTTTCTGGCCGTTCCACTTAAGTTCCGCATATGGGTCTGTTCAAAAAAGCATGTTCTGAGTCTATCGAAGGGTCCGTCCAGTCTTGAGGTTTTTCTCGTGCTCCTTACTTTTCACTTCTCACTGGCTTAGAGTACGCCGCTGGCGGCTTTTTTCAACAGACCCAGGGAACAAATCGGCATGAGGTGAGCAAGTTAGAGAAGGCCGATGGCGTTGAGAAGGACGATGAAGACAGCGACCGGGGCGATGTAGCGGACCAGTGCTTGCCAGGAGGCATAAAGGGTGGGATTGGCAATGTGGAGTTCGGCTTTAGTGCTCTCTGCGGTCATGAGCCAGCCGGCGAAGATGGCAATGAGGATACCTCCTAACGGGAGCATGAGATTCGACGTGATGAAATCCAGGAGATCAAAAAACGTGAGTCCAAAAAATTTTACATCAGCCCAAAGATTAAATGACCAAACGGTACCGAGTCCTAACATCCATGTGGCGATGCCTGAATAGACCGATGCGGTCACACGTGAGAGGCCAAAGGTTTCAATGAGCCAGGTGACGAAGGGTTCAATGAGAGAAATGGACGAAGTCCAGGCGGCCACGAGCAACAGAATAAAGAACAGTGAACCAAAAATTGTTCCGCCAGTCATGTTGCCGAACGCGACAGGTAAGGTTTGAAAAATCAACCCAGGTCCGGAGGCCGGCTCAAGATTGTTCGCGAACACAATGGGAAAGATGGCCATGCCGGCCAGCAGGGCCACGCCGGTATCCGCGATGGCAATCATGACCGATGTGCTGGCAATGGACGTCTCTTTCGGGACATAGGATCCGTAGATCATGATGGTGCCCATGCCTAAACTCAAGCTAAAAAAGGCTTGGCCCATGGCCGAGAGCATGCTGGCCCCGGTGAGTTTGCTGAAGTCGGGCGTAAAGAGAAATGCCAGGCCTTTTCCGAAATAGCCGGTGGTCATGCTGTAGCCCACCATGAGCAGCAGCAAGAAAAATAACATGGGCATGAGGAACTGAACGGCTTTTTCCAAGCCTCCTTGCACGCCGCCCGCCACGATAGCCATGGTGATGAACATGAAGACCGTGTGCCAGAGAAACAAACTGCCTGCGCTTCCCACAAACGTGTCAAACGTTGAGGCTGCAAACTCGCCAGTCGCTCCGCTAAATGTCCCGGCGATGGACTTAAAGATATAGGCCAGAGTCCATCCCCCGATCACGCTGTAATAGGAAAGGATCATCACGCCGGCGATTGTGCCGGCCCATCCGATAATTTGCCACCATTGCCCTGCGTGGTTTTCTGTGGCCAAAATCTGCATCGAGCGGATGGGCGTGGATCGGCCGCGGCGGCCTAAAAGAATTTCCGCCATCATAAGCGGAATGCCTAATGCGGCTACACAAATGATATAAATCAAGACAAATGCGCTGCCGCCGTTTTGACCTGTGAGATAGGGAAACTTCCAGATATTGCCAAGGCCAACAGCGGCGCCGGTGGCGGCTAAAATAAAGGTCCAGCGGGAGGACCACTGGCCATGTATGGATTGACGGTCAGGAATGTTCATGAAGGTGGAGAAAAATCCGTAAGGGTTAGCAGAGTGTAATCAAGGAGCGCCCAACGTTTCAAGGCTTTTTCGCCTAGCCATCGGCTCAGGAGAAATTAAACTTGAGGAGTGTTGAATAATGAAGATATCAAGGGCCATATTTGGGCAGGAAGCTGTTCGCACCCAGCAGCATAGGGTCTGTTCAAAAAAGCCTGTTCTGAGCCTGTCGAAGGATCACGATGTACCTGTCGAAGGATGGTTCGACGGGCTCACCATGATCGTTATCACTCATCCCGAACCGTACGATTTATCATCCTGAGTCGTTCGACAAGCTCACGATGCACTCGCAGAACGGCTGAAGGATACATCCTGAGCCTGTCGAAGGGTTCTCGTCCTTTTTACTTCTCACTTCTTGTTTAGAACACGCCGCTGGCGGCTTTTTTCAACAGACCCACTTGAGATGTATGCCTTGCTCTGTCTATAGTGCAAGCCTTCTTTTCTCTGCGTAAATTTAGGGACAATGTAGCCTATGAGCGATGAACGACGGGATCGCAAGGTGATTGCGTTGGCGCCGATGCCGCCCGAGAAATCCGCCTATGCCTTGGCGCGGTACAGCCGGTCGCCTGATTCCATTGAAGAAAGCTTGAAGTGGGTGCATGCGCATTCCTCGGAAAAATTTTGGGAGCAGTTTTATTTTGCGTATGGACATGGATCAATTGCCGATCTGGGGCATGTGACGATTTGTTTTGAAAATATTTCTGAATTGGCTGCGATTCGTTTGGAAGATGAACCTTTATGGGATGGGCAGGCAAAATCTAGCCGGTATCAAAACTTTGCCGCCGCTGGCTGCTATGTCCCGAGTGAAATTTCGAATACCGAAACCGAAGCCGTGTACCTTGGAATTTTGGGGAGCCTTTATAATATTTACCGGCTGCTGAAAGATCCGCTCCATGAGCATTTAACAGCGCGGTATCCCCGTCCTGACAACATGAAAGCTGGAGAGTATGACCGGACGATTGGGGCAAGGACCTATGATGTGGTCCGCTACTTGTTGCCACTGGCTGCCAAGACCAATGTGGGCCAAGTGGTCAGTATCCGGACGTTAGAAAAGCAAATGACGCGATTGCTGTCGTCTCAGCTGCCTGAGTTACTCGGTATCGGTGAAGATCTCAAAGAAGCTTGTGCGAGGAAGCCTTCAAACATCTGGGCCGATTTGCAAGAGGAACCATCCGACAAGCTTGAACCCATGGCCCCCACGTTAGCGCGCTATGCGGCTTCCAATGAGTATCAGCGTGCGGTCTATCGGGATGTGCTACGGCAGGTCAAGGGTCTGTTGAAACAGTCTGGCCTGGATGATCCACAGTCCTGGAAAGATTACACGCGGTCCGTAGACCTGCTGGAACCCCATGCGCCATTAGATGAATTAGTAACGACGTTTGTCTATCGAGTCAGCCAGGCCCCGTATCGGCTCCTGTTGGAGTGGGTAAAGGGTTGGTCTGAGAAAGACAAACAGGCCGTTGTGGATGCGGCGATAAAAAGCCGAGGACCGCATGATGATCTGGCCAAGGAATTCCGGTCAGGCTATGCCTTTATTTTTGACGTGTTGATGGATATTGGAGGCTGGCGGGATATGCATCGGCACCGGCGGTGTCAGCAAGTGCAGCAAAATTTCACCACCATTCATGGCTATGACATTCCTCCTCTGCTGGCAGAAGCCGGTGTGGGAAAAGAATACCGACAAGCGATGGATGCGGTGCAACAGGATATTGAGCGGTTGCGGACGGACAATCAAGAAGCGGCCTTGTATGCCATTCCTTTTGGGTTTCGTGTGCGTTGTTTGTTTAAAATGGACTTTGCTGAAGTGGAATATGTGTCCAAATTGCGTTCCGGTGTCAAAGGGCATTGGTCCTATCGTACTGTGGCCTGGGAAATGAAACAGCGTATGCTGGAGCGGCATCCCTATCTTGGGAGTTTAATTGAAGCCACCTCTCCCGACATCGAAGATACGCTCACGCGATAGCTGAGAACGAAATTTGAGAATCTCTGGTAATGTCGGATAAACAAGCGACGATCGAAGCTGCTCTTGCTGCCGGAGAGTGGGATGCGGTGTATGACGAAGCTTCCCGTTGGTCGCAAGAACCCAACTGTGGCCCGTTGCCATTTTTTGCGCTAAACGGTGTCTGCTTGCTGAGAGGGGATTTTGCTCAAGCGTGGAAAGTATTCCCTCAGAGTCTGGGTGATGAATCCCTGATTCAGTCGGTCCGTGAATGGGTCGAACGTTTGAAGGAACGGTATCCTGACTCGCCCCACTTTGTGTTATTTGAAGGTATATTTCATACCCAGTCAGGGCTTCTGGATGATGCGTTTGCCTGTTTTGAACGGGTCGGCACGCTTGAACCGGGCTCGCCGTATCCGCATTTTTTTCTTGCACAAATTCATCAGCGTCAAGGACGATTAGATCAAGCTGTGAAATCGTTTAAAGAGGCGATCAAGCGAGAGCCGTCCTATGTGGCGGCTCGTCTGAAGCTTGGTGTGGTGTATCAGGAGCAGGGGAAGTTGGAGATGGCAATTCCGCAATATCGTGAAGTGTTAAAACTGCATCCGGATGACGCTGTTGGCCACACCAATTTAGCTTGTGCATTGGCTGAGCAAGGCAAGCTAGAGGCTGCCATTCAGACATATAAGACTGCTCTGAAACTCAATCCGGACGATGCCGAAGTTCATTTTGCCTTAGGCGGAGTGTATGAACAGAAAGGCCGGGTGGATTTGGCCAAACGCCAATATGAGGAGGCTCTTCGCTTGAACCCGAATTTTTCCCCCGCGGCGACGGCGATCGGCTGGTTTCTCTATGACAAAGGACAACATGATTTTGCGTTGGATTATTTCAGTAAAGCCCTTATTGCGAATCCGGAGGATGCCCAGGCAACCTTTGGGGTGGGGCGTATCTATGAAGAGAAGCGCAAGCCGGAGTTAGCCGTTCAGCATTATCAGAAAGCGTTGTCTTTGGAGAAAGACCCAGACCGGAAGATGCGTATCCTTAATTTTATGGACAAATTTTTTGGGTAGAGAGACGAGAATCTGTTCTTACATTTAGGGTCAGTTGAAAAAAGCCTGCCCTGAGCCCTTCGATGTATCATCCTGAGCTTGTCGAAGGATGGTTCGACGGGCTCACCATGATCGTCATGCTCTTTACTTTTCACTTCTTAATGGCCTAGAGCACGCCGCTGGCGGCTTTTTTCAACCGATCCTATTCAGGGGTGACTAAGGCCTCCGCCTCTTGTCCTTCTACGACGGGCTTGAGATAAATTTCGACCCGGCGATTTAAGCTGCGCCCCTCAGAAGTTCCATTGTTGGCCCGAGGTTGTGTTTCTCCCCGCCCTTCTGCATGTAAGCGAGTCAGATGAACACCGGAGGCATTGAGGTGGGTGGCCACAGACGACGCACGTTTTTCGGATAGTTCCTGATTGTACGTTTCACTTCCTTGGGCATCCGTATGGCCAATGACATGGACAATTGTACTGTCGTATTGCGTCAGGACATTGCCGAGCTTTGTGAGGGCTGTTTGAAAGCCAGGCTTGACGCTGGTGCTGTTCGTGGCAAAAGTCGATTCGCCTTTCAGGTCCACCTCCAAACCATTGTCGGGAAGCTTCCGGAGTTCCACGTCATGATGCGCTAATTCTTCAGCCAAGGCTTTTTCAATGTCTTTGGCTTGTTTGTCCATATAGAGGCCCACGCCTCCACCTGCCAGAATACCCACAGCGGCGCCAATCGCGGCACCCCGCCCTCGCTTTTTCTTATCAATCGCGGCGCCGGCACCGGCTCCGACAACTCCACCAATAGCCGATCCAATTTTCGTATTTCGATACGGATCATTTTCTGCGCAGCCGGAGAAAATCAGCACGGTTCCCAGCAACAAAATTGGGAGTGGTACATAATTCTTCATTGTTTCATCCTTTCCCGTGGTCATATGTGGAAAATTTTTCGAGAGAAAAAGCTTTTGTGGTGGCCATACTCTGGTAAACCTTTGAGAACTCTTATGATGCATCGGTTTTTGGGAACTCAAACCTAAGTTGCCGCACCTTGTTCTGGGATATTACCTAGGGTCTTGTTGTTGGAATAACAGGTGTTGTGTTTTCTCCCGGAAAGCCAGGACCCAAAAGGGGAGTGTTGAATAATGAAGATGTCAACGGCCATATTTCGCCAGGATGCCTTTGGCGATCAACAACGATGGGTCTGTTCAATAAAGTCCGTCCAGCAAGGCCGCAGCCCTTTTTGCGCGCGGAGCGTACGGGCACTACGTGAGCACGGAAAAAGGGCGAGAACGCGGCTGGCGGCTTTTTTCAACAGACCCAAAAGAAAAGCAGGAAAGGCTGAAGGGGCTTCTGGGAAATGTGGATGCGTCTATGAGTTGGAACGGAGGGTTTGCTGAATAGCAGAAATTTGTGGAGTCGGACCTCCGGAATTTTTCACTTCATGATGGATCTGTTCTTGAAGGTAGGAGGAGTAGCCCACTTTTTCCACAAAAAGTTGGAAAAAGTCATTGGGCGGAAGAGCTGTTTTGGTCCGAAGTTCCTCAAGGATGTCATCACTGATTGGGATGAGGGTATCGCCAATATGCAGGATTCCTTTGTAATAGTTGCCATCACCTCGCAGTTCCAATCGAAGACCCGTTTTGGGTTTGACGGTCTTATCGACCGGAACGTCCGATTGAGATTCTGAATTTTCAGAACTCGTTGAATTTTCAGGTGAGTTTTCCATATGCCGATGCAATTGTAGGGCATCAGGAATTGGAATGACAAGAACCGGCTGTTTCCTTGACTGGTTTAGGACCCTATGCTAGCGTAACGGCCTTTTCGGCGTGGTGTCTTTTGTTGTTCCTGCCTCCTGCGCCCCTATTTTACGATTGGAGAAATGAGTCTTATGAAGTCACGTGTGTATAACTTTAGCGCTGGACCGGCGATGTTGCCGGAAGAGGTCTTGAAGCAGGCTCAGGAAGAATTGCCAAACTGGCATGGAGCCGGTGCGTCGATTATGGAAATGAGCCATCGGGGAAAAGAGTTTGTGTCGGTAGCGGAAGAGGCGGAGCAAGATGTTCGTGATCTTTTAGGGGTGCCGACAAACTATAAAGTGTTGTTTTTGCAGGGAGGCGCGTCTGCTCAATTTGCCACGATTCCTATGAATTTATTGCGTGGAAAAACCACGGCTGATTACATTTTGACTGGAGCCTGGGGGAAAAAGGCCATTAGTGATGCCAAAAAGTATTGTACGGTGAACCTTGCAGCCTCTTCTGAAAGCGACAACTTTTCCAATGTTCCTGCTTTTGATACCTGGACGCTAGATCGTGATGCGGCGTATGTGCATTTCACGACCAACGAGACGATCGGGGGCGTGGAATTTCATTGGGTGCCCGATACCGGTGACGTGCCACTCGTTGGGGACTTTTCCTCAACGATCTTGTCCCGTCCCGTTGATGTCAGCCGTTTTGGTCTCATCTATGCTGGAGCTCAAAAAAATATTGGTCCAGCCGGCGTGACCTTGGTCATTGTTCGAGATGATCTGATCGGTCAGGCGCTTCCCGTGACGCCCAGTGTGTTTGATTATGCTAAACAAGCCGAAGCTGATTCGATGCTGAATACGCCTCCGACGTATGGAATATATTTGGCGGGTCTCGTGTTCAAATGGGTGAAGGCTCAAGGGGGCGTGTCAGCCATGGCCACGATTAACGAACGCAAGGCCAATAAGCTGTATGCGGCTATCGATGGGTCCAGTTTTTATCGTAATCCTGTTGAGCCATCGTCTCGCTCATGGATGAATGTGCCATTTATTTTGGCCAATGCGGATTTGGATAAGGAGTTCCTATCCGGGGCCGCTGAAGCGGGACTCACGACGCTCAAAGGGCACCGTTCCGTGGGCGGTATGCGAGCGAGCATTTATAATGCGATGCCTGAAGCCGGTGTTGATGCCTTAATTGCCTATATGAAAGATTTTGAGAAGCGTAAAGCTTAAGCCAGCAGTTGATTGATGATGGAAATTGGTTTTTTTTTCAACGGAGCATGCTATGAATATTTTGGTGAGTGACAGCCTTTCTCCCAAGGGGGTCGAGGTTCTGGAGCGGGCCGGATTCTCGGTTGCCGTGAAAACCAAATTGTCAAAAGAAGAGCTTTTGGACGACATCGGGAACTACGAAGCCTTGATTGTCCGCTCCGCCACGAAGGTGACCAAAGAGGTGATCGATGCCGGAGGACGGCTTCGGATTGTCGGAAGAGCGGGAACGGGTTTAGATAATGTGGATACGGAGGCGGCAACGCGCCGAGGTATCGTCGTCATGAACACGCCGGGTGGCAATACCATTACGACAGCGGAACACACCATGTCGATGATTGCTGCGATGAGCCGGAAAATTCCTCAAGCGACTCAATCCATGAAAGAGGGCAAGTGGGAAAAGAGTAAGTTTATGGGGAGTGAGCTCTATAATAAAACCCTCGGACTGGTTGGATTGGGGCAAATTGGGTCGTACGTGGCGAAGCTGGCACAGGGCTGGTCCATGAATGTGATTGGCTATGACCCCTATTTAGCGGTCGATCGAGCCAAGCGAATGGGCATCGAAGTGGTTGAGCTTGATGAATTGTTTCATCGAGCGGATGTCATCTCAGTGCACACGCCTTTGACGAATGAAACGCGAGGAATGATCAATGCAGAGACGATCGCGAACATGAAAGATGGTGTGATGATTGTCAATTGCGCCAGAGGCGGTATTATTCATGAACAAGATCTTTCTGAAGCCCTGAAATCTGGAAAAGTGGCAGCGGCCGCATTTGATGTCTTTGAGAAAGAGCCTGTTGATCCAAAGCATGTCCTTCTCGGCTTGCCCAATTTTACCTGTAGTCCTCACATTGGGGCGTCAACCGAAGAAGCCCAAGAAAATGTGGCGATTGGGATTGCCGAACAGTTTGTGGATTATTTTAAAAGAGGAATTGCCCGAGGAGCCGTTAATGTTCCATCGGTGGCGCCTGAGGCCTTGCCTCAGTTACAGCCTTACTTGAACTTAGCTGAACGGATGGGCAGTTTTCAGGCTCAGTTGCTAGAAGGAGGCTTAAAGTCCGTTTCGGTCGAATATGTTGGTGAGGTGTCCCAGCTTAGCGTTGCGCCCATCACGGTTGCTGTCTTGAAGGGGTTGCTGTCCCCAATTTTGGAAGATGTCATTAATTTCGTCAATGCGTCTATCGTGGCCAAAGAACGCGGCATTGAAGTCAAGGAAGTGAAAAGCAGCGATGCGGGTGATTTTACCAGTTTAATTCGGATTAAGGTGGAAGCTGGACAGAAAACCCATGTGTTAGCCGGGACACTTTTTCACCGGCAAGAACCCCGGATTGTGGAAATCAACCAATTTCAAGTGGAAGTGGTCTGTGAAGGCCAGATGATTTTGATTGATAATGTGGATCGTCCAGGCGTGATTGGGATGGTTGGCCAGATTTTAGGGAAACATGAAGTCAATATTGCCCGCATGCAATGTTCTCGCGTTGAACGTGGAGAATCAGCGTTGCTGATCATCGGGTTAGATGCGCCCCTCGCTGGTTCTGTGATTGATCTGTTAAAACAAGAACAAGATATCTTATCCGTTCGTATGGTTGATTTGGGTTAGTGTGTTGTGTGGGATCCGCACACAGCCCTTAGCTGTCGAGCCTCTTGCCTGCCACCTATCATGGTAGGGCCTCCTCGATAGGCCTATGAAACCTGCCCGTTCCCTTATCCCCGTCGGTACAGCCACGCTTTTGCCCCAAACCGCTCAACGCGTGCGGGAGCTCGAAGATCAATTGTTGGCTTATGTCGCCACCTGGGGCTATCAAGAGATTATTCTCCCGACATTTGAATATCTTGATGTCTTGTCCGTGGGCCTGTCTTCAGACATCTTGGAGAAGTGTTACAAATTTGCTGATTGGAGTTCCGGAAGGATGCTGGTGTTGCGTCCAGACGCGACGGCTCAAATCGCCCGGATGGTGGCCATGGGGTTAGGCGGCGATGTGTTGCCGATGCGGTTTTCGTATCGAACGACCGTGTTTCGTCATGAATTGGAACATCGAGGGCGGGAACGCGAAGTCTTTCAGGTTGGCGTTGAGCTGGTCGGCAATGATTCTTCTCAGGGTGATGCCGAGATGGTGACCATGCTCGCGGGATTTTTCAAAGAAGTCGGGTTGCCAGATTGGAAAATTTCTTTAGGACATGCCGGGTTTTTTAAGGCCTTGTTGTCTCGTTCCGGCTTGTCTGTGCAAGGAAGAAAGCAGGCGGAAATAGCTGCCGCGCATAAAGATTTGCCGCGACTTGACCAAATTCTGACAACAGAACGTGTGGCCAAGAACATCTCGAACAATATTCTTCAGGTGCCCGAGCGCTGTGGGCAGCGTGATGTCTTGGAATGGGCCCAGAAGGTGGCAGGGAAGGATGCACAATTGTTGAGGCCGTTACGTCGCTTGGAACAGGTCTTTCAACAGTTGGTCGTGACGGGTGTGGAGCAGCATGTGCTCTTAGATCTTGGGGAACTTCGAGGATTCGACTATTATGATGGTGTGGTGTTTGATGTATTTACGTCGGCATTGGGTCATCAAATCGGGGGCGGCGGCCGGTACAATCATCTCGTGGGCCGGTTTGGCCGGGATTTGCCGGCCATTGGCTTTGGATTAGACCTGGACCGTGTGTTTTCGGCGCTAGAGCGCAGTGAATGTTTTGAAGTCCCAAGATCGGGGCCGGTCCTCTTGGTGACTGTTGGCCCTCAAACGCCCGACTCATTTTCTCTAGCTCAGAATTTGCGCGCGATGGGTATCGCGGTGATTGAGGAACAGATCGCACCGAATCCGAAATCGGCTAGAACGTCCACCATCCAACTGGCCAGACGATGTGAACTTTCCCATGCCATTCTCTATGAACGGACGAAAGGTGCCGCGGGGCCGCTCCATTTATTCGAATTCTCAACGTCTTCGGTGAAACCACGGCAAACCCGCGTGACTCAGAACGATTTGTTTACACGGCTGCAGGAGGCCATGCATGGCGATTTCTGAAATGTCAGGAGTGCGGGTTCCTCCCCAAAACTTGGAGGCCGAGCAATCTGTGTTGGGAGCGATTCTTCTGGATAATGCGGCTCTCAACCGGTCTCTCGAAATTTTATCCGAAGATGATTTTTACCGGACCGCCAACCAATTGGTGTATCGAAGTATGGTGGGATTGTCTGATCGCAATCAGCCTGTCGATCAGATTACGCTCACGGATTACTTGCGAGGCACAGGAGAATTGGAACAGGTCGGGGGCGCCGCCTATATTGCTGAGTTGGTACAGGCCGTGCCCAGTGCTGCGAATATTCGCTATCACTGTCAGATTGTCCGGGATAAATCGTTGCTGCGAGGGTTGGTGCGAACGGCCACCGATGTGGTGATGAAAGGATACGAAGGCACCACGAAGACTGATGAATTGTTAGAGTTTGCCGAGCGTGAGATCTTTCGATTGGCACAAGGGCATTTGGGCGCGACGTTTGCTCCAGTACGGAATATTCTCCAGGAAAGTATCGAAATTGTTGACCGTCTCTATAGCCGGCAAGAAAAAATTACAGGAGTGCCTACCGGTTTTGATATCGATGAATTGACAGCTGGTCTGCAACCTTCTGATTTAATTATCATTGCTGGTAGACCGAGTATGGGGAAGACGAGTTTGGCTTTGGGCATGGCGGAACATGCCGCGTTGCATGCGAATGCTGTGGTTGGGATTTTTAGTTTGGAAATGTCCCGGGCACAACTGGTGTTACGTATGCTGAGCTCTCAAGCTCGGCTGGACTCACATGCGGTGAGAACGGGACAGCTTAAAGGGGCTGATTGGGAAGCCTTAACGGGCGCAGCGAGTCAATTGCAGGATGCGAAGATTTTTATTGATGATTCAGGTAATCTAAGTGTCCAGCAGATGCGGGGAAAAGCAAGGAGGTTGAAGGCTGAACATGGCTTGGATCTCCTGATTGTTGATTATTTGCAATTGATGGAAGGGCGGACTACCTCTGAATCTCGTCAACAGGAAATTTCCGATATTTCCCGGGCTCTAAAAGGCTTGGCAAAAGAATTGAATGTCCCTGTTGTGGCCCTTTCGCAGTTGAGCCGGGCTGTAGAAAACCGGAAGCCGCCAGTGCCCGTGTTAGCGGATCTTCGCGAGTCAGGGGCGATTGAACAAGATGCCGATGTGGTCATGTTTATCTATCGGGAGGAGGTCTATGAACCAGACACCGATGACAAGGGCATCGCAAGAATTCTGGTTCGCAAACATCGCAATGGCCCCATTGGCGAAGTGTTGCTTCAATTTCACGACAACTATGCAAAATTTCATAATTTAGAGACACGGTCTGGTATAGTATAGGCGTATGGGCACCTCTAAAATGAGAGAGGCGGGTTGTTCTATGGAAGATATTCGTTCGGTCGATTCTGAAAGTCCCTTTCTTCTTTGTTTGAGACAAGTCCGAACCTGTTTGCTCGGCATTCCACTTTTAGTGTTATCGTGCGGAACCGCTCCACAACTTCATGTGCAGGGGCAAGAATCTCCTCCAGCCTTAGAAGAGGCCACCCATCCCCAGGCCTATTTCTATTTTCTTCAGGGGTCGTTGGCTGAGCTCAACAATGACGGGGCCAAGGCGTTAGAAGCCTACCGGGCTGGGTTGACGTTTGATCCCGAGTCAATTTTCCTCAAATTTCGCCTCGCCAGACTCCATTTTGCCTTGGCGCAAATGACCGAAGCCGTGGAGATCGCCAAGCAAATTCCTCTTCAAGACATTGATTCCGTATCCATGTTTGCGGGTTTGGGGAAAATTTTTTCCGGCGCTCACGAGAGGGAGTTCGCGTTAAAGGTGTTTGAGGAAGGAGAACGACGCTTCCCCTCTGAAGAACGATTGTATATTGCTCACGGAACCCTGCTGATGACCGAGAAAAATTATGCCCAGGCCGAAGAGGTGTTTCGGAATTTGTTAGGGCATGTGGCCAGTTCACCGGAGGCCCATTATTACTTGGGTATTCTGGCAAAGGAAGGAAAGGAACAGTCAAAAGCCATCAGTCATTTTGAACAGGCCATCGCTCACAATCAGTCTTTTGAAAGGGCCTATGGGCAGTTGATTGAACTGCTAGAAGAGACTGGAAAGCCTCAGCAGGCGATAGAAGTCATGGAATCCTTTTTGAAGGATGTCAATCCACGTCACCGGGAATTTCGTTTGCGGCTGGTTCGATTATATGTGGTGGAGAAACAGGCCGATCAGGCCATCAGGCATTTAGATTATGTTCTGGAACACAACCCTGGGGACTTACATGCCCAGGTGCGGAAGGCCCAAATTTATGGTGAACAAGGAAACTTTGCTGCGGCGGTGGACGAATTACAGGCCGTCTTACGTGATCGGCCAAATGAATTACGAGTCAGAGATTTTTTAGGCTTATTGTATGAAGAAATGAAGGACTATGAGCGCGCCATTCAGACCTATCAGGCAAATTTAGCAATTGATCCAACGTTCTTTGATAGTATTCTGCATCTGGGGTTTGTGTCCTATCGCCTGAAAAAAAACGATGAAGCCTTGTCGTATCTTGAGGAAGCCGTCGAGTTGAATCCCAAACGTCCGGAACCCTATTTATTGTCGGGCCTGACGTATTTTCAAATGGAACAATATGAGCAGGCCAAAGCTCGTTTAGAAGAAGGGATTCTGCATGCGCCGTCCAATGCGGAGTTGCATTTTAATCTTGGCACAGCCTATGACAAACTGGATCAGTTTGATCACGTGGTTCGTGAAATGGAAGAGACGTTAAAACTCAATCCCGAACATGCCGATGCGTTGAATTATCTGGGATATAGTTACGCTGATCGCGGGATTAATGTTGAAGAAGCGGTCTCGTTGACTCAACGGGCTGTCGCGTTAAAGCCTCATAATGGCTACTATGTGGATAGTTTGGGCTGGGCGTTATATAAAAACGGACAAATTGACGAAGCGCTTGAAATGATGCAAAAGGCTGTCACCTTGGTTTCGGATGATCCGGTCATTTATGAGCATCTTGGAGAAATCTTTTTGCTTCAAGAACAACATGAAAAGGCTCGGGAAGCTTGGATTCAGTCGATTCAACTAGACTCCACCAATGAAGCTCTCAAACAGCGGTTTCGAGATTTAGGATTCGGGGAGCCAATCCCAACGCTTTCTCAGCAATCTACTTTCACTCCGTAAACTTGAGTTTTGAGTACAGATCGCAAAGCCATAGAAGTTTGACGTGGTCCCCCAGCGCTTAAGGGGAACTGTTTTCTGACGATAGAAGAATGAAAGGATGCGCAATTTACAGTTGTGTGATCTTTATGGTTATTACCGTTGGTTATGTATAATTCTTGGAGAGCAGTTGCCAAGTGTTACCCTGGTCTCTTGAGTATGGCGGGTGTATGCTTATCAGATATTTCACCTGCAACATTAAAGATGGAAGGGATACTTCCTGGGAGGCTAATTATGGAACGTCGTAGCGTACTTCACAATCAAAAAGGGTTTAGTTTGACGGAGCTCATGATCGTGGTGGCGATCATTGGTATTTTGGCCACGATTGCGATTCCAAATTTCTTGAAATATCAAGCGCGAGCGAAACAAACAGAAGCCAAAAGCAACTTGGTGGCGCTTCACACGGCTGAGATTGCGTATTTTGCGGAAAATAATGGATATATTGATGACTTTAATGCGATTGGATTTGGTGTCAGTGGCTCGTCCCAGCGATACTATTATGAGTTAGGGTCGGCGACTCTCGGAACATTGCCTCCCGGGTGTACGGCTTCAGATTTGGATGTGGCCAGCCCCAGTGGTTTTACAGCTGTCGCAATTGGAAATATCGATGGAGATGCGACGTGTGATGTCTGGACGATTGATGATCAAAAGGTCTTGACGAATGTGACGAATGATGTATCGTTGTAGCTTTGCTGACATCGTGTTCGACCAGAATTCACTCAAGAAGAGTTGAGAGGTTCCCGATAACTACCAAGGGAAATTAGTGGGGACCAGTCTCAAGAGGAGCAATCGCGTGGATATTCGAGAAAAAATCCAAAATCGTTCGGCGAAAATCGGTGTGGTAGGTTTGGGCTATGTTGGACTGCCTTTGGCTGTTCTTCAAGCAAAAACAGGATTTCATGTGTATGGTGTTGACGAAGTTGCTGCCAAAGTCGACATGGTGAACCAAGCCCATAATTATATCCTGGATGTGGATGATGCTGAATTGCGGCAGGTTGTTGATGAAAAACGTCTTGAGGCCACAACGGATTTTTCCGTGTTGCAGGAGTGCGATATTATCCTGATTTGTGTGCCCACGCCTTTAACCAGGAATAAAGAGCCGGATATTTCTGCAATTGTCAAAGTCCTTGGGCATCTGGCCAAATATTCCCATCCGAATATGCTCGTTGTCTTGGAAAGCACAACCTATCCAGGTACAACAGAAGAAGTGATTTTGCCGGCGTTGGCCGCGAAAGGTCTCACGGTTGGGAAGGATTTGTTTGTGGCATTCTCCCCGGAACGAGTTGATCCAGGAAATGCGGATTTTAAGACCCACAATACTTACAAATTAGTTGGCGGGGTGACGGAAGGTTGTCAGGAGGTTTCTAAATTATTCTACGAACAGTCCATTGTGAAAGTGTTCCCTCTGAGTTCTCCGCGGGTTGCCGAGATGGCCAAGGTATTTGAAAACGTGTTTCGGTCGGTGAACATTGCGTTGGTCAATGAATTGACGTTGTTGTGTGAACGAATGGATATCAATGTTTATGAAGTCATTGATGCGGCAGCCACCAAGAATTTTGGGTTTATGCCGTTTTATCCCGGCCCGGGCGTCGGGGGGCATTGTATTCCTTTGGACCCCTATTATTTAGCATGGAAATCGAAGGAATATGATGTTCACACCCGGTTTATTGAGTTAGCTGGGGAAATTAATGAGAACATGCCTTATTTTGTTATGACCAAATTGCAGCGGGTATTGAACAATATGGGCAAATGTCTCAAAGGTTCAACGGTATTGGTGTTAGGCGTGACGTATAAAGCGGATATTGAAGATCCCCGGGAGTCTCCTGCGACCAAAGTCATGGAATTGCTTCAGAAAGAGGGAGCCAATCTGCAATACGTGGATCCATATACTCCCTCCTTGATCATTGGGGATCAACAATACAAGGCGCAATCTCTGACCTCAGAACTCTTGGAACAAAGTGCGTGTGCATTGATCTTGACCGCTCACTCGGCGTTTGACTATCAGATGATTGTCGATCATGCGCCGATTGTGTTTGATACCCGGAACGGAACTCGTCAAGTCACGAAGCAGCGGGAAAAGATCGTCCTGCTTTCGACATAAGCTGGTCTTTGTGATATAAAATAGAGCAGTTTGACAAGTCTCATCTTGACAGCCTGCACCTGATCTCGGTATAAGGCCCAGTTTACACTGGGCCTTGTTGTATCTTGTGCGGCCTTCTTTTCTCAATGTTCCCTCGAAAAATTTACCTGGTTATTGACGAGGAACTAAAGGTATACCCGTATGAAATTACTGAAGCAGTTATTCGTTAGAGTAACCGGGAATTTTTTTGGCGCTGTTGCTCCAAAGTTTCGTTCGCATCGGGCAAAGAAGGCGGCGCCATCTTTGAAGTTGGTGTCTCATAATCCTCATCCAGTAACCTCTCCCGAGCCTGCTTTATCGCGTAGTACACAACTTGGCCATATGGAGTCTTTGGAATCGGCTCTTCAAAAAGGGCAACATTGGTTGTTGTCCAGGCAGAATCTGGACCATGGGTTTTGGGTTGAAGAACTAGAAGCAGATACAACTCTGACGTCTGATTATCTTGCGCTCCGCCGGTTTTTAGGTTTGGTGGATCCCGAGCAAGAACGAAAATTGGTCTGTTATCTCCTTCATACGCAACTGGATGATGGTGGATGGCCAATTTATTCCGGTGGACCTGCTGATACCAGTGCGACCGTGAGGGCATATTTCGCTCTAAAATTGTCCGGGGTCAGCGCTGACGAACCTGTGATGCAGCGAGCCAGAGCGCTCATTTTACAAAGAGGGGGCGTCGCGCAAGCCAATGTTTTCACGAAAATCATGCTTGCATTGTTCGATCAGTATGATTGGCGGGGGCTCCCGTGCATGCCACCGGAAATTTTTTTGGCCCCACAATGGTTTTACTTTAATCTCTATGCCGTGTCGTATTGGTCTCGTGCGGTCATTATCCCGCTCCTTATTGTGTTTACCCATCGTCCCCTCTGCACGATTCCCCGGGAGCAAGGCATTGAAGAACTTTTTGTCAAACCTTTGCGACCTGAAGATTTTTCACAAGTTCCCCCTTTACATCGTGATTCGACACTCCTCAGTTGGCGAAATTTTTTCGTATGGGTGGATAGTTTGCTGCGGCTCTATGAAGCGTATCCGATAAAATTTCTGAGAAAAAAATCTTTGAAAGAGGCTGAGCGTTGGATGATTGACCATATGGATGGCGAGGGTGGACTCGGCGCCATCTTCCCAGCCATGGCCTATTCGATTTTAGCTCTCAGAGCCCTGGGGTATGCCACGGATCATCCACTCATTCAAAAAGCCTTGGGTGAAATTGAACAGCTTCTCGTCTATTCCAGTTCGGCTAGTTCGACGGCACCCACCATGCTGCACATGCAACCTTGCCATTCTCCGATTTGGGATACGACTTTAACTATGCATGCGCTGATTGAAAGTGGCGTTCCACTTGAGCATCAGGCTTTCACGAAAGCTGACCTATGGTTACGATCTCGACAATCTCGGAAAGTTGGGGACTGGGTGGTGTCTTCGCCCGATGCAAAGCCAGGGGGATGGAGCTTTCAATATGAAAATGATTGGTATCCAGATGTAGATGATACCGCCGCCGTCATCACGGCCATGGCGAAAATTCATCAAGCTGAAACCCCAGATTTTGACGAAGAGCTTCAACGTGGATTTCGATGGGCCTTGGCGATGCAAGGATCAGATGGGGGATGGGGAGCCTACGACAAAGATAATAATAAACTGATTTTCAATAAAATTCCTTTTGCTGACCATCAAGCCTTGTTAGATCCCAGCACGGCAGATTTGACTGGCCGGTGCTTAGAAATGTTGGGTGCCTTAGGCTATGACCAGTCCCATCCGGCTGTTGGTCCTGCCCTTGAGTTTTTACAGATGGAGCAGGAATCCAATGGAAGCTGGTACGGACGTTGGGGTGTGAACTACATTTATGGGACGTGGTGTGTGCTCTCTGGGCTGCGGGCTATTGGCGTAGATATGACCGCGCCCTGGATTCAAAAATCTGTCTCCTGGCTTGAGTCCATGCAGAATTCCGACGGTGGCTGGGGCGAGTCCTGTGAGTCTTATGCGGATCTGAAAATGGCAGGCCGGGGAGCAAGTGCTGCCTCACAAACGTCTTGGGCGCTTATGGCACTACTACAGGCGGGGGAGGCTGACTCTCTCAGTGTTGTTCGTGGCGTCAACTGGCTTATTCGCCATCAGCGTGAAGAGGGGGTCTGGGATGAACCCTTCCACACCGGCACTGGTTTCCCCCGAGTCTTTTATCTGCGGTATCATGGGTATTTCAAATATTTCCCTATTTGGGCCTTGGGTATGTACCGGAATGTCAAAATATCGGGAGAATCCAGAGCCGACCAATTGCGCAAAAAGGCTCAAGCCTCTAGGCGCCAACGGAAACTGAAATAGGCCTTCGCTTGCTCCGATTGTTCCTTTAGAAGACACCTCAGGAGCCGATTCTGATTAGAATCGCGATAGTCGTGGCAACGACAATAGAGTTCTCGGCCGTTGCCCGCGCCTTTCAATATTCTCAACCTGTTCCCCTCAATAAGTATCATGCCCTAGCGTATACAAGCCAAGAGCTTCATGTTGTGCTCATTCGGTGTGGCATTGGATCCGAAAAAGCCGGGACTTGTATCCGGCAGCTCCCCGAAATTCAATCGTGGGATCTTATTGTCTCTTCTGGATTTGCTGGGGCTTTAGATGATACCGCTTCTATTGGGTCGGTACTGATTGGCGAGGAGGTTGTTGCTGCCACATCCTCGCCTGTTGAGCCCTCCGCCCTCCCCATTCCCTGTCATCCTGATTGGGTGAATCTTGCATTAACGACCCCGTGGAACGGTTCAGGAGTTCTACGATCTGGAAAATTTGCATGTGTGGATCATGTGCTCACCCGTGCAGAAGAAAAGCATGCAGTACAGGCATGTACAAAGGCCACAGCGGTAGACATGGAAAGTGCGACCATAGGGAAGATGGCTCAGGGTCAGTCCCGGCCATTTTTAATTATTCGGGCTATTTCGGATGGCGTCAATGATGATTTGCCTGTAGACTTTAATCTCTTTCTGGCACCATCAGGTTGGGCCGTTGGAGTCAGGCGTCTCTTGTCCACCCCGAAGTCATGGAAAGGTTTGTGGAATTTATACCGGCATTCAAAGAAAGCCTCTCGACAACTCACCATATTTTTTGAGGCGTTTTTCTCGAGAGTGCTGACTCTGCCAGAGTCTTCCGCCCCAGGGTCAATCAATCATAGGCTATGAACATCATTCAAACATTGGGAGCCAAGGTCATTGCTCAGATTGAAGAAATGGGAGCAATGTTGCTCTTTCTGGTGCGATCCTTGGGGTGGCTCTTCCGACCGCCGCTGCGATTGTATCAGATTATCAAGCAGATTCACTTTATCGGCTTTAAGTCAACATTTGTGGTCATTTTAACCGCTTTGTTTACCGGAATGGTATTGGCGCTACAAGGGTACTATTCTTTGAGAAAATTTGGATCTGAGGGGTTGTTAGGATCTGCGGTTGCGCTAAGTATGATACGAGAATTAGGCCCAGTGCTGGCCTCGCTGATGGTGACAGCCCGAGCGGGATCAGCCATGACGGCTGAAATTGGTATCATGAGAATAACGGAGCAAATTGACGCACTAGAAACCATGGCTATCAATTCACTTCAGTATCTCATTACACCCAAAATGGTGGCGGCACTGATTTCTGTTCCGCTCCTTGTGGCTCTGTTTGATGTGGTAGGAATTGGCGGCGGCTATGTCGTGGGTGTCAAGTTGCTGGGAGTGAGCGGGGGCGCATATTGGAGTTCGATTGAATCTGCTGTGGTGTGGAGAGATGTCTATGGCGGAATATTAAAGTCAATATGTTTCGGCCTGATTATTAGTTGGGTCTGCTGCTATAAGGGATACTTTACAAAAATGAGCGCGGAAGGGTTAGGCAAAGCCACGACGGAGTCCGTCGTGTTGGCCTCCGTTCTTATTTTAGTGTGGGATTACTTTTTAACTTCAATACTGTTGTAGTAAGTTTCAGGTCACACATGCCGGTATCAATGATTATCCAACTGAAAGGGGTTGAAAAGACTTTGGGTGGCCAGCCTGTGTTGAGAGGCGTGGATCTCAATATTCCTCAAGGTGATATTACAACCATTATTGGTCCGAGTGGTGAAGGGAAAAGTGTTCTGCTGAAACACATGATTGGTCTCATGCGCCCGGACCGGGGCCAAGTCTTGGTGGATAATGTCGATCTCACGGACATTCAAGATCATGAACTCAATGACATTCGCAAAAAATTTTCCATGTTGTTTCAGTCGGCGGCGTTGTTCGATTCGATGAACGTGTTTGACAATGTCGCGTTTCCATTGCGGGAGAAACGAGTAGGCTCCGCGTCTGAGATTCAGCATGCTGTGCAGGAGATGTTGGAGCGCGTGGGGTTGGGAAATATGGGCCATAAGTTTCCTGCCGAATTGAGTGGAGGCATGAAGAAACGCGCAGGTTTGGCCAGGGCTCTCGTGATGGGCCCGGAAATTCTCTTGTTTGATGAGCCGACCACGGGTTTAGATCCCTTAATGGCCCATGCTATTCATGATCTTATTGTGAGCATGCACAACACTTTTCACTTCACAGGGATAATGGTTAGTCATGAGATTCCTAAAATTTTCCCCATCTCGGATTGGGTGGCCATGTTAAAGAATGGTAAAATACAAGCTATGGAGCGTTCTGACGCATTTCGAGGCCTGTCGGACCCTGTTGTCCGTGAATTTGTTTCTGTGCCAGATGGTGTCACAGCCACGTCAGGGTAAGTGAAATTGGTTTGTGGAATACGTAGGGTCAAGACCATGTCCCCAGACAATGTATCTGTAAATTAGATAGTGTTTTAACTAGGTGGTGGGATGATGGAACGAGGAAAACTGGAATTTGTGGTCGGACTGTTTGTGCTGGTGGGAATTTTCTGTATGGGATATTTAGCCATCAAATTGGGGAAACTGGAACTTGTCGGTGGAGATTATTACGAGCTCCTTGCGGACTTTTCGTCAACATCCGGTTTAAAAAAAGGGTCTTCGGTGGAAATTGCCGGTGTAGAAGTCGGCCGCGTGAAAAATATTCTCCTCAAAGACGATCAAGCTCAAGTCGTCTTAGCTATACAAGATGGCATTAAGGTGTATACTGATGCGATTGCCTCCATTAAAACGCGAGGTATTATCGGAGAGAAGTTTATGGGACTTTCGCCTGGAGGAGCGGGAGACTTGTTGTCCAACGGAGGAACCATTATTGATACGGAATCGGGCATTGATTTAGAACAGGTGATTAGCCAGTTTATTCATGGCAATGTGGAGTAACGATAAGCTGTGAGAGGTAGGGAAGACTATGCGAAAGTTTTGGACAGTCTGGTTGGAAAGAAGGAAAAGGTATTCTGGTTTTTCAAGTCATAGGGCCAGGCGGGCTTGTGAACAGGGAAAAATGGGTGTGGTGGTCTGTCTGAGTTTTGTCCTTGTTTTGTGTTCGCCAGCCTGGGGAGCCAATGCGCCAACGCAAGCCGTCAAAGAGACCATTGATCAGGTGTTAGCGGTTCTAGGGGATGAGGCCTTAAAGGATCCGTCGCGAGCGGAAGAGCGCCGTCAGAAATTAGAAGAAATTATCAAACGACGATTTAATTATGAAGAAATGGCGAAGCGCACCCTCGCGGCGCATTGGAAAAAATTGAGCGCTGAACAACAGCAAGAGTTTGTGGTGTTGTTTCAACGGTTTCTCACTCAATCCTATGCGGGAAATATTGATGACTACTCGGGAGAAAAAGTTGAATATGTGAGAGAACGGTTGAAAGGCAGCTTTGCCGAAGTTCAGACCAAAGTTGTCTCGCCCAAAGTCCAAATCCCCTTGGATTATCGGCTTCTCAAGAAAAACGAGAAGTGGGGGGTGTATGATGTCATCATTGATGGTGTGAGCATGACCAAAAATTATCGAGGGCAATTCTCTCGCATTATTAAGTCCTCTTCATTTGACGCGCTACTCGACAAGCTTCGTTCCAAAGCCGCGTTGGCCTCGTCCTAGAACACCGGTGTGATGATACGTTTCCGGGCGATGGGCTGGGCAGTCATTCTTTGTCTGGCCTTAGCGGGAAGTATCATTCCCTCTCTTGCTCAAGCGGAAAGATCCTTTTTTGTTGTCCCAGCTATTTCCACCTCGAAAAACGAGGGGCGGGATGTTGGAATACTTGTTCCTGTGCTGGATTCTGATGAAGAGGGTAATTTACGCTCGGTGTTCGCTCCAATGCTTATTCATAATTCGTTTTTGGGTCTCAGAGGAACATTAAATTATTTCCATTATTGGTCGGGAGGAAAGCGGCTCAAAGCGGTTGGTTCGTATACGGAAGAAATTGAACGTAAAGTGAAGTTGCGTTATCAGGACCCGGGGTTCATCGAGGGCCTCTTTTTCGTGGATCTTGGCGCACAATTTTTTAAAAATGCCACCAGGCGTTTTTTCGGTATAGGGCAAACCACGCCAGAATCAAACGAATCCAACTATACAGGACGGGAAATTTTAGTCCATTGGGATTTCGGTATTCACCTCAATGATGTGACGCGGTTGTCCGTGAATCAACGATTTCGCGATGTAGAAATTCAACCCGGGGGGATTGATGATGAACCGTTTTCCAAAGATGAATTTTCCAGCGCACCGGGCATTGATGGCGCGACGATCTTGGCCCATCGCTTAGTCTTTCAATATGATTCCCGGGATAATCTTATTGCCCCTACGGCAGGAACTCGGATTGAAGCGTTTGGGGAGTTGGCACAAAATTTTGACCGGCGAGAAATCATCGATGACCAATTGTATTTTCGCTACGGCCTGGATGCCAGACGGTTTTTCCCAAGCCCATCGAAGCGCTATATTTTTCTCGTGCGAGGACGATTGCAACTAAGTTTTGGAGATGGCATTCCTTTTTTTGAGCAAAGTTCGCTGGGAGGAGAAAACAATTTGCGGGGGTATGGACAAGATCGATTTATCGATAAGCATATGGTTGTTTTCAATGTCGAAGAGCGAATCCACCTTTTTCAGGTGAACATTCTGAACGTACATGTTGAATTCGAGCTAACCCCCTTTGTCGATATGGGGCGAACCTATCAGGATTTTTCTTTCCGGCAGTTTAATGACTGGGAAGTGACGCCCGGCGTGGGTTTTCGTAGCATCATTCGCCCGAACTTGGTCAGCCGTGTTGATTGGGGATATAGCCGGGAAGGCGGGGCCATCTTTGCCGGGTTGGACTATCCTTTTTAGTGATTGAGAGTGTTGAATAATGAAGATATCAAGGGCCATATTTTGGCAGGAAGCTGTTTGCTATCAGCGGCCTCGGGTCTGTTCAAAAAAGCCTGCCCTGAGCCTATCGAAGGGTCCGTCCAGCAAGGCCGCAGCCCTTTTTGCGCGCGGAGCGTACTGGCACTACGTGAGCACGGAAAAAGGGCGAGAACGCGGCTGGCGGATTTTTTCAACAGACCCTGATTGGTTATTGCGCTCGAAGGGTTGTCGGTTTCATGAATAAAGTCATAGTGCTATGTTTGGTTTGCACGTTTTTTCTATCTTTGTGGCCTCTTTGGAGTTTTGGGGAGGGGGTGGTGGAACCCGCCACCCCTGAAGAGGTGAAAAAAGAGTTGCAGCATCTGCTGGCTGAAGGGAAAGCACATTCGACTGATCCTGTTGAGTTACGACATTTAGCGAATCTATATTTGGATTTGGGCTATGGATGGTATGTTGATCGGGAGAAGCGAATTGCGTCTCTTCAAGAAGGCGCTCGATTGGCCAAAAAAGCCCTGGAGTTGGATGAATCTTCGGCCACGGGGCATTTTTTATTCGCTGCCAGTCTGGGAAAGGCTGCGCAGTTAGAAGGCTGGGTTGCCGCTGTGCGTGCGCTCGGGACCTTACGCTATCATGCCAATCGAGTCGTGGAAATTGATGAAAACCATGTGCTAGGGAACTATATGTTAGGGGTTATGTATGAGAGATTGCCCTGGTTTTTAGGGGGAGACTCAGAAAAGGCCGCCGAGTATCTTAAGAAAACCATTTCTCTTGATGCGCGGTATGCTCCTGCGCACCTGGACCTTGGAAAATGGTATTTAAAGCATGGCCAGCCTCTGGAGGCGGAAAAAGAATTCATGCAAGTCATCCATACACCTCCCCGTCAGAAACAATGGATTTGGAAGCGTCTTCATCGACCTGAAGCCAAGATGCTCTTGCAACAGCTTCGTGATTCTGAATCCCACGACCCATAAAGGGAAAAGAGAGTCATAGAATTCCTTGCACTATTTCTCAGCTCACGAATCGTGACAGTTTGTGAACGGAGCGCACGTATCCTTCTCCAGGTTTTTACTCCGCTTGCATCGTCAATGCCACGTATCTAATGGCCAAATTCCCTTCATCTGATTGGTTGTCACATGTTCTTGGCCGAGTGGCTGACTTTGTGAAGCAGAGAGCCTGGTGGGTTCTGACCTTCGCAATGTTTGCAACCGTGATTTCTTTTTCTTATGCATTCATGTATCTGGGAATTAATACGAATACGACTGAGATGCTTGCCGCTGATGTCCCGATTCAAGAAGCCCGGGAGCATTACAAAAAGGTTTTTCCTCAGAACACGGACTCTATTGTTTTGGTTGTCGAGGCCAACACCCCGGAGATGGCGCATGCGGCTGTGAAGATGCTTGACGGCAGGTTAAGGAAGATCCCCGAACATATTAGGTCGGTGTATACGCCATTCGGGGGTGAATTTTTTGAGAAGAATGCCTTGTTTTATCTGGACGTCTCTGAGCTAGAACAGTTGTCGGAAAGGGTGGTGACGTTACAACCCTTTATTAATGAGTTAGTGCAGCATCGCACGATCCATGGCCTGTTTACGTTGTTAACGGATCACTATGATCAAACGCAGTGGGAGCGGGAACCCCTTCTGCCTGCGATTTTTCGAAGAATGGCGGAAGGTATTCAGTCGAGTTTGAGTGGCTTGGACTATGTTTTGGCGTGGCACTCGGTTCTTTTGAAGCCGGATCTCACGCTGTCTCAGACAAAGAGGTTTATTCTTCTACAACCACATTTGGATTATCAAAAGATGCTGCCAGCTGATACGGCGCTTCAGGCTATTCGTGATGTCATTCAAGAGTCGGGCGTGTCACGCATTCCGGGAGTTCGGGTTCGGTTGACTGGAGAAGTGGCGCTGGCGCATGAAGAGCTCCAAGTCGTCAGTCAGCGTGCAGGCATCGCGGCAATTTTGTCATTGATTATGGTCTGCCTGACGCTGACGCTGACATATCACTCATGGCGTTTTATGATGATCACCTTATTGACGCTGATGGTAGGACTGGCCTTAAGCGCAGCATTTGCGACGGTCGTTGTCGGCCAACTGAATATCCTGTCCTTGGCGTTTGCCGTGCTGTTTATTGGGCTGGCCGTTGACTATGCCATCCATTTGAGTCTCCGGTACCAGGAACTTCTTATATTGGGGAATGAGCCGTTTCCGGCGATGAGAATGAGCCTGCAGGAAATTGGGCCATCTCTCTTGTTATGCGCAGTGACTACCGGACTTGGATTCTACACCTTCGTCCCGACGAACTATACGGGCATGTCGGAATTGGGGTTGATTTCAGGAACGAGTATGTTCATTGGCTTGGTCGTGTCACTGACAGTCTTGCCAGCGATCTTATTGGTTTTTCCCTTATCGAAAAAGGACTTTCGTTCACCGTCTTCTCGCCAGGATTGGGAGGTGGTCTATCAATTCCCCATCCGTCACGGGCGGGCAGTTCGGTGGGGAACGGTTGTGGTCTTCTTTGTCTCCGTCTTCTTGCTCCCCCGAGCTGCGTTTGATTGGAATCCCCACAATATACGGGATCCCAACGTGGAATCTGTTCAAACCATGGATAGTCTCCTGGAGGACAAAAACAGAGCGGCCTGGTCCCTGACTCTTTTACCTTCTGAAGATGAGATTGATGATTCTGTTTCGAGACTTGAAGCATTGGAATCAGTCGATAAGGTTGTGACAATCAATGATTTTGTTCCCCCGGATCAATTTGAAAAGTTTGTGTTGCTTGCAGGACTTGCGGATAGCATCCTCCCTCAAGGATCTGATTCCACGTTCTCTTCAGACACTGAGGCTGCGCTTTCTGCGATACAATCCTTTTTACGGGTCCTCGAAGAATATATTCAGAAAGGAGAGTTGAGTCCTGAGAGTTCCGCCGTTCATCTCCGGGAAGCACTGAAAAATTTTGTTGAGAAGGTGAATAATAGCGATAGGGAAGTACAGAAGAATCTCCTTGATCGTCTGGATCATAGTTTGTTGGGGGCTTTTCCAAAGAACCAAGCATCTGCGCAAGCGATGATGATGCCGATGGGACTCATCACTCAGAAAGACTTGCCCCAAGAATTGGTCGAACGCTGGGTGGGCCGCGATGAAACGTACCGCCTGGAAGTCTACCCTAGAAAGGATTTGAGGAATGTCGAAGCCTTGGAAGAGTTTGTGAGCGATGTTCGAGGCGTGGCGCCGCAGGTCACCGGCCTCCCTGTGATCTATGTGGATGGGGGCAATGAAGTGGCTGGAGCATTTAAGCAAGCATTTGTTTCCGCCCTTCTGGTGATTGTCCTGATCCTCGCTCTTGTTCTTCGAAATCTTTGGGATATTCTACTGGTGATTCTTCCGTTGAGTCTGGCCGCACTCTGTCTGGTAGGGTATACGGTGGTTTTCGATATGCCCTTCAACTATGCCAATGTGATTGCTCTTCCGCTAATTTTTGGGCTTGGGGCTGATAGTGGGATTCATATTGTTGAGCGCATGCGAAGAAGGTCTGAGGCCTGTGAAACGTTTCTGCGTTCAGGAACAATCCGGGGGGTCTTTTTCAGTAGCGTGACAACGATGCTGAGTTTCAGTAACCTCGCCTATACCTCGCATGTGGGCATTGCCAGTATGGGACAATTGCTAAGCTTGGGAATTTTATTGACATTGATTGGGAGTTTAGTGGTTTTGCCTGCCTTTCTTTATCATAAGAATAAGAAGGCATCAGACGCCGCTACCTAATTGTGGGAGTGTTGAATATTGAAGATATCAAGGGCCATATCTCGCCAGGAAGCTGTTCGTTATCAGTAGCATCGGGTCTGTTCAAAAAAGTCCGTCCAGCAAGGCCGCAGCCCTATTTGCGCGCGGAGCGTACTGGCACTACGTGAGCACGGAAAAAGGGCGAGAACGCCGCTGGCGGCTTTTTTCAACAGACCCAATTGTTTATGGCCAGAAAGCAATGGGAGTATGTCGTTGCCCTGCCACCTATTTAGTCCAAGAAGTGGGTATGTTATGATGATCATCCCCTCCAAAGAAAGAAAACAATTTGTCCTCATCTAGTTCCCTCGCAACCCCGACAGTAACGCTCCGGACATTTCGGCCGGCAAATGTTCGACGCATTCTCTGCGTGTTTCCTGCCTATGCGAAAGCGTTTGGAACCTTTGATCATGCCTTTCCTCTCATGGGACCTGTGAAGGCTTTCATGCCGCCACAGGGGATTCTCCTCATTGCCGCCTTGGTGCCCCAAGAGTGGGAAGTGCAGTTTATCGATGAAAATATTCGCCCGGCACGGGATCGTGACTTGGCTTGGGCTGATGCTGTGCTCATATCTGGTATGCATATCCAACGTGATCAAATTCATGACATTGCGCGTCGGGCTCATTTGGCGGGCAAGGTGACTGTGTTAGGTGGGCCATCCGTTTCCGCCGCCCCTGAACAGTATGAAGACATTGATTATTTGCATTGTGGAGAAGTGGGAGATGCGACGTTAGAGGTGTTCCGCCGGATTGACGAGAATCCTGCGCGTCCCGATCAGCAGGTGGTCTTGCGGACGGTGGATCGGCTTCCCATGACAGATTTTCCAACTCCGGCTTATCGTCTTATCGACGTCCGTCAGTACCTGCTTGGCTGTGTGCAGTATTCCAGTGGGTGTCCTTTCACCTGTGAATTTTGCGATATCCCGGCGCTTTATGGGAGGAATCCAAGACTGAAGACGCCACAACAAATTTTGACGGAACTGGATGAACTTGCCGATGGCGGGACGCCTTCCATTTATTTTGTGGATGACAATTTTATTGCCAATCCCCGGGCAGCGCGGGAGCTACTGCCCCATCTCGTAGAATGGCAAAAGCGTCGGGACTATACGGTTCGTCTGTCCTGCGAACTTACGTTTAATGTGGTGGAGTTTCCCGATATTTTACAGCTGATGCAAGAAGCCTTCATGACCAATATTTTTATTGGCATTGAGACCGTGGATCCTGATGCATTACGGGCTATGAGTAAAAAACAAAATGTCCGCAAGCCCATGCTTGAAGCGGTGGAGGTCATCAATAGCTATGGAATCGAAATCGCAGCCGGCATTATTGTTGGGTTGGATACGGACACTCCTGAGACCACCGATGCGATTATCGAGTTTATTCAGGTCTCTCAAATTCCCATCGTGACTCCGAACTTGCTGGTAGCGTTGCCGCATACCCCTCTCTACGAGCGTCTTGAAAAAACTAACCGGCTTAACTCGGGAGAGGGGCGCGATTCGAACGTGGAGTATCTACAACCGTATGACGAGGTGGTGGCGAATTGGAAGCGGGTCATTCGTGCGGCGTACGAACCACGAAATATCTATGCCCGCTATGCGGCGCAGGCCAACAGGACATATGTGCACCGGAAGCGACCTACGCGGCCGTTGGATCAGTTGACATGGTCGAATCTGCATCGAGCAGTGGGAATTTTTGCGCGTATGACATGGCGGGTAGGTATTTGCAGCGACTATCGAAAAGAATTTTGGACCATGACATGGCGGGAATTAAAAGACGGGAACGTCGAGTCTGTCTTTCAAATCGCGATGGTGGCTCATCATTTGATCACCTTTGGGCGGGAATGTCTCACACGCGATGTGCAGGCCTCGGCCTATTCAGCGCGCGGGCGGGATCTCAGCTTGTCATATGGAATCATTATGGCCCCATGGAGGTGACATGTTCGGAAATACCCTAGGGGACTGTTGAATAATGATGATAGCAACGTCCACATTTCGTATCTGAGACGTAACATGTTAGAGGCCTCGGGCCTGTTGTGTCAGTCTCGCTGCTGTGGAGGCAGCTGCTTGACACCTCTTAGCAGCTGTGGGATGATTTTAGTTGTATTCATGCCTAGGTTCTGACGTTCTCAATGATTCCCTAAAAAAGGTGGCGTTGGTTGTAGCCCAGCAGAAAGGAAGTGCCATGTCCTTGTTGAAAAGGATTGAAAGTCCTACAGACTTAAAGAAGCTCTCTCCCGAACAATTTCCTGAACTCTGCCAGGAAATTCGAGAACTGATTATCGAGGTTATCTCCAAAGTAGGTGGGCATCTGGCCTCCAATCTTGGCGTGGTGGAATTAACTGTGGCTTTACAGTATTTACTCAATACGCCGGAAGACAAAATTGTTTGGGATACAAGTAATCAAGCTTATGCGCATAAGTTATTGACGGGCCGCCGGGAAAAATTTCATACCATCCGGCAATTCGGCGGCATGAGCGGGTTTTGTAAGCGTGAGGAAAGTGTTTATGACACATTTAATGCGGGCCATGCGGGAACGGGAGTCTCAGCTGCGGTAGGATTTGTGGAAGCCCGTGAGAAGTTAGGCCGTTCCAATAAAATTGTCTGTGTGGTGGGGGATGGCGCGCTTACCTCCGGTATGACATTGGAAGGCCTCCAGCATGCTGGGGATATGGGTAAGGATCTTGTCGTGATCCTTAATGATAATCAGATGTCTATTTCCCGAAACGTTGGGGCGATCTCAGCCTATTTAAATCGTACATTCACAGGGGAATTTTATACCAGGTTTCGTGAAGAAACCTCGCAATTGTTAGATACCATTCCGCAAATTGGCGAAAATGTGAAGCGGATCGCCATGCGGGCGGAAGAACTCGCTAAAGGGTTTCTGCTGCCAGGCCTCTTATTTGAAGAGCTCGGCTTTCGCTATGTCGGCCCAATTGATGGCCATAATTTCGAGCATCTGTTGCCGACCCTCGAAAATGTGCTGAAGCTCAAGGGGCCGACTCTCTTGCACGTGATTACCAAAAAAGGGTTAGGTTTCGAGCCAGCCATGGAGAATCCCGTCTGGTTTCATGCCTGCTCGCCATTTGATGCAAAGACAGGGCAACCGGTCAAAAAGTCTGGGCCTCCAACCTATAGTGCGATTGTCGCGGATACCTTGAGGCGGCAGGCACGTAAAGATCAGCGTGTGGTGGCGATCACGGCAGCGATGTGCGAAGGAACAGGCCTATCGAGTTTCCAGAAAGAATTCCCCGACCGGTTGATTGATGTGGGAATTGCCGAACAACATGCCGTGACCTATGCCGCCGGATTGGCGGCAGAGCAGATGCGGCCCGTTATTTGTATGTATTCGACGTTTTTACAACGTGCATACGATCAAGTTGTCCATGATGTCGCCACACAGAATCTTCCTGTGACGTTCTGTATCGATCGCGGTGGATTGGTTGCCGAAGACGGGACCACGCATCATGGGGCGTTCGATTTTGCGTATCTTCGCCATGTCCCCAATATGATTGTGATGGCGCCGAAAGATGAAAATGAAGTCCAGCACATGGTCCAAACCGGGTTGGTTCATGATGGGCCTGTGGCGGTGCGCTACCCTCGCGGAAGCAGCTTGGGCGTCACCTTGGATCCCGAGCCGATTCCTTTGGATATAGGACAAGGGGAACTTTTAGTTGAGGGGACGGATGTGGCCATTGTGGCCATAGGCGTAATGGTTTCCGAGGCCGTCAAGGCGGCTGAGCAATTGAAAGACAATGGCATCTCCGCTTCGGTCATCAATGCACGTTTTGTCAAACCTTTGGATAAGGACCTCATCCGTGAAGTGGCGAAACATGTGAAATGTCTTATTACCGTGGAAGAAGGCTGTCGAATGGGGGGATTTGGTTCGGCGGTGTTAGAGTTCCTTTCTGAAGAAGAACGGTGGGATTTGCCGACGAAGGTGCTGGGATTACCGGATTGGTATATCGAACAGGGCCCGCAAGATTTACTTCGTGAAAAGTATGGCTTGACGGCGGATGGGATTCATGATCAAGCGAAAGCGTTGTTTGAACGAGTGTCGCTGAAAACCATTCTACGTTCCTAACCTGACATGCATATTGCCCGTAGAAAAACCCGACAGATTCAGGTGGGACCGGTTAAAATTGGCGGAGATGCGCCCATCTCGGTCCAGTCCATGACTGTTCCTCATCCACGTGACGTTGTTGCAACCGTTGAACAAATTCGCCGATTGGAAGAAGCCGGATGTGAACTTATTCGGGTGGCTGTTCCCGACATGGATGCCGCCCAGGCTCTCCCCAAAATTAAAGCACAGATGACGGTGCCGCTGATTGCGGATATTCATTTTGATCATCGTTTAGCGTTAAAGGCAGCCGCGGTCGTCGATTGTGTCCGCATTAATCCGGGAAATATTGGGCCTTGGTGGAAAACCGAGGAAGTGATTAAGGCCGTCAATGATTATGGCATTCCTTTGAGAGTAGGTGTGAATGGCGGTTCACTGGAAAAGCCATTGTTAGAGAAATATGGCTACCCTACGGCGGAGGCATTGGCTGAGTCGGCGTTAAACGCGGTTCATGCATTAGAAGACGTTGGTTTCACCAACATGAAAGTCTCTTTGAAAGCTTCGGATGTTCATATGGCCATAGATGCGTATTGGCTGTTTGCGCAACAATCCAATTTTCCCTTGCATATTGGCATTACAGAAGCAGGGACCGCTATGACCGGAGCGGTAAAATCCGCGATGGGATTGGGATGGCTCCTGTCTCAGGGCATTGGTGATACCTTACGTGTCTCCTTGGCAGCTGATCCAGTTGAAGAAGTCAAAGTGGGGTTTGAAATCCTAAAGTCGCTTGAGCTGAGGCATCGCGGGGTCAATGTCATTGCCTGTCCCACCTGTGGCCGTGTCGAAATTGATGTGGTGAAAATGGCCAATGAACTCGAGCATCGCTTAGCTCACATTACGCATCCTATCTCCGTATCGGTGTTGGGATGTGTCGTGAATGGGATTGGGGAAGGAAAGGAAGCGGATATTGGTATAGCCGGTGGGCAAGGAGTTGGCATTGTCTTCAAAAAGGGCAAACTCTATAAACGTGTTCCCTCTGAAGAATTGATGGATACATTGATTGAAGAAGTCGAAGTCATGGCCAAAGAGCAAGAGGCAACCCTTCCGCATGCTTCGGCTCCTGTGTCAGGCTCCGGCACTCTCCCGTTTGATGATGTGTCTTTAGCCTCTACTGGGCATTCCTCGCGAGAAATTCCAGTTTTACCTCTCAGGTAATCGTCGGTACATCCTAAGAAGTAGAAGCCATCGTCCTCTCAGTTGTGCAAAACAAAAGCGACTTCGTATAATGAAGCTTAGAAGGCGCCGTACCCAAGTGGTTAAGGGAGCAGTCTGCAAAACTGCGATTCAGCGGTTCGACCCCGCTCGGCGCCTCCACGTTCATCATTACCCTCACCCAAGCCCTCTCTCTTAAAGGGAGAGGGATGTTTGCGATATTTTCAGTGATGTAGTCATGAGCGTTCCTCTCTCCCAAATGTATACGGTATCGAAGTATGCGCTGTCGAAGCATCTTCGAGGGATTGCGCGGTATCCGTTAGTGTTGATGCTGGAGCCGTTGTTTCGATGCAACTTGGAATGTGCCGGATGTGGGAAAATCCAATATCCTGATCATGTTTTGAACCGACGTCTGACGCCTGAGCAATGTTGGACCGCGGCTGATGAATGCGGGGCGCCAATTGTGAGCATTCCTGGAGGGGAGCCTCTCATTCATCCCGAAATGCCAACAATCGTGGAAGGTCTCGTGAAGCGAAAAAAATATGTGTACTTATGTACGAACGCCATTCTTCTGGAGCGGAAAATCCAAGACTATACACCCTCAAAATACCTGACATTCAGTATTCACATGGACGGTCTGAAGGAAGAACATGACCATGCGGTCTGCCGGGATGGAGTCTATGAAATGGCGGTGAAGGCGATTCGGGTGGCACTCGCCAAAGGTTTTCGCGTGACGACCAATACGACCTTGTTTGATGATGCCGAGCCCGGGCGTGTTCGCCGGTTCTTTGATGAAATGATGGAGTTGGGTGTTGAAGGCATGATGATTTCGCCTGGGTACAGTTATGATAAAGCCCCTGACCAGCAAAGCTTTCTGAAACGGGACCGGACGCGGTCCTTGTTTTCCCAATTGCTGATGCAGCGTAAGCGAACGTGGCAATTTAATCAGTCGCCGCTCTTTCTAGAATTTCTCATGGGGAAGCGGGATTATGAATGCACGCCTTGGGGAAATCCTACCTACAATATCTTTGGCTGGCAGCGTCCCTGCTATTTGTTACAGGAAGGATATGTGTCGACGTTTCGAGAACTCATGGAAGAGACAGAATGGGAACGCTATGGAACTGGGCGGCATGAGCAATGCCGGGATTGTATGGTGCATTGTGGCTATGAAGCCTCGGCGGTCAAAGATACCTTTGGTTCCTGGGATGGATTCTTGGGAACGGTGAAGGCGACTCTTTTTCCCAATGCGGTGTAGTGCTTTCCTGGTCCATAGTCTCACCTCTCTTCCTTTTCAACTTCGACAAATCCTTTGAAGAAAATTCCATGTCGTGAGTGACCAAGATCGCTCGGATAATCATCCACCATCCTGGGAAGGACATCGATTCCCGACTCATACGGAGTCTGATCGGCGAGAGGCGGTTTCTCGCGCATGTGATTATCGAGGTGATGTGACGCTGCACCTCAACACCGGAGAGCAAGTTGTTGGCTATGTGTATGATCGTCAAGAGCAAGTTTCCGAGCCCTATCTTAAACTGTTTCTACCCGATCAGGCAGCGCCGGCCACGGTGAAGTACCAGGATATCGCCGAGATTGAATTCAGTGGAGAAGACACGGCTTTTGGCCGATCTTGGGAAGATTGGGCCCAGAAGTGGCAGAAGCCAAAAGGGTCCTAGTCCTTTTTCAGCTGTCCTTATTTTCCCTGCCTGGCCGTTACAGTATTTTTCATATTTTCGATGCCTCGCAATATGAAGATGCCGTTAGAAATGTGACTTCTTGGGAAACGGATCTTTTGAGGAAAATTGAGTGATCCTCCAAACGTAGGATTTGATTGACGGTCGCCGCTTGTCTGTGATAGAAAACCAGGTCTTTTTTGAGGGTCAAAAGACCTAGGGAGAAGGTCAAATCAATTAAGGGAAGAGGGACTCTTGAGATTGGTGAAAAGATAGTCAAGCAATAGAGAAGGCCTAGACCGTCGAGGATAAAATCATTTCCCGTCTTCTTTCTTTTCCTCGAATTTTTCCCGCCGGTTTAGTTGAAAGCCTTTTTGATAAATTTGGTAAATATTCCACCTAGAAATCTTGTAGGCAGGGGGATGGCATAGGAGGTGTAGTCCTCAAGCGAGTCATAAAGTTGTTAGTAATGGTTGAAAAAAGCAGGAAGCTGAACAGGTTGGTATTAGGAATCACGTACACGAGGGGGAACAATGAACGAATACCGAAATCTTCGAATCTTGTTTGTCATGGGGTTGGCAGTTGTGGCGATGTCCTTATCGGCTTGTGGGGGAGGAGAAGGGCCTCCGAAGCCGCCACCGCCTGCTCCTCCTGAATATGCTGATAAGCATATGCCGGATGGCTATTGGAATAATCCTGACATCCTAGAGGAGGGGAAAGCTATTTTTACTGGACAGCAGAATATTGATGTGAATTGCGCCAGTTGTCATGGAAAAAATGGGAAGCCTGTGAAGGCTGGTGCCAGAGACTTCCGACGAACCGAGCAAATGGAGCTGTATTCTGACGCGGTATGGTTTTGGCGAGTCAGCGAGGGAGTAAAGGGAACCAAAATGAAAGCTTGGAAGAGCAAACTTTCTGAAGAAGAAATTTGGAAAGTGATTGCCTATGAGGCGACATTTGGCCTTAGTGGCAAGGAATATGATGTCGCTGCAAAAAAATGGGTGGCGGCTGGGACGGCAGGATCGGCTCCCGCAGCAGACGCACCTTCGGCCGAAGCGCCCGCAGGTGATGCTGCTCATTAATAACGCCAAAACCTAAATCTCAGGAATCGGAAGAACGTCAAAAGGAGGGGTACGACCCTTGAAAACCTTACATCGAAGTATATGGATGATCTTAGGCTTGCTCATTGGCGGGGCAGCTCTGGCATATGGGCAGGAGGTTCCTGCTCCTCAGGTGGATTTCCCATATACGGGAAACCGCACGGCAGTCTGGGTCGTAGCCAATCTGCATATTTTATTTGCAGCTTTTATTCTAGGTGCCCCAATTTTTGCCGTAGTGGCTGAATGGCTTGGATACAAAAATAACGACCCGAAATACGACCGTCTTGCCAAGGAAGTCATTAAAGTCACGGTCATTCTCTACAGTATGACGGCTTTAACCGGTGGGTTGTTTATCTTTGTGCTCCTGGGTACCTACCCAGACTTTTCAACCTGGCTCATCCAGCATTTCTTCCTGGTGTTTGCAGTCTTTTATCCAGTGCTGTTTATCCTGGAGACCATTATCCTCTACACATATTTCTATTCTTGGGATTCCATGAAAGGTTCTTTAAAAGGGCGTCATATTGCTCTGGGAATTCTCTTGAATATTGTGGGAACGGTTACGCTTTTTGTGATTGATGGTCCGACTGCGTTTATGAATACTCCCGCAAAAGCGGCTGAGGGGGTTTCCCTTGTGGAGTTTGTCTCGAATGCTGGTTTGTGGGATAAAATGGCCAACTATAGCTGGATGCCGTTGAATCTTCATCGGTTAGTCGGGAATGTCACATTTGGAGGTTTCATTGCAGGCTTGATCGCGGCCTATATGTATATGCGCTCAAAAACTGATGAAGAACGATCTTATTATGATTGGATGGGTTTTGTCGGCAATATGATTGGGGTGGGAGCCCTATTGTTGCTGCCATTTATGGGCTATCTCCTGGCCTACGAACTCTGTGATTATGATGCGTCTATTTGCCCCTACATGATGGCTGACCAATTATCGATGTTCTTTGAAATGCAAGGGGCTATGATTGGGCTCATCTTTCTCGCAAGTAACTATTATATTTGGTTAAGTCTCAAGCGCATTGAGGGCGTGGAGCAGATTCGCATCTCTGGGTTTGTGGCCTTGGCTGTGCTGGTCATGCCGGCTGTCATGGGCATGGCCTGGAAAATGTTTCCCCCGCCTGAATGGCAGTCGCTTATATACTTGGCAGCCATTGTTATTGCTCCAATGGTTCTAGGGAGGGTACCTGGACTTAAAAACTTTACAGTTTCTGCCTTCACCATGATAAAAATCGGTTTTCTCATGATTGTCGTGGCTGACGCCATTTGGATGACGCCTCATGGGTTTGTTCCTACGCAGGGCTTGGCGACGCATGATCTTGAGTTGCCAGAATGGGCCGAAGAATTGGCATTGATGCCGGCCAAGAATGCGGCTGCGTTCACCCTCGTGTTTCTTACTATCGTGAACTACATCATGTATAACCGTGCCATTAAACAAGGCACGATTATTTGGGGAAAAATAGATTTTGCCTCACAATTTGTCTTGATTTTCTTGGCATTTAGCGCAATTTGGACCATGGGTTTGATGGGAACCGTTCGGTCCCTCACCAGAAAATATTTCCATGTGTACAACCTTGTTCCAGATTTCACCCCTGAAGCCTTTACGCCGACATTGGCGTTCTCCGCTTGGTGGATTACGGGGGTCACGATTGTGTTTTATGCTGTGGTCAGTTTTGCCATTCTGGTCACTCTTAAACCAGCCAATCCAAAGACTGTGACTTCTTAGCTCATTGTCTGGTCGGTAAGGCTGGAGAGAACGAATTTCGAAGAAAAGGAATCGTATGGCTAATCAAAGCTTTATGAAAAGTGTTCTGAAAAAAACAGTCATCGGAATTGTCATTGGAGTCATCTTGGTTGTTGTGGCTCAAATGACGCATTTTCCCAAAGTCTTTCAGATCATGTTTTTTATCTACGCTATGTTGGGAGCATTTGTGTTTATCCTTCTGGATGCACCTCCCATGAAGCGATTGGAAGGCTTTAAAGCGCTCGGGGCGCTCATTATATTTTATGTATTACTTTCTGGCATGTATATCGCCGGAGCCTCAATTCTTCCCCAATTCGATCCTGGTGTTGAAGCCGGAAAAATTGAGAAAGTTCTCAAAATGCGAAAAGCCAGATCGCAGCAAGGTAAAGCCGAGGAGCTTATTGCGAGGGCAAAAGCTTTAGACGAACGGGCGAAGTCCATTTCTAAACAATTGGCTTCTCTCGGAGGTGCGGCAAAAGTGGAGGTGGTTGAAGACACTGGTACATCTGGAGCCGCTTCTGGTGACCTTGTTGCCTTGGGGAAAGAACAATGGGAGCTCCAAGAATGCTATAACTGCCATAAACTGTTTGGTCAAGGTGGGAAAAAACGAGGTCCTATAATGGATAATATTGGCAATCTCATGACTCCTGAGCAACTTAAAGAAAAAATATTATATCCCAAAAAGTGGAAGGCAGAGGGATTTGATAAGCAATACAAGAAGGGAAAAATGCCAGATAAGTACCGAGACCTCATGTTTGATGAGGAGATAGATGCTCTCGTGGCATTCTTGGCCTCTCTAAAGGATGCTTCTGTTGAGACGCCGAAACCGATAAAAATGTATTGATTGATGAGGAAATTTAGAGGATTCGTGTAAGGCATGCAACCAAAGCTCACAGCCAAGGCCCTATGCGGTGATCATGAAGTTGGAAAGGTTTCCAAGGTCATTGTTGATCCCCTTTCACATGAAATTAGTCATGTTGTGGTGAAGGAATGGGGAGCTCAGGGTGTTGAACGACAGATTCCTGTTGAGCAAGTTCAGCAGATTGTGAGTGAAGAAGAGATTGTTCTTCGCTGCTCACCGGACGAGTTCGCGCAATTTCCTGTTATTGACCGTGATCAATATGTCACGATTCATGATGTTGAAATTGCTCATCTTGAGGATAATCTACATGTGGAGCCTGGCGAAGTCCTGGTTCCGCTTCCCCGTTTAGAGCAGGGAGTCCCTCGAAGAACCTTTTTTAATAATATGACTCATGCCATTGGGACACTTATCGCACTGCCTCTGGCATTTCCTGTCTTGAAATACCTGATGAAACCCATGTACAAACCCTTCGATAACTCGTGGTTTTCAGTGGGAAATGTGAAGAAAATTAAGAAGGAAAATATCGGGTTTCAGTTTAAATTTAGCCGTGGATTTAAAGAAGCGTTTATGCCTGAGCAGCAAATTGAAAAGAATATCTGGGTCGTCAAGGCCACCCCGGAAGTGCAAAAGGCGGTGTATGGAGGCAAGGATGCAAGGTTTTTGGATGATAAAGGCAATGTCCTTCATGTGAATAAGGCCAATTCGCCATACATAGGATTTTCTGGTAAGTGTCCACATTTGGGATGTGGGTATAAATGGAGAAGAACAAAAAGTAATCCAGATGGAGTGTTCCTCTGTCCTTGTCACCTGAGTCTCTATGATGCCGCTGGCAAGGTGATTGATGGCCCTGCCCCTCGAGGTTTGGATGTTCTCCCGATGGATGTGAATGCCGCAGGCGAAATTAAAATTATTGATATTGAATACAAAGCTGGCGTGAATAAACAGATCCGGCTTCTTTAAGAGCAGTACTCTTTTCATTCAAGGAATTTTCCTTCATGCCGCAGGATTCCCAGTCAGTCAACGAGCCCAACCCATTTGAAAAAGTCGTCGAATTTGTCGATGAACGAGTCGGTCTGAAAACCATTCAGGCCAAAATGCTTAACGAGCCGATCCCCGGAGGGTCGCGGTGGGCCTATGCCTTTGGTTCAGTCCTTCTTTTCATTTTCATTCTCCAAGTGGTCACTGGGATATTGTTGATGTTTTATTACGTTCCCAGCACCGACCATGCCTATGACAGTACCCAATATATCATTCATGAAGTAGACTACGGATGGTTTCTCCTCAGCTACCATTTTTGGGGTTCGTCGGCGATGGTGGTGATGGTGTTTGCCCATATGTCTCAAGTCTTTTTATGGGGCGCGTATAAAAAACCTCGAGAGTTGATATGGCTTGTGGGTCTAGCCCTTTTTGGGATTGTGATGGGTTTCGGTTTTACCGGTTACCTGTTGCCTTGGGATCAGCGGGCCTATTGGGCCACGGTGGTGGGTGTCGAGATTATGGACAAAACTCCCATTGTGGGAGATTTTATGGCCAGATTTTTAAAGGGTGGTCCCACGCCGGGACAAATGACGCTGAGTCGATTTTTTGTAATTCATGTGATGGTCTTGCCGGCGGCGCTAGCCGGGTTAGCGGGCCTTCATATTTTCCTGTTTAGAAAAGCGGGACCTGCCGGACCGTTTCGAGGCACTCCGGAGGAGATCAAAGCCAAGACGGATTATTTCTTTCCGCGTCAAATCTGGAAAGATATTGTGGCCATGGCCACCGTGTTTCTCATTATCTGTTCCTTAGCATTTATCGAGCCCGTGGTATTGCTTGAGCAGGCGACTCCCGATCCTGGTGATTATCATCCGGAGCCAGAGTGGTATTTTCTCTTTCTCTTTCAACTGCTCCGTCTAAAAATGTTTGGAGGGGAGTTCGGGCAATTTCTTGGAGCGATAGCCATACCTGGAGCATTTATGGCTTTTTTGGCGGCGCTGCCATTTATTGATACCAATCCTGAGCGAAATCTCTTCAAGCGTCCTGCGGCTCTGATTGGGTGGACTCTCATTATGATTATTATTTTGGTGTTTACCGTCTCAGCCATTATCAATCGAGAGTTTTTACATTAAGCGCCTATGACGATGTCGAATATTAAATTAGGCCTCTTGGTGTTTTGGCCCACATTTTGGACCGGCTTTCCAATTAAGTTGGCGTTTGCTCTTTTGATGCTGGCCGCGCATATGCATCCTTGGGAGGGTTCGGGTTTATTTCTCCTGTTACTTATTTCAATCCCCATTGATATTTGGGCTTTAGGCCTTTGTGCCAGAACGGTATTGATCGATCGTCTGAAGGTTGACCCTCAACCCGGTTTTGCGCCGAATCTCTGGCTGCGCTGGGCTATTTTTTCTGCCATTGCGTTGCCACTCATAAAACTCATTGTGTCGGGTGTTACCGGAGTGGCAAAATCGGTCACGTCCAGTATTATTCATTCCGTCAAAGAAAGTATTTGGCCGACACTGCCCGTTGCTGAGCAAATAACCATTGAACTTGTGATGTGGGGAACTGTTTCTTCAGCGGTTCTGATTCTTTGCATTTTGGGCTGGCTGTATGGATTAGGATGGTTAACTCAGCCTTTTGTGAAAAACGCTGAGCCTTTGGATGAAACAGAGGAAGAACGAGCAAATTTTTGGGATGGTCTTCGCATTCCCGCAGACCAGCCGCTGCTCCTGACGGCGTTTACGGGTGCTGGCGTTGTTCTGGTCTTCGTTTTTTGGGCCTTATTGCCTCCATCAACTCCTCATCCTCATGAAGAATATGAATTTATTTCAGCTGGCACTGAAGAAGTGAAAGTGCAGCCTAAAAAAGTCTTAAAAGAAGCTGAGAAGGTCTTGGCCAAAGCCGAGTTAGTTGTCAAGAAGCTTGAAGAAGAAAAGGGTGACGAGCCAAAAGATTCCACAGATGAAAAGGCAGCAGAACCGGATGCCAAAGATGCTCAACCTGAAAAAAAATAATACAAAAGATGGGACTTTTTGGCTAGTAAGAGGATTATGGCATACGTTATAAGTATGCGAAACGAGTTTTCATGCTTCAAAATGACCGACTGAAGGGGGCCTAATGATGAAAGCGGCCAACCACATACAATCATCCAGCCAGATGTGTCTTCTGGGAAAAATGCCTTCCATTTTTAAGTGGGTCAGTTTTCTCTCTGTCTTATTACTTCCAGTCATTGCCTTAGCAGCGGGCGCGGATACGAAAGCCATGTCTGTGGAGTATCGTGATGTCCCAGGTATTGGGGCCCGAAACTTGGTGTGGGTTGTGGCCCAACAACATTTGTTGTTGGCTGGATTTGTGTTGGGTGTGCCCATTTTTGGGTGGGTCTGCGAGTTAGTTGGTTGGAAAACCAAAGAAGCCCGTTATGATAAATTGGCGAAAGAGTTTACGAAGCTTTTGACTTCTGCCTATGCCACGACAGCTCTTTTTGGTGGCATTCTGTTATTTTTGCTCATTGGCTTGTATCCGAAATTAATGGCCTATTTAACGGATATGTTTTTCCCGTCATTCCTTGTCTACTGCTTGTTGTTTTTAGCTGAAACCGCGACTCTGTATATGTATTGGTACGGTTGGGACTATATGCAGGGGAATAAGAAAGTCTTTCATTTATTTTTAGGCTTTCTTCTGAACCTGTTCGCCATTGGTATTATGATTGTTCCCAATTCTTGGGCTACCTTCCAGGCCAGTCCTGTTGTTGTGGCTGACGGAGATGCCTGGACACGAGCATGGGCGGCCATGCATAACCCCACCTGGTGGCCGGTGAACATCCATCGCTTGATTGCCAACGTGGTGTTAGGCGGGTTCATCGTTGGTGCCTATGCTGGGATCCGGTATCTCTTAGCTGTTTCACGCGAAGAGCGGGAGCATTATGACTGGATGGGCTATGTCGGGAACTTTATTGGGGTGTTTGGAATGTTGCCCCTTCCTTTTGCCGGCTATTGGCTGATGCGTGAGGTGTATCAGTACAACCAGCAGATGGGGATTACTTTGATGGGTGGATTTTTAGCCTGGCTGTTTATTCTCCAGGCCATGTTGATAGGTGTCCTCTTTCTGGGCGCCAACTATTATTTCTGGATGGGTATTACCTACAGGATACCTGGGTCTGAAAACGCCTACAAGAAACCTATTATGGCCATGCTCGTCGTTCTCCTACTTTGTCTGGGTGTATGGATGACGCCGCATTCCCTTGTCGCGAGTTTAGCCGAAGCCCAGAAAATGGGAGGGACTCATCACCCTCTGCTAGGAGTATTCGGGGTAATGTCGGCCAAGATGACCGTGTCGAATCTCATGATTCTTGTGACCTTTATGAGTTTTATTATGTATTGGCGTGCGGGGAAACAGGAGACGGCCGGATGGGCCAAAGCCGCAAAAGCTATTATGGGGGCTCTGCTTTTCATTGGTGGAGTTGCCGTAATTGTTCTGGGAGTGTGGGGCTATTTCGTCCCGGCCATTATCCGAATCAATTACTTCTCCGTGGCCCAGGTGCTCATTGTCTTGTTTATTATGATTACGTTTACACCGTTAACAGCATTGTTAATGAAGAGTGCAAAGACAACAACTGAAATGGTCTGGGGGCAAATGCCAATACGCGCGGGATACAGTTTAGTCTTGAATGCCGTGATGGTTATTCTCTTGATGTCTCTCATGGGATATGCGCGATCCTCCTCACGAGTGCATTGGCATATTTATGGAGTGATGCGAGACACCTCGGACTATGCTTATTCCCCTGCGTTAGGTTATGCCGCGGCATTCATGTCTCTGAATACGTTTGTGTATTGCTTGCTTGTTGCGTTTATTTTTTGGGTGGCGACATTGGGAGATAAGGCAAAAGCTCAGCAAGCCAAAGCACCATTGCCTGTTGGGGGCGCTCCAGCAATGGCTGGCGGAGCACCAAGTGCCACTGAAACTACTGGATCTGGGGTCCTCGAAAACCATAAGTGAGGCATCATGAGTGAAGTTGCGTTACTTCAAATAATCGGTCTGTGCGTCGTTGGTGTCGGGATTCTTATCCTATTGTTTATCAAAGGCATGTTTACTCGTGTTCTGGGGTTTGTGGCAATGGTGTTGGGGTTGTTTAGCTTGATTGCCTTAGGGGTTCCGCAAATGGCATCTCTCCCGCCAGCTATAGAAACGTTTGATCTGGCGGAAGTAAAGACTCCAAGCGATTTAGCTTCAATTGGGCAAAAAATCTTTTTCAGTAAAGGCCAATGCGCATTGTGTCATTCCATTGGGCCAAGTGAATCCGCTCGTTGTCCAGATTTAAATGGCATTGGGGCAAAGCTCTCTGCTGAATTTATTTATGAAAGTCTGACAAAGCCACAGGCCTATATTTATTTGGATTTTCGTCATGCGACAAAACCTGAAGAATATCCCGCACGAATGCCGCATATTGATAAAGATCCCATTGGGCTGACCACGCCGGAAATTTATTCTGTGATTGCGTTCCTTCAAAAAATGAGTGGGGAACCAATCAGCGTCAAAGTTGAAGATATTATGGAACCGGATGAGGAAGAGACCGAAGAGGTGGAGGTTGCCTCAATTACTGATTCCCATTTGGTCAAATCGGTGGAGGAAGAACGTGCAATGGTTGCTCGATAGGAAGATGGGGAACCGGAACACAGGAGGAAAAATATGAGAGGTCCAATTGCGAGCGGGGCAATTTTGATGGTCGGGATGTTTATCTTCCTGAAGTTTCTTCTCCCGTTAGTCACAGCCCCATTGCCTGCCAGTTTGATCTATTTGTATTTAGCCCTCACATTAAGTGGCATCATGATTTATGGCACGATGAGCGCTTCTTCGTTAGAGGCCCTCATGGGACCTGTTTTTCGGTTTTTAGCTGGGGAGGGGCAGTCAGGGATTGGACAGATGGCGCGATTGGCCGTGTTGGTGCTTTTCCCGTTATTGGTGGGTTGGCAAACCTATACACGTTTAGCTCCCAGTGATCTTCCTCCGGCAGAAAATAGAACCATTCACCCAGCCCCACCTGGAGAATTTGTGGGATTAGCAAATCCGTATCAAAATAATGAAGCCAATATTAATATGGGGAAGGGGCTCTATGCAGCATATTGTTCGCCTTGTCATGGAGCGAATTTTGACGGGAAGGGACCTGCTGCACCAGGGTTCAATCCTCCTCCGGCGAATTTTGCCGATCCTGGGACCATTGCTCAGTTACAGGAATCCTATTTATTCTGGCGGATCAAAAAAGGTGGTGTTGGATTACCTGTAGAGGGCATGCCCTGGAAGTCGGCTATGCCGCGCTGGGAAGTGGAGTTGCCTGATGAATTTATTTGGAAAATTATTATGGGCGAATATGATGGGGCGCATCAGTCTCCCAGGACATGGGAAGAAGAAGAATAATAACCGTGGCTCGTCCATTAATTGAGAACGGTGTATGTGTGGAGAAACAAATATGCTGAATAGACTGAGATTCCTTTCGACAGTTCTTTTTGTAGGAATATGTGGAATGCTCGGTTTTACTAGTGTATTCGCTAGTGATCCGCCACCAGCAGGCGAACCGGTAGGAAGTGTCTCAGTCAGATTGTATCAGGTTGAAGGCAGTCTTCCTGCGAATGACCCAAATTCTGCTCAGTGGGCTTCCGTGCCAGAGTCAGAATTTAAGTTAGCTCCCCAAGTGCATTGGCCCGAACGTATTCAGGAGGTGACTGTCAAATCGGTGAAGGTCAAAGGATTGCATGATGGACAGAACCTGGCAATTTTAGTGGAGTATGAGGATCCGACTGAAGATCCAGGAGATGCGGCAGCCGTAGAATTTATGGTGGGCGACAAGAAGGCCCATTTTGCTCATGGGCAACCCATGCTTCAGGTTGAAGGAGGCCCTGTCAATATTTGGTTTTGGAAAAAAGAAAATGGTAAGGCCTTGGATATGAGTGCGAAGGGCTTTAAGACCTTGGCCACTCAAGACAAGCAAGATGTCAACGCAACAGGTTCCTGGGAGGGCGGTGTCTGGAAAGTCGTGTTTACCCGAGCGCTCAAAACGGACGATGAGCAGGATGTCCAAATAGAGCCAGGTGAGTGGAGAAGTATCGCCTTTGCCTTCTGGGATGGGGCCGTGGTCGGTGGTCTTGTGAAAGAAAAAGGGAGTCAGAAAGCGGTCTCCTCGTGGTGGTCGATCCGGGCGGAGCCGAGTGCAGATAACTCTATTTTCGGGTGGGTAATTTTTGGTCTTGCTCTCGCTGCGGGTTTTGAATGGGTCGTGGTACGGAAATTGAGAAAGGGCCAATCAGCATGAAACCGGTGGCCAAAGGGACAATGACGAGAGCTTTACTCCATTTGACGGTATTGGGGTTTGTCTCCACGCTGTTATTTTTTGGCTGTGCAGGGGATGAACGAACGGCCAAAGGAAAAAAGCTTTATCATCATTATTGCAGCCACTGTCATGGGGAATCTGGTCAACAAGGGGAAGGGTTTAATTGGGACCACATGCCTGACCCCAGACCAAAAAACTTAGCCTCAAATGCAGAAATGTCGACCTTTAGTGACAAAGAAATATTCGATACGGTCTATCGTGATATGCGGGATTGGGAAGATCCAGAAGTGTTGGATGACGAGAACTATTTTGCAGTTCCCACAATGCCAACGTTTAAATATACACTGTCTGAAGAAGAAATTTGGAATATTGTGGGTTACGTCCGGACCCTCCATGGGATGTCATTAACGTTTGATATGGCTGGCCGCAAAAAAGAATTGGAGGAGGCCTTAGCCACTGCACAGCAGGAGATGGAAACGACGAAGGCAAGTTATGAGGCAGCAGTGGAAAAAGCGGAAGCCGAGCAGGCCGCGTATGAAGATACGTTAACTGATGAGCAGCTTGACGAATACGAACCAGAAGACATTGAGTTACCTGAAGAAGAAACGTTCCTTATTGCCAACGAAAAATATGAAAGAGCCAAAGCGGCCGTGGATAACTTTTCCAAACGTCCAAAGAAGACTCGCATTGAGCGTCCTGATCTTTCTATCTCGGAAGAAGATTTAGCTCAGCAAGTAGAACTAGGGAAGAAACTCTATACCAATACGTATGGATGTAATGGCTGCCATAGTCTCAATGAGGTGGGCGGGTTGGTTGGTCCGGCTTTAGACCGTGCGGGTGTTCGCTTAAATCCCACCTGGGTCTATCGTTGGATTCGAAATCCCCAAGCAATAAAAAAACATACACGGATGCCAAATTTAGGGGCTTCTGATGAAGATGCGAGAGCCCTTACCTACTATTTGGGGACCTTACGGGCCCCTATCCCAGAAGGCCCTGTGCCTGAACCAGAATAGATTTTTAGATACGCTCTTCTCCCTCTCTCCTTGTGATTTGTTCTATCTCTAGGATCTTCTGCCTCTAAAGGGTCCCAAAGAATATTCCTGCTAAGACAGTTACGCCAATCCAAGCATGTTGCTTAAAGAGTGTAAATGCCTGAATGGGTGTGATTTCCGATCTAAGAAGAAGGACTTGATAGCCCATAAGAAGTGCGATACACGTAACACCAAAAAAATAAGGTAGCCCCAACTCAGTTACCTCACCGGCGATGGATAAAAAAGCCAGCATGAAAAAGGCCGCACATCCAACCCCCAACCATGTATAGTCTCCAAACAAAATAGCGGAAGACTTCACGCCAATTTTCATATCATCGTGTTTGTCTTGAATGGCATAGATCGTGTCATAGACAATAGCCCAACAAATAGTGGCCGCAAACAACATCCAAGTTGCCGGCTCTAATTCATTTCGGACGGCAGCCCAAGCCATCACCCCGCCCCAGCCGAATGCCAGGCCAAGAACAAATTGAGGAATGTGCAGAAACCGTTTGCAGAAGGGATAGAGTCCGGCTAAAAGTAAGGCCATGGGGCTGAGAAGCCAGGTCAGAGGATTCAGAAACCATAAGAGCCCTGCTGCGCCGGCGAGTAGCAGGGCCAGGAGCCCCACGGCATGTTGAGGGCGCAACTGTCCTGACGCAAGTGGGCGGTGGCGTGTGCGCTCGACCCGCTTATCAAAATGACGGTCTGCCAGGTCATTCATAATGACTCCGGCGCTGCGCATAAGAAATGAACCGGCAACAAAAATAATGAGTAGCTTGAGCGATGGGAGACCTTGGGACGCCAACACCAAAGACCATAACGTGGGGAAAAGTAATAGCAGTGTGCCCGTTTGATTCCACAGGCGTATGAGATTGGCAAAAGCGTCAAATGTTGGTGGCGGGAGAGGAAGCTCGGAAGGTTTGGAAGTGAGATAATTCACTGCAAGTCGGCAGGTGAGGACCCTTATTGTACCGTGAAACGGCTAATACAAATAATCTCTTCAGGTCTATTAGAAGGCGCCACCACCACCATCCATTCGCCTTTATGTATTTCAGGTTTCAAAGATTTCAAGCTCCATGTCCGATATCCTGTTGCAGGACGAATAGACAGAGTCACTTCCGAAACCTTTGTCCAGGTTCCCCCAATTTGGTGGTGCCAGCTATGCCGCAAGGTTCCTTTTCTCGCTGCGGACACTTTGGTCCAAAAAAATACTCTGGACGTTTCCGAGGCCTTGACAATGGGAATCGCAGCTTGGCCACTTTTATCTTTTTCACAATATGCAGGTGGAGTGAAAACGCCTCGAGGGTTTCGATTGGCCACCGCTTTCGCAATAATAACTTTTTTAATCTGAAAGTCAGATTGGGCATGCACAGGAGTCGTGAACATCAACATGCTCATAACGAGTGCGATTGTGACAAAGACATTGGTCGTGTTTTGCATATTTCCCCTACATGTGTCTCATACTTCTGCCAAGAAATTAGGCGATCCACCAGTCCATGTCAATGGACGGACACAGGAAAGAATATGGCATGAACGTGAGTGTAGGGTTCCGATTTTAAGTTGACGATATCATGTGACGAGAGGTATAAACGAGCGGGCCTTTCTCGTTCCTGCCAAACGTTATGCCGGCGTAGCTCAGTGGTAGAGCAACGGTTTCGTAAACCGTAGGTCGGTGGTTCAATCCCACTCGCCGGCTCCATTAAATCAATGGTTTACGATTTTTGAGAGTGTTGAATCTTACAACGTACTAGAGGCAAGTTTGCCCATTATGACAGCGGTTGCCAAGAGCCTGGTGGCTGTTCAAAAAAGTCTGCCCTGAGCCTTCCGAAGGAGCCTGTCCTGAGGCTTCTCGAGGAAAAGGCTGCAGCCCTTTTTGTCAGTGGAGCGTACTGTCTGTACGTGAGCACGGACAAAGGGCGAGAACGCTGCGGCTTTTTTCAACAGATTCTTCATTGCAGTTTGCAGATCTGAGAAGTTGTATCAATTCCCACCAACGTAAGGGACATTTCCATAGACGCGACTATGTATTGACAGTGTGCGCACAACAGGCGATAATAGAGGAGTGTTTACAAAGGAGAAATGTTTTTAGAGTCGCCCTTATGAATAAACAAGTTGTCAAACCACGTCGAAAGAGTCCCCCGAAAAACATCAATCTTCGAGTGAAACCTCACGCACGTTCCTTGATTGATCGTGCTTGTGCCATCACAGACAAGAGAATCACGGACTTTGTCCTTGATGCTGCGTGTCGTGAAGCTGAAGCTGTTCTCCTGGACCGGCGACTTTTCAATATCAACGAAACCGCGTATCAAGCGTTTGTAGAGGCGCTTGATGCGCCGACACCGAGTAATCCCAAACTGAAAGCCTTGCTGAGCCGGAAGCCCCTTTGGGAAAGTTGACCACAGATCAGGACTCAAGGCCAAACCTCACGGCCCCCGAAGCTCTCAGGGCCCATCACATCCTGGAGAACTTTGATTGTGGAAATGATACGCTGAATGACTGGCTGAAACGCCGGGCGATTAAGAACGAAACCTCCGGTGCCTCACGGACCTATGTCGTCTGCAACCAAAACCACGTTATTGCCTACTACACACTGGCAACCGGAGCTGTAGAATGCCGGCAGGCTCTTGGTCGAATCCGTCGAAATATGCCGGATCCTATTCCAGTGATGGTTCTTGGTCGCCTGGCCGTCCATGTGGACTGGCAAAAGAGAGGCCTGGGTGGTGATCTTCTGGCCGATGCCGTAAAGCGTACGCTGCAAGCTGCCGAGATTGCAGGGATCCGTGCCTTTGTGGTCCATGCTCTGTCCGATGAAGCCAAACAATTTTATGAACGGTTTGGTTTTCAGCCATCCTCCACAGATCCGCTTGATCTGATGGTTACTCTGAAAGATGCGCGGAAAAATTTCTCATAAGCGTATGTTGAGAGCGTTGTCTCGAAAGGACATGACTCCCTTTTCCTGGCTCAAGGTGCCTTACCTAATCAATCCTATTGGCATTTTGTGGAGGAGCTACAAACGACGGCCACACTCTATGTTTCTCGTGGTAGGTTGAATGATTTGTTGAAAGATTGAGCTGGGGCGATATAGATGGTATTCGGGTCGACGGGTTTGCCGGTAATCATGTAGACAATCTGAAAAATAAAATCTTCCTCGGTTGCTCCACTTTCTTGCTGATAATGAATCAACACGGCTTCAGCCATTTTGAGCAGTTCAGTGAGGTCAATCTTCCACCCTTCAGATTCTTTATAAAAATGAAACCGGTACAGGGATGGGGTCTCCGTTCTGGCTCTGGCAATGGCGTCGCCGCTCGCAAAGTTACCATTGACCCCAATCTCTCCTAGTCCAAGGGTTTGCATCGAATCGTTTTTCACCCATCCTTGATTCACGGCGTATTCAAAGAGGGTTTGCCCGCTCATGCCCATGAGGTGCGTATCGGGAATATTGAGCCGGGCTAGGATGACTTGTATTTTGTCAAATAATCTGAACGTTACAAAGTCCTTTTTCTCCGCATACACAACCTTGTGACACAAATCATCCCAATACTTTCTCGTTCGCTGATCCACCAGAGAATAGGCAAGGGCGCCGTGATCATTCTGGATGGCATGCATGTAGCTATCAAAGGTTTGATGAATTCGATGAGTATCAGGAGTTGTGCATCCGTATGCTACGATTGACAGGATGAGTAGGAGGAACCTGGACAAATTCGTCGAAATAACAAGGGCACTTTTCGGGAACGGATAACAAATACAAAGAGTATGCTTGAAAGGGATATCGTAACACTTCCGTTTCTGGCGGCGGTCTTCCCCATTCGAGGGGGTAGGGTCGTTAGAATCAAGAGACAGGACATTTAGGGGAGTGCTGGACGCACTGTTTTGAACAGACCCGATGTTACTAATAACAAACAGCTTCCTGGCGAAATATGGCCCTTGCTATCTTCATTCTTCACATTCCCATTCATGCTGACTATGGAAAAATCAGTTGATTTAGGATGAAACTCAGGTAAGCTAGGACCAACCGATTGGGATGATTCCTGTATTTTGAGGCGGAGCCATCGGGACCACAATGTTTGATGGCTGAATGTATACCTAAGGGGAGGGAATCTGTATGCCTGTTACCAGTGAAATGGATGTGATGACGCCCCCACAGATTGTGAAGGTTTCGTTGGGGTCTCAAAAATCTTTTCAAGTTCCGAGCCCAGTTCTTCAAGCCAAGAAAGAAGTGGTCGCGTTTTTTGGTGCCGGTGTCGAATGCATCGGAGAAATTTGGTACGAGGGAAACGTGCAAATTGATGGGCGGTTGGAAGGGACGGTGCATACCAAAGGCACCTTGGTGATTGGAGATCAGGCTGTGGTCAAGGCCAAGATTGAAGCGGGCGCGGTGATTTGCAAAGGAAATGTTCAGGGAGATGTGGTCGCGAAGGAGTCAATAAAATTGCTGGCTCCGGGTTTGATTGATGGGACCATGCGTGCCCCCCGGCTTTCAGTAGAAACCGGCGGGGTCTTTAATGGACGTGTCAGTATGGGCTCTTCCTGAAGACCGCCAAAGGCTTTACTCCACACAAATACCTGTGTTGTTGTCGATAAAGATTCTTGTGCAATTCGCCTTCTCTTCTCTAATAGATGAGACGACTCGTGTTTTTCTAAATTGTCGAGATCGTTAACTCCTTCACTGCTCTTAAATCTTCCATACTCTACCAAAAGGTATCATCTAGCACGGACGGCCACAGACCGTATCATGTGGCTGTCGATGATTTTAACAATAAATTGTGTCTTCAGATTTTAAAGGGCTGCCTGCATGCCTCTCCAACAGCTTCTTTTGGCTGGTTAGCGGGTAATCTCTAACAATTGTGCAGGTTCTTTGTGCCGGAAAGTTAGGCATATCATTTGCTCTACTGAAAGGGAAATTCAACACTTTTCAAAAGGGGCATCATGAAAATTTGTGAAAAATGCCAAGGTTCGATGGTCATGGAACGAGCCGTAGATCTAGAAGTTGGGTTGAGTATTTTGTACTTTGCCTGTTTGAATTGTGGAAAACGCATCCAAGCGGAAAAAGAACCTCAACCTCTGGTCCATTCAATCATTGATACTCACTCGCGAGTAAATGGAGGAGCATAATGCAGAAACACAGTCGACCCCTCACCCATGATGAGAAGAAAGGCGCGGAAGCCGCTTTCCGAGGCGCTCCGTTTGATCCGAAATGGTCCGAGGCTGCCAGAAAAGTCTATTTGGGTATTTCAGCGGCCATGGCCAATAAACGGAATGAAGCGTTCCAAGACATTCAACCTGCTCGCCCAGCTGTCCAAATAAGACGGACCGTGTCTGAGCCAAAGCAGCGGTCTCGCGCAAAATCTATCTTATGGTAAATCTGACATTGTTTGGTATGGTGGGGATAGTCCAATGTCGGGCTGTTCCCACATTCCGTTCTCTCCAAAGCTCGACAGGCTAATCTTCCTTAATTACAATCTACAAGCGAATTGAATAATAAAGCGGTTTCTTCTGAGTGAAGAAGGGGGGCGGCTGCGGTTTGATCTTAGTGTGCGAAAGAAAGATGAACGGGCGCAGGGCGTCTAGAATATCGAGATGTCTCAAGAAACTGCATTTATAGGATTGGGGTCGAATCTAGGCGATCGACAGGAGCTCTGTGACCGGGCTATCGCGTTAATGAATTTACTTCCTCTTTCACAGGTGACTGGAGTGTCGTCTTACTATGAGACGGAACCGGTTGATCCACAAGGAAAGCAGGGGGAACAGTGGTTTTATAATGTGGTGGTGCGGTTAGACACGTCCTTGAGCCCGACACGTCTTTTAGACATTCTGCAAGAGACTGAACGAGGTTTAGGGCGCGAGGATGCCAACCGGCAAGGTCCACGCACGATGGATTTCGATATTCTCCTCTTTGGCCAGCATCATATTGAGCAGCCAGGGTTAACTATTCCTCATCCCCGGCTGCACCTGCGAAGGTTTGTGTTAGAACCCTTGGTGGAACTCGATTCGGCATATATGCATCCAGTCTTACATCGCTCTATGCAGGAACTTCTGGATCGTTTGAAAGATTCCAGTCGTGTGAAGAAACTCTCAATCAAACCAGGATCGAAATATCAGTCTCGTCCGGCTTGTTCAATTCCACCCTTCTCCTGAGCCGCATGCGTATCATTCGGTCGATACGTAGCCTGCAGACCTGGCGACGTCAACAAGATGAGCAAACAATTGGATTTGTGCCCACAATGGGCGCCTTGCATGAGGGGCACCTTTCGCTCATACGGCGGGCACGCAAACATAGCTCAATTGTCGTGGTAAGCATTTTTGTGAATCCCTTGCAATTTGGCCCAGCCGAAGATTTAAGCCGCTACCCTCGGCCAATCAAAAGCGACCAGCAATTATGCCGTGAGACAGGCGTTGCTCTCCTGTTCAGGCCTTCAAAGATAGAGTTCTATCCAAAGAATTTTCAGACTTCAGTTGATGTGGGTCGTCTCAGCCAACGGTGGGAAGGCGAAGCACGTCCAACACATTTTCAAGGTGTCGCGACGGTGGTGACAAAATTGTTGAGCCTGGTTCGTCCCCGTCATGCGTATTTTGGTCAAAAAGACTACCAACAACTTTCGGTCATTCAACAGCTAGTTCAAGACCTGAATCTTGGTACAAAGGTGGTGCGTTGTCCCACGATTCGGGAGGCGGATGGTTTGGCTCTCAGTTCCCGTAATCGTTATCTGTCAACCAGTCAACGGCGGCAAGCGGCGAGTCTTTCACTAGCGTTACGGCGGGGTGTCCAGTTGATCAACTCAGGGATGCGGCAAGTTCGGACAATTCAACGGGAAATGGCAAGAACTCTTAAAAGGGCCACACAAGTTCAGATTGACTATCTTGCGATTTGTAATGCTCAAACGTTGGAACCTCTGACTTCTGTCAAAGGCCAGATAGTACTTTTAGGCGCTGTTCGACTGGGAAATGTTCGTTTGATTGATAATATGCTGGTGAAAGCTCCTACAAAACTTTGAGACAGAATACGATAAGGATTGAGTTAGGGGTCTTGAATCAATTCGTTAGGAAGTTCATTGGGATTTTTCTGGCCTTTTTCTAAGGGGAAGGCGTCAGCTAATACAGATCCGCACGTGGCAATGGCCTGACATAACGATTCGACCGGCTTGCCTTTTTGAAACCCATCTTGAATGAGACTCACCATATCTTCCCAGGTTTGCTGTGGTACGCGATTGAGTATGGGATCATCAGTCAACACTTCAATGCGGTGTTCCAGTAAAGAGACCAAAATCAGCACCCCTGTCCCGAGTTCCGTTCGATGAAGTCCATGTTCTAAGAAGGCCTGGTGAGCTCTTACATTGACTTTGTAAGCCATTCGGTCATGTGATGTGAGTAGGCGCACGATTGGCACAAAGGTTCCCAGCCAGTACCCGAGGCCATAGGCACCGACGACGGTAAGGAGAAGCCACCCGGCATTTGTGGCATGCCATCCCCATGGCATCCATTCCCATTCGATAGTCAAAAGGGTGCCGAGTACCAGAAAGGCACAGGCGATTCCCGCTCGATAACGTGTCTCTCTGTAGCGCGCCGAACGTTCAATGACCATGGGTACGATTTCTCCGCGTGTCTGGCGTTCTGCTTCGGTGACCGCCTGGCGAATACGTGCTTGATCTTCCTCAGAAAACGTCATCTACCATCCTCCCGAGGCGCCGCCGCCCCCAAATCCGCCGCCCCCACCTCCAAAACCTCCCCCGAACCCTCCCCCAAATCCTCCTCCGCCAAAATGACCGCCTCGCGGCCCTGGCCAGCCTAGCCCAGATTCCCGTGCGAACGGGTCACGGGAGGGTGGACCACCTGCACCGGATAACAAACTGACAAGAAACAACGTGGCGACGCCAGCAAGGACTCCTGCCCATAACGCGGCAGGCACCCCTATAACAAAAGCGATAATTCCACCGATCACACTACCGTTTGACCGTCGTCCGGCTCCTAAGAACAGGCCGAATATCGTGCCAAGGGCCACGGCCAAGACGATGGTTCCCAACAGCCCCGCATCGGGAGTATCTGCTGCAGGTAGAGGCTTTGGACTCGTATATGTACCTTCAATGGTTCCAAGGATGGCTTGAGTTCCGGCAGCAATGCCTCCTGAAAAATCACCAGCCCGAAAACGAGGCACGACTTCATGCCGGATGATTCGTGAGCTTTTGGCATCGGTCAGTGTGCCTTCCAAGCCATATCCAACTTCGATACGAAGTTTCTTCTCTTTCATCGCAACGAGGAACAATACCCCGTTGTCTGTGCCTTTTTGTCCAAGTGCCCATGCGGTTGCCACCTGATGGGAAAACTCTTCTAAAGGCTGCCCCTCTAATGATGGCAGGGTCAGGACGACCACTTGATTGGATGTTTGGGCCTCATGTGCTTCAAGAGCTGACGTGAGCTGTGAGATAGTTGAGGGCGAAAGGATATGCGCACGATCAACCACACGTCCCGTGAGGGGAGGAACATCCAAAGCCCAAAGCGCAGAGGGCAGGAGAAAGCACAGAATGAGATATGCCCATGACGATGAAAGGCAGAGCAGGGATCGCTTTGGTAAGCACGCAACATTCACGCGGGGTAGGCCTAGCCTCGCTAAAATTTCACTTCCGGAGGAGTCGAGACAGCTTGTTCGTCAGCAACGGAAAAATTTGGCTTAGTCTCGAGTCCGAGAATATATTTCGCTGTCAGGTTTGTCGGGAAAAACCGGACGCCTTTGTTGAACTCTACCACCTTATCAATGTACCGCTTTCGAGCCACGGTGATACGGTTTTCCGTCCCTTCCAGCTGACTTTGCAAGTCGCGAAAATTCTCATTGGCTTTAAGATCGGGATATTTCTCGACGACGACCATAAGTCGAGAGAGTGCAGAAGTCAGCCCTTGTTGGGCTTGCTGGAATTTCTGGAACAGGCTTGGATCTTTTAAGGCTTCGGGAGTCAGTTTGAGCCCCGCGACCTGAGACCGGGCCTGCGTCACGCCTTCCAAGGTCTCTTGCTCGTGTTCGGCGTACCCTTTGACCGTGGCGACAAGATTCGGGATGAGATCCGTCCGTCGTTGATATTGATTCAGGACTTCACTCCAGGCGGCGTTGGTTTCTTCATCCAAACCCTGGAGGTCATTATACCCACATCCAGGAACGAAAAAGATCAGCAAACATACAGGTAGAAGCGTCTTCCAGGACATTCTCTTCATGGTCAAATCCTCCTTTTGAACCTAAAAACGGCGGTTGGATCACGAAAGTCTGCACAATCCCTTGACGCGCCTAGCAAATGGAAAAATTGACTCATCACCCACAAGGTGACCACGCAATTTGTCCATTTCCTATGCACATCAATTGCTTGCACAGCTTTTTCGCGCCCAACGGCCGTCTTTAGGTTGAATACACAATATTGGATATTTGGATAAACATGAATTGTTTTGAGAAACCACTCGATTTGCAGTTCGAACAGTAGCACTCGGAATCTTGGTCTAAGAATCGGGAGGGGTTGAGATATTGTTACATTGAGCGATCAAAAGCGCAAATGATGCATATTGCGTGACAGCCAGTACGGTAGTTGTGTGGGCCCCAAAAGCTGGAGTTGTTGTAGATGGATCTCTACTCCATTTGCGCGGTGATAATGGCTTCAAGAGAGGCAGGGGAATAGGTCGGGGGTTTGACCCATTTGCCGTCGTGGCGTTTATGCCCGCCCACTTTACTCATGTTAGAGCGATGCACTTCCTTGAAAACCGGTTCCATGTCAATTCCCAAAGACACCGCGGTGCCATACACGACATACAAAAGATCGGCTAACTCTTTTGCCATCGCAGGCAAATCATCGCTTTTCATGGCTTCTTGTAGTTCGTCAAACTCTTCCTGAATGAGTTTTGTTCTCAGTGTTTGTGTCGCTTTGTCAGGGATGGTTGGTGTAGGTGCGATACGAATATCAAATTGTTCATGAAAATCTTGGACCATCTTTTGTGCGGCATTCACAATTTTTTTCCTCCCGAATGTTTCCTCTTCGGAAACTTTCCCCGTCCTTATAAAGGAGGGGAAGATATATTCATTCCAGTTACATGCCATATGTTGGCGTTTCTCAATCCATCTGACCCTGCCCCCAGGCGTACGTTAGTCGGAAAGTTCGGCGATTTCTAGATCAGAAAGAGGAGCATCGGGCGATGGTAAGGTATGAGTACTGAGGGTTTGGTGCAAGATGGTGCTGAGGCCAATAAGCGAGTAGGGCTTGTTGATGATTCCTTGAAAGCCATAGGCTCGGTAATTCGCCAGGATTGGATCATTGGAATATCCGCTGGAGACAAACGCGACAACGTGCGGATCCAGTTCGCGGAGGCGGAGAATGGTTTCTTTGCCTCCCAAACTCCCTGGAATGGTCAAGTCCAGAATCACAGCCGTAAAAGGCGTGTGTTTGTCAAGAGCTTGCTTGAACAATGCGATGGTTTCATACCCGTCCTTTGCCACGACACATTGATATCCGCAATGAGAAAGCATCTCCCGAGCCACATGGCGAATGGGTTGTTCATCATCCATCAGAAGAATCGTGCCTTCCCCATGTTTGAGGGGGACAGCCGCAAGTTTGAGGGGTTTGGCTCCGGTTGAACAGGCAGGGAAATAGAGCGCAAACGTGGTTCCCACATTGGGACATGATTCAACGGTAATATGTCCGTTGTGCTTCTTGATAATGGCATAGGTTGACGCAAGGCCTAACCCGTGACCGTCTGGTTTGGTAGAAAAGTAGGGATCAAAAATTTTATCCACTTGCTCCTGAGAAATGCCGATGCCTTCATCCGACAATGTAATATGGACATAGGGGCCTGGAGAAAGTGGAATCGAGGAGGGTAGAGACGATTCGCCGATCCAGATATTTTGGGCTTGGATCGTCAGTTTTCCTCCCTGTGACATCGCCTGTACCGCATTGATAACGATGTTGTGAATGACTTGGCTGACCTGTCCAGGATCAGCTTCGATGGGCCACAAATCTTCGGCAAGATGTGGTTCGCAAAGGACCGAAGACCCGGAAAGGGCAAAGCCGGAAGATTCGGTGATGAGATCTTTCACTGAAATGAGATGTTTAACCGGATCTCCCCCTTTGGCAAAGGCTAACAATTGCTGCGTGAGGTCTTTGGCCCGCCAAGTGGCTTGTTCGGCCCGGGAGAGATAGGTTTCACCCAGAGGGGGGAGGGTCATGATATGTTCGGTTAAGGTGATGTTTCCTAAAATGCTTGTCAGAAGATTGTTGAAGTCGTGGGCGATTCCTCCAGCCAGCGTGCCAATAGCATCCATTTTTTGTGATCGCAAGAGTTGCGCTTCGAGTTGACGTTTTTCGTCATCGATTTTTCGCCGTTCCGTTATATCCCGTGTGACTCCAGCGAATCCTTGAGGACGCCCGTCTTTGTCCACTAACAAGCTTGCACGTACTTCAGCCCAAACTGTGCTGCCATCTTTGCAAAGATGTTCCAGTTCCAGGAGGAGAGGTGGAACCTGCTGCCCAGGATTCTTAGCCAGACGGTCCAGTTCTTGGGTGATTGTCGCGTGAGCTTGGTCCAAAGAAGATGGCGTCAAACATTCCGCCAACGACATGCCCATCACTTCTTCTGCCGAATACCCGCGTAATTGTTTGACCGAGGGGCTCACATAGGTGATACGGTTGCCGTCCAGGTCCATCATCCAAATGACATCAGAAATATTTTCTGTCACAAATCGGTATCGCGACTCGGATTCCTGCAGAGCTGCTGTTCGGGCCTCAACTAATATTTCAAGCTGTTCTTGATATCGCCGTAATTCTTCCTCGATAGCCGCTCGTTGGGTGATTTCTTTGCTCAGGGAGTTATTAAGCGTTTGTGCGCGATCCCGTGCTTGCACTAAGTTCGTCACCAAATTGGAATTTTCTTCATGAAGGGTGAGAGACTTGATGAGCATAATGTGGTTGCGTCGCGCTGTGATAATCATAATAATGACAAAAAGGAGGCCCATGGTGCCCATGCCGGCATGCAAGGCGTTCCCTCTTGTGAAGAAGTAGATTGTCAAGGGCATGGCTGCTGGCAGACTATAGGCCAGGAAGGCTGGAAAATAGGAGGCATACAGCGCGGTGGCTCCAGCCACCATGCCTCCGATCGCAAATGTGATAAACACTTCGTGGGCAATGGAGGAAAGGGGATAGAGGAGAATTCCGCCAATGCCCCAAATACAGCCTGATGCAAAATTCCCAGTTAAAAACCAATTTTTCCATTGCTCAAGAGAGGTCTGCAGCTGGTTTATGTGATGATACCGGTAGAGAAATACGATCCAAATCCCGTTCACGATGAACAGACCCAGCAACCAGGAGACAATGGACATTCGAGGGACGATTGACCACAACAGTGCTGTCAAAATTCCCCCATTTATCAGAGAGCCTACAACCCCAAATGGAGCCAGGGAGAACAGTTGTTGAATCTGTTGAGTAAAGAGCAAGTTTGATGGTTGATTGTCAGATGCGGGAGGTGTGGGCGAAGGGATTGGGTTCTCGGCAGGATTATTGTTGGAGGAGATCCAACGGGATAGACGGGACACGGTGTGTTGCTCTCCCTCCCTGAAAAGCTGCTCGCGGCTGTCCTGGATGGGGCAAATAGGTTGAGACGCCCCAATGATAGGAGATAGACTGCCGTAGTTTGGCTGTATTGTCAAATATTCCAGGGTTTCAAGTGTTCTTTTAGATACACCAATAAATGGCCACCTCGTCTTTCTGAAGGGTACCTCTAAAAACAGGTGATTTTTTCTGAGGGCAAGGAAACCGCGCGCGCAAAACCGCAGTGTATGGGCCAATACATGAGGCTTTGAGCACGCGGCTGACGCCGCCATCGGGAAAAAGGACAGTTTTTAGAGGTGCCCTGAAGCCTGATGTGTCCTTTCAGAAAATCCTCGAATTTTCAGTAGGATGTGAGTTGTGAAGGCCTTAACGCTCTTACAAGACACCATATCCAATTGTATAAGTTGCCAGCGCCTCACGCTCTACCGGCGGAATGTGGCAAAAGAAAAAGTGAAGCGTTTTCAGGATTGGGAGTATTGGGGCCGTCCAATTCCTGGCTTTGGTGACCCCCAGGCTCAGGTCTATGTTTTGGGGCTCGCCCCTGCCGCCCACGGAGGGAATCGCACCGGAAGGGTGTTTACGGGAGACCGGAGTGGGGATTGGTTATATGAAGCCTTGTATACGTTTGGGTTTGCCAATCAAGCAGAATCTATCCATCGGGACGATGGCCTTGTGCTCAGGAACTGTTATGTCGCGGCGGCGGTGCGCTGTGCGCCGCCTTCGAACAAACCTACTAAGGAAGAATTTGAAGCCTGCCGGACATATCTGGAAGAAGAACTCCGGTTGTTGCGACAGGTATGTGTCGTGATTGCCTTAGGGAAAATAGCATTCGATGAATATCTGCGAACGTGTCAGGCGATGGGAAATGCGCTGCCTTCGCCCCGGCCGAAATTTTCACATGGCGTGGAGCACATCTTGCCTTGGAAAACAATTCTGTTAGGCTCGTACCATCCGAGTCAGCAAAATACCTTTACGGGAAAACTTACCCGCCCCATGTTTCATGCTGTGTTTCGTCGAGCAAAGAAGCTTGTCAAGAACAGATCCTGGAAGGAAGGGCCTTTGTTTGACTGATAGGGATACGAGAGATAAAATTTTTTTAAGGTTCAGAAAGGATCGGTTGGAGTGGGGTGTGATAAAAGGAGGTGGACGTGATTCGACGATATCTATTGCTAGGAGTATTGGGACTATTCTGGGCTGGGTGTGGAGGAGATAATCCGTATTTGGAGGCTTCCCTGGATCCGGCGAAGTTTGAAGGAAAAGACCAAGCGTGGTTTGCAGAAAACTGGGGAAAACCGTCCGCTAAATCTTCACGATTTTTTGGAGGCGAAAGTTGGATGTATTCTCGCATTGCAGGGGGGGAAACTCATTTTCCGTTTTTTAACTTTTCTCCTAATCAATGCCAAATTACCTTGAATTTTGATGATGAAGAGAAACTAGACGACTACGAATTTACAGATTGCTAAGGCGCCATTGATGGATATGTTGGCGAAAACTTTGAACGTTTACATGGTTTTCCGTGTTGTGCCGAGTCCGATAGGAAGATTGTTGTGCCACGCCAGGTAGTTGTTTGTCAGACCAAAGAACATCTTTTTGAAGCATCTGCACAATTTCTCTCACAAGCTTTAAGCCTTTCATCAAATTCTGCCACAGGCTTATCCATCGCTCTTTCCGGCGGATCGACTCCGCGCGGGTTGTTTACTCAGTTGGTGACGGATCCCTACCGGTCACGCGTGCATTGGTCCTCAATCCGAATTTTCTGGGGAGATGAGCGCCCAGTTCCTCCCGAGCATCCGGAGAGTAACTATCGCATGGCCAAAGAAACCTTATTGGATCATGTGCCTCATGCGCCCGATCAGGTATTCAGAATACAGGGAGAACTCCCTCCGGAAGAGGCGGCAGAGGGTTACGAAAAAGTCTTGCAACGGACTTTTTCGCTTAGGCAGGGGGAAGTGCCCTGTTTTGATATGATTTTATTAGGTATGGGGGCCGATGGCCATACGGCTTCCTTATTCCCCGGGACATCAGTTCTTGACGAGCGCAGACAGTGGGTGACTGCCCCATGGGTACAACAATTTCAAACGCACCGGATCACCTTGACCCCGCCAGTTTTCAATGGCGCGAAACAGATCATGTTTGTGGTGAGTGGTTTGGACAAAGCGGACGCTGCCCAAGCTGTGCTGGAAGGACCCCTTGACCCTCATCGATATCCAGCTCAGCTTGTGTGCCCCACCCATGGAAATGTGATCTGGTTTATGGATGCAGAGGCTGCAAGCCGACTGGAGGAGACGCCTCTTACGCAATGGGATAGAGAGAAAGGGCGTGTTCTCCTTGACGAATGAAAAAAATTAAAAAGAAGAAAACATCTACTCAGGCCTTGCCGGCGTTTCTTATTGGCTGGACGCATGGTGAAGCGCCTCCACCGGGGTATCTTGCCGCTTGGTTTAATCAACAGTATGGGGGACCTTTGCAGATACGTTTTTTATCGAAGAATGGTCATCAACATTTCGAGGCCATGCATACAACCTGGAACGCCCGCGTGCAATTGGCGCCGTCTGCGGAAAGTTTTGCGCGCTGGCAGGATCGTCTGCAATGGGAGCATTCTCATCTTGCTCAACTCGAGATCCCTTCTCAGTTGTCTGCTGATCGAAGGGATACGGTGTTGCATCTGGCTCGAATTGCCAAAGGGTTAACGCTGCTCCTAGATGGGACGGCGTATGATGTGGCAACAGGGAGCTACCGGAATCCTTCAGATTGGCAAGATGTAGAGTTAGGTATCTTTCGGATTCAGGATCACGTTCAGGTAGAGCAGTATGAACAGGTCCAGCAGGTCCGATCCTGGTATCACACGAGAGGGTTGTTAAAGTTTGGATTAGACGAGATTGAGGCCTTCCATGCCCTTGGGTTATCCGGTCAGGGGATCGAGGCCATGCTCTATGATGTGGCCGCGCAGCTTATTGTTGAAGGAAAAAATCCGAAGATTGGGTACCAGATTGCATTTGGTCAAGAAGGTCAACAGGTGAACGTGGTACGGCACCGAACCGACCCTGTATACGGCATTCCAATCGCGTTTCGGGAAGTGCAGTTGGACTAAGAGCCGACTGAGGGTAACTTCCTCTGAACGATGCTATTGGGGCGCGGCAACCACTGTAATCCGAGTGATAGCCTGAGGAACCAGATACTGATCGCATGGCTCTAATTCTGTGTCAATGGCGATGTGAGGAGTATAGCCAGGTCTACTCATCAGCAGTTTCGTAAGAGCTTCGCCGGACTCGACAGGCTTGGGCATCCGATAGATATACATTAAGCCGTGATCCTCAATGTGATGCCACCCTCGTCCGAGGGCTTCAGAATAATACCTCACAATTGATTCAGGAGAATCCTGGCTTAAGAGGACGGCGGACGGAAAGGTCTGGTAGCTTTTTCCGCCGATCTTTGCCGTTCCGCTAGGAAAGGCGCTGACCAACTTGGCATTGGGGTAGGCGGGAATCTTAAAATAGTTTTGTGATGGCGTCCAACTTTTAAGAAACGATTCTTGTATGGTGGTCATTTGACAGAGTGCATTGTTGCGCACGGCCGGAAAGTCAGCCAGCGGGGCATAGGAGTTGGCCTGCGCCGGGCCTGTTGAGAGAAGAAGACACATGAGAACAGGACAATAGATTTTCTTCACAGCACGTCTCCTTACGATTCTCCAGAAAAGTAAACAACAATTTTGGACACAGTTGGTCACGCAGTCAGCTCTGAATGCTTTGGTGAAAACTTAGGACGTCGTAGGCGTTTTCCCAGGGTTCTTATTAATGACGTTCATGGCGAGCGCGATCATGGAGCCCACATCTGAAACGGAGGCGGGCAGCACTAAAGTATTGCTGGTTTTGGCTAATTCTCCGAATTCTCCAATATATTGTTCGGCCACGCGGAGTTGGACGGCCTCATAGCCACCCGGATCTTGAATGGCCTCCGCGACTTTCCGAATGCCTTCCGAGGTTGCCGTGGCAATGGCCAGAATGGCTGAAGCTTCGCCCTCTGCCTCATTAATTTGTTGCTGGCGCTTGGCTTCTGAAGCCTTGATGATCTGTTGTTTATCTCCTTCGGCTTCATTAATAGCTGCGTCTCGCTGACCTTCTGATGTTAGGACCACCGCGCGTTTTTCCCGCTCAGCCCGCATTTGTTTCTCCATCGCATTGACAACATCTTGCGGGGGATTAATATTCCGGATTTCATACCGCATGACTTTCACGCCCCAGGGTGCTGAGGCTTTGTCTAATTCATTGACTACCGACACATTTATCGTAGAGCGTTCTTCAAATGTCCGGTCAAGGTCAATTTTTCCAATCTCGCTGCGGAGCGTGGTTTGGGCCAATTGAGAAATCGCAAACCGGAAATCTGTAATGCCATATGAGGCGCGTTCGGCATCTAGTACTTTAATGTACAAGACGCCATCCACACCGACCTGCACATTATCTTTCGTAATACATATTTGCTCAGGAACATCCAAGGCGATTTCTTTTAATGAGTGTTTGTATCGAATCACGTCGATGAACGGCACCAAGATATGTAGCCCGGCATTGAGCGTAGAAGAATATTTTCCCAAGCGCTCAACGACATACGCGCTTTGCTGAGGCACGACCACCGCCGTCTTCTTCAAAATAAGTAAGGCCAGGGCCGCAAAGGCAAGTGTGACTAATAATTCACCTGACATGTGATTCCTCCCGTATGTTCGTTTCTTCTTGAATCCAGAGTGTCAGACCATCGACTCGGACAATTTTTGCGATACTGCCTTTTTCCAGAACCTGATTCCCTGCATTGCGTGCCGTCCATGTGGATCCACGCAGTTCCACTTTCCCGATGGCCTTGGACTCGAGGGGCTCAAGAACTTTCGCGACTTCTCCCACCATGGAATCCACATCAGTATCGTCTTCCCCAGTGAGATGGCCTTTGCCCTGCAAGGGTTTTTTCATCACGAGGAGCGACATGATCCCGAGCACACCGAAGAGGAACCACTGCAGCCACGCGGCGGCAATGAGCCCTGACCAGGTCAGCCCGCTGACCATCAAAGCCGCCACGCCAAAGAACAGGAAATAAAAATTTCCCAGCCCACCAAGTGTGAGAATTTCAATGCCGATAAGAATGAACCCTAAGATTGACCAATTCCACCAGAGCATGATGGGCACACTCCTTTGTCCTGGGTGTATTGTGCGCGGCTACGTACTGTTATGTAAGATATCGGCTAATTGTGCGTGGAAACTAAAACACATTCACTCCTCGGCGCCAATTACCGCTTTGAACTTGACAGGATAAGGGAATACTACCACATTTTTCCAAAAAGGTCTCGGAGGAGGGAAAGCAAACGCACAGAAACGACATTGCCGATCTTGTGTAATTGATTTAGGGTCTGTTGAAAAACGCCGCTGATGGCTTTTTTCAACGGACCCTGTACTGTGTTGAAGCAAATTAAGGACGTGAGGTGCAAAGGATTGCCATGCTTCGATTAATTCTGGTGGCCCAGGCAGGATTATGTGTTTGCTCGTTGGTTGGCTGTATGACACCGTCTCTCTCTTTTCATCAAGAAGCCAGCGATTTAGGTTTTTCATCAAAAACGTATCAAGGAAAAGGGTTCGTCCATCAAGTGTATGCTAATCGTCAACCTTCGAACGAATTGCTGCATATTTATTTGGGAGGTGATGGAACACCCTGGGAGAACTCCTCCCGTATCGCGTCAGATCCTACTCCACGCAATCCAAACATGTTGCGAATGATGGCCTTAGACCCAATTTCAAGTGTGTATGTTGGCCGGCCCTGTTATCATGGATTTTCTCAAGAACCTCCGTGCCATCCGAAATGGTGGACGTCTGCGCGCTATTCAGAGGCCGTTGTGGAAAGTTTAGGCAGGGTGCTTGGGCAAATTTTTGAAGAACGTGATACGAAACGACTTGTTCTCTTTGGATTTAGTGGCGGAGGAACATTGGCCATGTTATTGGCACAACGCCTGTCAGTTGTACAAGGGGTGGTGACGATTGCAGGGAATTTAGATATTCAAGCCTGGACGGACTATCATGGGTATAGCCCTCTCACGGAATCACTCAATCCGGCTTTGCTGCCTCACTTGGGAAGCCACATCGTTCAACTTCATGTTGTGGGAAGTCAAGATGAGGTGATCCCGCCCCATCTAGTTGAACGAACGCTTAGACGTCAAGGAAAACATTCTCGGGTGATTGTGAATGATGTCAGTCATCAATGTTGCTGGGAAATGCTCTGGCCCAGAATGCTGGGTAAAGTAAAACGGCTATTGGATAGACAACCTTAATAGTGAAGATTCTGTTTTGTGGATCATGCTGTTGAAGATATTTGGGCACCTCTAAAAACTGATGATTTTTTCTGAGGGCAAGGAAGCTGCGCGCGGAAAACCGCAGTGTATGGGCCAATACATGAGGATTTGAGCACGCGGCTGACGCCGCCATCGGGAAAAAGGACAGTTTTTAGAGATGCCCATTTGTGAGCTAGAAGGAAAAGCCAAGGAGCTCTTTACAGGAACTCCTTGGCAAAAAAATGGAAAACTAGAATTCCTGTCGTAGCCCTACGGTGAAGACATGGTTGGTGATGTCCCGAAATCCTAACATGGTCTCATAGTCAATAAATGCGGATGTGCCACCCTGAGATACATGGGCCAAGGTGGCACCAACTCGAAAGAAATTCCGGTCAGGTGATTCTGTTCTAATGAGTAAGGCATTGTTATTCGGATCGGCTGCATATTGCGTGCTGATGGTTTTAGAGTCATTAGCAAACTCGTGATCCCATTCTCCCCGGATTTGGGGATACCACACGCCCCAATTCCAACTAAACTTCTTGGAAGCGCGGAGTCCTAGGGCGGAGATCAAAGATGTAATATATTGGTCATCAATTTCGAGATTGAGTCCTTGAGCTCCTTTTTCTTTATATCCGTCGATATTCACGCGTAGATAGGAAAGTCTGGCGTACGGTCCGATATCAAAGCTTCGAATGGGGATATCGTATCCGGCTCCGACACTGAATGAGTACTGTCGACTATCGGTCTTCCCTTTAGCGGTCCGATTGATTGAGGGAATGGCTGTGGTAGATGGCACCACGATGCGTCGTTTCGAGTCGTGGTCATTCCATCCAATAGACCCAATTCCTTCAATATAAAAATTCTGGAGATAGTAGGTGCTGTACAAAGAAAAGACATACCCGTCTGTTTCGCTTCCTCCCCCAGCATTGACCGAAGATTTATCAAAGTCGGCATCAAAATGGGAGTAACTAAAGGCCGTGCCCAGCACAAGGGAGTCAAGTAATCGATAGTCCACGCCCAGGGTTGCGCCTTGTGAATCAAAATCAAATCCGTCTTCCTTGGAAGTTTCATCTTTGTCCCCAAAGCTAAACACTCCATTCAAAAACACCCCTAGCCGGCCAAAGTCTCCGATATCTCCTGAAGCGCCTCCCCCTCGTGGGGTGAAACCAATTCCTGCCGGATTCATAGTACGTTCTTGAGCAAGTCTGGGTAACCCGTCAAAATTCAACCCACTTATCGAGAATCCTCTCACCCCGCCACGGAGAGCCGCCATTCGAGCACTCAGGTTCCGTTGTTGTCCATTAAAAGTCTTGGAAGCCATCGTTCGTGGAGCGACGATTTCTTCAGCGGCAATTTGCTGGAGGCCGTTTGCTAACTCATTTTCGGTCAGGCCTAAACTTTCTGCCGAAGGAGTATCTCCATCAATATCATTGCCAGTATGTACCATTGCTCGACATTGGGTCCTGAGATCGAGCCGGTCTCCTGTGAGGGGAGCTTGTGCATGTAGCGCATTCAATTGCCCACACGTTGTTTCGACAGCACTGCCAGTTCTTGATTGAAGTCCAGAGTGACCGGCTCGTCCACCAAGAGCTGCCTTTGCTACGGAGAATGTCCCATCTCCCAATAGTATTCCTATTACTAAGAAAGGGAGATAGCCCAATGAGATTCGAGTGAAGTATTTATAAAATAATGTGAGCAGGAGTGGGACATCATAGGAACCATCACATAATGGATGAGGTGGATGATGAATATGAGAACGCATAAGACCTCCGAGGGGATTTGAAAAAATAAAGATACTCTTTGAAAAATTGAAAACGAGTTGAAATACCCAACCTTGCAAATATTGTCAAGGTTGTCTTTTTGAAAGAACTAGACTTTCCTCGTCCCTAAAAAATTTCGGGCCTTTAGGTCCTGTTATGCGGGTGCTTACGTAACCTTGAAGCCAATGTTTTCAATGCTTTACAGAATCACGATTGCAGTGAGCGAAGGTTTCGAAGAAATCACGTTTTGATTTTTTTCCTCCTGAGGATCATAATATAGTCCGTCTTTTGTAGAAGAAATGCTGAACAAAAGCAATTTTTACGCCGGCATGTACTTTGCTGAAGTTCAGGAGATGGAACTAAAAAACTTTAGAATTCATGAGGAGTGAGGAAAAATTAACCTTGGCTTAATACTGATTCAGTATCCTGTTACGACAGGAGGAAACATGATGATTCTGGAAAAACCACTTCAAAAGAGAACGGATGAGTTATCTCTCGTGTATCGTAGATATGCAAATAGAGCAAGAGGGTTTGTTGTTCTACTTGCCAGTATTCTTCTGTGGGGATGTGCGGCCTCTGAAATGCAAAGTGCGCCCCATTCTTCAGTAGCCCAATCTGACTCCAGTAACGGTACGGTTTCCACAACAACCTCAGATCTCCAGGAAATGACCTCCAATGAACACCATACCGAAGCCTTTGAGGTGGTGGATTGTTTGCTCCCGGGACAGGTTCGTCGGTTAGGTGTACAAATGATTTATATGTCGCCTCGCCGACCAGTTCGGGCCACAGCCGAAGATTGCGTGATTCGCGGGGGGGAATATATCTCATATGATCGAGCGGACTACAACACTTCTCTTGAGATATGGAAGAAAGCTGCAGACTTAGGAAATGTCGAGGCCCAGTATTATGTCGCCACATTGTACGAACGAGGGGTCACTGGCACATCGGACTATGTTGCTGCCGCTCAATGGTACAAAGAAGCGGCCGACCAGGGTCATCGCCAAGCTGCTATGAATTTAGGACGTCTGTACGACCAGGGTCTGGGTGTAGAACAGAATTCCCAGTTGGCTTTTTCGTGGATGACCAAAGCTTCTGGTCTCGAGCAGACCGAACTAACCAATTTACTAAACCGTTCTGCCACCCGAGAACTTCAAACCCTACAAAAGACTGTCAAAGTAAAGGATCGAGAAATTCATGCCTTACAAAGTTCCTTGTCACAAACTCGCGGGGAAAAAGCCAAACTTCAGAACCTCTTAGCCAGGGAGCAGGCTAAAGCCGAAGCCGAGCGCACCCATCTTGCTCAGCTCGAACAGCACTATCAACAGATAAAAACTCGTCTTCAAGCCGCCAAGGCCCAGGGCGTGGAACGAGAGAAAGACATTCAGCATTATCAGCAGCAACTCCAGAATTTAGAAAAACAATTAGCTCAGAAAAATCTAGAAGGAGAGCAGGTCAAATCACTGGAATCAAACTATCGAGCACTCCAACAACAATTGACGCATCTTCAGCGTGAGAAAGACCAAGAACGCACACGTCGCCAGCAACAAGAGCGTGACTATCAACAGGTTCAACAAGAGCTAGAACAGAGCCGAAAACAGGTAGCCCAACAAGAAAACGAAATGGTGGGATTGAAGGAAAAAATTGAAAATCTCACCTCGTCCCAACTGGTGGTCAACCGTCCCCCAGGTAAAGATTTAGGATTGGAAGGCCCCAAAATTCAGATAATTGATCCACCGATGGTTGGGGTTCGAGGTGTTCGTGTGGAGGCACCGCGCCGCGATGTCTATCTTTCCCAAGACCATGCTCGATCGATCACGGGAAGAGTGCTGGCCCCAGCGGGACTCTGGGAGGTACGGGTCAATGGATTGGTGGTGGATGTCGATCAGAAGGGAGAGTTTTCCTACGATCTGCCCGTGGTTCGATCCAAAGAGCAGGCTGTGCCGGTGGATATTTTAGCCGTTGATATTCAGAACAAACGATCAGTGAGCAGCTTAAATGTCCTGTGGGGGATCCCGGATCCCACGCAAACGGCGTTGTCTCAGGGGAGGCAGAAACCCTTTGGTCAATACCATGCGTTAGTTATCGGCAATGATCATTATCAACATTGGGAACCGCTTCAAAATGCCATTGCCGATGCTGAGGCGGTGGGCGACGTGTTGCATGATCAATATGGGTTTCAGGTAAAAGTTCTGAAAGATGCATCCCGAAAGGATATTCTCAAAACTCTCAACGACTATAGAAAGCTTTTAACCGAACAAGACAATCTTTTGATCTACTATGCGGGGCATGGCTATCTGGAGCCTAATATAGATCGTGGCTACTGGATTCCCGTCGAAGCGGAACTTCAGGATAATTCCGACTGGATTTTGTTGCCCACCATTACGGATCTTCTTCAACTAATGACGGCCAAGCATATTCTCGTGGTCGCCGATTCGTGCTTCGCCGGAAAGCTGACCCGCTCATCGTTGGCGCAACTTCAGCCAGGATTGTCGGATGAAGCCAGGATGGATCTCTTGCAGACTCTTGCAGAAAAACGTGTACGGACCGCTCTCACTTCAGGTGGGGTACGCCCTGTGCTGGATGAAGGCGGAGGAGGGCATTCCATCTTTACCGAGGCCTTGTTAGGCGTGCTAAAAAACAATGTAGAAATATTAGAAACCGAACGTGTCTATTTAGCGGTACGTAATCGGGTCATGAAATCCGCACAAATGCTGAATGCCGAACAAATTCCTACATATTCGCCTATTCATTTGGCTGGACATGAAAGTCTTGGGGACTTCATCTTTGTCCCGCAGAACGCCAATCGCTCTTCTTGAATACAAAGAGTCAATCATATCAGAGCCTTTGCCGCTTTTTGGGTATCCCATTTCTGTTCGGTTAGAACTCTAACCAAGGTATCTCGGTTAATATTCTCCAACAGGGAAGGCCTGTCTTCAGATTCGCCATCAGGGTCTGTTGTAATACGGTGTCTGTTGAAAAAAGCCGCCAGCGGCGTTCTCGCCCTTTTTCCGTGCTCACGTAGTGCCAGTACGCTTCGCGCGCAAAAAGGGCTACGGCCTTGCTGGGCGGACTTTTTTGAACAGACCCGATGCTTGCTGATAGCGAGCAGCTTCCTGGCAAAATATGGCTGTTGATATCTTCATTGTTCAACATTCCCATACGCGGAGAAATTTTGCCTGAGCCGGCATAGACAGTTCGCCAATCTCATCCAAGAAAATCATACCGTTTTTCGCCTGTTCTATTTTGCCCTTTTTCATACCCAAACAATTCACTTTCCATCAAGTCGATGGGAAGAGCGCACAGTTCACCGGTAAAAATACAGCACTCCTCCTGGAACTGCTGTGGTGCCGGGCTCGCGCCACAAGCGCTTTTCCTGTTCCCTGTTCCCCTTGAATCAGTACGGTGGCCGGGCTGCCACATCCAGAATCAATTTATAGAGCTCCTTCATAGGGGGACTCTCGCCAATCAGTCAGCCAAAGTGAACGGTTCCGGCGGAGGACGGCTGAATGATTGGGGATTCAGCCAAAGCTTCTTTGTTTAAGACCGAAGGCGTGACAGAAGGCAAGGGTCTGGTTTCGTTTTCATATCTCATTGGAACAAGAAGGTTTTTTCTTCCCCTCTCCATCTGTTTAGATACATTTTTTTGAAATCTGGATACATATTCTAAATATTAAAAACCTTTCCACTCTTCGTCGCCGCACAAAAATTTTTGAAATTTACGAGTTGCGCTTTCCTATCATGTTGAAAGAAAAGACTTTCTTGCTCAAATGATTTTCAAAAATCTGATGAAGCCTGGCTGGCATCCCTTTTGCTCAATCACAGAAAACATGAAAGAGCGACCAACAGAGAATGCGAAAAACCAAACATCATCATGTAGGTCTTTCTTAGACAAACGGATTATGAGTCAAACGCAATACAGTCAACACGTACATGGTGAATTTTCAAAGGAGGGCACAATGACACTAATAAGAAAACCTCAACTCATCATCGTCATGCTTGCGAGCGTACTCCACATGGGCGCAACCCTGGGGCTGGCCGCATCGGGTATCGATGGAGAGATCTCAAATATCTATGAGGGTGACCAGGTGATTAACAGCGGACAGGGCGAGCAAGGGCAGGCCAACGTGGGATCTATCGTTATCTCGGGTAGTACGGTCAAAGGAAAAGTTACGAATAACGCCGTCATCAAAAATTCCCAAAATCGTGCAGATGGGAAGAATGCCAAGGCTAACCTGGGCACGATTAATCTGGAGGGCAGCACCTTTCAAGGCACCCTCAATAATACAAGTGTCGTGGACGGCGCCCAAAATATGTCGAAAGGGGACAATGCCCAGGCCAACCTGGGTGCCGTGAGCCTTGAACACAGCAATGTCATCGGCCAGATTTCGAACAAGGTCAAAGTGAAAAGCGGCGCACAGAACATTGCGGATGGAAACAATGCGACAGCAAATATGGGATCAGTAAGAGTAAAAAACAGTAGCTACAACGGAAAAATTATCAATTCCTGGGAGGGTCTGGACGGAACCAATATGGCGATTGGGTCTGGCAGTGAAGCCAATACCGGTTCCGTGGTGATTGAAAGCAACAATGCCCCGGCGAACATCATCAACAATATTCAAACTTCTCCAGGTGGGGCGAGTGGGTCGGGTGGCAATGTAGCCACTGACGGTCAAACATCCAACATTAATTCAATTGTCATCAAGTAGTATGATGACCGCTACAACAAAGGAGGCAGTTATGAAGCACCAACATCAACTCAACCAAGCATCATCATTTTTTTCTAAGGAGGGTACCATGAAAACAGTCATCTCATTTGTGGCCACGCTCATGTTAGTTGGCGCGCCAGGCGCGTTTGCGCAAATTAGCGGTCCAGTTAGCAACCAAGCTACCATCACCGATGGAAGCAACATCGCCGACGAGGGTTCGCAGGGCGCAAATCAAGGTTCTATTGCTATTACAGATTCTACTGTTGGAAATTCCGGGAGTGTCTACAATGATGTTGAAATCACTAGCTCAAACAATTCAGCGAGCAGTAGCGTATCTAATGCCGTGAATGGTTCTGAAGCCAATCAAGGATCGGTTCGGATCAAAGAGTCCACCGTTAGCGGCAAGGTCAGTAACCAGGCGACCATTACAACATCTGATAATACAGCTGAAGGTGACCAAGGTTTTGCCAATCAAGGTTCAGTGAGAATGTATCAATCCACTCTCGGCGCAAATGGCGAAATTGATAACCGAGCGACCGTGACCGATTCCTCTAACGTGGCTTCTGGCGCGTTCTTCACCCAAGCGAACCAAGGCTCTGTAAACCTTAGACAAAGTAATGTAAATGCGAAAATTCTAAACGATGTGACGGTGAAAGGCTCAGAGAACGCAACCAGTGCAACTGGGGATATCGCCAACCAGGGCTCAATCGATCTACAATCCAGCACCGTAAATGCTGGGCTCCAGAATCGGGTCGATGTTGAAAACAGCAAAAATCGAGCAAGCCAAACAACACAAAATCTAGCGAACCAAGGCTCCATTTATTTAAAAGATTCATCTGTAAATGGATTCGCTGGTACTTTAGCAATTAGTAACCATGGTTCCATCAAGAATTCCGAGAATCAGGCGTATGTTGGAACAGATGTGGAAGCCAATATGGGATCGGTCAGCTTGGAAAATACTGACGTGAATCCCAATGGAGCAATCGTCAATACGTTTGACATCCAAGATTCGATGAATACTGCTGAAGGAGCAGATGCCGTAGCGAACATGGGCTCAGTTGCTATTAAAGACTCGGCCGTGAATAGTGTGATTTCCAATAATGCGGCTGTTAGCGGTTCAACCAATACGGCTACGAATTCTATGGCCAACAGTGGTTCCGTGTGTATTAATTGCTATCCGTAATATGGTGGTGGAAGGTGCTAGCCACGCACCATTCATGTGGATAACATGCCATCGACTCGAGGGCAGCCTCGAGTCGGTGGCAGCATCTCAACCCAGCTCCCTAAAACTTTTGAAGCAGTCCACCTATCAGGAAGGAGACATCACGATGAAGCCCTTATTACACATCAACTTTGGAGTTCTGGTAGTGATCTCATTGCTAGGCGGTCCTGCCATAACTTACTCGAGTGAGCTTAGTGATGGGATTTCTGAATATCGGGAAGAGTCAATTAGGGCTGATGATACTGCTCTGGAATCCGATACGAATCTAAATTTCGTGATTGTGGATGCCATTTCGGCGGCAAGGTCGGGCAGAGGCAAAAGTAACTTCAACGATGGCCTGAGCGACAACAATCAAAACAGTATTGTCATTGAAGCAGGAGTGGGAGATATTAACGGTCCGATTACCAATATTGTGATTGAACAACCTTAATCTGGCAGTCCTGAGGGAGTAAGACTGTCAAGAATTCATAGAGAAGGAGTAGCGCACACCATGATTTCTTTCAACCCATCAGCCACCAACACTATCGTTCGATCTCTACGAACTTGGGTTTTTGCTCCTCTGTTGGGCTTGACTCTGGCGGTGTTCGGTACTTCCTGCCAGTCATTGGATCCACGGAATGTGGATGTGGAGCTGCCCGACACGTTGCCTCAAGCCAAGGTGACATCGTATACCGAAGCATTGTCCCGTCTGGGGGATATGACTCAGATTTATGCCTCAGATATCTTAAAGATTCAAAGTAATCCGATCCGTGATAATACTGGGGCGTCAGCTCCGCTTGCGACCGGGGGCGAGATTCCTCGTGACATTACGGAAATGATTAAAACCTCTCTCAACTCCATTGGTGGCCGGGTGACCTTTATCCCTTACGACCCGGCTTTTGTCCAAAACCAAACGCTAACAGGGTACTCCAATTTTGATAGGAAATTGATTCCCAATTTAGTCCTGAGTGGCGGTATTACCGAGTTTGATCGTGGACTAATCACCGAGGGGGAAAATACGGATGTCAGTTTGGAATATGAAGTTTCAGGCATCCCGGATGCCTTGCCTTCCAAGAATCTGGGTGTTCGCTATGGGGATGAAGTTAGGGTCGGCTTAGCACGTATTACTTTAGACTTCAATCTTGTAGATTTTCAAACCCTTGCTGGTATTCCGAAAATCAATTCCGTCAATACCATGGAGGTCAATAAGGCTCTCGGCGAGCGAGAACTTGGCGTAAGTATTTTCGGTCAATCTTTTGGGCTGAAGGGATCCATGAAGAAAGTCCAGGGTCGGCATGCAGCCGTTCGATTGTTAGTAGAACTCAGTATGATTCAGATTGTAGGCAAATATCTGGCGGTTCCTTATTGGCGATTATTGGGAGATGATGCGCAACCTGACCCGGTCGTTCTGCAAGCAGTTGCGAGCTATTACTCTTCTCTCTCCGAGGAGAAGGTGAATAATACGATTCAACAATGGCTTACAGTTTATGGTTATGACATGGATTTGGATGAGGAGTTGAATTTGGCAGTAAAGACGGCATTAGCAGAAATTGATCCTGAATTCAATCTTGATACTTCTTCGGTGAGCCTTGAGACGTTTACCAAGGTCTATCTGAATATACCCTTGACGCTTCAAGCCTTTCAAAACCGACAAGTCTTGGCCCAGCGTCTTCGAGCTAAGGCTGAACGAGACCGGTTAGCTGCAGGAACGCCTGAAATCCCGCTTAAGACACCAACCTCTGTTTCGGCGGAAGCGGATCAGCCGATTGCCTCTGCTCAAAGTGAGATCATTGCTACGCAACCAGCGTCTACGATGCCTCCGGTCGAACCAGTAAGCCAGGCAGCGAGTCCACAGGTGATGCCGAAGGAACCGCAACAGATGGTGTCACAACCGAAACCGCCGACACACCCGCAACCATCCGCGAAACCTGAACCGGCTCCTCAACCGGATCAGAATTCCAAGCAGTATGTCGAGAAACAAGCCCCGACACCAGTGGCTCTTCAACCTATTCTTCGAACTGGAATTGGGCGGTTCTTAACTGAGGGGGAGTGGGAGTGATGGGTAAGGTGGTCAGAATAGAATCTCTCTGTTGGCTAGCCGTGACTGGAGTGGCTCTCGTTGGATCCGCCATGTTCGCGATTGCTGGAAACAAGGAAATGGTGGAAGAGACAGTTCAGGAACTTGATGAACTGAACATACAGGCTGTTGAACAAGTTCCTGATCTTCCAAAAGATGGGACCGTCAATTTGAAAGCTGGCGTCACGTATGAAAATGGCGCTCCCATTTTTGACATATACGAAGAACATGTGACGCCGGAAAAAGTTGAAGATATTCCTTTAGACCAAAAATACACAATTGATTTACAGACAAAGGGAAGGACAAAACCATGAATACCAAAACTTTTTACAAATTTATCATTGTTGTGGTGATGGCTGGGGTGCTCGTTCCTCCTGTTTTTGCCGGGAACAAGAAAATTATGACGATCAGGGCAGCCAAGGTTATGGGAGAACGTGCACTGGTTGAATCTGTGTATGGCTTGAAAGTTCGATCGACCGAAGAAGTTCAGGATCTTGTGGCGGTTAATTTTACTGGAAAAACCGAGACGAAAACATCGGCTACTATTGGAGGTATTAAATTTGATGAAGTGATCTATGATGCGAAAAAGGATGTGGCTAAAGCTACAGCTACCTTGCAACTCGATCAACTCATGAATATTGATGGGCAAACATTGGACCTCAAGAACAAAGTATTTCGTCGAGTGGCCTTTGCCACCTCCACGCCCTCACAAGCGGGTCCATTGAGGGCTCTACGAGCGGCTGAAGTTGATGGATACAAACAGTTGGTCAAACGTGTTGTGGGGTTCAATTTAGAAAGCCAAACCACTGTTGAAAACTATATTTTGACATCTGATCTGGTAAAAGCCAAAGCGCTCGCGACGATCTATCTGGCAGAGGTGGAAGAGTTTGGATGGGATGATTCGGGAGATGCTTTTGTCAAAATGGTGTTGAACGTCAAGGACGTTGGTGACGTGCTAGGGCAGCAGATTGTAGGGGAAGATAATGTGATTGTAGTTGAGGGAGCCGGTGCACAACATGATGACTTTAGCGCCAAATCTCATGGGCAACAAGGGCACTGAGGCACAATATGAGCAACGAACAACACAATATACACGTCAAGTTTTTGCTTGTTGGGATACTGTTGGGGTTGAGCCTGTTCCTTTTACTAGGAGCTAAGTCCCAAGATGATGTCGTTCTCTTAGCCAGTGATCGATATCGTGTTTCCTCATGGGGAGACCCTCATTCCCACGGGGCTTTTGTAATCGACTCTCTCACTGGAAAAACCAAGCTGGTCTATCGGCACTATTATCAGTCTTCTGACCATGGGGTTGTGGATGAGGAAATGGCAGAGGATCACGAAGGATTACAGGCAGAAAGCGATAGCAATGGTCCAGACTCTCATCAAGATCATCTTGGTTTGCCATTTATTAAAATTCCTTAGTTGTCTGCTTGGTAAAAAGTATGGACTGCAATGGAAAAGATAGATGGATTGGAAAGAATTTTTTATGGGCGTGACAATAGCACGATTACACTTCTCAGTACTCTATTTTATAATGGGATTTTCTCTTTGTCTGTGGCTAACGTGCTCTACATTAGCGTCTGCCGACATGACAGTAACACAACAGAATACCGTCCATGGTTCTCAAGAAAATGCATCGGTGACGACGTGTCTCGCGGGAAATGGGAAAGAGGTGACTGAGCGGCGTTCGTTGGCAGATTTTTCGAAGATCAAGATTGACGGAGCGTTCACGGTTAGTATCGATATTCAGCTGCAAGAGAATGTGATAGTTACGGGAGATGAAAACCTTTTATCTCGATATACCACAACAGTTCAGGATGGACTGTTAGTGATCAGTTCTCGGGGAGTTATGTGTCCTAGAATTCCGCCAAAAATTCGAGTGACCAACGATACGCTTGCTACACTCTTGGCTGACGGGTCTGCCGATATCTCAATTTCTGGTCTTGACAATCGGACCTTTGCGGTTCAATTGGATGGAGCAAGTGAACTTCAACTTTCCGGGAAAAGTCAGAAGTTTACCAGCCGCCTTAGAGGATCACATACTTTACGCGCCGAGGGATTCCAGGCACAGGAAATGAAGGTCACCATTGACGGCACAGGGGAGGCATGGGTCCATGCTGAAAACAAATTGGTCGCAGAAATCAAGGGTGCTGGGCATATCCTATTTGCGGGCAATCCTCACACGATTGAGCAACGAATCTATGGTACAGGCACTATTCGACCTCAATAGCTTCTGTCGCCTTATTTCGGTCTTGACAGGCGGGTTGCTCGTCACGCTCTTAGGCACCCCCTCCACTGTGGTCGCGACCACTTCACTCAAAGAGTCAATTGTGAAGTTGTATACGGTCTTTAATGAGCCTCATTACCATGAGCCATGGTCCATGAAGGGGCAAAGAACTCGCCATGGTTCCGGAAGCATTATTTCTGGACACCGCATCCTCACGAATGCCCATATTGTCAGTGATCAGATGTTTATTCAGGTTCGACGAGGGGGACAAGCAAAAAAATATACAGCGGAAGTTGAGGCTGTGAGTCACGAGGCTGATCTGGCTATTGTTCGAGTTGAAGATGAAGATTTTTTTTCGAATACCATTCCGCTCGAAATCGGCAATTTGCCAGATTTAAAAGATACGGTGAGTGTCTATGGGTTTCCCGATGGAGGCGACAAGTTTTCTATGACAGAAGGGATTGTCTCAAGAATTGAGCATATCAAATATGCCCATAGCGGGGCGTTTTTGTTGTCGGGGCAGGTCGATGCGTCAATTAATTCAGGGAATAGTGGTGGGCCTGTTATCAAGGATGGAAAAATTGTTGGTGTGGCGTTTCAAAGCTTGAGAAATGATACCTATGCCAATATTGGCTATATGGTCCCGGCTCCGGTGATCAAACATTTCCTTACCGATGTTGAGGATGGGGTTATTGACGGGACTCCAGCGCTGGGAGTTTCTCTGCAGCAAATGGAAAGTCCTGATATCCGAAATAGTTTTCATATGCAAGCAGATCATAGTGGTGTATTAGTCAATAGGATCTATCCCGGCTCTCCCTGTGAAGGGTTTTTACGAAAAGGTGATGTGTTGCTGTCCATAGATGGAGTAACAATAGAAAATGATGGGACAGTGGAATTTCGAAAAGGAGAACGGACGTTTTTTTCTTACGGCATTCAGCAGAAACAGCTTTATGAGTCTGTTTCACTTGCCATACTCAGGGGTGGAGAAGAGCAGGTTCTTTCAATGCAATTGACGCAGGCTGTTGGTTTTGATCGTTTGGTTCCATATCGACAATACGATATTCCTCCTACGTATTTCATTATGGGAGGGCTCATCTTTGAGCCGCTTACTTTGAATTACTTAGAAGGTTTTGGGCCTAAGTGGAATATTGTGGCACCGGTTGAACAGATGAATTTTTTTTTGAAAGGAGAGCCTACGCAGGAACAACAAGAAGTTATTGTCCTTGCGAAGGTCTTAGCTGACGAGGTGAATATTGGGTACCATACTTCGAAAAATACGATTGTGAGTTCAGTCAATGGGAGGAAGATTTCTCGAATGAAGGATCTAATCGAGGCGTTTGTCTCGCATGCCGGGAAATATCATGTGGTTGAAGATATTCATGGATTCCAAATTGTCTTAGACAAACAGAGTGCTGAGGAAGCCTTACCTCGGATCCTAAGAAAATATAAGATTCCCTCAGCCCGGTCAGTAAATTTGCAATAGTTACCGTTTCCAATCCTGTATTTCCTATAACTTGAATAGGAATGTCTGTGGCTAGGTGCTCTCACGTTAGTATTAACTGTGTGAATGCGCGAAAAAGTTTAAGTCAGTATTCCGAAAAATGAAGGTCATTAGGGACCGACTTTTTGGTGAAGCTTTTCTCATTATTCTTGTAACTGCACCTACAGATGAAATCATCAGCAGGTCATTCCATAGAAAGGAAAAGGCATAGTTTGTGCAAATCGAACCGACAGCACTCAGTAATACTGGCAGAAAGGTTCGGTACTGCGTTTGCTTTTTTTTGTTGTTTTCGTCTTTGCAAGGAGGGTTATTATGCGATTTCATACGCTATGCACATTTTTTATTCTGATCCTGTGTTCTGCGTGTTCGCAGATGTATTCTTCACTTTCTGAATCTTCACATGAAATTGGATTTCAAAGATTACAAACGGCGCAAAAGAATCTAGAATCGGGAACGATTATCGCATTTGAGGAATCTGGAGAAGGAATAACAGCCGTCATTCCGGTCTGCTGGAAGCACCAGGCGTTTCCACGACTGCTTCCACCTCAATCAGCCCCTGAAGTCGCGGTAGACTGGAAAAGAGAAGTCGATGGTTGGGTAGATCTGGAGCCCGAGTATTTAGAGGTTCTTCAAACAAAATATCCTGAAGTTCAAGACATTCAGCTTCTTCCTCGTCATGCCTCAGTTTCCCAGTATTCGGATAAAGTGTTGTCTGAAGCTGTTGAAACCCGTTCACAGCCTTGCCGTGATGCCGTTTCTTTACGTGAAGCGAATGGGGAAACCGTCTATACGGTTGTCAAAGTCATAACCGCAGAGATGACGTACAAGGTGATTGGTGTGGAACGGGGCCGTATGACGGGGAAACTTCCCCATATAACGCTAGAGCGACTGAAAACTGAACTTGGAGGCTCTTCGGTGAGCACATTTAACCAAACTATTAAAGGGGCCAGACTTCCTATAGCTTTCCAAGCAGATATCATCGGTTCAGAGGGTATCTCTTCCTCTATTACGCAGGAGGAGCGTCAGTCGATGATACAGAAAGTGGCGATTTTGGTTGATGACGCTTCTGATGCAGACCGTCTTCAGAAAAAGTGAAAGCGGAAAAGTTACCTCGCTAACTTTTTCAGGACACTAGAGACACGATATATGGGTGCGTCAACATGGGATGGTTCTTGCCAACTTCTTGGTTGAGGGAATTTCCCTTGATGTCAAAAATACAACTCCCCAGTCTTAAGGGAAATTTTATGAGGTGCTGGTTGCATGTTAGAGGCTTCGAGTTGGTTCAAGGGACTGTTGAATAGCACAAAACGCCAGAGGCAAATTTGCTCATGATCACATCGGAGGCCAAAGGCTTCGGGGCGGTTAAAAAAGCATGTTCTGAGCCTGCCGAAGGAACATGTTCTGAGTTGTTCGGCTTGCTCACAATGAATTGTAAGTGCTAGGATTTAATCTGACAGTCAGCTAGAGTCCTTTGAACCCGGGAGATCCGGAGAAAGGACGAATGAGGATGACCACCGAACAAAAGATCATCAAAACCAAAGTGGGTTTGTTGGAGTTGGGCAAGCAATTGGGCAACGTCTCAAAAGCTTGTCAGATCATGGGCTACAGTCGAGACAGCTTCTATCGGTTTAAAGAACTGTACGAGACTGGGGGCGAAGCCGCCCTGGAAGAGATTTCCCGGCGAAAGCCGATCCTCAAGAATCGAGTAGCGCCTGAGGTGGAAGAGGCGTTGGTGAATTTGACCATCGAGCAGCCGGCTTGGGGCCAAGTGCGCATGGCTAATGAACTCAAAAAACAAGGGATCACGCTCTCGCCCGCGGGCATCCGCTACATCTGGCTCCGGCATGATTTGGAGACGATGCGGAAGCGGTTGAAGGCCTTAGAGGCCAAAGTGGCCCAAGAGGGACTCGTGTTGACGGACACTCAAGTCGTGGCCCTGGAGAAAGCCAAGGCCGACAAAGAAGCACATGGAGAGTTTGTGAGTGAATGCCCCGGCTACTGTGGGGCTCAGGATACCTTCTATGTGGGCACACTCAAGGGCGTGGGGCGGATCTATCAGCAGACCTTCATTGATACCTATAGCAAAGTTGGCTTTGCGAAGCTCTATGATCGCAAAACGCCCATCACGGCCGCAGACTTACTGAATGATCGGGTCCTGCCCTTTTTTGCCGATCACGAGATTCCCCTGAATCGAGTGCTCACCGATCGAGGGACGGAATATTGTGGCGCTCCGGAACGGCATGAGTATGAACTGTATCTGGCCGTAGAGAATATTGATCACACCCGGACCAAGACAAAGAGTCCGCAAACCAATGGGATCGTCGAACGGTTTCACAAGACACAGTTGAATGAGTTCTATCGGGTCACGTTCCGCAAGAAGATTTACCAGACCCTCGACGAATTACAAGCCGATTTGGATACGTGGCTACAGGAGTACAATGAACAGCGGACGCATCAAGGCCGGTGGTGTTATGGGAAAACGCCGATGCAAACCTGGCGAGACAGTGTCGTGTTGGCGAAGGAGAAGATGCTGGCCGCTTAACAATTACCGGACTCGCTGTCTGTCAGATGAAGTCTTGACTTATACACAATGAATCTAGCGAAGGATGGTTCGACGGGCTCACCATGATCGTTATCACTCATCCCGAACCGTATGATTTATCATCCTGAGCCTGTCGAAGGGTCCTGAGGTTTTTCTCGTGCTCTTTACTTTTCACTTCTTCCTGGTCTAGAGAACGTCGCTGGTTGGTTTTTTCAACGGACCCTTATCGTCAACGATTAACCCTAAAAACGGCAGTTGGATCATGAAAGTCTGCACAATCCCTTATTAACGCGCCTAGCAAATGGAAAAATTGCTTATCACCCACAAGGTGACCGCGCAATTTGTCCATTTCCTATGCACATCAACTGCTTGCACAGCTTTTTCGCGCCCAACTGCCGTCTTTAGGTTAACTCATTTGAGACATTGTTTGATTGCAGAATGATGGGCGTTGTTTTGGCCGAATGAGATGTCGCGTACATGCCCTTTTCGGTCAAAGAGGATTGAGGAAGGCGTGCCTTGTAATGAAAATCGCTCAAATGTTTCAGCTTTCATGGTTTGTTGTTTAAGGTAGTTTCTGACTTGGGAGAGTACCGCCTGTTTTTGTTCTCCAGTGAACTTGTCAAAATCTGGCAGGCATTTTCGTGTATACCTTTTGACTCGTTCTGGTGTTACGGGTTCGGTATGAGGCACAACACGATCCATTCCAACGGCGAAGGGTATGTGCCATTCGAGTTTGCCATCAGTTAACATTCCACGATCGGTTAAGGCTTGGAGGGTTTCTCCGATCACTTCACCTTTTGTCACCAATCGTTCCAGATTTTCTGTCGTATTTTTGTCATAGTCCTCAAAGGCTGTTGCCAGTCCAATGACGACCAAGCCCTTTGTTTGATAGGCCTTATAAAGTTGGATCGCTTGGGGCAGGGCATAAAGAAAACAGCCAGGGCAATTCACTTGAAACACTTCTACTAAGACGACCGAGTCGATAAGGTCCTCACAATTGATCGGGCCACCCTGCACCCACGTCTCTACTGATATATCTGACAAGGAATAGTTGTTCATTTGGGTCAAAAGAAAAAGCCGTTCGCGCCTGTGCGCTAACGGCTCTTCGTTCAACTTTTCGGATTAACTATTTAAGATTTTTTGACGTAGGCTTTATAGATAGTTTTGTCGCCGCCCGGCTCTTCTTCTAATCCGACCCATTCGTGGCCGGTGGTTTCGCACCAGGCCGGCATGTCTTTTTTAATCCCTTCGTCATCAGATGCCACTTCCAGTACTTGTCCGGGCGTGAGTTCTTTGATTTTTTTTGAAGTCAGGATGATCGGCATGGGACAAAAGTATCCCAATGTATCAAGTTTGACATCAGCAGGTATCATGGTTGGGGCGACTTTCTTGATTTGGTTTAAATGAATAAGTTCACGGATCCCTTGCGGGCTTCCGCCAGATAGGTGCTCACCCCGGCGAGGTGATTGACGCCATCAATGAGGGTCTCTTTTGAAATGCCTAACATGCCTAATGTGGTCGTGCAGGCGATCATTTGCACACCGAGGTCTTGGGCGGTTTCTACGAGTTCTCCGATACCTGGCAAACGGCATTCCTTCATCACTTTTTTCATCATAGTCGTACCCAATCCCCGGAAGTGGAACCGGGACAGAGGCAAGTTGTCCGCTCCTCCTTTATTGATCCATCCAAAGGCACGACGCATCCAGTCTTTGGGTGAGCTAGTGGCGCCCGGTTTGCGGATGATATTCAAACCCCAAAAAGTAAAGAACATGGTAACCTTCATGCCCATAGCGGCGGCGCCTGTGGCGATGATGAAGGCGGCCATGGCCTTATCCATGTCGCCGCTTACGACGACGAGTGTCACGCTATCGGATTTCGATTCTTTGAGCTCGGCAAGTGCTGTGGCGGGTTCAAGTGTCGGAGTATTCATTGGCGTCACCTTTAGGTTAGAGGCTCAACGTCATCATTGCTTATGATATATACTTGGTCTTTATTCTACCGAATTTGTGACAGGAATAATATCGGATTCTTGATTTTTCTATTGCAGCATTCCTGATGTTCAGCGAGAAAGTCTTTGAAAGTGAGCTAGTTCGACTATAATATGTGATTTTTTGGAGTGTCAGCAAGCCTGTGGATTTATTAGTAACAGGGATGTAAGGATACATGGAATGTCAAATTGTAGAAAGTGTTCCAAATATTAGTGAGGGACGCGATCATGCCCTCATTGCAAAACTCTCTCAGGGTATTCAATCTGTCCCAAGCGTGGCGTTGCTTGATGTGCATAGTGATCCGGATCACCATCGTTCCGTGTTTACGATGGTGGGTGAGCCGGAGGCCATGTCCGCCGCGCTTTTCGGATTAGTTCACCAAGCCCAGCAGCTCATTGATGTTCGGCAACACCGGGGGGAGCATCCCCGAATTGGCGTGGTGGATGTGGTGCCCTGGATTCCACTTCAGGGCGTGAGCATGGATGAGTGTGTGGCTTATTCCAAAAAATTAGGTGAGCGGGTGGGGCAAGAGCTTGAGATTCCGGTCTTTTTATATGAAGAAGCGAGTGTTCGATCATCCAGAGTTCGGTTAGAAGTCATCAGACGGGGAGGTTTGGCTGCCTTAGGAACACGTATGAACACTCAGCGGGATTGGCGGCCCGAATATGGTCCATCCGTGATTCACCCAACGGCCGGAGCTATCGTAACCGGGGCCCGATTTTTCCTCATTGCCTTCAATGTGGTGCTTGATAGCCGTGATGTGAATGTAGCACATTCTATTGCCAAATCCATTCGTTCTTCCAGCGGAGGGTTACCATCGGTTAAGGCCATGGGTGTGCCGTTGCCCTCTCGAAAATTGGTGCAAGTTTCCATGAATCTGACGGACTATCGAAACACGTCTTTACGTCGGGCTTATCAAGAGGTGGAACAGGCCGCGTCTCGGTACAATACTAAAATTCTCGAAAGTGAAATCGTAGGATTGGTTCCTCAAGCAGCCTGGGATCAGGATATGTCTCATGATCTTAAGTTGCACTCCAAGGAGCGTGATTTTATTTTGGAATCGTGTATACGGGAGTGTTGAATAATGAAGATATCAACAGCCATATTTAGCCAGGAGGCCCTTGGCGATCAACAACGACGGGTCTGTTCAAAAAAGTCCGTCCAGCCAGGCCGCAGCCCTTTTTGCGCGCGGAGCGTAATGGCACTACGTGAGCACGGAAAAAGGGCGAGAACGCCGCTGGCGGCTTTTTTCAACAGACCCGTATACAGAAAACTTGGATGTGATACATTCTAAGGAAAGAGAGCTCTGCACCAATGGCGGGGCAGAGTCATGTACCATTGAGGAGGTGTGGTATGAATGTCGTAGCCGAGGGACGAACGGCGTTGCGAGAAAGTAAGTTTGGACATTTAACGGTCGGGTCCATTATGGAAATGCAGGTGCAAAGCGCTGGGAAGGACACCAAAGCAGAAATCTTAGCGTCCTACATGATGGAAGGATTCGGCTCGGTGCCAATTGTGGATGCGAAAGATAAGTTGCTGGGTATTGTGTCAGAGTTTGACCTTCTGGCTGCGCTTCGCAAAGGGAAAAAGTTAGAAGACGTGACAGCAGGAGATGTCCTGACTCCAAATCCCATTTCCGTCACCAAGGATACTGACGTGATGACGTTGGTTGATGTCCTGCAAAACAATCATCTCATTCGTGTGCCCGTCTTAGATAATGTTGGCAAGCTGATTGGCATTGTGGCACGCCGAGATCTGCTTCGGGGCTATTTGCAAACTTCGGGGAGTTGAAGCTCCCCGAAGAGTTGTGCTACTGCATATCCTCACCATGTTTGTGCTCTCCAGTTCTTAAATTTCTTGAATCGGTGTTTCATCTCATTTCAGTCTTTGAGATAAGACGTTTCCGATACCTGTGAGTTGGTCATGATGACCGATCGTATGACTCAGATTGTCAACGCGCCGTGGTTTGAGCGCATCATTGTTGCCTTTATCCTGATCAACGGGGTCATTTTGGGCATGGAGACTTCGCCGGATCTGGTGGAGGCCTATGGCGGATTGATGCACTTGGGCAATCAGCTGATTCTGGGTATTTTCATTCTGGAAGCCGCCTTGAAGATGCTGGCATTGGCCCCACAGGTTCATCGCTACTTTCTGGACGGCTGGAATGTCTTTGATTTTTCCGTCATCGTGTTCTCGCTGATTCCGGCCACCGGTGAATTTGCCATGATTGCCCGCCTTGCGCGGTTGTTGCGTGTGGTTCGCTTAGTTTCCACCATTCCAGAGCTCCGGCTGATTGTGGCGACCTTGGTGCGCTCCATTCCCAGTATGATGCATGTCATGACCTTAATGGGCGTGATCTTTTATATCTATGCCATCACGGGCTATCAGCTGTTTCATGAGCATGATCCTACCCACTGGCGCTCTTTAGGAATTTCGCTGCTCACCTTGTTTCGCGTGGTGACCCTGGAGGATTGGACGGATGTCATGTACACCGCCATGGAACTGCATCCGTTATCCTGGGTGTATTTTGTCAGTTTTGTGATCTTAGGCACGTTTGTGGTCATCAACTTGTTTATTGCTGTCGTGATCAATAATCTCGACGAGGCCAAAGCCGAACGGCTTGCCGAACTTCAAGGCCCTGTTACGCAACAAGAAATCCTCAAAGACCTGCGTGACACTCAACAAGCTATCAAGCGCTTGGAGGAACGTTTAGGACGCATGGCGTATGGACGAGACAAGGCGATCGTGGACCTTGACTAACTGGGATGAGGTTAAGTTATCTGCGGAAAGTAAGGTGACCGTGTACGGGCTAGGTGATAGCTCTAAGCGTGAGCCTGGTGAGCCCAGGTCAAGGGGTCGAGTTCTTGGCAGGTTTGTTCGTAGGGTTAGGAGTTGATCTCCAGCGATTTTGCCGTCTGGCGATTTCTTCTTCAGGAACTCGGGTTTCCCATTCCTCTACTGGTCCGGATGGTCCTCTATCCCACCAGGTAGAAAGATTCTTTGTTTTACGTTTCGCGGGTTGTTCTACCATTTTTTCATAACCTTTTCTGCAAAAGTGAATCATTCCCACATCATTGTGTGGGGCATTGTCAACAATATCTCTAATTTTCGACTCAAAATTAGTCAAAACTCCAAACGAAGCAAAACTCATGCCATAAATGAATAGATGAGTAATGTGACCAGTAGAAGAGAAGCCATACGAAGAAGCCGTATGGATAAAACCAAAGCTCTCAAGGGTGTTTTGAAATTGTTCAGAAATTGGAGGAGTAGTACGGCGGAAAAGAGGAAGTAAGCGGCCGTTAGACCACGTACACAAAAAATGTCTCATATTCAGAAATAAGTGTATCATATGCTCACCTCCCCTTTGAAGTCTTGGCAACTGATACGAAATAATCTTGAGCAACCCTGATCTTCATGGTAACATGTTACCATCATTGGCACATCAGGAAATTCAAGAAATGGCGACCCGTACCTCACGTTCACCAAATAAGAAAATGCAAGACTACCGAGCTCGCCTGCGAGCTGCAGGGCTTCGGCCTATTCAAATCTGGGTGCCTGACACCCGTACTGCACATTTTACGACGGAAGCTCGACGTCAGTCGTTAGCTGTCAGCCGACACGAGTCTGAACAGGATGCACTGGACTTTATTGAGGCAATTGCAGATTTTCCCCCATCGACATGAAACGTGGTGACCTCGTTGTTGTCTCTGCACCTGGAGACTTTGGGAAACCGCGTCCTGCCGTTGTTATTCAATCCGATATTTTTAATGATACCCACGCCAGCATCTTAGTGTGTTTAGTGACAAGTGATACACAGAATGCGCCATTGTTTCGGATTGATATTCAGCCTACTACTGAAACAGGCTTAAGAAAGCCGTCTCAAATTATGGTGGATAAGATTGTGGCGTTGCGGCGAGAGCGGATCAGTCAACAGATTGGCAGGATTAGTGACGAAACGATTCTCCGCCTCAATCGAAGCTTGGCGTTGTTCGTTGGGCTGGCATCATAGGTATTCGTTTTCTGTCTTCTCTTTTCTAGGGAGGCAGGTTGCTGACAGTAAGACTCGGTGGGGAAACCGGTAATACTTCTTCAGGCTCATTCTGAACACCTCGTTCGCTTCATTCAACATTCTCCAAAAGACCAAGATACCCGAATCAAAGCACGATTGTTCTCTCCTTCTTGGGCCGTATCCAAATCGATAACATTGTTTTCAAGTCAGGTACATCTGAATTGCAAAATTTTAAAATCTTCAAGAGTTGATTTTGAGTGATCAAAGGAAAACTCTTTAATTTTCAAGCACATATTTTCACTATTCTTCTGATGGTCTCTTGGCATGTCCTTTGCTTTTTCCTACAAGCAAGTCATTTTTACATTACATTTTTCAGAGGAGGCAAGGTCATGAGCTATTATTTCCATCCAAATCAGTTGCAAGGGCTTTTAGCGGAACACGAAGACTATGAGGATTATGAAGACAATGTCGATATGCGAAGCATCAGTCGTGCGCTACGATTTTTGGAAGGTCTGGACTATGAGGATGAGCCCTTGCGGCTTCGTCGTGGGCGTCGGGCACAGCAGACTTTTAAGGACCTGTCTTACTCAACAGCTCATTGATTAATTCATGGTAATTGAGAAGGGGATCGTACCCTTCATCTGATATGGGAATCTCAGGGTAAAAACCCTGACCAATCGGATCCCACAATATTTTTGGATTGACTTCTAGGTATCACGTCGATGTTGACGTGGTGCCATCCTGCCTTGAGTTTGTCTGACAGCCATCCCGCCTGTTGCAAGAACGAAATAAAATCTCAAAAAACTTAAGTGTTTGGCACAAAGAACCGAAGAACATACATGGGATCGTTCTTCGGACTGCTGTTGTCCTGGAAAAATTCAGACCATGGGCCAAGCTGGGTGGTTGAGGCCATGGGTCTATATGTGATGCGAGAAATCTTGCCCTACCAACTTGTCCTAGATACATCATCGATTAGTCATGCCTAGACCGCGTTCTCTGGAAGGCGTACATTGATGAAAGACTCTTCAGTCTTAGATCCTCCCGTTCCAGCTCAAGAAGTCGAGCAAGAAGAGCTCCCGGCCCAGCAGACTCGCCCCCCTGCTCCTCCTTCCTCATTTTGGACGAAGTTAGATCTGACAAGCCGTCAAATCGTAATGTTTGTGGTGCTTGGGGTGTATCTGTTTTATCTGGGATATCGTGCCCTCTACACCTTAAACCCTGAAGCCCTGGGGTTTTCTCTCGTATTCTTGTATGCCGAAATGCACGCCTGTCTTGCCTTAGCCTTGTACTTTTTTCAAATTTGGAATCCAACCAACCGGACTCCCCCTCCTGTGCCGAGAGATCTGACGGTCGATATTCTGATTCCAACGTACAATGAAGATCTTGAGATACTACGCAAAACCGCCATTAGTTGTCTGGGTATGGCTTACCCGGCGCAGGTGTTTTTCCTGGATGATGGCAATCGCTTAGAGCTTGCCTACTTAGCCCAGGAATTAGGATGTGGCTATATCAAGCGGGACAATCCGACTCAAGCCAAGGCCGGTAACTTGAACCATGCCTTGTCTCTTACGACGGGAGATTTTGTGGCCGTCTTTGATGCGGACTATGTACCTCATCCCACGTTTCTTGAGCGGACGTTAGGCTACTTTCAAGATTCCAATGTGGCGTTCGTCCAGACGCCCCATAATTACTATAACGTGGATTCCTTTCAATTCTGGATTAATTCTAAGAAGCGCGACAAATGGAATGAGCAGGATGCGTTCTACCGTTTCATCATGCCGGGCCGGGATTATTGGAACGCCGCGTTTTTTGCTGGTACTTCAGCCGTCATTCGACGGGAGGCCTTGGAAGAAATCGGCGGTTTTGCTACCGATACCATTACCGAAGACGTGGAAACCAGCGTTCGTTTGTATTCCAAAGGCTGGAAGGGAGTCTATCACAATGAAGTACTCTCTCATGGGTTAGCCGCCAGCGATCTCGCCTCGTATCATCAACAGAAATTGCGATGGGCCGAAGGCAACATCAACCTCTTGTGGTCCGAGAATCCATTCTTCAAAAGAGGGCTGACATTTCCTCAACGCATTTGTTTCTTTGCGACGATCTTTGGTTGGTTTGTGGGCATTCCTGAAACGATTTATTTTGCCACGCCCGCCATCATGTTGCTGACTGGCTGGTATCCCATCGATCCATTCGATTGGCAATTTCTCATCGTGTATCTGGTGTATCTTGCCGTGTTAGTTGGCGGGTTCAAGTACGTAAGTCGAGGACATGGGAGAATTGGCTTCAATAATCTCTACAACATGACCAATTTTTTTGTGTTGGTCAAAGCGGTCTTGCGGAGTTTTTTGAAAATCAAGTCGAAATTCTTGGTCACGCCCAAAGGTCCCGGAGAAGAAGTGGAATTGAAAACCATCATGCCCCAACTCTGCCTGGCGCTTTTGTGCCTGGCGGGAATGTGGTGGGGAGCCCTGAATGTATTCTACGGTCTCACGGGAGACTATTTCATTTACACCATTGGAATCTTTTGGGCCGGGGTGAATGCCGGACTCGCGGTGAGTGTCATTCGGAAGACGACGACAGCCTGGTACGACCGAAAAAAGTTCCGGTTTATCGGGGCGGTTCCTATTCAATTTACAACGGCGACAGGCACTTATATTGGGGTGAGTCGAGATATCAATGAAGCTGGCGTGTCACTCGAAACGTTTGAACGGCTGGAAAGAAATGACTCCGTCGAACTCACCGTGCATTTGGGGCCCCATGTGGTGCGAATCGAAGGGACGGTGCTCTATGAATATGCGGAACAATCTGAACAGGCGCTCCCTCAACCGCTTCGCGCCTATGGCATACGGTTTCATGAACTGTCTCGGGTGGATCAGGACATCATTCAGCAATTTTGTTTTCATCTCGTGTTGCCCAAATATTTACATCACTATGCGCAACGGGATACCTGGGGACAACGCCTAGCGAATTGGTATGCCAACCGGAAACGGTTCCGCAATCGGGAATTCCGGCGTTTGGTGACCTTGCCCTGTCAAGTGTCTGGTGTGTTTTCGTTTTACACAGTGGTCAATGATCTGAGTCAAACCGGAGTGGCCTTTATTTCCTATCAATCCTTCGAGGTGGGACAACGTCTGCAAATTGATATTTATACTCATGCAGGCAAAGTTCCAACAGTTATTGAAATTCGAAGTTGTCAAAATATTCCGCCAGGCTACGCCAATTTGATTGGGGCGAAATTTCTCGAGCCCATTCAGGATAGGGACCATCCCTTATTCCCCTATATGCCATCCCAAGGGGGGACTGTCATCTCATGACGAACCCTGGGGTTGCAGTATTAAGGAACAGGTGGATGTTGCTGCTACTGATCGTGGGGTACTTGGTGCTGATATGGGGTGTGTTTGTCCTGGTGAATCATGAAGACATTGTCCGCGCTGACTTGCTTCGTTCTCCTACGACATTGAAAGAGCCCGATGTCATGGATATGTATAAGGCATTTGAACGGCAAGATGAGTGGATTCAAGATGATGTCATGCTGATGCGGTTGACCGAAGCGTTAATCCATCAGGGAAAAACCAGAGAGGCGCGGGAAGTTAGCCAACACCTATTGCTGAGGAATCCGGAGGATCAGGCTTTGCGATTCCAAGTAGCCTTGGCGTTACATAATGCGGGGCTCTATGAAGAGGCGGAGGTACATTTTTCCATTCTTGTAGAGGAGCGAGGAGAGAAATGAACGACACCACAACGAAACGATTGTTGAAAGTGACCACATGGATTAGCGTGAGTGCATTGGTGATGGCGTTGGGTATCACGACGGTCCCTCATGCCGTGTTCGCTAAAGACTTAGATGATCAATTTATGATGTTGATGGCTGCCCGGAATGCGGCGAAAGCCCAGAAACATGAAATGGCGATTGCCCGATACCGGAAATTGCTCAAGATGCCGGGAACCCATGTGAAAGCCCGGTCAGAATTGGGATGGGAGCTGCTGAAAGTGGGGAAATATGAGGAAGGGCAACGGCAGTTTGAAGCCGTTCTCAAGGTTGATCCTCAAAATGCCAATGCCCTTCGTGGGCGGTTGGAAGGTGTCCGAAAGACCAACAATCAACAGGCAGAATATGAAGTGCTGGCGCAACTGGTTCGGCTATCTCCCAAAGATCGTGAATTACGAAAACAGTTAGCGGTGGCCTTGCATAATCAAGGAAAATATGACGAAGCCGAAAAACACCTCTCGATTTTAATGGGAGAAAAGTAACAAACGATGAAGATGCGCGCTCCACAATTCCTGGTGTTGTTGCTCCTTTTTCTGTTGGGGCTTGGGCAAGGGTTGGAGAATGTTCACGCTCAGGAGGAAGCTCTTTCAGATGAGGCAGAAATCCTGCTTCTGGGCGCGCGGAATGCGCTGAAGGCAGGATATCTCGATAGAGCTTTGAAACGTTATCAAGCCTTTGTGGAGCGCTATCCAGACATTGTGGAAGGTCATCGGGAATTAGGGTGGCTGTTGATTGAACAAGGAAAACGGGAGGAAGGGTTTGTTCACTTGAGGCGGGCCGGTATCGACCCTCCCGATGTTCTGCCTTCGCGAGTACAGATGGTTGATATGTTGTTGCAGGAAAGGCGTTTTCAGGAAGCCGATCGTGAAATCGAAAGGTTGTTAGAAGACAGTCCACATGACAAGGCTGTTCAGGTGAAACTTGCTCAGTATTATGTTCATCGGCGGCGGCTTCCTCAGGCTCAGCGGCTCTATGAGACCTTACTGGGTACCTCGGTGGACAAAGAGAGCCGGATGGGATTGGTGAACGTGGCTTTAGCACGAGGCGATATAGAGGCGGCCAATCACTATCTTACGGATCTTCACCAACAATTTCCTGAAGATCCGTATATCCGAAAACAACAGATATTATTATGGGGACGGCAAGGGCGCATGAGTTCTGCCTACAGAGGACTTGCACAAATGAAGCAAGAAGCTCTGCGTACGTTGACCGAGGCGGAACTCTTAAATGTCACGGGACAGTACTATTCTGCCGAGGCGCAGTTTTCTGATCTGGTGACTGAACAACCTGGTCATTATGCCGCCATGATGGGATTGGCCTATGCCTATGTCGGGCAACATGATGACGCAAGAGCGGCCGAAACTTTTCGTTCTGTGTTAGAGAAATTTCCTGAAGATCTGGAAGCGCGGTTAGCGCTTGTGGAAATTCTCACGCATCAGCGTCGTTGGGAAGCGGGAAAGGAGATGCTGTTGCCAATCCTTCGAGAAGAGCCTGATGTCTTGGAAGCCGTCTATTTGGATTACCAGTTGAATGACCGTATTCCGTCTTCGGGAAATGGCAGAGTCTCACCTTCCGCCCGTCATTGGTGGAACGAGACGATTCATGATTCCGAAGAAGCGATTCGAGCGAAACAACAGCTCGCTCGCTTTGAGGACCTGCATGGCATCCGCGAAGTCTCCGCTCCGTTTCTTCGGGACGCGCCTCTGTCGACCCCTCTCTTATCGCAATGGACTCGAGCCATGATTGTGACGGGCCGCTCCCCAGAGGGTCTTGAACGTCTTCAGTCGCATCAAGAACAATCAAGCCAGGACGTGAGATTTTCCAGGGCGACGTTTCATGCACATCAAGGAGAAGATTCCGATGCGATGGCTTTACTCGACGATGTTTCTCCTACCGTCGAAAAAGGACATCTCTATCAGCAATTAGGCGAATGGGAGCAGGCGGAAAAGACCTTCTCAGCCATGATTCAAAACGATGCACAACATACCAGAGCACAGATTGGCAGAATCACCAGTTTAGCCATGACGGGTGAGGATTCAGCTGCACAAGATGCGTTAGGCCAACTCTTTGATGAATGTCCGGAACAGGGCTGGCCGGCCCTAGCTGGGCTGCTCGTGTATGCAGAAGGCTCGAGTTCTTCGTATCAATCTATGCTTCAGACTGAATTCCAAGCGCGAGGGTTAGATGATCAGTCAAAGAGTCTGGACACTCGGTTGCGGTATTTGGCCTTGCTAAACCAACAAGAGCAGTATCCTGAAGTCGTCCAGCAGTACCAGGCGCTCAATCGCGACAACCCGGAACGTCCGGATTTGGTTTTAGGGCTGGCTCGAAGTCTTTCACAAGATCAGAATTCACGAGCCATGCATGAGTCGCAACCCGTGCTTGAGACCTATGACCATTACCTGGCGCTCAAACCGTATGATGTGGCTGTATGGACGGAAAAGGCGAGATACCTTGGATGGCAGTCCAAGTATGCTGACGCCGAACAGGAGTACGAGGCGATCCTGGCGCGGTATCCCTATGAAGACGTGGTCAGGTTGGAACTTGAAGGCAAGCAGGAGTTTTGGCGACGACACGACCGCATGGCCTATCAACGATATCGGGAAGTGTTGGAGCTTCGCCCTCAACACGAAGAGGCGTTAAGCGACCTTGGCCAAATCCATAGCGCGGCATTTCGTTTTGAAGATGCTCGACCCTATTACCGGAGACTGCTGGCAGGCAATCCTGGCCATCGGCTTGCCAAGGAATCGTTAGACTTAACACACATCTTTGCCCGCCCCCAAATCACCGCAGGGATTGGCTACGTCAAGATGGATGGGTTTGACGGGTCGTTGTTAACCAAATACATGCCCGTGACGGCTGAGGTGTTCGCCCCATTTTCACAAGATTTTTGGGCTGGGGTAGGCTATCAATGGGTGAAGTTTGATGTGCCGGGGAAACCTGCTTCGGCCAATATTGGTCGGGTTATGGCCCGGTATTCACCGTCGCCGTTTTGGCATATTGATGGCTATGTGGGTGGCCTCAAGTATTCAGGCACCAATAAATCCAATGTGAATTTTGGGGTCGGTGTGTCGTATGAATGGCAATCGGGGTTGAAGGGCCGGATTGAAACAGGCCGGCAGGATCTTTGGCAAAATGCCGAAACGATTCGGCGGAATCTGTCGTATCATTCGTATGCGGTTGGGGCAGAATACAACGTCACCAAAGAGCTAGAGCTGACCGCTGGAGCAGGCTTCTGGGACTATTCCGATGATAATTGGAATGTGAATGGGCAATTTTCAGGTACCTACGCCTTGCTGCCGTTCCCTCATCCACTTCGGGTCACCTATCAATTAGACACATTTGGGTTTGACGAGAAGAGCGTCTATTTTTCTCCAGAGTTCTTTGCCAAAAATACGTTTGCCATAGGGTGGCAACATTTCCTGGGTTTTCCTCGTCGTAAGGAGCATCACGGAGAGTCGCCGATGAGGAATCGATATTCTGGGACTGACATCGGGCAGTATTTGGGATGGCCGATACGTCCCGTGTATTTGCCTAAGACAGCCTTGAATGCGTATTCATTGGATTATGGGTTCTCTGTTGATGATGAAAACAATCTCTATCATCAAGTCTCAGCGTCGTTTGCCTATGCGATCACCAGACGGTGTCATCTCCATGCCGTCGGCATGATCATTCGGGCTGATGTGGTCGACCAAGATTCGGTGAATGGATTTCTGCAATGTCATTTATAACCGGGAGTGGCAGCCTTTTCTTGTGGATGTCATAGTGTATGCTGGAGCCAGCCAGATTGGTGTTCTCCCTCGTTGAGTGCCCTTGTCTACTGTTGTCTCACTTAGAACGTTGTCGTGTTTCCTTCTTCTTTTCACTCCCGTGTTGTTTATGGGCTGCCAATCACCGCGACCTATGTTACCCCTTAATACGCTGATTTCCTTGGCCTGGGAAGGCTATCAACAGCGGTTTATCAATGCTGATGGACGGGTCTTTCGTCCGTTCAATCAAGACGATACGGTGTCTGAAGGACAGGCTTATGCGCTGCTGATGGCTGTGGCGTTGGATGATCGTCAGACGTTTGACCGTGTGTTGAAGTGGACGACGACACATCTCTCGCGATTCCAAAAGTTTGGGGATCACCTGTTGGCGTGGCATTGGGAGGTGGAGAAGGGTGTGACAGATTGGAATAGCGCGTCTGATGCAGAAGTCGATATGGCGTTGGCGCTCCTTCTCGCACATACCCGGTGGAAGCATGAAGACTATCGTAAGCAGGCGTTGCTTCTTCTTCAAGATATTCTGAAATTGGAGACGGAGGTGATAGGAACGGCGCGCTATTTGATGCCAGGCAATTGGCGTTTGGGAAAAAAGATGCATCCTCTGAATCCGTCATACTTTTCTCCAGCTCATTTCCGGCTGTTTTATTCGGTGACCAATGACGGCCGTTGGTTAGAACTCCTGGAGAGTTCGTATGCCTTCTTGCAACAACTCTCCAGCCAAGAAACAATCTCCATTCGGGCAGGGTTGGTTCCAGATTGGATTGGGATAGACGTAGAAGGTCGATTGCACGTGATCGAAGGTTTTTCAGCACATACGACATGGGATGCCGTTCGAATGCCTTGGCGAGTGGCTCTGGATACAGTGTGGGGACAAGAAAATTGTGGGTTGGATTATTTGTACGCGGTTGAAGAGTTTTGGGTGGATGAATGGAAAGCTCGAGCTGGACAATTTTTTCTCGAATACCAGCTTTCCGGTGAACCAATTAAAACGGAAGAGCAAGTGAGTGCCTATGCGATGGCACTTCCGGCGCTGGAGAGTATTCAGTCGCCGCTTTCTTCAGATGTCCTGCAAAAGGTACAGACATTCTTTCGTGAAGATGAGCAGTCCTTTCAAAATTCACAGGATTATTACCAAAATAGTTTGAGTCTTCTCGGACTCCTCTCTCTTCGGCCATCAATGGATTCTAGCCTGCCTTCGTTAGTGTCTGAACTTCAGGCCTTTTCTGTTGAGACTCTGGACGTCTGTCAGAGCCGGGTTGGCTCACTCTAAAGGGAATCCCTAAAGACGTTCACGACTCTTTATTTAAGGTTCCACCTCCATTTGCTGTTAATATGGTTTGAGGTTTTTTCGCCAGTGCAAGACTAATGAGCTGGTCTGGATCGGTGTACCATTTCACAAGCTCAAAACCAGACGAAAACAGCAAATCTTCGGCGAGGGGGTAGTCATACTTCGTACTGAGTTCTGTGCGAATTTCTTCACCTTTTTTGAGAGAAATGGAAAGATTCAGGTCTGGAATGTCCAAGGTCTGAGCCTGCTCAGAGCGTAACCACATCTCTATGCGGTTGGCTTCATGATTGTATCGAGCCACATGTTCGAAGTGGTCGGGTTCGCACAATGCGCCCAGTTGATTTCGAAGGACACGCAGAATGTTTTTATTAAATTTCGCGGTAATGCCTTGTCGATCGTTATAGGCGGCTTCGAGGCGGTCGATATCTGTGATGCGTTGAACGCCTAATAGGAAGAAATCGCCGCCGGCCATCTCCGTATTCACTGCGGTCAGAAATTCTTTCGCGGCCAAAGGCGGAAGGTTGCCGATCGTCCCACCTAATATCACGACAAGACGTTTGCCCCCTTCGGGAATATGTTCCAGGTGCGCCAGAAAGTCTCCTGCGACCCCGTGGACTTGCAGGCCAGGGTATTCCTGTACCAGCTCTTCGGAGACACGGCGTACGATGGTTTCGTCGACATCAAATGGGACGAAATGCCGCAATTGGTTGGCCCTGGCCATTGCATCCAACAGCACTCGAGTTTTTGTGGCCGCACCGGAACCTAGTTCCACAAGTTCTTCAGCACCGCTCAGCTCAACGATTTCATCAGCCCATGTGAGAAGTAATTGATGCTCGGTCCGTGTCTGATAATATTCCGGCAATTCGCAAATTTGTTCGAAGAGTGTCGAGCCACGTTCATCATAAAAGAGTTTGGATGGCAAGGTTCTAGGGGTGGCAAGGAGGCCTGTCTTGATGATTTGCCCTAATGTGTCAGGATCTTCCGCGGTGGTGGGCACGTCAATGGTTATAGATGCCTCTTTATTTGAATTCATGGACTCCCTCCCTGGTTTGAAAACAGCCGAATGCGGCGAGATGAATATGTCTACAAGCGGATGTGATGAACGTCTCAGGTGCGTTCAGATTGTCACGAGCACAGTCATTCACAATGCAAAGGAAAAGTGAATAAGATTGGAAGAGGGAAGAATAAAATAGGAAATGATGGGAACACTATACTGGGCATGATCCATGGATGCAACTCACAAAGGAGCGAGGTTGCTATAAAAAGCGAATCTAATCCCAACAGAAATATGTGATTGTCTGCGTCGGGAGATTGCTATTCTCCAGGGGTTCTATCAACTGCAACTGGTTTACCGATTGGCTCAAGATCTGGACGTTGCTGTCAAAGTGGTCACCCGCGTCTCTCAACGCTTGCGAGAAGCCTTGTTCCATTTGACGGAGCTGGAGGGTGGGAAACTCAAGGGAGAACTCGAATTGGATGATGCGTACTTTGGGGGGCGGCGCAAGGGGAAACGTGGCCGAGCGGCAGCTGGCAAAAGTGTCATCTTGGGGCTCCTGGAGCGGGATAACCGCGTCTACATCAAAGTGGTCGAATCGGTGAGTGCCGGGGAACTCATGCAACAAATCCAGGCCAAAACGCGGAAAGGGTCGGTCTACTAAACCGATGCGTTTCGAGGCGACCAAACCTTGAAACGGTATGGGAAGCATCATCCGATTACTCATTCCAAGACATTCGTCAGTCGCCGACACCCCAAGAATCCCATTTGTGGGATTCTTGGGTTCTGGAGTGACGCCAAACATATTTTGTATCAGTATCGCGGCGTTTCCAAATACCATTTCCTGATGTATTTGCAAGAAGTCGAATATCGATTGAATCACCGAACCGAGAATCTGTTCAAACGGTTTCTCAAGATCTATTTTGGTTACGTTTCGCCCTAATTACCTTGATTTTTGCCAGGAGAGGATAATGGGCTATCAGGCGTGTATTGAACGATCTGTGACTTTTTGCATGAGCATCTTCTTGAGAACAAAAGTTTGTTGCCTCCAGCTTGATATGGGAGTCTGAAATTTGCTTGATATGTGATCGAACAGCTTTAACCACAACATGCTCAATTCCAGGTAGGAGTAGAGATAGTGCATTTCAGAAATAGCTTTTGGCCTGACTGCCGGCGTTCCATTGTGAAAGGTTATATGATTCCCAGTGAAATTTTATGGTGCGGACTTGAATAATAATGTCGTTCGACGTTGTCCGTTTTGTTGTATCAGGTGGGGGTTGTTTTGTGTCATTGTTCTGTCTGTCCAGAGTGGGTGAATGCCGATCTTTTCGGATTTTTCTCTTAGACGGCATTGATCAATGTGTCGAGATCCCCTGTGATTTTCGATTGATGATGAGAGGTGGAGCATCCGTAAAGAGACGTTCCAACGGCAATCTATCTCTGAGGTATTCTTTGTCTGAGAGTAGTCTGGCAAGTTTTGGTAAATGATAGAAGGGAACGGTTGGATAAATATGATGCTCGACATGATAAGTAATGTTCGCCCATAAGAAACCAAAGACCTTGCTCGTAACCGTAATCGTGTTTTTGGCTAAATCAAATCGATTTATGTCGTTTTGTGGCATGGTGGCCAACGGTAAATGTTCATATCCTCTAGAAATGGGGTTGATGACTATAGCGAGTAACAGCATAGGAAACCCAAAAATTATCCCAAATTCGTACAGACAGCCATAAGACAAAAAGAGATAGAAAACAAGAAATATCGAGACGCTGTTAAAGAACAATTCTCCTAAAACAATTCGTCGTATCTTGCTCCCATACCTTACAAGAGACATCCCGATGAAATTCGGGACAAAGAGGGCAAGGCGAAATGCCATCCATCTTATCCCGCCTGCATAGTTCCACTCGTCCGGATCGCGTTGTGGATCGCCAACGTATTGGTGATGTCTTCTGTGACATTCGGTAAATGTGGTGAATGGCATAAAGATGAACCAAGATAAGAATCGTCCGATCCATACATTCGTTGCTCTTGAGCGATAGGCAGTATTATGACCGCATTCATGCTGCAAGACCGTGATGGCATGAAGTTGATTTCCAAGAAGAAGGGTGCAAATGACGTGAAAAAGCATGTTGTCCGTCATAAAAACTGTCCATGTCGCCAAAGCCCAGATGCCAAGGTGTAAAAACATCCAGGCTGTGAAGATAAAGCCGTTTTGCTTCATGAGTACTCGAAGTTGTTGAACAGATGAGCGTTCAACTGTCAATGCATGACGTCGATTTTTACGATAGAAATCCGGATTAAGCTTTTGTTGCATGAGGTTCACCTGTAGAGTCATGGGATTTTAGCCAGAGACGTGAATGCTGTAGCGCGCCATTACTGTGACGAGCATAAAATTGCCTGGCTTGCAATAAGTTCGGATCGTTCGAGGCAAGGCCCAGGTAGCGTCCTGTGTCCGAGGCGCTTCTTTTTTTTTGATCACCTGAAGTAAAGCACAACAAATCGAAGATCACTGCTGGCAGGCTGACACCAAACCAATAATGTTCATTATGGTGGTGATGCCAGAGATGGGTTGTTTTTAAATATTTCCCTATTTTTGTTTGAGGCGTATATGGTACGTGGTTTAAGGCATGGGTCCATTCAAACAAGAGGTATCCTGTATAGAGCCCGGAGAGCATGCACCATAGTTGATGGGGATCGTTTGTGATTCCATAGTAAAATGCTAAACAATTGAACCCCAACATTGGCAAGGTCAACCAGAGAGGCATAAACATCAGGTCGAGCCGTTTGGGTAAATCATGATGACCATAATGGAGACGATAGAATAAGCGGTAGAGAGTTGGATGTTTCGGGATTGGAAAATGCAAAATATAAACGTGGACCAAATATTCCTGTGGCAAAAAGCATAGCCAGCCCAAGGCAAACCATTGGAGGCTTTCCCAGGTTGGGTGATCGAAAACGATCAAGCCTAACCAACAGAAAAGAGGGATAATAAATACCCAATTTTCCCAAAATGAGAGAAATTCCCATAGTGCTTTTCTTAGTGTTTCCGAATGTTGTTTTGCCTTATGCATCTTGATACATTCAACCGTATTGTGGGGATCTCTAAAAACGTAAGATTTGACTCGCTCGTCTCCCCAGGGTTAGTCAAGGTAGGCCATTAGAGACCACAATGAAAAGAGAGAGGGGCTTACTTCTCTGATTGTTTCGCGTCATTGTCGTTGCCAGTCCCATACTTACGCACGTTGCCCACTGCTGGTGGCCGTCAGCACCAGGAACCGTTGGAAGTTGTAGGTGAGATTCTTCAACCCGATCTTGGTCCGCGCCCGTACCCGCCCAATCGTGCGAATCAGTTTGTGCTGCTTATTCACGTTGACATCATTTTTATACCCAAAGTGACTGACCCCATGCTTTTTCGTCCAACGGACGTCGGTGTCCTTTTGCCGCTGCTTCGCCGGCGTCTCCCACTCCGTCGGGCATTCCTGGGCCTTGATCGTCGCGTGTTCCTCCCGGGTATTCTGCTGTTTGGGTACTGGGATCAGCGAGACATCGATCGGTTGGCTCCCACGAGCTTGTAACGCTTGCTCGGCAGGATACGCGTTGAATTGGGTGAAGAGACTTTCCAGCACCCCGGCTTGAGCTAAGGTTTCTCGAACAGCGAGATGGTCTTGGCATCCGGAATCCTCTGATTCAGGTCGAGGACTAAGAACCGCATCAAATAGCGGCCGACCGGCCTTCGGACGTTTCGAGCGACACAAGCTCTTCTCCAGCGTCTTACGAAAGCGAGCCCACGGGATGTGCTGGGCAAGTTGCTCCAAGGGATCCTCCTTCGCCGTGAGGGCGTCGTCGCGATGAGTGAGGTCAAAAAATCCAAGTTGGCTAGGTGTGTTCATGAGCAGGCCTCCTTGGACGAGACTCATGTCACCATCCAACAGATTTGTCAGTAGTTGTTAAAGACCCTTGTGTCGCACCGGCGGCAGTCGCCGCACAAATGCGCCAATTTCTCTTTCGGGTGAGGTGAAAGCATAACTTATGCCAAACTGGCTAATGTTTGAATTTTATGCGTACTAAAGTTGATTTGTGGAGAAGTTGCATGGGTAGGCAAGAAGCCAAACCTTGAGGCTGTAATTATTTATCGGATATGGCGGGCACAGTCGTTTCAGATTTGAAAGGAAGCCGCGTGCGCATAAGCAGAGTGCAGGAACTCGTTCCATAGTAGTGTCTACAGCAAGTTAAGTTGTCAAAACCTTCCCATGAACGGCTGCACCAAGCTTTAGGCTATTAGGCCACAGCTCAGGTATATGCTGCTGCCTAGTATGTAAAAGCACCAAGAAAGAGGACGTGAAATTCTATCTCAAAAAGGCTTGCCGTTGATCTTGGCAATTTGGAGTAGCACATTCGTATCTATTTAAATAACGAATGTATCCAATTAGATACGATTTTTCCCTTTAGCACTTCATTGAACTTATCAAAAAATGCACAAGTAGAGCGTATAGGTCGCTGTTAGTGCTGGCCGTTCCAAAGAGACGCAATCCCTTACAGAATCGCGTTGATCCTAAATTCGGAAGTTCAAAACGTGAGTGGTTTTCAAACACTTTGAAAATAGTTTGAAATAATGGAAATTCTTCAACTGTAGAGCAGTTGGATCGGTCACCTTAGGGGTGAATGACCTCGAAGAGGGAAATCCATATTATTCAAGAACTTTCTAAGAATTACGCCGCTCAACTTCTGGATTTAGGTTGATCGACTCACGTTCTATTGAAAGGAATGGCAGTGAGTTAATTGCCAATGATTGATGTCTTAGGTGAGCTCCTCTATCAGAAATACTTTGGCCTCAATATTGCTTTAATCATCGGAAAGGCTAGGGAAAGCCCCAGGTCGGTACCATCGTATTTCCACCCATTTACTGTCTTGGACAATGGGGTTCACTTTTAGGTCTACGCACTGTAGACGAAGAGGTAGGTTTTTAAATATGAGTGTCAACCGAGAGACGCTTTTGTCATTGTTAGGGATCAACTTGCGAATAGAACAGGGGTATGGCGCTAGACTTGTTGATCAAGATGGGAAGGTGTATGTCGATGCATTGTCGCAGTATGGCGCCTTGCCATTTGGGCAGAATTTCCCCCCGCTTTTAGAAAAAGCGCAAGAATTTTTTCGTTCAGGTTCTCCAACCCTTGTTCAGCCATTTAATTCCTCTTTTCCGACTGAACTGAAGGAACAACTTCGCAAGAAGACCGCAAAGGCGAATCTGCAACATGTGATTCTCACCACCAGTGGTGCTGAAACCGTGGAAGTTGCCGTAAAAATGGCTCGGGTGAAAACCAAGCGTCCCAATATTGTTGCACTCGCTGGAGGCTTCCATGGAAAAACAATGGCAGCCTTACAACTTACTCACAATTCAGCGTATCGGGACTACTTTCGAGTGCCCAATGATTTCGTAGAGCACATCGACCTCTTTGGTGATTACGAATCTCTCGGTGATCGAATGAAGAATAGTGAAAGTATCGGGGCCATAATGATTGAGTTAGTGCAGGGTGAAGGAGGCATGCGAAGTTTACCCAAGGATAAAGTTCAGTTCCTAACACAATTGGCTCGTGACTTGGGAATCCTCGTCATTATCGACGAAATCCAAACCGGATTAGGAAGAACCGGATCTCTTATGGCGTATGAAGACTACGAGATCGAGCCTGATGTGGTCTTGCTCTCAAAAGCTCTAGGTGGAGGCCTTGTGTCATTAGGGGCTTGTTTGGCCAACGATCGCGCCTATCCTGAAGATTTTGACTATTTTCATAGTTCTACCTTTGCGAATAATAATTTTGCTGCGTGTATTGGCACGCATGTTCTCGAAACCATCAATCATCAATTTTTGCAAACTGTACAGGACCGTAGTGCTGTGCTTGCAAAAGGCCTAGAGGAGCTTGTTATCAGACACCCTGACGTGTACTCCCATACGTCCGGAAAAGGACTGATGCGTGGAGTACATCTTCATCCTTGGATCGAACCTCACAGTTACTTTGTAACCCATCTCAATAATATGAATCTCTACGGTGCGACGGTTGCTGGCTGGCTTATTCGTGAAAGACAGATGATCACCACGCCGTGTTTCAGTGTTCCGACATGCTTGCGAGTTCAACCGCCATTAATCATTGAAGATTCAGAGCTCAGCTATATTCTGGACAGTTTCGATTCATTGGCTGAGTCGATTAGACGCCCTGGTGGCCGAGTGGTATTTCTTATGCCGGCTGAGCAGAATCAAGAACACACATTGGAACCATTTGATAGTGATCGAGTCTTCCGTTTTAGAGGAATGGGGTTTGAAAGCAATGTTCAGTCTTTAGGCACTCAGGAACATGGACGATTTCTTTTTGTTCTACATCCCATTGACGAAGAAAGCTTCGTCGGCACATTTCCTGATGACTTTTTTCTCCTCCCACCAGAGGATAAGACACGTTTTAAGGATTTCGGAACACGTCTCTTGACCACTCTCAGAGGCGGGTCCGAATTGTGTTATGAGACTCGCGCTATTAACCTGAATGGGAAATACGTTTCAGGAGCTTTTCTTGGCCTCCCATATTTTCCGGAAGAAATTTTGGCTCTCGGATCAGACGACCGCAAGAAATTATTACAAGAAATTGCACTGAAGGTGTCGACCTATCAACCCACCGCTCTCGGGTTAGGTGCGTTTTCATCCATCCTTGCAAGAGGGGGATATGATCTGCGTCATCTTGATACCGCTGTCACTGCAGGAAGTTCACTGACTGCCCTTTCAGCCGTTCATGCTGTGCTCTCTAGTAATTCTGTAGAGGGCGATGATGTGGTGGGAGTCATTGGTGCTAACGGCAGTGTTGGGCAGCTGATTACGTCGTCGTTGCTGGTTTGGAGCAGTTCACAAAAATATCCATCGCAAATTGTCCTGTTGTTTAACCCCAATAATCCCCAAAGCAAGACGGCCTTGTTGAGAACTCTCTGGAGGTTTTTTAAGAAATTTGTTCAACTGGACGCTCAGGGGCAACTCGGATCTCTCGGATTTTTCCCCGAAACATCTATCAGATCAGATATCTTAAAAATTATCTCCGAGGCACTTAACCTATCGAAGGATCCTCAACAGGTCTATCAACAGTGTCATAAAGAGTTTATGAGACTAATTGGGCATCCTCTCCTGACCTTAGCGCCTTCTAATAATTCAAAAATTCTCTCAACCATCGATCACGCATTTGTCGCGACGAATGAGCCCCAAATCTTACGCGATTTCCAGCATCTCAAGTTAGGGGCTTCCCTATATGATTTAGGACGACCAACTTCCATTTCCCCATACACGATACGAGCGAGGCAATTACACGCCTATGAAGCGGGGTTAGTCAGACTTCCTGAAAATTTAACCTTTGGGGCTCACAATATTTGCGGACTTCCTCCAGGTATGACATTAGGGTGTTTGGGAGAAACTATTGTCATTGCAGCTGAAGGGAAAGGCCTGTGCCCATCTCCAGGAGTCGTGACATTGGCTCAGGCCCAACAAGTTTGGAATGCGAGTGTTCGTCTTGGGTTTGAAGATGTGTTGTTGCCAATTCACGTCGGTTCGCGTGAATCGTCGTGTAATGGAGTTGAATCTCCCGTCCCGTTACTGCACGATCCACCCGATATTATCTTGAAATGTGTGAGTGGAGGGAGAGCATGAATCTGAGAAAAGTAAAGATTTTTCTGTCACATCCTACAATGATGATTATGCTGATGGTGCATGGTTATGGCCTAACTCTCCTTTTGAATGTTCTAAATTTCCGACACGTCATGGCATTTGGTCTGGGTGGACTCATCTATATTGTGCAAGAATATTCTACGCATCGATATATCTTTCATTGTGCTGCCCCGAACAATACTATGTTATTTCGCCTCCTGTACCGCCGAGACTATGGGCATCATGATCAAGCGACCAACGCACAACTCCTCTTTACCCCACTATGGTATGCTCTCCCGCTGACGTTCTTAAATGTTGCAGTGTTGATCTTGCTTGGTGTTTCTCATCAAGTCGCGTTGATCATGATTTTCGGATGGGGTGTCGGAGCCTATCTTGTTTGTGAATGGCTTCACCTAAATTGTCATATTGTGGGTGTTCGTAAGTCATCCTTCATACAACGAATTGCTAAACGTCATAGTCTTCATCATTCTATGGACTATATGAAATGGTTTACGGTGAGTCCTGGAGGAGCTTTATTAGATGCACTTTTTAAGACAAACAAAAGTGAAGGCCGTCGAAGTAATGTGCAAACATTGGGTCTCCCCTGTGATGACCCACGATTTCTCGATGCACGTGAATACTTTGGAACAAACAAGGGATTGCTATTGAAGTGAGAATCAAACGGGATTACCTGCCACTTGCTTCAGATCAGAAAGACGGCAGCAGCTCTACCATATTTCGTAAGCCTACATTGGTACTCTTGATGATGCTAACAACATTTTTGGGACATCTATCCCCGTCAACGGCTGTAAGGAGTGCGTCTGCAGAACTTCCTTTTAAGGGAACAGTCGATCTTGGAGGATTCTGGTATCCCAATGGGCCATTATTTCCGAATCAACAGAGACACGATTTGAGAGGGTTTTTCAAAGTTGAGAAAAAGGTTCCGCTTGGTAGCCATGTTATCGTTGAGGGGGAAGTGGTTGGATACGCACCTCACAAGGAGGGTGTTTTTTGGGATGGTGTAGGAAGCATACGTTACCAGACATCTGATACTGGCCTCGAGATGGGTCTTCTCCGCCAGGCGTTTGGACGAAATGCTAACTCGCAACTTGACATACTTAATACACGAAACACCATTTTTTCTCTCTTGTCTCCAGAGGAAAAGCTGGGACAGCCAATGGTGAAGATTGACCACCAGTACAAGTCGTTTTTTTTTGAAGCATATGGGCTAGTGGGACTTCGGAAGCAACCTGTTCCGGAGCAAGAACGGCGATTGTCTTTGCCAGGTGTTTTCTCTGAGCGGGTGAGGCGTGGGAGGCTAGGTGATCAAGCCATCGCAGCTCGTCTCGGTAGTGGAGGAGAAGACTTGGACATTGTTGCTCATGTGTTTCATGGGATGAGTCGCATTCCGGGGTTTTCAATTATTCGAGGTCCACAAAATATTCCGGTAGGATTTCAAGCAAACTATGACCAAGTGACGCAGCTTGGGCTTGAACTCGAGACGACAATAGGAAGCAATCGGATATGGAGTGAGGGCTTCTATCGGTGGGGCTTTCGAGATATTGATGGGCGAAAGCGTAATTTCGCTGCATACAACATCGGTATTGAACATCAAGCCTTCAATTTCGTGAATAGCGGCCTCAATGTATTTTTGACCCTTCAGGCAGATATTGATACTCGAATGAAAAAAGTCAATAGACCCTATGCAACCGCTCTGCGTCCTAGTCTGCAAATACTGACCGAAAGCACGCTTCCGTGGAAAATTGAAGGTGAGTATCTCCATGACTTGGTATTTGGAAATCCTGGTTTATTCGTGCGTATTGAAAAAACGATTCAGGAAGATCCATCACTAAAAGTGTTAGTGGAATTTATGGATGTTTCCAAAGGATTTGACCAGAACATTATTACAGACAACTTTCGAGAAGACTTGACTCTCGCATTCCGCGTCAGAGTTGAGGTGTAAGTATGTGGAAGATTTGGCGATATCAACAATCTTGTGGTTAATCGTTTTGATAACCACATAAACTTGAATCGACAATTCATCGCGCAGTTTTTAAATGATTGATTCCTGACGGGTCGTAGAGGTCAAGCGAAGATCTTAGGTTCCTATTCTGAGTGGAGTTGTGATGAAGACAAGGCAATGTCCGATTAATTTTGTGAAAAAAGCCCTGAGGCCAGTGGATCGGTATCTCAGTTGGCTATTTTATCCTAAGCAGTTTCTTTTTCCAGATACCAATAGTGTTCAAACGCTTCGAATTCCGGGATGGGAAACGATGTATTTTGTGGACGATCCTCAAAAACTTCAGGTCATTCATAAACAAACTGGGCAGTCTTTCTTAGGTGGCACTGGTAATGCCTTTCTCGGCCCGCTATTCGGTCCACAAAGCGTCTTTCTGTTAGATGGAGCAAAACACAAAGTTGCTCGAGCGATCCTATCAAAGTGTCTTTCGCCTCGAGCCACGCATGCCATGAAAGAATTTATCGAAGGGGTGGTGGCAGAAGAGTTAGCTCAGGCGAAGCATATGGGCATGATTAATCTTGGGTGTTGGTCTCGAAAACTTACGATGCGAGTGATGGCATATATTGCTTGGGGTGAGCGAAACCCTCAAGATATTCAGAAGCTGTTCAATGCCTTTGAAAAAACCACAGGGATTTTGGCAAATTTTGTTAGTTACAACAAAAAATTCTGGACCTCGAATCGTTTTTTCTCGGTGGGAAATGTCACAAAATACTATGTCAACAAGATTGATGTCATCGTCGATGATGTTATTGGCAAGCGGCAATGTCATTCGTCTCAAAGGTGCCAATACGTACTCGACTACCTTGTGACTGAACAAAGCGATCATGGTTACGATAATGGTTTTATTCGAGATAATCTTGTTTCTGTTATTGGTGCTGGGTATGACACGACAGGATCTGCGATCACATGGATGCTCTACTGGTTGTCGCGCTTGACCATAGAAGATTACGCTCTGCTTTGCAGAGATCGTGAAGATGAAAATCCCCGTGGACTCTTGAAAAGCTTTATCTCAGAAAGCTTACGCTACTGCCCTCCCATTGAGATTCTGCCTCGTTCCCCCGTTGAAACAAGCAGAGGTCAGATTTCTGAAATCCTGAAGGACGCAGAATGGGCGAACTCCGACCATGGTGAACCTCCGCTCATTTGTCCCTTTATTCATCGTACCCATCATAATGATAATTATTTCCCTAATCCTGAAAAGTTTGATATGCATCGTTTTCTTGGTCTGAAGGCGCGCCCCAATGTTTTTATGCCGTTTGGAGGAGGCGAACGATTATGTCTTGGGATGCACTTGGGTCTGACAATCCTGGAAACGGTGTTGACATCTCTCTTGAAATCACAAGAACGATTTGTGCTCAAAAACCATGCATTCAGACCTATTAGACGGAATGTCTCAATATGGCCAGGCTTTCGAGTGTTGGCTCGACTACATGGAGTATAAACATGATCCATTTATCATGGAGTAGTGTGTTGCTTCCCACGCACATTTTGAGTCTTATGTTTTGGATGGGAGGACTATTTGCTTACTTGTGTATTGTCTGGCCTACTGTATTTGCCTATGAAGCTGGGCGCTTTCCAAGAGATTTACTTGGGAGTATTGCGATTCGCACGGCTCCATGAATTTATCTCGCAATGATTATCGTGTTAACAACAGCAATCATCATTGCCGCTCTAAGTGTTATCCCAGTCTCGGTAGGATGGGTTGTCGTGTATTTTTTGGCGTTACTCTTGCTCATCGGAAATTACGTATATGGCACACTCAAGAGTTAGGCTACGATGCTCTTTGCGTCAGACTCTGAAGCGAAAAAGACATGGAATAGATTCTTTGTCCGTATGGCAAGCTCTTTTGTTATAGGCATGACAATACTTTTGAATATATTATTTATCCTTTCATCTTGAAATGTTTGTGATTTAAGAGATTATGATCATGATGCGTTGGGTTGGGTACATGCTTCTCGTGTTGGAACTGTCGATGGGAGTGTTTGTCGGTTTAGACTTGGAACGTTATTCCCTGCCGAATAACGCAATCGATATCTGGTTTGATCATAAGGATCCCACACTAACAACCTACAATACTGAAAGAGAAATTTTCGGGGCTTCACCGTGGCTCTTGATGACAGTGTCTTTTGCCCCTGCTGCAGGTGGTGACTGGCAGGAGCACATTGATCGTTTAACTCATCAACTTGAAATGCTTCCCCATGTCATGCAGGTGAGATCTGCTACCTCGCTCAACGTTCTCCAAAAGGACGAGGAGGGTCTCTTCTTTGATGTATTGCCACGAATCCCTCAGGCAAGGGATCGGCTCGTTAGGCATCCCATTGCGGGGGAATTGATCACCTATCGAGATCAACCCCGAGTTTGGACTTTCATGCTGCAAGAAAATATTCCCTCAGATAGTAAGGGGATAGCCCGACAGGAATTCGTGGATTCTCTTCGTTCCGTGTTAGATCATGATGGCGCGATTGAGCATTACACGCTGTCAGGACCTGCCGTGATTAATGCAGAACTTAACCGGTTGTCTTGGCAGGACTTCTTAATGCTCATCCCCTTGACATGTTTGATCACGAGCCTATTGGGTGTTGTTGCTCTACGTGGAAATATGCGGCTTTTTGGGATCGCCCTCCTTTCGACGGGCAGTGCGACTATTTGTGTGATCGCCATTATGGTGTTCGCAGGCCACCCTTTCAATATGATGACAATTAGTCTCCCCGGCATATTCTTTACGCTTGGTTTAGCATCGAGTCTTCATATCGTGAACTGGATGGCTTCTGAATTGACTGAAGGGTTACTAGAAAACAGTACCGTCGCTCAAGGAACAAGACGGGAGACGTGGAGGCCTATCGTTGTGTCACATATGACGACGGCTTCAGGATTTTTGTCGTTATTTGCCATTAATATTGTGCCTATTGAGCTTATGGCTGTTTTTGGCGCTCTTGGGGTGTTCTTGTTAATGCTCAATGCGTTGTTCATTCTCCCTCAGTTAGTCCAAGATTTTGGCGCTCCTCACTTGATCAAGGTGTCTGGCAGAAAAGTGTTAGTTGGTCATAAGATCGTGCCAATCCTCGTTCAGCGATTTGTGTTTCCTGTGTTCAACTGGCTTGGAAACTTTAAGACAATGTGTGTTGCGCTGATCGTGGCAAGTATGTTTTGGGGGTTAGGGATGTCCAGGGTTCTTTTTGATAGTACGTATATTACGATGGTATCTGAAGAAGAAGTCCTTGCCAAAGATTATGCCTGGCTTGAACAAAAAACCCTTCCCAGTGCGAGTCTGTCAATCTTTCTTGATACAGGACAAACAACTGGCCGGCTTGATGCGGAACTCGTCCGTGCTATTAGGGACTTAGAAGCTGAACTCTTAACACTGCCAGGTGTGATCAAGACCGTTGGGCCAGCAGAAATTTATGCAGAGGTTGCTCCGGCATTGGCAGAAGGATTTTCTTCTGAGACATCGATTTTATCAGCATCAAATGATTTTGTGACGGATGTATTTGTCTTCGCGTTGAGTGGTGGGAGCCGCGAGATTGTGGATTATGTACATCCGGAACTTGCAGAGCTGCGCATTCAAGTATTTTTCCCATATCTTAATAACCATGATTTACATGTTCTGGTTCGTGACCATATCGAACCACTATTGGACAAGCATTTGTCAGAATTTAAAGAGGTGTCCGCGAGTGTATCCGGACTTGCTGTCTTGTGGGCCAATATGGACGATGCGATCTATCGCGGGCAGTGGGTGAGTTTACTGTTTATGGCAGGGCTAAGCTTTATGGCCTTTTGGATTTCTACGCGTCATACAGGTTTGGCAATGGCTGGTGCATTTATCAATATTGCTCCTATTTTAACCCTTGCTGCTATTCTGGGGTTCTTAGAAATTCCAATTGATATAGCCACCGTGTTTATTCTAGGGGTGACTCTCGGGATTGCAATTGATGACACCAGTTTTTTTATTCACAAAGCATGTCGGGCAGGAGTATTCAAAAATCCTTTTCCGGCGTTACGGGAAACGTTACAACATACTGCTCTGCCTATGGTTGCGACAACGTTCATCATATTCGGTGGTTTTTCTGTACTTCTCGTTTCTAATTTTGTACCACTGCAACAGTTCGGGCTTCTTACAGCATTAGGGGTGTTGATGGCAACGCTGTTCGACCTATTTATCTTAGCATCCCTGGTCTATGTGGCCACGTCAAGAAAGAGGAGGCTTTCCGTTGGTTTCAATGCGAAATTTTCATCCTAGGAATTTTATGGGCTATGTCACTTGCTCATTTGTGTTGTCTATTTTAGGGCTCGTTCCAGTCAGTGCCTCTCTAGACGAAGGATATGATATTGCTAAGCGAGGGCAAGAGGTTCTTTTTAACTTTCAAACCCTGAAGGTCAACGGTGTCATGACCTTGTACCGAGGCACGCAATCAATAGGTGAGCGAAACCTTCTTTTGGTTGCTCACGAGGCAGAAAAACAGGTGGACTTTGATAAGGCACGTATCTCAGTTGAGCGCCCCACAAGTCTGAGGGGTGTACAACTCTTGTCATGGTCAAATGGAATAGGTGATGACCAGCAGTGGTTATACACTCCTCACACAAAACGGACAAGAAGAATAGGAGATAGTGGGCGCAAAGCTGCCTTCGTGAATAGTGACTTCACGTTTGAAGATCTTTTGCGTTGGCAGTTAGATGCCTACCGATATGAATATTTGAGAGAGGAATCCTGCGAAGAAGCGCAGTGTAAAGTTGTGGAGGCACATCCCACAAAACGCTATTCGAATTACTCAAAACAAACTACCTGGTATGATCAGGAATATAGAATTCGTAAGGTTGAGTACTTTGATAAAAGAGGAAATTTGGCAAAGGTCTTGACGCAAAAGCGGTATCTGTTTGTCTCTGGGGAGACCTGGCAACCACAGGAATCTGAAATGGAAGACCTCAAGAAAAAGACAAAAACTATTATTCTATGGTCGAACTATCGCTTGAATGAATCAGTGCCAGAGCGAATATTCGAAGCAAATTTTCTAGGCAACTAACAGGACTAGTAAAAACTCGGCACGTGGAAAACTTGGAGGACCCAAGTCCGGCCATGATCATCAAGTCATGTAAAGTTCAGAAAAGTGAGAGGGTAGATGGATTATTGAGATGCCTCTAATCCTCGAGGTCTGACCCATCGTTCGATCCAACCGAGTAGGCTGTCGACCAGTAGTGCCAGGATTGTGGCTGGTAGAGCTCCTGACAGAATCACGTGGATATTGGCTAACTGGAGACCTGAAACAATCGGAACTCCTAGTCCTCCAGCTCCAATGAATGCGGCGAGGGTGGCCGTTCCGACGGTCCATATGGCGGCAGTTCGAATGCCAGCCATGATGGTGGGGGCCGCCAGTGGCAGGCGCACTGATCGTAAAATTTGCCATTCTGTCATGCCAAGGGCCCGACCGGTCTCGACGACCGATGGGGCCGCATCGCGCAGACCTGAAAAGGTATTGCGCACGATGGGGTAGAGAGAATAGATCCACAGGGCCATGATGGCGGGGAGGGTTCCGACGCCAAACAGTGGAATCATAAAGGCTAACAAGGCTATGGAGGGAATGGTTTGTGACATGCCGATGAGACGGATCATCGTTTCTGCGCCTGTTCGCCACCGCTCCAGTAGAAACGCAAGGGGGATGGCGAGCAGAATGCCAAGCAATAGTCCCAAGCCAGCCAATCCCATATGTTCTCCTGTGCGAACCAGCAATGTTGTTCGTTGTTCCCATAGATAAGTCAAGAATGATGAGGAGCTCTTTGTCGTTGACGTTGTTGGCCGGTGCGTGTCTTTGACGAGGTGAAGAGTTTGCAGGGCGTCAGAGGCCACGCGGGGTATGGGTTCACCCTGTTCTTGGATTCGGAGATTCAATTCACGCATCCGTGCTGGGTTGAGGGCATGAGTCAGTTCGCTCAGCACTAGGGCTAATTCAGGATGTTCGGTTAATGTTTCGCCCCGCACGAGTGCGGTGGCCTCATAGGGCGGAAAAAATCGGAGATCGTCTTCTAAGACAATAAAATCATATGCGGCCAAACGACCGTCGGTTGTGTAGACATCCAGCACATCAATGTCTCCATTCTTTGTGGTTTGGTATTTCAGGGCTTGTTGCATTCCTACGACTTCATGAAACTTCAGTCCATATCGTTGTCGCAGTCCTGGCAAGCCGTCAGCCCGTTGGATAAATTCGTAACCAAACCCGGCTCTCAATGTTGGAGAAACCTTCACTAAATCGGTAATCGTGCGGATACCCAAGGCTTGTGCCTGATCTCGTCTGAGAGCCAGGGCATAGGAATTCTCAAATCCCAATGGTGCCAGCCACCGAACATTCCAGCGTGCTCGAAATTCACTCCGTACTCGGTTCAAGACGACCACTGGATCCTGCATCGCTTCTTCTCCAAGAATGGTGACAAGACCGGTGCCGGTGTATTCTGGATACAGATCGATGCCGCCAGTGGTGAGCGCTTCAAAGCATATTTGCGTGCCGGCCATGCCAAATCGTCGTTCTACCGTTAGGGCCGTTTGGGCTTCGATCAGTTGTGCGAACATTTCTGCGAGGAGTCGATTTTCCAGAAAATTTTTGGAACCCACAATGATGGTTGTTTGAGCTCCAGACCAGGAAGCTGTGTGATACATCAAGAGCAATGAGAAGGCGAACAGGCATCCCACGATCCATTTTACAGACGAGGAGTTTGGAGAACATGAAACGTTCAGCATAACAGTCGGGTCATTCAGATTGGTGTTGGAGAAGTGTTGCCACATAAGGGGTGGCTGGTGATGCCATGAGCTCTTGCGCCGTGCCAACCTGATGAATGTGTCCATCTTTCAGTACTGTAATACGATCACCGAGGCGAAACGCTTCGGACATCTCATGGGTAATCAAGACCATGGTCTTGTGAAGGCGGGTTTTGAGAGCCAGAAATTGTTCGTGTAATTCACGACGAGTGATGGGATCTAACGCGCTAAAAGGTTCATCTAAGAGGATAATCGGTGGGTCAGCGGCTAAGGCTCTGGCTACGGCCACCCGCTGGCGTTGTCCGCCGGATAGTTCGATGGGATAGCGGTCAGCGATGTGTGCCGGATCCAAATTGACCAATGGGAGTAAGGTATTCAGGCGTTCTTCTTGTTGCTCAACGGCCCATTCCAACAATTGCGGCACTAAACAGACATTGTGCCTGATGGTCCAATGAGGGAACAGCCCACCGTCTTGGGGGATGTATCCCAGGCGGCGGCGTAAGGTAATTGGGTTGTGATTGGTTGCAGGTTGCCCCTGAATAAAGACCTCACCGGAGGTGGGATCTATGAGACGATTGAGTAAGCGCAAGATAGTCGTTTTTCCTGACCCACTTTCTCCGATAAGCGCCATTGTTTCACCTTGTTTGACCTCCCAGTCGATATGGCGGAGCGCATAGGTTCCGTTGGGAAATCGTTTACTTACGCGTTGGAGCATGAGGTCACAATTTGGTGTCATAGAAAGTTCAGATGTGAGTGTAAGGAGAAGTTTCTCACGCAACTACCGTCTTCAAGCACCGCTTGAAAGTTCTCCTGTCCTAGATGGATTGTTGTCAGGATAGCAGGGAACACGAATCGTGGCTAGCAAAACAAGTGAGGCCAAGGCCCTGAATTATCCGAGGCGCAAATGAGTGCAATTTTCTTGAACTCACGGGAAAAACTTTTGGATTACTTGTATTTTCGCTATACTCTAGACGGCTCCAAACGGAGCTTTTTCTATTGGTGCCAACAATTATTATTTTTTTATTCCGCTTTCATGAATGAGGTCCGCATGTTGACACAATGTTCCAGTCTTCAGCAGGAGTTAGAAGAAGCACGAAGCCTCACTGACCGACTCTTTGACATGGTGAGTCCGAAGGCCATGTATGCCCGTCCGATTCCTGAACGTCATCGATTGATATTTTACTTGGGTCATCTCGAGGCTTTTGATTGGAATCAAATGTGTCGCTGGACATTGGGTAAGTCGTCTTTTCATTCTTCATTTGACCAGTTATTTGAAGCGGGTATTGATCCAGCAGTAGGTACAGCATCCACTGATATGTCTTCTGATTGGCCTACAGTTAAGGAAGTGCAAGGCTACAATGTTCGAGTCAGGCAAGAGGTGGATCGGGTTTTGGAACAGGTGTCTGAGGAGATGATTCATGTGATTATTGAACATCGTCTCATGCATGTTGAAACCACGGCTTACTTATTGCAACACCTAGATGTTAGTGAGAAACAAGAGCCATTCTCATCACGGCTGTCTTACGATGACCACATTCCCACAGAAGAAATGGTGGAGATTCCGGAAGGATATGCTCGTTTAGGTCGTTGTAGGGAGGAGGGGTTTGGTTGGGATAATGAATTTAATGCCCATGACGTGTTGGTTCCAGGGTTTTCCATCAGCCGATATAAGATTACCAATGGCCAATATTTGGCATTTGTGAAGGCGGGAGGGGAGCCGCCGGCCCTCTGGAAGCGCCATGGGCAACATTGGTTTCTACGAACAATGTTTTGTGATGTCCCTTTGCCTCTTTCCTGGCCGGTCTATGTGACCCGGCAACAGGCTCAAGCCTATGTCGCATGGAAGGGCTGGTCTCTTCCGACAGAAGAGCAATTTCATCGTGCAGCCTATGGAACATCTGCTGGAATTGAGCGGCAGTTTCCCTGGGGTGATCGGGCGGTTCACATGGACTATGGCAATTTCGACTGTCAGGCTTGGGATCCAGTCCCGGTCACGGCACATCCCCAAGGAGCCAGTTCGTTTGGCGCCGCACAAATGGTTGGAAATGGCTGGGAATGGACATCGACCTTGTTCCGTCCATTTGAAGGGTTCAACCCTCTCCCGACCTATCCTGGATATTCTGCACGGTTTTTTGACCAGGATCATTATGTGGTGAAAGGTGGTGGGCCTCAAACCGCAAGAACATTATTGCGGCGCTCGTTTCGAAATTGGTTCCGTAGTGATTATCCGTATGCTCATATCGGTTTTCGTTGTGTCCAAGCGTAAGAGTCTTCTTTTTCCCGCCTTCCTTTTTCAGTTATGAGCGTGCCATTCAGGTTTGCTGATCCGCGCCAATGGTGGGCCGATCTAGCAGGTGTGTGGCGAGATACCCGACAGATCGTGGTCACCGCTCAAATTGCTGCCATCTATGCCGCAATTCTTATTCCGTTTAAAGCTGGGATACCTATTATTCCAGGATTTGTGGAGCTGCGTCCGGCTAATGCCATTCCCATTGTTGCGTCGTTGCTATTTGGTCCTGCGGCGGCATGGGGTTCTGGCATCGGCAATATTATTGGTGATTGTTTTGGGACGTTGGGGCCGGCCAGTCTATTTGGGTTCTTCGGGAATTTTTTCCTGGGCTCCCTGCCGTATTTGTTATGGGGGCATTTGGGATGGTTGTCATCTGGACAGCCACCCATCATCCAATCTTGGCGACAGGCTTTGGAATATGGAGTGATTTGCGTCATCGCTTCCGTGGCATGTGCGGGAATTATAGGTTGGGGTGTGGAACTGTTGGGCTTGCTTCCCTTTGTGATGTTGGCGCCTGCAATTTTTTTTAACAATATTGTGATGGCCATCGTTCTGGGTCCACCCTTATTAGCATTTCTCTATCCTCGCGTTCAACGATGGCATGTATTGTGTGAAGACAGACAGCCCGTTACTGTTTTACGAGAAGACTCCGGCCAAGTGAGTCATACCGATTCCCTAGGCATTGCTAGCGTGACTTCTGATGTTCACGGCCCTCTGCCTTTTTTAGATTGTCGAGAATGGTCTTTTTCTTATCCCAACCAGACGTCTTCTGCACTTCAGGACGTGTCCTTCTCCATTGCGCCTGGCCAGTTGGTCATGTTGCTGGGACGTAGCGGGTCCGGAAAGTCTACGCTTTGCTTTGCCTGTAATGGGTTGATCCCTCATATGATCCAAGGAGACATGACCGGAGCTATACGAATATGTGGTGTGAATACGCGAACCAGATCGGTGTGGAAATGGGCGAACACGGTAGGCTTGGTCTTCCAGGACTTTGACACGCAACTGGTTGGGACGACGGTCAGATCAGAACTGCTGCATCCTTTAGAATATCGCAATCCGCCTCTCGACTTAGATGATATTGAGAGGCGCATAGACCGGGTGCTGGATTCTGTGAAGCTGCAGGTCAGCCTTGATCATGATCCTATGAGGATGTCTGGTGGCCAGCGTCAGCGGCTGGTCATGGCTTCGGTTCTCATGCAAGAACCCAAATTACTTGTTTTAGATGAGCCCTGTTCGGATTTGGATCCTAATAGTCGCCGACACTTACGTCGCATGTTAGGCCAATTGCGGAACGAGGGCTTGGGATTGCTGATGACGGAGCAAGAACATGATGATCTTCAATTTGTGGATCATGTGATATTGATCGATCATGGCAAGGTGGTGTGGAAGGGGCCACCGGGCGAGTTGCTGCAAGAACCGCAATTGATGCGGCAGCATGGGATTAGGCCATTTGCCTTGACAGAATGTTTTGAGGAATTAGATGGCGATTTGTTACCCGCAACGGTCGAAGAAGCGTGGACATGTATGGAGAAATTGAATTTGACGATAGAGCCACCGGTGGATGTTGTGAACGATCTCGTGCGATTAGAAAAGCGAGCCTTTTTATTGGAGAAACAGCCTGAACCGTACATACAAATTGAAAATGTCTGGTTTCACTATTCCGACCATCCGGTTCTCCAGGACCTGAGTTGTGCGATCTACTCCGGAGAGTTTTTGGCCTTATTAGGAGCGAATGGATCGGGCAAAAGCACGTTAGCGCGATTGCTCAACGGGCTGTTAACCCCAACTCAAGGACGAATTATCGTTGACGGTATGGATACATCGGCGATGACGATGAATGAGATTGCTAAGAGGATTGGCTTGGTTTTTCAGAATCCTGACCATCAAATCTTTGCGGATACCGTTTGGGAAGAAGTCGCGTTTGGCGCAAGAAATCTTGGATGTTCACAAGACGAGATCGCCACTCGCGTTCGTGAATCGTTATTGGCTGTGGGTCTTCCGATCGATGAGAGTCGAGATTTGGATCCTTTTTCCTTGCGAAAGGGGGAGCGTCAACGCGTTGCCGTTGCTGCGATGCTTGCGACGCAACCCGCTTGTTTAATCTTTGATGAACCCACAACCGGGCTTGATGCGGAGGAGACCGATCAGATGATGGCGATGATCAGAGAGTTAAATCGTCAAGGGCATACGATTGTGATGATCACGCATTCCATGAGATTGGTAGCGGAATATGCGCATCGATGTCTTCTACTCAAAGAAGGCCAGGTTGTGGCTAGCGGGTCGCCGCGAGAAATTTTTCAGAATGTGGATCTTGTCCGTTCTTCATCTTTGGATGTCCCTGCTATTGTCCAGTTTAGTCAACAATGGGGACACACGTTGTTAACGGTCAAGGAAGTAAAAGCTTCTCTGAAGCGCAAGATGGTATGAATATGGGGCGGGTTTTTGGAGAAGAATGCATCCTAAGATCATAGGTGAGATACGATGAATGTTTCTCTGTATACGAACAAGAATACATGGGTTCATCGGTTAGATGGACGAACCAAAGTGTTGGCTGTTCTCGGGTTTTTTCTCTTGGCGTTGTGTTTTTCTCACCCCGGATACTTATTCCTTGTGTTGATGCTATTGACGGGATGTTTGGCCGCGGCCCAAGCGGGAGAGAGCCTGAAAAAGGTTTGGGTTCTGGCGGTTTTGCTGATGGGGTATAGCATGGTTCTTTGGCCATTTTTTGTGGATGGGGAAACTCCAGTTCCTATTTTTCACGCATTAGGGGTGACATGGGAAGGGTGCTTATTTGGGTTGGGCATGGGACTTCGTTTACTCATCATGTTGTTAAGTGGAATCTGGCTGCTTTCAATAACCACAATCGAGGAATTGGCCCAATCATGTGAACGGTTAGGACTTCCATCCCGAGTTGGCTTTGCGTTTTCCTTAGCCTTTCGTTGGGTTGGAATTCTGTTGGGTGCCGGCGCTGAGGTGATTCAAGCACAACGTTCGCGTGGGTTGGATCTCTCGTCAGGAACAATCGTTGATCGAATGGGTAAATATGTGCCTTTGGTCGTGCCCTTAATCGGACATGCACTTCGCCAGACTAATCTGCTTGCCATGGCTTTGGAGTCTAAGGGGTTTCATCCCCTCGCTCATCGTTCTTACTATGCCGTGGAACGGATGAAATGGTTAGATTATGTGATCCTCACCGTACTCGGTATTTTATTGGCCGGTAGCGTATGGATGAGGTGGTACGGAATCGGAATAATAGAGGTGGGGACTGTTGAATAATGATGATATCAACGGCCAAATTTCTTCTCTACAACGTAACATGTCAGCAGCCTCGGGTCTGTTCAAAAAAGTCCGTCCAGCAAGGCCGCAGCCCTTTTTGCGCGCGGAGCGTACTGGCAGTACGTGAGCACGAAAAAAGGGCGAGAACGCCGCTGGCGGCTTTTTTCAACAGACCCAGGTGAGATTTTGAGGACTGTGACAAAAAAATAGCCCATTCAAATTTTGAATGGGCCATTTTAAAAAATATCAATCTACAGAATGTTATGCTTGTTTTTTGCGGAGACGCCAGGCGCCTAATCCTAACAATCCTGACCCCAACAACACGATGGTGGAAGGTTCGGGGTTGGCAATCAACTTGCCTTGGGCTGTATTGCCACTGGTGGTGGTGTTACTAAATTCAAAGACAAGATCGTTATAATCCTGATCTCCACCGCCCAATATATCTTCCCAGCCCATCATAGTTGTACCGTAATCTGTTTCCTCCGTCATGGTATGAGCAACGCCATCAATATTGTTTGCTCCTATTCCGGTAAAAAACGTTTGTCCTGTGTTTTCAACTTCTAAGCGAAAGTCTAGGACGGTTCCGGCTGTGAAGTTGCCAAGGGAGATGGTGCTTCCCTCAGCTGAATTGGTGGAAAACAGAGCGGTGTCGCCCAGATACAATGTGCTGGTATATCCCGCGTTACTGCCGGCAAAGGTGATGTTGACATCACCGTCGTCCTGAACTACGAGATTTCCTCCGATTGTCCCAGCTTGTGCAAAAGCTGGAATTGCCAACAGTCCCACAGCTAGAGAGAATGTGGCTAATAATCTTGATTTTGTAAGTGAACTCTTCATGCCTTTTCCTCCTTATGGAATAAACTTGATTTTACACAGATACTTCATTCCTGACGATAATAAACCTATAAGCAAAAGCTAGGCCACATTGAAATTTTAGCTATAAGGTATTGAATCTTTATCTAATTAGTGAATATTTATTTGAGTATGTGGCCAAAAATTGCCATTAGTTATGGTTTTTTTGCACGACTTCCCGTACAAATTGGAGCCTTTCACAGCTATCATTTAAAGAATTTGTAAAGAAGTCCGACATTTTGTTTCAGTAGGGCGATTCATTGTAAGAAAATATCAAAAAAGTCTTTAAAAAACAACTGATATGACAGTCAAAATTTCTAACAGTCTCGTGAATGTGGGGAAAATGGACTCCAGGAGCTTGGAAAATCTTCTACGGAGTCATACTGTATGGTGCTCCATACTATCTTGTAGGGCAATTTAGGTTAAACGGCGGGAGCAAAGAAAATAAAAGGCGACAGAATTTTCAGGGAAGACAAAGGGGTGTTACCCAAGAACTGGGGATTGAGGACAGGAGCGTTCTTCTTCGGCAAGAGCAACAAATTTAGAGATATTTTTGATACAGCGACCACAACAGTTTTTCTTATCGTCGAGTTCTAGTTTGGAGGCAAGTTTTTTAGGACAGGTCGTGCCTGACCTGCCTAAGTGCCTGACATCGGCTTCTCGAATACCTTTACATATGCAGATATACATGGTTTGTAGTCGTTGTTGTGTGTAATTCGATAATGATAATAGTTCTCAACTTTAATTGAGTGTACTATGAAAGGACCGGGCTGTCAAGAGGCAGAAATGTCGGTTCAAGCTTTTGATAATATTATGAATTATGTGAAATGGCGGCCGCTGTTTTTGTGTGGTTACACCCCAATGAATATCCTGTATGTTCGGCGAATATTATGCAAGGGCACCTCTAAAAACTGATGATTTTTTCTGAGGGCAAGGAAGCGGCGCGCGGAAAACCGCAGTGTATGGGCTAATACATGAGGATTTGAGCACGCGGCTGACGCCGCCATCGGGAAAAAGGACAGTTTTTAGAGGTGCCCGGAAGAATTTGAAGGAATGTGTAGAGTGACTCAGTGAATGAGGAGGCATGTTTCATAGACCGGCCCGGAACGGTGGAAGTCCGCATCTACTGTCAGCCACGTGCATCAAAAACAGAAATTGCTGGAATGCATGGGGATTCCCTCAAAGTTCGGTTGACAGCCTCTCCGGTCGATGGTGCTGCCAATATTCAGTTATGCCAATTTCTATCAGAGTGCTTCGGTGTCTCACATCAACAGGTCAGGATTGTATCGGGGCACAGGTCCAGGAAAAAGCGTGTGGTGATTCAAGGTAAAACGGCTCGAGAACTTCAAACACAGCTGTCGTACAAGCAGGATGAAAACTCAAATCACGACTGAAAGAAGTGTTGTCCTATCAATCTTCATGGCACTCAAGCGAAAATTTTTTTAACATTCTCTGTTTTGAAGCGCTTTAGTTTACAACCGCCAAGGCCAATTTTATAATGCCCAGCCTCGGTCAATTGCTCTTGGTGGGTTGTTTGATCATAGATCAGAAATACGGATTCCCGTATAAACTACCATCTGTGGACGAATGATAGGTTGACATGTTGCAACCAAATACTTTTAAAGAACTCTTGCTTGATCAACTTGATGAGAGAACGGCTCAGAACCTCTACGAACAACTGACGAGTGGACAATTACAGCGTCCTGTTACCGAGTTACTGGTTGAGTTAGGGGAAATCTCTTCAAAAGTTCAAGGAGCATCTCTCTCGGCTTTAGCCGAGCTGCATCGTCGAGGATGTCTTGACTGTGTTGTGCCCTGGCTTGACCTGGGCATCACACTCGCACAAGCCACAGGTGCATTGGGTCTTCGATACTTTAAGGAAAGTCCTGCTATTTTGAGTTTTATCCAAAAAGAGCATCGCACGGATCAACTGTTTGCTCAAGTTCTCGAACTCGCGGATGGGCCGTCGGAGACGGCGCCGCAATGTGCCTATGAATGGTTCAAGGTTCTGCCTCAACTACTGGAGGAGCATGCTCTCACAGATTTGCAACAATGGGCGTCATTGGGAATGGAGTTGGCAGGGTGGAACTATGTGTTGGGAAATGAGTTCTTTCGTGAATGTCCTTCTATTGCGAACACGATTCCGCTAGATGCCGCAAAGGATTGGATAGGGTTTGGCATGAAGTTGATGGTTCAGAATAGCTTTGGAAAGCCGGACTATGTGGGGACATTGGAATTTTTTAGGACCAGTCCGAATCTGTTCTTGGAAGTGCCTGAACCCGAGGTGAAGCGATGGGTCATAGATTGTGGCACAAACTTGGCGGATCGTTCTCCAGAGCAGGCGATGACTTTTTTAGCTGAAGCGCCAGCCATGCTTCTAAAATTGCCCAATGAGGAATGGAAGGTGCGGATATTGAAGTTTGGGCTATTGGTCATCGACAAAGATCCGGCTGCCGCGTTGACGTATGTTCGGCGAGCGCCAGAGGTCGTAAGTTTACAGAATGTGGCGAATGAGACATCGGTATTTGATGCATGGTTTAAACAGGGGATGGAGGCATTGGAGTATAGCATCGAGGCCGGGAATGCGTTCTTTGCCCTTGAGACCCAACAAGCTTGTGCCGTCGTGGAAGAGGCGCTCAGTGGAGTTTCTCTGCGTCAGATCGCACGTTCCTTGAAAATGTTTGCCAAGGCATTATGCGGAGAAGAGGTGTCGTTAGAACCCCTCCCAGAGCAAGGAACGGCAGAGGGGTCTTCTGGGCCATTGTTGTTGCGGGGGGAGGCAGGTCGCGCTCGCTCGAATCCCCAGAATTTCACAATTTATCTTCCTCTCATCATGAAACGGGCTTCCACCCAAGAAGGAAATCGACGTTGGTATTCGGTCATGGTGGCTCATGAGGTTGGACATATTGAGTTTGGCACCTATCGGCTATCAAACCACTGTATGCAGACTATTGCTGTGAATGCACAAAAGCGGTATGGGGAACACAGTGCGGAATCTGTGGGTCCGATCCACACTTTAGGGGATGTATTTCGCCTCTATCCCCAGCCAGGAATTATTCGAGATTTGTGGGAAATTCTGGAGGATGCCAGAATCGATTTTCTACTTAAGCAGGAATATCCAGGATTACAGGAAGATCTAGCGATATTGACGACAGAGGCTATTCAGACTCGCTCGCTGACACATGGAATGACAGCGCGTGAAATTGTGTTGGATGCATTGCTGCTCTATTTTTCTGGGCTGACTCAGGACGATTTTTCGCGTCCGGGACTTCAAGAGGTGATCAATCACACATGGTCCGTCGCTCGGACAATTTTACATCCGACGGCTACGGTGGACGATGCCTTGGAACTTGCAGATCGCCTGTATCACATCTTAGAGGATCAGATCGGCAGGTTGAAAGATGATTCCGAAGAGGATGAGGGTGAAGCCTTTGCCGAAACAGGAGCCATATCACAGGAAGCAGATCATAACGAAGGGACTGAACATTTAGAGAATGCCTACCAACCCCTTCAAAATTGGGATTTTCGAGGGATTTTAGATCCGGATCATATTCAGCCACAAAACAATGAGTCATCGAATGAAGAATCTGGAGGACACCAAACAGGGGGAGGTCATGTAGAAGGCCCAACGGGGAACGAAGTGAGCAGTCGGCAGTCACCCGATTCTTCTCCGACATCTCCCAATCCACCAGATCCTCGGCAGCCTGTTTTCGGGACCTCTCCGTTACAGCAATGGTTACAGCCAAATCTTCGTCCCTCAGGAGGATCTGGCGTGACGCTCCGCAGCGGTGAATATCTGTACGACGAGTGGGATGGACTCATTCGTGATTACCGGCCTCAGTGGTGCCGGGTGCTCGAAACCGCAGGGGTGGAAGGGGGCCCTGATTTTATCGATGACACATTTCAATCTTATGGACCCGTGGTCCGGTTGATTCGACGTTACTTTGAAGCCATTCGTCCCGAATCGTTTCGGCGTGTCGGCCGGCAGGTGGATGGAGAGGATATCGATTTTGACGCGCTGGTGAGCTGGATCGTGGATCGGCGTCACGGGCATGAACCGCAAGAACACGTCTATGCCACGCGCCGGAAACATGACCGGGATGTCGCCGTTGCTTTTTTAGTTGATATCAGTGGGTCAACAGGCCGCCAAATTGGGGCCCGTAGCCGTCCGGTTATTGACATTGAGAAAGAAGGTTTATTGTTGCTGTCGGAGGCTCTGACAGCTATCGGGGATCAATATGCGATATACGGATTTTCAGGGCATAGCCGGCAGTCGGTGGACATTCATATTCTGAAGGATTTTGAGCAGCGCTCAGGTGGTCGGGTGGGGCTGAAAATCAGTGGGGTCAAGCCGCGGCAACAAAATCGTGATGGAGCCGCCATTCGTCATGCGACCTATCGGTTGATGCAACAGGCTGCCAAAGTACGGTTGTTGATTCTACTTAGTGACGGGAAGCCGTTGGATGATGAGTATGCCGATGAATATGCTTTGGAAGATACCAAGATGGCGCTGCGGGAGGCGAGACATCAAGCGATTCATCCCTTTTGTATCACCATTGATCAAGCAGCCACGAACTACGTTCAACGCATGTATGGGGATATTGGGTTTCTGGTGATCGATGAAGTTGAGACTCTTCCAACCCGGTTGCCGAAAATTTATCAACGGCTAACCACGAAGTAAACGAGATGGCCAGACGATGACGACTACGCCTCATCCTGATGTGCCGCCGTGGCTGTATAAATTGTTTACAGGCCATCAATATCCTTATGTCCGGCGGCAAGCCAAATTTGCCAAAAAAGATCGCCCGCCCGCAGGTGACCGGCCCGAACCCACTCCGGATGACATACGAGAAAAGTTCTGGGAAATCTATCCGCGTTGCCGGGCTAAAATGTTGGAAGAAGTCAAAACCGGGATGATTGTGGCATTTAACGAACTAGGCGAACATGCCGCAGGAACTTATCAGGAGTTCATCGATCACCCCGAAGATTTCCTGGCTCGTGAATATGGAAAGAAGAAGATCAAAGTGAATTTTTACGATGGTGATAATTTTGTCTGTACGATTAATTTTAAAGTCGCAGGGTGGACCGGCCATGATGATTAACATACATGCCCGGGCGGAATCTTATAAGGATAAGGTGGTGTTATGAGGCGAGTGAAAGTCACAGTCGTTGGAGCGGGGAATGTGGGTGGATCGATTGCTCAACGCCTTGCTGAAAAAAACTGGTATGACATTGTCTTGGTGGATATTGTGGAAGGCATGCCTCAGGGGAAGGCGCTGGACTTAGTAGAAGCTGGGCCGGTTTGTGCCTATGATTCTGAGGTCACAGGGGCCAATAACTATGAGGCCACAAAAGATTCAGATCTGGTTATCATTACTTCAGGTATCCCTCGAAAACCCGGCATGAGCCGTGATGAACTACTTGCGACCAATACGAACATCGTGTCATCGGTAGTGAGAGAGACGGCCACACGTTCTCCTGATGCTATTTTGATCGTCGTCTCTAACCCGCTTGATGTCATGACCCATGTGGCCCGCCGGGTGAGTGGTTTCCCAAAAAACCGAGTCCTGGGCATGGCGGGAGTCTTGGATTCGGCCCGGTTTCGTTCCTTTATTGCGGAAGCCTTACAGGTGTCGGTGGAAAATGTACATGCCATGGTGCTAGGCGGACATGGAGATTCAATGGTGCCGTTGATTCGGTATACTACGGTGGCTGGTCGTCCTCTCAATGAGTGGATGTCTGCCGAAAAACTTGAGGCTTTAATCAAACGAACCCGTGAAGGCGGCGCTGAAATTGTCAATCTATTGAAGACCGGCAGCGCGTTCTATGCTCCGGCCGCGTCAGTTGTGGAGATGGTCGAAGCTATTACGAAGGATCAAAAGAAAATACTTCCCTGTGCGGTGCTCTGCGAGGGCGAATATGGATTCCATGATCTAGTGCTAGGGGTGCCGGTGAAATTGGGTTCGGATGGTGCGGAAGCGATTCTAGAATATGACCTGACGGAGGACGAAAAATATGCTTTGGAATCATCTGCCCTTGTCGTGCGGGATTTATGTGGAAAAGTGGATAGCCTGATGAAGAAAACCGCATAGGGTCTTGTGAATTACTATGTTCCCTGTCTCAACATCTCATACAGTTTCCTGAGGAGAGACTGCACCTATTCACCCTAACCTTCTATCTTGACGGCCTTGCAGACCCGTTCGTATAGTGACCTTGGCCTAGGGGGTGAGAGGAGCCGCGATTCTGAATGAAGCGACGCTTTCCCGACTACAACTGTAGAAGAATATACGACTCTTAACATGAGGATATCCAGTGCTTGAAACGATGGCGCCACGAGTATTACACGAAATTCCTGGAGAGGCTTGGGAAATTGAACCCTATTGCCAAGAAGGAGGCTATCAAGCTTGGATAGAGTGCGTCACGAATCCGAATCCTCAGGCTATCATCGAAGTCTTGAAGAACGCTCACTTGCGTGGAAGAGGCGGAGCGGGTTTTCCTACCGGTTTGAAGTGGGACAAAGTGCTGAATCATCGAGTCGATGAACGCTATTTTGTGTGTAATGCGGGTGAACATGAACCGGGAACCTTTAAGGATCGCTATTTGCTCAGACACCATCCACATCAACTCTTGGAAGGATGTCTCATTGCCGCCCATACGGTTGGCGCGAAGGAAGCGTATATTTATTTGAATCATGAGTTTGCCGAGGAAAAGGCGAACTTTGAGAAGGCAAAAGAAGAAGCCCGGGCCAAAGGGTACTTGGGAGAGAATATTTTGGGTACAGGGCTCAACTTGGATATACAAATTTTTGACGGCTACGGCAGCTATGTCGCGGGTGAAGAAACGGCCATGTTGGAGTCAATGCAGGGGCGCCCCGCGCAGCCAAAACAAAAACCACCGTTCTACCCCACGGAATACGGGCTTCATGAGAAACCCACCTTGGTGAATAATGTGGAAACACTGTCTAATATTCCCCAGCTCTTGCGGAATGGCGCTGCATGGTTTCGAGAAGTGGGAACCAATACGACGCCGGGGACCATGTTGTTTTCGCTGAGCGGTGCTGTCAATCGACCGGGTGTGTATGAGTTGCCGCTGGGAACGACCGTCCGTCATTTAGTTGAAGTATGTGGGCAGGGAGTGCCCAATGGTCATGGAGTCAAGGCGGTGTTTCCGGGCGGGCCTTCGTTTTCCATGATTAGCGCAGATCAGTTAGATCTTCCCATGGATTTTGATTCGTTGAAGAAAGCCGGAACGGGACTGGGTTCCGCAGGGGTGATTGTTGTGGATGATGCCACATGTATGGTGGCTCAAACACTCAAATTTTCGGAATTTTTTGAAGATGAGACCTGTGGCCAATGTCCGCCCTGTAGAATAGGCACGGAAGAGCTGGCAACGCTGATGCGGAAAATCGAAAAAGGACAGGGTGAACAAACAGATTTAGAGAAATTGCTGCAAATTTCTGGATTTGTCAAAGGCACCGGATTTTGCACGTTAGTGTCCGGTGCTGCTGTGCTTGTCCAGAATAGTTTGCGTTTGTTCCGTCATGAATTCGAAGAGCATATCGAACGAGGGTGCTGCCCAATGAGCGCCATGCCAGCGTCTGAGGAGTCGTGAACGTTGCCAATGCCGCGGGTCACGTTTATTCATCCTGAAGGAAAAAGTGGAGAGGTGCCAGCTGATCTGTCTCTTCTTGAAGCGGCCGAGCAGTTGGGCTTTCCTCTCAATCATGATTGTGGCGGCAATGCGTCCTGTACCACATGCCGCGTGGATGTTGTCGCGGGGTTGGAAAACTTGTCCGACATTGATTTTGATGAACAAGATCTGCTTGATCGCGAAGCGCTCATTGAACCCTATCGCCGTTTAGGCTGCCAAGCTCGCGTGCATGGCGATGTAATTGTTCAGGTGCCTGAAGAAAAATGGGAGAGAACGTCGTTGGACCAATCTAAGGAAGTCGAGTCCTCCTCCTAATTGACAATAGCAAAGAGACCAAGAGACCATATTCTTATATATTAGTTTGAACGATTCTTTCTTTTGCTCATGTTGTTTATGGCTAGCCAGACATCAATAACTCGCACCTATACCTTTTGTGCCGCGCATCGTCTTCATACCGATCAACTGCCGGATGAGGTCAATCAAAAAATATTCGGAAAATGTAATAATCTGAACGGCCATGGGCATAATTACACCGTTCAAGTCACGATTCGAGGAGAAGTGAATCCGAAAACGGGAAGTGTGACGGATGTTGATCAGCTTGATCAGATTGTGCATGAAACCGTCGTTGCGCGTTTCGATCATCAACATCTGAATTTTGACCCCGCGTTTGGTCATCTCACCACGACGGGTGAAAATCTGGCTTATGTCATATGGCATCTGTTAGTCGATACGCTGCCATCTGGCCAATTGGAAAAAATCGGCGTGCTGGAAACTCGGGACAATTTTTTTGAATATATTGGAGATTCCCAACCGTAGCAGTGTCGAGTAATGAGGATGTGAAAAGGTATGAAGTCTAGATCGCCAAAATCAAAAACGACATCTGCACGAGGGCAGGCCCGCAAGATCATTGATCATGATCAGATTGCAATCAGTTCTCCCGCCCCCATTAAGGACATTGAGCCCACCGTTCGAAAATTACTTAGTCAGCTGGGTGAGAATCCTGACCGAAATGGACTACAGGAAACTCCCAAGCGATTGGCCAAGGCTCTGACATATCTCACGCAGGGCTATCATCAAGATATTGATGCCCTGCTGAATCATGCTCTTTTCCCCATCCAATATGACGAAATGGTGATCGTCAAGGATATTGATTTTTATAGTTTATGCGAACATCACCTGTTACCATTTTTTGGCAAGTGTCATGTTGGTTATATCCCCAGAAAGCATGTGGTGGGCTTAAGCAAAGTGCCCCGCATTGTGGATATGTTCAGTCGCCGTCTGCAGGTGCAGGAACGGTTAACCGTGCAAATTGCCCATACGATTCAGCAGAAACTCAATCCTCATGGGGTAGGCGTAGTCATGGAAGCGCGGCATCTGTGTATGAGCATGCGAGGCGTTGAAAAGCAAAATACTGTGGCTGTGACCAGTGAAATGTTAGGGGTGTTCAGAAAACAACAACAGACTCGGGATGAATTTCTGAGACTGATACGGCAGCGTGGAGGCGAGAATGACTAGAAGTGCCCTAGAATTTGTGGGGGAGTCATGAGGTCTCGTAGATGTCTGAAGACGGTTCCCTCCTTGACCTATTTCATGAAATCAGCTTTAATGCTGAAGATTATATCTTTCCAACATATTCCCACGGAAGGGCTAGGAGCGCAGGATGCGCCGGTCTTATGATTGTTAAGAGCCACTCTCAGTAACTGGCTTCAGCTTTCCTGTGAAGAACGGTCTTCACAGACATTCAATTCAGTCCCATCCATTGTAGTTCTCGTTCTCATGCTCCCATCATAGATCATGAACACTCCCGCTCACATGATGTTAAATGTGGGCCTGTTGGGGAAGGGGAGAATGCCGCCGCATCAAATCGCTGTGCTCATAGGAGCCGCGATTTCAGATGTGCCGATGTTTGTGTTTTATTTTTGGGAAAAGGTGTGGCGCGCTTTTCCCGAGTCCGAAATTTGGCAACATTATTTTGATCCAAGTTGGCAGATGGTCTTTGACCTTTTTCATTCGTTTCCTCTTGCGGTGATTGGTTGGCTCTTGAGTGTATGGGCGAAGTGGAAGGGATGGATGCTGTTTTGGGCCAGTATGATACTGCATAGTGCAGGCGACTTTCCGCTTCATCATGATGATGCGCACCGCCATTTCGTTCCCCTGTCAAACTGGCAATTTGCGAGTCCCGTATCGTATTGGGACCCTCGATTTTATGGAGATGTGGTGACGATCATTGAAGTTCTGATAGTTCTGGCTATCGGACTCTGGCTTTGGCGAGATGCCACTTGGGTGGGTGCGAAAATAATTGTAGCGTCGATCTTCTCGGCGTATGTGGGATATCTAGGATATGTGGCTCTGGTGTGGATGTAAGAACGGGTTAGACTGCCTGCGTTTTTCGTTTAACCTAAAGACGGCGGTTGAGCACGAAAAAGCTGTGCAAGCAATTGATGTGCATAGGAAATGGACAAATTGTGCGGTCACCTTGTGGGTGATAAGCAATTTTTCCATTTTCTAGGCGCGTCAAGGGGTTGTGCAGACTTTCGTGATCCAACTGCCGTTTTTAGGTTTAAAAGGTCAAAACTTGTGTGTTTTGAGAAAGGATCGAATAGCCTCATTAAAAGCTTCGGGTTGTTCGAAATTTGAAAGATGACCCGCTTGGGGAATCGTGACCAATGTGGCCGCAGGAATCCGCTGAACTATGGCTTGAGAGTCAGCAACTGGAGTGGCCTGGTCCTGTTCTCCCACAATGACGAGAGTGGGACAGGTGATTGTTTTTAACAGGTCGAGGGAATCAGGTCGGGCCGCCATGGCCATCAAATCTACGATAATGCCTGCCTGAGGAGTGGAAAGAGCGATCCTCCGAACCTGCTCCGCTAATTCAGGGTGACGTTCAAGTGTTGTAGGAGCTAACAGTTTGGGAAGTATCATGTCGGCAATAGCTGAGGCTCCATTCTTGAAGGCGACCTGAGCCATGGTCCGCCTTCCTGCTTTCCCGTCCTCGGTATCGGCTTGGGCGCGGGTGTCAGCGAGGATCATGCCTTGTATCCGGTCAGGACATTGTCGGTACAACGAAAACAATGTGTACCCGCCCATCGACAATCCGATAAAAACCGCTTGGGCAATGCCAAGAGAGTCCAGTATCGCGATGACATCGGCCGCATAATCCTCCAAGGACCAATTCCATATGGGGGCATCAGATTCGCCATGTCCCCGAAGGTCAAGGGTAATGATGCGATACGACCCTGCTAGGGCTTTGACTTGCGGTTGCCACATGGCCTTACTCAAAGGGAAGGCATGGATAAACACAAGAGCCATCCCTTCCCCATCGTCTGTATAGGCTACACGAATACCTTGATTGATAATATGATTCATCATGTTCTCCTTGCGACCGATTTATATGCAATCTGTTGAACTCCCTCGCCCTTGAGGGCTTGGCCTCGAAGAAAGGACAAGGTGGGGGGTGAGGGTGAAAGGTGTATTTGATGGTTAAAACACTATAACAGGGATAATATCGTCAGATATGGTATGAGGTATCCTCCTGATCATTTGCAGTAACCGATCCAGTGGTTATAGCATAATGAGGAAAAAATAGGTCCGAGATGATGAACATTTAGGGCAGAGTGAGAACCCATGGAATCGTTCGATTCAGAAACCCAATCTGATCTTTTTCCCATCCAAGTTTCCGATGTCAAGCAGCATGTTCCTTTAGCGGATCGAATGCGACCGCAGAATTTTGACGACTTTGTGGGTCAAGAAGAGGTGTTGGCTGCCAATCAGCCGCTTCGTCTCGCTATTGAACATGATCGAGTGCCTTCGCTGATCCTGTGGGGACCGCCAGGTTCAGGCAAAACGACCTTGGCGAGGTTAATTGCCAAAACCACACAAGCCGCCTTTGTGCCGTTTTCGGCTGTGCTGAGTGGCGTGCCGGAGTTGCGAGGCCTGCTCAAAACGGCTCAGCAACGTCAAAAAGTCTCGGGGCAACGCACGCTGCTCTTTGTGGATGAAATCCACCGGTTCAACAAAGCGCAGCAGGATGCCTTCTTGCCCTATGTGGAGCGGGGAGATATCACCCTGATTGGAGCTACGACACAGAATCCATCCTTTGAAGTAATTGCACCCTTATTGTCGCGCTCTATGGTGGTGGTGCTCAAATCGTTGAACAATGATGCCTTGGGAAAGATTTTAGATCGTGCGCTGTCGGATACAAAGCATGGATTGGGAACTTCGCGCATTTCTCTCATGCGGGAAGCAAGGCAGATGTTGATTCAGCACGGTAACGGTGATGCTCGCTCAATGCTAACGGCACTGGAATTTATTGGCGGTCATTATGCGGAACACAAGAAGCCAGTTACGCTCGATGCGCTCGAGGTCGCAGAGGTTCTGCAAGAAAAAGCCTTGCGGTACGATCGAGATGGAGAAGAACATTACAATCTCATTTCGGCTTTTATTAAAAGCATGAGGGATTCTGCGCCTGATGGCGCACTCTATTGGTTGGCTCGAATGTTGGAAAGTGGAGAGGATCCAAAATTTATCGCGCGACGGATGATGATATTTGCATCGGAGGATATCGGGATGGCTGATTCACAAGCCCTGGTCGTCGCTTCGGCCGTTTTTCATGCTGTCGAACGTGTGGGTTTGCCGGAAGCACAAATCAACCTGGCCCATGGGGTCACCTACTTGGCTACGGCCCCCAAGAGCAACGCCTCTTATGTGGCTCTTTTGGCTGCAAGAAAAGACGCGAAAGAAAGAGGGAATTTGCCTGTGCCACTGCATTTACGTAATGCCGTGACGTCTCTCATGAAAGAGCTGGATTATGGAAAAGATTACCGCTATGCCCATGATGACCCACAAGGGGCCAAAGACCAATCTCATCTTCCTGGAGAAATAGAGGGCCGTCACTACTATCAACCGAAGAGTCGTCCTTCGGACTTATCACAAGATGATGACGAAGAAGACATTACGGCGCCGTGGTAAGCCAAATTGGCTTATGGCTTTTTTTTCTTATAGGCTGGCTTAAGGTCTTTAAACATTGGATAGTGTTTAATATTAAGGGTCTTCAGCTCGAGATGATGTGCCGCAGCAGTAGCTGCAATCAGGGCATCCGGTACCTCAACTGAATGAGACGGACCGAATTGGCGGACCCAATCTCCGCCCATCTCAGCAATGGTTCGAGTCACATCGAAGAGGAAAACGACGGAGAGGAATTGATCAATGGCCTGCGCCTCTTCTTGGCTTTTGATACCGGCGCGGATTTCTGTAACGGTGATGACTGAGAGGCCGATTCTATCGATATGTGTCTCGATGAAATCGCAGGCTAAATCGACATCTTTGAGATAGTCGATAAGGACATCCGAGTCGACCAGGACGGGTCTGTTCACGACTGAGTCCGCCGCTTCCATCCTGAGCGAAGGTCACGTAACGCTGGAATGTCGCGTCTGTTTTTCCAAATGCCCCGTGCCTGTTTGATGCACGCGAGCTGCTGAGAGGGAGTATATTTTTCAATCAATTCGTCGACAGCTTCTCGAATCAACTCACTTTGCTTGACTCCTCGCGTGAGGGCGATAGTTTCCAGTTGTGCCTTCTCCTCCTCGGTTAAATAGATCTGAGTCCGTATCATAAGCCTCCTTAACGATGTATACATTAGGAGTATATGTCATAAATGCTCCTGCGTCAATTCTAGGTTGAATGTGATGTTCTTACGAATTGATTCTGTGTTCATTTTTGTTAGGTTGTGAAGCATCGGCATTCATGGCTTCTTCAGTCTTGCCTTGAGCGGCGAATTCTTGGAGACGTTGATTGATGATGTCGACGGTGATGGTTATGTCAGCGTCCACTTCATCGCTCAGGGCGTTGAGACCGGTGAGAATATCTCTGGCTTCCTCCACGCCTTTTCCTATCGCCTTGCCAATAAAGTCTACAAATTCGCTCCGAACCTCATCTTTATCTAAATCAGCATGGTTCTCTTGAAACTGGGAGAATGCAAGTAGGGCAAAGTTCACAATCCGATTGGCCGTGGCTTCGGGAGAGACATCCAGGGATGTTTCGGGAGACACGCCCAGGTCAGCTTTTGCCGATTCGACCAAGCGTTCAAGGTTTTGGAGGTCTTGTTGTGAGAGTCCATTGTACAGGTCTTGGGCTGTTTCCAGGCCACCAGCTTTTTGAATGTTGACCAATGTTTTGTTCAAGACAAGCGCGGCCACATCTTTACGGGATGTTGGGCCACTTAGGGAAACCGTATCTGCCTGGGCCGAGGCCGCTGTGCGAGCCTGGGAATTTCGAGCGGGTACTGCCTTTTGCGCAAGGCTCGGAGATTGCACCTGAATGGGAAGAGAGGCTTCTATCAACATGCGTGTCTATTCCTTGCGTGTGGCTATGAATTATCACAGCGATCTTGGAATGCTAAGAAGGCCTTATCGGCTTTTTCCAGGAAAGTCTTGCTTCTTGATTGTCTAAGGTTACGATGTTTCTGTCCAATAGAGACCTCAAATCTTGAAATAGAATGAGAATTGACATCGGATTGATTTTGTTTTTTATCGTTGTCAGAGCATGCTATAGTGTTTTAACTATCAAATACGCCTTTCACCCTCACCCCAACCCTCTCCCTCAAGGGCGAGGGGGTTCTGAAATGTCTTAAATGAAAGTTAAAATACTATAAGAACCTGAAGTCTGAGGTTTTCTTAGGTGTGATTCTCCCTTGTACGATTTTCTGATGGAAAAACAGGAAAATTGAGATTTATGAGATTTGGGATTTTTGGGAGTCGAGTTGGGTGTTCAAGTCACCCCATTTGTGTGTCAGGCGATCGAGTTGGCGTCCCCATGATTCACGTTCTTGATGAAGGGTATTCCACCGGGAGTAGTCCTGGTAGGTTTCCGGAGCGGCTAGTTCGACATCGCGGGCTTTGATTTGTTCTTCAAGCGCGGCGATCTCTTTTTCGGTGTTAGCAACTTGTTTCTCCAATCGGGCAATACTTTTCGAGAGGTCCCGCCGAGATGGTGGGGGAGATGGGGCGACAGGGGTTGTGGCAGACCCGTTGGTGGCATGTTCTTTGGCGGGTTTGTCTTTTTGGGCTTTCCGCTTTTTCTTCGATTGTTTTTCCCCCTGTTTCGCTTCGGGCGGAATTTCGTCTTCTAATTCCTTGGCTCGTTTCCAGCAATAGTATTCATAGTCACCAATATAGTCTCGCGCTTTGCCTTCATCAATTTCGACAACCCTTGTAGATACGCGCATCAGAAATGTGGGGTCATGTGAGATGAAAACAATTGTGCCTGGGAATTGTAGGAGGGCGTCCGTTAACATATCGACCGATGCAGGGTCTAGGTGATTGGTTGGCTCATCTAAGAGCAACGTATTGGCCGGCTCGACGAGCATGCGGGCTAACGCCACACGGTTTCGTTCTCCGCCGCTGAGGGCTTTAATAGGTTTGAGTTGGTCATTGCCTGAAAAAAGAAATGCGCCAGCCAAGCCTCGCAGAAAATTTCGTTCGGCTAGGGGAGCCGCCTCTTCAAGGGAATCTAAGATGCTATGTTCAGGATGAAGAATTTCTGCTTGGTGTTGCGCGAAGTAATGAATGGTGACGCCATGCCCGACTGTTCGTGTGCCTTCTTCAAACTCCAAAACTCCAGCCAACATTTTCAGCAGTGTTGATTTGCCGGCCCCATTTTCCCCAACAAAGGCCACGCGCTGGCCTCGTTCAATCGCAAAGTCTAATCCTTGATAGACAATTTTTTCGCCGTATCGTTTGTGGATATTCTTGAGGTCAAGGACTTCTCTTCCGCTGGCGGGAGGTTCAGGAAATTTAAATTTCAGTCGCTTCGTATCCCGCTGCAATTCAATGCGTTTAACCTTTTCCAATTGTTTAATGCGCGATTGAACTTGGCTGGCTTTATTGGCTTGGTATCGAAATCGATCCACAAATGATTGGACGCGGGAGATTTCTTTGGCTTGCCGATTGGCGGCGGCTTGTTCTTGCGCATCGCGTTCAGCTTTTAATTTTTGAAAGCGCGTGTAGTTGCCCCGATACTCTTGCAAGGTGTGATTGCGGACTTCCCAGATGTGGGTGACCATTTTGTCCAGGAACGCAATATCGTGGCTGATGATCAGCAATGTGAATGAGGACTGTAAGAGGAAATTCTCCAGCCAGCGTTGGGTGGGTTTGTCGAGATGGTTCGTGGGCTCGTCTAACATTAAGACATCGGGTGCTGACAACAGCAGGTAGGCCAAAGCCACGCGCATGCGATAGCCGCCTGAGAGTGTTTTGATCTTTCGGTCCCAGTCGCTTTCTTGAAAGCCCAGCCCTGAAAGAATGCGTTTGGCTTCATACTCCGGAAATTCATCTCGGTGAGTAGCATCTAAGATTGTGTGACCCGGCAGGGTTTCGAGTTCCTGTGGAAGGTAGCCCAGGCGGAGATGCGGCCGTTTTCGGATACGTCCACTCTCGATATCGTTCTCGTTGAGAATCATGCGTAAGAGCGAGGTTTTCCCTGAACCGTTCGGCCCGACTAAGCCCACCCGAGTCTGAGGCTTCAGGTGCGCCGAGGCCTCCAGAAATAGAGGTTTAGTCGGGAAGGTTTTTGTCAGGCGTTCAATATGCAGCATGGTGCTTCCGTAACTCTCTGTTTCGGCAATAAGCCAATGAGGCTGACTCTCTCCTGTCGGGAATGAATGTCAGAAAATCGTAAGAATGAGGAAGGTTGGTGGAGCTGGCCGGGATTGAACCGGCGACCTCGTGAATGCCATTCACGCGCGCTCCCAACTGCGCCACAGCCCCACACCGAAAATGATGCTATCACGGGTTTTGGACGCGGTCAAGAAACAGGCCAGCTATAGAACAGTGCATTTCGTCGTTGACAATTTGCACCATGCGACCTACGATGAAACGGTCGCGCTCTGGCTTAGTAGTTGTCAGAGCTTTTTTGTGTCCAGAGAAAATGCGGATTTGGAGGTGCCCATGTCGGCGCTCGTCGTAGTTGGTTCACAATGGGGTGATGAAGGGAAAGGCAAGATCGTTGACCTGCTTGCCAAAGATGCGGACGTCATTGTCCGTTATCAGGGTGGGTCGAATGCTGGGCATACGGTCATCACTGACAAAGGAACCTTTATTTTCCACCTGATCCCCTCCGGAGTGCTCTATCGAGGAAAATTATGCGTGTTGGGCAATGGCGTGGCGATCGATCCAGGCGGGTTAATTGGCGAACTCGATGGGTTAAAAAAAAGTCGTATTGCGGTTGGCAAGCGATTTGTGATCTGTCAACGAGCCCATGTCATCATGCCCTACCATAAGGCGATTGACAAGGCGGCAGAAAAAGCAAAAGGGGTTCGTCGAATTGGCACAACGGGCCGGGGCATAGGTCCGGCCTATGTGGATAAAATGGCACGGGTGGGTATTCGCATGGGTGATCTGCTGAATCCTGATATTTTGAAGAAAAAAATTCAGGAAAATTTGGTGGAGATCAATGCATTTTTGCAGCGTATCTATCATGCTAAGGGATTTACCGTGCAATCGATATTCAAAGAATATCAAGCCTATGGCGAACGTCTTCGCCCTTATATTGCTGATGTGCCAGTACTGCTTGACCGCGCGTTTGCAGCCGGAAAGCAGGTCTTGTTTGAAGGGGCTCAGGGAACTCATCTTGATGTCGATTTCGGGACCTATCCTTATGTGACATCCTCCAGTTCATGTTCGGGGGGCGCCTGCACCGGGACAGGAGTCGGACCGACCAATATTTCGGCGGTGCTGGGTGTCACGAAGGCGTATACCACTCGAGTGGGCGGGGGACCATTTCCCACCGAATTGGATGACACGATGGGTGCGCAACTCATGAAGCGGGGCAACGAGTATGGAGCCACGACTGGACGAGCGCGGCGGTGCGGGTGGCTTGATATGGTGTTATTGCGATATGCCGTGCGCGTGAATGGCTTAACGTCTTTAGCGATGACGAAACTGGATGTCCTGGATGGTTGCTCAGAATTAAAGATCTGTACTGACTATCGTTATCAAGGCAAGTTGTACCGGGAAATGCCTGCTGATTTAGAAGTGTTGGAGAATTGTCAGCCGGTCTATGAACGTTGGCCCGGCTGGACGACTGATACAACAGGGCTGACATCCTATCGAGCGTTGCCGCGCGCCGCGAAAAAGTATTTGTCGCGTGTCAAAGAACTTGCGTCCTGTCCCATTGCCATGATTTCAACAGGCTCTAAACGGGAAGAAACCATCGTCCTCCGAAATCCTTTCCTGCGTTCCCGTTCCAAATAATTTCTCTGTCTAGGATGTGTTCGGTTGTTGTTTGACAACGACTAGGACCATTGTTAGCATCGCTTTCGGTGAGCCGCTAGCTCAGTTGGTAGAGCATCGCCCTTTTAAGGCGAGGGTCGAGCGTTCGAGCCGCTCGCGGCTCACCAGATTAACCGGGTGGATGGAACCAAAATTAAGGGTCAGACTCGATTAAATGAGCACAAAATTATTCTGAAATATTATTTGAGGCAGCCCCCTTGTGATATGCTAGCGTCGGAGTCTTTGTCTTAGGTAAAATTCTAGATCGTTCTCTCGTCTGTAACCACTAGCATTACGATCAAGAAAGAAAAGTCTGCAAAAAGTTGGATCTTCGGCTCATTCTGGGTACAATTTGCCTTCGAAATATTCCCCTTGATTCGGTTATGAAGATGTTTCCATTCCTTTCTTTTATAAAAGTGAGGGCAATATGAGAAATAGAATTTCATGCTCTGCTCAAGAACTTGGCCAACTAGATCCTGACATGGTGCAGTCTGTTGTTGGAGCGCAAGTCTTTAAAATTGGCAACCAATACTTCTCCGATCAGCGCGTCAATATCATTGAGGCCAATGGCACGCAAGTTGTGGCCGAAGTCAACGGTACCTATGGTGTCTATTCGCAAACGATCAAATTGCGCGGCGGAACTTTGTCAACCAAGTGTTCGTGCCCTTCATCGGAACAACCGTTTTGCCGGCATTGTGTGGCGGTCTTACTGCAGCAGTTTCACAGTGAATCTTCCAGCAAAACGACTTCGAAACCGACACCATCCTCTCCCCCGCCCCCGCCTGAGCCAAAGCCGCAAGCCGATGTCGCGCCGTCGTCTACAGAGCCTTCTGAAACCGTCGATTTGAATTTTCGTGAAGCCACGTTATTTATTGATTGGATTCAGCAGGCCGTCGGGCGGTTGGGAAAAGAGGCGTCGTTAGCTGCGGTTCCCGATTCGTTGGGGGGAGTGGCTCGTGATTGGGCAGGCGTGATCGATCGGCTCAATCAACAGTTTTTAGAAAGTGAAGAGGACCGGACTGATGCCCAGCGAAATTTGCAATCTGCGGAAAATATGATTGACTCCTTAAATAAGGAGTTGGGGGACTTGAAGGTGGAAGCTGAGTCCACCGAGAAAGCTCGCAGTGGATTGGAGAAAAAGGTCAAGCAGTTAGAAAAGTCGCTGGAAGATTTTTCTCGGGTTTCTAAAGAGCATGATCGACTGGTGGGTAAGGTCTCCACCATGCAATCAGAACTACAGAAAAAAGGCGCTGAGCTGGAGAGTGTCTCGATGACGCTCAAATCACTCTCCAATGCTATCCGTAACTTACTGCCTTCGGACCCGTCTTAATGTCCTCATTCGGATCCCAGAACGTTATGCGTGCCCTAAGCGCGTAATTTTCTGGGTTCTTCAAACTTTTCGTCGAATTCTTCCCGTGGCGCGATGAGTGTGAGCACATTTTCGGCGATGTGCTCCAAGGCCAAGCTGGCTGGCGCCGTCGGAGAGAGTTCGACAACCGGTAAATATTTTAAAATCGATTGTTGTACAAGATGATCCTCGGGGATGTTACCCAGAACCGAGAGCTCAGTTCCCACATATTGCTTGAGCAAGTTTTGCAAATGGAGCGTATTGATGCGGGATTTGTCAGCCATCCGGTTCAAAATTAATGCTGGTTGAAAGCCCCGGAGAGCCTGTTGGGCAATCGCAACGCCCGACTCGCTTGTCCGTCCGACAGCCTCCAGCACGGCCGTGATGCTGTGAAAGTTTTTATTCAGAAGGGTTTCGGCAATGGGATCACGAGCCAAAAATGCGGAAAGCACTTTTCGAATCGCGGCGAGCTTGATAAACCGATAGAGGTCCAATACAGAAGTGGGGTCGGGGGTGGCTACTGCCAAAAAGTAATCCGCAAGGAGAAAAAAATCTAGGGCGTGGTAACTGGTCCCGGCTCCGACATCAACGAGGATGATATCGGCATCGAGTTTTTTCAGATTTCGAATCAGACGTTTTTTCTTCGCATAGGGTAAGTTGGCGGTCACCAATGTTTCTCCCGTGCCTGGAATCAGGCGGAGCGCCAGCGGACTTGCCAGCGGATGAGCCACATCCTCTAGGTTCGTGGACCGGTTAGCAAAGAAGTCGGTGAGGGTTGAAGGGGGATGAAACAGTCCAAAGAGAATGTGGAGATTGGCCCCCCCGACATCCATGTCAACAAGAAGGACACGATGCCTTTTTCGGGCCAACAAGAGTCCAAGGTTACTCACTACTATACTTTTACCAACTCCACCCTTGCCGGAAGCCACAGAAATGATCGTGGGCATCTGCTAAATTCCTCTCTGGTTAAGGTCAGGAAATCCCGTCTGTTTTGGATAAAAATACTCTATCACGGGAATGATCTTATGCCCATGTCGGGTATGAAAAGAGACCGCGCTTTAGGAAGTATGGACTAGGCAAAATTCACCTACTTCCCAATCTTGCCTTTGATAGAAGAAAGTGCTAGTCTGGGCAATGGTGAGTGGGCGTGAGCCCACTTTTTTTTGGTCTAAACTGTAGCCGCTTCTCTTGTTGTGGAGGTAGGCGTCTATGGTAACCCTCGTGACGGAGAATCTTAGTCAAGTCATTCGCCAAGTTGGTGATCCAATTGCCCTGGCCTTAGGCGTCGAAATTCTTGATGTGCAATGGACTGGAAAACCCACCAGTCCTTTAGTTCGTCTCACTCTTGATAAAGATGGCGGGCTGGGGATTGATGATTGTGAGCAATTTCACCAATCGCTTCGCAGGACTTGGGAAATTACGCAACCGTCAGGACCTGTGTGTCGTTTTGAGGTCTCCTCGCCTGGCTTGGATCGAGTCCTGAAAGACCCGCGAGATTTTCAACGTGTTCAAGGACAAAGGCTTCGTGTCACGGTGCAAACCGATACGGATCAGACTGTTATTGTTGGACGACTAACAGCGGTCACCGATACGGGCGTCAATCTCGTAGAAGATCGTCACAAAACCCCCACTGAATATACGGTGGCCTGGCCTCAAATTGTGAAGGCCAAAATAGAGGTGGAATTTTAAATCGAGTGTTGCGAATGTAACCGGCCCAGGCGTTTGTTGGGTTGCCTTATAGTGCGTTGCGAGGAACAATCATGAAAAGCGAGCTCATGACGGTTATCGATCAAATCGGTCGCGAAAAAGGCATTGATAAAGAGAAAGTTCTTTCTGCCTTGGAATCAGCTCTGTTGACAGCGGCAAAAAAACGCTTTGGACAGGGGGACAATATCCAGGTGGATATTGACACCGATACGGGTGAAATTTCCATTGTGAGCAAGAAAACCATCGCGGAAAAAGTTGTGGATGCCAAGACGGAAATTTCATTAGAGGAAGCCAGAAAAATTGACGATGAAGCCGAGATGGGTGATGAAATAGGCTCTCTGATCGAGATGGAGGATTTTGGGCGGATTGCGGCCCAGGCCGCCAAGCAAGTGATTTGTCAGAAAGTCCGGGAAGCAGAATGGGAATCCATCGAACGGGAGTTTTCTAAAAAAGAAAATGAGTTGGTGCATGGGGTCATTTTAGGGCAAGAACGCCGTAATTATTTGGTTGATATCGGAAAAACAGAAGCGCTCCTTCCGGTTCAAGAGCAAATCCCGCGGGAAGCGCATCGGCGCGGGGACAGGGTCCGGGCGCTGCTTCTGGAAGTTCGACGTACGCCCAAAGATGTTCAGGTCATTTTATCAAGAGCCCACCCGCAGTTTGTGGTGAAGTTGTTTGGGTTGGAAGTGCCGGAAATTTCCGAAAAAATTGTGGAGATTAAAAATGTTGTTCGCGAGCCTGGAGACCGAACAAAAATCTCGGTGTCCTCTCGAGATAAGGCGGTTGACCCCGTTGGCGCTTGTGTGGGCGTGAAGGGTTCCCGGGTTCAAGCCATCGTTCGTGAACTGCGTGGCGAAAAAATCGATATTATCCCTTGGACCGATGATCCCCGTGTCTTTATCGGGGAAGCCTTAAATCCCGCCTCGATTGAAAAAGTCGGTATTGATGAACAAAAAAAGTCGGCGTTAGTGGTGGTGGCAGACTCTCAACTTTCCTTGGCCATTGGGAAGAATGGGCAAAACGTGCGGCTTGCGGCCAAACTCACTGGTTGGAAAATCGATATTATTAGCTCCACGGAATATGAGAAGGAAAAATTGGAGCGAGATCAGGAAATCAAAGCGGCATTGGCCGAAGAAACCGCGAGTCTTTCTGAAGGGATCACTGAAGAAGCCTCCGCCACAGATGAAGGGAGCGGTCCATCCGAAGACGGAGCCGTAGACGATACGGAAAAGGCGGTCGTGGAAGATACGATTCCTGAGGAATCTCAGCCATCCTAAAGGGCAAGTATGCGAGTTCATGAAATAGCGAAAAAGTTGGGCATGGAGAGTCGCCTGGTCATTCCCGAATTGGTGCGGTTGGGCATTCAGGTGACCTCGCATAGTAATGCGGTGGAAGATGATGCGGCTCGGTGGGCCATTGATGTGTTGCAGGGTAATGCGGAAGCCATGAAGAGCGCTCCAAGCTCTTTATCTCAGGCGGTTGGGGCGAAAAAGACTGGGGGACGGCGGCTCAAAAAAGATAGCAGCGCTGCAAAGGCTGATCAGGCCTCCTCAGCTACTGAAGTCAAAAAGCCAAGCAAGAAACATATCCTCATTAAAAAGAAGAAAACGGAAGTTGAGCCGCCTGAAGAGGTTCAAGAATTTCCCTCGGTTAAAGATGAGAAAGCTGAAGATTCGGCTCTGTCCAGTGCGGCCTCTTTGAAAGCGGATGTTTCAACCGTTGAAGAGGCTGCCTCGGCAGAGACCGTTCCCGAATCGGTTCCGGCGCCTTCCGATTCTGCTGCAGGAGCCGCTGAAGTTCAGGATATGACTTCTCCGGTTGCCGGTGAAGTGCAACCCGATATTCCTCCACATGGTAAGACTGCACATCGGGAAAAACCGGGTGAAACCAAACCCGACAAGAAAAGTCTTTCCGCTGGCAGGGAAAATGTACTGGAAGACAAGATTAAGAAAGGCAAAAAAGGGCCTCGGTTAAAAAATGAAGAAATCTTTGCTGCCAGGTTTGAAGATGCCGCGGTGTGGCAGGATCTTCGGCCCCTCCCAACGCTTCGCCGGGAGGAGCGTTCCCGTCAAATCCAACAGCCGTCGGCGGGTGAAACGACCAAGCCTCGAAAAAAAGTCATCAAAGTCACAGCGGGTCTCTCCGTCAAAGATTTTGCAGAGCTTCTGGGCCAAAAACCCGCCGAGATCATACGAAAACTTATGGACCTCAATATTGTGAAAAACCTGAACCAGCCCATGGATCTTGATGCCGGTGTCTTGATTGCAGAGGAATACGGGATTGCCGTTGAAGCTGTCGTGCCCAAAGAAGGAGAGGCTCTTCTTGAGGACATTTTAGAGCCCGGTGGCGAAGAAAAATTGGAGCCTCGTTTCCCTGTGGTCACGGTGATGGGACATGTGGATCATGGGAAAACTTCTTTGCTGGATGCCATCAGAAAAACCCAAGTCACGGATCGGGAAGCTGGAGGGATCACTCAGCATATCGGGGCGTCGTTTGTGAAAGTCGGCGACGGTGGCGTGACCTTCCTGGATACTCCCGGCCATGAAGCATTTACCGGCATGCGGGCACGTGGCGCACAGGTCACCGACATTGTGGTGTTAGTTGTGGCGGCAGATGACGGGCCGATGCCTCAAACGATTGAAGCGGTGAATCATGCGCAAGCTGCGAATGTGCCGATCATTGTTGCGGTGAACAAAATGGATGTGCCTGGCGCCAACCCCGATCGGGTCAAGCAAGGCCTGGCGGAATATGGACTGCTTCCAGAATCTTGGGGAGGGCAAACGATCTTTGTGGAAGTCTCGGCGAAAGAAGGCCGGGGGTTAGACAACCTCCTGGACATGTTATCGCTTCAGGCTGAGGTGATGGAATTAAAAGCCGACGTGGCCTGTTCTGCGCGTGGCGTGGTCTTGGAGGCGAAGTTAGATAAGGGGCGAGGCCCAGTTGCGACCGTATTGGTTCAGGGTGGGATGTTGAGAGTGGGTGAGACGTTTGTCGTCGGTTCCGTCAATGGTCGTGTCCGAGGGCTCACGTCCGATAAGGGCATGCGGTTGAAAGAGGCTGGCCCCTCTACGCCGGTAGAAGTGATTGGTCTTCTCGGGATGCCGGAGGCTGGCGATCAATTGGTAGTGGTGAAAGATGAGCGGGCGGCGCGAGCGATTGCGGAGGCCCGGGTTCAGAAACAAAAAGATATGAGTGTTTCCACCTCGTCACGGATGACCTTGGATGATTTGTACGCGGAAACGCAAGATGGCGACATCAAAGAATTGCCCGTGCTCATCAAGGCTGACGTGCAAGGATCGGTGGGCGCCTTGAGCGATGCGTTGCAAAAAATTTCCACTGATGCCGTGAAACTAAAAGTCATTCATAGCGGAGTCGGCGGGATTAACGAGTCGGATGTGCTGCTAGCCGCTGCGTCAAAAGCCATTATTATCGGGTTCCATGTCCGGCCCGATTCCAAAGCTGCCAATATTGCAGAACGCGAGGGAGTAGAAATCCGTCTCTATACCATTATTTATAACGTCCTTGATGATATTCGTACGGCGGCCCAAGGTCTGTTGGCTCCTACTGTGAAAGAACGTATTATAGGTCATGCGGAAGTCCGGCAACTGTTTTCCGTGCCAAAAATGGGGACGATTGCGGGTTGTTATGTGAGTGATGGGACCATCTCTCGAGCGAATACCAAGGTGCGCGTGGTTCGGGATCAAGTCACGGTGTACGAAGGGAAAATTGGGTCGTTGCGCCGTTTCAAGGATGATGCCCGTGAAGTGCAGCAAGGCTACGAATGCGGAATTGGGGTCGAGAATTTTAATGACATAAAGCTTGGAGATATCTTGGAAGCCTATGTCGTTGAGGAGGAAGCGGCGAAACTATAGGAGCGACAAATTGCGAGCCTAGGGCACCTCTAAAAACTGATGATTTTTTCTGAGGGCAAGGAAGCCGCGCGCGGAAAACCGCAGTGTATGGGCCAATACATGAGGATTTGAGCACGTGGCTGACGCCGCCATCGGGAAAAAGGACAGTTTTTAGAGGTGCCCACTAGAGAAAAATGGGAATGATCGTGGGAGTATGTACAGTTGAATTACATTTCCCGGATGCCCAATCACTGAAAGGCAAGCGAAAAATTCTCGTCAGTTTGAAAACGCGGCTTCAGAATCGATTTAATATTTCCATTGCTGAAATCGATGAAAGTCATCTCTGGCAAAAAGCGGTGTTAGGGATTGCGTCAGTGGCCAACGAGACGAACCGGGTGCATCAGACATTAGATCACGTGTTAAACGATATCCAAGCGAATCCGTCCCTGCAGCTGTTACGGTCACGGATTGAACTCTTATAAGGCTTCTGACTACTTGTTATCATGTCTAAATCAACAATTAGCCGTGCCTCACGGGTGGCCGATCAAATCCGGATGGAAGTCGCAGGGATTCTCTCGCAAAAAATTAAAGACCCGCGCGTCCAATTCGTCACGGTGACGAACGTGAAGATGACAGCCGATCTCAAAATAGCCAGAGTCTATGTGTCGACATTGGACCAAGCGCGTTATGATCAGCACACGGCCCCAGGTCTAAAAAGTGCTGTGGGTTTTATTCGGAAAGAAGTGGGACGGCGGTTGCATTTACGCTATACCCCTGAAATCGTATTTTATCGTGATACAAGTGCCGAGTACGCGATTCGAATAGAAAAGCTTCTGGATTCTATTCCCCGTGAGACTGATCATCATGCAGATCCCGCCACCGGTATCTCGCAATAGGATTTGGTCATCATGACGCTCCTAGCCCCTGCTCCTGACCGTGCTGATAGTGACAAGAGGATGGTGCCGAATTCTCTTCATGGCGTGTTAGTCGTCAACAAGCCCGATGGATGGACTTCCCACGATGTCGTGAAGCGTGTGCGGTCGATTTTGGGTATACAGAAAGTTGGTCATGCAGGGACCCTTGATCCTCATGCCACCGGGGTCTTGCCGGTGTTAGTGGGAAAAGGGACGAAAATTGCCCAATTTCTTGTTGATTGGGACAAGGAGTATGCGGCGGTTTTGCAATTAGGGCAAAAAACCGATACCCAAGATGCCTGGGGTGCGGTTGTCGAAGAAAGATCATGGAAGACGGTATCCGAAGAACACATTCGGGCAGCGTTCATGAACTTTCAGGGAACTATCCGGCAATTGCCACCGATGTATTCAGCCGTGAAAGTTGATGGGCAGCCCCTGTATAAAAAAGCCCGGAAAGGACAGACCGTAGAACGTCAGGCGAAGACTGTGGTCATTCATGATATAGAAATTCAAAGCATCGCCCTGCCTGAAGTAAACTTTCGTGTCGGCTGTTCAAAGGGAACCTACATTCGGACGTTATGTGAGGATATTGGGGAACGCCTCGGGGTTGGCGGCCATCTGAAACGGTTGCAACGCACAAGAGTGGGCCCTTTGACGGTGGATCAGGCTCTGGGCATGGATTGCCTCGAAGACCGAGTTGCCGTCTCACAATTGGGTACGGCATGGTGGAGTCTTGATCAGGTGTTAGATAGTTTCCCAGCGGTCGAAGTCAATATGGATGATGCTGGCAAAGTACTTCACGGAAATGCCATTCCCTGGACACGAGTCGAATGGTCTAGAGAGAATATCGCGACAACATCTGGGGATGAAGGAACGCGAGTTCGTGTAAAAAATCAACAGGGGGTGTTGCTGGCGTTAGGCAAGGGGCCATCGCTTCTTCCGGGGCAGAGTCGGCCAATGCTCGTGCTGGACACGGTCCTCGTGTAATGTGCGAAAGAACGACCCAGAGATGGAGAAGTCATTCATGAATAGGCGGTCTATGGAAAATACGGATGTTCTTCCAGACCTGAATGAAAATTGGTAAGGAGGTATTATGGCATTAACGAAAGACGACAAGGCGGCTGCAATAGAATCGCAACGTATCCATGATCGGGATACGGGTTCTTCGGAAGTCCAAATTTCGATACTCACGAAACGGATTACAAGTCTAACGGATCACTTTAAAACGCATAAAAAAGATCATCATTCCCGCCGGGGGTTGCTGAAGATGGTGAGTAAGAGACGCAAGCTGTTAGATTATTTACGGCGCAGAGATGAAGGAAAGTATCAGTCGGTCATTGCCGCGTTAGGCATTCGAAAATAGGTTGTGGCCATTGTGTTGTCTGATGGGCACCTCTAAAAACCAAGGCATTTTAGGAGTGAGAAAGGTTGAAACATGATTCATGTCGTTGAAATGGAAGTTGGAGGTCGTCCGCTTCGTTTGGAAACTGGCCGGATGGCCAAGCAGGCCGATGGTGCGGTCTTAGCCACGTATGCTGATACGGTTGTGTTAGCCACGGCGGTGTCTTCGAAAACCCTGAAACCTGATGCTGACTTTATGCCCCTGACCGTCAATTATCAGGAAAAAACCTATGCTGCCGGGAAAATCCCTGGTGGATTTTTTCGCCGGGAAGGTGCGCCGAGTGAAAAAGAGGTGCTGACCAGCCGGCTGATTGACCGTCCCATTCGACCTTTGATGCCAGAGGGTTTTTATTATGAAACTCAGATCATTGTGACGGTGCTCTCCATTGATCAAACGATGTCTTCAGATGTTGTGGGGATTGTGGCCGCGTCTGCCGCGTTAGCTGTCTCTGATATTCCCTGCGCCGGGCCGTTGGCCTCGGTCAAAGTTGGCCGCGTCAATGGCCAATTTGTCGTGAACCCTGACCGCAAAGCCTTGGACGCAAGTGAGTTAAATTTGGTCGTGGCAGGCACGAGTGATGCGGTGATGATGGTGGAAGCTGGAGCCAGTGGACTCTCAGAAGACATGATGATTGATGCGATTGAATTTGCGCATGCGGAAATCAAAAAAATCATCAGCAAGATTAGTGAATTGCAGGGAAAAGCTGGAAAGACCAAGCGGATATTTGAAATAGAAGCATTGGATGCCGAAGTGGAGCAAGCTGTTCGAGCGCAGGCGGCCTCGGCAATTTGCGAAGCCATGTACATTCCTGGAAAAGCCGATCGACAGGAACGGTTTGATCAGATCCTTCAGGAATCGATCGAAGCGGTTGCTGGCGAAGATGATGAGCGAAAGGCTCAAGTGAAAAAAGTTTTTCATGAACTCGAGTATTCAGAAGTCCGCCGGACGATTTTAGAGAAAAAAGTCCGTGCAGATGGAAGAGGGCTAGCGGATATTCGCTCCATTAGTTGTGAAGTGGGTATTTTGCCACGGACCCATGGCTCCGCCCTTTTTACACGCGGAGAGACACAAAGTTTAGGGGTGGTGACTTTAGGGACATCGGATGATGAACAACGGATTGATGCTTTAGAGGGTGAATATTCCCGCGCCTTCATGCTGCATTATAATTTCCCGCCGTTCAGCGTGGGTGAGGCCAAAATGTTGCGCGGACCTGGGCGGCGTGAAGTTGGGCATGGGAAATTAGCAGAACGGGCATTAAGCGCGGTCTTGCCTGACAAGGACGCGTTCCCGTACACGATCCGAATTGTCTCCGAGGTCTTGGAATCAAACGGGTCCTCATCGATGGCGACAATATGTAGTGGAACCTTAGCGCTGATGGATGCCGCGGCTCCAATAAAGGCTCCCGTCGCGGGGATTGCCATGGGCCTGATTAAGGAAGATGATCAGGTCGCGATCCTCTCGGATATTTTGGGCATGGAAGATCATTTGGGCGATATGGATTTTAAGGTGGCCGGAACGAAAGATGGCGTGACCGCTTTGCAAATGGATATTAAGATTGGGGGGGTTACGTCAGCCCTTATGCGGCAGGCTTTGGGACAAGCGCGAGAGGGGCGGCTGACAATTTTGGAAAAAATGGAAGAATGCCTGAAAACGCCTCGAACTGAATTGGCGGCCTATGCCCCACGAATCAGCACCATTCAAGTGAAGCAAGATAAAATTCGGGATATCATTGGTCCCGGAGGAAAAGTCATTCGTGGCATCATCGCAGAATGCGGCGTCAAAATGAACGTCGATGATTCTGGCGTTGTGACGATTGCGGCTGTCGATGAGGCTTCGGCGCAAAAAGCGATCGAGATGGTGAATGGCTTGATCGAAGAAGTCGAACTTGGAAAAATTTATTTAGGGACCGTGAGAAAAATCATGGATTTCGGCGCCTTTGTGGAAATCCTTCCGAATACCGACGGGCTTGTCCATATCTCCCAGCTAGCGCCCCATCGAGTGCAGTCGGTATCAGATGAAGTGTCTGAGGGCGAAAAAATTCTGGTCAAAGTCCTCGAGATTGACCGGCAAGGTAAAATCCGTTTGAGTCGCAAAGAAGCCATGGCTGAACAAACTGAGGGAGAGCAAGCCTCAGCCTAATCCTTCCTGGTAACAGCATCGTGTATAAAAAAGTCGTGTTGGATAACGGAGTTCGGGTCGTGCTCGAACGGATGTCCTCGTTGAGATCGGTCGCCCTCGGGGTTTGGGCAAATGTGGGCAGTCGATATGAGGAAAAAGGCGAAGAAGGCCTGTCGCATTTTATTGAACATATGATGTTCAAAGGCACGCGGCATCGCACGGCCTCCCAAATCTCTAATGAGATTGATGCATTGGGCGGGGAAATGAATGCCTTTACCACGCATGAGGCCACAGCCTTTTATGTCAAAGTGTTAGATCAGCAAATGGGCGCGGCATTTGATCTCCTGGGTGATCTTTTTCATTATTCGCGTTTTGGGGGAAAGGATATTGAAAAAGAAAAGCAAATTGTGCTTGAAGAAATTCGCACGGCTCAAGATGATCCTGAAGATTACATTCATGAATTGCATGCCAAAGATGTGTTGGGAAACCATCCCGTCGGCCGTCCAATTTTGGGGACCGCGCGAACGATGCGCCACTTGGACCGCCGGGGACTTTTGAACTACAAGCACAAGCATTACCGTCCCGAAAACACGATTGTGGCGGTGGCTGGAAATTTTGCTGTTTCACAATTGCTGGATCTGGCCAACGAACTATTTGGGCAATGGAAAGGAGACGTGACGATTTCCCAAAGAAATGGGAGTCATCCTTGGCCCGATGCGCCGCTCACGCACCAAAGTTTTCATCACAAACCGTTGGAACAAGTTCATTTATGCGTGGGCTTTAAAGGGCTTCCAATCGGACACCCTGATCGATATGTCGCGCATGTTTTAAATACAATATTCGGAGGCGGCGTGAGTTCGCGCTTGTTTCAGGAAGTCAGGGAAAAGCGGGGACTGGCCTATACCATCTATTCCCATCTCTCGAGTTTTTTAGACGGTGGAACATTAACCGTCTATGCCGCTACGCGACCTTCGGAGCTAGGAGCGGTGATTGAACAAATTGGAAAAGAAGCCAAGAAGTTATGCCGGCGGTTGGTTGCGGCGAAGGAATTGGAGCGGACGAAGACCCAACTGAAAGGGAACTTAATGTTGGGGTTAGAAGGCACGTATGGCCGCATGAATAAACTGGCGAAGGATGAGTTATATCAAGGCCGCCATGTGACGTTGCAAGAAATTGTGAAAGCGATCGATCGAATTTCTCCTGAACAAATCCGTCAAATAGGTCAAAAGTTATTAGATCGGGATGAGTTTGTGATTACGGCCCTAGGTGAAATACCTAGAAAATTAATTGCAAAACGTGGATGAACATAAAAAATCAAGCCGTAATTTGCTTGACAACGATGTCTTGGATGAGTAGCATTGTCCCTCCCCTGACCAAGGGTCTCTGTAGCAGGAAATCGAAGAACGTTTTTGAAACATAATAGTTGAGATAGAGAAAGAAATCACAAGGTCAACAAGTTGTATTTTAATTTTTGTCATTCTAACACTGTAAGGAGGGAGCAGATGAACAAGTCATCTCTACGACGGGCGATGGTGGCTCTCTGTGCGTTTGGACTGCTGAGCATGGGCATGGCCGGAGCAGTTTACGCTCAAAAAGGCCCGGCTGCTGGAAATCCAAAAGCCAAAGGAGACAAGCCCACAACTCAAGGTGATATTTCCTTCAAAGGGGAACCTGCTAAAAGTTTTAAAGGCAGGGTATTTGGACATTGGGCAGACAACCCTGAAGGCGAAATTCTGTTCGGTATCCAATATTGGAATACCTCTGAACCGGCTGAAGCGGGAGACCCTCCTGGACGGGCCTCCGACGATAGAATTCAGACGTTACCAGATCCTCTGGTTGCCTGCTGCGCATGGGGCTACCAAGGCGGCGCGGAGAAGAACAATCCGTATGCCGGGTGGTATACACCACAAACAACCGTAAGGTTGGCCGTGAAAGATAAGTCTCTCATGGACCAGATTACGAAAGCAGCTCAGGACTTCGTGGCCATGGAAGTCCAAGTGAGCGGTCATACGGTGACAGGCTTTAAAGTATTGGAAGGCGAATAGTTTACTTATTATAAAGTAAAATAATGACATACAACTTTTTAAAGTCGAGGAGGGAAGCCATTATGAAAGGTGCTAAGATGAAAGGATGGGCCCTTGTTGGAGCCATAGCGCTCGTAGGCACAATGGCCTCCAGTGCAATGGCAATCGAAGCATTTCAAGAACGCTTTGAGTGGGGGGATCTCAGCAAACCCACGACGCTTCGTGGTCGCGTTGCAGTGGTTGATCCTTATGACAAGGCGGTATGGATCAATGTCGCCGTATTTGGCGGCAATGCTGAAAGCGGGTACTATTGGCAAAAATATTATCCTGGCAAAAACCTCAAGTTTTATCCTGCCGATGACAAAGTCTTGGATGTGTTAAAATCGGCCGGCAAGGATTCTCATAGCCAAGCAGTCATGACAGGGACTAAGCCATCCAACTATGGAGTAGTGGAAGTCGTGGTTCAAGAAAAAGAACAGAACAAGAGAGTCATTTTGTCAGCCAAGAGTGTCGATGAGGTTGCTGGATCGCCGGATAAACCTCGTAGCATTCACAGTTTGCGTACCACTCCCGTAATGAAAGCTATTGCCGGAGGGAGCTGGCCACAAAATCGAAGGATGACGTATGATGTGTTGATTCCTGGCGGACCGGCTGTGGCTGGAGTCATTCCATACTCAGATCAAGGAGTGGGTGAACCCTGGGATCCAGCCAAGTAATTAGATTTTAAGAACTTTTTTAAAAAGGCCTGCGTAGATTCTACGCAGGCCTTTTTTTTATTTCCGTGAGTCATGATCAAGACGGGCCTTCAAGTCTGCCAGGCGATTCAGCGCCTCAAGAGGCGTCATGGAAAACAAGTCCATCTGTTTGACTTCTTCTAAAATGATGTGTGGGTGTGGAGAAAGAAGATCTGTTTGCACTGGGTGAATGTTGTCTGATTCAGTATCTGAAAGATTTGGCGAGGCGTGGTCTTGTTCGAGTTGCTCCAGAATATTCTTGGCACGATGAAGTACAGGCCCAGGAATTCCGGCCAGTTTGGCGACTTGAATGCCATAGCTTCGGTCTGCCTTCCCGGGAATAATTTTTCTTAGAAATAAGACATCTTGTCCTTTTTCTTGTACCTGCACTGTGTAGTTTTTAATCCCGTCTCTTTGAGATTCCAATTGAGTCATTTCGTGGTAATGGGTAGCAAAGAGGGTTCTGGCTCCAAGGTTGCCTCGATCCAGGATATATTCGACGAGCGCCCAAGCGATACTGAGTCCGTCATAGGTACTGGTCCCTCTTCCCACTTCATCCAGCAACAAGAGACTGCGAGAAGTGGCGGATTGTAATATTCTAGCGGTTTCACTCATTTCCACCATAAAGGTACTTTGCCCGGCGCTGAGGTCATCTGCCGCGCCAACCCGGGTAAAAATTCGATCGACTAAACCTATACGGGCTGAATCAGCCGGCACGAAACTTCCGATTTGTGCCATTAAGACAATGAGCGCGACCTGCCGGAGGTACGTGCTTTTTCCTGCCATATTGGGTCCGGTGATTAACAAAAGCCGGTTGGTATCTAGATCAAGAGTCGTGTCATTCGCAATAAACCCCTCGTGTCTCTGGAGATGTTCAATGACGGGGTGCCGGCCTTCCAGAATGTGAATCGTCCCGCCTTGATACACGGTTGGTTGGGTATAGCGATTCAATGCCGCGGTTTCCGCCAAACTGGCGAACACATCCAGTTTCGCTAAATGACTGGCCATAGCTTGAAGGCGGGTTGTTTCGGAAGCAATACGATGACGCAGATTTGCAAACAAATCAAATTCCAGGTGTTTGATCTTCTGGTCAGCCGTCGAAAGCTGGCCCTCAAGCTCCCGCAGTTCTTCGGTGGTAAAACGTTCGGCATTGACCAATGTTTGCTTTCGTTCATAGTCAGCCGGCACGCGCGACGCGTTCGCTTTCGTGACCTCAATGTAATAGCCAAAGACTTGGTTGAACTTAACCTTGAGCGTCTCGATCCCAGTTCTGGCCCGTTCTCGGGCTTCCATTTCGGCGAGCAACCTTGTGCCTTCTTTAGAAAGGGTACGAAGTGTATCCAAATAGGTGTTTACTCCTTCCCGAAACATTCCTCCCTCCTTAGCGGAAAGAGGGGGTTGTTCCACCATGGAGTCCGAAATCCAGGAAGAGACATCCTGCAGGGAATCCCATGCTTCATACATGTCATTCAGCAATTCAGCTTCACAGGTGGCTAAACTGGTATGGATGGCAGGTAGGTTTTCCAAAGAATGAGACAAGCTCATGAGGTCACGGGGATTGGCGACACCCAAGGCGACGCGGCTGTGCAGACGTTCTAAGTCTTTAATGGATTTGAGATGTGTGCGAATGGACATTCGTATGCTGAGATGCGTGACTAATTCTTTGACGGCATCCTGCCGTTGTTGAATCATCGAGAGCTGGGTGAGCGGACGAATAATCCACTCACGCAGTAATCGAGTTCCCATGGGGGTTTGAGTCTGGTTCAAGGTGTTGAACAGGGTGGGACTCTGCCGTTGGTCAGAAATGGGTTTCAGGATTTCTAAATTTCGAAGTGTGGATGAATCCAATTGCATTTCTTGTTCAAGTAGGCGAATCCAAGGCCGGCGCAGATGGGAATGGGCCACGTTTGGCTGAGTGTCAGCCAGATACTGTAACAAGCCTCCGCAGGCTTGAAGCCCCACGGTTAGGCCGGAAAGTTGAAGGTCATGAATTTCTGCTACCTGAAACGCCGTAAACAGCCTTGTCTTGCTCGGCTCCAACTCAAAGTCTGTGGGGTCACGAGACACGAGCCGGGAAATGGCTAATGGCTGGAGACTTTCAGAAAGTTCTTCCTGAAGCGAAGTCGGAAAGATGATTTCTTTCGGATCGATCCGAGCTAATTCATCGAGGAGTACCTGCAGAGATGTATCTGTTGATGTTTCAGAAATCCAAAACTCTCCCGTTGAAAGATCCAAGGTGGCCAGTCCGGCGCGGAATTGACTCGCTGATTGTTCAGGAGATTCGTTGGGAGCATAGAACATAGAAGAAATATAGTTGGCTTCTTTCGCTGACAGAAGTTCATCGTCATATAATGTGCCGGGAGTATAGATACGGACGACTTCTCGTCGAACAAGCCCTTTGGCCATTTTAGGATCTTCGACTTGTTCACACAGGGCCACGATTTTCCCTGCTTTGAGAAGTTTGGCGATATAGCCGGTAGAGGTGTGGTGAGGCACGCCACAAAGTGGAATAGACCTGCCTTTCGCTTTCCCCCGTGCTGTTAAGACGATACCCAAAATTCCTGAGGCTTCTTCGGCGTCTTCGAAGAACATTTCATAGAAATCCCCAACTCGAAAAAACAAAATTGCTTCAGGATGCTGGGCTTTCACATCTTGATATTGGCGCATCAAAGGCGAAAGCTCTTGATCTTTTTGCGTGGAGGACTTCATCCAGAACTCTAGAGAGTCGACGTGAGATGATGTTTGAGGTTCTGACGAATAAGTGTGGTGACAAGATGTGTGCTTCTTGGCCCGTTTCCTTGAAGCGTGACTTCACGGCTCGTTTCTGTTGCTCCATGTGTGAGACGAACGGCCAGATGATCAGAAGGCAAAAGCTGCTGCAGCCGCTCGGCCCATTCAATAATCAGGATATTCTCATGGGTGAAATAATCTTCCAAGCCTAGCTGAAAAATCGCAGTCATATTTTCCAGACGGTACAAGTCAGCATGAATAACGGGAGTTGTATTGTCATAGGTTTGAATCAATGTAAAAGTTGGGCTATTGACCTGCTCCTCGGACAGCCCGAGGCCTCGGACAATGCCCCTTGCGAGGACCGTTTTGCCAGTGCCTAACTCTCCGGATAAAGCAATGATATCGCCTCCCGTAAGAAGACGGCCCAAATGTTCACCAAGCGCGAGGGTCTGCTCTACAGACTGCAACTCAAGGCTCAGCGATTGATAGTCGGGTGGTTGCGATAATTCAAACTCAGATTTCAGAACGCGATGTCCTTTTTTTCAGCGATCATTCGGTGAGGGTTTGGGTTAAGGCTTGGGGGATCTGGCCGACCAAGTCACTTGCAACCAACCCTGGTTCTCCCATGGATAAGGCTCCTAGGTCACCAGCCAGCCCATGCAAATAGACTCCCGCCCGGGCCGCATCCCAGGCGGTCAGTCCTTGGGCCAACAGTCCGGCAATCATACCAGTTAAGACATCCCCCATGCCGGCCGATGCCATTCCCGGATTTCCGGTTGGGCAAATAGCAATTTCGCCATTTGGCTGAGCGATCACGGTGTTTGCACCTTTTAAGACAAGAATGACCTGATGCTGAATGGCAAACGCTCTGGCTATTCCGATCCGATCTTGATTGATGGTTCTTGCCGTGGTGTGTCCCAAGAGCCTGGCCATTTCCCCGGGATGAGGGGTGAGGACAGGGGTCTGCGTCATCTTTGACAAGATATCTAGGTGAGCCGTCAAATTGTTCAGCGCATCGGCATCTAAGACGCAGGGAATTTCAAGTTCTGGTAGCACGTGAGACAACAATGTGGCGGTGGCGGAAGAAACACCTAGTCCTGGCCCGATAGCAACCGCTGACTTGTCTTGGCAGAACTGCAAGACAATAGGCTGAGCCGATGTTCCTAATGTATGCTCGGGTGTTTCCGGTAAGGCCAGAGTCATCACTTCAAGAAGTTTCGATTCCACTATAGGCATGAGGGACCCGGGAGTGGCAACAGTGACAAGACCCGTCCCCGTTCGGAGCGCTCCAAGGGAGGCCAAGGCTGCGGCACCGGTCTTCCCTGGAGATCCTGCAATAATTCCCGCATGTCCGAATGTGCCTTTGTGGGAAGATTGCAAGCGTGGAGGAATGAGAGAACGAACAATATTTGCCGTGAGGAGATGGTGTTGAGGTTGCAAGTCGAGGACATACTCATGTGGAATGCCGATATCCACCAACTCAACCTGTCCGACCCGATCGATGGCTTCTCCCACGTAGAGCCCCAGTTTTGGATAGCCGAAGGTGACTGTCAGGTCGGCGTGAACGGCCGTGCCCAATATTCTTCCTGTTTCACTATCTAATCCTGAGGGAACGTCAATAGCGACGGTATAGGCCTTCGAGGCATTCATCGCGTCAATAGTTGTGGGATAGGGTTCGCGGAGAGATGACGAAAGTCCAGTGCCAAGAAGCGCGTCAACAAGGATCTGGGCCTGTTGTATTTGGGCCTCGATTGCTTTTTGATTGGGTTGTAGAAGGATCTGAGAAGGTTTGGCGATTTTTTTCAACCGACGATACATCGTTTTGGCATCTGGGCTGAGCTCTTGATAGCTGGACAGTATCAAAACTTTGACCAGAGCTCCCTTTTTTTGCAGGAGGCGTGCGACGACCAAACCATCGCCCCCATTGTTTCCTTTTCCGCAGAGAATGCGAATTTTTTTCCCTTTTGGAGAACCATAGTGCTTCAGAAGGTGGGCTAGCACGCCGGAACCAGCTCGTTCCATTAAGGTTGTTCCGGGAACGTGAGCGTCGTGAATGGTCCGGCGATCAAGCTCTTGCATGTGTTGTGGGGTGACGAGCCACATGATGGGATGCACTGTGAATGAGGTGCAGGCTTTGAAGGATAAAAATATTTAGCGTAGCAGAGTTTTCATTTCCAGGACTGCACGTTCCAGTCCTACAAACACGGCTCTGGCCACAATGCTGTGGCCAATGTTGAACTCTTCGATCTCGGAAATTTGAGTTAACCGTTTGGCGTTGTGATAATTGAGGCCGTGACCCGCGCTCACATGGAGCCCCAGCTTGGCAGCCAGTTTGGCGGCTTGGACGAGAGCCTCATATTCATGATCCGAATCACGTGGACGTCGAGTATTGGCATATCGGCCGGTATGCAGTTCCACGGAATCAGCTTGAACCTTGTGGGCGGTACGTACTTGTTGGGCATCTGGATCAATAAATAAGCTGACAGGAATGCCCCCTTCATGCAACAGGTTGATCATGGATTGGATGCGATCTCGATGCTCGATGACATCAAGTCCGCCTTCCGTGGTCAGTTCCTGCCGGCGTTCCGGAACTAACGTGGCCATGTCGGGTTTGACATGTAGCGCGATTTTCGCCACAGAATCTTCCGCGGCCATTTCCAGATTCAGATGAGTATGGACGGTTTCCCGCAGGATGGTCAGATCCCGATCTTGTATATGCCTCCGATCTTCCCGAAGGTGAACCACCACTCCTTCGGCTCCTGCCAGTTGAACCAGGGAGGCAGCCATGATTGGATCGGGTTCATAGCCGCCTCGGGCCTGGCGGAGAGTTGCAACATGATCTACGTTGACGCCAAGACGTGCCATATAGTTTCGTCCCTTCTTGAATGACAAAAAGCCGTTTATTATCGCAAACGTGAAAAATTCCGGCAATCAATGAAAAGAAGTCTTGGGGAAACACAAATTTTTGTTCATACCCATGCGATGGCCTTTTTCCTTAAAAATGGGGTGTTTCAAAATTGACTGCTTTCATTCCCTCATCTAGAATAAAATCTCTTTCTACTTTGCAGGACTCCCTATTTATGAGCTCCCTCATGGCTGAGGGGCGTGTCTCAATATTTCATTGACAATGGACCCTTTCTACCGCATTCAACGGCTCCCAGGATACGTCTTTTCTCAGGTCCAGGACTTGAAACTTCAGGCCCGCAAGCTGGGTGAAGATATTATTGACTTGGGCATGGGCAATCCCGATCAACCGACGCCACAGCACATCGTGGACAAGCTGATCGAGGCGGCGCAGAACGGGCGAAATCATCGCTATTCGGCCTCCCGTGGCATTACGAAATTACGTCATGCGATTTGTAGTTGGTATCAGCGGCACTATGATGTCAGTTTGGACCCGGAAACCGAAGCCATTGTGACATTAGGCGTCAAAGAGGGTCTCGCGCATCTCGCGCTGGCTATTGTAGGCCCAGGCGATGTTGTGTTGGCGCCGACGCCAACCTATCCCATTCACATGTATTGTGTGATTATCGCGGGAGGGGAAGTGCGGGGAGTGGAGTTGGGACCCGGCACTGATTTTTTTGAAAATTTAACGAGAGCGTTTCGGCAAACGCAACCGGCTCCCCGGGCGCTCATCATCAGTTTTCCCCATAACCCCACGACTCAAGTTGTGGACCTCGAGTTTTTCAAAAAAGTCGTCGAGTTTGCCTTAGAACATCAAGTGTGGGTGATCCATGACTTAGCCTATGCCGATTTGGTGTTTGATGGATATCGTGCCCCCAGTTTGCTGCAAATTCCTGAAGCCAAAAAAATTGGGGTGGAATTTTTTTCCTTATCAAAAAGTTATAATATGCCAGGTTGGCGTGTCGGATTTTGTGTGGGCAATCCCGACCTGATTGGGGCCTTAACCCGGGTAAAAAGCTACCTGGACTATGGCATGTTTCAACCCATTCAAATTGCCAGCATTATTGCATTAAATGGTCCCCAGGATTGTGTGCAGGAGATTGTTGGACGGTACGAACGACGACGCAATGCTCTCGTTCGCGGCCTCAACCGCATTGGATGGCCTATTGATTATCCCCGTGCCACAATGTTTGCGTGGGCCAAAATTCCCCAACCCTATTTGGGAATGGGTTCCCTTGAATTTTCTAAATTGCTATTGAGAGAGGCCAAAGTCGCGGTCTCGCCAGGCATTGGGTTTGGTGAGGGTGGAAACGATTATGTGCGTTTTGCTCTTGTGGAGAATGAACATCGAATTTTTCAGGCTGTGCGTGGAATTCGGCATGCGCTGAAGTTGGAGAAGGTTGTGTAATGGATCGCGCGGTTAATGTGGGGTTAATTGGGTTTGGCACCGTGGGGTCAGGTGTCGTCAACATTCTGCAAAATAATGCAGACATCATTGCAAGACGTGTGGGTCATCCAGTCACCCTTGCAAAGATTGCAGATTTGGATATTACGACGGATCGTGGCGTCACGGTTCCTTCTGAAAAATTGACCACGAATGTGAAGGACGTTCTGGATAATCCTGACATTGACATTGTGGTGGAGTTGATTGGCGGGCATGAGCCGGCTAAAGGGTTTATCCTGCAAGCTCTATCCAGCGGGAAAGGTGTCGTTACGGCCAATAAAGCGTTACTGGCAGACCATGGCGAGGAGGTGTTTGAAGCTGCCCATCGGGCTCAAGCTGATCTTGGGTTTGAAGCCAGTGTCGGGGGAGGGATTCCCATCATTCGTTCTCTTACGGAAGGCTTAGCCGGCAACCGGGTGACGTCAATCATGGGAATCATGAACGGCACCTCCAATTACATTTTGACGCGAATGACTCAAGAAAGCCGGGACTTCGAAGATGTGTTACAAGAAGCCTCGCGGGAAGGTTATGCAGAAGCGGATCCCTCACTGGATATCGAAGGCATTGATGCAGCCCATAAGTTGGTGATCATGGTGAATCTCGCTTATGGGACGCCTATTTCTATGGACGCCGTCTATACTGAAGGAATTTCTAAAATTTCTACGGTGGATATGACGTTTGCCCGAGAATTGGGTTTGACCATAAAGTTATTGGGTATTGCGAAATTCCAGGAAGATGTCATCGAAGCCAGAGTGCATCCCACGTTGATACCCACCGAATCACCGATGGCGCAAGTCAGCGGGGTGTATAATGCTATCCATGTGGTGGGCGATGCCGTTGGGGATATTGTGTTGTACGGACAAGGAGCGGGTTCTCTTCCAACTGCAAGCGCCGTGGTGGGGGACATCATTGATGTGGCAAGAAACCGCATTGTGGGCGTGCAGTCTCGTGTTCCGGTAGCCTCGTTTCACTGGGATGCCCGGAAATCATTGCCAATAAAACCAATGGCTGATATCCACAGTCAGTATTATTTGCGGTGTATGGTCAGGGATGAACCACGTGTCCTTTCGACGATTTCAGGGATATTGGGCGAGCGTGGGATCAGTATTTCTTCGGTTCTTCAGAAGGGGAGGAAACGGGGACAAACGGTTCCATTGGTCATACTGACGCATCGATCGAGCGAACAAGGCATGCAATCGGCCCTTCAGGATATGAATGCTCTTCCAATTATTTCTGAGCCCACGACGTTGATTCGTATGGAAGGTGGAGAATGACCCGAGGACGTCAGTTTGGCTGATAGAGGTAGAAGGCACCGATGATACCCTGGCGCGGCATTATTGAGGAATATCGAAAGTTTCTTCCCGCAAGCGATCAAACCCCCATTGTGTCCTTACAGGAAGGCCACACGCCGCTCATTCCAGCCAACCGGCTGGCAAAAAAGGTCTGTCCGGGACGGGAATTGTTTCTGAAAATTGAGGGCGCGAATCCCACCGGATCATTTAAAGACCGGGGGATGACCATGGCCGTCTCCAAGGCGATGGAAAAAAACGCGAAAGGGTTGATGTGTGCCTCCACCGGAAATACGTCCGCCTCCGCGGCGGCGTATGCCGCCAAGGCTGGACTGCCGGCTTATGTCGTGGTTCCAGCAGGAAAGATTGCCCTAGGTAAATTGACTCAAGCCCTGATGCATGGCGCGCGCGTGATCCAAATCGACGGGAACTTCGACGAAGCCTTAACGATTGTGAAGACCTTGTGTGAAGAAACGGCTATTGAATTAGTCAATTCCCTTAATCCGTTTCGGTTAGAAGGGCAAAAGACGGCAGCGATGGAAGTGTGCGATCAACTTGGCGGATTTGCTCCGGCTATTCATGGGCTGCCAGTTGGGAATGCCGGCAATATTACGGCGTATTGGCGAGGCTATCGGGAGTATGAGCAGGCCGGCCAAACTCAGGGGCTGCCACGCATGTTTGGATTTCAGGCGGAAGGTGCCGCGCCTCTTGTCAGAGGACATGTGGTCGAATCGCCCCAGACGGTTGCCTCCGCGATTCGCATCGGGAATCCAGCCAGTTGGACGTTGGCGATTGAAGCCGTAGAGGACTCACATGGGTGTTTGCATATGGTGACAGACGAGGAAATTCTTCAGGCCTATCAGATGGTCGCTTCTGAAGAAGGCGTTTTTTGTGAACCGGCATCGGCTGCGTCGATTGCGGGAATTGCCAAGCTTCATCGTGAAGGGCTGTTGCCTTCAGCGGGCACCATTGTGTGTACATTGACAGGCCATGGTTTAAAAGATCCGGATACGGGGTTATCGGTATCCTATCGGCCAGTGACGGTTCCTGCGACTCGCGATGCCGTTGCGGCTCAACTGACGGGCTCATGAAGTCTGCGTGACCACGTTCCTATTCAAGAAAAATATATCCCCCCTATATTTCTAAACCCTTAAGCGTGAGGCAAGGATCGTGAAAAAAACGGTCATGGTTCACATTGATGGCTTTCCCAATCATCCCTTCGATGCGTTAGGACAACGGACGGTATTGGAAGCGGCTGAGACTCCTCACCTTGATGATTTTTCTCAACATGGGGAACTGGGGCGCTTAGGTATTCCCGATGAATCCCGGCTATTTATGGGAGACCTGGCGTTGTTAGCTCTGTTGGGTTATGACACGAAAAAATACTATTTGGGTCCTGGTGTATTCGAAGGGATGAGCTTAGAAGTTTCGTTGGATCCTCATGATGTGGCCTTTCTGTGTGATTTGGTGACCTTACGTGCAGAGGAGGGCTGGGGAGATGGAAAAAAACTAGGATCATCGTTGTTGCTGGATGATGTCACGGCCGGTGGTCTAGATGAAGAAGATGCCCGGGAGCTTCTGGATGCGATTAATGATCAACTAGTTTCTGAAAATATTCAATTCTATAAGGGGTATCGGTTACGGCACCTCATGGTCTGGGCTGGAGGAAATGGAAAAATCCGTACCTGGAATCCTGTAGATGCCTTGAGTCAACCAATCGATGCCTTTTTACCCGTTGGGGAGGGGTCTGAAATCTTGCGTGAACTTATGGAGGCCTCTCGCGCCATCCTTTGGCATCATCCTATCAACCAAGAGCGTGTGGCTGGCGGGTTGAAACCTCTCAACTGTCTCTGGGTGTGGGGAGCGGGAAAACCTCTTGAATTACCATCGCTGACTGAGCAATGGCCGATAACCGGCGTGGTCGTCTCACCCAGTGGACCATACCGGGGCGTGGGCATCGCTAGCGGGTTGCGGGCAGCAACGATGGACGAGAGGGAGGGGGATGACCCAGATACCTTTAAACGGATAGCAGAGATGGCTGCAGCCAGTGCCCAGAAACACAATCTTGTGTGTTTGCATTTTCCTTGCTCAAGCATCCTAGGATCTGAGGGAGAGGCATCTTCACCGACTCGCTATATAGACTATGTACAGTGTCTTGATGAACATCTACTCGGGACATTGCAAACGTTTTGTGCAGAGAGCGCGGATTCTCAACTTCTGGTAGTCTGTACGCCCAACTCCAATCAACACACGGAGCAGGGGAAGCCTGTGGTCCCGTATGTCCTGTATAATGGGCCGAAGACTGGTCAGGATCATTCTGGTGCCGTCTTTCATGAACGGGAAGCCATGCAGCATCCGCTACGAAATGCCTCGATATTTTTTGCCAGATTGTTTGGAACCGCGTAGCGCCCATGGCTTGTTATGTCCAGAAGTTTGGCGGAACCTCGGTCGCAAACCTTGAGCGTATCCAACATGTGGCGCGGATTATAGAAAAGACGTGCCGTGAAGGCCATCAAGTCGTGGTGGTCTTATCGGCGATGAGCGGAGAGACAAACCGGCTGACCCAAATGGCCAAAGAATTGAGTGCCATCCCCGATGAGCGGGAGATGGATGTCTTGCTCTCGTCGGGCGAACGGGTCACGATCGCGTTGATGGCCATTATGTTGAAAAGTCTGGGGGTACGTGCCCGGTCATTGACCGGAAGGCAAGTTGGAATTTTTACCGATGGCGCTCATACCAAAGCCCGTGTCTCAAGAGTCGATACAAAGCGCGTACGGGCTGACTTAGATGATGGCGTGGTGCCAATTGTGGCAGGATTTCAGGGAATTAATGAAGCCTCCGATGTGACGACCCTCGGGCGAGGCGGCTCTGATCTCACGGCTGTGGTCTTAGCCTCTGCGCTGAAGGCGGATACCTGTTTTATTTATACGGACGTTGATGGAGTCTATACGGCCGATCCGAATGTGGTGCCCTCAGCTCGACGTCTAGAGAAAATTTCGTATGAAGAAATGTTGGAACTGGCAAGTTTGGGTGCCAAAGTTTTACAAACACGCTCCGTCGAATTGGCTGCCAAGCATCAGGTGCCGGTGGAAGTGCGGTCCAGTTTTCAGGACGGGCCGGGAACTCGTGTCGCAAAAGAGGATGCCGATATGGAACAAGTCTTAGTTTCTGGAGTGACAGGTGACCGCAATCAAGCCAAGATCACGGTGGTTGGTGTGCCGGATTATCCGGGTATCGCGGCCAAACTGTTTGGGGCCATTGCGGACTCGGGAATCAATGTTGATATGATTATCCAAAATGTCAGTCAAGAATCTCTGACGGATATCTCGTTTACTATCCCAAGAGGAGATTTAACGTCCGCCATGAGTCTGGTTCGGGACCTGGCCAAGTCAGTGGATGCCCAGACGGTTGAAGTCAATGAAGCCATTGCCAAGGTGTCTATGGTCGGAGTAGGGATGCGCTCTCATTCGGGGGTTGCCGCCCGGATGTTCAAGACGCTTTCACGGGATGGAGTCAATATTATGATGATTAGTACGTCGGAGATTAAGATCTCGTGTGTCGTAGAAGAAAAATTTATGGAATTGGCGGTGCGGGGTCTGCATCAAGAATTTGGTTTGGACCGCGAACCAAAGGCGTAAACATTCCGGCAATGAATGCAACCAAGTTGGGAGTGTTGAATAATGAAGATATCAACGGCCATATTTCGCCAGGAGGCCCTCGGCGATCAACAACAACGGGTCTGTTCAAAAAAGTCCGTCCAGCAAGGCCGCAGCCCTTTTTGCGCGCGGAGCGTACTGGCACTACGTGAGCACGGAAAAAGGGCGAGAACGCCGCTGGCGGCTTTTTTCAACAGACCCAAGTCATGATCTTGAGCGAAATGGAAACACAACCCACCATTGAAATATATGATACGACCTTGCGTGACGGCTCACAGGCTGAAGATGTGAGTTTCTCCGTTGAAGACAAGGTGCGTATCGCCCTCAAATTGGACGAACTTGGTGTCCATTTCATTGAAGGGGGGTGGCCGGGTGCCAATCCCAAAGATATTGAGTTTTTTCAAATTATGAAGGCTACGCCGTTGCAAAGGGCCAAAATTGTGGCCTTTGGTTCGACAAGAAAGGCTAAAAATTCTGCCCATGGTGATCCGACGTTGGAAGCGCTCCTTGCCGCAGAAACGGATATTGTCACCATATTTGGCAAAAGTTGGACGTTGCATGTGACTGAAGCGCTCGAGACAACCTTAGCGATCAACCTGGAGCTTATTGCCGATTCCATTGCGTTTCTCCGTTCGAAAGGGAGACGGGTCTTTTACGATGCGGAACATTTTTTTGACGGATATAAAACGGACGCGGTGTATGCAGTCAAAACAATCCAAGCCGCCGTCGAGGCTGGTGCTGAACGTATTATCCTCTGTGATACGAATGGTGGTTCTATGCCCTGGGAGATTCGGGACATGGTTGCGACCGTACGTGACCAATGCTCCATTCCCGTGGGTATTCATGCCCACAATGATGCGGAAATGGGAGTCGCCAATTCCTTGGTGGCGGTTGAGGCGGGTGCCACGCAAGTTCAGGGGACCATTAATGGCATTGGAGAGCGGTGCGGAAATGCGAATCTTTGTTCGATTATGGCGAATTTGGAATTGAAAATGGGCAAGACCGCTGTGAGTGATGGACGGTTGGCGCATCTCCGGGCCATCTCGCACTATGTTGCGGAAATGGCCAATCTTTTACCGAATAAGCGGCAGCCGTATGTGGGTGATACGGCGTTTGCTCATAAGGGGGGGGTGCATATTCATGCCGTGCAAAAAAATCCTGTGACCTATGAGCATGTTCAGCCGGAGCAGGTGGGGAATACGCGCCGTGTCCTGATTTCAGACAATAGTGGCCGAAGCGCTGTGTTCAATAAGATGGAAACGTTTGGGCTTGATCTCCCCCAAGATAATCCCAAGGTTCAGGAGTTACTGGGTTCCCTGAAAACGTTGGAATACGAAGGATATCAATTCGAGGGGGCCGAAGGATCATTTGAACTTCTTGTACGCAAAGCGTTGGGGACGCATGTGCCATCGTTTGAACTGCTGGGGTGCCGGATCATTGTCGAGAAACGCAAAGCGCATGAAGAATCGATCTCAGAAGCCACCATTATGGTGAAAGTTGGCGATGTGGTTGAACATACCGCGGCTGTGGGTGATGGGCCGGTCAATGCTCTGGATCATGCCTTACGCAAGGCGCTGGAAAATTTTTATCCACAATTGCGTGAGGTGAAACTTCTTGACTATAAGGTACGGGTGTTAACTGGCCGGCGTGGGACTGGTTCACGCGTCAGAGTGCTTATTGAGTCTGGAGATCAGAAGGAAAAGTGGGGCACGGTAGGAGTCTCCGAGAATATTATTGAAGCCAGCTGGCAGGCCTTGGCCGATAGCATTGAATATAAATTAATGCGCGATACTTCCTCCTCCGAGTAATTTCAGGGCGTTGCGTGGGAAATGTCTGGCGGTAATCGGAAGATGATCTCTTCTTGACAACAATCGTAAGTGACGGTACGTTTGATCATTCAATACCAGCAGACAATCGGGCAGGCCGTCCATTTTCACTCCTTTCAATAGTTTTTGCGAGGGGGTATTCACCATGCGGAAGGCGGACATCGCCGACATCATTACAGAAACGGCCGGAATTCAAAAGGCCGAAGCCATGGAAATGGTGGAGCACGTGTTGGACCTGATCAAGGCGATGATGCAGCAAGGAGAAGTCGTCAAAATTGCGGGATTTGGTAACTTTGTGGTTCGTAGCAAGGGAGAAAGGAAGGGACGGAATCCAAGGACTGGCGAAGAAATTGCCATCACCCCTCGCCGGGTAGTGACATTTCGCCCAAGCGCACTCTTCAAGCAATATGTCAATTCCTAAAGGCCAAAACTAGTCACTCAACCCTGGTGTAACAGGCATGGGAACGGGCACAAAACACGAGGAAAAGACAGGGTATAAAATTGGGGAAGTTGCGTCACTCACGAACCTTCCTTCCTATGTGCTGCGGTTTTGGGAATCCGAGTTTATTTTCCTCAAGCCCAAAAAAAGTCAGGGGAAACATCGAATCTATACGAAATCAGATATTGAGACGGTGTTTGAAATTAAACGGATGTTGTACGAAGAAGGTTATACCATTGCTGGGCTGAAGCGATTTTGGTACCGGAAGAAACGGGGAGGGAAGTCCGTCCAAGTGTCAAAAGACCGCGTGGAAAAAGCCAAATCCGAGTTACAGGGGATTCTGAAGCTCTTAGACCGGCGTTCAGCCTAATCTGGTGGAGAGGGTAGAGTGAGGGGGGGCTCAGAAGGGGCGATGGCTGTGACCATGTGGACTCACTATAGTTACCTGAAGTGGTTGTCGGGGCGTGGCGCAGCCCGGTAGCGCACTCGCTTGGGGTGCGAGAGGTCGGCCGTTCAAATCGGCTCGCCCCGACCAATATGTCCGAAGAGGGTGATGAGAAGAGAAATGGGAGATGATTGAAGGGAAGAGTTCTTGAGTTTCTAAACTTGCAAGTCTTCATCCTCAATCAGTTCTTCACTCTCAGGCATGCCATAGGCCACAAACTTTGCATATGAGAGATAGATTTGGCTGCTGTCTCTCATCGCTTTTGACCCCGCTTTCATCCGTTCGAACTTTACCTGATCTTTCTGGTCTTCACTTTTTTGTAAAGTCTGGACATATTCTTCCAGTAATAAAGAGTAGCGTTGCATGGCTTGTTCGATTTCCATATACGCTTGCATGATATCTTCTTGCATCAATACCCCTCCGGGAAAATAACGCTCACCTTACAAAAGCTCTTGCCTCTGGTCAACTTCAGCCGGATGGAGAGTCAATTCCTTTTCTGCCCACTTAGTTTCTCAACGAGTAGACTGTGCGTGGTGGCTCTAGCTTGTTTGACCGGTTTTTTAGGGATTCAGTAGAATGCTTTAGCTGCGTTGAAATTCCTGACCTTGCAGTGTTTTCAAAGAGGAAAGATGTGCAGCCCATGTTGTTCACTTCATGAACGTCACTCGCCCTCCATGGATTTCGGTGGTTATTCCCATTAAAGATGAACGGGACAACATTCCGCTGTTAGCGAGCCAACTGCTCAAATTTTTTGAAACGCGGCCTGAAAGTCAGAATGCGTCATTTGAACTCTTATTTGTGAACGATGGGAGCACGGATGGGAGCGGGCAGATTTTGGATGAATTAGTTCAACAATCGGAGGTGGTACGGGTGATTCATCTTGACCGGAATCACGGGCAAACGGCCGCATTTGATGCAGGGTTTCATCGGGCAAATGGCGACCTCATTGCGACCATGGATGGAGATTTGCAATATGATTGCAACGATTTTTCAATCTTGCTCCCCCTGATTCAGCAAGTGGATTTGGTCTGTGGGCGGCGCGCAACCCGCCATGATAATTTGGTGCGCCGCTGGTCATCAAGAATCGCCAATCGGGTCCGTAATTGGGTCGTGCGAGATGGCGTGACCGACACCGGATGTTCGCTTAAGATTTTTCGACGAACGGTGATCGAGCGAATGCCCTTGTTTCAAAATATGCATCGTTTTTTTCCGGCGTTGGCTCAAATGTACGGGTTCAGCGTGACAGAAGTTCCTGTGCAACATTTTCCACGAGTGCATGGGGTGTCCAAATATGGAGTCGGCAATCGATTGTTTGTTGGCCTGTATGATCTGTTTGCTGTGCGATGGATGCAAAAGCGGTGTCTGAACTATACGTGGCGGGAAGCCAACCGTTCACAACCCAAAAAGTCGTCGTGAACGGATGGATTTCGCTTCATTGCCAACGGACGAACTCATTTGGCTAGGCATTGGATTTTTTGGCCAAAGCCTGTTTTTTTCACGGTGGCTTTTGCAATGGGCTTTGTCGGAACGGCGTGAAGAAAGTCATATCCCCATATCGTTTTGGTATATGAGTTTAATCGGAAGTGTCATCGTGTTGGCCTATGCGCTTCATCGGGTCGACCCCGTCTTTATCGCGGGCCAAAGCGTAGGGGCGATCGTGTATGTACGTAATCTCATTCTCCTTCATCGTGCCAAGAAACGAGCGATGAGTGGATAATTCTTCCATTTCATCTGGCTCATCCTCAACGCCTTCTTCTGACTTTCAATCCAAGTTTTCGCATTCATCAGGTTTCCATGTGGTCGTGCTCTTGATGCTGAGTATCTGGCTGTTCGGCTTGGAAGGCGGGTGGCTTGGGGGCCTGGAGATGGGAACGTTAGGCCTCACTGATCGAGATGAAGGGAGCAACGCCGAAGCGGCCAGAGAAATGCTGGAAACCGGCGATTGGATTTCGCCTACCCTGAATTATGAGCCACGGTTTGCCAAGCCCGCCTTTGTGTATTGGCTGATTAGCGGTTCCTATATGCTGTTCGGTGTCAATGAATTTGCTGCCCGATTTCCTTCGGCAATTTCGGGTCTTGGGGTTTTGTTGTTGCAGTATGCGTTTGTCTATCGATGGCTGGGTGCACCAATGGCGTGGCTTTCGTCAATCATGTTGCTGCTGAATATGGAATTTCTCGCCATCAATCGGCTTGTGCTGACGGACCCAGAACTCGTCGTGTTTACGACATTGGCGGGATATAGCTTCTGGCAAGGGCTCAGCAGGTCCAGGAAAAATAGCCGTTGGTGGTTTGTCTGTTTTTATCTGGCCATGGGTTTCGGTATGTTGGTTAAGGGACCGGTCGGCATTATCATTCCATTGGTCGGCGTGCTTCCCTATCTCCTCCTCACCCGCCAATGGACATCTTTTTGGCAAAAGGGGCTTCCTCTACTTGGCACATGTCTTGTGCTTATTGTGGCGGCTCCCTGGTATGTGGCCATGTTCCAAATTCATGGTGAGGCCTATTGGGCGGCGGCCCAAGCCAATACGACCGGGCGGTTTATGAACCCGATGGAAGGTCATGGTGGAACTTTCTTTTTTTATGTGCCCATCTTGCTGCTTGGGTTTTTCCCTTGGAGCGCGTTCCTGCCTTCGATACTCTATCAATCAATCAAGAAGTGGAAATTGTATTGGAACGGATCCGCGTTTCCCAGCGAGGCACATAATTTGGAATTCTTTCTGAGTGCGTGGGTCTTAGGTGTCCTCATCTTCTTCACGCTTTCCGCCACTCGTCTGCCGCATTATATTTATCCCTTGTTCCCTGCGTCTGCCATTTTGGTAGCCCTTTGGTGGCAGCGGTTTCTGACACAGACATCTCTTCTGGATTGGCGGACTTCCCGGCGTCTTCTTCTAGGAATGGGCTATGTGTTGGGAATTGCGATCATTCTAGCTCCGGCGGCCTTTCAGCATTTCCTCAAGAAAATTTCTCAAGAGTTTCCAGCGGCCGTGCATGTAGAGTTTGGATGGCTTCCAACCATCCTGGGACTCGTTATTGTGTTGGGCACGATGGGTATACGACATTGCTTGGATTCAGACACCAAGCGAACGTGGGCCTTGGGAATGGCCGGTGGAATGATGGTGATCTTTGGTATTTTAGTAATCAAGGGAGCCGTTCCGCTCTACCATATGTACTTCATCGAATCGCCGCAACAATTAGCCTCGATTGCCGGATACAATCTGAAACATGAAGACCGGCTTCTGCAGGTTGGGCGGAAACGTCCATCTTTGAGCTTCTATGCCCAGGGCAAAGTCCATTTTCTCGGGCCACGGGATGAGCAAGAGTGGCAAGAGCATTTGGCTGCCCCGGGTAAAAAAATGGTGATTCTTCAAACCCATCTTCGTCGCAAAATTCCAGAAGCCGTGTCTGATTGGACGGTGGTTTTGGAGCATAGCGGCTTTTCCCTCCTCTCCAGCGAACCGCTCCTGTAAATATTGAATAACAGTAAATCGAAGGTTCTAAGGTTACAGATTGTGACTGTTAAACCTTTGAGCGCCTTTTTTCTCAATCCTGACCTCGATCAGTGGCAAGGGCTTGAGCGCATGCACAGTACAGCGAGGGGAAGTCGGCATGGACGGTGTCGTACAGCACGGCTAAATCAACCCCCCAATATTCGTGGCGGAGTTTGTTGCCCATCGATCGAATGGCACGCCACGGTTGATCTGGGGCAATGTAGCGCATCCGTGCCTCTCCGATTTGAATGACCGCTTCAGTCACAATATGAACACACCGTTCTAACGCTAAGACTGCCCTGTCATCAGTCTGCAAGGCATCCAAGTCCCTTCCGTCGATGATCTGATTAGCAAGATCAATATGTTTGACAATCTCCTGTAAACGCCAGGTTTCGGCCTGAACCTGGCGCGCGGAGTCCTCAGAAGACAAGGACGCACTCCCGTTCGTATCCTGCACGCACATACGGGACAAGGCCCTCTGGGGTTGTCAGGTCCACAGGCTGTGCCAGCAGTTGCGTTAAGTGCTCTTCGATACGAGCAAATTGAAACAGTCCAACGGGTTGATCGGGGCGGTTGAATTCGGCGGCCAAATCCACGTCTGAGCCAGGATGCTGTGTGTCTCGCGCTACTGATCCGTACAGCGTCAAATGCTTCACTCCCATGGACTCAAGCTCAGGTTGGTGGGCGCGTAGTCGTTCAAGAATCTGTTGTCTGTTCATAGTCTCAATATTACGCGAAATTCGAGAAAGACACCAGTTTAAAAGTGGACCGCCTGTTTACCCCGCAAGGCATGGGAGAGCATGACCACTCCCTCTTGCGTAAAGACACAGGGAAAAGCTCCACCAAGCTATTTGCGGGAAGATATCAAAAGCCTTACTTCGTCATGAAGCCCTTGGCGGTCAACAACGTTGGGCTGGTCCCAAAAGTATCCTCTGAGGTTTCTCTCGGGAGCCTGCCCTGAGCATGTCGAAGGGAACGCCGCTGACGGCTTTCTTCAACAGATCCACTATCGGTCTAGTGTTCTCTATGAAATAACTTCAAATGTTATGTGGCGATGGCCTTGTCGAATACGATACGTCTCGAAATCGTGTCGGTCGAGGGTGAAAATTTTTTTGGAGTGGAAGGTTTCGGCCGCAACGACGATGGAAGCATCTGCTAAGTCCATAGGATGATCCGCATACTGCTCCATTAATTCAAAGCTTCGCTCTAATCCTCTCGAATCAAGATAATAGACGGATACGCCTCCCTTGAGGATAAAGTCGCGCAGGCGATCTGACCCATAACTTTCTGGTGAAAGCATATGAAACGATTCTGTGAGAACGGGAATCGTTGTCATCAGAGGGGCGTGATTTCTTTTGAGGATTTTTTGGCATCGATCGTGTTGGGCATCTTTGGGGTCAAACAAGGCGACAAATGGTCCCGTATCGATGAGGGTCATCGCCGTAGTTTTTTCTGAAGGGCTTTTTTGACCCCTTCCCGGCTTTTCGTGGAAGGGGCAATGCCATATCCGCCAGGTCCCAGGTCTAGTTCTTGATAAATTGCATAGGGGGTTTGATGGGTATGCTGATCGATCTCACGGTGTAGGACGTGGAGTCCTTTTTTTAACGCTCCGGAGATAGATAATCCTGTTGATTGAATAATGTGTTCTAAAATTTGTTCTGTTTCCTCGTCTAATCGAATAGTTTTGGTTCCCATGTCTCCTCCAGACGTGATTCGTATTACACATTGTAATACGCATGCTGTGTGATTGTCAAAGTTGGCGGGGTATGGCGGTCGAGAGACATCGAACATACTAAGACCACTGTTCACTAAGCTACATCCTCCAGAGTTGTGTGTGAGGGGGTTCAGAACCCATGTGTCATCCCCGCAGTTTTTGGCGGGGATCCATCCGAAAAAAGACAGAACCTAGATTCCCGATGGAAAATGTTGGGAATGACAGAAACACAGTTCTCTACGAGGCTCAGTTTTGTTTATCCATCCACTGGAGTCGAAAAATTTGAGGACCAGAGTGGACTATCGTGGGATGAGATGGATCAAGAAACAATTCTCGGTCAGACTTAGACGTGTGCGTGATGAGCGACCAGGTGCCAATCGAACGCCAGTAACCGGCCGTGGGCTGGCTTACGACAGGCTGGCGGCGGGCGCAGCGTTTTTGATTAGCACGGTCGGGGACGGGTTGACCGAGGGAATGACCACATTCTCGTGGTGCATCAGGTTAAGATGTTCTTCCATCCCCCATTTCGCATGATACAGACAATCTTCAATGGAATGCCCTGTGCCGGTGAACCCATCGAGATCGGGTGAATAAAACCCGAAGAAGGTCGGGTCGTCGGTGGCTTCAATGACCAGGGAGTAAGGCAAATCAAGCATCGCAATGGTCCTTAGCGTGTGATACCAGCGGCCTTGAGAATGGCGTGGCACGTGCCTGTGGGCACTTCTTTCTTTCCATGATAATCGACCCGAATCAGTTTGTCATGTCCCGCCTTGCGATAATAGCGAATGGACCCCTTTCCCTTCAGCAGGGTGAATCCATGCTTTTCTAGCATCCGAATGAGTTCAGAGAAGGTCATCAGCGTCTCGTCGTCCTTGGAGGTGGGATATCACAAATTATGATATCCATGCATCAAACTCATTGCGAAAGAGGTGAAACGCACATTCGTCAGGAAACCGTTCAATGTTCCGGGCACACTTTGGTTGAAGACTCTGGTATTACCCCATAGAGCGCCGTTAAATCGCTATTGACCATGATCTTCGCGCCACGGATGAGATATATCAAACGCGCGATCCGTTCAACAGGAATGACTGATGGCGTGGTGAACTGCTTTATAGACAGAGCGTGCCTCCATGACACCAAGGGTGTCAAGCCGACGCGCGGATACCAGTGCTGCAACCATCACGAGCATGATCGAGCACTCGCTGACCCTGACTAGCTCTCCCATATGTGGGGAGGAGCGTTCGCAAGCCATCATCCGGAGTGTTCTGTGCACCTGATGCGGTGTGGTGGTCAGAGGAACATCAAACCCTGCGCCGCTGGCTGAGATACAGTGCGACCAAGGCCGCGCGATTGGTGGCACGACCCTTCCGCCGCATCCCGGCAAAATTGTGTTCGACAATTGCAACTTCAAGGTGCAGAATCCTTGCGATCTCTTGACTGGTATATCCAGCCACAACCTGCTCTAAGATCGTCTGCTCTCGGGTGGTCCAGCTTATGCGGGGATCTCGCGGCCGCTGTATGAGTGTGGAACGAGGCATGCCACGTACTTTCTAGCAAGTGACATGCGAGCCCTCAGGAGGCCTTAATCGCACAGCGGCTGTTCGTGGAAAACCCTTGATCCACAAGGTGATTGGTGTGGAAGGCTGCGCGGAGGCCCCTCGTGTTTGAAAAGAAATGGCGGCAAGTCCATCGGCCTGTGGGGAACTCCTGGTTTATTGATGAGACCTATGTTCGCGTAAAAGGCAAGTGAGTGTATCTGTATCGCGCCGTCGATCAACATGGGAACACGGTTGACTTTCTCCTCAGTGCCAAGCGTGATCAAGCTGCGGCCACACGGTTCTTGCGCAAGGCGATTGTCTCCTGGGGGCGGCCTTCAAAGCTCACACCTCGTTGACAGGATCAGTTTACGCCGCTCGTGGAATTTGCACCATTTCCGCCGCCACCATGTCGCTCGATGGGGGCGCCGTTGACCGCCGTGCGGGATATGCTGCGACACAGTTCTCTGAAGCAAACCAATATTTACGTCCATACCATGGAGCGCGTCAAACGCGGGGGCGAATCCTCTATGACCCAGTATTGAGCGCATTGACAGGATAGGAAGCCACGCCTAGAATGATGACCATGAGTCTCACCCATCTCACCCCCCCGATTGCCAAACACGACCTGATGCACCGTTGGGCCGAACTCGCCCAGGATGAGCAATCCCCTGACCATTATGAACTGACCGAATATGGAGAACTCGTCTTGAGTCCAAACCCAACCAACAGGCATCAGTGCCTCTGCACCCAAATCGCGTGGCAACTGCAAACGCAATTAGGCGGGATGGCCGTCGTGGAAGCCGCCATTCTCACGCGATCAGCCGGAGTTCGGGTTCCCGATGTGGTCTGGATGCCAACAGAGCAATGGAACGCGGCTCTGGCCAAACAGGATGTCCTCGAAGCAGCCGACCTCGTCGTGGAGGTGCTCTCACCAGGTAACCGCAAAGGAGAAATGGATCATAAGATTCACGGCTATTTGCACTCGGGCGTTCAAGAGGTCATTGTCGTGGGCCTCACCGGCACCATTGAGTATGTGCGGCTCGATGCTCGCCACACCACCTCCGTCTTTCCTCTCACGCTCGATCTCCCCGCCCAGCTCTTCGCCTAATCGGGGTTGTTCACGGAAACGGGGTCTCACCCAACAAAGGAGCGTAGAGCAAACCGGGGGCTAGGCTGCCTGTTTCATACCGGGATACCAAAAAAGGGGTCAAAAAGGGGTCACATCTGTTGTTGTTTGTTGTTCTCTGAAAAAATCCTCCGTTTTTAGCCGCGGCTTTGCCTCACCTTCTTGGCCTATGCCATTCCATTGAGCTGAACCGTCTGCACAACGGTATCCATCAACTGCAAGAGTTGTCGCCGGTCTTTGGCCGGCAGTTGTTCAATTTGCTGATACCGCCGCTCCAACTGTGTAATCCGGCTGTCTCCGGTTCGTCTTCATGGGGGCATGCCTGTCAAAGATGAGTTAAGGTGACAAGACCCTTGTCACAGACCATTTTCCAAATCATCGTGCATCTGGTGCTACTGCTACGCGGAGACCCACTGAATGAAGCACCTCTGACAGTGTTGTTAGTCTTGGATTCCCGTTTTTTGAAAGCGTTCTATATAACTGCTCCCGGCTGAGTTCTGTTTTTTTCGCCAAGGCAGTCATTCCACCTAGCCGTGCATCAGCCACATCTTTCAGCGCTGCCGTAAATAATTCCATGTTTCTATCTGCAAGGATTTCTTCTAGGTATTGGGCTGCGACTTCCGGGTCTTTTAACATTTCTTTACTTGTTGTATGAAATGGCCGTGAGGCTTTCTTGTTCATGATTTCGTCCTTTCTTCATAATCCGCCAAGTATTGCTTGGCTTGGGCGACTGCCTTTTTTTGGTCTTTTTTGCTAGATCCGGCTAACAGCACGATCAGTTTGTCACCCACGAGCGTATAGAAAATACGATAGCCGGGGCCGTAATGTTCCCGCATTTCATATAATCGTCTGGCTCCTTTAATCTCTTTCCAATCACCAAAATTGCCAAAGGATGCACGGGTAAGACGGGCTAAGAGTTTGGCTTGCCCAGTTTTATCCTTCAGGCGTTTGAGCCAATCGGCAAAGGGGGCTTTTCCGCGCTCAGTCTCATACTCCTCAATGTCGTATTTTTGCATGTATGTCTAGCGTAGTGTAAAAACTACAATTTGACAAGGGTTTTTTCTGGGTGTTTTCGCATGAAACCACCAGTAGTTGGGTGCGGGGTGCTTGAAGTATTTCTCGTACACCCGCGTGCTCACAGCCTCGGGCGCGTACAGACGTGGTGCTCTTCGCGCCGTGTGTCCTCATGTGGATCGGATAGAAAATGCCAGTAGCGCCAACAGGCACATGGTGATTCCTAGTACGGCTTCGATGATGAGAGGATTGAGGCCGGTTGTGAAACTGTTAAGGGGTTCCGGCTGGGACATGAATGTAGATTGAGCCCTCAGCCACCAGATCATGCCTGCCATCAAGCTGGCGCCTACGACAATGAGGCTGCCGGTGCTTGCGGCGAAACCCAGGCCCATAAGGAGACGGGGCCAGGCAGGAGGGTGCGGTTTTTCTTTTCCTTCTCTTTTCTTCGGGTTGGGGGTTGAACATTCTCGTATCCACCAAAGGCGAAGCCCCCATCCTGCCATGATTGCGACAAGTCCCATAAACAGGGATATATTGGGTTCCAGTTCAATGCCTGGATGTGGAATGAGAATCCAGAATAGGCCAAAGGCCGTCACGACCCAGGGGAGGCCCTGTGCTAAGGCACTGACTGCCACGTCTTTCCAGGTGTCACGGGTATAGACTAAGACGAGTCCTGTCCCTATTCCTACCACTAGGCCTCCCAGGATATCCGTCGGGAAGTGCGAGCCTTTGATGACTCGGCAGGTAGCAATAAAGCTGGCGAGTCCGAACCAGATGAACCTTGCGTTCGGGAAGTAATAGGCAAACACCATGGCCACCGAAAACGAGGCTGAAGTATGGCCGGAGGGAAAAGAGTCCAAGCCGCTTTCCAGCGTCGGACCGATTTCCCATGTTGTGGTGTCCATGAGACGTGGCCGGGGCCGACTAAGGCTGTGCTTAAGGATTTGGGTGAGTAATCCACTGATGCCATGGGCGAGTAACGAAAAGAGGCCAGCGTATTTCCAGCGCTCTGATTTGAGCCAGAGACCAATTCCGCCAATGGCTAAGGAAATGAACACTAACGTGAGGCCGTCTCCTAAGGTATTGCCAATGTCGCCAATTTCATCCACCAGCGGGTCTGTAAAGCTATGGACGATGTTGAGGGTGGGATGGTCAACTTGCCCTATCGCGATAAACAATCCGATGAAGAGAAGGAGAGAAAGTCCGATGATTACATTGGGGGCATGTTTTTCGAGGATGAGAGAAGCGGGTGACTTAGGTAAAGGTAGGTGGCTAGTCACGATGGATTGGTGTCTTTGAATTCTTCTTAGTCTTCCCCTGACCCTTCCCTCTCCACCAGGGACGAGGGAAAATTTACGGAACCCAATCAGCGATGAAAATGTTGAATTCCCCTTTGTTGGTGGCATTGCGGTCGGAGGACCAGACCAGTTGTTTGCCGTCAGGTGAGAACATGGGAAAGCTGTTAAAGTTTCCGTTAAAGGTAATTTGTTCAGGTTTGCTGCCATCGTCTTCAATCGCATGAAGGTGAAACGATGGACGGCCTGGATGATCGGCGGGTGTCGCGAGATTCGAAGAGTAGATAATACGCTTGCCGTCAGGAAAGAAGTATGGTGCAAAGTTGGATCGCCCATTGTCGGTTACTTGAGTTTTGTGAGAGCCATCCGCATTCATCACAAAGATTTCCAGGTTCGAGGGCTCAACCTGATTTTGATGTAATAACTCTCGGTAGGCCTGCACTTCTTCCTTGGTTGTTGGATGATGGGCGCGATAGACTATGCGTTTGCTGTCTGGAGAGAAAAACGCTCCGCCATCGTAGCCTACCTCTTTTGTTAATCGTTTGACGTCTCTTCCATCAACATTCATCGTGTAGAGATCCAAGTCGCCATCTCGGATGGAAGTAAACACCATAATCCGTCCGTTTGGGGCAATGGTGGCTTCCGCATCGTATCCTGGCGTTGAGGTCAAGCGTTGTAAATCGGTTCCGGCGATATTCATGGAAAAAATGTCGTAATTATCAAGGGCCCATCGGTAGTGTTTGGTTCGTGGAAGTTTTGGCGGGCAGTGCACACTATTGAAATGGGTTGAGGAAAAAAGGACGCGTCGACTTCCCGGGAAAAAATAACTGCAGGTGGTGCCGCCTAACCCCGTACTGACACGGCGGACGTTCGAGCCATCGAGATTCATGGTGTAGATTTGGTAGCAGGACCGTAAGGTTTTGCCGTCGGGTTCTAATGTTGATTGATACACAAGTTTGTAGCCGTCGGGCGAGAAGTAGGCTTCGGCATTTTTTCCGGAAAAGGTGAGTTGCTGAATATTGGCAAGATGAGGTTCGGGCTTGGCTTTCTCTGGGGACTTTGTTTTCAAGTCTGTTGCCCATGCTAGGGGAGAAAGGACAAGGAAGACGACCGTCAATATTGCACATGCTAACAGGTTTATAATTTCGATTTTTCGAAACATTAGTGGTGTCTCTACCTCCCCTAGCCCCTCCTTACAAAGGAGGGGAAATGATTATGGTGTTGGGATAGGAAATTCACGTGCAGAGTGTACTGGCTGGAACATCCCACGGGCAACAACTTTGCCTTGGTGAAAGACTAAATAGCTATCCCACCCGTAGAAAAACAGGAGTCGAACTACGGGTGCGACGGCTTTTGGAGAAAGACCAAAAAAGAACGAGACGGTGTGGTTCGGGGATTTTGGGTGCGGACAGGTGATGAGAAAGGCCATGTCTTGGTCTTCAAATTTCCGCTCTAGAATAGTGAGACCGTTGGGGTCGATCTGAACCTGTTCCTGACAAGTTGGCAGGGTTTGCGAGGCCAATAGCTGGTGGGCTGCTGTGCCGAGAATAAGGTACGAAGCCTCTTCTGCTATTGCGGGAGCATCGTGTTGCTGTATTTCAATGCCAGGCTGTCCTTGAAGCCGTCTGAGGAGTCCTTGAAAGCTGGCTTTTTCTTCTTTTGATGGAGATGTTGCCTGAATCACGATACGACGAGTGGCCGTATCCCAGGCATTCAGCATGGGACGGATCTGTTGGCGTGCTCGGCGCAAAAGCCAATGATGCTCGGGATCAAGTGTGATCGACGTTGGCTTACTGGTGAGTTTCAACGTGAAGGGTTGATTGGCTTGATTGAGTTGGAGCGTGGTGTTGAATGTAGTTTCATCTTCAAGAGTCACGTGGATGGGAAGAGGTAGTGCGTAGATCGCATTCTGTTGGGATACGGTGCCAGCTAGAGTTGAATTGCCAGGCCGAAGAGGGTCCGGTCGAACCAGGAGGTCTGTGAGCTCTAACTCTGGAGCGCCAGGTTGTTCGATCCATTGGTGAAAAAAATCTTGTAAATCTCTCTTTGCAATGTGTGAGAAGACCCGTTGGAGATCTTGCCATTCAAAGAATTGTCCTGTTCCTTCTTGAACGATACGACTAATGCCCTGAAAAAAAGCCTCGTCACCGATTTCCTGCCTGAGCATATGAAAAACGAGTGCGGTTTTTTGATAGCCCACCGCGTTATCGATCCGGGTCTCCTTGTGGTGGAACTGACGGATGGGATAGTCCTGTTCCGGTGTGGCATAGAGGTTGTATTCATCCATCATCCGCCGTCTGGTTTTGAGCGCAGCCTTCTGGTTTCCCGTGGCTTCATCATAGTAATAGTTGGCCAGATAGGTGGTGAGACCTTCCACCCAATTGCCTTTGCTGAAATCATTGAATACGGAATTGCCGAGCCATGAATGCACAATTTCATGGCCAAGTGAGTAAGGCTGTGTATAGCCGCGTTGCACAATGCGTTGTCCAAGCAGAGTGAAAGAGGGCATCCCTAAACCGCTTGGGAAAAAGTTTTCGGCGACCGCAAATTGTGAAAAAGGATAAGGGCCCAAGAGTTTGGTATACAGTTCCAGATAGGTGGCGGTGGCATCCAGGTATTGTTCGGCTAATGGTGCTTCTTGGGAAAACAGGTAGGTCGCGAGTTGAATATCCCGCCATGGTTTTTTCTGAACGGCAAAGGTATTCGCGGCCAAAGTCAAAGCCTCTGTGGGAGAGGCGATGCGCCATTGAGTGGTTCGATGAGGTTGCGCCACCGTTTGCTGGATTTCTTCTCCTTGAGTGATAACGTGCCAGTCCGAAGGCAATGAAATTTCCAGATCAAATGTGACGAGATGCTGTTCCCAGGTGGGATACCAAAATGTTTCCGAAGAGAGGTAGATCCCTTGTGGACCAATATGCCCATTGGTCTGATCCGGCATGGTGAAGCGAAGGCCTCCCGATGTTGTTGGCGAGTCGTCGATTTCTCCATGATATGCAATGACGAGGTGGGCTGTGGCCTTTTGTTGTTGAAGGCTAGATGAAGGATGTTCGATCATCCATCTTGTGAAACTGCTTTGCTCAGAATGACCTTCAGGAAATTTCGAAACCGTGGCCGGCTGACCGTTTATCTCCACTCTATCTATTATTAGATGTGTATTCAGAACAAACGTAAGAGGCGTGGTTCTCAACAAGCCCTTTGGCAAATGAAGAGCATCCGTCGCGGTGAGGCGATGGGTCTCAGGGTCTAATTCAACGGTGAGTCGATGATGTATGGACGGTGGTGGAGAGGCTTCAGCAATGTGGGTCGTAATTAGGCGTGCCCCAACTATGAACCAGATGAGCCAGCGAGAGATGACCATCATGAGGCAGGAGGGGATTCTTGGGGGAGTAAGGCTTCGACAAACGCGGAAGCCTTGAAATCTTGCAGGTCTTCTTCTTTTTCGCCGACACCAATGAGCCGGATGGGCAGGTTGAGTTCTTCAACGATGGCGACGACCACGCCGCCTCTAGCCGTGCCATCAAGTTTCGTCAGTGCCAATCCTGTGACGCCGAGTGATTCATGAAACTGGCGTGCTTGCGCGATAGTGTTTTGTCCGAGTGTGCCGTCTAAGACGAGCAGTGTTTCATGAGGTGCGTCAGGTATTTCCCGCTGGATGATACGTTTAATCTTTTTTAATTCATCCATTAAATTGATTTTGGTGTGGAGCCGTCCGGCCGTGTCGATAAGAACAATATCCACATCGCGTGATTTCGCGGCAACGATGCCATCAAACACAACGGCTGCGGGATCAGAGCCTTGTTGATGTTTAATGACATCCACACTTGCCCGCTTGCCCCAAATATCTAATTGCTCAATAGCGGCGGCGCGAAACGTATCCCCAGCTACAAAGAGTGTCTTGAGCCCTTTCTGGCTGAAGCGGTGGCCCAATTTGGCGATGGTGGTGGTTTTCCCGACCCCATTAATGCCAATTGTGAGACAGACAAAGGGTTTGGGGCCTTGGCGAATGATATCTTCCAGTGGCTCTGTTTCGGCGTTCTTGAGTATATCCAGAAGAAGATTCTGTAAGATCTCGAGCGGAGTGGAAGATTGAAACGGGCCGGTTTGGGCGTTCACTTCGTCGAGGAACCGTTGGACAGTGCGAACGCCCACATCCGCTTGCAAGAGACTTCCCTCAACATCTTCCATCACAGCGGGATCAAGCTGCCCTCCCACCATGCGGCGCAATGAACTTTGCACGTTTTGACGCGTTTTCTCTAATCCATCTTGAAGACGTTGCAGCCAGCTCATACAGGATATAGAAAGGTGGAGAGGATACGTGTTGAGGTCTTGATTTTATGGGAGAAGCCGTGGTGTCGGAGAAAGTTTTTTGATGATGGCGTGTTCCTTTCGTTGCATCCGCTTGGCTTCTTGTGGGGAACGTTCATGGTCATATCCCAGAAGATGCAGAATTCCGTGAATCAACAGTCGAAGCACCTCTTGGTCCGGGGTGTTGTCGAATCGCGAAGCTTGGGCGATTGCTATTGGTACACAGATCACAACATCTCCCAACAATGCTTGGCGCGGTTTCCCTATTTCGTTCATGGGGAAGGCAAGAACATCTGTTGGGGAATCCCGTCCACGATATTGCCGGTTGAGACTGCGCATCCGGGTTTTTCCAACCAAGGAGAGACTTAAATCTGCGTTGGGGGCCTTGGCTTGTTCTAATATCGCCTGAGTCACCCGTTGAATGGTTCTGGGCCGGACAGCGAGGCGTCGAAGATGGTTGCGGAGCCAGATGGCCATGTCGCATCAGGCCTTGGGTCCTTGGCCGTTTGTTGATGATTCGGTGTCTTGTTCATATCGTTCATATGCTTGAATAATGGCCTTGACCAACCGATGACGAACGACATCTTGCTCGGAAAAATAGACGAATTGAATCCCCTTGATATTTGTGAGAATTTCCGCAATTTGCGTTAACCCCGATTTCTGAGAATCAGGCAGGTCGATTTGCGTCACATCTCCTGTGACGATGGCTTTGGAATTCATGCCCAGCCGCGTGAGAAACATTTTCATCTGTTCCGTGGTGGCATTCTGCGCCTCATCCAAAATAACAAAGGCATCGTCCAATGTCCGGCCTCGCATAAAAGCCAGCGGGGCAATTTCAATCTCACCTCGCTCAATAAGGCGGTTAGCCCGTTCAATATCCATCATGGTGTAGAGGGCATCATATAAAGGCCGCAAGTAGGGATGGACTTTGGCAAACAAATCGCCCGGAAGAAATCCCAGGTGTTCTCCGGCTTCTACGGCGGGACGCGCGAGAATGATACGTCTGACGTGTTTGTGGGAGAGGGCTGCCAGAGCCATGGCCATCGCCAGATAGGTCTTTCCCGTTCCTGCAGGACCAATGGCAATGACGAGATCGGATTGTTTGATTGCTTGAAGATAGACTTGCTGCGTCGGAGTCTTGGGATTAACTGTGCCCTTTGTTGTGGAAAGGGTGTCCGTGGAAAAGGTATAAGGCTTGAGAGGAACGTCTCGTTTCTCTTCAGTTGCGCGGATGGCTCTCGAGATATCTTCTGGTTTCAATTCATGCCGTGTGCGTGTCCAATCGGCTAACTCCTGGAGTATGTGTTCCGCTCGCTCGACAGAATCAGGCTGCCCATTCAGGGTAATTTCATCTCCTCGCGCAGCCATATTGACCTGCAGCTCCCCTTCAATCATTTTGAGGTGTAGGTCTTGTGGCCCAAAGAGATTTGCTAAATCTACCCCTTCTCGTAGTTTAATTTTTCGCACAGATGGTGTGAATTACCTTCCTCCAACCCAAATTTGTCAATAGTCCTACCAGGCAGCCGACATTCTACCAAGGGAGTGTTGAATAGTGAAGATATCAAGGGCCATATCTTGGCAGGAAGCTGTTTACTATGAGCAGCCTCGGGTCTGTTCAAAAAAGTCCGTCCAGTCCTGTCCTGAGGCTATTCGAAGGGAAGGCCGCAGCCCTTTTTGCGCGCGGAGCGTACTGGCACTACGTGAGCACGGAAAAAGGGCGAGAACGCCGCTGGCGGCTTTTTTCAACAGATCCACCAAAGGCCCAAACTTGGTCTCAAGGAAACGTTGGATGTGTTAGCGCTTCTTTTGACAACATGGACAATAAAACGAGCTGCGTTCTTGTTGTAATCGTTTGATTGTTGTAGGACAGCCATGTGGGCAAGGCCGGCCATCCTTTTGGTACACCTGATGGGTTTCCTGAAAGTGACCGCGTGTCCCGTCCGGAGCACGGAAATCCCGGATGGAGGATCCCCCAGCTTTGATTCCTTCACGCAAGACTTGTTGCATCGTCGAATAAAGCCGTTGGCATGATGCTCGGCGAAGTTGGTGCCCGTTAGCATGAGGGTGGATGCGAGCGCGAAAGAGAATTTCATTCGCATAGATATTCCCAATGCCAGCCAGGCGATGCTGATTGAGGAGAAAGGCTTTTAATTGGCCGCGAGTCGATTGGACACGTTGGCAAAAGGCTTCTTGAGAAATAGTGAGAGCATCTGGTCCAAATCGCCGTTGCGTGAATGCTTCCAAGTCAGATAGCCCAAAGAACCAAAGTCGGCCAAATCGACGAGAGTTCCAATAATGCAGTTCTTTGGTCTCTGAGCCAGATAGGGTGATGGTGCAATGGATGTGTTGGGGCGAGCTTGCCAGGTCTGCCGAAAAAAACCAGAGTCCCGTCATGCCCAATTCCGAGAGGAGATATCGGGTATCCTGAGACCGTTGGCATGTCATGACGACACATTTGCCAATTCGATGGATATCCGTGACTTTGGCATGCTGAAACCATGGGATGAGGTTATGCCCTGAACGAACGATATCAGGACGGTGGATGGCCAAACTCATAATCTGTGCCTCAAGAATATGGGCGTTCAACTGTTCCACAACCACTTCAACTTCAGGAAGTTCTGGCATAAATCACGCTTGTGAAAAAATCCGGTGATTCGAAGAGTGGTGTTTCGAAAAAATACATTAGCGAAGTCTTATGGTTGCTAATCGACTCCAGTGGGTGGATAAATAAAGCTGAGACTTGTAAAGGAATGGGTTTCTGTCATTCCCGACATCTTTCATCGGGAATCCAGGTTCTGTCTTTTTCGGATGGATCCCCGCTAAAAAACTGCGGGGATGACACCCGGATTCTGAACCCCTTGTACATAACTCTTGAGAATGAGGCTGCGTTAACATTGATCTTGGTACCTTATAGCATGACTGACTGCTAGAGGGACGATAGATGGGTTGTAACAAATTTCATGTTAAAGCTGAAAATCTTCAATAGGCACGAGAAAAACGAGATGATGGAAACGGAGGAAAACTTCTGGAAACAAGTGTGACGTGGATCAAAAAGTTTTAGCGAGAGTAGCGGGACTGAAAGGGGTGGCAGTTTCTTGAAGTCGCGTGATTAATGAATCTAACCGGGGAAGAGGTGTTGTCCCCGGACGCTTTTGAATTAGCAGATCTTCAGCTTCTTTGTAGGAAAGGCCAAGCACGCAGCAAAGATACGCGATAGTAACAGAGGGGGAGCGTCCAAAGCCCAGGCGGCAAGCGACGAGTATCTGATGTTCCGGTAACCGTTGATCTAGCCACTCAACACCCATCTGTAGATCAATGAGATCTGGTTCCGTATATTCTTTCAGGGGCAGCCGTCCGAAGGCGAGGCCAGGAGGGGGCGACAGTGGAATGTCTGGCGCGGTCCAGAGCACGGCGCTGATAAATGCCGGGGGAGATTCAGCGTCCATCTGGTCACCAACATAGAGCTGATGGTCAACATAGCTGATCATGATGTTGATCTTTTCGGCTAGGTCGTCCGAAAACACAAGGCAGTTTCGTAGAAACCTTGCACAATTTGGCGGGGGCTTCTGGATTCTTCAGGAGACGGGATGTTGTAGTTGCGGGAACGTCACGAGCTACTTATACTGAAATATTAAAGAACGAGAAGAATGGTGAAATAACATGAAGGAAGACAGATGGTTCAATTAAGCATTCAAGAAGTTGAGCAACGGTTAGGCGAAGCGAAATGTGCGATTTGTAAAGGCAATCGTTTTGGGATTGATTCTCGGACAACGGTTGCTGGAGATGGGGAATGGAAAGCGATCTGTCGGGACTGTTTTTATACCTTTCCGGTCCATACGGATATGGAGTTTTATCTGCAAACGCAGCCTGATGTCCCTTATTGGCTTAAGGAAATTGCCTGCCCTTCTTGCCGGCATCGGGGTGTAGCACTGGATTTCAGAGCAGTGGTATCAGTCCGCGAATCAATTTATTTTGTAACCTGCGAAGGATGTCAAATGCAGTTTACAGAGCGATCCTTTTTGGAATCTTTTGAATAGTCATTGTAGAGGAGATCGTAACAATGGATGACGCCAAACCTCCTGAAGAAGTAGAAAGTACTAAGGCTGGTGAACAAGATGTGAAGCCACAACCTCCAAAAGTTAAAAAAGAATTGTCAGTTGTTTCCCTCCCGCATGATAATGACATCATGGCGCAAGAAATGGCTGAGTTATTCGATGAAGATCGTGTCACACACAAGCATGGCGGTTCCGAGCCGGAAAAAGATTGACCTGACAGGATTGAAGCTTTTTAGAGCTTCGCTGCCTTTTCCTCTACTTTCCCGCGTGCCCTCGTCAGTTCCACCGTTTAGGGTTTATTCGCTCACAACAGCTCCTGCGTAGCTTTTTTTGAAACATTAGGCTATTTCAGGGATTTTTTAGTCATTTTCACCTAAATTAGTTCTAAGGTGGAATGTTGGGCGGTGGAGATAAGAGGGTATAGTCGAAGAGCCTATGGGGCAGTTGAAAAACGCCGCAAGCGGCGTTCGTCTACAGACCCTTACTTGTTCCGATATCTCTGTGGTGGTAGGATGCGCAGAACTAAGTGATCTTTCCTAGGCGTAGATTTATGATGGAGTGACAAATCATGAACAAAACCGAACCCTCTAAACCATCAAAATCTCTCTCTTACAAAGTGACAGGACCCCTGGCGGGCCAACCCACTTCGGCGGCGAAATCCGAACTAGATGCGAAACCGGAGGAGGGCAATCTCGAAAAAGTCAGGGATATTTTATTTGGAGCTCAAAGCCGGGAGTTCGAGCACCGTTTCGCAAATTTGGAAAGCCAGTTGCGTGAGGAAAGTACGGCGCTTCGAGCTGAAGTCTCTGAGTCATTAACTGCTCTCAAACACTCTTTGAACAGTGAAATGAAACGGATCACAGAGCACCTTGAAAACGAGCAAACGGCTCGAACCTCAGAAGTCGTAGATGTGAGATCAGTCATCGAACAATTAGGAAAAAGGTTGGAAGAGCGGCTGGCAGGGTTGGATGCAAAAGCCTCGCAACAATTTTCTACCATTGAGGTCAATCTGACCCAACAAAAGCAAGAACTCTCCGATAATTATTCGGAAAAGTTTTCGCAGTTACAGGCTCAGGTTGACCAGGGTTTCCAAGAGCTGAAAGACGATAAAACTGACCGGGTGGTGTTATCGGAAATGTTAATGGATTTGGCTCTGCGCTTAAAAACCAGGGAGCAGAGTTCCCATGATTCTTGATGTTGTGGAGATAGGTACCTAGATAGATTATTGTTAACGTGAAACATGGTATTCGTTCCCAAGAGAGTTGTGAGTCCGCTATTGGTGGCGCTGAAAAAACACTGGTGTTGAGAATGAAATAATGGCAGGTACACCACGTTCTCCTTCTTCGGATCCTCCTTCAAAATTTTCTGTTAAAGAGTCTCAGGGTTTTTCTCATCTCCGGCATCTCTTGCTGGGACCTGAGCAGTCTCAGCTTGAGCGTCTCGCGTCCCGTCTTGATAGTTTTACTCTGAAGCCACACGAAATTAGTCGCGTCTTACCTGATGCGATTCGCTTGAGGGCCAAACAGGATGATCGATTGCTGGCGTCAATGGTTCCGGTCACCCAACAAGCTTTTGCACGTTCCATTAAAGAATCCCCTCAATTGATTAGCGATACGATGGCTCCCATTATTGGGGCAGCTGTGCGCCAAGCGATGCGCCAAGCGATGCGCACGATGTTGCAATCGTTAAATCAAACGCTGGACCATAGTATGTCCTGGCGGGGGCTGCAATGGAGGTGGGAAGCTTTCAGGACTGGGAAATCCTTTTCGGAAGTTGTGTTGCTGCATACGCTGCGGTTCCGTGTGGAGCAGGTGTTTCTGATTCACAAAAAAACTGGCTTGTTGTTAAATCATGTGATTGCCGATGGAGTCCCGGGGCAGGGGGAAGATGTGATTTCCGGGATGTTAACGGCCATTCAAGATTTTGTCCGGGATTCCTTTGGAGGGACCACAGGTGAGGGGTTGGAGTCGCTAAGAGTTGGCGATCTGACCGTGTGGATTGAGCAAGGGTCGAGCGCAATTGTGGCGGGTGTGATACGCGGAACGCCTCCCTTGGAACTCCGGGGAGTTTTCCAAGAAACGAGCGAACTCATTCATGCCGAATATTCAGAGGCCCTGCAAACCTTTCAAGGAGATACCAGTGCCTTTAAGGATGCGAACAGGTATTTGGAGGAATGCTTGCAGGCTCAGTTTGAAAAGTCTCGTGCAGGTTTGCCTTGGATACTATGGATCGTCATGGGAACTTTGCTCATTTTGTTAATGATGTGGATTTTCCAAAGTCATGACAAGGAACAACGTTGGGAGTCTTTTCTGGATCGTGTCAGAAATGTCCCGGGAATAGTGATCACCTCTACTCAGGAAAAAGAATCCGGCACGGTGTTCTATGGTATGCGGGATCCTTTATCGCAAGATCCTGAGGAGCTCAGCGCGGAGGCTGGATATTCCCCGCAACAAGTGTCCTTTCAACTAGAGCCTTTTCTTGATCTCACTCCTGAGTTTGTGCGTCGGAGAGCCGTTGCCCAGCTAGCTTCTCCTTCCTCTGTGAACATGCGTGTAGAAGGAACGACTTTAGTGTTGACTGGAGAGGCGCCGCATGAGTGGATTGCACACGTGAAGTTGGTTGGGCCTTTGCTTCCCGGGGTCACCAAGATTGATGTAAGTCAGTTGCATGATTCAACCATGCAACGCCTTGACACGATACGAAACAGGATTGAAGCGATTCACCTGGAATTTTTAAATGAGGCCTCTGTCCTGGAGCCGTCTGAACAATCAAAAATCGCTGAGATTCATCAGGCGTTGAAAGCGCTTGATGGTGAAGCCACAGCGCTCAATGTGGATCTGAGGGTTGAAATCCAAGGTTATGCCAGTCCTCCGGGGTCTCGAACGGTTAATCAGGTGCTTAGCAAGGCCCGGGCGAACTATGTCTTCAAAGCTCTTTCGCAATATGAATTTTCTCGATTAGTCCTGGCTCCGGTTAGTATGGGCCCTGATCTCTCTCATCCAGGTGAGTCAAATGCTGCAGGTTTGATCTCTCATGGCAGGCGGGTTTCATTTCACATTGTCACTCTTTCTGACGTCAGAGGACGTCCAAAGCGGAAGGGCAACGAGTGATTCCCAAAAAAAAAATTTGTCTGCTCGGGGGATTTGCCGTCGGAAAAACAAGCTTGGTGAAACGGTTTGTGACTGGGCAGTTTTCAGAAAAGTACCATACCACCATTGGAGTCAAAATTGATCAAAAAACCGTTCATCTTTCTGATCAAGAGATCTTGTTGATCCTCTGGGATCTGTATGGAGATGATGACTATCAGAAAGTTCGAGCCTCATACTTGCAGGGTTCAGCGGGATATTTATTGGTCATTGATGGCACCAGAAAAGATTCGCTGGAGGGTGCCCGCATTTTACACAAGATGGCGACCCACTCACTAGGATCTATCCCATATGTCCTGGTTATTAATAAACATGATCTTCGGGAATCATGGCAGGTAGATCCAGAGATGTATGAAGATCTGGCTCAAGATGCTTGCCTTGTTCTTCGTTCTAGCGCCAAGACTGGAGAGGGGGTTGAGTTGGCATTCATTGAATTAGCGAAGCACATGCTTGCGGTTTCGTAACAAGAGTTTTTTCTTTGCTTCAAGTCGCAGTACGGCTAGAGACGCCCCCCTCGGCTCTTGGTGGTGTAAGCCCCTCCAAGCATTCTGTCCATACAGAAAGTATTTGAATGTCTTAATCTTCGAGCCATGTGAAAACCAATACTCATGAACACCCAAGATCCTTACCTGGGAATTCTGAATATTTTTGATGCGTTGATTCTGGAAGTTGAATCAGCGACAGAATTCCGAACCATTGGGATTGTTCCCAGTTGGTATCCAGGTTCTGCCTCGTCAGCGCGTGCCTGTGTTGATCACACAGCTTTTATCCAACAGTCGTGTTTCCTGCCATGCTTTCTCATTGAAGCCGAAGAATTTTGGGAAACCCATGAACAGGGGACCCTGTCGTCCGGGTTTTGGAGTGAACCGGCATTGTTGAATGACGAGAGTTATTTAGAGGCGACAGCCCTGATTCAAGCGGCACGGCGTTTCTTGATTATTCAACGGATTCAGCCAGACCGCGTGGCGTTGCAACCCATTCTACAGAAAGCCCGGGAAGAGCATTTGTTGCAGGGTCAGGAACGTGAAGTGCGAAAGCATGTTCAGGCCAGGCTTCAGGAAAGCGAGTATATTCGAGATGAAGTCATGGCTGTGCTGGAGCATTTGCAGCTTGCAACGGTGATGGTCAATGCAGAAGGAGTGATCACCTATGCGAGCCCTGCCGTGTGCCGCCTTCTCACGAGAGATTCTCAAGCCCTCGTGAATGCGCGATGGAGTGATGCGTTGCCGTTCACCGAAGAGCAATGTCATCAGGTCCAGGAACAAATGCATGTAGCCAGCAGGCAGCGTATCCCTGTGGGGATGTCATTGAACAAGAATCACCAAGCATGGCGCGAAATTGAAGTAGATGTGCATGATGATCCTCGAGATTTTGGACGGACCATTCTTTTTTTTCAAGATAAGACCGAAATTGAATCTCTGCGACGACAATTGACGGGGCCGGATCATTTTGAAAATCTCATTGGAAAAAGCCCAGCCATGCAAGGGATTTACAAAAAAATTCAGGACATTGCGCCCGTGGACGTGCCAGTCTTGATACAGGGAGAAACCGGAACGGGGAAAGAACTGGTCGCCAAAGCTTTGCATCGATTAAGTGCCAGGCAGAACAAGGTCTTTATTCCGGTGAATTGTGCGGGGTTGACCGATTCACTGTTGGGAAGTCAGTTGTTTGGTCATAAACGCGGCGCATTTACGGGAGCGGCGAGTGACCATGAAGGATTTTTCGAGGCGGCTAGTGGCGGTATCATATTCCTGGATGAAATTGGGGATATGCCTCTCGCGATTCAGACAACACTGCTGCGGGTATTACAGGAGGGCGAAATTATTCGTGTAGGAGAGTCTCACGCGCGAAAAGTTGATGTGCGAGTGCTTGCCGCCACAAACCAGAATTTGCCGGCGCTCGTAGAAGCGGGGGCTTTTCGGGCTGATTTGCTGTATCGGATTCGCGTGGCCCGGCTGGAGCTTCCTCCCTTGCGGGAGCGACGCGAAGATATTCCATTACTCAGCGAAGCCTTCATGGCTCAGGCGCGGGCGATTACAAAGAAACATGACGTACGAGATATTGCTCCAGATGCGATGCAAGCCTTACTGCGGTATGGTTGGCCGGGAAATGTTCGGGAACTTAAAGGGACCTTTGACTTTGCATTGATCCATTGTTCTGGTTCAGCCATTCAAACATCTGATCTTCCCCCGGAAATTATTACGCCAGCTGAACAGGTCCGAAGGTCAGAGCCTTCTCCTAAAGATGAGCGAGAAGAGATTCTGTTAGCGTTGGAGCAAGCGCAGGGGAAGCGTTCGCAGGCGGCAAAAATTCTGGGTGTCAGTCGCTCCACGCTGTACCGCCGTCTGAACGACTTAGGAATCGCTGTGGAATAATCGTCAACGAACCACAAACTTTTCCCATGAAAAGGTTGTGTCAATCTCAAAAACGACGTATTCTGTATGGTATAAGGTGTCGCGAGTCTCGGTTGATAAAAATTACTGTGTACAGTCCGAAAAAAATCACCCCCCCCTCTCAGGCAATTTTCTTCGTAATAGTATTTAACTTTTAGTTAAGGCATTTCAGGGCCCCCTCGCCCTTGAGGCTTGGCCTCGAAGAGAGGACAAGGTCGTATTTGGTCGTTAAAGTCTTTTGTGAATGAATGTTTGAGGGCATCATGCCTCAAATAGTGGTGATTACTCTGTTTCCATACAAGGAGGTGAAATGAGCAGGAAGCTTTTGGCGTGGGCCATGTTACTTTCTATTTGTCTGATACCTGTTAAAGGTATGACTGAACCTTTGGGTAAGATTACACTAAAAGATGGGAGTGAACTGTATGCCGAAATTTTAGAAATGACCGAAGGGTTCATGACCGTCAATACCCTATTTCATGATGGGGATCCAATAAAAATTAAATGGTCAGAGGTGGCCGGGCTGACCTCTGAAGATCCCGTCACGGTGGTGCTGAATAGTGGGACGGTGCTCCAAGGAAAGCCCACGATGCTGGGGCCAGGGACACTTGGCATTACTACGGATATGCTGAGTGAACCTATTCCCGTTGCGCTGGAGTCTGTGATGGCTGTGAATCCACCCCACAAAAAATCTGTGACCTATACAGGAAATTTGAATTTTGGCGCGGCGATTATTAAGGGGAACACCGAACTGGAGACCTATAACTTTCTGGGTGAACTCATCGCAAGAAGCGATCGGTTGAGACTAACGCTGCTCGGCCGCTATTTGTATACAGAAACCAGTGGAGAGTTAAGCGCTCGCAATGCATTTGGGACGCTGAAGCTGGATTTCTTTCTCACGAAACGATTCTATGCTTATGCAGGGGCCCTCCTCGAGCAAGACACCTTTCAGGATTTGAATCTTCGGACATCCGTGTTTACGGGGCCAGGCTATCAGCTCATTGATGAAGGAGACTTCATGAGCCCGTATTTCTCGAAAATGCAGCTGGCTGTTGAGCTGGGTTTAGGGTTTTTCAATGAAGATTTCAAACGTGCAAGGGATAGGAGTAATGTGACGGGTCGATGGGCGGTCATTTTTAATTGGCCTGTCTTGCCGTCTCTAACCTTATTCCATCAACATCAGGGCTACCCATCCTTAGAAAAGAGAAGTGATTACTATATTACGTCGCAGCAGGGATTACGTTGGACCTTGGTGGAGAATTTCATCGCGACGGCCCAGGTCAATTGGCGCTATGACAATACGCCGGCACCCGGAGCCAAGAAAGAGGACACACAGTATCTTTTCACGCTCGGGTATGCTTTCGAGTCCTAAACCTCTCTTGCATCTACGGAACCCGGTTCTTTCTTGACAAGCCGGGTTCCGTCCTTCTGATCGCCGTCTCCCCAACTAAATCATCGCTCCATATTTTGTGTCAGTCTGCTCTTCCTGAGACAGATTGACACATTAAATTGTGTCACTATGAGATAGCGTGAGAGGCGAAACACAAAAAAACGCCATAATATCAACATGTTAGGTGTGGCATCATTCTTGTTATTGCTATTTGATGATGGGAAAGAAAAAGAAACAGGACGAATTCCTCAACTGATGTGTTCAGAAAGTAATGAAAGAATCTCCACTCGAAAACACTGAGATCGGTTAACCATATTTTTTTCAAATGACGATGGTGAACAACATGGTGGAAGGTAAGGCAGTTAGCAGCAAACATCAGTGCTCCATTGCTATGCGTGAGCCCAAAAATTTTCACTGGGGTCTATCGATGAAACAAACCCAAAAAACGTTTCCAAATGTGAATGGAACGCTCAGTTCAATGGAAGATGAAGAGTTTGAATATTTCGTTTCAGGTTTTGGGGAGGAGCATGGTGTGACATCTCAAAATTTTGGAGAGGTCGCTATTCTCTCTCCGGATCCGTTAGTCCGTACATTTCTTCAGGGAATCCTACGATTTCAAGGATTTCAAAGCAGGGATCTGTCGGGCTGTCTCGATGCATTGTGGAAGGACAGCCTTTCAGCGGGCCAAGTCGTTTTTTTAGATAGTGCGTATTTGGAAAATAGTGAGGATGATCACGTTCGGCAACGACTACAAGAATTTGCTCAAAACGGTGTGTATTTCGTGGTGCTGGCCGATCAAAACTGGAACGAGAATGCCGATCAATTTTTTCAAAGTGGAGGATGTCAAGTGCTGAGGAAGCCGCTGGACTACCGGAAAATCGGCCAAGCGATGGCACAGGTTTGGCCTCGGTAGTTCAGTAACACGGAGGCCAATCATCGTGCGCATGGAAGGTCTGTAGGCTTTTACTCGCACGTGTGAATTTGCCCAGGGCGATTTCCTAATTCTTTATTTTGTCACGAGGGGGGCTTTAGAGGGGGTACCCTTTCGTTAGTCAAAAGGAAGATATGGAAGTCGCCCAAGGGCTTTTTTTTGTCTTGAATACTCTGAAGATATTTCTTGGTTGTCCGAGAAGTTTTTGCTTTCAACGGATTTGTGCGCGTTCAGATTCTTTGGCAAGCGTTCTCGTATTCTCACAGTGATGGTCTGCCGTCTTCATGGCACCCCTTGCGTAAAGGAGACTTTTAGTCCAGGATAGAGCATATCTGCATATCTAGTGAAATTGTTCTGTTGAAATTTTGCTGGCCTCCTATCCTACGGCTGAAGAAAACCGGTCCCTGGCGGTCCGCACGGATAGTTCTACGCTGTCCTGAAAAATTGTATCGATTCTCAGATTCAACGAGTTGGTCAACCACAGTGAATCTTCAAAAAAAGGAGTAATCCATGGACATGACCAAATTAACGGAAACATTGCAGGAAACTCTGGGGGCCACTCTCCCGGGTGTGCTTGGAGCAGTTGGTGTTCTCATTATTGGGTGGTTTGTGGCCGTCGCGATTCGGGCGGGTGTCAAGAAAGGTCTCGGGGCTCTCGACCTGAACAAGCGTCTTGGGACGACAACTGGGGCATCGATGGATGTTGAGGGGGGAACAGCTTCGGCTTTATTTTACTTAGTGCTGTTACTTGTTCTGGTTGGTTTTTTTAACGCCTTAAATTTAGAACTGGTATCCGGGCCGCTTCGAGGTCTGCTCGATCAAGTCTTAGCCTTCGTGCCGAAATTGGTGGCTGGCGGAGTGCTCCTATTAGTGGCCTGGGTATTGGCGACTATTGTTCGCACCGTCGTGAGTAAGGGGTTGCAAGCGACCACGTTAGATGACCGCCTGTCCTCCAATGCAGGCATGAGTCCTATGAGTGACAATCTGGGCAATGTCCTATTTTGGCTGATTATCTTGTTGTTCCTTCCTGCCATTCTAGGCACGTTGGAATTGAATGGTTTGCTGGCGCCAGTGCAGGACATGGTGAATGAAATGTTGGGGATGCTTCCGAATATTTTCGGAGCTTTGATTATTGGATGCGTGGGGTGGTTCGTGGCGAAAATCGTCCGGGATTTAGTCAGCAATCTCCTAGCCGCCAGCGGCGCAGATGGGTTAGGCGAACAAGCTGGTCTTCGCGGCACAATGACCTTGTCGCATCTAGTCGGTTTGGTGACGTATATTCTTATTCTGGTGCCGGCGTTGATTGCGGCGCTGCAAGCGCTAAACATTGAGGTTATCACGGTTCCAGCGACTCAAATGCTCAATTCAATGATGGCTGCGATTCCAAATATTTTTGCCGCGGCTATTATTTTGACTGTGGCGTTTTTGGTCTCACGGCTGATTTCCAATCTCCTCACCAATTTGTTAGGGGGCATGGGTCTAGATAACCTCCCGGCCAAAGTAGGCCTCCAACAAGTTTTTCAGGGTGCTGCGACTCCGTCGCAAATGGTCGGAAAGGTTGTGGTTTTTTTCATTATGCTGTTTGCGATCGTTGAGGCGGCTAACCGATTGGGCTTTGTGCAAATATCCGAGCTCGTGGCCATGTTTATTCAATTTGGTGGGCAAGTGCTCCTGGGCAGTGCAATTATCGGTGTAGGGTTTTGGTTGTCGAATGTGGCGCATGAAGCCATTCTGCGGGTGCAGGGGAGTCAGACGGCAATGCTAGCGGGTATTGCTCGATTTGCGATTTTGGGTTTGGTCTTGGCTATGGGGCTTCGGGCCATGGGTTTGGCTGATGACATCGTGAATCTCGCGTTTGGTTTAACGCTTGGCGCGATTGCCGTGGCGGTGGCCCTTTCATTTGGCCTTGGGGGGCGTGAAGCTGCAGGAAAACAAATGGAACATTGGTTTGGCCGGATGCGCGGGGAACGATAGCGCCTGCTGTCTTGGTGTGGCAGGGCCAGAGTGTGGTCCTGCCATGCTTGATTCTCTTGAATGCCGAGTTTTGTGAACTTGATCGTGTGTCTTGTGTGTCCTGTTTTTATTTCTGTACATGGCCTCTGGCACCGGTTATGTTCTTCGCGATGTTGATCGCCGCCTGTGGGTGAAGACATCGTCTGTGGTTTGTCCCACCGTCGTACGATTTCCCGGATTGTCTGATTGAAGGAGGAGTGTTATGGAAGACGCGATGAAAGAAGGGGTGACTCTGCTCACCACCTATGGGCTGAGGGTGATTGGCGCCATTGCTATTTTGATTCTTGGGAAAATGGTAGCCAATTGGGTTCAAAAACGAGTGGCCAATTGGCTTAGCCGGTCTGGAAACGTCGATGAAACGTTGAAGGGGTTCCTGGCCAATTTGGCGCGGTATGTGGTGCTCATTGCGACCATCCTTGCCGTATTGTCGCAATTTGGTATTGAAACCACCAGTTTGATTGCTGTTCTGGGCGCGGCCAGTTTAGCCATTGGGCTTGCGTTACAAGGAACATTGAGCAATGTGGCGGCTGGCGTGATGCTCTTATTTTTTCGACCGTTTAAAGCCGGAGACTTTGTTGAGACGGCAGGCATTGCGGGTTCAGTCAAATCCATTACGTTATTTGTGACGGAGCTGGCCACGCCCGATAATGTGCAGATACTGGTCCCCAATAGCCAGGTATGGGGTTCGATTGTGAAAAATTTTAGTCATCATGAGACCCGGCGGGTGGATTTGGTCATGGGGATTGACTACGGAGACGATATCGACAAGGCAATCAATGTGGTGAAACACAATGCTGCAGCGGATGCACGCATTCTGAAGGACCCGGCTCCGATGGTGGTTGTGGGAAACCTTGGAGAGAGTTCAGTCGATCTCACAATCCGTGTCTGGTGCAAAGCTGGGGATTACTGGCCGGTCAAGTTTGATTTGACGAAAACGCTCAAACAGCAATTTGATAGCGAACAGCTCACCATTCCGTTTCCACAACGGACGATTCACATGGTTCAGGGCGGGGGCTAAGACGACATAAACGGAGGAAGCTTACGATTCTTACCTCTTACCAATAGCGAATGGGGCCTGTATCCAGATGGATAAAGCCTTGTCGGCGATAATAGCCAAGGCCGCCTTGTTTGAGTCGGAAGGCAGCTCGTCGTACGGTTGAAAGTCGAATGCCTGGGATAGAAAAATCGATGGCTTTTCCCACGGTATGCAAGCTGTTAGGGGCCGCGCCATGCCCACGCCGGATTAATAAGTTGTTATAGGAAGGGGAGCGGTATGCGGAATAAATACGAATTTCCTTTCCTTTCCCTACCTGTTTTTCAATTTGGTTAATCTGTTCCAATAAGCGCAGATCTATCTCACATGTCTGGTTTGTGTGAGGACACCGCAAAAAGTAGTTAATGGCATCTAATGCCGACTGATTATACTCTCCAGCTCGACTGCGGTACTTCACCTCCAGTCGTTCTTTTGTGTTGACATTATACAAGCGAAGCCGGCCTTCCGGGAGAGCATGTGCTGAGGCGGAATCTGGAAGGAGCAACCGGCTTCCGGCAATCAGCAATCCTGTGAATGTGGTTTTGAGGAAAAGCCGTCTTGTCCAAATGGTTTGCATGTGCTCGGACATGGTAACGCCCTCCATTGGACCGAATGTATTGGGGAAAAACTCGACGAGATAAAACGAATGGACTTATTTTTTTATCAAATTACGTATGAAAAATCAATGTCGATGTTTTTGGCTGCAAGCGAAAGAGAAATGGTGGTTTTTACGACAGTTCTGTTTCAGGAAAAACCTGAAATAGGCATATATTCAAGTGGGCAAAATATAGACCATTCTTGCAACAGTTTATTCCCCAACTTTTGTGGATAACATGGGATCTATTGGCAGTCCTACAACCTATTCCTACAGTATTTATATGCCATTGAGCTAATTGCCTAAAAAATAGGCATTGTATTGAATTTTTTTTAAACCACTATATTATGTGGTGTAAAATTTTTGGCATCGTCGTAAAGGTAGAATAATGGTTATTCTTGACATTTCCTTTCCCTTTTGTTCTAGGAAGCAACTCAAAAAAGGAGTCATTGGTCTTTCCGAAAAAATTGTCCACAGAAATTATTCTCAGATGTTGATAATGGATCATTTCAGAGAGACATTTCCCCTCTATTGACAAGGGCTTTGACAGACCATCCTCAAGATCCTTCTCCTTACCTACTACTAAGCTCCTTTTATTTTTCGGTAGCCAAATAACAAGATGCAAGCGCCGACAATTGCGAGGCCAAGACTTCGAATGTCAAAGCCATTCACATCGCCCCAACCAATCGTTGTACCAATGAACCCTCCAATGACACCTCCGACCAGTCCGATCAGGATCGTGACAATCAGGCCCCCTGGGTCCTTTCCAGGCATAATAAACTTTGCTAAGAACCCCGCCACTAACCCAAAGACAATCCAGGAAACAATACCCATGGTGATGCTCCTCTCGTTTTGGAACGTGGATTTAGGCACTGCCTTTATTCATTGAGGAAATAAAGGCGTTGGCTTGTTGAATGGAGGTTTCCATTTCCTTAATCAGGAGATTGATATTACTTTCAACGGCGCCCAATTCCCCTTTGAGTGAGGCAATGGCTTGGGCATTGAGATTATGTTTCAGATAGAGGACCTGGTCTTTAAACTTCCCGAGGACTGGATCCATTTTACTTTCTGCCCGCTTCATGGCCTTGATCAGTTTGGCATATTGTGTGCGGGTCCGTGTGAGCTTGGTTTGGCTGTCTCGCCGTAAACTTGCGCTAGAATATTCCTGGAGTTCAGCCTCCCATTCAGCAAAGAGGGCTTGTGAGACATCTTCAACCGAGTCGATTCGGTTGCGAACCGCTTGGGCCTTCGCTTCGCTCCGTTCGTATTCCGCATTTAATGTATCGTATTTTGCTTGGAGTTCTCCTCCTTTAACACTGAGCACAGTAGTAAACCGATCCAGCGCAGATTTAAATTGTTCTTTGGCTTCCTGCTGTGCGTCACGAGCTTTTTCTACATCACTGACCATCAAATCACGTTTATGGTAGCCAATTTTTTCCATGCCTGCGTAGTAAGCCCGTTGACAACCTGAAAGTGAGCCAGACCCAGCTAGTAGCACTGCACACAAGACCAAAAAAACACCATGACTGGTGCATCTTCGAGAAAACAGAGTATCCATCTTTACCATCCTTTATGCCGAGTTGATTAAATATGCCAGAACAATGCGATGAAAAGTGCCAAACGACTTTATGTCATGCTGAAGGACTGAGGACTTTTTCCAGCAGTCCTTTGATTCCGTCACCGCCCTGGCTTTGAACAAAGGACAAGACCACTGGGACAAACTTTCCAACCATGTCAGAACTCAGGCCGAGTTGAGAAAATCCGCTAGCTAGATTGGCCAGATTGCCCAAGCCTTCCATTTTGTCCCCTAAGCCTTCAGCTCCAAGGGCCGCTGCGGCGCCACCAAGCGCTCCCATGATGCCCTCACCTGCAGAAGCTGCGGTGGAGGGGGCCGGTGCTGCGCCCAACAGGTCACTCACCCCTGGAATCTTAGCGGCGATTTGTTGAAAATCCCCGTCGCCTAACTTTTCTTTCGCTAAATTGAAGAGAAGCCCTGCCCCACCTTTGGCTTGATCTTCATTGACGCCTAAACTGCTGACGAGTTGCTGGATGAGTTCCATGGTAATACCTCCTGAAGAGAAATGATGAATCGCCTCACATGAGACTTGAGTGTCATGCTGACGGAATGGAGAGGGGTGTTTGCTCGACTAGAAATAGTTTCTAGGCAGTGTGTGAGATACGATACGGGATTATTCTCGCAAAGGAAAGGGGCAGAGGGAAAAAAGGGTATTCGTCATTCCCGTGAAAACGGGAATCCAGGTTCACCATTCTTTTCCTGGATACCCGCCTTCGCGGGTATGATGACGTTTACGTTGAAAAGGCCTAGTTTTTCCCAACCCGCCTTTCACAATCTATGAGAAGCCATAGCACGTCACTTGTGGACATAAAGTAAATTACTTCCAGGCTGGCGTTTGTTGTCCTTGCGAATCTTGCCAATGGGGAACCCATCCCAATCCAAAAAGTGTTACGGTGATGTTTGATTTCTTTGGCCGGATGGCAACCGATTCCAATGTTTCGGATTGAGTCTGTAATTCAGAGGCTAAGTCTTCCGTTTCTTGTGTGAACTCGAGTTCCAGGTCAGCTAACTGTTGTTTAAGGGCTTCAACATTTTCCTCCGCGCGATCGATATCCTGACTCTCTTTGCGAGCGCGACTGAGGCCGCGTATGGTGCTGGCGGCTTTACCCATGGATGAGCGACTCACGGCCTTTCTCCCTAAAAATGCCGAAAGAACAGTCGCGCCCAAAGAAATGACCGTTTGGAATTTTTGTTGTTGAGCTTGCTCTTCTTCTCGCTCCACGGCTTGTTCGGCACGGCGGATGCGGTTTTCGAGACGAGTCATTTTTGCAGCATATTTTTTTCGTAAAGCTTCGGTCTTCTCGTCTCGTTTTTCGCGTGTGAGTTGCTGAATGCGAAGGCGAAAATCTCGCTCGGACTCGCCAGATTTTGAGGTCACTTTCAATGCTGGATTTTTCCAGATGTCGAGCGTCTGATTGCGGTAAACCCACGTGACAAAATCTTTTTGCCATTTCTTATAGTTTTTCACCTGATGCGCAGGTGCAGGCAATTCCGCAAAGGTGCCGCCTTCTTCTTGCTGGCTTTCAAGGTCGTCAGGAAGAAGATCTGTATGCACCAGGTTGTCCCACTCCACGGGTGTGGGGTCATCCGTGATGGGAACAAGAATTGTCAGTTCTTGGGATTCATCAATCTTTCTGCGTCCGTCTAGAAAATGAACATCAGTCGACGCCAATACACGAGGTTCGTATATCAAGTCTGAATTCTCAGGCTGTGAACCACGAATAGGCAAAAAATATTGAGGAATCTCTGGTGGGAGCGCAGGGGGGTGGCTGCTTATGTCTGTAGAGGAGGAGGAGACTGGAGGCGATGATTCAGTGCCAGTAGGAGTTCCTGCGACTGCAAGCATTCCAGTTTTAACCGGATCCATCAATGTCTTAATTTGTGTTCTCGTCAAGGGGCCGCGCAAATACGACAAGACCCAGCGCGTCTCGAAAATTGTCGGTCCATCGTCATGCACGTTATTCATAAGAAAGACTCGGTTGCCAAGGCCTGCGATAATCTGTTCCATCTGTTGACGATTAAAGGTCCCATCACTGTTGGCCGCTGCACCCTCTAATCCATCCAACACGCGGGCCATATCTCGGTCAGTTTGGAGTCGACCGATGAACCAAGTTCCCGTATTACCCAAGCCTTTGTAATCCAGGTCGACCGGGTTTTGTGTCGCGAGGACTACGCCCAACCCATAGGCTCTCGCCTGTTTCAACATCGTAAGCATGGGAGTCTTAGAAGGTGGATTTTTCGTAGGCGGGAAAAAGCCAAAGACTTCGTCCATATAGAGCAGCGCACGAAGGCTCGTGGTCCCAGATTGCGTGCGCATCCAACTCACCATTTGCGTCAGGAGCAGGCTCACAAAAAACATGCGTTCTGTGTCATTTAAATGCGCGATAGAAAAAATCGCGATACGAGGCTTCCCGCTTGGCGAGTAGAGAATCTGATCGATGTCCAATGGCTGCCCTTCTAGCCAAGCAGAAAACCCTGGAGCGCCTAATAAATTGTTAAACCGCATAGCTAGAGCAAATCGATCTTTAGAGGGGAACACCGATTCCAAATCCATCACACCCAGTTTAGTAAACGGTGGCGCTTGGATGTTTTGGATCAGAGAAGCCAGCGTCAGGTCTTGGCCTGTTTCCCAGGATGTTTTCAGAATATTGGCGAGGAGAATGTGCTCTGGGCTTTGCAGCGGATCGGCATCCAAGCCGACCAGGTTGAGCAAACTGGTCGCTGTTGTGCCCACTCGTTCGCCGAGGAGTTCCGCATCTTCAAGAATTTTCGAGGAAGGCACCGAAAAGGATTGAAGAATGGAAACCGGAAGTCCCGCTGTGCTCCCAGGGGTATAGACTCTAAAATCCGCCGCCTGTCGAAGGCGTGCGATTCTCGCGCCATCTTGTCCCCAAGACTCCAGCCCCGCTTTCCATTTTGCAGCCTCCTGATCGGCATAGGCTTCAGGCGTGAGTTCTTTTTTCTTGGCGTCATCGGGGTTAATCCATGGTAGAAAGTCGGTTCCCTTTAGGTCAGGAAACGTCAGAAGAAGATTCGCAATATCACCTTTGGGATCAATGATGATCGCCGGGATATTGTCGATCGCTGCTTCTTCCAGCAAGCCAATACACAGGCCTGTTTTGCCGCTGCCTGTCATGCCTACGCAGACCGCATGGGTCACTAAATCTTTCGAGTCGTATAACAGTAAACCAGGCTTGGGCGATTTATTGGGCAAGTCAAAGGGCCGTCCCAAATAAAACGTCCCTAGCTTTTCAAAATCCGACATATTCCTCTCCATAATTTATGTAACTAGATGGTTTTGTAAAGCGATTGTCTGGGTTGGGTATGACGTTCTTAGTAACCTGCATCATAGCCTGGAGGGAAATCTCAAGGGAACCAGCAGTGTCTGTCTTCAACATAGCGTGTTCTCGAGGTCAATTAAAGAACTATTCAACACTCCCATGCAAGGTACTGACACCTTATCCAATGCACACGGCATGGGTTGCTGATCTGTGAAGTCATTGACGGATGTATCCAAATAGATACGACGTGATTTCTTTATCTCCTCGATAATTCATGGACAGAGCTCTTCGGCTAAATGGGAAAAATCTCGTTTAAAATCAACAGCAAACTTCAGAAATCTGGGTGTAGGGAAGCGGAGGAACCGGCCCAATCATACTGGTCCCGAGCCTCATGACGGTAGAGAGAACTACCAGGAACTATTTGGAAGGCGCAGCACCGCATTATTTAAAAACTCCATTATATTCCGGAAGTTATGGTCCCTGATCACATTGCAGGCCTGAAACGAAACCTCAGAATTGTGTGTAGATGTATCTTTTTAGATAAATGACGTATCTATTTAGATAACAAAATCTTTGGAAGAATTTTTCACATGTGACGTAGCTCACATGTGTTATGCCCTTCAATTTCCCCAAGGCATTTTCTTGCCGTTGTCCACATGACCATTATGTGTTGTTTATCAAGCAGTTGTAAAAAATGGCTGCTTCCGTTGTCATAAAATTGTGTTTATTGGGCCATGTGTGCACGAATCTTGCTTTTTGATCGCAACACAGTTTGTCGATATGTGAAGTCATTCGATGTTGTACTCTTTCCTTTCCCCAAGGGAGTGAGATGTGGAGTGCAAGTTCCGTTGAATCTCTCCTTTTTCCCATTTTTCTTAGTTGAGCGGTTGTTTTCTGGTGTGCATGGAGGTGCCATGTGCGTACCTTATCTGCCAAACCCCCTCTTTCCACAATGTCGTCGTTCGGATTACACCGGATTTTTTCTATTCATTGTCGTCCCTACGCCGAGAAAGGAGGAAGAGGTTTGTAAGGACGTTTGAGAATCACGATAGTTTAGGGCTTTCGGAAAACATCAAGGAGTGAATCCGGGAGTCACAGCACGGGTTTGTAGGAGAAAGCAAAGAAGAGTTGCTATCCGATGCCAAGAACAAAGGAAGGCTGTCGGGAACCTTATTTGTCGTGGCGATGGACAGCACTCATTTTTTCATTCAATAACACATATATGCTTATGATTATCTGACATGCGATGGAGAATCGGCTGTCCGAACATGATCGGCAATTCTTTCGGTTGTATTCAGGTATTCTGATGGAGGATTTATATTATGTATTCAAGGATGAGGCAACTAGCAGTCAGCGCGGCCTTTCTAGGTTGTATTGGGTTTGTCGGAAGTGGGTCGGTGTTTGCGGATGCTGTGGACGGGCCAGATGGTCCGTTCGAGTTGGAGGGCGACGTGGCGCAAAATTTCTCAAATCCAGGACCATTTGACGATTGGGCAAATGTGAATGGGTCTGGCGCCACGCAGCCGGGGTTTGTGGATGCGACAGGGGTTGTGGCTGATGGGAGTAGCGCTTTGAACATGGACAATATTCCAACCGGAGGGTCCTCGAAAGACATTTTCGACTTTGATGAGTGGCGAATCAAGACCCGCAGCGTCGGTCCGAAAAAAGACAATCTAGCGAACGCCTACGGCGCATTCTACAGCGTGGACGGTGAACTGCATTTCTACTTTGGCTATGACCGGGCGGATGACGGGGGCACGGCTACGAACGGGATCTGGCTGACGCAGAATGATATCAATGTGGCGGGAAACGGGCTAGAAGGGGTCCATGAGGATGGGGATACGTTAATCGTCATCGATTTCTCCCAAGGTGGGTCGAATCCGATCTTTGTCGTGTATCAATGGGATGCCGATGCGAATGGGGGTGAAGGCGATTTGGTTGAAGTCACCCTTGCAGGCCTCAACCAGGGGCTCTGCTCGCCGACAGGCGACCATGATATCTGTGCAATTACGAATGCCGACGGGGCGATCACGAATGTGAGTTGGGTCGACGGCAATCAACTTCCTCAGTTTCGTTTCGTCGAAGGCGGAGTTAACCTCACGAAGCTCTTTGGCGGGAACGAGCAAGTCCCCTGTTTCACGGATGCGCTCATAGAGGCGCGTGCCTCTAACTCAGAGAACTCGGTGCTAAAGGACATCATTGTGAACACCGGTGGCGATACGATTGATCTGTGTACTATAGCGGTGGATAAAGCCTGTCTTCAGGATCTCGCGCAGGTTCTTCCAGATGGACAATCTTACAAATTTTTCTGGAACATCACTGTAGAAAATACAGGATTTGGGACTCTGTATGACGTTCTTGTGACGGATCTCAGTACCAGATTTGAAATAGAAATTCCTGAGCTGGCACCTGGTGCAAGCGAGACGTTCCAAACCATGTTGGAAACAACTGCGAATCCAGCGGTTAATACCGCTAGTGCCGCTGCGGCGATCGAGGACGGAGGAGAACGAACCGTTACGGACATGAGTGCTCCAGAACCATGTTCTATTCCTGTTGATTCCGGGATCGACGTGACGAAACATTGCGACACCGACTTTGGCCCAGATGGTGTGGGATTAGTGGTAATTGATGGCCAAATTGTGGTGAGGGTTCAGGTTGAAGGACAAATCACCAACACTGGGATTGATGCTTTACAGAATATTACGTTGAGTGACGATCCAGCATTTGAAACCGAGTCTATCACGGATTCGAATGGCGATCCTGTGGCTAATCTGTCTTCAGTGATCTTGGCTCCTGGAGACCACTTGAATTATGTAGGGAGCTATACTCCTTCGGAGGTGGATAGTTCTAACCCCGAATTGGCAGTGTTCCCAGACACGGTCACGGCTACCGGAGTTGGATTCTTGAGCGGAGAACAAGAACAGGCCTCTGCCATGGAGAATTGTGAACTCTGTCCGGGTAACTAGCGGGCTGTTTTTGTAGTATGATGATAGTGGGTGGGGGAATTATTCCTCCACCCACTATTGTATGTTTCCCTTCGTGATTGCGTAGATCATTCTCCTACGCCAGACGAAAAGTCTATTTGTTTGGTTTGCCCCCGCCTTTCCCGCCACCATCCCCTTTTTCGAACTTGATTGTGACAGCCCCGTTGGCCTCATGCACTCCATCGGAGATGGTGTACGTAAAGGAGTCGCGAGGCTTGGTTTTCGAGGAAGGACTGTATGTCACGGTGAAATCGGAATTCAGGGTAACAGTGCCTTGGGTTCCATGGCTGGCATTTAAAACGGACAGCGCTAGGCCTTCAGGGTCGAAGTCATTGGCGAGCACATCGATGGTGACAGGGATGCCGGGTCGCGTCATGGCCTGATCGTCCATGGCGAGCGGCGGATCATTTACGCCATTTTGGTCAACGACATACGTTCGAATGACCGATGAGCCAATTCCGCTTTCGTTTTGATTATTTGCGGAAAATGTCAGGTCGTAGAAACCATTGTTTGCAGAAGTTGAAGAGGTAACCTCCAACGTTGTCGAGTTTGTTTGTCCAGAGGCTAAGACAAGCACTGGGTTGGTCACCGCTGTTTCCCAGCCAACCGGCGCAGTCGTTGCGATGGAGAATGGACTTTCCTGGCAGTTGGATGAATCTTGGTTTGTGATCGTCACAGTGTAGGTGACCGTTGTACCAGGGGGCACCCATTGTAACTCATTCGGAGCGACATCTATTGCGGGATTGACGTGTCGGCAGGCCGGACCTGTGATCGTGACGTCTACAGTCGCGTGTGATTCATCCGAAGAGAGCACAGTAATGTTGACGCCGGCTTCAGTATCTTCGTATGTTTGTCCGGTGTGCAATCCCGGGTCCCACCAGTCAGGTATTCCGGTGAGATCGAACATTTCTGAGTTATCTGGATTCGTATGAAGAAGGAAACTGCTGTTATGGTCTGTTGGTTCGCCCTTGTGGATGAGTATGCCGTCTGTGACATCTCCCCTTCCATATAGGTAGGAAAAATCTTGGAAAAACTCGTCAATCAGAATTGGCTGCCGGTGTTCAAGGTAGTACCAGCTTGGCTGGCCGGTGCTTGGGTTTACCCCTTTTGGGATCTTGATGCCTCGTAGTCCTGCCGCCACTGGTTCGTACGTATCGATTGTAAATTGCCCATTTTGTGTAACGCTCAGGAGTTCTGAACCATTGACCCAGCCCAATAGTTCCTTGTGAAAGAGGTTAAAATGACCAAGGTCGATGCCCGAACTCATCGTATCGAATTTGTCACCGTATTCTCGATTTAAGCAGTTTTCGCCCAGTGTTGTTGTGACACAGTCCCAAGCATGTGCGTGATAGAGCCCAAGTGTATGTCCTATTTCATGGGCGAAATAGTACATTTCGTATTGGCCCGTGTTCGGATAAATCCCAGTTACCCACGAGTTCTTTCCGCCGACCTCTGCCCCTCCCCCAATGCTCGTTGAACAGGGACGGTTAGATGAAACATTTACTATACGGTCATAGTGGTCTTCGACGAATCCATCTAAAGCCGCTTGAGTTTTGGCCAGTGCCGTAGAGTTAGCGCCGGCGCAGGCTTCTTCTCCCGTTACCGAGAGTCGATACCAGCCATACACATCTCCTGCTAACCATGTCTTGTTATAAGACTGTTCCTTGAAAAACTGATTGACGGTTCCTTCCTGTTCACCAAAGACATAGTCATACATTTCCTGTGCAGTCTGAGGCGGCGTTTCCGGAGAGTCGGCATATTGATACAAGATCACTGCCGTACGTTGTTCGCCTATGGTATTCGGCAGTGGAGCTGAACCTGTTGCTTCGGCGGTCCCTTGAGTCGCCTCGTTGCCATTGCCCGCCGCGAGTATCAGGATATCTTGGTTGCCGGAGTCGACTGCCATCGCGCCTTCGGTTTCGCCCAATGGGCTGTGCCGTTTGCCTTTCAGAGTCAATCCTGAGACTTTGACTGTTGCACCCGTTAATAAATCTGGAGGATTTTTTTTAAAGTGTAGACTCAACCGTTCGGTGGCTGTTTTGAGAAAGTATTTGGTCGGGCTGCCGTGTTCATCATGGATGCAGATGACTTCGACGGTTCCGGCTTGGTCGGCATGTGATTCGAGCATTGTCTTGACAGTATCTGGGACAATCGTTCGTATGTGATTCGGTAGGGCCACACGAAGCACTTCCCCTGGATTGTCCTGGACCATATCCAACAGAAGTTGTTGCCGTTCGTCCGCTAGAGTCATCAGTGTTTGCAGACGTATGTTTTGATCAGTTGACGGCGCCTTTGTTGTGACACGGCTGAGTCCTACCAGTTGTTGTGTGAGCTGTTCGGCCTTTGCCGCTCTCTCGGTTGCTAATGCGACGTTGTTGTTAGAATGTGCCCATGTCAGTGAGGTCGTCAGCAGCAGGATGGCTGCCAAAACCGCCCCCATGAAGATCCTATAATAGAACCATGAGAACAACAGTGGGCTATATGCTGGTTGCGACATCGAAGGGGTGTGGTTTGCGCTGTTCATAGGAAGGTCTCCTGTGCGGTTGTGTGGAAGACGTGTTGGGGGCTTTCCCTGTCCCGCAAGGTCTTGGCAATTCCGGGAGTATGCCTAGCGAGAGGGAGTAAGCCGGAGTAAAGTTCCAGGTATATGTGACACTCCGTTCTCTATCTTCTCGGTGGAGTGGATGATTTATTTAATGAGGGGAAATCCGGAAAAGGAGTAAGAAGCAATGGTCAATAACGGAAAGAAATGACCAACAGTTTTCTGTTGATTGTCGGAAGGTTTTTGGGGAAAACGAGGGTGTTTGCCGGTCTAGACAGGGAACAGACAGCAAGAGGGGTTAGTGTGACAAGTGATATCAGGTGAGCCACACTATTATTGAATATTTCACCAATAGAAATGGGCGCTGGCGACCATGAGTTTCAGTGTGCTTGAAGATATCAAAAAACAGTTTGATAACGTCTTTGCGGGGAAAAACAAAAGCGCGGCATTAACACAACTGATGCAGCAGGCAATCGAAGAACAGAAACGAGAAAAGCGTCGTAAACGGGCCATTGATCAGTTACTCGCATTGCGCGAACAGGCTCCACGGGTGACAGGGGAAGACATTCGGATGGCACGAACTCAAGGCCGTCCATGACCACATGGGTGGTTGACGCAAGTGTGGCGGTAAAATGGGCTTTGCCTGCGCCAGACGGTGAAATGCATCAAGAACAGGCTTTGGCTTTGTTGAAAGACATTCAACAAGGCAATAGTCAAGTCAAGTGCTTCAACCGCTACATTGGCTAGCTGAAGTAGCTGCTGTCTTGACTCGATTAACTTGTATAAGTCAAGACTTCATCTGACAGACAGCGAGTCCGGTAATTGTTAAGCGGCCAGCATCTTCTCCTTCGCCAACACGACACTGTCTCGCCAGGTTTGCATCGGCGTTTTCCCATAACACCACCGGCCTTGATGCGTCCGCTGTTCATTGTACTCCTGTAGCCACGTATCCAAATCGGCTTGTAATTCGTCGAGGGTCTGGTAAATCTTCTTGCGGAACGTGACCCGATAGAACTCATTCAACTGTGTCTTGTGAAACCGTTCGACGATCCCATTGGTTTGCGGACTCTTTGTCTTGGTCCGGGTGTGATCAATATTCTCTACGGCCAGATACAGTTCATACTCATGCCGTTCCGGAGCGCCACAATATTCCGTCCCTCGATCGGTGAGCACTCGATTCAGGGGAATCTCGTGATCGGCAAAAAAGGGCAGGACCCGATCATTCAGTAAGTCTGCGGCCGTGATGGGCGTTTTGCGATCATAGAGCTTCGCAAAGCCAACTTTGCTATAGGTATCAATGAAGGTCTGCTGATAGATCCGCCCCACGCCCTTGAGTGTGCCCACATAGAAGGTATCCTGAGCCCCACAGTAGCCGGGGCATTCACTCACAAACTCTCCATGTGCTTCTTTGTCGGCCTTGGCTTTCTCCAGGGCCACGACTTGAGTGTCCGTCAACACGAGTCCCTCTTGGGCCACTTTGGCCTCTAAGGCCTTCAACCGCTTCCGCATCGTCTCCAAATCATGCCGGAGCCAGATGTAGCGGATGCCCGCGGGCGAGAGCGTGATCCCTTGTTTTTTGAGTTCATTAGCCATGCGCACTTGGCCCCAAGCCGGCTGCTCGATGGTCAAATTCACCAACGCCTCTTCCACCTCAGGCGCTACTCGATTCTTGAGGATCGGCTTTCGCCGGGAAATCTCTTCCAGGGCGGCTTCGCCCCCAGTCTCGTACAGTTCTTTAAACCGATAGAAGCTGTCTCGACTGTAGCCCATGATCTGACAAGCTTTTGAGACGTTGCCCAATTGCTTGCCCAACTCCAACAAACCCACTTTGGTTTTGATGATCTTTTGTTCGGTGGTCATCCTCATTCGTCCTTTCTCCGGATCTCCCGGGTTCAAAGGACTCTAGCTGACTGTCAGATTAAATCCTAGCACTTACAATTAACTCCTCAGCAATCGCTCAGCATGATTCAGCGGTTTCTTGCCATGGAGTTACCCATAGCTACGGAATGGGATGTGTATGAGCAAGCCTGTCATCTTTCTGTGGAACTCAATCACCACCTCTTTGATACGCTGTATCATGCTGTTGCTTTGAGAGCTTCTGATGCTGTTTTTATTACAGCTGACACCCAATACCTTCGCAAAGCCGCTCGCTTAGGCAATATCATTGAGTTAAAAGATTTCCCTGCTTGAAAATTTAGATTTCTTTCGTGGCTTTTTCAACAATCTTTGTTAGCTTTCCGCTTTTTTCTTCATAGCCAATGGTGCGGCTAACCATTTTCGAATGGCGTAGCTACGGTAATATCAAACAGACGGTGCTCTTTACTCTCAGCAGAGTGTTAGGCTGATTCGCATAAGAAGCTATGATGTATAAGGCAGGTACTTTTTAGGCATTTAACAATTTGAGGTTGTTGGCTGTCCAACGTCGCCAGTGAATGTTGTTTCATGCAAGCTAAGCCTGAACGACTCGCCTCCTATGCGAATGGGGCAAAAAATTGTTAGGCTGTAAACAATTTTTCAAGGTATCGATTGGTTGAGATCATGTTCGGATGTTTCTTAGGTAGAATGAACTCGTGGCTCACTCTCTCGAAATAAAATATGGCCTGACATCTCAAGAATTACTGGACGCCATCGACAAGCGATTTCGTTTGAAGGTGGCCTTGGAGGGTGCTGTAGCCGAAGTACATTTTGAGAGAAAACTTCGTATTGCCAGCAGAGAAGGTTGGTTGACCAACTATGAAAGCCATGATGTGGATGGGATGCATGACTGCACTGTTGTAACACTGGCAGGAATGACCATACGAGTCGAAGTTAAGACTGTTCGTAACGGCGTGAAACCTAAGGTTGAGTTACAAAAGACTCGCACGGCCAAAGCCGACCCCAGTAGCCGTTTCTACGACCGTGATCATTTCGATGTCGTCGCTGTTTGTGTCGGTCGTTTCACAGGTGATTGGGCTCAATTCCGATATGCCTTGGTACGGGAGCTTCCGAGTCACCGAAATCACCCAAACAAACTTCAGGTTATGCACTCTATCCCGGATGGAGTGGAGCCTGAGCTACGATGGTTTTCACGTTTTCAGGATATTATTGATGCCTATTCATCCTGAACCAATATACAAGACGAAGTTTGGGGCGTTGTACTGCGCTGATAGCCTGGAGCACATGAGACAAATGCCTAATGATTCAGTTGATTTGGTCCTTACAAGTCCGCCCTATGCTCTCCACTTCAAAAAAGACTATGGGAACGTTAGTCAACAGAATTACCTTACGTGGTTTCTTCCTTTCGCCAGGGAAATCAAACGAATTATGAAGCCATTGGGTTCTTTTGTTCTAAATCTTGGAGGGGCCTGGCAAGCTGGATCGCCAATTCGAAGTGTGTATCACTATCGCACATTACTTACCCTCGTTGACGAAGTAGGATTTGATTTAGCTCAAGAATTTTTCTGGTTCAATCCTGCAAAAATGCCTGCACCTGCCGAGTGGGTAAATGTTCGTCGCATCCGGGTTAAAGATAGCGTCGAATATATTTTTTGGCTTGTTAAAGATCCAATGGCAAAAGCTAACAATCGAAATGTTTTGCAACCCTACAGCGAAGACATGAAGCGCCTTATCAAGCGTGGAGTAAAACAAACTATTCGCCCTAGCGGGCACGTTATAAATGGAACCTTTGCAAGAGATCAAGGAGGTTCGATTCCATCTAACCTTATCCAGTGTGGCAATAACGAATCAAATAGTGCCTACATTAAGAATAGTAAAATTACTGGAAATAAAATCCACCCTGCTCGTTTTCCTGCAGAAGTACCTAGATTCTTTATAGAATTTCTAACGAATCCCGATGATTTGATACTTGATCCATTTGCAGGCAGCAACACTACTGGGTCCGTGGCAGAGAAGCTAAAGCGAAAATGGGTAGGGGTGGAACTTAGAAGCGATTATGCCCGTGAAAGTGAATTACGTTTTAAGGTTTTGTCGGAAGAAGTCGACGAGACACAGGGACAAACCTCTCTTCCTTTTGGTTGAAACCATCAGGGCAGGCAGCAAGGCATTTTGCATTGTAATGTTTGAAGGGGGCTGATTCGTCCGTATTTGCCTTGATGTGAGAAAGCAGTTATGCCGATCTGCATATGAACCTATAAAAAATTGGTTGGTATGGCGTAGCTAAATGAAGGACAACGACAAGTTTGCTATTTTCAAAATTTTGAAATCGTGTTATCCGGACAGAAATTGGCAGGTCCGGCTCTTATGCAGATCTGCCTAGACATGGATATACTCCAATTAGGGGGTGTTCTCTCTGTGCTAGATCAGAAAGTAGATAGCTGGAAGCACTGGAAAGAGATTATTCCAGAAGTGATGTCCGAGCAGCCAGTCGGCGACACGGACGGTGGATCCATCTCCAATCTGCTATTCCGAGGGCATCAGTGTTCTGATTGGAATTTGAAGTCCACGCTAGAGCGAAAGGGCATCGAACTTCCAGATTTTGATTCCTATGCACGGAAGATCAAGATAGTAAAACTCGCCTTTGAATCGTATTTTGGGTCGACCTGGTCTCCAGATAATTTCACTGCTAGTGATGCCCCAGCACCTCCTGAGAATTACGAGTTCATGGTGTATTTGCGCCATCATGGTTATCCCACTCCATTGCTTGATTGGACTCGGTCTCCTTATGTTGCCTCATTCTTTGCGTTTAGGTACCCAAGCTCCGAAGAGTCGGTTGCAGTATTTTCCTTCAGGGAATATGCAGGGGAAGGTAAAGCTGGACGGCAGGGTGATTCAAACATCGTGGGCTGTGGACCGTCGATCCGTACTCATAAGAGGCACTATGCCCAGCAGGCGGAGTATACGTACTGTAGAAAGAAGATAAAGGGAAGTTGGTTTTACTCTGAGCACGAGGAAGCATTAGCGAAAACTGGCGGCGGCCAAGATATTCTACGAAAGTACGTTCTTCCCGCCTCTATTCGAAGTGAAGTGCTGGGAGAGCTTGATTTGATGAACATTAATGCATACACATTGTTTGGCTCAGAAGAAGGTCTCGCCGAGATGCTGGCCAATAGAGAGTACGGCTATAAAACCTAGCGATGCCGTCAACTCAGGTGCTATTTTCGTTCGCTTCGCCTACTGCAATCGCTCAGATTGCGACTGACGTTAGTTCGGTAGGAGTACAGCTTTCAGATAGTTGCCGGTGATGGAATTTGGGATGGATATAGAGCCAAATCCTCTTCTATCGATTAGGACAGGAATCTCTTCCCTAATACGTTGCGGAAGTCTCCTGGCGAATCGGGGAGAACAGGCTATAAGGGATAAATTGTCAGCCAGGGAACTCGCTTGAAGTGTTTGTGATCGTAGGTGGCGATTTGTGAGAGGCCTTGAGCCTGCAGATTGTAGGCATGAAAGGCATCGATGAAATCCATATTCTCTTGGACATACAGGTCTAGCGCCATCACAACCATGTCAGCTTCTGAGCAAAAGAGATTGGGTGTATTGAGAATGGTCTCGACTTTGGATGCAATGTCTGCTTTCGATAGATGATAAAAGGATTCTAATGTCCAAATGATTTCTGCAATGACGAGTATACTGGTGATAAGGTGTATCTGGTTTTTGATCGCTTGACGAAAAAGGGTTTCGGCTCGTTTAGCTTTGACCGGATCATCGTTCGTTAAAAAACGCAGAAAAACATTTGTGTCGACAAAAAGCTTAGTCACGAGAGCCTGCTTTTCGCCCTACACGTTTTTTTACAGTTCGGCGAATTCGAGAAAAATCTTCTGGGCGAGTAGATGGGCGTATAGATCCTTTTAAATCAAGGATCGATCCGCGAAGCACCTTCAACAATACTTCATCTCCTCGGCGAATGAACATAACTCTTTCGCCTTCTTCCAGCCCTAATTGATCGCGAATGGGCTTAGGAATGGTGACCTGTCCTTTTCGTGTAATGACCGAATCCAATATTCAGTACCTTCTTGCTAAAAGTACTACCGTTTATATTTTAGTACTACCAGTAGGCATTCGTCAATGACTTCATTTTTAAGATGAGATTACTTGAGAAATGGCTTGAGATACTTTCCAGTAATGGAATGTCGGTTCTTGGCGATGGTTTCGGGTCTTCCTTCTGCGACGATGTGTCCACCGGAATCGCCGCCGCCAGGACCTAAGTCAATGACCCAGTCTGCGCATTTGATGACATCCAGATGATGTTCCACGACTAACACGGTATGTCCCGCATCGACCAGTTGGTTTAACACTTCCAGCAAACGTATGATGTCTTCCAGATGTAAGCCTCGTGTGGGTTCATCCAGGATGTATAGGGTGCCCTTGGGTAATGGAGTTGCGGCAGTCCGTTTGGTGGCATCTGCCAGTTCCCTTGCGATTTTAAGCCGTTGGGTTTCACCGCCAGAAAGCGTGTTAGCTGGTTGCCCAAGTGTGAGATAGCCCAACCCCAATTGTTGAAGGACTTGCAAGCCTTTGAGGGATGATGGACAGGAGGTTTCGAAAAAGCTCATCGCTTGATCGACGGTGAGATTGAGCACATCGTGAATGGAATGTCCTTTGATATGGACTTGTAAAATCTTGTCTTTGAATCGTTTCCCTTCGCATTCGGCGCACGGCACGTGGAGATCCGCGAGAAAATACATTTCTAACTTTTCATAGCCGTTCCCCTGGCATTTGGTGCATCGACCGTTCCCGGTGTTAAACGAAAAATGTGCAGGTGTGAGCCGGCGCGTCCGGGCTTCCTGAGATTGAGCAAACAACATTCGAATGTCTTGATAGGCCTTCAGGTAGGTGATGGGATTGGAACGCGGAGTTTTTCCGATGGGTTCTTGATCAATGAGGCAGACAGTACGAAGATGTTCCGTCCCTGTCAGGCTCTCCAGTTGTGGGTGCGGTGGTGTACTCACTTTGAAAAAACGCGCGAGAGCTGCATAGATCATAGCCTCGACCAACGTGCTCTTCCCTGATCCGGAAGGACCTGTGATACAGATAAGTTTACCGAGAGGAATCTTGACGGTGAGATTCTTTAGATTTTGTTCCCGCACGCCAATGAATCGTAGGGTCTTTCCCTTTCCTGCACGACGTTTCCGAGGAAGGGGAATTGTTCGTGTTCCGCGCAAATATTGTGCGGTGAGGGCCTGAGGGTGTTTAAGGAAATTTTTATAGGGGGCCGCGCACACGACTTGGCCGCCTTGCTCACCAGACTGCGGCCCCATCTCGACGATGTAATCTGCCTGCTGGATGATCTGCGGATCATGTTCCACCACAATGACGGTGTTTCCTCTTTTTGCGAGTTCTCGCAAGATCATGCTCATGGCTTCGGTATCTTTGGCATGAAGGCCAATCGTAGGTTCGTCTAAGACATATAGGGTGCCCACCAGTTGACTGCCGAGTTGGGTGGCAAGATGTATCCGTTGAGCTTCGCCTCCGGATAAGGTCCGCATTTCCCGATTCAGCGTCAGATAGTCCAAGCCGACACGCAGCAAAAAGGAGAGTTTGGATTGCAAGGCTTTCAACAGATCGGCGGCAATGGCATCTTCAAATTCTCTGAGCGGTAAAGATTTGAGCCATGTGTGAAGATCGGCGAGTGACCACGCACAGACTTCATGAATATGGCATTGATGAATTTTTACCAACAGTGCTTCGGGTCGTAGGCGGATTCCCTGGCAATTGGTGCAGAGAGAAGGACTGCGATACCGGCTCAAGAACACCCGGACATGCATCTTGTAGCGTTTGCTTTCTAGGTATTCAAAAAAATCATGAATGCCTTCGACCTTTCCCTCGCCGTTCCAAATCAGGTCCTGTTCGCTTATGGTGAGTTGGTTGTAGGGTGTAGCCGGGTCGAGCCGTTTCTTCTTGAAAGCTTTGAGCATTTCTTTCTGCCACCACCGATTTGACGGCTTTGTCCAGGGTTCAATCGCGCCATCCTGTAAGGATTTTTCAGGGTCGGGAATGATCAATTGCGGATCGTAGCGCAAGATGTTGCCAAACCCTTTGCATTCCGGACAGGCCCCCAACGGATGATTAAATGAAAAGGAGACGGGTCGCGGTGTGGGAAAGGTTCTCTGGCATCCTGGGCAGGATAAGTTGGAGCTATAGGTCAAGCACTGGTTTTGTTCAGTGAGGACAGTCCCGCGCCCCGCACCTTCTCGAAAGGCTGTTTCCAGGGCTTCGACTAACCGGTTCCGTGAATCAGGTTCTAAGGTTAGACGGTCCACGACAACGAAAAGTTCTGATGGCAGAGATGCGGGGAAGGTATCTGTGCTGAGATTCATCAGTTTCTGATTAATGGCGAGGCGAATAAAGCCTTGTTTGAGGAGCGTGGTCTTCATGGATTCTAGTGCATCAGGGTGAGGCATGGGTTTAGGAAAACATACAAGAACCCGTTGTGTGGAAAATTGGTCTAGTAACTCAAGAGCCACGCTACTGGGGTGATGGGCAATGGCTTCAAGCTTGCAGTCAGGACAGGTCAGGCGTCCCACTTTCGCAAACAGCAATCGTAGATAATCTGAAATTTCACTCGTTGTGCCCACGGTTGAGCGGGAAGTCCGGATCGGATTTTTTTGTTCTAAGGCAATCGAAGGCCGAATGTTGGTGAGGCGGTCCACATCAGGACGTTTAACCCGGTCCAGAAACATGCGCGTATAGCATGACAATGATTCCACATAGCGCCATTGTCCTTCCGCAAAAAGGGTGTCAAACGCTAACGAGGATTTCCCGGAACCCGACACGCCCGTGATAACAGTGACCGCGTTGTGCGGAATGCGCACCGAAATATTTTTCAGATTATTCTGCCGCGCCCCCTCAACAATGAGTTGGCCTTGCGGAGGCCGGGAGTTGGATTTCTTATTGACCATACATCTAGTTGCTGAGAAAAAGGACATGTTGTTGTACCGTGTTCCTGTGCTTCTCGCCAAGTGCTGTAAAAATTAAGGGGTCAGACTCGAATTTATTAATTCGAGTCTGACCCCTTATTTGGGGAAATTGAGATTATAATCGGCCGAGGGTATTGCCGATCCATACTGCGGAGAGGCCGAGGAGCACGTGAAGGATGATATTGGTGGAGGCTTTCAGGAAGGCGCCGTCTTTCAAGAGGGTGAGGGATTCAAATGCAAAGGTGGAGTAGGTCGTGAAGCCGCCCAGAATACCGACGAAGAGAAAGATGCGAATGTCGGGTCCCAGAAAGGATCGTGTTTCTGTCAGTCCATGCAACAGGCCAATCAGGAAACAGCCCAGGATATTCACGGAGAACGTTCCAACGGGAAACCCGAAAGCCGGACTGAGCCGGTTGAATACTCCCGTCATAACGAAACGGCTGATGGAACCCAGAAATCCGCCTAAGCCAACCCACAGGAGTTGTGGTAATCCATAGGAGGTCATCCCCATTCTGAGCGATTGTCTATGGGTTGGACCGAGAATGCAAGTGGTGAAGGAGTTACGTGACAGGAGACTCTCTCTCGAGTCTGTTGATTATTGTGCGGCTCTGGGTTTTCGTCGATGTGTGATTGACGCGGCACTTCCAGATGTATTGGCCCAGAGCGCGATGCCTCCTAACAGTCCGGCGACATTTGGGACAATGCTCACGTTTGATGGAAGATCAAGTGTCACTTTTTTCCCATTCCCGCCGCCAAGGTACAGATGGTCATAATTAATCACGCGATCTAAGGTCTCTATCGCGTCGCTTAGCCGTTTATTCCACTTCTTTTTTCCAATTGCTTTGAGTGCAGGAGCCCCTAATTCCTCTTCATACGTGTTCCCTTTATGAAAGGGATGGTGGGCAATTTCTAAATTAGGTACCAGAGTTCCGTTGACAAAGAGGGCCGTGCCGAAGCCGGTACCCAACGTGATGACCAGTTCAACCCCTTTGCCCGTAATGGCACCAAATCCTTGAACATCGGCATCATTCGCCACACGGACGGGCTTTTTCAGTTGACGTTCCAACTCTTTCTTGAGGTGGGTGCCTGGCCAAGATTGATCAAGATTTGGTGCGGTTTTCACTTGCCCTTGCTGAATGACTCCGGGAAACCCCACCGAAACACGGTCAAAGGATTTCAGGTTGTGGACCAATTCCGCTATGCCGGTAAGAACGGCGCGTGGCGTAGAAGGCTGTGGGGTGGGAATTCGAACGCGGTCCCCCATGATCTTTCCCTTGGGATTCAGGAGAATGCCTTTGATTCCCGATCCTCCAATATCGATAGCCAGCGTGATCGGTTTAACTCGTGATGTGGTTTTTTTACGGGTTGATGCCATGGGTGGTGCTCCTTAGCCTGGGGGTTTTAGAGATCTTTGCCTGCCGTTATATATCGGTCCGCCTTGTTTGACATAATGGTGTAAGACTTGAGTGGCTTGAGGTCGCGCAATATCCGTGGTTACGGTGATTCCGCGTTTAGTAAGGGCTGATAGCCAGTCTGGCGGCTTGGGGCCTTCATCAAATCCGATGGCTTCGGCATCGCTTCCTCTTGCGCCACAGAGGAGTTGCCGGACACCTGACCAGCAAATGGCCCCAAGACACATCGCGCAGGGTTCGCAACTGGCCACCAGTTCATGGGCAGGAAGTCCCGATGCGCCCAAGTCATGAGAACCGATTCTGTGCTGCGCCAACATGAGCGCCACAATTTCTGCATGTGCGATGGAGCAGTTTGTTGGTACGACTAGGTTAACTCCTGTCGCGATCAATGTGTGAGTGGTCGTGGAAAACACGGCCGCGCCAAACGGTCCTCCAGTGCCCTGGTCGCAATTTAGTCGAGCCAGTGAGATCACCAATTCCATTCGACTTTCTTGGGTGGGAAATGTCATGGGCTGTTGAGCAAGAAAGTCGGGGATCCAGGCGGGAAGTTCAAGATGGACAGATGATTTTAGTGAGCGTGTGTCACTCATACATGAACATGTTATGGTTTCAAACAGAATTCTGTGGCTTTTCTAGATTTGTACGCAATCAGGTCTTGGGTTCATAATCGTTTCAGGCTGGGGCATTCCGCATAAAAAGTGTAACAGTAAGAAAGGGTTTTTGAAAGATGATAGGGAGTGCCTATGTCAGCCATTTGGGCTGATCAGGTCATCGTTATGACCGGGGCTTTTGCGGGTATTGGTTGTCAGGGACCAAACCTGTTTGCCAGAAGTAACCGCTACTTGCCAGCGTTTGAGTGCGGAAACTTTGGTGGTGCCTAGGGCCTCACATACGAAACACGCTCAAGCTCATGGCCTCTGTCTTTGAGCAGCGTGAGGAGTCCATCTTCTCCGGCCAAATGGGCTGCCCCAACGATGACCAGCACGTTTTTCTCTTCAGTTAGAAATTTCTCAATTTGCGGTACCCAATTGTTATTTCGTTGAACGAGAAGTTTTTCATAAAACAAGGGGAAGGTTTTCATGGTTTCAACTAATGCTTCCAACCCTTCCAAATTTCCCTGATGCCAGGATTTCACCATATGTAAAAAGGCTTGCTCTCGTTTTTTTGAGTCTGTCATGGCCAATGTTTCCTTGAGCATTGCTTCCTGGACCTTCATGGGAAGAGTGTCGAAGACCTTGAGTTGATCGGCAACAGATTCAAGCCCACCTGTCGGTTTGCCTGCATCCTTGGCTTTCCGGTAGAAATAATTTTCGATGCCTAAATCCGAACGAAATTCAATAGATGAATCAAACTTTCCGCTCATGCCCAAATAGACCACCCATGGTTTTAATTTCTTGATGTCTCTCATCTCTATCCCCAAAGGCTGTATTTTCCTCTGTAGTAGGCGGTAGGTGCCAGGGGAAAGAACGGTTTTCAAGGTTTGCCCATTTTGGAACGTGTAGCGTTTCTCATGTTTTCGTGCGGTATCTGGGGAGAACAGTATTTCCGGGTCAATTTCGAATATCACTTTTTGTGAATTGTAATAGGCATAAGAGAACGCGCGGGTCAGTGGATAGTATTCTTCAGCCAGAACATGAATCGAACCTAAGAGATAGACCGTGTTAGTGTCGGACTGAATCTTATAAATGAGACTGTTGTTATAGCCAGGCCCCACCACTTGGCTGATTGCGGTGTTGGGGAATGTTAAGAGAACCAATAGAATGAAGATGATTCGGAAGATTTGTGCTGAAGAATAGCGGTGGGTCATAGACTGCTCCTTCGTCTGTGTTGGTCAGCCCGCTAAATTCCTTGCCTTGGCTATTTTTTCGGCGAAGTCGCTGAGAAGTTGAAAGAATTCCAGAGTGATACAAAAATCTGCTGAGGCAGAGTTGTGTTGCTGGAAGTTGTTGCTCAGTAGAGAGTATTAGATGGAATGGGTAGAAATGATGGGTACAAGCTTTCAGGCGGAAAGCAAAAGTAAAAGGCCCCTTTCACCAAAATGATGAAAGGGGCGGATGGAGAAACCTATTTGAATTTAATGGCTGTGCCTTTCACTGTAGTACAGGTAAAAGCATAGACATTGTAGATGGGAATGAACCCATACAGGCTCGTTTCCGTACTGACATTAATCAACGCATCCCCACCTGTTTTTTTCAGCGCATCATTGACGGCTTCCTCGATATCAGAATTTCCAAAAGGAATAATTCCAATCACAAAGTGACGACATCCTCGGCCTTCGGTTAAACCCAGTTCCTCAAATTCTTGAGCTGATTCAAGTAGCTCGGCTGGATTGGCTGAACTTTTTGTCAGGAGTCCTAAGCGGCCAGTTGAGGAACAACCGGAAGCGAGAACACATAGCAATAGCAGTCCTAGAGTGATCAGTTTATTCATATGTACCTCCAGTAGGAAAAGAGATTATGTTTACATAAAGTATATGGAAGATTTTGACAAACACAATACGATGTACTCGCTGCGAGGAATTGGGTAGGTGGCTTATTCAGAGGTTTGAGCTGGAGGTTCTTGCTGAATGACTTGGAAATCTTTTTGAGTAATGAAATTTCCATCGGCATAGAGGCGAAATTCATACTTCCCTGGGCCAGGGAACACCAAATACGGAATATTCACGCCGAAATCATGGGTGGCCAGCCGATTCTGAATAGTGATAGGCGGGAGCGATCCTTTCCCTACCATCTGGTCCTTGTCCAAATAGACTAATTGGATTTCAAATGCGTATTGGCCTTCCGCGTCCGTTAAGGAGAAATACACGCCAACTTGCGGATGTTGGCAGGGAAACGTCTTCGCCCATAAATGGGTGAAGGCGCCAATGATGCTTTTCTTACCCGTTAAGCTGTCAATAATAATGGTATCGCAGACCAGCAAGGCATGAACACTGGGTTTAATAAACTCTGTCATGGATAAGGCCTTTCGCGCATGTCTCCCATGAGCCATTGCCATTCAGGTTAATGAAGGAGGAGGCGAGTGACGCCAATTCCGGCTACATAGAGTCCGATGGCCAGCCCATAGGCGGGCCAAAACCCCAATTTGGGAACAACGACTATCATGGTCCCCACGTAGATAAACCAAGGAGGTGAGAGCCAAATTAGGTTCTTTGCGAATGAAACGGTCGGAGAATCACCGGCATTGAGATAGATGAGAATAAACGTCACGCCGCTGATGACCGGTAAAGTACTGGCCAGCGCGGCTACAAAGCTTTTTCCATGACTTCCTAGGTAAGTGGAGACACTGACCAGTGTCCCACCGATAAAAAAATACAAGATATATTTTGTCATTTCTGACATAGCATCTCCTCTGCTCCAATTACGTTTCGCATGTTGGCGGTTCTCAATCCATCTGATCCTGCCCCCCTCACCTTTGTCCTCTCCCCCCAAGGGGCGAGGAGATATGAAAACACCATGAAAAGACTTCTTAGAAAGTATCGATGGAAGTTATTTGTCATGACTATAAAGTTTTAGGAGTTGAAAGTACGTATTCTTTAGCATTGTAGTCGAACAACCAGTTTGAACAAAATGGGCTTACAGTAATGCGGCACGGACGCTCAAGTATAAGATCAGGACCTCAACCGCATGGGCGGTGATGACAGCGTAGAGATTTCTCCAGCGCATCCATATCCATCCCCAGATCAGCCCATCCCATAGGGCGATCCAATGCAAGCTGCCAAACGTGGACACCATAAAGGGATCAAAGGAAAACGTCAGGGATGAAAGACACAAGGGAAGTAGCAGGCATACATAGCTGGATATAGTGGCAGGTAGTAGGAGAAGCCGGTCGTTCCCTGAGAAAAACACGAGCAGCCGTCCCAGCAGAAATCCTCGAAAATTTACTTCAATGGCAGCCGCAATACAGACAATGAACCATGGCATCATGATCCAAGACGGAATCTTGGCATGGGGAGTTTCCTGAAGAAAGGTAATGTCTCCTTCCAAGGCAGGAGTGATGAAAAGGATGACGAAGGTATTGAGAGTGCCTAAGGCTATTCCGGTGAACGTTCCCCATTTCATTCCAACCAGAAGTTTCGTTGTCTCTAGCCCAAGTTTGGCTAAGCAGCCCGTGTTGTAGTAACTCCAGACTCCCAATGACAGATAGGCCAAGACCTGCGGAATGAATTGAATGAAGACATTCGATTGCCATACAAGAGGAAGACAATAGAACCCGACCGTGGCTCCAAGAGGAAGAAAGGCAAGCCATGTCATGCGTTCCGGGGATATGTGCATGAAGGAAGTGTGATGTGACAGCTTGGGCTATTGATAGCGGAGGGCTTCGGCGGGATCAAGCTTGGAGGCTTTCATGGCGGGGAAGAGCCCAAAGGCAATTCCCACACTGACGGCAAATATAAATGCGATGGCAATAGCGGCGGGTTTGATGACCGCGCCCCAATCACCTCCGCCGGGCATGGATTGCGCGACAAAACTCCCAAAACCGTAGGCAGCAAAGATTCCCAGAACGACACCGAAGCATCCTCCAATGACGCTAATGGTGGTGGATTCGATGAGAAACTGAAGCAAAATATCACGGCGTTTGGCGCCAATAGCTTTCCGTAAGCCGATTTCACGTGTGCGTTCGGTGACGGTGACCAGCATGATATTCATAATGCCAATGCCCCCTACTAATAACGCCACGACGGCAATCCCGCCAAGCACAATGCGAAAGGTCCAAATGGTTCGGTCGACTGCGCCGAGAAAATCGCCTTGATTACGCACACGAATATCATCGACACCGTCGTGACGCTGAATGAGAAATTGATGGAGCTGATAGGTGACTTCTTCCATGTCATCCCGATTGGGTACGTGAATGATCATTGACCCAATCTTGTCGTCACCCTGAAAAAAACGAAGAGCCGTGGACACGGGAATAAAAATCATTTCGTCGCGATCTTGCCCGTAGACTTCTCCTTTGGGTTCCATCACTCCAATAACGGTAAACCGCTGCTCTCCAATTTTTAGTTGTTGTCCAATAGCATGTTGCGATCCATACAGGACTTCAGCAATCGTTTGTCCCAGCACCACGACTCGATTCCAGGTGTGAATATCCGTCTTCTCCAGGAAACGCCCTCTGGCTGGCCGGAAGTTACGGATTTCGCTAAATTCAGGTGAGGTGCCAGTGATGCGGCCACTGTAGTCCCGTTCTCCAGCTTTGACCTTCCCATCAATTTCAATGATGGGGGCAACCATGAGTTTAGGGAAGTGATCGCGAACGGTCAGGGTATCATCATACCGTAGTTGCAGGTTGCGTCCGGCAAACATGCGCTTTTCTTCCATGGTGAGGCGTTTCTTCCAGACAAACAAGAGATTGGTGCCCAAGCGTTCTATGGAACTGACCAGCCAGACTTGACCGCCTTCCACAATAGCCATCATGGCAATGACCGAGGCGACTCCGATAATCACGCCCAGCATCGTGAGGCTGGAACGCAGCATATTGCCAGACAAATTTTTGAGGGCATCACGAAAAATTGCGCGAAGCATGACCGTTTCTAGATTTCTTGAAAAACGTCTTGTGTCAGGGATTCCGTCGATTCATCAGAGAGCACCCGTCCGTCTAAGAGTGTGATGCGCCGGCTCGCGCGTTGGGCGATGAGCGGGTCATGCGTGATCATCACAATGGTTTGTCCCTGGCGGTGGAGGTTTTCGAAAATCGATAGAATTTCGTGTCCTGATTGGCTGTCCAAATTTCCAGTTGGTTCATCTGCGAGAAGCAGGGAAGGATGATTGGCGAGGGCCCGGGCAATGGCGACACGTTGCTGTTGTCCCCCCGACAATTGGTTACTATGATGATGCAGGCGATCTTCCAATCCAACCATGGTGAGTAATTCCTGGGCCCGCTTCTCTTGCTGGGCGCGGGGCGTCCCCGCATACATGAGTGGGAGCTGGACATTTTCTAAGGCAGACTTTCGGGGTAAGAGATGGAACGTCTGAAAGATAAACCCAATCTGTTGATTACGAATGGTCGTAAGTTCCCAGTCGGGCAAGGTATGAATGTGCGCGCCGTTGAGCCAATATTCTCCATGTGTGGGATGACTCAGACAGCCCAAAATATCCAACAAGGTTGTTTTGCCACTTCCAGATTGTCCGATGATCGCCACAAATTCACCGGCCTCGATATCAATATTCACGTTCCGTAAGGCATGAACGGCGATGTCACCCGTCGTATAGATTTTATCGATATGACGCAGCGTAATGAGCATGGGGCAGGGTGAATGGAGACGTGATCAATCGTCGTCGGCTGGCTTGAATGTTGGGATGATGACGTGATCATATTCTTGGAGGCCTTTCGTAATGACCGCCTCGGTATCGGTTCGAAAGGCCACTCGTACTTTCTGGGTTTTTGGCGTTCCGTTTTCAAGCACCTCCACGATGTCGTCGCCATTTTTGACTTGGAGCACGTTCAACGGGATGGTGAGAACATTGTCCAATTGCTTCGTGACGATGTCCACATTGGCGGTGAGCATGGGCTTGAGAACGGGGTTTGACTCCAAGATGGCGATAGTGACGTCATAGGTCACGATATTCTCTTCTTTCACGCCTTGGGCGGCGATGGCCATTACGCGTCCTTTGAAATGTTGGTCTGGAAGGGCGTCTAAGCGGATATCAACCCCCTGGCCGACGGCGACCCTCGGAATATTCACTTCGTTGATTTTGGCTTTGACAATCATGCGTGACAGATCCGCCAGTTTCATGAGCACGGTGCCCCCGCCAAAGGTGGCTGTTCCCGATGTAATAATTTCTCCGGGGTTCACGAGAACCTCTAACACAGTGCCATCTGTTGGAGAACGCACCTGAAATTCTTCAGGACGGCTGCTCTGCGTTGGGTTGCTCTGATAGCGTTCAAACAATTCCTTGTTTCCGCCTAGTGCCAGCAGCAATTGGCGTTCGGCTAGTTCCAAGCGGACGAATGTTCGTTGATATTCCTGTTCCGCATTTTCCAGGGCTTGCCGGGCAATGAATCCCTTTTGAAATAAGGTTTGCGATCGAGCCCATTCTCTTTGCGCGGTATCGACATTGAGCCGTTCTTCTTGAATCGCAGCCCGAAGCTGCGCCACTTGGCGGGCTTGGATGGATTCCTGCCGAATGATTGCCAGCACCTCGCCTTTTTTCACAGGCTTCCCACTCGACGCAAACAATTGTGCCACTTCTCCGGAGAATTGCGATTTAATTTCGATCGTTTTTGAAGGCTGGATCGTTCCAGTTTCCGAAACTCGCGTTTGCAGAGAACTGCGCACCACTTCAACGGTTTCCCGTTTCGATTTTTCAGCAGTATCCGATTGAAATTCAGGCAAGTAGGCATACAGGCCAATGCCTGAAGCAAGGATGAGGATAAAAGCTGTGGATAAGACCTTTCCGGACATGAAGCGACTCAGCCGATGAGTGATGCAAGGACCTAATCTTATGGTACCAGGAGGGGCCAGCTTCAGGGAACTGGGGGTTTTTATCGAAGAGTTGAAGATGTGCGGGGTGAATTTTTCAAATAAAGCCGAATTTGTATCCAAACAGATATGTCCCGTATCTACTTGGATAACTTTTGAGGGTGGGATTGTCTTGATGTCGGAGATGAGGTGTGGTTCGAAAATCATGAAAATATCTTCAGAAAATGGTCAGAAAGGCACGACCTCTAGCCCATGGTTACGAAGGCATTTTGGAAGAGCCAATTTTCGCAAAAAAAATTTCAAAAATCTGAAACGAAGCATCTGGTTTGGATTTTAGTCGTTGGTGGCATATCACTGGTATTAATCGAGTCTCTGACCTACACAGGCTCATAGATGCCTGACATGCTTGGCTTTTTCTTTCCTTTTACCATCCCTTTTTCAATGTCTCAGTCTAAGTTTCTGCATGCGATTGGTAATGGCATACCTATTGCTTTCATGTCCTAATACAGAGAGCGGAGAAAGCAACAAGGCGCACAATAAGTTTTCGATAACACGAGAATGTCTCTTCATGATTCCAGTGTTTGTTGTTGTTGGGGGCCTGCAGTGATGGGGTCAAATCGAATGGTGCGTCTTCCCGCAGTATGGGCTCAGGCTAGCTTCTGCAAGCTACAACCATTGGGAAGGAGGAAATCGTAATCATGCCCTCTATTCTTATTACTGGCGGTTCTGGATTTATTGGTGGCGCGTTGGCCGGTGCGTTTCTAAATAGTGGAAAAAACGTGATTTGCTTGTCACGAAATGATCCTGACGGCAGTCGGACGCTCCAGAGCATTATCGGGGCGATGCAGGGATTTGGCTTTGATGTGTCTCCTGCGGTACTCCAGAATTTACACATTGAAGATATTGATCATCATGACTTTTCTCGTGAGTTAAACCGATTGCCGTTTTGGGGCGAAGTGGTTGAGGTATGGCATTGTGGGGCGGATATGAATTATGCCCCGGACAATTTAGTCAATTCTTATGAGCATAATGTTCGCAATAGTGTGTTGCTCTATCAAAAATTCTCGGAAACCAGTGCTCGCGCCAACCGGTTCTACTATATGTCGACAGCCTATGTCGGAGGAAATATTGGGGCTGATGTGGATGAAGCGTTGCATCTTCTTCCCGTCCTGGGGAACTCCTATCAAATCACAAAATTTCTCACAGAACAGACCCTGTCTCACGCTTCACAACAAGGGAATAGAGGCAATCCCCTCACGGTCGTGCGGCCGTCGATTGTCATCGGCCATCAAAAGACCGGATGGTGTAATTTTAAACCCTATGGTCTGTATATGTTTGCCCGGGGGTTTTTTACGCTGAGCAAGTTAATCCCCGAGGTTCGCCTCTCGATTCCTGCGGAGGCAGCCACCAATTTGGTAACGATTGATACGGTGATCAATCAATCGCAATTGCTATCTCAAGCTACAGAGCAACGACAGCATCATGAAGTGTTTCATCTGGTTAGTGCGGAGAATATGCATACTCGAACATTACTCACGACGGTCGCTCAAGAAGTAGGTCTCACGCTGATCTATGAACCAGCGCAATCCCTACTCGAAAGAAAACTTGAAAAGCTTATTGAACCGAATCGAGTGTATTCCACGCAAACCTGGAATTTTCGAACGCACAAGCTTCGGGCGCTTCTCAGGGATCACCCCGAAGCATTTGAATCCGTTGATGTCGAGTCTCTGGCTTCAATTATTCGCACGTACTATGACCATTTGCAGGCAGAAAAAAAGAAGAAAGCAGGGTCCAAGAAAGCAGGGTCCCATCGAATCAATCATACTCAACAAAAAGATCGGGCGGCACTGGAGCTTGTTGTCTAAAAGGGAGGGCATGATCATGGACATTGATGCGTATTTTGTGATGTTTTTCCTCAGCTGGGCCTTGCTTCGGGTTGGGTTCGTGTGTCTGATTTCTTGGATTTCTCATTCCACGTATGCGGAGAGGCGGTGTGTTTACAGGATACCGATTCCTGCAGAACAGGTTGAGCGGGAAAAGTTTTGGGCGGTCCCGTTTTTTGTGGATGCCGCAGGATTTGCGCTGTTGACCTATTGGGGCGTGCTGCTCTTTGTCGAATGGGAAGGCCTGCCCACGCTCGGCCAGACAGTCATCAGCTTCACGGCGCTGACGCTGACGCATATGTTTGTCACGGAGCCACTGTATTATGGCTATCATATCCTCTTGCACCGAAACCCTATGTTACGCAAGCATCATATCACGCATCATAAAGCTACGGTTACCCGTCCGCCTTCGGGATATACCTTCACGCTGTTTGAACGCCTGAGTTATCTCGTCCTCTTTGCACTGACGGTCTTAATCGTTGGATGGATGGGGCATCTGACGCCCCTGGGATTTTTTGTTTATTTCCTTGTTTTTGACTTCTTGAATAGTATTGGCCATTGCAATGTTGAATTTTTCCCCAAGTGGTATGGGCGTTCCCCCCTGAAATGGCTAATCTACACTCCAAGTTTTCATAGTCTGCACCATTCTCGCTGGGAAGCCAACTACTCCCTCTTTATGCCTCTCTATGATTGGCTTTTTGGCACCGTGGAACCAGAAAGTGATGTCCTCTTTCAACTTTCACAAGCTGGCCATGGACCCAAGAACCTCAATCGTCTCAATCCTCAGCGCGAATCGACAGAGATAGAAGGAAGAGTGTGTGCGTGACCGGCAGGTGTGGGAAGTCTTATTGGACTTTGATGTGATAGTGGTCTAGCGTTGAGGCAGTGACAAGCCGGAGACGGGAGAGGGATTGATTGTAGTCTAGGATAGCACGGAGCTCCAGGCTTTGTGCTGTTTGCAAGTCTCGTTGGAATTCTAGGACGACCCGCGTGGTGCTCAGTCCTAACTGAAGCCGTTCCTGTTCGGCATCCAATTGTTTTTGAGAGAGTCGACGAGCAATTTGATTTGTGCGAATACGTTTATAGTTCGTTTCGACCTGGCGGATGGCTTCTTTCACGTCCACAATGACTTGTTGCCGTGTGCGCAGGAGCGAGGCCTGTTGTTGATGCGTTTCCAATGTGCGTCGTTGATATTGACTTTCAGCCGCGCGATTGCCTAAGGGATAGCTCAAGGTCAGCCCTCCACCCATGTTGTAAAAATCCGTGCTGATCATTCGATCCCAACTATTACCGGGGTCGTTCCCCAGTCCAGCTAAGCCCAGTCCGCCTTGGAAGGAAAGGTCGGGTAGTAGTTGATTGTTGGCAAACTGAGCCTGGGCCTGTGCGCTGTTCAGATTTTTTTTTGCTTGTAACACTTCCGGCCGTTTGTTGAGGGCTCGTGTGACCGTTGTTTCTAGAGGAAAGTGCGATTGATGTTGAATAGGTTGGTCAAGTGGAATGATAGGAGTCGTTTGCGTCAAATTCCATTCTGACTGACTCAATAAACGCCGTAATTGGTCTTCCTGATTGTCCACTGATTGTTTGGCCAGTAAAATTTGCTCAATACGATTGGCCATGCCTGCTTGGGCTTGCAGCGCTTCGACGTCAGCCATGACGCCAGCCTTGACCTTCTCGCGGTTGCTTGCCAACAGCTCCTCGGCAGCTCTTAACGTGGCATAGGCGACCTTTAGATTTTCCCGGGCAAAAACCAGTTCCCAATACGTCTGCTCGACTTGCGCGATGACTGACAACACTTGTTGAGTGAGCAGCAATTGTTCCACGGCCGCCGCATTGCGAGCGACGGTGATCAACGTGTGATTAATATCAGAGCCAAAGTTTCGCAGGAGCGGTTGGGTAAGTGTGATCGACAGGTTGCTTGAATAGGAAGGGTTGAAGAGAAAGCCCGTGGGTCCGGCCACAGAGTTTCGGCCGGTATCAAAAGTGAGATCGTAGGAGCCGCCTGTCAAGAGTCGTTGAGAATATCCTAGGTTGAACAGGGTGTCATTTTGGTCAAAATTATCAGGTTCGGTGCCAAGGGTGACGCCTCCAAAACCAAAGACGGGACGGTTAAGCGGAGCCACCCGTCTATCATATCGCGCGCCTAGCTGAACCGTGGGATCAAACTCGGCTTGTTCCAAGACAATATCCGTGAGGCGGGTGTCTCTGGTATGGCGGCTGACTTGGATATCCAGATTATGTTCCAGGGCCTTCATGACGGCATCCCGGAGTGTCAAAGAGATGACCGCATCGGGAGGGATAAGATCCTTGAGGGCGGCGTCTTCGCTTGTGACCGAACGTGTGTCTGAGAGAATGTGATGGTTAGGGGGTTGGGCCCACGTTTTTCCCAGGAAGCAGAGGGATACGCATGCCACAAGAATACAGATGTCACAATATCGTAGAGCGGTGATTTTCACAATTCACGCTACCAAAGGTAGGCAAGCGAGAGCAATTTTAACGATACTTGCTCTCAAGCTGGTTAAGGGTTTAGGCTAAAAGAACGGTGGAGATGCCCAATTGCTCGCGGCGTGGTTGTGCACAGAAAAAAGGGTTGTCGTCATCACGCGAGAATTCGTATCATTGGGAGCTCGTAACGAAACAAGGCATGATTATTTACATTTTTCAACATGGTGGGGAGCGTGAGTATGATGGTGGATATACGGAAGTTCACAGTCAGGAACCATGGTTTGGTTCAACATAGTCGAGGGTTCTTTAAAAAGAGTCTTCTTAAGAGAGGAATATTGACCAATTTGATTGCCGGAGTCTGTCTTTTTTGTTCTCCAATTGGTGTTCTTGCTAGCGATCAACCTCAAGAATTGCCAAAACCCTTTCATAAAACAACGCCACCGCTGTTCCAAGAATGGAAGTTTGATGCCTCCGCTTTAACCAATCTGCCAGAAGGATTCTCTCAAGAAGTGGGAGGGCAGACTGATAAAGGAAGCTGGGCCGTGGCGAAGGATACAACGGCTCCGAGTCAGCCGAATTTGGTAGAGCAAGAACTATCGTGTGGCGAAAGTGAGTGCTATCAGTTGCTGCTGGCTGAAGACGTGACGGTTGAATATGTAGATCTGTCGGTTAGGATGAAAATGCGGTCGGGTACCCCTTCAAGTCAAGCGGGTTTAGTATATGGGGCACAGGATGCGAAAAATTTCTATGCGGTGGTCGTTGAGCCGAAAACCAACGAAATTATTGCCTATGTGGTGAAAGATGGGCAGCCGACGGAACTTGCTCGTGAGAAAGTGATACCTGAACAATCCGAATGGCATTTTCTTCGTATTCAACGGAATACCATCATTAGCAAAGAATTTACTGAAATATTTTTTGATCATCATTTGTTGATTGATGTCTACGATCAATCATTCAAACAAGGAAAAGTTGGCTTGGTCGTGATGGGAGGTGGCGCGTTTTCCTTTGATAACCTTCGTGCCATGGAATTGATGACCAGTCGCCCCCTTTCGCGTCCGGCAGCGTACTGAGCCTGGTTTAATCGGTGGGCGCCCTCTTATTGAGGTAAGGTTTGATTAACGCCAGGAGCGATGCCGGGTCGTGGCTTTCCAATACGAGGGCGCGGTTTGTCGGGGTGACAAATCCTTGTGCGACTTGATAGTCTAGGAATGCGAGCAGCCCATCAAAAAATCCGAAGCAGTTCAAAATTCCGCAGGGTTTATCATGAATCTTCAGCTGCGCCCATGTGAGCATCTCGCAACATTCCTCTAACGTCCCAAATCCGCCTGGCAGCGTCACAAAGCCCGCAGACAACTTGGCCATCAGCGCTTTGCGTTCGTGCATAGTGTCAACAATATGTGAAGTGGTAAGCTGGGTATGTAATAATTCTTGATCGGCTAATTGTTTTGGAATGATGCCGATGACCTGCCCGCCTGACTCCAGAACGGTTGAGGCCAGAATTCCCATCAATCCGATGTTGCCGCCTCCATATACCAGCCCCAAGCCCTTCTGAACTAGAATCCGGCCAAATTGTCGGGCGATGGAGGCATAGCCGTGGTTGATGCCTGGGCTTGATCCGCAAAAAACGCAGAGATAATCCATGATGAAGAGGGCAGGGTGAAAAATAGGAGAACGAAGGGGGTGGCTTACTCCCTGACCGGAAGGGTGGTGAGGGCATAGGGATTCACTCGGGCGCCATTGAGGCGAATTCCCCAGTGCAGGTGAGGCCCAGTTGCTCTTCCTGTCGCGCCGACTTTCCCCAACATGTCCCCTTTGTTGAGCGTTTGCCCCGGTTGTACATCAATTTCCGACAAATGAAAGTACATAGAAAATAACCCAACTCCATGATCAATGACCACGCCTTTCCCGGAAAAGAAATGATCAACGGTGGCGACGACCTTCCCTTTGTTGATGGCCTTGACTGGGGTTCCTGTTGGGGCGGCGATATCTTCACCGGAATGCGGGCGTTTGTGTTGCCCATTGATGACGCGGCGACTTCCGAACCGGCCGCTTATCCTGCCTTTGACTGGTTCGAGAAAGGTCTCTTTCCAGAACGGCTCTGAGCTGATGTGGCGAAAGGCCTCTGCCATTTCTTTTTGTTCGAGTCGGACGCGTTTCAATGTCTTTGAATCAAGGTCCACTTTATTCTTGGGCAAGGTGAGGTGTTGGACCCGATAGTCCTCCTTGTGAATAGTAATGGAATAACTCAACTGTGCGGTCTGCTTCGAGTCATGGGTCGTCACTTGTAACGTATGCTGACCTGGGGGGTCTTGCATATCCAGTCCCACGATTCCGGCAAAGCTGGTATTGGTATGCGGAAAGAACGGAATGGTACGCTTAAAGAGTTTCCCGCTAACTGTCGCATGTGAATTGGCGACTGGAACTTCAATCCATAAGATTTCTCCCTGTTTGCCACTAAAATGCTTTTCGGTTTTAGGATGAGGCCCTTCGCCAGCACAGGAAAATGAAACAAACACATGACTGATAGCGAGAAAACAAAGAATCCCTACACATGGCTTGCACAGCCATCGTATCAGGGTTGGCAGTATAGCTGGAGTGATCATGGATAGAGTCGACTGTGCGGTACTTGGCTCAGCAATTCATCCACGCGGGGATTGAAGGGGCAGAAGGGATCCATGCAGAGAATCGTTTCTTCCCAATAACCGTTCAATTTGAGATACGTCCAATCAACAGTATACGACCGATTCTTAGCTCGGGCAAATCGAATAAAGTCTCCTCGGACTTTTGCACGGGTCGTTTGGGGCGGATGTGTCTTGGCCTGCTCAATGGCTTCATCATCGACAAGCTTTTTAATGCCCTGCCGTTCGGCTAGTAGATAAAAGAGGCCTCGCTGTCGGTTAATGTCATGATATTGGAGATCCATCATACTGAGTCGCGGGTCATCCCATCCACATGATTTATTGTCCATGTAGTTTTCTAACATCCATTTTTTGGTAATCCAATCGATTTCTCTAACCAATTGCATGGGCGAATGCCCAAGAAGCCGCAAGACCCGTCCCCATTCTTCATGAACGTCCGCTAATATTTTGTTGGGAGGGGCAGCTTGTAAATATTCGCCTGCTCGTTCCCAAAAGAGTTGCTGAATGTCCAGCGCGGTCAGGGCGCGGCCGTCTTCGAGTTTGACCGTTTTCTTGAGCGTGGGGTCTCGCGAAATATCGCGGATCGCCTTGACCGGTTCTTCTAAATCAATATTGGGAATCGTATATCCATCCTCAATCATGGACAGGACGATCATAGCCGTGCCGACTTTTAAATAAGTGGAGAATTCCGACATGTTGGAATCCCCGAGAATGATGTGCAGACGGCGATATTTTTCCGCGTCGGAGTGAGGTTCATCTCGCGTGTTGATGATGCTTCGAGAAGACGTCGTAGACGAAGAAGTCTTTTCATGAATATGTTGGGCCCGTTGAGAAATAAAAAATTGAGATTTGCCTGACACGCGAAGAATCTTGCCCGCGCCTGAATAAATTTGACGGGTCACAAAAAACGGGATGAGCTGTTCGCTGACTTTCCAAAAATCGACATCACGCCGCATGAGAAAGTTTTCATGTGACCCGTAGGTGTTGCCCAGTGAATCGGTATTATTTTTGAAAATAAAAATGTCCCCGGAAAGACCTTCTTCCCGTAATCGTTCTTTCGCAATCGGGAGACAATTTTCTAAGATTCGCTCTCCGGCTTTGTCATGAATCACTAAATCAATCAGATCGTCGCATTCCGGCGTGGAATATTCGGGGTGGCAGCCCGTATCTTGATAGAAGCGGGCCCCATTGGTGAGAAAAGCATTGGAAGGCCAGCTGTTCGGAATCAAGCCTTCAAAGATGTAGCCGAGAATTTTTTCAATAGGAAGGTAGACCCGTCCAGTAGGGGAAAACGTGAGCCCGTATTCACATTCGAGGCCGACAATTCGCTTAATCATGGACACCTTACTATGAGCCTGCTTGAAGACGGGTTGGTGTAATCGAACCAGACTGTCATTCAGAATACACCCCTATATATGAATGTTCAACCTAAGAGTATGGGGGTCAATATGGGGGTCAGGTCTTGCAATCACGTAACTTTTTTTCCACTCGGCGTATCCAACGACTGATCGTGGAATAATGTAGCCCCACATAGTCGGCGATCTCCCGCATGCGATACCCATGAGTCCGATAGGCCTTGGCAATAGCTTGCGGCGACCGCCTATGTGGAGACAGAAGCGTCGGAAGTGGGGGGCGGACAGCGTGAGTCTGCTGGCGAGCAATTTCTTGAAGACGGGTGCCGGGTTGATGCTTGGCCACAAAGGCCTCATCGCCTAAATACACTTGCCCCCGTAGGTGCTCCCAGGGACTGTCGTGCCCTAGGCCTTGGGTCACAAAGGTCCGGTACCGTCGTTGGGCTGTGGTCGGGCGGACGGCGAACTGTTCCCAGGTCCAGGTGCAATCAAGAAAGGGCGGACAGGGCTCCAACCCGGCGGTAGCTCGATAGTTACTCCAGGCCCAATCTTCGGGCTGAGATACCATCTGTGCGCGGACAGGATTCAATACCACATAACGACATAGTTCTAATAAATGAGGCTCCCGTTCCACCAGAATGGCCTTGAACCGCCCCTGGAACACATGCCCCACGCGCCGATGCCGCCGATTGAACCCTTGGGTATAGGGGCCATTCAGTTGCCGCATCCCTTGAGAGAGATTCGGAGAAGGCGTTTCCACTACCAGATGATAGTGATTGTTCATCAGGCAATAGGAATGGCATCGCCACCCAAAGCGATCTATGACCTGCGTAAGGCCCTCGAGGAAGGCATGGCGGTCGGCCGGGGTTTTCACAATGGCCTGGCGAGCATTCCCCCGGCTGGTGACATGATACAGCGCATGTTCAAATTGCAGACGGAGTGGGCGGGCCATGGAGACACTCTAGCGAATGAGAATATCGCTTCGCAAGACCTGACCCCATAACCAAGACCTGACCCCATAACTGAGGTGTTGGTTCCCTAGTTGTTCATGGGTCCATCCCTGTCTATCAATTTGTTGAGTCGCGCCCAGAATGGTTCATTAAGCGCCTGAGAAAAATCTTGTAGCCAGTGTTGAACATAAAGTTGATCCCAATGGGGGTTCTTGAGGAGCATTGTTTGAATATCTTCCAGATCTCGTGGCCGTCCTGCGATAATTTTGTGAATGATCAGGTCTTCTAGAGAGGCAAAACATACATCTGTTTCCCCTATGTACACGCAATTGATTCGTTTCAGCGCTTCTTGTTCATAGGGAGAAAAGGAGAAAATGAGATCGACGCGGATGCCGGTTGCTATTTCGTGACAGGGAAGGACCATGGTGTCTTGCGTAAACTGCTTGTCTGTAATAAGAGAGTGAAGAGGGATACTCTCGATAACTTTCGTGATCGTGGAGTATTGGTCAAGGCCGACGCCCAGAGTAATGTCGATATCTTTTGTTAGCCTTGGTTCACCGTATAACAAGACCGCTTGTCCACCGATGACCATATAGGGAATGTGGGCATTGGCAAAGGCGTTAGCGAGCTTCGCTAAAAGGCGTTCGAACATTGATCACTTTGGCGTAGTGGATATCGATGTCAATATCTTGAAGTAGATCTTGGAGTGGGAAAATCCCTAAAGTTGTGGCTTCCTGAAAAAGCGCTTCGACGATCTTGAGATTGGCATGATAGTCAGGTTGGTGCTTACGTATAGCATCTTGTTCAAATTGCTTCAAAAGGTGAGGGTTTTGAATCATGGGGACCAGTTCCAACGAAGACTCAGGTGCGAATCAGATGTCTCGTGGAAATCGACAAAGAGCAGAGGACTGATTCAGGCCCCTAGAGCAAATACGGATATGATTTCTCATGGATGATCGATATGGCCAATCATTAGGAATACCGTGTATTAATCGCTCGACACCATCACGTTCTTTGCTCGCATAAATATGTACTATTACTATCCGAGATTACTCAACTATAACATCTGAATTGCGTACTGATAAAGCTATTGTCATTCATTGGTCACTAGGGTCAGGTCTTGCAATCACGTAACTTCTTTTTCCATTTGTCGTATCCAACGACTGATCGTGGAATAATGTAGCCCCACATAGTCGACGATTTCCGTATGGTACCCAAAGTGATCCGCAACCTGATTGAGGCCCTCGAAGAAGGCTTGGCAGTCGGCCGGAGTTTTCACGGTGGCCTGGGGAGCATCTTCCGGCTAGAGTGACATAATAAAGCGCATGTTCAAATTGCAGGCGGAGTGGTCGGGCCATGGAAGGCTCTAGTGAATGAGAATGTGGTTTTACAAGACCTGACCCCATTATAGATTGAATCAGGTTGAATTTCCAGCCTTGGGTTTGGAGGGAGGAGCAGTGGTTAGGGAAGAAGGGCTGAGGCTTCGGAGGTTTCAATTCGACGGAATTTTCGACCTGAGCGGGTCCTGTCTAACAGGGCGATTTCTAAGCCTTCCAGTCCCGTTTTATGGTCAGCGCCATCTTCAAAGGCTTGTTGGCATAGCTGTAAGGCCGTCGTGAGGGAGGGAGGAGTGTCTGAGGCCTTTTTGCGAAGGACGGTCAAGATGGCTTCGGAGCGTCCTCCGATGGCGGTGAAGTTGCGTTCGTCGATAATGCTGCCATCAAAGGTAATGCGATAGAGTTCGTTCCCTTCTGCTGTCTCGCCCACCTGGGCCAGAAGCAATTCCACTTCGTAGGGTTTCATTTCTTGACTAAAGACGGTCCCCAACATTTGCGAGTAGCCATTGGCTAACGAACGCGCGGTCACGTCTTCCCGGCTATACATCATGCCTTTCATATCGGCATGTTGAATTCCGGCCTTCCGCAGGTTTTCAAACTCGCTGTAACGACCGGCGCCTGAAAAGGCGATGCTGTCATAGATCTCGGAAATCTTAAAGAGCGATGCGCTGGGGTTGTCCGCGACAAACAACACGCCTTGATCATATTCCATGGCAATGATCGACCGGCCTTTTGCGATGCCTTTTTTGGCATACTCCGCCCGGTCCTGCATCATCTGTTCCGGAGAAACGTAAAAGGGCATCGCCATGGCTTATGATTCCTGTGCTTGTGCTGCTAATTCTTCGCAGATGGTTGCGAGCACTGAGTCTTCCACATTTCGCACGCCGTGTGCGTCAACCAGTTTGACCAAAGGAAAAATTTTTCGAAGCAAGTCAGGGCCTCCGGTGCCCACATCTTCCTCTGCGGCATTCGATAAGGCTCGGATGGCAATGCGAACAGCCTGGTCTTCCGGCAAGTGCTTGCGAAAATGTTCCTTTAATGTGAGCCGTGCATCCTTACCTCCGGATCCAACAGCGTGAAATTCCGTATCTTCATACCGGCCACCGGTAATGTCGTACTTAAAGAGGCGACCGATTTTTCGTTTTTGATCATACCCGACAAAAAGTGGAATAACCACGAGTCCTTGCATCACCATTGGAAAGTTAGCCTTGACCATGTACCCCAGTCGCGTGGCTTTTCCTTCGCATGTCAAGGGTTTTCCGTCAAGTTTTTCATAATGTTCCAACTCAATTCGAAAGAGTTTGGCCATTTCCACGCAGGGACCGGCCGCTCCCGCGATGGCCATGGCTGAAAATTCATCGGTTTGAAACACCTTGTCCATGCGATTGGCAGCTATTTGATAGCCTTCTGTCGCACGGCGGTCTCCCGCGATTAACACGCCATGTTGATAGGTAAACGCCAGGACTGTCGTGCCATGTGGCCAGGGAGGAAGTTGGTGGGGCGTATTCCAGCGGTCATGGGTCTCTGTGTGGGCGGGAAATGTGCCCCATCGAGCCATCGGTAACAATTCTGGACGATGAGAGCTCAGAAATTGGTAAAAGCTGGAACAGGGATCAGAAGAAAAATTAGAAAATGAAAATTTGTCAGAATTCATGTGTGTCTTTTGTGGTTGCCTGAAAATATTGGTTTACTCTCGTTTGGGAGTAAGCCGTGATAATAGCTGATCCACTGAATCAATGTCCTGAAACAACTCTTGTGTGAGTGACTGAGTTCCACGATAGGGATCCCAAAGGGGTATACGTGTAATCGTAGTATCTGATGACTCAAGCAAGACGGAACTCCAGCTCATGCCATAGACCTGTTGAGGAAATCGTTTGAGACAGGCCCCCCGGAAATATGCGCGGGTATGAGGTGGAGCCGTGTGCATGGCGCGTTGAATTTCTTCATCATGAGTCAATCGTTCAATTTTGTGAGCCCGTTCCAATGCGTAATATAAGCCTTTGGAGGGCCGAATATCGTGATATTGGAGGTCCATCATCGCAATGCGAGGATCTTGCCATGAACAATGTTTCCGCTCCATGTAGGATTCAATCAAGTTCTGCTTGGCGACCCAATCGATTTCATGTTTGAGGTCTGCCGGGTTCCGCTCTAATTGTTCAAGAACGGCTTCCCAGCGTATGAGGACTTCTTTGGTGATGGGAGATAATTCGTGCGTGGTGTAAAATTCATGCGCGGCATTGAGGAACGCATGTTGAATCGCCAGAGCCGTAGTGTGTTGCCCATTTTGTAACGGTAGCGATTGCTTGATTGTGAGATCGCGGGAGATTTGCTGGACCGCTTGAACGGGATCGGCCAACTCAATGTGAGGGAGCCGGGCCTGGTGTTCCAACATGTCGATGACGATGGCGGTCGTGCCCACTTTCAGAAACGTGGATACCTCAGACATATTGGCATCACCCACGATGACGTGGAGCCGGCGATATTCCGACGGCTGCGTATGGGGTTCGTCTCTGGTATTAATGATGGGGCGGTTGACCATCGTGTTGAGGTCGTACACGCATTCCAAAAAATCAGCCCGTTGTGAAATTTGATAGGAGATAGGATCAGTGCCATTTTCTGACCCCACTTTTCCCGCGCCACAGAAAATTGGGCGAGAGACAAAAAATGGGAGCAGCACGTTGGCAATATGTTCAAATGGAATGGTACGAGAAATGAGATAATTTTCGTGATACCCGAAGCTGTTGCCCTTGCCATCAGAGTTGTTGCGGTACACGAGAAATTCATCCTCATGTACGCTCGCATTTAACCTCTTCAAACATTCGGCAACTATGACATCTCCTGCCCGTTCGTGTGCCACCACTTCCCGTGGATTGCTGCATTCTGGAGTCGAATATTCAGGATGGGCCCCGTCCACATATAAGCGCCCGGCATTGGGAAGAATCTTATTGAGCTGTTGATTGTAGTGAGCTCCGGGCCGTTCGGGTTCCCCTTCAACCTTAAATCCTCTGGCATCGAAAAACGGGTTTTCGTTTTCGTAATCCCACAATGCGGTAGGGGAAAGCAGTCCCGGACAGTGGCTGATTAACCGAAGGGAATTATCGACGGGGTCCGGGTGCTGAGGAGAGCGGGCAATGATCCCATATTCTGTTTCGGTGCCAAGAATTCGTAGCAAGGAATCCTCAATGTAGTGCTATAGGGGAACTTAAAAATAATGTCCAACGTTCATGGTCTGGATTTCACGAGATTCGGCTTCTTCGTCAGTCGTCAATGTGCGGACATGAATGATTTTCTCGCCTTTTTTCCCGGCAATCTTGGCCCAATCATCAGGGTGTGTCGTATTTGGCAAATCTTCCTGCTCTTTAAATTCTTCACGAATGGCGTCCAGAAAATCCTGATTCGTCAGACCCTTCTCGCCTCCCGACAGGGTGCGCTTGATAGAGAGCTTCTTGGCCCGAGCCACGATACTTTCAATTAAGGCGCCGCTGGAAAAATCCTTGAAGTAGACGGTTTCCTTTTCTCCATTGGCATAGGTGACTTCAAGAAATTGATTTTCCTCTGTTTTGGCATACATGGCGTCCACAGTGGAATCAATAAGATGTTGAATATAGCTTGGACGATCAAGGTTGTGTTCGGCCATGACAGAGTCTGCGAGGGGAAGGTTGGCCACAAGGTATTTCCCAAGAATATCTTTCGCGCCCTGTTTGTCAGGACGAGGAATTTTAATTTTGATGTCTAACCGTCCCGGTCGAAGAACAGCAGGGTCAATCAGGTCTTGTCTGTTGCTGGCGCCGATGACAATCACATCGCGAAGGCTTTCGACGCCGTCGATCTCTGAAAGGAATTGCGGCACAATTGTTGATTCAATATCCGAAGAAATCCCTGTTCCTCTGGTTCGAAATAAAGCATCCATTTCATCGAAAAAGACGATCACCGGATGACCAAAAGACGCTTTCTCTTTAGCCTTGGCAAAGACTTCCCTGATTTGGCGTTCTGATTCGCCTACGTATTTATTCAGCAGTTCCGGCCCTTTTATGTGCAGGAAATAACTGCGAATCTCTTTACCTTTGAGATGTCCAAGCTTTTTGGCAATAGAATTGGCGACAGCCTTGGCAATTAAGGTTTTTCCGCATCCCGGGGGGCCATACAGCAGTAAGCCTTTAGGTGGAGCTAAATGATGCTCGGCAAAAAGTTCAGGATGAAGAAACGGAAGCTCAACGGCGTCTTTGACTTGTTCCAGTTCCTTTTCGAGCCCTCCGATCTGATCATAGGCAATATCTGGCACCTCCTCAATGACCAATTCTTCCATTTCGCCTTTAGGCAGTTTTTCTGTGACATAGCCTGAACGGGATTCGAACAAGAGATGATCACCGACGCTTAAGGACTGGTGCTTGAGGTGGTCGGAAACTTCAACCACACGCTCATCGTCCAGGTGTGAGCTGACGACTACACGCCCATCATCAAGTAATTGCTTGAGATGCACAATTTCACCTTGCGGATCATAACTTCGCGCTTCGATGATATTCAGCCCTTCGTTCAAAATCACTTCCTGCCCGGTTTGGAGCGAGTCTAGGGCAATAGAAGGATGGAGGCTGACGCGGAGCTTACGTCCGCTCAGAGAAACATTCACCGTGCCATCGCGATTGATGCTGTGAAAGATGGCAAATGTTGACGGCGGGGCGGTTAACTTTTCCACTTCTTTCCGAAGCGCTTCAATTTGGGTTTTGGCTTCCTGAAGGCTAGAGACCAAACGCTCATTTTTTCGTTGGGTCTGATCAAGTTGATGGCGAGACTCATAGTGCTGTTGTCTTTCCAATTCTAAAGACTCCAGCTCAGACCGCAATTTTTGGATCTCTCGGGCGGGATCGTCGGTTTTTCTCATTCCCATAATCGTCTCAATTCGTTTCTTACAATTCCTCGAACGATAAAGACAATAACCCCTTTGAGGGAGTCTCCCTTACAATGGGTGTGAAGACTGTTAACGGGAAAAAGAAGACTTAAAGAATTCTACCACTCGAAAAAAAAAAGGGTCAACCAAAGTATCATACAATGGTGGGATCACATTCTTGCTGGGAGTGTTGAGTAATGAAGATGTCAAAGGCCAAACTTCTTCAGGAAGCCCCCGGCGATCAACAGCCTTGGGTCGGTTCAAAAAAGTCCGTCCAGCAAGGCCGCAGCCCTTTTTGCGCGCGGAGCGTACTGGCAGTACGTGAGCACGGAAAAAGGGCGAGAACGCCGCTGGCGGCTTTTTTCAACAGACCCTTGTTGGCAAGTCAAGAGAGTTGTGACAGCAGCTCGCGGGTGCTGTCCTGTATGTTTTCGGCTTGAAGGATTGAAGAGATCACGGCAACCCCATAGGCTCCCGCAGACATGACCGGGGACACGTTCTGGTGGTTGATGCCGCCAATAGCATAGATGGGTAAGCGGCTTTCACGGCAAGCCGTTTCGAGAGTTGATAGACCTAAGGGCGGGCCATAGCGCTGCTTCGAAGAAGTTTCAAAAATAGGACCCAAGACGACGAAATCTGCGCCTTCGTTTTCGGCCTGTCGAATCTCTTCGATTGAATGTGTTGAGACTCCAATCAATTTTTGTGTTCCCAATATCCCTCGAGCGACTGGAAGAGGAAGACTATCTGAACGAAGATGTACGCCGTCCGCCTTGAGAGCTAGGACGAGGTCTACTCGATCATTTAACAATACGATCCCGTTTTGTTGTGTAAGCAATGGGAGAAGCGCGTGGGTCAGGACCATCAATTGGCGTGTATCCAAATCCTTTTCACGAATTTGGATCATCCGGATTCCTGCGTCGACAGCTTGCTGAATAACAGTGTGGAGAGGCCGTTGGCAGGTGTTCTGCCGGTCTGTGACAAGATATAGGCGAGGCAGTGATGGGAGGGGCATTGCCAGCGTGATTACAGCATACCCTCAATGGGGCTGCTGGCTGTGGCATAGAGCTTACGTGGAATTCTGCCAGCTTTGAATGCCAGGCGGCCCGCATCCACCGCGTATCGCATGGCCGTGGCCATCATGATGGGGTTCTGGGCCCCGGCGATGGCGGTATTCATGAGGACAGCGTCGGCCCCGTATTCCATCGCTAAGGCTGCGTCAGATGCCGTCCCGACTCCTGCATCAACAATGACGGGTACGTTCACATTTTCCATGAGTATTTTGAGATTGTAGGGGTTGCGAATGCCTAACCCTGAACCAATCGGTGCCGCCAGCGGCATGACAGCTGGACAGCCAATATCCACAAGTTTTTTGGCCACAATAGGATCATCGTTTGTATACGGGAGAACCACAAAGCCTTCTGCAATCAAAATTTTGGCCGCTTCAATTAGACCTGCCGTATCAGGGAACAAGGTTTGCTCATCACCGATCACTTCCAGCTTTACCAAATCTGAGACTCCTGCGGCACGGGCTAATCTGGAGTAACGAACGGCATCTTCGACGGTATAACACCCCGCGGTATTGGGCAGAATGGTATATTTCTTGGGATCGATGTAATCCAGAAGGTTATCCGAATTCTTGTCAGTAATATTCACGCGGCGAACTGCCACGGTGACGATATCAGCGCCGGAGGCTTCAATGGCGAGCCGTGTTTCTTCAAAATCTTTATACTTGCCCGTACCAACCCACAGGCGTGAACGGAACTTACGGCCTGCGATGATTAACGGATCATTGTTGGGATTCTCACTCATGAAAATGTCTGCCTTGTTTTAGAATCGCTGTTTCAGTGAACCACCACCTATAAAACTGAGAATTTCTACTTTATCGCCTTCTTGAAGATTCCAGGTAGGAAAGTCGGCGCGGTCAAGAATCTTGAAATTAACCTCTACGGCAACGTGTTTGGTTTGTAAATTTAGTTCTTGGAGAAGGCCGGCCACAGTCAGAGGCGTGTGCCGGTCTTGTTTTTCTCCATTGACAACAATTGTCATGACAAAACATGTCTGGATAGGTTTTCTGTGGGTGGGTAAAGATCAACGTTTATCCTACGGGACTCTTGAAATTTTTGTCAATCAAGGAGTTCTTTGAAAATATCTATTCCCATTCGAAGTGGGGTCAAAGACTTATTGCCGCCAACTAGTTTTGGGTGTTGTCTATCGCATAAAATAGATGTACCACTTCTAGCTTGTGCGTGATAGACGATCATCTTGAAATCTCCTGTCTTGTTGCCCCGACAATGAAAAGAGTGTTGAATAATGAAGATATCAAGGGCCATATTTCGCCAGGAAGCTGTTCGCTATCAGCAGACATTAGGGCGGTTCAAAAAAGTCCGTCCAGCAAGGCCGCAGCCCTTTTTGCGCGCGGAGCGTACTGGCATTACGTGAGCACGGAAAAAGGGCGAGAACGCCGCTGGCGGCTTTTTTCAACAGACCCATGAAAAGAAATCAGGAGTTAGCAGCAGTGTTTACCTCAATGGCTGGCTTACTGGCATCACGAGGGGAAAACCCGTTTAAAGTGAAGGCCTACCATAAAGCTGCCGCGTCTCTTCTCTCGCTTTCCGGCGAAGTCGAGAGTTTTTCGGAGCGTGGGGAGTTGCGAACGATTCCTGGTATTGGGAGAGATCTGGAAAGTAAGATTCAAGAATTTCTCGCCACGGGTCATATTCGAGCTTACGAAGAACTCAAAACGCCTCTTCCTGACGCGGTTCGTGAGTGGATTTATCTTCCTGGTTTTTCAGAACCAATCGTTCATGACCTGTACTTTCGCTTAGGCATGAAGACATGGGAAGATCTCGAGGCGTTGGCTCAATCACATCTTCTTGGGACTCTTCCAGGCATCGGGGCAAATAATGAGGAAATTTTAACAGCGATTCGGAGTCGGCGGGCAGAATGTGAAAAGAAAGAGCCAATGAACCGTTGAAAATATGATCTATCACGTACAGCATTCGCGAAAAGATTCCGATAATCATTGGCAGGGGAAATAGTAACCACAACAATCTTTAAAAGGATTCATGTGTTATGGCAATTTCTGCATTTGTGCTCATTGCAACAACTGGCAACCATACGAAAAGTGCCTATAAAACTCTCACGAGAATTCAAGGTGTGCAGGCTGTGTATCCCGTCACAGGCCCTCACGATTTAATTGCCCAGGTTGAATCGGAAACCTTAGAGGATTTAAACGACTTGGTGATGACCCGTATCCGCGGGGTAGATGGAATTACGCAAACGAATACGGCCATTGTGCTTAATATCTAATAGGACGTTATGTGTTAGTGGGTCTTCACCCCCATCCTTACCTTGTCCTCTCTTCGAGGCCAAGCCCTCAAGGGAGAAGGGATTAGTTACGCTGCCGGTCGTATTTGCTTAAAGACTTTCCAGGATTTCAACATCTCCACGGCTTTGAGTAATTGGACATCTTCTGGGGGAACAGGCTGTGGGGCATCAGGATCTTCGGCCGTCTTGGGCGGCTTCGCGTCCGACTCGGAAGTCTTTGCTTGCTGAGCGGTGGGGTTTTTCTTGTCTTTTCCCTCATCCGCATCGTTGTTCTTTGCCACTTGAATGGTTTTGGGATCAATCACAATGTCTGGCTGAACCCCGATTTTGTGAATGGATTTGCCTTTGGGGGTGTAGTATTTTGCGGTGGTTAGCCGCAGGCCTGAGCCGTCAGACAGCGGAAGAATGGTTTGCACCGATCCTTTGCCAAAACTGGTCGTGCCAATGACAACGGCTTTCCCCCAATCTTGCATTGCGGCTGCGACAATTTCCGAGGCGCTGGCCGAGCCATGATTGACTAGGACGATCATAGGATATTCATAATGTTTGCTATTGGAGCGGGCCCGGTATTCATCTTTTTTCCCATTCCGGCCTTGAATGGACACAACCAAACGTCCGGCTTCCAAGAATTGTTCTGATACGCCGACGGCTGCTGTCAATAAACCTCCCGGATTATTTCGCAAATCCAGAATTAATCCTTGGATTTTTTTGTCTGCTAATTTGTCCAGTTCTTTGGTTAAATCTTCTGCTGAGGCTTCCTGAAATTGACTGAGCCGCACATACCCTACGTTTCCTTCCAACAGTCTTGAGCGAACGCTTTGAATCTTGATGATATCGCGGGTAATGGTGAAGACCAAGGGTTCTTCCATTCCCTCGCGGATAACCTTTAAATCCACAGACGTTCCTCGCGGCCCGCGCATATGTTGGACGGCTTCCATCAGCGTTAAATCCTTAGTGGGAGTCTCATCCACCTGGATAATTGTATCTCCGGCCTGAATGCCGGCAGCAAAGGCAGGAGTGTCTTCTATGGGAGCAATAACGGTGAGACGGTTGTCTTTGATGCCAATTTGGATACCTAACCCGCCAAACTCGCCTTTGGTCTCTACTTGCATTTCCTTAAACATATCGGTCGTCATAAACGAAGAATGGGGGTCCAATCCAGCCAACATGCCACGTAACGCACCCTGTACTAAATCTTTGGTTTTGGTTTCTTCGACATAGTGCTTTTTGACTTGAGAGAGGACTTCCGCAAACACCTGTAATTCTTCATAGGATTCGCTGGCATGGCCTGTTTGCCCTCCGCCTTTTCCGATGAAAATTCCGACAAAGAGAATAGCGGTCAACATCAGACCAGAAATCAGGACAGTCGAAAATCGTTCTTGTGACATGTGGTATTCCCTCTTTAAGTTAACCACTCAAGGCCGCTTGGCGAGCCACTTGAGAGGATCGATCGGCGTCGTGCCCTTTCGAAGTTCAAAATACAATGTATCTTCCTCGGTCACACCTGTTGCTCCGGTATGCCCAATGATTTCTCCCGTGGTGACGGTCTTGCCTTCCGCCACAAGCAGTTTAGACGCGTGCGCGTAGAGTGAATAATAGCCATTCGTGTGATCGATGATCACCACCAGCCCATAGCCTTTGAGCCAATCGGCATAGACGACCTTCCCATCGGTGACTGAACGGATGGGGCTTCCTTCTCGCGCCTGGATTTCGATGCCCTTTTTGTTGACATACGTATCAAAGGTGGGATGTTTTTGCCGGCCAAAAAAGGAGACAACTTTGCCCTGAGCAGGCCAAAGAAATGAGCCAAGGGAAGGCAGTTTAGCGGGCGTGTTGCGCAACCGTGCCTGGGCAACTTGAAACCGTTGATCTAAGGCTTTGAGGAGGCTATCAACCTGCTCGGCCGACCGTTGGAGATCTTCTACCGTGCGTTCATGCGTGTCCTTTTCTTTGGAGAGACTGACCAACACGGTACGTTTCTTTTTCTTCAATCCCGAAATTTCATTGATGGTATTTCGTGTTTGACCTTGCAAGGCCAGCAAGGCTTCCCGATCCTTGGCCTCTTGATCTTTCAAAAGCTGTAAATTGGTCAAGTCTTCTTGAAATTGTCGGACAAGTTCGTGCTCTCGTTGAGCCAGCCAGCCAATATAGTCCAGGCGATGAGCGGCTTCAGCAAATGATTGGACGGTCAACAGCGTTTTCAGGTAACCCGTCCGGCCTTCCATGTATAACAACCGAAGGCGGGCGCCAACCGCGTCGGCATGCTGGTGAAGATTGGTTTCAATGTCTGAAATCTGGTCACTCAGAGCCGCTAATTCCTGATCTTTTTCCTTGATTTGCGCGTCAATCCGGTTTCGTTCCTTTTTCTTGCGATACAGTTGTTGATCAAGTTGTTCAATATTCTTGAGGACGGATCCATGCTTCTTTTTGGCTTTGGAGGCCTTTTTTTTGGTTTCGGCAATCTTTTTCTTTAACTCTTCCAGACGCTGGCGTTCCTGTTTGACCTCGTTTTTGATGGTGGAGGGGTCGGCTCCGAATCCAGGCTGAAGACCCACGCACAGGTCAAGGAATAAACAAGTGATGGTGATCAGAAACGTTCGAAAAACGGTCATAGTCGAAATCGCATCCATCCATACATGCTGGTCAGAGTTCCCAGACATCCTAACAGGATTCCTCCGGCAATGAGGAGTAGGGCCAGCGAAAATGGAAAAAATTCCAAAACTGAGGAAAACCCTCCAATGACGCTGAGCGTGTGTGTCTTATGCTGGAAAAACTCGAATCCAGCTCGGAGAAACCCGACGGCGAACGTGCCCCCAAGGCCTCCAATAAGGGCGCCTTCAATGAGATAAGGCAGGCTAATGAAGAAATTGGTGCCTCCAATCAGACGTAAAATCTCAATTTCATCTTGACGGGTATAGAACGCCAATTGGACGGTATTGGCAATAATGGTGAGAGAAGCCAGGGCCAGGACTCCTCCCACGATTAAAGCTCCGACTTCCACATATGTAATGACCAGCGCCAGCCGTTCAATCCAGTCGCGGTTGTACTGAACGCGTTCGATATAAGGATTGTGTTGCAAGCGACTCACCAGATTGGACACGACATCGGTTGAGGGGAGGTTCTCGGCTAACGTTAACACCAGAGAGGCTGGAAAGGGGTTCTGGCTCAACCCTTCCAGTAAATAGGATTCATGAGGAAACTGGCTTTTAAAATCTTGCAAGGCATCCTGTTTAGAAATGAGGGTCAGCGAATCGATAGCCGGATCTGTTTCAATGGCTTTTTTAAGGTTGTGCAATGTTTGAGATTCGATGTCGTCTTTTGGGTAGACAATGATTTGGATGTTCTGTTGGACACGTCCAATCAAGTTATGCATGTTGTAGTAGAGAAGAAGAAATGTTCCAAAGCTGGTCAGGGTGAATGCCGTTGTAATAATACCAATCAGTGTGCTGGCGCGATGCGTCCTGAGGCTGATAAAGGCCTCTCGCAGAAAATACCACAGACGTTTCATGCGTAGGCCCCTCGATCTGAGAGCAGGTGCCCGCAATCCAGTTGCAAAATCCTTCCATCAAGTTGTTCCACGACCTGACGATTATGGGTGGCCATCATCACTGTCGTGCCGCGTGCATTAATGGCTTTAAAGAGTTCCGCGATTTCCGTCGTGAGTTGCGGGTCTAAATTTCCCGTGGGTTCGTCTGCCAGCAAGATAATGGGGCTGTTGACGATGGCGCGAGCGATACACACTCGCTGCTGTTCTCCGGCTGACAGCAAGGCGGCTAGAGCCGTTTGTTTATGATCCATCCCGACGGCGCGGAGGGCTTCGACCACTTTTCGCCGGGACTCGATAGATGATAAGCCCCGGATAATAAGGGGAAGCGCAACATTTTCAAATACCGTTCTATGGGGCAACAGCTTAAAATCTTGCAAGACGAAGCCCATGGTGCGGCGATGATAGGGGACGTCGGCCCGCCGAAGCCTGGCGATATTTCGATTTTGAACAAGGATTTGTCCTTCATCGGGGTGTTCCGACCCAAAGATTAGCTTCAGTAACGTGGTTTTGCCGGCGCCGCTTGGGCCAGTCAGTAAGACGCATTCCCCTTTTTCAATTCGAAGTGAGATATCTGAAAGGGCCAAGCAGCCTTCATAGTATTTCGTGACATGAAATAATTGAATCATGAAGTCGGTGAGGGTGCGGTAAATTCGTGTTGTGTATTGATTGGCGTCCGGGGGTCGTCTTGGCCTATGAGTTGATTCTGGCCAGTGCTCTAGCTTGACGGACACCTGTATGCATTAGGTGTCAATGGAATCTTTAGGCTGTTCTTTTAATTTACCATTGCCAATCGGAGCTGGAAACCTCAAATGCATGTTCAATATGTGTACATTCCAGTGAACCCTCTTCGGACCTTGTGACCATTATGGCATCAAAACGGCATTCTGTATTGGTTAAACCACGCTGGGAAAGATAACACAAGGCCAATTTTATGATCTGACGTTGTTTTCGGGTAGTAATGGCATAAGGGGCTCCGCCGAATTGGGCGCTTCGGCGTGCCTTTACTTCCACAAAAACCACAACGCCACGGTCTTTGGCAATGAGGTCCAACTCTCCTCCCGCTAAGCGCAGATTCCTCTCGAGAATACGATAGCCCTTTTTTCGAAGGACTTGTTCAGCCAGAGCCTCTGCAGATTGGCCAAAGGCATGAGAAGATGAAGCCATAAGGTTAGTTCAGGGTCGGTTGAATCATTCAATTTCAAGTTGTAAGGGCCTGAAGAGCCATAGTTACTTCAATTTGGTGGGAATGGTCAAAAAAGTCCGTCCAGCAAGGCCGCAGCCCTTTTTGCGCGCGGAGCGTACTGGCACTACGTGAGCACGGAAAAAGGGCGAGAACGCCGCTGGCGGCTTTTTTCACCATTCCCTTTCAAGTATCCAAACAGCTTTGAACCGGTCGAAAGCTTCGCCGATGTCCGGCGCAAGGGCCAAATTGCCGTAAACGCTGAAGATGTTCAGGGGTTGGATACCCTTTATGGAGATGAAAATGATAGTCGGGAAATTGCTCGTGGTACTCATCCATGATGCGATCCCGCCACACTTTGGCCAGAATGGAGGCGGCGGCAATTGAAATAGAGAGCTGATCTCCTTTGATAATAGGGCGTTGGGGAATGCGGATAGAGGGAATATGAAGGGCATCCAGAAGCATATAGTCAGGGAGGAAGGGGAGATGGTCAATGGCTCGATGTCCGGCCAATTTTGTGGCACCTAAAATGTTGAGGGCATCGATTTCTTGCTCGGACGCGGTCCCGATCGCCCACGCTTTGGCCTGGCCGGTAATCGTGTTGAACAGAGTCTCACGTTGATTGGCTGAAAGAAGTTTGGAGTCATCCAACGCTTCTAAAGAAAAATGCCGGGGAAGAAGGACAACAGCGGCCACGACAGGCCCCGCTAATGGGCCTCGGCCAGCTTCATCCAGTCCAGCGATCTGACGAAATCCGCAGGCGCGGGCCGATATTTCGAAAAAGTCCGTCGGGCCCATGGAGGTTCACCAGGAAGAGGGTGTCCCAGACTTTGATAGCAAGATAGGCGTGTGTGGACTTGCTGCGTTATTCTGAAGATTCCGAATCGCTGGTGTCGTCTGGAGCAGACTCTTCAATAGGCGCTGGATCTGGAGTTTTTGTGGCCTTCGGTGTTCGGGAAAACTCGCGCTCGGAAATTTTTGCCGCTTTGCCTTTTTTATCACGTAGGTAATACAACTTTGCACGCCGGACTTTACCTTTTCGTACGACCTCAATTCCCGCAAGATTTGGCGAATGGACTGGAAAGATTCGTTCCACGCCGACACCAAAAGAAATTTTACGGACAGTAAAGGTTTCCGAGGCTTTTCGTCCTTTCCGGGCAATCACTAAGCCTTCAAAGACCTGAATGCGTTCTTTTTCCTCTTCCTGGCCTTTTTTCTTGCCGGCCCGGCCTTCCACGACGCGGACTTTGACACGAACCGTGTCGCCAATTTCAAAAAATGGAACGGACCCGGTTGCAAAAGATTGTTCTAAACGTTCTAACTGATTCATGCGTGCCTTCCTCCTTCAAGGCCTCTGCGGATCACATTCCGCCGAGGTATAGTCGTGTTCAATTTCTGCTAAGAGTTGTTGATCTTCGGGCGTCATTGTGTGCTGTGCTAAGAGATCAGGGCGTTTCAGCAGGGTCTGGCGCAGGGACTCTTTCCGGCGCCATCGGCGAATGGCTTCGTGATGGCCGGACAGCAGCACTTCTGGGACTGTCTGGCCGTTCAAGGTTGCTGGCCGTGTGAACTGTGGAAAATCCAGCAAGGATTCCACAAATGATTCCTGCTGGGCAGAATGCGGATCCCCTAACACGCCGGGAATATGCCGCATGGCTGCATCGATCATGATTAGCGCAGGGAGTTCCCCTCCCGTCACGACATAGTCGCCAAGAGAAATTTCCTCCACCGATAGCTGGGTGCGTACCCGCTCGTCGATGCCTTCATAATGTCCGCAAATAAACACCAGGGGCCGGGTTTCCCGACTGAGCTCCAAGGCCAGGCCATGCGAAAAGCGAATGCCCTGAGGCGAAGGTAACAGAATGCGAAGATTGCCATGGGTGTGTTGGAGAGCCTCAACAGCCAGAAAAATCGGTTCGGCCTTCATGACCATTCCGCCACCGCCGCCAAAAGGCGTGTCGTCGGTCGAGCGATGCGGGTCATGGGTGTAGTCACGCAGATTGTGGGGCCGGATCGTAAGCAAGCCCTTCTCTTGGGCCCGCTTCATCATGCTCTGTGCGGCCACCGCCTGAATCAGGTCAGGAAAGATGGTCAGAAGATCACACTGCATGGCTAATGTCCCACCATTCTTTTGACGTCACGTGCAAGCGTTGGTTTATGACATCAACGTTTGTGATGGCCCGTCGATGAGCAGGGATGAGAAATTCCTGTGTGCCATTGCGAACCACTAACACATGGAGTTGTGGATACTCCAAAACTTCTTCAACCCAGCCCATGTGTGCTCCATTGGGATCTTCAACGCGAAGGCCAATGAGTTCAAATTGATAAAAGGTATCTGGCGTGCGCGGGAGATCCGGATTCCGCGGAATCTGAATCCAGGCGCCACGAAACGGCGCGGCCTCTTCAGGTGTTGAAAACGCCGAAAACCGAACAAGATAGCCGGTATTCACAGCCCGTACTTGTGTCACGGCCGTCTCTTGAGGTATCGAATTCCCTTGTGAAGGTGCGAGATACACGGTCTCCAGTCCTTCAAATCGTCCAGGCACATCAGACAGGGATTCTACCTTTACTTCCCCTCTGACTCCGAAGGGCTTGAGGATTCGCCCAATGGTAACCAAGTCATGAGTCTGTGTGTGCATAGGATACCGTGCGGACGTCATCGTCATACAAAGAGCGTTGAAACAACGGACGGTCTTAGGCGGTTGCGAGTTTTTTGGATTCAGCTAAAGTTTGATACACACTGGTTCGCCGCAAGAGAGCCCGGACGGAGTCCGTCGGCTGCGCGCCTTTTTGAAGCCAATCCAATACACGATCTTCCTTGAACGAGGCTTTGTCATGTTCCTTCAAGGGATCGTAGGTGCCGACAATCTCTAAAAACCGTCCGTCCCGCTTCATCCGCGAATCGGCGGCGACAACGCGATAAAATGGCCGTTTATGCCGGCCCATCCGTGCTAAACGTAAGTGAACTGCCACTGGCCTTCTCCTTTAGTAAAAAATGACCCTAGGAAAAAACGGAGAGCGCTACCGGGCCTGGATGGCGCGAATCAGCTTCCCCCGCTTTTTCTTTTTTTTGCCAATCCCCATGGGCCCGCCAACCAACGATTTCATCATGCGGCGAGCGTCTAAAAATTGCTTAATTAAGCGATTGATTTCAGGAACGGATGTCCCGCTGCCCTTGGCGATGCGTTTCTTGCGGTTTCCATTGAGAATCGTGTGATCCCGGCGTTCTTTGGGCGTCATGGAATCAATAATGGCCACGACCCGCTTCATCTCTTTTTCAGGCACAGCAGCATTGCCTCCTTCTGCCGCGCCCATCATATTCTTGATTTTCTGGCTGCCAGGCAGCATGTCCAGAATCTGGTCCAGCGATCCCAGTTTATTCACTTGTTGGATTTGATCTCGAAAATCCTCCAACGTCAGCGTATTACTGGACACCTTCTTTTGCAATGCCTGGGCTTGCTCTTGAGAAAAATTCTCCTGAGCCTTTTCGATAAGTGTCAGGACATCGCCCATACCCAAAATACGGGAGGCCATGCGGTCGGGGAAAAACGGCTCTAGCGCGTCCAGCTTCTCTCCAATCCCCAAAAACTTAATAGGCTTCCCGGTGGCCGCACGGATCGAGAGGACTGCGCCTCCGCGGGCATCGCCTTCAACTTTGGTCAAAATTACGCCAGTGAGTCCTAAGGTTTCATTGAAACGTTCGGCGACAGACACGGCTTCCTGGCCCGTCATAGAGTCAGCGACTAAGAGCATTTCCTGTGGCTGCACTCCGGCTTGGATATCTTTCAGTTCTTGCATCAGTTCTTCATCGATATGCAGGCGGCCGCCTGTATCCAGCAAGACCACGTCGTATCCATGTTCCCGTGCCCGTGCCACGCCATCTTTGCAGGTTTGAACGGCTTGTGCCCCTGGCTGTCCTTCATTCGTGCCACGATGCACGGGCACATCCAAGTCTGTCCCAAGAGAGGCTAATTGCTCTCCGGCAGCCGGGCGCCGGGGATCGGCGGCCACAAGCAAGACTCGTTTGCCGTCAGCTTTAAAGTAGTGGGCCAGTTTTCCTGTGGTGGTCGTTTTTCCAGAACCTTGAAGACCCACCATCATGATGACGGTGGGTGGTTGGGAAGAGAGGTGTAACGCGCTTTGCTCGTGCCCCAGCAGGTCGCGCAGTTCCTCCCACACGACTTTCACGACTTGATGGGCTGGCGTCAGGCTTTTCAGAACTTCTTGCCCGACCGCTTTTTCTCGAACCTTTTCAATAAAGTCTTTGACAATTTTGAAATTGACATCGGCTTCCAGCAGCGCCAGCCGCACCTCTTTTAACGCATCGGTAATGTTCTGCTCAGTTAACACGGCTTGACCGCGTAACTGCTTGAAAACATTCTCGATTTTTTCTGTCAGGTTTGTAAACACGGAGGACGATCCTCTAGCCAAATCGCTATTTTACGCAAACCTAAGACAATAGTGAAGCAACGGATGGACTGTCAAGCAAGGTGACGTGTAAAAGAGTATTGAAGACAGAGACAATGGTCGTCCAAGTAGAGAACGAAACCTAGAAACGACCGCTGAGCGTATTAAGGGCTGTCAGTAACACATAGTCCTTACAAACACCTTCCATCGATACTTTCTGGAGAATCTTGTCATGTTGTGCTCTTATCTCCTCGCCCCCTGGGGGGAGAGGACAAAGGTGAGGGGGGCAGGGTCAGATGGATTGAGAAACGCCAACATGCAAAACGTAATTGGAGCGAAGTAGCGCATACAGGCAGTTAATTCCCTCTTGAATCGTCGGTTGAGGAAGCCGGGTCAGTTTTCGATTGAGCGTCAATGGAGGTGATGCCTTGCTGGAGTTTACGAACGACGGTGTCGTCATCAGATGCCTGCCCGCTGGTTTTTAAAAACCCTTGATAATTGTTATAGCTGCGCTGGACATATGGATGTTCGGGTCCAAGGCGGTCATAAAAAATCCAATAACTTCTCCGGTAGAGGGGCTCGGCGGCAGCGTACTTCCCTTGAGCCTTATAGAGGGCGGCCAGGTTGTTGAGGCTCAGGGCGACTTGAGGGTGCTGGGTTCCTAGGGCCTGTTCGCTAATCGTGAGGGCGTGGTGGTAGAGGGGCTCGGCATCGGCATACTTCCCTTGGGCCTGATAAAGGGCGGCCAGGTTGTTGAGGCGCATCGCGACGTCGGGATGATCGGCTCCAAGCGCGGCTTCATCTATCGAGAGCGCGCGGTGCAAAAGGGGCTCGGCCTCGGTGTACTTCCCTTGGGTTCTGTATAAAAGCGCCAGATTGTCGAGGCGAATAGCCACCGACGGATGGTCCGGCCCCAAAGCTGTTTCTGTAATCTTGAGGGCGCGGAGGGAGAGAGGCTTGGCGTCGGCGTACTTCCCTTGGGCGCGAAAGAGTTCTGCCAGGTTGCTGAGGCTGGTGGCCACTTGGAGATGCTCGGATCCCAAGGCTACTTCGTGAATCTGAAGGGCGCGGAGGTAGAGGGGTTCGGCGGCCGCGTACTTCCCTTGGACCTGATAAAGGGCCGCTAGATTATTGAGGCTGAGGGCCAGAATGGGGTCGTCAGGATGTAACCGTTGTTCTTGTTGCACGACGGCTTGCATGAGATAGGGTTCGGCTGCGGGGTAGTTGCCGGCCCGAACCCCTGCCATCCCGATTTCATTGATGAGCTGCAGATCCTTGGGAGGATTAAATTTGGTTGCGTGGAGATACCACGAAAAGGCTTCGGTGAATTTTCCATCGTAGGATTCCATGCGCGCGCGCGCCAGATAATGGTCGTACCGTTTGCTCTGCCCGGCTTGTTCTGGAGTGCGTGATTGTTGATCGGCTTTGACAAATAGTTCTCTGGCATCAGTCAAACGGGCTTCGGCCGTGGCTTGGATAGCCTGCGCATAAAAGTCCTGAGGGTCGGGATTGAATCCTCTGGCCAGGGCTTGGGCGTCTTGGGGCACGTCAGGTATGGCTCCAGGGTTAGCGCCTAGCGTTTGGAGATGCGCGGCCAGAGCCTTACTGACTTCTTCAGTCTGCAAAGCGATGCGATAGGGGGTGTTCAAGACTCGCACTTGGTCGCGCCGGTAGGCGAGCAAGTGTTCTTGATTGGCATTGAAGAGTTTCGGCTGCATGAGCCCATCGACTTTGTGGGCTTTCCAGAGTTTTTTGAGAAGATTTTTCGAAAAGATCTGTACTTCCGCAAAGCGGAGGATGCCATCTCCGTCCCCATCTGCTTGCCCCCACTGCGGTCCCATGGCTTGCAGGAGGCTGTAGGTAAAGGCGCTTATCTCGGGGAGGTCGGGAGCGTTCAGGGGACAGGATTCTTGTGTACTGCTGCTGCCGGAGAAGATGGTGGTGTTTCGGCCCAGTTCGCCCAAGGTGAGGGACTTAGAGAGGGCACCCTGGCCGCTGAAACAGGTATCCATGATGATGGCCAATTCTCCTTCAAAAGCAGCTTCGCTTTCTTTGGATCGTGTCCGGGTCACGAGTTCGGAGAGGCTGATGCCTTGTCCTTCACCCAGTTCATCTTGCCCATAGGTTTGCACCCAGAGGTCTTTGGTGCCGGCGGAAGCATGGCCTGTCACGTAGAGGGCTATGATGTCCTGGTCACTTTTTGCCTGATGACTGGTTGTGATGGCCTTGATGATGGCGCTTCGTGTGGCTTCCTTCCCGGTCAGGACTGGCTGGTTCTCAATGAGTGGTTGATAGCCCGCTTCGGTCAAGGCCCCGGCGATTTGGGTGGTATCGGTTTGGGTAAAGGGGAGATCCGTATTGGGAAGGCCTGTTTCATTGACGGCTACAACCAGGAAGTACTTACCCCGAGCCGCCCAATTCTGGTATGGCCCGTCGGCTTCTTCAGGCGGAAGGCTGCCTAACGTGATGAGTGGTTCGGGGAGTGTTTGATTTAATACGGCCTGAGTCAGGCTGATGCCACCAAGAAGAAAGAGCAGCGTACAGCTGGCAGCGATGGCCATGAATCGTTGTTGAAATAATTTCATCATAGCGAAAATATTTCAGGTGATGGATGAATTCGCCTGTACTATTGCGGAAAGTGCAGAAGAAAGCAATATCAAATGTGGGTCTGTTGTGAGACGGTCCATTCAGGCCTAACATTTGTCAGTTGTTCGTCTCTCTCTTTTCGTCACGGTTCAGGGTTGAGCCAGATAGAAGAGCGATATGTTCTGGTGATGGGGGCTAGCTCTGGTTAGAATAGAGCGGTATCATAGTCCTGTTTCGGTTGGTTTCTTCCATTCCCTCTCAAATTCAGGCGATTATTTTCCGAAATCATTTTTCATGTCAAAAAGTCTGAAGATTGTTCTGGGTATTGTTGTGGGGCTTGTGGTCCTCTATACCCTTCTGGGATTTTTTGCGGTGCCCTGGGCGATTACCAATAAACTGCCGGTCATGTTGACGGAAGAATTGAATCGACCTGTGGCGATTCAAGAAGCCTCTTTTAACCCTTTTCTCTTTAAGCTGCAGGTGAAAGGGTTTGGGTTGCAAGAGGCCGATAAATCCCCGATAGCTGGGTTTGATGAGCTGTTTGTGGATTTTGAACCGTTGTCCTCTTTGAAAAATCAGGCCTATACGTTTGCCAAGATTCGTCTGGGACTCCCTTATGGGCTGGTGATGGTTCGTCCGGATGGATCTGTGAATGTGGCCGAGATGGGTCAGCCGGATTCTGGAGATCGTGACCGTGAACCGCCGGAGGAAGTTTTAAAAGATGGCGCCGATGAACCTGAGGGATTACCGGCCATCTTGATTGAAGAGCTGGCTATTCAACAAGGAATGGTAGAATTTGTCGATGCCTCCCGTCCCACGCCCTTTGAGGCGCACATTGTGCCGATTAATCTGACGCTTGAGCAATTTAGTACGCAAAAAGGCCGGGCCAATCCCTATGCCCTGTCCGCGGAGTTACAGGATGAGGAGAAGATTGCTTGGGAAGGCACATTGACGTTGGAGCCGGTGCAGTCTCAAGGGAATTTGACGTTAGAGAATATCCAATTATCCGGCATTTGGGCTTACTTGCACGATCAATTTCGATTTCTCATTCCGCAAGGGGTAGCGACGCTGAAAGGGCAGTATGAGCTATCGGTCAATGATGATGTTGTTGATGTAATGGTCAATCAAGGGACCGTCACGGTCCAAGACGTTCAGATTCAGGAAAAGGGAGCGAGTGAAGCAGTTATTGATCTACCCTTTTTTGAAGTGGATGGGGTGTCTGTGGATGTTGGGAAACAGGAGGTTCGAATCCCAACCGCAAAAAGCCGGGATGCTCGATTGACAGGGTGGCTGGACGAAGATGGGGAGATGAACTATCAGACGCTCTTTACCCCGCTTGATGCAGACAAGGATGAGGCCTCCAAGGCCGCTCTGTCAGATGCCCAGGATTCTGCCAATGCAGAATTGCCCTGGACTGTGTTTGTTCAGGATATTGCGTTGGAAAACTACACGGTTGAGTTGGAAGATCGCCAACCGGACATTCCCGTCAAGCTTCTTTTGGACTCCTTACAATTGCATACGTCCGAATTCTCCACAAATTTTGATAAACCGTTGCCCATTGATCTTTCCTTTCATTTGAATCAAACGGGAAAGGCCAACTTGAAAGGGTCCGTTGCGATCGAACCGGTGTCTGTTCAACTCGATGTCGCGCTCGCTGATATTGCCCTGCAACCTTTTAAATCCTATATCTCGCCCTTTGTGCAGTTTGATGTGGAAGACGGCGCCCTGTCGTTAGCGGGGAAGGCTCGTTATCAAGATAGTGCAAAGGCGGAACCTCTGGTGACGTTTAATGGAGGTCTTGATATCGCGCAATTGGCGCTGGTGGATCCCGCACAAGCTAAGCCATTTGTGCAATGGGAGGCTCTGAAGCTTAAAGATTTTAGTCTGGCTGTTGAGCCTACCTCCGTGAAATTAAAGGAAGTGGCCTTGGTGAAGCCTGCGTTGGTGATGTCGGTGGATCCCGACGGAGGGCTGAATTTTTTCCGCCTGTTTTCTCCTGCTGGGCAAGAGGAGCCCGATACCGACAAATCCACAAAGGCAGAGACCGCACCAGAAGAATCTGAAGGGCCGCCCACACCAGTGAAAATCCAAACCGTTCGTCTGGAGAATCTCCAAGCTTCCATCGCGGACTTGTCGGTTACGCCGAATGTCAGGACAAAAATTGCTGACCTGAGCGGGACCATAAAAGGGCTATCATCTGAGCAATTGGCAAAGGCCGATGTCTCAATTAAGGGCAAGGTGGGCGGTTATGCCCCCATTCTCATTGAAGGACAAATTAATCCTCTCAGTGAAGATGCTTATACGGACTTGGTGCTGTCTTTTAAGAACCTGGATTTGACGACAGTATCTCCGTACTCGGGTAAGTTTGCGGGGTATCCTATAAGCAAGGGAAAAATGACGCTTGAATTGGACTATAAGCTTTCACAAAAAGAATTGGTTGGAGAGAATAAGGTGTTTGTAGATCAAATTACCATGGGCAAACAAGTTGAGAGCCCGGATGCTACATCGTTGCCCATTCCTCTGGCGTTGGCCTTATTAAAGGATCGAAAAGGTAAGATCGATATTGATCTTCCTGTTCGGGGGAATATTGATGATCCGGAGTTTAGTTATTGGGGGCTCATCGGGCAGGCGTTGGTGAACCTGATCACGAAAGTCGCCGCTTCTCCCTTCTCGATTGTTGGAGGACTTGTGGGAGAGATTGCGGGAGGTGATGCGGATGCGCTGCAGTATGTGGCGTTTCCCGCCGGTGAAAAAGAGGTGCCGCTTCCTGAGCAAGAAAAATTACTTGCCCTCGGAAAAGCCATTGCTGAGCGGCCGGGATTGCGTTTAGAAATCACCGGTGCTGCTGATCCCGATCTGGATAGTAAGGCGCTGGCTGCAGCTAAACTGCTCACGCAGTTGAAAAAGGCTAAATTTGTGGAACAACCGCCGTCTAGTGAAGAAGGCGAGATTTCCATCGATCAGGTTGAATTGACGCCCGAGGAAGAGGCGCAATTTTTCACGAAGCTATATCGAGAGAAGTTTGGGGACTCAGCCGCGACCAATTCAGCGAAAGATTCCGATGACCCCGAAAAGGCATCAAAGAAACCAACCGTTGAGGAAATGAAAGAGGCGTTACTGAAAGATATACCGGTGGATGAAGGCCAGCTCAGATTTCTGGCGCAGCAACGCGCTCAACATATTCAGGATTTTCTTATTCAAAAAGCTGAAATTCCCAATGATCGAGTGTTTTTAGTAGAAGTCCTCCTAACGCCTGAAGTCGAACAAGACCTCGTCCGCAGTCCTTTGGCTTTGGGCGCCAATTAAGCCTGCCCCTGTTATAGTATTTTCACTTTCAGTTAAGACATTTCAGAACCCCCTCGCCCTTGAGGGAGAGGGTTGGGGTGAGGGTGAAAGGGGTATTTGATAGTTAAAGTACTATAGTACTTAAATTGAGGTGTTCTCTTGCACGTGAATTTGTGGATGTGGGTGCCGCTCCTATGTTGTCTGTTTTTCGTTCTGTGGCTCCTACAAAGTATCCACCGCAATGCTTCGCTTGCCGACGTGGGTTTCTGCTTTGGTTTCCTCCTACTTGTTGTAGCTTGTGGATTGGCTAGTACGGGGTATGTGTGGCGGCGAGTGCTCATTGTGGGGATGAGCAGTCTTTATGCCATCCGTCTAGGCTTTCATCTGTTTCGCCATCGCGTGTGGAAGCATAAAGAAGATGCGCGGTATGGGACCATCCGAAAATGGCTAGGATCTTGGGAGCCCATAGGAATCTTTTTGTATTTCCAACTCCAAGTCCCTGCCTGTGTGTTCTTTGCGGGATTGTTATGTTGGATCATGGATCACCCTGAATCGGCCTGGCGCTGGTGGGATGGATTGGGGATTCTCATTTTTCTAATTGCCATTGCGGGAGAAGGCCTTGCCGACAAGCAACTTCAAATTTTTCGAGCGAATCTCTTGAACCATGGGAAAACATTGCAAACGGGTTTGTGGCGGTATTCCCGTCATCCCAATTACTTTTTTGAATCTTTGTATTGGTGGGCCTTTGTTCCCCTGGCTGTGGGAATGCCATGGTCAGGTTTGGCTGTTCTGTGGCCTTTGATTATGATGGGTTCCCTTTTATGGATCACGGGGGTCCCTTGGGCGGAAGCCCAAGCCCTTGTTAGTCGTGGAGATGACTATCGAGCCTATCAGCGTCGAACAAATCGGTTTATCCCCTGGTTTCCGCGAAAATCAGCCTCGTAGCTCACCCTCCTCGCCCCTTGGGGGGAGAGGACAAAGGTGAGGGGGGCAGGATCAAATGGACTGAGAAACGCCAATATGCGGAACTCAATGGGAGTGTTGAGTAATAAAGATATCAACGGCCATATTTTGCCAAGAAGCCCTTGGCGATCAACAACGTCAGGTCTGTTCAAAAACAGCCTGTCCTGAGTTGTTCGGCATGCTCACAATGAATCTGTCGAAGGATGGTTCGACGGGCTCACCATGATCGTTATCACTCATCCCGAACCGTATGCTTTATCATCCTGAGCTCCGTCGAAGGATCACAATGAACTTGTCGAAGAGTCCAGAGGTTTTTCTCGTGCTCCTTACTTCTCACTTTTCACTTCTGACTGGTCTAGAGAGCGCCGCTGGCGGCTTTTTTCAACAGACCCAGTGTTGTTTCCGGGCTTTTTGAGCATTTCTTGCCATCTTGCTGGTCCTCCGAGTCGGTTTCAGTGAGGCTAAGCCTGTTCCCCGCAAACCTGTTTGATTGATACAGGTCCTTTGGCATTCAGTCATTCTTTTCCTTGCAACGGGTTGTTGAGCATGAATGAGTTGCCTCGTTGTATGAACCACAAACCAACAAACCTTCACAAAAGTTTTCTCGTGATAGACCGATAAATTCTTTCGACGATGTAATCACTTTCCCCGACTCCATTTGAGGCAACACTATTGCGAGGTGGACGACCGATGCTGAGATTGCAACCTCGCCGGTGTGCGACCGATACGGGTTTTTATGAAGACAATTTTTTAAGGATGCCCTTAAATGAGGCACCGTGACGGATCAGAGTTCTTCTATGGGAGGTTGAGCATGGAAACGAAGAACATGGGACTAAACCTATCGCTGATCATTTCAGCTATGCGATGCTTTTTCCTGATGGCAGGATTCGTCTTGGCGATTGGACCTGTACAACCCGGATTAAGCTTTGCGAATGAACTGCAGAATTTGGCCGACGAACAGGTCGACGGGGAAGTGACCGTTATCTATATTGATGAAGTGGATCCTCAGCAATCGCGACGCGCGTATTTTTTTCAAAAACGGGGCTCCACTGACGTGATGGAGATGAAGTTTGATGGGCGGCCACCTCAGCACATTCGAAAACATCTCCGTACTGGAAAGAGAGTTCGATTAAAGGGGAAGCGGATGGAACGCCGTGCTGAACGGCAAGCCAGAAGGCATGAACGGCGGAAGGCACGTCAACAAGAAGAAGAATTTCTTGTGAATGAGATTGCGGCGTTAGATGATGACAGTTCTAGTATTGCACAGAGTAGCACAGCATCCGCCGCGACGATTGGGGATCGTAAGACGATTACCTTTCTGGTCAATATGGATGGGGTTGATTATGCCGCAAAAGGGGTTTCCCCCTATACATCGACTCATGCCCAGACGGCCGGCCGCTATATGCATGATCCAACGCAGTTTTCCGTCAATAGCGCCTATGAAGAAGCGTCGTTTGGGCAAGTGACATTTTCCGGCAGTGCGTCCACCGATGTTTTTGTCGTCTCTGTCCCCTATGATCCGGCAGAGACTTGTGCGTATCGCACGATTGCGTCTCAGGCCGATGCGGTCTCGCCCGTGGCGTTACAGGGGTATCGCCACAAGTTGTATGTGGTCCCGCCGAAAGCGATTTCCGGATGTAGCTGGCTGGCTATTGGAGAAGTCGGGCAATTTGGCAGTCCTGCAACAAGAAAATCCTGGAGCACCCGGATTGACCCCATTGCCTTCGCGCATGAACTTGGCCATAACATCGGGTGGCATCATGCGGCCACGGATCCGGATAATGATGGCACGAGAAATGTTGAATATGGCGATACGTCGGATTTGATGGGCTATTGTTGTTCGAAACGAAAAATTAACGGTGTTCATATGGATCAAGCTGGCTGGTTTGACCGTGCGGATCTTCAAGAAAAAGTGGTGGAAGTTCGGACGGCAGGTGAATACATCCTGGCGCCCTTGGGCAGCGATCCTACCGCATCAACTGATCCCCAGATTCTAAAAATTATACCTGATGAGGGATGGCCCTATTATCTATCGTATCGTCAACGAACGGGGAAGGATTCCGCCATGTCCTCAACCTATAGCACGGGGGTGAACATTCACCGCGGGCTTGAGTCTGGCAGTTGGTCTCATTTGATCAAAGTGTTGAAAAGCGATTTCAGCGATTCTGCCCTCTATCAATTTCATGACGCGAGTCATCAGATCACAGTGACCCAGATCGAAAACAATGCGAACTATGCCAAGATTGATATAAGCTTTTCTGCGTGCGAGGCGCAGGCTCCACAGGTGTCGGTGAACCCCCAGTCACAAGTGGTCAGCACGAGCAATCAGATTCAACCCTATATGGTGACTGTCACGAACCAGGATACCACGGCATGCGGCAATTCGACTTTTTCAGTGACGGGAACTTTTCCTTCCGGAGTGACGGGGACGTTTCAAGATTCAGAGCTGGTTCTGGGTCCAGGCGATTCGGGAACGACAAAGATGAACATGCAACTCACGAGCACTGCAGAGACCGCCTATTCATTGATGGTGATGGTCTCTGGCAGCGATCCGAAACATCAAGGACAAGCTTCAACTGTTCTGACCGTTGATACACCACCAAAGGCTCCAACTGGATTATCAATACACTAACCTTGTGGAGGGCACCTCTAAAAACTGTCCTTTTTCCCGATGGCGGCGTCAGCCGCGTGCTCACAGCCTTCGGCGCGCACAAACGTGGTGCTCTTCGCACCGTGCGCCCTCATGTATTAGCCCATACACTGCGGTTTTCCGCGCGCGGCTTCCTTGCCCTCAGAAAAAATCACCAGTTTTTAGAGGTGCCCTGGAGATTGTGTTTGATACTGGTCTGGTGACTAGGGCTTTGATGAAACCGCACTGTCTGGAAGGTTCGGTCGATTGGCGAGTCGCCGAAGGGGCATAATCAATAACAGCCCAGGTATCGCTACGACGGTGCAAAAGATAAAAAACCCTGCCCATCCCAACCATGTGGCTAAGACTCCAGTGATGGAACCTGCCAATACCCGGGGAATTCCCATGATGCTGGTGAGTAAGGCATATTGAGTGGCGGTGAAGCGTTTGTCGGTGAGGCTGGCCATAAAGGCCACAAAGGCCGTGGTTCCCATGCCGCCGGTAAGATTTTCAAACGCAATGACCGCGGTGAGTAAGACGAGATGATTGCCAAAGATGGCAAGAAGGGCGAACCCTGCCGTCGAAATCATCTGCAGGAACCCAAAAAGGAGAAGGGAAGGAATCATCCCCCATCGATACACGACCAGTCCCGCTAAGATCCCGCCTCCAATGCTTGCAGCCAAGCCGAAAGTTTTAATAATGCCAGCAACTGTGGCTTTGGAAACGTCTAAGTCCACCCAGAAAGCCGAGAGCATTTCCGAAGCCATACTGTCCCCAATTTTGTATAATAAAATGAACAGGAGGATTGACATCCATCCCGGTCGACGGGAAAATTCAAGAAGAGGTCCGGCAAAGGCTTCACGAAGTGAAGTGGGCGGGGTGGTGTCCACAAGAGGTTCCGGGGCATAGACGGTCGCCGCAATTCCGATGACCATACACAAGCCCATGATGAAATATGCGGTGCCCCAAGAAAGATGCTCGGCCAAGATCAATGCCAATGCGCCTGAGGCTAAGAGCCCCAGGCGGTAACCATTGACGAAGATGGAAGACCCAATCCCTAATTCTTCCTCTTTCAAATATTCCCGGCGGTAGGCATCCAGCACGATATCTTGGCTGGCACTGGCAAATGCAATGAGAAGACAGAGAGCTGCAATAGCCGGCAAATGAATGGCCGGTTGTGCAAAAGCCATGAATGACAGGGTCAGTAAGAGCGTAACTTGAGTGATAAGCATCCAGCCCCGGCGCCGGCCGCCAAACGGCGGCACAATTCGATCCATCAATGGCGCCCACAGAAATTTTAGGGTATAGGGAAGCCCGACGAGTCCAAAAAACCCGATGGTGGACAAATCAAGACCTTCCTCCCGCATCCAAAATTTGAGGGTTGAGCCGGTGAGCAGAAGTGGAAGGCCCGACGAAAAGCCGGTCAAGAGCATGACCAGCATTTTGGGGCCAAAGAGCAGTGCGAAGAAATTCCGCAGCCAAGAAGATGGCTGGCTTGGAGTGCTCATCTCTATGACCTTATCAAATAACTCCCCTTAGGTCTTCTCAACTGCACGAACTGAGGATGAAACGGGTGAAAAATGTTTAGTGATTGATGCCGAGACGTCGAAGCAATCTCCGGAAGATTTATAGTCATGACAAATAACTTCCATCGATACTCTCTGGAGAGTTTTGTCATATTGTCTCCTACCTCCTCGCCCCTTGAGGGGAGAGGGAAGGGTGAGGGGGGTAGGGTCAGATGGGTTGAGAAACGACAATATGCGGAACGTAATTGGAACGACTAGAGCAGCAAAGAAAAGCGTTGGGGATACAGGAAAAAGGACAGTTTTTAGAGGTGCCCAAAACGAAGACGATTAGTTGAGGCTCGGATCTATTGGCATATGTGCATACATACTATATTGATCGCCAAAGGTTTGTAGGATCTCTGCCCATAGGCCTGCGGGATAGTCTTCAAAAACGAATTGAGATTTTGCTGGCATAACGAGCCACGACCCGCTTTTCATTTCATTTTCCAATTGTCCCGGCCCCCATCCAGAATAGCCCATGTAAGCACGAAACGATTCTTTTTCGGCCGGAACTTCCAGGATGCGCTTGAGTGTTTCGGTATTGCCTCCCAGATACACGCCCTCGATAACGGCATGGGTATCTTCAACTTCTTCATTGAGGTGATACAACACAAGCAGACTGTCCTTTTGCACAGGGCCTCCGCAGAAAATTCGGTGCGGCTGACCTTCCAGAATAGGTATGTGTGGAAGGACCTCGGTAATATTCATTTCGGTTGGCCGATTCAGAACGACGCCTAACGCCCCCTCGGGTCCATGTTCACAGAGTAGAATAACCGTCTGACGGAAATTAGGATCACGCAGTGCGGGTGTGGCAATGAGGAAGACACCTTTGCTCAGTGGAGTATTCATGAAATAATCCTATCGTGTTGCAAGGAATGGTTCAACCAGGAAACGGCGATGATTCTGATGCGTCACTACTATCATGAAACCACAAAATAGTCGGCATGTTGTGCTCAATGCCGATAGTCTTTAAATTCTGCAGCCGTCTCATCTAATTTCAGAAAGGCCCGCATTTGTTTCTTGAGCATGTCCCTCGCACTTTCATCCCCAAGATTTAATTGATATTCGTTAATCACCATGGTTTTGGTGCCACCGGGACCTGCCCACTCATTCCAACAAGTTTGACAAACTTTTTCCTTGATTTCCGCCTCAAGCTTTCCCATATACAAATTGTCCGTGATAGGATCACCGTCTTTATCGCATTTGCGACAATAAATTTGTGCCATGCTCTGCTCCTTCTAATAAGTGTAGGGACTGAATGTGTTGTTTCTCCGAAAAATGGAGAAGAATAAAATCCTACCATAGGCTCTTCTAACTGGAAAAGAAGGTGAGAGAATTTCAAAAAACACTGGGCCAATGAATTAGGAGACTGACAAGAATGCGGTTAGCAGGAATAGATATCGGGACCTTGACGTGTCGGCTGTTAGTGGCTGATGTGCAGATGCCGCATCAATTCACCGAAATTGATGCGGATCGCAAAATCTTGCGGCTTGGCGAGGGTGTCGATTGCCATAAACGATTGGCAGACGACGCGATGAATCGAGTCGTGGCGACGCTTGCTGAATGGCGAGAGAGAATAACTAAATATGCGTTGGATGCGACGGTGGTTGTGGCCACCAGCGCGGTGCGTGAATCGGAAAATCGTCAAGAATTTTTGATGCGGGTCAAACGAGAAACGGGCTGGGATGTTGACGTCCTCACGGGCGAAGAAGAAGCCCGTCGGACGTTACGAGGTATTCGGTTTGGGTTACCGGCAGGAGTTTCTGACTTTATAGGGTTGGATATTGGCGGTGGCAGCACGGAATGTATTCTCGCGCAAAACGAACAATCTCCTCAAATGATTTCGTTAGATCTTGGTGTGGTGCGATTGTTGGAACGTGCTTGTCATCATGACCCGCCAACTGCACAAGATCTTCAGAATGCCGAAGTCTGTATTGATGAGCAATTGGCTAATATAAAACAGACGTTTGGCCCGTTGCCAGACATTCCACTCGTCGGAACAGCAGGCACCGTGACCACGTTGGCTGCCATGGCCCAACAACTCAAACACTATGACCGCAGTCGGGTGCAGAACTATGAACTCACCCTTGCGACTGTTACTCGTCTAGAAAAAGACCTTGTCAACAGAACAAGTGCTGAACGGTTAAAAATGGCTGGCCTGGAACCGGGCCGCGAATTTGTCATTGTGGCGGGCACGATAATCCTCCGACGAATCATGGAAACGCTCAATCAACCAACATGCCTCGTCAGTGACTACGGCCTCCGCGAAGGCATCCTCGTGGATTTAGCCATAAAAAAGGCGTAACCCAATACGTACTTTACAGAGTCTGGAGCTCCTCTCCACCTTGGGGAGAGGTCAGGGTGAGGGGGCATAACTTAGAGTGACGAATGCCTACGGATTGTCCTATTCAAGAGGGCAGGCCTTGGCTTCAGTTTCTTGGGAATAGTGAAAAAGATGCTGCATGTTAGTGCGTAGCCAAAAAAGTCTGTCGGTGTTTGGCTATAAGATTACTTCGTAAGATGGTATGATCTGACTGATGAAAGACACAAAACCTGTTCGCTCTCATTATCAGATCCGAAAGATACCCCTTTCTGAGGAAGGCTGCGGGTCTGATCTCAAGCACCTGACCCCCAGTGAGCGGGTCGCGATGGTGTGGCCATTAACCTAAAAACGGCAGTTGGATCACGAAAGCATGTCCTGAGCATAGCGAAGGGTCTGCACAACCCCTTGACGCACCTAGAAAATTTACAATTCGCTCATCACCCACAAGGTGACCACGCGAATTGTACATTTCCGATGCACAGCAATTGCTTGCACAGCTTTTTCGCGCTCAACCGCCGTCTTTAGGATTAACGGTTCAAGCCTGGACCTTTAAGGATGGAACCTGGAATGAATCGCGACTTCGTCGAGATGTTGTCTGCACTCAGCGAAACCAAGGCTGAGTTTCTGATGGTGGGCACCTATGCCCTTGCGGTTCATAGGTATCTGCTGACTGAACTCGTATCGCATCCTGAACCATAATCCCGTCATCTTCATGGTGAGCCTGTCGAGCCATGTTCTGGAAAGCTGCTGGTCGACCCAAAGATCTTGCCGACATCGATGCATTAGAGAATCTGTAGGAAATAGACTCTCCTCCTCATCTGCGCGCGTTCTCAAAACGCGATCTCGCGCGACATGCGACCAGCTTAGCCACCAGCCAAGAAAAGCCTCAGAGAACAACAAAAAATAGTTGCATTTTAAGGCGAACATGGCACAATGGGGCCGCTAAGAGAATCGGCGGTCACTGCCATGGATGGTCAACCCTCTTCACATGCTCAAGTCGAAGCATTTTTGTCAGCTATGCAGACTCAAGCCTTTTTTGGGGATGAACAGCAACAGGGAGGTATCCGCTGGTACATCGCCTATTACAAAGAACGGGCTCCAAAACGTAGGTTGGCGTTTCGGGTAAGCGGGTTCCTGCTCTTGGTCTTGAGCGTGAGTTTGCCGTTTCTGACTTGGGTGGCACCCGAATCCCATCAAGCCTCAGTCGCATCTACCTTGTCGTGGCTCATCGCACTAGTGGCTGCTGCTAGTTCGTTTTTCAACTGGCAGCGGGCCTGGCAAGGGTATACTCAGACTCAGCTCACCTTGCAATTTCTACTGACAGAATGGGAACTCAAGACGGCTGAAGCCCGAGCGGCTGGTACGGACGCAGAGGGTGTCACGATACTTCGCAAAGCGCTAGATAAACTGGTGGCAGGCGTGACCGAAGCCGTCTCACAGGAGACCGCGCAATATTTCGAAGGAGTGCATATGCCACAAGTGAAAACGACACATGGTACGCAAAAAGGAATTTAGTTTGAGGGGACAGTCATTTTAGGCCGAGGATGGACAAACATAAACAATGGGTTATGAATCACGACATATCAGAGTTTTCTTAAGTTCTAGCATGGCTGAGTTCCGCCGTGAGCGGGAGGCTATCAAGCAGGAGCTGGACCGGCGGGGGATTCCTAATTTTGTCTTTGAACAAGAGGGAGCGTCCGGAGAAGACCCAGAGACGAGGTTCCGAGAGGCGGTTCAAAGGGCCAGCGTCTATGTCGGTGTATTCGGGAAAGCCTGTGGCGCCTATACGAGAGACGAATTCAATCTGGCACGAGATAATCAGATAACCTGTCATCTGTATGTGAAAGCCATGGCCGAGGAGGAACGCAGTCAGGAGTTACAAGATTTCTTGAAAACGCTCAACGGCGTGAACGACGTGCCACCCCTCTTCTATTTCCCATCGACGGAGAAGTTGTCGGATCAGATCATCCAGGATCTGTGGTCGTGGGTGGATCGCTTGGTGGGGCACGTTCAACAACAGCGAGCACACCAAGAACGTTTGCTAGCTGAGGAAATCAACGATCACCTCCCCATTTTGTGCGATCGGGATCCTCAGGAAGTTCAGTTTGATACGCAGATTACGGCCTATTTTCAACAGCATTCCTCGCGGCCGTTGTTGTTGCTCCTGCCAGGGCCGGTCCAGGAGGAGCATGGGTTGTATGTCAAACGAGTCGAGCTGAGTTCATTGGAAACTTGGTTGAATAAAGCGGGGGTCAGCGGAACGAAGCAGATCAAACTTTTCTCGAAATCCCCCTGTGCGATGACATCCTGTGACCATATACACAATGAAATCGTCGGCCTATTGAATGAACGCAATAGCAGCAGTAGCCACGTCATCCTGGATTATATGAAAACAAAACGGATCAAGGCGCTTCTACTGGTCGTCCAGATTCTGGCGTCTGAGTGCGACGGAGACCCGGGAAAGGCCATTCAGTTGCTGGCCGAATATTGGGCAACATTTCCGAACATCCCTGACCACCATTTAGTTGGAATGGTGGTATGCCTGCGAGACGACAAGGAGCCGTCTGATTCGCCAGGGTTGTGGCAACGGCTGTTTGGGCAGCGCAAGGCCGAGCAGTCACCGGAGGGGGTCTTTCATCAGGCTATCCAACAGCTTCAGATCAAGCATCGGGATCAAACCAAGCTGAGAGTCGACGTGCTTCCTCGGCTGACCTCTCCGAAGGTGGCCGATGTGCGGCGATGGGTGGAGCATGACCTAGTGAAAGCCAAGGTGCCATTCGTACCGGGAAAAGGGCCTGTCAAGTCTTCTGTGTAACTGATCGTGAATTACTCTTTCGTTGACACTCGGTCTCCTAATAGAATGGCAAACTGATTGAGCGCTCGTTTCCATTCTGGAATGGGCATGGTCCATTTCTTGGCAATGCGTTGCATCCCCAGGTAGAGCACTTTCAAAATGGCTTCATCGGTTGGGAACGCGCCGCGTTTTTTGAGGACCTTCCGTAATGAGAAATTCAGGGATTCAATCGCATTGGTCGTATAGATCACTTTCCGAATTTCAGGGGGATAGTCAAAGAACACGGTCAACCGTGTCCAGTCGCGACGCCAACTGGCACTAATTGAGGGATATTTTTGATCCCACATCTGCGCAAAGCGCTCCAAGGCTTCTTCGGCTTCTGCCAGCGTGGCCGCGCCATAGATCGCTCGTAAATCGCGGGCGACCGGGCGGCGTTCTTTCCAGACCACGTACCGTAAGGCGTGGCGCACTTTATGGACAATGCAGAGTTGCACCTGAGTCTGGGGAAAGATGGTTTCCAAGGCTTCGGGTAACCCGGTCAGCCCATCGACACAAGCGACAAAGCAATCCTTCACGCCTCGCTGTTGCAAGTCCGTGAACACCGCTAACCAAAACTTGGCTCCTTCCGTTTCACTGACCCACAGGCCCAGGAGTTCCTTCTCTCCCGTGAGCGTCACGCCGAGGGCAACATAGACGGCTTTGGTCTTGACCGCTCCATCGTGTCGCGATTTCACAAACAGGCAATCAAAATACAGGATGGGATACACCGTCTCCAGCGGCCGACTTTGCCAGAGCCGCACATCTTCTAAGACGGCATCGGTGATCGTCGAAATCAGCGTGGGCGAGACGTCGGTCCCGTACAGCTCTTCGAGATGCCCTTGAATTTCCCGCGTGGTCAGTCCATGGGCATACAGGGCTAGCACTTTGTCATCAAAACCCTCGAGCCGCCGTTGGCGTTTCTTGACGACGGCCGGTTCAAACGTGCCTGATCGATCTCGGGGCACGGCCAGCTCCACTGGACCTTGAGCGGTCTCAATCGTTTTGGCACTCGTGCCATTGCGGACGTTTCCGTTCTGGGCCTGGTGACGGGCATGAGGAGCATACCCCAGATGATTGGTGAGTTCAGCCGCCAGTGCCCGCTCCACCAACCGTTTGGTCAACCCTTTCAACAGCCCATGCTCCCCAAGAATATCTTCAGGCGAGTCACAGTCTTGCAATAAGTCATCGAGCAAGGCATCGGTTTTTGTACTGTTCTTGGTCATCAGTCCTCCTTCAGAAAATAAATCCATGATGATAACCAATTACACACTTAATCTTACAGGCCCGGCCTTGAGTCTGTGCACCCTCACTCAATCCTCTCCCTGATTTTCCATGGTGAATTTTTGTAGAGACGCCCCGGCGGGGCGTCTGTCTTGGGAGATTCGGGGCTATTTGTTCTCGCATGGTACGACATCGAAGAGGGAGTATCATCTGGGCACCTCTAAAAACTGGTGATTTTTTCTGAGGGCAAGGAAGCGGCGCGCGGAAAACCGCAGTGTATATGGGAATACATGAGGATTTGAGCACGGCGCTGACGCCGCCATCGGGAAAAAGGACAGTTTTTAGAGGTGCCCATCTATATGTCTCTCTGTGATGCTGGGGAGGTTGGTCGGAGAGGTGGCCATGCTGAGATTTCTAAGGTGCAATCTTAAATAACTCAAACTACGTGTCTTGTTGTCACTGTTTTACATTGAGGGTTTTCTCTTCTTTAATGTTTCACCCCTCACCTTGGTCCTCTCCCCTCAAGTGGAGAGGAAAAAAGTTAGAGCTTACTGTTGGGTGTACCAGTGGAAGCCGGCGGATCCTTTGAAGGCGGGTTGTTGTCCGATGCTCATGCCTCCGGTTTTTCGAGCAGTTTAACCCTCTGAAAATGTGGGCGGGTGTTCACTCAATAATTTGAGTGATGTTGGAAAAAGTATGGCGATACCAGATCTGCCTGTATTCTCATTTCTAATGGCCTTGTAAAATACGATTATTAATCGTATAATGTATCGTATGAAAGTGACGGCACTCTTATCTGACCAACTTATTGAAGACGTTAAGGCCCATGCCAAAGGGCAGACACTGACAGAGTCGTTGACTCTAGCTCTGGAAGAGTGGCTTCGTCTGAAAAAAATTTCCCACCTGAATGAGCAAGTCCATCAAAAGCCCCTAGAGTTTTCGAAGGGTTTTTCTTCTACACGTACACGAGCATTGAATCGGCGTTCATGATTGTCGCCGACACCTCCGTGTGGGTTGAATTTCTCAAAGGTCGCCAAACATATTTTTTGATGTTTAGCACGCTCCTGGATCAACAGCAGGTGGTTGCAGTGGAATGTGTGTTTGGGGAACTACTTCAGGGGGCCAAATCTTCCAGGGAACAATCGATTATCTTGGGGTATTGGGAAAATCTTCCTAAGCAATCTGAGTATGGACTATGGGTGCAAGCTGGAGAGACTTCTATGATGAAAAGGTGGCATGCCAAAGGGGTGGGGCTTATTGATGCCTTTTTGTTATGTTTTGTGCGAACCTATGGCTTACAACTTTGGACGCTTGATAAAAAGCTTGCCTCGATTGCAGAACCACAGGAATTATTTCGTTTTTCAGGATGAAGAGTTTCCACTTTATTCTTCCTTCTCCCCTTTCTCTCTTGCCTGAATAGTCTTTCGTTTAACTCTTGAAGAAAACGTGCCACCGGTTCGTTTTTACACGATGACTGGTGGGTTAGAGGGAACGTCTTTATGAGATTCTTAAGGTTCAAACTTAAAAAACTCAAGTTACGATTTTGTTGCCCCCGTTCTGCATTGAGGGTTTTCTCTCATGTGATGTTTCACCCCTCACCTTGGTCCTCTCCCCTCAAGTGGAGAGGAAAAAAGTTAGAGCTTACTGTTGGGTGTACCAGCGGAAGCCGGCGGATCCTTTGAAGGCGGGTTGTTGTCCGATGCTCATGCCTCCGGTTTTTCGAGCAGCATGACTATGAAATCCCAGAGGCCAAACGGCAGGGATTATGAGATTGCGCTCTTGGAGGGCGGTTTCCCCGTTTTTCCCGAAAAAATGTTGTAGAAAAAGTGAGCGTCCTTGGACCATCGAAGGTGTGGTAGGGCACGGTTTCCGATTTCTTGGACCGCGACGGAGAAATGTAGCCTTATGCCACTATAGGACTTTGCAGGGTTTGCCTGAAAATGATCAGACAGTTATCATAAATTCATGATCAATCAATCTGCTGTACTTTCTCCATCCACGTTGGCGCACCTTCTCAAGCCTTTCTGTGAGAAGTATCACATTCAACGCCTCGAAGTTTTTGGCTCTGTGGCCAGAGGGCAAAACGCGCCAGGTAGTGATACTGACTTGCTGGTCACGTTGGACGAATCTGTTTCAACTAGCACCCTCCTGGAAATGGCGGGAGAAGTTGAAGAACTTCTTGGCACTCCGGTGGATTTCGTTCTCCGTCCCTCCTTGGAAGGCTCGCCGAATCAATTCGCCCGCGAGCATATTCTTTCTTCTGCCGTCTGTATCTATGAAAGTTAATCAACTGGGCCGCTTTCGAAACATTCTGTGAGCAGCTTGGCTTTCGGTTTGTTTTGCGATATACAACTATGTGCGATGAGGAGTCACGAAAAGATCTCTTGCAAGACGGACAGGGTTTTCTTTGCCGTGACTTGATGGATGGTTCCCACATGTCTGACTAAACGGGTTTTATCAATCGCTCTCATTTGATCTAACGCAATTTCGCCCTTCTTGCCATGAAACGTTGTTTTCACACGGGTTGGATAGTTCCTGATCGTGGTCGTCAGGGGAGCAATCAGAACCGTATTGAGCGATGTATTCATTTCATTGGGAGAGATAATCAGGCAGGGGCGGGTTTTCTTTATCTCGGAACCTTGGGTCGGGTTAAGAGAAACCAAGTACACCTCAAACTGATTTACCATGTCCATTCATCTTGATCAAAATCGTTGTTGAAGTCATCTTCGCTGATTTCGTCTGTCCCTGCTTTCCGGAACGCGTGTTCCCATCCGGCTCGTGGCTTTTTCGCCTTCGTGATCACGAGGGAATCCGCTTGTATTTCCAGAGATACCTCATCCTCAAATCCACATTGTTGCAAAACTTGGGCAGGGATAATCACGCCCTTCGAGTTGCCTATTCTGGTGATTGACGCTTTCATGTTACGGCCTCCATTGTTATAACAATGTTATAACAATGGTCCATGATTGTCAAGGCGGAGCAGGTAAGGCGGCATTCTCGGTCTCTGCTAAGCCTGCTTTGCCAATGTGGTTACAAGGAGCCTCGGGTCTGGTCAAAAAAGCATGTTCTGAGCCGTTCGATAAACTCACGATGTACCTGTCGAAGGAGCCTGCCCTGAGCCTGTCGAAGGGTTCTCGTGCTCCTTACCTCTCACTTTTCACTTCTGACTGGTTTAGAGAACGCCGCTGGCGGCTTTTTTCAACAGACCCGGAATCAGGAGACTAAAACTATGCGGCTAGCAGGAATCGGGATGTTGGCGTCCTCACGGGCCAAGAAGAAGCCCGACGGACGTTGCTGGGTATTCGGTTTGGGTTGCTGGAGCGGACCTTCCATCACGATCCGCCAACAGCGCGGGACCTTCATCATGCCGAAGCCGTGATTGATGAGCAATTGGTCAACATGAAACGGACGTTTCCCCCGTCGACAGATATTCCCCTTGTGGGAACAGCAGGGACGGTCATCCTTCGCCGAATCATGGAAACGTTCATGTTCAACACATGCCTCGTCAGCGACTACGGCCTCCGCGAAGGCATCTTGGTAGACAAGGCCGAGAAGTTACAAAAAACGAGGGAAAATTAGCTTGCTTGAGGGCTCTTATGACCAGGTGTGTTGGTTATAAGATTTGAATTGTTAGCCAACCTATTACTCGACTTTTAATTGTTTCTCCTAGTGGGTGCTCCTGATGTTTGTCATTGAGGGCATTAAAAACAGAAATGCCGATCTCTGCTTGCTTTTGCCCATTTAGTTCAAAAAATCGATATCCTGCTTTAAAGTTTAAGAGAAAGTAACTTCCGATTCGGGTTTCAGGAGCCTGAGCCCCGTTAAAGGGTGGGCCTGCGACGGTTTGGAAAAGGTTATCGATGGGATACTGAACTGACCCAACATAATGCATCGATACTTCTCCGTTTAACCCACTATCCATATCTGCTCGCAGCCCCCCATTTATCTTGACACGTGGTGCGGCTCTGGGCAAAATGCGTCTGGTTTGGCTTTGTTTAAGAGTTTGGTACGAATAATTCGCAAATCCTGAGAGCCAGGGCGTCGCCCAAAATTCCACCCCCGCTTCTCCGCCATAAATGTCGGCTTCCCCATCGTTTATGAAGCTTCGCTGATTTCGGTTTTGGAGAGCACTCTGTCCAATCAATTCGGATAAATGGTTGTAAAAGAGAGCAAATCGAAGCCTAAGCTGATGTTTGAAAAACCATCCTTGATACCCAATTTCATTAGAAATGATTTGTTCGGGATCTAAATTGTTGTTGCCTTCCAATGCCCCATTCGTTGTCAGAGGGCCAGGGGGAAAGGGGAGAGGGACCACAAACGTGGAACGAGTCTGTGCTGCCGACTCCCAGGTGGTCGGGGATCGATAGGCTAAGGCACTCATCACTCGAATTGAATGGTCACGGGTTGGACGGTAAATTAGAGAAATCCGTGGACTATAGGTCGGGTTAATGAAAGTATCCATATCGAAGCGGAGGCCCCCAACTCCAAAAAGATTCTCAAAGATCTGCCATTCGTCCTGAATATAGATGCCTAGCCGGTTTTCCTTGACCGATTTTTTGAGGAAATTTGCTCGAACATTATTGTGGCGGTACTCGATTCCATAGGTGAATTGATGATGGTCAGCCAAAGGAACACGGTGTTGGGCTTGGACCGTAAAACTATCCATAAGCCCTTTGAATTTTTCGCCACCATCACTGGTAAACAATTGAAGAAAGGGTTGAAGATTCAAATTCGCTCGTAAGGGGAAAGAGATATCCCATCGATTCCAATACCCTTGGAGCGATAGGTTGTCTTGGCTGAATTGGACATGTCCATATGCGTGAATGGGTTTTACGGAGACTTGTGTTTGTTCAATATTGGGTCCCTCATGTCGATTTGTATTTGCTAGGCCACCTGAGACAGTCAATGTAGAGGATTCCTTCCAAGAATAATCTAGGAGGCCATTAAATCGGTGGTTCCTAAAGGACAGGGCATCCCTATTGTCCCATTGATTGTTTTGGTCGCGTCCAAGCGAGAATCTGTAACCTAGGCCATTAGTTGTCCCACCTAGAATGGCCGTGCTTGTCAAGCTTCCAAATTCTCCTGCTCCTACCTGCAGGGTTAGTCCGGGTATCTCATGGGGGCGTTTGGTAATGATATTGATCACTCCGTCGAAAGCATTAAACCCATACAATACTGAAGCGGGTCCTTTGAGAACTTCGATCTTTTTTATTTCCTCAAGAGAAATTGGAAGAACCCGCCCAAAAACATCCCCCTGGTCATCCCTATAGATGGATCGTCCATCCACCAAGACCAACAATTTGTTGGCGGTCGGTTGATTGTCGCCGCGTACTCCAACATCTAAATGCGCGCCGGTCATTTGTATGACTTCCATTCCTGGGATTTTTCGAAGGATGGTGGGAATGTCTGTTGCTCCGGAGAGGTGAATATCATCTTCAGTAATCACATAGACGTTTGAGGGAGCTTCAGAAATTGGTTGTTCGTGGGCGATTGCAATGCTTACCGTCTCTTCCCGAAGGAGAGCCAGATCGTCTTGCATGGAAGTATTCGAGCCAATTGCAGAGGGTGGAGAGGAAGCCCAGGCTGGCGTAGGGATGGCAAGTGTGTTTAGCGACCAAAAGGAAAACACGATTTTCAAACATATCTCTTGCAGTTTGGGAGAAAGCATAAAACCCCTCGGAGAGCCTGGCTTGTAATCCAGTATCAAGTGCGGCGTTCTAGGGCGAGCGAATATTCCATCGATTTTACTAGAAAAAGTGTGTCGTCATTTTGGGCGAGTCCTAGCTAATCTCATAAGGATCACGCGATCCATGTCTGGCCGACTATAGGAAGTTAGGTCTATGACTACGAGGGACTAACAGCCTGTGTGTGAAGTTTTACCGACTTTTGTTAAATACTTCAAACATTGGGTGTAAACCAAGTTATGGGCACCTCTAAAAACTGATGTTTTTTTCTGAGGGCAAGGAAGCCGCGCGCGGAAAACCGCAGTGTATGGGCTAATACATGAGGATTTGAGCACGCGGCTGACGCCGCCATCGGGAAAAAGGACAGTTTTTAGAGGTGTCCTTATTTCAGAATTAGCCCAAGTTTAGGTACGGTATTAGATTGTCCTGTTGGGTGTACCAACGGAAGCTGGCGGATGCTTTGAGGCGGGTGGTTGGCCGATGCTCTTGTCGTCAAGTTTTTCAAGCAGCATGACTTTGAATTCCCTATCTGAGTCTAGCAGGGCGGTTTGAATCTACCAAAAGTCTATCACTTGGATGTAAAGACGGGGTTTTTGAGGGTTTCCCACAGATGGCCAAGAGGAATGGCTCGTATCCCTGGACGAAGGCTTGTGAAGGGTTGCTGTCCCGACGATTCCCGGTGAACTACCAGCTTGGCTGTTGATCAATGCGGGTTCTGATGTAATTCAGGATTTCCGGGGTATTTTGGATCTCGTCTAAAATGGTTGGTCGCCGAATATTATCCAGAAAATTGCGAGGATCTTCTTTGATGCGGGCAATATTGTCTGGATCTTCCAATAGGAAATACGAAGCTTTTGGGAACAGTTTACGTAGGAGGGTGGTTTTTCCTGATCGTCGCGGTCCTGTCAGGATGAGGGATGGAAAATGCTTGGCTCCTGTTTGAATCTCAGGAGCCAGTAAACGCGGAATATACTTCATTTGAGTATTTTAAAGTTCAAACTTAAAAAACTCAAATTATGATTTTGTCGTCATTGTTTCACATTGACAGTTTTTTCTCGTTTGATGTTTCACCCCTCACCTTGGTCCTCTCCCCTCAAGTGGAGAGGATAAAAATGAGAGATTGGCGTTGTCTGAGGAATTTACTGTTGGGTGTACCAGCGGAAGCCGGCGGATTCTTTGAAGGCTGGTTGTTGGCCAATGCTCAGGCTGCCAGGTTTTTCCAGCAACATGACTTTGAAATCCCACAGGCCGAACCAGGCGGGGTCGAGCACATTGTGGTAGTGGAGGCCGGTGAGTTTTGGCAGAAGCTCGCCCAATGATGCGTCTAACTCTTTTTCGGTGTAGGCCCGAACGGAAAAGGGTTGATCCAGTTCGCGACAGATGCGTCGGAGCGTGTAGGTTGCGCCAGTACACAGGACCTGCGTATCCGGCTTCATGCCGAGGAGTTGGGGAAGCGTACAATACTGTTCGCGGAATCCTAGCCATTTCGCGGCATGGCGCAAATGGCTAAATTGGACTTCATATTCCGTATGGCCTGGTAATCTAACGGGTGACGGCCAATCTTCTTCGATGCCGAATTCAATCAAGATCGCCCGCCCGCCCGGTTTCAAAACACGCCACACTTCTTGGAGAAATTGAATCGCGCCGTAATTAAAAATTACGCTATCGGGAAAAGGCGGCGTGAGCGGGAGGCGCATGCGTCGGATGAGGTCTAACGCTTGTTCATGCTCTGGATTTTCTCCTTTAAACATCAGAAGTTCGTCGCCGGAGAATTGTATAGGCGTCATGTCGGCCAGGTTCTCATTATCAATGAGCAAATCAACCGATTGGTCGGCCATAGGCATGCGTTCGGCATTGGCTTGAATGGCGGAAGCTCTCCATCCAGCTTGTTGAGCCAGTGAGGTTTGGGATCCGAGGAACGGACCCGTCAGATCTAGAAAGGTATACTGAATATCTTTTCGCTCTTCTGGAGAGAGTTCTTCCGCGAGTTCTTTTGAAACATAGCCCAGGCCGGCGCCCACTTCCACGATCTGTTGGGGTGTAGGGGACAGCCAGCCCATTTGGCGCAGCGTTTTCCCAAGCAGACGTCCATACGTGAGACCGTTCATGGCCTCGCAAGGCTCGCGGAACAGATGAGAGACGGTGGTCTCGATAATTTCGAAATGCCCGTGTGGGCCTTGAATGCCTTGCACATGAAATGTTGAGAGATGATCTTCGGTTTCCGCTTTAACGTTTTGGTGCCAGCCTTCCCGAACCTTTTGGAGCAGCAGATCCCATTTCGCCTCGGCACTGTGGCCGCTGGGAGGCTCGGTCCCATAGTAGGCCAGAGAAAATCGTGGCTGCGCCCACCGTTCTAGATGCCAGCGTCCATTGTGTTGCGTCGGACTGCAGACCCATTTGCCATATTGATTCAGCAGGGCGCCGATGGTCATCCGGCCATCCATGGCCCCCAGCAACGTTGCACCCATACGATTGAGGCGGACTAGTGGAAGTTCTTCATCAAGGGGGGCCACCCACCATTCTTCAGGGCCGTGTTGGTAAATGACGATATCGGGCATGCGCCAGGCGCGTTGATTCAGCAGGTTTTCGTCTAAAGTTTGGGGACCGATCTCAATCCATGGATCGGCAATGGGGTCGGTGACGGCGGATTCAGTCATAAGAGTTGATGCAGTGTCACAGGAAGTTCAGTGACTTGCCAGGGTACCCGAACGTTCGGGAAAGCCGCAACCTTTTGGCGAAGAGTGAAAAATGAGTCGTGAGAAGTGAGGGGCGAAAAGTGAGAGAATAAAGATGAGGGATGGTTTTGAGTTTTTTTTGTGGGCTTGTCTCCATCTTCGGTAGTCTTTCTCCCAGCTAGTGGGTATGATTGGGGACGTAGTCCTAATCGCATGTAGATGGAGTGGAGATATGCCTGCGTACGTGGTGACCTGGATACATTTATTAGCCGTGATCACCTTTATCGGGGGGTGGCTCTTTTTTCAGTTAGCCGTACGGCCCAGCCTCCTGGACGGCAAAGCCAAGACACCGTCAAAAGAGGGGTTGGAAATGGCCCAAAAGATGGGGCAACGTTTCAAGACCGTTGGCTGGGTGAGTCTGATGGTACTGATTTTTACAGGGGCATCTCAATTACTTGATGAGAGTGGGTCAGCTCGCATCGAAACCAGTTGGGGTTTAATTATGATGCTCAAACTCTTCGTGTTTGCCATTGTGGGTGGTTTGATCTTTGTTCACGATCTTATTTTGGATCCTTATGGAGCGATCGGAAAGAGCCAAGGGAGCGAACACGCACCGTTGCTATTTTCCGCTAAAGTCGTCTGGATCCAGCGGGCCATTGTCATTCTCAGTATCATGATCCTAGGGATTGCCGTTTATTTAACCTCCCTTTAGAAAAATTCCTTCTCTTTAGTGTGTAATGGGGTTACTCTGTAGGGAGTACCAGGAAGTGTCAGCCCTGGAAATGTGGCTGAACATGGTAGAATCTTAACGGGTCGCCACCCTGAAATTTTTCAGTGAGTTCTGTAAAGGGCTTTAGATGGCGGAGATGACGCGAGAGGAAATCGTACAACAGTTGCGTGAAAGGATTTTGGCCTTTGCGACATCTCGTCTATCAAGAGAAGGCGCCGAAGATCTTGTTCAGGATGTCATGGTGGTTGTACATGAAAAATACGGCCACGTTGAAGAATTAACTGAGTTGGTGCCTCTCGCATTTCAAATTCTCCGCTATAAGATGCTGGATCGCCATCGAAAAATGTTGAGGCGGGGAGAATACAACCAAGAGTCGTTGGAGACGCAGCCGCTGGTTGATCAAGGAGATGATCCCGCCCTACAGGCAGAGCAAAAAGAGCAGGTGACGCACCTGATTGCCGCATTGCTGAAACTGGGGGAGCGGTGTCGAAAGTTATTTCGCTTGAAAATGGAGGGCTATTCCTTTCTGGAGATCCAAAAGGTATTGGGACAGCAGTCCATTAATACGATCTATACATGGGATTCCCGGTGCCGTAAGGAATTGCTGTCGTTGATGGGCGGACAGTGGGAGACGATATCTTTGCCGGGGAAAGGTCCGCGACCGAATAAGGAGACGGTAGGGTAATGTCAAAGCCGTGGGAACAGATTCTTGGCGGGTATGCCACCGATACTCTATCGGAGGACGAAAAACATCAACTATTTGAAGCGGCTCTTCATGATCAGGAGGTTTTTGATGCGTTGGCTGATGAGGAATCTTTAAAGGCGCTACTAGCCGATTCAGAGGTTCGCCACAGAATCTTGGCGAGTCTGCGCGCCACGGAAAATTTTCATGAAGCCTCATCATCCCAGAAACCAGTGGCGGATCGGTTTTCTTGGTCGTCCTATCTGCCTTGGGCAGGAAGTCTGGCTGCTATGGTTTTGGCGTTTATCTTTGGGTGGCAAATGGAGAAAGTTTGGAACCCTGTAGAGAGCCATGAACAACGCCAAGTGCAGTCACGGAAGCAGCCACAGAAGCAACGACAGAAACAGCCACAGAAAAAATTACCCTCCAAAGACAAAATGGTGGTCGCGAAGCGCTCCCAGCCGTCCAAGATAGACAGTCGCCAGGTTGCGGTGGCTTCGAAGCAACAGGATAAGGAATCCATGCCACGCGATGAGAAGGTCCAATCTGTTCCCACGACTCCCCCTACTCCTCCTGCGGCATCTCTGGCAGAATCGAAGACTGAGAAAGTCGAAACGTTGGGTCAAATTGAAACATATGAACCAGTTGAGAACGCCGCAAAGACCGCGAAGTCGGTGAATGCCGCAGAGAGTGATGCTCCGCCCGTGAGCCTCTTGGAACAGGTTTCCCAAGCTCCGGATACGGTGGCGCAGTCAAATCAAGCAGTGGATGATGCCTCAAGCCAGGCGGTGGCCGGAACAGATTTCGCTGAGGTGGCGATTCCGCCATCTCCCCTTCTGACCCCAAGTGCTGAACAATCCGTGGAACAGGCAACTCAAAAGAAGAGGCCATCTGGGCCTGGTGCGTTAGATCTTTTTTATGCGGCTCTTGCTGAAGGCAGACATGACCCTTCCGACGAAAAACCCGTACAGGCCGCCATCGGTATACGTTACAGCTTTGTGCTGGAAACGAATGGGAGGGAAAAGGAATTTGGAGATGCACTGCAAATTACCGGGTCTTGGGGGAATGTTCGACTCATCATCGAAGCGAACCAACCAGGATTTCTTTATGTTCTGGCGCCGCTCGGGAGAGGCCAATGGCAACGACTGTCTTACCGAGTGCGTTTGGCCGGTAGAGGGCGGCAAGAAGAGGTCATGGTTGAGCCCTATCAAAATAGAGAATTTCGCCTGGGTGGTGTGACGAACCGAATGGAGAAATTAGTTGTGTCCTCCCTCCGGGTCTTGTTTTCTCCGAGACCGTTAAGAAATCTTGGTCCTTGGTTGGGAAGGACCATCAACATGTCTGGCCTTCAGATTGAACGCACCAAGGAGACCGTCTATGTTGTGCAGCCTAGGACCGTTTCTGGCAGACCGCTTCGTGTAGATATTCCCCTTCAAAAATAAAGACGGCACCTGGGTTGTCGCCTATCACTTGAGTTATCCCTCGGCAGCGCGTGCTCACTTGATCGCCATCCTTTCTACTCGACTAAAAATTTTCGGTCAGTCCTGTAGCTTAACCTTCAACTGGAAACATAAATTCCTTCTCCCTTGAGGGAGAAGGTTAGGATGAGGGTGAAGACCCCGCTTGTAAGTTACAGCACTATAAAACTCTCCAGCTGAATAACATCAGCTATCTTTTCTGTTCCCGCCATCACAACTAGGCAGATCATTCTGGAGTGTTGGGTAATGAGATATCAAAGGCCATATTTCGTCAGGAAGCTCTTGGCGAACAACAACAACGGGTCTGTTCAAAAAAGCATGTCCTGAGTTGTTCGGCTTGCTCACAATGAATCGTTCGATAAACTCACGATGTACCTGTCGAAGGAGCCCGCCCTGAGCCTGTCGAAGGGTTCTCGTGCTCCTTACTTCTCACTTTTCACTTCTGACTGGTTTAGAGAACGCCGCTGGCGGCTTTTTTCAACAGACCTGAAAGGATTTTGAAAGTAGCGCCATCTCCTCTAATGAAGCGGCATGGGGCCGTGGAATATATGGAGGAAAGTTATGATCGTCAAAAACTGTAAAAAAAGAGTTGTAGGCTGGGCTCTTGGCGGGAGCCTAGTTGGGGCACTAGCCCTATTTGGCGGAAGTGTATTGGGATTGATGCCTGCACCGATCCCAGTTGCGCAGGCGAGTGCCGAGTGGGTGGGGGACGAATCCGGGGCTTTGATTGGACTAGACGATGAGGGCAAGCCAACTCAGGCATTTCCGCTTAAGCATACCGATGTGGTTATCCAGGTCAGTGGGCCGCTTGCCCGGGCGCAGGTGACCCAACAATTTGAAAATCCGTATTCCGACAAAATTGAAGCCGTCTACACCTTTCCTCTGCCGCAGAATGCAGCGGTCGATGCTATGACATTGACAGTTGGTGAGCGAGTGGTGAAGGGAAAGATCAAAAAACGGGAAGAAGCTCGAGCCATCTATGAAGCGGCCAAACGGCGCGGCAATATGGCGGGTCTCCTGGATCAGGAGCGGCCGAATATTTTTACGCAATCGGTCGCGAATATTCTGCCAGGTGAGCAAATATCCATTACGATCAGTTATGTGGAGACCTTGCCGTATGATGGTGGAACGTATTCCGTGATGTTTCCTATGGTCGTGGGGCCGCGCTATATCCCAGGCCAACCCATTGCCCAAGAGCCACCAACACAACCATTAGGGGGTGGTTGGGCATATGACACGGAGCAATTTCCTGATGCCTCGCATATCACCCCGCCTGTTCTGAAACCCGGCACACGTTCAGGTCATGATCTGTCTTTGTCTGTGACGATTGATGCCGGTGTGCCAATCCACCGTGTCCAGTCAACTACGCATGAGATTGCCGTCACCAATTCAAACGATTCTCGGGCAGAAGTGCATCTTAGAAAAGAAGCCACGATTCCTAATAAAGATTTTATTCTGACGTATGCTGTGGCCGGAGAAAGTATCGAAGATGCCATCTTGACGCATCGTGAGGGAAACGATGGGTTTTTTACCTTGTTGCTACAGCCACCCGATCGTGTGATGACGGATAGGGTCACTCCCAAGGAACTGGTCTTTGTGCTGGATACGTCGGGGTCCATGTCGGGTTTCCCCATTGAAAAGGCCAAGGAGACCATGCGATTAGCCATCGATGGATTGAATCCTCACGATACGTTTAACCTCATCACCTTCGCCGGGGATACGCATGTTCTCTTTCCCGAACCAGTTCCAGCTACGCCATCGAATATGCGCAAGGCACAACTGTTTTTGGAATCCCGAAGGGGTGGAGGCGGCACGGAAATGATGAAGGCCATTCGTGTGGCGTTAGATCCCAGTGATTCTCAGGAACATCTGCGACTGGTTTGTTTTATGACCGATGGGTATATCGGCAACGATATGGCGATTGTCGGAGAAATTCAAAAGCATCCCAATGCCCGAGTGTTTGCCTTTGGCATCGGTTCAAGTGTCAATCGATTCTTGTTGGATAAAATGGCCGAACATGGTAGGGGAGAAGTGGAGTATGTGGGCTTGCAAGATGATGGGTCAGCGGCCGCGCGCCGCTTTCATGAACGAGTGCAACATCCCTTGCTCACTGATATTTCAATCGATTGGGACGATCTAGATGTGTCGGAAGTCTATCCCAAGCAGTTGCCAGATTTATTCAGCGCGAAACCACTGATCATAAAAGGGCGGTTCACAACTCCGGGGAAAGGCACGATTCGCGTGCGCGGAAAGGTTGCAGGCCGCTCAGTGATAAGGAAGATTGACGTGGAGCTTCCCGGGTATGAACCGCAGCATGCTGTGTTGGCAACGCTCTGGGCTCGGACGAAGATCGCCGATCTGATGGCTCAAGACTACAACGGTATTCAGCAGGATATGGCTAAAACCAATATCAAAGAAGCCATCACAAAGTTGGGGTTGGAGTATCGCTTGATGACCCAATTCACTTCCTTCGTGGCCGTTGAAGAAATGATCATTACGGAAGGTGGACACCCTCGGCGCATAGATGTACCGGTCGAACTGCCAGAAGGCGTGAGCTATGAAGGCATCTTCGGACGCAACGATGAGGAAGCAAGGAGTTTCCGAAATCGAGCTATGCAGTCGGTGGCCAAAATGAGCCAGAATTTTCTGAGTAGTACCGTTCCCCAGGAAGCCTTCAATGTTGCACCAATGATGACCGACCGTCTAGAAGAAGACCGTTCGGCACTAGGTGTTGACGGATCAGAGTCCAAATTGGATTTGCCTTTGCAAGCCATGGTCGAGAAAAAGAAAAACGGGAATGATTTTTCATCTGACGAGTTGGCTAAACTGCATGATGGAAAAATTATGATTCAGGTCTGGCTTACAGACACAAAAGCAGAAAGTTTGTCTCAACTAAAGGAGGTGGGCTTCAAGTCGGTGGTCCAACCCAAATCCGGCTACCTCGTCATCGGGTACCTTCCCGTTGGACAATTGGAGGCTCTGTCAAAATTATCCGTCGTTCGTTATGTGACTCTGCAACCCTCCGCAGCATAGCAGGTAAGTTGTTCTTGCCAGGCGGCTCGGGCAACTACCCGAGCCGCCTTCGTTGCTGCTACCGGAGCTAGGTGATCAGGAATATGGTTAGTTCCCGACCGTTGGAATAAGACACCATTGATTTAATTTCCCTCCATCGAAAAAAGCTTTATCTTGAACTGTGAGCTTCCAACTTCCGCTCAATTCTTTGCCATGGAAACTGCTTAAAGGATCTTGGGATTTTAGAGTTCCGTTAATGGTAGGTGCATCGGGCATACAAGTATCCTGGACAGACTTGGTAGCACTATCATCAAAGGTGACCTGGATATCATCAAATTTGCAATTACCTTGTGTGAAAATTGGACGATTCACGAGTATGGTCGAAGACCCGACAGCTTCATGTTCTAGCGTAACAACTAGATCACCAACATAGGTGTGCGAAACATCAAGGGAGACATTCAAATCCGTTAAAGTCCCACCCTCACTAATATTCAGAGTGTCTGTGACTTGTACGTTCCGTTCCTGAGAAATGTCCGCTTCTGGTGCGCTGCACATTGAAGGTGGAGGTTCTCCCCCAACTCCGGTCGTCTCGGTAACCGAAACTGAGGTAAACTGATCGGCGGTCACCGAGGCGGTATTCGAAATAGTGCCTGCTGATAATGTGCCCACAGTGATGGATGCAGTGGTGCTTGCGTCTTTCGCCAAATCCTCAAGCGAACATGTGACGGTTCCTTCATTTTCGCTACACGTATTGGGAGTTGCTGAGATAAATGATACGTTGTTAGGAAGGGGGTCTGTGAGGACAACTCCTGTTGCAGAATTGGGTCCTTGGTTTGTGATGGTAAGAGTATACGTAACTGGATCTCCCAGTTGTACGGGGTCAGCTTGATCAGTTTTTGTTATGGAAAGTTGATTGCCCTCATCGTTCTTCTTACTGAAACGAACATATCGAGGCTGAATATCGGTACGAGTAGACCCTTCTTGTAAAGAAAATCCCGTGGTAACCCAGGAGGTCGAGTTCGGTCCCTTTTCTATGGTCACATAGTCCCCGGATTTCCTATCGTTTGGGCCATGTGTTCCATTGATGGTTGTCACCAATTCCCAATCCGTGTTGGAGTCTTTTAGAAACCCTACGGCATGACTAGGATGGAACTGTGACCCTCCGCCATAGAGGACAGATATGCCTACGACTCCGTTCGAGTTAGGGGCCGCAGCAGGGTACGCAAAGGCAAAATTAGAATTCCAGAGATGGGGTTGCCCGATGACCGCTTTGGTATCTTTGTTCAGGAGGGCCACTCTGACATGTGGAAAAGCAAAGTTAGAGTCTTGGGCCGCCGTCCATGCGAATCCGAGCGTGTCTCCGCTCTTCCAAGCTGCCGTCACTCGTGAATCAACCCGACCGACCCAGTCATTTCCGTCTGGTCCTGGGGCAACCGCTGTGCCAAAAGGCCTAGTCCATACGTCAACTGACACATCAGTACTGCTGATAATGGAACTGTTTTCAGGCCATGAAAAGACTCGAAGAGTCTGCGGGTTAACGTGATCGCCAAAGTACATGGTATCCGTTGCGCCTTGAGTTGGCCGAAGTGCTCCATTTTCAATCGTCTCAAAATAATTATAGGTAAATCCTTCATAGGCGGCCAATTTTTCAAGTGGAAGTCTAAAGATGACTGCACCTTTAAAGGGACAATTAGTAGGTGTGCACGGATTTGCGCTAAACTTGTTAATGGTAATATAGAGATTGTTCTCACTGATGGCCATGGCAGGATAGTCAAACCATGCATTATCCCAATTGCCCACTGCCTTTGGGGTAAAATCATAGAAACGCCAATTTTGGTTAGAGATATCGTCACCCTGTGCTAAAGCTAAACGAATGGTGTTCCCATTTCCATCATGAACATATTGGAGAAACCAAAACATGGTATCGGTGTTTTTATCGTATCGAGTATAGGAATCACAGCACCATGGTTGGTTTGGAATATTGGGGAATGTGGTGTCCGGATTCATATAAGAAAAGGTTGCCCCATTATCGGTTGAGAAGGCCGCATACCAATTTCCGGTATACAAAATTTCTGGTCCCCGCACCGAAACGCTTGGTTCATGAACCGTACTGGTGCTGTCATTGGTTTCTTGGTCTGACAAGGCTCGGTTAGTCTCCAGTGTAATGGAGCTGCTTGCTACATTTGTTGCGGCAAGTACGGTAGATGCCATATTGCTGGGGGGGTGCATCGCGTTTCTCATGGCTTGTGTCAACTCCCCAATAGGGATCGGTCGGTGATGGCCACCTATTTTGGATTGCCGATCATTAAAGAGCCTATCGGCATTCGGTGGAACCATAGCTCGTGTTGACATTGAAGTTGTTACTTCTTGAGGGGCAGAAATCGTGGCAGTTTTTGTCTGAAAATCTTCTGCCATGGATTGGTCTGCCAGGAAGCAGATAGCAAGCATTACTGGCCATGTTGAAGACAGTCCTTTATCATTCTTTAAAAAGCCCATGGGTAGTTCCTCCATCTATGAATGTAATTATTACTCCGAATTCCATATTTGTTATAACCTGGTTTCTCAAGGGAAGAGATAAAGCTTGCGATCCTTGTCTTTGTCTGAAGCAAGATACAAGCCTGAGGTCGACAGCAAAAAAAATTCTTATTTTTCAAAAATTTGTGAGGCGTGCTGTGATGGCGTATAGAGGAGGAATCGTATCTAAAGAGATATCAAAATTATCCATTTAGATACACACACAGGAGTAAACGCGCATTAGTCAGTCTCTAGTTTTCACCGGGCATAGTTTTTGGAAAGCTTATATTTGTCTACATTGTGGTTTTAGACGTGACTTCAATAAAAACATTATACTGCTAGTACCAAGAGCTTGCTTTTGTTTCAGGGTGAGGTCATGCTGATGAAAAGAAAATTTTTAAAAGGAGAAAGGGTTCTAGGGTTTTGTGTGTGCATGACTTTTTTTCTTCAAGCTATGTTTCATGGCAATACAATCGGTTTTACCCAAGCTCCCCATCTTAGAATTGTTTCGCAGGACGACGATCAAGCTACCCATTTGTTAATGATCACGTCCCCCATTCGTTCTGATCACGTGTCTAGCTCCAGAGAGGTGAAATATCAAGATCTTTTACAAAAGTATGAAAAATTTCATTCTGTTTGGAAACAACAGCCATCTAACTTAGCAGCTCTAAAACGGTATCCTGCGATTCTTCGCCATTCCATTAACTCACTTGTTCAAGCTACGATTAGAAAACAGGAAAACAGCTCCCCTTCACCACGAACCGATATCACTGAAGCAACGGAGGCGGCGACGGAAGCTGCCAAAGGGCCAGTTCAGCCATCAAACGTGCCCACGTCCGAAGACAAGATGAGAAAACGTATGGAAGCCACACTTGGCACGCATTTTCCCACACATTCGTTGGGTCAGGAGTTATCCCGGTCGCTACTCCTTCGTGTGCCAAATCAGTGGATTCAGCGATCCTGCAATTTAGCCAAGAATGAACTAAACAATATCGATCATCTTTTGAAAGCTGATACGGCCCCACCACCCAAGGCAATGAATGATGCCATAATCCGACTTGGAGAAGTTTTCTACGGAATCAATACCCCTCCACCTTCCATGTCTCCTAGTGCTCCAAATGGATAGATGATTGAAAATTCCTCTTTCTTTATGTGCGCTTTCAAGATTAGAGAGAGGCCTCAAGGGAAAAAATAGCGTTTATTCCGGGAGCGTCAATGCCGGATCCATGCTCACGATAAGGCTGGTCTAACGCGTTCAAAAGTGAAAGTCTGGCAATTACTCCTGATCCAAAGTGATAGCTTGAACGGAAGTTCAACGTGACCCAGCCTGGGGTGCCATCCGGGTTGATTCGAGAATCAGACGCATCGCGCGGGCTCAGGCGGTCTTGCCTATGAGCAAACCGGACAAACGATTCTAATCGAAAGCGGGGGGTCATCTGATACGCTCCCCCAAATCGACCATTCAGGGGAGGGATACGGTCGGCTGGATTGGTCTGGCCTCCATGGGTAGATTCCTTGCCCCAGGTAAACGTGAGATTTCCAAATACTTCCCCTTGGTCATTCCATAGCCATCGAAAACCTGTTTCAAATCCCCAAAGCGAAACTTCATTCAGATTTGAATTTTGGACCACGACTCTCCCGTCACTGGTGATGGCTCCTGTGGGCACGGACTCAATTTTATCTTCGATGTTGATGAGAAACCCAATCAGTTCTCCAGACAGTTTAGGCGTGTCCCATTTGATGCCGGTATCAAGGCTCCACGCCTTTTCGGCCCCCAAATTGGCATTTGGGACATTGAATCGATTCCCTGGCCTCGTTCCTAAGGTTGAGAGGTCAAAAATATTTGGAGTGCGAATTGCTCTTCCAACATTGGCAACCAAATTTACAGATTTGGTTAGATGAACAACCGATCCCACATCGCCGGTCAGTTCAGAAAGAGATAAATGCGTACCCACAGAACGGTCGGCTTGAGGGACATCTATGTCGACATAACTCCAACGACCTCCCACTGTGGCTTCCCAGAAGGGAAAAAGTTGGATAGTTGTGTGTAAGTAGGCTGCCCCGCTCGTTATCGATGAATGATTGGCAAATCGGCTAGGAACGGCATTAGTTGTACCTGTGACCATATTCCGGCGTGTGCGACGACTGCGAACTTCATCGCGGAGAACTTGAACGCCGTATCGAAACATGGCATGCGGTCCCCAATGGGAGAGAACATGTAAATTGAATTCTAATAAGCGATCACGATTTTCTTCTCGATCAACTTCAAGGCTGTTGAAATCACGAATCCGGCGATCATCGTTGATCTCTTGGAAGCTCAGGTTGGCTTCAATCCGATCAAAGAAGAAAAAGTTCAGATTGTGGAGGTAGCGACCATGAATAAACAGTCGGTTATTGGGCTCAAAAAAGAACTCAGAAGCACTGGGGTTGTCTTGTCCAAAACCAGCATGTAATTGGTCAAACCTCGGCGTCTTCGGTTGTTCGAGCAATTGAACGTTTAGTAGAAAACTTTGGTATTCGTCACCAATGAATATTTTTCCATCACCGGCAAACGCATCAAAATCAGAAGGACGTTGACGACCGATATCCCCACCTCCCCGAATGTCTTCATGGCCTTGATACGTCAAGCCTCCACTGAGCCCCAATCCTTCAAAGCCGCCTCTGAGAGCTAACCGGCTCATTCGCGACAAATCTGCACTGCGAAATGCGCCATGAAGAGTTCCGTCCCACGTCCAATCGGTTGTGTGAAAACGTGGGATAGGTGTTCTGACATCAACGACTCCTCCAATGGCTCCATTTCCGTATAGAGTAGGACTCGTTCCTCGGATTACTTCAATGTGATCGACATTATGTGGGTCAATAAGGGCAAAATATTGATTCGGAGCTGATCGGAAAATGGCATTATTCAGGCGCATGCCATCAATAACCACGACGGTAGAGCTACCCAACAACCCTCGAAGGATCGGTGTTCCTTGTCCAGGTGTGGTTTCTTGTATAAACACCCCAGTTTCCCCACGAAGGGCGTTCGGAAGAGTGTGTGGAGTTCGTTCCTTGATGATTTCTTTCCTGATCACGCTTTTTGCTGACGAGACTTCAAGCCATGTGGGCTTTCCCTCTTTGGCTGTGACCGTGACGGTGTCTAACTGCTCAATTTCATAGTCGGGAGCTAAGGACGGTATGGGATCAAAACTCCGATCTTGCCCAAAGCTTAGAGAGAAAAAAATAAACAGGATTAAGAACCATGAGAGTGGAAAAGACAATCCAGCCATTTTATCTGGTCTATAGAAAAGAGATTTGCCTTCGGGTAGTTATTCCAATGATTGAAGTAAATATTTCCAAAAGGGGTTTGCAGAAAAAATGCCACAAGGCATCTAGGCCTTTTTTGATATCAACAGAGTGTTGAGAGTGATAGATAGATCAGAATAGGGAGGGTGTATTTTGAAATTGATTTTTCTCTATTCAAGAGGTACGAACGGATCGAGAGGTATACATTGATCCGAAATGAGATAATTGAGTAATGGTCCACAAAGGTTCATGAATGCAGTATCTATACTACTTGATATTTCGACAATGCTTTTTAATGTAGTGGTGATCTTTTTTAAGAAATCAGGAGGGCAGCAATTTGCAAACTTGAGGAATTCGATGGGTTAGAATTATTTGATTTTTGAGGAAGGGAGTTTCTAAGAATGACTAAAAGAAATTTTTTCGTATCTTTTCGGATAAAAATGTATCCAAAAAGATACGAATAAGATGATTGTTCTATTAAATAACCAGATATGCTGCAATTGATATCGGTTCGTTCTTCTGAAGTATAAAAGGAAATTCCGTAATCCCCTCATAAAATTTCAGATTGCACGTTATTTGCATAAATAGAAACTAAAAAACAGATTTGTCAGCTAAGGTAACCTTGTCTGTGAACAACGGTTCAAACACTACATTTGACAATAGCTTCTGTTTCTGTGTCCACGAAAGTTGGCGAAGCCATGGGCCAATGGCGGGTGGGATATTTTGATTCAGCAACACTACAAAAGGGTCAAGCGCGAGGGATGACTTTGTCTTCGTCGATGACTTGGCTGGCATAGTCTAATGCGGCGGGGATGTCTTGTGGGGTGAGCTCTGGGTATGTTTGGAGGGTTTGTTCGATTGAATATCCACCTGCCATGAGACCCAGGATATTCTTCACCATTACCCGAGTTCCTTTGATACAAGGTTTCCCGCTACAAATCTCCGGGTTGATATGAATGCGGCCTTCCATATTGATCGTATCCTCCTTTCGTCAGGTGATAGGTCCCCTCATTGTGACCAGGAAGGTACTCAAATTGCAACTGAGGGAATGTTGAATAATGAAGATAGCAAAGGCCTTATTTCGCCAGGACGCCGTTCGCAACCAGCAGCATAGGGGGCCTGTTCTGAGTTGTTCGGCTTGCTCACAATGAATCTGTCGAAGGGTCCTGGGGTTTTTCTCGTGCTCCTTACTTCTGACATTGCACTTCTTACTGGTTCAGAGAACGCCGCTGACGGCCTTTTTCAACACACCCGTGGCTGGGCGGGTTGGACAAGCCACATATGTCACTTCTAACAGGCATATGTGATGTCAGACATTTACTGACATAATTTAGGAGGTCATTCCTACGAAAAATCAAGGTTTCAGCTTATGTTTTTTTGTCATTCAAAGAGGCAGCATAGGCCTTCAAGGTCCCTCGTGTTTCCGTCGTCCTCTATGGATTTCTGCTGGAAGGAGCTCGATATGAACTCATCAATGCATGGTCTTGTGGCTCATAAGGCCCATGTCGACTCTAGGCATTCCACCTCATATCAGCAGAGTTCGCAAGACGTTCCGTCTTTGGAACAGACAACGAGAAGGCAGGAACCACCACTCTGTTCTCCGCTCAGTATAGGGTATCCTATCTCAGACGCAGAAGAGCCATGGGAGGCGGTCAAAAATCAGGTCGCGTTTCACCTGTGCGATATTCTGAAGAACATTGAAGGACATATGCAAATTGTTGCCCGGAATACAGTACCGTCATCTGAACTCTTTCGGTATTGCCACGGCATTCTTGCGGCGATTCAGCGTGGGCATAGACTGGTCACGCACCTTCGCCTCTGTCACCAACATACCAAAGAAGACATTGCTCAAGGCCTGAATGATATGTTCTTGGTCATCTCGGGCTATGCTGAGTTGAGTTTGCTTGTTCTGCACAAAGAAGTTCGTACATATGAACATTGTCAGGAAGCGTTGGCTGCTGTAGATCGCGCCAGAAATTTAGTCCAGAAAATCTTTACTGCTCACTAATCATTTGGTAGGGCGGATATCCTTCCCGCAGCCAGACTGGTTGCAACAAGTCCAGACCCTAAAACGGTTCTTGGCCGGCGCGGAGTTTGGTGAGGGATTCTTTGACGAAGGCTAAGTCCTGACTACCTGGTTCCATATTTTGTGCGGCGAGTGACCAGGCTTCGTCGGTTTCTTGTTTCCGGTCCAAGTACCAAAGCGCGATGCCTCGGTACCAATTCACGGCTGGTTGATTAGGCAGATCGGCGAGCACCATGTCAAAATGTCCGAGAGCTTCCTGGAAAATTTTAGGATCGTCAATTTTTCTGTTATCGATTAACAGCACGCCATAGTTGTACCGGGCTTCATGCTGTTTGGGATCTAATTCTAAGACTTTGGCCCATGCCTTTTGGGCTTCAGCCATCCGCCCTAAGGCTTGGTATGATCGTCCCGCCATAATTTGTCCCTGTACATCATTGGGGTTTTCTTTTAGCCGTGCTTCAAGCTTGGCCACCATTTCCATAGGATTGGGCCCGCCGCCCATTTGGGCTTCGACAGCCATGAGTTTTTGCGCGGCTTGAATCTGTAGGAGACTGTAGAGGCCTACAGAAGCCAGCATCACGACTAGCCCCGAAGCAACAGCCGGAATCCAGCTTGTTCGATGTGGAGTGTTCTCTTGCTCACTAACAACATTGCCGCCCTTTTTGTCCTTCAGACATTCCAAGCGATCCAAGATGTGAAGCAACCGATGTTCGTCTGTGGCTTTCAACCGTTCATAGTCAGCCAGTTCCATCCGGCCAGCGGCGCGTTCCATTTCTAGTTCTTGTAAGGATTGATTCAGGACTTCACGTTCGACCTGGAGGTCGGCGTATTCTTGTTCCTGGTTATCGTCTAATCCGAAAGAAATGGGGGCGGGGTCTTTGCGCCAAAATGGCAAGGTGATGGCAAACAGCACAATGCCAAGGACAATGAGAAGCGGAGTCAAAAAAGCAATAATTGGAGGCATGTCAGAAAAGAAGGGGCTTACGATTCCAGCTCGCGGTCCAGGCGCTGGCGTGCCTGATCGTCTAACGGTGGCGGCGGGGGAGCGGAAGCAGGCGATGGAGTCCGACGCACCCAGCCAACCACCTCTTTGTAGAGAAGCAGTCCCCCTCCTAATAACAGGATGAAAGGTCCCAGCCAGAGAAGCCAGTTGACGCCATGGGCAGGAGGTTGCATCATAATGTAATCCCCATAGCGGCTGAGGAAATATTCTTTAATATCCTCAGGGCTATGCCCCAGTTTCAATCGTTCTCGCACGACGCCACGCATTTGTTGGGCCAGCGGGGCGCCTGACTCCCAAATGTTTTCGGTTTGACACACTGTACAGCGCAGCGTTTTCGCAATTTCTCTAACTTGGATGTCTAAGGCCGTTTCATCTTGGACTTCGGCCAATAAAGACCAAGGCGTTATGAGAATAACTATGAAGACAATAATCAGACGAACAGACATTAGATGGGCTGGCCTTTGAGCAACGGAGCAATAACTTTTTGGGTAATCGTGGTGTACATGTGTCCGGTGATGGGCCCAACATATTTATAGCGGATCTTTCCCTGTTGATCGATCACGAAGGTTTCCGGTACGCCATAGACGCCATAATCAATGGCAATTTGGCCTTTTACATCTCGCATATGCGGAAAGGTGGTGCCATACTCTTTGAGATATTGCTGTGCATCTGGCAGTTCATCTTGGTAGTTGATGCCGAGCATGACAAAGTTGGGGTCATCTTTAAATAATTGATGAAGTTCTAACACGCTTTCATGCTCCACCTTGCATTCGTAGCACCAGGACGCCCAAAAATTCAAAAGGATGACTTTGCCTTTAAAGTGGTTCAATGAAATGGGTTCACCCGTTTCCACATCGGGCCCTTCACTCATGGGCGCATCTGTGCCAATAAGCACCGTTGGGATATGCCGGGGGTCTCCCCAGAGACCTTGATAGAACAAGGCGAAGAGTCCTAGCAATACGAGGACCAAAGTCAATTGGGCGGCTTTGGTCATTCTTCTCTCTTGCGCGGGCGAAGGATATTCAAAATTACGCCCAGCCCCATGATAACACCACCGCCCCAGACCCAAAGAATCAGCGGATTGAGGACGCCTCGTGCGACCGCCACGCCTTCAGGTGAGACTTCAGGCATGGTTAAAAAGATATGTCCCATGTTGATGGAATAAATAGCGGATTCGGTCGTGGGCGTTTGAGTGGCATTGTAAATACGTTTTTGCGGACGAAGCTCGGTAATGAGTGTCTCATCTTCAAAGACTTGAAAGACGCCTTCTTCGGCCTTCCAATTCCCGCCTTCAACATCATGAATGTTGGTCAGTTTCATGCGGTAGTCGCCAATGGCCATTTCGTCGCCCACCTTCATCGAGACAACCTTTTCGGTTTGATAAATTGTTGAAGCAATAATTCCAATGACTAAGACCAGTACGCCGATATGCGTCAGCATGGCCGCATAGCGCCGTTGATTTGCGGTAAAGGCCGATAATCCCCCTTTGAAGATATTACTTTTATTGCGTTGAGCATAAAGTTGTGACACTTTCCCAAAATCCAACGCAATGGCCATTCCGGCAAATGCGACGACATAGCTCCCGGCCAACGCATAGAGGTTTCGAATGCCTGTGACGGCCAACAAGATGACAATGACCGCACCAGCCAATAAAGGTGTTGAAAAACTTTTCTTTAAATTGGCGATCGAGGCCTTCCGCCAGGGAATGTAGGGACCGATGCCCATGAGAAAGAGCAAACCCAACGCAATAGGCATGAAAACCGCATTGTAATAGGGCGGTCCTACCGTGACCTTGCCCCCACCGATGGTTTCAAGAATAAGCGGATAGAGCGTGCCTAAAAAAACCGTCGCTGCCGCGACCAGGAAAAACAAATTATTAAAAAGAAAAACTGATTCACGGGACACGAGTGAATCCATTTCGATTTGAGATTTGAGTTGGGGTGAACGGAGAATGAGAGCGCCGAAGGCAATGCCAATCACGCTGCCCACGAAAATTAAGATATACAGACCTCGTTCCGGATCTGTGGCGAAGGAGTGGACCGATGTCAGTACGCCACTGCGCACCAGAAATGTTCCAATGAGTGACAGCGAAAATGTCACGATAATGAGGAATAAATTCCAAACTTTGAACATTTTCCGCTTTTCTTGCACGAGCACGGAATGGAGGTAGGCGGTCCCGACTAGCCAGGGCATAAACGACGCATTTTCTACAGGGTCCCAACCCCAATAGCCGCCCCAGCCCAATTCATAGTAGGCCCAATACCCACCCAAAAGTATGCCTGTAGTGAGGCACATCCATGCAAACGTGGTCCAGCGCTGTGTGACCTTAATCCATTCTTCACCTAACCGGCCTGAAAAGAGGGCTGCCATGGCAAAGGAGAAGGGAATTGAGAATCCCACATAGCCCATATACAGCATTGGGGGATGCATGACCATCGCTGGGTCTTGCAAGAGGGGGTTGAGATCCTTTCCGCCTGTGGGAACCGGAAGCAGTCGTTCAAAGGGACTTGAGAGAAATACGATCAAACAGAGAAAGCCGAAGATCACCCCACATTCCACACCAATCAGATAGGGCATAATGGTGGGTTGGGTGCGCCAATGAAGCCAAACAGCCAAGGTGCTGAAGACCGACAGAATAAAGACCCACAGCAGGAGCGACCCTTCATGGCCGCCCCAGACTGCTGACACTGTATAAAAGAAGGGGAGTTTTGAGTTGGAATTATTGGCAACATAGAGCACGGAAAAATCACGAATGATAAAGGAATAGACTAAAGACAACATGCCGACACTGAGCAACACAAAAATAAGGGTAAGGGCCATGCGCCCAGATCGTGCCCAATCTGGATTGCGGGTTTTGAGGGCTAGAGCCGCGCTGGCCATCCCAAAGACGGATAACACCAGGGCGACGACAACCGAGAAATGTCCAATTTCTATGATCATGTGGGTTGGGGAGCCAGCCCCTTACTGAGAGAGGGTCTTCATGAAATCTTTTTTGGGGAGTTCGACGCCCGCCCGCTTCAGTTCCATGGGCATATAGTCTTCGGAATGTTTCGCCATGATCATGGTTGAATGAAAGGTCTGCCCATCTTTCCATTGGCCTTCGACGACCGCGCCTTGGCCTTCTTTGAACAGATCAGGTGGAATGCCTTGGAAGGCTACGGGGATGGTACTGGTCCCGTCCGTGAGTTCGAAGGTGAGTCCCACTGGATCTGGCTGTGTTTTCAGACTGCCTTTCACCACCATGCCGCCCACGCGGACTTTTTTAGAATAGGTTTCGGGTGTAAAGGCTTTGACTTCTGACGGGGTCACAAAATAGACAATATTTTCCCCGAAATTGCCAAAGGCCAAATAGGCCAATGATCCGGCAATGAGGAGGATGCTGACAATAATCGCGACTTTTTTATTGGTTGCCGGCAAGGGGTTCGTTCTCCGGTTCGTAGAGTTTTTCCTCTTTGATTTCCTTAAATAAAACCATGACTCTTTGCCCCATGGCAAATACGACCCAGACCAGCGTGATCACGGTCAGCAAGTAGGCGGCCGCCACAAACCCAAAATTATTAATCAGAGCGGTATCTGTGGCTTTAAATATTTTGGTTTCAGCATCCAGATGGCCAATCAAAACCATTGTTTTCAGTTCACGAATATTTTCTAGGGGCGGCCCGGCATATTCCACAGGAAGAGTGGTAGAGCCATCAACTAATTCAAATGTAGCCTGTCCTTGTTCCATGTCTCCAGCCAAGGTGCCACTTTTTACCATCCCCTGAATACGTAGGACATCGGAACTTGGAGGGCGACTGACAACCGTATCCAATGGGATAGTGGAGAGTGCACGTTGATAGTGGCTATACGTCATGAAGGCCAGGATGATCAGCCCGCCGATTATAAGGGCCCACCGGAAATAAAACGAAGTCATGATTGGGCTTGTGAAAAATGCGTTTGACTGAGCAAGCGGCCTTTTTTTGCCTGAAGCAGATCCGTGAGATATAAAATTTGTGTACGCACCATCACCATATAGGCAAACAGGAGCCATGCTCCAATGCTCATTAACGTTAAGGGAACCAGGATATCATCAGAAATCGCCACCCCTCGGGTCGAGAATGACATGGGTTGGTGAAGGGTCCGCCACCATTCTACGGAAAACTTAATAATTGGGAGGTCTATCCCTCCTACAATTGCCAGAATGGCAGCGTACCGTCCACTTCGTTCCCGGTCATCGACAAGTTTTCGAAGCATGAGATATCCGCCTAATATCAGTAGCAGCACACTAAACGAAACCAACCGGGGATCCCAGGTCCACCATGTGTTCCACGTTGGTTTAGCCCAGATTGATCCAGTTATCAGGGCCAGGGCCGTGAACAGTGCACAGATGCCCGCCGATGCCTGGCAGGCATTATCCACGAGCGGGTCGCGTTTCCATAGATACCAAATGCTTCCAAAAAATAACACGGAATAGGCCAGAGTACTGGTGTGGGCTAGGGGAACATGGACATACATGATCCGAACCAGTTCCCCTTGGTAGTAATCGGGTGGAGAGGCAAATAAGCCGGTATAGAGACCGAGGAAAATACATATCGCAGCAGCCCCGCCAAACCATCCCTTAAACCGTTGAATCCAGCGTATAAACCGATTCAGCATATTCTGTATTGTAAAGGGAAAAGCCCTTAGGGGGAAAGGGCAGAAATCTTTTCTGTCTTCCCGTCATTCAAAAATGTGTTGTTCTTTGGGAATTAATTGTGTAAGTGTCTAAGTATGAGCGTTTCGTCCCTTTCCCATCTGCAGCAGTTGGAAGCTGAGAGCATCCACCTATTTCGGGAGATTGTGGCCGAATGTGAGCGGCCGGTGATGCTCTATTCAATCGGCAAAGATTCATCTGTTCTCCTGCATCTGGCCCGTAAGGCCTTTTATCCCTCAAAACTCCCTTTCCCTCTTCTGCATATCGACACCACGTGGAAATTTCGTGACATGATTGCGTTTCGGGATAACCTTGTGAAGGAGAACGATCTCGAACTGCTTGTCTATACCAATGCTCAGGGTCTGGAGCAAGGTGTGAATCCTATCACTCACGGTTCCTCCTTACATACGGATATCATGAAAACTGAGGCGTTGAAGCAAGCGCTCGAACAGTATGGTTTTGATGCCGCGTTTGGAGGGGCGCGACGGGATGAAGAAGCTTCGCGCGCCAAAGAACGGCTTGTGTCGTTTCGCACGGCGACCCATCGCTGGGATCCCAAGAAGCAGCGTCCGGAGTTGTGGCATATTTTTAATACGCGAGTTCGAAAAGGCGAAAGTCTCCGGGCGTTTCCATTGTCCAATTGGACCGAGCTGGATGTCTGGCACTATATTCAGCAAGAAACGATTCCAGTTGTGCCGCTCTATTTTGCGAAACCACGCCCAGTGGTTGAGCGGGACGGGATGCTGGTGATGGTGGATGATGACCGCCTGCCGCTCCAGCCTCAGGAACAGCCGGTTCTACGGTCTGTTCGATTTCGAACGCTGGGTTGCTATCCTTTGACCGGGGCGATTGAGTCGACAGCTTCCACGTTGGCGGACATTATTCATGAGATGGAGCATTCCCGGCATTCAGAACGTCAAGGCCGCCTCATTGATCAGGATGCAATTGGGTCGATGGAAAAAAAGAAACACGAGGGCTATTTTTAATGCCGGCTTCACCTTCCGATAAGGCCAATCTGAATGAACCGGCCTGCACCGTTCAGGGGGAACAGGGCTTATTGCGCTTTTTGACCTGCGGAAGTGTGGATGATGGCAAAAGTACGCTCATTGGCCGACTGCTTTGGGACTCGAACTTAGTCAGTGAGGATCAATTAGCCACCTTAGCATCTGAAAGTAAACGGGTCGGGACACAACATGGAGACATTGATTACGCCTTGCTGGTTGACGGATTGCAGGCAGAACGCGAACAGGGGATTACCATTGATGTGGCGTATCGATTTTTCTCGACCGCCAAGCGGAAGTTTATTGTGGCTGATGCACCTGGGCATGAACAATATACGCGCAATATGGCGACTGGGGCCTCCACAGCAGATCTTGCGGTGATCTTGCTTGATGCGCGTAAAGGTGTCCTGACGCAGACTATGCGGCATAGTTATATTTTGTCGTTGTTGGGCGTTCGGCACGTGATTCTTGCGGTCAACAAAATGGATCTCGTGGACTATTCGAAAACTACATTTGATTCCATCACGGCTCAGTACGCGGAATTTTCGAAGCCATTAGGGTTTGAGAAGATCGTGATGGTTCCGATTTCGGCTCTGAAAGGTGACAATATTCTTCATCAAAGTGTGAATATGCCTTGGTTTCATGGGCCGACAATGATGAGCTATTTAGAGACTGTTACGGTTCATCACGATACGACCACTCAACCGTTCCGGATGCCAGTCCAATGGGTCAATCGGCCTCATCTGGATTTTCGAGGCTTCTCCGGTACGGTTGTGAGTGGGACTGTTCGCCCTGGGGATTCCGTCGTCGTGCCAACCTCCGGGCAAACCAGCGCTATTGAACGGATCGTGACGTTTGATGGCGATGTCGACTGTGCCGTGGCTGGCCAAGCAGTCACGTTAACGTTACGTGACGAATGTGACATCAGCCGTGGTGAAATATTGAGCGACCCTCGTGCTCGACCTGTCACGGCAGATCAGTTTGAAGCCAAACTGATTTGGATGCATGAAGCCCCTCTTTTGCCGGGTCGCCAGTATGGCATCAAAATGGGATGCCAAATACGAGCCGCGCAAGTGACGGCATTGAAATACAAGATTAATGTGAACACGCAAGAACATCTTGCGGCGAAAACATTGGAAATGAACGATATCGGTATCTGCAACTTTTCTCTTGATTATCCCGTCTCTTTCGATCCCTATCAGGAGAATCGAGACACCGGCTCTTTTATCTTAATTGATCGATTTACCAATGCCACGATTGCCGCGGGGATGATCGACTTTGCCTTGCGCCGGGCGGACAATATTCACTGGCAATCGGTTGATATTCATAAAGCCGCACGTGCTCAATTGAAAAGGCAGATGCCATTCATCCTATGGTTTACTGGTCTGTCTGGCGCCGGGAAGTCTTCAATTGCGAATTTGGTTGAGAAAAAGCTGCATTCCATGGGGTGCCATACGTATTTGTTGGATGGCGACAATGTGCGGCATGGGTTAAATCGGGACTTAGGTTTCACGGATGCCGATCGAGTCGAAAATATTCGCCGGGTGTCAGAAACGGCAAAATTGATGGTTGACGCTGGACTGATTGTATTGGTCTCGTTTATTTCGCCATTTCGGAGTGAACGGGAAATGGCCCGTCAGATGGTGGCAGACGGGGAATTTTTGGAGGTGTTTATTGATACACCGTTAGAGGAATGTGAGCGTCGTGATGTGAAGGGTCTGTATAAAAAGGCCCGGGCGGGTGAAATCAAGAATTTTACAGGTATTGATTCGCCATATGAACGTCCCGATGACGCGGAAATCACAATTGCCGGAGCTCAGGAAACAGCAGAAGAAGCGGCCATCAAGATCGTACATGAACTAGAACGCCGCCGGCTCCTATCACATGGTTAAGAGGCAATGTTTTAAATTTTGTTAATTTTTTGAATGAAATGTATGATCAATGATTTCGTCTCGCTTAGCGACGATGTTTGCACATGTAGAGTTTGGGTTGGCCAAGATCTGTATGAAATTAAGAATCTAAGATGAATTCGAAGAGCCAGAAGGAGACGACGGTGAAGATGATGTCGAAGATGACTAACAGATGAAGCCATTGGGAGTAGAAATGATAGGGATCGCCATTGAGCGTGCCCCGTGTGGATTCAACGGCGGCAATCATGACGGGGACAGCCAAAGGTAACAGGAGGACGGGCAACATCACTTCTCGCGCCCGAATTTGTACCGTCAACGCAGAAAACAATGTACCGACTGCCGATAAACCCAAGGTGGCCAGAAAAAAAACGAGGAATAACATACCGAAAGATTCGATGACATCCAGGTTGAAAAAGATGACGAACAACGGAAACAGCAGAACTTCCACCGCTAGCATAAACAAGAAATTTGCAGCCACTTTCCCAAGATAAATGGCTCCCTTGGGGACCGGACTCATTTGCAGGAATTCGATGCAATCGTTTTGTAGTTCTGAGGTAAATGATTTGCCGATCCCAATGATGCCGGTAAAGGTGAAGGCCACCCAAATGATTCCGGCGATCAATTGACGCGCCGCATCCTGATCCATCGCAAAGCTGAAGCTAAAGACCAGAATGACAATGAGGGCGAAGAACAACATGGAGGAGATCGTCTCTCGTGTTCGCCATTCGCTAATGAGGTCCTTCCAGACAATCCATTGGATGGTATTAAGAAATGACATGATCGTGTAATTGTTTGGGAGAGAGAAGGTGCAGGCGTCCAGCCTGAAGGATGGCGCCTTCAGTAGCAATGTGCGCCGCTTTGCTTCGGTCATGTGTGGTCATAATCACGGCTCCACTCCGTTTCATGGTATCCTGGATGAGTTGGTTCGTCATCACGACGCCACCGTCATCCAAAGCGTTATAGGGTTCATCAAGTAACAGGAGTTGTGGTTCAGCGAGGATGGCTTTGGCCAGGGCCAAACGTTTTTTCATGCCCGCAGAGAATTGCCGGATTTTGAGATTGCCATATGCGCCAATGCCGGTTTGATCTAATGCACGTTTTAACTGAGAAGGCTCAGGTGCCTGCCCACGCAGGGCCACGGAAAATTTCAAATTTTCGGTGGCACTCAGTTCGTCATATAGATGGGAACCATGAGCAAGAAATAAGAGAATAGCCCGAACATCATCTTTTTGTGCCACCCCGTCTTTCCCAAAAATGGTAAACTGTCCTGCAGAGGGAGCTTGCAACGTTGCGAGGACACGAAGAAGGGTGGTTTTTCCAGCCCCGTTTGGGCCGAATAGCGCAAAGCATGTTCCCGATTTGAGGGTGAAGGACACCTCTTCAAAGATACGGTAGAACCCATAAGATTTTGAAAGATCGTCGACCTGAATAGCGTTCATATGTGCTGGTGGTGAATCGGAAGGTTGGCTTCGTAGTCTACGTAATGTTTGGTGGGTTGTCTAGGAAGTCAACAGGGATTTTTGCTCTGAACCCTAATCACGCTGTTGCTGTTTCTAGCTATTCAATACATTACACTTCATTGACGATAAAAATATCAGGATCTTATGATGACCGGTAGAGGGGGGGGGTATCTTTTTCCGGCGTTGGTTTCTGATAGGGGGCCGTTTTGAATGTCGGTTGTACACGGAAGAGTTTTGGGTGAGAGGGGAAGGATGATTGTTGTGATGTTCAGATTGGTCGTATTGATTCTGATTGTAACCCTATCAGGCTGTGATTCTGGATATTCCGGATCTCCAAATAGTCAGCGAGGGTCTGCCCAGTCAGTGGCCTATCAACGGCCGTCAATTGGCAAAGCTGCGCCATCGTTTCGTCTGATGGATTTGGAGGGAGCCGTCCATTCTTTACCAGACTATCAGGGAAAAGTTGTCTTTTTGAATTTTTGGGCCACCTGGTGTGGACCCTGTAAGGTGGAGATGCCGGCGATGGAAGCTTTATACCAAGATTTCCGTGACCATGGACTCGAGATACTAGCTGTATCGGTGGATCAGCAGGGGGCGGCTGTCACGCGGCCCTTCAAAGAGGCCATGGGGTTGAGTTTTCCTATATTACATGACTCCGACTATCGGGTCGGCTTGATTTATGGAGCCCGGACATTACCTATGACCTATGTGATTGATCGTCGGGGCATCATCCGACAGCGCGTCTTTGGAGCGCGTGATTGGAACAGCCCGGAAGCGCGGCAGCTAATAAGCGAATTACTTCAAGAGTCATATCAGGCTCCGTCTGAAACGATGTAGTCTATGGATTCGATTACCCAAGTTTCTTTATTCGCGGCTTTTAGTGCGGGGCTGTTGTCTTTTATTTCACCCTGTGTCTTGCCGTTGGTTCCATCGTATCTCTCCTATATCACGGGATTGTCAGTCGAAAATCTTGCCAAAGTAGAAGAACGTCAGCGATTTAGGTCGGCGATTTTACTGAATGCGCTTCTATTTATCGCAGGTTTTTCGGCGGTATTTATCGCATTTGGGGCCTCAGCAAGTTTGGTTGGGCAAATTTTGTATGAATATCAAGATCTTATCAGAAAGGTCGGCGGCATTCTCATTATTATTTTTGGATTGTATCTTTTAGGAATTTTGAAACTTAATCTATTGATGACCGAACGTCGGCTCCTGCATTTTGAATCTCGGCCGGTTGGATATGTGGGCTCATTTTTAATTGGGACAGCTTTTGCCGCTGGCTGGACTCCGTGCGTCGGTCCTGTACTTGGTACGATCTTAGCTTATGCCAGCACCACTGAGTCGATGTCTGGGGGAGTCATGTTACTTTCTGCCTATTCGTTTGGGCTTGGGCTGCCGTTTTTCTTGACCGCCTTTGGTATGGATACGTTCTTGAGTTATTTCAAAAATCTCCGTCAGTATCTGGGTGGAGTGTCTTTTGTAAGCGGTGCACTCTTGATTCTTGTGGGTGTGATGATTTTCACAGATTCTGTCACGCTCTTCACCAGTTTTCTCGAACGCAATGGCATCGGCTGGTATATCGGCCAATAGAATTTTTTCTCCATCATTAGGGGTTACATTAGGGGTCAGACTCGAATTAATTAATTCGAGTCTGACCCCTAATGCTAGCAAGAGGAGGACCTGAGAATTTAGCACCATTCTCCGGTTTTACAGGCTTTGGGATGTGTTGGCGAGTGCTCGGGATTGGTGAGAGGGGTGGGTGGTGTCACAGATTCGGGATCGCACCAGGAACCGATAGCGCAAGTTGATGGAGCTGTCGTTCGTTTGGGTGCTATTGCGGTTTGAGCTTCAGAGATTGAAGCCTTTGGGAGAGTTCCGCTGTTGGCAAGAACAGGGTTCTCTGGTGTTTGAGGAATTATCGCATCCGTAGACAATGGAGTGACCGTGTTGTCCAAAGCCAATGGGTTTTTGGGGAGCGAAGCCAGTAATGTTGGATCTTCCTCATGAAGGGAGGCCAGCAGTGATTGCGCCGAGGACTGATAGGAACTGTCAGGATATTGCTGCATCAGCGCGATCAGCCATTCTTGGGTCCATTCTTCAATTCCTAAGTCTTGATAGGTTTTTGCGAGGAGAAACATGGCCTCATCGCGTTTCTCCACTTCAGGAAACTCGTTGATGATTTTTTCGTATCGATGGGCGGCCGCCAGATAGGATCCGCGTTTAAAATAAAACTCTCCGACCATCAAGTGCCGCTGGACGAGCTGTTCCTTGCAAAGTAATATCGTTTTCTTGGCCTCGGCTTCATAGCGGTTTGCAGGAAATTCTTTGAGGAGTTTTTCAAAGCCGGCAATGGAATTTTTTAGTGGTTCGGGGTCTCGGTCGACAGTTCGAAATTGCTTGTAATGGCTGACCCCAATTTTGTATTGGGCGTAGGGCGCGAGTATATGATTTCTATGCAGATCAAGGAAGTGTTTGTATTCGACGATGGCTTCGGCATAGGATTCTTTCTCAAAAAATGATTCAGCACGTTTCATGATAACGTTAGGGTCATAACTCATTTCAATCGAGTCTCCCACAAAAATTTGTTCATCAGTCGAGGAAAGGTCTTGAGTAGCAGACGACTCATCTTGAGAGACCGTGTCTGTGGGATCGGGCGTGGTTGAGCATCCAACCACTATGAAGAGGATGCCTAAGAGTAGCAACCGGGAAATCTGTCTATGGGGACGTAAATTTAGCGGATACGACATAAAACAGTGGAAGCCAGGCTTAGATCGATTAAAAAATTGGAAGTGTGTAATTGTTCAATGGTGAGTTATACAAAATTGTGATTGAGAGTGGAAAGTCATGCGTTCAAGCATTTGCATCATGACGCGGAGAGCGTTAGTCTTATTTCGATAACACGTCATTTCTATTTTCTATCTTAAGGTCCTATGCTTAATTTGTCCAATTTTTTTTGAGGTTGGGTTGTATTGTTGTGTCTCGACCACTATCCAAAATCAGCGGTACAGGTTCAGCGCTTCCTGCTCGATGCGTGGGTAATACAGAGATTGCCAAATCTTTAGGGACCGATCCAGGGTATATTTTTCGCGTTTCGGGTATCCAGGCCCGGCATTGGGTGGACTCTCAGGAAGATTGCACCTTGTTAGCCGAACAGGCCTCTCGAGAAGCGTTAGCGCAAGCTGGGCTCACTCCTGATGATCTGGATGCAATCATTGTCTCCACCACTTCACCGGATATGAAGTTTCCTGCCACTGGTTGTTTGTTGCAAGCACGGTTGGAAATTGCAGGCATTCCGGCATTTGACTGTTCAGCCTCCTGTTCGGGATTTTTGTATGGGCTGTCGATGGCCGATGCTTTTCTTCGGACCGGGCAATTTCGCCGGTGTCTGGTGGTGTCTTCAGAAGTGAAATCACGGACTTTAGACTGTGAAGATTTTAGCACTGCCATCTTGTTCGGGGATGGAGCTGGAGCGGCTATTGTAGAACGATCGGCCAATCCTGATCACGGGGTCCTGAGTATTCGGCTTCATGCCGATGGTCGCCACCACGATTTGGTTAAAATTTCAGGCGGCGGCTCCCGCCAACTTCTCTCTCAGGCGGTTTTGGATAATCGGCTGCATACCTTACGCATTCAGGGCGCGAAATTATTCCGGCTGGGTGTTCGACAATTACGTCAGGAGATTCTCGCACATCTAGAAGAAGAGAAGTGGGATGTGGCGGATCTGGATCAGGTCATTTTTCATCAAGCGAATGTTCGCATGATCACCCATTTGTGCAAAAATCTGAAGATTCCTTTGGACCACTGTACGACGATTATGGAACATGTGGGTAATACTTCCTCGGCTTCGTTGCCAATGGCTCTTGATGCCGCAAGCCGGCAAGGCAAGCTAAAAGCGGGTAGCCAGGTCCTGCTAGGGGCCTTTGGAGGAGGCTTGACTTGGGCAACGGCGTTGCTTCGCTGGGGGTGATAGATTGCACCCTCATGCCATGCTAACATAGGTTATTCAACAATATTTATCTGGAAGGGAACATGCCTTGAAAATATATTTAGCCAATCCAAGAGGATTTTGTGCTGGGGTCGATCGGGCGATTGAAATTGTCGATTTATCTTTGAAAACCTACGGCGCTCCCATTTATGTGCGCCATGAGATTGTGCATAGCCGGCATGTTGTGGAATCTCTTCGGGGGAAAGGGGCGATCTTTGTTGAAGAACTCGATGAAGTGCCCGATGGCGCGATCGTTATTTTCAGTGCCCATGGGGTGGCTAAGTCAGTGTGGGAAGAATCCAAACGACGCAATCTTCAGGTCATTGATGCCACGTGCCCCTTGGTGATCAAAGTGCATAATGAGGTCAATCGGGATTATACCAATGCCTATGAGTTAATTCTCATTGGACATGCTGGCCATCCGGAGGTGGTGGGAACGCTAGGGCAGGTGCCGGATAAGTTCCATTTGGTGTCTTCAGTAGAAGATGTGGAAACGTTGGAAGTGGAAAATTCTGAGCATTTATCGTATGTGACCCAAACGACGCTGAGTGTTGATGAATGCAGAGACATTGTGGCGGCACTTCATGCGCGGTTCCCTGGAATTAAAGGGCCGCACCAGGAAGATATTTGTTATGCCACCCAAAACCGTCAGAATGCGGTGAAAGAACTGGCTCGTTTTGTGGACGTTATTCTTGTCATCGGATCTCCCAATAGTTCCAATTCCAACCGACTGCGGGAATTAGGCGAGCGCTGCGGCATTACGTCGTATTTGATTGATTCGTTTCAAGATATTCAGTTGTCGTGGCTTGAAGGGGTGAAGGCCATTGGTATCGCGGCAGGTGCATCAGCGCCGGAAGTGCTGGTCTCTCAAGTGATTAAGTTTTTAAAAGAACAAGGCGCTGAGGGTGTTGAGGAATTAACTGTTGTTGAAGAAGATGTGGAATTCTTGTTGCCGAAGGAATTATTACTGGCGAACAAATCAAAGTAGCTGATCGCGGCTTCCGGTTCCCTTTCGCGTTGCGAAAGGGAACCGGAAGATGAATGCGTTACCGTGCCATCGAGGTTTTCTTGTCATCGGTGAGAGGTTTAACTGTAAAAGCTTCATTCAATGCTTCCAGCCGTACTTTCCCCACTCCACTAACGGCTTCTAGTTCTTCCATCGTTTTGAAATTCCCATGTTCCTCTTTATATGCCAGAATTTTTTGAGCCGTATCCTGGCCGATGCCTGTCACGGCTTCAAGTTGTTCCAGGCTTGCGCTATTGATATCAGCTTTCATTGCGCCCATGGCCCAAGTGGTTGGAACCAAGAGGCCTAATGCGAAGAGCATGGCCAACAGCAGGGATGTAATTTTTGATGATTGTTTAATCATGACGCCTCTCCTTTGATAATTAGTGAAAAAGTTTTTGAGCCCGTTCTTTTTTTCGTTGTGAGGGGTGAAGTCGGACTTCATTTACTTGACTAGCTGAACGCTAGGCGTGAGGATGGCCGGCGGACAAGCCTGTCGAATGACTTTCCAATGCAAAGGAAAGTCCTCAGGAAATAGGGCGATTATGGGAAAACGCTGGTGCCGGAAGTTGTCGGGAATTGATACAGCTTGCTGAATTTTTCTTCCAAATCTTCGAGAAAAGGTTGCGACGTCAGCCTTTGTCCGGTTATTCGCTGAATAAGATCGTTTGAGGAATACTGTCGACCCCATTGATGCACTTGGTCATTCAACCATTGTTTTAACGGCAAGAGGGCCCCCTCACGAATATGGTTGGATAGGTCTGGGACATCTGTCTTGGCTTGACGAAATAACATGGCGGCATAGAGGTTGCCCAATGTGTAGGTGGGAAAATAGCCAAATGCCCCAAATGACCAATGCACATCTTGTAATACGCCTTCTGCATCATTGGCTGGAGTAATCCCCAAATATTCTTGAACCTTGGCATTCCAGAGGTCGGGTAATTCATCGATTTCGACCCGGCCTTCAATGATGTCAAGCTCAACTTCAAAACGCACCATAATGTGAAGGTTATAAGTCAGTTCGTCGGCTTCAATGCGAATCAACGAAGGAGTCACGCGATTAATGGCCAAATAAAATTCATCATCCGGTACGGCGCCAAGCTGCGCAGGAAACATTGCCTGGAGTTTGGGAAGAAAATACTGCCAAAAATCTCGTGAGCGGCCCACAGAATTTTCCCAGAGCCGTGATTGACTTTCATGTATTCCCAAGGAAACCGCTTCGCCTAGAGGGGTGCCATAGTGTTTCGCGGATAAGCCTTGCTCGTATAAGCCGTGCCCACCTTCATGGATGCAACTAAACAGGCATGACGGCATATCGGTTTCAAAGACCCGTGTTGTGACTCGTGTATCAGTGGGGTGAAACGAGGTCGTAAAAGGGTGGGCGGAAAGATCGAGACGTCCCCTGTGAAAATCATACCCCATCTGTTTGAGCACAAGGCGGCCAAATTCCATTTGCTTCGTGGTGTCAAACGGCTGCGTGAGCAGGTTAGGATTCGGTTGAATGGAAGAATTTCGGATGTGATCGAGGAGGCGAATCAGGTGGGTGCGTAACTCCGCAAAGAGGGGACGCAGTTGGGCGACGGTGGATCCGGGTTCAAAACTGTCCAGTAAGGCATTATAGGGTGTGTCGGTAAACCCCAAATAATCTGCTTCCTGCCGCTTGAGTTGCACCAGCCGTTCTAAGCTTGGGAGAAAACGTTGAAAGTCATTGGTTTTTCGTGCTTCGCCCCAAACCTGTTGAGCCAGAGAACATTCTCGCTCCAGTTCATTGACGAATGCCGAAGGCAACTTTTTCGCGCGAGAAAAATCACGCCACGTTTCACGCAGGAGTGCTTGGGAGGCATCATCTAGAGAGTTGTGATGTTGGGGAAGGAGGGTTCCAGTTTCGATATCAATAAGAGATCCAAGCAAGGATTCGATCTCAGATGAAATAAATTGGTTGTGAGCCAGCGTTTGAAGGGTGGCGAGTTGCTCGGCCCGAATCTTTCCGCTTCCTTCCGGCATGTAGGTCTCTTGATCCCAGGAGAGCACCGCTGCGGCATCCCGCAGATGGTGAATCTCTCGAAGTTTAGCAATAAGGTGATCAAGTAAAGCTGGGCTAGCCATGACACTCCTTGGTGTGTGTGTCTTGTTAGATGGATGAGACGCCGGCACTCTACGCCAGTTCTCCAAGAATTGGCAATGCCTGCCATATTTTAGGGGTCAGACTCGAATTAATTAATTCGAGTCTGACCCCTAATAGAGTGATGGATGCTTGATTTTCAGAAAAGTGGCGAGCAAAATGATTGTATTGGGTTGAACCTAAAGACGGCGGTTGAGCGCGAAAAAGCTGTGCGAGCAATTGATGTGCATAGGAAATGGACAAATTGCGCGGTCACCTTGTGGGTGATAAGCAATTTTTCCATTTTCTAGGTGCATCAAGGGGTTGTGCAGACTTTCGTGATCCAACTGTCGTTTTTAGGTTGAGGTGAATATTCGGAGGAGTGGTGATGAAACCGATGGTGTTGCCGGATATTGAAGCTTATGCGGAGGCTCATTCGCTTGTAGAGTCGGATGTTTGCCGACGTCTTCGCGAAGAGACCAATCGCACGATGGAATTGCCTCAAATGGTTGTGGGACCCTTGGAAGGGGCGTTTTTGAAAGTGATGGCCATGACGGTGGGAGCGAAGCGAATTTTCGAAATTGGGACCTTTACCGGCTACAGTGCGCTCTGTTTTGCGGAAAGTCTTCCTGAAGACGGCGAAGTAATCACCTGTGACATCGATCCTGAGGCAACGGCGCTTGCAAAGAAATATTGGGCTGACAGTTCTCATGGTTCCAAAATTCAACTTCGGTTGGCTCCAGCGCTGGAGACTCTTCAGGATTTAGCGGGCCCTTTTGATCTCATATTTATCGACGCAGATAAGGCGAATTATGTGAACTATTTTCAGCGAGCCTTGGACTTGATCGCTCCAACCGGGGTGATCCTGATTGATAATGTCTTATGGAGTGGCGATGTGTTGACCATGCCTCCACCCGACACGAATACAGCGGCGATTCAAGAACTCAATCGGGTTGTCCATGCTGAACCGCGAGTCTCGGCAGTGCTGCTTACCATCCGTGATGGGGTCTTCTTGATAAAACCCCAACCAGTATAGTCCCCTTCAAATTCGCTAGCTTATAGTCGTTCCAATTAAGCTCTGCATATTGGCGTTTCTCAACCCATCTGACCCTACCCCCCTCACCCTTCCCTCTCCCCCTCAAGGGGCGAGGAGATAGGAGACAATATGACAAAACTCTCCAGAGAGTATCGATGGAAGTTAGTTGTAATGACTCTAAACTCTCAACGATTGGACTGAGTGAAAAAATGCAAGGACTAGTGAGCCTGTCGTATTGTTTCGGTTTTCCTCGCCCGATGAGCGAACCTGTCTTTTAACTCGTTGATCCGTTTGAGATATTTGCGGGGATTGTGGGTACCGCATCGCTGGTGAGGGGTGAGTCGGAACCCACGCGCGGCATAGGCCCGTCCTGCCCCGGCTCCGCAGAGATGGATGATGGCTGCCAGGTTTTGTTTCTGCTCGAGTGAGACCGAACTCATCCGTTGTAGTCCTATCGTTTGAGTCACGCGGGAATGCAGATAGGCTGCTGTCAATTCGATGGCATGGCTTGGCAGGATGCGTAGGTAGAGGCTATTGAACCAACAAGATTGAAAATCATGCCACGGCCCTTCCTCAACCACTTGATGATCGTGGATGCAATACTGCGCGGCTTCGTCAAATGTTCCATCCGTAATTTGGTACATGCCGACCGCACTCGATGCGGGTTGGTACAGCGTGAAGGGATTCCATGTCAGTTCCCATCGCCAATAGGTACGTGCCACAGGATTTCCTCCACCTTCAGCTTGCGCCAGTGCGGCTAAAAGCTCTGGTGTGATAATGGCCGTGGCATGCTCGCGGAAGAGCGGCTCATACTCTTTCCACGTTTGGGTCGGGTGCTTGTTAAAGGAACGGTCTAATGGAAAAAGCATTTCGCTGGGCTTATGGTATGTCTGAAAGGCCACATTCACTCCGAACCACAGAAAAAACAGAAGGACAGGTAAGAGAGTGACTCGAACGAGTGGTGGTGAGGTCCACACGGCTTTTAAGAATGCGCGACACACCCGCCAGCCTCGACGGCTAATATGCCAGAAGTTTTCCAGGATTGTTTGAGGCCAAGACTTCTTGCCCCGGCGAGAATGTTTGAACGTCGGTCGTTTTGGCTTCAATGGCATGTGAATATTATACCTCAAGAAAAGAGAGTACATGGTTGGTTGTCTAGTTCTGGTGCAAGAGATCATTGAGGGCGCGGCTACTACTCAATAGCTGAGTTGTTTTTGCGTGGTCTTTACCCTCACCTTCATCCTCTCCCTTAAAGGGAGAGGAAAAAGAAAGGAAAATTAGTTGGAAGAATTTGAAATCACCGGCAATTGAATGTGTGAAGGGTGGTTCAGGGTGTGCTGGATTTTCCAGGTAGGTGGCGGGCCATCTAGGAGTTGGAAGTGATCGTCGTCAGCTCCCGCTAAGGCAATTCGAATGCGATGCCCTTTCTTAAATTGATACGAGACGGGCAGGAGGTCGAAAGTGAGTTGGGCGATGTGATTTGGAATGAGAGGCGAGGCATCTTCTCGTCGGAAGGTGCGAGAAGGAATTGAGAATGTGGGAGTGATAGGGTCGACGTGTTGCCATGCCCTGTGCAAGGCTCGTAATTCACCTTCCGTAACATAATGCACCTGTCCATCGGGCGTGACATCTTCTAAATACACGAACAGCGTAGTATCCGTGGCATTGGCTGAGAGGTACACTGTGGCAACGGGATGCCCTGTGACTTCCAGATTCTCGTGGAGTGGGTCGGTCGTGTATAGCATGAGTTTCTTATCTTGTTCTTGGCGGTCCGGATAAGGGTTTTCCAAAGGAATGCCAACCAGAGTGTTCCATCGGGAATGCGGGCCGGTTCCTGCCGTGGGGTCGACATGATATCGGTCCGGTGGAGTGTTCTTTGGTGGAAATGTCTGGGAAAGTTGATTGTTTGCATGGAAATAGAAACGTGTGGGTGTGGATGGTGGAGGCCACTGTGTTGTGATCGTCCATCGTTCAGCCCCCATCGTGTAATACCGGATCGGGGCCTTATTATGAGTGCGAGATTGATGATCTTTGAGGTGGCGACTGAAAAATTTGATGAGTGCTTGAGGATGATCAAATGTTGCTGGTCCTATCGCGTCGGGACTAATCCGGCGCTTGCCGCCATGGTCCCAGGGGCCTAGCATGAGTTGATTGTCAGGGTTGTTGTAGTGGAGATGTCGCTTAATGGCGGCCAAACTATACCCTCCATCAAACCAGCCGCTATAGCTATAAATTGCGGCGCCGGACTGGGCAATTTCTTGTGTATGGGCTTTAGTACTCAATGCATCAATGGTTGGAGCTTGTCGAGAAGGCGGGGAGTCGTCTCGAAAGGTGAGGCCTGAGGCTTCGTGAAATGGACTCCAGTTTGCTTCATGTTCTTTCACGGCCATGGTGAGGAGTTGATGCTCTGGGTCATCATCGACTGGGTGGACGCCGCGCACAATCAGATTGGTTATCCATCCGGCAAAAGGTAGTTCGTTGTGGTCGAGCTGGTTGTTGATGTACGTCCAGGTTTCGGTAAACCACGTCAAATGGATGCCGCCCGGAAAGGCAATTTCGGAATACAGATCAAATCCGGAGAACATAGGCGCGACCGCTTTCACTGCGGGATGGCGGTTGACCAATAACATCTCTGCCGTTCCACCGCTGTAGGAAATACCCATGGCTCCCACTTTTCGATTTGACCATGGCTGAGCAATAATCCAGTCCACAATTTCAGCTCCGTCTTGGATTTCCGCGGAAGAATAGGCGATGGGACGCGTGCCAAATGAGGCTCCGGATCCACGCACATCCGCATCCGCCCAGGCATAGCCTTGCCGTAAGAATTGCTTGGCGTAGTTTCCTATGGTTCCTCGTGGCCGTACATCTTTAAACAGTGAGATAGGCCAGCGGTATTCGATGGCCCGCCAATAGCGTGTTTGATGAAGGATGGTGGGGATCTGCTGTCCGGGTTGGAGGTTCTCGGGTAGATATAGATCTACTGCTACCTTGACGCCATCTCGCATCGTGAGATACTGCGAAGTCCGGTTCCATGAATGGTTGTTGGATTGGGTCGAATGTTTGGTTGAGCCGGAAAGCGTATTGGGTTGGTCAGTCGCGTCGTTAGCAACTTGTGTGCAGTTGGCGAGTACGCCGAATGCTAGTGGAAGCAAACAACCGAGTATTGCGCATTGAATTGAATCTATGAAGCGGTGAGAGGCATCGAATTGACGAAGATTTCGAAGAAGTACCAGCATGGCTATGTGTAACCAATTCAACAGGTTGATGATATCAGGAAGAATGACGAAGGAACTATAGATGGCCTCGGCGTTTGGACATATCGCGGTGGCGTATGCCATGGGCAAAACCCTAGACCCGGTATGGTATTCTCCCCGGTTTTGGGTGGTGACGGCTTTGTGCTCTGTATTGCCCGATGCTGATGTTGTCGGATTGCTGCTGGGAATTCCTTACGAGCACATGTTGGGTCATCGAGGGATCACCCATTCCATTTGTTTTGCCATATTCGTTGGGAGTATCGCTCCGAAGGTAGCGGTACCAGCCCTGTCCTGGCGGAACCGTCGATATGGCCTCCTGGCTCTCTTTTTCGGCCTTGTGACGCTTTCTCATGGTTTGTTGGATGCGTTGACGAATGGAGGGCTGGGGATTGCCTTTTTTGCGCCATTTGATGCGACACGATATTTTTCTCCCTGGAGACCGATTGCCGTGTCTCCCATTGGGGTTTCGGAATTTTTTTCGCCGTTGGGCGTAGGCGTCCTTTTCAGTGAACTGGTTTGGATTGGCATCCCGGTGACCCTCTGGCTCATCGGTCACCGGGCACTGAAAAAAACGGTTAGTAGGTCCAGGTGAGAATCAAGCTGTACACATTTTTTGAATAGTCATAGAGCGGAATGTTTGATTCACTACGAATTCCTTGATATTGAGCCGTCAGTGAAAAATTATAGGGGAGCGGCTTGGTGAGCTGAACGAGATGGGTCTGCTGAATGTCGTCTCGTTTCGCGAGTTTGCCGTCCCGATCTGTGAAGAAGAGGGTCGATTGTCTATTTTTATAGTTTCTCCAGTGAACATCATAGTCATAGCGCAACGACATGTCGCCCCAGGGCAGTTGGACTTGTGCCCCAGTTAACAATCGATGGCCACGGTAGGCGAATGCCACGCCGTCAGTCACTTGATTGTCGTATTGATAACCCAGTCGAAGCAGGACTTTGTCATTCGCGAGACGAAAGGCATGAATCACCCCCAACATATTGTTGTATCCATCGCGAAGATCGCCTTTGAACCGTTCATCTGTATTGCCCGCTTCACGGAAAAAGGTTTGTTTTTGATAGCGATACAGAAATGTCGTTAAATTTCCCACGACACCTAAGCCGGGTAAGGTTCCCGTTGGTCCCAGTATCGTTGCACTGAGAGTGGGAGTGTGGCGGGACAGAAAGCCGTCTCCGTCCAGAAAGACATAGTCATAAGTATATTGAAGCCCTAGCTGATACGGGAAATCCAGAACAACCCCTCGGTAAAAACCTGCCGCCCCGACGAGATGATTCTGCACATTAAATGCGTCCAGCCCGCTGCCGTTGACCGTTTGAAAAAACGAGTAGGTGGCGGTGGCCTCATAGGGGCCTTGTCTGAAAACTGAATAATCAACGCGGGCTGACGCCAAAAATCCCAGTGTGGAGTCTTTTCTCCGGCGAAGACTATCGATGACTACGTTCGGATCATTCGGTGGATTCAGGACGGGAATCCTATTCACGCGGTCCGGGTTGATTGGGACGTTATCGTCATAGAAGATGCCGGCGCTGATCTGGAACCGAAAGCGTTTCTCTGTGCCAAAAATTTGGCCTGCTGAAAGAGCTTCCCGAATACGGATCGACGACTGCGTGAGTGGAGAAATGGCCTGGGTGCGCTGGACTTGTTCAAGTTCGGTCAATGCTTCACTGGGAAGCCCCAGTACTCCGAGGGCTAAGCCCCGATAAAACGCGCTTAATTGCCGGATGTCGGGGTCGGATGATTGATTCGTATTAAAGGCTTCGACCGATTCGCCATATAGCTTATCCCGATACCGGAGGAACCCGACATAATATCCGATGTTGTCCAAAGATGGATCTTGTTCGTAGACGGTTTCAAGATATGGCTGGGCTTTGTGATATTTTCCAGCTGAGAAATAAGCCACGCCAAGATGATGTTGAATATCCAGATCGTCTGGACGAATTTGATGTACAGTCTCTAATGGGCTAATCGCCTTTTGGGGTTCTTTCTGGGCAAGATGCACGAGTCCCTTGTAGAAAAGGCTCCGTTCATGTTGCGGGTCCAGGGCAATGGCTTGGTCCAAGAGTGTTAAGGCTTTATCATATTGTTTATCGTCGTAGGCAATGGCGGCATTGGCCGCTAGCACGTTGGCGTCTGCCCGTTGTGCCCATGCGGTGGGCCTCTCCGCGCCGACGAAGCTCAAGAGTAGGAGAGTGACAAAGTAATACAAGAGTGTTTGAAGGCGAGAATTGTGCATAACCAATTTCCTGTTCGAGAAGAGAAAGAGTAATAGGTTATTGTTGCCTGATGATGTTAGTCGGTCATGGGATAACGAATATTCTAGAGTCGAAAAATTTACTTAGATTAGAACGATGTTTACAATGAGAACAAGGGTTTACAAGGATTCGGGGAGATTTGTCAATTTTGTACTGGAAGTTTGACGACGACGCAGAGGTGTTTTTAGGCCATGGAGCGGACGAGAGAGGGCCTCAAGACAGCAAAAACTGCCAAAATACTCTGCCGGGATATTGTCATTGGGGGCCTTCGATGAGGAATGTGGGGATGGTGATTAACATGTGGAGATCTCTATATGGGCGAAAACAATTGAAAAATAGTGCGGTGTTGGTATGCAGCGCTCTGTTCTTTTTTGGCTGTTCCGGGGTCCAGGCCGAACCCTCTACTTCCCCACAGGACCCTCTTATTGAGCATTTAGAATTCTCTGGCTACGAATGCGATCTGATCGAAGCTGGGATACGGGCGAAACATCCTTCCAAAATCCATCTATTTTTGACTTATGCGCATGGAGGGATTCGGGTGCAAACGGGATTTCCTGGAAAGCCGCTGCGTTCAGATGAACAATCGCGCTACCAAGTGACCAATGCCTTGGCGAGGCAACTGACGGTCATGCGGTTGTACTGGGCCGATGAGGGGAATCTCTTTGCTGGGGCTTGGATGCCGGGAACCTATGACAAATCCAGATTTGCGGTGTTTTTAGAGGCCTGGGATCATGATACGGCTATATTGCGTCAAGCCTACAATGCCTTGCGGCCCTTTTTGAAGGAAGAGCCTCAGCTTCCGGTAGAACGGTAGTGGAACGGGGTGATATGGCTATCGGGCTCGGTTGATTTGGTTATTTGTTGGGATGGAAATGGCCTAAAGCTGCGTGATGCAGTTCGTGCCCACAGACTTCATAGTTCCATTTTGGGCAATACAAGGTTTCTGTCGAAAAATCGTAAAACCCTCGAACCGTTTTCACGGAGGCTAAATCTCCCCGAAGCCAGGGCTGAAATTGTACTCCGGGTTCTCCCGTCTTAGATTCCCACAAATCCTGTAAGCTAGCCGTGTCGAGAAACACGACTTTTAGATTGGAAATTTTGTGGGTTTCCATGTAGCGGTCTTGTTGCGCGCAACCCATCAGGGTCAGTCCGCAAAGCCAAATCCCACCCAGGATCAAAAGCCCTTTCAAGATTGCAGGGCCTGTCTTCTGTCTTTGATTCATAGCGGTGTCCCACAAATGAGGTGAAAAAGTAGATATGTTGTATGTCGGTGGGAAAGGAAGCGGAATTAAGTCGTGATTTGAGGGCTGAGAAATTTTTGTTAAGGACTAGATGAAAAACTTAGGTGCAATGATGTAGAATCAAAAGGCTTCTAAAAATTGACTAAGCAAATGTGCTGATCTTGCAAGGAAAGGAAAAGAGTTTGTGATAATGTCCCTCCTTTCGTGTAATGGACATAAACTCTATGAATTTGATAGAAACCCCTAAGAGTATTTGATGTATTTACTGCAGGGCAGGTATTGTGGGCCTCGCCCTCAAATAAAGGTCAAAAAAATTCATATGAATATCAGAAAAATAGGAAAATCTATGATTCTTTACAAATTTCTTCTATCGTTTTTGGTGGCTCTCCAAATTGTTGGACCCTCATGGATGGTGGCCTTTTCATCTTCTGAAGTTCTTGCTCAAGATATATCAGATGTCAAAACGATTATTGCTGGACTGCGTGGTGTTGTGACTGTCACTCCAGCAACAAACAATCGGCCGGGGTATGCGCCGAAATACCGATCCCTTTTAGAGAGTGGCGATGTAATCGCGACGGAAGAAGAATCGGTGGCTGAACTGTTACTGGGAAACCAGGGAATCGTCACTTTGCAGGAATATTCTGAGGCTGTGTTAGAACAACAAACTCATGACGATCTTGCAGTGATGTTAAATGTTGGAGCTGCCGAATGGTCTCAGCCATTAAAGGGTACATCCAGTATTCCGTTGGCTCTGTCCACTCCCAACGTCCGAGCGAGAACTCGTGGAGGCTTAGTGACTGTGCAAGTGCAGCCGACTTTGGGTAACACGGCCATTCAGAATTCCCCTCAACAGCCTTTTGTGGTTCGTACCAGTCTTCTGGCTCAATCATCGACAGGCGGTAATGTCGCGCTTTTGGAAACGTTTTGTGTGAAGGAAGGCTCGTTGCAACTTGAATATCCGGGTGTGCAGAGTGGAGTTTTGGAACAAAAAGAGGTTCCTGCTGGGCAATGTGCTGGGTTTTTGAATGGAACATTGCAGGCGATGGGTGATCAACATCAAATAGATGATTGGCGTGCTGTTTGTTCAGTCGTCGAACATTGCGAAATTCCCGAGTCGGCCAAAAAGCAAATTGCTGAGAAACAAATGAAACAGGCGTTAGCCTTAGAAGAAGCCTTGTTAGGCTCAGAAGCTGATGAAGGCGAAGTAGATGAAAATATAATCTTAGCCACGACAGGTCTTTCGTTGGCCGGGAATATCATAGTGGAACCTCCCCCCGAGCCTGTTATTCCGGTTATTATTTTACCTTGCTCAGGAACGGAAGAGTGCTCGGGAACGCCAAACGAGAATGTACCAGGAGCCCCAAACACGAATGTACCTCCTCCTGTGGAGAGCCCAGGGTCCGGCAATGTACCTCCTCCCGTGGTAAATCCAGGGTCCGGCTTTGATGGGATGAGTCCAGGGCCCAACGTTGGGGGAGGTGTACCACCGTTGGGGGGACCTGGTGGAAGTGGGTCAGGAGGCAATCCTAGCCCAAGTACAAATGTGCAAACGTTAACAACCTTAGTACCCCCATTAGGGGTCAGTGGCGGTATTGGTTCATTGTTATTTCTTGACAGCGATTTTGCTGCTGATAAAGAGTTGGTGATGGTTGATAGTGGAATTAAAGCAGATGCTCCTCATCAAGGAAATCCACCGATAACTAGCTTAGTCGTGAGTGCACTCACTCCGACTGGAGGGACCGTTCCTTCTAATCAACGACTCCCGTTTCAGTTCTCCAGCTTTAATCAATCTGGATCTCCTACAGTGCAGCTTGGTGTCGAAGGGTTGAGCCGAGAAAGCCAAGCTCGAAAAATTGCACAGTTTGCCCGCTCCGCTTCCATTAGTCCCAATACTAATTTGGACGACAGTGTCCCTGAAGGTGGTGCTGTCGAATTATGCTCATCTCTCTTGGACTGTTTTGAAGTTATCTTGGCTGTGGGGGATCAAGGAACATTTGAGAATCCAGAGAGTGATGCTGGGATTGATGGTAGTATTCAGGCCAGAAGTTCTTCCACTATTGATCCTCTACTAGGACTACCTGAGACAACTCGGGATGTTGGGCTAGATGCTGGAGTCGTGTTGGCCAATACAACTGTATCTTTGGCTCGTCAGCAATCTACGTCTAATGGGACGACGGGGACTGGGGCTATCGTTGGAACGAAAGTTGAGAGCTCCGCGTTGTCTTTCCTTGGAAATCCAGGAGATCCAGCGGTAGTTAGTCTAGACGACAGAGCCTTAGCCCTTCTGGATGGCAGTCGAATTCAACCGTCCGCAAATCAATCTGTTTCCACGTCATTACTGACAATTGTAGATTCACAGTTAACGGGGCCGAAAAATTCCCCAGTGATTGGAAAAGACAGTAATGGGAATGATGTTATTCGTCAGGATATTCCTCCGGTCATTGAAATCATCGGTAGTAGTGCGACGACTGAAACCGGAGTTGTTGTGGCGTCCACTGCTTCTGGTGGACAGACAGGTGTTTTAGATCAAACCCTTTTAGAGGCTTCCTCTCCCCTGGTAGCAATGATTCAGGGAACAATGGAAACGGCTTCAGATTTTGGTCAAATCGGAGGGAAAAATGCCAAAGTTGTCGCGAACCTCGTCACTGGAGATGCCCTGATTCGGCTAGATGCGAGTGCTTTCACGGCCAATGGGAATTTGTTTGCTGTAGCTGATGGGGCACAATTATTAGTTACTAATGGAGCCTTATTGTCTTTGCGAGGAAATAGTACGGCGAATATTAATGGAGCTTTTGTGAGTGTGACTGGGGCAGGATCCTTATTCTCCCTGGCCGGAGGTTCCTTGGTGGACTTTGGTAGCGGAACCAATATGGTGAATGTCTCCAATAACTTGTGTAGTTCAGGTGGTTGTTTTGCTCCATTTTCAGACCCCAGTTTAATGGTGGCAGGAGATCAGGCCAATTTCAGCGCTCCAACTGGATATAATCCCTTTGTTGATGCAGGAACATTCGCTGATGGAAGTGTCAATAGCGTGAATGTGACACCAGGGTCTGCAATTTTAGAAGTTCAACAGGGCGGGAGAATTCAAATTCAGTAAATTTTTCTGCCTATTTTCATAACGTATTGAAAATATACATTTTTTTCTGATTCGTACCTTGAAGGGTCGGAGTTTAAGATGGGACGCGGAGCATGCGCGGTTGCTTAGACATGATTGCTTTATTTTGGGCAGTAGGGATATGATAATCGATTATAATCACTAGCAGAGAGTATAGCCATGAAACGTAACTATTCTGTTCTATCAACACTTATTTTAAGTTTTTTATTGAGTCCTATAGGAGCATCGGCTGTTTGGGCTGATAGCCTCACTGTTATTGAAGACTTGAGTGACCCCAAAACTGCTTTGAATGTCATCGACATTAATGTGACTGGGAATGAGATGATAGGAATTGGGCTGACGGTGTTTTTTGCTGACGGTGCGACACAAACGGGAGTTTGGGACGAGATAGGTAAGACAAGCGGTGGTGTTCAACATACCGACTGGTCGCTGATACAGGCAGGCGACACCAAACAAAACACCCCATGGACATTCACAAATTACTCGGATGGAGAGGTCGTCGGATTTTCTATTGATGGGATTTCTGGAAATACGGTCTTTGATATTGTTGATGATCCCATGGAGACCGAGACTTCTGGATTTGGCTCAGTTTTGACGTTGCTTAGTGATGACATTGGATTTGACGTCCAGGCCACCTTTTCCCAGCCGGTAATTCTTGAACAAGAGTCAGGTTGTAACGACGATGGGTCACCTGGGCCTTGTGGTGATTTGTTTGGAACTCTGAGTTTGCAGTTTTTGAATGGAGGTCTGGCAGGGCAAGGGCAGCAATTTGCCCTCTCTGTTGACACCGATCGGTTCGCATTTCCTCTTCCCCCTTCGATTGCGAGCCCTGCTATACCGGTAGCCCCTGAAGTGGAAGACGAATTTCCTGTGCAGACTCCATCAGCTAATACTGCGGTCCCTGAACCAAGTTCACTCCTCTTACTTGGGACGGGAGTAACAGCATTTCTTTTCGCACGGAAGCTTTTCCCCTAGTTTATTTGTGCGGGTGATTCACCCGCTCTCTCACCTATCCTAGGTTCATTCTCCGTTGTTCCTCGGGCTCTGCTTCCTTTCTGCAGAGAGGGTCTGTTGAAAAAAGCCGCCAGCGGCGTTCTCGCCATTTTTCCTTGCTCACGTAGTACCAGTACGCTCCGCGCGCAAAAACGGCTGCGGCCTTCCCGTCGACACGCTCAGGGCAGGCTCCTTCGAGAAGTCTCAGGACAGGACTGGACGAGCTTTTTTGAACAGACCCAAGGCTGTTGATGGCCAAGAGCTTCCTGAACAAATATGGCTTTTGATATCTTTATAGTTCAACACTCCCAGAGATCATCTCTTTCTAACTTGGTGATGTATTCTGTTGAGCAGAGTCATAGGAAATTTCGTGAACAATCTCGCATGTTCTATTTCAGAACCCTCTCTCCCTTGAGGGCTTGGCCTCGAAGAGAGGACAAGGTTGTGATGATATTTGGATGTGACTTTCAAGACTTAGCCGAAAGTTTGTCTACTTCTTTTTTGGGATCGAATTCTAAAAAAGGATCGAGTTGTTTGGCTCGTTGAAAAATGGACTCCGCCTGGTCGCGAGACCCTTCTTTAGCTAACCGCTTTCCTTCTTCTAAAAAGGAAGGGTGTAAGGGTAAATTCGGGCAGGTTCGTTCATAGGGTATCTTCTTTCCCACAATGTTCTTCCATTCTGAAAAGGAAAGATTTTCTTTGGCGGTGTCACATACCGCATGAGCCAGCTGTTCTGTTCCAGACCAGAGCGTGACACGCTGGTTGCTGCCGCCCGTTGCAATGGTTTGTCCATCTGAGCTGATGGCCAACGCTTCTAAATTTCCTTTGTGTTTTGGAAATTGAATTGGCGGCTGAGTTGGTTGTTCCCAATCCCAAATGCGCAAGGATTTGTCCGAGCTGACAGAGGCCAGAGATGTTCCATCTGGACTGAATTGGATATCCGATATTCGTTCTTCAGCTCCTTGTAAGAAGGTTGGAGTAATCAAGGATTGACGAAGATTCCATAGGCCAATTTGCCGATCACGGCTGCCGGTTGCAACCATCCAGCCTGAGGGGTGAACGGAAATTGTGGAAATGCTTTGTTGATGCCCTCGTAAAATTCTGGGTGGGACGTCCCGGCGCTGGAGATCCCATATACGAAGGCTGAGATCGTCTCCGCCAGAGAACAGTGTTTTGCCGTCAGGTGAATACGCGATAGCATTGACCCGGCCAGCATGTGTGCCCAGCTCAACTTGCTGCACTTGGTCATGTGTCAAATCCCATAACCGAATGGTGCGGTCTTGGCTGCCTGACGCGAGTTCTTTACCATCTGGGCGGAATGCCAAACTTGTCACCCCTTTGATGTGGGCTTGTAGAATACGGGGTGGCTTTTGGGGTTGCAGAAGGTTCCAGAGCCGAATGGTTGAGTCCAGGCTTCCCGACGCCAGCTGTTGTCCATTTGGACTTACGGTGACAGATAAGACGCCAGCAGAATGTCCAGTCAGTATTCGAGGGGCTTTCAAAGGATTGGCCATTGACCAGATAAGGATCGTGCCTTTGCTCGTTCCTCCAATGATGTGATCCCCAGAATGATCAAATGTTAATGTGTGAATTCTGCCAGGCATACCCTTGAGTTGGACGGGGGTGGCATGGAGATTAGCTCGCAGGGCTTGATCGATCATTGCCAATTGGGTGCCCTGGGTTCGAAGGTTCAAGGTATAAGCCTGCCGGGCCCACAGTAATCTGGCTGTTTCGGATTGTATGGGACTTGGGGTCTGGGTTAGTTTGGCGGCGATTGTGGACACTGCATTGATAATATCGTCCTCGCCAGGCGAAGTCAGAGAAGGGCTGGAAGATGAAGGGGTGGTCTGCCTTGCTCGTTCTTCTGCTATTTTGGCGGAAGCAGACTGTAGAGATTGTTCGAGTCTTTGAATCTGGCCTTGAGCGTTGGCCAGCTGTTGTTTTGTTCCATTGAGTTTCTGGGAATACTGGTCCCGTTCTTCTTGGAGTTGGGCTAAAGCCGCCTCTCGTTCCTCTATCTGTTTTTGAAGGGCGGAACGTGCCGAGGTTAAATCAGCAATCTTTTCCTCGGTCCGGCGTGCCTGGTCAGAAGAAGAAGCATGAATCGTTTGCAGGGCATTTTTACTCTGGAGGGCTTGAGCGCCAGCTGTCAACAGTTGATCTCCTAAGGTGGCGATTTGGGTTTTTGCGGAGTTGAGATCGCGTTGAGCCTCGGTTAATTGATTGCGTAATTGCTCTCGTTCCTGTTGCACAGATGTCAGGGTGTTGTTCGCAGATTCACGCTCTTGCGCCAAAAGCGTTTCAAGTTGACCAATCCGGTTTGTTGCTCGAATGTCTTTTGAACGAAGGTCTTGGAGCGCTGTACTGAGTTTGGTCCGTTCTTGGCGTTCCTCCTGAATAGAATGATCCTTTTGCGCTAAGGCCGTTTCAAGATTGGTCTTTTGAGTTTTGACGCCAGTTAACTCTTCCTGGCTAGCTGCCAGGAGTTTTTTTGTCTCGTTGCGATCCTCTTGAAGACGCCGTAGCTCAGTTTGAGCCAGTTTCGCATGTTGTTCTGCCGATTCTTCTGTCTGTGTGAGGGCCTGACGGGTATCCTGAACCGTCGTTTCCAGCTCCTTGATTTTGGTGTTCAAGCGGGTCCGTTCTTCTGAGAGTTCTTTCTTGGTCTTCTCAACCAATTGTTGTTCCTGCGTAAGTAATGAGTCCAACTCTCTAGAGTGATCCTGAGCCTGGGCAAGCTTGGTATTGGCAGCCTTGACTTGAGCTTCTAAGCGAGAGCGATCAGCCATTAAGGTATTAATTTCCGAAGGGGACAACGTAGAATTCTTGAGGATAGCCATCTGTAAGGTCTTGACTTCTTCAAGCGCGGATTCTAGTTCATGCTCGGCTGCAGTGGTCTTCGCTTGCCAATGTTCCTGGCCGGCTTGAAGGTCGGCTATGGTGTTGTCATGGGCATACTCTTGGTCGGCAAGGGCGTTCTCCAATTCTTGTATTTTGGTTTTGAGCGTAGCTAGTGTCTCATCTTTAGAGACAAGTTGCGTCTCTAATTGTGCACGTTGGTCTTTGAAGTTTTGAGCTTCGTTTGTAGAAAGTTGTTGGTAGTTTGCCAAGGTTGTTTCGAGTTCTTGGATTTTTTCCTGAGCTGCCAGAAGGGCCTTGGATTGTTGGGGAACATCCCGGCCCTTCGTTGTGTTGGACGGAGCCGGTTGAGTGTTCTGAGAGGTGGAGGACACCTGCTCCGTCTGAGTTGACGGTGGAGATGAAGCAGGACCCTGGAACAACCACCACAGCAACCCGATGCCCACTAAGAGCAGGCTGGCTGCGAGGACATATGATTGTTGAGGAGCAGGAGCCGGTGGCGTGACAGCTGGTGGGGAACTTTCAATCTGTGCAGGAGATGCTTGCAGATGACTTTGTGCCCAAGTCATGGGAAAGGCTTCTTGGTAGAGGAGATTGCGAATAGCAATGTCTTCATCGCTCTCACGAAGAACACCGACTAACCGCAGCTGTTCCACGGCCTGTGGGTTGTCTTTGAGTGCATCGGTTTTGCCTTCCAGGAGCTGTAAATAGGGCTCAAGAAGCGTCACTCCGTTGGCATTGGGTTCTGTCAAAGATGTACGAACGAATTGAATGTTGGTCTCATGGCGACCTTGGGGACTGTTCAGGAAATGCCGAATGCATTCATCGACGTCGTCTTTACTCCAGCTTGTTCGGTGCTGCTCCTCCAGTAACCGGCTGAGCAATTGCGTGAGGTAGGGATGTCCATGTGCCCAGCGATAGATCCATTGCATGACTTCGCGAGCGGCATCAGTCGGGAGGCTGAGACCTTCGGCCAGGGGGAGGGTTTCCTCAAGCGTAAAATCTGAGAGTACGACACGATGGCTCCATTGAAATATTGAGGAATCGTCTTCAGGGATTAACTGAGCTGGGGTAGCCACCCCACAGACAACAAAAGAAAGCCGATACAAGGTGGAGTTAGTCTCTCGCGATTCATAGATCGTGGAAAGCCACTCAAAGAATTGTTGGCGGAATGGGAGCGTGATCGTCCGCTCAATTTCATCAATAAACAAGACTACGGGTTTGGTTGTTTCCGGTAGAACGATTTCGATCAGAAGTTGCGTAAGCCGGGTGTGGGGAAGAAGGTTCTGATGCTCCTCCCACCAGTTGAGTGGGTCGGTGTCGAGGTCGAGGTTGTCGTCCAGGATACGGACAATTTTTGAAAACCACTCTTCTTCTTGAGGCGGGAGGGGAAACTGACTCAGATCGATAAGAATGGCATGGTGGGTTGCCGCGTTAAGTTGCTCTGCCGTTTGGGTAATGAGGCTTGATTTCCCCATGTGGGGCGAATGGAGAATATAGGCGGGTCTGCCGTTTTTGCAATGATCGAGTAACGCCGCGTCGGCGGAGCGCTGAATATATTGAAGTTCCCTGGCCTTGACAGTTCGACCGCTGGAAAACCCTTGGTGGTTTTTAGCTGCCATGATTGTTTCTAGGATAAACCCCTAGTGGTGGGTAGAATAGGTTCATTAGATTAGAATCTCGAGAAATATTGTATCTTTTTTCATCTGGAACTTATGATAGCCAAAAAGGAGGGGCTCCTGATTGATCTGTGCTCTTCAGAAGGACGTAAAGAAAAGAGCGTAAACGACTGTAGAGATTTTACTGTCTATTGATGAACGATGTCATCAAATTACTGTGGATCGTTACAGAAATCTCAAATATCAATGCAAGAAAAAACATGAGCGGTATGTCATGAGAGTTCGCGTGATTCAAGTGGCGTATTGTCCCACGGATAGGATCTGGAGGTCTTACAGAAAAGAGGTGCCCTTAACATGATAAGTGACTCGCTAGGGCCTGTGATGTTTTATAAAACATGAAAAAGTAGAACCAAATGATGGGGTTTTAGTGATAGGTCATAATATCTAAGTATTTTTGTGGTAATCAGGGTTGAAAATCAAAATACATGGGCCTTTATTATGAATAAATACTATATTTAGTGTCAATGATATGGTAATAGTCGAAACTATTGCATCTGGCAAACTTACTAGAAAATACGTTAACTAAGCCTCATGATTTTTAATGGACTCCAGTGGGTGGATCAACAAAGCTGAGCCTCATGGAGCACTGGGGTTCTGTCATTCCCGACATTTTTTATCGGGAATCCAGGTTCTGTCGTTTTCGGATGGATCCCCGCTAAAAACTGCGGGGATGACACCCAGGTTCTGAACCCCTTGCACACAACTTTGGGGAATGAGGCTTCGTTAACATTGGTGTGAGTAGCTTTTGTGAGATTGGTGTGTTCTTTCATGTGTCTATGTTTTCGGCAGTATCAGTTTAGATTGAGGGTTCGGGGAATACAAAGCGTATAACTATGAAAAGGTGATGGTCTGTGGCTTCTGGCTCGAAAAAGGTGATCTACGCGGCGTTGATTGGTAATGCCTTAATTGCCGTCACGAAGTTTGCGGCCTCAGTGGTCACCGGCAGTTCCGCGATGCTAGCTGAGGGTATCCATTCCCTGGTCGATACTGGTAATCAGGGGCTACTATTATATGGGCTGCATAAAGCAAAGAAGCCTCCGGATGAAAAGTTTCCTTTTGGTCATGGCAAGGAAGTGTATTTCTGGAGTTTCGTTGTGGCGATTCTTATCTTTGCTTTAGGCTCTGGAATATCGCTCTATGAAGGAGTCCACCATATTATCCACCCCCAGCCGGTTGAGAATCCAGTTGTTAATTATATTGTCTTGGGTTTAGCGCTAATTTTCGAAGGTGGGGCTTGGTATTTCGCCTTCAGAGAATTTTCTCGAGCCAAGGGCAAGTGGTCCTATGTTCAGGCGGTACAGCGTGGGAAAGACCCCACCATTTTCATGGTTTTGTTTGAAGATTCGGCGGCAGTCTTGGGTTTGGTTGTGGCGTTTTTAGGGATTTGGCTGGGGCAGCTTACCGGGATTGTGTATTTAGATGGCGTGGCCACGGTTATTATCGGATTGATACTTGGAGGAACCGCTGTCTGGTTGGCGTATGAAACCAAAGGGTTGCTGATAGGGGAGAGCGCAAATCGAGAAGTTGTCCAGAGTATTCGAGAGAAAGCCAATCAACGGCATAATATTATGCATGTCAACGAAGTGCTGACGATGCACATGGGACCCGAGTTCATCTTGGTCAATATCAGCGTGGATTTTCGAGATGGCATCACTGCTGAACAGGTTGAACAAAGCGTCGCCAAGTTGGATCAGGATATTAAAAGCGACCATCCATTCGTCAAACGAGTATTTGTAGAAGCCGAAGCTAGACGGGTCGGCAAGATGCAGGAGGAAGAATCCGATACAACAAGTTGATAATGAGCAACGCCTCTTTAAAGGGGTCAGACTCGAATTAATTAATTCGAGTCTGACCCCTTTAAAGAGGGTAAGCCAGGCAGTTGTTAGTCTTTGTCAGTGTTGGTGATTTCTAGCACCAAAGGACAGTGGTCGGATAGGCGACGATAAGCTAAGGGATAGTCACCCTTGATGCGTTTGCAACGTGCCAATGCACAGTACCCACTCATGTGAGCAGATTTCACAGACACTTCTTTCATCTCATTGCTGATGAGAACGTGATCCAGTTGTCCAGCATATCCCCGGAAATAATGTGAGCATTGCGGTTGCATCGGCAGGTCGGTGAAGCCAGGTTTTTCCTTACGGACAAACCTGCGAAGGTACTTCTGTTCGGATTTTTGTGAATGCCGGTCTCCAGCGCCCATGGTATTGAAATCTCCAAGAATCACTATATCCTTGTCTTTCTTCAGTAAGGGCGCAACCGCTTGATCAATGCGGTTTAAAGTTTTTTGCCTGGACTCTAAAGCAAATACGGTTGGGCCGGATTTCAAGTGAACCGACACGAGATGAAAGTCTGCGCCATTTTGTTGACGAGATTGGACATAGGCATACTGTCCTGGTCTGAGCCCGGAAGTACAGGGCTGGTTAGCCGATTCGGCTTTGGCATTGAATTCCCACAGACTGGCAAACTTTGACAACATCACGCGTGAATCGTTCCACAAAAGACCCACATGATGATTGTCCGGTCGCCCGCAAGGTTGACGGTGCCATCGCCAGGTTTCACCTGTTTGGGCGGATAACTCTTTTGTGAGGGTTTTCCAGGCTTGGGTGGCTTCTGGCGTAGCCAGGCTTTCTTGTATGGCCAGCAGATCTATTTGCATCCAGCGAATGACGCAAGCCAGCCAATCCAGATCGGTGGACGTGCGCGAGGCCTGATGCTCATCTGGGGCAGATCCTGTGGGAAACCAGCGTAGGTTCCAGGTCCCAATTCGTAAGATGGTCGATGATGTTTGAACCATACGGAAGCCCCTGTTCACGGCTGCCTGGCATTCATCTTTGTTTCTCCACACTTTCTCTTCTCCGCCTACAGTGGTTGTAGATGTCATAGATGGGATGCTGGGAGTAGGAGATTGGTCTGGCACTGCTAGAGTAGGATGGCTGGTGTCTAACTGCAGATATTTTCTATGAACCCAGCTGGTCTCTCCTGATGGCAATTCGATCAAGAGCCACTGGCCGCGCTGTGCGATCTCTTGTATAGAGGCCGAAGTGCCGGTCGGGACATGTCTGAGATAACTTGGTGCGGGTTCGCGATGCAATGGGACGCCTATGGGTTTCTTGGCTTTGAGGACGACCGATTGCCCAACTTGAAAATCTTGAGCCGATATTAGGGTCGGAATGCCGAGCAATAGACAACATGACATGCTCATGAGTGTGAGAAAATTTCGCATATCTTCTTCTTAACAGAACCGACGAGGGAATACCAAGCCATGAAGGGCTGACAAGGAATAATCATGATGGGAATGTTGAAAAAAGCCGCCAGCGGCCTTCTCTAAACCAGTAAGAAGTGAAAAGTGAGAAGTAAGGAGCACGAGAAAAACCTTTGGGCTGGACGGACTTTTTTGACCATTCCCATCGCATTGAAGTCCCCATAGCTCTGAAGGCCTTTTCATACTAAAAAATACGTTAACGAAGCCTCATGATTGTTCATCGACTCCAGTAGGTGGATCAACAAAGCTGAGCCCCGTGGGGCGTTGGGTTCTGTCTTTTTCGGATGGATCCCCGCTAAAAACTGCGGGGATGACACCCGGGTCCTGAACCCCTTGCACACAACTTTGGGGAATGAGGCTTCGTTCACATTGGTGTTAGTAACTTGAAATTGAATGATTCAACAGTCTCATGATGAAGAGGGAGTAAATTTTCTGCTACGATCCTATGGCAAGAAAGGGTATCCATGAGTTCTTCGATTAATCTTGATATTGCAAGTCGTGCAACGTTGCGGCCCATTGCCCAAGTCGCACAAAACAAATTGGGTTTAGATCCCGATATTCTGGATTTGTATGGCAAGTATAAAGCCAAAATCCCACTATCAATGCTGGATGTTTTGAGAGAAAAACCGAATGGCAAACTCATTTTGGTCACCGCAATCTCTCCCACAAAAGCTGGAGAAGGGAAAACGACCACGTCTATTGGTTTGGCCGATGGTTTAAATCATATCGGGGCCAAAACGATTGTTGCCATACGGGAGCCGAGTCTCGGTCCCTGTTTCGGCATGAAGGGTGGAGCCTGCGGCGGGGGGTATGCGCAAGTTGCTCCGATGACAGATATTAATCTGCATTTCACGGGAGACTTTCATGCGATTACGGCCGCGCATAATTTACTGGCGGCGATGGTCTCCAACCATCTTCATTGGGGGCATAAGCCGCACATTGATCCGCGGCGAGTGACATGGGGGCGGGTGCAAGATGTGAATGACCGCTCGCTTCGTTCCATTGTGACGGGATTGGGTGGAAAAGCCAATGGTTACGCGCGTGAAGGCCGTTTCGATATCACGGCGGCTTCGGAAGTGATGGCGATTTTCTGCCTGGCCTCGGATGTACAAGATTTAGAGCGGCGGGTCGGGAATATTAAAGTCGGGCGCACGGCAGAAAAAGATATGGTCTTTGCACGTGATATTAAAGCCGCGGGAGCCATGACGGCGTTACTCAAAGATGCGTTCAATCCTAACCTTGTCCAGACATTGGAACACAATCCAGCGTTGGTGCATGGTGGGCCATTTGGAAACATCGCTCATGGTTGTAATTCCGTTGTCGCCACAAAACTTGCGTTGAAGCTAGCCGATTATGTGGTTACAGAAGCAGGATTTGGGGCCGATTTGGGAGCAGAAAAATTTTTCAATATCAAATGTCGCAAATCGGGGCTGAGCCCGTCGTGCGTGGTGGTTGTGGCAACTATCAAAGCCCTGAAGCTGCATGGTGGGGCTCAAGAAGAAGACCTGGAAAAAGAAGATCTTTGTGCGCTGAAGGAGGGATTGCCGAACTTACTGCGGCACCTGGAAAATGTCAAAAAATTTGGAGTGTCGGCCGTTGTGGCCATTAACCAATTTACGCAGGATACGCAAGCCGAATTAGATGTTGTTGAACAATCATGCCAAGAATTGGGCGTCCGCATGGTCGTGTCCAATCACTGGGCCAAGGGCGGGGAAGGTGCGGCAAACTTGGCGAGTGTCGTTCGAGAGATTGCTGATTCTAATTCGTCAAAGTTTGTTCCTCTCTATTCCGATAATCTTCCACTTGCGGAAAAAATGCAGATCGTGGGGCGAGAAATTTATCGTGCCGATGATGTGAAGATTCCGCAAACTATTCAAGCACGGCTGACCGAATTAGAAAAACATGGGTATGGGCATTTCCCTGTGTGTATGGCCAAGACTCAGTACAGCTTCTCAACCACCCCATCCCTGAAGGGGGCGCCGATTGGCTTTAGCGTCCCGGTCAGGGAGGTCCGGCTCGCGATGGGTGCAGAATTTGTCGTGGCCATCACCGGTGACATCATGACCATGCCGGGGCTCCCCCGTGTGCCTGCCGCAGAGGCCATCGGTGTCGATGATGATGGTCAGATCGTCGGGCTATTTTAACCGAGCAAGATATACTATTAGGGGTCAGACTCGATTTAATGGTTGATTTTATTGGCTCTTTCAAAAAGTGCATGAATTTAAATCGAGTCTGACCCCTAAAATTATGTGGCATGTTCAAAGATCGTGGGCTATGCTACATTCCGATTGAACCCGCCATGAGTAACTTTTCTCTTCAATCTGACTATGTGCCCAAAGGCGATCAGGGTAAGGCGATTGCGGCGCTGACCCATGGGGTGGAGCGAGGGCAAAAACATCAGGTGTTGTTAGGTGTTACTGGTTCAGGCAAGACGTTTACCATGGCCAATGTGATTGCCAATGTACAGCGGCCCACTTTGGTGGTCGTGCATAACAAAACCCTGGCGGCACAACTGTATCAGGAATTCAAATCATTTTTCCCTGACAACGCTGTGGAATATTTTGTGAGTTATTACGACTACTACCAGCCCGAGGCGTATATTCCGACGACGGATACCTATATTGCAAAAGACTCCGCTATCAATGACACCATCGACCAAATGCGTCATGCGGCCACCACGACGTTGTTGCAACGCAACGACATTATTATCGTGGCCTCGGTGTCTTGTATCTATGGCTTAGGTTCGCCGGAGGTCTATCATGACATGTTGTTATACCTTGAACCGGGCATGGAAATTGGGCGAGACAAGATTTTGGGCAAATTAGTAGATATTCAATATTCGCGGAATGACCTGGAACTGCAGCGCGGGATGTTCCGGGCACGAGGGGATGTCATTGAGATTTATCCCGCCTCATCTGACTCCAATACCGTGCGTGTGGAATTGTTTGGGGATGAAGTAGAGGCTCTCTACGAAATTGATCCGCTGACAGGTGCGGCGTTACGCAAGCTCCCCAAAATCGCCATTTATCCCAAGAGCCATTATGTGATCGCTCCAGATCGCTATGAACAAGCCATTACCGGCATTGAAGAGGAGTTAGAGGAGCGTCTCGACTACTTTCGAAAAACGAATCAATTGTTGGAAGCGCAACGCATCGAGCAACGCACGAAATTTGATTTGGAAATGATTCGCACGATGGGTTATTGCCACGGGATCGAAAATTATTCCCGTCATTTGAGCGGAAGGAAGGCGGGGGAGCCGCCGCCGACCTTGCTGGATTATTTTCCTAAAGACTATTTGATGATCGTTGATGAATCGCATGTCACGGTTCCACAGTTTGGCGGGATGTATGAGGGGGATCATTCCCGTAAAAAGACTTTGGTGGACTATGGATTTCGCCTTCCGTCAGCAATGGACAATCGTCCTCTGAAGTTTCCCGAGTTTGAGCAGTTTATGAATCAAGTGGTGTATGTGTCGGCCACACCAGGGCCTTATGAATTGAAACAGTCGGAAGCACCACCAGTCGAGCAAATCATTCGTCCCACGGGGTTGATTGACCCAATCATGGAAGTCAAGCCTGCAAAGGGACAGGTGGAACACCTGCTGGGAGAAATACGCCAGCGGGTGGCGGAGGGTCAGCGGGTTTTGGTCACCACATTGACGAAACGGATGGCAGAAGACCTCACGGAGTATTATTACGAACAGGGGGTACAGGTCCGTTATCTTCATTCAGATGTAAAAACATTGGAACGGGCTGACATTATTCGTGATTTACGCCGGGGTGTGTTTGACGTGTTGGTGGGCATTAATTTATTGCGAGAAGGATTGGATTTGCCGGAAGTGGGTTTGGTGGCGGTGTTAGACGCCGACAAAGAGGGGTTTTTGCGTGGCTACCGGGCATTAGTGCAAACCGCTGGGCGTGCGGCGCGCAATAGTAACGGTACCGTCATTCTGTATGGCGATACCGTCACCAACTCCATGCAAATGACCTTGGAGGAAACGGCCCGGCGGCGCACGATCCAACTGGCGTATAACGAGGAGCATGGCATTACGCCGGTCACGATCAAAAAACGTATCCATGACTTGGAATATCAGTTGGCGGAATCCGACTATGTGGAGATCTCGGTTGCAGCGGAAACTGAGGAAATCTATGCCACCGAAGGGAATGTTGAGAAGCGAATTGTGGCATTGGAAGAAGAAATGAAAGCGGCTGCAAAAGCTTTAGAGTTTGAACGGGCTGCAAAGTTGCGGGATACGATCCGAGCCCTTCGTCAAACCATCCTTCAAGTCGGCCTCTAAGGCACATACCAAAACTAAAGGGGTCAGACTCGAATTAATTGAGCGTATGCATAACAGATTGAATTTTCATCAATTAATTCGAGTCTGACCCCTAAAATAATCCGTTCATGTCTGCTAGATATGTTTGTACAGATAGGCGCCAAGAAGCATGCCCAGAACGCTCAGCAAATTCAGCTTGAGCAGAAAGCCCAAGGTAAATTTAATGAGGACAAGATTAACGGTGACGGGAGGGTCTAGTCCCAAGCTCAGGGCTTCGCCAAACACGCTTTGGACGATTCCCTGGGGAGAAACCACTTGCAGAATTTCCCCCATGATACTTCCTAGCAGTCCTCCAATGAAAATAAACAGCAGCAAATAGCCGCCACTTTTCTTTAGCACAGAGGTCCGTCCACAACGGTAAGTTTGTGATAGCTATACATTCAAGAAAAGTCCGAAAATTTCAGGTTAGCAGTAAACAAGTACGGAATTTCTGCTTAGGGTAAAGCCCTCAATTACCTTACGGCAATTCCGAAGATGCGTCAAGAAAGCGTGAACACCGACCAACCAAGAAAGTCGAGGGTATGTTTAGGGTGTTGAGGAAGGCGGTGGGGAATTTGCCGCCACAAAAAAACGCATTGTTCCCATTTTATTCATAGAATTCACCATGTACCCAACGTAGATATCGACCCGATAGCGACCTGGCTGCCAGGATCCGTTTGGAGAAAAAAATTTCAGATACCCGCTTTCATCTTCCAGAGCTAAATCGGCTCGATCTTCATCGATCCATCGATGAGGGTCCATATTCGGCACTTCTTCCGGAAAGAGACGCCCGATAATCTGGTAGGGAGCCAAATGTTCATGCACGGCAAACACCAGGTGTACGGCTTTTGTTGATGGACTGAACGTATCAGTAATGTTGACGGGTACAAGGATGTGCCCGCGGCGAATGGTGCGGTCTTCCTCAAAGCTTTCTGCAAACACTAAGCTTTCAAACAGCCCGCCGGGCGTATGATCGGAGTTGGGTAGCTCAGGTGAGTCGGAGTATTCCTGATAAGGGCTTGAGTTGTTCGTTGTCGATTCATCTTCAAGAAAGTCAGGAGGTGAGTCAAATTCCGCAAAGCCATGTTGCTGTTCATGCGGGAGGATGACAGGAGGGGGTACAGAGGGGGAACCTTTCTCAGCCCAGCTGTGACAAGGCAGTGTGACCAAGAAAATAAAGAGCGTAGAGCCCAAGAGGTGTGTCGAAAACGTGCGAAGTCGGGTCATTGATTGAGTGTCAGTTGGATGAGAAGTGGGCCTGTCAAGTCTTCTGTGTAACTGATCGTGAATTACTCTTTCGTTGACACTCGGTCTCCTAATAGAATGGCAAACTGATTGAGCGCTCGTTTCCATTCTGGAATGGGCATGGTCCATTTCTTGGCAATGCGTTGCATCCCCAGGTAGAGCACTTTCAAAATGGCTTCATCGGTTGGGAACGCGCCGCGTTTTTTGAGGACCTTCCGTAATGAGAAATTCAGGGATTCAATCGCATTGGTCGTATAGATCACTTTCCGAATTTCAGGGGGATAGTCAAAGAACACGGTCAACCGTGTCCAGTCGCGACGCCAACTGGCACTAATTGAGGGATATTTTTGATCCCACATCTGCGCAAAGCGCTCCAAGGCTTCTTCGGCTTCTGCCAGCGTGGCCGCGCCATAGATCGCTCGTAAATCGCGGGCGACCGGGCGGCGTTCTTTCCAGACCACGTACCGTAAGGCGTGGCGCACTTTATGGACAATGCAGAGTTGCACCTGAGTCTGGGGAAAGATGGTTTCCAAGGCTTCGGGTAACCCGGTCAGCCCATCGACACAAGCGACAAAGCAATCCTTCACGCCTCGCTGTTGCAAGTCCGTGAACACCGCTAACCAAAACTTGGCTCCTTCCGTTTCACTGACCCACAGGCCCAGGAGTTCCTTCTCTCCCGTGAGCGTCACGCCGAGGGCAACATAGACGGCTTTGGTCTTGACCGCTCCATCGTGTCGCGATTTCACAAACAGGCAATCAAAATACAGGATGGGATACACCGTCTCCAGCGGCCGACTTTGCCAGAGCCGCACATCTTCTAAGACGGCATCGGTGATCGTCGAAATCAGCGTGGGCGAGACGTCGGTCCCGTACAGCTCTTCGAGATGCCCTTGAATTTCCCGCGTGGTCAGTCCATGGGCATACAGGGCTAGCACTTTGTCATCAAAACCCTCGAGCCGCCGTTGGCGTTTCTTGACGACGGCCGGTTCAAACGTGCCTGATCGATCTCGGGGCACGGCCAGCTCCACTGGACCTTGAGCGGTCTCAATCGTTTTGGCACTCGTGCCATTGCGGACGTTTCCGTTCTGGGCCTGGTGACGGGCATGAGGAGCATACCCCAGATGATTGGTGAGTTCAGCCGCCAGTGCCCGCTCCACCAACCGTTTGGTCAACCCTTTCAACAGCCCATGCTCCCCAAGAATATCTTCAGGCGAGTCACAGTCTTGCAATAAGTCATCGAGCAAGGCATCGGTTTTTGTACTGTTCTTGGTCATCAGTCCTCCTTCAGAAAATAAATCCATGATGATAACCAATTACACACTTAATCTTACAGGCCCTGAGAAGTGCGTTCAATGCATAGGCAACATTGTGAAAGGACATTCACACCTCTACTCTTGCCGGGGTTCCCTGGTCAAGCCTTCTTGTGGGGCTGTTGAAAAAAGCTGCCAGCGGCGTTCTCGCCCTTTCCCCGTGCTCACGTAGTGCGGATACGCTCCGCGCGCAAAAAGGGCTGCGGCCTTCCCTTCGGGAGGCCTCAGGACAGGACTGGACAGACTTTTTTGAACCGCACCGACGCTATTGGTCGCCAAGGGCTTCTTGGAGAAATATGGCCGTTGATGTCTTCATTATTCAACACTCCCCTTGTCCATTATCTTGCAGCCTGAAAAGAGCCTTTGTTAAGATTTTTGCGATTTCGCCCCTTTAAATATTGATGTCCGCTGCCCTAGCCATTATTCGTAATGTGAGAAAGCCGATAGGTCAACATTTATGAGTGCTCAAACTGCTAAAGATCCTGATGCGTTGCCACAACTTGTAGGAGATTTTAAACCAGTTGATGTCTGGCAAGCACATATCAACCGTCTGTTTTATGGTCTTTTGGGAAATCGGGTGCGTGAATTTTATCAGACGTTTGCCGCGGCGGATTTCCGTCTGGGGTATGCGCTGGCAGAGGACTATTGGCGGCAATGTGCCGCCCGCGAAAAATCCCGAGAAGAAACAAGCGCTGCTCTTCCGCTCATCGTCATGGAGTGGGGGGCTGGAAATGGAAATTTAGCCGCCTGTTTTTTAGACCGTCTTCAGGAATTAGACAAGGAAGAAGTGCTATTTCCCAGAATTCAATATATTTGTATTGAGCGAGAGGCTCTACTGTTGGAGCAGGCCAAGCAGAATGGTGACTTGGCCAAGCACAAGGATCGGGTGGCGTTTGAATGTCGAGGAGTCGAAGACCTGGCATCATTTGAAGATAACTCTGTCGATCGTATTATTTGTAATGAGTTGTGGAGTGAGTTGCCGACGAAACTTGTCCTGCGAAAGGACGGAGATATCAAAGAAGAGCAGCTTCGTCCTAATTTAAACGAAGAACGGTTGGCGGATTTTCCTGATTGGCCAAAGTTTGTGGAAGCGTTTGATACAGCCGATCTTGAAACATTGCCCACATTCGCGTCGTTCTTGGGAGATTTAGTGTGGGAGCGAGAGTACCAACCGATTGATGCCAAAGCCTTTCCTTTTCGCCGGACGGTCACGGAATTTCTCAAGGGCATTGATGAGGAAGTGCTGGTTCCGTACAACATGGGGGCCTGCCAAAGTCTCCAGGAAGCCAAACGGCTTCTGGCCGCTGATGCCATTGGCTTGAGTAGTTTTGATGCAGGAACTGCTGACCCTCGTGTCCTCAACGACCCTGAAAAGCCCTGTTACACAGTCCAAGGTGGCCAATTCAGTTTTATGGTGAACTTCCAACTGTTACAGAGTGTGGCGATGCATTTGGGAATTCAAACCGGCATGATTGAATCGCAGCGTGATTTTGTTTCCAGAAATCTTGGGATGCATGTCCTGAGCGTGATGGATTTGCTGGCGTCGCATCCCTATCCACCAGAAGGTGAGCCTTGGAAGCTGGATGCCTTTATTTTGCGTACCTTAGAAGCGGTCAATCAGACGTATCGTTCACCGTATCGGCGCCATATCGAATTTCCTATCGATGAAAGCACACCACCAAAAGAACGGAGTGAATTAGAAGCTCTTCTACAAGCCCTACCCAGTCATGGTGTGCCCGATACCATTGCGTATCTGACTGAAACCGAGGTTCGAGCTGCGATGCCTGCGTTGGAAAAACTTGGCTATGAGCTTGAAAGCATTAAGGCCCTGCTACAATTTCCTCCTCAGCCGGTTGATTACACGCATTTCTCGTTTGCGGGACAGTAAGGCGCATTCAACACGAAACCGTTGATCTCCAACGCTTTCCTCGCGAAATAATTGCCCTGGATCTCTTCATGATTCAATGCCCTGTGAACGGTTGTCTGAGAGAAGTAAAAGGTAGATTTTTTTCAGTCAGTTGTGTATAATCCCGCGACTTTTTCAAAATTGTACCCTTATTACTGATACACATATTGAGGTGAGTCGGTGTTTGGATCATTTGGGTGGATGGAGCTGTTGCTCATCCTCATTATCGTCCTTATCATTTTTGGTGCGGGGAAAATTCCCCAACTGGGTGAAGGGCTCGGGAAAGCCATTAAAGGCTTTAAGAAGTCTGTGGCTGAAGCTGATGCTCTTGATGTGACACCCAACGACGATCTAGAAGGCACCCAGGCTCCGCCACAACCTCAACAAGTTGCTGGTCAACCCCAAGCGGCGCCGGCTCCTGAGCCACAAGCCGCCGTTCAGCAACCAGTAGAATCCACGCAGCCCAAACAGGGATAGCACATAAGGCTGGTACGGTGAACCTGGCTCAGCAAGGTGAACGATATCAAGCAGCGTCATCCGAATATTGTTCAGGCTGTGTGTCTGATTTCCCACCTAGAATAGAGCAAGATTATGTTTGGCTTAGGGGCAATGGAAATTTTGATCATCTTGGTCATTGCGTTCATGCTCTTTGGCCCCAAAGAACTGCCTGAAATTGGCAAGCAGGTTGGGAAGGCCGTGAAAGGCTTTAAAGAAACCACTGATGACTTGCGGCAGTCTGTTGAACCAGAAATTAATATGATTACACAGGAGTTAAAAGCTGTAGAACAAGATCTTGAGTCAACCATCAAAGACGCGGAAGAAGAAATCAAAGGAGCGACAGATCAAGTCACAGATCCTGGAGGGTCAAGGCCTGTGTAATTGGGGAGGAGAGGCTAAGGAGAATTCTTGGAGCGGTGTTGACAATTTCCTGATACCATTCTTATTTCCTGCCGCAACGAGAATCTCCTCCAGAGTGCTGTCACCATTCAAGGGGTACCTCTGTCGAACAAACGCACAGTTATTCTAGTGTTGGGTTTTTGCAACCATCGTAGCATTCACGCGATAACCCTTAGTTGATTTTTTCTGTATGTCTGAAGAAAAAGTATTATCTTTTAATAACTTAGGAGTTTGTTGATCAATTGGCATCTAATTAGCAGTATAAACCTATGCGGCAAATTCCCAATCGTGGTTGGGGCGGCCGTAAGGGTGATGTAAAAACCAGTGCTTTGAATGAGACAAGGCACAAATTATTCAAAACGGAAGGGGACGCGAGACGCCATCAGTTCTAAAAGATGTGTTGATAGTGATGGAGATCGAGTCCACAAAGGTTTTCACTAACAGGAGGAGTGCAATGAGGACTTTTTACCGAACCTTTACGAGGTTGACCGCAGCAGCCTTGCTTGTGGCCATGTCTGCCGCGCCGGGTTTTGCCCAAAAAACGACCCCGGCCACAGACAAAAACACCAATGTCCCCGCGGTGCCGCGGGCCATTCCAGATTTAGTGCCCTATCACAATTTTGACCCACCGGCTGGGGCTGTGTTTGATCCCACAAAATTGACCGTTTCTGGCGACATGCGTGTGCGGCCGGAATTCAGATCCAAAGGCGGTTTTGGGGTAAGCGGAGCTCCGAACGCAAATAATAAATTTGCAGATGCGGATAATCAATCTTCGTTCTTTACGCAACAACTCATCCGGTTAGGATTTCACTATGCCTTGTCTCCGGATGTTGTGTTTTTTGCGCAACCTCAGGTCTCCCATAATTGGGGTACCGTTGATCCTGATCGGGGGAGCGGACCCATCAATCCGAATGGAACTGGATCAGACTTGTTTCTCCGTCAAGGGTTCATGTTGGTCAGAAATTTCTTGGCCCCTAATTTGACCCTAAAGGCGGGTCGTCAATTAATGGTCTGGGGGAATCACCGTGTCTTTGGGCACTTTGACTGGAATAATGTCGGGTTCGCCTTTGATGGGGTGACCCTCCGCTATAACCATTCAAGCATTCCTGTCGAAGCTGGTTGGTTGCGAGTGGCTGAAGGAAACTGTGCTGGCAGTGCAGGAGGTTGTGGCGTTGGAACCCCATCGGCCGATACCTATGATGGCGATATTTGGTTTGTGCGTTTGCCAATGAAGTTTGGTGGTGTCGCCATAGAGCCCGCCTGGATCTTTGAGGATGGCGGCGCGAGCGGTGGGTCGCAAAATCCCGGAAACCAAACTTTCGACGATCCGCCAGGATTCCCGGTTACAGTGAACGGAGCTGGTAATGGGGCAACGGGTGTTGGTGGAAGCCCTCCTGGAGGACAACCACAAAACCAAAGCCGACATACCGTGGGTGCCCGCATAGCAGCCAAACCAGGAATCTTTGATGTTACGGCGGAAGGCTACTGGCAGTTTGGATCAATCGGTCCAGCTAGCACGAACGGTGGGAACAGAAATGAACGGATTAATGCGTTGGCTGGACATATAGATGCGGGTGTGACGTTCCCCGTGCCCATGCAACCCCGAATCGGTGCGGAATTTAACTATGCTTCCGGTGATGGCAGTTGTAATGAAGATGGAGGCAATAAATGCGGAGGAACCTTTAGTCAATTGTTCCCCACCAACCATATCCACTTTGGTTATATGGACAGGATGTCCTGGCAGAATATGTTGACCTATGGTGGGAATTTGCAACTGCGCCCAACGGCCAACAGTCACTTTGAAGTGGCTGGACATATCATGCGTTTGGCCAATAGGGATGACAATTGGTACGGGGCCAACCAGGCCGTATTTAAAACCACGCCTGCCGGGAATAAGGAAAAATCACTTGGTGGTGAGATCGATGTGGTTTATACCTTGTTCTTCAAAAATAACAAAGTTGGCTGGCAGATTGGTTATGGTCACTTCTTTGCCGGAGATTATCTGACGAAGAATGATGAAAGTGGTGCAACCAACGACCAGGACTGGGGCTATACCCAACTCTGGATCAACTTCTAACATTTATTGACGGACTTCCCCTTCCTCTCCTTTGGAAGGAGGGGGTAGGGGAGGTAGAGATATTGGAAGTTGAAAAAAATGTACGAAAGCAAAATCTAACATAACAATAGGAGCTTAACCCTCCTCGTTATCCTGCACGGCCCCTGCTGAGCGCGCTCAGCAGGGGCCATGTTTTTCAGTGCTTTCGGTTTGGTTTCTTAGACGGTAGTGTCTAGCTAGTCTCCTAATATTTCATCTCAACATCAACATGGGTTAGTTCACCATTCATCTCAAAAGCGGATTCTTCAAAGCTTGGCGGGGCTAAAAAAAGCGTGGGATCATTCGAGACACCAAAGCCTTCAATAGGTAATCCTATCCAGTTGCGATCAAATTTATGGTTATCATTCTCGTCATGATAGACTACCACGGCATACTTCCCTTTTTGGCGGGCCGCTACACAGAGTGTCATTGCCCCTGCTTCAGCTGGTTCTCGCTCCTTATCGACTTTCTTACCTTTCACTAAAAACGTTTCGGGCTCGGGACCATACAACACAGCCTTTACCGTCCCTTCCGAGTTTCGGATTCCATGAATATGCACATGGATAGGCGTTCCCCGGGAAGGACATTTATTCGATGGCTTCTGTCGCTCGGCTCCTATACTCACCTCTGGGCTCAATAGTGAGAGAAGTATCGGAACGAGCAGGAAAGGAATCGCTCGGCTAAGCTTATGACTTTTCATGGTTAATAGTCGCATCAATTATGGTAAGCCAAGTTAAACGTTCTGTAATCTAGGGTCAAATCAAAATTGGGCTGATTGAAAAAAACCGCCGCCTACTAGAGAGTGTCGTCACAAGATTGATCCCCACAGCCAAATACAACGGATTTGCACCATGGCCAAAAAGGAGGACGCCTTTTTGGCATATCGGGTGGCAATGCCTCGCCAACGCTTCAGATGCAGAAACGCATTTTCGACTAGGTGGCGCATTCGGTACAAGTATCGATCGTACTCACGAGGCGTGCGCCGATTGGTCTTTGGGGGGATGATCGGTGCCATGTCTCGTCGCTCAGCTTCATGGACAATCGCCTCCGTGTCATAGGCCTTATCCCCCAGCAGGGCCTCGGCCTCGAAGCCGGCTATCAGTGGCTCAGCCTGCGTACAATCCGCCACGGGACCTGCTGTAACAAGAACTCGGAGCGGCAAACCATGGGCATCCACGGCCAAATGGACCTTGGTGTTGAGCCCCCTTTGGTGCGCCCCATCGCCTCATTACCCCCGACCGCCCCCGCCGCATGCGGATGGACCTTGATGTGACTCGCATCGATGATTAACCACTCCATGTCCGGCTCATCAATGAGCCGCTCCAGGATCTTCTCCCAGCGGCCGTGGTCCCGCCAGCGGCAAAAGCGACGATGCGTGTTCTTCCAGTCGCCGAGATCGGGCGGCAGATCACGCCACGGCGCGCCGGTCCGCAAGATCCAAAAGACGGCATTGAGAAATAAGCGATTGTCCCGGGCTTGCCCACCCCACTGGCCCTTTTGGCCGGGCAAGAGCGGTTCTAAAAGGCTCCACAGGCGGTCAGACAGATCGTGTCGTCGGTGAATCTTACTCATCGTAGCACCTCCTTGTTCTGCGAATCATAACAGATTTCTCATCTCGTGACGACACTATCTAAGACGTGACTCTTTCCCTTATTGGGTCTGTTGAAAAAAGCCGCCAGCGGCCTTCTCTTCGGGAGGCCTCAGGACAGGACTGGACGGACTTTTTTGAACAGTTGATCGCCAAGGGCCTACTGGCGAAATATGGCCGTTGATATCTTCATTATTCAACACTCCCTGAAGATACTCGGTATGGACACAATCAGGTTAGGAAAAAATCTCAGACAGAGAGAGTGAAAGTCCGGGGAGAAGAGGGGTGGTGAGGACAGTCGTGGTTGGTGCGCATGTCAGTTCGAGTGGGGCATGGTATCGGCCTTCTTGTAATTGGAACGTTTTGACAGATTCTGAGACGGGATCGATGATCCAATATTCTTGAACCTGGGCACGCTCATACAGTAGACGCTTAATGCCTTCACCATTTTTTTTTGGTACTCTCCGATAAAATTTCGACGACCAGATCTGGCGCACCTTGAATGTTGGATTCTGTAATGATCACCGTGCGGGCTTTGGAGACGAACAGAAAATCAGGTTGGACGACGTCCACGTTCGAGAGCAGCACATCGACTGGAGCAAAGAGGACCGTCCCCAGCGAATGCTCATGGACGACAGGTCCAGTGAGTCGATGTAAGTTGGCCACAATCCGTTGATGTTTGGTCAAGGGCGCAGGAGTCACGTAATGGTTTCCATCAATGAGTTCATGGCGCTTTCCGTCTTCTGGAAATGCACAATACTCGTCATAGGTAAATTTTAAGCTGGCTGGAAGCGTCGTCATGATAATGGCCGTGCCGTTGTTCGGCAAACAATACGTTGCTCTGTAATTAGCATAAAATATTGTGTTCTGATTAGCAACGGAGTTTTCTCTGCTAGGGGCTTCAACGCTGCGTCATATCGTCATGACAAAGAACTTCCATCGATACTCTCTGGAGAGTTTTTTCGTATTGTCTCCTATCTCCTTGCCCCTTGAGGGGAGAGGGAACGGTGAGGGGGCAACATAATTTAGGGGTCAGACTCGAATTAATTAATTCAAGTCTGACCCCTATTCGATTATAGGGTGATGTTTGTTAGAGGTGGGGGTCTTCTTGGGGGGTGAGGTCGGGTTTGCGTTTTTCGAAGGCGAAGAGGAGGAGGAGGGAGACGACGCCGACACTGATGGCCGAGTCGGCCACATTGAAGGCTGGCCAGTGATAGCCGTTCACATAGAAATCTAAGAAATCAATGACTTCGCCATATTGTAACCGATCGATAAAATTGCCGATGGCTCCTCCAAAGATTGAGGCGATGGTGAGTTGTCCCCACCAATCGCCCGGCTCCAAGCGCCAAAATATGGTGAAGAGTAAACCCATGGCCAAAACGGAGGTGAGAAAAAAGAACACCAGGCGAAAGCCGCTACTCCAGGTCCCCATAATGCCAAATGCCGCTCCAGGGTTGCGGATATACGTCAAATTGAAATATCCGGGGATGATGGAGATGGATTGATGGAGAGACATGGAACTATCGATATAGGCTTTGGTGAGTTGGTCGACGACAATAATCGTCAGCACCACGCATCCAAGAATGCTATATCGACGAAACGTGTCGCTCACACAGCCTCGACACAACGCGCGCATAGAGTGGGGTGCTGAGGCTGACGGCCCACATCATGCCGAATGTTCCAACATCGATCACATTTGATGCCATCAGCTTTGATCACGTTGATCGCCAGGCCAAGACCGGTATCCACGAACTCATGGTTGTGCTCGACAATTTCACTAATCGATTCCACTTGCACCTCTGACACAATAAAGACGGCAGGCAGCTCTTCTCGATAACGCTTGAGCAATGTATATTGTGGTTCTGTCGCCTGCAAGATAACTGCCCCTTCCAATGATGAGCCAATGACTTTATCCCGCCGCTTTTTCTCTAACGCGCCTTGCACCACCTTTCGAACTTGGAATAGATAATCCCACGTCTTGTGTAACTCTGTGTTGGCAAATACCTTCGGCGAGTCTGGAAATTGTGCAAGATGCACGCTGATTGGTGAGTCTTTCCCCGTGATCTTTGGCAAGACTTGCCAAATTTCTTCTGCCGTAAAACTGAGAATCGGCGCCATCAGCTTAGCCAACGCTGTCACAATCTCAAACAAGACCGTCTGCGATCCACGACGAAGAGGCGAGTCCGTCGGAAAGGTATAGAGGCGGTCTTTTAAAATATCCAGGTAGGTTGCGCTCATATCGGTGGAGCAAAAATAGTCGAGCTCATGGACAACTTGCCGAAACTGGAACCGGGCATAGCCTGTTTTCACATTGTGAATGAGTTGCTCAAGACGCCACAAGGCCCACTGGTCTAGCTCTGGCAGCTCAGAATGCGATACGGCATGAAGCGTGACATCGAAATCAAACAAGTTACTTAAAAGAAACCGGCAGGTGTTGCGTATCTTTCGATATGCATCCATCAACTGCTTCACAATGTCTTTGGAAATACGAAGATCTTCCTGATAATCCTGCGACGCCACCCACAACCGCAAAATTTCCGCGCCGGATTCTTTGATGATTTCTTGCGGGGTGACCACATTGCCGGCTGACTTCGACATCTTCTTGCCTTCGCCATCCACCACAAATCCATGTGTTAGCACGGCTCGATAAGGCGCTTGTTGGTCGGTTGTTACTGAGGTCAGCAGCGAGCTGTGAAACCATCCCCGGTGTTGATCGGAACCTTCAAGATACAAATCTGCCGGATACCAGCCGTTCCCTTGAGGCTTTAGCACGGCTGCATGACTCACGCCTGATTCAAACCAGACATCCAAAATATCATGTTCTTTTTTAAATGCAGATTGCCCACACTTTTCACAGATTGTTCCAGGGGGAAGCAGATCGGCAGCCGTATGGCTAAACCAGATATCGGCTCCGCTTTCTTGCATGAGGCTGCTGATATGTTCGATTACTGTGGCATTGGCAAGTGGCGTTTCACAGCCTTCACAGGAAAACACTGGAATTGGCGTGCCCCACATGCGTTGGCGGGACAAACACCAATCGGGACGATTTAAAATCATGCCATAAATGCGATCGCGCCCACGCTCAGGGAACCATTGCACCTGGTCTATTTGCTTCAAAGCGTCCTGGCGCAAATCGGCCTCTTCCATCGAGACGAACCATTGGTGGGTGGCCCTGAAAATAACCGGATTCTTGCATCGCCAACAATGCGGATAGGAATGTTCTAGCTTCTTTTCACCAACCAGCAAGTCTTTCGATTTCAAGAGGTTCATAATACCAGTGTTGGCTTCTAAAACCGGTTGCCCTTCACATTCAGGAAATTCTTCTGTAAACCGCCCGGCATTATTGACTGGCACGAAGATGTCTAAAGGCTGGTGATTGGGTAGCACGTCACGAAAGGGCGGCTTGTTATATTTCAGTGCCAACAGATAATCGTCCATGCCGTGACCAGGGGCAATGTGGACGCACCCGGTTCCTTGCTCCAATGTCACGAAGTCTCCACTGAGAATCGGTACGGCTTTCTTGGCAAATGGCGGTTGGCACGTCCAGCCTTCCAAATCTTTTCCTTTGACCTTGCCCAGTATTTCGAATGGCTCAAGCTGGCAGGCTTTAGCAAACCCCTCTGCTAAGCCAGCCGCGATGATCATGGCCTCGTGACCAACTTGAAGCACTGCATAATCCAATTCAGGATGCAGGCAGACGGCCTGGTTAGCCGGAAGAGTCCACGGAGTGGTGGTCCAAATAACAACTGAAACAGTCTTGAGGTCTTTAACTTGTGGCAGATCCAACCGTTGATTGGCGCTCAACTCAGCCGGTGAAGCCGTAAAAGGAAACTTCACATAGATGGAAGGAGAGACGTGGTCTTCGTATTCCACTTCCGCTTCGGCCAATGCAGTTTGATCAACGGTGCACCACAACACTGGCTTTAATCCTTTATACACACGTCCCTTTTCCACAAATTTCCCGAATTCACGCACAATCGCCGCTTCATAGGCATGGTCCATGGTGAGATAGGGATGCTCCCAATCGCCAAAAATTCCCAATCGCCGAAATTCGTCCCGTTGAATTCCCACAAACTTCTGTGCGTAGTCACGGCAAATTTTCCGTAGTTCCACCGCGCTCAGATCTTTTTTCTTGGAACCCAGTTGTTTAGAGACTTGATGTTCTATTGGAAGTCCATGGCAATCCCACCCCGGAATATAGGGCACGCGGAAACCTTCCATGGTCTTTGACTTGATAATGATGTCCTTCAAAATTTTGTTCAGCCCATGTCCGATATGAATATGACCATTGGCGTAAGGTGGGCCGTCATGAAGGATATACAACGGACAGTCCTGGCGGGATTCCTGGATTTTGTCGTAGAGCCGCTGTTGATCCCACCAGGCCAACCGCTCTGGTTCTTTTTGCGGTAAATTGGCCTTCATGGGAAACTCGGTCCGTGGAAGGTTTAATGTGGATTTATAGTCCATAAGAAAAGTCTCGAAAAAGCTTAGGCATTTCCCAGATCATTCTAGCCCTGGTCTCAAAACGCGTCAAACGACATTCTTAACAAAAACAGATACAGCGAGAGGTATGTGAAGACGTGGATGAATATTGATGAGTTGTCTAATGATGTGAGGAAAGAAAATTAGCTAGACAAGGAAGTTAACTCAGCGCCATCATGCGTTCTAACGCGATCTTTGCGAGGACTTTTTCATCATCCGGTACCGAAATATGGTTGACCACCTGCCCTTGAGCTAAATTTTCCATGGACCAACAGAGGTGCGGGGCATCAATGCGGAACATGGTGGCACAGCGACAAACCATAGGTGAAAGAAAGAATACGGTTTTATCGGTTTGTTCCGCCTTCAGGCGGTTCACGAGATTTAATTCGGTGCCGACCACCCAAGACGTGCCGGCCGGCGCGTCAGACACGGTTTGAATAATATATTGAGTTGAGCCGACAAAATCAGCCTTGTTCACAACATCTTCATGACATTCAGGATGCACAATGACTTGGATATCGGGATTCTGCTTTCTGAAATAATCAACATGATTGGGTTGGAACATTTGATGCACACTGCAATGCCCTTTCCACAAAATTAGCCGAGCTTTCCGAATGGCCTCGGCTGAATTACCGCCATTATTCTTAAAAGGATCCCACACGATCATTTCATCTTTGGGAAATCCCATCTTATTCGCGACATTTCGCCCAAGATGTTCATCAGGGAAGAAGAGGATTTTTTCTCGTCTTGACCATGCCCAGTCCATGACGGCTTTGGCATTGGACGACGTACAGGTGATGCCCCCGTGTTCGCCGCAAAAAGCTTTGAGATCGGCGGCGGAATTCACGTACACGACGGGTGTCACCACTTCCTCAACTGACACTACTTGACCAAGCGCATCCCAGCATTCATCCACTTGTTCGATTGCCGCCATATCAGCCATCGAGCAACCCGCATTCAAATCCGGCAAAATCACTGTTTGCTTTGACCGGCTCAGGATATCGGCCGTCTCCGCCATGAAATGGACGCCACAAAATACGACATGAGGAAATTCAGATCGTTCAGCGGCTAACTTCGAGAGCAATAACGAATCTCCACGCAAATCAGCATGGACGATCACTTCATCCCGCTGATAATTATGGCCCAAGATTAAAACTTGATCCCCCAAAGTTTTCTTTGCCGTCACAATTCTGTCAAACAGTTCCTCGGCGGAGAGATCCTGATAATCCGCAATAGGCAACTCGGAACTGCTAGAAACGGCTCCAGTATCTTCCTTTATGTCTAAACTAGTTGGATTCAGTAGTTGGCTCATCGTAGCCCCCAAAAACGTAAGAAAATGAAGAAGTAACTCTGTATTGTACCAGATCTCGGATAGTTGAAAAAGGCGCAGACCTCATGGGACTTTCTGCCCGTCACTCCTCGTAAGCAGATCACTTGGCTCATTGACAAGGTATCAGCTGAGCGTTAGCATTGTATCGACAAAGGCTAGGGGAGCGTTTTCGCTGAGATGTCCAAATGCACTTGGACGACCCTCATACCTGACCTGGATAATACCAGCGTAGGGAAGCGGCAAAGAAAGTACGAGAGTTTAGGCCGCATTCTTACCGAATGTGGCCTTTTTTATTTCTCCCCGCATTAGCCATCATCGCTTGAATGGGTCTGTTCAAAAAAGTTCGTTCAGCAAGGCCGCAGCTATTTTTGCGCGCGGAGCATACTGGTGTTATGTGAGCACGGAAAAATAGCGAGAACGCCGCTGACGGCTTTTTTCAACAGACCCTGAAATTCACTGGTCATCCTGAGAAAGGATCCTCCCATGAGCACACCACAACACGATCTGACCCTTTCGCCAAACCAGGACATACTCCCTGTAAAAGCTGATCCCACCGCGACCCCTTCGGCGACATTGACGACCGAACCCTTTCCGGCATCGCGAAAAATCTATGTGCCGGGTTCTCATCCCAGCATTCGCGTGCCCATGCGGGAAATTACCTTAACCCCAACTCAAGGGCCAAATGGTGCATCGCCAACGCCGAATCCACCCATTACAGTCTATGATCCTTCCGGCCCTTATACCGATCCTGACGTAACGATAAACGTTCGCCAGGGCCTGCGTCCTTTGCGGAGAGAATGGATTTTGGGTCGTCATGATGTGGAGGAACTTCTCGAAGTCACCTCCATCTATGGCCGCAAACGTTCCACAGATGCCAGTCTGGATGCCATCCGTTTTGCTTTGAGCCGTAGACCCCTTCGCGCAAAATCGGGCATGAATGTTTCGCAAATGCACTATGCTCGAAAAGGGATTGTGACGCCCGAGATGGAATTTATCGCTATTCGGGAAAACCAAACACGTGAGGAACAAGCTGAGGTCCTGCGAAAAAATGGACACATGCGAGGCGTTGAACAGCATCCTGGACAGGCCTGGGGGGCAGCCATTCCTTCTCACATTACCCCGGAATTTGTGCGGGACGAAGTCGCCCGAGGGCGAGCCATCATTCCGTCAAATATCAATCATCCCGAAGTAGAGCCCATGATTATTGGCCGAAACTTTCTTGTGAAAATCAATGCGAATATCGGTAACTCGGCTGTCACGTCCTCCATTGAAGAGGAGGTCGAAAAGCTGATTTGGTCGATCCGGTGGGGTTCGGATACGGTCATGGATCTGTCGACCGGGAAAAATATTCATGAAACCCGGGAATGGATTATTCGGAATTCTCCTGTCCCTATTGGAACCGTTCCTATCTATCAGGCATTAGAGAAAGTTGGCGGGAAGCCGGAAGAACTCACATGGGAGCTGTTTCGCGATACTCTGATAGAGCAAGCCGAGCAAGGAGTTGACTACTTTACCATCCATGCTGGCGTCCGACTGGCCTATGTCCCGATGACAGCCAATCGTATGACAGGTATTGTTTCACGCGGCGGGTCGATTCATGCCAAATGGTGTTTGGCTCACCATCAAGAAAATTTCGCTTATACGCACTTTGAAGAAATTTGCGACATCATGAAAGCCTATGATGTCTCATTTAGTTTAGGTGACGGTCTTCGTCCCGGGTCGATTGCCGACGCCAACGATGCGGCGCAGTTCGCCGAATTAGAGACGCTTGGAGAATTGACGGATATTGCTTGGGAACATGATGTCCAAGTCATGATTGAAGGCCCCGGGCATGTTCCCATGCACATGATTAAAGAAAATATGGACAAACAGCTCAGTACCTGTAAGGAAGCTCCATTTTATACCTTAGGCCCGCTCACCACGGACATTGCACCTGGTTATGACCATATTACTTCGGGGATTGGCGCGGCCATGATCGGCTGGTACGGTTGCGCGATGCTGTGTTATGTCACGCCAAAAGAACATTTAGGCTTGCCGAATAAGGAAGACGTCAAAGATGGTGTGATTGCCTATAAAATTTCGGCCCATGCCGCCGATCTGGCCAAAGGACATCCGGGAGCGCAAGCTCGTGACAATGCCTTATCCAAAGCGCGCTTTGAATTCCGTTGGGAAGATCAATTTAATCTTTCCCTTGACCCAGAAACCGCTCGCAATTATCACGATGCCACCTTGCCAGCGCAGGCCGCGAAAGGTGCCCATTTTTGTTCCATGTGCGGGCCAAATTTTTGCTCAATGAAGATTACGCAGGACGTGCGGGACTATGCGGCGCAAAAGAACGTCAAAGAAGATCAAGCCATTCAGGTGGGGCTGCAAGAGAAGTCGGAAGAATTTCGAAAGGCTGGCAACGAGATTTATTTATAAAGCATGTTCTTAGAAAGAACCGGATATGAGTCAAACGAAAATGGCCCCCCTCCGTGAACGTGATGTTACACGTCACATTGCACGGGAATATTACAAAGAATTCGATCAATTCATCGAAAGCGATGTCATCATTGTTGGTGCTGGGCCATCAGGGTTGCTTTGTGCCAGAGATGTGGCCAAACACGGGTTCAAGACAGTACTCATCGAACAGAGCTTGGCCCTTGGAGGAGGATTTTGGTCAGGTGGCTACCTGATGAACAAAGCCACGATCTGCGCCCCTGCTGACCTCATTTTGGAAGAACTTGGGATTCCATACAAACCCATTAAGGAATGCGATGGCATGACGATGGTTGATCCTCCTCATGCCACTGCCCGCCTTATCGCTGCGGCTTATGAATCAGGGGTCCGCGTGATGAATCTCACCCGCGTGTTAGATTTGATTGTACGGGAGGCTGGGTCATTGGAAGGCGTGGTGGTGAATAATACTACGGCAGAGATGGCCGGGCATGACATTATTCATGTCGATCCTATTGCACTTGAAAGTCAAATCGTTGTGGATGCGACGGGCCATGATGCTGTTGTAGTGGATCTTCTCAATCGACGAAATCTCCACACAAAAGTTCCCGGCAATGGGGCCATGTGGGTTGCCAAATCCGAAGCTCTCGTTGTGGAAAATACCAGAGAAATCTATCCCAATTGTTTTGTCACCGGCCTGGCTGTTGCGGCAGTGGATGGCACCCCTCGAATGGGGCCGGCGTTTGGTTCCATGCTGCTGTCAGGGCGGCGTGCAGCGGAACTTGTTCGTCAAAAACTTAAAGGAGAGTAGCTTTTGTAGGCGAGTGCATGTCGATACTGTTATGGATGTACAAGATTTCATCGATCAAGGCGACGGAAAAGAAGAGGACAAAATTGCTGCTTGGAATCTGTTTCAGCAAGCCTATGAGCTTCAAATGAAGGGACAATTGGAAGAAGCTGTCGAGATTTATAAACAATCTCTGGATGCACATCCCACGGCAGAAGCTTATACGTTTCTAGGTTGGACCTATAGCTTTATGGGGCAACTGAATGAAGCCATTGAAGAATGCCACAAGGCGATTCAACAAGATCCTGATTTCGGCAATCCGTACAATGACATTGGTGTGTACCTGATTGAGCTGAATCAATTGGATGAAGCGATTCCCTGGCTGGAAAAAGCGATGAATGCCAAACGCTATGAAAACCCCAACTTTCCTCATATGAATCTTGGCCGGGTGTACGAGCGGCAGGGAGAATGGGATAAGGCGGTTGAGTCGTACAAAAAATCGCTGGCCCTGAATCCCGAATATAAAGCGGCGAAGCAGGCGTTGATGCGTATTCTTACATTAATGAATTAAACATTTGTATAAGGCTGATTGTATGAGCGAAATCAAAACGATTCTGGTCGCCGTGAGTGATATCTTTTTCTATACCAAGATTCGTGACGCCTTTTTGCCAACGGGCTATAAACTTGAGCGAATCCGCAATGCTGATGATTGGCAAGAAAAAGCCCTTCAGAGCCGGCCCGTGGGCGTCATCGTCAACATGAATGATGATCGATTGAATGCGCCGGATATCCTAAAAGGTCTTAAATCCTCTCCCGAAACTGCATCTCTTCCAGTTCTGGCTTTTGCTAATCATGAAGAAGTCGGATCCTGGCAGTTGGCCAAAGAACTGGGCATTCAAAAAGTGGTTTCACGCAACGAGTTCTCGGCTAGAACCTTAGCCTTATTTGAAGAAGTCACGGCCTCAACTCCCTCATGAATGCGCTTCCTCTTGACGAACAGCATCGGGCGCTGGGCGCGGTTTTGGGACCCCAAGAGGATTGGCATGTTCCCCTTCATTATGGGAACCCGCAAGCAGAATATGATGCGCTTCATGCGAGCGCCGGCCTGGCAGACCTTTCATCTCGGGGCAGAGTGATCATCACAGGTGATGATCGAAGCACGTGGCTACAAAGCATTATTAGCCAGGACATCTTGCCGCTTCAACCTGGTCAAGGTCGCTATTCCACATTCATGGACCATAAAGGAAAAATCTTGTCCTATTTTCGTGTGTTCATGCGTCCGAAGGAAATTGTCATCGAGGATGTTGGGGAGGTCAGTGACCAAACCTATGCGGCATTTCGCAAGTTTCTGCTATATGGCACCAAGGCTAAAATGGCCAAGGGTATCGAAACTCAGGGGCTTTTGCTACTGAGTGGTCCGAAAGCCACAGAAGTACTCAAAACGGCGTTGCATGTCGAAGGGGAGGGGCTTGATTCTCTTCAATCCGTGTCTTTTCAATTTGAAGGGGTAGAGGGGTTTGTGGCAAAAACGGAAGAAACCTGTGCCTCTGACTTTGAACTATTTGTCCCCATTGAAATCCTGCAATCATTGTGGGCTCATCTCTTAAAAGTGGGAGAGTCTTTGGGGATGAAACCCATTGGGAGTGCCACACGAGAGACGGTACGAATTGAAGCCGGGTTGCCCCGGTTAGGCCCGGATATTAATGAGCGGATTGTGCCGCCAGAAGCCAACTTAGAAGGGATCGCTTTTAGTTTATCGAAAGGGTGTTACCCTGGTCAGGAAGTTGTCGCGCGAATGGATACGTATGGATCGGTGAAGCGAAGGCTAGTCGGTTTAGTGGTTGAGGGAACAGAAAACGATATCCCGGAAGGGGGTGCCAAACTATTTTCCGGGACCAGAGAAGTCGGATGGGTCTCGAGTGCCACCTTCTCTCCGCTCCTTCAAAAACCCATTGCCTTAGGATTTCCGTTGCGAGATTTCACACCTCCCGGGACTCAACTAGAAGTCTCAATTGATAACAAAAAAATTCCCGCATCTGCTTTAGCCTTACCTTTCACCAAACCTTCATAGGTTTCTCAAGCTCTAAACTACCGTGGTCTCAGGGAGATGTTTCGGGATGCCGGCCTTGGGAAATCTTATCGGCAAATTTCAAAACCGGTTCCCGTTCCTCGTCACTAAGGGCTAACAAAATATGGGCTTCATCGCCATGCATGAGCCGTAGGCTCAGAAACATGTCTTGCGTCCGGTTTTCTTTATTATCCCAGGTTCCATCAATGAGCTGGATTTTATCCAGATCGCAGCAGGAAAACACATCGTATCGAAAGTACGAATCGCCAATGACCACGTCGAACAACACATTGCCTTCCGACATCATTATCACATTAAACCGGCCCTGATCTTCATATCCTTCCGGAAGAAATTTATTGATATGAAGCAACGCAATCTTTCGGCTGCCCAATGTTCGTGCAATTTTTCCTTCTAAGGCCGCATAATCAATTTGAAGCGGTTTCTCGTCCTCATCCGTTGCAGCCAAGGCCGCCGCTTTTGTTTGTTCAAACACATCTTTAGCTGTCAACACAATACAGGCTCCTTTGCTGATAGACATAATAAAATAGGTAGTTTGTGGTGTTATTCCCGGAAAATAGGTGACGTACGATACCCGCCTTTTGTGCGAGAACGCAAGGGAATTTCTCATGAGAGCAGGAATTCGTCAGCAGAGAAGCAGGAAGAGTATGAAGTTGGCCCTTTGGTGATTGATTGCCTTGGAGCTCTCCCTTTGGGCATACTTTGCGGGAGACATGCACTTTAATCTATGGCTTCTAGTCTTTTGTCAGGAGATGAAAACATGAGTACGGAATTGTGTTTAATTGGTGGCTGCACTGAGCCGCTGTATGCTCCCGCTGGCACACGGTCGTTATGTAAAGAACATTTTTTGTTGTTTTTGGCTTGGCGGAAAAAGAAGGGTGGCCTTGGCATGTTCAAGAAATACAGTGCGATGACTATGGACGAACGTGATACGATTGTCGAAGAGTGGGCTCATACTGTTCTTCATACCACAGCTTCCTAAGGCAGATGTTGGCTGTGATCTTACTCCATTAACGGAGAACCATGATGGTGAATCATTTTCCATTCATCTCCGATTCGTTCAAATAAATTCGTCGCCACCACCTGGCTATGTTGAGGCGATTCGCCGACCCTGCTCGCAATGTTTTCTGTGCAAATGACCCAGGCAATGTCCGCAGCCACTTGTACCTGGAGCTCGGTTAATTCAAAGGCCATGGAGAACGTATTATTAAATATCACGACCCATGAATCTCTGACCGCTGGCCAGCCCACTCGGATACTCCACCCTGGATGTATGCAGGTGACATATTCTTGATGGGCCCAGATGGAATCCATCAAGCCCACATCAAGATTTTCGAAGGCCTTATAAAACTGTTCGTTCATCTGTGTAACTTCTTCAATGCGTTCTTGCAACATAGATCGCTCTCTTCCTCTCTCTCAAATTTTCCATCGTTATGAATTTCATGTCTGTGCCTGTTGATTGACGAGCCATACGCCTAGCACAATCAATCCTACTCCGGTGATTTCTCTTGCGCCAACCGGTTCGCCTAAAATCAGCAATGAAAACAGCAGGGCCGAAACAGGGACCAAATTTCCAAAAATCCCCGCTCGGGATGGTCCGACTCCATTCACTCCATAGAGCCAAGCCTGTTGTCCTAAGGCTGTTGCAAAGATCATAACATAAAGTAACGCTACCCAACCTGACATCGGCACAGAATCCATGCCCGCCACAAGCATTTTGTGATTAATAGCAAGTATGGGGATTTCAAACAACAAGGACATCATGAGGGTCGTCCACGTCACCGTGAGAGGGGAAAAGCGTCCCATCGTGCGTCTGCACCCAATCGTATACAAAGCCCAGCTTACTAAGGCACACAGGACTAACATGCCACCCAATAATGGATGAGACCCACTGCCTCCCAAGTCCGCTTGTCCGGTGATGACGACCACTCCGACAAATGAGACCAGACATCCCACCCAAATCACCCGTAGGGGGACATCTTTCAAGATTAATGACGACAGAAAAGCTGTGATGGCGGGGCTGGCTCCGATAATGACGCCCGCGGATCCAGCGCCAATGAACTGCAAACCGAACAACACTAACAGATGATTGCCTAACACTCCCAAGCCCAAGAGGCCGAACATGCCCCAGTCTTTTTTTGAAAATTGTTGTCCACCTTCTGTCCATATCCATAGCGGTATCAGAATCGCGAGAGCTCCCAGACCACGAAAGACCGAGGTCTCGACTGGGGAAAACGGACCAAGAGCAACTTTTTGCGCTACCACAGATCCTCCCCAGACCACGGCTGCGGTAGTCAGCGCGCCATAGGCTGACATGACCGAAGGCTTGGCAGGAGGTTGGGACATCTTGAACAGTGGAAAGGAAAAAATGACAAAGAAATGAAGGGATCTTACTTCGAATCTAAATGTTCATTCAAATGCTATTCACGATCCGAGTCTGTCCACGATCCGAGTCCGGCGGTCCGAATGGCTTAGCAGATAGGTCTTCTGTCCTGTTGACGCATAGAAAAATCACTCGCTACAATGAAGCTCGCATCGCAGTCGATCTGCCTGAGCTAGGGAAGAAAGACCCTTCCTTGTACTAAAGGCAAGCCACGCGAAATCAAACTGACGATACTTTTCATTTGTCTGTGTAAGGAGGAATTATGTCGTTACTGATCACCGAAGAATGCATTAATTGTGGCGCATGCCTCCCTGAATGCCCCAATGAAGCTATTTTTGAAACTCGCAGTGCCGCGGAAGAACAGGACCTCAAGGTTGGAGAAGGCCAAGGGGATGGTGATACGGTGTACGTCATTACCTATGAACGCTGCACGGAATGTGTGGGGCATTTTGATGAACCGCAATGTGCGGCCGTATGTCCGGTCGATGATTGTTGCGTGCCGGACCCTGAAGTTCCGGAGACGACCGAGGCTCTATTAGAAAAAGCGAAGCAACTTAATCCGGACAAAGAAATTGATCCTGAAAAAGTTTGGAGTGGCGTGAGGAATTAACCCTCGCTTCATCAAAGAAGGCATTGAAAAGCCCCTCCCTGAAACTTCAGGGAGGGGCTTTTTTTGATAAAAGAGTCTTAGCCAACCTCTTGCAAATCATTCAGACGAACGGAAATTAACTTCGAAACTCCTTGTTCCTCCATGGTGACTCCAAACAAGGAATCGGCAATTTCCATGGTGCGCTTATTATGGGTAATCACGACAAATTGAGAACGTTCGGCCATCTGTTTTAAAAATTGACCGAATCGCACAACATTGGTTTCGTCCAGCGGGGCATCCACCTCGTCTAACACACAGAAAGGGGAGGGGCGGATGAGAAAGCTGGCAAAGAGCAGCGCCATCACGGTCATTGTCTTCTCGCCACCTGAGAGCATGCTCAGATTTTTTAACCGTTTGCCAGGGGGCTGGGCGACGATGTCAACGCCGGGTTCTTTCTTCAAGGCTTGAGAGCCTTGGTCTTCACTGGACTGGTCGGATTCCGAGTCTGGAGAGGTCTCGGGTGATTCGTCTACCAGGACCAACTCTGCACGTCCGCCCGCGAAGAGCGCCGAGAACACTTCGTTGAACTTCACTTGCAATTCTTTAAAAGTTTCGGCAAACAACTTATTGGTTGTTTGGTTCAACCGCTGAATAATTTCTTGGAGAGATTGGATAGACCCAGCCAAGTCTTCTTCCTGGGACAATAAGAACTGATAGCGTTCTTCCAGTTGTACATGCTCATCGATTGCCGCCAAATTAATCGGGCCAATGCGCTCGAGTTTCTTCCTGATGCGTTGTAACTGTTCACGCCAGGCTTCAGGCTCCTCGGCGGGTTCTTCAATGGCGTGTGGACCCTGCCCGTTCTGCTCATGCTGAATATTCCCGGTCTGCGCAGCTTTGAGATCATCGATGGAAATTTCATAGGTCTGAACCAGGGTCTCTTCCACCGCCTGAAGCTTTGTCCGCATTTCGGCTAAATGGCCTTCAATCGGCACGCGGGTCTTAAAAATTTGCGCAAGTGTTTCTCTGGCCTCTCTGATCGAAGAATCCAGCCGTTTACCCTCTTCTAGGCGTTCGGCATGCTGATTCTGAAGGTTGCGCAATTCTTCTTCTTTTGCTTGCTTGTGATGGCTGTAGTCCTCAATGGATTGTTCATTCTTGAGCCGCGCTTCCTGGCTGGTCCAGCTCTGCAAAAATAGCTGTTCCAATTGCTGGTCAATTTCTTGGATGCGAAGATTTCTTTCTTCCGTTTCCTGTTCTAGTCGTTCTCGATTGCTTTGTTCATGGTTCCACTGCGCATTCAGGGTGTGATATTTCATCTTGATATCATTCAGGCGAGTTGTGAGGGCTTTTTGTTCTTCACCAAGCTGACGCAGTGATTCTTGGGATTGGTTCAGGGCGGTCTGCTCTTCGGTTCGGCGATGTTCGAGGGCCTCACGTTGATTCCTTGTCTCCGTTTCTTCGCTCTGTAGACGTGCTAATTCTTCCTCCTCCATCTCACGCTCGAGCTGTTGGCTTTCGAGGCGACGCAACAATTCAGGAAGGGTCTGTTCTTTGGCCATCTCTTCTTTCTGAACCGTGAGAGCCTGCATTTCCAATGCACGAATCGCACTCACCGCTTCGTCCAATTGAGCGGAAACAGTCTCGATCGTCTGACACAACGTTTTGTGTGTTTCTTGTGCTTGGAGTAGGTCTGTTTGGAGACCTTGGCACTGCTCTTCCAAAGCCAGAATTTCTCGGCGGCGATGCAGAAGGCCTCCAGCTTCATGATGTGATCCGCCGCTGATGACACCCTGCGGAGACACGATTTCTCCCGTCAACGTGACAAAGCATGGGCCATCTCCCTGGAACCACTCATGCTTTTCCATGAGAGATATCGCGTGTGCCAAGGTGTCCACGATGACCATATTGTGTAACAATTGGTCCACAATGGGTTTCAATTCGGCCGAAGCCTGTACACTATCTCTTGCCAAGCCTTTCACTGAAGAATCGTGTTCCAATCTGTCCCACCAATGTGCATTGATTGTCGTGTCGGTGCGGGGGATCTGTAAGGGAAGAAAGCACCCCTTCCCCCATTGGTGCTGCCGAAATGTTGTGATGGAGTCTTGGGCCTCTTGTGGTGAGTTGACAATCCACGCGTGAAGATGCGACTCAAGAGCGGATTCGATGGCCTGTTCCAGCTCTTCAGACACGTCTATTCGTTCGGCTAACGCGGCCTGTATGCAGGTGCATTGCTCGCGAATGGACAACTCCGCGCTGTCCCCCGTCTGCCCATACCCCAATTTCTCACGGAAAATTCCCTGAAGAGCCTTCAGTTCAGATTCTTTGCCGGCAGCCTGAGTCTGAAGCTCACGAATGTTCTCATCTAATTCCTCTCGTGTTTCACGATGACTTTGCAGGCTGACTTCTAATTGCTCTTGCTGGGTGCGCCGTTCAGCTAATTGTGTTTCCAATGTGACGCGTTGATTGTGAAGGGTTTCATATTCGTTTTTTAACGTAACCTGAGCCTCCTGAGACTGCGTCAGATCGGCAACCAAACGTTCCACTCGCCGCCCAATTGTACTCTGCCCTTCTCCCAGGCTTCGAAGACGATTGTCAACATTGGTTTGTTCCACAGTGACAGCCAGCAGGGCTTCCCGTCTTTGATCAACCTTCTCCTGGATGTCCTGGCCTCGAGCAGTGATCGCCGTCAGGTTCTCTTCCTCTTCCGTCATTGAGGCTGACAAGATCTCCATTTCCCTTTGTGTTTGGCTCATTCGCTCTTGCAGGGCTTCGAGGAGATTCAGGGCTTCTTGGCCCGTGTCGTGAAGCCGGGAGCGTTCTTCCAAAATTTGCTCGTGTTTTTGCTCGTATTGCTCTAATCGGGTTCGTTCGATTTGAATCTCGGTAAATGCCTGAGACATGCGCTGTTCGATCTCTCGAAATTCCTCTTGCGCCTGTTGGAGGGAGGCATTGATGGCGGTCAAGCGAAGCTGTTCTTCTTGTTGCTCCGCTGTTAAGCGAACTTCTTCCGCCACGCAGGCCATTTCTTGATTCTCTGAATCCTCTAACTCTCTCTCAACCTCACGGTGTTCCCGAAAAAATCGTTGAAAATCCCATGTGAGCAATCGTATTTCAAGATCTCGCGACTCTTGAAGCAGAGTTTGATAGTCCTCGGCCTGTTTAGCTTGCCGGGTCAGGACGCGGAGTTGCTGATGCACCTCGCCCAAAATGTCGCGAACCCGCAACAGATTATTTTCGGTGTTCTGTAATTTGCGTAACGCTTCTGCTTTTTGTTTCTTATAGCGGATGATGCCCGCGGTGCCTTCGATAAATTCACGGCGTTCCTGAGGCGAGGCGCTTAATAATTGTTCAATATTCCCCTGTTCAATCACGGATTGTCCGCGCGTGCCGGCCCGGGCATTCCACAGAAACCCGCGAATATCTTTCAGCCGGCAGGAGATCTTATTGAAATAATATTCGCTGTCGCCGTCACGATAGAGTCGGCGCGTAATCATCACATCGGTTGTTTGTTCCAATCCTTCGACTAACGCCGAAACGGGCTCCAGGTCCTGAGGGGTGACATCGGAAAAAACCAATGAAGCCTCCACCATGCCCATGGGTTTTCGTTGTTCGGTGCCATTAAAAATCACATCTTCCATGCGCTCACTGCGCAAGCTCTTCGCGCTCTGCTCGCCCATGGCCCACAAAATGGCATCCACGATATTGCTCTTGCCGGTCCCATTTGGCCCAACCACCGCAGTAATGCCATCCGGGAAATCGACCTTCGTTTCCGCAAACGATTTAAACCCGTTCACCACAAGGGTTCGCAAGTTCATAAGCTCTCCTCAAAAGAGGTGGATAATGGTCTTGAGGGAAACATTCTTTTCTAACACAAAATATGTGTTAGGGCAAAAATTCCTACCAAATACATGGATATGGTTATCCACACCATCCACATCTTGTGGAAATATACAGAAAGCCATGGATGTTTCTATCAAATCGCATGTCAATAACATTAATGAATTCACACATGAGAATGGCATAGAGGAAAAACTTAATTTTGAACATAGGTATGAACAATAGTCACTCCATGAATACTAAAGCACTAATACAATTCTAATGGATTGGAAGCCCAAGTCTGGAGTAGTCACTCCTTGGGCGTGTTGGCTATACGGAGCGTCTTTCCCTATCGTCCTGATATCAATAATTATGTAGGCTCTAGGCAAAACGCATGTATCCTATTGGGTGTTGCCAAGTAGATACAATAGAGCAGATTAGATACACTTCTATCATGAGAATGCCTAAGCACGATGCCTATTTTTTAACGACCTTCGACCGCCAATCTATTTCTTGGTACATGAGAGCCTTCTTTTGTGATCTTAGAAGTTATCGGCATCATTTTTGAGTAGGAGAATGGGAGAATGCTTTTCTCTTCCTTCTAACGATTTCCATCAAGAAGCATTGGATCAGTGCAAGCCTCCCATAAGAGAGGCAAGTTGGCATTTTCCCTATGAAAACCAAAGTTCTCATCGTCGATGATGATCAGGATATTCTCGACGGCCTGAGCGACCGTCTGCTCCACCTCGGGTATAAAACCGACTGTGCCAGCAGTGCCGAGGAGGGGTTAAAACACCTTAAGACAGACATGCCTGATCTGGTTCTTCTGGATCTGTCTCTACCTGGAATGGATGGATTGGCATTTATTGATTCGTTGACCCTCCATCAAGATGCGCAAGCCAGCCTCCCCCACAACTCCCAAGATAATGATAAAAAAACGCTCGTCCCCATTATTGTTATGACCGCATTTGGCACGATAGAAAAAGCCGTATCCGCCGTCAAAGCCGGCGCCTTTGATTTTCTGACCAAACCCTTTGATATTGATCACCTAGCGATCATTATTAAACGTGCCTTACGACAGGAATTTCTTCAACGGCAAGTGCAGTATTTGCAGACGGAAATCGACTCGGCTTATGCCACGATTATAGGAGTCGGACAGGCCATTATCTCGGCAAAAGAAATCGCTCAACGCGCGGCTCAAACGGATGCGACGGTTTTGTTATTGGGGGAAACCGGTACGGGGAAAGAACTGTTTGCCCGAACTATTCATCGTTGGAGTTCCAGACGTCCTTATTCTTTTATGGCAATCAATTGTGCGGGGATTCCCGAAACGCTGTTGGAGAATGAACTCTTTGGTCATGAACAAGGGGCCTTTACTGGAGCCGATCGAGTTCAGAAAGGGAAAATAGAGGCAGCCGAGAGCGGTACCGTCTTTCTTGATGAAATTGGAGATATGCCGCTTTCTCTCCAGACCAGGCTCCTGCGACTCATACAAGATCGAGAGTTTCATCGTGTTGGCGGAGTGAAATCCATAAAAACCAACGTACGGTTTGTGGCTGCAACGAATCGCGATCTTCAACAGAGCGTCAAAGAACACACGTTTCGAGAAGACCTCTACTATCGACTCAATGTCGTTTCGCTGACGATTCCTCCATTGCGAGATCGTCCAGAGGACATTCCACAACTAGCAGGGCATTTTGTGACACGCCATACCGCCAACTTTAAAAAACCTATGATGCAGGTATCCGAAGAAGCTCTTCAGGCTCTCCAAACCTATTCATGGCCAGGCAATATTCGGGAACTTGATAATGTCATTGCCCGAGCCGTGCTGCTGAACGGTACACCACACATTACCACGGAGTTTTTAGGACTGAATATTTCCACCGTTCTGCCACCTGCCAACCCAGTCAACATTGAATCCTTTTCGTGTTCGTATCATGAAGAAATTGAAAATTATAGCCGCCAACTAATTTGCAGAGCGTTAGAGTATACTCAAGGAAATAAGAGTCAGGCCGCGAAACTCCTACAATTACAGAGAACGTATTTCGTGAGGCTATTAAAGAAAAAGTTTCCGCATCTCCGGAACAATATTGGCAGACCTTCCTCACAAAAGGACGAAACCTAATTCTGACAAGGAAGATTTCTTGAAAAACCCCTTCAAGGAGAAGCCAAATTTACGATAGGGGTAGTACGACAGGCTCTTCTTGTGGAGATAAGGGTAAACGGATAGTGAAACAACAGCCTTCGCCTTCCAGACTGTGAAAATGCACCTGCCCGCCATGAAGTTCGACCAATTGTTTGGTCACCCAGAGACCTAATCCAGCACCGGGTCGACCAACTTGATCGGCTTTTCCGCGGAAAAATGGGCGAAAAATCTTTCCTTGCTCTTCTTGTGAAATTCCACAACCTTGATCTTGAATGGCAATTTGCAAATCCCCATCCGGTGGACAGTCGACGGTTAAGTGAATTGTGCCACCGGTAGGTGAAAACTTGATGGCATTGTGAAGAAGATTCGTCAGCACCTGATGGATTTTATCTTGGTCAGCATAGAGAGGCGGAAGCACGGGTGGAAGCGTGACGGTAATATCAATCGCATGACGTTCTGAGAGCGGAGTCAAATCAGCCACCGCTTGGTATACCAAGGTTGCGATGGAAAAGGACTGGCGATGTAACGCCATCTGCCCCGATTCAATCTGAGAAAGGTCGAGCAGCTCGGTCACCATACGAGACAAACGCTGAAGATTGGCTTGAATTCGTGAAAGATAGCGGGCTTGGTTGTCCAATAACCTGCCCCCAACTCCCTGAAGTAGATTATCAACGAACACGTGAATGGCCATCAGCGGGGTTCTCAATTCATGAGAGGTAATGGATACAAACGCCGTTTTGAGACGATCAAGCTCTTGTAATTGTTCATTCGCACCTTCCAATTCAGCCGTACGCTCCTGAATGCGCTGTTCTAAATGGTGCGTCAAAGCTTCAAGATCGTGATAGGTCGAAATTTTCGTCATCACAATGGCCAATTGATGGGCTACCGTCTCTAGGAGCGTCTGATCCTCGGGATGAGCCTCGTGCCCATTGAGGTCGGAAACGATGACTCCCCGCAAGGTCTGGTCCGTGAGAATAGGAACCAGGTCACATGTTTTGATCCCATACTGTGGCAGAGCGGTTTGAATCATTTTGGGTAAAGGGGGAACAGGCCTTTTAGCGGTTTCTTCGTTCCGGTGCTCTTCAGCGCCTGGTTCGGCATGACCAGCAAGCTGGGGAAAGGAAGTGAGATCGAAAGGAGACGCCTGAAAGGCTTCGACCACTTCTGAAGAAAATCCGACACCGCTTCCATAGTGCAATTGATGATCAAACTCATCAACATAGAAGATCCCGATCCGAGACACGGTGGGGAGCGTCGCGACATGGGTGGACACCGCGAGAAATAATTCTTGGACATCAAGAGTCGAGGACATCGCCAACCCAACTTTTTGCAGAACTTCCAATCGATCAACATGCTGTGCCAGCCGACGTTCTCGATCATCTAGGGAGTGAACCATCTCATTAAAGACTTGAGAGAGCTCTCCAATCTCATCCTTTGAATGGGGTAAATCATGAAGCTGCTGGGCAGACCCTTCACGAATAGACAAGGCTGCGGTCCGCAGCGATTGGATGGGACGAACCACTCGAGCGGCCAGAAACAGGGCTCCAGCCAACGCCAATATAATGATGCCTCCCGTCAGAGCCAAGACGCGCCAAAACATCAGGTGTATTTGCTGTCGAACAAACTGATCGGTCAGCCCGATATGAATGACCCCTTGAAGAGCATTTGGCGGCGAGAGTGCTTGGCGAGATTGAGACGGAGCGGAAATCCCCAATTGCAACTCCGTCTCTACAGACGGATCGATACGGCGGTGAAAAATAGGAATGGAGAAATCATGGAATGTTTCATTTTTCGAGGATTGTGCCAGGATTGAAAGTAGAGCCTGACTCTCTCCGTCAGATGTATGCTCCGTGAATGTCCGGTCGTGTAAGGTCAAGCGCGTGAGAGTCGGAGAGTCTGTGAACTCGGCATTTTGGGGTAGAAGGATGTCAGGCGGGAAGGCCCGCGCGAGTTCCATGGACGAAGGGATGGCCAACAGGGTCGTCAAGCGATCCTTGCTTCTCGCAATGATCGTGTCACTGTTGGCATCCGTGACGACCACATATCCCACTTCGGTCACACCCATAGGCGCGTCGATGAGTTGAGAAAGGCGAAGCTGGTCTTTCGTCAGGATGCTGTATCGACTGGTCGACGCAAAATGATTAGTGAGTAACGTCCCCACATGGTGTAGTCCTCGGTACAGTTCTGCTTTATGCAAATCAAGGAAGACCCATCCTATTACTGAACAGGCCAGAATCACCAGAACTCCGAACACCCCGAAGAATTTCCAGCGGAGTGAATGGAAAAATCGTGTGATTGAGGGAAACGATGGCAGTGCCACGGCAAGCCAGCTATTGGATGACAAACAACGCGTCGTCGAGAGTCGGCAACGCATTCTGGGTGTCCGAGGGAGAATCCCGCACCACGATCTGTGGAGTTCCACCGAAAATATTGTTCGCGAGTTTGACGACCGAGGGTGGGATGGAGACTCCGAGTAATTGAGCCGTTTGAATATTCAGGTCGAGGTGAGGTTGAGCCAGGGAAACCATGTGTGAAGGGGACGGGAGAGGCTGAGTCTTTTGCAGAAGTGTTTTCGCGAGTTGAGCGGTTTCCATTCCCATATCTTCATAAGAATAGGATAACGAGGCGAGCGCACCATGTTGAACAAGCTTTGGTGAAAAGCCGAGAATTGGCACATCCTGGTCGAGGGCCGTTTCAAGAAGAAAAGGAAGTGAATCGGCATTCACAACAGTAGGATCTCGCACTAACCATAGCACATCAATTTGGGGCAGGAGCGTGCGCAACGATTTAGGCACATCTGCTTCTTTGGAAATCTGAACAGCCGTTAAAGACAATGACAAGTTTTTCGCCGCCTCTTGGGCTCTTTGAACAAAGGCCCCAGAATGTTCTGGACTAAACATCACGCCTACTTTTAATGCTCCGGTCAAAAGATCTTTGAAGCTGAGTAGTTGACGCTTGGGAGACACCTGCATGGGAATCCCATACATATTTGAGGTCGGTAAGCCGTATTGAGAGGGATATAACACCAAACAAAAAATGACCGGAGTATCAAGAATTTCAAGTTTCGCCGCTAGGGCGGCCTTCACACCCACTGCCACCACCACATCAGGTGTCGACGCGCGAATTTGCTCGCCGAAGATTCGGCCTTCTGCCAGGTCACCCTGCATCTGATACTCTGTCACGTCGGCCGCATTTCCAAGACCGACACGAAAACTTTTCACCGCTTTTTGGTACACCTCAGCTTCAGAAGACAACAAAAGAGCGACTTCAGCCGCCAAGCCGGGCGAAGGGAAGGAAAGCCCAAAAAGCATCAGCAAGAAAAAGAGGGCAGCCAGCATACGTGGAGAGGAGCGACGAGGCATGAGATCAACCCGCCAATAAGTTTGTGAGGAATGATAAGTGTCCAAATATACCACAACTTCAGCCCTCTGTCGCTACGGGCACATACTGGGAGGGTTGAATAATGAAGATATCAAAAGCCACACTTCGCCATGGAGCCCTTGGCGTTCAACAACGTCGGGTCTGTTCAAAAAAGTCCGTCCAGCAAGGCCACAGCCATTTTTGCGCGCGGAGCGTACTGGTACTACGTGAGCACGGAAAAATGGCGAGAACGCCGCTGGCGGCTTTTTTCAACAGACCCATACTACAGCCTCAGGGTCAACCAGCCCAACACCCGACTTCCAATGACATCCCCTAAGGGATGTTCACGATGCCGATCTTTCAAGGCATTAAACACCGAAATGGCCACTTCCGCCCGGTTGTCCCAAAACCGATACGCCGCTCGCAGATTCAGGAGGGTATAGCTCTCGACCCGTGGATTAGGCGCCTCCACGTCAAAGGCTGCAAACTCCGTAAAGGCCGACGCCAAAGGGTGGGTCGTGCCACTCACATAATGCACGAACACATCGGCTGACAACTCAGACTCCCACTGCAGCCGTAAGCCTCCATTCACTTTCCACATTGGTCCGGCTCGGATATTCAGCCCAACAATGGTTTGTTCAATCTGTTGGTAGGCGATATTCGCAAACCCTTGCAGCCACGAGGTGGCCCACAGTTCTGCCCCTGCTTCGGCTCCATAGATCTCGGCATCGCCCCCATTGACCGCTATGGTCGGATCGGTAGGCGACCGACCCGTGCTTTCAAATTCAATCAAGTCGCTCAGACGGTTGAAAAACCCTGCAGCACGCAGACGAAGACGGTGTTGCCAGTACCACCCTTGATATTCCACTTCATAGGAAATAATGCGTTCGGGGCCTAAATTAGGAGAGCCTTTGGCCACCGTGTTCTGTGCTCCAACTCCGGGTAAGGTGGTTATGAGCCGGGAGTCTAAGTGGGAGAAAACGATTCCGGGCGGTCGATAGCCAACGGATACGCCTAAGCGCACGGTATGCTCGGGGAGCAGGCGATACGTCATCGCCAACATGGGGCTGACGGTCGGGTTAATAAATGTGTCCAGGTCGTAGCGTACCAGCGAGGTCACCTGGAGGGGTACCAAGGGCGACCATTGATGCTGCACATATAGCCCTAGCCGATTCTCGTGAGTGAAGCCGCTAAACAAATTGGATTGGGAGGTAATGTGCCGAATGTTGAGCCCGCCTGTTAGATGGCCAAAGAATCCAATAGGAATGGTCCGTTGAGCCAAAACATCATAGGTATTGGCTACAAAATGATGCGTTGAATCACCATTGGGGCCAGTCGGTTGAAGAATGTCGGCAAGGGCGGGAATGGGAACAATTCGACTATCAGAGTTTTGTCGATTCCAAAAGGTGCGGACTAGTGTTTGGGGGGTTTCCCACGAGAGCGAGACATGATTCGTCAAAGGCGTATCAACTTGATAATTCACAGTTGTGAGCGGGGCATCAAAATGCGGAGCCTTGACGACCCCCGCGGACAGCGTGAGCCGCTCAGACGATGAATGCTGATACTGCCCATGGAAATTAATCCGTGAGGCTTGAAACGAAGTGGCATTCCGCTGACGCCACGCATGGTTTTGAGAATAGCCTGCGGACAGGCGATAGCTAATAGCCTTCACCGTTCCACTGTGGATGGCTGAGGTCTCGAGGGTCCCGAACTCGCCTCCCGCTACTTGCAGCATCGTGCCCTGAAATTCATGGGGAGACTTTGTGAGAATATTCACGACGCCGTCAAAGGCATTAAACCCATAGACGGCAGAGATGGGGCCTTTGATCACCTCAATCCGTTGAATCTCGGCGAGAGAGATGGGTAGTAGCTTCCAAAACATACCTCCTTGGGCATCAATGAAGATCGATCGGCCATCGATCAAGACCAGTAGTTTATTCGCCCCCAGTTGATTGTTGCCCCGGACGCTCACATTGATATCGGTGCCGGTGGTTCGCATGACCTCCAGCCCCGGAATTTGACGGAGAAGGACCGGAAGATCCGTGGCCCCTGACCTGCGAATATCTTCCGCTGTGATCACATAAGTATTCGAGGGGGCTTCAGAGATTGGTTGCTCACGCAGTAATGGTGTGACGACGGTCTCTTCCTGAATGAATTGGAATTCTTGTCCGAGATCTTCAAGCAGAAGTTGCTGTGTCATCGTGTTGGAGCTGGCATCGCTCGCCACACTCTGAGTGGGGAAGATGGAGTTTCCGCACCAAAGGCTCAGAAAAATCAGGCTTCCGCACCAAAGATGCGAACTCGGAAGGCAAGCCTGCGTAAGGAAGCGTCGCAACCAAGTCTTCATAACTTCAGTGTCAGCCAGCCCAACACGCGACTGCCAAGGACGTCAGCAAGTTGATATTCCCGGTGTCGATCGTTTAGCGCATTAAACACCGACACCGCGAGCTCTGCGCGGTCATCCCAAAAGCGAAATCCCCCACGTACATTCAGAAGTATGTACCTATCGGTCTTGGCATTGGGTGAGGCAATTCCAAGTGGTGCAAGGTCGTCAAACAACTGAGAGACGGGATACGCAACAGAATCAACATGGTGCCCCAGAATTTCTAGGTTCAATCCATGGGGCCCGTCGACTCGAACACCGAAGTTAATCTTCCACGCTGGTCCAGCCCGATGATTGACTCCAGTTGTGATGTCTTGATCGATTTCTTGAAAAGCCAGATGCCCCCACCCTCGTAACCAAGATGTGGCCAGAGCTTCCACGCCAATTTCACCACCATAAATTTTAGCTTCGCTTATATTGGCTGTCGTGACAGGGTTGGTAGCCACCGGGCCTGTAGGTTGAAAATTGATGAGGTTGCTGAGTTTGTTGTAGAAAACACTTGCTCGGGTTCGCACGCGGTGTTGGAGCCACCAGGCCGAATAGGACAATTCTAAAGATTGAATACGCTCCGGCTCTAAGTTTGTCGAACCCTGTATGATCGACGTCGTAGAAATTGGTCCTCCAGGGGAAGGGATGCTGACGGTACTTCTTACATCAAGGTATTGGTCGTTAAGGGTTGGAGGCCGAAACGCCTCCGAATACGACAGGCGGAACGTGTGATTTGCAGCTGGGCGAAAAAGAAGCGCCACGCGAGGACTAATGGTAGGCGAAATGCCAGTACTCAGGTCATACCGAATGCCAGCAATCGTTCGAGTGTTTGGTGTGATCGGCCACTCATTTTGCACGTACAGACCTAAACGGTCTTCATGGAAAGAGCCATTGACGTTGTCGCCTGCGAAGGTGTTATGCCGGTAGTTCAATCCAAGAATCGTCTTCGTATCGAGCACATCGAATGAAGACTGAGCCAATAAATTATAGGAATTGATGAGATTATCGATACGGGTGTTTCCGTTGGCATCTGTGGTTTGGAGAAATTCTTGAAGAGGTTGGTGCGGTGTCAGCTCAGTCCGATCATCCATTCGATTCCACCAGAAATTGAGCAACCATTGCGGATGCTCATACACTACATCCAGATAAGAAGAGAATGGGCTCCCATGTCCCCTGGTAGCGACGGCGAGTGGACTTTCGAGCCGATTGGAGTCTGTGAGCCCACCAGAGACCTTAACTGTGGACTGTGGCGTGAGGTGGTAGGAAGTCAAAAGGTTGAATGTATACGAACGAAACGATAGTGCGTGCCGATCTTGCCACCGTTGGCTTTGGTCCCACCCAGCCGAGACCCGATAGCCAAACTGTTCATATCGTCCACTATTCACGGTAGAGACTGTCACCGTCCCAAGTTCACCGGTGCCGACTTGAACAATGGTTCGAGGAATGTCTGTGGGCTCTTTTGTAATGATGTTCACCACACCATCAAAGGCATTAAACCCGTAGACGGCAGAAGCCGGACCTAGGAGGACTTCCACTCGTTGAATCTCTGGCATGGTCACCGGAAGATTTTTCCACTGCACCGTTCCAATGCTATCCAGAAAAATGGAGCGCCCGTCGACGAGCACCAGGAGTTTATTTGCGAGTATCTGATTGTTGCCCCGCACACTCACATTAAAATCGGAAGCCGTCGTTTGCATCACCTCCATGCTGGGCACACGCCGGAGTATCGTGGGAATATCGGTGGCTCCAGATCGTTTGATATCTTCCGCCGTAATCACATAGACATTCGCTGGCGTTTCCGAGATCGGCTGCTCCTGCCGAATGGCCGTCACGACCGTTTCCTCTCGCATGAATTCGAATTCTTGTCCGAGATCCTCAAGCAGAAGCGGCTGCCTCATGGTGTCGGATACGCCATTGTTCGCGACACACAGGGTTGGGAATACGGCGTTCCCGAAGCCGATGCCAAATAACAGCAGGCTCACGCACCAAAACTTTGGACCACTCTCAGAAGCTTGAGTTAACACGTATGGCAACCATCTCTTCATAACTTGAGCGTAAGCCAACCGAGCACCCGACTGCCGATCACATCACCTAAGGGATGTTCACGATGCCGATCTTTCAAGGCATTAAACACCGAGATTGCCAGCTCCGCCCGCTTGTCCCAAAACTGATACGCCGCCCGCAGATTCAGGAGTGTGTAGCTCTTGACCCGCGGATTGGGCTCCTCCACCCCAAACGGAGCAAATGCAGCAAACACTGGTGAAAGCGTATGTGTCGTGGCCCCGACATAATGAATAAGGACGTCGGCATTCAACCCGGTCGTCCACTGACCATGCAGCCCGGCATTGGCTTTGGTGTGCGCCACGGCTCGACGAATCGTTCCGATGAGGGTCTGGTCAATCTGCACGTAGGACACATTGCCAAAGCCGTTGAGCCATGACGTGAGGAAAAACTCGAGACCTACTTCGCCGCCATACATCGTGGCCTTCCCGCCATTGATTGCCTGTGCGGGAGCAGCATCGCCGTCGACCGACTGCACAAAATCAATCAGGTCTGAAATCCGGTTCACAAACAAGGAGGCCCGTGTGCGAAGGCGGTGTTGCCAGTACCACCCTTGGTATTCCAATTCATACGAAATGATGCGTTCGGGGCCTAAATTAGGAGAGCCTTGGGCCACGGTGTTCTGTGTTCCACCTCCGGGCAAGGTGGTTCTAACCCGAGAGTCTAAGTGGGAGAAAACAATCCCGGGCGGTCGATAGCCGACGGACACACCCAATCGAATCGTGTGGTTGGGGAGCAGGCGATACGTCATCGCCAACATGGGGCTGATGGTAGGGTTAATGAAGGTGTCCAGATCGTAGCGCACGAGAGAGGTGACTTGGAGTGGTGTCAGCGGCTGCCATTGATGTTGCGCATACAGCCCTAGCCGAGTTTCGTGGGTGAAGCCGCTAAACGAATTGGATTTTGAGGTAATGTGCCGAACGTTGAGTCCTCCTGTGAGCTGGCCAAAAAATCCAATGGGAACGGTCTGTTGAGCCAACACATCATAGGTATTGATGATATGGTGATTCGTCACATTGCCCTCAGGGTCTGTTGATAAAAGGAGATTAGCAAGAGCGGGAAGAGGGATAGCTCGACTCTCAGCGTCCCGCCGACTCCAAAAGGTGCGAACCAAGGAATGTGGCGTTTCCCACGAGAGCAAGACATGATTCCTTAACGCGGTCCCTGCTTGGTTATTCACCGTCGTGAGAGGGGCATCGAAGTGCGTGGCATTGACGACCCCGGCCGACAGCGTGAGTCGCTCGGAAGATGAAGTCAGATACTCTCCCTGGAAATTGAACCGCGAGGCTTGCAACGAGGGGTCGTCACGATTGCGCCAGGCTTGATTCTGAGAATGGCCTGCCGATAGGCGGTAGCCGAAATTTTTCACTGTGCCACTCTGAATGCCCGAAGTTTCCAGAGTTCCGAACTCACCGCCTGCCACCTGCAGCGTCGTGCCCTGAAATTCATGGGGAGACTTCGTGAGAATATTCACGACGCCATCGAAGGCATTAAACCCATAGACGGCAGAGATGGGCCCCTTGATGACCTCAATTTGTTGAATCTCGGTCAGCGAGATCGGCAGCAGTTTCCAGCGTACGCCTCCTTGTGCATCCAGAAAAATGGAGCGGCCATCAATCAACACCAGCAATTTGTTCGCAGATAGTTGATTGTTGCCACGGACGCTCACATTGATATCGGCACCTGTCGTCCGCATGACTTCTATACCCGGGATTTGCCGCAGGATGGCGGGAAGATCCGTGGCACCGGACCTCCGAATATCCTCGGCCGTGATGACATAGGTATTCGACGGGGCTTCAGAGATCGGCTGCTCACGTTGCAGCGGGGTCACGACCGTCTCTTCCTGCATGAATTGGAATTCGTCGCCTAGATCAGACAGAAGAAGGCGAGAGGCCGGCTGGTTGTCAGCACCAAGGGCAGGGTGAATACTGGCGAACGTGATCGCGGGGATCGCAAGCAGAAGAAGGCCAAGAAACCGATAGGGGTTCACATCGAACTGTCGAGAGCGGGGCACCATTTGGAACATTCCAAATGCGAAAGGCACGATCTCTTGTGCACCCGTGGCCATAGCCCGCAGAACGAACGAATGTTCACACTGCGCGGCTCAGAGCCTCCCTGCTCTCTAGCAGCCATTCCCAAAGACGGTTGATTTATCGCAGATAGCCTGGGGGAAATAGAACGTGAATGTGCCTCAGCATTATCATGATTACAAAATAAATTGTAGAAACTTAGATTTCATCTCTCAGACAATGTTCGATGAAGTCTAAGACAAGAGCCATAGGAATTTGGGGAGCCATGTCATTCCCGCGAAGGCGGGAATCCAGGTTTACGGCAAGAAAACTGGATGCCCGCTTCGTACTGCGGGCATGACAAGAGAACACCTCTTCAACATGTCAGAGCTCAATGAATCTGACACTGTCTAACAACTGAAGTGCAAGTTTTTACAGACCACCGAATACTGACCCACAAATACAATCATGTATCCCATAGCATAATTGGGACCTTTTTTCTCGTCTATTCAGAAGCTCTGTTTCAATACTCTGTATCGCGAATAATTGCAACATCTTCCTGCAGGCTGAAGGCAGATTTTTTCAACAGCCCCTTGTTGTATCTCATCAGGCCAGGTGTATCTGTTTGGGCTATCTCCAAAAGGATACACTCCTTGATCAAGCCTATCCTTGTACAACCTCTCCCGAGCTCTCTTCATCTACGGTATCTCAGTGGTTTCGCGCAATTGACTAAGGTGTTTGAGGTTCACGGCTTTCTGGCATCACGATTGCTCTCTCCTGTTGCAGAAGAAAGGATGGGACTGTTGAATAATTCACTTTCAAGTTACGAAAAGGCCTTCAGAGCCACAGTGACTTCAATTAGACGGGAATGGTCAATAAAGTCGTCCAGCAAGGCCGCAGCCATTTTTGCGCACGGAGCGTACTGGTACTACGTGAGCACGGAAAAATGGCGAGAACGCCGCTGGCGGCTTTCTTCAACATTCCCAGCATGTTGATCAGCAGATATGCACCGCACGCGCACGCTGCTTCACCTACTAACATGAGGAGGAATCGTGATGAAGAGAACGAGGACATCATTACTTGGGATCTTGGGAGTGGGAGTATTGTTGAGTGTTGGACTGGCGGGGCCTGCGCTGGCCACGGATTTCGAACGATTTGATAAAAAGTTTACATTCAACGGTAGAATTCTCGATGGGCCCCTGGCTAACCATAGAGTACATGGTGAATGTCGCTATTCGTCCCAGGGCGATGCACAACTTCAAAAAGGGCCCTGCACCCTCGACGTCCTCAAACTGACGAAGGGTGGCCAGAAATTAGTCTTTAAGATGCGGGATCCCCGGGCTCGTCTCGCCGTCGTCGGGAATAATCGCCAACTCGCATTCACGATGGGCGTTCCTATGCCTGGTTTGGGCAAAGGCAACAACAAACTGACCGCTTTTCAATTGAACCTGGTGTATGACAGCACGGTGGGTTGGAGCAAATTACCTTCAGACCTCAAGTCTTTCACCGGCACGTCGATTTCGGTCCTCGGAACCAATGTCTCACAAGGCGGCACCTCCGATGACCCTGATTGCCTCCTTTGGGATGATTTGAGCACCCCCTACTTTCCATAATGATTGTTGAAATTTCAGGAAACCAGTACCTCTAAGAGGAAGCTTGCCTATCATCCTGAATATTTACTCTTGAATTTTTCGGGTACGACAAGGAGGTCGTCATGTCACATTATCGCACTATCAATTCCATCATTGGGTCCTTATTAGGTCTCTTGCTTGTAGGCCTTCCCACTCTTGCTCAGGCTACACCTCCACAACTACTCACAACCTGGAAAGACTATGGCTATTCTCAACAGACTTGTGCACTAAAAGCCAAGGCCGGCTTAACCCATAAGGCCTTTAAGGTATTTTTCAATGACGGATTTACCATCCGTGCATCCGGAAAGTCCCTGACCACCACCATTCTGTGTTGGGATTGGGCAAAAGGCAGTCGCGCGATTTTCATTGTCACAGGTCAGTCTTTTGATCGGGCTAAGCAAGAAATGAAACGACTCAAGCAATCGATGAATCCGACTCGCCAACGCGTGCGCCAAGGCAAACCGGCCCGCCGCCCAGTCAACAAATCCATTGGAGAACGCGCTACTGATAGATAGAAACCGAAGTCGGCAGACTTGATGACAGTCAAGGCACTTCAACCTACTAAGGCGGAGCGCACAGGCACACGTCTCATTCTCCAATTTTGTGAAGTATGGGAAGGCGGAATAAGTATCATACGCTTCTTGGATGAACGAATCACAACTCGGGTTTTTATCGGCAATCACTGAAGGCGGATCAGGTCATGACCATGAAAATCGAGTTGGTCTTCCCCAATATTTCACACGACATCGAAGATGCGACCGTCGAGTTCTTCTTCGAGGATGCTAGCGAAGCCGATGCCCCTGCACAACAACTGTTATTTCACCGTATCGCATCCATCAGGATCCCTCAGTCCAAGCCAACAGTAACCATTGAGTTGGATCCGACATTACCCAAAGACCCTCTGGACATATCACTTTTTGTACGAGTCGAAGCTCTTGTGCTCGGCCAAACAGTCGCTAAATTTATTAATACAACCACGACTCCCATTTCCGGGGATCCGAATGAATTCGTGAGAGCATCATTGGAACGCATTAGATAACGCAATGATTTTTTATTGAGAAAAGGAGAACTCAAATGAAATCGTCTCACAAGAACAAAAAAGCCGCCGCTTGTTTAGAGAATGAACATCAGGTTGACGAGAAGAAAGTTGGGCGAGGATATCTCACAGGACCTGGACTCTACGAGTTCCCAGTTGAATACGAAGTCGTCGATGGCATCGCCCTTCACGAGGGCTGCATTGAACTTGGCCCGGTCGAAGAAGTCGAAGAACACGCTCAACACATCCGGGCAAAACACCAGAACAAAAACACCATCGAGTCGGCCGGAGACGACCACGCGGTAGGTGAGGACATAGAACAGGCGGGAGTCGGCATTTCACCAGATTCATCCATGCTGTGGACGAATGGCGTCGTCCCCTATTCTATCGCTAGTAACGTGCCCGACCACAGTCGTATTAATGATGCCATTAGCCATATTGAAGTCAATACGGCCATTCGATTTATCAGACGCACGAATGGCAATGCACACCGGTATCCCAACTTTCTCGAAATTGTGAGTAATGGGGACAGCTCTGTGAGTTCGTCTAGAGTTGGCATGCAGGGAGGTCGCCAATCAGTCCGATTCTCTGATCGACATGGCTGGAACACGCTGGTCCATGAATTCTTACATGCCCTGGGGATCTACCACGAACAGTCTCGATCAGATCGGGACGAACACGTTGAAATACGATGGAACAATATACCCGACGGGCCACCCCCAGACGGTGAGATCAATCGAACTGGCAATTTTCAAAAGAAGCCCAGCTCCGTGGACTATTTTGACTATGACTATGACTCAATCATGCACTATCGGTGGAATCAGTTTGCGATCGACCGATCAGAGCCAACAATTGTCCCCCTTAAACCTGGTGTCACGATTGGGCAGCGGGAGAAGCTCTCCTACGGTGACCGCCAAACTATCGCCAAGATGTATGAACGCTATTTCCCTCGCGGGTACACGGGTGTCTGGAGGGCGGGAAGCGGTCGCTACGGCCTCTGGGTCAATGCTAGTTGGACCAGCTTTACCAACAAGTGGGCGGAGTGGAGTCAGCAAGGGCTTCGCCTCCATGACATCCATGTCCAACAACGTGGGAGACAAACTCTCTATTCAGGTGTCTTCCTTCCAGGTACCGGCCGCTACGGTCTGTGGGCCAATGTCAGTTGGACAAGCTTTCGGAATAAATGGAGACAATGGAGTCGGCAAGGACTACGGTTAGTCGATCTCCATATTCATCGCTCCGGAAATCAGAATCGATATTCTGGCGTGTTCCTGCCAGGCTCAGGCTCCCATGGGCTTTGGGTCAACAGCAGTTGGTCAAATTTCAAGAACAAATGGCAAACATGGAACAACCAAGGCTTGCGACTCGTCGACATTCATGTTCACCGCATTGGAGGCCAGAATAGGTATTCCGGTGTGTTCTTACGTGGGAGTGGAGGTCATGGTCTCTGGGTCAATGCTACGTGGACGAGTTTTACCTCAAAATGGCAAGAATGGAGTCGCCAAGGCCTACGTCTCGTTGACATTAGCCAACACCGTGTGGGGAATTCAGTTCGATACACCGGTGCCTTCCTTCCGGGAACTGATAGCTACTATCTTTGGGCGAATACCACCTTCGAGAGCTTTCGAGCAAAGTGGGAAGAGCTCGCTGAACAGGGATTACGGCTTATCGATTTTGAAATCTTGAATCCTGCAGTAGGTGCTGCAGATGTCGCTGATGCCACACTCGAAAATTCTGCTGATGGATATGAGGATGAGGCGTTCCCAGAGTTCGGCGGCGTCTTCGGTTCTGAAACAGGGGAGGATACCACAACGAGGCCACCAGACGAGGACAGCGGTGGTGGCCTAGGCCCTGAAACAGGCTCTAGTGAAGTACAGGAAGGCTCATTGGAGATGGCAGAAAACGGGGCAGCCTACTTCCCTAATTCATCTGCAGATGGACATGAACAGGAGGAAGGGCTCGGAGAAGCGTTTTTCGAAAACGATCGAGAGAGTCAAATCCCTGAAGAAGCCGAAAATTGTGGTGAAGCCATGTTCCTAAGTCATACCTAAGAAATATGGCCAAAACCCCAATGAATGGTTCCTGAGGATTGTACATGAAGTCTTGTCAATCTTTCTAACTGCCAACAATGAAATTTGCCTACTTGTGCCACGGTTCTATTGAGCATAGGCCATGGCGTCGGGAGAACTGTCATGAACCTTAAATGGCTGAATTATTCTAGTTCGATCGTTGTCTTTATTATATTACTCATGGCATTCGGTCAGTCGTCTTCCACTGCCGCACCTCCACACAATCGATTCGGCGCGCCCGACCTTACCGAGCGCTCTTTAACCAAGCCCACAGGTTGGTGGTGGCTGACGGGTGTTTCAGCAGAGACACTAAAAGACAGAATTAAGAAAGGCTATCGGATTATCGACCTTGAAATTGAGGCGACGTCCCCACACAAATTTAGTGCCACCTTTGTGAAAAACAGTGGCAAGCACAAGAAGGTATGGTGGTGGTACTACGGTAAAACAAGTCAACAAATCAAAGCGTTAGTGAGTGAAAAAAAGGCCCGCATCATCGACCTTGAAATCTACCGTATTAATGGCCAGAAGCGATATGCCGTCGTGATGGTCTCAAATGCCGGTAGTAAGAGAAAAAGCTGGTGGTACTACTCTGATCAAACGATCCAAAGTTTACTCGACAAAGCAAAAAGAAATGGGGCTCGTCTTGTCGACCTAGATACGTATACCCTGGACAAGAAGCGTCGCTTTAGCGGTGTGATGATTAAAAACACCGGACTTGATAAGAAAGCGTGGTGGTATTACCACAACGTCTCTGCCGACTTTATTCGAAACAAATTAACACAGCATGGTGCACGGCTTACTGATATTGAAAAGCATGGTGCTAATACTTTTACTGTCCTTATGGAGAAAAGAGAAGGGAAAGGTTGGTGGTGGTGGCATGGGGGTACCAAGGATAAGATTCTTGCCCTAAAAAATACAACTGGCGGGCGGATCTTTGATATTGAAAAATATCGGGACCGTCATGGTAAGACAAAGTTTGCGGCTCTACTGCTTGATAATGGAGGGCCCAGTGACATTCCCGTCAACGGAACTGGTGATGCTCATCTAACACCCATGGTGGAAGCACTTCGCGACTATATGCATTACCGCTGTGTAGGAGCGGCAACCCTGGGGGTGTCTGTCAAAGGCACACCGGTAGGCGTGTGGGGCTTGGGACGAATGAGCGGGCGTGCTGCCAATGACTGGGACACAGCGTGCGGAGACGATATGAGTTTGCCAGTGGGAGAACCTGTCAAAGCTGATACCCCGATGCGGATAGGCAGTGTGACGAAACCGGTCACATTTGCCATGACGCGCTGGGCGATCAAGAAAGTGGCAAACGACCTCAAAGGCCTCACGATGACAGATGCCCAAGTTGAAGGATTGAAGTTGTTTGATCCAGAACACTACCCCCCGCTTATTCCAGGGACTTCAACACCTTACCCTGCACCCTTAATCCCTCGAAACCTCCATGCTATTTACTCGGGGAAAGCGCCTGTCCCTGTCCACGTGACGGATGATGGGTGTGGGGATTTGGAGTCTGATTTTGCCGATGCCCAGTGGCAGGATGTTACCTTAGGACATTTCTTTAGTCACCGTAGTGGTTTGTCACGAAGTGCGCCATCTTATGTAACCGCCGTATCTCACCTCCATAAAGTCCGGGGGCTTGACAGTCGAGCAGACTTCGCCAAGCAGGAAAACCTTCTCAGACGTGAATACGGGAACAGCGTTATCAATTCTGCAAAATCTCAGTTAGGCTTGCCCACAGAAGGAGGGTATTTTATCCGCAAGCCAAACCTTGCTGAATACTTACAGGTTGTGGCTGGACGCTGCCTACGGCATGGGCTGGGTCATTATCAATACTCAAATACTAGCCCGGCTTTTCCTGTCCTGATTTTGCAGCAGCTAATGGCGTCGCATCGCTATGGTGCCACAATTGCGCAACCCGAGACCCATACGAACTCTGCATTAGATGTCTTTTTTTCTTCTGAAGTAGGTATTGCGACCGATGGTACTGACGGAATTTTTGTCACCCAATGGGTGCAGAACGTACCAGGGCATAATAACCCTGAGCCAGAAAAACGTCACTGGAATGGCACGACTTACTATGGCAGCAGTTGGGATCCGAAACGTCCTCATTGTATTTGGAGGGAGGCAGACAAACGCTGCGACTTTTCAGATTGGGACAAGGCCTCCCCAGGCAAGATCAATTGGGATTGGAAGAAAGCAAAAGTTTCCTTTCCGTACAAAAGCACGGGTACGCACCCTGGGACAGGATCACTCGCGGTGGAGGCAAAAGATTTTCTTAAGTTTATGGCTAAGTATTGGGTCAATGGTACTGGCAACAACCCAACGATTGGAGAAGAAAGAGCTCTCTCGCATAGCCCCTGGACAACCTACCAAAGCCACAATGGTGCGCTGACCGGTACGCTGGCTTGGGCCATGCAGCTTGGGGGTCGGAACAACCCCACCTCGTGGAAGATTCCACCGCGAGATGCATCAGGTCGCATTGTCGATGATTTTGCCAACTTGACCTCTTACGAAGGCTCCTTGCCTGATGGCGTTGACATCTTTGTCGCCATCAATCAAAGAAATGGTGACAAGAAATGCATTGAAGATGATAGTTACTCCTGTAATGATGCTTACGGTCTTCTTGATAACTTTATTCTTTATGGTGCCAGTCGGGTTGACTGGAACCTCGTTACTCCACCCGTCATAGGGAGACACTAAAATTTACCCTCACACCCAATCAAAAAAGAGCCTCGAGTTATTTCTCGAGATTCTTTTTGTTGGGAATTCGCTGACGCGCCAGCTGCATTCCACTCCTGTGATCTGAGTATCACAAGAGAGCTAACCAGACCGTAGGGCCTTATCTTCCCCTCACCATTACGGTGTGTCCTTACCGGTCTCTCACCAATCACATGAATTTATTGGGTTTACTAAGAAAATCTTATTTTTCCTGGTTAGCCATTAACAATTCCTTGGGAAGGAGAAATTCGACATCTTCTTCGACGACGGTCAGCTCTTCAACGCTCTCGGCGCCGTGTTCTTTCAAAAATTTGATGACTTGAGAGACGAGCACCTCTGGAGCCGATGCTCCCGCTGCAATACCGATGGCCTTAACACCATCCAGCCATGACAGGTGAATGTCTTGGTAGGAATCAATCAGATAGGAGGTAATACCGCATCGCTCGCCTAATTCTCGCAAGCGATTAGAATTGGAGCTATTCGGAGACCCCATAACCAAAATCACATCGACAAAACGAGCCAATTCTTTGACCGCATTTTGACGGTTCTGCGTGGCATAACAAATGTCTTCCTGATGAGGACCTTTAATGCCCGGAAAGCGCTGATGTAGGGCCGCCACAATATCTCGGCATTCATCCACACTCAATGTTGTTTGGGTCACATAAGACAAATGAAGCGGATTTTCGACCACCAACGTCTCAACATCTTCCACGGATGAGACTAAATGAAATTTATCTGGCACTTGCCCTAAGGTTCCCACCACCTCTGGATGTCCTGCATGCCCAATGAGGATCAACTCATACGTATTGTTATAGTCTCGATTGACTTCAGGGCACCTCTAAAAACGTGCGAGTTGGCTAGCATGCCCTCCCCAAGTCCGTTGGATTTTGGATTCAGCGGCTCACATGAACAGAACGACTTGGTTGTTTCTGTGATTTGGCTGCTTCATCGTCCTCTCTTTCCCCCTTCTCACGCGGCTTGCCCCCTGGCGGCGGTCGTCAACACCAAGAAGCGCTGGAAATTATATGTGAGATTCTTGAGCCCGATCTTCGCGCGAGCCCGCACCCGTCCAATGGTGCGAATCAGTTTGCCCTGCATCGCCGTGACCTGATGGCCGAAGACATGTTCCACACGAGCCCGAATACGTGAGCGACCTTGGTTGGCCGCTTTCTGTTGAGTGGTCAGAGGCTTATCCCGATACCCCTTGTAGTGAATCTTAGACCGCAGCTTTCTCTTCTTAAGCTGGCCTTCAATCTCCTCTGACCGATAGGCAGCATCGGCCCACACGTCCCGCCCGGCCATCGGAGGCTGCAACACCTCCTCCAGGACTTGACTGTCATGCACGGCAGCATCGGTGACCGCATAGCGGCGAATCAGCTTGTGTTGCTTGTCCACGTTCACATGATTCTTATACCCAAAGTGACTGGTCCCATGTTTCTTCGTCCACCGGGCCTCCGTATCTTTCTGCCGCCGCTTGGCCGGCTGCGCTTCCCACTCGGCTGGGCACTCGCCGGCCTTCACCGTCGCATTTTCCTCCCGCGTATTGCGTGGTTTCGGCACCGGGATCAGCGAAGCATCAATCAGTTGGCCCCCGCGAGCTTGGAAGCCCTGGCCCGCCAGATAGGTGTCAAATTGGGTGAAGAGCTGCTCGACGACCCCAGCTTGAGTTAACGTTTCGCGAAAGAGCCAGATGGTCTTCGCATCGGGAATCCGTTGATGCAGGTCGAGGCCCAAGAAGCGCATAAAGGAGAGTCGATCCCGGACCTGATATTCCGTTTGGTCATCGGATAAGTTATAGAGCGCTTGCAGCACGAGGACTTTGAACATCAGAATTGCATCAAACGGAGGCCGGCCTCCCTTGGGACGCTTGGAGCGAGCTAAGTTCTTCTCCAGTGTTTTGCGAAAGCGAGCCCAGGGGATCTGTTGTGCGAGGTGCTCTAACGGATCACCCTTCTGGGTCAGGGCGTCGTAGCGATTCGTCAGGTCAAAAAAGCTGAGTTGGCTTGGTGTGTCCATGAGCGGTCCTCCTTGGCCCAGACTTATGCCAGAATCGCACAGATTTGTCAGCAGTTTTTAGAGATGCCCTTATGATAATCTCAAAAGGATACACAACGCAGTGAGCTTCTCTTCAGGCACCAAATCTCAGATCTCTCCTCATTAAGCATCATTCAGTCACAACGCCTTACTTTCAATCATCACTGAACTAAGACAACGGCATTTCACTGATGGCACTAAGGTTGCTTTAACCCCTGACAAGACGTCTGTTCCTATTACTTTGCATTTAAATAACTCAGCCAGGGAAAAATATTAAAACAACAGCAAGCTCACTTCCATCAAAAATTTTTCTACATAAGGAGGTATTTATGTCTCGCATCACCAATTTTTCGGCGATTGCGCTTTTTCTCAGTCTTCTCTTTCAATGGCAACCAGCCATGGCAGGAGAACGGGTGGAGGCATATCTCTTGGTAACAACCTCCGCCTCCTTAGAGGCCATACAAGCCTCCACGAGTGGACTCAGTAACTGCAAAGCGCTCTATGAGAGCCTTGCTAGAGAAATCATCGTTCACGTGAGGTGCAATAATCTCACAGATCTGAATAGGGCTATCACCGATACGTTTGCTGAGGCAGAAGAAATTTCTCAGTTAACGGTTTTCAAGTTAGTGAAGTCTGGCGAGAGCACGCACAGGGTAATGGCGTATCTTCTGGTCACGACCTCGGCCTCTTTGGAATCTGTGAAAGCTTCGACGAGTGGACTCAGTAACTGCAAAGCGCTCTATGAGCGCCTCGCCGGAGAAATCATGGTTCACGTTGCGTGCAATAATCTCGCAGATCTGAATAGGGCCATCACCGACAAGTTTGCTAAAGCAGAGGAGATTTCACAAATCACAATTAGCAAATTGGTGGAGCATTGAACGTATCGGTATTAAGTATGCGTTGGCTTCTACTATCTGCAACCGACTATTCAGCCTTTTGTCAGCATTCAATTCATGTGGATTGAGGGTATGACCATGAAGATAGAGCTATCATTTACGGACATTTCACATGACATCGAAAATGCCGCTGTCGAGTTATTTGTTGAGGATACAAGTGAAGCCGATGCACCAGCGCAACAACTGTTTACTAAACGTATCGCACCCATTCTGATCCGTCGATCACAGCCCACGATAATCGTTGAAATCGATCCAGATTTACCCGAAAACAATCACGAACTGTCACTATTTGTGCGAGTTGAAGCTCCAAAGATAAATCAGAAGTCTGCAAAATTTATTAATACAACCACGACTCCCATTTCCGGGGATCCGAATGAATTTGTGAGAGTATCATTAGAACGCATTAGATAAACCTACAGATCTATTTTTGAGAAAAGGAGAACTCAAATGAAAGCGTCAAACACCAGCAAGAAGCAACCAGCACGCTCTGAAAATGAGCATCAAATTGCGAACAATGGGATTGGGCGAGGATATTTAACAGGGCCTGGACTCTACGAGTTCCCGGTTGATTACGAAGTCATTGATGGTATCGCCATTCACGAAGGCTGCATCGCACTTGGGCCAGTGGAAGAAGTCGAAGAACAAGCAAGCCAAATCCGTGCTAAGCACGCAAATAAAAACACTATCGCATCGGCGGGACACGAGGAGACAGCCCGTGACGACTTTGACTTAGCGGGAGTTGGTATTCCACCAGATTCAGCATTGCTTTGGACGAATGGGATCATCCCATATTCCATTGCCGCTGACGTTCCTGAACACAGTCGCATAGATGATGCGATTCGCCATATTGAAGCAAATACGCCCATTCGATTTATTAAACGTACAAATAGCAATGCACATCGTTATCCCAATTATCTCGAAATTATAAGTAACGGAAACAGCGGCATTAGTTGGTCAAAGGTTGGAATGAAGGGCGGGCGTCAGGAGCTCAAATTCTCTGATAAGCATTCATGGAAGACTTTGGCTCATGAACTATTGCATACGATGGGGTTCTACCACACACAGTCTCGATCAGATCGAGACGAATACATTGAAATTCGCTGGAACAACATCAAGGACGGTCCTCCTCCAGAGGGTGAAAAAAATCTCATTGGTCAATTTCAAAAAAAACCTAATACCGTGGACTATTTCGACTACGATTATGACTCAATCATGCACTATCGATGGAATCAATTTGCAAAAGATAAAACAAAGCCAACAATCGTTCCACTGAAACCAGATGTCACCATCGGACAGCGGGAAAAACTGTCGTACGGCGACCGCCAAGCTATTGCCAAAATGTATGAACGATTTTTCCCTCGTGGATACACTGGGGTATGGCGGGCCGGGAGTGGTCGCTATGGTCTTTGGATCAATGCAAGTTGGGGGAGCTTCAGGAACAAGTGGGTGGAGTGGAGTCGTCAGGGGCTTCGTCTCCATGACATACATGTTCAACGACGTGGCGCACGAACTCTCTATTCAGGTGTATTTCAGCCTGGTACAGGTCGTTACGGCCTGTGGGCCAATGTCAACTGGGCAAGCTTTCGGAGTAAATGGCAAGAATGGAATCAGCAGGGTTTACGGTTAGTAGATCTCCATGTTCATCGATCTGGAAATCAGAATCGATATTCTGGGGTGTTCTTACCTGGCTCAGGCTCCTATGGCCTTTGGGTTAACACAAGTTGGGCAAGCTTTAGAAACAAGTGGCAAACATGGAACAACCAAGGCCTGCGACTAGTTGACATTCATGTTGATCGAGTTGGGGGTCAAAATCGGTACTCCGGTGTGTTCGTAGGTGGGAGTGGTGGTCATGGTCTTTGGGCCAACGCGAGTTGGGCCAGCTTTACATCGAAATGGCAAGAATGGAGTGCGCAAGGATTACGGCTCGTCGACATCAGTCAACACCGCGTGGGGAATTCACTTCGGTACACCGGCGCATTCCTGCCTGGTACTGATAGTTACTATTTGTGGGCGAATACAACCTTCGAGAGTTTTCGAGCAAAATGGGAAGAACTTGCCGAACAGGGGTTACGGCTTATAGATGTTGAAATTTCGAATCCTGCGGTAGCTGCTGCAGATGTAGCCGATTCCACACTAGAAAATTCTGCTGATGAGGATGATGACAATGCTCTCCATGAGTTTGGCGGCCTCTTTGGCCATGAAGCAACAGACGAATCCACAACCTCACCACTTAACGAGGAAGGCAGAGGTGGGCTAGGCCCCGAAACCAGCGGCTCCAGTGAGGGAGAAGGCGACACATCTGAGATGGCAGAAAATGGTGGGGCCTACTTCCCTGATCCCACTGCCCAATCAAATGAAAGCGAGGAAGGACTCGGAGAAGCCTTTTTCGAGACTTCTTCAGAGAACCAGTCACGTGAAGAAAGAGAAGATTGTGGTGAGGCTGTCCTCCTAAATCAATCTTGAAAAATTAAGAAGGAAAAAGTACCACGACTACAAAACATGAATGAATCATCAACATACCCTAACCCGGAGAAATTTATGCAATACCGCAATCAAGTATATTTATCACTAATCATCTCGATTACTTGCTTTTTCATAACAAATGCCGACGTTTCCCTGATTAACCTTAGCAATAGCGGACTGAATTCATACGGTATCGCTCAAGCGGCACCGAAAAGCGAAAAAACGAGGGCCAGGTTTTGGCTCGAGCGGAAAGCGAAATTGATTAAGAAAAAACCTGTTTCGTCTTCGTTCTTTGCGAAAAGAGGACAGACCCTTCAGGTTCAGTGTGGACCCTCAACTTGTACCTGTAAGGGCATCAATGATTGTGATGCCTTGTTTACGAGTTCTAAATGCCAAGATGGATCGGCGACTGTGGATCCTGATGATAACGGAGAATGCAAAAGAGCTGACTAGGACTTTCCTATCTATTAAGAATGGGTAGACGAAAAGCCAAATCACTTGGCTTGCATAGCAACAGAAAGTTAGTCATTGGCTTCAATATTTGGAGAAATATCATGCGTTTTACATGGTTGAAAAAACTTAGCTGGGGCATTGCCCTCATCGTGTTACTGGTAGCCTTCGGTCAGTCGTCTTCGATGGCAGCAGCACCTGCAGCACGGGGTGGTATGCCGGACCTAACCGAGCGCTCATTAACCACACCAACAGGTTGGTGGTGGCTCACAGGTGTTTCGGCAGACAAGCTTAAAAACAGAATTAGAAAAGGCTACCGTATTGTTGACCTCGAGATTGAGGCAACCTCACCCTATAAATTTAGTGCGACCTTTGTGAAAAATAGTGGCGAACATAAAAAAGGCTGGTGGTGGTACTATGGTAAAACCAGCCAGCAAATTAAAGACTTGATTGGTGAGAAAAAGGCTCGCATTATTGACCTTGAAATCTACCGTGTCAATGGTCAGAAGCGTTACGCCGTAGTTATGGTGTCCAATGCAGGTAGTAAGAAGAAAAGTTGGTGGTATTACTCAGATCATACGAAACAGAGCTTGCTTGACAAGGCAAGAAGAAATGAGGCGCGTCTGGTTGACTTGGATACGTATATCGTAGATGGACAGCGGCGCTATAGCGGTGTGATGATTAAAAACACCGGAATTGATAAAAAAGCTTGGTGGTATTACCACAATGTCTCGACTGATTTCATCAAAGGCAAATTGACTCAGCATAACGCAAGGCTTACCGATATTGAAAAACATGGTGCTCATACTTTTACCGTTCTTATGGAGAAAAGAGAGGGTAAGGGTTGGTGGTGGTGGCATGGCGGCAGTATGGATAACATCAATATCCTTAAAAACAAAACAGGTGGTCGGATCTTTGATATAGAAAAGTATCAGGATAGTAATGGTAAGACGAGGTTTGCAGCTCTACTCCTTGACAATGGTGGACCTAGTGATATCCCGATAACCGGAACAGGTGACTCACACTTAGACCCCATTTTACAAGCGCTTAGCGACTATATGCATTACCGTTGTGTGGGTGCAGCAACGCTGGGTGTGTCTATGGAAGGAAAATCTGTGGGCGTTTGGGGGTTGGGCCGTATGACCGGTCGCGCAGCCAATGATTGGGATCCTGCTTGCGGGGATGATATGAGTACGCCCTTAGCTGAGCCTGTGAAGGCTGATACTCCTATGCGCATAGGTAGTATCACGAAACCGGTCACGTTTGCGATGACTCGCTGGGCGGTTAAAAAAGTTGCGAAAGACCTTGCTGGCATCACTATGACAGATGCACGAGTTATACTCGAAAGTAGTGCATGGAGTGAGTTGAAAAGACGCGGCGTCTCGGGTTGAAATGGGTGTTGCGAGACATCCTGAGATCAACCACCAAAAAGAGGAGACGCCACGATGCAAGAGCGTACCAAAACGGAACAGGAAGATCGAGGAAGCACGGATTCACTGACCGACTTGATTCGAACCGGGGCGCAACAGTTGTTAGCCCAAGCCCTGAAAGCGGAGGTGGCTGAACTCTTGGCCACCTATGCGGACCAGCGGGATGAGCAGGGGCATGCGCGAGTGGTCCTCAGTGGGCATCATCCGAAGCGGGACATTCAGACCGGCATTGGGCCGGTGACGGTCCAGGTGCCGAAGGTGCGGAGTCGGCAGGGTGAGCCCGTGACCTTCCGCTCCGCTCTGGTTCCCCCCTACGTGCGCAAGACACGAACGTTCGAAGCCGCCATTCCGTGGCTGTATTTGAAAGGGATTTCGACAGGGGAGATGCACGCGGCGCTGGAAGCGTTAGTGGGGCCAGAGGCGAAAGGCCTCTCGGCCAGTACCATCGCGCGATTGAAGCAGACCTGGCGGGAGGAGTATGAGAGTTGGCGCCAGCGCCGACTCGATGAGGAGCAGTGGGTGTATATCTGGGTCGATGGTATCTATAGCGGCCTGCGAGCGGAGCGCCATCGGCTGTGTGCGTTAGTCGTCATCGGGGTGAACGTCCGAGGCGAGAAACATTTCTTGGCGATCGAAGATGGCGTACGGGAGTCGACGCAAAGCTGGCGTGAAGTCCTCTTGAATCTGCAAGCACGGGGAATGCATACGCCGGAGGTGGCCGTGGGTGATGGCGCGATGGGCTTCTGGGCTGCGCTAGAAGAAATCTATCCGCCGACTCGACAGCAACGGTGTTGGGTACACAAGACGCGCAATGTCTTGAATGCGTTGCCGAAGAATGTGCAGCCGAAAGCGAAGCAGGCGTTGCACGACATTTGGCAAGCGGACACCCGAGCTGCAGCGGAGCGTGCGTTCGACGTTTTTGTGAAGATCTATGAACCGAAGTATCCCAAAGCCACCGCGTGTTTAGAGAAAGATCGGGAGGAGCTGCTCACGTTCTATACGTTTCCAGCTCAGCACTGGCCGAGTCTGCGAACCACGAATCCGATTGAATCCACGTTCGGCACCATTCGCCATCGGACGAAGCAGACGAATGGCTGTCTCACGCGAGATGGCATGCTCCACATGATGTTTAAGCTCGGACGGTGTGCGGAGAAGACCTGGCGACGGCTCCGGGGCTTCAAGCAGCTGGCTCAAGTAATTCGGGGCATTCAATTTATCGATGGAGTTGAAGAAACAATCACGGACCCAGTCGCCGCGTGAGCAACTCATCAGACACTACATTTGACAATAGCTCCAGATGCACAGGTTGAAGGGCTTAAGTTGTTCGATCCTCAAAACTATCCTCCGATTATTCCAGGTACTTCAATACCTTACCCTACGCCGTTGATTCCTCAAGACTTACACACCATTTACTCGGGGAAAGCGCCTGTGCCTGTTCACGTGTCAGATAGTAAATGTGGCGATTTGGAGTCTGATTTTGTCGATGCACAGTGGAAGGATGTTACCTTAGGGCATTTCTTTAGCCACCGTAGTGGTTTACCAAGAAGTGCGCCGTCCTTTGCTACTACTGTGTTCAATCTCCATAAAGTCCGCGGGCTAAACAGCCAAGCCGACTTTGCCGCCCAGGAAAACATTTTAAGAGCGGAATATGGTGATGGCGTTGTAGATAGCGCAAAATCTAGTCTTAGCTTAGCCAGTGGCAAAGGGTACTTTATTCCCAAGCCAAGCCTCGAGGAATCCTTAACCGTTTTAGCCGGACGCTGCTTACGGAATCCACTTGGGACATATGAATACTCGAACACTAGTCCGGCTTTTCCTGTCCTAATCTTGCAACAGCTAGTGGCATCGCACAGGTATGGTGCCGAGATTGCCAAACCCAATACTCACACAAACTCAGCTTTAGACATATTTTTTGCGTCTGAGGTTGGCCTTGCTACTGGTGGCACTGATGGCATTTTTGTCACCCAATGGGTTGAGAATGTCCCCGGACACAATTACCGAGAGCCTGAAAAACGTCACTGGAATGGTTCGACTTACTATGGTAGCAGTTGGGACCCAAAACGCCCTCATTGTATTTTGAGTGACGCGGGCAATAGCTGTGACTTCTCAAATTGGCGCAACAAAAACCCAGGTAGAATTAATTGGGATTGGCAGAAGGCAAAGGTTTCCTTTCCTTATAAAAGTACCGCCACTCACCCTGGCACAGGTTCGCTAGCAGTGGAAGCCAAAGTCTTTCTTAAGTTTATGGCTAAGTACTGGGTTGGTGGCTATGGTACGAATCCTGCTGTTGGTGAAGAGAGGGCTAGCTCGATCAGCCCCTGGACAACATACAGGAGGCACAATGGTGCGCTCGCCGGTACGATGGCTTGGGCTATGCACCTTGGGGGCAATAAAAACCCTACATCCTGGAATGTGCCACCCCAAGATGAATCAGGGCGCATCTTGGATGACTTTGCAAACTATGCTCCTTACGAGGGAACTTTACCTGACGGTGTTGATATTTTTGTGGCCATTAATCAGTATGAGGGTGACAAGAAGTGCACAGAGGATAATAGCTACAGTTGTGAGGATGCATATGCCCTTCTTGACAATTTTATTCTGTATGGTGCAAGTCGAGTGGACTGGAACCTTGTTGCCACGCCCGTTGTAAGTGTAGCACCTTAAGGTTTAGCTTCCCGCTCAGCCAAAAAAGAATCTCGAGAAATAACTCGAGATTCTTTTTTAGTTATTCACGAGTGTCTTGCCTACATTCCCTTTCTAAGCTTTAGGCATCATCCTAAAGGTGAGCCCTAGGGCTTTGTTGTTACTACAGTATTACTCTTGGTGCTCACGGGCCCTATGCCACATTTTTATACATTTACTAGGCTGGCAAGAAAGCTATTCTTTTGCTCTGTTAATCATCAACAATTCCTTTGGGAGAAGAAATTCGATATTTTTTTCGACGACGGTCACCCCGTCGACACTATCCGCCCATGTTCTGTTGCGAATTTGATAGGTTCGTGTAAGCGCTTCTATGGCAGAAGAGCCAGTTGTAATGTTTGGTTGACGTATATTATATATTGATATATGATATACTTTATCATGAGAATTCTCATTGACGTACCAAAAGAAACCGTCACTAAATTACAAATGTTGGCCAAACGACAACATACATCCCGAGCCGATCTCGTTCGTCAGGCCGTCGAACGCTACTTGGAAACACATCAAGAGCAGCTTGAAGACACTTCAGTCTTTGGAATCTGGAAAACAAAAACGCAGGATGCGTTGGTCATTGAAGATACATTACGGTCGGAATGGGGAATTCATGAACGCCGTTCTTGATACCAATATTCTGATTGATTTTTTGCAAGGGCATCTTCCCGCCAAACGTGAATTGAAACGCTATGAGCACCCCGCTATTAGCCTCGTGACATGGATGGAGATTCTGGTGGGCTCCCATTCCACGGATGAAGAGCTACAGCTCCGAAACTTCCTTGCAAGATTTCGTCTGCTGCCTATCGAAAGCGACATCGCAGAGCAAGCTGTCGCGTTTAGGCGAACCCACCGTCTTCGACTCCCAGATGCCATCATTTGGGCTTCTGCACAAGTCATGAACCTGTTACTTGTGACCCGTAATACCCGAGACTTTCCAGCTGATGATCCCAGCATTCGAGTCCCCTACCAATTACAACCTTAGCTCTTCACCCACAAACAAAGGTATGCATTAGTCTGATCTGTTGGCCGCCAACAATTCCTTGAGGAGAAGAAATTCAACATTTTCTTCAAGGACGGTCAGCTCCTCGACGCTTTCCGCATCTTGCTCTTTGAGGAATTTAATCACTTGAGAGACAAGGATTTCTGGGGCACACGTCCCGGCCGCACTTCCAATGGCCTTGACCCCTTCAACCTAGACGGCGGTTGAGCGCAAGTGCGAGAGTTGAGGGCAATTTTCCCTCAGTTGAGAGCTGAGTTTTGTACGTCCTGTCATCAAAGGAGACTGACACCGCATCGCTTGGCCGCCTTACATAAGGCCCCATCCCGTGAAGCAAGTGGCAACTGTCTTCGCAGGGCAAGCTCCAAGTAACTCGCATCATAGATAGAAAGGACATGTGTTTCAGCTAATTCTGATAACGTTCCGAACGCGATCCCTGGACTTTCGGTGTCGACGGTTAACTTGAGACGCTTGAGATGGTTCAAGGCAGATAACCGCTCCTGTCCAGTTAATTTCTTGCGCCTGACAGCAACGAGGAGCGCATTGGCCACCTCGAGAAACCAAATAAATGGTACCACAACAACAGCTCCCTCTTCGAGAGAATCCAGGAGACGATCCGTCTCTTCGGTGGCTTGGTGGGGATGAACCCAGGAAAAGCCGATAGACGCATCTATCACGTATGACTTGCTCACCTTCGGCCTTCTTCAATGAAGGCTTTCACGTCTTGTTTCGTCAGGTTGGCCTTCCTTTTCACTCGGAGAGCGATTTGTCGTCGAAGGTCCCGCAGGCCGTTAACGGCCTGTCGGATTTCTTCCCGACTGGGTCGACCTTCGGGAATGAGTCGTGCGACAGGTTTTTCATGGCGGGTAATGATAATTTCCTCACCTTTTGCCACGCGTCCAAGGAGTTCTCCGAACCGAGTTTTGGCTTCGAAGGCCGTTACTGTGGGCATGAATCCTCCTAATTTAACTAGACATTGATTGGTTTAAGGAATATTACTACGGAGGGAAAGAAGTCGCAACTTCAACGGAACGAGGGGACAGCGCACCATTCGAGGTTAGCTGATATCCAATATGATCTTTGTCTTACAACCGGCAGTTGGCCGAAGAAATCTAGATAAAACATTGGATGCCCTTTCCTCGCTGATAGCGGGCTGATTGACAAAGGCGTGGAAACATGTTGGAAGCACTGGGGACTGTCCTCAGCTTGCCAAGGGGCCTGTTTGATTCCAAAGAGCCAAGATACGAATTGTCATTTTGATCAATGGGAGAAATCTGATCCGGACAATCATGGGGAAAAAGATCTCTTGTCAAATTTTGAGCTGACGACCAGGGGCGGGGTCGCTGAATGGCCACCGTGAGCAGCCTAAAGGGCTAGAAGGGCCGCCGTTTGAATTCTATCCAGCAGTGTCTGAGCCTGGTGCAGGCTTTTGTGTCTGTACTGTTGATTAGGGAAAACCTCTCAGTAGGGCAAAAAGCAAGACCTGAGCCCAAGCAGACCCCAAGCACTCCCGAGAATGTAAGGCCCTTTGAACGCATCCAACGAGTCAGGATTGCTGCCATGTGTATCCGGCCTGTTTGTGCAGCCCTCTGGCCTTGATGGAAACCGCCTCTGAAGAAGGTCGGCGGAGAGACGCCCAGTCAAGTTGGCGAGCTGGTTGCTCAGACAAGCCCTCGGGTTGAGTCTCTCCTGGTTCCTTATTTCGCCCGTGTTCTTCGCAATCTGCTCCACCAGTTCATGATCCGTGACGCCCCGCCGTTCTTTCAGGGTGAGCGCCTCGAGAGCCAGGCGGGACGACTTGGCTGGCGACCCCAGGTCCTCTTGAAAAAACTGCTGCGCAGATGCCGTTCGACGTCCGTCCAGGGAATCTGCTTGGCCAGAAGCACTCAACGGTTGTCCCGCCGGAGTTGCCCGCCAAAGGGTAGGTCAAAATCTTCCACAGCATCGTCAAAGGCTAACTGATTCTCATGGGGTTTCCGCTCCATAGGGTCTCCTGGTGCAAGCGTTTGGAAGGGAGCAGGACCAGTTGCCATGCACATTGCCCTTGGTTGTACAGGCAAAATCCACCTCCAATCAATACGTTTCGCTTTTTTCAGCAAGCCCTAAATATGGCCTTTGATATCTTCATTGTTCAACACTCCCACAAAAACGGGAGCGACTGTTATGGCCTTAGCCATTGTCGTGAATTAGTATGTATACTAAACTGTATTAAAGTTTGGCCTAATGGAGTAGGAAGCCATGAAAGAGGACCCAATAAAAATAAAGGACCTGTTGGCTCAAGTACATTCTGGACTACGAGATATTTATGGCCAACGGTTAAGAGGAATGTATCTCTTTGGATCTCATGCCAGAGGAACCTCTGATAAAGAATCAGACGTTGACATCCTCGTGGTCCTTCGGAGTCTGGAGGAGTATGCGAACGAAATCAGAAAAACGAGCAAGCTCATCTCAACGATATCTCTCCAATATAGCGTGAGCATCAGTCGAGTATTTATTTCTGAAAAACACTGGGTAGATGGAGGAACACCTTTTATTGCGAATGTTCAGGCAGAAGCCATTCCGGCATGAATGATCGGTCTGAGGCCCTTTTTGGAAAAGCACACAGAGCTGTGAAGGCAGCTGAGGTGCTTCTTCAAAAAGGGGATCTGGATTTTGCCGCTAGCCGAGCCTATTACGCTATGTTCTATGCTGCAGAAGCCCTGCTAACCTCTAGAGGACTACGATTTCGTAAGCATAGCGGGGTCCATGCAGCATTCGGCGAACACTTCATTAAAACCGGCTTGCTTGGCATACAGTACCACCGATGGCTCCTTGATGCGTTTGATCAGCGAATCGTTGGAGACTATGAAGTGGAATATTCGCTGAACGACAATGATGTGGAGCAGCTCATCGGTGAAGCTGACAAATTTGTTTCAGCAATGCAAGAGTTCCTCAAGCAAAGTCCGTCATAGATTTCAATGTTTCTACAGCGTTTAGCAGTCTTGGTGATGTTTATTGCACCATTTTCGCGGGATGCGTTGGTCATTGAAGATGCAAGGCCTGTTGAAAAAGCACTGCTGAAATTCTTTCAGAGTCTCAGCTAAGGAACTTAAGGAGAAGCCGTCGGTTGGATTTCGGTGCGGATGCTGTGGGTTCCCGGAGGTAGGCCTTCTGAGAGAATGATTCCTATGATCAGTTCTCCTTGTGAGCCTGTTGAGACGGATCCCAGACGTCCGCGAATTTCAGTAGTACGCTTTTCACCTGTTTTCAGAGAACCCAGTGGAATGGGGAGTGGAGCCACTCGTTTGAAGGCATCGACTAAGAGGGGGGTGCCCCGCAGTTCAACATAGGCTGAAGGAATGTTGATGTCACTCGTGTTGGTAATTTCGACAAACAGGACCACGGCTTCGCCAGATTCCAGGACTAAGTTGCGATTGGCATCCACGAGTTTTGTGCGATACTGGACGGCAGGTTCGGTACCCGGCAGCCGGGAAACAGGAGTATGAGCCACCGAACCTCCTGGTGGAGACGGGTGTGTTGGTGAAGGTTGCGCGAGCCGCGGCATCACGCTGGCCATGTCTTTGGCCAAGGTTTCGGCAGCGTCTTCCACGACTCCATCAATAGCACCGGTAGAGCACGACGAGGATTGACTGGTGAGAGCCGGAATCCAGAGACTTGCCGTGTCGTGATAGGCCAGAGGAGTTTTGGCAATCGTTCTTCCTTCACTATCTTCGTACAAAGCCAGGAGTTCAAGATCCACTCGGGCGTCATAACGATCTTCTTGGCTGCTTCCGGTAACAGGATCAAATCCAAATAGATTGAATTCCACGAGCACCCGGTAGCCATCTAAGGTGGCCCCGTGCGCCTGTCCCACAGGAGGTTCGGCCCGAACTCCATTGAACCGTTCTTGTCCCACTCGCATAAAGGTGTTGGTAATAATTTCACCCACAGGAATCGTGTGGGGCAAACCACAAGCATCAACTGTGTGGGTATAGCCTACGAGGTTTGGCGCAAAGGCATAGGTCACCGCCACGGGGAGACGAGGTTCGGGTTTGTCTTCAAAGCCGAGTCGTGGAAGCGAAATTTTGTCACAGGCCGTCAAGGCTAGGAATATGATGGCTAACAAGCCGCCTGCGAGGCAATGTTTCAGCTTGGGGCACACAGCGCTAGCCTACCCCATGGTCCAATGAGTTGCAAGTTTGCAAAATATTATCTCAGGGCTCATCATTCTAGGGATCATGAAAGTTGGTGAACATTCCCTTCCTTGACCAGCGGTCATACTAGGGGAGACAATTTATATTCCACCCTTCATTTTATCTTAACAACATGGAGGTGACCTGATGTGGCGTCTCTCTTTCATAATGCTTGGATTAGTTGTTGCAGGTTTGTGTAGCGCCTGTTCCATTGAAAATTCTCCTAAACGTCTGCCTGCGTATCTTGCGCATGTTCCCGTAGAAGGAGACACAGTGAAGTTCGGTCATTTGCTTGCCAATGACCATGTGACAGCTGCTCTGGTCGTAATGAATGACACGGGATTTGAGAAGTCGGCTCCTAGTTTACAGGAAGCCACTCTTCAATCTCTTGGAGCCTATCTTCAGGCTGAGATTCAAAAGCAAGTTCCCATAAATGTATCCTCGATTATTTACCTCGATCCGTCACAGACGAATGATATTCGTGATCCATTTGTTCAATTGGCACAAGAGGAAGATGTTCCATTTCTTCTATTGGCTGTTCTTTCCAGTTCCGAATGGGAGGTTCCAGACCGGCTTCCGCTGGGTGGCTTTCAGCAGCCCACGGGACTACGGAGTGGAGGGCTTGTCGGATATCGGGCAGAAAATTATGCCAGGCTTGAATTGGCATTAATCGATGGGAAAAAGGGCCAACCCGTTGTGACCTCCGATGGGCAGGCATGGGCTACATTGGAACGATTAGCGGTTCCCTTAGAATCAAATGTCTATCCGGTTGTGCGCCGCCCACAAACCCAACCGCCTATTTACCCCAATTCGGAGGAGGATGCGTTTGAGACTTTGCGTTGGGTCTCTGGACATGATGCGATTGAGCAAGCGGTGATGCATTTAGAGGAAGCGTGGGTGAAGGGTACGGCTTCGTGAGATGATTGTCATGTTTTTCCGTCTTGGTCTCTGTGGCTGTTTCTTGCTGATGATTGGGTGTGGAGATGGACCTCAGCTTCGTCTCAATACGCTCCTGGGTAAACACATCGATCTAGAGCTGTCACAAAATTCCGCCTGGCCTCAGGTTAAACGCATCGGTCTCATTGTGCATTCTGACGAGACAGGGCCAGGAGCCGCTCCAGCGATCTCTTCTGAGTTTCTGGAAACACTCAGTAGGCGAACGGAGCAGTTTCTCATTCACCATTGCCAGGTGGGTGCTGTTGTGCCACTACCTTTCCCATCTTTAGGCCAACAAGGAGAGATCCAGCAAGAACTCATTGGTCATGGTCAAGAATATGGTCTTTCTCATGCGGTTCTTGTAGTCTTTTCCAGTCGAGAACATGCTGGACCTGTCACACTTGGTGAAGAACGTATGATGACGCAATTGAGCGGGATCAGTATCGAAAATCAAGCACTTGCAGAAGTGGCGGTTTTGCGTCTAGAAGGTTCTCACGTAGCAATGATGTTGCCTGGGGAGGCTAGGGAAACACTCGAATTGTTGGATGCGCCCATAGGGGAAGGTGGGCCGTCTCGCGCTGAATCGCTGGATATTTTACGCGCACAAGCGGCGCAACAGGCTTTAGACCGCTCCTTACATGACTTGGGTGAAAGGTGTGAAGGTATCCCTGAAAAAGCCTGAACAATAAGAATAACCTGCGGCGGTCCTTATCGATAGTTTTCAAATTGAAGGTCGAGTCCAAAGTCTTGTGCTTTCAGGTGCGACATGACGGCTTGAAGTTCGTCTTTGCTTTTGCTTTGTACGCGGACCTGCTCACCTTGGATTTGCCCCTGGGCTTTAAACTTTGCGTCCTTGATCGATTTGGTGATGGCTTTGGCTTTGTCGGTGGGTAAGCCGCTTTGAATGGTAATATTTTGCCGGACTGTGCCTCCTAATGCTTCTTCAACCTTGCCATAGGTGAGTGCCTTTAGTGAAACATTCCGTTTCACGCATTTGGCTTTGAGAATATCCAGGACAGCATTCAATTTATAATCGTCATCCGATACGACGATCAATTCCTTTTCTTTTTCTTTGAGCGTGAGCTCGCTTTTCGATCCTTTGAAATCATAGCGTTGCCGAATTTCTTTTAAGGTTTGATCCACAACATTTTTCATTTCCTGCATGTCAACTTGTGAAACCACATCAAACGAATAGTTGTCAGCCATAACATTCCTCTCGTTGTCATAAGCTAGTCCATGGCGTTTCTAGCAACATGGTCCAGCGGGTATATTGATTCCGTCACCGTCAAAAATTTCGGTACTGTTCAGCGGATGTTTTTTGATGAGATAGCCATACCATTTACGGGCACTATCAATGAGGACAATGATAGCCAAAAGGGCGACCACGCCTACTAGTGCTGCATTAATACCCATCGTCAAGGCTTGGGTACTTTCACCTGAAGCGGCGCGGCTCATAAACAGGAAAAACAGTTCATAGCAGCCAGACAAGGTAATGATGCCAACAAAAATCATTGGAACAATCGTGACCCAGAGATACGATGTTTTTTGCATTTTAATCAGTACAGTCGTGGCAATGCAGAGTGCCAACATGCCTAATAATTGATTCGCGGCCCCAAACATTGGCCAGACAGTAGCAATGCTTCCGGTTCCAATGAGATAGCCCCAAGCCCCTACGACCAAAAGGCTGGTCCCGAGTACGCCAGGCCACCAATTGATCTGTTTCAGGGGAGCATAGCCTCGTCCTCCCAGCTCCTGCACGAGGTAGCGGGCAACTCGCGTGCCGGCATCGATGGTGGTCAGAATGAACAGGGCTTCGAAAAGCAGGGCGAATTGATACCAATACGCCATCAGGCCGGACATGCCGGGAAGTCCTGCAAAAATCGAGGCCATGCCGACCGCCAGCGAAACAGCGCCGCCTGGCCGTCCCGACACATCGACTTCCACCATGGTTGAAAGTTCGTGAATCTGGGCTGTGGGAAATCCCATCGTCTCTAAAGTTTCTAGCGGAAGATGGGTGTTGATCGCGAAATAATCTCCAGGCACCAAGAGACATGCTGCGATGAGTGCAATGACTCCGACGAAACTTTCTAAGAGCATGGCGCCATAACCCACGATGGCTTGAGATTCTTGGCTGATAAGTTTTGGTGTGGTTCCCGATGAGACAAGTGAATGAAAGCCCGAGATGGCTCCGCAGGCGATCGTGATAAACAGAAAGGGAAACAGGGTGCCGGGAATGATGGGGCCATTGCCATTGATAAATTCAGTGGTTCTGGGCATTTCAATCGTGGGGGCTAATAGGATAACGCCAATGCCGAGTAACGCGATGACTCCCAGTTTCATAAAGGTGGATAAGTAGTCCCTGGGGACCAACAGGATCCACACGGGAAAGACGGACGCCAAAAACCCATAGGCGGCGAGAGCCCATGTCAGTGTCATGCGGTCCCACAGAAACCATTCGGCCCATTCTGATTGTGCAACTGTTCGTCCAAAGATGATGGCGATAATCAGCAGGACCAATCCCAGTGCTGTCATTTCTCCCACTTGTCCAGGGCGGAATTTTTGGAGATACAGACCCATCAGGATCGCGATTGGAATTGTCATGACAATTGTAAACGTGCCCCAGGCATTATCGTACAAGGCGTTCACGACAGCTAAGCCCAGTCCGGCTAGCGCGACAATGACGATAAATAAGACTGCGATGGCCGTTGCTAACCCCGTGATGGGACCTAATTCTGCATGGGCGATTTCAGGGAGTGAGCGTCCATTTCGACGCATGGACGCGACCAAAATAATAAAGTCCTGAACGGCGCCGGCTAAGACCGCGCCGACCACAATCCATAAAAAGCCTGGAAGAAATCCAAACTGTGAGGCCAGAACTGGACCTAACAATGGGCCGGCTCCGGCAATGGCCGCAAAATGATGCCCAAAAAGAATATATTTGTTGGCAGGGTAAAAATTGGTGCCGTCTTCAAGTCGGTAGGCGGGCGTGCGGCGGCGGTCGTCCAAATTCATCACACGGCGGGCAAGGAACCGGCCGTAAAACCGGTAGGCCAGGACATAAAAACACGACGCGGCCACAACCAGCCACAGACCATTCACTTTTTCTTCGGGGTTGAGAACACCGACAACATGGGCGAAGGCCAATGCACACAACATAGCCACTCCGGCCCACGCTGCCTTATGGAGCATGGTCATTGGAGCATCATCCTAACAATGGCTTGTGGAGGTGTAAACCGGTTGGAGCACGAGGTAGCAAGCGGGAATGCTTTACATAAAAACTTAGTCAATGGTAAAGGGCGGCTTTCCTGCCTTCTCCCTAAATGCATTGATGGCTGAGAGAACTTTAGGATGCCGGATCAGCTTTTTCTCTAGTCCGTGCTTCCCGGGAAAATCAATAAAGAGAATGCCCAAGAGCATGGTTAATAGTCCTTGTCCTGGCAGGAACAACATGGCAATGCCAGCTAAAAGAAAAATGATTCCGACGATATTTTTCGTCAGAAGACCTAAGGTACGCACGACAGGATGATGGTTGGCAAACCAGGGCTTATGGTGGTGGTTTTGAAAATAGTCTGGCGGTAAACGAATCAGGATGGCCGGAATGGCGATCAACGTTCCCACAAAAGCGATGACTGAAAAGGCGATGAGCCCGACCCATACTTCTTTGGAAACCCAGGTATCTACAAATGTAGTGAATTGATCAATCATCGATACTGTGTGGAATCAGTGTTAGCAATTGAAGGCTTGGATTGGTCATTGTACTCCATAGCCGCAAGATTTTATAATCTTTGTCGGAGTCTTGCCATATAGAATGCAGTCTCGTTTCTAGACGAGCGTAAGGTGTCCCATGCCTCAATATTGGTTATTGAAATCAGAACCTACGAGCTTTTCCATCCAAGATTTGGCTGAATCCCCTGGTCAAACAACTTGTTGGGAAGGGGTGCGCAACTACCAAGCAAGAAACTTTCTGAAGGCTATGAAGGTTGGGGATAAGGGGTTTTTTTATCACAGCAATGCCGATCCTCCGGCCATAGTTGGAACAGTCAGGGTGGTGAAGGCTGCCTATCCCGATCCTTATGCATTTGATAAGAAGAGTCGATACTTTGATCCAAAAAGTTCGGCCGATGCCCCACGATGGTTCTTGGTGGATATTAAACTAATCAAGATATTTCCCCAACCGCTTTCCTTGGAATATTTGCGAACTGTTAAAACACTGGCAAAGATGGAATTGCTTCGAAAGGGTTCTCGGCTTTCTGTTCAGCCTGTTCGACAGGAAGAATGGAAATGTGTCTACGGGCTGGCTCTTTCAAAAAAATGAGGTCAAGGTGAAAAGGATTGGTGCCGCGGTTTCGGTTGTACGTGAAACAGTTTATTAGGGAAGGACTTGTTTGAAAGGATGTACCGTCACCTCTTGAAACACGCCATGCAGCATATAGGGGTCTTCATTGGCGAAAGCTCGAACTTCTTCAAGAAAGTCTGCTTCAACCACAATGAGGCTTCCTGTTTTGTCAGTCAAAGGTCCGGCTAAGATGACTTTGCCTTCTTGGGCCCATTGCTCTAACCGCTGAAGATGAGCGTCGCGATACAAGGGACGCTTGACGGCTCCATCTGGGCCATCCTTTCCCAAAATGACGAACTTCACAGGCTATGACTCGTGTCACAGGGAATCGTGTTGGAAATCATGATTCGTCGATGGGTTGTCGGTTGGCATAGCCGCTATCGATATCATGCCACCACCGAACCTGCGTTTCCCCGGATTTCCAACATAAAAAAACAAGTTTGTCGTTCAGCATATAGGGGAAATCACAAAGGCCAATTTCTGCGTCTTTGATCACGACACCCATTTCCTGAATGGCATGGAGGCTGGCGTTGATATCCTGTAACCCCTTGATATATTTGACGCCTTCTACCGTGCCTCCCCCAACGGAAGCATGGGCGCTGGCCCTTTTGACTTCTTCCTTTGTGTCTAACAGTGCTTGGCGGCCCTGTTTGATAGAGGTCCAATGCTGTTCAAGTTCTGGGATTAAGGCATTGGCTTCGGAAAGGGTAAAGATGCGTTCGCTGGAAAAAGGAAACCCTGATTCAGGCATGAGAAAAGGATCCTTTCGTTGGGCTTTTAATTAGCGTAGAGATGGTTTACCATACTAGATAGAATGGTGCCAACCACATCGCCAGGCAGGAAAAAATTTTCACGATTTCTTGTGGCTTAAGTTTTTTCTTTGGTCTTCCGAGAACGAAACTATTGACAAATTATTCACGTGTGAGATAGAAAAGGTAACAAGACCTGCCCAATATTTTAGAAGTTATATCTGCCTAAATAACTTCCCGGACTGAATTAAGTTTTAATCCAAAGCGTAGTAGATAAGATATCACGACTGCCGTTGACAAGTGTGGTTCCTCAGCTGTTCTAAGCATTCTTCCTAACGAAACAATAAAGTGCTGAACATGATGTGTGTGATCCGGTGGAAGCTTGCTTCCTTTTCCCAATTATCCATGCCAAGACGCAGCGTGCCAATTGTGTAAAACCATGAACCATCTATTGTGTTTCCTTCCCAATGGTGTTTCCCAACCGCGTCTACCAGGAAATCCTTCCGGTCAACGAATGGAGTCATCTTATGCATCTTGCTGAACTGAAGCAGAAGTCTATTGGAGAGTTAAATGATTTAGCGCGGGGTCTCAAAATCGACGGTGCCCCGAACTTGCGCAAGCAAGAGCTCATTTTCTCCATTCTTCAAGGGCAGAGTGAAAAAAATGGCGTGATTTTTGGAGAAGGCGTGTTAGAAACCCTGTCGGATGGGTTTGGATTTCTCCGTGCTCCAGACTCCAATTATCTTCCTGGTCCAGATGATATCTATATCTCTCCTTCACAAATTCGCCGGTTTAATCTGAGAACTGGGGATATCGTCTCTGGGCAGATTCGCCCCCCTAAAGACGGCGAGCGGTATTTCGCACTCTTAAAGGTTGAGAAAATCAACTACGATGAGCCCGAAGTGCAGCGCGACAAGATTTTGTTTGATAATTTGACCCCTTTGTATGCTGAAGAACGCATCAACCTCGAGTTTGACCGTGAAGAATACTGTACCCGGGTGATGGAGCTGACCACCCCGATTGGGAAAGGTCAGCGTGGGCTCATTGTGGCGGCCCCCCGAACGGGTAAGACGATGTTATTGCAGGCTGTGGCCAGGGCCATTATTGCCAATCATCCTGAAATTGTGTTGATTGTGTTGTTGATTGATGAGCGGCCGGAAGAAGTGACGGATTGGCAACGGCAAGTCAAAGCCGCCGAGGTGATTAGTTCAACCTTTGATGAACCGCCTCAACGGCATGCGCAAGTTGCTGAAATTGTGATGGAGAAAGCCAAGCGTCTGGTTGAGCACAAGCGGGATGTCGTCATTTTACTGGATAGCATCACCCGGTTGGCTCGTGCGTATAACACGATTTCTCCTCCAAGTGGAAAAGTGCTGTCTGGAGGGTTGGATTCCAATGCCCTGCAGCGACCCAAACGGTTTTTTGGGGCAGCTCGTAATATTGAGTTTGGCGGAAGCCTCACGATTTTGGCCACGGCCCTAGTGGATACCGGCAGTCGGATGGATGATGTTATTTTTGAAGAATTCAAGGGAACCGGCAATATGGAAGTGCATTTGGATCGGCGTTTGGCCGATAAACGGCTGTTCCCGGCCATTGATATCAGTCAATCAGGCACCCGGAAAGAGGAGCTGCTGGTTGATCGTGATCGTTTGAATAAGATGTGGATTCTCCGCAAGGTGTTGAGTCCGCTTGGGACGATGGAAGCCATGGAATTTCTGATGGACAAGATTGGAGGAACGAAAGATAACAATGAGTTCTTGCAATCTATGAATCGATAATTCACAATAGGCTCTGTGCTGTAGGTAGAAGAGATACTTTCGGTAAACGACTGAGATTGGGAGAAGACAAGACAATGAAAAAGGGCATCCATCCAACATATGAATTTGCCACCGTGAGTTGTGCGTGCGGCATGAGCTATCAGACTCGAACCACCGTCGGAGATTTAAAAGTTGATATTTGTTCCAGTTGCCACCCTTTCTTTACGGGCACGCAAAAAATTGTGGATGCTGAAGGGCGGGTCGAACGGTTCAATAAAAAATACGGCAAAACGGCCAAGACAAAAGCGAAGGCCAAAGCAAAAGCCTAACAATGTTTTCTGCTCTCTGTCGTCCTCCCGCATTTTTCATGAATAGCCTGCGACAACGTTAGCTACCGAACAGACGCGTCCAAGCTGTTAGACCTGTCTTAGGTCGACATTCGTTTCATTCGGGTCGTTTCTCTTTAATATGTTGTATGTTGCGCGGACTCAGTCCTTCCATCCTTCAATGAGTGGTCTATCTCATGGCAAATGTCACTAAAGCCGAATTGCGAGACGGCGGCCTCTACTCCCGCTGGGAAGCCGTGGCCAATAAATATGACACGTTGAATGATCAGTTAACTGACCCAGCGGTCTTGTCGCAATCCAATTTGCTTGTTTCACTCAATAAAGAACGGGCTGAGCTGGAACCTGTTGCCCAGATGTTTAGCGAGTATCGGCAGGTGTTGGAAGAAATTTCACAATCCCAGGCGATGGCAGACGATCTTCAATTAGACCAGGACATGCGGCGATTAGCCAGTGAAGAATTAGAGAACCTGGAATGTCGGCGAGTCGAATTGGAAACTCAGGTTGTTGAGCTATTGTGTCCGGAAGATGAGGCGAATAACAAGAATTCGTTCATCGAGATTCGCGCAGGAACTGGAGGCGGTGAGGCGGCCTTGTTTGCGGGCGATCTGTTGCGGATGTATTTGAAATATGCTGAATCAAAGGGATTACGATCGGAGTTAATTGAATCCCATGAAACCGGGATAGGCGGCATGAAAGAGGCAGTATTGTTGGTGGAAGGGAAGGGAGCGTTTGGATGCTTTAAGTATGAAAGTGGTGTCCATCGCGTCCAGCGGGTTCCCACAACCGAAGCCAATGGCCGCATCCATACCTCGACGGCAACCGTAGCCGTCATGCCCGAAGTTGAAGAAGTTGATGTGCAGATTGATCCGAAAGATTTACGCATTGATACGTATTGCTCATCTGGAGCAGGCGGTCAGAGTGTTAATACGACGTACTCGGCGGTTCGGATTACCCATATTCCAACCGGAGTCGTGGTGACCTGTCAGGATGAGCGATCGCAACTGAAAAACCGGACGAAAGCCATGCGAACTCTTCGCGCACGTATCGGCGATGCTGAACGTGAAAAGCAAGAAGCTTCTCTTGCTGAGCAACGGCGGTCTCAAGTTGGAACAGGGGAACGTAGCGAAAAGATCCGCACCTATAATTTTCCGCAAAATCGAGTGACCGATCATCGCATTGGGCTCACCCTGCATAAGTTAGATCGCATTATGGAAGGCGATCTGGATGATCTGGTCGATGCCCTCAAAGCGCAGTAACACATCCAACGCGATACCCTATCGTGGTTTTGTGCGTAGGCTTCCTTAGGCCTGAATCTCCAGTGGGAGGTCTGCATGACCGTATCCATCACCTCTTCTGAATTGTATGGGGAAGCGGTTGCTTGTCTGAGCCAAGCCGGTATTGCCCATGCCAAGCGAGAAGCTCTGTGGATTTTTGAAGCGGTTTTGGGAATAAATCCTTCACGCATGTATGCCTATGGTGATGACGTGATCGACGTAGAAGACTCTCAACGAGTGATGAGGTTGATTCAACGCCGAGCCTCGCGGGAGCCGCTTCAATATGTGTTAGGCACCCAAGAATTCTGCGGGTTAGATTTCATGGTCAACTCAGATGTCTTGATTCCCCGTCCAGAATCCGAGTTGTTGGTTGCGGATGCCATTGCCCTTCTCGGTGCGTATGAAAAACCTATGATTCTGGATATTGGAACGGGGTCGGGTTGTTTGGCCATTAGTCTAGCGGTGTCGTTGAACCATGCCATGATTCTGGCTTTAGATCGATCAGTTTCGGCCTTACATGTGGCTAAAATCAATGCTCAGAAGCATGGCGTATCTTCACGGATCTTGTGGGTGATGGGCGATCTTTTAGCCCCCTTGTTATCCGGCTGGTTAGCAGGTAAAGTGTCGGCCATTATTGCGAACCTACCCTATATTTCCCGTGCAGAATGGGATCGTCTTTCTCCTGATGTCAAAGATTTTGAGCCACGTCTGGCGTTGGATGGAGGGCCGGACGGTTTGGATGTGTATCGATGCTTGTTGGAGCAAGCCCCAAAGGTATTGGCTCTGAAAGGCTTTGTTCTGATAGAACTTGGGTTGGGACAAGATAAGGACTTCTGCCAAGAGATTGAAGCTTCCGGTGTTTTTACCGTGGTGGAAGTGAAGCCTGATAGACAAGGGATTCCACGGATGGCACGGTTGCAATACGTCGGTTGTCATTGATGTCCAATATTTAGGATCATCTGTACAGACCATGGACCAGATTCAAATCATCGGGGGAACTCATTTACGGGGCCAGGTTGAAGTGAGCGGCGCCAAAAATGCCGCGCTTCCCATTTTAGCGGCGTCGTTATTGGGGGGAGGCGAATGTATTTTGGATCATGTTCCCCAAGTTCGAGATGTTGTGACGATGGTTAAGCTCTTAGAGTTGCTTGGTGTTGAGGTTCAGACTGAAGATGGACGGGTCATGGTGGAAGCCAGCCACGTGCAGTCCATCGAAGCTCCCTATGATTTGGTCAAGACGATGCGGGCTTCCATTTTGGCCCTAGGGCCCTTGTTGACCCGCCTGGGCGAAGCCAAGGTGTCGTTGCCGGGAGGTTGTGCCATAGGGACCCGTCCTGTGAATCTTCATTTGAAAGCACTGGCCGCCATGGGCGCAGAAATTGAGGTTGAACACGGGTATATTCATGCTCAAGCCAAGCGGCTGAGAGGGGCCAGAATCGATTTTGATTTTCCGACCGTGACCGGGACTGAAAACTTGATCATGGCGGCATGTTTAGCGGAGGGAACCACAAGTTTGCATAATGTGGCGCGGGAACCCGAAATTGCGGATCTATGTGCATACCTGACAAAACGTGGCGCCAAAATTCTTGGTGCCGGGACCGATACCATTACGATAGAAGGTGTGTCTGAATTGCATGGGACACATTATCGGGTGATGCCTGATCGTGTGGAGGCCGGAACATTTGTGATGGCTGGGGCTATTACCGGTGGCAATGTGACCATCAAGGGTTGTGTGACGGATCATTTGGGGAATGTGTTAACGAAAATTCAGGAAATGGGTGTCCAGCTCACAGAGAACGCTGAAGGCTTACGGGTCCGCCGCTTGTCGCCTCTCAAAGCAATCGAAGTGAAAACCTTGCCCTACCCGGGGTTTCCGACCGATTTGCAGGCGCAGATGATGGCCTTAATGACTGTGGCCGAAGGTTCCAGCGTGTTGACGGAAACTATTTTTGAAGGGCGGTTTCTCCATGTTCCGGAACTGCAGCGGATGGGGGCCTCCATTGAGGTGGATGGGCCGCATGCCGTGGTGAAGGGTATTCCGGCTCTGGCCGGAGCGCCGGTCATGGCTTCCGATCTTCGGGCCAGTGCAGGGCTGGTGTTGGCCGGCTTGGCGGCCGAAGGCGAGACGATCATTTCGCGAGTGTATCATTTAGATCGAGGATATGAGCGACTGGAAGACAAACTGCGTGAATTAGGCGGACAAGTTCAACGTGTGCGGGAAGTGGCATGAGTGAAGGCATGACGATTGCCCTTTCAAAGGGTAAACTGCTCCCGCCAACCCTCAGCTTATTCCGGCAGGCTGGGTACTCCGCCTATCATGTCCAGGATGACGATCGCCGTTTGATCTTAGAGTATCCGGAACATGGTCACCGGGTCCTGATAGTTCGTCCCAGCGATGTCCCGGTTTATGTGGAATATGGAGCGGCTGACCTTGGAGTGGTTGGTAAGGATGTGTTGTTAGAGCACAGTCCTGACGTCTATGAACCGGTGGACCTGGGTTTGGGACTGTGTAAACTCGTGGTGGCGAAACCAAATGGAAACACTTCCATCCAGCGATTGTCTTCCAAGCTCCGTGTGGCGACAAAGTATCCGACAATTACCGAGCGGTTTTTTAATCAACAGGGCATGCCCGTTGAATTGATAAAATTATATGGATCTATTGAGTTGGCTCCGTTAGTCGGGTTGGCAGACCGGATTGTGGATTTAGTAGAAACCGGCAAGACGCTGAAAGCCAATAATCTGGTTGAAGATGAAGTCATTGCGTGGTCATCGGCCCGCTTGATTGTCAACCGTGCCAGCTTGAAAATGAAGCATGCGTTGCTGACCGAAGTGATTGCGCGACTGAAGAAGCAAGTAAAAAGCACTCAATTGCCTTCCGTCAAGAAAAAAGGTGTGCGGCGATGAAAGTGGTGTCGTGGAAGGAGGCAAGCTTTCCGAAAGCCGTCAAGGCCGCTTGCCGGCGAGCCAGCCATCAAAACGTCAAGGTGGAGCAAGCTGTCCGGAAAATCTTGGATGCGGTAGGCCGGGAAGGAGACGCAGCCGTTCAACGGTTTACCTGGCGCTTTGATAAAATTCGCATCCGGCCTCACCAATTACGGGTGAGCCCGGGGGAGATTCGCCAAGCCTATGTGTCGTTGCCCAAAGCTGATACGGCGGCACTCAAATATGCGGCACGGAGAATTCGGACGTTTCACCGAAAGCAACGGCAGGCCACTTGGACGTATCAAAAAGATGGCATCCGGCTGGGACAAATCATTACACCCCTCGATGCTGTGGGCCTCTATGTTCCCGGAGGAAAAGCCGTCTATCCTTCGTCTGTGATGATGAATGCGATTCCGGCCAAAGTTGCGGGGGTCGGTCGCGTGGCGATGTGTACGCCGACCCCCTCTGGGACCATTCATCCGTCATTGTTAGTTGCAGCGGATATTGCGGGAGTAGATGAAATCTATCGAGTAGGTGGTGTTCAAGCCATTGGGGCATTAGCGTATGGGACCTCAAGCATTTCCCCTGTAGACAAAATTGTCGGTCCTGGGAATCGTTACGTGGCGATGGCCAAGCGCCTTGTCTATGGTCATGTGGATATTGATATGATTGCTGGGCCGAGCGAGCTGTTAGTGATTGCTGATTCAGCCAGTAATCCTAGACATGTTGCGGCAGACTTGTTGTGTGAAGCGGAACATGATGAGGATGCCTGTGTCTATCTGGTGACCACGTCAGCCGCGATGGCTCAGCGGGCGGTTAGGGAAGTGACTCGTCAATTGACTCACTTAGACCGTCAGGAGATTGTGGTCCGTTCGATTGGCGCTCATGCCGTAGCGTTTGTTGTGAAAAATTTAGACGAGGCCTGCGCGTTGGCGAATCAGATTGCACCGGAGCATCTTTCGTTAAATGTGAAAACCCCCTTTCGCTATCTTCCTCGTATTCGTCATGCCGGCGCAGTATTTGTTGGGAGGTATACGCCGCCAGCGGTGGCGGATTATGTGGCCGGCCCCAATCATGTGTTGCCGACGGGAGGAAGCGCCAGGTTTTTTTCGAGTCTTGGAGTTGACGAATACGTGAAGAAGAGTAATGTGGTGTCGTATTCTCGCAACGCCTTACTGAAAGCCAAACCACCGGTTGTGCGTCTCGCGGCGTTGGAAGGGCTTGACGCACACGGGAAATCCATGGAGAGTCGATGGACATGAGTCAAGATGCTATTCCCAGATTTGCCTCGAAGAACCGGACGACGGCCGAAACCGCGATCTCGGTTGAATGGGCATTAGATGGACGAGGCAACAACGCTATCCAGACCTCGATTCCTTTCTTAGATCATATGCTGAATCTATTGGGGAAGCATGGATTTTTTGATCTCAAGGTTGAGGCCAAAGGCGATATCGAGATTGATGATCATCATACCATCGAAGATATTGGCATTGTGATGGGGCAAGTCTTGAATCAAGCTTTGGGCAAGAAGGAAGGCATTGCACGATTTGGATTTGCCTCTGTGCCCTTGGATGAAACATTAGCCCAGGTGACCGTAGATTTAAGCGGACGCCCCTATCTGGTGTACAACGTGTCTTTGCCAACCCGCTATATCAAGTCCTTTGACTTAGGCCTGTTTGAGGATTTTTTTCAAGCCTTTGTGAGTCAAGGGGGGCTGAACCTCCATGTGAATGTGTTGTACGGACGGAATCCCCATCATGTGATGGAAGCTGTCTTTAAAGCTTTTGCCAAAGCCCTGGATCAGGCGGTCCAACGAGATTGTCGAGTAACGGGAGTGTTGTCAACGAAAGGTTCCTTGTAAAAAATGATGTGGATGTTTCCCTGCCGAGACTCGATATCGCAGGGTCTGTCATGATTGCGATCATTGATTATGGTATGGGCAATCTCCGAAGTGTGCAGAAAGGGTTTCAGCGAGTTGGGTATGAAGCTGTCGTCACACGAAACCCCGAAGCTATTGATCAGGCCAGTCATGTTGTTCTGCCCGGTGTCGGAGCATTTGGGGATTGTATGGCCAATGTCACTCGCTACGGACTGGTTGAACCGATTCATCGTGCGATCCAGGGGGGAAAACCTTTTCTGGGTATTTGTGTTGGCTTTCAGCTCTTATTTTCCGAAAGCGAAGAATTTGGATGCCATACAGGTCTGGGTGTCCTACCGGGAAAAGTGAAGGCGATTCCTGTACCCAAAGACGTGGCGTCTTCTTATAAAATTCCCCATATGGGATGGAACACCATTCATATTGATAAGGCGGCTCCACCGTTAGCGGGCATTGATTCGGATGCGTATGTGTATTTTGTCCATTCTTACTATGTGGAGCCAGAAGAGCCGGTTGTGATGAGCACCCAAACTACGTATGGAATACCGTTTGCCAGCAGTGTCTGGAAAGACAATATTTTTGCGACACAGTTTCATCCTGAAAAAAGCCAGGCGGTTGGGCTACAAGTCTTAAAAAATTTTGGTGCTTGGCAATGAGTCGTTTTGATCGTGGAACGGAGAGTTGCGTTCAGCTCAGGACTCTAGGACTAGCATGTGCTGTCCTAGGATTATGGGGGGGTGTTGTTGGATGTGTGCCTTCAAAGGTTCAGGTTCAGGCAGCTCCTCAATTTGATCCCTCGGTTATCTCCAGTATTGCCGTCGTTCCATTTCAAAGTCTTCAAGTTCCTCAGTGGGGATATGGGCAGGCGAATGCACATGTGAGGGATCCCGAGGAGATCCGCACGCAATTTCGATTGCCTGGAGGTGATCGCGGTGATCAGTCTGGCCTCCAACGAAACCGGTACTCCGTCCCGGATAGCGCGGCGGAATTCATTACGAAGCGAGTCGAATCGGCATTAGCGGCACGGTCAGTGTTACGGGTTGTTGAATCGAATCGTGTGGCTTCTACCGTCAAGCTGCAAAAGAACCTTTCTGGGCCGGCTTTGCAGACACTAGCCAAAGGCGTGGGCCATCATTTTGACGTTGATGCGGTCTTAATGGGTATTGTTCGAACATATCGGGAGCGTGAAGGAACCAGGATGGGCGCAAAGCCTGCCGCCGTTGGCTTTGAGATGTTTCTCGTGCAACCCATGAATGGGACAGTGCTGTGGAAAGGGGAATTTTTCGAAGAACAGAAACCGCTGACTCAAGATGTCGTCGGGTTTTTTGAGAAAAGTGGAGGATTTGTGACGGCGAAAGAACTTTCGGAGCTCGGCGTGAAAAAAGTGGTGGAGACTTTTCCTGTTGGGAACACAGAAGTTGTGACTCGATAGTTCATACACTGACCCAAGAAAGCCTATCAACCATGTTGCTAATTCCAGCCATTGATTTAAAAGATGGAAAATGTGTGCGCTTGCGGCAAGGTGAGATGGATCAGGTCACCCGGTATTCGGATAATCCTGTTGGAATGGCTGAGCAGTGGCAACACTTGGGTGCTCCGTATCTCCACATTGTGGATTTAGATGGGGCGGTTGCAGGAAGCCCAAAACATTTACCTCAGATCGAAGCTATCGCAAAAAAATTGGATATTCCCATACAGGTGGGGGGCGGCATCCGAACGGCCGAAACGGTTCAAGCCTATTGTTCCAGTGGAGTGGACCGGGTGGTTGTGGGAACGGCGGCCCTGCAAGATTCCGAGTTTTTAACTGCAATTGCGCAACAATTTCCCGGAAAGATTTTGGTTGGGATTGATGTCAAGGATGGGCGTGTGGCCGTACATGGCTGGACAACGATTTCCTCGTTGACCCCAAAGGAAGTTTTTGATTCCCTGAGGAATCTGCCGTTAGCCGGAGTTGTTTTCACGGACATTTCTCGGGATGGCATGTTGACTGGTCCCAATATTCTTGCGTTACGTGAAGCGGCAGAGTCTTCACCTGTTCCGGTTATTGCTTCAGGTGGCGTCACGAGACTCGATGATATTCGGGCGATTCAAGAGATTTCCAGCAATATTTCCGGGATTATCATCGGAAAAGCCTTGTATGAGGGAACGTTGGATTTGCCGGCGGCCCTGGTGCTGGTTCATTCGACAGGTGAGGCTGAAGTGACATGTTGACCAAGCGGATCATCCCCTGTCTTGATGTGAAAGATGGGCGGGTGGTGAAGGGTGTGTCCTTTGTCAATCTCCGCGATGCTGGCGACCCTGTCCATGTGGCACAGGTCTATGATCAAGAAGGAGCGGATGAGCTCTGTTTTCTGGACATTACGGCCTCGCATGAAAAACGCGACACAATTTTGGATGTGGTTGTTCGGACGGCCGAACAGGTATTTATGCCGTTGACGGTTGGTGGAGGGATCCGCACATTAGAAGATATCCGCCGATTATTGGAGGCGGGGGCAGATAAGGTCAGTATCAATACCGCGGCGGTGCAACAGCCGGATTTTGTGAAGGCGGCCGCTGGCCGGTTTGGTTCGCAATGTATTGTGGTGGCCATTGATGCGAAACGTGCGACCAGCTGCGACGGGGAGGCTCAAGAATGGGAGGTCTTTACCCATGGGGGCCGGCAGGCGACGGGTTTGGATGCGGTGGCTTGGGCGCAACGAATGATGGCCTATGGGGCGGGAGAAGTCCTGTTGACGAGCATGGACCAGGATGGGACGAAAGATGGCTATGACTTGCCCCTGACAGCGGCCATCTCTGATGCTGTCACGATTCCGGTTATTGCTTCTGGTGGAGCCGGGACTCTTCAACATTTATATGAGGCATTGACATTGGGGAAAGCCGATGCCGTCTTAGCCGCCTCAATTTTTCATTTTCAAACCTATTCAATTGGGCAAGCCAAATCTTTTTTGACCGAACGGGGTGTTCCGATGCGTCCAGGGACTGTTCCCGTGTCCATTGCATAACGAAAGATGAGTGACACGTCTGAATCACAAGCATTGCAATTTGATGCCCAGGGGCTTCTGCCCTGTATTGTTCAGGATTGGTTAGACGGGACGGTACTCATGCTGGGTTTTATGAACCAGGAGGCCTGGGATAAGACTCAAGCTTCTCAACGAGTGCATTTTTGGAGCCGTTCTCGGCAACAGATCTGGAAAAAAGGTGAGACTTCGGGCCATGAACTTTTACTCAAGGAAGTCTTTCTTGATTGTGACCGGGACACGGTGCTGGTAAAGGCTCAGCCCATTGGGCCCACCTGTCATACCGGGACTCGTTCTTGTTTTTTTCAGCCGATGACAGCGACATCGGATTCGGCTGCGCCTATCCCGTCTGGCACAGCGTGGGGGGGGATCGTCCAGCGGCTGTATGAAACCATCATGCATCGAAAGGCTCATCCCAGTTCCGATTCCTATGTGTCGAAATTACTGCAGGAAGATGTTGATCGCATCTTAAAAAAAATCGTGGAGGAATCTGGGGAAGTCGTTCTGGCCGGGAAAAATTCAAGCCGTGAAGAAATCATCTATGAAATGGCCGATTTATGGTTTCATTCCTTAGTCATGCTTGGGCACTATGCCATTCCCCCAGAGGAAATCTATCAAGAACTTGGGAAAAGGTTTGGTAAGTCCGGTATTCGAGTGACCAACAATGAGGCGGCAGATGGCTGATTGTATTTTTTGTCAAATTATCCAGGGAACGATTCCTACGAAAAAAATTTATGAAGATGATGATGTGCTGGCCTTTGATGATATTAACCCGCAAGCCAGTGTCCATGTCTTAGTCATTCCCAAGAGGCATATTGTCTCGTTAGCTGACATCCAAGATTCAGATGCCGCATTATTAGGGCAGCTTATTGTGGTCTGTTCCAGGATCGCGAAGAACAAAGGTATTGTGGAGGGCGGATATCGGGTGGTTGCCAATACGGGACAGGGAGCAGGCCAAACGGTGTTTCACCTTCACTGGCATGTCCTTGGAGGTCGATCGTTTAGATGGCCACCCGGGTAATATGCGTCAACAAGACCGACAGAAATATTGCCGCCTAGTGAGGTCGTATCATGGCCAACGGAAAACGAGGTGTTCCATCGGAAACCATACAGCACATTCGGGAACGTATCGATATTGTCGATGTGATTTCCTCCTACGTCAGTCTTTCCAAAGCAGGCCAAAATTATAAAGGTCTCTGCCCGTTTCATTCTGAAAAAACCCCATCCTTTTCCGTCAATCCCGGGAGCCAATTTTTTCATTGTTTTGGCTGTCAGGCCGGGGGGGATGTGTTTACGTTTTTGATGAAACAAGAAAATATGGACTTCATGGAAGCGCTGCGTGAGCTGGGTCAGCGCGCTGGTGTGGCTCTGCCTGAGCCACAGCAGTCTTTTTCTGACTCCAAATCAGGGCTGTCTCGTGAGCGATATTTCCATCTCTACCAATTGGCGTCCTCCTGGTATCATCAGAATCTTCTGAAATCCTCCGATGCTCAGGAAGCCAGGACGTATTTGGATCAACGGGGAATTTCTCGCCAATCTTGGACAAAGTTTCAATTGGGATATGCGCCCGGAGGCTGGAATGGACTATCCCAGTGGATGGAAAGGCAGGCGGTACGGTTAGAGGAATTGGTGCATGCTGGTTTAGTCATCAAAAAAGAAAGAGAAGGAACAAACAGTTTTCAACCTATGACCGGTTTCGAAATCGAGTCATGTTTCCGATTGCGGATGTCAGAGGTCACATGGTGGCTTTTGGCGGCCGGGTCATGGAGGGTGATGCCACTCCCAAATACCTGAATTCCCCGGAGACTGAGCAATTTTTTAAGGGTCGTGCACTCTATGGTCTGGATATGGCCAGGCAGTCTGCCACCCAGGAGGGGCGGTTTTATTTGGTTGAGGGATATTTTGATGTGATTGCGTTGCATGAATGTAGCGTCACGAATGTTGTGGCCCCTCTGGGAACGGCTCTTACGTCCAATCATGTGCAAGTCTTGAGGCGGTTTGCATCCTCGGTTACTTTGGTGTTTGACGGGGATGCGGCTGGGGCCAACGCAGCCCTGCGGACATTGGATCTCTTTATGAACTCGGGTGTGGACGTGCGTGTCTTGGTCTTACCGGCGGGAGAGGATCCTGATACCTTCGTCAGGGCGAAAGGCGTCGAGGCCTTTCGAGAGTTAGATGGCCGTGCCGTGACGTTGTTAAATTTTGTCGTTTCCTCAAAATTGGATACGACTAGCAAGAGTTCTATTCAAGATCGAGTCAAATGTGCGGAGGAGATTTTAGCCATTCTTCAAAAGACCAAAAACCCGCTTGAGAAGGATGAGTACCTAAAAGTGGTGTCTGAACGCTTGGGTATTCGCCAGGATCTCCTGAGAAAACGCTTGCCCTCATTGCGAGCGCATGTGGTTCCTAATAACAAGCCCAAGGCAACCCAGCCGGAAGCCACGCCAGCCATGTCTTTGCCTGTCGGCAAACAGGAAGAACGGGATTTAATCATTCTTCTACTTCAGGGTCGTTTAGAGGCTTCGCAGATCTTGGAATTAGATACAGAGGTCTTTACGGTACCGGTGTACCGTCAACTGTTAAGCCACATTCTTACCTTTTGTGACGAGACTGGGCAGATCGATCTCCAGGGGTTTCGGGGAGCGTTGGGGCAAGACACAGAGTCGGTAGTGGCGGAACTAAGCGTTTGGGATCTATATCTTGAAGACAGCCATGCCCATGCGGCAGGTTGTCTTCGGGTCTTGAGACATAAACATCTTCAGCGCCAGCTTGATGACTTAATCGGGCAACTCAAAGTGGCGGAACGAGAAGGACGTCATGAGGAGGTGGATGCCTTGAACATTCACATTCATGAAATTCGGAATCAAAAAGTTGGACTTATGGCATCCCAGGGAATTTCTAGCCAAGGCTAAAGAAAAGTGGAAAAGGTATTTTTCCTATGAGGCAATCTATGGTAAAAGGTAAGGTATTGGATTATGAGGTTTGGGCCCATAGCTCAGTTGGTTAGAGCGACTGACTCATAATCAGTTGGTCCCAGGTTCAAGTCCTGGTGGGCCCACCAGGAAAGCGGTCCGGCTTGACAGACAAAGCGAGTGAGTAGGACGTCATTATGTTGAGGATTTTGTGAATTCGCAGCTGCAATATCTTATTGAACTTCAAAAGTTTGATCTTCGAATTTTTCAGATTCAAGATTCCCAGCAAAAGGCCCCAGAGCTTCTTCAAGCCGTCGAGGCTCCTTTCCAAGAGATTCTGTCCCGCCTCCAGGCATTGAAAAATACCGGCGAATCACTAGTTATGCAACAACGCAGTGCCGAACGTGAGTTGGCGACTCAGGAAGATGTGCTTCATAAAGTCCGGAGCCGGCTCTCCGAGTTAAAAACCAATAAAGAGTACCAGGCGCATCTTTTTGAAATCGAACAGGCCAGAAAGAAAAAAGATGCCATTGAAGAGTCGGTTATTGAGATAATGGAGCGGGTGGAGGAAAACAAGAAAGCGGTCAAGGAGTTAGAAGAACAGGCTGCCGAGGCCAAAAACCTGTTTGAAGCCGAAAAAGCCCGTTTAGATGACCGCTTTGCTCAACTTGCCAACGAACTCTCTGATCTAGAGCGCCAACATCAAGCCATTGCGGATACGGTGGAAAAACCACTATTAGCCCGCTATAACCGCCTCAAGACCATGCGAAAAGGTTATGCCGTGGCGGAAGTGCGAGAAGGCGCGTGTGGCGGCTGCCGGCTTCAGCTTCCCCCCCAACTCGTCGCAGAGGTCCGTAGAGGGGATGAGTTGTTGGATTGTTCGTATTGTCATCGTATCCTCTTTATGGCTCACCACCTCGAAGTCGAAACCCTCGACTAACCTCGACAGGAAGCTGTTCGCGATCAGCAGGATCGGGTCTATTCCAAAAAGCATGTTCTGAGCCGTTCGATAAACTCACGATGTACTTGTCGAAGGATCACAATGAGCCGTTCGATGTATCATCCTGAGCTTGTCGAAGGATGGTTCGACGGGCTCACCATGATCGTTATCACTCATCCGAAGGGTCCTGAGGTTTTTCTCGTGCTCCTTACTTCTCACTTTTCACTTCTTACTGGTCTAGAGAACGCCGCTGGCGGCTTTTTTCAACAGACCCTTCTTGCATTCTCTTTGTGGTGGATCTACCATGGCAGCGGTGGGGGATGTGGGCCGGGTGGCCGCTCACTGATATCTGGGTGAGAGGAAAGTCCGGACTCCATAGGGCACGGTGCTGGGTAACACCCAGGCGGAGTAATCCGACACCTGCGCCACAGAAAAGATACCGCCGATGATTACTGGCATTGGCCGTAGTCAGGTAAGGGTGAAATGGTGGGGTAAGAGCCCACCGCGCTTGTGGCGACATGAGCGGCAGGGTAAGCGTCACCTGGAGCAAGACCAAATAGGGGAACGCGTCTTTGTGAAGTGTGAATGTCATTTCACAGAGCGAGAGGCTGGCCCGGCCGAGGTTCCCGGGTAGGTTGCTTGAAGCCTAGGGTAATCTAGGTTCCAGAGAAATGGTCACCGCCGATGAAGCTGGTCTCCGTCGGTACAGAATCCGGCTTATAGGCCCGCTCCTCCACCATTTTTTACAACACTTCTGGGCACCTCTAAAAACTGTCCTTTTTCCCGATGGCGGCGTCAGCGGCGTGCTCAAATCCTCATGTATTGGCCCATACACTGCGGTTTTCCGCGCGCCACTTCCTTGCCCTCGGAAAAAATCATCAGTTTTTAGAGGTGCCCTTCCATTGGAGTTATGCGTGGGCGCTAGTGAAGCCGGCAGACGTAAGCCCTTGGTTTGACCCATGTTTTTTTCGTTGTTACAATTAAGTTCTAGTCTCAATCCATTCATGGTTTAGGAAATTACCCAATAGATCAAGAAGATATGCTCCGGACGTCCCTATCGTCTAGCCTGGCCTAGGACGCCGCCCTTTCAAGGCGGCAACGCGGGTTCAAATCCCGCTGGGGACGCCAAGTATTGAAGCCGCTGAAAGATTTTTCAGCGGCTTCTGTATTTTCATGACCATCACGCCCAATGGACCAAATGAAGCAAATATATCTTGAGCTCTTCCAATGCCTGCTATCTTTCGATAAGGTGAAGAAGTAAAAAATTGACTTTTCTTTCATCTCAGTCATGTGAGGGCCTTATGAATTCAAAGTTCTTTATGAGCGTGATCGTCGTAGCCGGTGTCTTAGGGCTACCAAGTGTTTCATTGTCAGCGGAAGATTGGAAGTATACGGAGTCAGGAGAAGTTGACGAAGGGCCGGCTGACGGGCCTCCAGGAACGATGGTCTTAATTCCTGAAGGTGAATTTACTATGGGAGACAATGAGGGCTCGCGCAATGAGCGACCCGAGCATACGGTATGGCTAGATGCCTATTTCATCGACCGGTATGAAGTGACGATGGCCGAGTATCAAATACTACTCGACGAGGATTACAGTATTGAACCTCCACCCCTATGGGATGATGGTGCTGCAACTGGGAAAGTCGGCAATCGTCCCGCGGTGGGTATTACCTGGAATGATGCCGAACGGTATTGTCAGTGGGCGGGCAAACGGTTACCTACGGAAGCTGAATGGGAAAAGGCTGCCCGTGGCACTGATGGCCGGCGATATCCATGGGGACATATGCAACCCTTTGTGGATATTGCCAATTATAACCAGGGAACAACGGGGTGGGTGAGTTATCCGATTACCCTTTCTCCAGTGACGAGCGGGACCAAGGGCATGAGTATTCGTCATGGTCTCAAAGAAGGTGGAAAAAGTTTTTATGGGCTCTATCATATGGCGGGGAATGCGGCTGAATGGGTCAGTGATTGGTATGACCGGTTTTACTATGAGGAGAGCCCCAAGAAAAATCCCCAGGGTCCCGCAGAAGGTGATTTTAAGGTGTTGCGGGGCGGATCGTGGGAAGACCAGCCTGTCAATCTGCGTGTCACTGCGCGTTCAAAAGCCGAAGTTGACTTTCAAGATTTGACGACTGGATTCCGGTGCGCAAAAGACGGTGACCAGAAGTAAGTGACGAGACAGACCGGACCAAAAATTAGCTGTATCCGCGTATGTTACACGTGGTTTTGTATGGTGACGCCTGCTGTTTTCTTGTCGGCTTTTCTTGTTCTCTGCAAAATGGCGCGCTCAAGGGAGCCAGTCTGAGCATGCGGTACTTGCGGAGACTCGCCAGGTTGTCCGTAAAGCCAGCGGGCAGTGTGTTCTCCCATATTCCGAATGACATAGGGAACACCTGCCGGGATGAGGATTTCTTGTCCAATGGCAGGCGTGAACGATTGTCCTCCCATCGCCAATTCTAGTTCTCCGGACAATACCATAAACAGTTCATCTGACTGATGAGCAGGATTCGACCATTCCCGTCTGCCATGGTCAATCCATAACCCGCACGAAAACCCTCGGGCATGCCAATCCTTGGCAACCGCTGAGCGGTCTAGAGAAACAGGCCTGCTAGGAGCATCCATTGGTGGCGCCACAGTTGTCGCACTTCAGGCACATGCCATTGCGAACCATTGTAAATTGCTTGCATTCTGGACAAGGATCTCCCTCATATCCTTTTTGCCGGGCTTCTTGCACTTCAGTCACCGTCACAGTTTTCTGTTGTAACTCCACTGTCCGGGAAATTTTTCTTGGCCCGCCATTTTTTTCTCTTCCATTTTCCGACGATCGCCGAGAAGGGAAGACTTCGGGACTAATGGAAGTCGAACTCAGAGAGCGAGGATCCACTAAATCTTCTCCATCTTCTTCCTCTATATCCGTTTGTTTCTTGAGGGCATCCACTCGCAGGTCTTCCGGGGCAACTTGCTCCAGGTCATGTCTGCCAAGATACGTAATGGCCATTTCACGGAAAATATAGTCAATGATCGAGGTGGACATTTTAATATGGTTATTGAGTTTAACGGGACCGTTCGGCTCAAATCGCGTAAAGAGAAAGGCGTCCACGAATTCTTCAAGCGGCACGCCATGCTGGAGCCCAAGGGAGATGGCAATGGCAAAACAATTCATAAGACTTCGGAAGGCTGCGCCTTCTTTGTGCATGTCTAGAAAAATTTCCCCCAGCGTCCCGTCTTCGTATTCGCCTGTGCGTAAATAAATTTTATGTCCTCCCACGATGGCTTTTTGAGTATAGCCCCCCCGTCGTGTGGGAAGGGGGCGCCGTTTGGCCAGATAGCGGACCAGCACGCGGGACGCGACCTCTTTCGCCACAGATTGGACCTGTTCGGTTGGGGTGGACGTCTCGCCCCAATCACTCACGGAATTTAAGGGTTGGCTGAGTTTGGACCCGTCCCGATACAAGGCCACAGCTTTTAACATGGAGGTCCATGACGAAAGGTAGGCGTCTTTGACCGAGTCGACGGTTGCATCGGCCGGCATGTTGATGGTTTTGCTGATCGCCCCGCTAATAAACGGCTGGGCTGCGGCCATCATCCGAATATGAGCCTGAGGCAGGATGTAACGTTGCCCCATGCGCCCGCACCGGTTGGCACAATCAAAGACCGCCAAATGTTCTGGTTTGAGATGCGGTGCCCCTTCCACGGTCATGGTGCCGCAGCAAAAATCTGTGGCGGACAGGATTTCTTCTTGTGAAAAGCCCAAATGTTGAAGAATGTTCAGTTGTGGGTCTTGCAGTTGTTCGTCGGTGAGGTCTAACGTCTCGCGGCAGAAATCTTCTCCCAGCGTCCATTTATTAAAGACAAACTGAATATCGAAGGCACCGTCCAACGTTGATTCAATTCGTTCCAGTATGGTTCGGTCAAATCCTTTGCTCTGCAATGTTTCATGGTTAATACATGGGGCCTGCTTGAGCGTCCGCGTCCCGGTGGCATAGGTAATGATATCTTGAATCTGCGGGGAGTCATATCCCAGATTTCGTAAGGCCGGCGGCAGGCTTTGATTAATAATTTTAAAATATCCTCCGCCTGCGAGTTTCTTAAATTTGACCAAAGCAAAGTCAGGTTCAATGCCGGTGGTATCACAATCCATGACCAATCCAATCGTTCCGGTTGGCGCAATAACGGTAGCCTGCGCATTGCGGTAGCCATATTGTTCCCCTAACTCGAGAGCCCGATCCCAAGCTTGCTGCGATGCGGCAAGCAAGTCTTGTGGGCATTGATCTTGCGGTATGCCTTGAGGGGTAATGGTAAGCCCTTCATACTCTTCCGGTTGAACATTGTGCGTGGCTCGTTGGTGATTCCGCATGACCCGCAACATAGATTCGGCATTGCGGGGATAGGCGTTGAACGGCCCTAATTCCTTCGCCATTTCTGCAGAGGTGGCGTAGGATTCCCCGGTCATCAAGGCCGTGATGGCGCCGCACCAGGCTAAGGCTTCGGGTGAATCATAGGGAATGCCGAGTTTCATAAGAATGGAGCCAAGGTTGGCATAGCCCAAGCCGAGTGTACGGAAGGAGAAACTTTTTTCGGCGATAGCCCGGCTGGGGAATCCGGCCATCAAGACGCTAATTTCCAGAACAATGGTCCATAATCGTACCCCATGCCGGAAGCCTTCAATGTCGAATTGCCCATCTGGCGTCAGAAACCGGCCGAGATTTAAGGAGGCCAGATTACACGCGGTGTCATCTAAGAACATATATTCACTGCAGGGATTGGACGCATTAATCCGTCCATCCTGGGGGCAGGTGTGCCACTCATTGATGGTGGTGTCATATTGAATTCCGGGATCAGCACAAATCCAGGCAGCCCATGAAATCCGGTCCCAAAGATCTTTGGCCGGAATCGTTTTAACGGCACTGCCATCTGTCCGACGGGTCAAGGTCCAATCGCCACCGGATTGGAGCGCCGCAAAAAAATCATTGGGTATGCGAATGCTGTTGTTGGAGTTTTGCCCAGAGACTGTCTGGTACGCTTTACTATCCCAGTTGGTGTCGTATTCATGAAAGACAAAATGGGTAAACCCTTCCTGAGCATAACTGAACATGCGTTGGATGTAGGCTTCAGGGACAGATACGTCGCGAGCGGCTTTGATGGCCTCCCGTAACGCAGAGTTTTCAGCTGGACTACTGTCAATTTGTGTCGTGCCGTCAGGCTTGGAAACATGGCAGGCTTTCAGCACGTTGTTGAGATGTTGGGCGCAGAGTTTTGAGCCGGTGACCATGGCCGCGACCTTTTGTTCTTCCACGACCTTCCAATCAATAAATTCTTCGATGTCAGGGTGATCCAGATCAAGACACACCATTTTTGCCGCCCGTCTTGTGGTACCCCCGGATTTGATCGCGCCTGCGGCCCGATCACCGATTTTGAGAAATGACATCAGTCCCGAAGAACGGCCGCCACCGGACAGCGCTTCTCCGTCAGCCCGTAATTTTGAAAAATTTGTGCCGGTGCCCGAGCCGTATTTAAAGAGACGGGCTTCACGAACCCAGAGATCCATAATCCCGCCTTCATTGACCAAATCGTCAGAGATAGATTGAATGAAGCAGGCATGCACTTGTGGGCGTTCGTATGCATTACGTGCTTGCTTGACTCGATGGGTATTAGGGTCCACGTAGTAGTGCCCTTGCGAAGGCCCAGACAAGCCATAGGCAAAATGCAGTCCGGTATTAAACCATTGGGGAGAATTCGGAGCGGCCATTTGCCAGGCTAGCATGTAGCTGAGTTCATCTTTAAAGGCCTGGGCGTCTACCGGAGAGTCAAAGTAGTGATGATTCTTCCCCCATTCAGTCCAGCAGCCTGCTAAACGGTGAAAGACCTGCCGGGCATCCCGTTCACCCCCAAGAACAGGCGCACCCTTCTCATTCAGGACAGGCTGGCCCTCATCGTCAATTTGCGGGACCCCAGCTTTACGAAAATATTTTTGCGCCAAAATGTCGATAGCCAATTGAGACCAATGTTCAGGAGCCAGAATATCGTTCTGGCTGAAGACACTTGAGCCGTCCGGATTTTTGATTTCCGAAGACCGTGTGGAAAAGGGAATGGCCTGATAAGGGCTCTCGCCAATTTTCGTAAAACGTCGCGCAATTTTCATGAAAAGTCTCCTTTTGACGGTGAAGACGTGGTCGAAGCACAGTGAGGTATTTCTTCGATCATTGTGGTAACGATCCTTGTTTCTCTTAACTTCCAGGCTCCCAAGTTAGGGATAACTTGGAGACTGGGCCATGGGGAATAAAAAAGAGCATGTTCAGAATTGACATGCCCTTTCCATGGCCTGTTCCGGATGAGGCCTATTTCGCAGTGGTCAGAAACAGGAAATGTGCCCTCAAATTGTGTGACTCACAGGCCATACGACCGTCCGGAACAAAGCAGAGAACAAAAGGAAAAATAAGATCTGAAGAAATAATTGGTAAAAACCAATGAAACACAATCTATAGAGTATTGAGTGAATTGTCAATACTAAATGTTGTAAAATTTTTTGAGAACATGGGGATTTCTGTGAAAAACTTGTGGGTGGGAAATCATGAATATTGATAGGGTTTTCAAAGCAAAGAAGAAGAGTTATCAACAGGGAAGTGATCTGACAAAAGGAGTTATGCACATGTAAGAAGTAGCTAGCGGGAAATTTTTTGAAAAAAACTTCGCAACAAGGTCGATAGTAACAATTTACACCCACCGGTAGAAAATCGCTGAGCACCAAACCAACGAATTGGAATGAGGTAAGACCTTCAAAGGAGTCTTTTGTTATAAGAACGGGGCTTTCGAGGAGGTATAACGGATCTTGGAGCAGAAGATATTCAATACCTCTAGTTCTTGGATCAATTTTCACCAAGGAGTGTGATGATGTATGTCTGGAGCAAGCGCTTGGTGCTAGGATTGTTGGCCGCGTTTATCATTCTAGAAGGCATATTCCTTCTGATGACCAGTGGCGGGGCTGATAGTCAATTGCATGTGCGGACAACGCAATGGATCTCGGTCAACTATGTGTTGTTGGTTATTTGGATTTTTGTGTGGATGATTGATCAGGCCCGCGTTCGTGGGAAAAACGTCTGGGTATGGTTATTACCCTTTATCGTTTGCCCGCTCCCCACACTTGTGGCTTTTATTCTTATGCTACAGCGTAGATTGACCTAGTTGATCTATCCAATCACGACTCGAGATTGAGCCAAGCGATAAGGTTTGTGTACCGAGGTTTTGACAGCGGACAATCCGATGACGAGTGGACCAAAGCGGCCCAAGAGCATGGAGAGCATAATCATCATTTTTCCAAAGTCAGTCAGGAGTGCGGAGAGACTTCGAGCATCGCCATCGCCCAAAGACATCCCCACAATACCCATCGCTGACGTGACTTCAAACATCAGAGATAAAAACGGCTGTGATTCAGTCGAGCTGAGCACGAGCGTCATGCCGGTAATAAGAGTCAGGGCCAGGATGGTGAGGCAAAGAGCTCGAGTAATTAAGTCTGCGGGAATGCGACGGTGAAAAGCTTCCACGTCGCTGTCACGCCGCAGAAGGCTCCAAATGGTCAAAAAAACGATTGCAATGGTTGTGGTTTTAATCCCCCCGGACATGCTGCCTGGTGATCCCCCCACGGCCATGAGCAACAGTAAAAAGTACAGGGTGGGTTCCCGCATCTCTCCTAAATCGACCGTTGTAAATCCGGCTGTCCGTGAAACAGTATGAAAGTAGGAAACAGTAAATGTCTCCCCGACGGACAGAGGTTGCAAGGTGGCGGGATTGTTCCACTCCAGCATGGCTATGCCTAAGGTCCCCATGACAATCAGCAGACCGGTGGTTGTGACAACCAGTTTGGTGTGTGTCCGGAAACGAAATCTCAATCCCCGGAAGTTGTCCAAGAGGTCTTCAAAAACCAAAAATCCAATACTGCCCAAGATGACCAAAGTTGTGATGATGCTGTTAATGGTTAAGTCTGTTTGAAAGGAAATCAAGCTATCCGAGAATAAGGCGAATCCAGCGTTGTTAAAAGCGGAAATCGAGTGAAACACGCCATAATAGATTGCGGTATCCCAAGGATGGTCCATGGCAAAACGCAGAGTGAGCAAAATGGCCCCAAGGCCTTCGAGTCCAAAGGTCATGAAGGTTACTAATTTGACAAACCGCACAAGGCCTTGCAGATCCATGGTGTTCATGGTCTCTGAGAGCATCATGCGGTCGCGTAAGCCCAAGCGGCGTCCCAACATTAAGAGGATCAGGGTGGCCATCAAGGCATAGCCGAGGCCGCCGATTTGAATTAGAAACAAAATGACTCCGAGTCCAAACGCCGTAAAATCTTGCGGTGTGTCCATCACAATCAGGCCGGTGACGCAGACAGCCGAGGTGGCCGTGAATAGCGCGTCAAGCACTCCCAATGTCGTGCCGGGAGTGGTGGCAAATGGCAATAAGAGTAAACAGGCACCTAACAGGATCAGGCCAATGGCAGCTAAAGCCACGATTTGTCCTGGCTGTAGCCGGATCCCCGTAAAACGAGAGATGAGAAGCTTTCCAACTCCGGTGTTCATTGTTTCAGGCGGAGTTCGTTTGGAATGATTGGATGGGACAGACAGAGTTTTTCAAAAACATCTCCGGAATGAGAAAAAACGATGAGGCTCACATGACCACAGGCACGCGGTATGGTTCACAAGGAATGTCGGTCCAGGACGGCAGCGAGATTCGCTGCATTGAGTCGAAAGTGGATTAATCAAGAAAAATAGTAGCATGTTCCCGGGTGAATAGGAACAGGAAGAAGAGAAATCTTGTTGTAGGGTAGAGGCTTCATTATAATCCCACTCTGGTGATGGAGAGCATGAGTCAGCCGCCGCGGGTGGCATTTTCAACGATTGGTTGCCGTCTTAATCAAGCCGAAACGGCGCTGATGAAGGATGGGTTTAGGCGGCGAGGTTTTCTTCCCGTTGACTATGGGCAACAGACGGATGTCCTCGTCTTGAATTCTTGCACCGTCACGGAAGGGGCCGAAGCTGATTGCCGGCGCCTGGTTCGCCAGACTCTTCGGCATTCCCCGGGGGCTTTTGTCGCGGTGACCGGATGCTATGCGCAGACGGGTCTGGATGTCCTTCGAAGCATTGATGGCATCGATCTCATTGTGGGCAATCAATTTAAAATGCAGCTGCCCGATCTGATCCCATTGTTCCCGCAACAGGAGAGGTCAGCTGTTCCATCGCCATCTATTTATCATGACCGAATAGGTTTTGAAAACTTTGCTATCGAGGGAACCGGGGAGTATTCCACGACGCGAGCCAATCTGAAAATTCAGGATGGCTGCCAGTTTATGTGCGCGTTTTGTCTGATTCCTTTTGCCAGAGGGCGTGAGCGTAGCCGGCATGTCGATGATGCGATGCGAGAAGCTGAAGCGCTGGTCTTGAGGGGACACCGTGAACTGGTGCTCACCGGCGTTAACATCGGGCAATATGAGGATCAAGGTCTTGATGTCTTAGGGCTGATTGCACGGTTAGAAACCATTGAAGGATTGGAACGTATCCGTATTTCTTCTATTGAACCCACCACAATTCCTGAGGGGCTTCTTGAATACATGCGGACGTCCCCGAAGCTCTGCCGCTTTCTGCATGTTCCATTACAGAGTGGAGATGACTCGATTCTACAGGCCATGAACCGTCGGTATTCAGTTCAAGGGTATCGCGAGGCCATGGAATTGGCGCTTAAGAAGATTCCTGGACTCTGTTTTGGCACAGATGTGATGGTAGGATTTCCAGGAGAAAGCCAGCAGGCGTTTGAGCGGACTCTGGAGTTTGTCCACAACATGCCATTTGCCTATCTCCATGTGTTTAGTTATTCCCCCAGGCCGGGCACGGCTTCGACAAAGATGGCTCATCAAGTTGATCCAAAAGTCATTCACGAACGGAGCCGGGTTTTACGTGAAGTGTCTCATCAAAAACGAGAGGCCTTTCAGCGGCAGTTTGTTGGGCAAGAGCTGGCGGTCTTGTTTGAGGAAGAAGTGAATGGGCGGTGGACGGGTCTCACGGACCAGTATCTTCGAGTAGATGTGCCGTCTCCCACCAATCTCAAAAACACCATTCAGCCAGTCTTGGCAACAGGGATGATGGCCGATAGGATTGTGGGGCTGCTGAACCTTGCTGCAGATGATTCTTCAAAAGATAGAGCGCAGTCTCTGTCGGTGGTTCAAGGGTAAAACTGATGATCAGCACACCGCTTCTCGTGCCCCAAAGTCTCAAAGCCTCGTTCTCTCCAGGACATCGAAAGACGTATCGAGTGTATATGGAAACCTTTGGTTGTCAAATGAATGAATATGACACTGAATTGGTGCGGTCAATTCTGAAGGCGAGGGGATTTCACTTTACGGCAGTGGATGAGGAAGCCGATGTCGTACTGTTTAATACTTGTGCAATACGGGAGAATGCACACAATCGGCTCTATGGACATTTGGCCCAGTACAAATCCAGAAAAAAAGAGAAAGGGCTTGTGATCGGTGTCTTAGGCTGCATGGCACAAAATCTAAAACAAGAATTATTGGAAACACGGTCCTGGATTGATGTGCTTGTTGGACCTGATTCCTACCGCCGCTTGCCGGACCTGCTGACCGATGCGTTGGAACATCAACGCTCTGGGTTAGCGGTGGATCTATCAGAATACGAAACCTATGCCCATATTGTTCCCGACCGGGAAGGTGGCGTGAATGGCTGGATTGCAGTCATGCGGGGGTGCGACAATTTTTGCTCCTTCTGTGTGGTGCCGTATACCAGAGGACGTGAGCGATCTCGATGCCCCGCACAGATTCTTGAAGAAGCCCAGCGATTAGCCGATCAAGGTGTTCGCCAAATTACTCTGCTGGGGCAAAATGTGAATTCGTATCGGTCTGAGGACTGGGACTTCGCCCGTTTGCTGGTGGCGGTGGCTGACGTATCGGGTATCAAACGGGTGCGTTTTACGTCGCCGCATCCGAAAGATTTCCCTCCAGCCTTGCTTGAGGCGATTGCGCAACATCCGATCATTTGCAACCAGATTCATTTGCCGTTGCAATCTGCCAATGACCGTGTCTTGGCACGCATGGGGCGTGGGTATACCCGTCGAGACTATCTTGCACTGGTAGAGGCCATTCACAGAAAGGGCCCGATTGCGTTAACGACTGATGTGATTTGTGGCTTTTGCGGTGAAACCGACGCTGAGTTTCAAGAGACATATGATCTGATGAAAGAGATTCAATACCAATCAGCGTTCGTGTTTAAGTATTCGGAACGTAAGCATACCATTGCGGCCAGAAAATATTCTGATGATATTACAGAACAGGTTAAAGGGGAAAGAACCAATCAGCTCATTACACTGCAAAAAGACATTTCCTTGGCCAAGAATCAGGCATTGGTCGGCACTGAAGTCGAGGTCCTTATTGAAGGGGATGCCAAAAAATCTGATCAGCAATGGATGGGGCATACCGAGTCAAATGTGACGGCCGTTTTTCCCAAACATACGCTCCCTGCCTCTCCAGGAGATGTGGTTTCCATGGAGGTGCAGGATGCCACGCCCTCGACGCTGTATGGGCTTGCCCATTCCAACACACATGAAGAAATCGGAACATGGAAGAAATTCCAGTAATGGCCCCCTCCCTCCTCAAGTGAGCGTCTCAGAATCCGATACATATATTGATATTGTATTCGCGGGAAGCTTCTCGGGCTGAAGAGATATTCTCACCACGGAGTCTTGTGTCTTCTTGCCGAATCGGTTGTGCTAGTCGGGAGCATAAAAAACGAAACAGATATGGATCCCCAAATTCTCCAACGCATCAAGAATTGTAAAACCCTCCCTGCGATTCCAGCGTTACCGCTTCAGGTCCTACAATTGTGCCGAGATGAAAATTCCAGCGCCAATAAAGTGGGTGAAGTGATTAGTAAAGACCCTTCTTTTGTCGCAAAGTTGTTGAATGTTGCGAATTCCGGCTTTTATGGCGGGAGCCGGCATAAGGTATCTACTGTGACGCAAGCGGTGACGTTGCTGGGCATGAATTCCATCTCTACGTTGGCCTTCTGTTTTTCTTTGTACCGGGACCTACGGAAGAAAGGCGGAGGAGCGTTTGATCATACGCATTTTTGGCACCGGTGTATTTTGTCCAGTCTTGCGGCGAAAGTGTTAGCCAAACGTGTGCGCGTGGTGACAGAAGAAGAAGTGTTCTTGGCAGGGCTTCTTCAGGACCTGGGCGTTCTGGTGATGAGCGAGGCCTTTGGTAGTGAATATGCGGCATTGTATCAAAAAGCTAACCAGGACCATCATGCCCTCGAAACGCTGGAGCAAGGTCGCTGGAAAACAGATCATTGTGAAATTGGAGCCTGGCTTGCGGAAACCTGGGAATTGCCGGATTTATTACGAGAAGCCGTTCGAGGCAGTCATAACCCGTCTCTGGCGACAGCGTGTGAAGATGAAGCTTCGCGACTGACGATTATGTGTGTCGCCTTATCTGGCCGGTTAGCGGATATGTGGTGTCATCCGCAGACCGAAATCGCCGTACAAACAGCTATTGAATTATCCCAGGAGCTCTTGCACATTGATTCTGAGGGAGTCGTTCATCTTGCCCAGCAAATTGCTGAAGGTATTCCCGATATGTCAGCCTTCTTCCAGATCAGCTTGGGGAGGCCGGAGGAGATTCAAAAAGTGCTGGACCTTCTCGAACAGTCTGTCAACGACTCTCAGGCAGAGCCAACCGCAGAACCTGTTCCAACTGCCTAAGTTCCTTTCTTTCTTCACCTAATCAGATCAAACGAAAAATCTCTTTTTTGTCTTCATTCGCCACCCATGAGGGGCTGTATTCCAGAGTTGACTGAAAAAGAGATAGCCCTGTATAAAGGGGGTCTTCTTGAGTTGTCCCACAGAAATAGTGGGGGCAAATATTTCGCGCCCGTAGCTCAATGGATAGAGCACTTGACTACGGGTCGATGTTCAGGGGATTGCGTAACCGATTAAGTTACGCAATCCCCTTGTTTTTACAGGTCGTCGTCTCTTTGCACTTGTGCTGGGTTTTCCTGTGGATTTCTCCACTTTTCTCTCTCTTTAATCAGTGCATGCGCGTCAGAAAACTTCATTCGGCTCGGAAGGCGAGGCGTCTTCTAGCGTGAAAAACATTAGCTGTGAATGGTGAGGGTCGATCGGTTTAATTCGACAAAGTGATGTTGACGGAATGCGGATTCCAAAGCCGCCAAGTTTTGCATAATCAGCTGTTGGAGATTGGCATTGTTGATGTTCCCAGTAGACAGCAGCAGAAGGTGGGGAGGACGTTGGTGGAGCAAAAAGGATGTGACGAAATCACGATCTTTGGTCATGACGATATGTTGTTCGTCAGCAGCAACCTCCATAATATTTTCATCGGGGGTCGTGTTACCAAGCGGAAGGTCTAAAGTATGAAGAGCATCGTGGCCAGCAGATTGAAGAGCAAGAGTCAGCTGTTTGGGAAGTTGGGCGTCGAGAAGAAACTTCACCCCACAACAGGCTCAATACGTTGGATTTGGCTAAGACGGGCAGCAAAGGCAAAAGCCGCTCGTAGGTCTGCCTCTTCTAAATCTTCGTAATCAGCTAAAATCTGTTCGGTTGTCATCCCGCTACTCAGGAGTTCTAAAATCCATTCCACAGGATAGCGTAACCCCCGAATACAGGGCTTTCCATGACAAATCTTCGGGTCAATCGTAATCCGAGCAAGTAATTCGTCATTCGACATACAAGTAGACTACCGTACCGACTACCGAGAGACAAGCCTCATAAGATGAGGTTTTTCATGATGCCTTTGACCTGACTCTATTCTTTGGCCACCGAGGATGCTAGGTTTTCCATGTGAATATTGGCTTGTTCTTTGTGCCTGTTTCCGATGAAGAGGCGACCGTTAGGTTGCGTCCCTCTTCGATCATTTGCTCACGGGCATTCCTGTGCGTTGTTTTTTGATGGACTCCTGCAATTTGGTCTTTTCCCTTTGGGAGCGAGTCGCAGTGCCCCCAAAGGCGGTGGCCGGTGTTTGGTAGCCTAACGCACCGTGAGGGCGCTCATGGATGATACTGTTGGCGCCAATTCTCAATGATGACCTGCGCTTCAGTGACGCTGTGCGATCGTTCGGTATCCGGTTATTCCTGCCGAAAGGCGCCATGAAAGCTTTCATGGTGCCTATTCTGCCTTGAGAGTTGACGGGGCTATTGAGGGATCTGTATAAAGTTCGCTACCTTCATCAAGAACACGTCTTTTTCGTGAAGGGCCAATCTGTTCAATCTATAAAGACCGCATTCCTCGAGGCCTATCGACGAGCTCAGATTGAAAACTTTCGGTTTCATGACTTTCGCCATGCTGCTGTGACAAACATACGCAGAGCAGGCATCGACCATCTCACCATCATGAGGAGTACAGGTCATAAGACACGAGAAGTGTTGGAAGGACATAATAGTGTTCTAGAGGGGGATTTGCGCGATGCAGGCTTTCAATTGAACACCTCTTTAGCACGAGCTCATTCTCGCCAATTGACAGGCCCGTCTAACTCATTGACAATACAGACAAAGCGCCCGTAGCTCAATGGATAGAGCACTTGACTACGGATCAAGAGGTTACAGGTTCGACTCCTGTCGGGCGCGCCAAGTCTTCTAGCTGTTTGAAATTAAAAGAGTAACTTGTCATGTACCGGTAGGGTGCCCAAGCATACTTATCTGTGACAAAATCCTCTAATAGGCTCATGAACAAAGGTGAAGAGGGAGTTCGAAAAAATCTCAAAAAATGATAAGTCGACAGTCATCATTTCTGTTGAACCTATCCCTTGTAGCCCCCCTTGCTATGCTGACCACAAATTTGGCAGCGGCACGGCATACAAATCTTTGCCAAACCCCCCCAAACAGTTTTCTCCTGTATAAAGGATAATACCTTTCTTAAATTTATTTCCGGCAAGATCGGCTAATCGTTTGAGCCCTTTGAAATCACTAGCGTGCAAACTAGCAGATGATTTGATTTCAATCCCATACAACTGACCTTTTCCATTCTTGAGGACCAGATCAACTTCAGCCCCTTTATGAATGCTAAAATGGTAAGGCTGAAGTAAACGATCAGACCAACTCAGTTGTTTCAATATTTCCATGACCACAAAGTTTTCCAAAAACGGCCCTGCTTGACTTCGTTCATTCAAAAAGCTCTCATCTCTCTGTTCAATAAAATGTGTGAGCAGCCCAGTGTCATTGACGTACACTTTCGGAGATTTCACAAACTGGCCTTCCGTATTAGGCGTCCATGCTGGAATTTTGACGATCAAGAAAATATGTTCCAGCAGTGCTAGATAACGCTGAAGAGTCGTATTTTTCGTCCCTGATAATCTGGCGATGTCTGACATATTCATCGTGCTGCCAATTCTTGTCGCAATCAGCTGAAGAATAGTCGGCAGAGTTGTCAGCCCTTCTATATTGGATAGCTCACGAACATCTTTTTGCAAAAGGCTCGTCATATAGGATTGAAACCATTTGTTTTTTCGCGCAAACGCCCGGCGCGCCAAAGGCTCTGGATAACCCCCGGCTCTTATCATCTGCGCGATATCTTTCCAGACAACCTTCTTCCCCACAAACCCATTCTCGCGGGCGACGAGTTTTTCAAGGAAACCGGAGGGCTTCCCCTTCATTTCATCCTGGGACAACGGCCAGAGGTTGTGAATTTCCAGGCGACCGGCTAAAGAATCCCCTATCTTGGGTAACATCAGAACATCCGCAGAGCCTGTTAAGATCATACGCCGTCCTTTTCTGTCTTCATCCACCAGCTTTTTCATGCTTAAGAACAAATCAGGCGCTCTTTGTACCTCGTCGATGATCACATGTTTGTGTAAATCTTGAAGAAATCCGAGCGGATCTTTTTGGGCCGCACGTAATGTCGCGGGATCATCCATCGTCACAAACTGACCTTCAAATGCTCCTGATTCAAGAAGCCCTTTGCAAAGCGTACTCTTCCCCACCTGCCGTGCCCCATTCACGAGGACCACTGGCGTATCATCTAAAGCTTCTATGATCGCATCCGTTATGAATCTCTTATACATGCCATCATCTTAGGGGATTTTTGCTATCTGATCAACAGAATTGTAGGTAATTTTGTATTTTTAAATGGGTAAATATAGATTTTTATATGGTTAATATTGTGTTATTTTCTCGGCAGATATTCAAACGTCACCGTGTGCCACAGCCGTTTCATCAACTATGGTTTTGGGGGTTCCAAGCCTATCTTGGGCTTGTCGTAAAGGCGGCAATACTACGACCAGCCTCTCTTTCCTAGGAAACAGGGGTGGTTAAGACTGTGAGTTGCCTGGGTTGCGGTGGAGTTCGAGGATGATAAAGAAGCGGGCTAGACCAGCTCAACACGCGACTTAAGGGATTGTGTTCTCACGTTTATAGAGAGCTATAGAGATTCTAGTACCATGGCACATCTAAAGTTTCGCTAACTGATCATGTACGCTATACTGCTGGCAACCGAAGGAGGTTGCCATGCCGCCAAGATATCGCATCACCCTGACAGAGCACGAACGCTCAGGGCTTGAGGCCTTGACCCGCGACGGAAAGACGGGGGCCAAAAAATTTATCCATGCCCGGGCATTGTTGTTGTGCGATGCCGGCCCTGACGGTCCCGCGTGGACCGTGGCCGCGACCGCAGAAGCCTTGGGCGTCACGGCTCGAACGCTTGAGCACCTGAAGAAACGGGTTGTCGAGGAAGGGCTCGAGGCGGCTCTAGAGCGGAGGCCTCGGGACAAGCCGCCTCGCGAGGGCATATTTGACGGAGCCTTTGAAGCCCGGCTCATTGCTTTGGCGTGTTCGGCCGCTCCCAAGGGGTACCAACGCTGGACGATCCGGTTGTTGGCTGACAAGGCCGTTGAACTGCACATGGCGGCATCCGTGTCGCACATGACCGTGCAGCGGGTGTTAAAAAAAACGAACGTAAGCCTCACCTCAGCAAATACTGGAAAATCCCGCCAAACGGGAGCGCCGCCTTTGTAGCGGCGATGGAAGATGTGTTGGCGGTCTATCAGCTGCCGTATGATCCCGAGTATCCGGTGGTGTGTATGGACGAGTCCAGCAAACAACTGGTGGGCGAAGTCTACGAGCCCATCCCTGGTAAGCCGGGGCACCCGAAGCGCCTGGATGCTGAATACGTCAGAAACGGCGTGGCCGAAATCTTCATGGAAGTGGAGCCGCTGGTCGGCCGGCGCCATATGGCGATCACGGAACGTCGTACCCGAAAGGACTGGGCGCAGCAGATCAAGACCATGCTGGACGCACGTTATCCCGACGCCATCCAGGTGAGACTGGTGATGGATAATCTGAATACGCACCAGCTCGCCTCACTCTATGAAACGTTCGAGCCGCACGAGGCCAGACGGTTGGCCGAACGACTGGACATTCATCATACCCCCAAGCATGGCAGTTGGCTGAATATGGCGGAGATCGAACTCAGCGTGTTGAAAGGCCAATGTCTCAATCGTCGAATGGCCGATAGGGCTACCATGCAGGCTGAAGTCGCGGCGTGGGAACGGGACAGGAACAACCGCGCGAGAAAAATTGATTGGCAGTTCATGACAGCAGACGCCAGAATCAAACTGAAGCGTCTTTATCCGAAGCTCTGACTGTTCCCATGGTACTAGGCTCCAATAACGTGCCCTGAAGAACTCTGTTCCATTCTTCAAGGATTTCAAACAAAGAGTTCGAACTTTCTCATTTTGAGTCCACCAAGTCTTCTAACTATTTGAAATTAAAAGAGAAACTTCCCATTTTCCTGTTTTAAGTGCCCAATCATACATTTCTTTTAAAAAACCTCTAAATGGCTTATAAGCAGAGGGAAAAAGAGAGTTCCAAAAAATCTCAGAGACTTTTGAATTGGCGGCAATCATTTCTGTTAAGCAAAGACTACCTCTTGTGGCTTTTCGCCTCTGCGTCTTGGGCTGACCTTGACGGTCACTTTCTGATCAAGCTTATTCAAAAAACTCATCAGCCGTCCTTCGGAAAACCGGTGAAAGCGGGCATTTAACAATTTGGACACTTCCGCTTGTCCAATCTCCAATACGTCTTGTACGTCCTTTTGTTTGCTCAAGCCACGGTCTTTAAGAATAAGAAGAATTTGTGCTCCAAGCCGTGCTCGTAGAAATAGTTCATCGGCATCCTTCCGACCTAGATCAGCAAAGACATTGCCGGAACTTTCCTCAAATTCGATTTTGTCTTTTTTCTTCATGTCTCGTACTCCTTTTCAAGATCACACGCATCATGATACCGCTTGGCAATCAGATTAATGTCCTTCTGGGTCGTGGCAATCCCAGTCTTGCTCTTTTTCTGAAACGCATGCAGCACATAGAGCCGCTTCCCAATTTGCACGGCGTAGACGAGCCGATAGGTATCGCTTTGGTAATCATCCCAGAGTTCAAACACACCGCGCCCCACACCCTTAAACGGTTTAGCATGCGGTGGCATCAAGTCGATCTGAGCCACATACAATTCGCTGCCTAATTGATTCTGCACTTCATCTGGCATTTTTTTTAGTTGCTTTTTACTGTCCCCCACCCATATCACGGGGCGGACCGATTTCTTTTCTGGCAACGATGCACTCCTTTACCTATACTTCATGATATGACAAAATTGTCATATATGCAAGAAAAAACAGCAAAATGACTGTTTATTTGTTAAGGGCTAGGCAAGCTGCTAGTGTGGTTTCTTGAAGAACCCGATTCCATTCTTCAAGGATTTCGAACAAAAAGTTCGAACTTAGTCCTTCCGGGCGCGCCGGGCTGCTAACCACTCGATCTGATGTGGGGAAATGGCTTTTGCCCCTCGGAGGTTCAATCATCGTTGCCTTTCCAGAAAAAGGGAGTGTTGAATAATGAAGATACCAAAGGCCATATTTTGTCAGGAAGTAAGGGGGTGAAGGTCTGAGCCTTTCTGAATGACTTTGGCGCCGGTTGTACCAGGTTTTAAATTCCCCAAACCAAACTGGCCATTACTTTATGATGGGAATTCGTGTTCCCGACAGATGAGTTGTATCTCCCGCTCACTCAATGGCTCCTGGGTTAATCCGCACATGTACCTCTTCCCATGACGTTTATGAAAGCGGCAGGTGTGACAGGCGGCAAACGTCTTACGGTCATTGATATGCTGCATCTTGCGCAAGATTGAGCGCAGCGTCTCCTCGAATTTCTCAACCCGTAAAGAATTTGTTCTGGCCAGAGCGGAAGCCAGGCTTTTGGTTGAAAAGGACTGTTCAATAAGCTTCTTCCCCTTTGTCGTTGGGGCCAAGTGTGTGATGCGTTTGTCGACCATGTCGTGTTGCTTGCGCACGAACCCCTTCTGCTCCAACACCTTCAGCGTTTGCGAGACAGTACCCTTTGTCAGCCCCAAATACTCGGTCACCGCTTGCGGTGTATCTGAGTAGCGATTGCACCGTGTCAGGTAGTTGAGAGCCTCGATTTGGACGGGTAACAGGCCATACTTCAACCCTGACGCCCGGACCTCCATCCGCAGGAGGTTGTTCAATCGTTCAAACAGGTCCTGTACATCACCTACATCCATAGCATTATTGTATCGTCTCGATACGATCTTGACAAATATGAGGCCTCCTGGCTATAAGCTAATTAGTATTGAATCGATACTAATATTCACTTTAAAGGAGGACAGTAATGAAGCAAGCCATTTTTTATCATGCCGGGTGTCCTGTATGTGTTGCGGCCGAAGAGATGGTCGTGCAGGCGATTGATCGTCACCAATACGAGGTGGAAATTGTCCATTTGTCACAACAGCTCAATCGGGTGACCGAGGCCGAAACCATAGGCGTCAAGTCCGTCCCGGCATTAGTGCTGGATCGTCAGGTGTTCCTCATCAATTTTGGTGCATCGATGGCGGATGTGAAGGCTGTCTCGTGAGGGAGAGTTCGGTCTAGGTGATTCAGGATTTTGTGAGGACGTCGTTGAGAACGAATTCACCAAGAACCTACTGATGCCCTGGGTCTTTGAGGGTTTTTGTCTTTTTTACAATTTTTCCAAAAGGAGGTGTTGTGTGAATCCATTACAAAAGTATGTTCCAGCGTGTTTGGCTATGGCGATGTGGTTAATGTCCGTTTCCTGTGCGACTGCCGAACCTCCTGTCGGGAGTGTGAACGCTTCATTGTATGACCGGTTAGGCGGAAAAGCAGCGATTACGGCGGTGGTTGATGAATTTGTTGGAAATGTCGCGAAAGATCCCCGTATCAACAACCGTTTTGCCACGACGGATATCCCGCGCTTAAAAGGGCATCTTGTGGCCCAAGTGTGTTCCGCCTCTGGAGGACCGTGTGCCTACTCAGGACGCGATATGAAAACTACCCATGCTGGGATGCGCATTACCTCGGCTGAATTTACGGCCTTGGTGGAAGATTTGGTTGCCGCATTGAATACATTGAATGTTCCGAAAACCGAACAAAATGAGTTATTGGGACTCCTTGGTCCGATGCAGTCGGATATCGTTGAAGTTCCGTAAGTGCTCTATCATGAAGTCGTTACCGAACTGGCATATTGCGAGACCTCTCATCTCGCAAGATGCCTTTTGGGAATGTTGAAAAAAGCCGCTGGCGGCTTTTTTCAACAGATCCTGTATCACTATCACGATGTCGTGGATTACATGGCAACCCAAAGGGAGGGAAAAAGTGTCTTCAATAGATTACTCGGGAATAGTCATTCTGTTTAGATGAGCTGGTAATATCTGCCAACGAATGGCTTTCAAAATTTTTTTTCTTGTTACAACTTAAGCCTTGTTCCTTTTCTTCCGACATTGTTTAATAATAGTACGTTATCAAACCTGGTATTTCCGCAAGATGCACTCAACTCTTTTCGTTGTCCTTTTCTTATTCCTTTTGATGGTGAGGCCTGCATGTGGTCTGGCGTTCCTAGGTCTCATGCTCATCCACTTGGGACTTCGATTACCTCAGATTCGGCTGAATCCCTCTCAACAGATTACAGAAGCGGAGGTGAGATGAAATCGTTGCACGTCAAGCTGGCAAATACAGGCGTTATGGCCTCTACCTTGTGTGCCATCGAATGCGCCCTCACCCCGTTTATTCTCATGGCTCTCCCCTTGCTCACAGGAGGCGCGCAATGGCAAGCAGCAATGGAACCTTCGGAATCAGCTCATTTCCTTGAATGGGTGATGATCGGGTTCGTTGGATTGTTTGCCTTTAGCGGAGTGGCGTTTACATTTCCTTCGCATAAACAATGGAAGCCGGTGATAATCTTAGCCATCGGATTTGGTATCTTACTGTTTAGCCGATTAGGCCCACTTGAACATTCAATCATTGAAACAGCCATCACATTCGTAGGAACAGGGATCATGATTTGGGCTGGAATGCTGAATCGACGGATGATCCCATCTTGCACCTGCCATTCTCATCACACCTCCTAATCCTATCGTCGAGTCAACAGGAGTTTGACGGAGTTGGTGCTGATGAAAAACTTCTCCTACAGCTATTAACGACAGCGCGATCTCTCTGAAATAATTTACCTGAAAAACCATTATTTAATAACAAGTTATAAAATGTTATAGACATAAAAACCTAATTATTGTACAACGTAATAGCCTAATTGAATAACATCATAATAACCTAGTCTATGAACAAGCCAAAGAAGGAAGAAAGAAAATATGGCACGTGTATCAGACAAGCTGGCTGAGTCCCTGGAAGTTCTCCAGAAACTCCAGGCACGTGGACATATTGCGATCCGATCAAAAGATTTGCCCCGTACCCATCGGGAACGCCTGGTCAAAAACGGCTTCCTGCAAAGCGTGATGAAGGGTTGGTATATCCCGGCCCGCCCCGATGAGGCAATAGGGGAAAGCACGGCCTGGTATGCTTCCTTCTGGGATTTCTGTGCGAGTTATTTGATCGTTCGCTTTGGCAAAAAGTGGTGCCTTTCCCCGGAGCAATCTTTATTACTCCATGTCGGGAACAGAAATGTTCCGACACAGCTGTTGGTTCGCGCTCTCAAAGGTCAAAATACTGTGACCGAGCTTTTGTACGGGACATCTATTCTGGATGTCCGGTCGGCTTTACCTCCACCTGCAGACCTGACACGACTCGGCCATGTCAATACACTCTCGCTTCCAGCGGCGCTGGTTGCCTGCTCTCCTCATTGGTACCGGCAACATCCAACCGAGGCCCGGGCAGCGCTGGCGATGATCCGGAATGCCTCTGAAATGTTAGATCGTCTTTTAGAAGGCGGCCATAGTTCGGTCGCTGGACGCTTGGCTGGGGCCTTTCGGAATATCGGGCAAATGCGAATTGCCGATGACATGACTACAACCATGCAGGCGGCTGGATATTCTGTTCGGGAAACTGATCCCTTTGAAACGGAAAGCCCTCTGGTTTTTACCTCCAGAGACCGCTCTCCATATATCAATCGCATCCGTCTGATGTGGCAAGAGATGCGGGGTCACGTCATTGACCTATGTCCGACTTCTCCTGGTTTGGCAAAAGATAAAAAAGCCTATCTGAAGCAGGTAGAAGACACGTATGTCATGGATGCCTACCACTCACTTTCCATTGAGGGGTATCGTGTCAGCCAGGAGTTGATTGAAAAAGTTCGCAAAGGAAAGTGGAACCCTGATGCTCATGAAGTCGACAGCAGCCAGCGCAATGCGCTGGCTGCGCGGGGTTACTGGCAGGCGTTTCAGGCTGTCAAGACAAGCCTTCAGAAAATTCTCAACGGTCAAAATCCAGGGAAGGTGGCCGATGAAGACCATGGAAACTGGTATCGCGAAATGTTTAACCCCAGCGTGGTTGCAGGCTTACTACGACCTGCGGACCTTGCAGGATACAGGAATGGACAAGTCTATATCCGTCGCTCCATGCATGTCCCTCCAAGCCACGAGGCTGTGCGAGATTTAATGCCGATATTTTTCGAACTGTTGCAGGAGGAAACTGAACCTGGCGTACGCGTGGTCCTGGGGCACTTTGTTTTTGTGTATCTCCACCCTTATATGGATGGGAATGGACGGATAGGCCGTTTCCTCATGAATGCTATGCTTGCAGCCGGTGGTTGGCCTTGGACCATCATTCCTGTAGAAAAACGCGATCCATATATGAAAGCCTTGGAACACGCCAGCACCCTTCAAGACATTCAGCCTTTTGCCAAGTTCCTTGCGGGATTGGCTGCGACTGACGCATATTTGCCAAGTCTTGGTTAAACTGACTGCCGACATCTCAATCAGCTTCGTCAGTCGCAATCGCGGCGAGGTTGGCTAACAACCATGCGGACGCAGCCCCCAACTGGAGCCAATCTCCACTGGAACTAATTCCGTACGTCAGCATGCTGGCAATCCAGCAAACGCTGGCAGCTGTTTGTCCAAGCCATTCGACGCGCAGCGCCCCTGCTCGCCGGCCTTGCCCCGCGCCAGACGCGACCCCTTTTCTCGCGGCTTCGCTCGTTGCGTTTGGTTTGCTCGAAGGCGCGGCAAGCACCCACCCCGCGGGCCCTTCATCGCCCCTAGTCAACATACGCACTCTTCCCCACAGCAGGATAGGTCATCCAGGTACATGCCCCAGCTGCGGTACATTTCCAACCCTTCCGCTGGCAGCCCTAACGAGGTGGCTATGGCTTTGGCGACGACGGCAAAACGTTGTCGATACTTGAAGATAAAGCAAAAGACGTGATGATCATGACGAACAGCGGGGCCACAGAGGAACATTCCCGGTACGATGGTCGACTCATCGTGCTCGCTCAGCAAGGGATAGCCATCCTCGCGTCGCTCGAACAATTCTGCGACGAGCTTGTGACTGCCTTCAAATCCACCTGCCAAGAGTGGTGGAACACTCGTGTGAAACCGGCGGCCATCCTGCGCGGTGACCTCATGCCTGTCGTCCACGCGGGTGACAGAGGTGATTGGCGTTTGCGGAAACAACTCCACGTGCTCCTCAAACAAATCTTCCCGCATCCGCTCCAGCGAATACGTTGATAGGGCGACACTGGGATCGTAACTCTGGTCTTTCCACGGACAGCCTTTGTCGAACAACCGTACCCGTTTGTCGCGATGCCCCAAATGGTAAGCCGCGTCGATCCCACTCTCGTAGCCACCGACAATGATGAAGTCGTCGCCCTCAAGTTTTTCATAGCTGTCAATGGTCGCCGTGTGTCGACACAGTTCGCTGCCAACAAATCCATTCAATCGTGGGTATTGGAACTCGCCCGCCGCCCATATGACATGCTTGGCTCGCAACGTGTCATCGGTCGTATTGATGCGAAAACTCTTGCCAACTTTTTTTACCCGCGTCACATTGATCTTCTCGCGTATCGGTAGCTCGAAAAACTTCGCGACTTGCAGCAAATGCAACGCATAGTCCCTGCCCGTCGGGTGCTCGACTTCTAAGCTGTACGCGGGTGAGACACCAATCGCGATCGAGTTCAAATCGAGCATCCCAATCGAATTGGTCGGAAATGAGGGGGTGATGAATCGGGTTTCGTCTGGCCAACAGGCAAACGATGATCCGACCGTCAGTCGCTCAAGCACGATAAAGTTTTCAATACCCGCATGCTTAAGCGCTATCGCAACCCCCAGCCCCGCAGCACCTCCACCGACCACGATGACATCGTAAGTCTTGCCGTTCACGGAAGTCGTCATCAAACGCTCCTCTCAGGAACTTCACTGCTGCACCAACCACATAGGCAACTGCAACGCTGGTTCAGCGGAAAAGCAAACTCGCCGAACGATTCACAAAGCTGTTCCACGCGCAGCATGCCCTTACCGCTTTTCTTTGTGGACAGCATGCTTCCGGCAGTACGAACAATATTTTTTCAGTTCGATCCGTTCGGGATCGTTCTTCTTGTTTTTGGTGGTCCAATAGACCGATTTACCCGGCGTCTCGCATCCGGTGCAGGCAACGGCAATGTTAATACGCATATCCTCAACTCCTGACGCTCTGTTAGATGCGTTCACCGGCCGCGCGCATATCGGCCACGACGCGGGCCAGCCCCTTTTTATCGATAATTTTCATGCCGTGGGTTGAAACCGACAGGGTAATCCAGCGATTCTCAGCCTCAAAAAAATAGCGTTTCCGATGCAGGTTCGGGAAAAACCGCCGCTTGGTTCTGTTATTAGCATGACTCACACGATGGCCGGACACCGGCCGCTTTCCCGTGACCTGACAATATCGTCCCATCAACACACCTCCCTGCGTGGAGATTGAGGGCTCTCGGCCCTGACGTCATCAGTCGTCGGACTGCCGACCGAACGGTAACAGCGCCATGTATCGCGCTCGCTTGATCGCTCGCGCGATCTCCTTCTGCCGATGTTGACTGTTGCCTGTCAGTCGTCGAGGCAGGATGCGCCCGTGTTCGGTCATGAACTTCCGCAGCCATGCTGCATTTTTCCAATCCACCGGTGTCGTCTCGTCGATCACGCGACGGCGTCGCCTTTCACTCATGTCTGTTTCTCCATGGACGATGACTTGTGCTTGTTTCATATGCCCCGGACTGAAGTGCTCACGATGGCGCTCACGGATACACGTGAGGTGGCCACACACGAACACGTGTTCAGCCGGACAATCAGAACGCTGTGATGAGACCGATCCGGATTTGAAATGGGCAGTCCGACGGCATAGCCGTCATGCAGGGTCAGCCCTCTACCAGCTCGATTTTCTCACGCCGGGAATTTCTCCCCGTAATGCCAGCAAACGAAAATCGATGCGGGACATCTGGAATCGTCTCAGGAATCCACGAGTCCGGCCTGAAATCAGACACCGGTTTCTCACTCGCGTGGGGCTGGCATTGCGGGGCAGCGCCTGCAGCCCTCGCTGCGCCTCCATCCGCTTTTCAACAGAAGATGCCGGGTTCCGGATAGCCGCCTTCAACTCAGCCCGTTGTTCGGCATACCGCTCCACGACCTTCTTTCGTTTTTCATTTTTCAGGATGCAACTTTTTTTGGCCATAGGACTTTCTTTTCCTCAAGGTGTGAAGATTGTTCCATCTCCTCTAAGTGAATCCGCGCGGGGAGAGGAACCAGCTTATGAGTTGCCCTACTGCTTATACACAAACACTGCGCGTTCATGAATCACTTTTCAACAAACCTCCAAAATTATTCAACGAGGTGTGTGTTTTCGGGAGTCAATTGTATGATGAAGAGGAAGAGGCGAACGAAGAAATCTGAGAGCGTGGGCGTTTCAAGCGGCACAAGTGATAACGGAGCGCGGGATTGCGTTGTTCAACTCCATACCTCCCCGGAACTATCCACTCATGGGGAGATTCCGCTAACCGATGCGACTATATGACCATTGATGAAAAAAAGAATAGCGGTCGTTTGCCAACGATGTACAATTTTATTTAGCACAGGAAAAGAGAGAGCATTGCGAGCTGTGAATTGTGTGATGTTATGATGGCTACACATGAACCTTTAGAGGGGCTGATTTCTATGAATTCTCATTCCCATATGGGAAATGTCGGTTGAACCCATGTTGAGAGCGCCCAACATTGACGATTTCGGTAGCTGGGCAAGCTCACTTTGTGCACTGCATTGTCTTTTGACCGCACTTGCGCCGGCGCTGTTTACCATTCTAGGTCTTGAAATGCTTTTGGGACACGAGGCAGAGTGGGGATTGACCTTTGTCGCGGCGCTTTTCGCCATCGGTGCGATGATCTTAGCGTGGCGCCGCCAACCCGGAATCTCTGGGGTCGTCGTCCTGTTTAGCGCAGGCATTGTTGGGCTCATGATGGGTCGTGTTCTCGAAGAATCAGGATTTCATAGCACAGGTACTGCCACGAGCATTGTCGCCAGTTTGGCACTCGTCTGCGGCCACATCTCAAACATTCGTGCTTGCCGGTGTTGTGATGAGGAGCAATGCTGAAGCCGGATTGAGTGTGTCTTTGATGGGAATTGTGAATGTAGTCGCAGGTGACAGCATAAACTGTACGCGGGAGCCTCTTGCTCCCATGGAACGAAAAACTACTCAAAGAGACAGCATATCCTCTCTGGGTTAGGCAAAAAGACCTTTTCGATTTCCAACTCCCGATTGCACGAAGAGCAATCTAGGGGTGGTTTGCGCTGCGGGTGGGATACCTTCAGATGAAGAACCTCAAACTCAACTTCAAAAACTTCGAGAGAGCATTAAGAGCCTCCGCCTGGTTTGAAGACGGGTGGAAGATCTTTAACAGCGTCGATGCCATGCGGACGGCTCTCGTGATCGGATGCCGTGTATGCTCAGCAGCACGAGCAGCCGTTGCCATGTGAACTGGAGCCTTTCGTCCCCTTGAGCATCACGTTGCCGCTTCCGAAGAGACGGCGTACGGGCGTTTCTGGTGGTGTGTCACCCGGATGTTGGTTTGCCCGAGCGCACTCGATCCTCAATCATTTCGTCGGCGGCACGACGGAACCAGGCGATCGTTCGCTCTAGATGATCGGCCCCATAGAGCCTTGCAAATTCTCTGGTCTTCGCATGCTTGCCATCTTGCAATTCAGCCAAGCGTTCGCGGATATACGTCGGCGTCAACCGGATTTTGCAACGGATCTCGATGCAGTGTCGCCATTGCTCATACGAAAGAGGAATGACGTCATCGCTCATATTTGACTCGCTCCCAGGAACGCATTGAAATTAGATGCCACTTGACACGACAACTCCTGCCAAGCCGCAGCCATATTCTCGGCCGGCACCAATGGTCGGGTGCTGTCGTCCCACTTGAGTAAGGTTGATCGTCGATACTCGATCCCCAATTGTTCGAGGATGTTGACCTCGTAGCGCCATATCCAATCGATCAAATCCAAGGTTAGCGTTGCGCATGGATGTTGCTGTGAGGCGGTCGGCTTGCCCAACTTCGGAAGATCGGCACGGGACCAGGGTGGACAATCCAGGGTCGCATGCGTGGTATATCGAGGGTGAAACTCGTAGCGGGGCAGGAAGACCCCACCTCGCTGACTATCGCCGTAGAACACGCCAAACCCACGTAGCACAACATATCGTCTATGTGGCATGGCCAAGGTATACATGCTCGGACAGGCTTTGCGATCGGGGGGCGGCTCGATGCGGTCAGGGCCTGTCAAGTCTTCTGTGTAACTGATCGTGAATTACTCTTTCGTTGACACTCGGTCTCCTAATAGAATGGCAAACTGATTGAGCGCTCGTTTCCATTCTGGAATGGGCATGGTCCATTTCTTGGCAATGCGTTGCATCCCCAGGTAGAGCACTTTCAAAATGGCTTCATCGGTTGGGAACGCGCCGCGTTTTTTGAGGACCTTCCGTAATGAGAAATTCAGGGATTCAATCGCATTGGTCGTATAGATCACTTTCCGAATTTCAGGGGGATAGTCAAAGAACACGGTCAACCGTGTCCAGTCGCGACGCCAACTGGCACTAATTGAGGGATATTTTTGATCCCACATCTGCGCAAAGCGCTCCAAGGCTTCTTCGGCTTCTGCCAGCGTGGCCGCGCCATAGATCGCTCGTAAATCGCGGGCGACCGGGCGGCGTTCTTTCCAGACCACGTACCGTAAGGCGTGGCGCACTTTATGGACAATGCAGAGTTGCACCTGAGTCTGGGGAAAGATGGTTTCCAAGGCTTCGGGTAACCCGGTCAGCCCATCGACACAAGCGACAAAGCAATCCTTCACGCCTCGCTGTTGCAAGTCCGTGAACACCGCTAACCAAAACTTGGCTCCTTCCGTTTCACTGACCCACAGGCCCAGGAGTTCCTTCTCTCCCGTGAGCGTCACGCCGAGGGCAACATAGACGGCTTTGGTCTTGACCGCTCCATCGTGTCGCGATTTCACAAACAGGCAATCAAAATACAGGATGGGATACACCGTCTCCAGCGGCCGACTTTGCCAGAGCCGCACATCTTCTAAGACGGCATCGGTGATCGTCGAAATCAGCGTGGGCGAGACGTCGGTCCCGTACAGCTCTTCGAGATGCCCTTGAATTTCCCGCGTGGTCAGTCCATGGGCATACAGGGCTAGCACTTTGTCATCAAAACCCTCGAGCCGCCGTTGGCGTTTCTTGACGACGGCCGGTTCAAACGTGCCTGATCGATCTCGGGGCACGGCCAGCTCCACTGGACCTTGAGCGGTCTCAATCGTTTTGGCACTCGTGCCATTGCGGACGTTTCCGTTCTGGGCCTGGTGACGGGCATGAGGAGCATACCCCAGATGATTGGTGAGTTCAGCCGCCAGTGCCCGCTCCACCAACCGTTTGGTCAACCCTTTCAACAGCCCATGCTCCCCAAGAATATCTTCAGGCGAGTCACAGTCTTGCAATAAGTCATCGAGCAAGGCATCGGTTTTTGTACTGTTCTTGGTCATCAGTCCTCCTTCAGAAAATAAATCCATGATGATAACCAATTACACACTTAATCTTACAGGCCCTCCCCTCATCGTTTGTAATCAATCGATGTCAGACTGCAAAGAGACCAGCAAATAAAAGGTCTTTTGACTGACTCGTCATACGGCTTAGCTTTTCACCTACTTTACTTGCAAATCCATCATAATCGAGACTCTTTAATTCCTGAAACTTTTTCCAGCTGCTTGCCTAGCTGTATTAGGCTGTTGTGGTGGCATACTGGAAAATCTATACTTGCTCCAGATATCTACGGGTAAGGATCGTCACGTGAGTCATTTTGATCTTATTCTGAAAAAAGGCACAGCTGTATTACCAGGCTATACAGGTCCGGCAGATATAGCTGTACAAAATGGTAAAATTGCTTCCATTGGAAATTTCGATAAGAGTCAATCTTCGGAAATCATTGATTGCACAGGCCTTCATATTCTCCCAGGCGTGATAGACACACAAGTACATTTTCGTGACCCAGGCGCGGCCCACAAAGAAACACTTGCAATGGGAACGAAAGCTGCTGCTGCGGGCGGGGTGACAGCTATCTTTGATATGCCAAACACAAACCCGTTGACAATCACACCAGATACCCTTGCCGATAAAATGTCCCGCGCACAAGAGCATGCTTCTGTAGATTACGCATTTTATTTAGGCGGCACCGCTTCAAATGCCGAGCAACTGGCAATTTGGGAAAATTTGCCAGGCGTATGTGGTATTAAAATTTTTATGGGGGCGAGTACTGGTAATTTATTGTCTTCTTCAGATGAGGAAATCTCAGCCATTCTTCAGCATGGGAAACGAGTTGTTGCTGTCCATGCGGAAGATGAAATGATCATGAATCAAAATAAAGTTGATATTCTGGGCAATCAAACAGATGTCAGACTTCATTCAAAATGGCGCTCTTCGGAGTCTTGCATCTCAGCAACTAATAGGCTTTTAGCGCTTGCAGGCAGAGCTAAACGACGAGTACATGTCCTCCATATTACAACAAAAGAAGAAATGGACATTCTCTCACAGCATAAAGATATTGCCAGCGTTGAAGTCCTGCCCAATCACCTGACACTTCATGCTCCAGACTGCTATGAACGCCTGAGCAGCAAGGCACAGCAAAACCCTCCTATTCGTGAAAAAGAGCACCAAAACGCTTTGTGGCACGCTCTGAATGAAGGGGTCGTAGATATTGTTGGATCGGATCATGCTCCACACACGCTTGAAGAAAAAAACCTTCCGTATCCCCAATCTCCAAGCGGCACGCCTGGCGTGCAGACACTGGTCCCGATCATGCTCAATCACGTGAATGAGGGGCGTTTAACCTTAGAACGTTTTGTTGACCTTGTCTGTTATGGACCACAGCGCATTCACCAAATTGCCGGCAAAGGTCGCATCGCACGCGGGTATGATGCTGATTTTACCATTGTCGATATGAAGTCCAAGCGTACCATTACGAACACCCAACAACACTCAAAATCAAAATGGACGCCTTACGATGGAATGGATGTCATAGGATGGCCTGTCGTAACCATTCTACGCGGAAGGATCATTATGCGTGATGATGAACTTTATGGTGCTCCAAATGGCCAAGCCGTACAATTTCGGGAAGCGCTCTAACGCGCTATTCCTAAAATGGCCAATGAAAAACTCTTCCTTGTCATCATATCTTCAAGTTGCCCCTTATCAGGCTCCATTATCTACTTTCTCTACTCTGGGGGACGATAAAAAGATTATCTTGTATAGAGCTGTGATTTACCTTGGTCACTTCCTCGAAAAACCATATTGAGCCATCTGGCCATCGTTCAACTTTTCGAATTTTCCATTGGTTTTCACCCAGCTTAGAATGCATTTCGTCATCAGCGACATGACCAACGAAAGGCATTATCCTTTCAAGAAAGTCCTTTGAAAAATTCAGACTTCGGGTTATCCAGTATTCACTAACCCTGCCGTCCTTATGGGTTCGCGTAAATTGTTCTGCAGGTAATCCCGCAATGTTTTCTATCTTTCCCGTTCTAATGATCGGTGGAAATTTTCTTTTCTTTCCTTGTGCGAGGCTCTCGAGGGCTGGTTCAATGGGGCCTTCGAATACCTTATGGGGTGGTGTCAAAATAAACATGCTTTGTGATTCGAGGTTATAAATCACGACGCTTAAAGGCTTTTCTTTCCAGCTTTCAGTTTCTAAACGAACCTTTGTCCCCTTGATGTACATTTTAGATCTATAGGGTTCGTTCACATATGCACCCTCGGCATAAATGATGCCTTCAAACTCTGCAGCAACAGCAAAAGAGTAGCAGTTTATGGAAATGACGAAAGTGAGGATGAATGTGATCATCGCAATTCGGGGAACGTGGTCTAGGAGATGTTCCCTGTATCCATGATCACAGTTAGTTCGCCTTGAAGTACGTGCTGCAGGTTCATAGAGTAATCGCTCACAGGCGGGTGTTTGACAGACGAGAGCCGCTCATCAGAGTATGATGAGCGGCTCTCGTCTAAGTCCCTCTCGTAGGTACATCAGGCGGTTTTGGTCCTCCACCAACGCCAGCTGGCCAAACCAACAAGGCCACTCCCCAGTAACAGCATCGTTGAAGGCTCGGGAACCGGTTCCGCGCGGAAATCAATATGGTAGGTGCCAGACGACGGTAGCGGTGAATAGCCCGGGGCATCTCCCAGGTCCAATAAACGAAACGACGCAGAGTAAGACGTGGGAGGTGCGGCCGCATCCACGGCAAAAGTTGGAGTAAAGTGGAGGGTATTTCCATCCCCAAGGATATGTGGTTGACTAGGATTGGCAAAAATATTTTGCCCGGCTTCATCATGAATGCTCAATCCGGGAGTGGTCTCAACTAACTCCAATGCAATCACAGCTTGATCGAGGGTGGATGTATATCCTCCCCCAGAACTATTGAATAGAAATGATTCGAGTGAGCCATCCGCAAATCCATTCAGCGATTGGATAGACGCAACGGCTTGGTTGCTGTATTCCAGCCCTGGGATATGTTGACTGACAAGCTGGCCGTCATAGATCCCGGTTCCTGGCCGGAGGGGAAGAGGGGGCTGACCGGTAAAGGTTTCGGGAATACGGTTATTACTGTTTGTGGACTCCACGATTGGGGCAGTCGCGGGCCCAGAATAACTATAGGCTCCAATCGGATGAAAATGACTGTTCTCCAAGTTTTCATTGGGATGAGCTAAGAGAAAAGTCAGGCGCCCTTGGTTTGGATTAGCCAGCCCTTCGTAGTCGCCGAATGAGAGCAAGGGGCGATTATCCACTGCTACGTAGAAATCCGTGGAAATTGCAGAGGCCTGACTGACAAAAAGCATGTTCGCTGTCCAGAAAACTAGCGCTACTGAAAAGCACTTCACGAATTGAAACGGCATCACGATTCCTCCTTATCATTATTGATGAGATGAAAGCTCTGAAGATTTTCATGTATCTTCAGGGGCACGGTCTTAGTGCCGCTCTATTGTCTACTGGTCACATGGGTGTCGCCGGGATGAAGGGAAAGGAGGTCGCAATTCCTAAAACCTTCACCCCAGCACTCCCACGGGTAAGCGGAAAATCTTACCCAGATGCGAAGCCACACACATCATTGCAAACCGGAACAGAATAAACGGCGTAAACATAGCCGATTCCCCAACAATGGCAACTACAATTTCATGAATGGCAAAATTTTTCCCTCGATAGTCCCTAATAACCCTATGAATGAACCTCTTTTTGATTTTCTCTCTTGACTGCAATCAGGAACTTGCAAGTTTCAATGGTGAGACATGAGCAGCTATCTATTGCAAGTGTGTTAGCGACCCTTGGCGGATACTCCCTTCGGTAAACGAGGAGGTCTTGATTTCCTTTTTTTAGGGTGGGAGTATTCCTGGTTGCTGATGATCACCGAGTCAATAATCGTTCCACAATTGAGAACGATAAAGAGCTGGAAGGTATCAGGCGAAGAATGGGTGACGAACGGATGATTTGCAGGGAATCTACCTCTAGGTGAGGATGAGTAAGGGGGCAATGAGGAGGAATAAATTGGGTGCCTTAGAGTGTCAGGACATGATGCCGAAGGAATCGTGACTGGTTGCGGCTGGCACGGAACTGCTGCGTGTTCGTCAGTATGACGAGGTAAGATCCGCCCGGCATATTCGTCACGCGACTGATCGTATCGACGTTGACGATGGTTCCCCGCCCCAAACGTACAAATCGACGAGGGTCTAATTTGGCTTCTAAAGTTTTGAGACGATGACTGATGGTGTAACGTTCCTTTTTCAACGTCGTAATATGCATCAACTCACCGTCTGACACGAAGGACGCAATTTGATGTACAGGTAGGAATATCGTGTCGTCCTTTTTTTTGATGGGCACTCGCTCGATGAAGTTTTGGGTCAACGAGGCTTTTTCTGTGTGATGTTCAAGCCGTGCCTCCAGCTCGTCTGTCAAGGCTTCCTCCTGTTCCAGTCTCTCCGTTGCCCGTTTAATGGTCTTTCGAATCCGTGTACTGTCCACTGGCTTCAATAAATAATCGATGGCCTCAACATCGAAGGCTTGAATGGCGTACTGATCATGGGCCGTGACGAATGCAATCAGCGGAATATGCCCTTTTTTGAGAGCCCGCACAACGGATAAACCATCAAATCCAGGCATTTGCAAGTCCAAGAAGGCTAGATCTGGTTGTGCCTGTTGAATTAATTCAATGGCCTTGTGACCATCCTCGGCCTCTCCCACCACCTCTACCACCTCCAGAGAACGCAGAGTCGTGGTTAAGAAGGTTCGAGCTGGCCGTTCGTCATCTGCAACAATCACTCGAAGTATGCTGCTCACAACCATTCACCTTGGCTAGAAGAGCTAAACGAGAAGTCTGTTTCGGTGGGGCTTTCCGCTTCTGAAATTGGAAGCTCGATTTGCACCATAGTGCCATGCTTCGTCGTCTGATGCATCTCACAAGAGGCCACGGTTCCATAATGCAGGTGAAGACGCTTGCGGATGTTGGATAACCCAACCCCCGTCCCACATGCTCTATCCGGTGTGGCTGGCCTCGATCCCGACCCTGAATCGTGGATGGTCAACAGTAAAGAGTTGACCATGGGCGGAGAATCCGGGTTGTTGGTTTTATCCGTTTTCAGCTCTGCCGAAATTTTGATAGCACCTCCCTTGCGGGACGGTTGAATGCCGTGTTTCACAGCATTCTCAACTAAAGGTTGCAAGAGCAAGACGGGGACTGAACAGTCTCGCAGATTGGTTGGGACATCAATGTGATAGACCAATCGATGTTCGAACCGGGCCTGTTCAATGATCAAATACGACTGCACCAGATCTATCTCTTGCCCTAAGGTGGAAAATTCTCCTTCCAGACGTTTCAAGACTGCCCTCAATAATTCTGTGAGCCGCAAGAGGGTGTCCAAGGCATGAGCGGGTGTCGTCTGAATCAAATATCCAATGGTGGTGAGGGCATTAAATAAAAAATGGGGATTGAGTTGAGCGCGAAGAGCCCTCAGTTCCGCTTCGACGGTCAGCTTTTTCATTTCCTGTTCTCGTATCGTGATCGCACACCGTTCGTGAGCTGAGCGTACGGAATCGATTCGTCGAGCAACTAAGTGCCCTACCGCTTCTAGCAACATAAGATCATCGGAAAGCAATCGTTTCCCATGAAGTAATCCTTCAATGACGAAGGTAAAGTAAGGCTTGTCCACGGTCGGAATGTGGAGGAGATATTCTGACTCGATTGTCTGATGCAACACAGTCGATGGCTCTGAGTGTTGTGGAGAGGCATGATTCAAAAACCATTCTTTTTTGTCCTCTTGGCTTTCGAATCCTGGTCGAGAATCTTGAAGGTCTTCTCTCCAGCGTATGCTGGTTGCGAGCAGGGCAGGTTGGAGGAGCGATGCTGCAGTCGTCAAAATATTCCGGGGCTCTTCCTGCTTATTGATCGCAACAGCCAGTGTCTGCCGGAGTTGTTCGTAATCCGGGCGTTGCAGCACCAAGGTATCCACCAACCAAGCCACGCCCCGTTGTAGGGACGGATAGCTCAAAGCTGTTGCAATCCAAAGAGCGAGAAAGACAGTTAATCCAGAGATTTGTGCCATATTGTTGCTTGGCTCTGCCTTCAACAAGGGGATCCCCACCGTCACCAACATTCCTAATGTCACTAATGCGAGCACTAAGAACGATAAGGCGCGTTTCAAGAAGAGGTCGCAAAAGGCAAATCGGTAATCATGGTAGAGAATGACCAGTGCCAGGAGGAGATTGGAATGATGTCCCACCAATTCCATGCCCCATGAATAGTCCCCTGTTTGATGCTGGCTGAAAGGTAGGGCCGCGATCGCTACTCCGGTCAATACGACAATCCTCCCCATGTGATCCCATCCCTTTGCCCAGACACGAATCACGAGAAGCCCACTAAGGAGGAGCAAGAATCCCCAAGCCATGATTTCAAGGGCGGTTCCGACGTGGTTCTCTGTCCGTTCAAACCAGACTCCGCTCACGTGCCATAGTCCGGCCCATCCACTCAAGAGAAATCCTGCTCCTGAGATGATGCGCCGCCCCGGAGCAGAAATTCCCATCGACTGAGTCTCTGCCATTGCTAGAATGACCACTGCAGGCAAAAACCCCAAGGCCATGACCGACACCGCAGAAAGAGCGGGTAGTGGGGACGTAAGTTGTACGTGTGGTAATAAAAAAGCCAGTAAGGCTCCAACGTTCCACACGAGGCCCAAGATTCCAGTCCATAAGGCAAGCCATCGAGGCGATGATTTGCCTAAATCACCATTCGTCCTTTGTGGCGGTGCATGCCAGGACTGAAAGACTAATCCCAATAGCATGCAATACAGGATGACCCCGATTGCATAGCCGCTGACATGTGCAAAAAAGATAGTTGGAATTTCGGGTGCGTCACTTAGCAAACTCATAAATTTGCCTTATCTTGCCTTGTCTTGAGAACTCATGTGGATCATACCCTTAACGACGAGATTCCTCGAAGCTATCCCTATGAATGGTTGTTTTTTCTCAACGAATGGTCATTTTCCCCGTTCGTTAGATCGGCGCCCACACTCGTCCCTAATGGGATGGTCTTGGTGCTTTTCCGGATCAGCAAACACCTGGAGTGCGGCTATTCCGCTTGGATTCTGGTACAGAATCGATTGTCACTGGAGGGACAGAGATGCAACCAGACACCACGGCATTGGGAGAAACGCCTTTCACCATTGCTCGGTTTGCAGAAGGCGTTTAAAGACCGATATCAGTTCCTGCCCACCTGCATCCAAGGCCGAGTCTTTGTTGTTCCGAATCAAAAGACTCTGTAAAGGCAAAGAGGTCTGGATGATTCAAGGGCTCCATGGATTGTTCGTAGAGCAGATGTACCTCGCTTGAATAGTTTGAGTTTGTGGTGGTAGACGGACGTACTTGAATCCAAACCGGAACGCTAAAATTTCTCCAATTACGAACCATGGCTTTAACTGTGCGGTGCTGATCCACCAGGTGAATGGACCGCCAGCCAGAGATGTTTTCGACCTTCTCGGTTACAACCTGAAACACTTCCTTGGGAGAAGCCTGGCAGACATAGATGATATCAAAAGCGTGCGAAGAGGTGGCGATTAAAAGAACCGCTAACGGGATTACAACCAACAGACACGTTTGGGTTACTTTCTGTTTCACTGGTCTCACTGCAATATTGAGATATAACAACGTGTTTTGAGATGGTCAATGTAATCGTATCAATCTTGCAAATAACTTGCAATTATTGATTGTCTTGATCGAATGGGGGGAGTTCAAGATGTTTTTGTCGTATTTGACATCAGCATAACGACTAGTGAGTAGAAGATTCGCTGGATCTCGAGACTTTCAGTAACTTTGAATGCTAGAGTTGGTGAATGGACGAATGTTGCAAGGTCACCACTGTTTCGGAACGGCAGCGTGATGTCGTTCGAGCGGTGCTCTGGATTAACATCGGTATGTTTCTCTTGGAGGCGACAGCGGGCCTTCTAAGCCATTCGACCGCGCTTCTTGCCGATTCAGTTGATATGTTAGGCGATGCCATTGTCTATGGGTTTAGTCTCTATGTGATAGGACGGGGTTCGGTGTGGCTAGGACGTGCTGCCTTGCTCAAAGGTATCATGATGGGCGCCTTTGGCCTAGGTGTGCTGGCGCACGTGGCCTTCAAGATTGTCTATGGATTCGTAGCCATGGCTGAGGTGATGGGTGTGGTGGGGATGATGGCGCTTGCCGCTAATCTCATCTGTCTCATGCTTCTTTGGCAGCATCGAGGCGATGATATCAATATGCGGTCTGCCTGGATGTGTTCTCGAAATGATGTCATTGGCAATGCGGGCGTACTTCTCGCGGCTCTCGCGGTCTACCTCACCGGTTCTCCGTGGCCTGACATTGTGATTGGGCTCTTGATCGCCACTCTTTTCGTGCGGTCTGCGATTGCCATCATCCGTGAAGCCTCCAGAGAGTTTCCATCTGCAATCTGAACTTCTGGTTTTTCTACAAACCCATTGACAGTCAAACACCATATTGTTCATGGTCACAATCCAAATCTTAGTATAAGGGCATGGATTGAAATTTCTTAGGAAGGATAAAACGAGTGAGCGCTATTTTTCGGCATAGTGCCCTTTATCTGATTCTGATCTGTATGGGCTGCAGTATTGCGAGTTGTATGACAGCTCCCAGGGTCAAAACGCCTATCTTCGAAGGACCGCAAGGGGCCATTGCGTTACAAGTCTTTGCTGAGCCAAAGAAAAGGGCTCAACATCCTATCTCCGTGGAACCTCACATCATACGTGGGGTGCTGAAGGGTCTGTATGTTCAAGAAACCCAAACCAGCCTTGAATCAGCGCTGATCACCGATAATCCTTCAGTCCAGGCATTCACGGGACAAGAGATCCATTTTTTAACTCGACACTTGATTGACGGATTAGCAAAAGCGACTCCAGAGGAAGAGATTGTCTTTCGACTGCATTCAAGGCAATCTCAGAAAACCGTGTATACAACCGGCGCTCTGTATTATGCAGACGCGAAAATCCATGTCATCATTCATGGGTATCATAAGGCCTCTCAAAGACCTGCATTACTTTCTAGGCCATCTACCTCATTCAACCGTCCCAAAATGTGGAAAATGTCATTTCTACTGAATAGGACCTCGACTAGCGATAGCCTGAATGCTGTTTCCCAGACATCCTTTCCGTTTCACTTTGCGATCAATCTTGATTTACTAACTCACACCCCAAGGAACAATGCCCACCCCACTTCTCCTACGTCCCCGTCCATTCATGAAGAATTGGAAGAGTTACGTGAGTCCATCCAACAGCAACACCAACAACTAGAACACCTCGAAGACCAACTCCAAACAGACAATCCCTAAAGCTCTAACAATGAACGTGCAAAGCTCTACTAGGTCTTTCTAATTTTTATCGTTTGGATTGTACTCATTCTAAACCTCTTGTTACGTGTCAAAGGAAAAAATATGATAACAATTTGGAACACGGCAAGACTTAAAGAAAAACTAATAGATAAGTCTCTATCTGAAGGTCAGGCGTTTCTTTACTTCTTCGCAATCTTGCTCTTTGACTACGCTCAGTTTACTTTCGAGTATCTTAGCTTAAATGGGCGAGAACCAAACATTTGGGTCAAAACCAATATAATTAGTGCGTTTGCCTTAACATTTTTCGGTGTACTGTATGTATTCTGGTGTAATGGTGGGACAAAAGGTGAGCAATTCTTTCATCGCTATTTCTCTCTTTCGGTCGTTGTTGGAATTAAATTCGTGATACTAATCCTAGGGCTCCCCATTCTCGTAGATATAGCGACAAATGGTGAAGCTGATAATATGTTTCCTTGGTTGGGCTCAGCTATGATCATTAGTTTAAATATTCTTATGTTTATCTTTATTGGTAAACACATGAAGTCTGTGGCGCATGCCACGTAACCAGTCAAAGCAGTAGATGAACTACTGTTTGAGGCGGTAACAGTTGAAAAAATGGTTATCTCGAAGCAGGGTTAAATACAAGCCGCCGTAGCCATTGCCCTAGGGTGATAACACCAAGCAAGACATTGGGGTCAACATTGGGGTCAGGTCTTGCATTAACATATTCCTTCCCTAGCAAAGGTACGGAGCCGTTGTTCTACAGTTTCTGAGTCCCTGTGAGAGAAACAAAAGTTCGTGCTAGATGCATTTCCAGAGCATCATTTAACCACTGTCTTTCGGGCAAAAGACTTGGGACGATGTTCGATTCCTGAACTCACCAGATGCCATAGGTCGCGCCAGTAATCAGAATGGTTTTTAGCAGGGAGTGCCTCTTCTAGCCAGATCAAAGATTCGGAAGTCTTTTCTTCGGGTCTACGATGTGTGCACGAGATATTCTAGCCCCTTTCTTTCATCAAGGTAAAAAGGCCTGATGAAACGGACAAGTCATTGTAGGCCCGCAGTGCCAACAGGCATACTCATAGACGCCTAGAACGCTCTGATATATAATACTGAAAATCACAGCCAATGATTGGACTATAGATCATGAACCTTGTTATTACCGAAAAAGAACTTCGCTGCCTACCGGTGTCTCTTGACCCTGAGGTCCTCAGTGGAATTCCGGTGTTTCAAGGGACACGGGTACCGGTGGATGCCCTTATTAATAATTTAGAAGCTGGTCTGACCTTGGATGCTTTTCTTGAAAATTTTCCTTCCGTCACACGGGAACAAGCCCTAGAAGTTCTGAAATTTTCTAAATCTACCCTTTCGAAACTCGCTCAATCATCTTGACCATTCTTCTGGACGAATCTGTACCCCGTTTGGTCAAACATTCTCTTTCGGAAAAGTCCGTGTCTACGGTTCAGGAAATGGGCTGGTCAGGCATGAAAAATGGCGAATTGTTGACGAAAGCGGAACAGCAATTTGATGTTTTTATCACTGCTGATCAAAAGCTACGCTATCAACAAAATCTCACAGGGAAGCAACTCTCAATCATCGTTCTTCCAACCAATCAAGTTCCCCAAGTAGCCACCTTACTTCCAGCCATTCGTCAGACCCTTACAACCATTCGGCCAGGTCAGGTGATTGAAATTTCCTTGGTTTGATCGAAGGTTACTTCGAACTAGGGCGAAATGTCAGACGGTGTAGCCATTGCCCAAAAGTAATAAGGCCAAGCAAGAGGCAAGCCAACAAAGAATCTGTGGCTCCGGTAGGCCAATCCATGAAAAACGAGACAATAAATCCGATGAGAGCGATTCCTGCCCCCAACAATGCGCCTAAAAGCGGGACAAGAAAAAACCTGTTCGCGAGTCGGATAGCTATCATCGTGGGGAGGAGGAGGAAAGCAAACGTCAGTAAGGGGCCGACCATCAGCACTCCTAACGAAATGGCGAATCCGACCAGTCCATACAAGAGGATATCCCACACCCAAAGCCGTTTACCCAAAGACAACGCCATATCACGATCGACCGACACTAATAACAACTCCCGGCGAAAAAGCGTGATCAGGAGGACAATGGCCGTATAGGCTGCCAGAAGAATGGCCATGTCCATATCGGATATGGCGATGATTTGTCCTCGCAAGAGTGTGACAATGCCCACCTCTGGCACCCGTTCAGATGCCAGCAGCAGAATAGTCACTGCTCCTGCCAGAACGTATACCGCTCCTATCCGGCCTTCCACCATCTCGTGGCTCCGGCGTTCCAGTGTCGCTAGAAGCAATAAGGTTCCCGTCGTCACAATTGTTGATCCGACTAGGGCGAGTAGAAAATCACTATGAGTCGGTTGTTGCTGGTGATAGGTCAAATGCCAAAACACCGCGGCGGCAATTCCACCGGTCGACAACTGGGGAAGGGTGACACCCAAGAACACCATTCTTCTGCAATACATGAAGACCCCAATGAGGGGAAGCACGATCCCTGTGACGATGCCGCCGTACAAGGCATTCCGCAAGACATAGGATGGATGAAGAATGGTGAAGAGTTCTTCCATATTCTTTTAACCACCTCGAATATAATGTTCTACCGGCTGTGTTTGCACGGTCCGATACTCAATTTCAATGACATCTTGTACAACTTGAAGAAGTTCTGGAATAAAATGATCGGCCCATAACAAAGCAATCCCTGTATCAGATTTCAACTTTCTCAGTAACCGCAACATGGTGTGGACGGTCTTTTTATCAAGGCTGGCTAGAGGTTCATCCAAGATTAAGACAGCAGGGGCACTGGCGAGTGCTCTTGCGATTAACGTGCGTTGTTGTTGACCACCAGATAGTTCTGAATACCGGTTCTGTTCCAAATCCTCAATTTCTACTTCTTGTATGGCCCAATGGATCTGCTCTTTGTCCTTGCTTCCTAGCCGTTGCCAGGGCTTGACGTTTCCATATGTTCCCATCTGGACAACCTCTCCAACCGTCAGAGGTAGCAGCCCAGTTAGCGCCGCTCGCTGCGGAACATATCCCACGTGCAGGAAATCATTTCTGTCCGAAGTGAGCCGATGCAGTCTGCCTTCTAGCGGGGAGAGGATCCCGGCAATTGTTTTAAGCAACGCGGTTTTCCCAGAACCATTTGGGCCTAAAACCGCGTATGAATCTCCAGGAAAAATTTCAAGAGAGATCTGTTCTAAAATCGGAAAGCCTGGATACCCGATTGTCACATCGTCCAGAGAGATAAGGGGAGTTGGCATTCGGAAAATTAGGAGGAGACTATGGAATGCTGAGAGTATTCAGAATAGAGCGTAGATTAAATTCAATAAGTTTTTCATAGGTGTCAACTCCGGGGTTCCCCCCGACCATGATGAGAAATTTCGCGACTTTGGATCCGGTTTGGTCGGCCACCCAATTGGGAAGCCGTTCAGGATAATGCGGTTCGCGCAACACCAGGTGAACCTGCTGTTCCTTCATTCGGTCCACCAACCAGACCAAATGGTTTTGAGTCGGTTCTATTCCGGGCTTAATTTCAATTTGAGCGACTTCCTGCAAGCCAAATCGTTCCGCAAAATAAATCGTATCTTGATGGTACGAGACAAACTTTATCCCGCGGAGTGGTGCGGCAAGTTGTTGCCATTCAAGAAGCTTTTGATCCAGATGGGCATGAAGTTTTTGCACATTAGCCTGAAAATGCGGCTTCCCGACCGGAAAGGCCTTTGAGAGTCCATCGGCAATGTTCTGAGCCATGATCTTGGCATAGACCGGATCAAGATTAAAATGTGGATTTCCAAGCGGATGCACATCGCCCTCTCGGCGAAGTAATGACTTGGGAACTTGTTTGGGCGTGATGTTCCGGGCGCAATTGATCCATCCCTCATTTCCTGGATAAATTTTTGGATTTCTGGCCACATCAACTAAGGCTGGCAACCAGGAATGTTCGGCTTGCAGGCCCAATACCACCAGAGCATCCGCACGATTCAGTTTCGGGACAAAGCTCGGTTTGATAGGCACACCGTGTGGATCTTCCACGCCTTTGGCCAAGCTCTCCACTGACACAAACTTTCCCCCGATCCTGGCGGTGAAGTCCGCCAGATCGGGGATAGAGGTGACAATCTGAATTTTTCCTCCTTGTTCAAGAGTCGGGCGTTCGGCCATCCCGAGTGAACAGCCCAGGAGGAACACAAGAAGAATGTTTTTGAATGTCCCTTTCAATATGTTCTCACCTCTCTTGAAGAAACTACTGTCTTTCCGTGAACCCATGTTGATGGCTGCCGATGACCACTTGCCATTGCAGCAACACTTGATTTTGCGGATCAAGCGTATGGCCGTAACGGCTATGGTTATATTGCAACACCAAACGGTGAAACTCACTCGGATAGTAGGTGATGTACGGGGAATATGTCACAGCGGTCGTTCGTTTTCCTGACGTGTTGACCGTCGTGCCCGGATTCCCCGTTCTCGGATTCGTGACCAGGGCAGGTTCGCTGGGCAACTGATGCCAATCAAACCGGAAACCTGGCCGCCATTGTTTGTTAAACCGATATTCTGCGTATGCATAGCCTCCCCAAGCTCCCCGAGATGTTGTCTTTCCGTAAATATTCCGGCGGCCTTGGCCATAGTCATACAGGATTTCCCCATGCAAGGAAAGGCTTTGCCGTAATCCTCTTCCTAAGGGATACCAGCGGTAGTGAAAATCCACATTAAAGGTGCGTCGATCAATCGGATCCTCTTCATCCACAGCCAGGAATGCTAATTCGCCAGCCTCTGGGACCCGGGATTGCGGGGTATAGAGGAAAGAGAATCCTAACTCGACATTGTGGTCATCTGTTAGATCTTTATAGGTGCGAACTGAGCCAAATACGGTGTTGCCCTGTATCACCTGGGTTCGAAGGCTGCTTAATGGGCCTTCCCCCACCCATCCAAAGTTAAACCCGTATCCAGCGGTCAGTGCCAGATAGGTATCTGTGGGCGCCAGCCAAGAGAGCTCTATCCCATCTGTTCGATTCGCCTGGCCTATAAACAACGCTAAGCTTGGGGGTGGATCAATTTGTGGTAGATCATGGGAATGCCGTCGCCCTAAATATCCCCAATCTGCAAAAAATCGACCTCCGCGGATGGACAGATTATAGGGCAAAGAGGTGGTCTGTATGGCTGCCTCTTCGATCTCGAAGAACGCTTTCCCAAATTCTTCCGTTCCTCGCGAATTCACCGCTTCGGCATGCCCAGACGCAATGACGTAGGCCCTGGCAAATGGATCCACTTCCGCAGCCGCAAATAGTTCGATTGTCCGAAGTGCCGAAGAAAAGCCAGCAGGGAGTTTGGTTCCGATTTCGCCACCTGCATCGTCTCCATCACCGTCGACAAATCGCATGCGGCGTTGGGTGTAGCCCCCAATCGATTCGATAATAAACCCCAATGCCGGGTTAAAACGATTTAAAAGTTGCTGCCGCCGGAGAATGCCTTTTTCTCTTGGTGTTTCACCAACGTCCAAAACTGGTGGTACGGCTAACGGCATGCCCCCTGTTCGATTGTATATATCCTTGGGTTGGGCAGAAGACTTCGCTCCTGGAAATCTACTCTCTACCGAGGATTTCTCCTCCGAAGGGCCATATACGGAAGTTTCAGTTTCATCGGTAGGACCTTGAGCAAGCCGTGTGCCCATCGGCATGCCCCCTGTGCGATCAAGTAAATCTTTGGGCTTTGAGGATGATTTGGCCCCTGGATATCGATTCTCTAATGGAGACCGCTGTAAGGAAGTTCCAGATTTTTCTTGTGATGCGGCAGCGGCCAAACGTATATCCTGAGATAATTGCATTCGATGAATTTCTTCTCGATGGCTATTTAGTCCTTCGGAATTCTCATATATACTTGCAGCCCATATTTCTGTTGGTACAAAAGATAGGGTAGACACAAGCAACAGACTGAGTACCCTTACCCCTAGACATAGGGAAAACGGATTTCTTACACGAAACATAGTCCTTCCTCCAAATTTTCCTAAATTTTTTCCTTTTTTGGGGCCTGGGGGAACAGGGCCAAAAGGACGTGATTCCCCAACAGGCCAAAAAAGAAATGGGTCAATAACAATGTTTAAGAAAAATTAAGAAGAAAGGGGAGGTGCTCGTGATCCGTCAACACAAAGGCCTAAGGAAGATACCCATTCCTGATGAGAATGGGAAGGAAAGTTTTTGAGTTCACAAGGGAGACCGGACCGGTAACAATCCTGAACATAGGATCCGCCAGTGTGGTGCTCGACCCAGGTACAGAGGTCATGTTCCGCATGTTCATGCCCATCATGGTCAATTTCAGAAAACACATGATGAACTTCAAGGGCCAACCCAAAAGGCACAGAGAATAGAAGTACTCCACTGAGCAGGAGCAGAAATAAGAAAGTGAGTCGAAGTCGGAACAAGCTTGTATCAGTCATGGCCTTCATTCGTGGGTATCATGCTTGCCGGTCTAATCTAACAACCCGAAAAATCTCAGTCAATTAAAATTGCAAATAATTTGCAATATGGGAGTGTTGAATAATGAAGATATCAACGTCCATATTTCGCCAGGAGGCCCTTGGCGATCAACGACGACGGGTCTGTTCAAAAAAGTCCGTCCAGCAAGGCCGCAGCCCTTTTTGCGCGCGGAGCGTACTGGTACTACGTGAGCACGGAAAAAGGGCGAGAACGCGGCTGGCGGCTTTTTTCAACAGACCCAATATGAAGAATGAGATTCCATTCCTCTGAAGCCCGAACTCATTGTTTCTCATTTACTCCTCTGGTCAACATTTGATAGTTTTTTGTTATGCGGTATGTGGTCTTGCCTTTTCTTTCTTTTCTCTTCGGTCTTACGCTCATCTTGCTGACGTCGGCCTTAACGTTCTCGGAGCCTTTTGGTGTTTCCTGTGGTATGGCGCTTGAAAAAGTCCATAAGGCCAGGAAGGCGTTAATTCCCTATCAGCGTACAATGGAATTGGCTCGGGCTCGTGAGCTAGAAGCCTATGGTGAATTGACGATTTGTACGGGAGGCGGAATTTTCAGCGTGGAAAAAGCTATCCGCTGCAATGAAGCTACCTGGCAAGCTCCGGGACGGACAGAGCAGGTTGTTGATGCGGAAAACCAATATCTTCAGAGAAGAAAAGCCTTTGAAGAGCTATTTGAACAAGCTAGACTTGCGTGTCTCTTTGAGCCGTAGGTGTTGAGTGTAAGGCTTTTTGGCGGTGGCCATACAGGAGCGTGACGTTAATGCGGCGGCTTTCGTAGTTGTCATGAAAATCAATCACATCGGTTTCGTGAAAAAGGTTGGAGTTAAAAATGATCGCGCGATTTTGACGGTGAGGGATGGTAATGGGTTTGGCTCCGTTCTGTTGGAGAAAAGCCCGAATCTTGTGTGTGTTTTTTTCGTCATTGTATTCGGCGAAGTCCCAATCATCAGGGGCTTCCTTATCCCACACGACGAGTCCTCCTGACTCCATATTCCGGTTGGCGTCATCCGGAGTAATCCAGAAATTCACATTCACCGCCGCGGCATCGGCATGCATATTGAGGCCGCGTAAAGCACTGTCGTGTTTAAAGGCCCAAGCCTGAACGAGTTGATGGTGCCGGAAGATACGGGGAAAGCGACGGCGTAATTCTTGGGCTATCTGCAGGAGAAGCGGACAGGCGAATCCATGAGCCAAGAAGGTCCCAATATACCCGTTTTGATAGTCACGTTTCCATATGGTGGATGCCAAACAGAATGCTCGTAATGCGGTTAATGCTTCTGGGGTCAGGAGGTGGTCAACAAACATGGCTTCGGGTTGTGTCGAGAAATATTGTGTTTCAATTTTGGCCACATCCAGGTTCGGGTTGATGGCTGAATGGGAGAGACTGTCCGCCGGCCGCACATATAGCAGTTGATTGAACGATGGGGCCAAAGCTTGTTGCTCCTCTGGTGTGAGCGACATAAAGATAGACTCGGAAGATTGGTAGTTGGGGTGTGCAATGAGTTTTTTGAGAACATTCTGATACTCTTCAGGATATGTTACCGAAAGCTGATGAGCGGCAAGATAGTCAAGTTGCTCGGCGTCATGTTTAAGGCGTGCCTTGGTGACGAAGGATGGAGCGATGCCTTGGCCGTGGTTATAGGTGAGGTCTGCTGAGCGCCGAAAGCAGCGCAGGGCCTCTGAAGTGTGTTCCTGCCAGAGCAAGATTTGTCCTAAGTGATAATGGGCATTGGCATAGTTGGGCTTGAGGTTGACGGCCTGTTTGAAGGCCGTTGCCGCTTCCTCCAGTTTTCCCTGATCTTTCAGGATGACTCCCATATTGTGATGGGCATGCGCATGTTGCGGGGAGAGTTTAATAGCTTGTTGATAATGCCTGAGAGCTTGAACTGGGTCATTTATTTCCTTAAACACGACTCCTAAGTTGTTCCACAAATCCGCAGATTGCGGTTTGAGTTTTTTGGCTTCTTCATAGGCGGAGATGGCGTTGTTCCATTGCTTCCGGAGACGATAGAGATTCCCAACATTACTGAGTGCTTCAACATAGTGGGGTTTAAGCCGAATGGCTTCTTGATAGCTGGAGATGGCTTCGTCCCAACGCTCCTCTTTTTCCAGCACTAAGGCGTAGTTAAAGAAATAATGAGGTTTCGTGGCATCTAGAGCAATCGCCTGGTTAATCAGCTGGAGGGCCAGCCCATGTTGATTCTGTTGGTAAGCCAAGAGCCCTCGAAGGTGTAAGGAATCTGCATGTCGGGGGAATTGATCCAGAATATAGTCGTAGCCCGCTTCTGCCTGTTGAAAACGCTTGGATTGATGATGGTTGACCGCTTCACGAAAACGACGAACCGCGTCTGCAGGCAGACTCTGAGCCTGAGATGTTTCAGGATGTTTTGGGGATGGTGGGAGTGATGTGGGTTTCATCGGCCCTCGTCAGTCTGCCCTCGATAACGGACTGGAAGAAGCCTATGCCGGATCGCTCACAAAAGTAAAGCCAAGAAAAGCCAACAGGTTCTGAGGGATTGCGCCAAATCTCCCTAAGGTTCATAGCCCAGTTCCATGTTAGTGAGACGAAGATGAGGCATCCAATTGATAGAGGCTCCAATTCAGAGCCTCGCGTAACGCGACCATGTCCGCATGGGTGGAAGGATCAGACCAGGCTTGAATGTTGAGAGCTTCTATTGGAGGGACGGCTCGTGCATCTCCCAACCGTCCTAACCCACGGATGGCAATGGTTTGCATTCGAGGATCTTGGGATTCTAATTGTTGAATAAAGACATCATACAGCGCGGGCGGCGCGCTGCGCGCTGCAATGCCTCCAAGCGACGTAAGAGCCATGAGTTGGTGTTCCGAATGTTCAGAGGAATTGACAATGTCCATCAATGCGGGAATGGCTCGTTCACCCTGAGCTCCAAGTGCCGTAATAGCTGCCGCAGCTAGTTCAGGATTTGCGATGGCGTCTTTAATGGCCGAAAAAGCGTCGGGGGATGTGAGAGAGCCGAGCAATTGAAGAATGAGGCGGCCGCGATCTGGCTGATCGGTTGAGTCCTGCAATAATTGGATTAAGCGGTCGGTTTGACCCCATTCTGCTGCTAAATATAAGGGGAATTCATCTTGAGCCAGTTCAGCTTGCAATGCCTGCAAGGCATATTGCCCCACATTTTGTGCCCCAGCCGCCTTGGCTGCCTGCCGCGGGTCTTCAAAGGACGTTTTCACTTCCCGATGCCACTGGGAAGGTTTTCCCTGATATCGATAGGAAATGTGACAGGCAGGCCCTTTCCAGAGCCGGAAAGCGGTGGCTGAGGCATGTCCTCCTTTTCTGTGTTGCCGGATTCCAGTCTGCGTTTTTCGTTCTTCACATTTTACACGCACCACAATATCTGAAGGAGTGTTTGGGCCATGGACGGGAGAAAACCCAACTTGCGCGAAACGCTTGCCAACGACTGTTTGTAAGGCGGAGGATTCTTGTACCCCTCTTTCTGTAAGAGAAAGAGCTTCAATGCGGACCTGTTGCACTCTGTCCAGGGGGACGGTCGAAGCGCTTAGGTCAGAAGAAGCCGTGGCCGAAAGGATGGGAGAAATTCCCAGCCATGATACTCCCAAACTAAGGGTAACTCGGGCGGCATATGAGAGTGATTGCGAAAACATGGAAGTCATCAATTGAGACATGAATGATTAGCTCCTTGGTAACATACTAAAAAATACGTTAACGAAGCCTCATAGTTCTTCATCGACTCCAGTGGGTGGATCAGTAAAGCTGAGACCCGTAGAAGAACGAATCTCGGTCATTCCCGACATCTTTAATCGGGAATCCAGGTTCTGTCGTTTCCGGATGGATCCCCGCTAAACACTGCGGGGATGACGCACGGGTTCAGAACCCCTCGCACACAACTCTGGAGAATGAGGTGTAGTTAACAATGGTCTTAGTAAATCACATATAGTATCTGGGAAATCGCTGAGATTACACCTAATGTTGTACCAAATGTAGAAATACGAAGGCCAAGTTTGCTGATGGATTATTGCGGAGTGGTGGGGAGACTGCGTATGCGGCATCCAGCGTTGAGGGGCAACATTTTTTGGGGATGGCTGGTTTTTGTCTTAGTCAGCGTCACAATTGGGGAGGCCGCGATACTCAGTGAAGCACATTTTGAGAATGGACAAAAGGCTCCGTGGCAAAAGTTTGTCACACCCAACGGTACGATTGGCGGGGCTGAATGGCCGATCATTGCACCATTTGACATGTTGCAGGACAATCAGCCGTCGAAGAGCCTCAATTTTCAAGTTGGTCAAGTACGGTATGACCCTGAAGGCGAGGCCTATCAGGGAGGGGGTGTATTTGTCGAGATGGCCACAGAATCGGGAGCCCTCGATCTTGCAGCGGATGTGGCTGTGACGTATCATTCGCCAAAAGACAAACGGAATTTAGCCGGTGGCTGTTTTGAGTGGGTGGTGGATGAGCATGTTGTCATCAGTCATGATATGGGACCCATCGAGAATGGGAAAACTCTTCGCCATCATCTGAAAGGCCGTTATCAGGTCAAAGAGGGGCGCCATACCTTGCGCTTGCGTATCACGAGGCCTTTTATTAGCCATCCCGAGCAGCATACTCCTGTTCAATATTTGGATAATCTCACTATCCGCTTCTCTCCCAACCCCTAGCCGCAGCATGTCTTAGGCCTAGGCCATAAGCCAGCCGTAATTTTCCCGCACCCTTCAACCTAGAAACGGCAGTTGGATCACGAAAGTCTGCATAAGCTCTTCACGCACCTAGGAAATGTAAAAAATCTCTCATCACCCCCAAGGTGACCACGAATTTTTTAAATTCCCTATGCACGTAAATATCTTATACAGCTTTTTCGCGCTCAACCGCCATTTCTAGGTTCAAGAGTTCCGAGTTTCAGGCCGATAACCAAAGAAAATGGGTCAACTATGTTGAGGATAAAAAGCCATGTCCATCCGTAGCCTCAGTGAACACACCCTCGTTGAAACTTTTGTCGGGCGCTTCGATCACCATGCTCGGCAAGATTTCAAGCAGCGGGTTGACTATGCCATTACCGGAGGCTATCGGTTTGTCTTGTTGAACATGATGGCCGTGACCTTTATTGATAGTGCCGCGTTGGGATGGCTGGTGTTGGCGCAACGGCGTTTTCAGCGTATCGGGGGAAAGCTGGGAATCATAGCTCCGCCGGGATTTGTTCGCGATATTCTGGAATTGACCGAAATTCATGAATGGATCCCGGTCTATCAAGATGAAGATGAAGCCTGGAAAGCATTTGAATCGCTGGAAGACAGTGCGCAGGACGCCTCATCATGAAACACTCCGGCCTTCTCAAAACCGATTCACGTCGGCCTGTTCCGGTTCCGCAGAGAAATCGACGGGCGGTGAAACGTCAAACCGTCACGCCCAAACAAGTATTGCCTGTGGTCATTCGCTGCGGACAAGGCTCAGTATGTCGAGGGCGAATTATCAATGTGAGTGCTCAGGGCATGCTTGTTGAATTCAGTAAAGATCAAGTCCCGCCGGTATCGGTCGATGCACAAGTGTCTGTCAAGCTACATTATCTTGGGGACTGCATTTGGTTGCCTGGCATGGTGCGGCACCGTATGGGACGCAAGATGGGCTTCTATTTTCCTGCTCTGACTCATCAGCCGAAATGCAAACTCAAACATTCCTTGGCCGTCGTTCTTCATTCTCTTTCACGAGCAGGCCTTTCCCAATAATAATGTCAAAAAGTAAAAGGGGTCAGACTCGAATTAATTAATTCGAGTCTGACCCCTTTTATCTTTTATGGTGCACGGCAGTTTAGGGGCCTTTTAGGGGGACGGTCTTGAGGCGGCGGCGGGAGGGCTTGGGCTTGACGGGAGAACGTGGTTGGAGAGTCAGGGTACATTCCATTCTGGGACGGTCGGGATCTAAGTCCTTGTGCAAATGGATTTCGGTGATTCGGTTGTCGTTGAGACTGATCCCTTGACAGATGGCATCTTGAGCAATTTTGAGCCCGCCGTCGAGATCTCGACGCAACGCAGTTTTGAAAAAAAATCGAATTGAGAGGCTCAGAGCCTGGTTCTCAAGACCTTCAAAGAAATCAGCTCGATGTGGTGATTGATGGAGGATGGCTGAAAGATGTTTCCCGACAGCGCTTTTGTACTGGCGTCCTGTTGAGGTCAGGACGCGGCGTCCGTTCACCGTGGCATATTGATGGTTGATGCTTGGGGGCAAGGGTAGCACGAGAAAGAGTTCCTGGGCATTGAGCGTATCACCGCCCAGATTCGACCACAGAAGGTTTCTTGCTCTAGATGTGGTCCGTGAAGGCTGGCGAGGGAGGAGAACTAAGCCATTTTTCCCTTTGGAGGATGAGACCTGAGTCGAGGTTCGAATGTGAATAGGTCTCACGATATACCGTAGTCGACAAGAGGTGTAGCGAGACTGATTAGGTGGAAAGAGATAAAGCGCAGGCCTTGGTTTTACAAGATTCCCTGAATTTTCACCAGGTCTTGTTCATAGGCTTCTTCATTCTTCCGGGCAAAGAGCCGCCATTCAGACGGGTTCCATATTTCTAGCCTGTGGAACATACCCACAATGACGACTTCTTGGTCATCATCAACAGGAATAAGTTTCCGTAATCGGCTAGGAATCAGAATGCGACCGGCGCGGTCCATTTCCGAGGGCGTGACTTCTGATACCATGTGATACATAAAAAGCCGGCGCTGGTCTTCATCGAGGGTATCCTTGGCTTTCTGGAGGCAGGTATTCCACTCGGGTTTGGTGTAGGCCAGGACTGGAAGGTCCTGCCCTTTCAGAAACATGAGACTATTCCCGTTGACCTCAATGTCTTCCCGAATATGGGTGGGAACCACAAAACGACCTTTTTCGTCAATTTTGCAGTAATATTGTCCGGCAAAGTTACTCATGGTGAGGAGCCATATTCTTCATACTCTTGTAAAGAATGGAATACAGAAGTTGAATGTAGCTTACCCAATGATGGAGAAAAGTCAAGCCGCGCTGCTTGGGTGTTGTTTCTTTACAGACCACTGTCTGTAGTGGGTAAAGAGAAGTTGTGATGTCTCTCTCAGGCTGCTTTTCGATTTGATCAAGTCATATCTGGCAAACTCATGCTGTCTTCCTCCTGGCCAGATCCTTCCATAGACTCCATGGCTTCATCAAAGTCTTCTCCTAAGTCTTCTCCCATTTCCTGACCCATTTTTTTCATAAATCGAGCGATGCTCTTGGGATCATTTTCGTCGACGCCGCCAAGGTTGCTGGGATCCGCGAGGGCCTCCATGCGGGCTTCTTCCGACTTTGGCGAGGCAAAGCGGGACATGATCCGTTCCAACTGTTGTCCTTTGCAATGCTTGCAGGACAGCGTGGATGCGTGCCCTTGAAGAATTAAATAGGTGCTATGTTTTTGGCAATCTTCGCAACGGAATTCATAAATAGGCATAAGACAAGGTCTCCGACAGGCTGATACGGAACTGTATATACCGCAATTGTAGTGATTTTGAAAGAGGGATGGTCTTACAGCATTCGTGCTAGCGTTAATCCATAGACCGGACCGGAGCCAGCTTTTCGAAAGGTTTTGGCACATTCATGAAGGGTGGTGCCGGTGGTGTAGACATCGTCAATCAGAAGAATGCGTTGATCTTTGATGCGAGAGATATCTTTTATGGCAAATGCCTTTCGAAGGTTGGTGAGCCGTTCTTTCCTGGTGAGCGATGTTTGTGGAACGGTGGCTCTGGTTCGGAGAAGACAAGACAAGAGCAATGGAACCTTGAGGTGTCGGCTTAGGCCATAGGCCAATAAGGCTGATTGATTATATCCCCGTTCGCGCAACCGTTGTGGATGGAGCGGAACTGGCATGAGTAGATCAATGTTTGGCAAGTCGGGCAACGCGGAGATCATGGCATGAAGAAAAGGCGTGGTCAGTGAGCGTTTCCCATGATATTTGAATAAGGCAATGGCCTCCTTGAGCGGAGATTGATAAGGGAACAGGCTCCAGGCTTGGGCGAAGGCTGGTGGTTTGGTTCGGCAAGATCCGCATGTATGGGTGGGACTGTGCTGTAAGGCCAGCGGAGAATCAAACGGAACACCGCAACGCGTACAGCAAGGGCTGGAAATTTTCGCAATGGTTCCCCAGCAGGTTTGGCAGATACCTGGAATAGGATCATCCCATAGTGGGATCTTGCAACTGGCGCAGGTCGCCGGAAATATGGTGTGGAGAAATTTTCTTAGGAAAGACGGAGGAAAGAAGTCTTGGTTCATACCGACCCTGTTGGCTGGATGAGGGTGCAAAGATACGTCCATACCCATAATCCCTCCTTGGTCAGGTAAACAGAAGTATGATATACGAAAAGGGTTTCTACTGTCCTGGATGTGAGCATAGCTTTTGGAGTGGGCCTGTGGTGAAGACATCCTCATGATTCAATGTCAGCATGTGTGCAAGGAATATCGGCGGAACGCGATACCCGTCATGGCGTTACGGAATCTGAGCCTCAGGATTTTGCCGGGTGAGTTTTGTGCGTTGATGGGGCCGAGCGGAAGCGGGAAAAGCACATTATTGCATTTGGTGGCTGGGCTTGATTGGGTGACCTCTGGCGATCTGATGTTGGACGGGCGTTCTTGTACGGCTTTTGGGGACCGGGAATGGACGCAGTGGCGCCGAGAAAAAATTGGAATGGTGTTTCAAGCGTTCCATCTCATTCCCGGATTGACTATTGAAGAAAATGTGGCCTTGCCGTTACGTCTACGGGGAGGGGCCACGGCGGCCGTGAAACCGCAAGCTATAGCAATGTTGGAGAAAGTGGATATGGGTCATCGGCTGGGCCATCGTTCGCATGAATTATCGGGAGGGGAGCAACAGCGTGTGGCAATTGCACGGGCGTTTGTGCATCGTCCACGACTGATTCTGGCGGATGAGCCTACAGGAAATTTGGACGGCTCGACAGGCGAACATATTGTGTCATTGCTTCGCCAATGTGCAAAAGAGTCGGGCCAAACAGTTTTATTCGCGACCCATTCCACACATGCGGCACAAGTTGCGGATCGGGTATTGACGATTCGAGATGGACAATTGGAGTAGATCTCTATGGACCTTTCAACAGATATTGCCGGTGTCGCCTTTTCGGTTGGACTCATGAATGCCTCAGGTGCGTTATGTGTGACGCAGGCTGAACTGGAAGCGTTAGGAGCGTCGGATGCTGGGGCCATTGTGACGAAGTCAATGACACCCCTGGCCCGCGAGGGGAACCCTCATCCGAGATATGCGGCCATTGATGGCGGATCGATTAATTCTATGGGCTTGCCGAATCTTGGGTTTCCGGTGTATGCCCGGCTTATTCCGGAGCTCAAGCGTTTTAGGAAGCCTGTGGTCGCCAGTCTGGCCGGGCTGCATCCCGATGATTTTCTTGAGGGAGCCAAAGCCTTAAATGCCGCCCAACCGGATTTAGTTGAAGTGAATCTATCGTGCCCCAATATTCCGGGCAAACCTCAGATCGGCTATGATTTTGAGGAAACCCAACGGTTGTTGCTCGAGCTTCAACATATTTTCTCTATTCCGTTTGGCGTGAAGCTTCCGCCGTATTTCGATCCCATTCACCATAAAAAAATCGCGAAGGTTTTACAAGACGTGGGCGTGGCCTTTGTCACGGTGATTAATTCAGTAGGGAATACCCTTGTAGTGGATCCGGATTCGGAACGGGTGGTGATTAAGCCAAAGGGCGGATTTGGCGGGTTAGGCGGGCGCATCATTAAGCCTGTGGCATTGGCCAATGTGCGGGCTTTTTGGAAAATTTGGGGCGATCAGATTCCGATCATTGGTACAGGTGGTGTAGAACATGGCACAGATATTTTTGAGCATGTGCTGTGTGGAGCCTCGGCGGTGCAGGTTGGAACCATTCTCGTCGAGGAAGGTACGGGGGTGTTTACTCGGCTGGAGAGGGAACTGACTGAGTGCCTGGAGCGGAAAGGGTATCCGTCTTTGCTAGCCTGTCGTGGAAAGCTGCAAGAAATGAACTGAGGTCCCCTTTCGCGAACCAGCCCAAAAAATCAAGGAAACTACACTTTCGTGAGTGATGGCCCCTTGGGAATAATCTTAAGGGCGATGGCTTGCCTCAGTAGCTGAGCGACGTTCCGGACCCGTAAGCGACGCATGAGGTTAAACCTATGCACTTCCACCGTTCGCACACTAATATCTAACCGCTGCCCTATTTCACGGTTTGTACAGCCTTGCGCGACCAGCCGCAAAATTTCTTTCTGCCGAGCGGTAAGCGTTTGAGCTTGGGGGCCAGCTTCGGAAACGGTGTCGAATGAATCCTGTTCTCCAACGATGTTTTCGGGCATTGTTCGTCTAGACCCCACGCATTTTCGAGTAGTTGTTTTAACATAGGGCCTACTTCTGGGACAACCGCTCCCATGAACAGAATTTTCCTGCTTCTCATCTATGAGCACTTGCGTCATCGGCCTCTCCGGGCTCTGTTAACAGTGCTCGGCGTGGCGATTGGTGTCTCGGCATGGCTAGCAATCCGGGCGGTCAATGGCGAAGTGTATCAATCATTTGAGCAATCTGTGGAAATGGTGGTGGGGGAAGCGTCCATCACTGTTTCCGGTGGATCTGAGGGTGTCAATGAGCAAATTTTAGAGAAAATTCAACGGCATCAGGGTGTGCGATCAGCCAGTCCTCTGCTCAAAATCATGGGCGAGATGCAGAGCGGTTCGTTAGCGGGACAGTCCCTGCTCATTTGGGGAGTGGATCTCTTAGAGCAGGGCAATGACTGGGGAGGAGTTCAGCATTCTGACCAGCCTTGGCAAGATGAGGATTGGGAGAGCATGTTTGCCCCACGCACCATCATAGTCGGAAAAGAATTAGCCCATATCCTTCATGTCGTGGAGGGACAGACTATTGCCGTCACAGTCCAGGGCGAAGTGCATAACCTGGTCGTTGGCAAGGTTGTGGACTCCTTAGGTCTTCGGAGTGGGGTTCGACAACAGGTGGTGATGGATATTGCCTCCGCTCAATGGCTGTTTCACATGTTGGGGCAGCTTCATGCAATAGCCATTGTTCCGGACGCAGGTGTGGCGACTCCTGCTCTCATGCAAGAACTTCAATCTCTCGTGCCTGACAATATACAACTAAAGCAGTCTTCGCGGCGGAATCGTCAAGTCCAGACCATGCTACGGGCTTTTCAGATGAATCTCACTATGCTGAGTGGCATTAGCTTATTAGTGGGAATTTTTCTCGTATACAACACGACGGCGTTTTCCGTGGTTCATCATTGGCGGGAAATTGGGATTCTCCGGTCGCTTGGGATGGAGCGCCAGTCACTGACGAGCTTATTTCTCTTGGAAGCAGGTGTGTTAGGCACAGCAGGAGGTTTTGTGGGGTGTTGGTTTGGACTAGTGTTGGCCCGGTGGCTGACGGTCATGATTGGGGACAATGTGGGAGAGCTGTATGGGGTGACGGCTTTGTTCACCACAACCATTCCCCCGCACTTGCTGGTTGAAGCGGCTGGCTTGGGTATTGGCGTGTCACTTGTGGGAGCGCTCCGGCCCGCTTGGGAGGCCAGCACGGTGGCTCCGGTTCAGGCGCTGGCAGTTGGGCAATCCCCAATCGAAGACAGTCAAGACAGTTACGATACGAGAAGGGTGCTCGTTGCAGCGTTGCTTGGAGCCGGGCTCTTCAGTCAGATGCCGGCGATGAATGGTTTTCCCATTGGGGGCTATGCGTCTGCGTTGTGTTTGCTGCTCGGAGGGGCAGCGGTTGGCCCCATGTTGTCGCAATGGTTTGGCCGATGGAGTCAGCATTGGCTCGGGTCGGACTCTGCCCTGTTGCCGGCGCTAGCGGCCGAACAAATGGGACGCAATCCTCGCCGGACCAGTGTGACGATGGCTGCGATTGTCGTGGGCCTGGCGATTGTGGTGGGAGTGGGCATCATGATTCAGAGTTTCCGGCAGACGGTAGAATTGTGGATTGAGCAAACGCTAATGGCTGATGTCATTGTCGCACCCGCAGCATGGTTGGGAGCGCCGGAGGAGCCAGAGCCGAATGAGGGGCTCCCGCAGCATCTCGTGAGTCAGGTATTGGAGATTCCTGGAGTCGAGGCCGTGGATCCGTATATGGAAATGAGCGTCGACACGGTGCGGCACACGATCGCGTTGGTGGCACGGGATATGCGCCTTCATGCGAAACACAGCCGGTATCTGTTTTTGCGGGGAGCATCTTCAGATATCTTACGCAAAGTTGTGGCTGAGGACGGAGTCATTCTTTCCGAAGTCCTGGCCACACGGTTGGGCTTACGGGCGGGCGACCAGTTGTCCCTACGCACACCCCATGGCATCGAACAATTTTCGATCAAGGGTGTCTTTTATGACTATGCGACTGATGGCGGCAAGGCGGTGATGGATCAACAACTCTTTTTCGAGAAATGGGGCCAGCGAGCAGCCTCGGTCTTTGCTGTCTATTTGAAGAACGGCCAAGACCTTTCAGTGGGCCGGCAGGAAATCGAAGAGAAGTTAAAGGCCCATGGGCCGATTGCCACGATCAGTAATGCAGAACTCAAGCAAGAGATCTTGGATATTTTTGACCGTACCTTTCGCGTGACCTATGTGTTGGAATTCATCGCCTTGAGTGTGGCGGTGCTGGGTATCATGAATACCCTGTTTACCGCCATTCTTGAGCGTCGACGGGAGTTGGCAACGTTGCGGGCGATAGGCGCGAGTGGCCGCCAGATCCGAGGGTTGATAGTCTGGGAGTCTTGTTATCTGGCTGGCTTAGGGGCGGTGGTGGGAATTGTGGTGGGTATTGCGTTATCGGTCGTGCTGGTTAAAGTCATCAATACACAATCCTTCGGCTGGACAATTCAGTATGCACTGGCTTGGGAAACCTTCGGCGTCGCGCTACTCGTGGCCTTTGCCGCTGCATTGATGGGAGCCTGGGCACCGGCCCGATGGGCCAGCCGTCAAACCATCGCCAACGATCTACGATATGAATGAACCGTGACCGTTTTCAATGATCAAAGCTTTTTTCAAGCGCACATCTTCTAATACCGCATCGGTGATCGTCGAAATCAGCGTGGGCGAACCCTCGGTCCCATAGAGCTCCTCCAGATGGCCTTGAAGCTCACGGGTGGTCATTCCATGCGTATAGAGAGCTAAGACTTTGTCATCAAAGCCCTCCAGGCGGCGTTGACGTTTCTTCACCACCATGGGTTCAAACGTGCCGGCTCGATTCCGAGGCACTTCTAACGCCACAGGGCCTTGGTCCGTCTCCATGGTTTTGGCATTCGTGCCATTGCGGGCATTGCCGCTCTTGGTCTGACGCCGCGCATGAGGGGTATAGCCCCGATGGTCGGTTAATTCCGCCTGCAACGCCCGTTCAACCAGTCGCTTCGTTAACCCTTTGAGCACTCCATGTTCCCCCAGAATATCTTCTGGTGAGTTATAGTCTTTTAATAAATCATCAAGCAGGGCATCGGTTTTCGTGTTGAACGTGGGCATCAGTCCTCCTTATAAAATAAATCCATGATGATAACTAGTACCATGGCACATCTAAAGTTTCGCTAACTGATCATGTACGCTATACTGCTGGCAACCGAAGGAGGTTGCCATGCCGCCAAGATATCGCATCACCCTGACAGAGCACGAACGCTCAGGGCTTGAGGCCTTGACCCGCGACGGAAAGACGGGGGCCAAAAAATTTATCCATGCCCGGGCATTGTTGTTGTGCGATGCCGGCCCTGACGGTCCCGCGTGGACCGTGGCCGCGACCGCAGAAGCCTTGGGCGTCACGGCTCGAACGCTTGAGCACCTGAAGAAACGGGTTGTCGAGGAAGGGCTCGAGGCGGCTCTAGAGCGGAGGCCTCGGGACAAGCCGCCTCGCGAGGGCATATTTGACGGAGCCTTTGAAGCCCGGCTCATTGCTTTGGCGTGTTCGGCCGCTCCCAAGGGGTACCAACGCTGGACGATCCGGTTGTTGGCTGACAAGGCCGTTGAACTGCACATGGCGGCATCCGTGTCGCACATGACCGTGCAGCGGGTGTTAAAAAAAACGAACGTAAGCCTCACCTCAGCAAATACTGGAAAATCCCGCCAAACGGGAGCGCCGCCTTTGTAGCGGCGATGGAAGATGTGTTGGCGGTCTATCAGCTGCCGTATGATCCCGAGTATCCGGTGGTGTGTATGGACGAGTCCAGCAAACAACTGGTGGGCGAAGTCTACGAGCCCATCCCTGGTAAGCCGGGGCACCCGAAGCGCCTGGATGCTGAATACGTCAGAAACGGCGTGGCCGAAATCTTCATGGAAGTGGAGCCGCTGGTCGGCCGGCGCCATATGGCGATCACGGAACGTCGTACCCGAAAGGACTGGGCGCAGCAGATCAAGACCATGCTGGACGCACGTTATCCCGACGCCATCCAGGTGAGACTGGTGATGGATAATCTGAATACGCACCAGCTCGCCTCACTCTATGAAACGTTCGAGCCGCACGAGGCCAGACGGTTGGCCGAACGACTGGACATTCATCATACCCCCAAGCATGGCAGTTGGCTGAATATGGCGGAGATCGAACTCAGCGTGTTGAAAGGCCAATGTCTCAATCGTCGAATGGCCGATAGGGCTACCATGCAGGCTGAAGTCGCGGCGTGGGAACGGGACAGGAACAACCGCGCGAGAAAAATTGATTGGCAGTTCATGACAGCAGACGCCAGAATCAAACTGAAGCGTCTTTATCCGAAGCTCTGACTGTTCCATAGTACTAGTTCCATAGTTAATTTTACACCCTCATATGGACAATACCTTTGGGAAGTTTTGGTTCTTTGCCTGCTTGATGTTTGACCCTGAAACTGGTTAAGTTCGCATGGAACACACAATGGGGGGAGTGGTGATGGTGCTGTCCGTAGAAGACAAGCAACAACTTAAAGAGGAAATTGTCGACTGTCTTCGGGAGGAAAAAGAAATTCAACGTATTGTGCTATTCGGCTCTTTTGTCCATGGTGACAGTCCACATGATGTGGATATTGCAATATTCCAAAACACGAACGAGACCTATCTTCCTCTCGCATTAAAGTACCGTCGATTGCTCCATCCGGTTTCTCTCAAAATACCACTGGATGTTCTTCCGATCCGCCCCAACCCTCTGTCAACGACACTCTTCCAAGAGATTGAAAAGGGAGAGCTTATCTTTGAGAGATGAGACACGGGTATGGTTGACCTATGCCGATGAAAACTTCGAAATCGCGAAGCTTGCTCTGGCTCATGGATATGTCAACTCCTGCCGTCATAATGTTCAACAGACAATTGAAAAATCTCTCAAAGCTGTGGTTGTCGAGCAAAGGATCGAATTTCGTTGCACGCACAGTGTGCGAGAATTGACCCAGCTCTTGGCTAATGCTGGGTTTCTTGTTGATGCGTCAGCTGAGGAATGCGATCTTATTGATTCCATTTTTGTTCCTTCAAAATATCCTGCTTATGGGGTCTTGCCTGACTCGCCACTGGACCAAGGCGTTTGCGAACGGTGTATGGAAATTTCGGGACGCATACGGACTTCGGTTGACTCCATTCTGGCGTAGTGAAGAATGATATCTGCACAGATGAATCCTGCTGAGGGCCATTGCGCCGAAAACGAAAACGGGTCCGATCAGTTGTTGTTCGATTATGTCACCGACACCCAATCTTGCCGCATTGTATGGACTGTCTCCTCAACGCCCCTGGCTGTGTGAAAAGTTCACAGTTAAGGGAAGAAATACACTTCAAATACAGCGTGACAAGCCATTGCTTAGCTTTGGATGTGATAATGCTTTATCGGTAGGTAATTGACCCTAACTAAAAACTTGGCAGGCTTAAAGGAGATTTAAGGAGGCCATTTTTACGTTTTCACGAATGAGTTGATTCGAGGAGGCTTTTTTTGTACAACATGGGACGACGTGCACAAAAATTTCGTCGACCACGTTAACAAGCTTGCACCAGGAGACCCCATGTATCGGACACCCCATGAGAATCAGTTGGCCTTTGACGATGCCGTTAAAGATTTTGTCCTGCCCTTTGGTGGAACACTCCGGAGTGACAATTGCTGGGTGCTTCCCGCGAAACACATCCCCTGGGCGGAAGTGGAAACGGCCTATGCGCAACAGTTTGCCCAAGGGGGGGCTGGGATCACCAGCGAAGTCCTCACGTCTTGCGCTGCGCGCGCGCATCCTACAAGAACGCCAGGGAACACAGATCGTAAATTGGTGGAACAGATTGCGGAGACCCATTTATGAAATAGGCTTTTTTTAGCAAGCCCTAGTTATTAAAGTGTGTGAATTGGAGGTGAGATGATATGAAAAACAAATCACTTTTGTACTTGATGGCAGCAATGATTTATGTTACTCCGGCCTTTGGAGCAGTTGTCAGCACGACAGGCACAATTGTAATTGAACCATCTCCTTACCCAGCACCATCAGACACAAATATTTTTGTATTCAATGAACAACAGGGTATAGCATTTGTAAGTTCACAATTACTTGACTATGGAACTATCTCAGAAGGGGCTTTGGTAAATAGCCACTATATTCAATTTGATCCAGTGACACCTAGCCGTTTGATTAGTGGTGGATCAATAACATTCGATAGCGTGATTCTGGGTGTAGTTACATTAACTGATAGATTGAATCAGGATCTCGGATCTGCGGGCACATCGGATTCATATTTCGGTTTGTTCGATAGTCTTGGTGCATATCCCACAGGAGACGATCCCGCTGCCAGAGGACTTGGTAGCCCAGAGGATGATCTTACTATTAATCTCGGTACAACCACATTAGTAGTAGATTCACTTGAAATTCCAGGTGGAACAAGTGCAGGAAATTTAGATGGTTTTAGGGTATTTACTGCGGTCGTCCCAGTACCGGCGACTGTTTGGTTATTCGGTACTGGTCTTATTGTCTTGATTGGTATTGCAAGACGAAAGAAATCATAGCTGAATACAAGTTAAACAATTGCGGCTCCTTCGGGAGCCGTTTTTATTGATGATGAATGTCCGCTTTGGCTGGCCAACGCTCAGATTTTCGAGTCAGTGTTCGTGCAACTCGTTGATCCTAACAACGGCAGTTGGATTACGAAAGCATGCTCTGAGTTGATCGAAGGGTCTGCACAACCCCTTGACGCGCCTGGCAAATGGACAAATTGCTTCTCACCCCCAAGGTGACCGCGCAGTTTGTCCATTTCCTATGCCCCTCAATTGCTTGCACAGCTTTTTCGCGCTCAACCGCCATCTTTAGGATAATTCACTTGATGATTCAAGAAATTGAAATGTCCCAACTTCTCAACATTCTTGGTGAAACTAAAATTCGCAGGTCTTTAGGCTGTGGTAGTCTTCTGGTTCGCGAAGCGAACTAGCCAGTCTCTCAGTGGGTCATGCGTGACTTGAAGAATTGTGCAGTGCTAATGCTTTTAGATTTTCTTTCGGAATTGGCAGTTTGTCTCTCATTCCGGGATTAAGATCTAAGGAGAACAGATAAGATTAAGAAAACGCTAATTGACAAATGAATGAAGTGTTTCAGGGGGCTGCAAGTTTACGGAAAGAGCTGGGGCGGTACGGTCAAGGTGATGTTGAAAGAAGAAGTCGTATGAACTCTATCCTGTCGATAATACTCCAAGGTACCAGTCAGGCCGACTACAAGGACTTCTTGAATTCCTGAAGCCAGGTACGCCTGAATTTTATGATTGATCTCTACTTGACGATTCCCTGGCGATAACACTTCAACGGCTAGCTCTGGCGCTTGAATTAACCCATCTTCTGTTGTGACGATCTCTCCATGTTCGCTGAGTTCGTACCAGTCCGGGAGCTGTTCGTCTTGTGCCAGTTCAGCCCATAGCTTTGATCAATCGTCTGGTAAAGGATGGTATCGACATTCATGATCATCTTCAGTTTAGGAGTCGGGAAAAATCCTGTGAATGAATCCGGTTGACCAGGTTGCTAAAGGCTTCTACCTCTCCTTGCCCCTCCTTACAACGGAGGGAGATAGGAAAAGGAGTTAGGCGGAGCAGGGTTCGGCTTGTGGTTTTTCGGTGTCTTGATAAGTGGCTTCTACCTTGAAGCCCATGTCTTCGATCATGGTCCAGACTTCTTGGTGAGCAAGGCCTGGGGTAGTGAGGTAGCCATCGACAAAGAGCGAGTCGGCCACATAGAGGGCGAGCGGTTGGAGCGAACGAAGATTTTTTTCACGTCCGCCAGCCGCGCGAATTTCAGTTTGTGGGTGAAGAAAACGGAAGAGGCACAAGATGGTGAGGCACCGGGCTGGTGTTAAATCGTTTTTTTCCCCAAAAGGCGTGCCATCCACAGGGTAGAGCATATTGAGCGGGATCGAATCAGGTTGAACGTCTTTCAACGCGAGTGCGAGGTCCACCAAGTCTTCATTGTTTTCGCCCATTCCGACTATCCCACCGCTACATAGCTCCAGACCCGCCGCTCGGGCATGCTTGAGCGTCTCGACCCGATCTTGATAGGTATGGGTCGTGCAAATGGATGGATGAAACGCTTCACTAGTGTTGAGGTTGTGGTTAATGCGATCCACGCCGGCATCTTTTAATTGGCTGGCTTGTTCGCCATTGAGCAATCCTAATGAACAACAGATTTGAATAGGGATTTCATTTTTGATGGTTTTGACCGCATGGGATATTTGAGTGATTTCCGATTGCAAGGGCGAACGGCCGCTGATGACGATGCAGTAGCGCTGGGCTTTGGCCTCTGCCGCGCGGCGGGCGCCTTCCAACATTTTTTCGGGTGTGAGTAAGGCGTAGCGATCGATGGGCGCCTCGGAAATGGTTGATTGTGAGCAATAGTGGCAATCTTCTTGGCAGGCCCCACTCTTGGCATTCAACAACATTTGCAAACGGACCGTGTTTCCAAAATATCGTGACCGAATCTTATAGGCCGCATTGACCAGGTCTAAGAGTTTGCCGTGAGGTGTGGCGAGGATGTCCAAGGCTTCACGACGTGTTGGTGATGATCCGTCGAGGACCCGGTCTGCTAACTCTTGGAAACAAGTCATGGGGCGTCTCCTGTGCAAGTCTTGTATTATCCGCTGACGAGTTGTCGGTGTGGCGCCAGTGGCTGTTCAGATGGTGGAATGGCGATGCGGGGCGCATCGGCCCACATCTTTTCCAGCGCATAATAGTGTCTGATATCAGACCGAAAAATGTGGACGATGATATCTCCGTAATCCAATAACACCCAGGTGGCCGTCTCCTTGCCTTCGATGACGGGATGCGTCTGATAACGCAGGGCCATTTCCTTTTCAATAAATGCAGTGAGTCCTCGTACTTGCCGTTCAGATTCACCTGAGGCAAAGATGAAAAAGTCAGCAATAGACGTGAGATCTCCAACTTCCAGCACCACGACCTCACCGGCTTTTTTTTCTTGAGCTGCTTGGGCGATGAAAATGGCTTGTTCGGGAGAACGGGATGATTTGGATGGGTTTGCGCAACTCATAGATAAACTTGATGGCGAATTATATAGGACTCCACGGAAGGCGGCAACCAATGTCCGATTGGCTGTTTGTGCGCAGCCTGGTTGCGAATCTCCGTTGCCGACACATCACAAGGTGTGAAGGACAATAACGTCATCGAACCTCCTGAGGGTAACGTGATGTCCAAACGTTCCTGGGTGTTCTCATCAAGGGCCTGGAGGCTGGATTCTGGAATAGGCGGCAAAATCGACAAGGTACGTAGTTGGACGAACGCCGTTTGTGGCCTGGAACACACGATCATCTGACATATTTCAAGTAGGTCCGTAGCCTGCTTCCAACTTTCAAACTCTAGGAACGCATCCAGACCAATAATAAAACCAAGTTTCGTGTTGGCTGGGAAGGTCTGTTGAAGCCGGGTTACGGTATCAATGCTATAAGACACCTGCGGTGAGAAGGCTTCTTGATCATCCACAATAAAATGTTCAGTGGCTTCTGTGGCCAATTTCACCATGGCCACTCGATGATGAGCGGGGGCTAAAGATGAAGCGGGTTTATGGGGCGGGTCGCCAGTTGGAATGAAGAGCACCCTGTCAAGTGCCATGGTCCTGTACACAGAGGTGGCAATGTGCAAGTGCCCGTTGTGAATGGGGTTGAAACTGCCGCCCAAGAGACCAACAAACATTGGAATCAAACCTTTTTAGCGGTATGGGAGTAATTCTTCAAACGGCTTCATTTTTTCAACATTCCTCAGATTTCAAATTGTGCCCCTCACACCTCACTTTTCACTCCTCACTTCTTCCTTGCCTTATGGTGTTAAGGCGAGGTTGTCGCGATGTATGACTTCTTTATATTCCAAGGTTCCCAAGAGCTGCTGAATGTCTGATGTGTGTTTGCCCTTGATCCGTTGTAGGGTTTCAGCTGAATAATTGGTGAGTCCCTGAGCGAATACGATGCCCTCTTCTGTCGTGCAACTGACGGGGTCGCCATTAAGAAACGTGCCTTTGACGTTGAGAATGCCTGACGCAAGTAGGCTTTTCCCCCGGAGAACCAAAGCCGCAACAGCTCCTTCGTCCAGCATGATCTCTCCTTTGGGCCTCAGGGTGAACGCGATCCATTGTTTGCGGTTGGTGAGCGAGGATTGTTGTGAAGCGAAAAGTGTCCCCCCAGGCTTCCCTTCTAAGGCCTGGCCTAATGCATCAGGTGTTTCGCCATTGAGCAAAAGCGTGGGAACGCCAAACCGTCCAGCCTGTTTCGCCGCCTGAATTTTCGTGATCATGCCTCCCCGGCTGGCCTGCGTTCTTGATCCACCGGCCAAACTCTCAATGTGTTGGGTGATGGCCGGGATGAAGGGGATTAATTGTGCAGAAGGATTCAGATGCGGGTCAGCTTCATACAGGCCATTCACATCGGACAAGATGACCAGCAGATCGGCATCGACCAGATGGGCAATCTGTCCGGCAAGGTTGTCATTATCCCCGAACCGGATTTCTTCGGTTGAAACTGTGTCATTTTCATTGATAATCGGAATGACTCCAAGTTGAATCAATTTTGAGAGTGTATGGCGGGCGTTTAAGAATCGGCGACGGCCTCCCAAGTCTTGATGCGTGAGCAAGATTTGGGCGATTTTGTGTCCCGATTTCTCAAAGGCCGTCTCATAGGCCTGGAGTAGTCTGCTTTGTCCTACTGCTGCAGCGGCTTGTCGAAGAGGTAGCTCCTGAGGATAGGTGTGTAATTCTAAATGTGCAACGCCCGCGACGATCGCGCCAGACGACACAATGACGATTTCTCGATTGTTGGATTGTAACGCGGCGATTTCGTTCGCGAGGCGCGTAATGCGGTCTTGGTGAAGTCCGCCATCAGAAGAGGCGACAAGGCTGCTTCCAATTTTTACGACCACACGTGTGCATGTGGTTAGCAGTTGCTGGTGCATGATGCCTTATTCTCTAGGACGGCCTGCCCGAGATAGGTCAGCAATGGGGAGAGTCCTTCTTTGGTCACAGCTGAAAGAGGAAAACAGGGATAGTCTTGTTCGGCGCAATAGGACTGAAGAGCTTGAAGTTTTTGCCCATTGCCTTGTGAATCAATTTTTGTCGCGGCAATAGCAAAGTGACGTTCAATCAACGTGGGATCAAACGCCTGTAGTTCATTTCTCAAAGTCTCAAAGGTTGTAATCGGGTTTTCCGTCGTCCATTCAGTGATATCAATCAAATAGAGTAAGATGGCTGTGCGCTGAATATGCTTGAGAAACTGAATGCCCAGCCCTTTCCCCTCGTGCGCGCCTTTAATTAACCCGGGAATATCCGCGACGACGAATGACGAGTCCTCCGTCCATTCGACAACGCCCAAATGAGGGCGCAACGTCGTAAATGGATACTGCCCGATTTCTGGGTGAGCTGAAGTGATGGATGAAATCAATGTCGATTTGCCTGCATTGGGGAACCCAACCAGTCCGACATCGGCAAGGAGTTTTAATTCTAAGGCCAACCAGTGTTGTTCCCCGGGTGTGCCTGGTTCAAAATCTCGTGGGGCTTGATTGGTCGAAGTGACATAACGGGCATTGCCCTTTCCGCCCTTTCCGCCTCGTGCGACAATTTCGGTTTGTCCATCAGTGATGAGATCGACAAGAGTCTCGCCGGTCCCCTCGACTTTCACTAACGTTCCCACGGGAACCTGGATTATTGCATTGGCTCCGTTGGCACCATGCCGATTAAATTTCCCCCCACGTTCTCCAGCTTGAGCATGGTAGTGGCGTTGATATCGCAAATCGAGCAGAGTTGAGACCCGGTTTGAGGCTTCAAAGATAATATGTCCGCCATGGCCGCCGTCTCCGCCATTGGGTCCTCCACGAGGGACAAATTTTTCGCGACGGAAGCTGCAATGCCCAGAGCCGCCGTCTCCTGCTTTTACGAATATGCGTGCGTGATCAATGAACATAAAAATACCATCATACCGACCCTGAGAGAGAAGCTAAAGAGCGTACTAAGGAAGGAAGAAGTTTTGGAATGGTTAGGTGGAAGGATAGACGCTAACTTTGCGTCGAGCTGCGCTTCCCTCAAATTTTACTGTGCCGGTGATTTTGGCGAACAGCGTGTAATCTTTTCCCACGCCAACATTGGTGCCTGGAAAGAATTTTGTTCCTCGTTGCCTGACCAAGATGCTGCCGCCTGAAACGGCTTCTCCAGCGAAGGCTTTGATGCCCAAGTATTGAGGGTTACTGTCTCGTCCATTTCGTGAGGAACCCCCACCTTTTTTATGTGCCATAGCGCATGTTCTCCAGGGAGCAAGTTCTGTAAATTTAAGGCGTGACGATTTCCGTAATACGGACTTGAGTAAAACTCTGTCTGTGTCCCCGAGTCCGGCGGTAGCCTTTTCGGCGTTTCTTTTTAAAAACCGTTATGGATCGAGTTCGGGCATGACGAACAATTTCAGCTTTAACCAGAGCTTGAGGGACGGTCGGCGTGCCAACAATGGGGGTTTCCCCAGCCTGGACCAACCGCACGGCGTCGAACTCCACGGTCGTACCTACATCACCTTCTATTGATTCGATTTGCAGAAGGCTTTGTGGTTCTGCCCGATATTGTTTTCCGCCTGTTTCTATGATTGCATACATGGTTTATGTTCCCCTGAACAAAACATTTATTTTGCCAGTAGATTTACAACTAAGTCAAGATTTTAGTATATCATCAGCCTCACCGAAGTATAAAGTCTACGCGAATAGTAGTTGGAAGGCATGTTATAGCAAGAAGAGGAAAACCTTTACCTATGATTACGGCGTCTAAGAAAATTTGGATGGATGGGAATTTTGTGAATTGGGACGAGGCGAACGTTCATGTCTTAACTCATTCGTTGCATTATGGGTTGGCCGCGTTTGAGGGTATTCGCTGTTATGAAGGGAAGCAAGGGTCGGCCATTTTTCGCCTTCATGAGCATGTGGATCGCTTATTTGAATCTGCTCACATCACGTTGCTGCCCATCCCGTATCGCAGACAAGAGGTAGCCGATGCGATCATCGAAACTGTCCGCGTGAATCAGTTAGCGTCCTGCTATATCCGGCCGATTGTCTATGTGGGGTTTGGGGCTATGGGCGTTTACCCCGGGGATAACCCCAGTTGTGTGTCTATAGCGGCCTGGCCGTGGGGGTCGTATTTAGGTGAGGAAGCATTGGCCAGAGGGATCCGAGCGAAAATTTCTTCGTTTACCCGGCATCATGTCAACGTCTCAATGACCAGGGCAAAGGTTTCCGGCTATTACGTCAACTCTATTATGGCGAAATGGGAGGCCATCAAGTCAGGATATGAAGAATGTATTCTTCTTGACCCTGAAGGCTATGTCGCGGAAGGGACAGGAGAAAACGTGTTTATTGTGACAAAGGGTGTGTTAAAGACTACCCCATTAACGTCGATTCTTGATGGGATTACCCGCAATTCGGTGTTGACATTGGCCAGGGTCAAGAATATTCCTGTGGTGGAAGAACGGTTTACACGAGATGCCATGTATGTAGCCGATGAAGTATTTTTTACAGGCACGGCCGCTGAAGTGACACCAGTCAGGGAATTAGATGATCGGATGATAGGGGAAGGAAAGCCCGGTCCGATTACCAAAGCCTTACAAGGCGATTTCTTTAAGATCGTTCGAGGTGAGGATCCTACCTACGCCAATTGGCTTACCCCGGTTTAGTTTGGAGCAGGAGTAGTTGCTTCAGGTGTGGCTTCTTCTGATGAAGTCTCCGAGGGTGGTGTCGGTGTGTCCGTTGTCTCAGATGTGGTAGTAGCTGGTGCAACTGATGCCGGCTGTTCAGTCGTTGTCGAGGACTCTTGGTGGGTGGTTGGGTGAAGATCGATAACGGTTGATGAGGTTGTAGCCTGGCGGGAAAGTATTCCTAAGCCCAATGACGTCAACATAAACAGGATAGCCGCGCCGACCGTGACTTTGCTAAGAAACGTGCCCGGACCTCGACTGCCAAAGACCGTTTGAGAAGAACCTCCAAATGAGGCACCGATTTCAGCTCCCTTGCCAGCTTGCAGCAAAATGGAGGCAATCATGAGAAAACAAACGATAAGGTGGAGGGTGACGGCTAAGGTATACATCTTTTTATGGGTCCTCGGAAATTTTTGTGTCAATCTAAAGCAGCTAGCTGAGCAATCTTAACAAAGGATTGAGAATTCAAACAAGCTTTTCCAATTAACGCTCCGTTAATTTGGGAAGACTGAAAGAGACTTGACGCATTGTCAGGCGAGACACTGCCGCCATAGAGGATTCTTATGGAATCAGTATCTACGTTCCACATGGCTGCCAATGATGATCGGATTACCGCATGGACTTCAGTGGCTTGTTCCACGGTGGCCGCCCGTCCAGTGCCAATTGCCCAGACCGGTTCATATGCAACGGTGATGTTCTCCGCGTCTTTGGCTGTCAATCCTGCCAAACCGGATTGTAGTTGTTGTGCAATCACAGACTGAGTCTGTCCCGCGTCACGTTCTTCGAGCCGTTCTCCCACACAGAAAATAGGCTTGAGCTCATGTCGAAGCGCCGCATGAATTTTTTCGTTAATGATTTGATCGCGTTCCCCAAAAAGATGCCGGCGCTCTGAGTGCCCGAGAATCATATAGCGGCAGCCAAGCTCTTTTAACATGAGCGGCGACACTTCTCCCGTAAAGGCCCCTTCATCTTGTGCCGCCATGTTTTGGGCGACTAATTGTATGGATGTTGCGGCCAGGAGCTTTTGTACGGCGGGAAGCGCCACATATGATGGGGCGACGGCCAATTCCACAGACTCATTAACCTGGTGAATTGCGAGAATGTCTCGAACAAGTGTTTCGGCTTGGGAAATAGTATTGTGCATTTTCCAGTTGCCGACAATGAACCGCTTCATGAAAGTCCTTCGCTATGAGGTGGGATGGCCAGAAGAAGTTGTTGTTGAATCGGGAAGTGTTAGTACGGTCGGTCGGGTAATGCCGCGAGTCCCGGCATGTGTTTGCCCTCAAGCAATTGGAGCGCTGCGCCCCCGCCTGTTGAAATGAAGGCCATGCTCTCTGATTCACCTGCACGGTGAACGGCCAAAGCGGTATCTCCTCCGCCAACAATACTTTTGGCATAGGCATTTGCAACGGAATGAGCCAGGGCAAAGGTCCCACGGGAAAAGGCGTCGCGCTCAAATACACCCATGGGGCCGTTCCATAAGATGGTTTTGGCATTTTGCACGGCTTCACCAAAGAGCCGGACAGAAGCAGGGCCGATATCCATGCCATACCAACCTGGCGGGATTTCCTGAATGGTGGTGATCATGGTTTCCGCATCCGGTTCCAGACTTGAAGCGACCACACAGTCTACAGGGAGATAAAACTTGATTTTTTCAGCCATGGCTTGTTCGAGGATTTGTTTGGCTAAATCCAGCATGTCTTCTTCGACCAATGATTTGCCGATTTCAAATCCCAGAGCTTTGATGAAGGTAAAGGCCATGCCGCCGCCGATGATGACTTTGTCGACCTTTCCGCCCAGGTTTTTGATCACTCCGATTTTTCCCGACACCTTGGCGCCCCCTAAAATTGCCACGAATGGACGAACAGGATTTTCCACGCTTCCTTCCAATGCTTCCACTTCCCGTTTCATAAGAAATCCCGCAGCAGCAACTTTCACGTATTGAGTAATGCCAACGGTCGAGGCGTGCGAGCGGTGGGCCGTCCCAAACGCTTCGTTGATATAGACGTTAGCCAGATTGGCTAGTTGTGCGGAGAATTGATCATCGTTTTTTTCTTCCCCTGGATGAAAACGCAAATTCTCCAGAAGCACCACATCTCCCGGTTTTGCGCCCTGTACGATGGATTCCACCATGGGGCCAATGCAATCTTCAATAAAGATCACGGGTTTGTTCAGGAGACGGCGTAGCCGCGTGGCGATGGGCGCGAGACTGAGCGCCGGGTCTTTTGTCCCTTTCGGACGGCCTAGGTGGGAACACAAGATTACAAGCGCGTCCTGGTCAAGAGCTCGGTTGATTGTTGGTAGCGCGGCCCGAATGCGTGAGTCGTCGGTAATTTCACCCGTGTCGTCTAACGGGACGTTAAAGTCCACGCGAATCAGAACACGTTTATTGCGGAGATCGATTTGATCAATGGTTTGTTTTGTGAGATTCATGCCTCTCTCTTCCTCCGTGAGAGATGGAGCAAGGCGAGATCCTGTGGAAGGATCTGCGGATTAGCCGTGAACTATTTCTTGTTTCCAAGAAACTTGAGGAGGTCCCGCAAACGACACGAATACCCCCATTCATTGTCATACCAGGCAAAGACTTTGACGAAACGTTTGTCCATCACGGATGTCAGGGGGGCATCAACCGTGGCTGAATAGGAACATCCATTGAGATCTGATGAGACAATTGGAGCTTCCGATACTTGTAGGTACTCTTTCAACGGACCCTGTGCGGCTTGTTGAAATGCCGCATTGACACTCGCAACATCGCAATCGGTTTCCACTTCAACGGAGAGGTCGATGAGAGAGACGTTGGGAGTTGGTACGCGAATGGCCATGCCGTCCATCTTCCCTTTCAATTCTGGAATGACCAAGTGCAAGGCCTTTGCGGCGCCTGTAGAGGTGGGAATCATTGACAAGCTGGCGGCGCGGGCCCGGCGTAAGTCCTTGTGGGGCAAGTCCAGCAGTTGTTGGTCATTGGTGAATGAATGGACGGTGGTCATGAACCCATGCTTGATTCCGAAAGATTCCAATAGCACTTTGGAGACGGGCGCTAAGCAGTTGGTCGTACAAGAGGCATTCGAAATAATGGCGTGCTGTTGAGGATTGTAGGTTGCTTCATTGACGCCTAAGACGATGGTGTTGTCAGGGTCCTTAGCCGGAGCGGAAATCAGGACGCGAGAAGCTCCAGCAGCCAGATGCTGGCCCGCACTTTGGCGATCGGTAAAGCGGCCAGTTGATTCAACGACAAAGTCGATCTGCAAGTCTTTCCAGGGCAATTCTTTGGGGTCTCGAATGGCAAAAATTCGAACAGTTTTCCCATTGACGGTCAGTGCATCCGGACCATGCTGGACTTCGGCTTCAAAGGCTCCATGCACCGAATCGTACATCAAGAGGTGGGCAAGTGTGCGAGCATCGGTTAAATCATTAAGGGCAACGATTTCAATCTCGGGATCGTTGTAACACGTCCGAAAAAAATTACGCCCGATGCGCCCAAATCCGTTAATGGCAATGCGAATACTCATAGATGTCTCAGGGAATCAATAGTGAGTGAGAACGAAGAAGAAATAGACAATTCTTGATAGTAGCGGGGGGGCTAAGTCCTGTCAAGAAATAGAGAATACAGGTTCGTTAGATCTTCATTGCTTCTTTGACTTCGGCCATCGTTTCTTGTGCCACGGCCGATGCACGTTTACGCCCCTCTTCGATGACTTCCTGCGTGTGCTTGCAGTCAGCGGAAATCTTTTCACGGGTTTCCCACATCGGCGAAAAGCGTTGAACGATGGCATCTCCTACTTGCCGTTTGCAGTCAATGCATCCAATTGCAGCTGTCCGGCAATCGCTGTCGATTTGTGAGGTGACGTCTGGGGGCGAAAAGATTTTGTGAAAGTCGTACACCGGACAGACTTCAGGGTTGCCTTTGTCCGTTCGGCGGACCCGGGCAGGGTCGGTCACCATGGTCTTGAGTTTTTGCCGGAGGATGGGCTCGGTGTCCGAGAGATTAATCGTATTCTGATAGCTCTTGCTCATTTTCCGTCCATCCGTTCCAAGTACTTTAGGAAATTGAGTCAGATATTCTTTCGGGTCGGAGAACACCGGTGTGTATAAACTATTAAACCGTCGGCCTACTTCTCGGGTCAGTTCCAAATGCGGAAGTTGATCTTTTCCGACCGGCACCAGATTGGGTTTGTATAGCAGGATGTCGGCGGCTTGAAGCACTGGATAGCCCAAAAAACCATACGTCGACAGGTCTTTTTCGGTAATTTCTTCCTGTTTTTCCTTGTAGGTGGGATTCCGTTCGAGCCAAGGAATGGGAATGATCATCGAAAACAGGAGATGCAAAATCGCATGTTCGGGAACCTGCGATTGCACAAAGACGGTTGTTTGATTGGGGTCAATTCCTGCCGCCAGCCAGTCAATCAGCAGTTCTTGGGTAAATTCTCTTATGCGGCTGGTGTCCGCATAATTGGTGGAAAGCGCATGCCAGTCAGCCACGAAAAAAAAGCATTCATGTTGGGCTTGAAGGGTTTTCCAATTTTCTAAGGCGCCAAGCAAGTTGCCGAGATGCATGAGTCCGCTGGGTTGCATGCCGCTGAGTACGCGTGTGGTCATGGATACTTCCTCTGAACAAGAATGCCTCAGGCTGGTAAGAACGGTTGGCCAATGAGGCGAAACATGAAAAAGATAAAAGAGCTAATAATCGGGATGCGGGAATCTAACATGAGCAACCCAAAGATGATAAGCATGCCATAGGGTTCCAGGCGATTCAAGAGAAGGGCGTGTTGGGGAGAAAGCAGGCTCCGGAGTACCCGGCTGCCATCTAACGGTGGAAAGGGGAGAAGGTTGAACGAAAGGAGAACGATATTGACGATGATCGATGATAACGCCATGGCGGCCAGTGGTACGAGCAGCATGCCTAACAAGTCTTCCCGGGGTTGCGTTCCCGGTTGTGGCGGCCAATTGGCTTGAATGGTTGGGTCCAGATAGATGAAAAACATCAGCAACAGTCCGCTAAGAATTGCTAAGAACAAATTCATCAGAGGGCCGGCGGCGGCTACAAAGGCCATGTCCCGACGTGGATTGTGGAGGTGGTTTGGATTAATGGGCACGGGTTTGGCCCAGCCAAAAATGACGCCACCTGGAACGAGAGAGAGCAGTAATGGCACCAAGATACTTCCCCATGGATCAATGTGCGGAATGGGATTCATAGTGAGCCGTCCCAGCGACTTTGCGGTGTGATCCCCGAAAAAATTGGCCACCCATCCATGGGCATATTCATGGAGCACCACAGCGGCTAGAAGAGGCACAAGCATATACGACAATGTATGAAGGAACGACGCGAGAGAATCCATCAGATCTAATTTAATTGCGTGAAGGTCCGATTGTTGACTTCCAACAGGTAGAGGCGGCGGTTCAGGGTTCCTGCCGAACTAAAGGACGCAAAGCCGCTGAGAGCGGGTAGGTCAGAACGCCTGACCAGTTGATCCCAGACATCTTGTCCGGATTGTGCGCCCTTGCGAAGGGTTTCGAGAGCCAAGGTGGCGGCATCGAAGGCCTGGACGGCGAAGAGCGAGGGGTCGGTTTGGTATCGGGTGCGATAGCGTTGGATGAACATCTGTACGCTGGGGTCCGGGCTATTGAGAAAAAACCCATCCACGAAAATACTGCCGTTTAAATCTTGTTTCGCCCATCGAAACAATTCTGGCGTATGCCAGCTATTGCTGCCAAGGATAGGGACATTCATATCAAAAAAGGCTAGCTGTGCCTTAATCATGGCCAGTTGGACTGACTGGCCGGGGAGAAAGACGGCGTCAAAGCCGGGTGTATAGACCACACGCTCTTCTCCGGTGAGCGTTTCCTCTGGCTCTTCAACGCCATAGAGGGCTAAATCTTTGGCCTTGATCCGGCGCAATTGTTCTCCTATATCCCGTTGATCTTCGTCATACCCCTCAACCGCGATAATCTCGCCGCCGGAATGGATGACTTCCTTGCCAAACATATCAGCTAATTCCCGGCCATAAGCCGTTTTTGGATAGATGATGCAAAAACGATGGTAGTCTAATTTCAAGACCGCATATTCCACGAGGCGTTTGGCCTGAACCGAAGACGTCATGGCGGTATTGAACCAAAATGACCCAAATTGCCGGACGTTGAGTAAGGTGGACGAGGGGGTAATAAAGGGCGTGGCATAATCATCGGGAAGATGCCCAAGGTGACGAATCTCTCGGGACAATAAGGGACCAATGACCGCTCGTGGTTGAAATTCATTCAACAGTTGTTGCATTTCCACCCGTAGTGGGGAGTTGAGCATGGTGGTATCTTTCACCACGAGCCCAACGGATGTGAGCCCCCACTGTTCCTTTGCGATATCCATCGCCAGTCTGATCCCGTGCAGCAAATCCGTCCCATAGCGCTTCATCGGGCCGGAAAAGGGGAGGGCCACGCCGAGGATATGTTGATGAACTTTGATCTTTTGAATAAACGAGTGAAGAAGCGCCATGGCGGTTTCCGCGTAGGGATGCGTGGGGAAACGCTGCAAAAATCCCCGAATATCCCGTTCCGCCAGCACTTCATCGCCACGGGCTGTATGAATTTCGATCAGCCGGATACTGGCAATATCTCCTGGATACCGAGTGGCATGGCTTTCCAGTAAGTCTTGGAGGTCTTCTTCGCTTAACTCTTGAAGAATCAGGGATTGCGTCAGTTGCTCTAGCTCAAGACGCTCGGAAGGCTCGACGAGCGTCATTTCGTTGAGCGCGGCGTTCACGGCGCCCAGGGGGTTCTCATTGTCCAGCTCGGCTTGTCGGATTAGTTGATAGAGGTTTCGGCGAAGTTCTTGGTCGGCTGCATAATCGAGAGCCAGGTATAATTGGGTGAGTGCCTGCTCGGGGTCTTTCTGTTCCAAATACAGTTCGGCCATTAAAACCCGGGCTGAATTTGTGACTGAAGAAAACGGAAATTCTTCCAGCAACTGCTTTAACACGCTGAGTGCTTCAGCATGTTGATCATCTTTTTTGAGGGCCGTGGCTTGGAGGAGGTACGCCTCCTGCAAAATCGTGGGAGGGGGAAGAGAGTCAATCAGTTCTTCGAGTATCTCAAGCGTGTTTGTGAGTTTGTTGGCGGCGAAGCGAGCCTTGGCTTTTTCGAGAGCGGTGGCTGGCGAGGTTTCTATGGCGATGGAGAGCGATGGTGTTATGACTGCCATGACACATCCCAGGCCGAGTGCAAACACGAAGCCATAGGAGGACACGAATCTCAACAGATTGCGAGGAGTGCGCATACGAAAGCAGAGAAAGTTAGAGATACAAGTGAGAAGAAACCGACGATGGCTCAAGATTGTGTTGTAGAAAGGGGTGCGTTTGATGTCATTACAGATTATTATATCAGGATGTAGGCTTACCTAAATAGGAGAACACGAAAAATCTTGTCACATGCTGTGGAAGCAGAGTCTGGATCTTCGAGCCAATGCCTCAACAAGGTTCCTTGTTCTACGGATCACATGGAAGAATTATTGGAAAATTACCTGATGATACTGCAAGTCGAGAGCGGATGTGCGACCAATACCTTGGCCGCGTATCGTCGGGATTTGCGAAAACTTATTGATTTTTTTCAACAAGAAGGGCTTTCTGATTTTCAGGCACTCACAAAACCTCTGTGGCTTCAATTTCTGGGTAGCTTGAAATCTTCAGGGTTATCGTCTTCGTCCATCGCGCGATGTTTAGCAGCCGTCAGGGGCTTCTATAAACACATTTCTCGCGGGCAGAATGGCCAGACGGTCGAGAGTCTTTTAAAAGGTACTCCCAAGCAATGGGTGCAACTTCCGAAATTATTAACAGAAGCGGAGGTCACTCGTTTGCTGCAACTTCCCTCGGTCAATCATCGAGACGACCGCCGGGATGCGGCCATGGTCGAACTGCTCTATGCCACGGGGCTTCGTGTCTCGGAGTTGGTCAATTTAGAGATGGCTCATCTGAATTTAGAGGTGGGATTTTTACAGGCGACAGGAAAGCGTGAAAAACAGCGTATTGTGCCGATCGGGCAAAAGGCCCGAGATCTAGTGGCCGATTATGTTCAAGTGGACCGGCCTCAGTATTTGAAAAACCGTGCCTCCTCAAAACTTTTCCTCACGCGGTTGGGCCGGGCGATGAGCCGGCAATGTTTTTGGAAAATCTTAAAGGCGCGTGCGGTCCGGGCTGGCATTACGAAACCGATCTCACCCCACATGCTCCGTCATTCGTTTGCCACCCATTTGTTGGATCACGGGGCGGATCTTCGATCTGTGCAGACGATGTTAGGGCATGCCAGCATTGCCACCACGCAAATTTATACCCACGTCGAACATGCCCGACTCAAAAAAGTCCACGATACCTATTTCCCCCGCAAACATCGCAAGTTAACCCAACGAGCTGATTCCTGATCTGTTTTTTGTTGGAGAGCTCAGCATAAAGTTGCAATTGAGAAAAGGGGTGTGGCAGGGTAACCTCCCAGTTTTTATTCTATTTTTCGAGGGGGTTGGTGATGAAATATAAGAAGCAAGTGCATTATGTGAAGGGGGTCTTTGCTTGCCCGAAATGCCACCAGCATTTTGTGCAAGAAAAGTGGCTTGAGGAATTTCGCGTGCGGTGTCATAAGTGTGACTATCGTGGGGCGTTAACCCATGTTTCTGTAGAAGAACATATTGATGAAGAAGTGGGACGGCAGTAGTCGCGTAGTTGCTTTGCCTGGTGGCTCTCCTGTGATGCGTACTTCGCTTGTTCTGCGTGGGTTTCTGGGGTTGATTGTCCTGTGTCTTGGATGTTCACAGGTTGCCACGCAGGTTCAACCTTCCGCTGATTCCGTTCAGGTTTTGGTCGCGTACCATTCGTTATCTGGCAATACCCAAATCATGGCACGGAGTGTCGTGGCTGGAGCGGAAGCTGTTCCAGGCACGCGGGTCATTCTGTCTAACGTAGGGGAAGTCACAGGCGATCTGCTCTTCGGCAGCGATGCCGTAGTGGTTGGGTCGCCAGTGTATTGGTCCAACATGGCAGGAGACGTGAAGACCTTTTTTGACCGCTGGCAGTTTGAGTTTGGCGTGTTTCCGGAGTTCAAAATGCGCGACAAGGTGGGGGCGGCCTTTGCTACAGGGGGGCAAGTGTCCAGTGGAAAAGAGGTGACGATGTTAACCATTCTCGCTGCCATGTTAGGCAATCAAATGATTGTCGTGAGTGATGGTGGGGCCTTCGGGGCTTCGGCGACCACTGAAGGGGACAGCCCAGGCATTAACGATGCCGAAAAAGCTGAGGCCTGGGCTCTGGGCAAGCGTGTGGCTGAAGTGGCTTGGATGGTCAGGCGAGGTCAAGAGCCCTCCTCTCAATGAACATCTTGGTTCTTTCCCCAAGACGAGTGAGGTTGTGATGCAAGAGCTGCCTGGAAGCACCGATACAAAATGGACGTTGTATTGGGAGCGTGAATATTCTACGGCCTTCGCCCCTGAACGGTTAAAGCTGGATTTTCATCCTCACCGCCCCATGATGACGGGTATGTCATTAGATGAGCAACGAAATTTGGCTGCCAGTGGGTACAAAGTGATTCCTGATGACTGTGGGCCGGTGCGGTTTGTGGGACAATATGGCTGGCTGATTCGCTCGCCGGCCGATTGCCGGATTCGGCGAGCCGGAAAAGGGTTTGAATGGCAGTCCCCGCCCATTTTGCCTGAAGAACGGTTGTTAGGCTACAAGTCGTATTCCGGGATGTATGTGGATAGCATTCTGAATAGCGGATATCCCAAGTTGTGCTGTGGTCTTCGGTTTTATTACCCCAAGCAGCTGGGCATGATGATGAAAGATATCCCGAATCATTTTTATCATTTCCCGCAGCGGCACTTTTCTATTTGGGAAGGCATCAAGACGCAAGAGTATAAAACCACTCCCAATCTCTACGACTTTCTTCCCGACTACGATGCGTTTGTCACGAACTTCCTCCTTCAACTGGAGATTCCTTCCCAAGATCCCATCACCATTCATCGAGGCGACCCTATCGGTGTCATCTTTCCGGTCCTTCTCCCAAGACATGTTGCACTGGAAGAGCTTAAACATCCTCCTGTTTCTCCTGAAGCCTAAGAAGGAAATAGCTTAAGGGGTCAGACTCGCATTAATTAATTCGAGTCTGACCCCTTTAAAATTAGATTGACAGGTCAATCTTTTAGCGATGGTCGGCCTCTGGGTAGTGGCTCGACGCGCCGGTCCAGTTTCTTGGCTAGCCGGTCTTTGAATTTCTCACTCCCTAAAACCCAGGCTTTGTTCGTGGCGTCTCGAATCGCATCTAATGTTTCTCCGCTGAGTTGTTGACGAAAGAGGGCTCGGTACGCCTGTTGTCGTGCCGTGGCGGAACCGCCGAGGCGTTGATAGAGGCTGTGTGGAGTGAGAAGGGGGTCTGATTTGCCTTCAGCATGAAAATGATAACTGGACCATCGATAGTCACGAGGACGTCTGACCATTTCGGCCCGCACGGGATTCAGTTCAATGTACCGGCAGCAAGTTAAGAGATAGGCCTCGCTTTCAATTAATGTAGCCCGGTAGCGTCCCTCCCAAAGTGTTCCGGTACGTTGGTGAGTGGAATTGAAATATTGGACATAGCGCCGGCCTAACGATTGAAAAGTCTTGGGCAAGCTATCTTGATGAGTGGGAGTCAGCAGTAGATGCACGTGGTTGGTCATTAAGACGTAGGCGTGAATGGCGCAACCATGCGATTGAGCAGCTTCTTGGAGCCATTCACGGTAAACATTGTAATCATTGATGTGTTGAAGCACCGTACTGCGATTATTCCCGCGTTGAATCACATGAAGGGGAGCGCCGGGTACGAAAAAACGAGGTAAGCGGGCCATACAATCTCCTTCTTAAAGACTGAAATTTTTCAGGAACATATCAAATGCCTGGAATAAAGTCGAGTCTGACCCCTATTAAAACGGACTTCTTTCAGACCTTGAAATTCTGTGGACCCGTCGCTGTTGACCGCGAAAATTCAATGCTTTTTATTCTTCTTCCATAAATGAACTTTCAAAAAAATGAATTAAATTCTATTAAATATCAATAACATACAAATATTTTCCATATTGATGCTGTTGGGGAATACGGATTGCACATATGCTGAGTGGGAATTTTTTACCTACATGGGATATGTGTCTCGTTTTTATAAATTGTTCACTTTTTTGGTCCTTTTTTAAGGATAGAGGGAGGTTAAAGAAGCACGGCAGGGGGAGCCTGTCGCAATGAGAGATGGTCTTTTATTTTCTCATGTGAGAATTTTTTAAAAGGAGGTATTCTCAATGTTTCTTTCTAGACGGCAATTTTTAAAGGTCTCCGCGGGCACGGTGGCAGCGGTGGCCTTAGCCGACAAGGCCCTGGCCTTGACGGCCCTGCAGCCGGTCATCGAAGTGGGCAATCCCTTGGGGGAATACCCGGACCGGTCGTGGGAGCGGGTGTATCACGATCAATACCGCTATGACAGCTCGTTTACGTGGTGCTGCTCGCCCAATGACACCCATGCCTGCCGGATCCGGGCGTTTGTGCGCAATGGCGTGGTCATGCGGGTAGAGCAAAACTACGACCATCAAACCTACGAAGATCTCTACGGCAACCGGGGAACATTTGCCCATAATCCCCGCATGTGCCTGAAGGGGTTCACAATGCACCGGCGGGTGTATGGCCCGTACCGGCTCAAAGGGCCGTTGATGCGGCGGGGCTGGAAGGCCTGGATGGATGATGGGAGTCCCGAGTTCACGCCGGCGGTGATGGCGAAATATAAATTTAACGCGCGGTACTTGGATGACATGTTGCGGGTGAGCTGGGATACGGCGTTTACGTACCTGGCCAAAGCGATGATCATCATTGCCGAGCGGTATTCGGGGGAAGCGGGGGCCCGTCGGATGCGGGAGCAAGGCTATCCCCCGGAAATGATTGAAATGAGCAAAGGGGCGGCCACGCGCTGCTTTAAGTTCCGGGCGGGGATGCCCATTTTGGGGGTGATCGGGAAAATGGGGATCACCCGGATGAATGGGGGCTGTGGGGCCCTGCTGGATACCTATATTCGCAAAGTCAAGCCGGATCAGGCGCAAGGGGGCCGGTATTGGTCGAATTACACGTGGCATGGGGACCAAAACCCGGCGCATCCCTTCTGGAACGGGGTGCAGGCCTCGGACATTGACATGAATGACATGCGCTTCTCCAAGCTGAACACGAGCTGGGGGAAGAACTTTGTGGAAAACAAGATGCCGGAGGCGCACTGGAAGCTGGAGAGCATTGAGCGGGGCGCGCGGGTGGTGGTGATCACGCCGGAATACAATCCGACGGCCTATCGGGCGGACTACTGGATTCCGGTGCGGCCGGAAACGGACGGAGCCTTGTTCTTAGGGGCCTGTAAGATCATCTTTGATGAAAACATGTATGACCATGATTTTTGTCAAGCGTACACGGACATGCCGCTGTTGGTGCGGACGGATACGCTGCAGTACTTGGATCCGCGGGAAGTGATCAAAGACTATCAATTCCCGGACTTTAGCAAGAGCTACTCCGGCAAGATGCAAGCCCTGGACCCCGCCAAAATTGCCCGCCTGGGGGGCTTTATGGTGTGGGATCTGAACAAGAACCAAGCGGTGCCGATTCACCGGGAATTGGTGGGCTGGCACTACCGCAAGAGCGGCATTGATTCGGCGTTAACGGGGACGTACCGGGTGAAGTTGTTAAACAACCGGGAAGTGGACGTCATGCCGGTGATGCAAATGTACCAAGTGCACTTGCAGGACTATGACTTGGACACGGTGCATCAAATCAACCGGGCGCCCAAGGACCTGATTGTGCGGTGGGCGCGGGATAGCGGGACCATCAAGCCGGCGGCCATCCACAACGGGGAAGGCACCAACCACTATTTCCATCAAACCATCATCGCCCGGGGGGCCGCGATGGTCTTGATTGTCACGGGGAATGTGGGCAAATTCGGCACCGGGCAGCATACCTGGGCCGGCAACTATAAAGCGGGCATCTGGAACGCCACGCCATGGGGCGGGGGTGGCCTGGGCACGCATACGGGGGAAAACCCCTTTAAGATCACGACGGATCCGAACGTGCATGGCAAAGAGGTCCACGTCAAAGGGTACTACTATGGCGAAGAAGTGGCCTACTGGAACCATGGGGATACGGCGTTGATTGTGAACACGCCCAAGTATGGCCGCCGGGTGTTTACGGGGAAAACGCACATGCCGACCCCCAGTAAATTCCGGTGGGTGGCTAACGTCAATGTGTTGAACAACGCCAAGCACCATTATGACATGGTCAAAAACGTGGATCCGCACATTGAAACGCTCGTCACGCAAGATGTCGAAATGACCTCGGACGTCAACCACAACGATGTGGCGTTTGGGGTGAATACGTGGATGGAGTTCACCTATCCCGAACACACGGCGACGGTGTCCAATCCGTGGTTCCAAGTGTGGAAGGGGGGCATTCGGCCCTTATATGACACCCGGAATGACCTGGATACGGTAGCCGGGGTGGCGGCCAAGTTGACCGAAATGACGGGCGACGGGCGGTTCCGGGATTACTTCAAGTTTGTCTATGACAACCGGGTGGACGTGTACGTGCAACGGTTGTTGGATGCCAGTACCACGGGGTATGGCTACAGTGTGGACACCATGTTGAAGTCAGAGAAGGGCTGGATGGTGATGTGCCGGACGTACCCGCGGCAACCCTTCTGGGAAGAAACCAATGAATCGAAGCCGCAATGGACGCGGACGGGCCGGTATGAGAACTACCGGGTGGAGCCGGAAGCCATTGAATACGGGGAAAACCTCATCTCGCACCGGGAAGGGACGGAAGCCACACCGTACTTGCCCAATGCGATCATGTCGTCGAATCCGTATGTGCGGCCGGATGACTATGGGATTCCCATCACGGCCCAGCATCATGACGATAAGACCATTCGCAACATCAAGTTGCCATGGCAGGAAATCAAGCGCTACTCCAATCCACTCTGGGAGAAGGGGTATCAGTTCTATTGTGTCACGCCCAAAACACGGCATCGGGTGCACAGTCAATGGTCGGTGAATGACTGGGTGCAGATGTATGAGTCGAACTTCGGGGATGCCTATCGGATGGATAAGCGGACGCCGGGGGTGGGTGAGCATCAAATCCATATCAACCCGCAAGCGGCCAAAGACCGGGGCATCAACGACGGGGACTATGTGTACGTCGATGGGAACCCGGTGGACCGGCCGTATCGGGGCTGGAAGCCCAGTGACCCGTACTACAAGGTGGCGCGGTTAATGATCCGGGCGAAATACAACCCGGCCTATCCGTACCATGTGACGATGGCCAAGCATGCGCCGTATGTGGCGACGGCCAAGTCGGTGAAAGGGCATGAGACGCGGCCGGATGGGCGCGCGATTGCGATGGACACGGGGTATCAGTCGAACTTCCGGTATGGGGCGCAACAGGCCTTTACGCGGGATTGGTTGATGCCGATTCAGCAGTTAGACTCGCTGCCGGGCAAGCATGCGGTGGCGTGGAAATTTAAATTTGGGTACCAAGTAGACAACCATGCGGTCAATACGGTGCCGAAGGAATGTCTGATCCGGATTACGAAGGCGGAAGACGGCGGCATCGGCGGCCGGGGCCCGTGGGAGCCGGTCCGGACTGGGTTTACGCCCGGTCAGGAGAATGAGTTCATGATTAAATGGCTCAAAGGCGACCACATTAAGATTAAGGTATAGAGAACTTTAGTGTTTTGGAGGCTGGGGGTTTTTTCTAGGTTGACGTCTAGGAAGAAACATTGCTTACACCTCCCCCCAGTCTCCCTTTAATCTTGATGTCAAGAAATTGGTAAACAAATTATGCTGATTGCATCACTAACTAAATGGAGGAATCACTACCATGCCAGAAGTCTATAATTGGCACTTAGGCCGGAAGATGTTGTATCCGTATGAGGAGCGGCATCCGAAATGGCAATTTGCATTTGTGTTTAATATTAACCGGTGTTTGGCGTGTCAAACCTGCTCGATGGCGGATAAGTCGACGTGGCTGTTCAGCAAAGGGCAGGAATACATGTGGTGGAACAACGTGGAAACCAAGCCGTATGGGGGCTATCCACAGTTCTACGATGTGAAAATCACGCAGCTCATCGAGCAAGTCAATCCTGGCGGACAGGTGTGGAATGTGCGGGTAGGCCGCAAGCACCATGCGCCGTATGGAGTATTTGAAGGGATGACCATCTTTGACGCGGGGGCCAAAATTGGCCAAGCGGCCATTGGGTACATCCCGACGGACCAGGAATGGCGATTTGTGAACATCTACGAAGACACGGCCACCTCGATGCGAGCCATCGTGGAAGGCGTGGACAAGACGGGGTTCACGAAAGAAGAACCGTGGAAAATGACCGGCAGCAGCTTGCCGGAGCATGAAACGTACTTCTTCTACCTGCAACGCATCTGTAACCACTGTACCTATCCTGGTTGCTTGGCCGCCTGCCCGAGAAAGGCCATCTACAAGCGGCCCGAGGACGGGATTGTCTTAATTGACCAAAACCGGTGCCGGGGCTACAAAAAATGCGTGGAGCAATGCCCGTTCAAAAAGCCGATGTACCGGGGCACCACGCGGGTCAGTGAAAAATGTATTGCCTGCTATCCCCGGGTGGAGGGCAAAGACCCGCTGACTGGCGGGGAGCCCATGGAAACGCGGTGTATGGCGGCCTGCGTGGGCAAGATTCGCCTGCAAGGGCTGGTCAAAGTGGGCGATGACGGGTTATGGGCGGAAGACCGCTGGAATCCGTTGTACTATGCCATTCGGGTGGAACAAGTGGCCCTGCCGCTCTACCCGCAATGGGGCACGGAGCCCAATGGCTACTACATTCCACCGCGGCAAGCGCCACGGGGCTACATCCGGCAGATGTTTGGGCCGGGCGTGGACAATGCCATTGAGAAATATTTGGTGCCGAGCCGGGAATTGTTGGCGGTGCTGCAGTTGTGGCGGGCCAGTCAACAAATCATCTTCCGGTATGACGTCATTCCTGGGCCGAAAGTGTTTGAAACTCAAATCCATGGTCGGAAGTTCGAGATGTACAACGACACGGTGTTGGGCTTCAACAAGTCGGGCAAGGAAGCGGTCCGGCAGCAAGTGGAAGAGCCAATTTATATCCGTCCCGCCGAACGGGTAAACTGGCTGTAAGCGGCCACCCGAGACACGCGCTCGGAGGCAGCCAAAGGCAGGGGGCGACATGTGTCGCCCCCTGCTTTTTTGTCTAAGGAATATTCAAGAAGCAAGATGTGCGGATTCACACATGTATTGATGTGCAATTTCACACGTAGACAATTGTCTAGAAATCTATATATAAAGAATTGTCTGATATATGAGTGAATACTATGGAAATATCAAGGAAAAATAAATAAAACCGCGATAATCAACGTAAAATGTGTTGTTAATACGAAAATTTAGACGAAAAGCTATAAAATGATAACGGTATTAATTTTGCGTTGTTTTTAACGTGGATATCTGAACATGATGGTTATCAAATTTTGGCCGGGAAAGAGTAGGTGGCATTGAATATTCCTTCCTTATCAGACAAGTCCATTAATCCTCACAAACAAACCTTTTATCGAACTCTACTTGAGGTCACGAATGTCCTCAATTTTCAGCAAGACACGGAAAGTCTCTGGAAAGCTATTGCGGGTCATATTAAGCAAATAGTTTCCTGGGAGCGTGCAGGGATTACGCTCTATCATGCTGATATTGATGCTTTTCGATTTTATGCCGTTGAGACCAGCATGCCCATCGTGCGTTTGAAGTGTGATGCGGTCATTCCTCGTGAAGGGAGTGCAATGGGTTGGGTATATGCCAATCGACAAATACATATCCGTCCCCATATTCAACAAGAACAAATGTTTCTAGAGGATGCCTATTATCGGGAAGAAGGCTTAGGGCGTATGATCAATCTTCCACTGATGGTTGGTGACAATTGTCTTGGTTCTCTGAACATCGGCAGTGTCGAGTCTGGAAAGCCAGATCCAGAGAACGTCGAATTTTTGGCCCAGGTGGCCAAACAGATCGCACTCGCAATTGATCATGTTCAAGCCTATGAAGAAATTCGCCGCTTACGAGATAAGCTTGCCCGTGAAAATGCCTATTTACTTGAAGAGATCAAAATTTCGCATGATTTTGGGGCGATGGTGGGAAAGAGCCAAAAGGTTAAAAATATTATAGAGTTAGCACAAGCGGTGGCTCCAACAAATACGTCCGTACTCATTACAGGGGAAACCGGAACCGGTAAGGAATTATTGGCTCGGTTCATCCACGAATTAAGCCCGCGACATGAAAAGCCTTTTGTCCGGGTCAATTGCGCGTCACTCCCCTCTGGATTGGTGGAAAGTGAATTGTTCGGGCATGAAAAGGGAGCATTTACCGGTGCGGAACAGCCCAGACCCGGAAAATTCGAGTTGGCCAATGGGGGGGCCTTATTTTTAGATGAAATTGGAGAAATGCCTCTTGAAGCTCAGGCCAAATTGTTACGGGTGTTGCAGGATGGGATCATTGAACGTGTGGGCAGTGTTCAGAGTCAGGAGGTGGATGTCAGAATTATCGCGGCGACGAATGCTGAACTGACGAAAGCGATGGAAGAAGGGCGATTCCGGTCGGACTTATTTTATCGTCTGCACGTATTCCCTATTGAAGTGCCACCCCTTCGGGAACGGCCACAAGATATTCCTCTACTGGTCAGACATTTTATGGAGAAAAACCGGCTGGAATTCAAACGCCCTTGCCAGGATATTGATGAAGCGTCGTTGCAAAAATTGTTGGAGTATCATTGGCCAGGTAATATTCGTGAGTTAAAAAATATTATTGAACGAGCTATGATCCTTTCGAATTCAGACTTGTTAGCGATTGATGATGCCTTTTTCCCAAGCCATTCTCCTCGTACGCCAAGCCATAGGTCAACCAACTTAAAGGACATGGAACGTTCTCGGATACAAGAAGCCTTGACAGTGTGTGAAGGGCGCATTGATGGGCCATTAGGGGCGGCTAAACAGCTTGGTTTGAATCCCAGTACCCTTCGAAGCCGTTTGAAAAAGTTGGGGATCAAACGAGAGCGCTAACATCAATCCTTTGCCGAGCATGTGACGGGTTCGTCCGTGACTGTATCGACCTTCCTCATTTCCCTTCACCTGCATTAGGTGCCTGTGAGCCATCATCCCTCCCTATCCCCTAAGCCGGGTCAGGTTCAACAGAACATGTATCATCTTTGTCTTGTGGATGATGACCAAGTCGTGCGGACCAGTTTGGCGAGACGTTTGCGGCGGGAAGGGTTCGAGATCCAGGAGTTTGAATCGGGAGAATCAATCCTTGCGTATTTAGCCCGTGCAATTGAATTGCCTGATGCCATCATTTTGGATTATACAATGCCAGGTCTCAATGGCATCGAGACGACAAAACGTATTCGCCAGCAGTGCGTCTCCGTACCGATTATTTTGTTAACAGCCTATACTGGTGCGTTCGATCTTGACCAGGCGCGACGCGAAGGAGTCTGTCAGGTGTTTACAAAGAGTATAGAGCTGGAAAAACTTCTGAGCACGATCTACCAAGCCCTTCAGCCCCATGGGAATAACAAAGATTAATGATCCTATCAGTTGGTCCCACCGCAAGCCTCATCCATACGTGAATGAGAGACGCGGTGGGGCATTGTCGTCATAACGGGTGATCTCTTGTTTTCTCAGGAGCGTATTTCCTCCTGCAGTGTTTGCATGCTCTCCGCATTCCTCCATCTTACTGGAACAATAGCTGGCTTTCACTAATCCTTGGTATCCTGGAAATCAAGGAGCCTGCATGACCATGACTCAGAATATTTCAAACGATCTTTCGTTTGTCCATAATCAATGGCAGAGTTTGATGCAGTGTTGTCCAGATGGAGAGAGTCAGAATCGGCTGGCCGATTTATGGGAGCACGTCAGTCAGTTTCCTCAGAGTCAGGGGATATCGGCGCAAGCGGAAATTCACACGGCTTATTTTCTGGCAGAGGCCGGATTTTCACTGTCTTTTTTGAAAGCCTCAACTGGTAAAACTGCCGATTTGGAATGTTATGTGGATGGCCACCGACTCTTTGTCGAAGTGACGGTTATTCAATCGACGCAGGGCCCTCTCAAGAGATCCAAGAATAGATCGCGCGATGCAACAGATGAGCAATGCGACGATTTTTTTGAGCAGGCGTTAGTGAAGCGGTTGTTAGCTCGTATGAGTGAAAAGGCAAAGCAGTTGGAGAATTACTGTGCCCCTGTGCTCTTAGCTGTGAGTGTTCCAGATATTGTTGAGAGATCGGTTCTCAAACGAGAAATTTCTCCCCTGGATCTTCAGCGGTTAGCCGGTATGTTGATTGGCGTGCTAGCCGAAGTGCCTCAATTGAGCGCGGTCTTGCTCACCTTGTGGAATGCTCCCGCGCAGCCGACGCGGAATGCGATACGGATTCGTCACGTGTCGTATGTGACACGTCCATCAGGAGAGCGTCATTCTCCACGCATTAGGCTGTTAGCCACGAACAGGTTTGCCCGCTATCCCATGCTGCCAAAAGAACTTCGGATGATTGAGGATAGGATCTAGAAGCGGTGGAAGCTGTTTGCCTCGCGGCCAAAGGTCGCGTGGCAGGAAGATCAGGAGGGAAGGGAATCGCGGAGTTCTTCCAGATTTTTGATGACAAGAAGGTCGCCATTTGTTGTGGCCACGGTAATTCCTTCAGTACAGATGGCGCGGCATTTCTCATACTCGTGTTGTTGCTGGAGTGACTGGGCCAACGCATAAAAGGCGGCGGAATAGGTTGGCTTCACCTGAATGCATTGTTCCAGTGCGGGGATCGCTTCCTCCCAATTTTTGTCGCTCATGTAGGCTTTCCCTAATCCAAACCACAACGTTTCGTCCTGAGGGTCAAGCTGTAACACCTTTTTAAATTGTTCGATTTTAGGATTTGCCATGATGCTACAGACTCCCTGACGATGCCGATTCTCTTGATGAAAGGTTCCCACCCTAGCACGTGCCTGAATGCGTTGTCTAAGACAAGAAGCTGTGATAGGATTCACCACGGTTTTCCTCCCTAGTGCCTCCAGTATGCATCGGCCAGTTGTTGATGACTTTCCCATACATGTTGTGATTGAGAAGACGTAGAAGTATTAGCCATGGGACGTGTCGGTTTTGTGAATGATCCAAGGTATCTGGGACATGAAATGGGTCATGGGCATCCTGAATCGCCAGAGCGGCTTCGGGCTATTTGCACTCAATTACAATCATCCGGAACATGGTCTCGTGTCCAGCTCCTCTCGCCTCGCCGTGCCGAGCGTGAATGGGTAGAACGTATTCACGACGCCTCACATCTTGATAGTTTGGAAAGACGCTCGCCCAAGGATGGCTATGCGTCTTTGGATCCTGATACCTCCATGTCCCCAGGCACCTTGGAAGCAGCCTATTTCGCCACAGGGGGAGCGCTTACGGCGGTTGATGCCATTATGCAAGGTGACATTGCTCAAGCATTTTGCGCCGTCCGTCCTCCCGGTCATCATGCCGAAGCGAATCGTGCGATGGGGTTTTGTTTTTTGAACACGGTGGCTATTGCGGCGCGGTATATTCAGCAACAATATGGTCTGCAACGCATCTTAATTGTGGATTGGGATGTGCATCATGGAAATGGCACTCAACATGCTTTTTACGACGATGACACGGTGATGTTTTTCAGTACACATCAGTTTCCTTTTTATCCTGGAACGGGACATGCCAAAGAAACGGGTCAGGGAAAAGGTGCAGGCTTCACGATTAATGTGCCGCTTTCAGGAGGGCAGGGGGATGAAGAATATCTCGAAGTTTTTCGAAAGGTATTGGTTCCCGCCGCTGAGGCATTCCGGCCTGAATTCGTGTTAATTTCAGCGGGGTTTGACGCCCATCGGCATGACCCACTTGCGAGCATGGATCTCACAGAACGGGGCTATAAAGATCTGACGAGGATTGTGGCCTCTATTGCCAAGAACTTCTCAGAAGGGCGTATTGTGGCCTGTTTAGAAGGGGGCTATCATTTGCAAGCGCTGGCTGGATCAGTTGATCAGCATATCCAGGAGTTGTTAGAGATTTGAGGCCGATAAAGCCTAAAGAGTCCAGGAGTATAGGGATTTGGCTCGTTCTCCTTGTGATGATGGGAGTGGGAGTCTATGTGTTTTATACCGAAATTCGTCCGACCGTTATTTTTGGATTGCGAGATGATTATGCACATGCCATTCCCTACCAGCAGGTGCCCATCGGCCTGCAGAGTCTCAAAGCAGAAGAATGTGGAGAATGTCATAAAGAAATTTATCAGGAATGGAAATCCAGCATTCATGCCCGGGCCTATCAGGATCCGTTTTTTCAAGCCTATTGGAAGAAGGATGACAATATTTGGGTCTGCCTGAATTGTCATACGCCTTTGGAAAATCAACAACCCACGCTCATACAGGATATTCCCGGTGATCGTGTGGAAAAGGCTTTTGAAATTCCGAATTACCGCTATGATCCAGAATATCAACAGGAAGGGGTAACCTGTGCGGCCTGTCATGTTCGGGATGGAAAAATCCTGGGCCCGTATGATGATTCGGCAGCTCCCCATCCTACACAATTTGATCCATCTTTCCGGACCACGAAGGTTTGTTATCGCTGTCATAGCGTGGTGTCCGGCCCGACACAGTTTTATGCTGGAGGCCCATGCGGGACCTTCTCCGAATATGAGGGGACGTTCTTTATGAAGGAGAAAGGGCTGATTTGTCAGAATTGTCATATGCCCGAAGTGCAACGTCCGGTGGCCAAGGGTGGCCCGATTCGATTTGGCCGCCGTCATCTCTGGCGGGGTGGGCATGACCCTGATATGGTGAAGCGGGCCGTGGCGGTTCAAGTCCAGGCTGACCCTCCGGCTCCGAATCCAGGGCAAGAGGTCAGCTTTACGCTGACCCTCATCAACGCTGGCGCGGGGCACAAGATTCCTACCGGTGATCCGGACCGGCACTTTACGGTTGAATTTATCGTACGTAATCCTGAGGGGGATGTGGTACATCAACAGGCAGATACGTTGGGACGCTGGATCCTCTGGCAGCCGGTCATCGTAGAGGTGTATGATAACCGTCTGCTACCCTTGGCGAGTCGGGATTACACCTTTGACTATGAGGTGCCGACCGGCGAAAAAGGGTGGAGCGTACGAGCCAAAATTCGGTATCATATCCTAACGGATGATCAACATCAGATGCTGGAGGATCGATACAGTTTGACGGCCGATGATCCCTATGTGTTTACGGTATACGAACGCGAATTCCCTTTAGGCCCCGCGTTGTCGGCGGCATTAGAGGACCAACAGGTCGATTCGCGAGTGGGCTGCGCGGTGCCTATCGAGGAGGGTTCTCACGATAATCCAACAAGGATGTCTTCACTTCATTCATAAAAGGTTTAGTAACGATGATGATTGCGACGCAAGATTTTTTCATTGACTCCGAAACTTTATCTCAAAATTTGGGGCGTGAGGGTTTAGTGCTTATTGATGTCCGTGGAAAAGCGGCTTATTCGTCTCATATTCCCGGGGCCGTGCATAGTACCTGGCATGAGTACAGCGATCCGTCTGCTGTAGCCAAAGGCGTTTTGAATCCGGATGTGCCGGCGCTCGAACAGCGGCTTCGGAATCTGGGTATTCATCAGGATAGCGACGTGGTTATTTATTCTAATCCCTTTGATAATTGGGGTGATGAAGGACGGATGTTTTGGATGTTGCAGTATCTCGGTCATCCGAGCGTTCGAATTTTGGATGGTGGCTGGGTGAAATGGATTGCGGAACAACGGCCGTTTGAACATGATGTGATGAAAAAATCCGTGGGGGATTTTACGGCCAATCCGGAGCCCAAGCGTATGATTAATAAGGATGCCTTAAAGAAAATTGTGAAGGGTCAACATCCCCATACGGTTATTCTTGATGCCAGAAGCGTTGAGGAGTATGCGGGGAAAGAGATTGATGGCCTGCCGCGGGCTGGGCATATTCCCTCGGCTATCAATATTTCCTGGAATCAATTTCTTCAACGAGATGCCACCGTCAAACCTGCAGAACAGGTTCGGCACATCTTCGAGCAACATGGTTTGCGGGAAGACCAAGAAATCATTGCCTATTGCCTTGGGGGGGTGCGAGCTGCGTGGGTGTATTGCCTGTTGCGTTATGTGGGCTTTGAACAAGCCAAAGTCTATCCCGGTTCTTGGTGGGAATGGTCAAGAGATTTTGCAGCCCCGGCGGAGAAAGATGTGAAACTTCTCTACAAAGTGAATAATCCTGAAGCGATGCAGGCATCTTGAAATGCCAATGCCTGCATGAGAGGATAGGACAGAGGTGTGGGCATATTTACATTACATTACTTATAAGGAGGTCAGCGATGCAAATGAAAACATTGGTGAAGCGTCTGAGTGTCGTGAGCATCTTGGCATTGTTCGTATTTGGAGCCTGGGGAACCGCAGCTTTTGCAGGCGGCAATCCACATGTTGCTGAAGCTATTGCCCATGCTGAAGGTGCTGCCGAACATGGGGGAATGGGGCATGCCGATGCGTTAGTGGAGCATGCTCAAGAAGCCTTGACGCATGCGCAAGCTGCACAAAAAGAGGTGAAGAATCCTCATTTGGATGAAGGCGTACATGAGCTGATGGAAGCGGTCACGCATGGCAAGGCAGGGCATGCAGAAGTTGGAACAAAGCATGCTAAGAGTGCCGTGATGCATATGAAAGAAGTTCATTGATTGTAGGTTTTGAACGCTAAAGGAAGGCGGGTGGGGGAAACTCTACCCGCTTTTTTTTGTGAGTGAACGAGAATTGGATACGCGCATGAATGTTGGATTTTTTCAATTTGCTCCGGAGTTTGGTGCCATTCAACAGAATTTGGAATCAATTGTTGAGGCGATTCATTCATTCCAAGGCGACCTTTTGGTCTTTCCTGAATTGGCCTTGTCGGGATACCAATTTGTTTCTCAAGATGAAGCCTGGGAGTTGGCGGAAGATGTCCCTTCCGGACCAGTTTGTGAGCGGTTGGTACAGGCCGTTGGAGGCCGATCACTGCATGTTGTTGTGGGGTTGGCTGAACGAGGGAAAGACTGTGTGTACAATTCCGCAGTGTTAATCGGGCCCAATGGCTATCTCGGCACGTATCGTAAAACCCATTTATTTTTTGAAGAGACCCTCTGGTTTGCTCCTGGCAATACGGGATTTCAGGTGTGGGACATTGGTCAGGCAAAAATAGGGCTCTTGATCTGTTTTGATTGGTATTATCCTGAGTCTGCGCGAACGTTGGCTCTCAAGGGAGCAGATATTCTTTGCCATCCCAGTAATCTGGTGTTGCCCCATTGTCCTGATGCCATGGTGACGCGCTGCTTAGAAAATCGGGTGTTTGCCATTACGGCTAACCGAGTTGGTAGAGAACAGCGGGAGAATAAAGCTGCGCTCTCATTTATTGGGTGGAGTGAAGTCGTGGCCCCGAATGGCCAGATTGTGCATCGGGCCTCACGGACGGAGCCGGAGTTGTATTCGTGTGAAATTGTGGTGGAGCAAGCCCGTGACAAACATATCAATCCGTACAACGATTTACTCAGGGATCGACAGCCTCAGTGGTATGTCGAGGGGTAAGGCCTGCTTCTGGCGCTTTAGGCTTCTTGGCGGCTGTTGGCTTGACATATCCTGCTAGATACAATACATCTTTATCTTATAAGGAAAGCTTGGGAACTTCGGCGTGAAAATAGGTTGAAAGATCATGGAAGAATATTCTTTCTTATTAGGCGCGAGGAGGTCGATATGACGCGGTGGGTTGCGGTTGCCATAATGCTGATACTCATATTGCCAGGGTGTATGGTGTCGAAGGGTACCTATGAGGCTGCAGTGGCTGATATGGAATCAGCGAAGGCCGAGTTAGAAAAAGGGCGGATGCATCAGGAGGCTCTTGAAGAACAAGTTCGCAATCTTAAAGGACTCAATGAAAAAATCGCGACAGATTTAGAAATGACGACGGCGGAATTACAGCGAGTCAAAGAGGGACGAAGTAATGAACAAACTCTTCTCGAAACACGAGAAAGGGAAATAGACCAGGAAAAATCCCAACTCAGCACGAAATTGCGTGTGATTACCTCTCAATATCAAAAAGTGAAAGCGCAAAATGCCGCTCTCAAAAAGACCGTGTTGCGCTATAAAAAGGAATTAAAAGAGTCCAATACTCCTTCGAGTCGAGAAACGGGCCGGGGAGGGCTTTCCTCGTCACCTGAGTCGACAAAGCTTAAGCCAATGGCCTCCAAGCCAAAGCGTTCTTCCCCTGCATCACCGAAGGTGGCCTTGCCTGCGAAGCCCACGGCACCAAAGGTTGCGGCTTTACCGACATCACCCAAAGTGGCCACGAATTTGGTGAACATCAATCAGGCGTCGGTCAGTGATCTCGTGCTCTCATTAGGATTGAGCCGTGAAGTAGCTGAAGAAGTGGTGTCGAATCGCCCCTATCGTCTGCGTGGAGAACTGGTAGCGAAAAATGTCATTCCCAAAGCCACCTTCGATGAAATCAAAAGCCGCATTACAGCCTCTCCATAAGGAAAAAGTGAGAACCGAAGTAACAAGGTAAGTCCTCACTTTTCACGTCTTGTCAACGACGGTTTCGCAGAAGTTGGCCGTCTTAGAGATGGCTCAACCCAAAACGCCATCGTTCCCCCACCACTTGTAAACCACTGGCTTTAGAAGCTGAGGCCAAGGCCATGTCATGCCTTGCCATGACAAGATCTGCCCGCGTGTATTCTCTCCACATCAAGGCTTTCACAAGATGAATCGCATAGAGCGTTCCAGCTCTTTCATGTCTTCTCGGGTGCGCGTGAGATCCCGCATCGCTTCTTGCTCCTGAGCCGCACCCAGACAGGCGTGAGCTCGCCCATCCGATGCAACTGCGCCAGCGATTCACTGGTGCGCCGATCGGTCTTCACGCGGTCGACGGGTTTCGTGGGGATCTGGGACGGAGCCACCACCACATAGGCCTGCTCCAACTCCGTGAGGTGCCGATAGATCCCATAGCCACCTGCGCCTGCCTCATAGCAAAACGAGACCATGGCCCCTGAGCCGTCAAGGTCTTCACCAATTTCGCCAGCACGGTCGGCGTATAGAGAATCTTGCCGTAGTAGCGCGCCGAGCCCCCACTGGCCTCACTCACGGCGACCGCAATGGTGTCTTGATGTATGTCCAACCCAACAAATTTGCTAAACTCGGTCACTACCTGCCTTCCTTTACAGTGGTTCTGCGTTGTGGAAAATAATTTCTGCAGTATATCTCACGCTTGTCGAGCTGGGCAGGTTAATACATAATGTCTAGTGCGTAGGCAGTGCTGCCTAGAGTCATCATTCCATCATTCATTCTGAAAAAAGGAGGAGAGCATGAAACGCGTGGCCGTTGTTCTTTCCGGATGCGGGTTTTTGGATGGCGCTGAGATCACAGAAGCGATTAGTACGCTCATTGCGATTGGACAACAGGGAGCTGATTATAAAGTGTTTGCTCCCAATAAAGACGTAGCTGAAACCAATCATCTGACCCAAAAGCCAACGGGGCAACAGCGTAATGTGTTGCAAGAGGCTGCACGTATTGCCCGGGGCGATATTCAACCGTTGGAGGAATTGAAGGCTCAAGATTTCGATGCGCTGGCCTTTCCCGGAGGATTTGGGGCGGCGCTTCATCTTTGTAATTTTGGGGAAAAGGGAAGTGGGGGAAAAATAGATCCACAAGTGGTGAGAATTGTGAAGGAATTTAGTGAGAGCCGGAAGCCAATTGCGGCGATCTGTATCGCGCCGGCGATTATGGCATTGGCGTTTGGAGAAAAAGGAGTGCAGGTGACGATTGGTGAAGACGCGGGTACGGCAGCAGAAATCGAAAAAACCGGAGCCAAACATCAACAGTGTGCTGTCGAGAAGTTTGTTGTGGATCAGAGCAATAAAGTCATCACCACACCGGCCTATATGTATGGCTCAGCCAAGCCGCACGAAATCTTTGCGGGTGTGAGCGGGGCGATTGCTGAGCTCATCAAGATGGCTTAAGGGAGTGGGTCGTGTCCAGATAAACGTGAGGACTGCGATGCCAATGCATGTAAGGCATCCCTTGATGATGGCTGGCATTGTCAACCAGACAAGAGAACTTCCCATGAGTCCAATGATCAGCACGGTCGCTGCGACTTTGGCATTCTGACTAATGCTCCCGTTTTGTTCCCAGTTCCGGATCATGGGGCCCAGGCGTGGTTGATTGAGGAGCCAATGATGCAGCCGGGGGGAACTCTTGGAGAAGCAATAGGCGGACAGAAGGACAAATGGTGTGGTGGGTAACAACGGAAGGACAATGCCAATAATTCCTGCAATGAGGCTTATCCAGCCTACGCACATGATCAGCAGCCTAGCTGGACCCGATGAGATCATGCCTAGATGTTCCTTTTTATCGAATTCCTCGAAATTGAGTTTAGTCTCTCTTCTGTATCGGCCATATTGATTTATTTATTGAACCATTTTCAGTTGGTATTGAGTGTTTGACTTCTTCCTAAAGAAGGCATAGGCTATTTGTTTCAACAGAGGAGGTGTCCGATGGGGTGAGTGGTCGTTCCCGCAGTCCTCCGTACAGTGTCTTTGTCTGTAAGCCTTTCGCGACAAGCAACGTCGGAAAGGCTTTTGTGTTTCTAGGGCATGGTTAGTCCACGGATGGAGCTTGGATGGGGAGAGGGTTCAGGAATTCTAACCAGGAGGTAAATCATGTCGGAGCCAAAATCTACATCGATGTTTGGGTCTCATGGGAAATCAAATGGTTGTGTCATGGTCGTGGAAGATGAGCCGGCTTTGAGAGAATCGATGCAAACGCAGCTCGAGAAGACGGGGTATGATGTGATTAGCGTGGAAAATGGGGAAAAGGCGATGGAGGCCATACGATGGGGTGAAAATCCCTTAGCGGTGGATGTCATTATTGCGGATGTTGATAAGCCAAAAAGTTTAGAGGCGGTCAACTATTTTAGACAGCAATTTGCGACGATTCCGCTCATTGGCTTGACTGGATCGGCTGAAGAAGCCGAACTGCCTGATCTGCGTTTGAACATTGTTATTCTTGGTGCAGGAAAAGGAGGTCGGGCGCTCCTCGACCTCTTTAGCCACTTGTCTGGTGTGAACATACTGGGTATTTCGGACAAAAGTTCAACGGCAATTGGGCTGGGACGAGCACGGGAGCTTGGCGTGAAGATTGTGAGCGACCCTCTCGATCTCATTACGAGTGAAGCTGCTGACCTGATTATTGATGTGACTGGGAGTTCTGAAATGGCAGAACTGATTGCAGAGAAGAAACACACCGGGGCAGAAGTTTTAGGTGGTGCGGCGGCCAAGTTACTCTGGGAAGTGGCCACGCATGACTCACAGCTGGAAACACGAAAGCTTCAGACGGAACAAATGGCCACCATGGTCCAGAAGGGTATATTTGTGAATTACCTCATGAAGCCCGTGCAGGGAGAGAATCTTGTGCAGCTAGTTGCTCGTGCTATGGAGCAGCGGGAAATTCATCACCTCTAAAAGCCACGATCCCCCGGAAGACTCTTCCGGGGGATGAATCAACTGAGTGGTTTCAGTATGATTGAATTTCAACGAGACTGCTGGCAACGGAGAGAGTTCATTTAGACGGTCACGACGATTTTGCCTTTTTGTTGATTTGAGACCATATAACGATGGGCATCAATGATCTCTTCCAGGGGAAACGTCCGGTCAATAATGGGCTTCAGCGATCCTGATTCTAGTCCTTGATAAATATAAGATGTTCCGGATTGCAGTATTTCCGGGATTTTCACAATTTCAAATAAGGTATATCCACGTATGGTCAGGCCCTTTGCCAGAGCCGGAAATAATGGGAAGGGGGTAGGATGTGGCGCCAAGGCTCCATACACAAAGATTATCCCCCCGGGTGCCGCGGCGGCGGCAAGTTTTTCCAATAATGGTCCACCGATCGGGTCGAACGCCACTCGGACTCCTTTTCCGTTCGTCAAGACCATTCCCCGTTCGACGAGGTCTTCTTCGTTTGTCACGATCACCTGATCAGCTCCTGCCTCAAGGAGAAAAGTCTTTTTGTCGGCGCCACGGGTGCTGGCGATGGCAACTCCTCCCGCTGCTTTGACTATTTGGATTGCGGCTAATCCCACGCTGCTGCTGGCAGCCGTAATCAGAACGGCGTCGCCTTGTTGAATCTTTCCATAGTGGATCAAAGCTCCATAGGCCGTTAGATATTGCATCCAAATTGCCGCACCTTCAATGGCAGTGAGAGTGCTGGGATAGTGAGTCGCCGCATAGGCCGGAACGATGGCGCTCTCTCCATAGACCCCATATTGACCGATGGAAAAAGATGGGATAGTGCTCACCCGGTCACCGATCCGAAGATTGGTGACCTCAGGTCCAACAGCGTCAATAATGCCAGCAGCTTCGTACCCTATCCGGGAAGGAAATTGCGGCGATTCCAGATATTGCCCTTTCCGGAACATGATTTCGGCACGGTTCAGCCCAATGGCTTCCACCTTCAGCCGGACTTCTCCTTTGCCGGGCTCGACCAAGGGGAGGTCTTCAATTTTCAAAACCTCAGGTCCGCCTGTCTCATGAAAGCGTACAATTTTTGGCATCAGTTATCTCCAATACGTTAACGTTTGGCACGATCGGTGACGAACGTGACGATCTCCTCAACGTTGTCACCCGCATCCCAGACTTTTTGCAGAAATTCCGCAGGATGAATATTGACTGCCTTTAGAAACCGGCGGTCGCCACCACAACTATACATCAGGTCTGGTGGGAGTTCTCCTCGAAGTTTGGCTTTGGCTTTTTCAATGATACGAGGAAACCATTTGAGCCCGGCAAGAGTGGCCGTTCGTGATGGGAAGTCATGTTCGCTTCGTATGGCGTCGGAAGGTTGCCCTTTTTGTTCGTTGTAAAAATAGTCTCGTCGAATCTTGGTAATCGCCAAAACCGTTTTCGGGTCAGGAACTCCATCCTCGACCCAGTCTTCCACAAAGTCAAAAATCTCTTGAGGCGTGACTCCCAGAGAACGGAGAAAATCTTCTTCTTCCATTGTAAACATTGTCTTGGGATCTTGGATGCCGTTGTGATAGGCGGTGACTTTACTTTCAAACATCGCCAGAAATTGGTCACTCCAGTCATTGGATACTTCATGTATGGACATAACGTTGTGTTCTTTTATAGTTCCACTTTGATAATCCGTACCTTTTGATTGTACGAATGTTGTCCCGTCTTTGTCTCCTTTTAGATCATGCGTTTTTATTGGGTCTTTTTTCAACAGTCCCCCGTTTGTTGTCTGCCATTCTTTGTAAGCCTGACTGTGGTCTTATAGGTGGAGCTGTAGTAGTATTTGATGAGGACCTAGAGGCCCATTTGGAATTGTTGCTTGCGTTATCCTTTCCCACCAGATCATAGTCGGCGAACCTGTTCACATCGCTCTTCTCTCTTGTATTGGCATGAGAACATTCGGTTGATGGCGGTGCTTCTTGTGATCTGGTTTGCGGTGTCGTACCTCTTTGGCATTGTGCTGGTGGAGCCTATGAACCAATTTCAACTGGGAGGCTTCCCCCTGGGTTTTTGGTTTGCTCAACAAGGATCCATTTTTGTCTTTATTGTCTTGACGTTTGCATATGCGTGGGGGATGGATCGCATCGATCGGCGTCATGGCGTGAAGGATGAGCGGAGGTCCGGTATGCCTAATAATTCGCCGGAGACGCCTGAGTGAGTATTCAGGCGTGGACCTATCTGCTCGTTGGTCTCACGTTTACGATTTATATTGGTATTGCTATCTGGAGTCGCGTCGCATCGACGTCCGGCTTCTATGTCGCGGGGCGTGGTGTCCCTCCGCTAGCGAATGGGATGGCCACGGCCGCCGATTGGATGAGTGCGGCGTCGTTTATTTCCATGGCGGGCCTCATCTCGTTCATGGGATATACGGGCACAATTTATCTGATGGGGTGGACAGGAGGCTATGTGCTTCTGGCCCTTCTGCTTGCCCCGTACCTACGTAAATATGGTCGCTATACCATCCCTGAATTTGTCGGTGACCGCTACTATTCTCAAACGGCCCGTGTGATCGCGGTTTTCTGCGCCATTTTTGTGTCCTTTACTTATGTGGCAGGGCAGATGCGGGGGGTTGGCGTCGTCTTTTCACGTTTCTTGGAAGTTGACGTTAACCTTGGCGTGATTATCGGGGTCGGCATTGTGTTTTTCTATGCCGTGGCGGGCGGAATGCGTGGCATTACCTATACGCAAGTTGCGCAATTCTATGTGCTGATTGTTGCGTATTTGATTCCCGCTGTGGCGATTTCCTGGAAAATGACCGGCTGGGCTATTCCCCAAATTGGGTTTGGCTCCACGATGATTGAAGGTCAGTATGCAGGCATGGCATTACTTGAAACGCTTGATACGATTCACCGCGACCTGGGACTGCCTGAATATACCGGCGCGTGGGTCGGCGGGAAAAAGAGCATGATAGATGTGCTGGCCATTACCATGGCGTTGATGGTTGGGACGGCCGGATTGCCGCATGTGCTTATCCGCTTCTACACTGTCCCCAACGCCCGTGCCGCTCGATGGAGCGCGATGTGGGCCTTGATGTTTATTGGTCTGCTGTACACAACGGCTCCGGCGGTCAGCGCATTTGCCCGGGTGAATATGATCGAGACTCTTCATATGCAACCCTATTCGGACGCACCGGAATGGTTTAAGAGCTGGGAAGGCACTGGCCTCATTGTCTTCAATGACCGAAATGGCGACGGTCTCATCCAGTACAGTGGCCAGGCTGCGATGAATGAACTTAAGGTTGATCGGGATATCATGGTCCTAGCTAATCCAGAGATTGCGAAACTTCCAGCATGGGTTGTAGCGCTTGTGGCTGCGGGTGGGCTAGCCGCCGCTCTTTCGACCGCTGCGGGTTTACTGCTTGTGATCTCGGCGTCGGTATCTCATGACTTGCTCAAATCGGTACTGTGGAAGAACATGCCCCAAAATGTCGAGTTGCGTATGGCGCGCATTGCAGCCGCCTTTGCCGTCGTCGTGGCTGGGATTCTTGGCATTTATCCGCCAGGCTTTGTGGCCCAAGTTGTGGCATTTGCATTCGGGTTAGCCGCCGCCAGTTTTTTCCCGATCTTGTTGCTTGGAATTTTTGATAAGCGCACCACGAAGGAAGGTGCTATCTGGGGGATGCTTCTTGGCATTGGGTTTACGGCGGCCTATATCATATGGTTCCGTTTTGTGGAGCCAACCGCAACTGCCGAGGACTGGCTGTTTGGGATTAGCCCCGAAGGCATTGGTTCTCTTGGGATGGTGCTCAATTTCATCGTGGCGATGAGCGTCAGCCGTTTTACCTCAGCGCCACCGATCGACGTTCAAAACATGATTGAAGACATTAGAATTCCGAGTGGCACCCGGGAACTGGCGTGACGGGATGGGCTATGGATGGTGCGATTCTTTGTCCGTCAAAGGTTTTGCTGGATTCCGAAAATATGGTTTTTGGGCTTGATTGGGAAAAAGCATTTGCAAGGAGAGCGTCGTTTGGTTTATCTTCTTGTCGTCAACTTTTCATCCTGCCTGTCGTCGGTCTTTTGAAACAATAAATGCGATATTTTGATTAGACAAGAGAGGCTCAATGCGATTGCTGTAACCCTCCAGCCGAAAGAGAGGAAGAATGAAGCATGAAGAATGAAATGTCCACGGTTTCTGGAATACGGCGACTACTCATATGGCTGAGGAAGGTGGGGTTGTCTTGGTTTGATGGTGATGAGACGGCAGGGCTGGCGCTTGATCCTCAGAGCAAGCAAATGGATCGGGTCCGCACGATTCCATTCTTTCTTATGCACCTGGCTGCCCTGACCGTTATTGTGGTTGGTTGGAGTCCCGTGGCCGTTGCTACCGCAGTCTTGTTGTATGTTGTGCGTATGTTTGCCATCACCGGGTTTTATCATCGGTATTTTTCCCATCGAACATTTCGGACTTCCCGATGGATGCAGTTTGTCTTTGCCTGCATTGGAGCGTCTGCCGCCCAACGGGGGCCATTATGGTGGGCGGCGAACCATCGTGTGCATCACGCAAATTCCGATAAGCCAGAGGATGTCCATTCTCCGGTTCACCATGGTTTGTGGTGGAGTCATATGGGTTGGTTTTTGGCGCAAAACCAGTTGGCCACCAAGTTGAATCGCATCAAAGATTTTGCGCGCTATCCGGAACTGCATTTTCTTAATCGCTACGATGTCCTGGTGCCTATTATTTTAGCTGTTGGCGTATTTGTGTCGGGTGAAGCGCTCGCTCACTTCTATCCAAATTTAGGGACGAATGGGTGGCAAATGTTGGTGTGGGGTTTTGTGATTTCCACGGTTGCTCTTTGGCACGGGACCTTTACGATTAATTCGTTATCTCATCGTTTCGGTACCCGACGGTATGCGACGGGGGACCATAGCCGGAATAATTTTGCTTTGGCCCTTCTGACAATGGGTGAAGGGTGGCACAATAATCACCATCAATATCCCAGTTCTGCTCGGCAGGGGTTTCGATGGTGGGAAATTGATATGACCTACTATCTCTTGCGCGGGCTCCAGTTCTGCGGAGTCATTTGGGACGTTCGTCCGGTTCCAGCTTGGGTGTTGAATCAGCCGCCTTTAGACCAAATACGTAAGGATCCTGACTCCGAAAAAATAGCTGTATAGGAATCCCATCACTCTGAAAAAATCTTCCTCTCTCAGGCGCTTCTGCTCATAGTCCTGAACCTGTCTCCTAGGCTCCGCCTTTAACAATCTGTTAATCAAAAAGACCTCTTGCCTTGAAGTTCTTCTGGAACAGTTTTGAGACACTTTTTGTGTCTTGGGCAATGGCATAGAACATATCAAGGACAAAGACGTCAGATGTTCCATTGAGTCAGCAGATCATTTTTGCCTGAAAAACAACCAAAAATTCCCTTGTATTGTTCATGGCATGCTTTTTGATGATACATTGATTGTCAATTGAGAATTGTAAGACTGCAACCAAAGGAACGAAATATGAAACGAATTTTGATTGTGGATGATAATCCCGACCACCGGCTGTTCTTACGAACAGTATTTGAGGCTCATGGATATGGATGTGACGAGGCTCAAGACTGTTGGGAAGCACTGGAGAAATTAAAAAGAGAGCATATTTCATTGGTCCTAACTGATCTTCATATGCCGGGGATGAGTGGTCTTCAGCTCATCGAACACATAAGAGGGTTCTCCGGGCCTGCTGCGCTACCCGTCATGATTATGACCAGTCAACTCGTGAATGACATTTCGTCTCAGGCTTTTCAGCTTGGTGCATGTGATGTGATAGAGAAACCCTACGATTCGCCGAAACTCTTGAAAAAGGTGGAATTGTGTATTGGAAAACCCGAGCTACTGTGTTCGGTAGCATAGGCTGTATTCTATCGTGTTTTGACTATCAAATAGGCCTTTGCACTGCCTGAAAGGGCATAAGCGCTAGCTTAATTTTGTGATTTTCCTGACGATTCTCTTGCTTTCTCATATCACGCCGGTCATTCCTCGGCCGTTTGGTCTCTGGGTGACGAGCAGAAGTTTGGAATATTACATGGTGTCTTCAGGAATCTCATGAGAGAAACGGTATCCGACTCCTGGGTCAGTGAGGATGAATTGTGGACGGGCCGTATTGCGTTCGATTTTCTTTCTGAGTTGACCAATGAACACCCGAAGATATTGTGCTTGATCGGCATAGGTTTCACCCCAGATAGCGGTGAGGAGAGTGCGGTGGGTGAGGACTTTTCCTGCATATTGAATCATATATTTTAAGAGATCATATTCGGTCGGGGTCAACTTCACGGGTTCATGATTAAGCCGTACCTCTCGTCGTTCAAAGTTGATGGAAAGCGCTCCGGTTTTAAATACCGGTTGTGTGCCAGATACTATGATCGTTCGGCGCAAGGCTGAGCGAACTCTGGCAAGCAATTCTTCCATGCCAAAAGGTTTGGTGACATAATCGTCTGCGCCGCATTCAAGCGCTTCGACTTTTTTGTGTTCATCCCCTAACGCTGAAAGCACAATGATGGGAACAGGCAATTGCTTGCGAATATGGCGAGTGAGTTCAATGCCGTTCATAGAAGGTAAAAGAAGATCGATAATCACAAGATCGGGTTTTCTGCGATCCAGACTTTCCAAAGCCTCCTCACCTGAAGGCACTGTGAGGACCGCATAATTTTTTCCCTCTAAATTGACTTGTAGCGAACGGCGAATTTGAGGTTCGTCATCCACGACCAGTATTCGTGCGCCTTGGTTCATCGTCACCCCTGTCCTTTCTGTAGTCCTTCCAGCGAAAAACTCGTCATGGATTCAGTAACGGACAAGATAAACGTGATGATGACTTGTGATTCGAGCGACTCGGCCCAGATCTCACCGCCATGGGCTTCGATAATACCTTTACAGATAGCCAAGCCAAGACCGGTGCCACGGATGGGGTGGCCGCGTCGTAATGGACGGCGATAAAACCGGTCAAACATTCGCTCCAAGTCTTCGGTTGGGATCGGTTCTCCTTCATTCGAGATTTGGATAATGATTTGGTGTAATTTCTCGAAGACATTGAGTTGAATGAGTGAGCCGGGCGTCGAATATTTAGTGGCATTATCGAATAGGTTGACCAGCACTTGCTGTATGCCTATGGCGTCAACATGGATGGGAGGAAGATCTTCTGGAATGTGAATGTCGATGTTCTGTCGACTGAATATCTGTTCAGTATGCCGAAGTGCCCCTTCGATGATATCTTCTAAGAGATGCCACTCACGACGGGGCACAAGAGTCCCTGCTTCAATTTGAGACATATCTAGCAGATTATCAACTAAGCGACTCATGTAGTTAATTTCCTGGGCATTGTTAAATTAAGAGAGATTCTAGTTCGCCATTCCAATGAGCCATCAACAGCATGACCGAATACCGCAACATCGTTTCACTTTTGCTATAGCATTTCGTTTTCCGACGGAAGCGGGCCAGAAAATGGCGAAACAAGCTGTTATACCCTTCCACAGTGAACGTTTCCGCTTTCGATTGGATGTGCTTCTCTGGTGGCACAAAATGTTCATACGGCTCCCAATAGTCTGTCATCACTTGAGCAATCAGTGGACTCTGAATCGCCTCCCACAATTGTTTCCCGGTCACGACCCCTCTGGTCCCCGTGACAGCATGGAGAAAGCGTTTTCCAAGTCGATCAACAGCAATCCAGACCCAGCAGTAGTTTTTTTATGCCGCACATAGCTATGTAGTTCATCGAGTTCGACGATCTGAGCGGTCGGCCGCTTGATCGCCTCCACCTGTTCCCCAAGCGCTTTGATCCACTGATAGACCGCCACATGACTAAACCCCAAGGCCCGCCCAATGGACCGAAAGCCCAAGCCTTCCAAGTAGAGAGTCAACGCCAAGCGGCGCTGGTCGGGGGTCGCCGTATCGGACTTCTGGGCGACGGTAAACAAATAGCGACACGGTTTGCATTTGTAGCGTTGGCGCCCATCCTTCATGCCGCTTTTCACTTTGTTGGGACTGGCACATCGAGGACAATTCAGCATCAGCACCTCCAGGGAAAAGGGTAGGAGATGAGTGTAGCCTATATCTCTTAATTTAACAATACCATTTCCTGATCAATGTTGTTGAGAAATTCTCCTTGGATAACGGGGGCCTCAGTTTGGGCGTTCCCTGTCAGGCTGGAGACGGAGGCTTTGATGGCTGTGAGGGGCGTGCGCAGTTCATGGGAGACGGAAGCCAGTAAGGCTGATTTGAGTTCATCGCTTTGGCGAAGGGCATCTCTTAGTTTGGCTTCGCTTTGGCGCAAGCGTCCTTCGGCGAGCCGGCGTTTGGTGATATCCTCTGAAATCCCAAGTATTTTTACAACCTCACCGTCTTGTCCAAGAATGGGAATGAAAATTTTCGTGTAGAAATGAAGGCTCTCATTCATTGTCACGCTGAACTCACAGTTCACCGGTTGGCCCTGGACAGCCTGTGCGAAATATTCCCTAAATCGCTCGTGATCGTGTGCTTCCGTCAATTTCAGGTAGGAGCAACCGATGATTTCTGATTCATTTTCAATTCCGATCATCCTCTGGCCAGCTTTGTTCATAGAGCTGATATTTCCGTCTAGCGACATTTCGTGAATGCAAAACGGGATGTGCTCAATTAAGGATCGAAATCGTTCTTCACTGGCTCGTAGTTCGTTCTCGATGCGCTTGTGCTCGGTGATGTCAATATTTAATCCATCTAGATAGAGGAGTTGGCCTGTATTATTAAACACGAAACGGCCTCTTGCCAGAATCCATTTTTTCGTTCCATCCTTGGCAATAATTTGATGCTCGTTTTCGTATGGAAGACGCTTGGCAAGCGCACCTGAACAATTGGCCAGACCCGTTCATTTTCGCCAGGGGCTAGCAAGGTATCGTAGGTGATGGCTCCACTTAAGAATTCAGAAGCCGGAATTCCTGTGACTCTTTCAATCCCATCACTTGCATAGATAATCGTCCATTTTTTATTATTCAAGCAACGATAGGCAAACCCCTTTGGCAATTGCCCGAGCATACTGTCCGTTAAGGCTTTCCATTCTTGTAAGGATTTCCCCCTTTCTTTGCGTTCCTCAACATCCTTTTCTAAACGGCGCCCATCTCGAATCACTTTGTTCGTTGCAAGTATTCCCAATAACCCCACGACAAGGGCCATAACGAGTTCCCATTTTACCATTGTGCTTATGGCTGTCGAAGAATAGGTATTTAGTTGTTTGACGGCTTGATCGGCGGTTTGGATCACCAGCGCATGTTGTGTGCGCAGGGTTTGGAGTTGTGGTTGAAACTCTGGATGATCAGGGCGAAGCGTGAGGAAACGATCGGCCAGTTGGAAGACGTGCTTGCTTTGCGCCTGTTGCTGACGAAGTGTTTCGAAAATTTCTTGAGTGGGTACGGCAGGCACCGTTTGAGGCTGATCGGTTTCGAGATTCGCTATCACCGTCCCGCCGTTCATGAGTGCGTTGAGCGTTGAATGAATGAGGTGCCTGGTAGAGGCGTAGTCTGCTGCGGCTCCCTGAGACGTAAGGAGCACTTCATTAAAATGTTGTTGAAACAGCATCCGCTGACGGCCTGCCGTATCGATCAGCACGGCTGTCGAATGATCCCGATGCAGTACCGTGATTGTATAAGCTAACAGTCCTAACAATACACACACAAACATGACTGTCACGATGATGAAACGACGACTGAGTGTCGATGGTTTGAAGAGTTGCAGGAGCGACGAAGGGGTCATGATCTACGTTCTTGCTCGCAAAATCAAAGAAGAACAATGGGTCCTTTACCCGGACTTTCCCTCACAAGTCTCTTCTCTAGGATGCCCTGAACCTTACATGATGCATGGGGCTGTTCAAAAAAGCATGTCCTGAGTTGTTCGACTTGCTCACAATGATCGTTATCACTCATCTCAAACCGTATGATGTATCATCCTGAGCTCCGTCGAAGGATCATCCTGAGTCGTTCGACAAGCTCACGATGCACTCGCAGAACGGCTGAAGGATACATCCTGAGCCTGTCGAAGGGTCCTGAGGCTTTTCTCGTGCTCTTTATTTCTCACTTTTCACTGGTCTAGAGAACGCCGCTGGCGGCTTTTTTCAACAGACCCATTTGCCATGTGATTTGGATGATAGGTTACTATACTCAACTGCCGTACATGGATTCAATTTTCGCGAGAGGAGATGTCCCTCTCTTCCCAAGGTTTGTGGGACGAATGGTATGATATGCTACCCATGATTGATTTGTGAGGTTGGGGGATGTCTCATCTGTTCATGATGATCAAGACGTTAGAAATTTTGACGCTTCTAGCTATCTTGCCCGTATCGCAAGTTGCATGGCCGTTTTCTATTGCGGAGCCGAAAGCATTGAGTGTGCATGAGGCTGGGCAACCTATCACCGTCGCCATGGATTTGGGAGACCTGCCCGGAGTGACGCAAGTGAAATACTTTTGGTATCGGGAAGATGAGGATATGCTGAAGGAACTCCTCGAAGATCGGTTGGCCCTGGTTTCAACGGCGAAACATCACCCTCCGTTTGGCGGTAAAGTTTTGGTTCCCCAGGATGCTATTGGCACATACCGTCTATTAGCCGTGGCTGAGCAAGGGGGGCGGCAAGTCCAAATGGCCCTTGAGGCGATTTTCGATGAAGTCATGATTCAGATTCAGCCTCATGCTCAACTTCTGAACATTCATTTCCAAACGGATAAACCCCTTCGGTTTGGGCGGGCTGGCAGCGCTCGAGTCTATGACCAATTAGACTCGTTGGGAACCATCTATGAGCTGCCAGTGGTGGGAGAATTTTCCGATGGCGTCGTGCGTCGGCTCCGTTTACATACCACCGGTACCACCTATGTCTCGGCGGACGAAGCCGTGGTCAGCGTGAACCAAGATGGCGTTTTGCGTCTCATGGGAAATGGGACCACGGTGCTGACGGTAAAAAACGGAAAACACGTGGCAACCCTTGATATCATCGTTGATGTCAATGATGAACCGAATGAAGCTCCTGTGGCAGATACTGGGAAGACGCAATTTGTCTCAACGGACGACCGGGTTATTTTAAACGGCTTGAACAGTTATGACCCTGATGGAGGGTCACTTCAGTACCATTGGTCGCAAGTGCGGGGAAGTAAAATTCCACTCCTAGATCCGTATTCAGGTAAAGCCAAATTCTTGGCTCCACTCGTGGTCGAGGAACGAACCTTCCGGTTCAAACTTCGAGTGACAGACAACAAACTGGCCGATAGTCTGCCTGCCTTCGTGGACGTAGTGGTTCGCCCCTAAAGACGTTGTGAGCCGCGCGCGGCTTTCTTGCCCTCAGAAAAAACCATGGGAGTGTTGAATAGTGAAATTATCAACGACCATATTTCGCCAGAAAGCCATTCGCTATCAGCAGCATCGGGTCTGTTCAAAAAAGCCTGCCCTGAGCCCATCGAAGGGTCCGTCCAGTCCTGTCCTGAGGCTTTGGGAAGGGAAGGCCGCAGCCCTTTTTGCGCGCGGAGCGTACTGGCAGTACGTGAGCACGGGAAAAGGGCGAGAACGCCGCTGGCGGCTTTTTTCAACAGACCCAGCTAGGCCTATGCCAATGTTGCTCATTCAGATTGTTGCATGTCTGTTTGCATCTATCAGTCTTGTTGCTTGTGTCGGCAAATTTGAAACAACAGCGTCATTGACAGCAACATGCCAACGCGATTGGCAACAGGAAGCGGGCATGGAAACGGACGCCCTTCGTCAGTTCTTATCACATGATGGGCTGCATGTCTTAGTGTGGAATATTCATGATCGGCTGTTGCCCGGTTCACTTTTTTCAGGAAAAGGCCATTCAGAAGAAGACGTGGTGTGTATAGGGGATCTGGCGTCAAGGTTTGACTTGGTGCTGCTCCAAGAAGCGTTTGTGCGTCCAGCTCAAATTGCCCGTTATACGAGCCATCGTTGGGCTGATCACTCTGTCTTTAGCAAAGGTGGCGGCGGGGATTGGTGGCCGTTAAATATGGTATGCGAAATCTGTGTTACCTCAGGCTTGCTCATGCTTGCACACGAGAAATCTGAGTTTGTGCATGCTGAACCCTATGAGGCGTTTGCTGGCTGGAATACTGACCTGAATAAAGCGGATAACTTTTTTTCAAAGGGTTTTCAGCTGGCGCACTTCCCAGATTTTTGGGTGTTGAATAGTCATATGGATTCCGGAAGAGGAGAAGCCAGCATCGAGGCGAGGGTGAAGCAGTTGCAGCAAATTACTAAGGCTCTCAACAGACTGGTCCCCGATGACGATCCGTTGCTTATTGGCATGGACTCAAACCTGCGACCTGATCAAGAACAGCAGGATCGGAAGACACTCCACGAATTTCTCCGAACGCATGATTTAACTCTCGTACGGCAAGACGGGCCAGATCTGATTGCGGCCAGAAATCTCATTGTTCACGACTCTCAGATCCTCGCACTAAAGGGCGTACTCAGCGACCACAATGCGTTAATTGTGACGATAGTGTTGCCTAGATAACCAGTTCCTCGAGATAGGTCGTTGGTATCTTTAGCAGAATGGGAGGTGCTATAGCGTTGTGAGACAAGTGCTGTTACACTAAAGGGGACTACCTCAAAAGAGGGATCACATTATGGGTGAAAAAGGTTAATACTTGAAGATACGTAGATAGAATAGAGTATGAGGCTGCAAGGTTAGGGAGAGCCTAGGCTGCGAAGGGAATTTGAGATGAACGTTCGAGTTGGTGAGTTCGTTGTTTTCAAGAAAGCAAAAGCATCAACTCGTCCAAGTCTTCGCGCGAAGAATGTTTACCCGGCCCGACATGGAGACACATACTACTATGTGATTAATAAATTATGGAAAGTTGTTCAAGTCTTTGATGATAAGATCGAAATTGAAACTCGTCGAGGGAAACGGCTTCGCGTAGATAAGAATACTCCCCTTTTACGAAAAGCCGGTCTTTGGGACAGGCTAACTTTTTGGGACCGCTTCTTCTAACTTCTGTTCTCCCTCTTTCCGTTTGTAGTATCGTATCCCCACTCAACCGACCCATCCAAGGGTTTCAGAGTCCAGCGGCGCTGAATGAGTTGTTTGAGGGCAGCGTGCATGTCTCCACATGGTAAGTGGATCCGCTCCCCATGTCCTGGCAGGACCCATTCAAAGGAATAGTTGAGTAGCTTGGTGACCGATTGTTCCAGTTGAGCCTCATTCCACACGAGGTTTTTGGGAGTTCCCAATTGTTGAAGCTTCCGGTCCCACCACAGATGGTCACCCGAAAATAAAAATTGATTTTTATATAGCAAAGCGATACTGCCTGGGGTATGGCCGGGAACGGGAATACACATACATTCTGGTGCGACTTGCATGGTATCCTCGCCCTTGACGATCCGCTCTGCATCCGGCATGGCATTGGCATCAGCCTCGTGGATAATACGGGTGGCTCCAAACGCTTCGGCATACCGCGTTGCGTCAGCCACGTCATCTCGATGACTAAGAAAGATGTATCGAATACCACCCAGATCTTTAAAGGCTTGGACAAGCTGTTTGAGATATCGAGGAGAATCAACTAACCAGTTCTCTTCGGGATGTTTGATGAAATAACTATGAGCGCCAAATGATTTTTCTGAGTTAAACCCCACATAATATACGTCATCTTCTAGTGCGAGCGGAAAAGACGTTTGGGCTTTTGTAAATATGGCAGGATCATTCTTGATCGTTCCAATCGATCCAACGGGACAAGCAATCAGAGCTTGGTAGGCGGCGAATCTATCTTTTGAGGATTTTGGCTGTTGGAACACGGTAGAATAATCACCATCTTGAACAAACGTTTCAGATGCCAGTTGCCGGCAAGTATCGCAGTCGATGCAGGTAGAGTCGACAAAAAAATTCCCTTCAACATTGGTCTCTAGTCGTTTTGTCAGATTAGCCATGATCAGGATTTCTTATGAGTATACTGGTGAGCCGAAGGTTCTCTCACTCACGCATTTACTTTAACCATGGAGGCATGTATGCACAAGTTCACATCTATGTTGGCTGTCGTCGTTCTGAGTGTGAGTTTTGGCGGCTGTAGTTACCTCTTTTATCCCCGCGCGGATGACTATGCCGCAGAAGCTAAAGGGGCCACGAGCGTGGATACAGTGATCAATCTTACCACGATGATGGAAGCCAGTGCGGAAGCAGCAAAAGGTGGCCAGGGGTATGATCAAGCTTTGGACGATCTGCACAATCAATTTCATGCTTTCGATGATTCCTTGTGTTGTGTGGATGAAGCCAAACGGGCAACACCTGGCTACGATTTAGCGGTGACCCATAATAAGGAACTATGGGCGATTTTTAAGCGGGTCTGGAAATTTAAGGATACCCAGCCTCAACGGGATGAACATTTGGCGTTATTTAAGGCCGAAGTTCAGGAACTTCGTACTGCACTTGAGGCCTTGAAATAGGAAAAGGAGAATAGGTGAAGGCGCGAAGATTCTCGTAATTTTTTGCGCGTGCCATTTTAAAGAACGTGTATGGCAAGCCAAGAACGTTCTGTAGAGGTGCCCATTATCCGTTGGGCTAGGTATAGCGAGTATACGTGCTTCGTTTGGGCGGACGTGATTTAATGACGACTCCAAGTAGTAGCCCAAGAAGGACTAAGCCCCCACCGTATACAAGCCATTCGCGTTGTACGTTTTCCTCTAGCCGCCGGTTTTGATTGGACAGTTCGTCAACTTGCGCGACTAAACGCTGGTTCTGCTCGGTCAACTCAAGGTTGCGTGCATGTTCATGAATGGGGTCGGCCGAGACGCGTTTGAGTTCTGCCAGTTCTTTGGTCAGCGTTTGCATCTGCGAATTTAGGGTCCGGTTTTTCTGCTGAATGTCTTTGTGCTCTGCCTGCAAACTGGTCAGTGCGTCGCGTTCCTTGTCAAATTTGGCTTTGAGATTCTGGAGCCGGCTCTGGGCAGCCGCGAGTTTGACGCGGGAGATGGGTTCCCGGACAAGATACTGCGACGTCACCCAACCTTCCAGTCCGCCAGCCGTTCGAACTTGCGTGAAACCGGCCTCCTCGTCAATGGCGAGAATGGTCAATTGAGTCCCGCTTGGCAAGCCACGATGGAGAATGCGATGCGAGTTGGACGGCCCACTGCGTAGCGGCACATTCAATACGTCAGAGATGTAATTGGTATCCCCAATGGCAGCCAATGATTGACTGGTCAACGACGGAAAAGAAAACAATAAGAAGACGAGGGGAATCAAGATTTTCAAAGTTGGCAACCTCCTTGTCGTGTAGGGCATCTTGAGAAAAGAATGCTTTGTATGAAAGGCCGCGCACATGTCCTACAGAGAACGTAATGGGCTTATAAGACAAGCCGATAAGTAACAAAGCAGAGGTGAGGTGTCAATGATGCCTGCTCGTATCCAAAAAAAACGTCAGTCGTTATGGGGCCAACAACGTCTGATTATGCGGGATTTAGGCTGTTATGGTACAAGATAGTTGAACGACGAATCTATTTTTATGGAAACAAACAGGAGGACATGTGAATGGCAACGATCGCACCGTTTCGTGCTGTAAGACCGAAGTCGGAGCTAGCGGCTCAAGTGGCCGCTCCACCCTATGACGTGGTGTCATTGAAAGAGGCACGCGAGTTGGCGGAGGGAAATCCCTATTGTTTTCTTCGAGTTGGTCGAGCGGAACTTGAGTTGAATGATGACGTGGATCCGTATTCGATGGACGTGTATCAACGTGGCGCGGACAATTTACACCAGTTGATAAAAAAAGGGGTGTTGGTGCAGGAATCCCAACCTCTCTTTGGAGTCTACCGGCAGAAATGGAGACAGCACGAACAGACGGGTATTGTGGCCCTGGCTTCCGTGGATGAGTATGACAAAGGCGTTATCAAAAAACATGAATTTACCAGGCCGGTGAAGGAGAATGATCGTGTGCGAATTATCGAAACACATGAATCACAATCTGGACCGGTTCTGCTCTTTTTTCGACAGACGGCGAAGATCGGCAACTGGCTGAACGACGTGACGCAAACCAAATCAGAGGTGCATTTTGTGGCGAATGACCAGGTGGAGCATACTGTGTGGAGCGTGCGGGAGGATTCGGCGATTCAGCAGGTGATTAAAGATTTTCAGGACCTTCCGGCTCTTTATATTGCTGATGGCCATCACCGGTCCGCGGCGGCGAGCCGAGTTCGGAAGTCTCGCGGCCATTCAAGTGCCTTGCCTCATGGGAGCCACGAAGAAGGATTTTTAGCAGTTATCTTTCCGCATGACCAATTGCAAATCCTTCCCTACAATCGCGTCGTGCGGGATCTAAATGGGCTTGCACCTAAGGAACTGCTGGAACAGTTAGCGCCGCATTTTGATTTACAAGTGACGACGCAACCCGGTGATGCCCCAGCCGCTGGTTTCGAGATGTATCTTGAAAAGCAATGGCACCGTGCTACACCCAAACACGATCCCTTCTTAAACAGTCAGCATGATCCGGTTCGGGCATTAGCGGTCTCAGAACTAACGGAGCGCGTGCTGGATCCGCTCTTAGGTATCAAAGATCAACGATCCGATCCCCGTATAGATTTTGTTGGCGGCATTCGGGGAACCCAACAACTTGAGTCCTTAGTAAATAGTGAAGACTGGGCTGTCGCGTTTTGGTTATATCCCACAACCGTGGAAGAACTGATGGCTGTCGCCGATGCGGATCGTGTAATGCCGCCCAAAAGCACTTGGTTCGAACCCAAGCTCCGTGATGGCCTTTTTGTCCATATGCTGCGAGACTGATGAATCGTCAAAGAGTGATGACAAAGTAATTTAGATTAATGCTAAGGTTATGAAATGGTATGTGTTATTGATGGTGGCTATGATTTATGGGGCTTGTGCTGCCAATCAAGAAGAGCATAGCAAGGAGTTGGGTTTTCCTCCTCTTGAGTTGATTGAAAGTAATCTTCACCAAACGGATGTAACGGTTGTCTTGGAAATAAGAGATGTGCACCGTATTGAGACAATTGGTTCCTACTCCAGCTGGGAAATCACTGCGAAAGTTCGAAAATCCTTAAAAGGGAATCTTATTGAAGGAACAACTATTCAGTACGATCGCACCATTGAAGGCCATTCTCTTGCCCTTCCCATAGGAAGTCTTCACCTCGTTAGTTTTCTCCTGAAAGGAGAACGGCTTGTTATTCCAGACAGTGGATACCACTTCCCGTACTTGTCTGCATTAGAAAAACAGATTGAGGCGAAATTTCCATAGTTGCTGTCAATGGTTTTGGATAAGGAAGCTTTTCCATAAGAATAGTAGCGCGGATCTTAAGAGATAAATTGGTTCAATGGAAGATGTTCAATGGTCCGTTGTTGCCTTTTCGGATTTTTCTCCGGAGCAACTGTACGATGTCTTGAAATTGCGGATCGATGTGTTTGTGGTGGAGCAACAATGTGCGTATCCGGAATTGGATGAATATGACCGGTATCCAGACACGCGACATCTGTTAGGACATGATAATTCCAGGCAATTGATGGCATATGCGCGGTTGCTTCCGCCAGGACTTCGCTATCCGGAAGTGAATCTCGGGCGATTGGTGGTAAGGGCCGACGCGCGCAATCGGGGACTGGGCCATGTCTTGCTAGGGAAAACGCTGCAAGAAATTTCGGGCTGTTGGCCGAAAGTACCGGTGAAAGTTTCCGCTCAAGACTATCTGCAAAAATTTTATGAACAATATGGGTTTGCCCGCATATCCGATGTCTATCTGGAAGACGGGATTCCACATATTGAGATGATGAAAGAACCCAAGTAAATCTCTAGCTTGTTTGTCATACCCGCGAAGGCGGGTATCCAGAAAAATAAACAAGAGCCCTGGATTTCCGTTTCCACGGGAATGACCTCTTTTTTCTTTCCATGAAAAACTTACCTTTAGGCAATTTGCCACTTGACGCGTTTTTGGCTGAGTATTGGCAGAAAAAGCCTCTGTTAGTTCGGCAGGCGTTGTCTGGGATTCAGCCGCCAATTGCGGCTGATGAATTAGCGGGTCTGGCTTGTGAAGAGGAGGTCGAGTCGCGGTTGATTGTTCAGAATGCCGAGACTGATGAATGGACATTGACGCATGGGCCGTTTGTCGATGCAGATTTTTCTGCGTTGCCCAAAACGCATTGGACCCTGCTCGTACAAGCTGTTGATCATTGGGTGCCCGCTGCTGCGGATTTTCTTGCGCATTTTTACTTTATCCCCAGTTGGCGCGTGGATGATCTGATGATTAGCTATTCCGGAGATCAGGGCGGGGTCGGGCCGCATTACGATAATTATGATGTGTTTTTGGTGCAGGTGAGCGGGCGGCGGCAATGGGAAGTGGGTGGATTGTATGACGACACGTCACTTTGCCGGCCTGATGTGCCGGTAAAGATCTTGACCGAATGGGAGCCCCAAGACTCTTGGGTGTTGGAGCCAGGTGACATGCTCTATGTGCCTCCCCGTATCGGACATCACGGAGTTGCGGCGGGAGAGGATTGTATGACGTGTTCGGTCGGATTCCGCGCTCCGTCTCACCGGGATATGTTGCTTGATTTTCCAGAGTATGTTGCGGAACAGCTTAGCGAAGACGTGCGCTATGCGGATCCTGATTTGGTTGCCCAAGAAAATCCTGGATATATGACTCCTGATGCCGTCAAAAACGTTCAGAAGATCCTATCGCACTACATTGATGATTTCGAAAATGTCGCTCAATGGTTTGGGCGATATATGACAGCTCCAAAATATCACGACGACGAGACGAACCACGAGCATCATGATCTGCCAGAGGTCCGTCAGTATCTGAGGACAGGCAGGAAGCTTATAAAGAATGAAGGTTCACGTTATGCATTTCAGGAGCACGGAATGAATTGGTGGCTATTTGTTGACGGACGTCACTATACCTGTCATGAATCAATGGCTGATCTTGTACAAGCGTTATGTACGGAACGAACATTCTCTGATGTGCTTGGCCACACCGAAGAACAAGATTCGTTGATTCTCGACTTGTTGAATCACGGTAGTCTGTATCTTTCTGATTGAACCTAAAAACGGCAGTTGGATCACGAAAGTCTGCACAACCCCTTGACGCGCCTAGCAAATGGAAAAATTGCTTATCACCCCCAAGGTGACTGCACAATTTGTCCATTTCCTATGCACATCAATTGCTTGCACAGCTTTTTCGCGCTCAACTGCCGTCTTTAGGTTGAAGGGGCGTTTAAAGTGGAATTCTCTAGGGTTGAGAAAGATCCTTGCTTAGAGTTGCGTTGCGCCGCCATCGACTGTCAGGTCAATTCCTGTAATGTAGGTTGAATCATCTGAACCTAAAAATAACACCGCTTTGGCGATTTCTTCTGGCGTACCCATTCGTTTCATAGGGTTTTGATCTGCGAAGCTGTCTTTCATGTCTGGCACGGCTTCTGGCGGCATGCCAATTTTGTCGAAGATGGGGGTTTCGATAGGACCCGGCGCAATGGCATTCACGCGGATTTTTTTCTCCAAAAGCTCGGTCGAGAGGGTTCTGGCTAAACTTCGTACAGCGGCTTTCGTGGCGGCATAAATATTGGTATTGGGAAATCCCTTCTGGTCAGCAATTGAAGAGTTGAGGACAATGGAACTGCCTTCATTCATGAGCGGCACGGCTTTTTGTATATTAAAAAATAAGCCTTTGAAGTTGACATTGATCATGGCATCAAAGGTGGATTCGTCCATGGTGTCATAAGGGCCAAATATCGCAATGCCCGCGTTAAGGAAGAGAATATCGATCTTAAATCCTGATTGTTGAATTTTTTCGTAAAGCTGAACAATGTCCTCAAGATTTCCCGTGTCCGAGACGATTCCCTTGCAGGTGCCTCCAATTTCTTTGACCGCGGCATCGACGGCCTCTTGCCGTCTTCCGGTAATAATCACCCTGGCCCCTTCGGCCTGAAGCAATTTAGCGGCGGCTAATCCAATTCCGCTATTTCCCCCAGTAATAACGGCGACTTTTTCTCTGAGTTTTAGCGACATCAATTCTTTCCTTTCACATGATAAAGAAGCCTTAAAAGACCTAGTGTCATAGCAAATACGGTTGCCGAGGTGCAATTTATCATAAGCCCCACTCATCGTCTTGCCATCGTTTCTTGATGGCTGCGGCCCGTTTCCGCTGTTTCGTATAGGCCCAAAAGGCCAGAAGTGTGATCGTGAGCCACACCATTGCAGAGCTGGTGGCCACTGGAACCCACCGGTTCCAGATTGTTTGCCGGCTCCAAAAATCTTCTTCAGCCTGCGCGAGAGTCATGGAAGTGGCCGGAGCAAAGGCTTCAGAAAATGGTAATCCCTGTTTGACTGTTGTCAAAATATCTTTTGGCACATTTTGATTGGTGTGTTCCAGAAGATCCAGAATAAACGCATAGGCCAAGACATAGGCCTGCCGGACTGATGCCTCATCTTTAATAAAGAGCTGATTCAATTCGTCCAGCGACACCTGCGTCCCCGAGACCATCGCCCACACTAATCTGGCTCGGTCTTCAACATCCCATGTTCGGGCGGCCAGCATTGCCAGTCCTTCATCGAACCACCGGGGGAGTGGCTGCCCGCCTGCTGCTCGGTGAGTCAGAATATGCCCGACCTCATGCAAAAACACTTGCTTGAGTGAATCATTGGGATAACCCAAACTCCGGCCGGTCAGAAGGACAATGATCGAGGCATGACCGAGCGCATAGCCGGACATCCACTGTGGGGCTTCTTGTGCCAAAGGAGAATCTTCAGGCGCGAGAACCACATGAATGGGAGGGCCTGGATGTTCAATGCCCAAGAGATTCATTATTCTCTGGAAGGCTAGAGAATTGGTTGCCTGAAGGCGTTTCGCCACTGGTTGTAAGGCATCTGGCGCTTCAAAGATGAATTCAGGCGTGATGGACCCAAACAATGTGTGAGGATTCATGATCATCAAAATAACCGTGAGCAACCCTATCTGTAATGGAGGATACATTGTTAGGCCATACCATCTGCAGCAAGTCAATTTAAGTAAACGAAGATGTGGGAGTACGAAAATGAGGCAGAGACGGCTCAAAAGCTGCCAGCTTGCACAACATCATCGATGTTGTTGATGTCGAGCCAATGGCCGACCGTATAAAGGACACGAATCACTTGCCCATTCTTGAGTAACTCTTGAAATAATGTTGCCATGCCGGCTTTCTGGTTCTCTGGAATGCTTAAGAGTCGAGGCAGTAGTTCTTCTAACTGTCTGGTTCCCGATGCCGAAACTTTGAGAAAGCCCATCCAGACGCCATGGATCTTATCAGGATGGATGGAGGTGCCGAGTTGCTTGAGGTGGATATTCGTGTTGAATGCTTTGCGGGAATTGGGTGCGGTGCATTCCGCAAACCCTCCTAGGCGGGTATAGCTGGTTTTTTCTTGCCAGTTGCTATCCACAAAAATGACAAAGTCGTCTTTGGTCTGTAAAAGAGCTTGGGGAATGTACGAGTTAAACAACACATCACCATACGAAATGATAAGGTCCTGTGTGTGAGAGGCTTTCGCTTGGATTGCTTTCAACAGAGAGTCAAGTTCGCCTGTTGATGAAAAGTCTTCATTGTCCACGTATCTTAAATGAGGCAGATTGACGGCTTCTTTTTTATATCCACGAACGACACAGATATCTTTTATCCCAACCGTATTATACGCATCCATGATGTGCTCCAGAATTGGCATTCCTCGAATGGGCACCATGGTTTTAGGTTTATCGTTGGTCAGTTCGCCTAGTTCATCTCCACGGGAAGCTGCCAACACAATTGCAGAGGCACGCTCGGTACCCTTAGGAAGATAGCGTTGTTCGGCTTCTTGGAGATCTGCGGCGCCTTGCAAACGAAAGACTTCGGCGACGGGAACGATCTTGTCTTCCACAGAGAGAAGGTTTTCCTGTTGTCTCAGAACTTGGGCGGTGGATTGCATGGTCGCGATGGCCGCACGGAGGAGATGATTCGCCCAAATCACCATTGATATCTTGTGCTGTCGAAAGACATCCATCGGTGTGGAGTAATATTTGGTTGGCACAATCACCACTGGGCACCGGTCAGCCCATTCCCGTTTGAAGGCCAATATCTCATCAGGGATGGTTAAGGCACTGTGTATCAAGATTCCGTCGGCTCCTGCTTGATGATAGGCTTCTGCCCGACGCAGGGCTTCTGCTAGTCCCCGCCCACAAATAAATGCCTCGATGCGTGCAATGAGACAGAAGTCCGGGTCCGATTGTGCATCTTTTCCAGCTTTAATCTTTCCACAAAATTCCTCCATATCGGCAAGGGGTTGGGCCTCGCCTTGAAGAAAGCTATTGGTTTTGGGAAATAACTTGTCTTCAATGCAGACTGCGGCAATGTCTCGCTGCTCTAATTTCCGGATGAGACGCTGCATATTGTTGAAGTTGCCATAGCCGGTATCGCCATCAAGTAAAATCGGAATACGAGTGGCGTCGGACATAAACTCTAGATTGTCCAAGACCTGGGTCCAGCTGGCTTCGTTGTTGTCCCGTACCCCAAATTGTGCAGAAATAGACAACCCGCTTGCCCAAATCCCTTTAAATCCGGCCTCTTCCACAATTTTGGCACTGAGACCATTGTGGGCTTCACAAAGAAATTCAAGTTCGGGGGAGAGAAGGAGTTTTTTAAATTGCGAAGCTTTATGTGGTGTTGGGGTGGTGTTCATGGCTAAAGGGAATGGGTAAATATGATATGAATGGCCAGTCTACATCAAGGTGAAGATGAGAGCCAAACTCTTGAATAGCAGCGAATCTTGTTTTAGAGAAGATGTGAGGAGCGTCGGGGGTAGATGCGGAAGGAAATACAAACAGGGTCTGTTGAAAAAAGCCGCCAGCGTCGTTCTCGCCATTGTTCCGTGCTCACGTACTACCGGTACGCTCCGCGCGCAAAAATGGCTGCGGCCTTCCCTTCGACAAGCTCAGGGCAGGACTGAACGGACCCTTCGACAAATTCAGGGCGTGCTTTTTTGAACAGACCCGAGGCCTCTGATATGTGACGTCACAGAGACGAAATTTGGCCCTTGATATCATCATTATTCAACAGCTCCAAACAGGCAAGTCTTCACCAGAAGGTGAAGCGCTTGTTTTCAACAGCTAATGGACTTGGTGTACAAGTGATTTCATAGGACAGCTGGTGCTTCCAACTGTGGTTTTTCCCCACTAATTGCCGAGATAGGTTGATCCATTATCGAGGTTGACTTAAGAGTCTTTGGTTTTTAACCTACAAAATCTGGACTTTTGACCTACATGGTTTTTTCCGTATTGCCTACAGGTGAGATGATCGAGCTTTGCTAGTATTAGATGGGCTCTCTTTATAAGTAAGTCAGCTCCTCGCAAAACAGGTAAAACCCGGGATAATCGCAGCTTTCCGTTCTATTTTTATGACCGTATGTATCCCATCTGGACTTCGATGGTGTCGCGTTCTATGCAGAAAACTTGCGCTCCCTCTTTTTGCGCTCGTCGTGCTCTGTACGCCAAGCTTTGGCGACCCCTCAGCATTCAAGCCTCAGCAAATTAAAGCTGCCTATCTCTATAAGTTCTTGCTGCTCGCTGAATGGCCCGCTCCGACAGCGGCTGGAGATAGCCTCCGTTTGGTAGTGGTGGATTCGAACAGGACAATGGATCGCACGTTGTTTGATCCCATTACACAAACATCTCTCAATAACTCCTCTCCAACAGCCAAGCGGGTGACGGTGCAATGGGTTGACAGGCTCCCTGACAACATTGCACTTCGCCGACCCCATATTATCTTCTGGGCCGACCCGGAGTCCGATATTGAAGTCGTCCTCCATCGTCTTCGCGAATTTCCCATTTTGACGGTCAGTGATTCAGCGGGGTTTCTTAAAAAAGGTGGAATGATCGAGCTTAGGTCTGATCAAGACAGCATTAAGTTTGCAATGAATAAATGGCGTATCGACAGTGCTGGATTGTGGTTTCCAAGCACTGTCTATCGTCTGGCACACACCGTACTCACTAAAACAGACTAATCAGGTGAAGCGGCATAGAGGATTGTTGAGACCATGACGACAAAACCATTCACGATTAAGCAGCTCATTATCGGGATGATCATGCTCATGGTCGTGATGGCGTTGACGCTGGCCAGTTTTGTCTTTATCCAGCAACAGACAAGTAGTGCGCGAGAATCCTTGACGAGGGATTTAGAGACCTACAGTAAAATTGTGGCCGATGCGGTCGCCCCGTCCCTCATCTTTGATAATCCCCGTGATGCCCAAAATCTTTTGCAAGCGTTTCACAACAAGAAGGCCTTAGACGCAGTGTGGGTACTGAATTCTGTCGGCCAGGTTGTCGCAAGTTTTGAGCATGACGCGACGTTGGCCAAAGAGCCGCCCGTCGCGGCCTCACAAGCGAAGATTATCGACCATCCCAAATCTGTTCGAGTGGTGCAACCGATTGTTCAAAAAGGCCGGCAGGTGGGCACGGTGGTGTTGCAAGCTAATCTGTTGGCTATTGATGTGCTGTTCTGGAGGAGCGTGACCACCGCGATCCTGGTCGTGGTGGGCTTGTCGCTTTTGTTATGGATGCTGGCGACTAAATTTCAGAGTGTGATTTCTGCCCCCATCCTGCAATTGGCAGATACGGCCCGTGCGATTGCGACGGACAAGGATTTTTCCGTGCGGGTTCACGGCAGGCCAACCGGTGAGCTTGGCGACCTCTTTGACGGGTTCAATACCATGCTTGAGCAACTTCACCTTTATGAACAAGACCGAAATCGCGCGGAACGGCAGTTGGCCGACAGCCAGCGTCAATATCAGTTGGTGACGGACAACATTCCGGTGCTCTTAGCCTACGTCGATGCCGAACTACGGCACCGTTTCACGAATCGCGGATACCGAGACTGGTTTCGGCGGGATGATCATAATATGAATGAAGCGTTGATTCAGACCGTGATGGATGAGGAGACGTTTCATGCATTCCGTCCCCACCTCACTCAGGCACTCAATGGAGAAAAGACCGAATTCGAAGTCCGGATACCCTTTCGCCAGGGCAGTTTCAGATGGGTTCGCGTGACCTACGTTCCAGATTTTAACGCCCAGAATCAGGTTCAGGGAATCTATGTGCTCATTGTGGATATCGAAACACGTAAGCAGGCACAAGAACAGGCAGCCAAGGCGCATGGTGAACTCATTGAATTAACCAAGCACCTTGAGATGATACAAGAGGAGGAGCGCCGCGACATTGCCCGTGAGTTGCACGATGAGTTTGGGCAACTGCTGACGGCCTTCAAATTTGACCTGTCCTGGATCCAACGCCGTTTGAACAGCCAAGTGTTCGGACAGACTGATCAGGAAGTACTACTGAAGATCCCTGTCATGATCAAACACGTTGATACCCTTATTCAGACGATACGAAGAATCGCAACATCTCTCCGGCCAACGATTTTGGATGATCTGGGTCTCATCCCTTCTCTTGAGTGGCTTTGTAATGATTATCGAACCCGGACTGGCTGTTCCGTATCCTTTACCAGTTCACCAAAAATCGAACAATTGTCATTTGATCAAAAACAGGCGGTCACCCTATTTCGGGCGGCGCAGGAATTGTTTACTAATGTGATTCGTCATGCGGAAGCCTCTCATGTGTCTCTTGAAGTTGAAAAAGTGGAGGCGCAGGTGCGCCTGATATTCCAAGATAACGGCAAGGGGTTTTCAGAGTTATCCCTTCAGCACACGCTGTCCTTCGGACTGCGCGGTCTTCGTGAACGGGTGTCGCAGGTCAATGGCGAGTGCTTTATCAAAAGCGAGGTAGGCAAAGGAACCTCTGTGACTGTTCAGATTCCGGTGTTGAATCCAAAGAAACAACTGCTTGCTGAAGAAACACATTCACTGGCGCCATGATTTGTATGTAACTAAAACCCTCTGCATGAGAACGTTAAAGAACGTGAGTAGCCTGCAATCTGTGATACAGATCCCTTGACCAGTTTGCTAATGAATATTCCGTTATCACCAAAAGAAAGTAAGCAATTCTGGAAGGCGGCCGCCTGGCCTGTCCTATGTGTTCTCGTCTTAGTGCTGGCCGTGCTCCCCAAGAATGCTGTGGCGGAGAGTCTGCCTCCAGCTCCCAACCTCTTTGCCATGTCGCTTGAGGAATTGATGGCGGTGCCGGTGGCCATTGCCACCCGGCATGACACGGCACTCAAATACAGCCCATCGACCGTCCACCACTTTGGGCGCGAGGTGCTCGAGAGTCTGGCCATCCGCAATGTGTATGACTTGCTGAATTATGTTCCCGGCTTTCATGTCACGCGAACCATCGACTTTGCCGACACCGTCCGCTTTCACATCCGGGGTGTGGATACGGGCACGAACGGATATCTGTTGGTGATGTTGAATGGCGTCCCGTTAAACGAAATCTCCCTTGGGCGCGCGCAGGTGTATGTGCCGTTCATTCCGGTGGCCTTGCTAGAGAAGGTGGAGGTTATCACAGGGCCGGGGGCGGCGGTGTATGGCAATAATGCCTATCTGGGCGTGCTCAATATGATTACCCGCACGACCGGGACGGAGTTGAATGCGGCCGTTGGCAATCGGGACAGCTACGAAATCTCCGGGTTATTTTCAAGCTATCTGGATGACGACAAAGACTGGCATATCAGTGGAGGGTATTATGACTACCGCGACGATGGGTTTAACTATACCTTGCAGGGGAATCAGCGGACCCGGGATCCACGGAGCCGGCGGAATTTGTTTGCCACCTTACGGTACAAAGAGTTGCGGTTGGACGTAGGGTGGTCGGAAGCCCGAACGGAGGATTTTATCCAGTTTGCGTTTGTCGCGAACGAGGTTAATCGCTTCGAGGTGGATACGATCTACCTGAAGCTTAGTCATGACTGGCAGCCGGCAACGGATTGGCAGGTGAACTCATCGTTTTATTACACGCGGCAGGAGATCGATCAGCTGTTTCGTCGGCCTGAGGACCTCACGGCTAGCGATGGGATCACTCGTCCTAGTTTACTGGGCCCGTATGGCCGCTCGGAAGCGTTCAATGGGGCGGTGAATGTCCGCTATGATCTGACAGCGGCCCAGCGATTCAGCTTTGGGGTGAATTTCCTCCGCAATGGCCAAGCGTTTGCCGGGGCCAATTCAAATCACGATTTACGCTTCCGTCCGCCGGAGTTCTTCGGCGGAGTTCGCCAATTGAGGCATGTCTTCACAGAACAAGAAGCGTACTATAATACCGTGAGTCTCTATGCTCAGTATGAGCACATGTTCAATGAACAGTGGCGCACGACATTAGGAGTCCGTTACGACTACTATGATCTGGACAATGAACATACGACCAATCCACGGGTGGCGTTGATCTATACTCCAACAGATTCAACCACCTTCAAAGTGATTTATGGCTCGGCCTACCGTGTCCCTTCGTCCGAAGAGAAAGTGAGCAGATTTGCCGATCCCGATATCCGGGCGGAAACGATTCAAACGGCAGAAGTCTCGGTCAACCAACGTATCGGGCAGGCGAATCTTCAGGTGACCTATTTCTATAATGTCTTGGATGATCTGATCGAAGAGCAAACAACGGAAGAGGGGTTTAGTGACCTTTTCACCAATGCAGGCGATCGGACTGTCAGCGGCCTTGAGGCCGGCGCCCTATGGGATGTGACCCGCAACTTACGAATGAGAGTCAATCACACGCATATTATTCAGGAGATCCAGGAAACACGGTTTGATGACTTTTCCTCATTTATGGCTCTGTATCGGCAGGGCCGCTGGTCGGCCGCCGTGCATGGCACCTATCGCAGTGCCATCGACATCGCGCCGTTTGAGGAAGATGAGGTGTTTCTGGCGCATGCGAAGGTCAGCTATGAGGTGTACCGCAACGTCAATCTGTATGTAGCATGTCAGAACCTCTTCGATGCCTCCTATGATGATTACGTGCCAGCCTTAGACCCATTTGGCGACAGCCTGCCTGGACGCGGCCGGCAGTATATGTTAGGAATTCGATATGTTCCAGATTGAGTCGGAAGTTTTATTGCCGGTTCTTGGTCTGTCATATCTCAAGGAATCGTACCTCAGCTATCATAAGAACCTGCCTCGTGAGTATTCCATTGTTCCTCAAGGAAAATCTGAAACCGGTATGCCTGCGCTGGCCTGATATAGTCTGCAAGCGAACTGGCGTGCCCATGACTGGTCTCTTCATGCAGGTTCTAGGTGTCCTCGTCCTCAGCCTGGTCCTGGCCGTGCTCCCCAAGAGCGCCGTGGCGGAGAGTCTGCCTCCTGCTCCCGACCTTTTTGCCATGTCGCTTGAGGAATTGATGGCGGTGCCGGTGGCCATTGCCACCCGGCATGACACGGCACTCAAATACAGTCCATCGACCGTCCACCACTTTGGGCGCGAGGTGCTCGAGAGTCTGGCCATCCGCAATGTGTATGACTTGCTGAATTATGTTCCCGGCTTTCATGTCACGCGAACCATCGACTTTGCCGACACCGTCCGCTTTCACATCCGGGGTGTGGATACGGGCACGAACGGATATCTGTTGGTGATGTTGAATGGCGTCCCGTTAAACGAAATCTCCCTTGGGCGCGCGCAGGTGTATGTGCCGTTCATTCCGGTGGCCTTGCTAGAGAAGGTGGAGGTTATCACAGGGCCGGGGGCGGCGGTGTATGGCAATAATGCCTATCTGGGCGTGCTCAATATGATCACCCGCACGACCGGGACGGAGTTGAATGCGGCCGTTGGCAATCGGGACAGCTACGAAATCTCCGGGTTATTTTCAAGCTATCTGGATGACGACAAAGATTGGCATATCAGTGGAGGGTATTATGACTACCGCGACGATGGGTTTAACTATACCTTGCAGGGGAATCAGCGGACCCGGGATCCACGGAGCCGGCGAAATTTGTTTGCTACCTTACGGTACAAAGAGTTGCGGTTGGACGTAGGGTGGTCGGAAGCCCGGACGGAGGATTTTATCCAGTTTGCGGCTGTCGGGAACGAGATTAATCGCTTCGAGGTGGATACGATCTACCTGAAGCTCAGTCATGACTGGCAGCCGGCAACAGATTGGCAGGTGAACTCATCGTTTTATTACACGCGGCAGGAGATCGATCAACTTCTTCGGTTTGGGGAGCTCACGGCTACCGACGGGATTACTCGTGATCATCTGGCTGGCCCGTATGGCCGCTCGGAAGCGTTCAATGGGGCGGTGAATGTCCGCTATGATCTGACGGCAGCCCAGCGATTCAGCTTTGGGGTGAATTTCCTCCGCAATGGCCAAGCGTTTGCCGGGATTAACCGCAATCATGATCGTATTGGCCCCGGTCAATTTGTATTTTTCGGGGGCGTGCAACAAGTTCGGCATAATCCGACTTTCGCAAGGCAAGAAGCGTTCTATAACACGGTGAGTCTCTATGCCCAGTATGAGCACATGTTCAATGAGCAGTGGCGCACGACCTTGGGGGTCCGTTACGACTACTATGACCTGACGAATGAACATACGGTCAATCCACGGGTGGCGTTGATCTATACTCCAACAGATTCAACTACCTTCAAAGTGATTTATGGCTCGGCCTACCGGGTCCCTTCGTCCGAAGAGAAAGTGAGCAGATTTGCCGATCCCGATATCCGGGCGGAAACGATTCAAACGGCAGAAGTCTCGGTCAACCAACGTATTGGGCACGCGAATCTTCAGGTGACGTATTTCTATAGTGTCTTGAATGATCTGATTGAGGAGCAAACGACGGGAACGGCCGAAAGTATTGTGTTCAGGAATGCAGGAGACCGGACTGTCAGCGGCCTTGAGGCCGGCGCCCTATGGGATGTGACCCGCAACTTACGAGTGAGAGTTAATCACACGCATATTATTCAGGAGATCCAGGAAACACGCTTCGATGACTTCTCGTCATTTATGGCAATGTATCGGCAGGGCCGCTGGTCGGCCGCCGTGCATGGCACCTATCGCAGCGCCATCGACATCGCGCCGTTTGAGGAAGATGAGGTGTTTCTGGCGCATGCGAAGGTCAGCTATGAGGTATATCGCAACGTCAATCTGTATGTGGCGTGTCAAAATCTCTTTGATGCTTCCTATGATGACTACGTGCCAGCTTTAGACCCATTTGGCGACAGCCTGCCTGGACGCGGCCGGCAGTATATGCTGGGTATTCGGTACGTGCCGGATTGAATCTAAGGCTGTAATGGATGTCCACACCACTTCGTTAAGGCCTCGTGAATACGGACCCACAATGCTGGCAGTATCTTTCGTCCTCGTGTGAGAGCCATAACGATAGAAGAAATCGTTGTTTGTTCCAAAACTGGAAAAATAAGGAAGGTAAGGCTCTCATCTTCCGGTCAGGCCTGATCCTCAATCATCAATGAGGTTATGGCGTACGGCTAGTGATTTCGAGGAGATGATAACCGAACTGCGTCTTGACTGGGCCATGGACTTTGCCCAGTTCTCCACTAAAGACGACTTCATCAAATTCTTTTACCATTTGACCGGGGCCGAACTCTCCCAGATCTCCACCTTGTTTGCCAGAAGGACAGGTTGAATGTTCTTTGGCTGCGGCGGCAAAATCCCCTCCGCCTTCAATTTCTGTTTTTAACTTGTTACAGGCTTCTTCGGTAGACACTAAAATGTGCCGTGCTCGTGCTTTTGACATGGAGGTTCTCCTTTACGTCTCGAAAGATGGTCCAGCGCCTTTTTCGCATGATTAGCGCATTGGCGTCAAATTTTTCTCAAGCGCATTATTTTGTTTCAACTAATAGTTGGCTCTTCAGTCACGTTTGAGCTGTTTCGGACTGAATGCTCTTGATGAGGTGACGGCCTAGTTCTTGGGATTCATTGCTAAATAATCACAAATAAAATCAAAGACAAGTGCATCAACATTGTCGAAAATAGTTTTAACGCCGCCAGTTGTTACGACCCCCTGTTCCCAGGTGCTGGCATGGCCACTGGTGGAACGATGTACGAGATTCACGAGTTGGTGGACTTCAAGGTCAATCCCGCAGGCATAGCGCTTTGGTCCCAGGGGGATGGCCGCGACATTAAGATAAAGATATGGTTCACCAGGTAACTTGGCCGCTTCGAGTTTTTTGACTAGACGGATGCCTGCTGTCAGCAGTTGCATCTCGATGCGTTTGCGTAAGGCTGTCCTCGTGATGACCCCCTTTAATTCCGGCCCGAGGTCTTCGATGACCACATAGATGCCAGGTATCCCGATGAGTGATTTTTTCCTCAGCATACAATCATTGGTCTCCTTCTAATTTGGTGCGTACTCACATCCAATTTTCTGTAGGGTCAGGAATTACTGTCAAATTCTCTGGCCGATGGATTGAAAACTCGATCCCAGGTAACGGCGCAATTTTGGAAGGTTTACAGCTATTTGTCAATTTTAACTAGAGCTTGGGGTGTTGCTCATCGTGGCGTGTTATGAGTTGGGAAAGCAACGGACAAACGCATGGAAAAATTTCAGTGAACCTTTGATCTGAATTTTCCGTATGAACAAGGCCCATAACAGATTGCGTTCTTTCGCCAAAAATTTTAACCAGGTTTGACTGTCGGCTATTAGGTGGAGGTTGGCTTCTCCCTGGAGTCCTTTCACGAGGGTTAAGGTCTGATTCTGAATGATAATGGTTGCTTCTTCTGTCTCTTGCCCAATAAAATTGAAATGATAAACCGCATCGAGTCCTTTGGATTTTTCTCGTTGAAATACCAGAGGTAAGTCAGTAAGAAAGCCCTGAATCGTCTGAGGCCGGAGGCTATTCCCGACATACTTGATGGGTTTGTGCGGATAGCGTTGTGTGGCATAGGCCTCTGCATCTGATCCGGGAATGACGTATAACACTTCTTTCTTGGGTCTGAAAAAAGCCGCCAGTAGTGTTCTCGCCATTTTTCCGGACCTTCGGGCTCACGGCGTGCCAGGACGCTCCGCGCGCAAACATGGCTGCGGCCGTTCCTTTGACAAGCTCAGGATAGGCCCCTTCGAGAAAGTTTTAGGACAGGATCGGACGAACCCTTCGAAAGACTCAGGGCATGCTTTTTTGACCATTCCCGGTGACTTGAAGTCACCATTGTTCTAAAGGTCTTTTCGTCACTGAATTATTCAACAACCTCTCTATTTAGGTGTTCCAAGTAAGTTCCAAGGGCATCATTTCGAGAGAGTTCGCGGCCTTTCTTTATTGCCCCTCGCCACCTTGGAGGCTTCGTTCCGAAGAGGAACGAAGGCAGGGTGAGGGGGGCGAGCTCAGAGGGGGCGATGGCTGTGAACGTGTGGAACTTAGTTGAATAACTATAAATTTTCGGTTTTCTTTTCAGAAAAGCCAAGTTCTTGCGCAAGTTGGTGGAGGTCGTCGATACGTTGTTGGAGTTGGGGATGGCTGTCAAAATAATGCGCGAGTCCGAAGTCAGAATCTTCTTCTTGAGCTTGGAGGCTTTCAAATAATTCTGTGGCGCCGCCGACATGTCCAAAGTGGCATTGAAGAGCGTGCAGGGCAGTGCGGTCGGCTTGGCTTTCTCGGGTTTGAGAATATTTGGCAGTGCGCAGGTTAATTGTGGATGCCAAGATTTCAGAGAATCCTGAATCTCCTCCAAATGCCAACATGGCGAGGATACTGAGGACAATGCCTCTTCCCAATAATCGCAAGTGGTCACGGTTTTGAAAATGGCCTAACTCATGGGCCAGAACAAACATCATGCCATTGGTGGACGAGACGGCATCTAAGAGGCCGGAAAATACGATCATCTTCCCGCCGGGGACGGCCATGGCATTGACCATGTCTGATTTCACGAGGCTGACGGTAATGGGGTAGGGGAGAGATAGACAGGGTTGAAAAGCATCAACCAAACTCTGAAGTTGGGCCTGTTTTTTGGGCATCGATTCCTCTCCAAACTCCCAATTAATATCTAGGGTTGCATGGAGTTGAGCTTCTTGTTCTGGGGAAAGGTAATCGACAGCGATATCGACGACGAATCCGAGTGCCCAATACCCGAGGAGGACGACAATCAGCATGCCGGCTATGAGTATGAAAAACTCTCGCACGGGCTGTTGGTGCGAAACGTTGTCGTTGTGTTCAGGAAGGGAGGGTTGATACTTCACAAGTTAGAGTTTTGAGGAGACCGTTGGAAGGAAATGGCTGTACCGTAGGCTAAGACTTCCACGGAACCAATCCGATCGCCTCCACCCTTAGAGATGGAAGAGGTTTCAACGCGAAGATTCAGGATTTGATCGGCAGTGGGGCAGCTTTCTTTCATGCGGAGGATGGCTTCGCGTCTGGCTCGATCAAGCAGAGTTTCGTAGGCTTGGACGGTACCGCCAAACACGTTTCGTAATCCAGCCAGAATTTGCTTGAAGTAATCTACCGAAATCACGACGTGGCCGTGAACTAACTCGGCATGGTGAATAGGAGAATCATTTCCGATGGGCTTTTTGCTTGAGATGGTGGGTAGTCTGACCAGAGCATGCTCTCTGGCTCGAATTGATCGGTAATGGCGGCTCTCGGCCATTTTTCCAAACACATAGCCGAGCGATAATAAAATTAGAAAAAAGATCAGGTTTTCCATGTTTCTTATTCCACGGTGACGGCGGTGCCGTAGACATAAATTTCGGCCGCGCCAGCTGCTACAGATGAGGTTGAAAAGCGCACATTGACAATTGCATTCGCGCCTAATTGTTGAGCTTGAGCTTTCATCCGATCCAATGCCTCATCTCGTGATTCACCCAACAGTTCCGTATAACCTTTTAGTTCTCCGCCGAATATATTCTTGATGCTAGCAAAAATATCCCGGCCTACATGTTTGGCTCGCACGGTACTGCCCGACACAATGCCATAGCAGGTGGTAATCGTTTTGCCAGGAATTTCTTCAATGTTACTGATAAACATGGCCCCTCCTTACTTTGTGCCCAAGAACCAAGAAAACAATTGAGATTCCAAATGCTAGAAGTATATCAGCCTTTGAAAAATGTTTCCCCATACCGGCATATATCGGAAAACACTACCTCAGACTAGAGGGATCTTGAAATACTGGATAGAGAGAGTTGGCGGTGGAATTGTCATAGTGGACTCTGACCTGAAAAAATCCATACTATAGTGATAAGCTCGAAGAACAGGAGAGGCCCATTTCATTTGTCAGATAACCGCTAGGAGGTTGCGATGTTTGGTCCCATTACCATTCCTTTTGGAACAAAAATGCTATTCAATACGGTGAAGTTGAAGCCAGGAGTCGAGTTCGATCAGCTAGAACTGGCGGTGGGGGAAATGTGTATGGTAGTGAAGCAGACGTACGGCGGGGAAAAAGGCGGATTTATTGCTGGACAAGTGTTTAAATTCTCGGGGTTTGTTTCTTTAGAGGGTTCAATGAATCCCGCACAGACAGCGGATGAACATTACGTCATTGTCACGTATTGGAAATCATTCGAGGATCATGAGCGCTCGCATGCCGACGAAGTGTTTCACAAGACGTTTGCGGCGGTCGCTGAAATGTGCACGGACACGATGGAATTGGGCTATGACATGCTTTGGCAGGGCGAAGCTCAAGCTTGATACGCTGCCTTGAGAGCATAAGGGCACCTCTAAAAACTGTCCTTTTCCCCGATGGCGGCGTCAGCCGCGTGCTCAAATCCTCATGTATTGGCCCATACACTGCGGTTTTCCGCGCGCGGCTTCCTTGCCCTCAGAAAAAATCACCAGTTTTTAGAGGTGCCCATAAATCTTTCTTATGTGTTGGCGCAGCATTTTTTGTATTTTTTCCCGCTGCCGCAAGGGCAGGGATCATTTCGGCCAATTTTGGGTTCACTGCGGATGATAGGTGTCTTGGTTGGGTCACTGGCATCCACGAAGTACCATTTCCCGTGTTCTTTGCGAAAGAGGCTGCGTTCATGGTGTTCTTGAATCCTCTCGTCGGTTTCAAACTTGGCCGTAAAGGTGACGCTGCCAACTTCATCCTCCGCACCGCCCTGTTGGGTTTCTAAAATTTCCAAGCCAATCCATTTTGTAGACTCAGCCCATTTACGGTTGGAGTCCATGTCAGTTTGGTCGCGCGTCTTGGGATCGTGTGTCTTTTCAATATAGTCCATTTCCACTTGGGTATAGGCCGTGTACCTGGAACGCATGAGTTCTTCAGCGGTTTCCGCATCTTTAGTGCCTGCAATCAACGGTTCGCAACAGGTCTTAAAGGTCTTTCCACTTTCACATGGACATTGCATAAGCACTCCTTGATGATCAATCGAATAGTGTCGTCTTCTTGTACGTCGTTGAGGCCAAAAAGTCAAAATATTATAGGGTTAGAACCCAACTAAATTTTTCATGAGATTAAGAATCGTTTTGGCAAATTTAATTCGAGTCTGACCCCATTAGTGAGCCAATCGCAACTTTTGAGCGCTGCACCGATTTCGTCGTGCCATTCTTGGGCACCCACGATGTGCTTTTGGCTATAAAATGTCTTGACGTTGTATTGTGCGAGATTCTTTGCTAGTCGACTTGAAAAGGCAAGATTTTTTGATGAATGAGAAAGGAAGGCCTTTTTAGGTCTTTTATTTGGTCGCTTGAGAGCCATGCTGAGCATGTTGAAGCCGCTCGAGAATTTCTTGAGAGGCTTTCTCTGGATTATTAATTGCAATTCTCGAAGAATCCAAGGAATTTTCTTGGTAGGACGGACCAGAACAGGGATTAGCCTGTCTTGTAAACGCTTGGCCCCCAGTGCATATTCAATCTCGTGGGAAACCCAACGAGATTCAATGGCTTCCGGAGACAATAATACAACCATTGCCTCAGCAGATTTCATTTGCTTCAGAAGTGTGGATGCCTAGTCACTTCCAGATATCAAATCACGCTCAGGGTCCCATACTTGATGGCCTCTCGCTTCCAGGTTTTTGGCCAAAATTTTGGCGGACTCTTGATCCTGTGACGCATAGCTCAGAAATTACATGTTGTTTTTTGCTTTGAAGGGAAATTGGGTAGGGTGTTTGATGCTCTCCATGCCCAAGTCTATATCCAAGTCTGGCCAATAGTAGTGGCCTGGTGTGGGTTCTTCTACATTCAAAATTTTTCCAACTGGGGCTTCCTTAAACCATGGGAAATCCTGGTATGCAAGAAAGAGTTCCTCGTTATTCGTGAATAACCATATTCCGTGAGAGGAAATATTCGTGACTTCAAGTTCTGAAGTGGTTTTTCCAGGCGTTGACGAACTCATGGTGGTGCTCCTTTATCAGTTGCTCAATTTCGCGAAGATGTGAACCCGATAATGAATAATTGTGGGCTAATTGAATTTCAGGTTCAAGCCAAAACTTTGCCTCCCCATCTCCACAATGTACGTGAATGTGCATTCGTTCTTCTTCGCGAGAAAAGAAGAAAAAGCGAAAGCCTCGAATTTTGAGTACGGTTGGACTCATCGAGTTAGTGTAGCATGGGTCATCAGAATTTTCTTTTGGGGCTGGAGAAAATAAGCTTCAAGGTGCTCTTAGGTTTTTATACCCAGGCCTGGGCGGATCATGAACCAACAGAGTCCTCCAACAAATGCGATGGCGGCGGCGAGGCCGAGGGCGATAGGCCAGCCGAACGAATCGGCGATCCAGGGGGTGAGAGTTGGGGAAAGCGTCCCACCTAAATTGGCGCCGGTGTTCATAAGGCCGGAGAGTGTGCCGGCGTAGGGTTTGGAGAGATCGGTGGTTGAAGACCAGAAGGGGCCGACGGTGAAGTAGAGCCACCCTGCGCCTAAGGATAAAAATCCGATAGCCACGTAAGGGGATTCCACGTTTGCGCCAATGATAATAAATAATGCGGCTAATATCATACCCGTTCCACCCACGCTGGCTCTTCCCCAATTGATGCCGTATTTTTCCGTGAGCCGGTCGGTGACCCAGCCGCCCAATGGGCAAAAAATCGTCATGGCGATAAACGGAGCCGAGGCAAAAAAGGCTCCCTGAAGAATAGCGAATCCTCTGATGTTAACCAGATACAAATAGAACCAGGACATGTAGATGTAGGCCACGTATCCCAAGCAGGTATAGCTGATGACCAGCCACCAGACAGTTGGTGTGGTGAGGATGGCTTTCCAGGGAACTGAGGTTGTTTGGTGCTTTCCCCCCTCACCCTGGCCCTCTCCCCTCGAGGGGAGAGGGGAAGTTGAGGTTTGCAATAATTTTCCTTCGATGATGGCGACTTCGGCATCGTTGACGTGTCGATGTTGGCGGGGAGAGTCTGTGGCATACCAATACCAGAGGAGTGCGATGGCGATTCCCAGGAGACCAGCCGCATAAAACGCGGTTTGCCAGCCATAGTTCACCATGATCCAAGCGGTGACAGGTGGTGTGAGGGCAGACCCGATGCCGATGCCCCCTATCGTGATGCCGATGCCGAGTCCACGCTCTTGCGGCGGATGCCAGTTGGCCACTGAACGATTGAAGTTGGGTAGTGCGGCGGCTTCTCCTATGCCGATAAGGAATCGTATGACGACGAATGAACCCATAATGCCAATGACATTGACAAGGGGGAGCGTTGGGGCCAGGGCGGTCAGTGCGGTGAAAACAGACCACCAGATCACGGCGAAGGTTAAGACTCGGCGTGGTCCCCATCGGTCGCCCATCCACCCGCCTGGCACTTGAAAGAGCGCATATCCCAAGACAAAGGCTGAAAAGATCCAGCCCATTTGGAGATCCGTCAGGCCAAGTGAGGGCATCATGTGCCGAGCCGTGATGGAAATGTTCACCCGGTCAATGTAAGTGACAATGCTGATGAGGAGCAGGAGAAAAAGAATTCTCCAGCGGATGCGGGTTGGTTGAGTGGAGTGAGAAGGAGGAAGTGTCATGAAAGAGGAAAAAGCGCGAAACCGATCTTAGGCTGGTTTTGCATGCTTGCCTCGAATTTCTTTTTCGATGAGAGTTTTTGCCAAGCGGAACTCGTCATCCTTGGTGGACACGATGCCGTCGAGCTTAGCGTTGAAGATGGCATCTAAGACGCGGCGGTAGGCTGGTCCTTTCGGAAGGTTCATATCTTCAAGATCATGGCCAGATAGAGACATGGATACATGCTGCCATGTGGTGAAGTATTCACGAATCCTTTCCATAGCTCGGTGAGTGGTTGGTTTGAGTTGAGCTTTCGCCATGAGAAATAAGAGGATTTCAGGTGGCCAAGATGACAGTAAAGCGTATGCCTCCGATGGCGCTACGTGTTGTTTATTTAACGTGCGGATAAGTGTTGACTGTGCGGCTAAATACTTCCCGGCGGTTTTGATATGTCCTTGGGGAAAGCCGAGCCGCTTCCAGATTTTTGTGAGTTCGGTGTTCCCTAATGGTTCAAACCATGCCAATCCATGGGGCAGCCATCGTTTCACTGGGGTGTTTGGATATTCAATCCTGAACCAAACCAATATGGTTTCGACCGCTTCGAAAGTTTGTTGCACGCGGGACTTTGTGTGTAATTGCGGATGAATGAACGGCACCAGACAAAATTCTTCCAGCCGCCGAATTCCTTTTAGTGGGGAAGGCTCCTCTAGCATATGCACAAGTTCGTTACCTAGTCGTGAACCCGACAATCGTTGAAAGAGCTTCATTGTTTGGGCTTGCTGAACGAATGATTCGGTTTCTTTGCTGATACGGAAGCCGAATCGCTGCTCAAAACGAATAGCCCGAAACACGCGAGTAGGATCTTCCACGAAACTTAAACTGTGAAGGACGCGAATCACCTTGCTCTTCAGGTCCCGCCGTCCTCCGAAATAATCCAACAGTTCTCCAGGAGTGCGATTGATGCGAATAGCCAGCGCGTTGATGGTAAAGTCTCTCCGGTACAGGTCTTTTTTGATTGAGCTCCGTTCGACAGTGGGCAGAGCTGTGGGATATTCGTAATATTCCGTCCTGGCGGTGGCTACATCCAGGTGATGCATGTGGGGTAAACTGAGTCTCTGTGGAAGTGTAATGGAGACCGTCCCAAAGCGTTCGTGAGTCGTCCAGGCCGTGGATAATTCCTTAGCCAGTAATTTTCCGAATTGTATCCCGTCGCCTTCGACGACAAAATCCAAATCAACGTTGTCGATGCCTAGCAGCAAATCTCGGACAAATCCACCTACCAGAAATATGGAAACGTCCAGTTGATTCGCCAGTCCTTCAACTATTTCCAATAGGGATAGAATAGGAGGTGGAAGGTGTTGAGTGAGAAGGTGTTGGACGTTCCACGTATGTAGCGGTTTGAGAGAGGAATGGGTCGCAAGAGGTGGAGTCGTTCCTGACGGACGTGTTGTTCTTTGTTCAGGCTCGTGGTGTAAGGCGCGCAACAGATCGGTCCGGCTAAAGATTCCGATGACACTTTCATTGTCGAGGATGGGGACAATTCGCTGATTGCGTTCCACCATTTGCAGGTGCACCTCTTCAAATGGAGTCGTGGGATTGGCCCGAAAAACATCTTGTAGCATAACGTGTTCGACCGGTTGGTTGGCGAGCTTGTGATAAAGCCCTTTTTGTATAGCCTCCCGTGTGACGAGACCGATAAATTTCCCACGAGAGCCCACAACGGGGAGTGCATTGACTTCATACTGGGTCATCAAGCGTTCGGTCTGTTTGATGGTGGTGCCTTGCCCGACTGTCCGCACTGGAGCAGTCATGAGACGGCGAATGGGGAGCCACGTTTTGGCCTGTTCTTGCAGCAATTCATGTAATTGTTGCTCGACCTGAGCCAACGAGAGTCCTTTGATACTGGCAGCGGCGGCCATGATATGTCCGCCCCCCCCCAGGGAGATTGCGATGCGGTTCATGTCCATATCAACATGGCGGCTGCGTCCAATAAATTGAATCTTGCCATCCATGGCAACGGCGATCAGGACCGCATCGGCATTATACAGTTGACCGAGTTGGTGCGTGACAGGAGCGAGATCAGCGACATATTCTTCCCAGGCTACTGTTGCGAGAACAATCCGGCGTTGTCCCATGTTTAGCAGTTGAGTGGCTTGCAATAGTGCCTGAAAAAGAGCCGTTTGCGGTTCGGTCCATTTGCGTTGTATAAAATCGTTCACGATGGTGAGATTGGCGCCAGTTTCAAGTAATCGTGCACCCACTTCCAGGTCTCGAGGGGTAGTATGCAGGAAGGTGAAATGGCCAGTTTCTTCATACAGCGCAAGGGTAAAAAGGGTGGCTTCCTCTGGTGACCAACTTAGAGACTGTTCTTGAAGGGCCTCGACTAAGAGGGTGATGCAGGCCCCGATAGGCTCGAGTTTGAGCACCTCGGCGCGTTTAGCCAGTGGATTTGTGGCTTCCAGAGGGTGATGGTCCCAAATATGTAAAGAAATGAGTTGATTTTTAACGACTGTTTCTATAAGACCTAAGCGGTCCTGGTGGTCCGCATCGACCAGAATCACTCGTGAAATTTCGGATAGGGGAAGATCTGAAAGTGATGTCAAGGGAATTGGATATTGCGCGAGGTAGGCCCGTTCTCTGGTTTGGACCCCGCCCGGAAGAACCAAATGGGCATCGGGGTATAGCTTGTGAGCGGCTACCATGGAAGCAATTCCATCAAAATCTGCTTCCAAATGTGTGGTGATAATCTCCATAAGGGAAATATCTTAGCAGGGATTATGAGCGGCCGGAAGGTTTCAAATTGTTGATTGCAAGGCCCTCTCCATGGTAGATGGGGGCAAGTCAGGAGGCGGTCCGTATCTAATCGGGTCCGTTGTGGATCATTTTATCAGGAGGATGATAGATGGCTGCTAAGGCTAAGCCCAAGTCCAAGTTAAAGGCCAAGCCCAGACCGACGTCTCGAAAAAAGGTACTGGTGAAAACTAAAGGCGTGTCGAAAAAAGCTGGGAAGAACATTAAACGGGCATCGTCCAGTAAGGCTTCGACGAAGGCAACATCAAAGAATGCCAAAGCTGGACCAAAATCCTCTGCAAAGCCGAAACGAGTGGTCAAGGGCGCTTCACGCTCCACCGTTGCGTCAAAGAAGACAGCGAAAGGTAAAGCGAAGACACTGAAAAAAGTCACCAAAAAGACGACATCGAAAGCAGCGGTCAAGAAAGCGAAGCCGGCTTCTAAGAAGACTACAAAAAAAGCCAAAAGTCTAAAAGCAGCCTCCAAATCAACGGTAAAAAGGAAGACCACCTCTTCTCGCACTCGTTCTTCGTTGGAGCGAACAACAAAGACTCGCGGGACTCCAACTAAGCAACAATCCAAGGGCGTGAAGGGTGGCAAGCCAAAGCTGTCGACAAAAGCGGTCACTCAGCCTCGAAAATCTGCAGGGAGCACAAAAAAGGATTCGATTGTTCCCGGCAAGAAATCTCTCGCCAAGAAATCCACCAAGGCCGACGCTACAAAATCTGAGACCCTCTCGGTTGTACTTGATGACTCTTCAACCAAGAAACCAACCGGTTCCGGGACGGCGACGGAAACACTCGCCCCGGTCTTGCCAGATGACATTGATTCAGAATTAGATATCGAAGTTGAGGCCGAGGGCGAAATCTCGCTTGATTCTCTCACGGCTGATCTTGTGGATGATTCGGATGAGTTAGATGTGGATGACCTTGATGATGATTTTGATGATGATGATTTTGCCGAAGATTTGGCTGACGAAGCTGATGAGGATTTAGATTTGACTGAAGATTTATCAGAAGAGCTAGGTCCAGAAAAGTTCTTCCGTGAGACCGAAGTGAACACGGGAGATGATGAAGAGGATATTCCTCGATCTTGGTAAATAACTCGGTAGAGCAGTTAAGGAGGATTCATGTCGGAAGAACGCGGTTTACCTCGCATTGGAGATCATGCGCCAGACTTTTCTGGGGTCACGACTCAACACACGGATTTTAATTTCAGTGCCTGGCAAGAGCAGGATTGGGTGGTGTTCTTTTCCCATCCCGCGGACTTTACCCCAGTGTGTTCCACGGAATTAATCGCGTTTGCCCGGCAATATGAACGGTTCCGTCAGAGAAATATCAAGCTTATTGGATTGAGTGTTGACAGTATTCATGCACATTTAGCCTGGGTTCGAAACCTCCAGGACAAGATGAATGTGGAAATTCCATTTCCAATGATTGCCGATTCTGATATGAAGATTGCCCAGCTCTATGGCATGATTCACCCAAATGCGAGCTCAACCGCCACGGTCCGTGCGGTGTTTGTCATTGATCCAAAGCGTGTGATTCGGTCGTTGGTCTACTATCCCCTGAATGCTGGGCGAAACGTTGATGAGATTTTCCGTTTAGTCGTCGCGCTGCAGACGACTCAACGCTATGCTTGCGCCACCCCAGCCAATTGGCAAGAAGGGGATAAAGTTGTGGTGCCTGCTCCAAAAACTCTTCAAGAAGTTGAACAGGGTCTTTCCCAACCTGATTATGAGCGGCAAGATTTTTACTTAGCGTTGAAAGATATTGCGAAGCCTTCCGAGGCTGCTAGTGCAGGGACATCTGATGCCAAATCGTCCAAGCCTCCAGTTGAGAAAGCGGATTCCTCAACCGAGCCGTCTCAACCTGTGTCACCCCCTCCTCATGAGGCTCCGTCTTCTCCTGCAGAAACATCGTCTCCCTCCTAATTTGCACTGCTCTTCTTTGACGAGTGAGGACGGCCATCGGTTGTATCAACATTGTTTGTGTAGGACCTATTCAGTTCAGACCGAAAAGCACACGTGGAGCAATGAGGCCAAGTGCGTATCTTTGTTCTCGTAGGAATCGTGTTTTGGGGAATGTTTCTCCTGGAAAACGCTGAAGCTTGTCGTCTTTCTCCTCCTCCTTCAAGCCAATCCAACGTGTTCTGGGTCCATCTTGAGGGGTTGTGTCGTTCCAAGGATTTACACAATTTCGCAGTCAAAGGGGCAGATGTGCTTAAAGCGTTACAGAACGGGAAAAGTCTTGATGTTGAAGGGGCTCTCATATCTGGAGATATTATGCTAGATGACTTGCCGCTCCAGCCTATTGTTGATGTCCCCAATCTTCCCTTGGATATTCAGCAACACCTTCAGCGAAAGGGTTTGAAGTCAGTCCGTGTGATTCCTGAATCTCTACGTATTCGTGAGAGCCAATTTGAAAAAGTGCTGGCAACGAATTTGGTCAAGGATGTATTGATTATTTTAGGAGATGTGGAAATTTCCGGAACCACGTTTCTTCAGTCTGTTGACCTTTCTCGAGTCATTTTTGTGAAACCCTTTGTGTTCACTAATGTTCAGGTCGGGTTTGAGGGGTTTTTCATAGGGACTCAGTTTGAACAATCGGCAGATTTTTCTCAGACAGTTTTTGGCACACATTCTCGATTTCACAAAGCGAGGTTTCGAGCTTCCGCCCTTTTTCCCGGCGTGCAATTTACCGGAGTTGCAGAATTTCTAGGGGTACAATTTCAACAGACCGCAAATTTTTCACAGGTGAAATTTCTGAGCGGCACCGGTTTTTCCGGATCGATATTTCATGGGCCGGTAGATTTTTCGGAAGTGGAGACGCATCAGGAAATCTATTTTCGATTCAGTGAGTTCAAACAACAGGCGTCTTTTCGCAAAGCGGAGTTTCAGACTGTGGTGGATTTTTCCAACTCGTACTTTGCAAGCCTTGAAGGGTCTCCAGATTTCTCAGAAGCCGAGTTTGCGGTCCAGCCAAATTTTTCGGACAGCAATTTTTCGATAGAGATTCCGGTCACGGACAGACGCCTCAATCCACAAACCCAATGGATGGTTCTCGGTGCGCTCCTCATTATGGCCGTCGTGTATCTGTGGACTCTGAAAAGAAAATCTCAGGAAAATTCAGCATAAACCACTATATTTGGGTAGGCTATTGCGAGTTCCTACAAAAGATGGTATACCTGAGAAATACTCTCCGCTTTCGGTTTTTGCAGAAAGGCTTGTGATTGGATTCTGCCCCTTCCGTGGATTTTTCGGATCTTTCCGATTTAGAAGATGATCAGGCATATGAAGTGAAGCTTGAGGCCTTTACGGGGCCCATGGATCTTCTTCTGCACCTGATACGTAAACAGAAAATCAATATCTACGATATCCCGATTGCGTTGATCACCCGTCAGTATTTGGAGTATCTCTCGGTCATGAAGACCTTGAATCTGTCCTTAGCTGGAGAATTTTTGGTCATGGCGGCGACATTGCTCTACATCAAGTCGCGTATGCTACTTCCCAAAGAGGAATCGAGTGAGGTTGAGGATGAGGAAACCCTTGATCCTCGAAGTGAATTAGTGCGTCAGCTGATTGAATATGAGCGGTTTAAGGAAGCGGCCGGAAGCTTGGTGGCGCGGGAGCGTGTCTGGCAGGATTCATTTGGACGTGATCCGCTGCCCCTCCCCGACATCTCTGGAGAAGAGGAGGAGGTGTGGACGGAAGATTTGCAAATCTTCGACCTCATTTCTGCTCTGCAAGAAGTACTTGAACGGGCTCCGTCTGAGACTTTTGTCGAAGTAGTACGGGAAAACTGGACTGTTGAAGAGCGGATTCAAGTGATTATGGAGAGACTGGAAATTGAAGCTACCCTTCCCTTTGTAGGGCTGTTTGATCAGCAATGGTCTCGTCCCTTAATTATTGCAACGTTCTTGGGGCTGTTAGAGCTGGTACGCATGAATCTGGTACGGTTGTTCCAGGACGAGGAATTTGGACCAATTCATGTCACTCGGCGGTTTGTGCCTGCAGGGGAAGCGACGAATTCTGACATCAATGTTTCTGAAGATTCTTAGGATGAGGTGTTGTGTATGTTGGAGGAAGGATCCGATGAGGTCACCGAAGGAGGGCGTATGATGACAGATGCAGTGACGAACGGACAGTGTTCCTCAGAGGTCATAGATGTGGAGAGGTCAGACACGCAAAGTTCGCTTGAGATGGCGGTGAATGGTGATGGAACCCATGAATCGGGGATTGTTGGGCAACCAACGGCAGATGTGGAGTGGGATATCGAAGATATCAAGGCGACCATGGAAGCGTTGCTTTTTGTCTCGCACGATCCCTTGACCATAGAAAAGTTGGCTTCTGTCTTAGAAGGCGTACCAAAGTCTACTGTCCGAACGACGATGCAGATTCTTCAAGCCGACTACGATCAAGCTGGACGGGGGTTGCAAATTTCAGAAGTGGCAGGGGGGTATGTGATAGTGACGCGGCCCGAACAGCATGCAGCTATCAAGCAGCTCTCAAAAGCTAAAGTTTCCTCCAGGCTTTCCCGTTCTGCTTTAGAGACTTTGGCGATTATTGGGTATAAACAGCCGATTACCCGAAGCGGTATTGAAAAAATCAGAGGAGTGGAAACGTCCGGAGTGTTGCGCACTTTGTTGGATCAAAAATTGATTCGAATTGTCGGGCGGCAAGAAATCCCAGGACGGCCGATTTTGTATGGAACCGGTAAACAATTTTTACAACGTTTTGGGTTACGCGACCTTCGCGACCTTCCGCCCTTAAAGGAACTCAAAGATCTCGGTACTTCCGAAGCTCTTCCATTAGAGCTTCCCTTTGATTCTGACAGTACCCAAGAAGAGTCCCGAGTAGCGGACCTTTCCGCCTAGGATGCAATGGGCGGTTTTTTCTACCCTCGCCCCAGCGGTAGTTAACACTACAACGATGGTGATAGAAGGGTAGGGGACAACTGATGGTAAAGGTCTTGATGTTTGGGCATGCTCTTCGTGAAGTGGTGGAGGATCCTGAGGTAGAAATTTCGTTAGAGCAATCGATGCCACTCTGCCAAGTCTTAGAAGCGTACCCTCATCATTTTCAAGAGGTGCTTCCCTTTCTTCACTCGCATCAACTCATGCTCACCATTAATCAAAAAATTTCTACGTTGGATGCCATAGTGAAGGATGGCGATACGATCAAGATCACTCACCAGGGAAATGATCAATCGGCGGACGGAGCAATGTGGCATAACCCATAGGTAGGCTAGTCGCAAATTTTTCACGCCTGCTTTCGTTCTTCTTCACACTTTTTACAATCTAAGATCGTTCCGAGGTATTGCTCGCGCCCTTTGGCCGTTTGAACCCAAGGCCTGTTGCTGAACGGAGGGTTATGCCGGACATGCTGTCCATGTCCACAACGCAAATCAGCGACCCAGTCATCGTGCTCATCTTTGTGGTATCCGACGATGGGCTGGTTCACAACTAGAAATGTGTGAAGAACGTAAAATGCGGGAAGACTTTACAGAAAAAGGGGGATACGACGACAACAAAAGGGACCCACAAGAAGGAGGGGAGAGTACAGCCTGAGATTATCCTGGGGAGGATAGACTAGAACAACACGAAGTCTGTGTATCCTCAGGGTGCAAATTCCGGCTCATCCTTGTGGGTGGTCCTTTCACACAGTCTCGCGAGCGAAGCTGTGTAAGAAGCACTAGGCAACAGGGCTACAACTGAGGCCTGCGCCTTTACTCTTGGATGAAGCCAAAGGTCTTGATAACAAGGGACGGGTCTTTTTCTTCATAGCTTCCCGTTCCGGGTGTTGACGATTTTCCAATATCACAGGGTCAATAACTTCTCCGCATTGCAAGCATCGTTGCGTCAGGATTTCCATCCCGCCAGCGTCATAATTGACGTTCATGCACCAATGGGACACGAGTAAGCCTCCGCAACGAGTGCAGGAGTCTGGACGTGCCGGTTGGTCCAACTTGACTGGTGGGGCTTCTTTAATGGTCGGGACTGACGCTAAACTTGCAGCCCGTTTTCTCGAAGTGCCTGTTTTCTTTTCTATGCCGTGCTGTGCCATGTTTTTCTCCTACCCGTTCGAATGACAAAAAAATTATTATAACTGATCTTCTCAGATATAGCTTGTAGTTCTTAAGTCAAGATTAACAGAATATTAAAAAATCCTCATAATTCGAGAATATATTGAAACATAACATCAAATAACTGAATGAAATCAGCAAAAAGAGCATAAAACATGCAGCAACCTTCCACAGAAAAAATATTATTGTTTAAGTATTTTAATCTATGTATAAATAATTATTTTCATAGATTTTTCAGGTCATTCTCATTCTATGTAGTGACCCATTAGGGCCATTGAAAATGGGCGACTGTCGGTGAGTCAGCTCGAACAATGACCGTTTTCTCAATACTCCTGCCACGTGAATTGGTTCCTCGAACGACATAGGTTCCAGTCGGAATATTCATAAATAGCCAAGGTCCCTGAACGTGATCACCTGGAATGCTGAGTACGGTCTTGCCATCCTTTGTTGCCACATCAACGGAAACTCCAGCTAAATAGGCTCCTTTTCCTTGGATAAACACTAATTTCAAGGGATATGGCGGATACGTCAAGCTTCGCTCTTCTTTGCCCAACCCTGCGCTAAAATATTGGATGTTCTGCTGCTCATATAATGGGAATTTCAGGGTCCTGGGATAATTCCCTTCAGGGAGCGGGATCTCGAGGATGTTCTTCTCAGGTGAATCCGGTTCATCTGTTACTGCCCAGGAGGGACTGCTCCATAATCCGGATAGGAGGATAAGATGAGCAACAACGATTGCTCCAACCATAGAAGCATATCTTTTATTTGGCCAGAAATCGTGTTGATCTAGTCGTAACAAAGCCGCCAGGCTGGCTAATGTGTTCATCAGGGTTTCCCTCCTTTCCGAGACCTCATCGAATGCGTGCCAAGGATTTTATGGTGGCAGTATGAGAGCCAGTTAAAGAATAACGCAATTATTCAAATGGTCAAGATCTCAGAAGGGTAAAAATATTGAATGTAACGAGTGGCCGAGGAGAAGAAACTTTGCCGGAAATGCAAGGGGCAACTGCTCGTAATAGGCTTTAGGGCATCTCTAAAAACTAGGATTTTTGCGTGAGGGCAAGGAAGCCGCGCGCGGAAAACCGCAGTGTATGGGCCAATACATGAGGGCGCACGGCGCGAAGAGCGCCACGTTTGTGCGCGCCGAAGGCTGTGAGCACGCGGGTGACGCCGCCATCGCGGAAAAGGACGGTTTTTAAAGGTGCCCTTTAGAGAGATGGGGGGCGGTCCTCGTCGGAACGAGTGGCTTTTGATAGAACTCTTGTGCTGTGTTCAATTGGCTCGAGGTCTGGAATGTCTTTTCGGGGATTCACGCCAAGCTGTTTGAACTTTCTGGCAGAGGGCAAAATGCGATTTTCCAGAGACGCCACGGCCGCATTGTAGGATTCAACGGCGCGGCCGAGGGTCTGACCGACTTTGGAGAAATGCTCCGCCATAGTGCTCATGCGTTCTGCCAATTCCTGGCCTAAGAGACTGATGCGTTGCGAACTTTCTGCCACTTGCTCTTGCCGCCAGCCAAAGGCGATGGCTCGAAGTAACGCAATGAAGGTGGTTGGTGTGGCAATGACTACTTTTTGGGTTAAGGCCGATTCGATGAGGGCCGGGTCTTGTTCCGCGGCTGCGGCCAAAAAGGAATCATTGGGAATGAACAGGACCACAAATTCCGGTGCGGAGGGGAATTGCTCCCAATAGTCTTTGGATGCCAGCTGACGAACATGGAATTTGACTTGGTCGGCATGTCGTTTGAGGGCTGTGGTGCGAGCTTCATCAGTATGTGATTCCAAGCTTTCCAAAAAAGCGTGAAGCGGTACTTTCGAATCGACGATAATTTCCCGTCCAGCTGGAAGCCTGACCACCATGTCAGGACGGAGTCGGCCGGTTTCGCTGGTGACCTGTTCCTGCTCATGAAAATCACAATAGGCTGACATGCCTGCAAGTTCCGCCGTCTTTCGCAACGCAATTTCACCCCATCGGCCTCGAACGTGAGGTGAACGCAAAGCATTGACGAGCTTGGAAGTCTCAGCTTGAAGTGAGGACTGCGCGGCAGCCAAGTGTTTGAGTTGTTCACTCACTGAGCCCAATTCACGAAGCCGTTTGTCTTCCAAGGCCTTGGCTTCTTGTTGATAGGTACGAAGAGATTCTGTGAGCGGGTTCACTAAGGCCTCGAGGGAAGTCTGGCGATGATTGAGTTCGATGGCGGTTTCCTCTTTCAGTGCTTTAAATTTCTCCTCGGCGAGTGCTAAGAATCCCTTATTATTTCCAGCTAAGGCTTCCGAAGCCAACGAACGAAACGTGTCTGAAAGACTCCGCTTTGCCTCTTCTAGCAGTGTGCGTTGAGAGTCAAGGTGTTCTTGGGTGTTCGTTAATTTGGTTTCTGCTGAAACTTTTGCGTTTTCCATCAGACGAAATTCTTTGCAAAGATTGTCATGTGTTTGATGCAGATTTTCCATCTGCGTTCGAAGGGCATCCAATTGAGTCTGTCTGGTGGCAAGTTGAGTTTCGAGAATGTTCAGGGCTTCGAGCCTACGGTTTCGGCAATACAAGAAGCATACGAGCCAGGATAAGCCGCCCACTGCTATAGCGCTGGCGAAGAGCCACCAAATGTGTTGGGGATCTTGAAAGACATTCATCTGCAATCAACAAAGAAAACCGGGATTCAGGGTTGCTTGATAGCCGTATATGGTTGAGTGCTCTTGCTGAGATTGTAAAGAGAATTTGGTCTCATGGAAACCCTATTGCTTTGGGGAAGCGTGTCATAAGCATAGACGAGTCTGGTTTTCTTGGGTACAGTAATACCAGTTGCCTCGAGTGTCGAGGCTATGATCGTTGGAGAATCATTATGGAGAAAAAGCATCGCGTTTCTCTGTGGTATTTCATTATCGCATTTTGGGCACTCATTATCCTTCAGGAGATTTATGTGGCGTCTCAACATATGGATGAGGTGCCATATAGCCAATTCAAAGCCTGGGTCCAAAACGATAAAGTTGCCGAAGTGTCTATTACGGACACTGTCATCCATGGAAAATTGAAAGAAGGCCGGGATGGAGACAGCTCGCAATGGTTTCAAACCGTGCGGGTGGACGATCCGGATCTCGTTCGGCTGCTTGAGGAAAAACATGTGGAGTTTGCCGGGGTGGTCATTAGTACACTCTGGAAAGATGTGGCCTCTTGGGTGGTGCCGATCTTAATTTTTGCGGCGATCTGGTTCTGGATTTTACGAAAGGTTGGGCAGGGTGCTGGCGGCGGGTTCATGCGAATAGGAAAGTCCAAAGCCAAGGTCTATATGGAAAAAGACATTCCGACGCGCATGAAGGATGTGGCTGGTGTGGATGAGGCGAGAGAAGAGCTGTTAGAGGTTGTGGAATTTTTACGTACACCAGAAAAATATACAAAAATTGGTGGGAAGATTCCCAAGGGAGTACTTCTGGTTGGCCCTCCTGGCACTGGAAAGACCTTGCTGGCCAAGGCGATTGCCGGAGAGGCCGGGGTGCCATTTTTTTCTATTAGCGGATCGGAATTTGTGGAAATGTTTGTGGGCGTGGGTGCCGCGCGTGTCAGAGACTTATTCGAGCAAGCTCAAGCCAAGGCACCTTGTATCATTTTTGTTGATGAACTGGATGCGTTAGGAAAGGCACGGGGAACTGGTCCTATGATGCATGAGGAGCGGGAACAGACCTTGAACCAACTGCTGGTTGAAATGGATGGGTTCGACCCTCGTGTTGGAGTCATTATTTTAGCGGCGACCAATCGCCCAGAAATTTTAGACCCGGCGTTGCTCCGAGCGGGGCGGTTCGATCGGCAAGTCGTTGTTGACCGTCCTGACCGGGCTGGACGCGTCGCCATTTTGGCCATTCATGCTCAATCTATCAAGGTTGACTCTGAGGTGGATTTAGAAAAGATTGCGGCGATGACACCTGGCATGGTTGGGGCCGACTTAGCGAATGTGGTCAATGAGGCCGCATTATTGGCCATTCGGCGTGGCCGAGAGACTGCGCAAGAGGAGGATTTTCAGGAAGCCGTCGAGCGAGTGGTGGCAGGACTGGAAAAGAAGAACCGTGTTCTCAATGAAGAGGAACGTCGCCGAGTGGCCCATCATGAAGTGGGACATGCATTAGTGGCGTTGTCATTGCCTGGCGCAGATCCCGTGCATAAAATTTCTATCATTCCTCGAGGCATTGCGGCTCTGGGGTATACGTTGCAATTGCCGACTGAAGATCGCTACCTCTTAACGAGAACAGAATTAGAAAATCGAATAGCCGTACTGTTAGGGGGGCGTATTGCGGAGGAGTTAGTGTTTGGAGAAGCCTCCACAGGGGCCGCAGATGATCTGCAGAAAGCGACGAATATCGCGAAACGAATGGTCAAAGATTACGGCATGAGCGACAAGCTAGGGACGGTAAGTTTGGATGAATCGATTCAGCCAACATTTTTAAAAACGGCCGAACCTCATGCTGTCCCCACCTATTCCGAACATACGGCACAAGAAATTGATTCCGAAGTGAGGCGGCTCATTGATGAACAAGGGAACCGTGTCCGAACGATGCTGACAAAACTTCAGCCTGTCTTGTTATCGGCTGCCGAGCAACTCTTAAAGGCTGAAGTGATGACTGGCGATGAATTACAGGCTCTGCTCTCGCCCCATCAAGAAGAGCCTGCCCTTCAATGAAGCAGGCAGTCTAGTCTTGAGGGCGGGGGGTGCCTTTTAGTGGTTGCCTGTCCCTTGATCTTCGTGAGTGACTTGAATGTCAATCACGGCGCCCTCCCGTTCTAAGGCGCGCGTGCCAAACCGATAGGTTGGCGACATGGTATTGTGGGCCATGCGCCGGTCTCGCGGTTCAGGAAATGCCATCCGCACCTTCAGGTCTTCATTGCCAAGCACGACGACTTTCATATCCAAAAAACCTGCCATGCCTGGATGCCAGGCCACCAATTTATACACTCCTTCAGGAATGTCGGGGAGTGTGAAATGTCCGTTTTCATCCGTGACCGCGTAATACGGATTGTAAACGGCGAGTCCCCAGGCTTGCATGTACGGATGAAAGCCACATTCTATAAAAAATGTTCTGCGGCCCTGGGTAAAGTGGATGGTGTCGATCATGGCTTCGCCTGGTTTGTGTTGATGGTCTTTCAGAAGATCTTTGGGATGGAATGGGTTGAGTCGAAGCGGACGGTGAAGCATGACTTTGGCTCCAAAGGGAGCGGTTTCATAGATCTGCACATCATGGATGATCGGGTCCATGTTTTTAATATGAATGGGCTGATGATCACGAACCACCAGGAGCCAGGGATCGAACACGCAATCTTCGACCACTACTTGAGAGGGTGGGGTTTCAGGAAACGCTTTTCCTTGATGGATGCCTTCCAAGAACACTACCGTATTTTTTAATCCGCCATCGGGGGCAACATGAAATTCATCGATTAGGCGCCAGCCATCGCCGGTCGAAATACGGCCGCAAAATTCGGTGTTATTATTGGTGACAAGCGAGAAGGCCAGGGGAGGCGGTTCCTTACCGGCTAGCACAATCTTTCCGGAAATCGAACCTCCATTTGAGACGGAAACTTCCTCATAGGCCCAGGTCGGCGAAGAAAGGCTCATGGTTAGTGCGATGGTGAGAAATACCAGCGTGATTTTCATGGGGCAATCCTTTGGTAAATCAAATAAAAAAACCCTTGTACACAATCCGCTATTCTAAGGAATTCCTCAACCTCTTTTCCAGTCTTCTGTTTTCGGCCAAACATACAGAATGGGAGTGTTTCTCTAAAGCAGAGTCAACCCCTCCCGGTTCTTTTTTCTTCTTAATGAGTCGGATTCGAAGTTCATGCTTCTCTCCGTGGTCGCCCAGCGCCACACGATGGTGTCGGAGTCGGGGCCTCAAGCTGAACCGCGAGACGTGAGCGTCTCAAACACTCCACGAGGTCACCCGCCCCGAACCCCAACCCGCCTCACTTGTCTAGCCCTGTGGGCCGTCGTCGAGGCTCTACCCCTGTCTCACCCAGGGTCAGGTGTAAACGCGGCCTCGGTCATCCAGAGGCGATGGAGCAGGATGGCTAATTTCCGCGCCACGGCCACATTCGCTTTACCCTGTCCTCGCTTCTTCGCTAACTTCAAGCCCCACCGCTTGAGCGCACAATTGCGCTTCGTCCGAGTCAACAAGACAGGAGCGGCTTCCACTAACAGCCAGCGCAGCAGTTTGTCGCCTTCTTTACTGACCCGGCCATGATAGTTGGCAGCCCCGGACTGATAGACGCGGGGCACCAAGCCCAGATAAGCCGCCACCTGCGTCGAGGTGCGAAACCGCGTAGGATCATCCAGCGTGGCGACATAGGTTCCCGCCACCAAGGGCCCCACTCCCGGCACTTGCATCAAGCGCTGACAGATGGGATCCTGCTGTACCTGCTTCGTCATCTGCCGAGCTAAGGTCTTCGCTCCCTCCTGGGCCTGGCGATAAATCTGCAGCAAGGGCTCCAGGGCTGTCGTGAGAGCGGGCACGTGCTCCGTTACCAAGGCCTGCACGGTGGCGACAAACTGTCCCGCCGAGACCGCCCCAACTTTCACCCCATGCGCCCGCAACAGACCTCGAATGCGGGCCGCTTGCGCTTTGGCCGTCTCCACCAACCCATTGCGCGCTTGCAGCTGGGTCCGTTGCAGCCGGGCCAGAGGCGTTTTCCGATGAACTGCCGTGTACCAGCCGACCTGCGCCAGCTTCGCCAAATTCCGCGCATCCAACTTGTCGGTCTTATTCTTCGTTTGGATCACCGCCTTCGCCCGTCGGGGATCAATGAGGATGACCTCATGCCCCGACTCCTCCAACACCTGCGCCACCCATTCCGCTAACGGCGCGGCCTCGACCACGCACCGCAGGCGACCCAAGCCCGTCAGGGCCTCGCCTAACTCCCGGGCGTCGGTCGGAACCATTTGTTCACGGACAAGGGCTCCTGCTTCGTTGATGATACAGAGTGCACTTGCTTTGCTCGCCAGGTCAATGCCACAGTAGTTCATGGGTACCCTCCTTCAGTGTGAGGCGTCGCCAGACGACCTCGGATGATCAAAATGATTGGCTGACGCAGGGAGGGTGCCCTTTTTGCAATCATCATGTCTACACGGCATTCGCTGCTTTATGCCACCTGAATAATAAAGATATCAAGGGCCATATTTCGCCAGGAAGCTGTTTGTGATCAGTAGCATCGGGTCTGTTCAAAAAAGCCTGTCCTGAGTATGTCGAAGGATCCGTCCAGCCCTGAGGTTTTTCTCGTGCTCTTTACTTCTCACTTTTCACTTCTTACTGGTCTAGGGAACGCCGCTGGCGGCTTTTTTCAACAGACCCATAATGGGTTCCTCAGTTTTTGGGCAACCTTGTACATAGGGCCTATAGGCTCTATGTCGTGAGTTTGACGCTTTCAGCGACATCCCTAATACCCTAATAAATAGGGCTTGCTAAAAAAAGTCTGCTCCCTGATCCGGTCAGACTCCTGCAAGAACCGGAAGACCTCTTGTAAGCGCTTTTTCTGTACAATGTCCGTATGTGCTTCAATGTGTAAATTCGGAGCATGCCCCACATACGGCTGTAGGACTTCAGCCCCAAATACCGCTGGAGTTCCTGCGCGGACATGCCGCGTTTGCCTTGCATAACGTAAAACACCGCTTTCACCCAAAGCAGCAACGGCGTCTTCGAGGTTTCCATGATCGTGCCCGCTCGCAGTCGAAGTTGCCGCTGACAGCCTCGGCAAGTGCGGGCCGCGTGGCGAGCACATAACATTCCTCGGCATGACAATGGGGAGAATGAACCTCCTTGCCCTGCAAGCGCCACCGCCACAGCAGGGCCTGGGCGGCCGCTTCTGTGGTGATTTCCGTAAACAAGCGTTCTGCCGTATAGGGTTCGTACCACATCACCCACCTTCTCTCAGGTGCGGTCAACGCGAAACGAGAGACGGGTTATACCACAAAATGGCCTTGTGTATTGTACTCGTAATCGCATATCCCAAATTTGAAGCCTGGTTGACTGAGTCCTTACAACAAATGATTGCGGCTGTTCCAATTGAATCTCTTTCTCCGACGAGTCCTTCTTCCGTTGTTGCAAGGCGATCTGTTTCCCCTTCTATTTAGCCATCTCTCTAGAGTTCCTACTCTGAGTTTATGCGACAACAATGGATAAATAATCATACACATAGATCTACTGCGCAGCCCTTTCACAAAGATAATACAAAAAATCAAAATAGCGAAAGGTGTCGTCAGTACGTGCAAAATAATCTTGACAAGTTTTTTGTAAAATGTGAAATTAGCGAATTCGGTTCTGTATATAAGAAGAAACACCATGAGAATCACGAAACGTAGGAACGTCGTATCTCCGCTGTTTGTCATATCTGGAAATGGCACATAACCTGATGGATGCCCTTGTTCATAAGAATCGTTGATTGAAAAATTATCATACAACTTCTATAACACTGTAGCCTCATTTAACTCGCCATCATGGAGGAGGGAAGGATGTCATGAGTCTTATATTCATAGTCGCCGTCTTTTTAGTTAGCGTCTTATCTGGGCTAATGGCTCCGGGGCACTCCGGAGCCACAGAATTAGGTACTGTAGCCAATAGTCTGGCAACTGGTGAATGGGGGCGATTGTCAGATCCCCCAACTAGATTCTTTTTTCAGGGAAGTAACCGGTCTACACTTTCTCATCTGGTGGAAGGAACGTGGGATCCTATCACCCGCCGCGCCTATTTCCTTGGAGCCGGCCGCGAAGGACAGAGTAAGTTACATGTATACGATGATGGAAGCGATTCATGGCGAGAAGGTGGGCGTATACCTGGATTTCCCAGGAATTGGGGACACGGATATAACCATAACGCACTCGATGCCGGAACTGGGATACTCGGATATATTCGATTAAATTCGGCAGACATCAAACTGTATCAATTTCCTATCAGATCAACCATTAGTACAACCAACACCTGGGATCTCATCAGTACTACCGCTGATGATGGGGGCACAGCACAAGCTCTGACCTATTTCCCCGAGCGTGGCACTTGGGTGATGCCAGATGGAACCTTTGGCAAAATTCGTGAATACAATCCCAGCACGAACTCCTGGAGTGTGATCGCGACGAAATCCAGCTGCTTTGGCAAGACAGGAATTTATCACACTTTTGCCGTCTACCTTCCGTTACGAGGAGAGGTGGCCCTTGGGGGGGGCAATGATGGGGGCTCCCCAACCTTCCGATCCAGAAAATGGTGTATATTAGGATCTTCGGGAACAGTCGTACAGATGCCCGACTCCCCATCTGCGCTTCATATTCCAGCCCACCTAGGGCCTGGAGCACTTATCCAAGTTGACCCGACCTCTGGCGACCTTGTGGTTCTGACACAAACAGGCCAGTTGCTAAGTTTTGATTTTTTGACCCGACGTTGGGGGACAGTGAACGATGTAGGACGACCAAGCATATTTAGTCAATCCTTTAATAATGTTCTTAGTTCCGTTGTGATCCCTGTTAATACTTATGGCGTAATTATGTATGGGAAAGCCGTAGGGGAAGAAGCAGAGATCTGGATATATAAACACAGCCCAGGCGGATCCTCGCCACCGCCGCCACCACCGCCACCACCGCCACCACCACCGCCGCCACCGCCGCCACCACCACCACCGCCGCCACCACCACCGCCATCTGGAAGTGGAGTTTTGATGAATTTCCAACCGGCGAACGCCGCAGTGCCGACTGGGTATGTTCAAGATACTGGAGCTCTCTACTCGGCTAGTCGCGGTTATGGCTGGAATGTTGACCTGAGTACGCGTGACCGCAATGCTCAACCCGATCAACGGTTGGATACCTTCGTATTTACCCAGCCCGCTATGACTGCGACATGGCGCTATGATCTTCCTAATGGCAACTACCTCGTTAGTTTAGCCAGTGGAGATGCGAGTTGGGATCAAGGACCACATGTCGTCGTAGTCGAAGGTCAGACGGTCATTGATCGAATCACCACGCATCCCAATGAGTTTTTTTCTGTGACTGATCATTTCGCGGTGGTCACAGATGGCTCACTCTCGATTACCGTCGGTGGATCAACGTTTCACTCAATGCTGAATTATGTGACCATTACTCCGGCAACTGGTGGAACGCCACCACCGCCACCGCCACCACCGCCGCCGCCACCGCCGCCATCTGGAAGTGGAGTTTTGATGAATTTCCAACCGGCGAACGCCGCAGTGCCGACTGGGTATGTTCAAGATACTGGAGCTCTCTACTCGGCTAGTCGCGGTTATGGCTGGAATGTTGACCTGAGTACGCGTGACCGCAATGCTCAACCCGATCAACGGTTGGATACCTTCGTATTTACCCAGCCCGCTACGACTGCGACATGGCGCTATGATCTTCCTAATGGCAACTACCTCGTTAGTTTAGCCAGTGGAGATGCGAGTTGGGATCAAGGACCACATGTCGTCGTAGTCGAAGGTCAGACGGTCATTGATCGAATCACCACGCATCCCAATGAGTTTTTTTCTGTGACTGATCATTTCGCGGTGGTCACAGATGGCTCACTCTCGATTACCGTCGGTGGATCAACGTTTCACTCAATGCTGAATTATGTGACCATTACTCCGATCCCATGAGAGCAATGGTAGGAGGCCGTGGTCTAAGAATGAAATTGATTAGCTATATGTAGATTGTTAGGTCACGGCTTTACATGCGCAGGCAAGAAGACTGGTTACATATTTAGGGTTTGCTGAAAAAAGTGGAAACCGTTGATTTGAGGGGACGATTGCTTGTACAACCAGGGGCGACGTGCACGGAAATGTTCGTGCTTCCTTCAAAAAGCTTGCACCAGGAGATCCTATGCGGAAACCCCATGAGAATCAGTTGGCCTTTAACGATGCCGTCGAAAATTTCATTGTGCCCTTTGGCAGGCAACTCTGTCGTGACACTCCCGAAGGAGCCTGCCCTGAGCTTGTCGAAGGGAAGGCCGCAGCCCTTTTTACGCGCGGAGCGTACTGGCAGTACGTGAGCACGGAAATATGGCGAAAACGCCGCTGGCGGATTTTTTCAACAGGCCCTTGCAAGTGCCAGGAACACGAGGGAGGCCTCTGTCACGGAAAATTCAACGCACACAAATGGCCATCAGATGACGATCATGGAGCAATACGACCAAGAGGTTGGAGAAAATCAGGAAACTGAGAGGCTCACAGAGACAACCATCACTCAAAAAATTAACATTCAAAATGGCCGAAGAACGGGGCAGGTCCATCCCCTTGTTTTATTTACTGAACAACATTCAAATTCCTTGGGGGATTCGGTGGTATGTTGTCCTCTGGTAAACCTCCTCCATTACTGTTGCTGAAGGGTGTAATCGACCATTTCGGACTGCTTGATTCTTGCCCATCTAAGTTAATTTGAGGCATGGATGCGAGATTAGCATTGTACGCGTCCATGCCATTAAACCCATCCACTGTATAGCCAGTTAAGAACGAGTCAGCTGCTAGGGAGATCATTTCATAGGAGTGGTCCGGAGTCAGGCCGGGAGGTGGCCGCCGGTTCGTATACGGTGCTTCAGTTGTTCTATACTGTGCTACGAACTCATCCATTGATTGTGGCCAATCGTTGGTTAATGCTAAAACTGTCGGATCACGATATGGGCCGATGAAATTTCCTAAGTCCGTACCTGTGTCGGCGATACTCGACAGATTAATTCGAAAGCGTTTCTTTGCCATAAACTTGAGTAGCTTGTTACATCCACAGAGTTCGCGTTGTTCAGCCCAACCAAGGATGATGAGCAAAAAGTTTTCTTCCCATGGAGAACCAGCACGTCTCAGACCTTCTGATAGCAGTGGGGCTTGGATAAAGGCCGGACTTCTCACTGCCCATTGTCCCAGCGGTGACGGAGGTCTCCCCCCTAGAATTTCTGGGTTGGTCGAGCGCTTATTCCTGCCATATCCCCAGACCTGCGGTTTAGAAAGATAGGTCATGGGCAAATTTTGAATGCCTTCCCATGATGCAATATTATCGTGGATTTTATCCAGAAAATAGGCCTGTTCTGGTTCGTTGTCAGGTGAGAGAAAGGCTGCGTTGGCAATGGATTTTAATCCCCAGGCGTCTCCTCGAACTTGTGAATCATGCAAGAGCCCGACGTCACCAGGCCTGGCAAAGTCAGAATTCCATCCCGCAAGTTTCCATGCGATATTGTGCGCTGCTTGCATTTGAAGACATTCAAGATAGTAATACCGTCCACTAAACATATACGCAATTGAACAGACATCCGGCTGGTGGTCGCGTTTGATGGTACCCCAGCCATCGCTCGATATTGGACCGGAATTAATACGATCCTGAGCATTTCCTGCTGCCCCATTTCCAAATCCCAAATCAACAGTAGCTCTGGCATTGATAGAGATCGGTCTTCCAAAAGTATTGACAGTGCCGGTACCATTTTTATTGCCCTGGCTGAGAAGGTTAGTTCTATGGTTCCACTGTTGGTCATAGAAATCTCCTTGACCTGCATTCACATCGGCCTCCCGCAAAAACATGGGCATGCGACCTGCCAAGTCAGCATTCCCGGTCACCATTTCCCAACCCTGTTCGGACATTGAATAGAGCCAGGTTATTTCCCATCTATTGAGCGGGCCAATCCATTCATTGGCACCCCCAGAATTCATGGATTTACTATAGTTGCCAATTCTCTTGGAATTTCCCCCATGACTGCCATCTATGGTGTTCTTATACTTGTTAAATGTTGAGTAACTTCCGTTTTCAATACCTGACGCTGGATTCAACAAAGTATTATAATGAGGGATGGCCCCAGTGCTGATCAGATAATCAAGATTGTGATCAATACGAATATTCTCTGGGTCAGAGCCAAGCCAGAAGACTTTATGCCATCGTGTCTTTCCGATGTGGTTGAACGATGCATGCGTCCACTCCGTGGCTGGTGAGGAATCACCAGACTTGAGAGTAATGGCATAGTTGAGATCGCGCATACTGTTTGAAGCTGTCGAGCTAGCCCAAATATTTTCCATCGTGTAGCCAAGTTGGACTTTGTGCCCTTGGGGGTAAAACCACCCCTCAAAGATTGGATGGAGGGCTTTGCTGTTATCACCAAAATCCTGGTCATAGGTTCGTGCGGGTGAGCGATCTTCTATAATCACAGCCGTGACAATCGGGCCCTTCAACCAGTAACGGAAGTGACCAGCTTCGAGCATACTGCGAGCACTAATTGTTTTAGTCGAAGATCCTGTCATCTGAATGGTACCATCGAAATGGTACTCCGAAGCCAATAAATCAGATTGTGTGAGAAAACCAGAATTGTGTCCAGAGTTTTGATTGACAAACTCTACTTCAACAGATCCAGCAGAAAAGATAGAGCTTGGGAGATTCGGAATGATAAAACTGATAATAGCAAATTTTAGTGAACCATCTGCCCAGCGGTTTTTTACATCATTCTGTGTAAGTACCGGTGTCCCGTCGACGATGGCTTGTGCGAAGTCGGGTATCTCGCCTTTTCGGAATGGCCGAGCAATGGAAACCGGCCTCCTCGTTTGCGAAGTTCCGGACGTATTGAATATTTGAATCGTATTGGGTGTGGTCGTGACGGGTGGAGAAGGCGTGGATGGATTCGTACCTCTTGGAGTTGTGATGCTGACGGATGGTGATTGAAGAGAAGTATTTCCGGAAAAGTCAAAGGCCCTTACCTGATATACATATGTGGTGTTTGGGGTGAGGCCTGTATCATCAAGAGAGGTCCCTGAAGGGTTAGCGATAGGCGTTCCATTTCTCACCACCTCATAACCGGAAACTCCAACATTGTCAGTTGATGCTTGCCAAGTCAGATGCACTGTTGACTGGGACTTCGCCGAAGCTTCGATTGCTGTGGGTGTTGTTGGAGCACTGGTATCTGGTGGGTTTGGAGGAGGAATCGGCGATCCTCCTTGAGCATGCTTGTACAACCAAATAGACGATTTGCTGCCATTGTAATCAGCGTATAGGATGACTCCATACGTGCTGATAGGCACCACGAATCCGTTTGTGACATTGTTACTGGACAGCCTGAGGGCTGCTGGTCTAGTAGATTGATCATCAATGGTGGTCCAATTATTCAAAGAAAAATTAAACGAGTAGAATTTCCCATCTTGTGTCAGGATTAAGAGATCACCAGTTACAGGATCGATGGTAATGAGAGAACCCTTTGTGGGATTTCCAGCTTCGGGAACTCGGAGAGTGTGGGGTGACGGGGGCATATCAGTAATCGTCCCGCTTGCACCCATCTTACACCACGATGTTGAGAAAGAGCCGGAGCTTGTGTTTCCTCCACCGAACACTATTTCGTGCCTCACAGGATTGTAGGAAGCAAACTGATGATAGTATGAGGTTCCTCCGAAGCAATCTTGTTCTGTCGTGTGCACACTCCAGGCGTCAGATATGTGATCATATTCTCTGATTTTACCGAATGTTCCATCTGCCACATACCATTTCGTCCGTTCTGGGAAATATACGAGAGCGTGCGCGATGCCCCCATCATTTGAGCCTGAAGCCTTGGTGGTCCAAATTTTTTGGCCAATATTGTATTGGTAAAAACGAAGGGTGCTTGGGCCTGCCTTCAGAAACCCCAAAATGCGATCGCCTACCGATATACTATTGTGGTAGTACCCGTGTCCTAGACTAACTGGTGCGCCTTCTGGTTCTGTTCCTCTTGTCCAAGTATTGGAGTTTTCAGAATACACATGGAGTTGTGAGAAATTGAAATGCCCGGCTCCCAAAAAGAGCACTTGTCTACTAACTGGATCCCAAGCTCCTTCTCCCATGAACTGGGTGGAGAGTGCGTTATTCCCTTCAGGATGTTTGAGGTAGGCGGGAGTGAATCCATTGGTATTGAGTTGGGCCCAGGTTCCTGATGGCATGGAGTTGGCGACTTCGCTGAGCACACTAGCCCAACTGGGCTCCGTACAAAAACAGAACAGGGAAAGGAAGAATACCAAAAGGCTATAGTGCCTTACTGCCATTCTCCCCCGTCTCCTGATTCTCATATCACTTGTCATAATAAGGAATTGATTTTCTCACGATATTGTGGTTATCCAGTCGAGCACTTTAGCCTTTTTCAAAGTTGACAGGCGTTCAGCCGTGAGTGAAATGGTGAAGTTGGCAACTATAATTGATTTCGATGTCTTCAAAGGTCTTCCTTTGAGCCCCTACTGTATATGAAAAAACCTATTGTGAATGAGGGCTACCTTGGCAGTCTGGAAGAAATTTTCTGCTACAGGGATATCCCAACAATTTCCTCCAGAGCTTATATGACAAATGGCACTTTAAGCAAAGCGTGACATGTGTGGCGGACATATTGGAGCTCTCGGCTGGGTTCACGGAGTAGACCACGTCCCAGATGGGCATTTCTCATCGCTATTGGGGACCTGTTAAGGCACAGTTGCGAGGTCATCTATCGGGCCGTGTCTAACCCTTGATCTTTCAATCTCTTGAGGGTATATTCCCCACTGCTTGCGGCGGGGAAGGTTTATTGCTATGGGTTCCGTAAAAACGTTACAAAGCCCCAACCTCCTTTGGCTAAGGAATATCTGCTTTCAAAAATTTAGCGGTTGTGAGAAGTAACAGTGAAGTGCTGTTTCGAAATACCTTGGCCGCCCCTAAATGCGGCTGTTAGTTGTTGCCCAGAACTTCCTTTCGTGACGAGTGAGAATTCTATTGGTCTGCGTTAGGAACCATTTGGTGCTTTGCCACGCAATCCCCCCTGCTTGCAGCCTCGCATAAATATGCTAACTGTCGTAGGTCTGTCCATTGCAGTGAATGGAATGCCTTATTGACTCTCAATTCCTCATGGGCACCTTATCTGCTACTTTATCCATACTTCAAGTATGTACCCACGATTCCGAGGAAGTTCAAGTTTGCTATGCAAAGTGGCTCTTTCTCTTGGCTGTAGCCCATTCCCAAAGCCCTATAAATTTCGTTAAGGGACAGGCGTAATGGTGATGTAGTTCAACATTGCGTTATTGTCCGGGCTATGCAAAACAACTGTCAAGTTTCCGTCGTGCACTGGTACAAAAAAGTCGTTGATTTCCACGAATTTGTTTGTTCCCGTCCGAACATTTTGAACCACTGTTTGTCCTTCAATGGCAATATTATGAGCCCCTTGGCTCCAGTTGGCATCGCCGCTAGCTAGGGAAATAAGATAGTTGCCCGTAGGGAGATTATACGTCCAAGTGGCCGCGGTTCGTCCAGTGACAAAGACAAACGTGTCCAGCCGTTGGTCACTGTTTTGGTTCCGATCCCGTGTTGAACGCGTGAGTACACGGTTCCAGCCATAGCCACGAGCTGCCGAATATGAAGAGCCGTCATCCTTTAGGTAGCCTTGGGGAACGGGTGAGCTTGAGGGTTGGAAATTGATTTTCGTTGCCGATGTGGGTGTTGGTGTAGGTGTTGGCGTAGGTGTTGGTGGATTGGTGCTCGTGCCAGCTGGTCGAATGCTGACATAATTGAGCATTGCATTCTGTCCGCTGTTTCGTGAAAGCACTACGGTTAAATTGCCATCGGCGACAGTCACTGGTACATCAGAAATGGTCTTGAACTGATTTCTTTTCGTATACACATTATTGACAACCACTTGGCCCTCGACCATGACATGATGAGCCCCTTGGCTCCAATTGGCATCGCCACTGGCAAGGGAAACCAGATATTTTCCATTAGGGAGATTATACGTCCAAGTGGCTGGGGTTTGTCCACTAACAAAAACAAACGTATCCAGCCGTGGGTCACTGTTTTGATTGCGATCACGGGTGTAACGAGTCAAGGGTCGGTTCCAGCCATAGCCGCGTGTCGCGGAATACAACGAACCGTCGTCTTTCAGGTACCCCTGGGGAGCGGATGAGTGGGCTGGTTGAAAGTTAATGGCAATGGCCGCACCATTGGGTGGTGGTGGCGGTGTCGTTGAAGGAGCTATCTTATGAACTTGTAGAACATTGCCGTTGATCCCAGAGAGCTTAATATGAATCTCTTGCTGGGTAGTGGAGTCACTGGGAACGGTGAACGTCATGGTTGGTCCAGTGCCAGAAGCAAAATCAGGTTTACCATCTCTAAGACGATCGATGCCCCATTTTAAATTGCTACCTTTGCCTTGGACGGTCACTGTTTGCCCGGCTGAAAAAGTCGCACCTGCGTTTGGTGACAAAATTACAGAAGGCACACTCCCGCTGGGCGGTGGTGTACTGACCTCTGCCGAAGGAGCGCTCACGTTTCCTGCAGTATCATAGGCTGTGACTGCAAAATAATGCCTTTTCGTAGGATCTATTGATTGCTGGTGAGAGGTGTTATTTTTCACATCTTTTGGCCCTCCATACACCCCGGAAGTTGTGCCATGATAGACTTGGTAGCCAGCCAGATCAGACTCTGAATTTGGATTCCACTGTAACTTTACTGTATCATCTGCGGCAAAGGTGTTGCCAGGAAATGAGAGAGCGAAGCTAAAACCAAGTGACAATATCGCCACACGAGAAATTGGTGTAGATGTGAACATGGGGCCCCTCCTTCAAGTTGAGCAAGTTGCAACGTGAAAGGCCCCATTCATCGGTCGATGCTTCCCTTCCTTCGGCAACCCGGCTATCAGCCTTGCAGGCTGATCCTAGGCTTTGCGTCTCCACCTCGCGATGGGTATGCCCTTATCGAGAAGAGGCCTTCAAATGTCAGGATTTTGAGTTCATGGTCATCGTTACTTGTGTTTATCGGATAAGATCTCGGATCCTTTAATCTAAAGACGGCGATTGGGCACGAAAAAGCTGTACAAGCCATTGATGGGCATACTATAGCTGTATCCACAAAGCTCATCGGTCTTGTCGTCAGGATGAGCTTCTGTTGTCATGCCGATATCCATGGGCACCATGTGAGACAGCGCACGTATCCCACACCTCAGTATGCCACTGCTGGTTTGGCTTTAGGCTCTCCCTGCTCTTGATCTCAGATACATTCGGAGATACAGTTTTATATATGTCTCAACCACTCATTACTTGTTTGCCCGATGTGATGGGGGCACCCCGGTTTTCTCGGGAACACGTGTGCCAGTTCAAACGTTATTGGACTATCTTGAAGCTGGTGAAACTATTGATAACTTTCTTGAAGGTTTCCCGACAGTAAGTCGCGAACAGGTCTTGAGCTTTCTTGAAGAAGCGAGAGACCGTATGGTTGCAGCTGTTTCGTGAAAATCCTTCTTGATGAATGCATTGATCGGCGACTGGGAAAAGATAGTCCATGCGGAAATTTTTCCCATGGATATAGCCATGGTCAGGAGTGACATAAGAATCCCACACATGAATGTGTTCTGAATCAAGAGCTTTTGGTTTTTGATGTTTGAGGAGAGACCGATGAAGATTCTGTTTCTGCAGCGGTATGGTGCCCACCCTCAAATTTTGGACTTTTGACGGTGAGGACGGGGTAGGGGCTGTGCTGGAGGACGTTGGCCGTTGTGCTGCCTAAGATGATCCGGGACAGGCCTTTACGGGCATGTGTCCCCATGATGACCAAGTCAGCTTCTTCCGATGCACTGACTTTCACAATAGCCTCCATCGATGGGGTATCGACTAACTTATAGCATGCGGTGAGTCCTTGATCGACGAGCACGGCAGTTAATTGTTCTAGCCGTTGCTCGACTTTTTTTCTGTTGGCTTTGTCTTCCAGGGGGTGGGTCAGAGCGAAATCTAAACTATAAGACAGTGGTTCAATGGCATAGACTAACGTGATGGTGGCATCAAACCATTCAGCGATTTGCACCCCATATTCATAGGCATCCATCGAGCAATCGGAAAAATCCAGAGGTAAAACAATTTGCCGTGGTGGTACCGCAAGAGTATGAAGGTCTCCGATCTCATCGGGACTTCGATCTGGAATCGATAGCACGGGGCAAGGAGCTCCCTGGATAACCCGTTCGGCGATGCTGCCAAAGAGGACCCGATTAAAGCCTGTCCATCCGTGCGTGCCAGTGACCACGAGGTCGGCATGGAGCTCTCGAGCGGCCTCACAAATTTGGGCCGAGGCTAAGCCGGTTTGCATTTCGATTGCAGTGTGTGAAACATGCGGGCGGCATTCCTTCAGGAGTTTTTGCATATGTTCTTCTGCCACTTTTCGTTGCTCATCTAAATAGCGCTGGGCGATGCCGGCGTCGATGTCCAAGCCTGGTTGAAGGGCTAGTCCATGAAATAGCGTCAATCGGGCTTCAAAGATTTTGGCCCACTCTAAGGCGTATCGAAACGCTGGCGTTGAGCAAGGAGAAAAATCTGTTGCGAAGAGGATATGGGTCACGATCTTAACCATTGAATCTCCTCATCCCTTACTCTTCTTCCTTTTTTCGTCTTACGTTTCACAGGGTGGCTATACTGCGTCCACAACTAAGAGCAAGATCTCGCCTTTCATATCCTGATGAATAGAACAGTGGAATTCAAAACGGCCGGGTTGGTCGAGCACGAGCCGGAACGAGACCTCTTGCCCAGGGTCGATGTACGCACCTTCGACTCCTTTGCCATACGTCACCACCCCTTGACTCTCGACATGAGTGAGTATGTTAAAAAACATTAAGGATCCGAAGTCATGCCGTACATTATCCAAGTTTTTAACCCGGATGATGGTATCGGTATGAAGTTGAAGCGGCATTTGTGAGGTCTGAAATGTATAGTCTCTAATCGTCACGCTGACTTCTTGTTGCGAAGGGGTACTTGGAAGTCCAGTGCCTCCCATCAGAACTATTCCCAAAGCCAGAAGGCCAAATCTTCGAACCGTTTGACTCCAGTGGTGGTTCATACGTGAGACTCCTATTGATTCATGTGGTTAATGAGAGGCTGGTATCATGCGAGCCTTGAATGTTTTATTATCGAACCATCAGGACAGGACATGGAGCCTGATGCAGGACAGTATGTGAGACGCTCCCCGTAAAAAATCTGGCCAACCCCCCTCGTCCATGAGTTCCCATCACGATCATGTCGGCTTCAGAGGCTTTGGCTTGTTCAAGAATGGCAAAAGCCGGATCACCCATTCCCACTTTGGCCTCGGCTGTATAGCCCATTTTGGCCAGTTTGTCTGTAACGGATTTCATGCGGTCTTGCGCCTCTTCAATCGCGTGAGTTTCAAGAAGCTTTGATTGCCCCAGGGTGACGGGCCAAGCAAGTTGAGGCTGAGCCCAGACGGCGAAGACATCAATGGCGACGGCTTTACGAAATGGTTGGAGCGCGAGAAATTGCAAGGCGGCGTTCGTGTCTTCGTCTCCTTCAATGGGCAAGAGAATTTTTGTTAATTGAGTGAGAGGTTCTTTGAGGATCATGGTCGAGCAGGGAGCATGCATTAAGACTCGATGTGAGGTGCTCCCAAGGATAAGTTCTTTAATTTGCCCGAGGCCTCTTGCGCCCAGAATAATCAGATGAGCTTTGGCCGACTGTGCGGTTTCGAGAATCACATCCACAGGATGGCCTTCTTGATGAATGTGTTGGACCTGAGAAATATCAGGTAAAAGCTGTTCCTGGGCATCTGTCAGAATTTGCTGGCCTTCCTCTCGTAATTTTTTCTTCATACTTGACTGAAATTCTGCACGAAGCTCAGGTGTTACCATGGCGTAATTCACTTCAGGAAGGTTTAGTGCGTGCACAAGCACCAATTCGGTTGGAAGTGCGAACTGTGCTAACGCTTGCAAGGCGTATCCCGAATTGGTGGAGCCATCAACTGCAACAATAATCTTCAAAAGACGATCCCTTCCTGTCACTTGAAGAAACTCTGCCTCTGCCTAACTAATTTTAAAGTATCAGCAAGAGAAGTGCCAGAAAAAGGTCATCCAACCGCATGCTGCGATCTTAAGAAAAAGGGTGAAACGTTCCCACCTCAGCCTTATAGGAGGGCGTATTTTTTTGAGTGGATCGGAGTAAGGACCGGGTTGGTTGCCGCAGGCGATGTATATTGCTACAGAGGGTAACATCGGCCTGACGCAGAATGCTACAATAGCGGCGTTTAACCTAAAGACGGTGGTTGAGCGCGAAAAAGCTGTGCAAGCAATTGATGGGCATAGGAAATGGACAAATTGCGCGGTCACCTTGTGGGTGATAAGCCATTTTTCCATTTTCTAGGCGCGTCAAGGGGTTGTGCAGACTTTCGTGATCCAACTGCCGTTTTTAGGTTTAAAAGGGTATTCTTTCTGTCCCTCATTGATCCACTTTGGATGGACCAATGAGCGACGAATAATCGTTGTCAGATAAGGAATCTTTTCATGACGCATGATCCTCCTTCAATTTTAGTGGTTGATGATGAACGGGAAATGCGGCAATTGTTACAGGATATTTTGGAAGAGGATCAGTATCGTGTTGTGGCCGCCTCAGATGGGGAAGAGGCCCTGGCGCGATTACAAGCGGAACAGTTTCCAGTGATCGTCTCTGATATCCGGATGAAAGGAATGGATGGCTTTGGTCTCCTTGAGCATGTCGTTCAAAAGTACCCTGAAGCCAATTTGATCATGATGACGGCGTTTGGTTCGGTCGAATCAGCCGTTGAGGCGATGAAACATGGAGCCTTCGATTATCTCACCAAACCGGTGAAGGCCGATGAGTTATTGGTGACGGTGAAAAAAGCGCTCCGGGAGGCGCTTCTTCGCCAGGAGGTGCAGCAGTTACGTCAACAGGTCAGTCGGGAGTTTGCGTTTGATCAAATCCTTGGCAAAAGCAAGCCCATGCGGGAAATTTTTGACCTTATCCGTCGTGTTGCGGATTCTCAAACGAATATTCTCATTACCGGAGAAAGTGGAACGGGGAAAGAGCTTGTAGCGAAAGCTCTTCACTTTAATAGCCAACGGAAAGCCAATCCCTTTGTTCCCGTCAATTGTGCGGCGATTCCTGAACAGTTATTAGAAAGCGAACTGTTCGGTCATGTGCGGGGCGCCTTTACAGATGCGAAAACCGACAAGTGTGGGCTTTTTGAGGAAGCCCAGGATGGGACCTTATTTCTGGATGAAGTCAGTGAATTACCGATGCTCCTGCAAGCCAAGCTGCTGCGTGCTGTGCAAGAACGGGAAATCCGGCGGGTGGGTGCCACGAAACCGACGGCAATCAATGTTCGTCTCATTGCCGCGACAAATGTCATGTTGGCCGAAGAAGTCACGGCCAAGCGGTTTCGAGAGGATTTGTACTATCGCTTGAACGTGATTGAGCTCTGTCTTCCGCCGCTGCGGGAGCGTAAAGAAGATATTCCGTTACTTGTTCATGGCCTTTTGCATAAAAGTATGACGGCTCAGCATAAACAGGTTGAAGGGATTGCCGATTCTGCCCTGGCCCGATTGATTGATTATCAATGGCCGGGGAATGTTCGAGAATTAGAAAATATTGTGGAGCGTGCGGCAACATTAACCCAGGGACCGAAGATATCATTAGAGGATTTGCCGCCAAATATTCAGGCGATCCAAGGTGAAGGACCATTTGTAGAAGATGCGGTGGAAGAGACCATGCCTCTTGCACAAGTGGAAACGCTGTACATTCGACGGATACTGGAGAAAATGGGCGGGAATAAATATCAAACAGCCAAAGTCTTAGGCATTGACCGCAAAACCCTTTATCGCAAGCTGGCGGAAATGGAAGAAGAGAAGCGTGAGAAATAAGGCGTCAAAAAGTCAAAAAACTCCATTGTTGACTCCTCGCTATTCACACTTCACTCCTGACTCTGGATCGGGCTCCGGTTAAATGAGTATGCAGAACCAATCTTCCATGACAAACAAAACCCTAGAGCATGAACTGCAATTGCTTCGCAGAGAGAATGCCCGGCTGCGTGCTGTTCATACCATGCATCAAGGCACGCAAGAAAATGTTGAAGCCTTAGAGCAGCAACTAGCCAGCATTATTGATTCGGCGATGGATGGCATCATTACGCTTGACCAGGATTTCAATATTGTTCTGTTTAATGCGGCGGCCGAGGAAATTTTTCAATGTTCGGTGTCTGAGGTGCTTGGAAAGCCGCTGGATCACTTGATTCCCGAGCCCATGCGCGAGGTGCATCGAGTGCATCTCGCTCGTTTTGCAGAAAGCGGGGAGACCTATCGTCGCATGGGAAGGTATGGAGAAATTTCCGGGTTACGATATACTGGGGAAGTGTTTCCTTTGGAAGCGTCCATCTCCAAAGTCGATCGGCTTGGCAAACGATGGATGACGGTCATTCTTCGAGATATCTCTCAGCGTGTGAGCGATATGACCAAACAGCGTGGCTTGGAAGTTCAACTTCGAAAAACCGAGCGATTGGCTGAGCTGGGGACTCTGGCTTCCGGCATGGCGCATGAAATTGGGACTCCCATGAATGTCATTTTAGGGCGAGCCGAATTGTTAATGCGCAGAGCCAAAGATGAATCAACGAGGCGAGGGTTAGAAACGATTGTGATGCAGGTCGAGCGTATTACGAAAATTATGAATCAATTGTTGAGCTTTGCCCGGAAACGTCCATCGGCACAACGACCTGTCAATTTAGGGAAAATCGCTGGAGAGGTGCTGGATATGCTGCCCGAAAATTTCCAGAAAAATGACATCCAGGTCATCAAAGACTATGCCTCTGATCTTCCTCACGTGCTAGCTGATCCGGATCATATGAGCCAAGTGCTTTTGAATTTAGTGCTGAATGCCTGTCAGGTCATGCCCGAAGGTGGAACTCTCACACTGACGCTCGGCCGCCGAGACAATGACGTTGAACTTGGCGTGAAAGATACGGGCCCCGGGATTCCTGATGAACATATTTCAAAAGTGTTTGATCCATTTTTTACCACCAAGGCAGTGGGGGAGGGCACGGGGCTTGGGTTAACCGTGGTTCATGGCATTGTCCAGGAACATAATGGAAGCATTCGCGTAGAAAACGTTCCTGGACAAGGAGCCGCGTTTACGATTTCCCTCCCTATCTATTCCCCAAGATCGTGAGGAGTAAGGAGTGAGGGGTTAGGAGGGGAAAAGCGATGAACAAGAAATATGAGGAATGACCGCAACCCATGCCTCATGTTTTTCATCCTCCTGGTTCGTGTCCTTCCGGTTCGATATGCACGACGACATCTTCTATGGGGTCAAACTGTTCACGAAGAAGGGATTCCACCGTGCTGGCAAGCTTGTGGGCTTGTTCGACCGACCAGCTGGGCTCCACGTGAATCGAAAGGTCCACGAAAACATGACTGGCTAATCCGCGCGTTCGGATGTTGTGGCAGTCTAAAATGCCAGGCAGGGACATGACGGTGGAGCGAATGTCTTGTGGATCTAGTCGGATCTGATCCGTCAAAGATGACAAAACGTCTCTGAGAACGATCATCGCAGTCCAGGCGATGATCCCTGCGATGATAATAGCCACTAGTGGATCAATAAACGGATAGCCAGCTTGAATGGCAATGAGTCCCGCAATGACTGACAATGATGTCAGTACATCACTTGCTGTGTGATACGAGTCAGCCATCAGAATATCGCTTTTGAATTCCTTTCCTTTCTGACGTTCCCATTTCGTCACAAACATATTCATGCCCATGGTGATGAGCATGATGAGAAAACTGATTGTGGTAACCTCTGGGTGTGTATCCATGGTCCATGACCGATAAGCTTTCCAGAGAATATAAATACACGTCATGACCAGAAGCCCTCCGATAGCTCCTGTCGCTAAGGTCTCAAATTTTTTATGACCATAGGGATGATCAGCGTCAGGTTTGGGTGAGGCTAACCACAGTCCCACTAGTCCGACCACATTGGAGAGGGCATCAAAAAGTGAATGCAGCCCATCGGCTTGCATGCCAAGGGATTGGGTGATGACGCCATAGACCCATTTTGCTGCTGCTACAACGATGTTCAGCAACAAGATCCACAACAATATCCGGCGAATGTCTTGGAGGCGTGTCATGCTTGTAAGAGGTGTGTGTTAAGTTGCGCGAATCGAAAAAACCGTCTTTTCTTAGTGATGGGCACCTCTAAAAACTGGTGATTTTTTCTCAGGGCAAGGAAGCCGCGCGCGGAAAACCGCAGTGTATGGGCGAATACATGAGGATTTGAGCACGCGGCTGACGCCGCCATCGGGAAAAAGGACAGTTTTTAGAGGTGCCCTAATGTCTTGTTACATTAAGGGGGCAGAGCTCCTTCTATAAGAAGTATACCGGTAAAAGACTATATAAACATCTACAAGCTATGGGTTGGCCCACATGATTTATGATGAAGAACCGGATAATATCGAAACGAGTGATGATGAGTCCTATAGAACCCTCTCTTATTCATTTCATTCGGGAGACGTTTCTTTCTTTGGAAATGTGTTGCGTATCATCAATACAGGAGGATGGGTTTGATGCGATTTTTCATAGAAGGGTCTACGACAAGAAAAAGCGGAACGGTGTGTAGAAGTTTCAGGTGGTGCTTGGGAATCCTGGCGCTCTGGGTTTTTGGGGAGGCCATGGCTTACAGCGCACATCAGCGTAGCTCAAATGAGCAGGTTGACTCTTCTGATTGTCAGGGAGCCTATCAAGGGAAGTCGATTTCAGCTGTAGTTCTGGAGAAAATAGTGGCCTCACATGCCCGATGGTTGCAAGACCATCATGATTCGAACAATGAATCCGCGAATTTGTGTGGGGCGGACTTATCGGGAGCTGATTTTCGCGAGCAAGATCTCAGTGGTGCAAATTTTCAGGGAGCCGATCTTTCTCGCGCCGACTTTACGGCGGCAATTTTGGTCCATGCCAACTTTCATCAAGCAACGGTGAATGAAGCCTCGTTCTATGCGGCAGATTTGCGAGGGGCCAATGCCTCGGACGGAGCCTTTCGGTTAGCCAATTTTCGAAAAGCGAATTTGAATCAAGCCAATTTTTCAGGCGCAGATTTGCGGGAGGCGAATTTGTCTGAGGCTCATCTGCGTTTGGCCAGTGTTCGTGGAGCGAATGTAGAGGAAGCGTACTTAGTGGGTGCGGATTTAGAAATGGCCAATGGTGAAGAGGCCAACTTGGTGCGTGCGGATTTGCGAGGGGCGAATTTGCACCGGGCATTGATGGTTCGTGCCAAATTAGTAGAAGCGGATCTGAACAGCAGTCACTTGCAAGAAGCCGATTTTCGTTCGGCTGATTTATCGGCAGCCGATCTGGGTGCAGCCAATATGAATGAGGCCATTCTAGAAGAAGCACAACTCCGTGAGGCCACATTAGAGCGAGCGGTGCTCTATCATGCCAATCTCCACAAAGCCAAATGTGCCGGAGCCAATTTTCAAGAAGCCGATTTGCTGGGAGCCAATTTGAGTGAAAGTAACCTCGTCAGAGCGGACATGGACGAAGCCTTTTTGTCAAAGGCCAATTTACAGAAGGCTAATTTAGAAGGTGCGGATTTGTCCTGGGCGAACCTGGTTGAAGCCGATCTTTCGGAAAGCAATCTGGAATTCTCGGTCATGTTCCGAACCAACTTGCAAGAAGCGATTCTGGATCAGGCCAAACTGTATGGAGCGGATCTACGAGGGGCGAATGTGAAGGGAGTCTCGTTTCATCGAGCGGGGTTGCATGGAGTTGCTCTGCGATATGCGTATGGATTTTCTCAAGACCAAATCAATGAAGCCTGTGTCGACGTTCGAACGCGTTTGCCGAAGGGGCTAGAGGCTCCACCTCCCTGCCAGTAATTCAAAAGTCTGGCCAGATTGACACTCTAAGCAATTCTTGTATGGTAGAAGTTGTATTGTTATGAAATTGAAGCATGAAGGCTATCGAGTGACCGGGTAAGGTGTTGCTCAACGAAGATGCGTGATGTTTTCTGTCTTTGATATCGGGGGCTTGCAAGTGCCTTATGTGGCTGGAGCTTTCCGAGATCGAAAGGTGTCTAAGGTGTCAAAGACATCCGCCAGCAAACCGGCTGGTCGTGACACTCAGTTGCCCGAACAGACACTGAGCAAAGGTTCTTCGTCTTTTCCAGCCGGACTCTATGAACAGGTGCAGGCCTTGTCGCACACCAGTCCCCCGGCTCTGGTGGCTCAAGACATCATGAGTTCCCCGGTGACCTCCCTACCTTTAACTACATCACTAGCTCAGGCTCGTGAATTGGTCTTGAACACGCGGTTTCGGCATATTCCAGTTTATTCTCAAGCTGGAATGCTGGTTGGGATTTTGTCTGACCGGGATCTGTCCCGCGGTACAGTCGAATCAGCGTTTGCTGGTATTAAAGGGTCGGCTTATCTAGATGCGGTCACGATTGAACCCTATGTCAGTCATCCCGTGCTGGTGGCTGCCCCAGATACAACGTTACTGGCTCTTGCGCGTGTGTTACTAGAGGAACGAATAGGTGCCATCCCCATTGTTTCACAAGAAAAAGAATTAGTCGGTATGATTACTCGTAGTGATCTGTTGCGTGTGATCGTCTCGCATCCTCATTTTGAACAATGGGGGTAGCAGGAACTGTAATCCCTTTGGCCAGCCTTGACACAAGGCTAAATGTACTTTCCTTTTATACGAACTCTCTCCCTGGAAAGGCGAGAGAGCTGTAAAATGGTTTGGTTGAAAGAAAGACAAAATTGGGCACGGGACCAAAAGGAGGGAATAATGCTTGAACAGGGAGAAAAGTTATTAATTGTGCATCGCCGGTTGTTTGAAAAAGACACGGGGCGGTTTTTTGTAGGAGAGGTGCAGGCTTATGAAAATGGTATCGTAAAGGTCAAGGGGTATACATTTGTGAGAGATATGTGGACCGGAGAGGTCAATAAGAAGTCTGACATTCGTACTAAGGTGGTGTCTCTTGTTTCGGGCACATTCATCGTGTATCTCTTGCCGGAAACTGTCCATCTGGATTCGGTGAAAATCAGTTGTGAGGTTTTAACCGATGATAGAGGATTTACGATGGATGTCTCAGAATCAGTGTCCAAAGAAGGCTCAGTGCGTTGACGGGAACGTTATATATTAGGGGTCACCCATTAGCTGGCTTTGTCAAGTAGGCACACGACTCCTCTCGTTTTTGTTTTTCTTTTTGCAGCTCTCCGCTCTTGGGCATCCGCGATGAGAATCCTGATTCGCGTCTGAGTCTTCGTTGGCATCGGTGTGGTCTTCTTCAGCCGGAGACGCACCAGTTACCCATCAGGATCAAGGCGTGACCGCTCGCTTCCCTGTGGCGATGGTCACGCCTCTGGCATCGACGTGCCCCAGAAAGACCTCAGTGCCCGACGACGGTCCATCGCGATGACTCACAGATCGTGTGGCTTGCCCAGAAACGGTGTTCAGCTTCTCGGCGCCACCCCCTTGTTGGCTCAGCCTCGAGGCGACTCAGGCGCTCCCATCTTCGGAGCGTACAAGAGGGGGCGAACGAGGCGAATCAGACTGATGGTTGTGAACCAACCCCTAAGCCAGCTCCCGTCCGCCCCTGTTTATGGGCCACGGCTTTCACCGCGACCACCATCTTGGTGCTGGCCCGCTTCCGCTGATAAAACTGGGCAATCTGCGGTTCGTAGCGAATGGCAAAGTGCGCGGCTTCCACAAATGCCCAAGCTCAATACTTGTTCCCATTCTTGGTGTTGCCCTGGCCCTTGCGTGTGCCCTGGCTCAGCTTCGTGCTGCCGACACATCGGCAGTAGGAGGCAAAGTGCCCCACGGTGGGGAACCGGCCAATCTCGTCGGTCTCGAGCATGATCGTCAAGGCAAGAATGTTCCCAATGCCCGGGACCGTCAACAAGGCCTGAAACGCGGGCCGGAGCTTCACCCGGGCATGCACCGCGCGTTCAACCTGGCGGATCTGCTCGGTGAGGTGCTGGAGGGCCACCACGGTCACCTGGAGGGCGAGGGCCTGTTTGGGAATCGTCACCAATGGCTCAATGGCCGCTGGCGTCAGCTGGGTCAGCTGATGGCTTTTCATGGCTCGTCCTGTATTCCGAGTCAGTACATTTTGGAGACTCAAGAGATTGGCTGTCTTCTGGCGAACCAGGTGGCTGCGTTTGCGCAGCAGATCACGCACGGCCCGCTCCTCTTTCGGATAGATGTACCTCGTTGGTAAGACCCCTAAGCGGAGCAAATGCGCGAGCCACTGCGCATCCGTCGCATCATTGGTATATTTGAGTCCCGCATATTGGTGCATGGCGGCCGGGTTGGCTAAGTGCACGGGATAGCCCGCCTCCATCAGGCCATCCACCAACCAATACAAATTGTAAGTGGACTCCACCGCCAGTCCCTGCAGGTGTGCGCGAAAAGGGGCAAGGTGCAGAAGAATCGGCGCCAACTCATTCGGCAAGCGTTGCTGAGACACGACGTGATCCTGTTCATCCAACACAACCACCACACTGTTATTGCCATGCAAGTCAATCCCGCCATACAATTTGTTCATGGTTCCTCCTGTGGGTTAGGGCGTTGAGAGTCGTTTGTGCCGTCTCATCACTGTACCGCCCACTTGAGAAGCCTGCTGGATGTTTATTGTTTATCTATTTAGGGGTCAGACTCGAATTAATTAATTCGAGTCTGACCCCTATTATGTGTGACTATGCTTCAGTCACGTTTGCCGGGGTCGAGTTCGATGATGCCTTTTCGAATCGCCAGGATGGCTGCTTGGGTCCGGTCATAGGCATGCAGTTTATGGAAGATGTTGCGCACATGGTTTTTGACGGTCTTCTCGCTCAGATCTAGGACATTGGCAATCTCTTTATTGGTCTTGCCATCGGCGACAAGCTGCAACACGGTGATTTCCCGTTCAGTCAGATCATGCTCGAGAATGCCACGCTTTTTCCCTTTCCCTTCAGACAGCAAAGAAAATTCCGCCAAAATTTTACTGGCGACCGAGGGATGAATAAGAGACTCACCGCGCGCGATGGTTCGAATGGCCGCAATAATTTGCGCTGAATCACAATCTTTCAGGAGATAGCCGGTCGCGCCAGCCCGCACAAGGTCAAAGATATATTGCTGTTCTTCATACATGGTGAGCGCCACCACACCGATATGCGGAAACTCCCGCTTGATAATGCGGGTCGCTTCGATGCCGGTCATGCCCGGCATGCTGACATCCATAAGAATGACATCCGGCAATAAGGCACGGGCTTGTTCCACGGCCTCGCCGCCATCTTTGGCTTCTCCCACTACTTGCATATCATCCTTGGTTTCCAAAATAGCCGAGAGCCCTTCTCGGACCACACGATGATCATCGACGATTAAAATCTTAGTTTTTTTGGGCATACCTTCGCTTCTCCTTTTCCACCAGGGGAATGGAAATTTCCACCGTGGTTCCAATCTTCGGTCCGGACACCCACCGAACCCCTCCCCCCAACATCCGCGCGCGCTCTTTCATGCTTCTCACCCCAAAATGATCCCATTTTTCTTGATTCTGCGCCTCTTTGTCCACATTAAAGCCCAGACCATTGTCGGCCACCTTCGCTTCTAAGCGATCCCTCTTAAGCGTCACATGGACATCAACCTTCGTCGCCTTCGCATGCTTGGCCACATTACTCAACGCTTCCTGCACCATGCGAAAAACAAACACTTTGGCTTTAGGATCCAACGGTGATTCATCTCCCGTTCCATTAAAGTTTGTGCAAATCCGGTGGTCACGCTCATACGAGGTTAAATAATTCGACAAGGCTGGAATAAGCGCCAGATGATCATATTGACCAGGACGCAGATTATACACGACCTCACGCGCTTCCTGTATGGCATGTTTCAATTCCCCTTTGGTTTGATTCAACATCTTCAAACCTTTCCCGGGATCTTCCGACACGAGTTCACACACACGTTCCATCTTGAGATTCACACCGACCAACGTTTGCACCAACCCGTCATGGATTTCACAGGCAATACGCGTCCGCTCTTCATCCACCGCGCCTTCGGCCTCTTCCTTCACATATAGACGAAACAGCGACTGATAGCGAGTCAAGGTACTTTCAATTTCGGCCGAAGCCCGAATCCGGGCCTCAATCAATTGCCACATGAATTTGGCACTCTGCCCGCCAACCAACGTTAAGTGCGGGGCTTGTACGTCTAAAAGTTTTTGTTCAACGTCCGGATCACCGGTCACATCAATGACCAAATCCACATTTTTCATTTTCAAGAGATCTTGATAACGGCGTCTCACCGGAATGCCCAGCTTTTTTGCCAAACGAAGGCCCTTGGTCATCGGCCGAATTTCCGCGACTCCAACAACCGTCACTAACGGATCTTCCGCAAAAATTTCCATGAGGGCCGTTCCCCCATGCCCTGCCCCAATAATCGCAACACGGCTTGCAGTGACACCTTTATCAGATGGACGCCTGGATGGCTGACGAGATCCTGACGGAGGTTTGGCAGGCTTTGAAGATTTGAGGGTTGGCATTAGTCCACGCGCACACAGCCGCCTTGAAGAATCAAGACATCAGAAAGACCACGTCTTGTGAATGTCCCAGCCAGAATAGAAACTGATCTCCATACTGCGAACGTTTCTCTCGTGTGAAAGACACGCCACCGTTCCCGTCAGGACTTCCCGGCATCCTGCGTCAAGGCGCGAATGGTGTCCATGAATTGATCAATATCCTTAAACTCACGGTACACGGAGGCAAAGCGCACATAGGCCACGGGATCAAGCTCCTGAAGGGCCCGCATCACTTCTTCTCCCACCGCCCGGCTCGGCACTTCGGTTTCTCCCAAATCCTGAATCCGTTTTTCAATGCGATCGGTCGCCGCACCCAACGCGCCGATACTGACAGGACGTTTTTCGCAGGCTTTCTTCAGCCCGCTTAAAATTTTCGCCCGGTCATACGGCTCTCGGCGATTATCTTTTTTCACCACCATGGGCAGATTTTCTTCAATACGTTCATAGGTCGTAAATCGTCGCTTGCAGCCCAGACATTCGCGGCGGCGGCGAATCACTTCTCCTTCACGGGCCGTACGCGAATCAATCACTTTATCTTCAAGCTTGTCACAGAATGGACATTTCACGGAAGGACGTCCCTAAAATGGAAGAAGTCGTCGAGAACGACTAGTATGGATGAAAGATAGGAAAGCGGGCACACAAGTTCTTGACTTCCCGCAGAATCCGTTTGTGAAGGGCTGCATCTTGCGTATGCTGGATGATGTCATCCATCCAAGACACAATCTGCTCCATCTCGGCTTGCTGCATTCCTCGTGTCGAAACGGTGGGTGTGCCAATCCGAATCCCGCTTGCCACCGCAGGCGGCTTTTCATCAAAGGGAATCGCATTTTTATTCACCACAATACCCGAAGCATTTAAGGCCGCTTCGGCCTCTTTGCCAGTCACGTTCTTCGAGGTCAAATTCAACAGGAAAAGATGGTTGTCTGTTCCCCCGGATACCACTCGATAGCCACACCTCACAAAACCCTCGGCTAACGCCTTGGCATTCGCCAACACCTGTTTCTGATAGGTCGCAAAACCCGGCGTAAGGGCTTCCTTAAAGGCCACAGCCTTGGCGGCAATCACATGCATCAAGGGACCGCCCTGAATTCCCGGGAAAATCATCTTGTCGATGGCTTTGGCATGCTCTCCCTTACACATGATCATCCCTGATCGAGGCCCGCGTAAGGTTTTGTGCGTGGTGGTGGTCACAAAATCCGCATAGGGAACGGGACTGGGATGCAGTCCAGCCGCCACGAGTCCGGCAATATGCGCGATATCGACGAGTAAATACGCGCCAACCGATTTGGCAATGGCTTGGAAGCGCGGAAAGTCCAGAATCTTCGCATAGGCGCTTGCCCCGACAACCAACATCCGGGGCCGGACTTCTTGGGCTTGTTTCTCCACCGCATCATAGTCAATGGCTTCGGTGTCCCGATCCACCCCATAGGTAAACGACTGAAAAATTTTCCCTGAAAAATTGACTCGGCTGCCATGCGTGAGATGGCCGCCATGGGCTAAATCCATGCCCATAATGGTATCCCCGACTTTGAGAAACGCCAGGTAGACCGCCATATTAGCTTGCGAACCCGAATGAGGCTGCACATTCACATGGTCACAGCCAAAGAGTTCTTTCGCCCGGGCAATGGCCAGCTCTTCAACCACATCAACATGCTGACAGCCGCCGTAGTACCGTTTTCGAGGATATCCTTCAGCATATTTGTTGGTCATTAAGCAGCCTTGCGCCCCTAACACGGCAGGACTGGCATAGTTTTCCGAAGCAATCAGCACCAAATTTTCCCGCTGCCGCTTCTCTTCAGCGCGGATAGCGGCATAGACCTCGTAGTCCGTATCGCGAATCGCTTTAAATGTGCCGACTGAATGACGCATGAGTTATGCTGACTCGGTCGATTGCACTGATGGTTCAACAGATGGCTCTTCACTGCTCCCAGACTCGGAAGAGCCGGCTTCCTCGGCGGGAGTGGCATCTCCAGCTTTTTTCGCCAATATGACATCAATCTTGGCAATAACATCCCGGTGCAGCTTGATCGGAACCGGAAATGTGCCAAGTTCTTTCAAGGGATGGGGAAGCTGTATTTTTCGACGGTCCACTGTCAGACCCTGCTCTCCTAATTTTTCCGCAATATCCTTCGAAGTCACGGAACCAAATAATTTATCATCTTTCCCTGTTTGAACCTCAAACGTGAGCGCCACCTTGGAAATTTGTTTGCCGATATCGCCTAACGCCTCCAACTCCTTTTTAGCTTTTTGATCGATCTGCCGTTTGAGGTGTTGTAACAATTTAACCTGGCGGTCTTCCGCCAACACGGCTTTTTTTCGCGGCAACAAAAAATTCCTGGCATAGCCGTCTGCCACGGTTAACACGTCGCCCAGATACCCTAAACCCTCTACATTTTCCTGCAAAATTACCTTCATAGAGACCCCTCTTTAGCCGGACAAATAAGGGAAATATCTTAAGGATGAGGGTTGAAAATGTCAATTAAATAGCCTAGTTGCTTCACTGAATTCCTTGACCTCAACATGCCTCGCCACAACGAAACACTGCTCTCAGCATGGGAATGTTCAAGTATTTCCAGAGCAGTCTTCTCATGAAGTATACTTGGATGAATGGAAGAAACCTTTTAGATAGTTCCACGTATGAGCACAAGGATATCCACAATCTTATGCTCCTAATATCTGACTATTCGAGCCGACTAAAGGCCCTAGTTGTTCGGAGGGTCTGGGGCTTGATCATGATAATAAGCTTGATCACGAGTCAGGCGTCGGCAACGATGCCCAATCTAGAATCTCCACCAGAAACGGATCCAGTACGTCCCGACTTGAACCTTCGATTCAGCAACCGCCCCATCACGCTTCCAGATAAACTGGTTGTTCAGATTATCCCGCTGTCAGGCTTCAGAGTCGCTAACTCTATGGTGGCGCCATCACCGCAGGCCGTTATTTTTGAAAATGACCAGCGGCAACGTATTGCCATCCTCTCTCACGATGCGGCTACACACCTCACGCTCTTTCTTCTTGAACCGCTTTCACTTGATCCCACCCTACCTGGGCTGCTTCAATGCGTTAACCGTCGTGCGTGCCAACACGACCGCACCCCAATCACGGGAGGCTTGGGATGCGTGGCATTGTGTCTTAAAGAGATTCTGGAAATGGCTTTGACAAGTCCAATACGCCCATAATTCCATGAAACTAGACGAACTTCTTCAACAATCATCGACTCAACTGTTAAACGAACGGGAAGCCGCGATGAGCCAAGGATTGGATGCCCCCTTAGAGATTCCACAGGCTAGGCATATCGGCAAGGCGGGGGCACTCCATATCTACAGTTGCCAGGTTTTGCCTGGGAGCAAGATGGTCGCTGATGTCCCCATGACACTGTTACCCGGAAACGAAATGGAAGCGACTGAAGGGTTTATCCTTGGCTGGATGAATGAATCACTGCTCATTCAAACCTTTGACCATGTGGGACAAACACTGAAACACGGCACCCTTATTCCAGACACTTCAGGGTTTTTGGAAACTGGGGCCGCCCGGCTTGCTGACATGGCCACTAAACCCGACTCCTTTACGCTTGGCCCGGCTGAACGCCTTGTCCCCTGGCTTCTCCCTTCACCAACGTTGGAAACAACTCTGGCTCGGGATAATATTCCTACAACAGTCTTAGCCACAATTTGGGAAGACGATCGGACAACACGATGGGCAAAGTTGACGGCACTGATCGTGGAACAGATTCGTAAGAATAAACGTATCCTCCTAGTTGCACCGGACCATGAAACCGTTGATGCTTTAACAGGTGCTACCGCTCGCGCGTTACAACTCGCAGCCCTGCCCCATCGCAGTCTGCTTTGTCGTTATGAGCTCACGCTCACCAAAGAGGCCGAGACCATGTCGATACATGAACTGGGGTTCGAAGCACAAATGTATCAATTCTATGCCAAGGCGAATGCCAACAAGGTGGCCCTACGCAAGAAGTATGACCGCTTTCGCGAACTGACACCTGTTTTGGCTTATAAACGGGACAAGCAAAAGGATCTTAACGAAGTCAAACTCCTAGAATGGAGGCTCCTGACCCAACTCAGTGACTGGCAAAGCAAAGTCAAAGGAATTAATAAAATTCTGACTGACTATGAAGCATTGCCAATTTGGAAACGCATGGGCATGCAATTCGCCGGGAAGAATGTGGAATCCCTCGCCGAATACCGGACAATCTATGAAGGCAAAATCCGTAGCCTTATGAAAGAAGTTGAAGTGGCACAAGTACGCATCAAGGAACTCATTCCCGAGGCCACCATCCCAAAAGATTTGCGGCCGGAATACGATGAGCTCAAAGAAGAAATCAAACGGCTGGGCGGCACCAAAAAAATTCGGGAAATGCTAAGTGCAGGCGAAGGCACGAACCGGCAAGCCTTTGCTCAAAACAAACGGATCATGGCCACGACTCCCGGTCGCCTCTTGACTGATCCTCTGTTCCGAAAAGTTCCCTATGATCTTCTTATTGTGGAAAACGCCCCACAAGTCCCAACCCCGTTACTCCTGGCTGCAAGCGGCCTGATTCGTGAACGCATCATTTTAAGCGGCGACATAAATGATCTGACTCAAGCCTCACACCCACCCCAAACTTGTTGGCCCAGCGAATTCCTCACCACCACCACTCAGCCCTCGACCCCGCCCACCCCTGTCGGATAAAAAGGTATACCTACTATTAGGGGTCAGACTCGAAATAAATTGAACATAATTTAATTCGAGTCTGACCCCTAAATATTCAGCTTGACCACTTTTTATGAAAAGACGATAATCCAATTCATGTGCCGAAGTGGCGGAACGGCAGACGCACCAGATTCAGGGTCTGGCGCCCTCCGGGGTGTGTGGGTTCAAATCCCACCTTCGGCACCAATCCTTTCGTCTCACCACACCGGAACCCGTTCCTTTCATGACACCGTAGGACGAAACTAGACCAAATCAAAGGCGGCAGGAAAATGCTGTGGTTGGATTTGTTGTTGCGCCGCCGCTGTTCCGAGTGACGCCAGTGTATTCACGTTTTTCGGTCTATCCATTTTTTGAAGCCCTTTTACTTCACGGGCAGTAAGATCTACCGCTAAATGATCTTGTAACCATTCTCGATCCAATACCACGTTATACCGAAGATACGAAAGCAATTCTTTGCCATTTAGCACGTCTCCACTCAGATCGCCAATCTCCCGATCAATCTCCCAGGCCGTGGTGCTACGGGACATCCATTGCAACATGGTCTGATTCATCGCATCACAATCATTCATCAGAGCCGTGAGGGCTTGCAGAGAGACTCTGGCCGACGACATATCCATCACCTCATTCGCCGACAGACGGAGGTTCTGCGCCCCTGTGCCCACGGATACCAGCAGGAGCTGGTCAGCACCCATCGGCCAGTTCAAACCAAATCCTTCAGCGGTGGCCATCAGCAGCAATTGTAACGCCGGATTATTGTGTGGACTCACGCCACCATCCACAAACGCGCCTTCCACCCCTTTCCCAATCCGCAAGCGCTCTGGATTAAAATAATGTGGGGCCGCCGTACTGGCTCGTATGATTTCGCGGAGCAGAAAATCCTTATTGGGCGTAGCTCTTCCTTTTTTGGATACCGGATTGAAATACCGTCCTTTGGGATTGTTCATCAGCGGCCAGGGACTTCCTGAGTCTAACCGTTTGGTCATGATCATCAGTCCAGTTTGCAGATCGTCGCTCCCTAAGGTCCGGTCTCCAAATTGTTCGGTGAGTGCTTTCATGAGCGGGGTGCGGGGGAACTTGGCCTGCAAAATTCCTCTGCGCCACAAAGATTTCCGAAATACTTGCTCTGATAGCTCGTAATACAACGTCTCTAACTTTTCCACGGTCCAGCCCAACGCGAGTCCTGTCGCAATAATGGACCCTGTAGACGTACCCCCAATCAGATCAAAATACTGGCACAGACGAAAACGAGGATCATTCCCCGTTCGATTGCATAAGATCTCTTCTATCCGCTTCAAATATTGCAGGGTCAACATTCCGCGAACCCCGCCTCCATCCAAAGCCAACAGCCGCTTAGGACCGGGTGCAAATAAGTGTTGGTCACGAGTACGAGTGATCATAGCACCTCCCACCCTTGATGAATTACTTCAGTATGGTAAGAATTTCCGTTACAACAAAACCGCGCGTTCGAGCTTCATTCGCAAAATGCCATGTCAGGTCTCTCTCGCCACGAAGATGGCCATCCCAGGCTATGACAGCATGCATGTTCTGAAAATCTTGGGAAACATGTGTGGCGCCTTTCCTGGACTGCTTGGCAGATTGCCCCTGCGCCGCATCCAAGATAGCATGATTCACCGCTTGATATCCTGCATGTCGATCTTCACCTGTCTTGAGAATCACGAGATCTCCGTTCTCCTGGGCAGCATCAACGACCTGATCAAACACCGCCCCCCAATTCCATTTTTTTGTGGCAGGGCGATCAACCACTGATGTCATTCGAAACATTTCAGCGGCAAATGGCAAAATGATTCGATAGCGCATCCTTAAGTCCTGCGCCACTTGCAGGGCAATTAAATCTGCCCCGCAGGCGGCCGAGACAATCAACATGGAATATTCCGTTTTTTTGAACAGCGCTGTTATCTGTTGATACACCCGATCGATTTGAGATACAGGAAACCGAGGCGGAGTCGAATCAGGCGCATCGATCCGCCGTCCGGCAAATCCAACAATAGAAGCTGGTCTCTTTTGCATGTCTCAACTTGGCACACTAATGGGTTTTGATTGGTGAAACCCTAATTTTATCCATAGGGGGCATAACATCATACCCAGGATCAGCAACCCTGCGATCCAGATCGCTCGGGAAGGCATCCAGAATGGCGCCGGGCTGCCGACCAGCCATGATCCAATCCCCGTAAGCACACAAAAAATCGACACCGCCGCTAAGCCCATGGCCATTACCGCTCGCCAGAAACGCTGAGAACTACTCGGATGATTTGGATGAATTCGCCCTTCAATCGGCCGCCAAAATCCAGGGGGCCGGGCTCGTTGAAAAAATTTTTCTAACCGATCCCGATCTTCAGGCCCCGTGGCTAGCGAGACTCCCACTCCAATGATCCCGGAACCCAGCCCCATAATCAGTAGCCGCAACTCCTCTTGCCCGGGGAAGCCCCACAACAACAATGGCGCCATCACCAATGATGTCACAATACAGGACAATTCGCCCCACACCGTAATGCGCCACCAAATCCACCGCAATATCAGCACGATGCCCATTCCGGCTCCCAGCAGCAAACTCACCTGCCAGGCCATTTGAATCGAGGACAACCATGGCAGGATACTGAGCGCAATCATGAGGATCAGCACATTACTCCCTCGTGCCACCCAGACCAAAGCCTGACGAGAGGGTTCACGCTTGAGCCAACTCTGGCAAATAAAACGCCGGTAGACGTCATTCGTCCAATAGGACGCACCCCAATTTAAATGCGTGTCCACCGTCGAAGCCAACGCGGCTAACATCCCAACCAGCATTAACCCTTTTAATCCTGTCGGCAACAATTCATCGATGCCTTGAATAAACGTAAACTCGCGCTCCGCCATATCAATTGCCCCAGGCAGGGGCGGAAAAATGACAAGCAAACCAAGGGCCAAAGGCAACCAAATCAAGCTCCGAAGGAGAACTTGCAGCACGGCAAACACCACAGCGGCCAATCGTGCATCCTGGTCAGTGCGGCAGGCCATGGATCGTTGCGCTAAGTACCCGGTCCCATCCGCATTCATTTGCAACAACCACTGACATCCATAGACGAGCATGACCATCATGGTGACATCTTTTGCACCGGAGGGTGTAAACGCAAGAATTTGCTCACCGGTTAGAGGGTAACCCGTATTCGCAGCGAACAACTCATGAATCTTTTGAGTTAGGACCGCCAGCCCGCCCACATGATCCACCACCACCCACGCAAACCCCAAACTGGCCACCAATCCAATCCCTAATTGCACCAGATCCGTCTGCACGACACTGCGCAGTCCACCCGTAGTGGAATACAACATCGTGACGAGCACAATCGCTCCAATGGATATCAAATTATTGGTGGAGCGAATCCAAATGGATTCTGTCTCTATTCCCCCGATTGCAAACGGCACTCCGGCCCATTGCACGCTTTGCACACAACTCTCAAAGAACACCACTGGGAGCCATTGATCCCACAACAGAAATGGCTCCGCCAAACGTGTCGCCGCCAACAGCACCATGGCCAAGACCGTACAATTCACAATGGTGCCAAAATAGATGGCTTTCATGCCACGTAGTACGGCCGCCGCCCGGTGGCCATACCGCACTTCCGTTAATTCAGCATCGGTCAACACACCCACCCGGCGCCAGCTTGGGGCAAGCAAGAATCCCATGAGCAAAAACGCCAGCGCATAAATCCACAGACGCCAAAGCGCAAAAATACCTGCCGTCGCAACCAGACCGGTCACGAGCAATGGCGTATCAGCAGCAAATTGTGTCGCCGCCATACTCAAGCCAGCTTTCCAACCGGAAAGGCTTTTCCCTGCTAAGAAATACTCTTCAAGATTTTCGGAAGCCCGCGTCCGTTCCCGCAATCCTGCATAGAGTGCATATAGGACAAACACGGCAAGAATGGCCCAATCGATCACTTCCATCTGTCACTCATTTCCAGAAATCAGGGAACAATACGGTTACCAGATACCATCCCCATAAGGGCAGGAGCAGCCCAACAGCCGCAAGCATTCCTCCCAATCCCATGGCTGTCCACCCCATGAGATCCGTTCGAGAACCTAACGCGATTGGTGTCTGTGTACGAAAACCCATGCCGGCAGGAGGCCATTGCCCTGTTGCGCGAATTCTTGAACCAACATACATCACATAGGCTCCCATCCCGACTGCAGGGAACCCCGCCATAACCGCCACAACCAACAGCATCAATCCGACTTGATAGACGGTCTCCGAACTTTGAGGCACATCTCCCTGGGGTACCGCTGAAAGATACCCCATGGTGAAATACATCAGTGCACCCCCGAATACACCCAGAATACCCAACAAACTAAAGAGCAAAGGTTTTTGGGAAGATTTCATAGCCGTTTCAAGATTGCACGATTCATGACTGATTGCGGCGAATCTGCTCATGCCGCCATCCGACCCAAAGCCCTGTACCCAACCACAACAAAGCAATGGGCATGGCCGTAAATGCCATGTGGGATAGGCCCATTCCCCAGGAATGCAACAGAGAGACAATACCAGTCCCGGTTGCATCGGCCCCTCGATGCACAACGGTATCAATCACATTTTTTGCTTGATATTTTTCTTCGCGGGGCACCACGGTAAACAATGTTTCTCGTGTGGGTTTGGTAATAGAAAATTCTCCCGCCCGCCGCAACACACCAAACCCAATCAACACTGGCAACACGGTCCACATACCAAATACGCCAAACCCAAGGAATGACACGAGCGGCATGACCGCTAACATGATCACCACACCAAAGCGCGACAGCAACCATCCTATCGCAAAAAATTGGAGCGTGAACGCTAACACATTAATCCCAAGATCCACAGACGCAAACAGTTGTATCCGATCTTCTGAATTCGGCATCACTGCAGGAATCAAAATCGTTTGCTGCGAATAGAGAAAGGTGGAAAGAACCGAATAGCACATAAGATACAAGGCAATGCCTCTTAAATAGGGAGAACGAAGAATACGTACAGCGCCTACCCATAAACCAGGCGGGTTCGCGTCAGGGGACTTCTGAGACGACAGATGCGCGCTGCCCAAATCAACCCCATGATGTGCGCCGTACCATCGTAATATTGCCACAATGCACCCAACGGCACAGATTAAAAACGTTCCTGACACCAACAAGAGGCCTTGAATGCCCACGCCCTTCACCGCCAACGCTGTAATGAATGGCCCGGTCATCGCACCGAGACTGCCTCCAGCCGAAATACACCCAAACAATCGACGAGCCGCATGAGTCGGAAACACATCCGCCATAAAACTCCAAAAAACCGATACCACAAAGAGATTAAAAACACTCAACCAGACGAAAAAAATCGGTCCGATGACTGTCAACTCAAACCCGCTCTGCAATGCCATAAAAAATCCTAAGAGGTTCAGCACGAAAAACCCATAGACTGTTGGAAGTAAACGACGGATAGGGAGGCGACCGGCCACCCACCCAAACAACGGAATCACAGCAAGCATGGTGAGAAACACTGCTCCAAATAACCAAGGAAGCGAATGTGCCCCTGACAATACCCCCATTTCATCTCGCACTGGCCGCAGAATATAGTAAGCCGCCAAGACACAAAAAAAATAGACAAACGACCAGAACAAGGCTGGCAGTTCTTCACGTTCAACAGGCACAACTCGTCGAATTAGCTCATACATAGGAATCTAGTCTGTTCATGCCAACATCTCCACTCGGCAAGCCAACGCATTGTTTCTATGGGAATGCAGCCGGAATGCCTCAAGAGATTTCCAAGACGCGGGCAATGCAGGGAGCGCCATATTCAGCAGCCCCGGTGAACACCTGAAGATTAGGCAGCATTTGGACTGCTCCGTCATGATGCGTGTGTCCGCATAGGACTGTAACCTGGCATTCAGGTCTAGCCTGCATCACGTCCAGTAACATGGAGCCAACCGCATGACACGTGAAATACGGCAACCAGTCATCGTTGCCCGGTTGTCCTTCATACCGGCAGGCCTCTTTAAAGGGTGGAACATGAATCAGACAAAAGACCCGCTCATAGGAGTCCATGGCATTGGTGAGCACATCACGGAGATAGGCAGCAGATTCATCACCCAAGGCCTGCAGCTTTCGCAGAATGGCCTCCCGGTCCAGTCCGTGAAAATCCCGTATCAGTTCTTGATCGCTCAATCTCACAGGAGTCTGATGGTAGCGACCTAACCGGCCATCCCCCCATCCATCATGCCCAACTAAGGCGGTTCGGGAGGTCAGCTCCACGGGTCTCATACCCGAAAGAAAATGCACGCCTGATTGCCCAAGACACCAATTGTGGATTTCCTGCCGGCCCGCCTCAATGGACCCAAAATAAAAATCATGATTCCCTAACACAAAATAGATTGGGACATTGAGGGCTTGCTGGATCTCACGCAAGAAGGCTTGAAGACTCGGCGCTTCCGCAATATCACCCGTGATCCACACGCAATCAGGGTTCTTGTCACAAATAGACCCGTAAAACGCATTCCGTTCATGAGGACGGAGAAAATTCAAATGAATGTCTGTGACCCAGGCCGCTCGCATAATCTGTACAGCTTAACAAAAACCACCTCTGGTGGGCTTTGGTAGCCCAGAGAACTGGGGCATGGTATAACTGAAAAATTTGGAAATTCCTGCACAATATGAAACTGGGGATAGAACATGGCTGATACATCGCAACCTTCATCAACTGGGAGTGAACGTGCCACATTAGGAGGCGGGTGTTTTTGGTGTTTAGAAGCCGTATTCGATCAAGTGAACGGCGTGGAGTCTGTGGAGTCGGGATACATGGGTGGTGGCCGACCTCATCCGACGTATGAAGCAGTCTGTACGGGAACAACGGGGCATGCCGAAGTCGTTCAGATTCGGTTTCAGCCCACGATTATTTCCTTTCGTGAACTATTAGAAATATATTTTGGCATCCACGATCCCACCACACTCAACCGGCAAGGCAACGATGTGGGAACCCAGTATCGCTCAGCCGTTTTTTTTCATTCGCCACAACAAGAGGCTGCGGCAAAAGACGTCATCGCGCAATTAACCAAAGACCAACTCTTTAGCTCTCCCATTGTGACGGAAGTTGTTCCAGCCTCAACGTTTTATATCGCCGAAGACTATCACCAAGAATACTTTGCACAAAATCCCTCCCAACCTTATTGCGCCTATCTCATCGGTCCCAAAGTCGCCAAGTTTCGTCAGCAGTTTGCCGAGAAATTGAAAGCCTAGGCTCTACTATCTTTTTTCTTACGACCCTCCAGAAACGACATGCAAGAGTGAATCACGCAACCCACCCCAGAGGTCGGCTTTCAATGTGACCTGATAGGCATGCAGAACGACCGGCGTGCGCGCAGGACAATACGGCATGTCAATGACCTTAACACCAACCGGCTCTGCTACCATTAATCCTTTTGATAGAGTATCCATGTTCTGTACGACTAACTGCACCCGAGATTCAAGAATGCAGAAATCTTGGTAGCCCTGTTTCGTTAAAATAGTAGGATCGACAAATTTCACACGATGCTGGCCGTTAGAAAACACCACATCCCCAACCTTAATAGGTCCCTCCGGACCAATGGAATAGAGAAACACCGGAATCATAAGCACAGCAAACACTGCTGCTCCAATTGAAATAAGGGGCGTACGGGATGAATGTGACAGATCTTCCTCTGATTGATGACGGTCATTCATCGTTGTGACCTTGAGAGGTATAGGTCCGAAGGATTTGCCTGCAAACTCCACCAAGGGGAAATTCCGTTGTCAACAACGACGGGCACTCAACCCATCGAGAGTCAAGAAGGACCTCGCCTGACAACAAAGCACACACTCAAATCTGAGTTTGTTGACGAGACGAGGCGAGCGAGGAGAAATCAAAGAGGTGCCGGTCAAGAAGATGACTGGGGGTGATATTTGTCAGCGCCGAAAAAATACTGTCTCCTGAATTTGGATAACGGTCCTCCCAATCTTTAAGCAAGGCTTTCACTTCTTGTCGTTTTAAGTTTTCTTGCGAACCGCAAAGATCGCACGGAATGAGGGGGAACTTTCGTAAATCAGCATACCTCGCTAATTCTGTTTCCCGGATATAGGCCAATGGGCGGATCACCACGTGTTTGCCATCATCAGAACGCAACTTAGGTGGCATGGCTTTCAGATTCCCATTAAACAACATATTCAGAAACATCGTTTCCACGATGTCATCACGATGATGACCTAATGCGATCTTCGTGGCTCCAAGTTTTTCAGCAACCCCATAGAGAATACCTCGCCGCAACCGGGAACAGAGAGAGCAGGTTGTCTTCCCTTCCGGAATCATGTCTTTGACGACGGAATAAGTGTCCTGTTCTTCAATATGAAACGGCACACCCAGCTTTCGCAAATAATCAGGAAGAACATGCTCGGGAAATCCTGGCTGCTTCTGATCCAGATTGACGGCAACCAGTGAATAGGGTACGGGTGAACGGGACTGTATAGACAACAACACATCCAGCAGGCCATAGCTATCTTTTCCACCTGACAGGCAGACCATGACCGTATCGCCAGGTTCGATCATCTGAAAATCAGCTATAGCTTGCCCGACTAACCGGCACAACCGCATGTGCAACTTTTGCGTGGGACCCGTGAAGTGAACTTTAATGTGTGCGGCTGGGGAGTCATGCAACATGGACGATTCTGACATTCTCACCACACCGCAATTACGGATAATCAAATTTGACCGTCAATCCACCCTGAGCCGGAACCGTAATTTTTCGTTTCAAGCTACCCAGCGTTTCATGCCAGACCACCATGGTGTAGGTCCCCGCGGGAAGATCCGGGATGTGGAAAGCCCCTCGTTTATCGGTCACCGAAAAGTAGGGATGAGCAAATACCTGCAGCGTGGCACTCATAAACCTATGCTTATCACAACGAATAACATGTGACCCTGTATACTTCAACTTTTTGAGTATGGGCCGGGAACCAGCCACTTGCGCAACATTGACAACCGTCCGTTTTCCAGCTGTGATGTGTGTATTATGGAGAATAGGGTCACGATTATAAATGGCCAGCGTTTCTCCCTGACGTGCAGCCAACACTTCTGGCTTAAAAATACAGTTTGCATTTTCAACCGATCGTTCGGTGGGTGGAGCCATCGCACTGGCTACGGAAACACCGTGAATACTCACCACGACATCTTGTAATCCCCTGGTGTGAGTTTCCACATGCACCCCGGAAATTTGGGCCACATTCCCACATACCGCCGTATCTACCTCAATATGTTTGGTTTCCGTGTTTGGAATCTTCCCATGAAATGATACAATGCCCTTCACATATGATCCCTTATTTTCCTTGGAAAAACCTATCTCTACCTGTCCTAAAAACAGAACACCATACACCGCCGCCATCAATACAACATGAACCATGCTTGAAGTGTATTCCTCCACATAGAAACGGTCAAGATCCGGATACCTAATTTCCTTATATTTACTTAAATAGTGATCTCCTTTATTCTTTTTGAGATATGGCCATAACCAACGATTCCCGCTCGCAGTTATCTCTCATGTCCCGTTTGCGTGAAAAATGGCGGGGCAACCTGAGATTTCGCCATACCATATTTCTTTCAGCCATCATCCTCGCGATTATGATCCTTTTGGCGGGCATCATGCTCGCCAAACAACGCGCCATGCTCTACCATGCCGCGGAAACCAAGGGGCTGGCTTTTACTCAAGCCTTTAGAAGCGGCGGATGGGCGGCTCTCCAAAATAATCTCTTCCGTATTCAAGAGTCATTCGCAAACTTTCCACTCGATCCAGATATTCTTGGGATCGATATCGTTGACCATGACAATATGGTCTCGGCGTCGCAACATCCTGACCGCATCGGTCTTATTCTCGATGATCCGCTCTGGCTGGAAATGAAGCAGCAGCAAGACACCGTCCTTCGGTACGCCCGCCCTGACAATGATGAGGCCATGCGTCTCATTATCGTCGCGCCATTACAGGGGGCTCAAGCCACAGATGCATGGATTCGCGTGTCATTTTCCCTCTCCGAGGTAGAGCGTCAAGACATACAATTGATCTCGAATATGATCCTCATGACGGTTCTGCTCATTGGAGCTGGCATTCTCGGCCTCCATTGGTCAACAAGCCATATTTCGTCTATTCTTCAATCTGTCATTGCACAGCTGAAAAGCGCATTGGCCAAACGCAATGACACGGACCCGGCACATTCCTCTCACCATGAGCCACAGACAGACACGTTTCACCACACAGGCGACCTCGAACATTTGGAACATGCGGTCACCTCAACCATCACCCTCTTAAAAACCCAGTCGGAAGCCCTGCAACAATCGGCCTCCTCTCTTGAACAGACCGTCAAAACCCGCACCAACGACCTTCTCAAAACAAAACAATCACTGGAACAGGAGGTGCAAGAACGGAAATTTGCTTCGGAACAGTTGGAAAAAATGAGCCGGCAGAATCAACTCATCTTAAACTCGGTCGGAGAGGGCATCTATGGACTCGATGTGCAAGGACGGGTCACCTTTATCAACCCAGCCGGGGCCAGCCTTTTAGGATACGACATTGAAGAGCTCCTCCACACACCCATACATGAAACTATTCATCACACCCAGGAAGACGGCACGTTATATCCTCGAAACCTCTGTCCCCTGCATGGGGGGTTTTTGCGGGGACAGTCCCATAGGGGAGACAATGAGCTTCTCTGGCGAAAAGATGGCACCTCGTTCCCAGTAGAATATATTAGCACCCCCATCCTGGAACAGGAAAAAATCGTTGGAGTCGTCGTAAGCTTTTCGGATATCACCTTACGCCGGCAGGCAGAAGCGAAAATTCGACAGAGTGAAGCAGCACTCCGTCAAGCACAAAAAATGGAAGCCATGGGCACGCTTGCCGGCGGTATCGCACATGATTTCAATAATATTCTCACCGCCATGCTTGGGTTTGGTCAGTTAGCCCAAATGAAAGTCGCGCGAGAGAATGAGGCGCACGGCTATCTTACGCAAGTCCTGACAGCCGGGACCCGGGCTAAAGAACTCATCAAACAAATTCTCACCTTTAGCCGTCAAACCGACCCTGAGCATCAGCCTCTCGAACTGCGAAGCGTCCTTGAAGAAGTCCTGTCACTCATGCAAGCCACCCTTCCTAAGACTATCGAAGTCGAAAAGCATATCTCTCATGAGAAAGGCATGGTGCTAGCCGATCCCATCCAATTGCATCAGGTCTTTATTAACCTCTTCACAAACGCCGAATATGCCATGCGAGGCAAGTCCGGACGCATTACCATTACGCTGAAGCGCCAGCTCGTGGATAAAGATAATCAAAATAAGTTTCCTGACCTGACCCCAGGCTCTTATTTCCAGGTGACCCTGAGTGATACGGGAACAGGCATCCCACCGCAAACGATGGCGCGTATTTTCGATCCCTTTTTCACCACAAAAGAGGTCGGCGACGGTACAGGCATGGGACTGTCCGTGGCTCATGGAATCATGGTGGCCCATGGCGGAATCATCACCGTGGAAAGTCAGTTAGATGTGGGAACGACTTTTCATATTTTCCTTCCTGAAATTGAAGCGACGACGCCACACTCCTTAGGCAACGCGGATCCTGACGAATATCAGCAGCGGCAAGGCCATATTCTTTTTGTGGACGACGAAGAGTCTTTAGCCAATATGGGACAACATTTCCTTGAACATTTAGGATATTCCGTGACAAATTGTACAAATGGGCTCACCGCCTTGGAAATCTTTAAGGCTACCCCTCACAAATTCACAGCCGTCATTACGGATCAAACCATGCCGAAAATTACCGGCGAAAAACTGGCGAAGGAAATACTGAGCATTAATCCGGACATCCCGATCATCCTATACACGGGATTTAGCTACACGATGACTCCCGAGAAAGCCCAACAACTCGGCATTCGCCGCTTACTCCACAAACCCTTGCTCCTTCAAGATTTGGCCTCCGCCCTCGAAGAAATCTTAGGGCAAAAAGTGTCGTCTCCATAAAATACCAGCCCGTAACCGCATACATAGGGAGAATGTTGAATAGTGAAAATCAGACTCGAAAGCTATACCAGCATGTGAGACTCAAGAGGCTCGGCAACGAAGGAAGAGGAAGGCGTATCTTGTTTTTTCTGCACCTGGTTATGTAGCAGAATTAAAGACGGGCAATGCTCCACAATAGCGGACAAAAATCTCCTTTTGTCCTGAGGAGAGATCATGATGCTTTGCCGTGAGAGACCATACACAATGTTCAACCGGTCCAAGGAACAGGCAGGACTGGAACAAGGGCTTCTTGTCGGTGTAATGGAATCGATATCATATAGGTCTACCCGAAACGAAAAAGGGCCGCATCGAATAAAGAGTTCTTCAGCGTTCACCGTATAACCTGTGCCATATAGTACCCACAGCATAACCCCATCCACAGCAAGAAGGATGCTGAGCACCGCACCCAGTTTGAACCAGGATGCTCCGGTCAGGAGCACAGGCACAAATCCCCCGGCTATACTTACGAAGATACTGAACCAAATTAACCCAACAAGCCACCCATCCCGCTTGGAAGGGAAATAGCTGTCTTGTCCGAAGTATCCCGCTGACATGAAAAGCTCTCTTGTCTCCAACAAAAACTAGACGTCCTCCTTACTTTTCGGCATCAGTGAAGCTCATCTAAAGGGCACCTCTAAAGTCATTCCAGTCAACGTTTGGCGTGTTCCGAACAACATCCCAAGATCTCACTCCCTCTCTCGGCAAACTTGGGCTTGATGTTACTTGTCACTTTCGGTACAAAAGGGCCACTCGACTCAGGTCGAGAGCTGCCTTTTGTAAAAGCTCACGCCCTCTAGGGTTTTTTCTAAGGACACGCATGCGAGAGCATTTCTCATTTTGGAGTACCGGCCAATGGCCATGTTTTGAACTTCTAAGCATCGCCATCGCATGTACATTCATCGTGACCATCTGCGCTGGGACGTCACACGCCTCAGCTCCCTCGGATGTGCAGCCATCCGCCAACCATGAACCGCATTCAAGAGCTCTCTCAGAAGACCTCTGGCAAGAACTGGAGTACTTGCAAGAGGAAGAAGTCATCACGGGAACATGGACCTTGCATCCCGTCAAAAATTCACCGGTTCAAGTCGATATCATTACCGACCGCATGATGGAGCAAGCTGGAGCGACCCATATTCAGCAATCCCTGCAAGATATTCCCGCCATTCAAATTCGGCCATTTGCATCAGGGTTCGATTCTTTTCAAATCCAAGGGATTCCAGACTCCCAAACCTTATTTATGGTGAATGGACAGGAATTAATCGGAAGCGTCGGCGGACAACTCTTCACACGCGGCTTGCTCGCGACCCCCGCTTGGGAGTCCATTGAAATCGTCAAAGGCGGCACATCGGTGCAATATGGCAGCAATGCGATTTCCGGTGTGATTAATCTCCGCACCAAATCCGGCATCGAAGAATTAGGAGGAACCGTCTTTGGCCAATACGGACGGCATCAAACTCTCACGGTATTTGGCGCACCGGAATTTTCCGTCGGCGACCTCAGTGGATACTTTTCATTTGGGGCCACCAGATCGGATGGGTTTGATTTAACACCCGACCCCCGAACCGATGGCTCCCCTGAATTTTTGACCGCTTTGGCCAGCGGGCAAGTCGAATACCGGTTTTCAGATCGCCTAAAACTTTCCGCGTTTTCGTTATATACCCATGACAAGCGCATCAGTCTGCAGAACCCAACGATGGCCATACCGAGCAATCGCGAAAGTAACACCATCAACCAACGTTTACAGGCCGTGCTTCGAATGGATTGGAACCCGGATACGGTCTCGACACTGACCCTCTGGGGACATTATCAAAACTTTTTTGATGGCGCGGAGGGATTTCGACGGGATACGAATGCCATCATCAGATCCACCAGTCGTACCGAAGAACTTTGGGAACCTCAATTTCAATATACCCGCTCCATCGGCCCCAATCATTTATTCACGCTTGGTGGAGAATATGATTTCCGGCGAGCCCGAGGGGGAGCTCAGCGGGGAGGCAAAGCCTCGGTTGAAGAAGGGGCGGTGTGGATTCAAGATGAGATAACCCTAACTGCATGGCTTCATGTGCTATTGGGAGGACGCTACACCTCCAATAGCGATTCCGGCGGATTTTTTAGTCCGCAAGCCAGCATACTCGTGACGCCAGGACTATGGCGTGGCCGCTTTAGCTATACTCGCGGGTTTCGTAGCCCTGACCTGGCCGAAACTGATTTCCTTTTTGTTGAAACCGGAGGGTTCGGGGTCGTGGGCAACTCCAACTTACGTCCCGCGAAATCACACAGCTTTTCATTGAATCTTGAACGTGTATTTACGAGAGGCCAAGTCGGTGTGACGTTTTTTCGTCACAAAGTCACCAACATCGTGGACATTGTGAGCGATCAATGCACGGCTGAAGAGACGACGGCGTTAGGACTGCCCCCCTTCCTCTGTTTCAAAGCCGTCAATGACCAGAATATACGAAGTCAAGGCCTTGAACTCAATGGCACCGTTACACCCTGGTCGTGGCTTTCAATGACGGCCGGTTATATGTATGTTGACACCGTGGACCGGGATTCCGAAGCACAACTCTTTGCGGTCTCGCCTCATTCTTTCAAAACACGGGTCCGGTTCCATTGGGAGCAATGGGACGCCACAATTCGCCTGAGATATTTTTCATCCTTTGGGCTATTCGATGCCAATCGAAACGGACGGATCGATCAACACGAAAAAGCCCCCGCCAATACCCAGCTTGATCTCCGCCTTGCTCGGATGATGACCCATCATTTCGAAATATATGGAGGCGTAGAAAATCTCACCGGAGCCCGTCTGAATGTCCGAAGCGTTGTGGTCCCTCCTGAAAGCGATCCCTTTTGGTTTTTTGGGATGCGTACGCATTTCTAGTAGCCTTCTTATTGCCCGCTTCACCGTGTCACGTTCTCTTGGTGAAAACTCAGCCCTCCCTGAAATAGGTTCTCGTCTTTCGGTATAATCGACCATGGCCAACACCACCCGGGATTTTTACAGCATTTTGGGCGTCTCAAAGACCACTGATCAAAAAGACATTAAGAAAGCCTATCGGCGGCTGGCGAGAAAGTATCATCCGGATTTACATCCCGGGGATAAAAAAGCCGCGATGGAAAAGAAATTTCAAGAACTCAACGAAGCCTATGAAGTCTTGGGCGACGAAGAGACTCGAAAGAAGTACGACCGGTACGGTGAAAATTGGAAAGAGGCCGAAGCCTATGAACGGGCCAGACAACAAGCCGGAGGCGCGTATCCTGGGGCACAACCCCACTCGGGGTTTGCCCAAGGCGGAGTCAATTTTGATGATATTTTTGAAAACATGTTCGGGGGCAGGGCACAACAGCAGGGCTCGTCATTCAGAGGCTTTGCCATGGCCGGAGCAGACCTGGAAACGGATTTGCCCATTTCCCTCCGAGAAGCCTATACCGGAACAAGCCGCACGGTATCCTTACCTGATTCCTCCGGAGGATCGCGGCAAATCGAGGTTCGGATTCCTGGTGGCGTACGAGACGGCGAACGGCTCCGCGTGAAAGGCAAGGGAGCGCCAGGCCGGGGTGGCGGACCATCGGGCAACCTCTTTTTTCATGTCCACATCACCCCTCATCCAGTTTTTCAACGAAAAGATGCCGATATTGTGGTCTCTCTCCCGCTCTGGCCATGGGAAGCCGTATTGGGAACCGAAGTCCAGGTGCCGACCTTATCCGGCCCGGTTCGCCTAAAAATTCCTCCAGGCAGTCAGCCTCAACAACGCATGCGATTAAAAGGGAAAGGGCTGCCAAACCGCAAAAAAGGATATGGTGACCAGTTTGTCGTATTAGATATCGTCATGCCGGAAACAATTTCTCCTGAAGAACAAAAGCTCTATGAGCAGTTAGCCACGCATACCCATCCTGATCCACGTTCATCCTTGCTTCATGAGGCCACCCATGGCTGACGACTCTCAACCGACATTGGAAGAAGTGACCGCAGAAATTGTGACCCATGGTTCGTTGCGTCGAGAAGAGGTCTGCGCTCGGTTAGGGATAGGAGATGATTTGTTAGAAGTGTGTCTAAGATGGGAAATTGTTCGACTCCCCGAGCCGGACTCTCAAGGAACGGTCCTATTTTCTCTTGATGCGTTTGACCGATTGCGGCGCGGACTTCGTTTGCACCATGATCTGGGTATTAACTGGCAAGGCGTCAGTGTGGCGTTAGAGTTACTCGAACGCATCGAAGAACTTGAGCAACAAGTTCATCATCTCTCGACTCAATATGCCAAGCCCCTAGACATCTCACGCCAACGGTAACAGAACCCTTTCAGAGTTCATTCTCCAGCCGTTATCTCAACAAATCATGATCGCATAGTTGTTCCAAAGAAGCTCCAAAGGAATAGTCACAGCCTATTTTGCTGATATCCCCTCGCCCCTTGGGGGGAGAGGGCAGGGTGAGGGGGGCGGGCTCAGAAGGGGCAATGGCTATGAGTAGGAGCTTAGGGGCCGGCTCGTAGTTGATGGCCCGTCAAACCCTGATAAGCCTCATCAATCGTACTGACGGGAGACACATGCATAAGAAATGGGGTACGCCAATCACCATCTTGTTCATCATATGCACTAGGGACAAAGACTCGTTGAAAGTTTTCGTGATACGCCGCTAAGAGTTTGAGTTGAATCCCACTGACCGGCCCAATAGCGCCATGATCCGTAATCGTCCCAGTTAAGGTTCGCCCTTTAAGTACATGGTCACCTTTGAGCATCGCCACCACGCTCAACCCAACCATGGCCGATAAGCTTTCCCCATACATCGTCATACCCGGATAAGGAAACCCCAATAAAATGGTCAAGGATTCGCCGGAAAGATTGGCCTCACGCAACGAATTGACAATAGCTTGATGAACAGCTTTTCGAGCCAACAGGGAAAAATTTCCCGGTTCCGTATGAAATTGAATTTGCAATCCATTCTGATCTTGCCGCCTGTCTATATCAATAACAATATTGGAGACCCGGCCAACAGGTTGGCGGTGTTGATTCAGGGACACACCCAGAATAGGAATCGTCAAATGAGGGATTTGCCGTGTTGAGGGCTTCGCCCGCAGATCCCCACAAAGACCACATATCAGGACTACAACGACCGTACACACAAGATGCCAATCTCGGCCCTTCATATCCTCTCCTGCTTCAGGCTATATACCTAGCGGCCCATTCCTCTATTTTTCATCATACCCCATTTTGGCTTAAATGTCGTAGGCGCCCGCAAAGTCCATCAATCACATGTGCACTATCTTTCTGCCGAATCTGTTGAAAAAACCACTGGCGGACTTTTCAACAGGCCCACAAAACAAACGCTATCTTTTGTTTTTTTCATATGCTAGGCTTATTCAATCAAAGCTAGGGGCTTGGCTTTGAGCCAGTCGATCACTCAAGCCCGTAACCGGTGTTGTTTTGCCCGAGAGTTTCCTGGAAAGTGCTTGACCTCAGTCGCCTCAATTTCGCGTCCGCGGCCGTTCCCTTCCCATTGGTGATTGCATCTCGAGCCAAAAGCAATATCATTTTTTCAAAAGGAGGAACCCCATGGGTTCAAAATTGTACGTAGGGGGATTGCCATATTCCGCAACCCAGGACGAGTTAACCGAGCTGTTTGCGGCACATGGGACCGTTCAATCAGCCAACATTATTAGTGACAAATTTACCGGACAATCTCGCGGATTTGGTTTTGTGGAAATGTCGTCGCAAGAAGAAGCCACCGCAGCGATAGAGGCGTTAAACTCCTCAGAATTTGGTGGACGAACCTTGACGGTCAATGAGGCTCGCCCCCAAGCCCCACGCACCGGCGGAGGTGGACGGGGCGGATTTGGCGGCGGTGGAGGAGGATTTGGCGACAAACGCCGCAGCCGCTTCTAATACGAAAACAACTAAGATTTACACGTTTTGAAAAACCGGAGAGGCTACTTAGGCTTCTCCGGTTTTTTTCATTTAGATTTTTGATTGACAGCGGAATCAAGTGTAAGCTTCCCTTTATCGTGGACAAATCAAAAGTAGAGTTTTCTGGCACAATGCGACCAGGAGGCTCTTATGAAACGAACACGATTTAGCGAAACCCAAATTGTCGCGATCCTGAAACAAGCGGATGCGGGCATCAAAGTGAAAGACTTGTGCCGAGAGCATGGGATTAGCGATGCGACTTATTACAACTGGAAGGCCAAGTACGGCGGCCTGGAGGCGTCGGATTTGAAACGCCTCAAAGAGACCGAAGGCGAACTCGCCAAGCTCAAACGGATGTATGCGGATCTGGCCCTCGAGAATCGGGCCCTGAAGGATTTGATCGAAAAAAAGCTCTAACGCCGACGGAGAAACGGGAGGCAGTCCACGCTATGCAGGAAGTCCATGGCGTCTCCATCAAGCAAGGGTGTGCGGCTCTCAAATTCGCTCGGTCGGCGTATTATCAAGCTCCAGTTGATTGGCAAGTCCGTGACCAGGAAATCATTGATGCCCTGAATCAGTTAGTGGAGCAGCATCCACGCTGGGGCATCTGGAAATATATCCGGCGATTACGGGCCCTAGGCCATGCCTGGAATCACAAGCGAGTGTACCGCGTCTATCGGCAGTTAGAGCTCAATCAGCCGCGTCGCACCAAGCGTCGGCTCCCGAAACGACCGTCGCTCCCGGTGTTTGTCCCAGAAGGACCAAACGAAGTCTGGTCAGCCGACTTCATGAGCGATGCCTTATACCATGGTTCACGGTTTCGGACCTTCAATCTCATTGATGACTTTAATCGAGAAGCCCTCGCCATTGAGATTGATACCTCACTCCGAGCTGAGCGAATTGTGCGTGTGTTGGAACGTTTGAAGACTGAGCGGGAGTTACCCCACATGATTCGGGTCGACAATGGGCCCGAGTTCCTGGCTCAAGCCCTGCAAGATTGGGGGAAAGCGAATCGCGTGCTGATTTATCATATTCAACCGGGACGGCCCACGCAGAATGCGTTCATTGAACGGTTTAATCGGACATATCGGAACGAAGTGCTCGATCTCTACCTGTTTCGGAGGTTGGACGACGTGCGCGAACTCACGGCTGAGTGGATGACGATCTACAATGAGCACCGGCCCCACGAGGCGCTCCAGGGAAAAGCCCCCTGTACCTATTACAAACCTAAGCCGGAAAACTCTACTTATCCACTGTCCGCTTGACGGGGAAGCTTACAGATCAACCGACCATTGCCCTTCGGTAATAAACAAAACGCTTCTCGAACTCTGAAAATCACCCTTTAAATTCAACGACTGATCGACACACATTTTTTTCCACTCTAGATTTGGACTGAGCGGGATCATACTTTCGTCAAAAGTAATACTTGAAGCATCACTAGTTATCGAAACATTCCCACTCCAGGAATTGTTAGGTGATACAGTTAAAAGAAATAAGCAGACAAAACCTGGCAAAGAAAAACAAAAAGAAACTTTAGGATTGCTCATTATTTTCAGTGGATTCTCAAAATTACATTTCACAAATAGTGCATGAATATATTTTCTTGAGTTAATACAACGTTAAGAATAATGGCCCTTCTCAATAGATTTTTGCCTTAAGGCTGCAAACGTAAGGCCAAACCGTTGAATCTTAGAAAATTTTTAAAGATAAAATTTCCTAGATAGTGTCGTCACGAGATGAGAAATCTGGTATGATTCGCAGAACAAGGAGGTGCTGCGATGAGTAAGATCCACCGACGACATGATCTGTCTGACCGCCTGTGGAGCCTTTTAGAACCGCTCTTGCCCGGCCAAAAGGGCCAGTGGGGTGGGCAAGCCCGGGACAATCGCTTATTTCTCAATGCCGTCTTTTGGATCTTGCGGACCGGCGCGCCGTGGCGTGATCTGCCGCCCGATCTCGGCGACTGGAAGAACACGCATCGTCGCTTTTGCCGCTGGCGGGACCACGGCCGCTGGGAGAAGATCCTGGAGCGGCTCATTGATGAGCCGGACATGGAGTGGTTAATCATCGATGCGAGTCACATCAAGGTCCATCCGCATGCGGCGGGGGCGGTCGGGGGTAATGAGGCGATGGGGCGCACCAAAGGGGGCTCAACACCAAGGTCCATTTGGCCGTGGATGCCCATGGTTTGCCGCTCCGAGTTCTTGTTGCAGCAGGTCCCGTGGCGGATTGTACGCAGGCTGAGCCACTGATAGCCGGCTTCGAGGCCGAGGCCCTGCTGGGGGATAAGGCCTATGACACGGAGGCGATTGTCCATGAAGCTGAGCGACGAGACATGGCACCGATCATCCCCCCAAAGACCAATCGGCGCACGCCTCGTGAGTACGATCGATACTTGTACCGAATGCGCCACCTAGTCGAAAATGCGTTTCTGCATCTGAAGCGTTGGCGAGGCATTGCCACCCGATATGCCAAAAAGGCGTCCTCCTTTTTGGCCATGGTGCAAATCCGTTGTATTTGGCTGTGGGGATCAATCTTGTGACGACACTCTCTAGGAAAAAGGAAGCAATTTTTTGAATGCCTATTTAATATGCAGAGTGTGTGGGTGAAAATTGTATCCAATCAGATAATATTTGTATCTATTCAGATATCATTTTAGCTTTAAAAGGGAACAGCACCTTAAATTCAGTAGTTGTTTACGAGAATAGTTTATGCCAGCTGATTCTGTTTGTTAGGGAAAGGTGGAGGATTATGATATCAAGTGGAGAGTCAGGATCGAGTCATAAAAACTGCGGCCAAGAGAATAGCCAATCCCAATACCAGAGTGAGGCGGCCAAAGAGAGGAAGAAGAGAGAAAGTTACGACTGAAGGTTTACCCTCTAGGGCATCTCTAAAAACGGGCCTGTAAGATTAAGTGTGTAATTGGTTATCATCATGGATTTATTTTCTGAAGGAGGACTGATGACCAAGAACAGTACAAAAACCGATGCCTTGCTCGATGACTTATTGCAAGACTGTGACTCGCCTGAAGATATTCTTGGGGAGCATGGGCTGTTGAAAGGGTTGACCAAACGGTTGGTGGAGCGGGCACTGGCGGCTGAACTCACCAATCATCTGGGGTATGCTCCTCATGCCCGTCACCAGGCCCAGAACGGAAACGTCCGCAATGGCACGAGTGCCAAAACGATTGAGACCGCTCAAGGTCCAGTGGAGCTGGCCGTGCCCCGAGATCGATCAGGCACGTTTGAACCGGCCGTCGTCAAGAAACGCCAACGGCGGCTCGAGGGTTTTGATGACAAAGTGCTAGCCCTGTATGCCCATGGACTGACCACGCGGGAAATTCAAGGGCATCTCGAAGAGCTGTACGGGACCGACGTCTCGCCCACGCTGATTTCGACGATCACCGATGCCGTCTTAGAAGATGTGCGGCTCTGGCAAAGTCGGCCGCTGGAGACGGTGTATCCCATCCTGTATTTTGATTGCCTGTTTGTGAAATCGCGACACGATGGAGCGGTCAAGACCAAAGCCGTCTATGTTGCCCTCGGCGTGACGCTCACGGGAGAGAAGGAACTCCTGGGCCTGTGGGTCAGTGAAACGGAAGGAGCCAAGTTTTGGTTAGCGGTGTTCACGGACTTGCAACAGCGAGGCGTGAAGGATTGCTTTGTCGCTTGTGTCGATGGGCTGACCGGGTTACCCGAAGCCTTGGAAACCATCTTTCCCCAGACTCAGGTGCAACTCTGCATTGTCCATAAAGTGCGCCACGCCTTACGGTACGTGGTCTGGAAAGAACGCCGCCCGGTCGCCCGCGATTTACGAGCGATCTATGGCGCGGCCACGCTGGCAGAAGCCGAAGAAGCCTTGGAGCGCTTTGCGCAGATGTGGGATCAAAAATATCCCTCAATTAGTGCCAGTTGGCGTCGCGACTGGACACGGTTGACCGTGTTCTTTGACTATCCCCCTGAAATTCGGAAAGTGATCTATACGACCAATGCGATTGAATCCCTGAATTTCTCATTACGGAAGGTCCTCAAAAAACGCGGCGCGTTCCCAACCGATGAAGCCATTTTGAAAGTGCTCTACCTGGGGATGCAACGCATTGCCAAGAAATGGACCATGCCCATTCCAGAATGGAAACGAGCGCTCAATCAGTTTGCCATTCTATTAGGAGACCGAGTGTCAACGAAAGAGTAATTCACGATCAGTTACACAGAAGACTTGACAGGCCCTTCATGTGAGCCGCTGAATCCAAAATCCAACGGACTTGGGGAGGGCATGCTAGCCAACTCGCACGTTTTTAGAGGTGCCCTCTAGGTAGGGTAATGGACTACCTGAAGTCCCAACAAAGATTGACGGCAGGCTTCACACACAGATACGGGAAAAGGGCACGGCAACTTTAGCAATGAACCCCGAAACAGTTCGTGATTCACAGTATTAGCACACTTCATTATAAAAATCCTAAGAGGTCCAACAAATCTTTTCGGGCTCTTAGGACAGCTTGGCCAAGCAAGGTCCCTTTCTGAGGGCGTTGCATATACGGCCTTCAACCTGAGGGGCGATTCCCTTTCCATTCAAGCTTTCAACCTCAAACTTTTTGATCACCATCTCCTCCTGATCAGGACATTTAATTTTTAGTATTCCTAGGATGTCGTAGCAATCTCCACCACTCGCAGGAAAACAGATGTCCTTCTCGCTTCCCTGTCTTTCGAAAAGGAAGCTACGGGCACAGACTAGGATGGTTGAATTCCAAAATACGAATATCCAGCTGCCACTGCGAGTCCGAGCCAGGTCGTTCCGATATCACTCACTGTTTTATTGGCATCGGGATACAGCATGGTTCCGACAATTAAGGCAGCCAGTCCTGTTAAGAGCCAAACAGCTAGGTAACATATTGCTATTGTCGTCGCCATTGTATTTGTGGTGCCATTCCCATCTTCTGCAATTTTCATGATTCCTGGATTTTCGCCCGGCTTCGTGATGGCTAATTTGGCTATGACCAATGCCGACACGAGTCCTCCGACAGTGGTTACGACATAGATCACTCCTTTGCCGTATTCATGGCTGCAGTTTTCACCTCTGCAATTTAATATGTCCATGATCATATATCCCCATGAAACTGTGTACAGTAATAGGAGTATCAGCGCGATTACGGCGCCAAAAATCACTGGAAATGGCTTTTTCATAACATTCCCCTCGTTTTGGACATTCATGGTGTTTTCAAGAAAGGGTGCATGCACTCTGCGAAGGCTTGAAGATGCCTACTAACGCTTGTTCGGACGATACTCGAACATGGCTCTGACAACACCGTGGTCAGAAGTACCAGTCTTCTTGTGATCGTCTCGATTCAAGTGATCATTGCTCAACTCCATACCCTTGAATGCCCACAGACGGTGTCTGGAATTGTCATAGAACTCTTGAGAAACGAGTATATGGTCTAGAGATTCACGAGTATTTTTAAACACATGAGTGTAGTACACATCTCGTAAGCTCCTATATTCCTCAAGCGTACCTACAGTGTACAGACCGACATCGCTGCCCCCTTTGTTCAAACCGCTCAAGAGGTAATTTGGCTGTTCGGTAATAATATTCAGTGTATTGCTATGCTGCCCATCATTAAGATCACCAATCACGACGACAGGTATTCCCGTCCCCTTCATTTCTTTTGTCAAAATCATACGTAGGGCTGCAGCTTCTGCTGTGCGCCTGATTGTCGAGATTGCAGACCCGAGACCAATTGAGTGCGCGGCATAAAACTTCTTATCTTGTTTGAACCAGGCCTCCTTAAAGATCGCTGTCGGTCTCTTTGATTTAAGATGTGCGACGTATACAGAAATCACCTTTCCACGAGACCTTGGCTTAATTTTGAAGTGCAAGATGGGCCTAGAAAATTTATCGATGGCAACAGAAATTTCTGTTGTCTGAGGATCATCTCCTGCACTCGTCAATCGTAACTTGTCAGGAAATTCAGAGATCCATTCGGGGTCACCTATAAGAATGTTTTTGCGAACCGCACCTGCACAGACGATACGTTGTCCTTTATGATTTGGTGGAACAAGGAGGTCGTAGTTCGAAAGCATACCAGCTTCCTGAAAGACATCCTTCAAAGCCTTCTCATGCCAAAGTTCCTCAAATCCCCACACATCAGCAATCATCTGCTTGACCAAATGCGCTGTCCACTCCACTTTCTTTTCGTACGATTTGTGATCCCACCCATCTTCGTCTGAATAAATTGGTAACTCTGGGAGATTGAGATTAAAAAGATTGCAAGTCGCAAAAGATAATTGAGTTCTTGCCCTGCGACAACTCCAGCTGTTCTTACCTTATCTTGCCTAACACACGTTGGTTGTAGAATTTTAGAGTCATAAAGTTTCGCAGTCTTGGCGTCAAACGGCACATGCAGAGATCCATGGTGATTCGCCCATACTCACTCCCAAAGTCTCACAACGCGATATCGGCAGTTTTAGCAGCAATGGATAGTCCGATATCAGCCAGCTTCATGAGGGTGCCCAATAAGGTTGACGCTTTTTTCTTTTTGGCAACATCGCTTTTAGCCTGCTTTAATAATCCTTCAATTTCGTTGATTTTTCTAGTGGTGAGAATTCCCCCAAAGTCCATAGCTTCTTTGGTTCCTAGGTGAAGCAACTGCGCTCGTTTTTTCCGTTTAAGATTTTTGAGATTTCCACGGACATTCTCATCTAATCCAGGTGTCGCCAAAGCTAACTCTAGGTTCTCAATTAACTGTTCTAAGTCTTGAATCTGTTCTCGCCGCCTCTGTTTGCCTCGCTTACTCGCTTCACTCAGAGTGTCTTCGGAGTGTTTAATAAGCTTTGTAATCTCACGAAACTCCTTGCTGGATATGCTCACACCTTTCTCCACCTTGGGCTTAAGTGCATTGACAAGATTCAACGCTTCTTTCACAATGTCCTTGAGCGATCCGACAAGGCTTGACTTCTTCTTTTTGCTCATGACTCTTGTCCTTTCAAGCTAAGAATAGCATCGACGGCTCTATCAGCCTCTCTCTTGGTTTGTTGTGCAAGCCCTTCATAGTGCGATATATCCTCTGCCAGTTTTTGAAGTCTAGGATTCTTCGAATGTTGAAGCTGTTGCTTAAAGGCAGCGACTTCGTTTAGAAAAGTCTTCGTGATCAAACGCACTTGTGCACTCTTGGGTTGATTGAGATGTTTAAGAATAATTTCTAGGTTCTTCACGGCTTTCTTCATTAACGCCTGTAACTGATTGTATCCTCTGAGAACTTCCTGAGCCGCGGCTCGCCGTTCACGAACTCGAGCTTCAAGTACCCTTTGTTGAGCACGCTCTACTTCGTAAAGATGATAAAGCATGACAGATCGTTGGGTTTGAGCAAATTCATTTCGCGTCAGGGCCCATGGGGCCTGCATCACTTCCAACTGCTTCGCCTTTGCCAATGCCAGTTCGAGGGAATATTCTTTCTCGGCGTATTCGGCTCCCAGCTCCCCAATGTCCGCACTAGCTCTTTTCATGAATCGAGCATTTTGAGTGAACCTCTTATCCAATGCCTGAAACGCCTCTATTTCTTTTTCACTGAGATCACGTACGGCATTTCCCCCAGTAACACAGCCTGCCGCAAAAAGAGAGAACCAGACTACGAGAAGCGTTCGTATCATTGGAGGCCTCCTTTCGAACTCACCAGCTCTAAGACTGCGGAGTGTTTATCCATCAATGCCGCAATTTCCTCCCCTTCGACAGTCACATCAGTTGCAATCCACTCATTGACCTGATCGTGAATTCGTTGCAAAAACTGTAGATATGCTTCAAGTTCCGCACTTCCTTGACGCACATCTGCTTTCGTCAATTCAAGCCTGCTCAGTACCACTAAATCGTCATATTGATCGACCCCAGCTTCGCCTTGTCCTAGCTGATCTGCACGAATTCGAAGCTCCCTCGCCTCGTCCCTCTGTCCTGCAGTCTCAAGAGCGTCAGCTGCTTTGCGATTAGCTTCGGCCCGTTTTTCTAATAGTGTATTGACTAGGCTCTCGGCAGAATCTTCGTCAACACCTGCTGTCTGCTCAGTAGTCATGTTCGTTCTGACTGGCTCACTTAGAAGCTGATTCACCAATCCTTGAAATGCCTCCCGTTCACCCTGGATGGTTTTCGAAATATCAATTAAATCACCATCAACTTCTTCCTGAGAGAGAGTTCCTACCTTCCGCACTACCGCGTCACTCACAATAGCTCTCGCAACAAGCTGACGAGTCGCTTCAAGCTCACGTATATAGAGACCATGAAAGTCTTTTTGTGCCTCTTGAAGTGCATCCAGGGCTACCCCAACCTCACCGGAAGCCTGTTTGACTTCTATCGGCGCTACACATCCCATAAGGAGCACACACAGTCCTGCAATTCCCCACAAACGGATGACCCATCTGACACCTTCTTGTCCTTGAACCGATGTACACATGATAACCTCCAACTCTCCTAATGAATCAAAGAAATAAGTTTCATAAATGTGGCACCATCGTCTTGTAACTCAAGCCAATCTCGATCACAACCATCATCCATATTCCGTGGTGTACAACGTCAAGATCTGCGATCTTATAAAACATGCGCAATACATGTCCCCATTTTCTTTTTCTCCGGACATCTGATCAAGCGAAATTCATCCTCGTATTTTCAATTTCACCGATCGAACATCCTTCAAAAACAACATCTTTACCAATAGCGATATATTTCGGAGCAAAAAGCTTAGACCATCAATACATCAATCACAGTCAACCACTCAGTCTCTCCTTTCCCAGATTTCTCTTTCGAATGACTGCAAAGGCCAGACCAATTTTTTGCGTAGATTCTGTATTTCCTATACAGAATTTTCTTAGGAGAATCTAGGATCTTTTGATCCAGACCTGATATTGCTTTAATCGACCTTTAGAAATCTGTATCTAAACAGTTCACTGCTGTATCTATTCGGATAACTTTTTCCTGTTTGACAGAAACTGAGTTATTAGCATGGAAGAACCCCAAAATATTCTTCAGCTACGAATTAAAGTTATCAGCTAATCAGTATCAGACGAGTATCTATAGAACCCTCTGCAAAAGTCACCTGAGTTGAGGGTCTTGGGCCCTTGGATGGTTTTTTTGAAGAGTTCTTTGTAGCTGGGCCCCTGTTTTCCTTGTTCCTGGCTCCCTTTTTCTGGCCTCTTGGTGTCGCTTCCCCGGAGGTTTCCCTGCGTTAGACGGCCTTCAGCAGTGCTCGCCGACACAAGAACACATTCGAGAGTGCACAGAGTCTCGTGAACTGCGCCGCATTCTTGGCCAGCCCCTTATACCGCAGTTTGCCGTGGCCCCATAGATGCTTGATCACCCGGAAGGGATGTTCCACTTTGGCCCGGATGCTCTTATGCCGGCGATTGCGTTTCTTTTGCGAGGCGGATAAGGGATGCTGGCGCGCGTCGCGGTCCGCGAGCCCATCATAGAGCCCCGTCGCTCGGGCGTGGCGTTTGTCCACTTGCTTGCTATACGCGCTATCCCCAAACAAGGCTTGTTCCTCGCCGTGCTGCAACTCCTCCAGCACCTGACTGTCATGCACCTTGGCTGTGGTCACCTCGACCGAATGAATAATGGGTGGGCCTTGGGCCTGTACGCCGATATGCCCTTTGGCCCCGAAGTGCCATTTGTTGTTCTTGCGGGTGGAACTCATCTCGGGATCTCGTTCTTTTCGACGGTTGTTCTTGCTCACCGGCGCCGCCAACAAGGTCGCATCCACAATCGTCCCCGCTTGTAGCACCAAACCCTTCGCATCTCAGTGCGCATTGACCGCGTCCAGGATCTGTTGTGAGAGCCCATGTTTTTCCAACAGATGGCGAAACCGACAGATGCTGCTCTCATCGGGAATCACACCCCCGAAACAGTCAAACCCCAGAAAAGTTTGGAAGCTCAGCCGGTCATAGAGGGCCTCTTCCATGAGCGGATCACTCAAATTATGCCAGAGTTGGAGAAAATGAATGCGCAGCATCACCCGTAGCTCGTGGGGCGGGCGCCCCCCCAGGATTCTTATAATGGGGCTGAATCACGTCCTCGAGTTGCTGCCAGGGGATCACTTGGTCCATCTCGTGGAGAAAACGCTCAATCCGTAATTGCTTGGGTTTCATCTTGTACCTCATAGTGGTTTGCATGAGCACTATTCTACAGTATTCTGTTACTTTTGCAGAGGGTTCTATATCTTTCTAGACAATCCTGGGATTGTGGTATTTCTCACGAGAGGGAAATAAAGGGGGCTTGAGTGAATGGAAATCACGATTACTGAGGAGGGCATGCTGGTGAGACAAAAAGGTTGGTTTGATATCTTATATAAGGTAAAGTCCATACTTGACCTCTTTTGGTTTGCAACTAGGCCACTTGAATATGTCAGACAACATGTTGTGAGCAACAACAATGGGTCTCTTGCAATAAGTCGTCAGCGGCGTTCTCTAGATCAGTTAGAAGTTAGAAGTGAATAGTGAGAAGTAAAAAGCAGGAGGAAAGATAGTCATCTCAGGATTCCTTCCTCATGTTATCTTTCTCTACTCCTTATACCTGACTCCTTGCGATCGGCAAAAGACTGTGTTGAACCAACACAAGGCCTCCCATAGTCAATGGTTCTCTCTGTGCCCCTTGATATCTTCATTATGCAACACCCCCATAGTGTATGGGGTACAATGTTCTACTCTTTGGAGACATCTTCTCGGGGAAGAGCGGTTTTGATTGTGATCGTCAGGAGTAAGTACTGAGGGCTAGTTCTAGGTTAATAGTCGATTGATTGAAATGTCTAGTTGTTCTATTTTATAGCTGTCCTATTCAATTCTTCTCTGTCAGCATCCGAAACTGATATTGATAAAACCCGTTTTTCAATCGAGGAGTAACATGAGAGTTGATTTTGGAACATTCGATATTCCTGGTTTGATGTCAATCTAAGTACGTTAAAGCTGGTGTATCTACTAGGGACGTACTCTGAGGCTGCTCAGTTTTTGTCAATGATTCCAATGCGAATGTGAATGTGGCGTTTGCGGAAGTTAATAGGGTACGTCTGCGTCGAATCGTAATGTCGGCAGAAGTGTGGAAGCCAGGTCGCTAAGATGGAAGTATTGGTAGAGGCTAACTTCTGGTGGTGGTCTTGCTACTTCTGGAGTGATAACTCAAAGGGGAACAGCAATGGTTTCCTACTCGTTGGCAGAATATGTGCGTGAGGACTACGGTTAGTCAAGTTCCTGATCGACTTGCAACATGGATAACGATTCAGTAGGTGAAAGACCTGTGAAAAAACAACCGAAACTGTCCGTTATTGTTCCGATATTTAATGAAGAAGAAAGCATTCCTGTGCTGTTTCAGGCGATTATGTCGGCCTGTGATTCTATTGGAATGGCCTATGAAATTATCTTTATTGATGATGGGAGTTCCGATCAGACCCCTTTTTTGTTGTCACAGTTGCATCAAGACTATTCGTGTGTTCGAGTAATTGGGTTTCGAAAAAACTATGGGCAGACTGCGGCGATGGCGGCCGGATTTCGGGCCGCCAGGGGTGAGTTTGTGGTGAGTATGGATGGTGATCTACAAAATGATCCCAAGGACATTCCGCTATTGCTTCAGAGACTGCAGGAAGGATACGAGGTCGTTTGTGGTTGGCGTAAGGATCGGAAAGACCGATTAATTTCGCGAAAGATTCCTTCGATGATCGCCAATTGGCTTATTGGCAAAATTACGGGTGTACCCATTCATGATAATGGCTGCTCCCTTAAAGCTTTTCGGCGAAAAGTGGTAAAGCGGTTACCGTTGTATGCCGATTTTCATCGGTTTATTCCTGCGATGTCGACACTAAGTGGAGCAACAGTCGCTGAAGTGGTAGTCACTCATCATTCACGGGAGTTTGGGCAGAGCAAGTATGGTATCTCGCGGGCTTGGCGCGTATGCTTGGATCTCTTTGTTGTTCATTTGATTGTTCGAAGTGCCTCTCGACCAGGCTACTGGTTTGGCAAATTTGGTGTCATGGCACTGTTAGTAGGTATTGGTTGCCTAGGGGTCTTTATGGCAAACAGTGGTTCTGGAGTTGTTCTCCCATCGGTTGCCTTTTTGTTCTTGGCGTTAGCAGGGCATTTGGTTGCACTGGGAGTGCTGGGAGAAATGGTATTATCAACGGGAGATTACCGTCCCGAAATCATGGTCAGTGATCTTCTATCCACGAACAAGGGTGGTTGATTGCTGAAATCTTTCTGTACTCCGTTGTTGTGGGCAATACGGTGTTTTTATAGCGTGAAAGTCGCAGGTCTCTATGTCCATAGTGTCGACGAAACAATCCATGGCTGATTCTGTTCAGGTACCTCAAGAATCACGGCTGTCCCCGAATCTTTTTCTCTCCGTTGTTGTGCCTGTGGTCGAGCGGTCTCAAGATGTTGAAGCCGTGTACCATGCGTACTCAACGATTCTTGCCCAATTATCCTCAACGTTTGAATTCATCTTTGTGGTTGATGGAGGAGATCACAGAGTTGTGAAAACATTGGAACGACTGCAGAGTGAAAAAAGTTGTGTGAAAATTGTTTCGCTACCCTATGACTTTGGAGAGTCGATGGCTTTGACTGTGGGGTTTGACCAGGCTATGGGAGAGGTTATTGTGACACTGCCTGCGTATTTTCAGACGGTCCCTGAAGGCATCCAAACAGTTCTCAATGTATTGGACGATGGGTACGATTTGGTCACTACCCGGCGATGGCCACGGGTTGACACATGGGTTAATCGCCTGCAAACGCGGGTGTTTCACACTTTAGCCAATCGATTAACTGGCATTGATTTTCATGATTTTGGTAGCGGACTTCGGGGCATGAAACGACAGGTCATTAAAGAAGTGTCGATTTATGGTGATCTTCATCGTTTCTTGCCTCTTTTAGCACATCAGAAGGGATTCCGCCTGGTTGAAGTTGATATTCCTCAGCATCCAGCAGATAGCAGTCAACGGATCTATCGACCTGGTGTCTATCTGAGGCGGGTATTGGACTTACTGACCGTAGTTTTTCTTTTTAAATTTACAAAAAAACCCTTGAGGTTTTTTGGTCTTATTGGAAGTGGATTATTTGCTTCAGGGTTTTTCGTTTCTTTGCTGTTAGCACTGGAAAAAATATTTGGAACAACCGCGTTGGCAGATCGACCGTTGTTGATCTTGGGGGTACTATTAATGGTGTTAGGTGTGCAAGTAGGCTCAATTGGGTTGCTCGGGGAAATTATCATTTTTACGCATGCCCGTAAAGTGAAAGATTACACCATCCGAAAGTTTCTTCGGTAAGATGATTTACCATATCTCCTTCCACTGAGTTGTGTAGGCTCAAAAGGCTTAATGAGGTCGGGCAGAATAAATGGAAGTAAAGCCATTCAGTCCTGCTGTCAAAGAATCGTGGGATAATTTCGTCTCTTTGTCCCCGTCGGGATCTTTTTTCCATACCACGGCGTGGAAGACTGTGATCGAAAAAAGTTTTGGTTATAGCCCTTGGTATTTTCTTGTGGAACATAGAGGTGATATTCAAGGAATCCTTCCGTTATTCTTAGTGAAGAAGCCTTTTCGAGGGACGGTCCTGATATCTGTTCCATTTGGTGTGTATGGTGGAATCAGCGCTGATTCTCCTGAAGCTGCACAATTGCTCAAAAAAAAGGGGGAAGGTCTTACCCGAGAACTAGGTGCGGATTTTCTAGAGCTTCGCCATATGGAATTGCAAGATTTGGATCTTCCTGCTAAAGATCTCTACTACACGTTCATCCGTGAAATTTATGATGGCGAAGAAAAAAATATGTTGGCGATTCCCAGGAAACAGCGTCGGATGATCCGACAGGGGATAAAGCATCAATTGAAGTCAAAAATAGGAGGAAAAGAGTTTCTCAAAGAGTTCTATCATATCTACTCCATGAGTTTGAGAAATCTAGGGACACCGGCTTTTCCCTTTCGTTTCTTTGAGATCTTGCTTGAAGAACTCGGAGAACAATGCAAGATTTTATCTGTCTGGTATGAGAATCAGATCGCTGCTGCAGTGATGACGTTTTGTTATAAAGATCAGCTCTTGCCATATTATGGCGGGGGACTTCCACAGTTTCTTCGATATGCCGTGTATGACTTTATGTATTGGGAGCTCATGCGATTTGGCTGGGAACATGGGTATAAAGTCTTTGATTTTGGTCGAAGCAAACAAGGTACTGGAGCCTATGCCTTTAAACGGCATTGGGGGTTTGAGCCGACACCGCTTCCTTACCAATATTATTTGCCTAATGGGGGAACGATTCCCAATGTCAGCCCGACCAATCCGAAGTTTCAGCCATTCATTTTGCTTTGGAAGAAACTTCCACTTCCAATCGCAAATCTTATTGGTCCACAAATCATTAAGTATCTTCCCTAGAGAGCCGAAATATTAGAAGAAACCGGGGTCAAGAATTTGAGGGCCGGTCGCCGTGTTCATTTCAAATCGGTCTTCTGTATTTTGACCGAGGCTGTAAGCGCCTGGCAAAACCTTGTGTAGCTGGTTTGTCGGATTCCCTGGCCCACTACCAAATGCGATAACCCCTATCCGTATATGGCGTGTATGGAATATTCTAGTGCATTGTCTGCGGCTCCATGAAGTAACGTGGAGAGTCTTCGCTCTGTGTATGATTTGCGAATGAAGCGGTCTGAGCTGCGTGAGGTTGGTCTCAGGGCCAGGCAGCTTGTCTGGCAAAGTTGTTGTGTTGGGGTAGAAGTGGATTGGCGAAATTCATCAATTGACTATGAAGTGAAAGCCCTTGTTCCTGCCTTTAGTGCAAGAGGGGTGGCCGACTATCGGTCGAGGGTATCGTGACACAATCCATGTCAAAAACAGGAGAGGTTGCAGATGAGGACCCCTTGGTTCTCCACGTGATTTTTCGATTAGCTATCGGTGGGTTGGAGAATGGTCTTGTGAATGTGATTAATCACATGCCTGCCGATCGTTACCGGCATGCGATCGTCTGTCTAACAGACTTTACAGATTTTCGAGACCGGATCACTCGCACTGATGTCGAGTTGGTTGCTATTCATAAAAAAAATGGTATAGATTGGAGTTCTTATACCAAGATATGGCAGGTGATTAAGCAGTTCAAGCCGACGATTCTGCATACACGTAATTTACCTACCATGGAATATGCCATAGCGGCCACCCTTGCAGGTGTACCCTATCGTGTGCATGGGGAGCATGGGCGGGATGTCCATGATCACTATGGCACCAGTCAAAAGTTCAGACTATTTCGAAAATTTGTAGCATTGTGGATTCATCACTTCATTGCTGTGAGTGAGGATCTTGCTCATTGGTTTCAAGAGAGTATTGGAATCAACAGAGACCGTATTAGTCAAATTTATAATGGTGTTAATGTTCAACGATTTCATCCTCGACAAAGGAATAGACCAAAAGTTCTGCCTGAAGAGTTTGTTGCTCCAGATCGATTTATTGTTGGAACGGTTGGTCGGATGCAAACGGTCAAGGATCAGGCAACACTCGTGCGAGCCTTTCTTCATCTTCGCCAGATATTTCCAGATGGTGCGGAGCGAGTGCGATTAGTGTTAGTTGGGGATGGTCCCTTACGTGGTGAAATCGAACAAATAATTATAGATGAAGGGATGACGCAAAACGTGTGGTTGTCTGGCGAACGTCAAGATATCCCTGATCTCATGAGGTCATTTGATCTCTTTGTTCTCCCCTCTGAAGCTGAAGGGATTTCGAATACCATTCTCGAGGCCATGGCAAGTGGATTGCCCATTATCGCGACCAATGTGGGGGGAAATTTAGAATTAGTGAAGCATGGGGACACAGGATACCTGGTTCCTCCGAAGAACCCTGTTGCTATGGCGGAAGCGATCATGATCTATCTCAAGGATGAGGAGTTAGTCCGGCAACACGGACGCGCTGGTCGTGTAATGGCAGAGAGTCAGTTTAGTTTGCATACAATGGTTAATCAATATCTCGCTGTTTACGATTCATTACTTAGTAAGTCTTATCATAAAAAACAGAAACGTTGCCACAAAATGGGTCTTGTCCGTGGATAGAGGCGTTGATAGGTGAAGGAAGACTCAGTATAGACATGTGTGAAATCTGTGGTATGTCACGTATCCCGTCTTAACACAATGGCGAAAATTTCTTTGTCCTCAAATTGGCCGCTTTCATACAGAATTGACTTGCTTTGATAGAGAAATGTCACGTGGACCTATATATCCTGCGTGCGTGGGTCGTCTTTCTCTCTCGTAATCTCAGTTGATTGATCCAAAGATCGAAACACACTACTTTGGGTTATTCGAAAAATATCCATGGGACTCTCACTTAAAGACCGAGTGGCAAAATCAGTTTTTTGGATTGTCTGGTCTCGTGCCGGCGTACAAGTCATTTCTGGCATTTCCACAATTCTTGTTGCGCGCCTGTGGTTGGAGCCGAGTGATTATGGTCTCATTGCGCTTGCCAGTGTATGGACGACAACTATTGGAATGATGGCAGAAATGGGACTTGGTACTGCCATCATTCAATTTCGAGATATGGTGGAGAGAGAATTGAATACATGTTTTTGGCTGATTGTGACGATCGGAGCCGGTGGATACATGAGTCTACTTATCGCTGCTCCTTTCATTGCTCAATGGTTTGATGCGCCTCTGCTTTCTGATATTTTGCCCGTCGCTGGACTTGCTCTGCCACTCGCTTCTCTGGCTGTCGTTCCGGATAGCTTACTCAGAAAACGGCTTGAGTTCCACAAGCTTGCCAAGATTGGGATAGTTGGAGCGTTAGCAACTGTAGCCACCGTCGTGATCCTGGCTGCCAACGGTGCGGGTGTTTGGGCGCTTGTTTGGAGTTCGTTGGTAAAGCCTGTAGTTGGAAATGTGGGTTTATACTGGACGGTGCGTTGGAGGCCTGGCCTGCGGCTAGAGCGTGCTCGTTTATTGGCAATCCTTCAGTTTAGCGTGTCTACACTTGGTTCAAGATTTTTCTGGACGGTGTATAATCAGATTGACGTTGTCGTGCTGGGCAAACTCGCAGGAGAGGCGACGTTAGGTTTTTATTCCTATGCGAAGGAGCTGGCGATGCTTCCTGTGGTTCGAGGGTCGGCGGTCGTCAATCAACTAGCTTTCCCAGTGATGGCGGAATTGCAAGATGACCCAGCGGCGATGCGTGCATCGTTCATGCGAGGATTGCGGATTGTGTCTTGCTGCTTTTTCCCAGTTTGTGTTGGTATGGCACTGGTCGCTCATGATGCGGTCGTTGTGTTGTTGACGAAGAAGTGGCTTCCCATTGTGCCTATGCTCCAAATGTTATGTATTTATGCGTCGATTAAGTCAATTGATGTGCTGCTACCTCCGGTCTTGCTGGCCCGTTACCGTCATAGTTTTGTTTTGCATTATACCATTGTTCTCTTCTTGGTAATGTCAGCAGCGTTTTGGTTCGGTGCGAAGTGGTATGGTGGAATGGGCGTGGTCCTTGTCTGGGTGGTGATATATCCAATTGTGATGATGGGTCTAGTCAGGGAAGTCCTCAAGGAGATTTCTCTGAGTTTAAGAGTATTTTTTCAGCAAATGCGCACGGCATTGAATGCGACTTTTGCTATGGCTATTGGAGTCATGATTGCTCAAGAATATGTAGTTCCGTCTGGTAATTCGGATTCCATGTTTCGGTTGATTCTTACTTCGATGATTGGGGCAATAGTCTACGGGAGTACTTTGTTTGCTCAAGGGGGAAAGTCTGTTGACGAGTTCAGAGAAGTTCTGCGATGGGTGTTCTTGCCCAAACACCAGGCTAGTGGGAATATGCAGTCATAGTACTAACGAGGGAAATCAGCAGTGATTTACGCGGGAGGTGGTTTGATGAAAAGAATACTCTTTCAGACTGTATCAGGTATTGCTCGGACCCAAGATTGGAAGGGACGATCATGGGGACATTACGAAGGGACGATATTTCGCTTTCTTATCAGTCTTGTTCCTGCAATGTGCCTAGTATTTCCGGGACAGGTTGAGGGAGGCCTCAATTATCAGTGGATCAGCAGTGGTCTATTGGACAACGGTCAAGAAATTCAGCAGGCCAATTTTCTACCTGTGTATCGAGTGGGTCATTTGGGGGTGGAGCGTTCCACTGAAGGCCATGACTATTTCCACCCTTCTACTAGGAAGCTGGTTAAGCTCGTGAAACAGGCTCACGTGGATCGTATTTTGCCCAACTTGCAGCGGTCTTTTACGGCTCCGGAAACCCGTAGGGAAGGTTATTTGAAATCAGCACTCCGGGAGATCAATTACGTACTGTTCAGGATCGTTAATCATCCGAAAGCCCTGGCGTTAGCCGCCCCAGTTGGAAAGTTGTTAGGTCGGCCAAATTTACCAATATCTTTCTATCAAAAAGCAATAAATATGTATCCCCACCGCGCACTGACTCATGCTCAATTTGGGAATTTCTTGGTAGGCATTGAGAGATTCGAAGATGGTATTGCGAAATTGAAGGCTGCTATCAAAATTGATCCTGAACTAGGGGCAGCCTATGGTTGGCTTGCCTGGGCGTATGAAAAAAGTGGCAATTTTGAGCTTGCTGAGGAATATGCGAGAAAGGCGAAGAAGAAGCGATATAGAGGGAAGCTTCCAAAACCTCATTCAAAAAAATAATCTGGAATTAAATAATCTGGAATTATCATGGACGGTCTGAAAAAATGAAACGTGGGACGACATGAGTGGCATCTGTGGAATAGCATTTACTGAACGAACGCATCGGAAAAGTTTTCAATATCTGACTCCAATGGTGCAGGAACTTGATCCATCGAGGAAGGCTCACGGTCGGATACAAACTGGAGAATCAACTGGTTTTGGTGTGCAAGAGTTTCCTGGGCGGTTGTCTGGGATCGCTCATCGCACAGAGCAGGGGAATACTCATTTTTTGGGATTTCATGGAAGTGTATACAATCTAGACGATGTACTTGCTTCAGTCGGAGAGTATGATGATCCAATTTCCGTGATGTTGATGATAGCATTGCGAGGGGTTCATCCATTTCTCGCAAGCCTTCGTGGAGAGTTTGTCATTTCCTTGTGGGATGCATGCCAAGAAACACTCTTTCTTGCTTCTGATCGGTTTAGGGTACACCCCCTGTTCTTTCGGCAAGACCAAGAGAAATTTGTATTTTCGTCGAGGATGCGAAGTCTCCTGGCCTGTCCGTCTGGTCAGGACATGGCGGTCAATCCCTCCGCCATCATTGACGTCATTAGCTCCTCTTTCATTCCGACTCCCAGAACCATTTTTCGCGACGTCTGTAAAATATCACCCGGGCATTTGCTCTCCTGGAAAGGCGGAGAAATTCAGTCGGAGCCCTATTGGGATATGACGTATAGAAATTCTGGTGCGTTCAATCGCACAGAATGCTCAGAAAGACTTCGAGAAACTTTTTCCGAATCTCTCATGGTCCGCATGAAGTATGATGAGAAACTTGAACAAGTTGGAAGTTTTCTGAGTGGTGGGATCGATAGCAGTACGGTGTTGGGGATATTGACACAACTTGCCCAGATGCCGATGAATAGTTTTTCGATTGGCTTTGGCGAGGAAATTTTTAATGAAACAAGCTTTGCTCGACTGGCTGCTAGTGCATTTGGGGCAAAGCAACATGAGTACGTCGTGACGGCAGAGGACACGTTTCAGAGCATTGATGTGCTCATTGAGTCGTTCGATGAGCCCTATGCCAATGCGTCGGCTATTCCTACGTACTTTTGTGCAAAGTTGGCAAAAGAGCAGGGAGTGACGGTGCTCTATGGTGGTGATGGCGGCGATGAGTTATTTGCGGGAAACGAGAGATATGCCACTCAAAAAATATTTGATTACTACCAAAAGGTGCCGCGATGGTTTCGTGATTGTGGTGTCCAGCCCATCGTCTTTACCTTGGCGAAGTTGTGGAACCTGCCGCTATTTACCAAGGGCAAGAAATATATCCAGCGAGCAAATATTCCTTATCCAGATCGACTGCTATCGTGGGGATTATTTGAAATTTTTCCAATCGAAGATGTGTTTTCACAGGATTTTCTTCAGACAGTAGGTAGGAACTATGATCCCCATCATCGCATCAAAGAACTCTACGCCTATTCAAAGACATTGGCCGATACGGAGTTGGATCGTCAATTGTATCTTGATCTCAAGTTAGTGATTTCTGACAACGATGTTTTTAAAGTAACACGTATGACGGAAGCGAACGGAATCGCTGTACGGTTTCCGTTTCTCGATCATCGCTTGGCCGAATTTGCTGCGTGCATACCGTCGCATATCAAGATGCAGGGGACAAAGTTACGGACATTCTTTAAAGAGGCTTATGCCGATGTACTTCCTCCTGAGATTCGTATGAAAACCAAGCATGGATTTGGATTGCCAATTCCCATATGGCTACGAACAGAAAAAAAGTTGAGAGAGATGATGCTGGATCTCTTGCGTAGCGAAGCTATTCGCCAGCGAGGATACTTCAATATGAAGATGATTGATGATCTGATTAAAAGGCATCAAGAAGATACAACATCATTCTTTGGAACGATATTGTGGAATTTCGTGATGTTGGAATTGTGGCTTAGGCGGTATTGTCATAAGAATTGAAAAGTGGTGACTACTCTAAGTCGTTCCCCCCTTGCCACAGGGAGTCTTGCGATATTCGTTATGAGTGATGGATTGTTGCGTGGGTAAATTGAAGTCGATTGGGTCCCGAATTGTCGCAGCGCTTTTGCACCGTGTGGGGTTATTTGCATTGATTGTTCGATGTGTGGACAATGTGCAAAAAAAACCCACACAGAGCGAACAGCTCGGTTTTCCCTGGATTCAGAAACGAAGGTCAAGGCCAGTTCAGATTCTCATGTACCATGGGATCGACGATGCCATATCTCCATTTCTCTCACCTGTCCCCGTTCGACAATTTAGAAATCATTTGCAGTATCTCGCGACCTATTGCAATGTGTTAGCACTGGAGGATGCCGTTGAAAGGATACGACGGCGTGATGTGCCTCACCGAGCTGTGGTCATTACGATTGATGATGGGTATCGGGATAGCTATGTGAATGCATTTCCTCTCCTAAGGGAAATGGGCCTGCCAGCTACCATTTTTCTTGCCACGGCAGGGATAGGAACCGGAAAAGTCCTTTGGCATGATCGCGCATGTTGGATGATTAGCCAAACCACTGTCCCGTTTTTAGAAGGCTTTGGAAGTCGAAATAAATATGAACTTGATACACAAGAACGCAAGCGAGCGGCCCAGGATGGAGTCCTGTTGTATCTTCGGTCTCTTGAAGATCAACGTCGCATTGAGGCTATTGAGCGGCTCTCGGTTGATTTAGAGGTGTATGGTGAACCCGATGGTGATGCGGGCTTAATGCTGAATTGGGAAGAGGTAAGAGAAATGCATGGAGCGGGTATTCGTTTTGGTGCTCATACTGTGAACCACCCTATCCTTTCAAAAATTCCTCTTGGATCCGTCGTTGAGGAGGTTCGCGGGTCCAAGGAAATGATTGAACGTCAGGTAGGAGATCGCGTCACAACCTTCGCATATCCGAGTGGACGACCACAGGATTTTAATTCGGAGATTAAAGAAATTGTAGAGGAAGAAGGGTTTGCATGTGCAGTCAGTACGGTAAGTGGTTTAAATTTTGAGGGTGATGACCTCTTCGATTTGAAGCGAGTAGGGTATTGGGATCAAGATATTGGATTGTTCGGACTGCGGTTCGAGCATACTAGATTTTGTGCGTAAGTAGAAAACGATATCTGTTGTTGCGTACTTATGAAGTGGAAATTTGTAAAAGGCCAAAACGTCTTTCAAGCCCATAGCCAGCAGTGGGATGCGCTGAATGCGTCTCTCGATAACCATATCTTGCTCGATTCTAATTTTTGGATCCCTCTCGTCAATGTATTTGGACATGATGAACTCTATTTGGGGTTCTCAGAGAACCATGACCATCCAGGCATGATACTGGTTGAACAGGTGGGGCCAGGGCAGTGGAGAACATTTCAACCACCCCAAGCGCCTCTTGGTCCAATTCTGTTGGCGAATCCGCTAGATATTGATCAACAGCTGAGTGGTTTGCTTGACAGTCTTCCGGGCATGGCTATAACGGTGGGGATAACTCAACAGGATCCAGATCATACAGTTATTCGACCTGAAAACGGTCAATCAAGACTAGAATTCTTAGATTATATCATCACTCCCAGGATTGCACTTGTCGGTACATTTGAGGCGTATTGGAACACTCGAGGGAAAGATCTCGTTGGGAACTTGGCTCGACGGAAAAAACGACTTGATGAGCAGGGTGTGAAAATGTCTCTAGCGGAACATCGAGCTGCGCAATGTGTAGATGATGCTGTAAAAACCTATGGGCAGTTTGAAGCATCTGGTTGGAAAGGTGAACAAGGAACAGCTGTTCGGGCTGACAACGCTCAGGGGGCATTTTATCGTGAGATGCTTGCCAGGTTTTGTCATCGAGGGGAAGGTATCATTTATCAATTGCTGATGGATGAAAAGCCGATTGCGAGTAATCTCTGTGTTGAAAGAAATGGGATGATGATCTTATTGAAAACAGCGTATGATGAGGATTATAAAAAGTTTTCTCCAAGCTATTTTATGCTTGAGGAGATACTGAAACGGTTATTTGTAGAAAAGAACATTCACGTGCTTGAGTTCTACGGCCGGACGAGGGAGTGGCACAAAAAGTGGGGAGGGGAGGAACGAACTATGTACCACGTGAATTTCTATCGGAGTGCGATGGTTTTCCAGGCAAGACAATTCTTGAAAACTAAAGGATTGTGGTCGCATGTGAAAGGATAACACGTGGATGTTGTCGTGCGTCATGCTGATCTGAGTCGTGATAGCGATCAAATCATTGATCTTCATAGAAAACTCTTGACCTCGAGTGCTGATCGTAAGCGGTTCGAATGGCTATACAAGAGGAACCCTTTCGGGCAGGCTAGAGTTTGGGTTATCGAAAATTCTATGAGCAATGCTGTCATCGGAACTGCTGCTGCCTTTCCTCGTTCTCTGTGGAATGGATTGAGAAGGGAAATAGGTTGGGTATTAGGTGATTTTTGTATTAGTGAAGACTATCGATCACTCGGACCTGCCATTCAACTTCAAAGGGCATGTCTTGAAGGATTAGGGACTGGGGAGTCTATTGCCTGGTATGACTTTCCGAGCGCAAGTATGTTGTCCATCTACAAAAGGTTAAAGTTTCAGAATTTCCAAAAGATGACTCGTTTTGTTAAACCCCTAAGAGTTGACCGGAAAGTTCGGGCAATGGTGAAATCTGATTTGCTTCAAAAGTGCTTGAGTCGATTGGGCAATCAAGCATTGAGGTGGACTTCTAAAAGGGGTAGGGTTCCGGTTCCAGAGGATCTCAAGTTTGCGTACCACAAAGGTGAGTGTGGGGAGGAATTTACCCAACTTGCAGAATCAATCGGAGGTAACCATGGGAATTGCCTTGAGCGGACGGCGTCTTATTTGAATTGGCGCTATATTCACAACCCTCTCTATCGTTGCGAACTCGTGGCAGCTCGCATGAATGACACACTCAAGGGGTACGTGGTATTTACCGATAGGGGATCAGAGGGTACGCTCATTGACTTGTTCGGTGTACATGAAAAACCTGTGCTTGTTGGGCTGATCAATTGTGTTGTTGATATGGTCCGTACCCGCAATTGGGAGATACTGAATGTTCCTATCATTGAAGGGCATCCTTGGGTGCCCTTCCTTCAGGTCTTAGGGTTTCAAGCTCGCGAGACATGCCCAATCATCATTTCTGGTCTGAGTACGGAGGAGAATGAGGGAAAGGTCCCTTGTAGCAATAGACCGCCTTTGTTGCTCATGCAAGGTGATCGTGATATGTGAGCGGGGAAAGGCACAAAGTTATGCAAGGTATTTCTGATATTGACTCTATTCGAAAGTTTCTCCTCCATCATATTCCTAAAGCTCGTCAGCTTAATATACATAATGACGATCAGCTGTTGGAGAATGGCCTTTTAGATTCTTTGGGGATTTTGGATGTTGTGACATATTTAGAGGAAGAATTCAATATTTCTGTATTAGATGAGGAGTTGATCCCTGACAACTTTCAGTCAATAAGCAAGATATCAGCCTATGTTCTAATGAAGAAGGCGCAAGGGTCTAGTTGCGAAAGTCAATGAAGAATAAGATTTCCTTTTTGTTGTCTAAAATTATGAATGTGATAAGGGACCGCTATGTCTATTAAAAAACTCATTCCCCTTAAGATCAAAGAGACAGTCAAGGAGGGGCTGCGAAATGCAGATTTTTTTCTGACTGTGAAGCAGCTATTAAAGTTGGCGCCAGGTGTTGTTCCTGACCGCGTGTTGCTAGGTCGGCTTCGATCCGGGTGGTCTAATTTGGGGTATACAGCTGACTTAGATTATATCGAAGAGGTCGCACGGCGAGCGGCAACTGCCCGTGACCCTATTCTCGAGTGTGGAAGCGGACTGACGACGATTGTATTGGGTTTGATGGCCGGACGGCGGGGCATACCGACTTGGGCACTTGAAAACAATGAGTCATGGTATGTGAAGATAGACCAGGTAGTCAAAAGGTTTAGTTTGCCTGGAATTAAGTTAGTTTTGAAGCCCCTGTGTTCGTACGGCAAGTATTCTTGGTACGATCCTCCACTCAATACGATGCCAGATCAATTCAGTTTGGTTGTCTGCGATGGGCCACCGGAGTCTACTCCAGGTGGGAGGTACGGGCTACTACCAGTGCTAGGGAAGAAATTGGGTAAAGAGTCTACGATTCTACTAGACGATGCTGAACGGGTCAGCGAAGCAGATGTACTTAAGAAATGGCATGAACAATATGGAATGATCTCTAGGTTATGTTCGTCAAAAGATGGAGGCTCATTTGCTATCGTAACGCGTCAATAACGTGGTTAATATGTCATCGAAAACTGTAGGACAACATTCATAGCTGGTCAGCACTTTTAGAGTATCTTAACCGTTGATGCTTGGATGTAGTTTATTGGCACCTCTAAAAGCCGTCCTTTTCCCTGATGGCGGCGTTAGCTGTGTGCTCACAGCCTTCGGCGCGCACAAATGTGGTGTTCTTCGCTCCGTGCGCCCTCATTGGCCCATACACTGCAATTTTCCGCGCGCGGCTTCCTTGCCATCAGAAAAACTCACCAGTTTTTAGAGGCGCCCTTAAGAGAGTTCTTTCTTCTGTGATAACAGAACAATTTGGGTATCATACTCCTAACAAATTTGCATGATAAACGCCTCTTGTGCAGACAATTTCTCTGAAGTTGTGTGTGTGACGAGGAGTCATTATCGATAATGCCTTGAAACTTGCACCATGGACATTTCAGTCATTTTTGCAACAAGCAGGCGTCAAGATATTCTTCGAAAAATGCTCACGAGTTTTTGTGGTTTAGAGCTTGGAGGATTGGAGTGGGAGATTTTGGTCGTTGACAATGCAAACGAAAAGGAAACGGAAAGTCTTGTTCAAGAATTTAGCCACAAATTGCCTCTCACCTATATGGTTGAGCCACAGGTTGGGAAAAGTTATGCGCTGAACACTGCCATTCCTCAAGTTAAAGGGTCGGTATGTTGTATCACGGATGATGATATCATTGCAGACCCAAAGTGGCTCATCAATACTTGGCATGGAGTTCAACGGTGGCCAAACCATTTTCTCTTTGGGGGAAAGATCTTGCCACATTTTCCTCCTGGTCATATCCCCGTTGATGTGGAGCACCGCTTGGTAAGAGGGGCTTATACGGTAGCGGATTGGAAAAGGGAAGAGGGCGAATTTAAGGCCACGTGGATCTACGGACCGAATACCATCGTGCGTTCAGAAATTTTTGCGCAGGGGTTTAAATTTAATACCGACATTGGTCCGACCACAAGTGACTATATCATGGGGCAAGATACGGATTTTGTTTTCAAATTAGAAGAAGCAGGATATGCCGCGGTATATTTACCTGATTCTATTGTGTATCACCAAATTCGACCTGAGCAAGTGACCTTACCGTGGCTCTATAAGAGGGTCTACAAGTCTGGGCGAAGTTTTGCCTTTTTGTCGGGTCTTCCTCAGGTTCCGATGTTGTTTGGTGTTCCCAGATACATGTACAAAATACTTGCTTCTGCGTATTTCGAGTACCTCGGGTCCTGGTTTTCTTCAAAAAAAGTTCGTTACTCAAAGAGATTAGAGTACTATTACAGAAAGGGGATGTTTGACCAATATCGAAAAGGCGTGCCCAAGGAAAGAATTCTTTCATACTAAAAACGCTCGACATTCTTGGCAAAGAAAACACCTACTATGAAAATTTCTAGGTGTTGAAGAGTGTGGCTAGTCACGAATTAGATAAAAAGTCTGGTTGGATAAAAAATCCGTAGAGAGGCCATTTATTTTGTCACATCGGTTATTTCCGCTAGCGGTTACATTCTATCATGGTAGCATATAATCGCAGGGGGTGAGCCTATTCTTGTTGAAAGATCTGGACGTAGTTTGTATATGGGAAGTTCAGACATGAATCATGGATAAAATAGTGACTGTCAAAGGGTAAGCATGAACATGGAGTTTTTGACTCATCATATGTTGAGGAATAGTGCGACGCGCTTTCCCGAAAAAACGGCACTGGTTTACCGAACAGAGTTCTTGACATTTCAAGATGTATTGACAAAAGTTTCGGGTTTAGCGTCTGGGCTAAGGGAGATAGGGCTTGAACGTGGCGATCGAGTTGGCATCTATCTTGATCCATCCGTAGAGTTAGCGATATCTATTTTCGGTATTTCTCAGGCTGGCGCAGTGTTTGTTCCAATTAATGGTCTGTTGCTTCCTGACCAAGTCGGACATATTGCGCAAGATTGTGAGATGAAAGGACTCATCACAACAAGAAAGAGATTAGCCACATTGCAAGAAATTATTTCTAGACTTCCGAAATTAAGTCTTCTCGTTGTTGTTGAGGATGGATCTGATGCTCCCCATATATCGTCGGTCTCTTGGTTTCATGAATTGATAGAAAAGAATAATACTTCTGACGTCACTGACTGTTGCATCGATAGAGATTTGGCCGCCATTCTCTATACCTCAGGCTCTACGGGAAAACCTAAAGGTGTGATGTTGACTCATTCGAATATTGTGAACGGAAGTTCGATTGTTTCCACATATTTGGAGATTACAGAGCGGGATAAAATCCTAGCGGTACTTCCGTTTAGCTTTGATGCCGGGTTGAATCAGTTGATGACGGCATTTCAGCAGGGGTGTACTCTTGTTCTCATGACCTTTGTATTTGCCAAAGAGATTGTTCAAGTATTGCTCAACGAACAAATTACCGGATTAGCTGGTGTTCCGACATTGTGGAATCTGCTTGCGCAGTCAAATTCGACGCTTCACAAACATGCTTTTCCACAGTTGAGATACATATCGAATACCGGAGGGGCGATGCCTCAAAATGTTTTGGCAACGCTTCGGAACGCTTTACCTTCCACACAGGTGTATTTGATGTATGGTCTTACAGAAGCGTTCCGATCGACCTATCTTCCTCCCGATGAACTCGATCGGCGTCCAACCTCTATGGGAAAAGCTATCCCGAATACGGAAATTTTGGTCGTGGATGAACAGCACAGGCCAACGAAGCCTGGAGAAGTTGGAGAGTTAGTCCATCGAGGTCCTACGGTGTCGTTGGGATATTGGGGAAATCCTGAACTGACAGCGAAGGTATTACGCCCTAATCCCTTGGGGTTGTCCAATAGCGGGTCTCAGGAATTGGTTTGTTACTCTGGTGATCTTGTAAAAATGGATGAAGAGGGCTTCCTGTATTTTGTTGGTCGTCGAGATTCAATGATTAAATCAGCAGGATTTCGCCTGAGTCGTACCGAAGTGGAAGAGGCCATTTATCAAAGTGGGATGGTAAAAGAGGCGGCAGTGATTGGGGTGCCTGATGAAATTCTGGGACAAGCGGTGAGAGCTTTTATTGTGGGAAATGGTTCTGGCCATGTGGATCTGGGAGATCTCTCAGCTTTCTGTTCAAGTAAGCTGCCGCGGTATATGATGCCAAAATCGTTTCATGTTTTGCCAAGCTTACCTAAGACTCCAAATGGGAAGATTGACTATACCCATCTTCAAACATTGAAGGTAACTTCTGATGCCTGACGTCAAAGATCTTCTTGCGAGACATTTTGGCGTTGACTCAGGGGTGCTCACGTTCGGAAAACACATCAGGGTTGACACAATTGTGGAGAAATATGGAACACCAATTTTTGTCTATGATTCCGCTGTTCTGAATGACAAGTTAGCGGTATTACGAGCCACTTTACCCAGAGAATTTTCTATTAGTTATTCTGTGAAAGCGAATCCATGTCAAGCTCTCCTCCAACATTTTCTCAAGGCGGGATGTGGGTTAGAAATCGCATCTGGTGGTGAATTTTTTCAGGCCAAACAAGCGGGCTGTGTTACAGAAAATATTGTGTTTGCCGGTCCTGGAAAAACAGAAGATGAATTAGAATTTGTGTTGTCTGAAGGTATAGGAGAAATTCACGCGGAATCTGAATTAGAGATTGCTCGCATTGCAAAGATCAGTGAGCGATTGGGAATTAAGGCTAAGGTGGCGATCCGAGTGAATCCGACTGGCGAAGCCCTTGGGGGCGCCATGCGTATGGGTGGCCAGGCTACGCCGTTTGGTATCGACGAAGAAATGTCTCATCATGTCGTGTCTTCTATCGAAGCCAATCCATTTCTGCAGTTTCGAGGCATTCATCTCTTTTCTGGAACACAAATATTGGACCATACAGTCTTGGTTTCTCAGTTTCGAAAAGGGATTGCGATTGCGAGAGAAATTGTGAAGAAAATTGACCGTCCTCTTCACACGATTGATTTTGGAGGGGGGTGGGGAATTCCCTATTTCGGAAAAGAGGTCGAGTTAGATACGACTCGATTGTCTGAAGGGTTAGATGTATTAATGAATGAAGTTCGCCAAGACAATGCTTTTGGAGAAACAAGGTTTATGGTAGAGCCTGGTCGATTTCTTGTGGGGGAAGCTGGAGTCTATATTGCCCGAATTACTGATATTAAGGTTTCACGGGGGAAAAAGTTTCTGATTGTTGATGGAGGTATGCATCAACATTTAGCGGCTTCTGGAAATTTTGGGCAAGTGATTAAGAAGAACTTTCCTGTATGTATTGCGAATAGACTTACTGATGAGGCTGAGGAACTCGTTGATGTGGTCGGGCCACTTTGTACGCCTTTAGATGTCTTAGCCAGACAAGTATTGTTGCCGAAGGCGAAAGTCGGAGATTTGTTTGGAGTGCTTCAATCAGGTGCCTATGGCCGAACATCGAGTCCTCTACAGTTTTTAGGTCACTGTAGTCCACCCGAAGTGTTGGTAGAAAAGCGTGAGTCCAAAATTATCCGTCAAAGGGGAAGGTACTCAGATCTGGTTCGTGATTGTTGCTAGATAGTTTGAGAGACAGGTTGATGACATGAATCTAATGACAAACTTCAGCCACTCACTCTGCCTCATGATATGAGGCGATTGCGATAGTTTACATGGAATTTGTGGTTTCCCGAGATCCTATTTTACATTCCCGCTTTCTTTTTCCATTTCTTTCTCAGAAAAATCTTCCCAGTCCTGTGAAAGGACGACCAACGACATACCATTTTTGGGCAAGAAATGCCCTTTTTCATGGTTTGAGAGTTCTTGGGCTCAAGCCAGGAGATAGCGTTCTTGTACCGGCTTTTCATTGCCGAACAGTTGTTGATCCAGTACTTCAATATGGGTGCAAGGCGGTGTTTTATAATGTCCATCGTGATGGAAGCGTAGACTTTGAAGATATCACCCGGAAAATTGATTGTTGCACGAAAGCCATAGTTGCGATTCATTATTTTGGGGTTCTTCAACCTGTTCATCAGTTACGGGAGTTTTGTCAACAATATGAACTTTTTCTTATTGAAGATTGTGCGCATGTTCTGATGGGAGATATTGCTGGAACCCCAATTGGAGGTATGGGAGATATCAGCATTTTTAGCTGGAGAAAGTTTTTCCCATTGTATGATGGTGGGCTCTTAGTGTGTAACACCGTTGTTCCTCCCGCAGACATGAGATGGGAGAGGTTGGGTGGTTGGTTTCACCTGAAAATCGTCAAGAACTTGATTGAAAAATTTCTACGGGACACGGTTCAGCAGAGGAAATGCGTTTCTTTGCATTCGTATAGTTTTTCGACTACATCTGAGACTACTAAAAAACAAGAAGAAAATGTTCAAGATCATGCTCAAGTTCCAACTCAGCAGGCTGAATTTGACTATTCACAAGTAAATTGGCCTATGAGTCGATGGTCAAAAGCAATTCTTAATCAAATTGATATACCATCGGTGATACAAACGAGGAAGGCCAATACAAGAATGCTGTTTAACGCGCTGAGATCAATGCCGGACATTCAGCCATGGTCTACTATAGATGAACAGAGTATTTGTGCTTGGGCTTTCCCAATTGTGATTTCCACTCGTCAAGGTATCCATGTCAAGCTGAGAGAGAGGGGTATTCAGGCATTTTCTTGGGACGGAGTCATTCATCCAACTCTCTCATTAGAAAAATTCCCAGAAGCAAAGTTTTTATACGAGCATCTCGTTCTTCTACCAAATCAACAGAGTTTGACTAGGCATGAGATCAATCTTGTGATCCAAGGGATCAAAGACGTGCTTCAAGTTCAGGGTTCGTGCCAGTCAGAGATATAACCGTGGGTGTTTTTGGTGTGGATATGAGTAATGGGCAGCGATGAGAAATATTCTGATGATCGCATTTCACTACCCTCCTTTTGCCGGAGGAAGTGGAGTGCATCGAACCTTGAAATTCTCCCGATATCTTCCTCAATTCAGATGGAGACCGATCATTTTAACAGCTCATGCTCGGGCCTATTCTCAGACAGGGACACACCAACTCCATGAAATTCCTTCCGAAGTTCTCGTGAAACGGGCTTTCGCTCTTGATACATCACGACACTTATCATTTAGAGGTTCGTATGCGAAAGTGTTGGCGTTGCCGGATCGCTGGTCAAGTTGGCTTGTGGGGGCAGTCCCTCTAGGTCTTTATCTAATAAAAAAATATAAGCCTGATGTTATTTGGTCCACGTATCCTATCGCGACTTCGCATTTAATAGGGTTTGTTCTGCATAAAATATCGGGTCTTCCTTGGGTTGCCGATTTCCGTGATTCAATGACTGAAGAAAATTATCCTCGTGATCATATCACGCGACAGTGTTATCAATGGATAGAGCAAAAAGCACTGAGCCTAAGTGCTCGATCTATTTTTACGGCACTTTCCACAAGAGAGATGTACCGAAGTCGTTATGCTTGGTTAAAGCCTGAATCTTGTGTCGTGATTCCGAATGGTTTCGATGAACAGGATTTCAAAAATTTCGATGCTGATGTCGACAAATCTACGAGAATCCACCGTCCTATTCGATTAGTTCATGCTGGAGTTGTATATCCAGAAGAGCGAAACCCGCGGCCTTTTTTCGAGGCCCTAGCGAAACTAAAAACGGAGGGTGTGGTTAAGGCGGATGAACTGCAAATAGAGTTTCGGGGATCTGGTTCCGAAGAATTATATTCTACTATTTTACATGAATTGAACCTAACCGATATTATTCACCTTCTCCCCTCTCTCCCTTACCAGGAATCCTTGCAAGACTGCGCACTGGCTGATGGATTAATTCTTCTTCAGGGGAGATCCTGCAACCATCAGATCCCTGCGAAGGCGTATGAATATCTTCGATTGCAAAAGCCTGTGCTTGCTCTAACCGATACTAAAGGTGACACTGCAGCTGTGTTGAGGGAATGTGGAGGTGCTACGATCCTTGATATGCACGATTCCATCGCACTTTGTGCTGGATTGCCAAAGTTTTTTAGTCAAATCAAAACAGGAAGTCATTCTGTTCCGATCATCAGTGCTGTAAAGAAATACTCTCGTGAATCTCAAACTGAAACTCTAGCCTCCTGCTTACGTTCCGTGATGAATGCTTCTCAAGAGACCTATAAGAAATCATGAGAGATATTGCATTAGTTATTTTAGTGCTAGGTTCCGCCGTTGTTGCTCTTAGAAAGCCAGCGTATGGCATGTTACTCTTTGTGGCATTTGGGATTATTAATCCGCAAGGTTTTACGTGGGGTTTTGGTCGGACATTCCCTATTGCGATGATCATGGCAGTGGCCACTCTAGTTGGCTGGTTTATTTCACCAGAGCCAAAACGATTTCCGCACCAACGAGAAGTATGGATGCTTCTTGGACTTTGGTTGTTCTTCGTTGTCTCTACCGCATTTGCTTATATACCCTATAGGGAGTGGATATCTGATGCCGCTTTGGCTCAACTCATTTACATTTCGAAAATTTTTCTCATGATCTTTCTTTCGATGTCTCTTCTAGGTACGAAAGAACGCATGCAATTACTGATGAAGGTTGTTGCGTTGTCAATTGGAATTCTGTCTGTTAAAGGGGGGCTTTTTGGCATCCTGACTGGTGGGAGTCAAATAGTGTGGGGGCCACCTGGCTCATTTTTGTATGCAAATAATGCTATAGGGCTTGCGATGGCCATGAACGTTCCGTTTTTATATTATCTTAGTCAAATCGAATCCAATGCGTGGATATGCTGGGTGATGAGGGGTATGTTGGTAATGTCCATACCCGCTATTATATGTACTTTTTCACGCGGAGCCTGGTTGGGGCTATTTGCTGCTATTGGGCTTATCTTGATAAAGAGTAAACATAAATTCCTTATCGGGGTAGGCGGAGTTGCTTGCGTCTTAGCCCTCTTGCTATTTCTCCCACTTTTAACCTTGGATTTCTTGCCTGAACGGGTTGAGTCTCGGTTTGATCAGTTAGTAAATTATGAGGAAGAAGGTTCAGCTGTTAGCCGTTTTTGGAATTGGGAGATGTGTAAAAGAGTCGGATTGGCAAATCCGCTCACAGGAGAGGGGTTTGATTTCTATGGTCGACATATTTACCCAAAATACTACCCTGAGTTTATTGAAAAATATGGACCTGATAAGGTGTGGTCGTGTCACAACATGTGGTTGACGGTGTTTGCCGAGCATGGAATTGTAGCATTTCTTCTCTGGATTTTTCTGCTTCTGTCCTCTTTGCTCAGTTTACGAAAAGTACAACGATTTAGTAGGAGGGTTGAGGGTCTGCAGTGGTTGGGTGTTTACGCTGCAATGATTGAAGTTAGCTTTATTGTTTATATGGTGGTTGGAACCTTCTTAGATATCGCATATTTCGATCTGTATTATCAGTTCATCGTGGTTGCCATTCTTCTAAAGGAATACATGTATCACGTTGTCAGGTCTTGGCGTACTACTCCAAAAGAGAAGCTGCATAGAAAGCCTCATGGTAGAGCGTCGTTTGCTGGCGTTAGGTGATCAATTGGTCGGACCACTAACAATATTGCTTTGCGGGACTTCGCTCACGGATAGCCATATGCAAAACAACGTGAAAGACCCTCTTCCCAGAATGATATGCATCTTAATGGGCGTAGGCACGATGTTGGCGCCGGATTTATTCAAGAATTTCCTCTCGGACATCAAATGCTTTCAGCTACTCTGCAGGAACCTTAGTAGATCATTCTTTGTTGAGATGAAAATCTATGAATAAAACGAGAGTCGAACAGGTAGCCTTTTGAGTAAATGGTCGCGCCAGATTGTTAACTCGTATCATGAAAGTCGCTCGTCTTTTTCTTTTTTCAGAGTAATGGGGGCCATCAGTAAACATGTTGGTTGCAGGCACACAGGTCGTTGTTGTCAATCATTATTTGGCTGCCTGCTCTCAATTGCACTATGTCTAACAACTTGAGTCGAAAGGTCGGAGTTCTCAAGCGAATGCTGTTTGATTGGCTACCTGCGTTGGTTGTAGAAGTGAGTACGGTCAAGATACAAAAGACGGTCTTTACGCAGCCCTTCTTCAGGCGACTAAATTGAAACGATTTGCCTTCAATCAAAAATACATAGTCTTCAATATAGTTGGTCTCGTGCTTGTTCAATCTTGGTGTTTGATCGTGTATTTTGAGGATCAAAGATTTCTTGCAGCGTTGATGGACTCTCTGGCAAGTCCAGCATTGTCACCCACAGAACAAGTAAAAGCTACGATGGGATTTTTTCGTGAACTACCTGTGACTAATAATGACCATCAGTATTTTTTTCTTCCAGTATTTGGTTTCTTGCGGCCGACGGCTCGTCAGGTTGTAGAAGGGGGTGGAGATTGTGCAGACCGTTCTCGCTTGCTCATTACTCTGTTACATATTCGCGGTATTGTAGCATCTAAATGGGCTTTATATTCTAAAGATTTGGCCCCTCAACATGCGGTTGTTGAAGTAGTAACTAACAGGGGTAAGATGGTTGTTGATCCATTGTTTGGTCTCTTATTTCCTTCTAGTGATGGTCACTATCATGGTATGAAGGAATTAAAGAGTGATTCAAGAATTCTTATTGAACGTATTCAACAGTTGCAATCGACAGGTGTTGAACCCGGGGCTGCTTCAATTCATAGGTATCCTCTTGACCGATATGTCTATCAATATGCGAGAACGATAAATTGGGATAAAAATCCTATAATGAGAGGGTTCTATGATTGTCTAACGTGGGTTTTTGGTGACGAAGTCGACAAGGTTCCCAGACCGTATGTTGTAGAACAGCCTGCCCTCATGATTGTTGGCGGAATTACTATTATTGAATGTTGTTTTGTAGTATTGCTGTTGGTTGTTCGTGGAAAGTTCAAATCAAAGACTACCTCATTGGACTCAACTTCTCGATTTGATGAAAAAAATAGAATTTAGGGCATCTCTAAAAACTGATGATTTTTTCTGAGGGCAAGGAAGCGGCGCGCGGAAAACCAGAGTGTATAGGCTAATACATGAGGATTTGAGCACGACGCTGACGCCGCTGTTCGGGACAAGCTAATTCGCACGATCGGCCTCCTGTGGGCTGGACCAAAGATCGGGCTAAAGAATTTGATGTACAACCTCCAGCGGCTTCTGGTTCTTACGCGTCCTCGGGTAGTGCAGAGTGCGTAAGCACTCAGGACGGAAACGAGCCCAGGCCGCACAATGCCCTACAGAGGCCCACTGATCATGCAGCGGACATCATTTCAAACGCTCCGCTGCCAGCAACCGAGACGAGTGAGGCCAAGATCCCGAGTTTTTAGAGGTTCCCTTATGCTTAAAGAATTGTGTTGTTTTTGCCGAAATGAAGGCTCTAAGGACTGCACGAGTAATCTACGGTTGATTCTCCTCTCTTAACCGTCTTTACCAGAAACCGTAAACAAAAGAGGAAGTGATGAACATCAGTATTTTTGGTCTTGGATATGTTGGAGCTGTCTCGCTGGGCTGTCTGGTACGAGATGGCCATCATGTAATTGGAGTAGATTTGGATCAGACGAAGTTGGATTTGATTCGTCGGGGCGCGACCCCCATCATCGAAGAAGGTATGGAAGGGTTGATGGCAAATGCCAAGACGTGTGGCCGCGTCAAAGTCACAGAAAATGCTGTCGAGGGCATTCATCATTCAGACGTGTCATTTGTGTGTGTAGGTACGCCGGCACGTCCAAATGGAAGTCAGGATTTATCTGCGATACAGCGTCTGAGTGAGCAAGTTGGTGATGCGATGAAATCGAAGACAGAATACCATGTCTTCGTGATTCGGTCTACCGTGTTTCCGGGTACAGTCGAAGACATCATCACTCCGATCATCGAGACGCATTCAGGCAAGCGTAGAGGTCAGGACTTTGATGTGTGCTTCCAGCCTGAGTTTCTTCGCGAGGGATCTTCGATTCGAGACTATGACAATCCGCCGTTTACAGTAGTCGGGACTGACTCAGAACGTGCGCAGAAGGTCCTACGTAACTTATTTGGACATTTGCCGTGTGAATTTTTCGTCACGTCTATTCGAACCGCAGAAATGTTGAAATATGCTTGCAATATCTTTCATGCCTTAAAAGCCACGTTTGCCAATGAGATTGGACGTCTTTCGCAAGTGATGGGAGTTGATTCGCATTCCGTTATGGACATGGTGTGTCGCGACACGCGCCTTAATATTTCCTCCGCCTACTTAAGGCCGGGGTTTGCCTTTGGAGGCTCATGTCTGCCCAAAGATCTGAAGGCCATGCTCTATGTAGCCAAATCCCAAGATGTGTCGGTGCCGATGCTTTCAAATGTCCTGACGAGTAATGCTGTGCATATTGATCACGCAATCGAGGCCGTCTTGGAATCAGGGAAAAAGTCTATTGGGCTGATCGGTCTGAGTTTTAAGAGCGGCACCGATGATTTGCGAGAAAGCCCGTTGGTCGTCATGGCGGAACGGTTCATTGGAAAAGGACTGGATCTTCATATCTATGATCCTGAAGTGAATGTGGCAAGACTGATGGGAGCCAATCGGCGGTTTATCGAGGAGACGATTCCACATATTGCCTCATTGATGACCAAAAGTTGTGAGCAACTTGTCGAACAGGTTGACGTCGTGATTGTAGGGCTGAGTGATCAGGCGATCATGGAGGTGCTTTACCAAAAGACCCGAAATGATCAGATGATTCTTGATCTTGTTAACATACCGAGAAGGGATATGGTACGAGGGACCTATCAGGGTGTGTGTTGGTGAGTGGTTCTTGCTTGCCTGAAAATCTGAGAAAATATGAAAAGCATTTTGAGTGTTACAATGGCACATTTTGTCTGTCAGGAAAATTTTTGTTACGAACTAGATCGTGTGTTGAGTTGTACATTTGGGCAAATTGGCAGAATCGTAAGGCTTTCTTGTGGGTAGGGACAAGAGTCTAGGTTCTAAGATGAGGATGATGAGGTTTCGTCGAGCAATGGGTTGTCGATCATGTAATTAACTTCACATTATACCTGGGAGAAGTTCTGTGTTATAGATGGAGCCACTCACCTTTGACTGGTTATGACAGAAAATCCAGTGTAAATGAATCCAGGGAAGGCCATGATGAAAAATTTGATGATAAAGATTTTGCCTGCCGCCTGGCTGAAGTGGCTTCGCTATATGTATTTATCGAAGCAAGTTTTGCACGACAAGGGAAACGGCGAGCGTGAGCTCGGTGTTTTGTCCATATTTCTTCGGCAGGGAGATCGGGTCATTGATATTGGCGCAAATGTAGGCGTCTATACCAAAGCAATTTCATCTTTAGTTGGAAACGAGGGGCAAGTTTATGCATTTGAGCCTCTGCGCGATAATCTTGAGATCTTGAAAAAAGTTATTAGAGATGCCAATTTGTCAAATGTTAAACTTTTCCATGCAGCGTTAGGGTCACAAGCTGGCACACAAGAGATGGTGATCCCCGAATTGGGTGGGTTTGTGGGGTATTATTGGGCTCACCTGGCAAGTCCGGGTGAGTCGGGAAAGCGCGAAACCACTGAAGTGCAGACACTAGACAATCTCCATAAGACGCATCGGCTTGAACAGGTAGACTTTATTAAATGTGATGTTGAAGGTGGTGAATTAGACGTTTTCATAGGAGGCCATGCATTACTCAACGCTCAGCATCCGGCATTGCTTGTGGAGGTGAGTAAACCAACAAGTGAACAAGTGTTTCAAGATATGAAATCTTTGGGTTATCAACCTTTTGTCTATACAACCACGTTGCTCAAAACTGAGACATTTCGTGACAAAGAGTTTTCAAATTATTTCTTTATCCATCCTGAATCGAAGATTTGGGAACGGGTTACTCATCTTCTGTAATATTTGCTCCTACGTCTCCGCGAACCTGTGGTGGTCAATAACAACTGAGACCAACTATTTGTTTCAGGAAACACTCTCTTAAAATCCTTTGTGTGAAACTGAGGGATACTTGTTCTCGACTCTCTGTTCACGGTAGGGGGTAAGAGGGAGTGGAAAAGTATGTCTCGTAAATCTCTGTATAAAAAACAATATTTTCTAGTTAGTGTTAACGCGCCCTAGTCATATGCAACCTTTACGTGTGTTGATGTATTCCCAACGGTTTCCGTTTCCGATGGATACGGGAGGAAAGATTCGAACTGGGCAGTTGCTGAAACAACTTAGTAAAAAGCTAGATATTACCCTTGTGACCAATATGGAGAAGGGCATGGATGATGACCTAGGGCAGATGAAAACCCTCTGTTCAGAATATCATCCAATTCCATGGAAGGAAGCAAAAAAATATAGCCTGAAATTTTTCATGAAGGTATTGTTACGGTTACTGTCACCAAGGCCTATCACGGTCATGAATGACTATTCAAAGGATGTTGAGCAGAAACTGTTAGAACTGATCGAGCAGCAAGATTTCGATTTGGTTATTTGTGACTTCTTGCAACCAAGTATCAACTTTGAAAAAATTGAATCGCTTCCATCTATTTTGTGGGAGCACAATGTCGAGCATGTGATTCCTCAAAGACATTATCTTACGAGTACGAATGTTTTTGTCCGTTGGTTTTGGAAATCCCAGTGGAAGAAAATGGAACAATATGAAAAAGAGGCCTGTCAAAAGTTTACAGGCGTGATTGCTGTTTCAGTTGAAGATCAGCAATGCTTGATGAATCTAACTGGGAAAAAGGAAATCTTTGCCATTCCGACAGGCGTTGACGCCAATTATTTTGTTCCGCCTGAGGAACTCTGTACGAAGAATACATTGGTTTTTTCTGGTTCGATGGACTGGATTCCCAATGAAGATGGCATTTCCTATTTTGTTTCTGAGATTTTACCAATAATTCAAAAGCAGATCCCGGATGTGACGTTAACGGTGGTTGGAAGAAATCCCACGCCTGGGCTAAAGAAACTGGCAGAAACCGTACGCGAGGTAAAATTTTTGGGACGGGTTGATGATGTCAGGCCATTTATTGCGAAATCAGCAGTCTATATTGTTCCACTTCGAATCGGTGGGGGAACACGAATAAAGATTTTTGAAGCCATGGCCATGGGAAAGGCTGTTGTTTCAACCTCTATTGGCGCGGAAGGGCTTCCCGTGGTTTCTGGAGAAAACTGTCTTCTTGCGGATACTCCAGAGGATTTTTCTCAGGCAGTTGTGACCTTGCTTGAAGATGAAGCCAGGCGACAGCAAATTGGACGCGCTGCCAGAAAATTTGTTGAAGACGACTTTACGTGGGAAAAAGTTTCTGAAGTATTTTCCTCGATTTGTTATCAAGTTGCCGGTAAGCCATTTGTTTGTGACAAGATGCCTGGCAACTCGACGCCTCATGGTGCTGAGACTTTCAAGAGTCCTTGTCGTTGAAATATCCTAGATAATGTATTGAACTCGGTGCAGGCAGATGAGCTCTGATAATTACGAATGAATGTGGGTCTGTTGAAAAAAGCCGCCAGCGGCGTTCTCGCCCTTTTTCCGTGCTCACGTAGTACCAGTACGCTCCGCGCGCAAAAAGGGCTGCGGCCTTGCTGGACGGACTTTTTTGAACAGACCCGCCACTGTTGATCGCCAAGGGCTTCCTTGCGAAATATGGCCTTTGCTATCTTTATTATTCAACACTCCCAATGTGGAAAACTTTGTTGTTGGACTCATTAGGACGACTCTGTAGGAACTATCGGCAACAAACCCTTCGGTGATTATTCCTGTGGCGGTTCCTGGCTTGCCAGGTATTGAGACGCTTTTTCTCAATCAGAGATATAGGGATTATACGGGTCTGATGTCCTATGGGCACATGAAACTTTTATCCGTGGCGTATACAATCGACAAGGGAATTGAAGGGTCATAGTCAATGTGTGGAATCTATGGACTTCTTAACCTTTCCGAAGGCAATTCGCAACATCCGAATATTCTTCAGCATATGGGTGATGTAATGGCTCACCGTGGGCCTGACGATGATGGTCATTATGAGGGCCAAGGAGTGTTACTCGGCATGCGACGTCTTGCGATTATTGATGTTGCAGGGGGACATCAGCCGATTGCGAATGAAAATGAAACCATCTGGACTGTGTGTAATGGGGAAATTTATAACTTTCGGGAATTGCGTCAAGAACTTCGTCGACTGGGGCACACCTTTCGCACCGGCACTGATAGTGAAGTCGTTGTCCATGCCTATGAGGAATACGGTGATGACTTTGTCTCACACCTGGACGGCATGTTCGGTTTTGCTCTTTGGGATGCTCCACGCCGACGACTACTTGTGGGCCGCGACCGTCTCGGGATCAAGCCACTGTATTATCTCAATGATGGCTTTCGTTTGATTTTTGCGTCTGAAGTCAAGTCAATCTTGGTTGTTCCAGAGGTGGACGCTGAACTAAGCCCGTTTGCACTCAGGGAATACTTAACTCTTGGCTATACGCCGGCCCCGCATTCCATCTTTCGTGGTATTCACAAATTGCCGCCTGCTTCACTTCTTATTTGCGAAAATGGTCAATGTGATATTCAGCGCTACTGGCAATTTCCAGACAACATTGATTATTCCATGAACGAGCACGACTGGGCCGAGAGTGTTGTTGACACATTCGAGTCGGCAGTTGTCTCACAAATGGTGAGTGATGTCCCTTTGGGGGCATTCCTTAGTGGTGGGATTGATTCGAGTAGCGTTGTTGCGTTGATGGCTAAGCATAGTAGTCAGCCAGTAAAAACGTACTCAATCGGATTCGAAAACTCGGACGGTGGGCTGTATTACAACGAACTTCCCTATGCTCGCCAAATCGCTGAACTCTTTGGCACTGATCATAAAGAGATTTTGGTTAAACCAGATGTCGCACAACTGCTTCCTCATCTTCTCTGGCATATGGACGAGCCGATGGCCGATGCCGCGTTTATCACGACGTATTTGGTGGCGGAATTTGCTAGGCGTGATGTGACCGTCATTCTTTCTGGAGTTGGTGGCGACGAGTTGTTTGGTGGCTATCGGCGTTACCTCGGTGAGTATTATGGCCAATACTATAATCAGTTGCCAATTTGGGTGCGTCGTCGTGTGCTTGCGCCACTCGCTCAGCGTCTCCCAAGTGACCGTCACTCACCGCTCTTGAACTTATCACGATATGCACGGAGCTTTATGTTATCAAATGAACTGTCTTTTGAGGAGCGATATCGTACTTATGTACAAGTGTTCAATCGGATGCAGCGAAGTCGACTACTTAACGAACCAGTGTGCCATGACAAGGATTCATTAGGGACCGTGTTATCAGAATCCAGAAATGGTGATGCCCTGAGACGTCTTCTTTATGTCGATTTGGCGACACAACTACCCGATGACTTGCTAATGCTCACTGACAAAATGACCATGGCAACTTCCCTAGAATGTCGTGTCCCAATTCTTGATCACCAGCTCGTCGAACTCTCAGCGCGCATGCCATCCCGGTACAAAATTCATGGTCGTGAGCTCAAGTATATCCTGAAACTGGCATTCAAGGGGCTTCTTCCAGATGACATTCTCTATCGTAAAAAGCGTGGGTTTGGTGCACCGATGGGGGCATGGCTGAAAGGTGCCCTTTCTCCTCTTCTCGAGTCAGTACTGTCGAAACAGACCGTGCAGCAACGAGCAATTTTTGATTGGAGTGAGGTCGAACGAACTATTGCTCTGCACAGGGCAAATAAGGAAGACCATACAGATCATTTACTTGCTTTGATGAATTTTGAATTATGGAGTCGCATGTATCTGGATGGCCAGTCGCCTGGTGACGTTGCAGCGCAGCTCCAAGATGATTTAGTGCATTGAACGTTCTTTACGTCTGCCATCGTTTTCCGTACCCGCCGACTCGAGGAGGAAAAATACGTCCTTTCAACATGATCAGGCACTTGAGTCAGCAAGGCCACCGCGTGATCGTGGCCTCCTTAACCCGTTCTGATGAAGAGTCTCGAGAGGCACAAGGTCTTCGTGACTATTGCGACGACTTTATTTTGGAACAAGTAGATACGCCAATGGCTATTATCCGTATGGTTGGAAGTCTTGCAACAACCTCACCGGCAAGCATGGGATATTTTTTTTCGTCTCGTTTGAGAAGTCGAATTGATGCGTTGATTGCTAAACGTCAATTCGATCTCATCTTTGTGCATTGTTCCTCCGTGGCGCCCTATGTTGCTAATGTGCGTGGTATTCCCAAAATGCTTGATTTCGGTGATATGGATTCACAGAAATGGTTGATCTATTCGAAGTTTCGCCGGTTTCCGATGTCAATTGGTTATCTTTTGGAAAGTGTCAAACTTAGACGGGCTGAAAATATCCTTGCAGAAAAGTTTGATTTTTGTACTTGTACAACTAAAGCTGAGCTTGACACTCTTAATGGCTATGGGGTTTCCGTCCCAACCGATTGGTTCCCAAATGGTGTGGACACGGAATACTTTACCCCCATTGAAGAACCGTACGATCCTGATGTTATTTCATTTATTGGTCGAATGGACTATTATCCCAATCAGCAATGCATGTTGGCATTTTGTCAAGATGTGATGCCTATGATTTGCAAACAACGACCGGGAACACAACTTTGGATTGTTGGAGCGAATCCCTCAAAGGCGATATGTGCTCTCGGGAAGTTGCCAAATGTGATGGTCACAGGGTCAGTTGACGACGTGCGGTCTTATGTCCATCGTTCGGCCGTTAATGTTGCGCCTTTAGCGATTGCGCGTGGCACTCAGAACAAGGTGCTTGAGGCTATGGCCATGGGGGTTCCCGTCGTGTCAAGCGAGCAGGCTGCTGGGGGTGTCGATGCAGTTCCTGATGAACACTTTTTAACTGCATCGACGCCAGAAGGTTATCGAGATGCGGTGCTACGTCTTTTGAGTAGTCCAAAAGACCGTGCGCGATTTGCATCCCGTGGTCGTGCGCGAATGTTATCGCACCATAATTGGGAAGACTCGATGAATAAGTTGACTGGGTTGATTGAAAAGTGTTTAGCGGCACCACGATGCTAAAGATTTTTGCATTCGTAGTAATTTAAGATAGATGGCGACACTGTAACGCGTTGAAAATAAAAGATAAAGTGTATAAGTCAAGACTTCATCTGACAGACAGCGAGTCCGGTAATTGTTAAGCGGCCAGCATCTTCTCCTTCGCCAACACGACACTGTCTCGCCAGGTTTGCATCGGCGTTTTCCCATAACACCACCGGCCTTGATGCGTCCGCTGTTCATTGTACTCCTGTAGCCACGTATCCAAATCGGCTTGTAATTCGTCGAGGGTCTGGTAAATCTTCTTGCGGAACGTGACCCGATAGAACTCATTCAACTGTGTCTTGTGAAACCGTTCGACGATCCCATTGGTTTGCGGACTCTTTGTCTTGGTCCGGGTGTGATCAATATTCTCTACGGCCAGATACAGTTCATACTCATGCCGTTCCGGAGCGCCACAATATTCCGTCCCTCGATCGGTGAGCACTCGATTCAGGGGAATCTCGTGATCGGCAAAAAAGGGCAGGACCCGATCATTCAGTAAGTCTGCGGCCGTGATGGGCGTTTTGCGATCATAGAGCTTCGCAAAGCCAACTTTGCTATAGGTATCAATGAAGGTCTGCTGATAGATCCGCCCCACGCCCTTGAGTGTGCCCACATAGAAGGTATCCTGAGCCCCACAGTAGCCGGGGCATTCACTCACAAACTCTCCATGTGCTTCTTTGTCGGCCTTGGCTTTCTCCAGGGCCACGACTTGAGTGTCCGTCAACACGAGTCCCTCTTGGGCCACTTTGGCCTCTAAGGCCTTCAACCGCTTCCGCATCGTCTCCAAATCATGCCGGAGCCAGATGTAGCGGATGCCCGCGGGCGAGAGCGTGATCCCTTGTTTTTTGAGTTCATTAGCCATGCGCACTTGGCCCCAAGCCGGCTGCTCGATGGTCAAATTCACCAACGCCTCTTCCACCTCAGGCGCTACTCGATTCTTGAGGATCGGCTTTCGCCGGGAAATCTCTTCCAGGGCGGCTTCGCCCCCAGTCTCGTACAGTTCTTTAAACCGATAGAAGCTGTCTCGACTGTAGCCCATGATCTGACAAGCTTTTGAGACGTTGCCCAATTGCTTGCCCAACTCCAACAAACCCACTTTGGTTTTGATGATCTTTTGTTCGGTGGTCATCCTCATTCGTCCTTTCTCCGGATCTCCCGGGTTCAAAGGACTCTAGCTGACTGTCAGATTAAATCCTAGCACTTACAGATAAAGGCTTCAAAAAGCTATCCATAATTAGGGCTTGCTGAAAAAATCCTGTTCCCTGATCCACTCAAAGCCCTGCTAGAAACGGCAGACTGCTTATCCCTCTGACTGTGCTTTCAGGCATATGATGGTCGAGCGCATGTGTCCGCATCAGCTGCCACCCGGCGTTTAGCAGACCATTCCATGGGCTCTGCCAACCCTGCCACCCAGCCAACAACCAAGAAAAAACCGCTCGGGTGAGGAGGAGCACATGGGGTAGTCTGCTGTATGCCTGAGAGCTCCACATACAACCTTTCCAGGATGATTGTGTTCATGGGGGCGAAGCTAGAGTGGCAAAGAACTTCCAGGGAGTGTTGAACAATGAAGATAGTCAGGGGCCATATTTCGCCAGGAAGCCTTTGGCGAACAACAACGACGGGTCTGTTCAAAAAAGTCCGTCCAGTCCTGAGGCTTCTCGAAGGGAAGGCCGCAGCCCTTTTTGCGCGCGGAGCGTACTGGCACTACGTGAGCACGGAAAAAGAGCAAGAACGCCGCTGGCGGATTTTTTCAACAGACCCTGCCAGGTTTCAGCCGGGATCTCATCGGATCGGGAATTGCTTTTTTTCCGCAAGCCCTACTTAGTGACCCCTTGCTAGGGTCACGCGCTTTGAGGTATTTGGCGTCGTCGATTTATTCCTATGGGTTTGCTGGAGTAATCACAATATAGTTCAACATACTGGTGCTGCCAGCTCCTCCTAGGGTGAGTGAAAGCGTGCCATCCCGTACCGTAATAGGGATATTGGTGCGTGTCACAAAGGTATTTTTGTTGGTTGACACGTGATTGATGACTGTGACGCCCTCGACAAGGACGTAATGGGGCCCTTGGAGGTATTGGGGATCCCCACTTGCCAGAGAGACTAAATAGTTGCCGTTTGGCAGATCATAGCGCCAAGTAGCCCTGCCCGAAGTAAAGACGAAGGTATCAAGCCGTTGGTCTGTACGACGATTGCGATCACGGGAGGCTAGCGATTGATTCCATCCGTAGCCGCGTGTCGGAGAGTAGACAGCGCCACTATCCTTTTGGAAACCAGTTGGAGTACTGGCACGACTTGGTTGAAAGTTCATAGCGATGGTTGCGCCGCTGGGCGGATTTGATGGCGGCGGATCTGACGGCGGCGGATCTGACGGCGGCGGATCTGACGGCGGAGGTGGCGAAGGAGTTTCGTCCGTTGGAGTAATCACAATATAGTTCAATATACTGGTGCTGCCAGCTCCTCCTAGGGTGAGTGAAAGCGTGCCATCCCGTACCGTAATAGGGATATTGGTGCGTGTCACAAAGGTATTTTTGTTGGTTGACACGTGATTGATGACTGTGACGCCCTCGACAAGGACGTAATGGGGCCCTTGGAGGTATTGGGGATCCCCACTTGCCAGAGAGACTAAATAGTTGCCGTTTGGCAGATCATAGCGCCAAGTAGCCCTGCCCGAAGTAAAGACGAAGGTATCAAGCCGTTGGTCTGTACGACGATTGCGATCACGGGAGGCTAGCGATTGATTCCATCCGTAGCCGCGTGTCGGAGAGTAGACAGCGCCACTATCCTTTTGGAAACCAGTTGGAGTACTGGCACGACTTGGTTGAAAGTTCATAGCGATGGTTGCGCCGCTGGGCGGATTTGATGGCGGCGGATCTGATGGCGGCGGAGGGGGGGCTGAGGTGCTGATAGAAATTATTTTTTCAATGGAAGGAGCACTTTCGTTCCCTGCGACATCATAAGCGGTCGCTACGATCCCATGAGAAGTACCTTCAGCAAGGTTTGTAATTGTTATTTGAGGAGCTGATGGATTTGATGGTATTCCAGAAAAAATTGGCGGTCCATACTCTGTTGAAGGAAGAGTGCGCTTGTAAATCTTGTACCCAGCCAAATCGTCTTCAGTATTAGCATCCCAGGAAACAGAGACACTGGCTGCATGAAGATATGAACACATAATAATAAACATGAAGACAACTATCTGGAGGATAATCGTCGTCATGGAATGAGAGGTTAACCGTTGGGGCAAGAGGGAAAAATTCATTGGGTTGCTAACCGTTTCTTTTGAGAATAGGAATAGGACCTATCCGCTGTAATTGTGTTTGTATTTGACAAATGAACGAAAATTCATACGAATAATTCTGTGATTTTATGGCTTAGCGTCTTTAGAATTTTTGAAATTCACGGGAATCAAATATCAGAAAACTGTTTTCCAAAAGCAGGTAGAAAAAGATCAGTGAAGTGATGCAAAGAGACTTTCTGCAAATGACGAATGAAAGATTTCTTTGATTTTTTCAGTGAAGCTTTGCCCATATTAGCTCTCTAATCGGTTGTGTGATTAAAATATAACTCCCAAGTCGCTATAGCATGGTACGGAGGTACCTAATGAGAATTCACAAACAAAATGATCCATTGAATGCGCTACCTTCTTCGAGGGTAATCTTTTCTTCATCAATGCCATCTATGCAAGAAGGTAGTATCCTCGTTGTCTGGTTTTCTTAATCTATAGATGTACTTGACATGACCTTAGACTGATCGGATACGCTAATAAATTTATTTTTCGTTTTAGTCGTCGAAAGCCTGGGAATAGGACTTCTTTTTCAGAGAACGATTGACACTGTGAAGAATATCACCCTCAAACCTCATAAGGTCATGACGTGGACATACAGGTTCCTTAGAAATGAATGTCTAGTGAAACATGAATTGCAGGTATTTTTATTCTGGGGTGCAATGAAAGATAGATTGAGTCATTTGTAAAGGCTAGAAATAATGCCACTAGAAAATCTCATGCAATCAGTAGGCCACAATCAATGGATTCGCACACATAGAGACTTGATAAACACTTTCCTTCTATATTTCGTATCATTTTAGTGGTATTTCCAGGCAGTCTTGATTAAAAGTTTAAAAATCTTGGTAAAATAATAAGTTGATTTGCTGACTAAATATAATGAGAGGTTAAAATGAGCATATTCTATTCAGATTTATATTTTTGACCATGAAGGAGAAACCCTACTGATGTATGGAAGTAGTTTCATGATTAATCCCTAGTTATGCTTTTTCAACTTTCAATTTTTTGGCGGTTGGCGTTGGGGTATGTGACGATTCTGGCCTTGGTGATCGGGCTGAATTTGTATATTCTGAATCAGTTTCGTGCGTTAACAAATTTGAACGCGGAACTTGCCATTCATCATTTTCCAGCTGTGGAAACCGCCAAGCAGTTGATTACCAGCCTCTATGCCCAATTAAAAAGTGATAAGCAATATTTAGTGTTACGCGACACCACTCTTTTGAAGGAATTTTTACAAGAGGCGGAAAATTTTCGAAAAACGTTAAAGGCGCTTGAGGAGCAAGAAACTGAAAGTGCGAATCGTGAGGCCCTGCAAAACGTCAAAGTCCATCATGAAGAATTTCATACCCTCTTTCTAAGTGTAGGAGTTGAACAGGCTGAGAGGACTCCTATTGATATTGCCTCGTATGAACATAAACGCGATACGCTGATTGAAGCGATGACTCAGACCATTAATGCCTATATTACGGCTCAAGAGGCCAGTGTGGGAGCGATTCTCAGGGATTCACATTTGCGTTCGGTGGACGCTCAAGCCCTCACCCAACAATTGCTCGTGGTCGCTCTGGTTTTAGGCCTTGGCTTGGCGGGCATTGCCAGCTATAGTATCCTCCGGCCATTACGGCGGGTCAAAGCTCAAATTCGCCGAATTGGAAAAGGGCAATTTGGAGGAACGATATCATTAGCGGTTCCTCAGGAGTTACGAGATTTGGTCGAACAGGTCAATTTGATGGGTGTAAAACTTCAAAAGTTAGATGAAATGAAATCGGAATTTCTGGCAAATATTTCGCACGAATTGCGAACGCCATTGACCTCTATTCGAGAAGGCTCGCAGCTATTGCTTGATGGGATTCCAGGAGAATTAACCAACGATCAACGTGAAACTCTTTCGATCATTTCGGATAGTAGCCGGCGTTTAAATCAGTTGATTGGAAACCTGTTGGACCTTTCGAGGATGGAGGCAGATATGGTGGCCTATCATTTCCATCCGACGGATCTCAATCGCTTGGCCATTCGGGCGACTGAAAAAGTCAAACTGCTCGCTGATCGAAAAAATATTCATATGGCCATCGATTTAGTTCGGAGCAAAGTGAAAATCCAAGAAGTGGATAGTCAAAGGATGGAACAGGTCTTTGAAAACCTGCTGTCCAATGCCATAAAATTTAGCCCCAATGGCGCCACGATACATGTTCGCTCAGAAGAAGATGCGACGAATTTGGGGATCCATTTTGTCGTTGAAGATTCTGGCCCTGGGATTCCCGAAGACGATTTACCCCATATTTTCGAGCGTTTTTACCAGGGGAAAACTCCAGAGGGGCGGGTGTATGTTGGTAGCGGGATTGGCTTGGCGTTGGCGAAGCGCGTGGTCGAAGATCATGGCGGAACTATTTGGGCGGAAAGTATACATGGCAAAGGCACGGCGTTACATTTTGTGATCTCCCCGCGTCATTCTGTAAAAGCGACGACTCACTGATCCGACCGTTTATGACAGGCCCTGGCAAGGAATTCTGGCAGACAATATTTATACTTCTTCTCATGTTGTTTCTTACGTCATGTGCTGGACCACGGTGGAGTGGTGAGCAACCGGTGAAGTCTGGTGAAATCGTTTTTGATAGAAATCTTTCTCATGTCCTTGACCCGGAACTTGAAGACCGTGTTTTCTTCAGGGCCATTGCGGAAGAGCAGGAAAAGCAATTGGGGGTGTGTGCGGATGAACAGACCTGTCTTCGCACTCACTTTCTTCGTGGGGTGTCGGCGCTATATGAAAATCGTGAATTAGCCGCGTTGCATTTTCGAAAAGTTGTCACATCGGCTCCCAATAGTGTACTAGCCGGAGAGAGTCGATTTTGGCTATGGTTCTTGGATGTGTTGAATGCTCCTGATAATGCTGGTCTGACATCTTATGACCTGATCAAGCGCATTACGCGCGAGGTGGTCAAGAAGGAGATGGCAATACATGAACTGATGGAGCAGTTGGACAATGCTTCTGTCGATGAGGATTTGACGAATAAGCTGGTTGCTCAGGATGAGATTGTCAAAAGGCAAAAACAAGCCATCGTTGCGTTAACAACTCAGCTGGAACAAGCCAAAGTAGACCAGGCTCTTCTTCAGAAATATCAACAGGATCTGGAATCCAGTGAAAAAAAAGTCGAAGAACTCGCTCAGCAATTGGAAGCTCTGCGCCGGATCGACCAAGAAATTCGAGAAAAAGTTCCTCCAACGCGCCCTTCTGAAAATATGACACCCAGTCCGGATGTCGAAAATCCATTAGAAATCCAGGAGCCTTTTTCTCCAGACAGCCAACCTTAAAGGAGCCATCATGTCAGATGATCGAATTCTTGTCGTCGATGACGATCCAAGCTTGTTAACCTTACTCAAAATGCGCCTGCATTCCATGGGTTTTGTGGTCACAGCCTGTGGGAATGGGGAAGAGGCGCTGAATCGTGCCCAAGAAGATCCGTATGATTTTGCCATCCTTGATCTCCGTCTTCCTGACGTTGATGGATTAGATTTAATGGAAGAGTTACACCAGCATCAAACGAATTTGCCCGTCTTGATTTTAACTGCTCACGGGTGTATTCCCAACGCCGTTCAAGCGATGAAGAAAGGGGCGTATGGCTATTTAACCAAGCCATTCGATGACAAAGAATTGCGGGAAAGCATTGATAAGGCCTTGACCACGAAACGTATGAGCGAGGAAATTCATCGTCTGCAACTGTTGGTGAATGAACTATATGGGCTTGATAATGTGGTGGCGCGCAGTCCGCAGATGCAGGCTGTTCTTCAGCAAGTGGCACGTGTCGCCAAGACGGATACCACAATTTGCATTTCTGGTGAAACGGGAACAGGAAAAGAGGTCATTGCTCGAGTCATTCATTGTAATAGCCCTCGAGCCTCAAAACCGTTTATGGCAGTGAATTGTGCGGCGATTCCAGAAACGCTCTTTGAAAGTGAATTATTCGGTCATCTGAAAGGGTCCTTTACCGGTGCGCATCAAAACAAACGAGGCCTAATTCATAGTGCAGATAAAGGAACCCTCTTTTTGGATGAAATCGGAGAAATGCCGTTAGCGCTTCAAGGTAAATTGCTTCGTGCTATTCAAAACCGGGAAATTCTTCCTGTGGGCGGACAAGTTCCCGTCAAGATTGATGTGAGAATTTTAGCCGCAACCAACAAAGATCTGGAGATTGCCGTTCGAGAGGGACGGTTCCGTGAAGATCTCTACTATCGTATTCAGGTCGTCCCACTTCACCTGCCTCCCTTGCGGGAGCGACGAGATGACATTCCTTCTCTTGCACAATTTTTTCTTAAACGTCATGGCGAACATCACCACAAGATGGTGAAAGGGGTTGCTCCTGAAGCCATGCAACGTTTGTTGACTTATTCCTGGCCGGGAAATGTTCGAGAATTAGAAAATATGATTGAGCGAGCAGTGGTCATGTCGCCTGACGAAACTATTACAGAAGAATTTCTGCCACTTTCCAAGGAAGAGACGACCCAACCTGGAAGCTTGCAGCCCTTAACGGAAGCCAAAGAGGCGTTTGAGCGAGAATATCTTCGAGACCTTTTGCGGGCTACCCAGGGGAATATTTCACGTGCGTCGCAGATTGCGGGACGCTACCGAGCTGATTTCTATAAACTCCTCAAAAAATATGGTCTTCATCCATCAGACCGGCCAGCCGAGATTGCTCCCCGTTTTTCTCAATCTGACTAGTATCAATTACTGTCGCTCTATCGCCTTCATCTCTGACGAGCGGGTAGAGAGAATTTTCCTTCTGATTGACGTGTTGGCTCATGGCGGACAAAAGCGCATTTTCCTTTAGTTTTCCAAGGATTTTCCGAAATATATTGAGATTGGTGCGATTAGTTGTGGAAGTGAAAGAAATTTCATAGCCCTTCCCATTTGTCATGTTTTCGGGTATTTTTGGAAATGATGAAAGATCAGAGCGTCGATACAAGGGTATTTAATGAAACATGGGTGATTGGCGCGAGCCTGTTTATTGCTGGCTTAGTCATCTTTCTGTACCAGGACGTGCTATGGGGATTAGGGAGTGATTGGAATAATGATCCAGATTATTCCCATGGATTTTTAGTCCCGTTTCTTTCCGCTTTTTTTATTTGGGAACGCTGGGCAGTGTTGACTCATGAAACTCCGTCTCCCAGTATGTGGGGTGCAGGGCTCTTGAGCCTCGGCTTACTTTCGGCGGTTGTCGGGCTTGTCGGCGCAGAGCTGTATGTACAGCGCGCTTCTCTTATTGTGGTGTTAGCTGGTCTGGTCCTCTTGATATTGGGGTGGAAATTTCTATGGCTCTTAAGTCTTCCCATTGGATTTTTAGTCTTTATGATCCCCTTGCCAGCGATAGTCGTGAACACCATAGCTTTCCCGTTGCAGCTCTTTGCAGCCCAAACAGCTTCGTTTTGTTTGTTCTCTCTGGGTATTCCTGTTCTCCGGGAAGGTAATCTGATTATGCTGGCTTCCACGACATTGGAGGTAGCAGAGGCCTGTAGCGGCTTGCGTTCGTTACTGTCATTGCTGGCATTGGGAACCGTCTACGGGTATTTTTCTCAGAATGTGCTGTGGAAGCGCTGGATGCTGGTGATTCTGTCGGTGCCTATTGCCATTGTTGCGAATGCGGCACGGGTGAGTGGAACTGGGATTTTGGCACATTATTTTGGTGATGAAGCTGCAGAAGGGTTCTACCATACGTTTGAAGGATGGTTAGTCTTTGTGGTGGCGTTTGTGCTGCTCTTTATGTGTGGGCTGGTATTAGGAAAAATTGGAAAGAACGTGCCTCAACCTGAAGCCAGCACTTGATAGCTGAACGCGTATTTGAAATTCAACATATGAGAAAGTGGCCATTTTTTACTGCGATTTGTCTGCTAATTGGGACGTTTAGTCTGATGCAATCGGTCTCAAAGCAGGAACAGCTTGTGAACAATAAAGCCTTTGAGGAGTTCCCCTTAAATATAGCCGGAGATTGGCGAGGGAAGGAATTAGGTTTAGATGAAAAAGTGTTAGATGTTCTGAAGCTGAGTGACTATATGATGCGGGTGTATATGCCTGTTACAGGACAAGGTGGAACAGAATCTGAATTGGTGGGGTCTGATATGCCATCTGCCCAGCTGGCTCATATGAAGCCAAACCTCCCGGTGTGGTTGTATGTTGGTTTTTATCAAAGCCAACGGACTGGGGCGACCTATCATTCACCGAAGAATTGTTTGCCTGGAGCCGGTTGGCAGTTTATGGCATCTGATTTTGTCACATTACAGATGCCTGACGGCGTGAACATTACCGTGAATAACGTTCTTATTCAAAAAGGCCTTGAGAAGCAAGTCATCTTGTATTGGTACCATGACCGGGGACGGGTCATTGCCAGTGAGTATTGGGCCAAGGGCTATCTTATTTGGGATGCGATGACCAAAAATCGGTCGGACGGATCACTGGTCCGTATTTCCGTTCCAGTGAAAAATGGGACGGTTCAGGAGGCTTATGAGCATGCTGTGGATTTTTTACAAGATCTCTGGCCGACCCTACTTGAGCATATGCCAGATCATTCCGTGATTTAAACGTCCAACCTAGCGAGTCATTTCCAAAGGTTGAGTATGAGCATGTGGGCGATTCCCTGTTTTGTGAGTGCGGGGGGGGCGCTGGTTCTCGGAGGGGCCCTTTGGGGGAAAAGGGCTGGAAACCCGGTATTTTTCCCCTTAACGTTGCTCATGCTTGTGTTGGCGTGGGTCCAAGTTTTCAATGGACTCTGTGTCATCTTTCCTCAATCGCTCTTTTTATTCAAGCAACTAATTCTTTTTGGTGAATTGGCTTTTCCCATTGCCCTTAGCTACGCCACTGTAATTTTTCTCAAGTATCTTTCTCCCTCTTCAATTGCCCAGAACCGAACACAATTTTTCCTGAAGGCAGCAGGGGCCATTGTCTTATGCATATGGCTTGCTGTTTGGCCTGAATCCGTGATGTACCAAGAAGCCAATGGAGGAATTGTGTTTGCTCAACCTGCTGGTTGGGTTTTTTGGGGGTTTATTCTCATTGCCGTTGTCGTTGGGCTATCAGAATTGGAACAGATTCTTCGGGGTACACGAGATCCACTCAGATTTCAAATGAAGTTTGTGATAATCGGATTGGGTGGGTTGGCAGGGATTGCCATTGTCCAAGCAAGCCAACTGTTCTTACTGCCTCTTTGGACACAAACACATGCCTGGGTTGGAGGGATGGCCACTGGTCTTTCGTTGCTGCTCGTAGTGTTTGGATTAGCCAGATGGCGGCTTCAAGATTTTGGAGAAAAATTTCAAGTCAGCCATCAGGCCTTGTACACCTCTTTCACCTTTTTATTGGTGGGAGGGTATTTGGTGTTAGTTGGGATCGTTACAAAGGTGATTCAAGACACTGGTTGGGAATTGGGCGAAGCGCTTGGAGCGCTAGTGGTGTTTGCGGCTGGTCTTGGTTTGGTCGTGATCTTGGCTTCCCGTCAAGCGCGAATGGAACTGCAACAGTTTATCGGACGGCATTTTTTTCGAACCAAATACGACTACCGCCAGACGTGGTTGGACGTGACGGAAGCTTTTTCAGCATGCACGGATAGCCAGAAAATCTTGGACCGGTATCTTGAGTGGCTTGGCCAAACATTCGGCGCGCCCCGAGTGACGATTTGGAAAAAGTTTGACGTTGATAACCGGTTCCATCAAATCCGGACCATCAACACAGAAGATCCTCCGCCTCCAATCGATAAGACCCATTGCCTCATTCAAGCAATGCAGGTCAAAAAGGAACCCTACATCATTGATGAAAACGATCAGGCACGCACAGAGCTGCAAGAATTTCTGGTGAGTACGGAAGCGCATATTTGTGTTCCTTTAGTAATATTAGGAGAAAATCTTATCGGATTTTGCACGTTAAGCAGGGAATTGCATGACCGGAGTTATGATCAGGATGATTGTGACCTTCTTCGCGCCGTCGCCCATCATGTCACCATGCTGCTGAATCAAATCCGACTGGCTGAAGAACAGCATGTGATGTCGAAGTGGGAGGCGGTCCATAAATTTTCCGGGTTTTACCTTCATGATTTAAAAAATTTGGCCTCAAGTCTATCAATGGTGGTCCAGAATGCCGACCGATATGGCCAGGATCCCGACTTTCAAGCTTCGGCGATGAGGACGGTTCGGACAACGTCTCAACGGATAATGGATCTTATGGCCAAATTGGCTAAACAATCCAAAGGCTTTGAGGCTGACTCCAACAAGCATTTGCAGCCTGTGAATATGAACGAGTTGATTCAAGACACCCTTGGGTCATTAGAGGGCTCAGGATGTCAACCAACCTTTACTCCTGGGCAGGATATTCCCACTCGTCACATGCAGGTGGAACCTATCAAGCAAGTGATATTAAATTTGATCTTAAATGCTCGCCAAGCGATGAATGGAAGCGGAACGATTCATATCGCGACAACCGTCGACAGTCATGATCTGAATGTAGAAATTGAGGATACGGGACCTGGAATTCCCCTGGACCGGTTGGAGCATTTATTTCAACCATTTACGAGTTCAAAGAAAACAGGCCTGGGGGTAGGGTTATTCCAGTGCAAACAAATCGTTGAAGACAATAAGGGGCAGATTCACATTGAGAGTCAAGAAGGGAAAGGGACAAAAGTAATCCTTACATTTCCAGCAGAAACGACCGATATATAAGAGAATCGGGTCAACGGAGACATTCCTGATCAAGATCGTACACAGGACACATAGCATATGTCGAACACGGACAACCCACAACATTCTCCTTCGCTTCCTTCTTTGCTTCTGGTGGATGATAGCCAAGAAATTCGGGAACAAATGAAGTGGGGTTTAAAGGCGTACTATGAGGTTTTTGAGGCTGGAAATCGTGAACAGGCGGTGGAAATCCTGCAACGTGAGGCCATAGGATTGGTTACGCTCGATCTGGGACTTCCTCCTGATGCTGATGGAGCGACGGAAGGATTGCATGCATTAGAGCAAGTTATCGAACGGGATCCTTTTCTCAAGGTGGTCGTCATCACCGGGAACCAAGACCGAGCCAATGCGCTGAAAGCTGTCCAGCTGGGCGCCTATGACTTTTTGGAAAAACCGGTCGATATAGAGGTGTTAAAAACCGTTCTCCAGCGTGCAGGGTATCTCACAGGAATTGAAAAGGAAAATAAAAAATTAGTAGAGCGTCAGGAGAAGCGGGGAACTCCCGATATTATTGGCACAAGCCCCGTGATGGCGAAAGTGTTTGATACCATTCGCCGGGTCGCGGGCTCGGATATTTCGATATTGATTGTTGGAGAGAGCGGAACGGGGAAAGAATTAGTGGCTCGGGCCATTCACCAGCAAAGTCATCGTAAAGAGGGCCCGTTTATCGCCATCAACTGCGGGGCCATTCCGGAGACGCTCTTGGAAAGTGAGTTATTTGGTCATGAGAAGGGAGCCTTTACCGGTGCGCATATGCAGCGTGCGGGACGAATTGAGTCTGCCGAGGGAGGGACCCTTTTCCTTGATGAAATCGGGGAAATTTCTCCTGCTTTGCAGGTCAAGCTTCTTCGTGTTTTGCAAGAGCGTAGCATCGAACGTGTTGGTGGACGAGTTGAAATTCCGGTCGATACGAGGGTGTTGGCAGCCACGAACAGTAATTTACAGCTTGCGATGAAAGAGGGACGTTTTCGGGAAGATCTCTATTATCGATTGAATACGGTGACCATTCCTGTTCCCCCGTTACGTGATCGTGGAGCCGATATTGCTATGTTGGCTAAGGTGTTGCTTCAGCGGTTTGCGGAGGAAGCGAAAAAGAAAATTGCAGGATTTTCGCGGGAGGCGCTCTTATCCCTGGAGCAGTATCATTGGCCAGGGAATGTCCGGGAACTGGAAAACCGCGTTCGCCGTGCCGTGACTCTTTCGGACAATCCCAGAATTGTCCCAGCCGACTTGGATTTGGAAGAGCCTAAGGACGTACAAGGCGGGACCACGCTGAAAGAGGCCAGAGACAGAGTTGAAAAACAGGTGATTGAACAAACGCTAGGAAAAACCGGAGGAAATATTACCAAAGCTGCTACGATTCTTGGCGTCAGCCGTCCCACTCTTCATGATCTCATATCCCGCCATAACATCAAAAAATAGAGTCTCTGCCTCTGGCTAGTGACAATATACTTGTATGGGAGTGTTGGACAATGAAGATATCAACGTCCATATTTCGCCATGAAGCTTTTGGCAATCAACAGCACAGGGCCTGTTCAAAAATGTCGTCCAGTCCTGTCCTGAGGCCTCCCGAAGGGAAGGCCGCAGCCCTTTTTGCGCGCGGAGCGTACTGGCACTACGTGAGCACGGAAAAAGGGCGAGAACGCCGCTGGCGGCTTTTTTCAACAGGCCCTGAACCTAAGATCGGTATGATGCGTTGATCTTCACATAGTCATAGGTTAGATCCGTGGTCCATTGTGTGGCCATGCCTTTTCCCATCCCTAGGGACACCGTAATGGTAAACGAGGGACCTTGCATGATTTTTCGGATCCGTTGTTCAATGCGGGCTCCCAATCCTTTCCCATCCTTAACGATGATCAAGTGATTAAAGGCAATGACGATGCGGTTGGGCCGCAGAGGATAGCCTGAACGCCCCAGGGCGGCAATGAGCCGCCCCCAATTAGGGTCAGCTCCGAATATCGCGGTTTTCACAAGCAGAGAAGTTGCGAGGGTTTGAGCTATGTTTTTCGCCGCTTGATGACTCGAGGCTTTGCGAATCTGTATTTTGACGACTTTTGTGACGCCTTCTCCGTCTTGGCAAATATCCATTGCGAGGGAATGACAGGCTTCCTTCAAGAGTTCTTGAAATTGGGTAGACGCGACCCCGGTAGATCCAATAATTTGATTGCCGGCTTTGCCATTGGCTAGGGCCAGCACGGTATCATTTGTGCTGGAATCCCCATCGACTGAAATGCAATTAAATGTTTGATCGACTGCCGTGCGTAGCATTGTTTGGAAAGCCGTTGGTTTGATGGCCGCATCAGTGGTGAGATAGGCCAACATGGTGGCCATGTTGGGATGAATCATGCCGGAACCCTTGGCCATCCCACCCACTGTTACCATCGTTCCTCCAATGCGTTGTTGGAGGGCAATGGTTTTTGGCTTGGTATCGGTCGTCAAGATGGCTTGTGCTGCATCTTGGTGCCCATTTTTTCTGAGCCTGGAGGCAAGGAGGGAAATACCTTTTCGCAGTGCCGGCATTGGAAGCGGAACCCCAATGACCCCCGTAGATCCAACAAAGACGGTGTGTTGAGGAATTTTCAGACAAGATGCCACGAGACGTGCTATTTCAACGGCATCTCTCATTCCATCGGATCCTGTAAAGGCATTGGCATTGCCGCTATTGATGATGAAGGCTTGTCCACGCTTCTTTTTTAGGTGGCGGCGACTAAGAATGACGGCAGCGGCAGGAATTGTATTGTTGGTAAACACACCGGCGATAGACCCAGGGGTTTCGGAGGTTACAAGAGCAAGGTCTCGTCTTCCTTTCCCTTTAATCCCTGAGCAGATGCCTGCTGCTTGGTATCCCTTGGGGGCAGTAATTCCCCCTCGTATACGTTGAAATGACATGTTTCGTTCCAGGTCAGAGTGAGTGGCTAGTGCCGTCATTTTAAGGAAAAAGTCCAGGGCTGGTTAATCCCAAGGTTTCCGGAAAGTCTGCCATAAGATTCATACATTGAATGGCTTGGCCGGCCGCGCCCTTGACCAGATTGTCGAGAGCGCCGCTGCTAATGATCTGGTGTGTGCGTGCATCATATGTACAACTGAGATCGCAAAAATTTGCTCCCCGAAGATTTCGTGGGTTAACAGACTCAGCCTTGGGAAAGACTCGAACAAATGGTTCGTCCTTGTAGAAATGCTGGTACATGTCCTCAATGTGCTCTGATGCGGTGTCTGCACGCAGTTTGCCATAGGCTGTACTCAAAATGCCCCGATTGATTGGGATCAAGTGTGGGGTAAACATGAGTGATAACGGAGGAGAGGCGGTATTCCCCGATGCAGGAATGAGAGAAGTAAGCCCTTGCTCTATCTCTGGGAGGTGCCGGTGAGTCGCGATTTTATAAGCATGTACGGCTTCATGCGCTTCTGGAAAATGTAAGCCTAGAGCTGGAGTACGTCCCGCGCCCGATACTCCAGATTTGGCATCGATAATAATGGATTCAGAATGAACAAGATTTTGGCTGACAAATGGGGCTAATTGTAAAATAGCCACAGTCGGATAGCATCCAGGAACGGCCACTAACGTAGTCTCTCGAATTGCTGCACGGTGTAATTCCGGTAGGCCATACACCGCTTGTTTCAATAAATCAGGATACGGGTGCGGCGTTTGATACCATTGTTCATAGACATGAGGGTCCTGAAGTCGATAATCCGCACTCAGGTCAATGACTCGTTTCTTATGCGAAAGAAAGTCGGCGACTGGTTGAAGGGATTGAGTGTGAGGTAAGGCCAAAAAAACTACGTCGACTTGTGTGGCGATGCTGGGAATATCAAGTGTTGAAAGCTGACTATCAATACGTTGAGCCAAATTAGGCAGGAGCGAAGAGACCGTAAGGCCCTCTGATTTGGTAGATGCGACAATTTTTGCAATATTGACCTGAGGGTGCATGCTCAAGAGGCGCAGCAATTCTCCGCCCGTATATCCGCTGGCACCGATGACCGCGACCTGTAGTTGATTCGCCATGACCTTCTTGTTGGAAAATAGTGACGTTGCCAGTTACTTTACGTGCCGTAAAAAAGGAGTTTACACCGTTGCGTTAAGAGAACATGATGGCAGTAAAACCTACCAATGAAAAAGGGGAGACTTCCAAAGCCTCCCCTCCAGATCCTGCGAGTATTCTTGTTGGAAATGACGCGTTAACGTTTGGAATATTGGAACTTAGCCCTTGCTCCCTTTTGCCCATACTTTTTCCGCTCTTTTACCCGAGAGTCACGCGTCAATAAGCCTTGCTTCTTGAGTGGATCACGCAAAGACGCATCATGTAGGGATAAGGCTTTGGCGATAGCATGGCGAAGCGCGCCTGCCTGCCCTGAAATCCCGCCACCAGAAAGAGAGGCTTTCACATTATACTGCCCTTGGGTGTTGGTGATTTCAAAAGGCGTATGGATTTGATTTTGATGAGATAACCGTGGAAAGTAATCTTCTAGAGACCGAGAATTAATTTGAATGTTCCCTTGCCCAGGCTCAAGCCAGGCACGGGCGATAGCATATTTCTTTTTTCCAGTTGCATATTGAACAGTATCTACCATAGTGAATATTCTCTCCTTGTTACGCTAGAGGATCACATGACCTAGAGGTCTAACGGAGTGGGATTTTGAGCTTGGTGGCGGTGTTCGGCTCCACTATAAATTCGAAGTTTTCTGGCCATTTGTTTGCCCAGGGGGCATTTCGGTAGCATTCCTCTGATAGCTTTGGACAACACCTCAGTGGGTTTTTTTGCATGGAGATGTTCTGCAGAAATGGCTTTTAATCCTCCAGGGTATCCCGTGTGATGGCGATAGATTTTGTCACGAAATTTATTGCGTGTAAACTGAACCTGGCTTGAATTGATGATGATGACATGATCGCCTGTGTCAACATTCGGCGTAAAAATAGGTTTGTGTTTCCCACGGAGAATAGAGGCGACTTGAGTGGCTAAGCGGCCAACAGTTTTTCCTGCCGCGTCAACAACAAACCACTTTCGTTCAACCTCTAAGGGTTTAGCTTGAAATGATCGCATGAGCCTGACTGTCCTTTCCAGCTGTCGAAAAATTCATCATGATTGAACTCTAGGTTTCTTTTTGTTCCGTCCCCTTTTGATCAAGTTTAGAGAGCCAGGTATCCAGGTCTTCACCACCCCGCTGCTCCAATACTTCCGGCGTCACATAAATTGGGCATCGGCAACGAACGGCTAGAGCAATGGCATCGCTAGGACGGGAGTCAATCGATTTTTCTATATCACCCTTTGATAAGAATAATGTGGAGAAATACGTGTTATTTTTGACTTCGGTAATAACGATTTTATCCAGTGTAAAGCCAAGGTACGATGTAAAGTTGCAGATTAAATCATGGCTCATGGGACGGGGAGGGACCACATTTTCAAGAGCCAGTCGTATTGATGTGCCTTCCGCAGTGCCCACCCAAATCGGCAACACTTCAGAATTGTGCTCGTCCCGTAAAACCACGATTTGTGTGTCCGTGTTCGGGTCCACTAACACGCCATGTACTTGCAATGAAATCAGGGTATTGGTTTCAGCCATCACGGGTTTACTCGTTGATCAATCAAATTCCTAGAGGGCACCTCTAAAAACTGTCCTTTTTCCCGATGGCGGCGTCAGCCGCGTGCTCAACTCCTCATGTATTAGCCCATACACTGCGGTTTTCCGCGCACCGCTTCCTTGCCCTCAGAAAAAACACCAGTTTTTAGAGGTGCCCTAGACTAGGTTTACGCATCCGATTTGCCAAAATCTTCGGGTTTGAGGTTTTCAAGCCACCGTTCCAGTTCTTCAGAATTCTGTTTGTGTAAGACTTCGCCGGAAGCAAAGATTGGCGCTTCTGTGCGAAGAGCAACAGCAATGGCATCGCTAGGCCGTGAATCAATGGTGAATTCAGAATCACCAAACAACAAATGAATTTTGGCAAAATACGTGTTCTCTTTCAGGTCGGTGATGACCGTACTAATGACTTTGGCATCCATGTTATCTAACAGCGTTTTCATGAGATCATGGGTCATCGGCCGCGGAGGCGCAATTTTTTCAAGAGCAAAGCTAATGGCGCTGGCTTCAGACTTTCCTACCCAGATGGGGAGCATATCCGAATGTTGTTCGTCGCGGAGGATCACGATGTAGGCATTATTGTACGGGTCAAAAAGAAGGCCCCGAACATTCATTTGATTTAACATAGATTACACGCTCTCAAACTGCTGAGATTCTTTAGAAAAGAAAACCTTAAATGGTACCATCTGTTTCACTGTGCCGTCAATGAATAACGAAGATTTAGACAGAGACTTGTCTAAACTTTTTAATTCCTTCATTTGTATATAGTATACACGAAAGGTGCCGTAATAGGAGTCCCCTAACAGGAAGGAATTTTTATCCAAATTCTGCAAGATGATATAGTGGAAGTGTTGAATTATATAAAACACCAGAGGCAAATTTGCTCATGGTCCCATCTTGGGTGCGGAGTGTACTGGCAGTACATGAGCACAGAAAAATGGCGAGAACGTTGCTGGTGGCTTTTTTTTCAATAGCCCCATAATGGAATAAGTTTGTCTTGGAAGCAGGTTCTGCTAAAAGGATGGCTATTTGAGCTGCGCTGTCACGGCATTCTTGATCCAGTCTTTTACTTGGTGCAGAGGGAGAAGCGTTTTCTCGCCTGTTTTTCTCTCTTTAATTTCAAGAGTGTTGTTGGCCAAGCCTTTGTCGCCAATAACAATGTGGTAGGGGGAGCCAATCATATCGGCATCCTTAAATTTTACGCCTCCTCGTTCATTCCGGTCATCGAGCAAGACTTCAATCATCTCCTGCGTCAATTCCTTGTAGAGCTGTTCAGATGTGCGGCGCACCGCGTCTGAGTTCGTGACAGGTAAAATGTGAGCCTGAAAGGGTGCGATAGGCATGGGCCAGCAAATACCGTGGTCATCATGGTTTTGCTCAATGGCCGCCGCGGCTGTCCGGCCGATGCCAATTCCGTAACAACCCATGATGGCGGGGTGACTATTGCCCTCGGCATCCAGGTATGTGGCGTTCATCTTTTCACTATATTTTGTGCCCAGCATAAAGACATGACCAACTTCAATGCCGCGGGCCGTCTGAAGTGGCCTACCGCCATCTGGGGAGGGATCTCCAGCCTGAGCCTGCCGAAAATCCCCAATTTCTTGAAAAGTAAAATCTCTTGTGGGGTTGACGTTAATGAAGTGAGCATCTTCTTCATTGCCTCCGACAATAAAATTGGACAGAACACTTACCGCCTGGTCAACTAAAATCTTGACGTTGGAAAGCCCGACCGGTCCAACAAAGCCTATTGGCGCGGCTGTGACTGTTGAGACGAATTCAGGGGATGCCAGGGTGAGCTCATGAAGACCTAAGTGACGTTGAATTTTTATTTCATTCGCCTGATGGTCGCCGCGGATGAGCACAGCGGTCATCTCATGTTCTCCTGTTTTATATAGTAGAGTTTTGACGACCCGATGGGAAGGCACCTTAAGTAGGGCACACAGGTCTTCAACGGATTTGGCTTGTGGAGTGGAGACTTTTTCTAGAGGCTTCAGTTCTTCCGCATCATGGGTTGGTACAGGAACAACTTCAGCTCGCTCGACATTGGCGGCGTATGAGCTTTCAGGGTCAAAGACAATTACCTCTTCTCCGGTATGCGCGAGCACCATAAACTCATGGGAAGAAATGCCGCCAATGAGTCCGGTATCTGCTTCAACCGGACGAAAATCTAGTCCCGTACGTGAGAAAATCCGGCAATACGCCTCGTACATTTTCTGATAGTTGATGCGCGCACCGTCTTCATGCTGGTCAAAGCTGTAGGCATCCTTCATGATGAACTCTCTACCCCGCATCAGGCCAAATCTCGGGCGAATTTCATCACGAAATTTCGTTTGGATTTGATACAGGGTAAGCGGTAGTTGACGGTAGGACCGCACGTCTCGACGGAACAGATCGGTCACCACCTCTTCGTGCGTGGGCCCGAGACAAAAGTCTCGTTCATGCCGGTCTTGCAGCCGCACTAGTTCTTTGCCATAGAAATTCCAGCGTCCGGTTTCCTCCCAAAGTTCGGCAGGTGAAAGAATTGGGAGCAAGAGCTCTTGTGCTCCTGCTCGATTCATTTCTTCTCGAACAATGGTCTCGATCTTACGAATGACGCGCAAGCCTAGTGGAAGGTAGGAATAGATTCCGGCGGCAACTTTGCGAATCATGCCGGCCCGTAGCATCAAACGATGGCTGATCACTTCGGCTTCGCCGGGATCTTGACGCAGGGTGGGAATAAAGGATTCTGAAAATTTCATAGATCGTCCTATTGATGAGCGATAAAAGTATAGCGTTGAGCAGTCATGAACGGGTACTGGTGGACAGGTGAGGGAAGCGGTGTTATTGGAGCAGGCGGTTAATGTCGTTCCAGAAGGCAAAGCCCATCAGACAGAATAAGAGAATAATTCCGGCTTGCTGGGCAATTTCCCGTGAACGTTCTTGTAGTGGACGTCCTAAGATAGCTTCGCAGGCAAAAAAGAAGAGGTGGCCGCCATCCAAGACAGGAATAGGTAATAAATTTAAGATGCCTAAATTAATGCTGAGAATGGCAATTAACCATAGGATCGCATCAAAGCCTTGTTCAGCATGTTCCCCGGACACGCTGGCGATCATTAAAGGCCCGCCGATATTTTTTGAAGAAATTTCTCCTGTCAGGAGCTTGAGGATGCCTGTGACGGTGAGTTTGCACCAATCCCATGTCGCCTGTAAACCTTGCCAGGGCGCAAGATACCATTCCGAACTTTGCAAGATCGTTCCCCGGCCGGAAATTTGTATGCCAATGCGGCCAATGGATCGGCTTTCACCGTCAGATTCCGTAATGGTGTGGGGCTCCGGGGTGATTGACAGAGTCAATGGGGTTCCCTTCCGGTCTATCTGGACGGCAAGCGGTATCCCTGGGCTTTGTTGTATGATTTCCGTCATCTGCGACCAGGTGAAAATCGCGGTGTCATTAATCTGAGTAATTCGGTCCTCAGATTGAAGCCCTGCCGTCTCTGCCGGCGTATTGGGCATGACTTTTCCAATCTTGGGCACATGATCTTCGATCCCAAGGAGATAAATGGGGGCATCGTCTGGACTTTTTTTGGTCTTCTGAATCGTGGGTGTCACAATGAATGTCTTGCTCTGGTCGCCACGCATGACATCCAGTGTCACTGGGCGGCCATGAGTCTTCTCTAAAATCTGATACAGTTCTCCCAGCGTAGAGATCTCTTCTTCGTTGACTCGAGTAATACGATCTCCAAGTTCTAATCCGGAGAGTGCTGCAGGAGAGCCGGGTGTAATGGCTTCCACGACAGGAAGCATTTTGTCAATATTCGGGACAAACAATGGGGAGCCCACTGCCAGCATGCCAGTAAAAATGAGATAACTGAGAATAAAGTTGAAACCCGGACCTGCCGCGACGATGAGTGTTTTGTGCAAAAGAGACTGATGGAGGAAGGAGACTTTTTGGTCTTCAGGAGAAATGGTTTCTCCGCTTTCTTCCCCAAACATTTTGACGTAGCCTCCTAGAGGGACGGCAGAGACGACATAATCGGTCTCTCCAACCTTTCGGCCGACCAATCGCGGTCCAAATCCAATTGAAAACTTCAGGACTTTCACGCCAACCCAACGGGCGGCAATATAATGTCCATATTCATGAAATGTGACGAGCACGCCTAAGACGATCAAAAACCACCAGAGCTTTTGTCCAAAAATATAGATCGTGTCTGGGGAAAATAAATACAAGCTATTCATTGCAAGATGTCAGAAGAAAAACTCAATGGAAATTTACGCAGGTGCGGCACAGGTTTTCATGATGTCTTCTGCCGTTCGACGAGCCCATTGGTCGATATCCAGAACGTCTTCAATGGTTGACAACGGCGTCGGGGAATACGCGGCCATGGTTTCTTGAATCACTTTAGGAATATCTAAAAACGCTAACTGGTTCCGCAGGAAGGCCTGGACGGCGACTTCATTGGCCGCATTGAGTGCTGCCGGGAGTCCCGCTCCTCCAGCCAGCGCGTCATAGGCCAATTGCAGGCATGGAAACTTTTCGGTATCCGGAGGAGAAAACGTGAGTTTTCCAATGGTTCCTAAATCTAAGAGAGGCGGATGCAATGGAACCCGTTGAGGATAATCCATGGCATAGGAGATGGGCGTGCGCATATCTGGATGTCCCAATTGCGAGATAACCGATCCGTCACAATATTCTACCAAAGAATGAATGATGCTTTCCCGGTGAATCACCACATCGATTTGGTCTGCCGGAAGATCAAAAAGCCACCGGGCTTCAATGACCTCTAGACCTTTATTCATCAATGTCGCGGAATCGATGGTGATTTTCGCTCCCATTTTCCAGTTAGGATGTTTCAGGGCTTGCTCTGGACTCACCTGCTCCAAATCGGTGGCTGGCCAGTTCCAAAATGGACCGCCTGAAGCCGTAAGGACGACCCGACGAATATCGGTCTTTCGGTGTCCTTCCATGGACTGAAAGATCGCACTATGTTCGCTATCGATAGGGAATATGGTGACGCCATGCTTTTTCGCTTCTTGTTGCATAAGTTGCCCAGCCATCACCATGGGTTCTTTATTCGCTAAGGCCACTGGCCGGCCGCCTTGGATCGCCGCAAGGGTGGGTTTGAGGCCTGCGCCACCCACAATGGCTGAGATCACGAGGTCGCAATCTGGAAAACTTGCCACCTCACCGAGCCCGGACTCGCCCTCTACAATTTCAGTCTGAGTTGAATGGGCGCGGGTACGTAATCGGGTTGCCGCATCAGGACATGACAGTGCGGCAATCTTGGGTTGGAATGTCCGAATCTGGTCCTCCAGTATGCGATCATTGGATCCGGCCGCCAGCCCGACAATTTCAAAACGATCTGGAAATTGTGACACCACATCTAAGGTGCTGGCCCCAATTGAGCCAGTGGATCCCAATATCACGATACGTTTCACGAAGCAGACATCCTTTGTCTTGATAGTGGTCTGAGATTACGAAGCAAGAGAAAACATGACATAGTAGTACATCGCCGGTCCAGTGAACAGCAGGCTATCGATGCGATCAAGGACTCCGCCATGACCGGGAATCAGCCGGCCTGAATCCTTAACCTGGACGCTGCGTTTGATGCCCGATTCGGCTAAGTCTCCGGTAGCGCCGAGTAGTGCAAGACCCACCCCGAGGATAGCGCATTCGGTTAAGGAGAAAAAGGGGGTGAATGTGAAATGGCTGACAATCCCTCCCGTCATAGAAAACAAGATGCCGCCAAGTAAGCCTTCGATGGTTTTCTTAGGACTCAATGTTGGGGCCAAGAGATGCTTCCCAAAGGTTTTTCCAATGAAAAACCCTCCTATATCAGAGAGCCAAGTGACAATAATGACAAAAAAGACGAGGGAGACGCCGTATTCAAGATTGCGTAATAAAATATAATAACCCAGTAAGAGGGCAACGTATAACGTACCAAAAACATAGGCTGCCCAGCCTGGCAGGCATTGTCTGGTGATACCTGGAGAAATGAAAAATCCGGCCAGGATAACGGTCACGCATCCCAGAAGACCCACAAGCATCATGGTCGGGAGGCCATGATACATGCCAAGAAGGAGGACGCTCGCCATCAGGCAGGAAAAACCCTTTTGAGTGATCGATAAGGACATGGCATCGGGGAAGTAGAAGGAAAGAAACTCCCAAAGCGCCAAAGATGCCACGACAGCAATGAGGAAGGCAAAAAGCCATGGGGGAGCGTAACGAATCCCCAGATACAATACAGGGACAATTGCAAGCGCGGAATAAAGACGGCGTGGATCCACGTGAGTTGGGGAAACGCGGGAGTTAAAAAAGGTGGGAGAAGATTGGACTTGGTCGTCTAACCCCACACCATCTAGGGAGAAACGACTTGGCTGACCCGGCCAAATCGCCGCTCACGCTTTTGGTAGTCTAGGAGAGCCAGGAGGGTATCGCAACGGCGAAAATCAGGCCAAAGCGTGGGCGTGAAGTACAGTTCGGTATAAGCAATCTGCCAGAGCAGAAAATTACTAATGCGCGTTTCTCCGGAAGTTCGGATAAGAAGGTCTGGATGAGGAATGTCCCAGGTGGTGAGGTGCTGTTCGAACACAGACTCATTGATATCTTCAGGCGCGAGGGTTCCCATCTTGATATCAAACGCAATTTGCTGAACGGCATCCAAAATCTCGGCCCGTCCGCCATAGCTCAAGGCCACCGCCAAGGTCCGGTCTGAATAATGCTGAGTGTCTTCTGCGACTTCCATGACCAGAGAGCGGGCGGGAGCAGGCAGTTGTTCCAAGCGGCCGATTGGGAAAAACCGAATTTTCTGGCGATGAAACCGCTCTCGTTCTGTGGTCAGATATTGTTCTAACAAATTCATGAGCAAACGGACTTCCATTTCCGGACGATTCCAATTCTCCTGTGAAAATGCATAGATTGTCAGGTAAGGAATGTTCAACTCTTGTCCAATTTCAAGGATATCTTGCAGGGCGCGGAGTCCTTCTTGGTGCCCGGCGATTCGAGGCAAACCACGTTGGGCGGCCCACCGGCCATTCCCATCCATGATAATCGCGATGTGGTGAGGGAGGGACTCCCGGTCAAGCTGCGTCCACAGTTCAGCTTCAGCGAGGTGTTTGGCGTCTACTGCCGAAAAATCATCCATGAATAATGCAGCACACTGCTGGTTGAGGTGAAAACTGGGAACCTATGTGGTGCGAAAAAATATTCACAAAGATAAGGAATGTATGAACAAATTCAGTCTAATAATGAATGAGATTCTTGTCAAATTCACCAGGTGACTCAAATTGCGCACCTTATGAAGATGGGCTATACTGCCTTCCTGCTGTCTGTCATTCTTGTATTTCAATCCGAAAACATTCCATGAATATGAAAACTCCAAATCCCGCAGATTTTGCCCTGCAAGAACAGGATATGCTGCAAGCGTTGAATACAGCCAAGGCTCGGGATGTGGATTACGCGGATATGTACTTGGAGTCTTCAGTCACGGACTCTGTGTCGATGGAAGAAAGTTTAGTGAAGCGTGCCGTCAAAAGCGTGGCGCAGGGGGCGGGGATTCGCGCGGTGGCAGGGGAGCGGACAGGATTTGCCTATTCTGATGATCTCTCGGTTCGGGATTTAGAGCAGGCTGCGGCAACGGCACGATATATTGCCGAGTCTCCACAAGGAGATGCTCCGGTAGCCGTGACCCATCGGACGGGCCCTTCTCAGAATTTGTATCCGCTGACGCAACCGTTAACCGACATCACCACAGAAGCGCGGGTCGATTTGTTAAATGACATTGATCGTGAAGCCAGAAAGTTTGACCCTCGTATTGCGAAAGTGATGGCGTCATTCAATACCGAACAAAAAATATTTTTGGTGATGAATTCCGAAGGTCAACTTGTCGGAGATGTGCAGCCGCTTGCACGGCTTCAAGTCACCTGTATTGCGGAAGATGGCGAGAATCGGCAAGCCGGAAGTTACGGGGGAGGCGGGCGAGTAGGGTTTTCTTTCTTCGTTGAAAATGAGAGAGCCTTGGAATTTGCGCGAGAAGCTGCACGCCAAGCCATTGTGAATTTGGATGCCGTGGATGCGCCTGCTGGAGCCATGCCAGTCGTGCTCGGTGGAGGGTGGCCGGGCATTTTGCTGCATGAAGCGATTGGTCATGGACTGGAGGCCGATTTTAACCGGCGCAAGACTTCGGCGTTTAGCGATTTGGTGGGACAGTCAGTGGCGTCCGAGCTCTGCACGATTGTCGATGACGGGACCCTGCCGTTTCGTCGTGGCTCAATGAATATTGATGATGAGGGGACGTCCACCTCCCGAACCATGCTGATCGAAAAAGGTATCTTACGGGGCTATATTACGGACCGGATGAATGCGCGTCTTATGGGTATTCCCCTGACGGGGAATGGCCGCCGGGAAGATTTTCGCAGTGTGGTTCTCCCTCGTATGACGAATACATTCATGCTGGCTGGAGAGTCTGAACCACAAGACATTATCCGGTCGGTCAAAAAAGGATTGTATGCGGTATCCTTTGGCGGCGGGCAAGTGGATATCACCAGCGGGAAGTTTGTGTTTTCGGCCAGTGAAGCGTATCTCATTGAAGATGGGCAGGTGACCAAACCCGTCAAGGGGGCAACGTTAATCGGCAATGGCCCGGATGTCCTCAAAAAGGTTTCGGCAGTGGGACATGATATGCAATTGGACGAAGGGATTGGGACTTGTGGGAAAGAAGGCCAATCCGTTCCGGTTGGAGTGGGGCTTCCGACCATCAAAGTCGATGAAATGACCGTCGGTGGTACGGCCATGGGCGAATAAAGTTGCCGTGTTACCTGGCGTTCCTTAACATTATGACGAATGTGCCCACGACCCAAGGTGACCGTTTCCCTGAATTAGCCGCAGCGGTTCTTGGCCAAGCCAAGTCATTGGGAGCCAGCGAAGCTGACCTACTTGTTGCGGAAGGGGATTCCGTATCTGTGCAAGTGCGGATGTCAGAGGTGGACCGGCTTTCAAAGGCACGGGAAAAAGTCTTAGGGCTACGCGTCTTTTTTGGCAAACGTTCAGCCAGTTCTTCGACATCGGATTTTTCTGAGGGATCGCTGGATCGTTTGGTGAACGATACCTGTAGTTTAGCCAAAGCAGTGGTTGAAGATGACACGTCAGGCCTTCCCGCCGCAGACCAGATGACGGTTGAATTTCCCGACTTGGATATGAGGGATAGCCGGCAGCTGACGGTTGACGAAGAAATTGATTTAGCCAAACGGGCAGAACAAGCGGCCTTCGATGCCGACTCGCGTGTCACGAACTCCGAAGGTGCCGAGTGCTCTGCTGGATATGGGTCGATTTTGTTGGCAAATTCCCATGGATTTGTGGGGTCCTATTCAAGCTCGTCCTATTCCGTGTCGGTCTCGCCCATAGCGGCAGATACTCGGAATGGCGGTATGCAGCGGGACTATTGGTATTCCGTGAAACGGAAATTTGAAGAATTAGAAAGTCCCGAACAGATTGGGCAAGAGGCCGCACGCCGCACCGTTCGACGGTTGGGGAGTCGATCAGTTGCCACACAAGAAGTTCCCGTGATTTTTGATCCGGAAATGGCGCAGGGTTTACTGGGCCATATTGCTTCGGCCGTATCGGGATATTCTTTATATAAAGGCGCCTCCTTTCTGATGGGGCAGTTAGGGAAAACAATTGCGGCTGAATCAGTGACCGTGGTTGATGACGGACGATTGCCGAATGGCTTGGGCTCCCGGCCCTTTGATGGAGAGGGCTTGCCCACCCGAAGAAATGTCGTCGTGGATAAGGGAGTGCTGACCAGTTACCTATTGGATACCTATTCCGGGAAAAAACTCGGCATGTCTTCAACGGGCAATGCTTCCCGTTCCGTGGGTGAAAATCCAACCGTGGGTACGACAAATTTGTTCCTGTCTCCTGGGACCTCGTCGCCAGAGGAGATCGTGCAATCAACAAAGCAGGGGCTGTTGGTCACAGAGCTGATTGGCTTTGGAGTGAACATGGTTACCGGTGATTATTCCCGGGGCGCTGTGGGGTTTTGGATAGAAAATGGTGAAATTGCTCATCCGGTTGAAGAAGTGACCATTGCCGGGAATTTAAAAACCATGCTCAATGATATCGAGATGATTGGAAATGACTTGGTCTTTCGCGGACGAACCGCCAGCCCGACTGTTAAGTTGCGAAAAATGATGGTTGCCGGGCAGTAAGCACGTATTTCAGAGTCAACGTATAGATATCTGTGTGTGATGGAGAATAGACATGCCACTTGAGCCGGAAGACGGGGTCAAAGCCCTTCAATTAATCACGTCCCGATATAATCAGCGGGAATGGCAAAAGAAAATTGAAAAAACTTTGAGCCTCCCTCCGTCAGGGTTTAACGACGAGGCTCAGCGAAAAATTTTTTTATATTTGAAAGTGGGTCTTCAAGCGTATAAGTCCCGGCGCGCTGATCCTCCTTCCTGGATTGTTGGAGGGTTTGCCACCAAGGAGGTCATAGATCGAGCGTTGTTTAAGCCTACGGTGATTGATCCTGAATTTACCAAGGAGCAGGTGGATTTTTTAGGCAAGGATCCTGGTGAAGATGTTGACGTCGTCTGGTGGGAAGATATGCTTGTCCAGTGGTTTGAAGAACCGGAGGACGAAGAAGAAGATGACACTGATGAAGAAATCTCTGAAGATTCGGAGTCCGGTTCCGGAAGAGACACCTCATCTGATTCTCCCGATACGGCTGAGACCCATAGCACTCGTCCTTAACCCGTTTTCTATCATACAATCCCCAGGTAGAGGTCTGTTGCCGAAAGTCATGGGAACGGAAAACATCATCTAGCCCCAACTCATCTCTTTTTTTCCCTGTACGTTGTCCGCTCCAGCCTCCAAACGAGGGTTCCTCTATGGTTTCCTCAATCAATTGAACAGTTGGGTCTGCAGAGTCATGTACGGAGTCAGCGCGATAGAAGAATCGCCTGTTCCTTCTGAAGGTCCGGCGCTGATCGTGTGCGACCATACCTCGCTTGGCGATCCCCTGGTGCTGGCTGCTACGGCCGGCCGGCCCATTCGGTTTCTCATGGCCCAGGAGATTTATGCGCTGCCACACATTCGGTGGGCATTTAACGCGTATGGCTGCATTCCCGTTCAGCGAGGGAAACGAGATATCAAGGCCATTAGGACCATGCTAGATGAATTAGCTGATGGTGAGGTGATTGGCCTGTTCCCTGAAGGCGGATTGGATCGGCATCGGTTGGATAAAGGGCATCCAGGCATTGGCTATCTTGCGATAAAGTCTGGAGTGCCAGTGATCCCAGCTTCCATAGTCTGGGACGGTCCTCACTCAGTAACATCCATGATCAAAACATTATTTATTCCCAGCAAAGCGAACATTCGTTATGGCCGGCCATTGCAGTTTTCCCAAGAATCCAAGCCCAGCAAAGCATCGATGCAAACCTGCACACAAGAAATTATGAAGCAAATCAACACCTTAAGAAAAAGCCTTGTGTGAGTCAGTCCTCTGCCTTAATGGGGTCAGACTCGATTAAATTGTAAGTGCTAGGATTTAATCTGACAGTCAGCTAGAGTCCTTTGAACCCGGGAGATCCGGAGAAAGGACGAATGAGGATGACCACCGAACAAAAGATCATCAAAACCAAAGTGGGTTTGTTGGAGTTGGGCAAGCAATTGGGCAACGTCTCAAAAGCTTGTCAGATCATGGGCTACAGTCGAGACAGCTTCTATCGGTTTAAAGAACTGTACGAGACTGGGGGCGAAGCCGCCCTGGAAGAGATTTCCCGGCGAAAGCCGATCCTCAAGAATCGAGTAGCGCCTGAGGTGGAAGAGGCGTTGGTGAATTTGACCATCGAGCAGCCGGCTTGGGGCCAAGTGCGCATGGCTAATGAACTCAAAAAACAAGGGATCACGCTCTCGCCCGCGGGCATCCGCTACATCTGGCTCCGGCATGATTTGGAGACGATGCGGAAGCGGTTGAAGGCCTTAGAGGCCAAAGTGGCCCAAGAGGGACTCGTGTTGACGGACACTCAAGTCGTGGCCCTGGAGAAAGCCAAGGCCGACAAAGAAGCACATGGAGAGTTTGTGAGTGAATGCCCCGGCTACTGTGGGGCTCAGGATACCTTCTATGTGGGCACACTCAAGGGCGTGGGGCGGATCTATCAGCAGACCTTCATTGATACCTATAGCAAAGTTGGCTTTGCGAAGCTCTATGATCGCAAAACGCCCATCACGGCCGCAGACTTACTGAATGATCGGGTCCTGCCCTTTTTTGCCGATCACGAGATTCCCCTGAATCGAGTGCTCACCGATCGAGGGACGGAATATTGTGGCGCTCCGGAACGGCATGAGTATGAACTGTATCTGGCCGTAGAGAATATTGATCACACCCGGACCAAGACAAAGAGTCCGCAAACCAATGGGATCGTCGAACGGTTTCACAAGACACAGTTGAATGAGTTCTATCGGGTCACGTTCCGCAAGAAGATTTACCAGACCCTCGACGAATTACAAGCCGATTTGGATACGTGGCTACAGGAGTACAATGAACAGCGGACGCATCAAGGCCGGTGGTGTTATGGGAAAACGCCGATGCAAACCTGGCGAGACAGTGTCGTGTTGGCGAAGGAGAAGATGCTGGCCGCTTAACAATTACCGGACTCGCTGTCTGTCAGATGAAGTCTTGACTTATACAATTAAATACATGAGGTCCTATGTCTAGGACGCAATTTTTTAGGTTTTGCCTCAATTAACTGTTTCTTTTTCCATGCAGTTCTGCAATAATACTAAACTCTTTATCCGGTATCATTCTCTTTTCCGCTTTATTTTTTCTTTCCGTATTTATCTGCTTTTTTGTAGTTCCTGCGTTCGACGTTCTATTTTTTGAGTTTGCCGCTGATGTGGGTAATCCCACGTCTGTCCTTTGTGAACTGAGATGAACCAACAGGACTGTGGATCCTTCATCTTAGGTTCATGTTGTTTCAGGATGGGATGTTCCATGGATAGATTCTGAGGCATCTCCATGATCTTCATGATGATAAGGGGAGTGTTGAATAATGAAGATATCAAGGGCCATATTTCGCCAGGAAGCCCTTAGCGATCAACAACGACGGGTCTGTTCAAAAAAGTCCGTCCAGTCCAGTCCTGAGGCTCCACGAAGGGAAGGGCGAGAACGCCGCTGGCGGCTTTTTTCAACAGCCCCATAGGTATATAGCTCCAGGAGGTCTCTTATGAATGCGCAAAGCCGGAAGTCCTCTGGGTGGTCCATCGTATTGGCCGGTGGTGATGGCGAACGAATTCAGCCCTGTATTCAAAAGTGGCTGGGATATTCCTTGCCGAAGCAATATTGTACCTTTGTGGGAACCAGGTCCATGCTGCAACATACATGGGGACGGGCCAACCAGCTCGTTCAGCCGTGCAGAAAGGTGACGGTTGTTGGACGAACGCATCAGCAACAATCCGATCGGCATTTCCAAGATCAACGTGAAGGGAAGGTGATTTTGCAGCCGCGGAATTGCGGCACCGCGCCTGGGGTGTTTCTGCCATTAACCTATGTGAAAGCCTGGGACCCGCAAGCCGCTGTGGTAATTTTCCCGTCTGATCATTTTGTGTTTCCCGAAAATCAATTTGTGGAAACGGTGCGGCGGGCCGTACGAGCCGTTGATCTTTGGCGGGATCAGATGATTCTGTTAGGTGTTCGTCCTTCTTATCTGGAGCTTGACTATGGATGGATCGCTCAAGGGGATGTTCTGGGATGGAGTGAAGGGGCATGTATCCGCCGGGTTCAAGACTTTGTTGAAAAGCCGCGCTCAGCGGAGGCCGTGAGTTTGATCAGTCAAGGAGCTCTATGGAATACCTTGGTTCTTGTGGCTCATGCGGAAACGTTGTGGTCGGCCGGGTGGGACAGTGTGCCCGAGGTGATGGAGCGATTTGAGCTTTTGCGGCAAAGTATCGGGACTTCTGAAGAAGAATCCGTGCTGCAAGACATTTACCGTGATATGCCCAACTCCAACTTCTCGCATGAAGTGTTGCAGCCTCTTGCTAAGCAAATAGGGGTGATGGAATTGGAAAAAGTCTTATGGAGTGACTGGGGCCGACCGGGACGGATCGTTGAAACGCTAGAGACCATTGGAGTCCAACCCACTTTCCCCACAGAGATTTTCAAGGAATTTGGAGTTTCCGCTAAACAAGAAGTGGCGTAAGAATCAAAGGATTTGGTTATTCACGCGGGAATAATTAAGGGGCCAGACTCGATAAATTTTGGAAATAATGTTGGGCAGGGAAGAGCGGCGAAATTTAATCGAGTCTGACCCCTAAAAAAAGAGAGGGCTAGAAGCAGTAATGAGCCAGCTCATAAGTTAGGGCTTCTGAATCCAGGTGCCGTTGGGTTGCATGATGGCTTGGCCGGATGGAGTTTTTTGGATGGCCTTTTTCCCCGCCAGGGCTTCGACGGCTGAGAGTTCGGTGCCGTTTTTCTTGGCAATGCCCTTATACACTTCTCTTCGCTTTCGATTGATGTCTTTCATGAGCGCAACGGCTTCAGGAGGCGCCGATGATTTGGCAATGCCTAAGTATCCGTCGGGGCGCTCCCCGAGGAGCCCTTGGTGTTTGGCTTGGTCAAGAGAGAGCCCGAAGGCGGAAACAGGCGCGAGAAAGAGCAGCAGGCCACATAGAATAATGAGAAAGAATTTTGGAGATTGGTGCATTGTTATCATCGTCATACCTCGTGTTTTTTTAGAAGAGTCCGCTTTGATCGGTAAAGACATTGTCTAAATCTTTTTCAACTTTCACGCGGACTTCATGGTCGATTTTGACATTTAAGTTGACCGTAATGGGTTCTTCAGGCACGGCCACTTCTACGCGAGGCGTGCAATTCAGCAAAACCCCCGTTGAAAGAACCACAAGGAAGATTCCAAGGCTTCGAAATATCTGGTTGGGTTGAAACTGTCGAATCATAATGTCCCCTTGTATGCAATGAATGCGATGTCTATGAGAAGAGTCTATCGTCGGTAATCTCTGCCGCTTGCACCCTACTGTTCCTCTGAATATTGTTCTTCCCCTGCCATCATTGCGCCAATTTTATCTTCCAGGTTTTTGATGAGTGACAGGCTTTCCAAGAGCGCGGGAATGTCCTCTTCAATATTCAGGTTAAAATGAATGGGTATGCCGTTTCGGTAATCCGGGTTTTTCCCTCTGAGTTTCGTCGCTAATTTCAGGATACCATGTTTGTCATAATCGACACCAACGTCCAATTGAGAATAATGAAAATTTTCCAAGCTTTGGACAATAAGGTCCAAATGGGGCTGGCTTTTAGACCAGCTATCCGCTGTGTCTTCCGACAGATTCATCTGAATGATGCCGCCGGGCGGACGCACTTTTAAGGATCCTTCGTGGATTTCAAGATCCGTCCCGGACACAAATAGAGGAAGGCGCCCATCCAAAATGCCTGTGCCTTTTACCGTTTCTTGTTGTTCCAGCAGTAAGATTTCGTTCAGATCCATCCCCTGGACCTCCAGGGCGAGATCCTGTGTTGGTTGTGAGGGGTCGTAGGTGGCCTGTTGGAGGGCGACCGTGCCTCCCAATAGGTGGGTAGAAACATTGCTCACGGAAAGCGAAGGGGGAGAATCGATCTGAAAAGCTCCGGATGATAGTAGAAAAGAGGTGTCGGTCAAATCCACGGCTGATTGAATGCGTTGAATGCGCAAAGGGGTAGGAGGAATACGAAAGGTATTATCTTGTCCGAGAATTTCAATGCGTGTGTTCATCCCTTCTAAGATCGTGGGTTTTAGGAACCCGCTCATATCTTTCAAGTATAGAATCCCATGGAGGTGTGTGATGTGAAAGGGCGTGGCAGCGGTGGATGGGTTTTTGACCAGGGACACTTTTGCGGATGCCGAGATCGCGCCGTGGGTGAGGTCCATATCGCGAAATGGCCAGGGCTGGATGATTTGGCTCAGGACGCGAGTCTTGGGTGCAAAGAGCAAAGGCTGCATTGACATCGCAACAACAGCCTGTTCTTTCTCAAGATTGAGTGTGGCTTGCCCGCCTACCCGTACCGGATGCTGCAGTGTTTGCCCATTGTAGGAGGCTGTCAAGGTTTGGGGATTGACCGAATATCGCGCTTGCCAATTTGAGTCTGGGATGTTGATGGCGTCAAATGGTACATGGACTTTTTGTATCTTTGACTCTCCATTGACGGTCCAACTCTCTGGTGTGTTCTGGATAGTAAGGTTCTTCGTAAACATTTTCTGAATGGTCCATTCTTGGCCTTGCATGAAAACAGACGGGAGCGAGAGAACTGCCCTAGTGGTTGCCACTGTCAATATTCGCTTGTCTAGTAGGTACGTCGCTGATGCCCCTTCTGGAAAGCGGCTAACAAGTGTTGGGACATACAGGCTTTGCTGTTTCATGTCTGAAAAATGAAAATAAGAAGAGGGGTTGAAAGCGACAGCGATGTTTTGTGGCGATACGGTCACGCCGGCATCGGCCTCAATCACAATCGCCTCAGGATGCCAGGTTGATGTAGGGCCAGGGTGAAGTTGTGTGGCTAGGCTGACCTGAGCCCTGCCGGCCACTCCGCCGGCTCTAGTCCAAAGAAGCTTTCCTGGGGAAAGAAGCATGGTCAATTGTTCGGAAGCGTTGTCAATGGCCGCGTGGATTTTTCCTGAGGAAATTTGGATCGTCTCACCTTTCTGCTGTATCGGAGCCTCTATACGAACTGGTTCTTGAATCTTCCAGGCTACGGACCGGCGGTTATCATGTCTTATGAAGGCATCGATGATCGGAGGAATGAAGGAGTCCATCGCAACGATGACCGATCCGGATGATTTTGGCTGAACGGTGACCGTTGCGTGATCGCTGGTGATGGCTATGGTCCCTTGAGCCTGAATTTGAATATCTTGGGCAAAGGGGGGCCAAGTGGGTACCTTGGCATCAAGAGAAAAATTGCCTTGAATAGGGCCCACAACCGACTCAGTCTGTGCGGGGCTTTCATGGATCGTGCCTGTCCATTTCCCGGAAAAAATTCCCGAGATGTCTTGGTAGTGCGGTGGAAGCGGGTAGAGTGCGGTCAGCGTATGAATAATGGGATGAAGCTTGAGAAATGTTTTGCCTTGAAGGTTTAGCCCGGAATTGGATTGCTTTAGGGAAGTTTCTAATTCAAGAAGGAGGTCTTGTGGAGCCCTCGTATGGGTTCCCTGAAAAGCTACCGTACCCTGTTTGGTCAGTGAAAATGAAAGGGAATTAAGCAGAAGCCCTTCTCCGTTGAGTCGCATGTTTCCCCCATAGCCTTCCTCCGTTGCGTCGATCGTGGCATTGAGTGAGAGTTTTTTGAGCGCTGGCGGTGCCAACGGGTTAGAAATGTCTGCTTGTTGAATGTGGAGATGCTGAAAGGGAAGGATCGGGAGCGGAAATCCAGAGTCGAAGGCACTCAAGTCGAGTGGAACATCAGATTGGCTTGTCGAAGATGATTGGGAGGAATCTCCTTCCAGTAGTGAAGAATCCCAAGTAACTGTTACATGTTCAATCTCTATCCCTTCCACCATGTGGTTCAACAGAGAGTCTAGGGAATAGGTAATATCGGTATTTTCAATACTAATCGAGTTTGCCCCAAATTCTTTCGGCGAATTAAATGCCAGAGAACGAATCCTCAGAGTCGTTGCGCTGGGGTAGTCCAGAGTCGCCGAGACATTCTCAAATCCTTGGCTGGTTAATCCTTGTGTAATGGCTATGCTGGCTAATGTCGGGAGATACCAAAGGGCCAAGCCTACGAGAAGCAATAGCCCAACCGCTGACCAGCCCAGAAATTTAAGGAATTTCATGATCGGGAATGGCAGCAAAAAAATTCGAAACTGCAAGATCGAAAGGCATGCAATGTGTCAGAATAGGTATGAAGCATAGTTGTGAACTACGTTGTGAAGTAAATAAAGAATACAGTGTTTCATGGTATCGGTGAGAGCATCTGCGCCACAAGAGTCATAAATAAGGCAATTTGTCACAACGCACATGGGTACATCAATTCTGTTGGATTTTAATCGAGTCTGACCCCTTTAAGCGATTTCTGAAGTTGAACAATGAAGCCAGAGAGTTTCAAGAAAGGGTGGTGTCTGTTGGTGGGGAGCTAGTTTCTTCAGGGATTTTGGGGGTAGCTGGGGGATTGTTGGGATCTGAAGTGCGAGGACGGGCGGGAAGTCTCAAGTTCTGTTCTTGTCTGGGGAGTTCAGCGATGAGCGCGGGATAACCTGTGTCCATGTGACCTCCAATGTTGAGATGTGTAGTTGCGTGGGTGCATATTTTTGATTCTCAACGGAAAGTAGTCTTATGTAAAGAGAAACCACTAAAAACTTATTATTAATTTTGAGATGCAGAAGAGTGGCTTACTTGAACTACGCAGATTGTCGAGAAGAAAAATTTGTGGCTCCAATGCTTTGCGAGTTTTCTTGTTGTTGGAAAGTATTCTTCTAGAGAGTGTCGTCACAAGATTGATCCCCACAGCCAGATACAGCGGATTTGCACCATAGCCAAAAAGGAAGACGCCTTTTTGGCATACCGGGTGGCAATGCCTCGCCAACGTTTCAGGTGCAGGAACGCATTTTCGACCAAGTGGCGCATTCGGTATAAGTATCGATCGTACTCACGAGGCGTGCGCCGATTGGTCTTTGGGGGGATGATCGGTGCCATGTCTCGTCGCTCAGCTTCATGGACAATCGCCTCCGTGTCATAGGCCTTATCCCCCAGCAGGGCCTCGGCCTCGAAGCCGGCTATCAGTGGCTCAGCCTGCGTACAATCCGCTACGGGACCTGCTGTAACAAGAACTCGGAGCGGCAAACCATGGGCATCCACGGCCAAATGGACCTTGGTGTTGAGCCCCCTTTGGTGCGCCCCATCGCCTCATTACCCCCGACCGCCCCCGCCGCATGCGGATGGACCTTGATGTGACTCGCATCGATGATTAACCACTCCATGTCCGGCTCATCAATGAGCCGCTCCAGGATCTTCTCCCAGCGGCCGTGGTCCCGCCAGCGGCAAAAGCGACGATGCGTGTTCTTCCAGTCGCCGAGATCGGGCGGCAGATCACGCCACGGCGCGCCGGTCCGCAAGATCCAAAAGACGGCATTGAGAAATAAGCGATTGTCCCGGGCTTGCCCACCCCACTGGCCCTTTTGGCCGGGCAAGAGCGGTTCTAAAAGGCTCCACAGGCGGTCAGACAGATCGTGTCGTCGGTGAATCTTACTCATCGTAGCACCTCCTTGTTCTGCGAATCATAACAGATTTCTCATCTCGTGACGACACTATCTAGAACAAACTCATTTGGGTCGGGGGGTCGGTTGGGGTTTCTTTTGCGGGTTCTTTGGTGGTGGAAAGCGTTGGTGGTGAGGAGGTGTTGGGGAGGGTTGGGGTATTGCTCATGTCTTCCAGGACGGCTTTAAGTTTTTGGAAATCTTCTTTGAGGGGCACGCGCAGGTTGCCTTGGTGGAGGGCGGCGGCGGGATGGAATAAGGGAAAGACGACGAAATTTTCGAGCCTAATGACTTGTCCGCGAACCTTGGTAATGCCGACTTTTCTTTCCAGTAATGTTTGAGTCGCAAAATTGCCTAAGGTGCAGACCAGCTTCGGCTGAATGAGTTCAATTTGTTGCAGAAGAAAGGGTTTGCAGGTCTCGATTTCTTCCGGTAAGGGGTCACGATTGTTGGGCGGGCGGCATTTGATGACATTGGCAATATAAATATCGGCTCGTTCCAGTCCAATTGATTGCAAGAGTTCAGTGAGTAATTTTCCTGCGGCGCCCACAAACGGTTCGCCTTGGCGGTCTTCATAAAAGCCCGGAGCTTCTCCCACGAACATGATGGAGGCCTCCGGGTTTCCGGTACCAAAGACGACTTGGGTCCGGCCTTTGGAGAGTTGGCAGCGCTGGCAATCCTGAAGGGAAGTTTTGAGTTGAGATAAATCCATAGCAGAGAATCTTAAGTTTGAGGAAGAAGGATGTCAATCTATAAAAATCCGTAAAAGGCGGAACTGACAGCCTGAGCACAAGCGTTGGCACTGAGTATCGTGCCTTCCAAAGAGATCGGTAGATTGGTGGCCGTCCAAGGGCCAGCCAGAAAGAAATTGGAAAGGGGGGTTTTGGGGAGGGGCCGGTGGGTTCGGGATCCTTGGTGGCATGGGTAAAATGGTTCAGCATGTGAAATAACTTGAGGTTGAGAGGCTTCGAGGGTTTGGAGCTGTGGAATGCTAAACAGGTGGTGGATGCACATCCGTGCATTATCGACGAAATTTTCTAAAGAATCGTCTTGCTGAATGGACTTTTGAAGTATGACGCAGGTGATGATGCTTTCATGGCCATTGGATTGGGACCTTGTCTGACAGGTGATCCAGTCAAAAGAATCGGCATGAAGAATAAGCCGAGGAGGAAGGAGAAGATGAGGCAGGGTGAACCGGATGGTCAGGCCATAGACTTCTGGTATATGGGCTAAGGAAGAAAAATAGGCGTAACGTGCTAGTGCCCGTTCAGGGACTAGTGAGAGCAGATGTGTTGGGGTCAATGCTGAGACATAGGCATGGGCTGTAAGATTGCCGTCACCTGCGCCAATTGCTTGAACTTCTTCGTTCTCTATATGGAAATGGAGCGTGCCAGGAGCTGTGTGGAAGCGGGTTCCTTTGTTGTCGAGCCATTGACGTAGGTGGGTTTCCAGTTTTTCAAGAGTCTCATATGGGGTCAGATAAGTTGCAGCATCGGTGGGTTGGCCAAACCAATACCGCGAGAAGACTTCAATGAAGGAACTAAGGGAGGCTTCTGATAGATTGCAATGTAGAAAAAATCGGCACAATGGATTCCAGAAATATGTACGACTATGGTTCGACTGTTTTGCGGCGATGAGCCAGTTTTCAGCGCTTTGGATATCAGGGTGGTGATCGGTCAGACGATTCTCTTCCCATTCTTTTTCCAGAAGGTTGATGATATTCCATCGGTCTGACCAGGAGAGCCCTTTGAAGAAGAGCAGCCGCATGAGAGGGTGCGTCCGAGCGATCCGCAAAGGCTTCGGGAGGGCGACGGGTGGCTTGCGATCGTTGCCAAATTCTAGAGAGACTGTCTGGGCAGCGGGTGACGGCCATTCAAAGGACAATTCTTGGAGTAATGACCATGTAGTGTGATAAAACCCATGCAGAATAAGAGGATGACCCTGGTAGTCAGGGCCAGCAAGAGCTGTTGCAGTCAGTGGTTTGTTTGCTTCCTGACCGAGTCGAGGAGAAATGTGAGATGGAACGTCTGGTGCTGTATCGAGGATAGTGATACGAAATCCATAGTGAACGAGCCGGTAGGCGGTCACCAGTCCCGTGAGATTGTTCCCAAGTACAAGAATGTGATGTGTCACATGGATGTGGCGACAGGTCGCGTCAGTATGGATCGAAGCCAAATGTTTGAAGCAATCCTCAACCGCTGAAATGATGAGACACGGGTGCGAGGACCAAAGACGGGGTAATTTTGTGACTCAATCTTGTGAAGTATCGTGCTGTAGATTCCACGCATAATTTCTGCGACAACCAGGGATTGTTGGTCAGTCCTAGGAAGGGTCCGAAGAATATCATGCGCTTTTTGATAGTACGAATGGGCTCGGGCACATTGAAATTTCATAAATTCAACTAATGCGGGCGACGATTCCTTGTTCAGCAGTGAATCGACGGAATAACCGAATCGCCGAAAATCTTCTTGCGGCAGATAGACGCGATTTTCCTGGGCGTCGCTATACAGGTCACGAAGCATGTTTGTAAGTTGAAAGGCAACCCCCAAATTTTCAGCATAGTCTTCGGCTTTGGGAGAGGCGGTGTTGAAAATTTTGAGACAAATAAGTCCGACCACCGAGGCCACGCGGTAGCAGTAGGGGTACAAATCCGAAAACGTCTCATACCGATTGGTCGTTAAGTCCATTTCGACGCCCGTGATGAGTTCTTGAATCAAATGTTCGGGAATATCAAATTCTTTGAGGTGTGCCGCCAAACTGATCGTGGCAGGGAGAGTCGGTTGACCGGTGTATGCGGCGGACACTTCATGGCGCCAAGTCGACAAGACTTCTGAGGGCATGCTTCCCTGGGGCGGATCGTCAACAGCGCTATCCACCATTCGACAAAGGGCATAAATGGTATACATGGCGTCCCGCCGTTGCCTGGGGAGAAACAGAAATGAGTAATAAAAGTTACTCCCGCTGTGTTTGGTGTAGGCCGTACAGAGTTGTTGCGCATCGTCCGGAGACATTTGTGTTGATGAATCCTGATCGGAGATCAAAGATTTATGTGAAGCGGTCATCATGAGCGTCACCCTAGCAAGGATGATCTTATCGGTTCAATGTCGAACAATGACGATCGATTGAGCGAGTTGCCGATGGGAAAGAAATTGTAACTGGCGGGCCGAATTGACGAATGCAAAGGGGAGTGTTGGTGTTTGCGTTACGACTGACTTTTGAGCTTTTCGCCGGCAATCCATCCTGTTTTTCCCGTTGCGGTTTTCACAAGATACACCCACCCTTGCGCTTCATAGCTGCCATCAAGAATGGTCAAGCGATCGCCGGCCTGCGCGATGGGGCCAGGGAGAGAGTTGGCCGCATCTCCCATGAGTACGGCCTTTTCGATGAGGACGACGGCTTGATTTTCACTGAACAGAGGAGCTTGGACGGTCGTCTCCATTAACGAAGAATAGTTGTCTGTGCCGGCGGACATCGAGCCTGAATTGCCAATTGGTCCGGTTGGATTGTTCAGCACCCAATAGGCCACGCCGGCGAGAAGGGCCAGGAGCAGGATCCAAAGCAGAGGGCGCCGGGAGGGTGGCTTGGATTGATGGAGCTCATCTTCCTCAAATCCCTCATCGAAATCTAAATCCTTGTCGGGATCTTCGGCAAACAAGACGTTCCATCGTACTGGATGGGTGGCTGAAAACAGGTTCCCAAGCGTGGCGGTCATAAGCCCGGCCTCCCTTTCCTTGAGAGAAGAGACGATAATATTACACGACGATATCCATCTGTCACGTCGTAAAATTTTTCATCGTAGGAAAATACCTAATGGTTAACTTTATTACCACCACTCGCGGGTTCTGTCAAACTTTCAACTATCGGATTGTTTAAGATTGTGATGATCATACGAGATGAAATTTTCACACTTGCAATGCTGTGTCCAGTGCGCGAGAATCGAGGGCGTTTGATCCAGCGCAAGCAACCAAACGAACCCAAAAGAAAAAAGTAACCCATGAAGTCGTATCGAGAAGAACTCTGGTTTCATACTCAATCCCGCCGGGAGTTTGTGAATATTACTCCAGATGTTGAACGTGTTGTGCAGGGCAGCGGAATTCAAGAGGGGTTGGTGTTGGTGAATGCGATGCATATTACGGCCAGTGTCTATATCAATGACGCTGAGTCTGGACTTTTGCAGGACTATGAGCGGTTTCTGGAACGGCTTGCTCCACATGCGGATGAGTACAAACATAATTTGACGGGCGAGGATAATGGTGACGCCCACATCAAGCGGCAGATTATGGGTCGCGAAGTCGTGGTGGCGATTACCAACGGGGCGTTGGATTTCGGTCCATGGGAGCAAATTTTTTATGGAGAATTCGATGGACGCCGCCGAAAACGTGTGCTGGTGAAGGTTATTGGAGAATGAACGTTGACAACAAGGTTGGATCGTGGATGCTTGTGAATGCCCCATCTTTGCTAAAGGTGATGTGTCGTCATGTCTAGTTGGTATCGGCCTGATCCCCTCACGCGGGATCTGATTCATCTTATTAATGCCCGTCGTCATGAGCATGGCGATCCCAGTTTGGCGATAGAAGTCTTGCAGGCCTTGTTAGATCAGGATCGTGAGCATGAAGTGCTGACGGTTCTTGCGGCGTTGGATGAGAATATGGCGGAATGGTTGTTTGATTTATTGGCCGAAGCCGCCAGTTGCAGTGTGATGGACACGGAACAACCTGAAGACACCGAGAGTTTTGCGATACTGGCATCATTGGAATTGCCGCTTCAAGCTAATCTAGGCTTTCCCTTGAAATTGAAAATCGATCCCATAGAGACGGCCGATCTTTTGCGACGACATCTTCATGTGCCAAAAGGCGCGGCGATTACCGTGGAGCCGCGTCTGTTAACCGATACGACGCTGGATTTTCTAAACTTGGAGAAAATCCACGACCACATTACTAATCTGGCTGAAGGACAACGACGGCAAGCCATAGCCGCTCGTCTTCATCCTCCGGTGGAAGCGACGGCCTTCTTGTTTTTTGAAATTTTGGGGGTGCCGGATACCACGTTAGCGGATACGATACAGGAAAGTGATTGTCAGGCCATCATGGATGGGTTGGTATCGCAATGTCCTGAAATCGCGATGGCGCCACAAATGTTAGAAGCGCCAAACTATGCGGCCTATGCATTGTTCGATGCGCAAAATGCCGTGCGCCTTCACCGCCTAGCTGATGAAACTGCGGCAGTCTGGCATGATTTAGAAGGTCCGATTCGCAGCCGCACGGTTGTGCATTTGCATACGCAATGCGGGAATGGGGTCTACATGCCTGTGTGGACAGATTTATTCGATCCGGATTTACCAGAAGAGCATGGCCCGGTATGGACATCGCCTGACGTGTGGGTCTTTACGGCTGACTTGCCCATTGAATGGCCGGGCGAAATGCTGACCAACCGGTTGCTGGCTGAAGGCTGTACCAGATTTGAGAATCATATTGTCGAAGCTTCAGACAATTAAGGCGTGTTGGTCAACAATGACGGGAGTCTGTTCAAAAAAACATGCTCTGAGTTGTTCGGCGTATCATCCTGAGCTTGTCGAAGGATCACAATGAATCTGTCGAAGGATGGTTCGACGGGCTCACCATGATCGTTATCACTCATCCCGAACCATATGATTTATCATCCTGAGTCGTTCGACAAGCTCACAATGCACTCGCAGAACGGCTGAAGGATACATCCTGAGCCTGTCGAAGGATCACGAGGTACTTGTCGAAGGGCCCTGAGGTTTTCTCGTGCTCTTTACTTCTCACTTCTTACTGGTCTAGAGAACGCCGCTGGCGGCTTTTTTCAACAGACCTTCTATTGTCCTGCTGCTATTCGTAACTGCTCAACAACTTTTGTTGGGACATGTAATGAGTCTCGTCCTTTCCCCAGTTTAATATCAGGTTTGAACTCTCCGTGGAAATCACTCCCTCCAGTGATCAGCAAGTCAAATTGCTTCGCGAGGCCTAAATTGAAGGAAATCTGGCGAGCTGAAAAGTTGCCGTAAAACACTTCGATGCCACGCAACCCCTGTTCGACTAAGGTTTTGCACGCCACGGTGCTAGTGTCTCGATTGAATCCTTCCCAGTAGGGGTGCGCCAGTACAGGGATCCCCTCTGCGTCGATAATCCATCTGATGATTTCACCGGCTTCCGGGACGACCCGTGGCACATAAGCCTTCCCTCTGGTACCCAGAAACTGCTCAAAGGCATCTTTCATCGTTGCCACGTATCCTTTGGTGACCAGAACATGTGCGATATGCGGGCGGCCAATGGTGCCTAACGCGGCAGCTTGTTCAACCTCATTCAGAGTGATATCGATTCCCAGATTGTTCAGTTGATCAACGATTTCCTTGATTCGGTCTATTCGAGTGGAGCGAAGGGCTTCCAACCTTGTCTGAAATTGACGGTTGGTTGGATCGATAAAATAGCCCAAAATATGCATCTCTCGATTTTGAAATTGTGCACTCAACTCAACCCCGGGAATCAATTTCAAGGGACGGCCGTTGATAGCTGTTCGAGCTTCAGGTAACCCCTGCGTTGTGTCATGATCGGTAATGGCGAGGGTATCCAGGCCTAGCTGGATCGCATGTTCGACTAACTGGGTGGGAGAGAGGCTTCCGTCCGAAGAGGTGGTGTGTGTATGAAGGTCAATGCGGTTCATGGAGTTGAAGGCAGTTAAAGTTTTCGAGCCGTCAAACGGGCGGTAAATGCCCGCATGTTTCCTGCCGAGGCCCTGTGATCCCCTTCGTCGTAATAAAGAATATGGCAGCCTGAAACTAAGGTCAGCAACTCATTGGTCTGCAAGCAAAATTCTTGTCGACGCGGGTGTTGCCGCTGAAGATGATTCTCTAGAAGAAAGGTTTCGTACACCATGATACCGCCAGGTTTTAAGGCCTTCAGCAGTTGAGGAAAAAGCGGCCGGTACAGGTAAAAAAAGACTAACACCACATCGTATTGCTCTGTTCCGAGGTCTGGAGGATGGAGATCATCGCTCTCCAGGTCGAGGCATTCAGTGGTAATAACTATGGAAGGTGTCTGTTGTGTCCGGGTGTTTATGAAGTTGAGGGCGTCGCGGTCACGATCGACCCCGTGTACTGAAAAACCTCGGCTGGCTAGAAAATAAGCATGACGCCCCCGTCCTGTGGCCACGTCTAAGACCTTGCCCCGCGGCAAGCGGGGAACCTGTGCTATGAGAAAAGGCGCAGGAGATCCGTATGGCAATTGCGCGGGGTCCTGGCGTGTCCGCAGCAGTTGGATCCCCACAGAGCCGGAAAAGTTTTCCATCGGCGGACGAATTTTTCTGACCCAAATTTTTATGTGTGTGACAGGAAAGTCTTGAAAAAGGCGTTGGCAAATATACTCGGCCAACGCCTCCAGGAGAGTGAAGGGGCGATGTTCCCCGGCTGCCCTCACACACTCTGTCACAGCCGCATAATCAACCGTATCTTCCAGCTTGTCACTGTGGAAGGCACGTTGATTGGGACACCGTACAGTCAGGTCTATCAAAATCGGTTGGATCTGGTTCTGTTCACGTTCCGTGACGCCACAACGCGCATGAAGATGAATGTCTGTAATACGGATGGATGAAGTCATGTGCTTGCGGTCTAAGCGGGTCTCTTGCACCAGGATTTATGGAAGATGAACGGATGGTAAGCTACTGTGCCAGCCGTTTTGAGGCTGGTGGACGAGCGCTGCGGAGGAATGCGGCGAACATCGGGTTCGCTGGCCGGGAAGCGGCCAGCGAACGAAAACACTCAAAGGCTTCTTTATTGTCCAGGAACCGCCAAAATAGAGGCGCGGTTTTCATCATCCCGCTGACATGTTCGCTCCGCGATCATGCGTTGGCCGGCGGATGCGTCACTAGGGATACGAGCGATGCAGGCCTCCAAGGTATCGCCCTGCGTCCCCTGAGACACGCGATTCGGCCCGGTGGTGACCACGCTGGTTTCAGCCGTCGGGGTCCCACGAGTGGGTGATCCTGTGCCACTCGACATGGAACCGCCGTTCATTTCCGCGCATCCCGTTGTCATGACGGCAAGACCGATACTGGACCATAAAAACAAGTGTGCAAATGGTTTCATTGGTTACGCCCCTCCTCAGTGGATAAAGTCGCGCACAAATATACTTGAGTGAGGTCATGAAAAACAAGGTGGAAAAAATTTTCTCAGAGAAAATGGCTTTACTATTGATGACACATTTCTTGACTGGTCAGAAGGTTGTTGCTACGGTGAAAATCTGGCCTACGCGGGTTGTGTGTGGTCAGATGGCGGCATGATTGAGATGGGTGCTGGCCGGTAATCTGAGGCCGTTTCTGGCCAAAAGTTCAACGTTGTGACCTTTCAAGAGATTATTCTCTCCCTCCATCAGTTTTGGAAATCCCACAACTGCGTTCTGGCGCAGCCCTATGATACCGAGAAGGGTGCAGGAACGTTTAACCCCTCAACGTTTTTGCGTGCCATTGGGCCGGAACCCTGGCGCGCCGCCTATATAGAGCCCTGCCGGCGTCCGACTGATGGCCGGTACGGGGACAATCCGAATCGACTGCAGCATTACTTCCAATATCAAGTTGTTCTGAAACCGGCGCCTGCCGATTCTCAAGACCTGTATTTACAAAGTCTTGCCTATTTAGGATTAGATCCGTATCAGCATGATATTCAATTTTTACAAGATGATTGGGAATCTCCGACGTTAGGAGCCTGGGGCTTAGGTTGGGAAGTGCGTTTGGATGGCATGGAAATTACCCAGTTTACCTATTTTCAAGAAGTTGGCAGTTTGGAAATGAATCCCGTGACCGTGGAATTGACCTATGGGCTGGAACGGATCGCCATGTACTTGCAGGAAGTGGACAATGTGTATGATTTGCAATGGACGGAAGGTCTCCGGTATGGCGAGCTGTACCATGAGTCGGAAGTGCAATGGTCCACCTATAATTTCGAAACCGCTGACGTGGAATTGCTCAAGACATCGTTTGATCGTTTCGAGCAGGAATGTCAACAGTTACTGGAACATGCACGAGGCCTTGTGCTTCCGGCCTATGATTGCTGCATGAAATGCTCGCATTTTTTTAACGTGCTGGATGCACGGGGAGCCATCAGTGTCGCGCAACGTACCGGGTATATCGGCCGTGTCCGGAGTTTAGCCCGAGCCTGCGCGCAGGCCTATTACGATCAACGTGAGCGTATGGGATTTCCCCTGCTCCATCAGAAAGTTCCGGCAAGAGGATCGCGAATTCGAAAGAAGAAATAGACGGGACGATTGCCTCTCAGATAATTGCGACATGGCGATTCAAAAAAAATCACAGACGACACGCCTAGCAACTGCCCGTCGCAAGACAAAAGATGCCTCGTTGCCGTTGCTCATAGAAATTGGCACCGAGGAAATTCCCACCACGTTTTTCCCCCAAGCTCTCGAAGACCTTGCGGCCATCGGACGACAGCTTTTGGCGGAATGCCGGTTGGACTATGACAAGGTCCGCACGGTTGGGACTTGTAGGCGGTTGGCGTTACTCGTGGATGGTGTGCAAACCCGGCAACGATCCGTCACGCGGAAAGTCACTGGGCCGCCAAAGTCTGCGGCGTTCGATGCTTTTGGGACTCCGACCAAAGCGGCGGAAGGTTTTGCCAAATCTCAGGGCGTGTCAGTTGAGCAACTTGTGGTCACAGAAACACCCAAGGGCCTGTATCTGGCCGTTGAAAAACATGAAAAGGGGCAACCGGCGAAGCAAGTGCTTATGGCAAAGCTTCCCGAGTATGTCGCCAAGTTAAATTTTCCGAAAGCTATGCGCTGGAATGCGTCGCAGGCCAAATTCGCTCGTCCCATCCGGTGGATGGCAGTTTTGTTGGGTCCTCATGCGCTCAGGATTGAATTTGCCGGTATTCGATCGAGTAGTGTGACGTGGGGGCATCGCTACTTTCGGGCACGCGGGCAAAAGACGGGACAAGGTACGCTGTTGGCCAATGCCGCATCCTACGTGATGACAATGAGGAAACTGGGTGTAGTGGTGGATCCAGCAGAACGACGTGCGCTCATTCTTCGACAGATTTCTGCATTGGCCAAGTCGGCAAAAGGGAGCATTGATCCTGTTCATCGCGATGCGTTGGTTGAAGAGGCGGTGTGGAGTGTCGAACATCCCCATGCAGTCCTTGGATCATTTGGGCAGGAATTTCTAACGCTTCCCAAACCTGTGTTGACTTCATCCATGAAAGAACATCAAGGCTTCTTTTCCCTGGCTGGCAAAGACGGTGCATTGTTGCCCCGCTTCATTACGGTGACCAATATGCCCTGGGGAAATACGGCGCTAATCCGAAAAGGCAATGAGCGGGTGCTTGCCGCCCGTCTGAATGACGCACAATATTTTTTCAATGAGGATGTGAAGCAATCCCTTCATCAACGTGTGTCGGCGTTAGATGAAATTATGTTTCACCAGCAGTTGGGAACCGTTCGTCAAAAAGTTGAACGGGTACGAAATTTGGTCGGATGGCTGACGGTGACGCTTGGACGGGAAGATCTGAAAGATGGCTGCGAGCGGGCAGCGTTGTTGGCCAAAGCGGATCTGACCACTGGAATGGTGGGGGAGTTTCCTACATTGCAAGGCATCATGGGCCAGGAATATGCCAAGCATGATGGTGAACCGTTAGAGGTTTGTCAGGCCATAGGAGAACATTACTTTCCCCGATTTCCTGATGATCCTGTGCCGCAGAGCCTGCCAGGCCAGCTCCTGGCTTGTGCCGACCGATGTGATTCGATCGCCTCATTTTTTGCCGTAGGAATGTCGCCTTCAGGGTCTGAAGATCCATTGGGACTACGCCGGGCGGCATATGGGCTGGTCCGGATCGTGAGTGAGGCATCTCTCGGCATCAATCTTGTTGACATGTTCACGCACCTAATTCAGATCCTCAACCAACAAGGTGTTGCAAAAGAAGAGGCCAACACCTTAGAAGAAATCATGAATTTTATGATGGATAGACTCTGTTTTTATGGCCGGAATACCTTAGGACTAAGGGATGATGTGATGGCGGCGGTCACCGGTGTTTGGCCTCGTTCCGTTGCCAATGTCGGAGATTTGCTGGCACGGATGCAGGCCTTGCAAGCTATTGTCAGCCAGTCAGATTTTGAAATGCTCATGATTGGGTTTAAGCGAGCTCATCGAATTGTCGAAAAAGAAGGATGGACGGATATGGCCGTGAATCCCGAACAGTTTCGGCATGATACTGAACACGGGTTGCTTCGTGCTTTGGAAGCGGCGCAACATGAGGTGTCGGATTATGTCGCGAAACAGCAATACCACGAGGCTTTCTGTGGGTTGCTCACATTAAAGTCGCCTATTGATGAGTTTTTTGAGGCGGTCTTGGTGAATGATCCTGATCCACAGATTCGAAAAAACCGGTTATCGTTACTCACCGTGACGGATCAGCTGTTTCTGACGCTTGCCGATCTTTCTTGTATACAATATGCTGGAATTGAGGCCGCATAGGTTGAATCAATTTGATGTCTGTCACACGGCAAAGGACTCATGATGTGATGGGTACGGCGCAACTTTCTTCGGAGAAACCGGATCAATCATCGCGGATTCGACGGTTTACGCTCATGATTACCGTTGTGTTGATAGTGGTCTGTAACGCCTTGTTATTCTTGGGGCTGTGGGTCAGTGGAGTGGATCTTGAGTCAGCTTTGGCCAAGCCGGAACTCTTTGATCCGGCCAATGGGCACTGTGTTGGGGTGCAATGGGAGAAGGTCACGGGAGCCGAAGGTCTGGTCAAAGTCTGTTCCGAATGGTTAGATTTTTCCGATATTTCCGGTCAAACCCATTCCTTGGCGCCAGGTAAGGCCCTGGCCATGGATGCGGATGGGAATCTGTACTTCCCTGGCCAGGATAAGGAAAATTATCGGTTGATTGCGCTGATGATTTTTGCCATAGTGGTGATTGTATTAGGCATGTGGATAAAACGTCAGTTAATTGCCAAGTATCAAGTCTATCTCCAAACTATCTCTCATCAGTCGACATGAGTGTCGGAGCTACTCGTCAGCTGTGATACTACCTCACCTCGTATACACTCCTCTTCAATACATACAGATTTTTATCAAGCATTGGATCATGCAGTGGGTTTTGGGGACACATCCCGTTGTGTGTTCCGAGCAGCCACTGTATCTGTCAGAGTTGCCTCGTAGGCATTTCTGGAGGTCGATGCTTTATTCTTTTCATGTTCTCTATCTAAGAATGTAGAGCGGGTAAAGGAGAGTCACGCTATGCGGCAAAAAAAATACGTCTATTTCTTCGGCAAAGGCAAAGCCGAAGGATCTGGGACGATGAGAGAGCTGTTGGGCGGGAAGGGGGCCGGTTTGGCGGAAATGACCAATTTGAAGATTTCCGTGCCGCCGGGATTCACCATTACGACCGATGCTTGTGTGGAATATTTTCATTCCAAAAAACGATATCCAGGCGGAATGTGGGATCAAGCCTTACAAGGTCTTCGTAAAGTGGAGCAAGCCATGAATGCCCGCTTGGGTGACCCCGAACATCCGTTACTGGTTTCCGTACGCTCCGGAGCCAGGGCCTCGATGCCGGGCATGATGGACACCGTTTTAAATCTGGGCCTGAATCAACAAACCGTTGAAGGCTTAGCCCACAAAACACAGAATCCTCGCTTTGCCGTGGATGCGTACCGCCGCTTTATTACCATGTTTGCGAGTGTGGTCATGGGCATGTCCCGTGAGGGTTTTGAGCACGCCCTTGATGCCCTCAAAGACGCGCAAGGGGCTAGGCATGATACGGATCTCACTGAACAAGCCTTGCGCCAGTTAGTCGACCAGTATCTGGCCTTGGTGAAAAGCGAAGTTGGGAGTGATTTTCCGCAGGATCCATTTGAGCAGCTCCGTATGTCCATCAATGCGGTGTTTGATTCCTGGTATGGCGACCGAGCGGTGACCTACCGGCGGCTCTATGATATTCCCGATGAATGGGGCACGGCGGTGAATGTCCAATCGATGGTGTTTGGCAATATGGGCGAGACCAGCGGAACCGGCGTGGCCTTTACCAGAAATCCGGCCAATGGCACGGCAACGTTTTTTGGAGAATGCCTCTTAAATGCCCAAGGGGAAGATGTGGTGGCGGGGATTCGCACCCCCTTGCCGGTCGGGTCGCTCAAGGACGCGCTGCCCGGAGCCTACAAGGATCTCATTAAAACGCAGCGTACCTTGGAAAGGCATTATCGAGACATGCTGGATTTGGAATTTACGATCCAGGAAGGCACGTTGTATATGCTGCAAACCCGGGTCGGGAAACGAACGGGGATTGCCGCTGTGCGAATTGCGGTCGATATGGTTCGGCAAGGGCTGATTGACCGCCGGGAAGCGGTCAAACGTGTGGCGCCTGAACAACTCTCCCAATATCTCTATCCTATCTTTGAAAGCCGTGATGAGGAAAAATTTCAAACCGTCGGAAAAGGACTGCCTGCCGGACCCGGCGCTGCCGCTGGCCGCATCGCGCTGACTCCTGACCGGGCCGTGGAGCTGAAAGCCAAAGGGGAACGCGCGGTGTTAGTGCGCCATGAGACCAGTCCGGACGATATTCATGGCATGCATGCGGCTGAAGGATTTTTGACCGCGAAAGGCGGCATGACGTCTCATGCGGCGGTGGTGGCAAGGCAGATGGGAAAGGTCTGTATTGCCGGGTGCGATGAGGTGGAAGTGTTGTCAGATGGGAAAGTGCAGTTCGGCAATTTAGTCTTGGCTGAGGGCGAATATATTTCTTTGAATGGTTTTACAGGACAAGTCTATGCGGGCGATATTCCTGTCGTGGATTCAGAAGTGATTCAAGTCATTCAAGGCCGGATGAATCCTAAAGAATCCGAGAAGTATGGATACTTTTCGACGATTTTGAAATGGGCCGATGCGTTTCGCGTGTTGCGCGTTCGCTCCAATGCGGATGTGCCCGATCAAGCCCAAATTGCGCGAGGCTTTGGCGCCGAAGGCATTGGGCTCTGCCGCACGGAACATATGTTTTTCGCCGAAGACCGTGTCGACATCATGCAGCAAATGATTCTCGCTTCTTCCCGTGAAGAGCGTGAAATTTATCTTGAAAAGTTACTCCCTCTTCAGCGGCAGGATTTCATTGGGCTCTATCGGGAGATGAAGGGATTCCCTGTTACGATTCGCTTGTTGGATCCGCCGCTTCACGAATTCTTGCCGAAGCGAGAGCAATTGTTGGTAGATTTAGCCAAACTCGAGCTGTCGAATGGTGATCCGGCTGTCATCAAAGAGAAACAAAAAATTCTTGCCCGCGTGGAAGAACTACATGAATTTAACCCGATGCTGGGTCTTCGAGGATGCCGTCTGGGAATTACGATGCCGGAAATTACGAGAATGCAGGTGCAAGCGATTTTTGAGGCAGCCTGTGAAGTGGCGCGTGAAGGCAAAAAGATCGTGCCGGAAATCATGATTCCTTTGGTAGGTATGGACTCAGAGATGAGGGCTCAAAAGGAGCTGATTCGTGATGTGGCTCAACAGACGATGGCCCAATATGGTACAAAATTAAATTATTTAGTCGGCACGATGATCGAACTCCCGCGTGCGGCGGTGACGGCTGGTCAAATTGCACAAGATGCAGAATTCTTTTCTTTTGGAACCAATGATTTGACTCAAACGACGTTTGGGTTTTCCCGTGATGATGCAGGCCCCTATATTGGTTTTTACCTAGACCGGCAGGATCGATGCCCGTTCTGTCAACGCAGCAATGTGGATTGGAAAAAGATGGTCTGTCGCATGTGCAAAGCGACGATCGAGAAAAAGGCCGACAATATATTAGACGCCGATCCTTTTGCGGTCTTGGATCAAGTAGGCGTGGGGGGGTTGATGAAGCTGGCCATCCAAGATGGTCGAAAAACCCGACCAGGCATTAAGTTAGGTATTTGCGGAGAACATGGCGGAGAGCCCAGTTCTGTTACTTTCTGTCATGAACTGGGACTCAACTACGTGAGTTGTTCCCCTTACCGTGTTCCGATTGCACGGCTTGCGGCGGCCCAAGCAGCGGTGGCTGTGCTTGAACGTGAAGAAAGTCGGTCGTCCTCAAGCAAAGTGAGCAAGAAAACAGGAAGCACGTCTGCCAAATCGAAAGTACCTCGAAAAAAACCCGTTGCCAAAAAAGCTCCGGCGAAAAAGATTCAGGCCAAGAAAACGGTACGCAAAAAGAAAGCCCTACCCAAAAAAGTTGTGTCTCGTAAGAAATCATTGAGCTCCAAGAAACGACGGTGACCTCCGTCCAAACTGATCAACGGTATATGAAACGGGCCCTTTCCCTGGCTGCCCGGGGAAGGGGCAAAACAAATCCGAACCCTATGGTTGGCGCTGTGATTGTTAATCAAGGGACTATTGTCGGCGAAGCCTATCACCGTAAAGCCGGACAGCCTCATGCCGAAGTGTTAGCGTTGCATCAAGCCGGGGCACGGGCCAGGGGGGGGACGCTCTATGTCACCTTGGAGCCCTGTTGTCATACAGACAAACGGACATCTCCCTGTGTGCCTTTATTAATACAGTCAGGCTTACGGCGTGTCTGTGTGGCCATGGTCGATCCTCACCCTCAAGTCCATGGTCAAGGTCTCAGGTTGCTGGCGCGGGCAGGCCTGTCTGTCTCAGCGGGGCTCTTGGAAGATGAGGCGCAGGCATTGAATAGGGTGTATCAGCATTGGGTGACAACAGGCTGGCCCTTTGTCATTCTTAAAGGAGCCATGACGCTTGATGGCAAAATTGCGACGGGGGCAGGCCAGTCAAAATGGATCACCGGCCCGCGCGCCCGACAGGATGTTCAACAGATTCGCCGCCACGTTGATGCGGTGATGGTGGGGATTGATACTGTACTAGCTGATAACCCGGAATTATCAGCAAGAAGGACGACCGGTGACCTCGAGAAGCGACAAGGTCGCCAGCCGGTGCGAGTGGTGCTGGATAGCCAATTGCGTATTCCAGAAGAATCAAAGATTTTGCGGTGGATACGGGAACAACCCACGATTATTTGTACGACGGCACGGGCCCCGGAAAGGAAAATTCACGCGCTTCGTGCCCGGGATGTTCTGGTCTGGGTCCTTCCTCAAAAAAAGAAACGGGTGTCTTTAACAGCGGTGTTCAATGGTTTAGGCCAAAAAGGGATTGCCTCACTGCTGCTAGAAGGCGGAAGTACGTTGAATGCGGCTGCTCTTCAAGAAGGGTGGGTGAATGAGGTAAGATTGTATGTGGCTCCGTACCTACTTGGTGGCCAAAACGCCAAGGGGTTGATTGGTGGGTTGTCACCAAACCAGCTGACGAAAGGGTGGTCTTTGGAAAATCCTCAGATTAAGAAACTGGGGAAAGATTGGCTGATAGTTGCGAAAGTTATGAAGTGAGAACAGCAATGGGGAGGTAAGATGATGAATGATTTGAATGCGACTGATTACCAACAGCTAGCGCGAGCTGTCGATTTGCTAGAAAATCCTTCCTTTGCTGCGAAAGTCACCAATCTCATTGGAGCTCCGGTAGAACGAGCGATCGGGATGTTGCCTGATGGCGTGTCCGACAAAGTTGTACAGTCGACGCAAAAAGCTCTCTCGAAGGCCGTCGACTTGGCTGTGTCCACATTGGATGAGCGGTATCATGGCCAATCTGCAGATGGTGCACATCGGTTCTTGACCTCCGTGAGCGGAGCGGTAGGGGGAGCATTTGGGCTGGTGGCATTGACAGTTGAGCTCCCTATCTCCACGACGATCATGTTGCGGTCGATTGCTGACATTGCCCGAAGCGAAGGTGAGCCGCTTTCTGAGGCTGATACAAAATTAGCATGCTTAGAAGTGTTTGCTCTTGGGGGCGCGAAGCAAGATGATGATGGCGTAGATACAGGATATTTTGCTGTGCGGGCGGCGTTAGCGGGCGCCATGACCGAAGCGGCTAAATATCTAGCTGAACATGGGATGGCGACGACTGGAGCCCCTGCACTTGTGAGATTTCTTGCCAAAATTGCTTCCCGATACAGCATCCAAGTATCTGAAAAAGCCGCAGCCCAAGCGATTCCGGTTCTGGGAGCTGCTGGTGGAGCGACCGTGAATCTGCTCTTCATGGATCATTTTCAAAGTATGGCGCGTGGGCATTTTATTGTCCGGCGGTTAGAGCGGATCTATGGCAAAGCGTTGGTTCGTGAGACCTATCAACAGTTAGCGTCCCGAAACTAAACAATCAAGGCATGTCCTATCGATTCTTTATTCTGTTCGTCATGCTCTTGGCCGCGTGTACGCAGGAATCTCAAAACAAACTGAGCCGCGCCGTGCAAAACTGGACAGGCACGGACGGGGTCCTTGAAATATATGCCGGTGAGAAGCTGGTGAAACGGTTTATGGGTATTGATAAATTATCAACCGCGATGGGAACCAGTGATAGTCGCCCGCGGCCTTACCGGTTTGGCTACGGCGTGCTGGATGCGAACCTAAATGGCGTCAAAGATTCTGGCGAGCAAAAAGTCTACTTCGAGTTCAGCGACTACTCCACATCTTATATCTTCTACGAAGATCCCGCATAGTCCTTTTTTTATACATTCCAAGGCATTGTTTAGGGTGCGGTTTTGATAGGTAATCATCAAGATCCCTTGCGTCGAATTTTTACCCTCGTGAGTCTTTGGTGGTTGTGTGTTTTTGGGGTTGTGCCTCTGTCCATTGCAGGAATTTCTGATGCTTCCCCCGATGTTGACAGTGAGAAGGCTCTTGGGTCTTTAGTTGAAATGTATATGGATGCTTCCTCTGCTCATTTAAGAGAACAGATACTTTCTCGTATTGTGAATCATAAAGATGCCAATCTTCAGGCAGTTGAAGAGGCGATTCGTGATGTGCCTCGTGATGAACAATCACCCGTGGGGGCGCAGCCACGGCGTTCGATTATGGTCAGAGGCAAGAAGGCCCTCTATGCTTTGTATGTTCCTTCTTCTTATGATCCTGCCAAGTCGTATCCATTGATTGTGTGTCTGCATGGGGCGGGATTTACGGGGGAATCCTATCTTGAACGCTGGGTGCCTCGTCTGGAAGATCGATATATTTTGGCCTGTCCCACCGTTGCCATGGGAGCGTGGTGGACGCGGTTTGGCGAGGATCTGGTGCTGGCTATTTTGGAGAATCTTTCCAAGGAGTACCACATTGATCACAATCGAGTATTTTTAACCGGCATGTCGAATGGAGGAATTGGCGCCTGGATCATCGGGATGCATCATGCTGATCGATTTGCGGGCATTGCCCCGATGGCTAGTGGGATTGACGATGTATTGTTCCCATTTGTTGAAAATCTAGCTAACACGCCTGTGTATGTGCTTCATGGAGAAAAAGATCAGGTGATGCCGGTGCAATTGAGCCGTGATTTGGTGAAAGAAATGAATCGTCTTGGTATGACGCACACTTATCGAGAGCATTCCTGGACACATCCTCATGCTGGAGGGCATTTTTTCCCCAGACAAGAATTGCCGGCCCTCATTGCCTGGTTTGACCAGCAACGACGTCTGTCGTTACCTAAAAGTATTTCGCTTGTTCGAGATGCTACACATCTTGAGCGGATGGGCTGGGCGAAAATTGATGAAACTGATCGGATTGCGGCCTTTTCGGAAAACCTGGTTGATGGTCGTGATGAATGGATTGCGGGTAAAATCTACGCCAGGTTAGAAGCCAAGCACGTAGGGCCTAACCAGTTTTCGATTCGTGCGACACGGGTCCGGCACTATACGCTTTATTTCAATCAAGACCTTGTGGATTTTTCTCAGCCAGTTGTGGTGGAAACGAATGGGCAGCCGTCGTTTAAGGGAATGCTGACTCCTCGCATTGAAACGCTCCTGCAAGAAGCCCAGCACCGCCCCCATTCTCAGGTTCTTTTTTCAGCAACACTGTCCATTGAGGTGCCTCCGGCTCAATCGTTGGACGTGCAATGATGAAGAGAGGGTTGTCTCGGGAACTGGAAACGTACCAGGCTATTGGTTTGGCGAGGAAAGAGGTATCTCAGAAATACTCACAATGGTGTTAAGACTTAGCAGAGGATTGAAGGCTGCAGTGTTGATCGTGTAGGGCGAGAGCTTCCGGCATCCATTCTTCAAATTGTTTGATGCGCGTCTCATGGCTGGGATGGGTGGACATGAATTCAGAGGGTTGGTTGCCTTGGCTCATTTGCCCCATGCGTTCCCAGAGTTTGGGGGCTTCGGTCGGGTCGAAACAGGCGCGGGCCACAAATAAGAGGCCCATGTAGTCAGCTTCTGATTCATGGTCACGGGAGAAGGGCAGGAGCACGCCATATTGCGCGCCGACTCCCAAGGCTCCCATCACCGCCCGCTGTGTTTGGTAATCCATATCGCCCAACGCCACGCTGGCGGCCATCGATCCAATTTGAACGAGTTTTTGATAGGCCATTCGCTCTGCGCCGTGGCGGGCGATGGCATGGGCAATTTCATGACCCATAACCACCGCCAGCCCATTGGCATTTTCAGCAACGGGAAGCAACCCTGTGTAGACGGCTGTTTTTCCGCCGGGTAAGGCGAAGGCATTGGCCTGTTCGGATTGGATGACATTAAATTCCCAGTTAAATCCTGGATCAACATCCACGGCCGCACGGGCTAATTTTTGGCCGATCGATTTGACCAGATCGACCGCTTCCCCTTGTTGCAAGACCTGAGCTTGGCTCAAAATTTCTTGGTAGGATTGCAGCCCAAGGGACATTTCCTGTTCCCTGGTCATATCCACTAACTGCGAACGGCCGGTAATGGGAACGGTTTCTTGGTTGGAGACGTAGTAGTACAGGCCATAGACGGCAAAGAGGACGATAGGAATGAGGCGGATCTTCCAGCTCATGCGCCGGCGTGGCTGGCCACCCGTTCCTCTCCCTCGTCCGAATGAACCGATTCGCATGTACGTCTGCCTCTATTTCAGCTTGATATGGGTGAATCTCTTCCCGGGCGCCTTATCAACTAAAAAATTTCTTTGCGGCAATTCCCAGTAAATCATCAGCAATGGATCCATCTCCATCAAAATCTAAAAACGAAGAGAGACCTCCGAGGCCTGATGGTTGAGCTTGGGCTTGAGAGCCGAGCATCCCTGATCCGGCGGCCTTTTGGCTGAGAGCCCCCATGGCCACTGAGGCCACCATTGGCAACATTTTTTTCAAAATGTCAGCGCCGACGCCCGTTTTCTCGGCGGCACGGGTGGCGATTCCACGGCTGACGTCTTTACTGCCAAAGAGATGTCCTAAGATCCCATTGCCTTCTCTTGCGCAATCTTCATGGCTTAACATGCTTGGATCATCAAGATAGCGCTGATGGTTTCCTTTGCCCAATGCTCCCATCAACGCACTTAACCCATCTCCGGACGAACCGTTTTTACCGATGGCTCTGGCGACTGCTGGAAGAAGTTGGCCCAACGCACTTTGTGTTTGGGACTCCCCGAGACCTAACGACTTGGACATGTTTTGTACGACGGCGCCACCGCCTGCATTGAGAATGGTATCTAACAGATTCATGAGTATTGCTCCTTTCACATAGGATGATTGGATAATAAGTACGAAGATAAACTTTCTGCCTTGCGCAGGGCGACGAGAGGGAATTACAGCTTAATCAAATAAAGGGCGACAATTCCATACGTAAATATACGTATAAGCATGGAGAATGCTCCTTCCGCAGGCTGTTTCACTGGACGAGAAGAAAGGCTGAAACGGGTTCTAGTTGCCTAAAAGCAGAGAAAGCTCAGTAGCAGGAAGGTTTTTTGGAAGAGTTACCCGAAAAGCCTTCCTGCTTAGAGAGAACCGGTGAGACCGGTGGAAAGGTTGAGAGGTTATCCTAAAGGAATACGGATTTTTTGGCCTGGATAAATTTTATCGGGATCTCGAATGACTTCACGATTGGCCTCGAAAATTTTTGGATAGGCCATCGCATCCCCTAAATATTGTTTGGCAATTTTCGACAAGGTGTCGCCCGACTGGATCGTATAATATTCCACTTTGGCTTTTTGCTCGGGAGCTGTGAGTTTTTCGGCGAAGACTTCGGCGACCCCATTGACATTTCCTGCTAATAAGACAGCCTTTTCTTTGGCTTCAGGGCTGGGTGCCTGGCCATATAAAAAGACCTTTCCGTCGTCCTCCTGATAGTCGACTTTTAAATCCGTGATGCCCAGGGCACGGGATTCAATATGCTCGCGAATTTTTGTGGCGGGATCATCGCTTCCGCCAAAAATCTTTTCTCCAATTGTTCGAACAAAATCAAATAATCCCATAAGAAACCTCCTAGAATGTGCTTGGGTGACAGAGGGGGGTAGGTCGTTCTTTCAACGATATCTGGTTTGTCGTGATTAGTAAAGTCTCTTCATAGGTTTTTATATTCTAAAAAGAGATGAGTAATGGGAAAGGAACAGCCTGCAACTTGATGAAACGATGGAAAACATGGTTGGATAAAGAGAGAGACAAGAATGCCTAGAGGTGAGTTCTACTTTTCAACACACTTCCTATCCCCTCATTGACGTTCTTCCCTCGCAGGGTGCTGGGGACTTTTTCACATGAAAGGGGGAATGTATGGAAACCGAACCAAACCACGGACAAGAAGGCCAAAGACGATTCACCGGCACTCAGGTGATGTTCTTGATAGGGTTGACGGTCTTGGCGACGGCTTTGATCACGTCCTGGTGGGTGAATCAATATCTCTATGCCGCGACGTTTGAACCCACGCAATTGACGATGGTCGAGCAGAAAACCTTAGACGCCAAAATGTCTCAGTTGCAGCAGCGCGATGGGGCACAGACTTCCTCGCCTTCTTCAACGCCTTCTGTCGATGGTCCACTTCAACCGGAGCCGTATTCCGAAGAGGGAGCTTCGCGAGAAATTCACTTGACTGAACGGGAAGTGAATTCGCTGATTGCGAAGGATGCTGAGATGGCCAGACATGTAGCGGTTGATCTTGCGGATGATCTTGTCAGCGTCAAACTCGTTGTGCCTGTGAATGAGGAAGTGCCGATTGTGGGCGGGAAAACCTTGAAATTGAATTTTGGTGTGGAGTTGAGCTATGCGAATGGCAAACCGGTTGTGGCGATGCAGGGTATTAGCTTAGGAGGCGTCCCTTTACCCAGTGCTTGGTGGGGAGACATTAAGCATATTAATTTGGTGGAAGAGTTTGGTGGCCCTGGAGGTTTTTGGGATCAGTTCGCCAAAGGCGTTGAAAATTTGAGGATTCAAGATGGGCAGCTCCAAATTACTTTGAAAGAGTAAGTTCTTCCTTACACTGTTTAAGTCTTCCGCCAGGAAGCTGTTCGCGATCAGCAGACATCGGGCCTGTTCAAAAAACCTGCCCTGAGCGTGTCGAAGGGGCTGTTCTGAGTTGTCCGGCAAGCTCACAATGTACCGTTCGATAAACTCACGATGTACCTGTCGAAGGATGGTTCGACGGGCTCACCATGATCGTTATCACTCATCCCGAACCGTATGATTTATCATCCTCAGTCGTTCGATGTATCATCCTGAGCTTGTCGAAGGAGCCTGCCCTGAGCCGTTCGATAAACTCACGATGTACCTGTCGAAGGGTCCTGAGGCTTTTCTCGTGCTCTTTACTTTTCACTTCTTACTGGTCTAGAGGACGCCGCTGGCGGATTTTTTCAGCAGCCCCTGAAGGCCCTTATCTGACAAGCTGGGCTGCAGGTTGCTGCAATGACCGACGGATATATGTTCGCGCTTTTATCCCTCGACGTTTCGAGGAAGGGACTGGGTCCAATGTTGGTTGATGGGTGCGCGATGGTTTGGAGGGTGTCGGTGCATTGAGTGAACTTTCGATTTGCTGTAGTTCTTTCAGACGTGCTTGATGTTGTGTCAATTCCCAAGACACTTCCTTGGTTAGCTGTGAAATCTTAGCCTGCAACTGTTCCATTGTGTACTGATGGTGCTGAATTTCGCTGGCACGAGCAACACTAATGTACTGGGCGTTTGCGTATGTCATGTGATCCTCCTCCTGTGCAATAAATGCCTGCTGAATAGGTTTGATTTCCTAAACAACTCAGCCATGTTGAGCGTTTGGGGTAAAGCAAAACTATTGCCAGAGGCAATGTCCCTCATGGTGATAATCTTAACCCCTTGATTCTCAATACAAATTTTTCTGGATAGCAGGCTTGGGTTGTGAAGTTTCACGTCTATCTTGTTCAAATCGTCAGTATTGGCAACGACGATATGAAACGTTGTATGTCAACCGAACATATCGAACAATGTACGAACAGAACTACCATTGTAAAACACAGAATGCTGATAAGTTTTTCGACAGAGTGAAGTTTAGTGGGAGTAGTGCGGCTAGTCTTGGCTACTTCGTGTGGCGCAATTGTGTTCTATTGACTATCAATGGATTGTTTTTTTGTGATTAACGTGTACTTGTGCAATTTTGTTAAGAATCTTGTTGCAAGCAGGTTGTCTTGTATGTTTGGCCAATTCTTATAGAAAGATTTGCGACGACATATCTAGTGCAACGCTACTGCTTTGTGTATAATCTTCTCCGCCCCTCTCAGTAAGTTTGTTATACACTCCCTCACAATTGTTGGCGAAGCAGGCTCTCGATGGAATGAGCGCCGTATATTGGCGCCCAATTGTGAGGTGCGTGTGTTATTGCTACTACGACAGGAGGTTCTTATGGTGCGGAAAGTTGTTGTTCTTGTGTTGGCAGAACTCGTGATCTGGACCGTTGGTGTTTGGGGCGTTGAAGCTGGAAGCATCGGAGACCGGGTTCTATCGTCGGAGCCTCCTATGATGGTTGGAGGTGCTTCTGTCACTACAGTTCCAAAGAACGGTAAGGCCGCCCAACAATCCGGGGCTTGGTTACAGGAAGATGAAGATGGTGTGGTTCACGTTGTGCCGCAAAGTGGGTTTGCGCGCGTGCGTGGGTGGATCGATGGCGGGTACACATATAATACGGATACTCCTCAGAGTGATTTTAATGGTCCCTACAATGCGATTGACCGGGATGTGCCTCAATTGAATCAATTGTATCTCATCTTGGATCGCGCGCTACCTTCCGCTTCTGATGAGTGGGGGATTGGAGGACGGGTCGATATGCTCTGGGGCTATGATTATTTTCTGACCCAAAGTACTGGGTTTGAACGCGATTCTGATGGGTCGCCTGGATGGAATGCGAATCGTTATGGATTGGCGCTCCCTCAAATATACGCTGAAGTGGGCACACAAGAATTATCATTGAAGCTTGGACATTTCTACACGATTATCGGGTATGAAGGGGTCCCTTCGCTTAACAACTTTTTTTATTCTAAATCGTATGCGTATCAGTTTGCGGGTCCGTTTACACACTGGGGCGGGATGGTGAGTTGGCGGCCCTCTGGGTCGTGGCATGTGCAAGGCGGTATCCATAACGGATGGGATACTTTTAAACGCAACGTAAAAAACCGGCCTGGTGCGATTGGGAGTATCACCTATACACACCCTTCAAGTTTTTGGAGTGTAGGGGGCGCTCTCACTACAGGTGATGAGCCCAGTGCGATGCGTAACGATGTGGCTAATCGAACGCGCTATAGCCTTATTGGAAACGTTCGTCCTTTGGAACAGCTGGAGTATGTGTTGCATCACCATTTCGCGTTTCAGAAAGATGGCAAGCCTTCTGGAGGAACCGCTCATTGGTATGGCGTTGATCACTATCTCTTCTACACTCTTTCCAGTTATCTGAGGGCCGGGCTGCGATTCGAGTGGTTTCGTGATAACGATGGTACACGAGTCTCTGGCTCTGCGGTGCGGGGAAATCCCAATGGTGGTCCATTTAAAGGGAATTTTTACTCTCTTTCCGCTGGCGTAAATTATAAGCCTCATGCCAATGTCTTGATTCGTCCTGAAGTTCGTCATGATTGGTTTAGTGGCGATCGCCGTCCCTTCGATGATGGTGACCGGAAACGGCAGTGGCTGTTGGCCATTAATGGGCTCGTGAAATTCTAGTGATTGAAATGCCCCGTATCGGGTTGAGCGATTGCTCAGTTGGATGAATGCTGGCTGAGCAATCTCCGTTCCTTTCTGGCTAGCTTGTATGAAGTCTGATATGGTAGGTCTTCCTGCTATGCCTGAGCCCTCTGTTCTGCTGATTATCCCGCCTCTGACTCAACTCAACACACCCTATCCTTCCACGGCCTATTTGACAGGGTTTTTGCGGTCACGAGGGTATGGTGTTCATCAAGCTGATGTAGGAATTGAAATGGTGCTAGCTGTATTTTCCCAAGGAGGGTTGCAGCAGGTCTTCGATGTGCTTCGGAAAAAACCCATGGATGAGTTGCCGGGAGAGGCTCGCCAAATGTTGAGTTTGGAACGTGCGTATGTGGAAACCATTGATCCGGTCATTCGATTTTTACAGGGACACGATCCAACATTGGCTCCGCGCATTTGTCAAAGTGACTTTCTTCCTCAAGGTCCCCGTTTTTCAATGGAAGACTCAAGTTATCAGGAACCGACATTCTCTTCGCATCATCAAACCGACCAGGCAAAACATTTAGCGACGTTGTATTTAGAGGACCTGGCTGATCTGATTCAAGCAACGATCACTCCGCATTTCGCTCTCAGTCGTTATGCTGAATCCATTGCCATGCAAGCGGCATCGTATGATGGGCTCGCGGAGGCGTTGGATCAGCCGCCCAGTCTGACTGATACATGGATGTTGGAAGCGATGTGGTGTCATATCGAGAAGTATCAGCCATCCGTCGTGGGCTTTTCAGTGCCATTTCCGGGTAATCTCTATGGCGCCTTGCGAATGGGGCAGCAATTACGAGTTCGAAGACGAGATATCAAAGTTGTGCTGGGGGGAGGGTACGTCAATACGGAGTTGCGACGATTGTGTGAGCCCCGGCTCTTTGAAGTGGTGGATTTTGTCACGTTGGATGATGGAGAGCGGCCTTTTCTGTGTATATTAGAACATCTGCAAGGTCGAAGAGATGTCAAAGATTTGTGTCGAACCTTTATCAGATCTGGTCAAGTGGTTGTGTGGCACGATCATGCGGATGAACCAGATGTGTCTCAAGCGGAAATCGGAACGCCAACCTATGATGGTTTAGACCTTCGTCAATATATTTCAGTGTTGGATACCTTAAATCCCATGCATCGTCTTTGGTCTGATGGTCATTGGAATAAGCTGACTGTGGCTCATGGCTGTTATTGGAAACAATGTACGTTCTGTGACGTGGGGTTGGATTACATCAGTCGATACGAAAGTTCGCCGGCGAATCTATTGGTTGATCGTATTGAAGAGCTCATTGACGAAACGGGAAAAAGGGGGTTCCATTTTGTGGATGAAGCTGCCCCTCCGGTAAGTTTGAAACAACTGGCTCTCTCTTTGCTTGAACGAGGCGTCACAATTTCCTGGTGGGGGAATGTGCGATTTGAGCCGGCGTTTACCCCTGATTCATGCCGGTTGTTGGCAGCCTCAGGATGCATTGCGCTGAGCGCAGGGTTAGAAGCAGCTTGTGATCGCCTGTTAGCGATGGTCAAGAAAGGTATTACGGTTGATCAAACCGTTCGAGTCGTTCAGGCTTGCCGGGATGCGGGAATTCTGGTGCATGCCTATCTGATGTATGGATTGCCCAGTGAAACGCTTCGTGAAACCGTGGAGAGTCTTGAACGGATTCGACAGTTATTTGCGCATGGTCTCATTCAGTCAGCTTTTTGGCATCGCTTTACGACGACGGCGCACAGCCCAATAGGGTTGAACCCTGAGGCCGTGGGTGTTCAGATTGTTGGGCCACTCTTCGAAGGGTTTGCAGAAAATGATCTTATGCATGAGGACAGCCGGACTTCTATGCCTCTGTGGGTTGGCGAGGGTTTACGGAGAGCGCTCTGGCATTACAAAGAAGGGTTGGAACTTACTCGGGACGTGCGGGAATGGTTTCCCGAACGAACGCCAAAGCCAAAGGTGCCGCGAACATGGGCCAAGAAAGTATTAGAGGGCCGTTCAGAAGAGGACCATTCTCGTATGGAGCGTAAACTGGTGTGGATTGGCGGACAGCCAGATGTCGAGCGAGGGACTGGTGCCTACTATCATATTGTTTTGCCAAATCGAACGATGGATGAGGAAGTCAGGCTTAAGCGTGGACAAGCCGAGTGGTTCTTGAATCTGATCGAACGAGCCACACCCCGTTGTGAGCCTGGAGGACATCGCTATCCGATATTGAAGGAAGTCCGTGCGGGCTTTCCATTCAATGGGCCCCAAGGATTTGAGAAATGGTGGTGTTCTTCAACAGCTCAAAAAGCCAGGGCCGTTGGATTGTTGTTGGTGTAGACAAGAAGGTCAGAAGGCTAAATTGAGCTTTGGATTCGGCAACGAGATAGAGATTCTTCCAATCAAGCAGTTTCCTCAAGACTAACTATTGCTAGTTTCTTCGCGGGCTGACAGTCGTTTCGTCCAAGCCTGGGACGCAATAAATGATTCTTTGACGCGTGGTTTCTCTGTTCCTAAGCTCGGGTTCTTATTCTGCTAGGTCGAGTGTTTAGTGAAGAGAAGCCGAGGCAGAATAGATTTTCCGGAGGTACGCATGGGCGGGGGGATGTCGTTGTTGATTTATGGTTTCCGCGATGAGCGACTTTCCAATCTTTTCATTGTTGTATTTTCAATGTCTGGCGTTTTAAGTTTGTTTGTTCTTCGGCATCGAAGGTTCTTCTTTGTTCACATCATTTAAGACATTTAGTTTCCTCGTTGTCAGAAAAACTTCCACAGATTTAGTGCTGCGTTCTCTGCTCTGCTTTACTTGCCGAACAGGTATCTCCATCAACCTCTTGTAACCATCAGCCATCTCTACAGTCAGAACACATTGTGCTCGCTGATAAGTTCATGGGCTAGCCCTGTCGATATTGATATGTCGAAACAGTTAACAGGCAAAAAATAAAACGTCTCATTTTCTAGAACTATTCTCCAAAAACAAATAGAGAGTTGCTCAAAGTTTCAAGGATCTCATGAGCCACTCTAGTGGCATGGGGCTTGCGTAAGGGAAATAGAAATAGGTTCAAGTAAAAACTTTGAACATGTCATTATTGTATCTCTTACATGAAGGAGGATCGTATGAAAAAGACAGTATTGAGTGCTTTGGCCGTCATGGTTCTCGGAGTGGGTTCGGCTATTCCTCAGGCCCATGCAGATTTTATGATCCGTGTCACAGACCAAGCGACGCAAACGGTTACAGATAACATGCTCGGAGATCTCAGTGATATTGATGGCTTTATTAATACACAGTTTACTACTGCTAATTTTGACCTTGTGGCCACGTTCGGGACGTCAAAGCCTCTGGGAGGAAACTCTGACTCTCTGGCGCGTATTGATTTGACGAGTATTAATGTGACATCTAATACGGGTGGGACGTTGATTGTTGAGATTACCGATACGGATTTCTCCTTGTCCGGTCCAACGGGGAATGGATCATTCTCCGGATCTATCGGTGGAACTCTTGGAATCAATGAGAATAATAATCTAAGTGTGAATTATTATTATGATCCGACGAACGCAGCGTTTGGCACAGGTGGATCTATGCTCAGTTCGAATTTGTTCTCCGGAGCAGGGTCTTTTGGGCAAGATCTCGGGCCCCTAATGGTCACGGGAGTAGATGGTCCATTTTCTTTGACGCAGGTGGTGACGATTAACATGAATGAGAATGATTTACTTTCGTATGATTCAGATCTTATGGTGCAACAAACACCGGAACCTACGTCGTTCTTGCTTTTTGGATCAGGCTTAGCTGGCTTAGGTTACATGGCCCGCCGCAAGCATAAAAAAGCATAAGTTTCTTTACGATTATTTCTAGCAATAGTTGAAGGGAATTGAGAAAAGGATGAGGAGCTTTCCTCATCCTTTTTTTGTGTGATGGATAAAGCACAGACCTCAAAGAAATTTGGATAGCCTGCCCCATCTCTGCTATATGACTACTAATAGCGTAAGCAAATAACTGACGCATATACCGTGTGTTGCACGTGCACGGCGGCGCTTGAACGTAGGCCCGGGTGCATTCCGGCTTCCGCAGCAAACTGTGCATGGTGGTTTGCACCTGTTTCACCAGAGCCGGTTTGTCCTTGGGGTTAGGCAGCAGCAGCTGTTGCTTAAGATCGTTATCGAGATATTCATTCGGGTTGAGTTCAGGCGCCTAGGGCGGGAGAAATCAGCGCTCAAGAGGGTGCTGATGGTGTGCGACCCAGGCCTGCACCTTGTCGGCATAATGCCCCTTAAGGTTATCGACGATGAGAAACAGTTTCTGCGACCGGTCGTGAATCAACTGACGCAGGAAGCGCAGGAAAGTCGCGACAGTGAAGGCACCCTCATAGACCATAAACCGCAATTTGCCGCGATTGGAGACCATAGAAATCATGGAGGTCGAAAAATCGCTTGATCGTCGTGGTGATCACTAGCGTTTGGTTCTGCGGGGCAGAGGTGTGGTCAATCTGATCATGATTGCAGACGCCCGTTTCGTTTCCTCACATGATGGGGCCTCCCTCCTATTTCGCGCGTCGCACAAGCGCGGGATATTCCGTGGTGAGTCACCGTTGAACGCGAGTAGGACAGCGTTCAGTGACCCGAATGAGAGGCTTTTGCGGCGTAAAGCCCCACCTCCGTAAATACAGATGAACCTTGGAAAGCCCTAAGGATTTCCCTCATTTGCGTTCATTCACCTCTTGCCCCGAGGCCGCTGTCCAGAGGGCAAAAGGTAGCTTCAACTGATCGGGGCATGTATCTCGAATCATTCGCTGGATCTGCTGCTCCTCTCGCTTCGGCAAGGCTTTCTAGGAGGGCCTGTCAAGTCTTCTGTGTAACTGATCGTGAATTACTCTTTCGTTGACACTCGGTCTCCTAATAGAATGGCAAACTGATTGAGCGCTCGTTTCCATTCTGGAATGGGCATGGTCCATTTCTTGGCAATGCGTTGCATTCCCAGGTAGAGCACTTTCAAAATGGCTTCATCGGTTGGGAACGCGCCGCGTTTTTTGAGGACCTTCCGTAATGAGAAATTCAGGGATTCAATCGCATTGGTCGTATAGATCACTTTCCGAATTTCAGGGGGATAGTCAAAGAACACGGTCAATCGTGTCCAGTCGCGACGCCAACTGGCACTAATTGAGGGATATTTTTGATCCCACATCTGCGCAAAGCGCTCCAAGGCTTCTTCGGCTTCTGCCAGCGTGGCCGCGCCATAGATCGCTCGTAAATCGCGGGCGACCGGGCGGCGTTCTTTCCAGACCACGTACCGTAAGGCGTGGCGCACTTTATGGACAATGCAGAGTTGCACCTGAGTCTGGGGAAAGATGGTTTCCAAGGCTTCGGGTAACCCGGTCAGCCCATCGACACAAGCGACAAAGCAATCCTTCACGCCTCGCTGTTGCAAGTCCGTGAACACCGCTAACCAAAACTTGGCTCCTTCCGTTTCACTGACCCACAGGCCCAGGAGTTCCTTCTCTCCCGTGAGCGTCACGCCGAGGGCAACATAGACGGCTTTGGTCTTGACCGCTCCATCGTGTCGCGATTTCACAAACAGGCAATCAAAATACAGGATGGGATACACCGTCTCCAGCGGCCGACTTTGCCAGAGCCGCACATCTTCTAAGACGGCATCGGTGATCGTCGAAATCAGCGTGGGCGAGACGTCGGTCCCGTACAGCTCTTCGAGATGCCCTTGAATTTCCCGCGTGGTCAGTCCATGGGCATACAGGGCTAGCACTTTGTCATCAAAACCCTCGAGCCGCCGTTGGCGTTTCTTGACGACGGCCGGTTCAAACGTGCCTGATCGATCTCGGGGCACGGCCAGCTCCACTGGACCTTGAGCGGTCTCAATCGTTTTGGCACTCGTGCCATTGCGGACGTTTCCGTTCTGGGCCTGGTGACGGGCATGAGGAGCATACCCCAGATGATTGGTGAGTTCAGCCGCCAGTGCCCGCTCCACCAACCGTTTGGTCAACCCTTTCAACAGCCCATGCTCCCCAAGAATATCTTCAGGCGAGTCACAGTCTTGCAATAAGTCATCGAGCAAGGCATCGGTTTTTGTACTGTTCTTGGTCATCAGTCCTCCTTCAGAAAATAAATCCATGATGATAACCAATTACACACTTAATCTTACAGGCCCAGACTTGGTCGTATCCGGAATCCTATGCGTATGACGATCTGGGCAGACGTATTCGGAAGACGGTCAATGGCGTCGAGCAGCAATACCTTTACGATGGCCTGGCCATCGCCGCCCAATTTGGCAGTTCGTGGACGACAGCCAATGCTCGCTATGTGCATGGCCCAAGGATTGATACGCCGATTATTCGCGTGAATCAAGCCGGGGAGCGGGCCTACTACCACCAAGATGGCCTAGGCAGTGTGGTAGCGGTGACCGACCAGAACAGCCAAGCGCAAGGGACGGCGCGCTATGATGCCTGGGGCAATGTCACGCGACAGACGGGTGGATTGCCTCAATACGGCTACACGGGACGAGAGCCCGACGGCACAGGGTTGATCTATGCCCGCGCGAGATACTACGATCCAGCGGTTGGCCGGTTTACCCAGAGAGATCCGATCGGCTTAGCAGGTGGCACAAATCTCTATGCCTACGCTGGCGGCAATCCCACGAATTTCACCGATCCGTTGGGAACGACGCCGACTTCACCCAGTGGGTCTCTTGGGGCGACAGCCAACCAAAGTTATGTGAGTAATCAATCAACGACTTCTTCAGGCCCAGGCCAACTCTTTGAAGTAACCCAAAATCCTTTAGGAGGATTTGACCGTAGACCAGTCTCGAGCGTCACAACCCCGTTTCTGGCCATCAATGGAGTCTTAAACAACAGACAGGATGCCGTGCGGAATGGTCAAAATAATGTGAATGAATTCTTTCCTGGCACCACCACCTTCAATCTTTTGCATAATCCCAGCGAAGGGTTCGTCCGTGACGCCATAGAGACCTTTGCCGATAAGTTTGGATTTACGACGGATATAGCCAAACAGACAGCGGGTATCTTGCAAGCGGCACAAGCCAGCGGGCAAAATCTCACGGTGGTCCCTCATAGCCAAGGTGGGGCGATTGCTGTTTCGGCGGTGAACTTTCTGAATACGACAACCGGTAGTGGAACTTTATCGAATATTAGTGTAGCGTGCTTCGCCTGTGCCACGAACAATCTAGTGAGTGGGAGAATCTACGAGCAAGCCGGCATCACCAATGTTCAGCACGCGGGATCTTCTTTTGATGCGGTGCCGAATATCATCGGGTTGAATGGGAATCCTCTTGAAATCATTGGGTCTGTATTAGCTGCCCCCTTGTTGCTCGGACCGCCTTCGGTGAGTCCGCATACGTTGCCTAACTAAAATAGCCGAATGCCGAAATTTGTAAAAATGAGAATATCTAAGAGCCTCCTAGGCAGTACCATTATCTTGAGTCTCCTAGTGGGCTGTGCAGCCTTCTTTCCTGAAAACCCCAGTTCGTCAGGATGGGTGAAGTATCGTTTAACCATTGATGAGCGACAGCTTCTCTTTCAAGCTCCCCCCGTGAATCATGGCTTGCCGCCAATTCGGGTTAACTCTCACGTGAATCTTTCTAGAGAGTGTCGTCACAAGATTGATCCCCACAGCCAAATACAACGGATTTGCACCATGGCCAAAAAGGAGGACGCCTTTTTGGCATATCGGGTGGCAATGCCTCGCCAACGCTTCAGATGCAGAAACGCATTTTCGACTAGGTGGCGCATTCGGTACAAGTATCGATCGTACTCACGAGGCGTGCGCCGATTGGTCTTTGGGGGGATGATCGGTGCCATGTCTCGTCGCTCAGCTTCATGGACAATCGCCTCCGTGTCATAGGCCTTATCCCCCAGCAGGGCCTCGGCCTCGAAGCCGGCTATCAGTGGCTCAGCCTGCGTACAATCCGCCACGGGACCTGCTGTAACAAGAACTCGGAGCGGCAAACCATGGGCATCCACGGCCAAATGGACCTTGGTGTTGAGCCCCCTTTGGTGCGCCCCATCGCCTCATTACCCCCGACCGCCCCCGCCGCATGCGGATGGACCTTGATGTGACTCGCATCGATGATTAACCACTCCATGTCCGGCTCATCAATGAGCCGCTCCAGGATCTTCTCCCAGCGGCCGTGGTCCCGCCAGCGGCAAAAGCGACGATGCGTGTTCTTCCAGTCGCCGAGATCGGGCGGCAGATCACGCCACGGCGCGCCGGTCCGCAAGATCCAAAAGACGGCATTGAGAAATAAGCGATTGTCCCGGGCTTGCCCACCCCACTGGCCCTTTTGGCCGGGCAAGAGCGGTTCTAAAAGGCTCCACAGGCGGTCAGACAGATCGTGTCGTCGGTGAATCTTACTCATCGTAGCACCTCCTTGTTCTGCGAATCATAACAGATTTCTCATCTCGTGACGACACTATCTAGGGATTTGGGGCCACACGCCAAAGAAACCTATGTGCTGATGTTGCGGCGGAGTTGGGACTACAAAGGGTGGTTTTGGCAAGGGAAGCGAGGCATCTTGGCCATGGCCGTCTCCGTCATTCGAAAAGAAGCCGACTATCCTTATGATCTTCGTGCGTTTGATCATCTCCAAGAGTATATTCAATACCAGTTCCAACAAGATTTTGAGATGTATCTCGAAAAGTTGGAGCGAGAAGGAACTAGAGACAAGGGATTTGCGCACTCCGGTTCCCCTGAGAGCTTTGAGCATGTGACCTTGGCTCAAATGAAGTGGCTTAAATATCGCTCCGAGGAAATTGTTGAAGGAGCATTGATGAAAAAACTCACACCGGTCCCCGGTGTTGCCGAGGTCTATGTCCTACCGCTCTCTTCATCACATTATCTGATCGTGAATTTTATATTTTCCGACACGAGTACGAGTCGGGGATACGCGGAGAGTGCTTGGCGGGCAGAGGCAGTTGACCTCGCGAAACAGATTCGAGCCACCATGCAGTGGAAATGAAAAATTAGCCGAATGTAATTTCAAAAATTAGGTGCGTAATTGTAATTCGAATCTGACCCTATAATATAATGAAGTGGAGTTGGGTCTGACAACTCTCGATCAGACCGAAAGTTACACGTACGATGCGCTGGGCAATCGGCTCACGCGGACCCTGGGCGGCACCACCGATTTTTATCTCTACGATGCAGCCAATCAATTGGAGGCCATTCGTGCGGCCTCGGTCACGGGTACGGTCCTCTCTTCCTTTGGCTACGATCCCAATGGCAATCTGGAAACCAAGACGACGACTCAGGGAACGCTGAGTCTGACCTATGATGCCTGGGATCAGTTGACGCAAGCCAGTAAGACTTGGGCACATCCGGAAACCTATGCGTATGACGATTTAGGACGGCGGATCACGAAGACGGTGAATGGCGTCGAACAACAGTATTTGTATGATGGTCTCGCCATTGCCGCCGAGTTTGGTAGTTCTTGGACCACCGCCACGGCGCGGTATGTCCATGGCCCTGGTATCGATACCCCGATCATTTGGGTCGATAGCGCAGGGACCCCGTCGTATTATCATCAAGATGGGTTGGGGAGTGTGACGGCTGTCACCGACCAGAACAGTCAGGCGCAAGGGACGGCGCGCTATGATGCCTGGGGCAATGTCACGCGACAGACGGGTGGATTGCCTCAATACGGCTACACGGGACGAGAGCCCGACGGCACAGGGTTGATCTATGCCCGGGCGAGATACTACGATCCAGCGGTTGGCCGGTTTACCCAGAGAGACCCAATCGGCTTGGCCGGGGGCACCAATCTCTATGCCTATGCCGGGGGCAATCCCACGAATTTTACCGATCCGTTGGGCACGTCGCCGTTGTCACCGGGTGCGACTCTTGTCTCGACAGCCGGTGAGAACTATTTTAATACTTCTCCTTCTAGTTCCACGACTTTAGGTGGAACGGTCGAGGTTGAGGTTCAGCGTACTGTCCCGTTCCCGGTATTTGGTGGAGGTTTTGAAGGCGGACCCAAAGTTCAGCAAAGTGCCTTCTTTGATTTTAATCAACAAACAGTAGCATTCGATCGACCTTTCCAGTTTGCCACGAACCCCTTGGAGTTCCCGGCAACCCTACTAGGTGGACCGCAACAAGGTGATGCCATATCACTCTTCTCGCAAGGGAGTTTTTTGAACCCAACTGGTGCCGCGGCCAGTTTTGATTTTGCGGCACAGAATGCAAAGACCTTCAATCTGTTTACTCCGGCCATTGATACGCGTGTAAATATGCAAATCTCTATTACGGGTAATCAATTGCGGATTTCTGGCACATTGAGTGGAGATGATTTCCCCAGTGCAGTCATTACGGCTATTGATGCGTTAGGGAGCCGTCGCGTGATTGGCCAGTTTGATACCAGTCGATCCGGTGATTTTTTTGATGGGCCAGTCAGCCTGTTCCCTGACGATGGCCAGTTTTTTGAGTTTGATTCCTCTGTTCCTCTTACGTCTTCGGGAACTTTTGCGCAATGATTCGAAGATTTTTATGGGTTGCTCTCTTGTCTGTTTTCAGTGGATGCTCTCCCACGGAAGAATTTATAGTGGCGGAAGGGTTCGAGGGCCCTGTCGTGGTAATCTACAATGACCCGGAAGGGGTTGAAGCCAATGGGGTCTATCATATACCAAAGAATGGAAAATTGTTTGTCAAAGGTCCCAGTCCTGCGCCTTCTCACTTCTACATTTATGAGGAATCGGTAGCAGGTGAGCGCAAAAAGATCCCGTATCAGAAACAGGATGCGACTGGACGTTATTACTTTAGAGCTGTTTCGGGAGGCACAATATTGAGCGATTGTTTCTCTCCTCCACAAATGTTACCAAAATTTTTTACGTTCGTAGTGACTAAGGGAGTATCCCATAGCGGACAATGGCAAGTCCTTCAGGATGAAACCGCGCGTGATGTGATCATTACATCGCTGAAACGTAGAGGTTGGAAAGATGGAATAGACTGCTATCAACAAAGATACCCTAGTACAATACCTACTTTTTAAGTATCTCTTCCTCGATATAGCCAAACAGCCAGCGGGTATCTTGCAGTCCGTACAAGCAAGTGGGCAGAGTCTCACCCTAATCCCTCATAGCGGTGGCGGGGCGATTGTTGCCTCGGCGGTGAACTTTGTGAATACGACCGGTGGTGGGGCCTTATCGAATGTGAGTATTGCGTGCTTTGCCTGTGCGACAAACACTCAAGTAAGTGGAGCGATCTACGCCCAAGCAGGGATTACCAATGTGCAGCACGATGGATCTTCTTTTGATGCCGTGCCGAATATCATCGGGTTGAATGGGAATCCTCTGGAAATTCTCGGGTCTGTATTAGCTGCGCCGTTGTTACTGGGCCCGCCTTCGGTGAGTCCTCATACGTTGCCTAACTAACATTCATTGCCGTATGTCGCACATTCAAACAAAGAGCCTATCCCAAGGTCTCCTAGGCAGTACCATTATCTTGAGTCTCCTAGTGGGCTGTGCAGCCTTCTTTCCTGAAAACCCCAGTTCGTCAGGATGGGTGAAGTATCGTTTAACCATTGATGAGCGACAGCTTCTCTTTCAAGCTCCCCCCGTGAATCATGGCTTGCCGCCAATTCGGGTTAACTCTCACGTGAATCTTTCTAGGGATTTGGGGCCACACGCCAAAGAAACCTATGTGCTGATGTTGCGGCGGAGTTGGGACTACAAAGGGTGGTTTTGGCAAGGGAAGCGAGGCATCTTGGCCATGGCCGTCTCCGTCATTCGAAAAGAAGCCGACTATCCTTATGATCTTCGTGCGTTTGATCATCTCCAAGAGTATATTCAATACCAGTTCCAACAAGATTTTGAGATGTATCTCGAAAAGTTGGAGCGAGAAGGAAGCAGGGATAAAGGGTACGTTTACCCAGGCCCCCCTGAAGGCTTTGAACGGGTGTCTTTGGCCCAAGGGGAGTGGCTCAAATATGACTCTGAGAGAATTGTGGAAGGAGAGTTTTTTCAGAAAGAAATGCCGCCGGGGTCAAGCCGTGCTGAGACTTATGTATTGCCCCTCTCTGCTTCGTATTTCCTCCAAGTGGGGTTCGTATTTGCCGACACGAGCACGAGTCGAGGATACGAGAGCGATTGGCGGACGGAGGCTGTTGAGCTTGCGAAACAGATTCAGGCCACCATCCAATGGAAGTAACATCATTTTTGAAGGTAATTAATGAGGGACACTGATAAGTTAATAATTTATGGGTTGTCACCGTCCCCCCTAAAGAGGGTTTGCCTTATCATTTGAGGGCATTGCTTAACCTAACCTATCCTCTGCCATTGTGCTTTTGTGGCTCGACCATTCCGCCTTGAATACGACGTGCGCGCTATCATGTCTCCACTCGTGACAATGGGGGTCAGAATAAATTGGTGTCAGGACCCTATTGTGACAATCTTGCAGAGAGCGGCAGAGACGTGGGAACCGATCTGTGGAGCGAGGCCTCACGACCCTCGATCAGATGGAAACATACACCTATGATGCGCTGGGCAATCGGTTGACGTAGATCTTGGGTAGCACCACGGATGTGTATCAATATGATGCCGTCAATCAGCTGCAAGCCATTCATCAAGGGTCGACCAGTGGCCCCGTGCTCCAATCGTTTGTCTACGATCTCAATGGCAATCTGGAGACCAAAACGACGAGTGAAGGCACGCTCAGTCTCACGTACGATGCGTGGGATCAATTGACGCAAGCCTCTAAGACTTGGGCACATCCGGAAACCTATGCTTATGACGATTTGGGAGGGTGGATCAACAAGACTGTCAACGGCCTCGAACAACAATATTTGTATGATTGGCTAGTCATTACGTCAGAGTTTGGCAGTACTTGGACGACGGCCACGGCCCTGCATGTGCATGGCCCGAGAATTGATACGCCGGTCATACGTGTGGACAGTGCAGGCACACCTTCCTACTATCATCAAGATGGTCTAGGGAGTGTCGTGGCGGAGACGGACCATAACAGTCAAGCCAAGGGCACGGCACGCTATGATGTCTGAGGGAATAGGGCCTGCAGTACTGGCAGGCTGCCACAGTATGGCTACACGGGACGAGAACCGGATGGCACAGGGTTGCTCTATGCCTGCGCCAGATACTACGATCCGGCAGTCGGGCGGTTTACGCAAAGGGATCCGATTGGTTTAGCGGGGGGCACCAATCTCTATGCCTATGCTGGAGAAATCCCCCCAACTTTGTGGATCCGTTGGGGATCACGCCAGTATCGGCTGCCGCAACGAATGCCTCAACTTAATCTACCAGCTACACCTCTCCAGGGGGCTCCGTGCAGTTAGCGGCGGTTTGTGCCTCATAGGTTCTGAACGATGGTGAGTCCATTGGTGTGCATGGTAGGAGTGTGCTGACTGAGTTGGATACAATTGGTTCCCTTCCTGGAGGCGTAGGCAGAGCCGGAGCGACTAGGTTCTGTCGACATTTAACGAGAATTGGGCGAGAATCTCTTTAACAAGGAGGTTCTCATGAATTACCCAAAGTCTTTACGAGAGGATCAGTGGGAGCGTATTAAAGACTCACTCCCTGGCAAAGCCAGCGATGTGGGCCGCACGGGCGATAATCGGCGCTTTATCGAGGCCGTGATGTGGATCGGGCGTACCGGTGCCCCATGGCGGTCGTTACCGCGTGAGTATGGCCCCTGGTCTGGAGTGCATCAACGGTTTCGGCGATGGGCAAAAGCCGGGGTTTGGCAAATGATTTTCAATACCCTCGCGGTCGATGCTGATACGGAATGGCTCATGCTCGATGCGACGATCATTCGCGCTCCTCAACATGCAGCCGGCGCAAAAGGGGGCAGCAGACGCAGGCCTTAGGGCGGTGCCGGGGTGGGTTTAGCACCAAGCGACATGCTGTATGTGATGCGTTGGGCAATCCCCTCCGATTCCTTCTCACAGGGGGCGAACGGCATGACTGTACACAAGCCCCAGCTCTACTCGATGGGTTCCAAACTCAAGCTGTGCTGGCTGATAAAGGGTATGATGCCGATGAGATTGTTGACAGGATTCAGCAGACTGGAGCCTTGGTCGTGATCCCCTCGAAGTTGAACCGCACGATGCATCGGGATTACGACAAAGTGCTGTACAAGGAACGCAATCTGGTGGAGCGCATGTTTGGCTACCTCAAACATTTCCGTCGAGTGGCCACTCGGTATGATAAAACGGCTCTTTCGTTTCTCTCATTCGTTCACCTCGCGGCCAGTTACTTATGGCTCAAATAAATGTCGACAGGACCTAGTGCTTTTGGGAAAGAAATTATTGAGGGCATGAAGAATGTTGGTCGGGGAACCGCCAAATTCTTTGGGTTTGGGGGAAAGGTAGGGTCTTCATTAGATGATCTGTGAAGGGCAGTCGCAGTAGCTGATAAAGGTGGTTTAACGGGAGCTATTGTGAAATGTAGTGTCTGAACCGTTGCTCACGCAGCGGCCGGGTCCTTGGTTCTTGCTTCGATGCCATCCATAAATTGAACTCCCTGATCACTTGGCCCAACTGCTTAAAGCCTCGGAGTCTGGCAGAATCGTTCTCAATTGTCATCTATTTGCTTGCGGTATTAGTATCTGTTGATGTGATAGTCGAGTGGAGGTTTTCTGGCTGCAAAAAACACTCGTTTTTCATGACTCTTTTGACTGTCTTTGTGCGTGAATGACTAGATCGATCGCTGTCTTAGGAACGGGCTCTGATGTGGGAAAGAGCTTGGTGACCACAGGACTCTGTCGATTGCTGTATCGACATGGAGTGAATGTGGCCCCGTTTAAAGCTCAAAATATGTCGTTGAATTCTTTTGTGACGCGTGATGGGGGAGAGATGGGACGGGCTCAAGTGTTACAAGCTCAAGCCTGTGGTCTTGCTCCCTCCGTGTTGATGAATCCCATCTTGTTAAAGCCTGAGGCGGATTGTCAATCTCAAGTCGTTATTCAGGGGAAGGTATGGGAACGACAGGACGCGCAAGAATATTTTAATCATAGGACTGTTCTCTGGGAGGTGGTGAAGTCGAGCTATGACCAGTTGGCTGAGATGCATGATGTGGTGGTGATTGAAGGAGCCGGGAGTGCGGCGGAGATGAACCTTCGCGATCGTGATCTTGTCAATTGGCCGGTCGTAGAAATGGCAGATGCGTCAGTCATTCTGGTGGCAGATATTGATCGGGGTGGGGTATTTGCGCAAGTGATCGGAACGATGGATCTGTTGTCTCCAGAAGAACGGGGACGAGTGATCGGCGTGGTGATTAATAAGTTTCGGGGTGATTTGATGTTATTTGATGATGGCATCAAAATAATAGAAGAACGTACAGGTGTGCCAGTGTTAGGCGTTCTTCCTTATGTGAAAAATCTAGAATTGGATCAAGAAGATAGTGTGGGGAGTGAGCAATTGCGTCGAACACCTTTTGGTGTAGAGATGGTGAATGTGGCAGTGGTATTACTTCCACATATGAGTAATTTCACAGATTTCAATCAACTTATCGCGGAGCCAGATGTGGCGTTTCGCTATGTCGCGTCACCTCACGAACTTCAGGGAGCGGATATCATCATTCTCCCAGGAAGTAAAACGACGATAGCAGATTTACAGTACATCCGGGAGTCAGGATTTGAAAATGCGTTCTTGGAGCATGTCAGTGGTGGTGGTGAGATGGTTGGGGTCTGTGGAGGATTTCAAATGTTGGGAAAGTCGATCACGGATCCACATCATGTAGAAACTGGAAGTTCGTCAAAGGGGCTTGGTTTCCTTGATGTGGCGACGGAACTTCTTCCACTCAAAAAAACCCGACAGGTTCGTGCCCGCCTGGTTTCTGAATCTTGGGCTGATGAAAGTGTGGTTGAAGGTTACGAAATTCATATGGGTGAGACTAAACGAGGTGATGGAGTGTCGCCATGCTTTGAAATCCTTTCAGATCACGAGGCTTCCCTTGCACCACATCCCTCTATCTCCAGGACGGCAGGGGGTAAAGAATATGATGGGGCCAAGAGCCTGGATGAGATGATGTGGGGGACCTATATTCATGGCGTCTTCGATCAACCAGAATTTCGTCGTCAATGGCTAAATCGTGTTCGTGTTAGAAAAAAGCTTCAGCCAATAGATGTTGAATTGTCGCAAGCTGTTTCCGCCAGATTGAGTAATGCGATCGATCGCTGGGCTGATCACGTTCAGCAGCATCTCAATTTGGCGCCCCTTTGGACATATCTTGGTGGCTGAGAGAACTACTGTACATAGATTCTTTCAATATGTCTTTTGTTCAATGCCCTGTTAAGGTACGAGAATCTTCCCCTGGCAGGTTTTATAAAAACTTAGCTAAAGCCTTGACTGAAAGGGAAGGTTTTACTCCTGACATTTGTCTTCATAGAAATCTGCTCTTGAATACCCCCAGCAAACTGGAAGGTATTTTGCTGTCACTTTTTTCGCATGATCTTTAGGACATTCGACTTGCCTCACCGTACTTCTTCTCACTTGTGTGTGATTTTTCGTATGTGGTGGCCGTTAGCGGGCAGTTGGCTGCTCATGGGACTGGAACTGTTGTTGGTGGCGGCGGCCGTCTCTCGTTTAGCCAATCCGGAAATTCATTTAGCCGCCTATGGCGGTGTGGTTTTTCCGCTTTCCCTGGTGATTGAAGCGCCAGTTATTATGATCTTGGTAGCGTCAACGGCGCTATGTAAAGATTGGCAGTCCTACTGCCTTATGCGAAATTTTATTATGACGTTAGGGTTAGGCCTCACGTGTCTTCATGTACTTGTGGCGTTTACTCCTGTGTATGATGTGATTGTGCGAGTCATTCTAGAAGCTCCGGAGAGTATTTGGGAGCCTGCAAGAATGGGGCTGCAAATGATGACCCTTTGGACTCTAGCGATTGCGTTGAGGCGGTTTTTTCAGGGGTTGCTCATTCGAGCAAGCCGGACCCGTCTCGTGGGTATCGGGACGTTACTTCGAGTCGGCGTGAGTGCATCGGTTTTATTGGCAGGTCTGATGATGCAAAACTTTTCAGGGATTATGGTGGCCACCGTGGCGCTATCGGCCGGGGTACTTGTGGAAGCCGGTTTTATGTTCTGGTGTGTTCATCCTATGGTTCAAGATTTGCGTAACCGGCATGATGATCCTGAGCAACAGCCGTTGACGCTTTCTTATCTAATGAAATTTTATTGGCCTTTAGCGCTCACGCCGTTAATTGCCTTGGCAACTCTTCCTATTTTAAGCGCAGCCATCAGCCGTATGCCGCGAGCCTTAGAATCGTTAGCGATATGGCCGGTCCTCAGCGGGCTTACCTTCGTGTTTCGTAGTGTGGGGGTTGCGGTTCAGGAAGTTGTCGTGACATTTTCAGACCGGCCTCAATTTGCCCTTCCTCTGCAACAGTTTGTGGGATTGGTGTCGCTCGGTGCGTTTGGCTCTTTATTGGTCATTGCGGCGACTCCGCTTTCAATACTTTGGTTTGGATCGGTTGCGGCATTGAGTCCCAGCCTTACCACTATGGCCAGTACGGCACTCTGGATCGCTGTGATATTGCCGGCATTAAGTCCCTGGGAAAGCTATTTTCAAGGACGGCTGGTGTATCAGGGAGCAACTGCCCCTATTACACAGGCGGTCAGTCTCTATCTTGTGGGAATGTCGTGCCTTTTAAGCTTGGGGATCATTCATGGGAGCATACCAGGGTTGTATGTTGGGCTCATTGCGGTTCTGGTAGGGCTAAGCATCCAAATCGGGTGGCTTTGGAAGCATAGTCAGACCGAAGCATAAGGGCATAGGTTTAGCGACTTGAATGAATGCTCTCGCTTCTTTAAGCACCTTCTGTTTCTTAACGTTAGAGGTTCCCGTTAGTCGCTGGGTGGTTCGAAATGTCCTGGTGGACGTGAACCCCATGGCAGGGTCGTTGTGCGGATTTGTTTAGACAAGCTTTGAAGGTTGACATGGGCCGCTCGAATGAGTTTGGGGTCATCGTGATGAATAAGGTTGGTCAGTAAGACAAAAAGATCCGGATAGTCACGTCGGGCTTGAATCATCCGTTCGAAGATGGGGTCGATATCATGATCTGTGGGCAGTTCGGGTTGGTCGTCATCTAGGTCGTTCCATAAGCGTTGAATAGTTAAAGGGTGGTAATGAAGCCACGAAATGGGAATCTGCAAATGTCTGGCGAGGGTTGCGAGGAGCGAAACTGTCGGATCCATACTCCCATTTTGGACATCCTGTAACGTGCTGAGATCAATAGCCGATTGTTGGGCCAGTTTCGAGAGGGAGAGTTGACGATATTGGCACCATGGTTGAAGATACAGTTCTTGAGACATGTGCGGATCATAGCCAACCGTCTTGGGCAAGTCTACCTTGCGGGGTAGGACAAATTCAGTGTTGTTCAATTTGGAAGTTTTCAGGGCGATGAGGTAGAGTCCCTTCGTGTCAATTTTTATACGATATGTATTGCAGGCAGTGGTTCTGATGTGGGTGTTTTTTTCGCTTGCCGCGGAGGCTGAGGTCTTGCCTGAACAGGTGGCGGTGCTCGTGAACCTTCAAAGTCCCAAAAGCCAAGAATTGGCAAAATATTACATGGAGCGGCGGCATATTCCGTCTGTTAATCGTATTGATCTGGATCTGCCTACTTCTGATGCGATTAACCGGGATGTGTATAACAATGATTTGGTCAGGCCAGTACGCGAAGCACTACAGAAGAAAGGGTTAGCGGATTCGATTAGCACTTTGGTGACCGTATTTGGTATGCCGTTGCGGGTTCGAGCTCCTAAGCCCACAAAAGACGAACAAGTTTGGATAGATGATGCCCGGGGCTGGAAACGGTCAGCCATCAATCTCTTGCATGAACAGGAGCAAGAGTTGCGAAGCTTACAGGCGCGTGTGTTGAAAGCTGAACAGCCACCTGATGATTTAATTTTTCCCTCACCAGAGAAAGAGGGAAAAACACCTCTACCCAAAATTCGGACGTTAAGGGATCGGCTGACCACGTTGTTCCAGGCTTGCCACCAAGATATTGTCGCAAATGCCCAAGTGCAGAACAAAGACGAAATGTTGGCCCTCTACCAGAAAATCAGTCAACGTGTTTTTGGAAAATTTGGTGTGGAGACGTTGGGGGGCAAGAAGCCTGGGGCATCGGTTGATACTCGTGGTGAAAAAAATGCCGTTCAGCAGTTATTAATCAGGTTGATGCAAGCCCCGTTTTCCAAGACCCGGACACAAGCCTATAGTCTTGTCCAACCTGCATTTGGTGTGTGGGGTATTCTCGTTTTTGCTGATTGGGAAATAGAGCGATATCGACAGGCTGGCGCAGAGGCGAGCGTGGATAGTGAGTTGAGCTTTTTGTGGTGGAACGACGGATCCTATCCTTTAGGCGGGCGCCTCCCCAATCCCTTGTACCTTGGGTATGCGGGAGACGTAAATAAGTGGCCGCTTCCTATTCTGATGGTCAGTCGATTGGATGCTCTAACTCCGAATCATGTGCGTACAATGATTGATCAAGCTATGGAAACGGAATCACGTGGTCTTTCTGGAAAGGTATATGTGGATTCACGAGGCATAAAAAAGAGGGGCGCTCCGTTGTCCACTGGGTTTTACGATACGGATATGCAGAATTTCGCAAAACACTTTCAAGCCGCATCAAACTATCCGGTGATCTTGGAAAATACGGAAAAACGTTTCAGTCAACCGGGAGAGGCCCCCAATGTTGCCTTGTATGTTGGGTGGTATCGGCTGAGGCATTACGAAGATGCCTTTACATTTAATCCAGGCGCGATTGGTTATCATATTGCCTCCGGAGAAGCGGCGAATGTTCATAATCCCGATGAGCCAGGGTGGTGTAAAAATGCCTTGGAACGGGGCATTACCGTCACATTGGGTCCAGTTGATGAACCCTATTTGGACGCATTTCCGTTGCCCACGGAATTTTTTGGTCTGTTGTATTCTGGAAAATATTCTCTGGTTGAAGCGTATTATCTTTCCAAACGGTATGTGAGTTGGAGGATGGTGCTCTTTGGGGACCCTTTGTATCGTCCTTGGTCGCCTTCGGACCCTGGGCGGCAAAAAGTGGCACAAACGTTATTGGAAAGTGCCTCTTTGCCGGCTCCTCCATCTTTGCAGATGTTTCCTTCTCATACTGGCGCATATGACTCCAAGAAATTTCCAGGAAAGTACTCTCCATTTGATGTCAGAATATTGAATCCGTAATGGGGCTGTTGAAAAAAGCCACCAGCGGCGTTCTCGCCCTTTTTCCGTGCTCACGTACTGCCAGTACGCTCCGCGCGCAAAAATGGCTGCGGCCTTGCTGGATGGACTTTTTTGAACCGCCCCGAAGCTCTTGGTATCTGACGTTACTATGGGCAAATATGTCCTTTGATATCTTCACTATTCAATATTCCCGTAATGACATTCGTGATTTCCTGATGAGGAGAGGCTGCTTGTTTGATTCGTATGAAAGGGGCTGGTGATGGCTGAATCTTCAAACTCGTATTCGTATTGTGTCTGGGCTAGTCCTGTGGGACGGCTGTTATTAGTTGGTGATCATGATGGGCTGCATGGCTTGCATTTTCAAGATGGCAAACATCCTATGAACATAGATAAGGCATGGCAAGAGAACCGACGACTGTTTAAGGATGTGATTAAGCAATTGGAACAATATTTTTCCGGGCGATTGCAGAAATTTTCTGTCCCATTGGCTTTAGAGGGGACGAAATTTCAACGTTCTGTATGGCGAGCGCTAACGACTATTCCGTATGGAGCTACCATGTCATATGGGGCCATTGCGAAAAAAGTTGGCAATGCCCATGCCTCGCGGGCCGTTGGTGCCGCGAACGGACAAAATCCGGTTTCGATTATTGTGCCCTGTCATCGGGTCATCGGGGGTAATGGACAATTAGTGGGCTATGGGGGCGGGTTGTCGATTAAAAAAACGTTACTAGATTTGGAAACCAGTTTCGTCAAGAATTAAAAAACGAATAGAGGACCGTTGAATAGTTCAATTTCAAGTTACAAAAAGGTCTTCAGAACATTGGTGACTTCAATTCGACGGGAATGTTCAAAAAAGTCGTCCAGCAAGGCCGCAGCCCTTTTTGCGCGCGGAGCGTACTGGCAGTACGTGAGCACGGAAAAAGGGCGAGAACGCCGCTGGCGGCTTTTTTCAACATTCCCAAATAGGGAAACAGGGTCATGCTTGATCAGCAACCTTCTGCGTTGCGGGATATTCTTGGTTGGGGATGGCTCCAAAATGTACTTGAAATGGAGGGTGAGATCGGTTTTTGACATAACGGTCTAACGTTTCCCTGATGACAGGAAAAGCCAGGTGGTCCCATGGAATAGCCTCGATCGGCATCAACTGCACGTCCAGGCTTTCTTCGCCTGGGCCGAAATTCAGATCCTGCAAGACGGCGCGATAGACGACGTAGACCTGACTGACATGTGGCAAACTAAACAGTGCGAAGAGCGAATGAATGGCGACATGGGCCTGGGCCTCTTCCAACGTTTCCCGAGCGGCGGCCTCTTCGATACTTTCTCCTAGTTCCATAAAGCCAGCCGGAAAAGTCCAGAAACCTAGACGGGGTTCAATAGCGCGACGGCATAAGAGAATCTGATCGTTCCATTCAGGAATACAGCCCGCCACCATTTTGGGATTTTGATAGTGAATGGTCTGACAGCTAGGGCAAACGGCGCGTGTGAGGGTTTCCCCTTGCGGGATTCTTTGCTCGACTTCTTTCCCGCATTGGCTACAAAAATTAATTGGCGGTAGCATTGAAGATGGTGACATTGACGTGGGGTAAGGCATGCCCCCCCTCTCTTCTTATCATACCCAGAATCTGGCCTATTTCAAATTCTGGGGGCCCTAATTTTTGCAGCCCTCGTCGCGTGAATTGCAGTCTTCTGCCTTGTGGAAGTGTTGAATAATAAAGATATCAGGAGGCATATTTCGCCAAAGATCTGTTGGCGATGAGCGGTCTCGGGTCAGTTCAAAAAAGCCTGCCCTGAGTTGATCGAAGGATGGTTCGACGGGCTCACCATGATCGTTATCACTCATCCCGAACCGTATGATTTATCATCCTGAGCCTGTCGAAGGAGCCTGAGGTTTTTCTCATGCTCTTTACTTCTCACTTTTCACTTCTTACTGGTCTAGAGAACGCCGCTGACGGCTTTTTTCAACTGACCCTTGTCATTGTGAATCTGCCTAATCCTTTGGTAAGGTGAACCGCATTTTTCGTTGCCAACTCAAACTCTTCATCCACAGTATGACTCGATACAGGAAAGATTTCGTATGAGTGCGAATGATAGGCAGGTGATTTTTTCTTTGGTCGGGGTTGGAAAAATTCATCCTCCCAAGAAACAGGTCCTGAAAGATATTTATCTCTCGTTTTTTTACGGTGCGAAAATTGGTGTGTTGGGTCTCAATGGTTCAGGCAAAAGTACCTTGCTTCGCATTATTGCCGGTCTTGATAAAGATTATATTGGCGACATCACGTTCTCGAAAGGGTATTCTGTTGGCTTATTTGAACAGGAACCGCACTTGGAACCAGGGAAAACGGTGAAAGAAGTAGTGGAGGAGGGACGAGCGGACGTTGTCCAACTGTTGCGTAATTATGAAGCAATGAGCCAGAAATTTGCTGAGGAGATGACTCCAGAGGCCATGGAGGCGTTAATCGAGCAACAAGGGAAATTGCAAGAGCAAATTGAAGCGGTAAACGGTTGGGAGTTGGAGCATCAGCTCGATGTTGCGATGGATGCCTTGCGCTGCCCGCCCAAAGATGCGGTGGTCGACGACTTATCGGGAGGAGAGCGTCGGCGAGTCGCGCTTTGCCGCTTGCTCATTCAAGAGCCGGATATTCTGTTGCTTGATGAGCCCACCAACCATTTGGATGCCGAAACGGTGCAATGGTTAGAACAGCATTTGCAGCATTATAAAGGGACGGTTATTGCCGTGACCCATGATCGCTATTTTCTTGACAATGTGGCGGGGTGGATTTTAGAGCTTGACCGTGGGCAGGGAATGCCGTTCCAAGGCAATTATTCGTCTTGGCTAGAGCAAAAGAAGGATCGGTTAGCGAAGGAAGAAAAATCCGAGTCGAAACGGCAAAAAACTCTAGAACGGGAACTGGAATGGATTCGCATGTCGCCTAAAGGTCGACATGCAAAGGGCAAAGCGCGGATGAGCAGATATGAGCAATTGGTTGGCGAAGAGCAGGCCAAACAAGCCGACGATTTGGAAATTTATATTCCGTCAGGCCCCAGGTTAGGTGATGTGGTGGTGGATGCGGAAAATCTTGCCAAAAGTTTCGGTGAAAATTTGTTGTTTGATCAATTATCGTTTTCCTTGCCCAAGGGTGGAATTGTTGGAGTGATTGGGCCTAACGGAGCTGGAAAATCCACCTTATTTAAAATAATCGCCGGACATGTGACGCCTGACTCCGGAACGTTAACGTTAGGAGAGACGGTCAAGCTGGGTTATGTCGATCAAAATCGCCTCATCGATGATACGTTAAATGTGTGGGAATGTATTTCAGATGGTCAAGACACGGTGATGCTAGGGAAAGTCGAAGTGAATTCCCGAGGGTATGTGTCCCGATTTAATTTCTCTGGATCGGATCAGCAAAAAAAAGTGAAAGATCTTTCGGGTGGTGAGCGGAACCGCGTGCATCTAGCCCGCATGCTCAAAGAGGGCGCCAATGTGTTGTTGCTGGATGAGCCGACGAATGATCTGGATGTGAATACCTTGCGTGCTCTGGAAGAAGGGCTGGAGCATTTTGGTGGCTGTGCCGTGGTGAGTAGTCATGATCGTTGGTTTTTAGATCGTATTGCCACGCATATTTTGGCCTTTGAAGGAGATAGTCGCGTGGTATGGTTCGAGGGCAATTATTCCGAATACGAAGCCAACCGGAAAAAACGTTTAGGGAAAGCTGCCGAACGTCCGCACCAAATTCGATACCGAAAACTGACACAATCCACGTGACACGCCATGGCTTCTGATCCTACGCAATCATCCGGTCCCAAGAAGCCGGCTTCCGATTTCATGGAAACGAATAAGTCCAGGTCGGTTTTCATTGCAAGGGTTTTGGGCATTTTGTTTGTCGCTGGTGGATTTATCCTGGGTATTCAGGGCTTAGATCATCCCCATTCTCGTCTGCTTCCCACAGCGCTGGGTCTCATTGTGGCCGGGTTGGTCGCTCAGGTCTTTGCGCTGATCCGGTCATGGTATCTGTATTCTCAACGAGACGCATAAGTCCGCGATGTGGTGAATACTGCTGTGTTGGCTCGCATGGATAACGATAGAGTTGTGAGGTCTTGGGGGCTCCTGGTGGTTGTGGCGTTGAGCCTGTGCACGATGGGTTGTGTGCCTTGGCGTGACAGCTATCTTGATCAGGGAATTGGTGTGCTGAAACAGCCCGATGTGAGGCAAAAATTGGGGAAGCCCCATGCGATAGAAGATCCCTTACTGTCAGACGAGACCACGTGGAGATACCGATATGTTCTCACTGAAGCCGATTTGGATCCGTGGGGAATTAAGACTGTTGGCCAAGAAGCGGGGAGTGTCTTGAGTGGTCCTGAGGCAACCTTGCGGGAAAAAGTCTATTGTTATGTGTATGTGTTGGTGTTTGATAAGGACAAGGTCCTTCGTGAATGGGAACGGGAGCTATGTCAAGTCCCGACCCGTCCTAATCCTTTTACACAAGAACTTTCGGAGTAAATGCGATAGCTCAGGCGATGTTGACAAGTCAGTCTAGGGTCCTCTCTTATGGCTGTATTTAAAAGCGGCGCATTTCTTCAGCAATGTTTTTCAGTGCATCCTTTGACCCTGACCGTGAAGTTGGTCAGTCCTCCTTCGCTTGTGGGAGTCGTGTGCATCAATTGCCGCATGAAACATCGGTTAACCGTCAAACAGGTTATGTCGAAAGAAGGAGAAGGCACAGATGTTGCCGATGGTAAGATGGAGCTTTTTCAGGAATGTTGCCAGGTCCATCCGGAAGATGTTCGTGTTTCAGAGGTTGACGTGATGAAGAATTTCGTGGAATTTCGATGTTTCTCATGTCGTCGAACCCTTGGCTTTGATGTGGAGACAATCGAAACGCACCAACCTTGAAGGGTCTGTTGAAAAAAGCCGCCAGCGGCGTTCTCTAGATCAGTAAGAAGTGAGAAGTAAGAAGTAAAGAGCATGAGAACCCTTCGACAGGCTCAGGATGATAAATCATACGGTTCGGGATGAGTGATAACGATCATGGTGAGCCCGTCGAACCATCCTTCGACAAGCTCAGGATGATACATCGAACGGCTCAGGGCAGGTTTTTTGAACCGACCCGATGCGACTAATAACAAGCAGTTTCCTGGGGAAATATGGCCCTTGCTATCTTCATGATTCAACGTTCCCCTGTTATCACGAGATGGTGCGTCGCACGTTTGTGGGTAAGGGTGAAGATGTGAGCGGCCGCAACAGATTACTCTGATGCGGCCGTTTCTTAAAAGATAACTTTAGCGGTTTGGCTGTGGCGTGTAACGAAGATAGGGTTTGATGACCCGGTGACCTTTAGGAAATAAATTTGGAATATCGGCATCGGCGACCGCTGGAGTAATGATGCAATCTTCACCGTCTTTCCAGTTTGCTGGCGTGGCCACTTTGTATTTGGCCGTGAGTTGGAGGGAATCCACCACTCGTAAAATTTCTTGAAAATTCCGGCCTGTCGAGGCGGGATAGGTGAGCATCAATTTGACTTTTTTATCAGGTCCAATGATGAAGACTGAACGAACTGTCATATTATCTAAGGCATTGGGATGAATCATGTCATAGAGGTTGGCCACTTTCTTGTCAGGGTCAGCAATAATGGGGTAGCTCACCGTGCAATTTTGTGTTTCATTAATATCGTTAACCCAGCCTTTGTGGGAGTCAATGGGGTCAACGCTGACAGCTAACACTTTCACATTGCGTTGTTTGAACTCATCAGTGATTTTGGCCATTGAGCCCAGCTCTGTAGTGCAGACGGGCGTAAAATCTTTTGGGTGTGAAAAAAGAATGCCCCATCCATCCCCAAGCCACTCATGAAAGTTGATGGTGCCTGCTGTGGTTTCTGCTGTAAAATTTGGTGCTTCGTCGCCCAGTCTTAGTGCCATAATGCCCCTCTTTTCTGTTATGAGAATTGTGAATAAGTATATGTGGGTTTGAGCAACACATGACAAATGATTCCTGGTCAGGGAGAAAGTTAGCGAGTTGTCTTTCAAGTTTGTAGAATATTTAGAAGTCTAAGGCAGCTTCCTTGAGATGGTCAATATGGACCTCGTGTAGTTGGCCCGATGAAATAGGGATGTGATCAACGTGCTATCTTCTTTATTAATAGTTAGACTCGGTGCAAAAGGAAAGGATCGGACGGTATGGCGGAATCTTCATTGCAAGTCTCAGTGATTATGGGCAGCAAGTCTGATTGGGAGACCATGAAATTAACCAGCGAAAACCTGGCTAAACTGGAAATATCTCATGAATGCAAAGTGCTTTCGGCTCATCGGGCTCCGGATGCATTGGTCGAGTACATTAGGCAGGCTGAAACGCGGGGCGTGCAGGTGTTTATCGCCGGCGCGGGGGGAGCCGCCCATTTAGGTGGGGTTATTGCAGCAAAAACTCAATTGCCGGTTCTTGGGGTGCCTATGCAATCCAAGTCCTTGGGAGGTCTTGATTCGCTGCTCTCAATTGTACAAATGCCAAAAGGCATCCCAGTTGGTTCACTGGCGATTGGGAGTGCGGGTGCGATTAATGCTGCTTTATTAGCGGCGGCCATTTTAGCGCTCGCCGATCCTGCTTTGGCAAAACGATTGGGAGCCTACCGTGAAGCGCAGACTCAGGCAGTATTAGCTGATCAGTTATAACTTTTTATAGCTTTGTTTCCTGTTCTTCTTTTTCATTCTGGGAGTGTTGAATAATGATGATGCCAAGAATTCGCAATGCCCAGAAATGGATTGGATTTTGGAAGCTTCGGGTCGGTTCAAAAAAGTTGCCCTGAGTCAGTCGAGGGGTCCGTCCAGACTTGTCCTGAGTTTTGTCGAAGGAAATGTCGCGTATTGCTTGGTTCATCCCAAAGGGTGACATCTTTATTTTGCGCGCGGAGCGTACGTTCTGTCCGTAAGCGCTCACGGTCCGAAGAGGGCTCTCGCCTGGCCCGTCCTCATAGGCGGGACCATTGCTGTGAGCCCGAAGCTTCGGAAAAATGGTGAGAACGTCGCCGTGCTTGTTCCATCCTGATTTGATGAACTACAGCTTTCCGTATCAAATCTTCGTTATCCTTGAACAATCGTTTAGAAATAGCGAGTGCTTCCTTATTCACCTTTGCCGGTCTTGAAAAAGCGTTGTGAATGTTCTGCAATGGCAGGATCCGCCAACGCTCTGAGAACTTTACGTAGTTGCTTTGCTGTCACAGTAGACTTCTTTAACTCTATAAACGGGACTTGATCCCGCTGACCATGTCTGAGCAGATCGAAACTTGTCCGGCAGAAAACGGCCAAAAGTCGACATCTGGTCAGAAACGGTCAGCCACGATGTTTCGTTCGATGCCGTGTTCCAAGTAAGCTTTTGCCGCTGCGAGTACCAGCGTGAATCCACCGGTCGAATCGACTACTTTGTCTACGTACGTGCCGTCGTTTCCCCGATCTTTAAATGTCCACTCAATGTTAGACGGATTGTCCGAGCCCACGTCCCATTCAATCTAAATCCGTTGGTTTTCTTCCAATGCCAAGACACGGACTTCCGTCGACGCTTTGTACGAATCCCAATACCAAATGACTGATTTGCCCACCTCTAGCGGGCCTGAGCTTCTGTTGAACCAGATTTTCGTGATTTTGTCTGGGTTAACAAACGCATCGAACACGTCGGCAACGGGCTTTCTAATCAGAAGTTCAATTTTCGCAACGGGTGACTTTGTCATACTCATCACTTATACGCACCAGTTTAGCTGGTTGCACGGAACCGGTTGTTATGCCTCTGTTGCTATACCTCTATATAGTGGTGACAAAATTAGACCATAGCTCCGACACAGTATGACCGTAGTACTTTGTCCAAACATCTCTAAAACTTACACCATTGAGAATATCGACGAACGTAGCTTTAAACGCTTCACGGTTAGATGTCTGCAGGTATTCGACAAACAGACTAGCTTGACGATAGTACATGTGTGGTTTCAAGCCGTAGTCATGAGCGGACTTGTGTCCAACGATACTTCCTGAATCATGCGGTTCGAAGTGAATGTCTTTGCGAATAGCCGTTTCTGCCTGTTCAACAGTTACGTTCTCGGCTCCTCCACCAGATGAGGTGAGCACCGCGATACCTTCCAAAAACCAACCAGGGACATCTTTTATGTATTGAAGTGAGCCAGTGTATTGGCGAATATGGACATGAGACAGCTCGTGCACAAGGATGTTTGGGAGCGTCTCACGTTTTTCTCGAAATTTCCCTGACATATACACCTCATCCATTGCCGAACTTCCGCGCGATAGGATGGAAGCATGGCTGAAACGGGCATAATGCTCTCGATCGTTAAACACATAGATGGTTATCGATTCGCCATCCTTAAACGGTACATATTGTTGTTGTTCGACTCGACTCATACTCGTTGCGATACTATCTGCCACAAGCTTGGCTAAGTCTTCTGCGCCCTGTTCATACATGATTCGATTATCCTCAGGAAGAGGCAGGAAGTCGTATGTCAATCTTGCGTACGCCCAGGAACAGCCGGCAAGCAGAAAAAACAAAATCGTAATAAGGGTGTGACGTATCATCTTTTTCTGGGAACCCATGGGATGATGTTCAGTTTTTCATAGCACATCTCGGTGAATCATGCTTCACCTGCATAGTTGCAAAGTTCAATCAAATTCTGGTCTGGGTCACGTTATAGGTCCCCTTGCGCCAGTTCGCTGAACAGGACCTTCAAGAACATCAAGCGTGCAAGACTCTATAGCCGATTCAATTAACTTCCGTACGCTTGAAGTGTGTGATATCGCGCTGAAAGTCCGCACGGATCGGCTGGAACTTATTTGGATTCGCTATAAATGCGCAAGAACTTCACGAACCGTCAAGACCAGATGATCGATCGCTTCAACTTTCATCAGGAATTACTGACATTAGTGCGCGCAACACTTCCCATCAACAGACGAACCGTGCACAGTGTTATAGGGGAGGCTGGAATCGTTTGCGAGGCATGGGGGTTATTTAGCGGTATATATCTCTTCGATGCCCTATATGCATCACAGTTAATTTCCGCTGCGCAGCATCGATCTCATAAATGACTCGGTAAGTGCCTATCCGAATTCGAAACCCTTCTCTGCCAATCAACTTGCGAGCATCAGGAGGATGGGGCTCTTCACCGAGTCTCCTAATGGCATCCCGAACTCGTGCGTAAATTTCCGAAGGAAGTTCGGCCAACTCCTTCTGTGCACGGCGTAAAATGACAATGGTGTAGGGCACTATCGCTGTTTCTCTATTTCTGCAACAGCTTGTTCAAACGGTATAGCTTCGTCCCCTGACGATTTCGCTGCATCAAAGGCTCTAATGGACTCCAATTCTTCTAGTTCTTCCAACAGCTTGTTGTATTCATTAATATCAAGTAGAATCGCCGTTCGTTTTCCGTCCTCATCTATCACAAAACGCTGATGCAGGGTAAGCATATGTTTCACCTCCTCAGAAGATAAGTTGGTCTATCCAAATAATCAGTGTACCGCCAATAGGCCCTAGTATATCACGTTCAATCCTCCTGATACCTAAGTGTCAATTTCAACACATGTTCCATAATTTACAACAGATGGTTAGTCACCGCTGTTTCTTGCAAGGCGCACGACTTCTTGTTCTGCCACACTTTCCTCCTTCCCTTGGGTAAACGCGGATATGGTGCAGTGGTGCTCTGGGAAGTGGTAGACAGCATTCACGCTGTCCGGTCCACAACCTGAATGACCTATTGCATATCCCGCTGATGTATCCCCCATCATGAGACCCAGTCCATAGCCGGTCGTATTCCAGGGACGACCAGGCAGCGGTCCACCTATTCGATGTTCTGTTTTCATCAGCGCCAATAGTGCCGCAGGAAGAACATCCCCTCGCATCAAACGATGGAGGAAATACGTCGCATCGTGAGGAGTACCCACCAGAAGTCCATGGTACACCCATCCGGGATGGTAGTGATTCGTATTACCCCAGGCTATGCCATTTAGATCTTCTGGCCACATGGCTACCTGCGGAGAGTGAAAGCCGAGAGGATCAAAGACTATATGTTTCAAAGCTCCTTCGATATCTTGGCCGGTCACCTCTTCAATAATCTGACGAATGAACAAATATCCTACGTTGGAGTAACCCCAACCTTGGTTGGGATTAAAGTCTAGGCGGTCGGCCTCTACATGTTCGAGCAATTGCTGGACTGTCCAAGGTGCATTTCCGTTTTCTACTGCGCGATGATAGGACATAAGGTTACCATAGTTACGCACACCTGCACGATGTTGCAGGAGTTGCCGTAGTGTATACGGACGCCCTTTAATTTGTTTGTCAAGTACAAGTCGCCCTCGCGCGACAAGTAGAAGGGCACAGACGGCCAGTACTGTTTTTGAGAAGCTCCACCACGGCACAAGCGGTTGAGTCTCCCCCGTATCTGACCCGTAATTCTCATCGATGCGTACCGTGAGCACCTTGTTCTTTCAGACTCATTTCGTGAACGTTAACTTTTACTGCTTGATTAATGTACACATATTTTTTTCTTCATCGAATGATTTCAAAGAAAGGCCTCTTATGAAATCCATGCATGTGTGGCATAAACTAGTGAACGTGCTATCCTACCCAAACAGGATAGGAGTGTTGAATAATGAAGATGCCAAGGGCCATATTTCGCCAGGAAGCTGTTCGCTATCAGTCGCATCGGGTCTGTTCAAAAAAGTTGTCCAGCAAGGCCACAGCCATTTTTGCGCGCGGAGCGTACTGGCTATACGTGAGCACGGAAAAATGGCGAGAATGCCGCTGGCGGCTTTTTTCAACAGACCCAGGATCTAATCCCACAGAGACCGCGGCTTCCCGTTGTCTGGTGACACCACTAATGAACGGAATCTGACTTAGTTAATCCAAATCAATGCCGTTTCTGCAACTAGCAGAGAATATTTATACCAAGAATTGCCAGATGCGGATTATCGGTTTGCGGTCTGACAGAAGTATGACGGTAGTGACACTGCCAAACGAGGGTACGTTGGTTCTTTCACCGGATCGGTATAGCCCACAACATTTAGCCGAACTAGAGGGTTTTGAGCCTCCTTTTTATTGCCTCATTCCGAGTAGATTCCATAGTCTGTTTTTGTCTGACTATTTCCACCGGTGTCCAGATTGGCAGTTTTTTGGACTTCCATCTGTTCTGGGTGAATTCAGTTCTCATCCCAATTCGTTTCACAACTTGGCAAAGCTTCCGCTGCCCTTGTCATCTCAGTTCAATATCTGCGTATTGCGCGGTATTCCCAGAATCGATGAAGTTGTCTTATTTCATCAACTCTCTCGCACTCTTATTGTTTCAGATATGCTTTTCAATCTCCCAGCAGATGTTGACATTTTCAGTAAATTGGCTCATTCAGCGATGGGTGTCTACGGGAGGCCGGCTGCAAGCAGGTTTTTTAAGTCATCTATTCGAGATAAGTGTGCGTTTGCTTCTTCCTTTGCTGAGGTCATGAAATGGGATTTCGTTCGAGTCGTCGTTGGCCACGGGCAGCCAGTTACTGAAAATGCTCGAGAAATTCTTATGCAGAGCTACGCAGATTTCATTAATTAGGCATAGTAGTAAAATCTCTCTATCGGCTCGGACTAACAAGCAATGCCTAATGTCCCCTCTCGTCGAGTGCTCTTTTAAGACTTTGTTATGCAAACTTCATCTGTTTGGCTTCATAACCCACAACAAGTGGATTCTTTTGACCAAAATCAATTTCAAGTTATAAAAAGATTACAGCACTTTTCTAAACCGATAACCTGAAAATTCCAGCACCTCTGAGCCATCTTTGGACTGAACAATCTTGATGGTTTCGCCCATGCCAGCCAAGCTCCCTAGGATGATGGCCTCAGATTCAGAAACGGGTTGGACAGCAATACGAAATGGCGTGTCTGGCTCTGCAGTCGTTGTGATTTCCACAAAGGCAACCCCATGTTCATACGCTGCTGTGACTGATTGAACAAATTCGTAATCTTGTCCACGATTGATTAGTTCGTATTCTCCTAGCCGATTTATCCATGCTTTAGATAAGGTGATAGGCTTGATTTTTTCTCCGATGAGCATTTCCTGTGTCCCAATCCTTGCGATCAGGACATGGCGACCTGCCACAGTTTTCAGCGAGAGGCCCAGATTTTCTAATTCTTCAACGCTGATTGGAATGAACCCAAACAAGAGAAATTTTACTCCTAGTTGTCCATCAGTTCGGGGAAACAGCTTCATCGTTTCACCCATGATTTGCGCTGTAAGACGGCTTCCATCTGCTGTGATCATGACGGGACCAGCCACTGTTGTATAAGATCCTGCGTAGTTTTGAGCAACTTCAGGATCAAGCGGTGTATCGCTTGCAGACACGCTCTGCCGTTGAGGTTGTTGAATACCACTCTTTGCCTCCAGAGCCAATTTCAACGTTTCAGCGGCGATGGTATTCACGACTTTCCCCGCAGAGTCAGAATTCGCCAGCACCACGACCCCCAGCTTCTGTTCCGGCAATGCGATGAGTTGTGTATGAAAAAGCATCGTTGCACCACCATGATGAGCGACAGTTCCGGCTCGTTCGATAGGGTTGGCATCCAGCGAACTTAACATCCACCCGAGACCTACGTGAAAATTGCGGTCAAGGGGATTGCCCGTATTTTGAGGGCGCAGCATTTCAGCCACTGTTTTGGATTGCAGAACCTGTGTTTCACCGACTTTTCCTTTGGCAAACACCATGGACAAAAACCGGCTCATGTCGGACACACTTGAGTTTAATCCACCTGCGGGCGTATCCCGTAGCAGAGGGTCTCGCGCCTCTTCACCTTTCCGATATCCTTTGGTCATGGGAGGTGGTGCGCTAGAGATGACCGACTGAATCATTCTCAGTGGCTGGAGCAAGCCACGGTTGATATACTCTGCGTATGGAACGCCGCTGACGGCTTCCACAACACTACCCAGTAAAGTCAGCCCTACATTGGAATAGGAAAACAGTAAATTCGGCGGATACGCGGCATATTCGTTCCGTATGCGTTGAAGTATTCCGTTGAACGGTTTGAGATTCTCCCCCCACATTCCCTCTAAGTAATCTCGCGGGAGCCCTGAGTGATGACTCATCACATTGCGTGAGGTAATCGCCGTGTTGCTAGGATACCGAGTTTTGACTTGGAATTCGGGCAGATACGCCCGTAGCGGCTGATCGATATCGAGTGTCTCTTGCTCTGCCAACTGCATCACGGCACTGGCGGTAAACAGTTTCGTGATAGAACCCACCCGATAGAGGGTGTCAGGAGTCGCCCTGATATTGTTAGCTTTGTCTGCGTAGCCGAATCCCTCTGACCAAACAATCTGCTGATCATCCACCAAGGCCACACTCATCCCAACGACATCATGGTCGCCCATTTCTTTCTTCGCTAGAGCATGGATATATTCTGTGACAGCGGAGTAATCGCCTTGTATCAGATGTTTGGGTTTGTCTGGCGCAGAGGTGCAGTTTGTAGAGAATGGGATCATGCCAATTATGAGTACAAGCGTATGGGCCCGTAAAAGAAGAAATTTTACATTTCTGAAAAGGATGAGATAAGGCGCAACTTTAAGAGGAAACATGAAAACATTAGATCAAGAATTGTCAATATTCGCAATGCGTGTTCTGTGGTTCCCTCTGAAAGTTGTCTACGAAACTCCGTCACTATTTTTCATAGCTTTTGTAAGGACTAGAAATTTTCGTAACACAACGTAGAACGAACTCTGAAAGTTTTGGAATGAGATTCATAGGGACGAGTCATATGCTCTTGTTGACTGTTTGTTGGTGAAACCCTGAGTGTGGTGCCAAGTCAGAATTTGCCGATTATGGCACTTGATGGCACATCGGTTAGGGAAAAAGAATACTATAGGAAAGTAGGTGAGTACTCTTGGAGACTTGAATTGTTAGTTGACCTCCCTGTGGATTTCCGACAATGGATTGTTTATCGTCAGCGGAGATAGCTTCTCTGCCTGGCAAAAGCCTCGAGAACGATCTTCACTCTCACGAGCCTGAGTCTGTTTCAAAGGCGCCCAAGTCTGGGGCTGTGCCCGAAAAGGGCAGACCAACCTTCACTCCGCGATCAATCAACGAACTATTGAGGCTTGGACGGAGAAATGGCAGGTGTGGCAATTGCCCCTTCGTGTCTCGCGGGCCATCCAGGCCCGAAGAATCCAAGCTGAGAAAGTCGCTCACGATCGTTTCTGGCAAGAGATTCCAGTTGTTGGCCCTTTGTTTCACCGCTGGTTTAAAGATATTCGGTCCATCAAACGCCACGTTGTTTTTTAAGACATGGGCCACCCCGCGATCATTCAGCGCAAAGTTGGCATTTTCATTCTTATAGGCGGTGTTGTTGAAAAGGTTAATTGGCCCGGCGGCAGCATTGCCATTGAAACCCACGTCACGGTTGAATGCCGCGACGTTTTGGAGAATGCGATGACGAGGGCCTGTGGAGTTTCGTCCCAATTTGAACCCACTTCCGTTACCCGCCGGAGTGAAGGTCTGCGGCACATAGCCGTTGCGGAATGACCAAACTCCACGAACTGTGACTGGTGCTTCGGCTTCCCAAAGGTCCAACCCGTCATCCGAATTCGACCAGGTCCGACAATTGATGACCCGATTTCCCTTGGCCTGTTTGGGAAGTGCCGCCAATTGGATGCCGTCGGCATTTTCACCGGGGGAACTTGCTAGGGGATCGTAATTTTCATAGGCATCGCAATCTTTGAGAAGATTATGCGAAGAATTCCCCTCGATCAAGATGCCTGGACCTTCGTTGCGAAAGCTTCGCACGCGCTTTAAGACATTGTGATTTGAATCGGCGAGATTGATTCCCACCGCCCAGGCACCGTGCGTCAATTGCGTGGCCCCTGTGACACCGATATTTTTTATGCGCCACCAATCGGCTTGGATATCCAGACAATACATCCACGAATCGTTCTGCAGTCCTCCACAGTCGAGTACTGGCTGACCTCCATTCCCGCGTATCGTGATCGGTTTTGCTTTTGTTCCACTTCTCCGAATGCGAACGCCATAGCCCCTATCTCCATTGACATGATAGGTGCCTGGTTGGATGAGAATGCGGTCACCTGGTTTCGCTCGATCTATTGCTGCTTGCCAACTGCGTAATGGCTGTCTTGCGGTGCCCGCATTTTGGTCTGAACCGTTGGTGGCAACGTGCCATGTTGTTGACTGACCTATATTCGCATCAGGTGGTGGTACGGGTTCTGGGTTGGGAGTGGGAGTAGGTTCTGGAGCGGGCTCTGGAACAGGCTCTGGCTCTGGTGTTGGTTCGGGTTCTGGCAAGAATTCATACGCACCGATATCGAAGATAGCCTCTTGAGGCCGTAACACGCCCCGATGGTCCTCGCTTATCTGGCTAAATGACAGGCCGGTATTTCGTGCGGGACTCCCTGGTGTGAGGGAAAAGTCAAAGCTCGTTGGACCGGCAAGAAGCGGGTCTTCATGTTTGTTGTCAAAGTAGGTATTTCCCGTTTGTGTATTTTCATCATACATTCTGCCTCCGAATACGAAGTTGTTATAAATTTTCACATTTGTCCCGGAGGCATTGGGGCCTTGAATAGCCCAATTTCTGGGTTGATAAAAAATATTGTTGGCGATGATGGAGTCCGAGACGCCTGGCTTTGCGATAATAATATGACCGTCTCGGTAAGGATTCTCAAATGCGAATGTATTATTGATGATATGCAGGTTGGTGGTCTGTTGCGGACTATTGCCGTCATACGCATGAATGGCCCAGCCGCCTTGAATATTGTAAAAAATATTGTTGTAAATGTTGATATCGTTTGAGGCACTCACGTAAATGGCATGATCGTGATTTTTATAATAGGGCAGTTGCGGTTGACAGCCTTGCTCGCCAGGCTCGAAGCGGCCAATGTCATGGAACACATTCCCGGAAATCAAAATATGGCTTGCATGTGAAAGGTAAATTTCACCAAGGCCATACGTGGTGTCAGAGCAAATCCGCCCCACATGATGGATGTGGTTGTTCATAATCTCAACGTTGTCGGCATAGATAGCGATGGGGTTGTCAACTTTGGTGACTTCAAATCCTTCCACCCTGACATAGTTTGCAGACACGTAGATTCCAGTCTGGTAGCGATTTCCGGTGTCAATGATGGCTTTTCGGAGGTGTTCCGCTTTAAATGTCACAACGCTTCCAGCGGTGCCGCCTCGCCGGATATACAGCAGAGGACTCCCAGAGGGGCTTGTCGAATACGTCCCGTCTAAAGCAATAACCGTATCTCCCGGTGAGACCCTGTCTGCCGCAGTTTGTAATGTTTTGAGAGGCTGGGTTCTTTGTGTGCCAGCATTCTGATCGTTCCCCGTGGGTGACACATAATATGTGGCGGCTCTGGCCGCCTGTGAACACAGCACACCGGATACTAATACGATCATCAGAAGAAGAATCTGCATGGTAGAAATCGGTCTATCCTTTCCGAGTCGACCACTTTCATTGGCATGTCCAGATTGCGGGGTTTTGTTAGCGGTAAATCTGTTTCGAGTTGTCACGTTGAGCATGAGTGGCCTCCAGTGCTTCCTTTTTCAAGATGACCAGGGTTCTTTATGAAAATCGCATAGGATTCTGTTGAGCTATTTCATGACCTTACAGACAATAATGTCTCGACAGCATGCAAAGATGCTGGATGGAATAATTCAGATAGCTTTTCAGCATTGCCGTAAAATGATGATGGAGTTAGAAGCAACCAGATTTGATGCTCCACACAAAGGAACACCAATTCTATACCAGTGGAGAGCAATACCGATGCCCAACTGCAATCGCAGGAAGTGGCTCCAGATGATTCCTGCAAAAATCCTGGCGTTTTCGCAAAATTAATATGTGGTTCTCTGTTAACTCGTTGCAGAAGAGAATGGAGGGAGAGAGCAGGGTTGTGGTAACAAATGTAGGGGTAGCCCTGCGGTGTGGCTGTTCAGCAAGAGTTGTTTCTCAGCAGTGTCTCTAGTTTCCACATTACGCCAAGTTGTTCAACAGACTTCATGCAATGCACGTGTTAACGCATCAACAATCTGTCGCAAAGATGTTCGACAGTGTTTGTCATGGATTGCCAACACAATTCATATTGGGTCTGTTGAAAAAAGCCGCCAGCGGCGTTCTCGCCCTTTTTCCGTGCTCACGTAGTGCCAGTACGCTCCGCGCGCAAAAAGGGCTGCGGCCTTCCCTTCGACAAGCTCAGGGCAGGACTGGACGAACTTTTTTGAACAGACCCGATGCTCCTGATAGCGAACAGCTTCCTGGCAAAGTATGGCCGTTGATATCTTCATTATTCAACACTCTCATATTGCATGTATGGAAGAGGGCACGAGGTGAGCGCTTGTTGTACTGAAGGAATGTTGCTCAGACTGTAGGTGGTCGCCTTCGCATTGGAAAATAATTCACTTTCTGAATTTCTTCACATCTAGTATCTGTCATAGTTGAAATTTCTTGGGAAAGTCTATGTAAGGCCGTGTGGGCAAGCTTCTTGCTTTCACGAGCATGTCATTCATATTCACCGGCTCTACCGGTTTTTTATTCTTGTGAGAGGAACAGGTTAGCGGAATCTCGTTGGAGGGCTGTATGCAAATCTCATATGTTGTTTTCGTGCTCATTGTTTTTACATTTTCCTCATACGCAAACGTCTTCGGTGCCGACACCTCCGGATTCGGTGCTGACACCCCCGGATTCGGTGCTGACACCCCCGGAGGGGATGGGCTCAGCGTTTATCGCGTCACAAATTTGAATGATTCGGGTGCCGGGAGTTTAAGAGACGCGCTCTCGCAGGGACATCGCGATATCAAATTTGATGTGTCGGGCGTGATCCGGCTTAAAAGTCCCATTCAAGTTCGGGGTCCCTACATCACCGTGGATGGTGCCTCCGCGCCTGGCCATGGGATCTCGCTCGTGAACGCCGGGCTGAGGATCAACGGCGAGAATTCAGCCCACGATGTGATCGTGAGACATATCCGGATCAGGGATATTACGATTGACAATACCGATGGCATAACGATATGGAACGGGGCCTACAATATCTTGATCGACCACGTTTCAATATCTCAAGCGACGGATGGGGCACTGGATATTACCGAAGGGAGTCACCATGTGACCGTGAGCAATAGCCTTCTCGCGGAGACTTTGAACGAAGGATTGGCGATGCTGGTTAGTTATTCGGCGCAGCGAATTTCCATTCATCAGAATGCGTTTATCGGAAACCAGCAGCGACTCCCACGAATCTCCCCTTGCGTCGAAGGATCCTATCGTGCGTCCTTTGATTGCAATGACGGGATAACAGTCGATTTTAGAAATAATTTAATTGCTGATTATGTTTCGGCCGCAACCTGGGTTTCAGACGGCGGAAACGCGAATATCGTGAATAATTTTTACACGGCACCGGACAATACCTCCTTTAAACAAACCTACCGTGCGATCACCGTTGACGATGACACCCAGGCAAAGGCGTATGTTGCTGGAAATCTCAGCGGCGATCCGGTTACCGGAGACATTAACCGTGCGAGCGTTACTTCACCGTTGGCGCAACCGCTTGATCACGCAGCCGTCGCAACCCAGGATGCGTGCACAGCGGCACACGCCATCCTTCAACATGCGGGTGCGTTTCCACGAGATAGCGCGGACCTGAACTATCTTGCCTCGGTCGATGTCGATTGCGTGCCGCCTGATGGAGGTGATCACGAGCCGCCCACGACACCAGAAATAATTCAAGCGGCAGCTTTGTCCCCAACGCAAATTGAGATTCAATGGAGGCACGCTTCCGATAATGTTGGGGTCGCGTACTATGAGGTGCTTCGGGATGGCACATCGATCGCTCGGGAGTCGTCGACTCAATTTATAGACACCGGCCTGTTGAGTGGCACAACTTACACGTACCATGTTAGGGCTGTCGATCACGCGGATAACAGGTCGGAGTTATCAGCCGATGTGTGGATTACCGCACCAACGGATCAGAGGAATCCCGAAGTCAGCTGGATTTCACCGCGCAGTGGCGCAGGCGTGAAGAGAAGATCGGTGGAGTTATTAACGGTCGAGGCTCGCGATGATACGTTCATCGATCAAGTGAAATTCTACGTGAATGGTCGATTGCTATGCAGTAGAAGTCGGGAAAGTTCTGATGTTTACTCATGTTCTTGGAAAGTCGGCCGCAAAATTAACCGGGCATATACACTGAAAGCGGTGGCGATAGATTCGGTCGGTAAACGCACGCAGAAGAAGATTAAAGTGTATAAGTCAAGACTTCATCTGACAGACAGCGAGTCCGGTAATTGTTAAGCGGCCAGCATCTTCTCCTTCGCCAACACGACACTGTCTCGCCAGGTTTGCATCGGCGTTTTCCCATAACACCACCGGCCTTGATGCGTCCGCTGTTCATTGTACTCCTGTAGCCACGTATCCAAATCGGCTTGTAATTCGTCGAGGGTCTGGTAAATCTTCTTGCGGAACGTGACCCGATAGAACTCATTCAACTGTGTCTTGTGAAACCGTTCGACGATCCCATTGGTTTGCGGACTCTTTGTCTTGGTCCGGGTGTGATCAATATTCTCTACGGCCAGATACAGTTCATACTCATGCCGTTCCGGAGCGCCACAATATTCCGTCCCTCGATCGGTGAGCACTCGATTCAGGGGAATCTCGTGATCGGCAAAAAAGGGCAGGACCCGATCATTCAGTAAGTCTGCGGCCGTGATGGGCGTTTTGCGATCATAGAGCTTCGCAAAGCCAACTTTGCTATAGGTATCAATGAAGGTCTGCTGATAGATCCGCCCCACGCCCTTGAGTGTGCCCACATAGAAGGTATCCTGAGCCCCACAGTAGCCGGGGCATTCACTCACAAACTCTCCATGTGCTTCTTTGTCGGCCTTGGCTTTCTCCAGGGCCACGACTTGAGTGTCCGTCAACACGAGTCCCTCTTGGGCCACTTTGGCCTCTAAGGCCTTCAACCGCTTCCGCATCGTCTCCAAATCATGCCGGAGCCAGATGTAGCGGATGCCCGCGGGCGAGAGCGTGATCCCTTGTTTTTTGAGTTCATTAGCCATGCGCACTTGGCCCCAAGCCGGCTGCTCGATGGTCAAATTCACCAACGCCTCTTCCACCTCAGGCGCTACTCGATTCTTGAGGATCGGCTTTCGCCGGGAAATCTCTTCCAGGGCGGCTTCGCCCCCAGTCTCGTACAGTTCTTTAAACCGATAGAAGCTGTCTCGACTGTAGCCCATGATCTGACAAGCTTTTGAGACGTTGCCCAATTGCTTGCCCAACTCCAACAAACCCACTTTGGTTTTGATGATCTTTTGTTCGGTGGTCATCCTCATTCGTCCTTTCTCCGGATCTCCCGGGTTCAAAGGACTCTAGCTGACTGTCAGATTAAATCCTAGCACTTACAATTAAAGTCGCCTCAACGAAATAATTGAAGGTATTTGGCCCGTGACATTCACGTCACCCTGACGCGGAAACAATTAATGTCCTGCGTCCTATAACAATTTATGTTGAGCGTCCTGAATGATCCTTTTGCCGTTGATTTTCGCGATAATCGTATAGACGATTATCGCCTCTTAAAGATCGCGAATCGCAGGGATGAATCCGTGATGACAAAATTACTTACCTGACCTCAAGCAGCGCTAAACTTAATCACTCTTTCATGTGATCGGCAATATGGAATTCTAAAGTACCTGAAAGCGTCTTGCGGAGTGGGCATTTTTCTGCGGCCTCTAACAACCTTGCTTTCTGTGCCTCATTAAGGTCCCCAGTCAACTCAACATGATATTCAAAGCGTGCAACACCCTTCGTTTCCCGATTTAATGACACTCTAGTTGTGATCTCCATAAGCGGGATCTGATGCTCCTCTGCATACATTCGTACCGTCATGTTGATACAAGACGCCAGGGAAGCCTCAAGCAAGTCGTGCGGTCGAAAGCCACGTCCTTTTCCACCTTTTTCTACTGTCGTATCCGAGAATGCTTCATGCCTACCGTTGGAGAATTTTGTGAGATATGGAGATTTCTCGCTTATGGAAGTAATCATGTGCCTACCTTTTTAAAGAATTTTTGTTGCCACAACTTCTAGCCGGATCATCGCAACATGTGCCTTGCCGTTGGCATCGAGTGGGAATTGTCCAACATATTCCTTCACTAGCTCATTGATGAACTCATCTCGTTGTTCTTTCGGGACACGCTCCGTGAAGGGTAACCACGTGGTCCGTATCCAACCTGCTAACCCCGGTTCACCCTCATGCTCCATATCTTTTGAAATGAGTTCAACGCGCTCAGGAGTCAAGCTTGCCTCCTTGAGCCATTGAGCATATTCTTGAGGTCCATGGAAGCCATATGGGACCTCAAAATCGGAAAAATATTGGACCCATCGTTGTGTCTTCTGGATTGTTTGTAGTGCAGAAATCACATTTTTGGCATTTCCTTGGCCGCCCATTTGTAATAATACACGACCGTTTGGTTTTAGGCTCCTATACACCCCCTCAATCACTGGCCGATGGTCTTTTACCCAATGCAACACCGCATAGGAAAATGCCACATCAAATTCTTCGTAGAATGACAATTGCATCGCATCCATTTCCAAAAATGAAAGATTTGGATGCGTATCAGTGGAGTAATGATTCTTCGCAAATGTCACCATTGAACTCGAGCTATCGATTCCAACCACACGACCATAAGGGACGCGATTTGCTAGTTCTGCAGTAATGGATTCATCTCCACATCCTATATCCAGAATGTGTTCAATTCCCACAAGTTTTATCTTCGCCAACAACTCTCTCGCCCAGGTCTTTTGTGCGTGCGCGTGTTTTTCATAGTCATGTGCATCCCAGGTATAGGTCTCCATGATGCTCTCTTACGATATCAACTCGAAACGTTCTACCAATTTCCCCTCAATCTCAACCTGCTCACAAAACATTTCTAAGGGTCTCACCCACAAGCCACATTCACCATAGAGGGCTCGGTAGACCACCATCTGATCTTCGGTCTCTGAATGTGTAGCAATGCCGATGACTTGATAGGTCTTTCCTTTGTAATGACGATATGTGCCTGGTTGGATCATGAACAATTCCATTTGTGAATAGGGTACGTATTCAATTAATCTCTTTCCTTGTGTGATTGATGTGGATGTTGTTGACGATACGCATGGAGGGCAATGCTGCTCGCAACGGTGGCATTCAATGGGATGGAAGGATGAAGTTGGGAGATGCTGAATCGTTGTCGATAAGGTAAGGAAGGAATCCCCATGCCTTCTTCGCCAATCAGCAGACGTATATTTTGAGGCCAAGTAAGCATAGCGATATCTTCCCCTTGCATGTCCAGGGGAGTAATCCATTTTAAGATGTCCGGTTGGTGTAATTCCGAAATCGAACCTCCATAGGTGAGTGGTTGGAGAAAGACGGATCCGCTGCTAGCTCGAATTACTTTGGGATGGAAAGGGTGAACGGCTTCGCGTAGAAGTATGACCTTGCTGACCCCAAAAGCAAGACAGGAACGAAGGAGGGCTCCCAGATTACCTGGGTCGCCGACGGGACAGAGGACTTCCAACCCTGTTGGTGCCTGCGTCAGATCGAATGATGGTAGAGAGGGAGTGGTGCAGATCACCAATGGTTCTTTGGTCCCGAAAATATCTAGTTCATCATAGAGCGATTTGGATAACACAAATCCCTGGCTGCCGCAGGCCGGACCTTCATCGGCTTTATGCCGGGGAGGCAGCAATATCTCGGAAATAGATATTTCAGAATATTGCAGGACTTCTTTTCTGAGTTTGGTGCCGGCCACGAGACATTGCTGATGGGCTTTGACGCCTTGGGAGCTTAGCAAAGAGCTCCATCGTTTAAAGCGGGGATTCTGCCGGCTTGTAATGGATTGCACGACTGTCATGAAAATTGGAGAATGAAAATTGATAAAGTTTCTGAGGGAGATGCGAGTGAAAGGCTCTCGTGTTTATATGAATTGGGGGTCTTTAGGGGGTCTTTACCCTTATCTTCACCATGGGTCTGCTTTGGTAAGAACCGCATGTTTTTCTGCTTCGATCTTAGCAAATCTGCCTTAAGAGGCCTATAAGAGTTACCGATAATTGACTTAAGACCCCCTCTAAATTCTAGGTTTGATGCAAGAAGCGATCATTGACTCTCTCTAGGTATTTCAACATTCAAAAACGTGTAAGAGGATAAATTTATGTTTGGATCCTGGTCTGGAGGAAAAACTGCTCAAAAAGGTCAGGCAACTGTGAGTTCCTCGAAGACGGATGCTTCAAATGGAACGGCGCAATCGGGAGATTTTGATCAAGCCATCGAATCCTTGGCCAGAGTATTGCGTTGTCTCGGACGACATTCATTTGAATTAGAACAGCAAACTGAAGAAGAAATTGAAAAAGAATTTGAACGTTGGGCGATGCATATATTGGTCGGGGCCTCACTGGGTGACGACGATTCCGACGTTGGCCAGGATACGATTCGGCGCGACTGGGGTGAATTGACCAAGTTTGTCAATAGGCATCGGCAACAAGAAAAAAACTATGTTGATCGTAATCTGCAAGATGTGCGAAATGTCTTGTGGGAGTTTACCAATACGGTCGGGCGCGCGATTGTGGAAGATAAAGAGTCCGACCAGCAGGTGGATAGCTACCTGGGACAATTGCGGGCAGCCACGGAGGCAGGGTCATTTAACGAGGTGAAACATGCCTTGTTAGCGGTCGTACAAGGCATGAATGCTGTTGTCGATGAGCGGAAAAAACGGCAACAAGAACGGATAAAACGGCTGGGTGAAAAATTGAAGGCCGTCGAGCAGGAACTGGGAAGTGCTCGCAAGGAGATGGAACTGGATCCACTCACGCGACTCTATAATCGCGGGGCTCTGGATTTGCAACTAGAGCGCACGGCCGGTGTGAGCTTCTTTTCGGAAACTCCGGCCTGCGTGTTTATGGTGGATATTGATCATTTTAAGCAAATCAATGATACGCATGGTCATCCTGCCGGAGATGCGGTGATTCAGCAGGTTGCCGATCGTTTGGTGTCGACATTCCCCAGAAAAACGGATTTTGTGGCACGTTATGGAGGTGAAGAATTCTGCATTTTACTGCCCGGAGCCAGCCTTGAAGTTTGTCAGCGCTTGGGGGATCGATTGTTGGAGGCCGTGCGTCGCGGGCCTTTTCAGTATCAGGAGTTGAGTATTCCGGCCACTGTGTCGGTTGGAATGGCGGAATTGGTGCCCGGGGAAACGGTGGCAAGTTGGCTGGAACGAGCAGACCGGGCGTTGTATCAAGCAAAAGAAGGCGGTCGAAACCAAGCCTGCATCGCACTTGACACCGAAGCTTCCACTAACAGTTAAGACAGATATAGTACGTTGACAATCAACTGCGCCTTTCACCCTTACCCTAGCCCTCTCCCTTAAGGGCGAGGGGGTTCTGAATAAAGACAGATTGCAGATAGAGATTCCGAATTTCGGTGCTAGGTTGTTGTCTCTTGGGTTTGTCCCGCCAGTTGTGCAACAGCCAAGCCGTGAATCTTCTGGATATCTTCCATCTTCCCCAGTCGGGTATGAAAGAAACTTGCGATTCGAGGAATGTCTGCCATCATGTTATCTAAGATGGCTTGCCAATCTTCTGGTTGAAGGATTAAACGATCCTGGATTTTCTCACCAACCCTGGCAATGGCTATTTCAGGCGTGGCCGTCACCCACATATCCGCGACGAAGCTGGATAAGGCGACAATATCTACTAAGGCTTGAAATTCCGTAGGAGTCTCAAATAGTTCTGGGGTATGGCTATACAGAATCGCCACTTGAAATTCTTCAGGCAGTTCCCACTGTTGCGCCAGCCAAGCACCGACTTGTGCATGGTCGACTCCCAGGTGTTCAAGTTCAATCCCATTTAGATCTGCATGATATTGAGGCGTGTGTTTCTGTATCGACTGCATTTCTCCCGACGCGACTTCATACAACGCTAGAATACCAATATCCTGAAGAAGCGCCGAAAGGAACATGAGTTCGGTGTCGGGGTGAGACAGATGTTTCCCAATCGCGCGGGCGGCGGTGCTCGCAAAGATTGACCGTCGCCAATATTGCACATGGTCGATCGCCGAGTTTGAACTGTCTTTGATGTCTTTGATCAGGCGATAAAAACAAAACGAAAGTGCCAAATTGGCAATTGTGGAAAACCCCAGCAGCGTCACGCCCTGTACCACGCTGGTCACCTTGTGACGCGTCCCTCCGTAATAGCCCGAATTGGCCATAAACAGGATTTGTGCAGCCATCCCAGAATCTTGAACGATTAACTCAGCAAGGGTCGACGCGTCTGTTTCTTCGTCTTGGCACATCTTGAGAATTTTGGAGGCCAATGGCGACAAGATGGGCAAAGACTTGCAGTCCTTAATTCGCTCAAAAATCGTGGATGGTTTTTCGTATTCTTCAACATCAAGGGGAAGTGACTGTTGCATGGACATGTCCTGGGTGAAAGGGGATTATCATTGTGAGTCGAAATTCAGTTTCCTGTTTTCTCCCATGTTTCGGTTGGAACCCCTCTTAGCTTAAGAAGAAGCCTAGTGTCACAGGATTACCCTAAGTTAAGGCATCAGGGAAAAATCTGTACTCGATTCCGAGCCGGAAGATGAGGGGCGGGGCGGGAAATCCACGAAAGTGTTCATAGGAAGTATTGGTCAGGTTTTCCAAAGCCATATACCAAAGCCAGTTTTGGGTAGGACGGTACGTGATTGTGGTGTCGGCTTTGGTATAGCCTCCGACGCGAGCTGTTTGGGTGGGTATTTGGAAGTCTATTCGTGAACTCACCATGGTCACCCGGCTGCTCAGGCTGAGGTTGGGAAACAGTTGAACCGTCAGTCCTAATCCGCCTCGCCATTTAGGCCGGTTTCTTAAGAGGGCCCCCGATCCAGTGGCGCGGGTCGCCAAATAGGTAAAATGACCCTGGAATGAGATCTGAGGGTGAGGAGCGAGTGCCAAAGCAAATTCCCACCCTTTTGTCGTGGCCGACTTGAGATTTGTGAGTTGAAAGAGTCCTTGGTCCAGCAGATCCGGATCTAAATCAACCAGCCTGCGAAAGCGATTCTGAAAATATGTGATTGAGGCGGTGATTTCTTGATGGGGCGTGGCAAACTCCAGGCCGATGTCCCAGCCTGTATTCGTTTCCGGTTTCAAGTCAGGATTACCAATAAGCGGATCTCCCAGGCTGGCGAGTCCCGGCAGCTTAAATCCTTTGCCGTAGGCCCCGCGAACATGCAATAAGGGAAGCCACGCATACCGTGCGCTGATTCTGGGACTGAGTCGAGGTTGCGATTGTTTGGTGAAGTCTACGCGCCCGCCAACGTTGACGGTAAAGGGTTCCCAGGGGGTTGCGGTCAGTTCGACAAAGCTTCCTCCGTATGTCCGGTTCCGAAAAAAATCTAATGGTTCATCAGCACGACCTCCAAATGAACTCAAGTCTTGTGTGCCATTCCGGCGTCCCCGTTCGTGCGTGAGTTGTCCGCCAAAGGAGAATGTCCACCCTGATGCCATGTTCCAAGTTTCAATGAGACGTCCCTGATAACGACCATAGTCGGTCGTAAAGTGGGTGGGAGGAATTTGAAAAAGAGAAGGGGAAGAGAGAACGCCCGGGCTGTCGACATCTTGAGAGCGCTTAGAAAGGCTGAAAAAGATCTGATGGTCCCAGGCATCAGGAATGGACACGGAAGTCTTCAAACCCGTTAAGAATGACTGAGTGTCGCGTTGTTCCGTGTCCTGTAACAGCGCAAAGGTAGGACCACCACTGCCTTCAGGAAAACTTTTCACGGAAGTATCCGTGTAATTGCCGGTGAGACGAACCTCCCAATGAGGTTCAGAATTCAAGCCGAAGTTCCAAACAATAGCATGTTGAGAAAACGCGTCTTGTTCCACTTGTTCGCCATTGCGGGAGTGGGATGCTGATAGATTTGCCGACAAGGGACCCAACATGCCCTGGCCTTGGATGACGCCTCGGCGTGAATCAAATCGCCCGCCTTCAAGTAGAACGCGACCTTTTGTGTGTTCTGAATGTGCGTCTGTCACCAGGTTGACGGCGCCGGCCATGGCCTCAGAGCCATAAAAGGCTGAGACTGGACCACGAACAATTTCCACACGCGAAATCTGGTCAATTGGAATGGTTGAAAGATCTACAGCTCCGCCGCGTTGGTCGGTGGCATCATTGAGTGGGATTCCATCTACCATGATTAAGGTAAAATTTGGATCGGCGCCCCGAAGGTAGATCGAACTGATGCCCCCGCGACCGCCCATTTCATCCAGATGTATGCCAGGAATCTGCGGGAGAATACTGCTCAGGCGATTGGGTTGAAGGGGCGACAACTTTTTCATGTCGATGACTGTATGGCTTTGAGTTGTGCGGTGTAGTCGAGTAGGATGGGCAGATCCGGTCACAAGAATCGGATCAAGTGTGGGGACCGTTTCGTCATCGGCATGCACGACTGGAATGCCGAATGGGCTTGTCTCCAGCAACAATGTGCAGAAGATGAGGAAACAAAGCGTACTATACAGGGACATCATGGCGTTGCGAGAAGTATTGCGGGCAAACATATGGCTGTGGGATTGTACTGAATGCGGAACGTAATCTGTAATCTTTAAACCCTTCGCTGAAGATTTTCTTTTTCAATCTCAACTCAGTTATGTCTCAAGAAGAAACTTCTCCAAAGGCATTGGATGGTTTGGCTATGCCTCCAGGTGTGCTTCACTTGGTGGCAAATGAGGGAGCTGAACGCTTTAGCTACTATGGCATGCGGGCCATTCTGGTTGTGTTTATGACGAGCCTGCTCATGAACAGCCAAGGAGAGCTTGAGCCCATGGGGGAAGCGGAAGCGAAGACGTATTTTCATCTTTTTGCATCGGCTGTCTATTTCTTTCCGTTTCTGGGAGCGTTGTTAGCGGATGTTTGGTGGGGAAAATATCCTACAATTTTTTGGTTGTCGCTTGTTTATTGCGCCGGGCATGTGGCTTTGTCTTTGGATCATACTCGGCTGGGTCTCTTGATCGGGTTGACGCTCATTGCTATTGGCTCTGGAGGAATTAAACCCTGTGTGTCTGCTCTTCTTGGCGATCAATTTGATTCGAGTAATCAACAGCTGCTTCCCAAAGCCTTCTCCTGGTTTTATTTTGCCATTAATGTTGGGGCGTTTTGCTCGATGATGGTCACGCCACTCTTGCTTGAACGGCATGGGCCGGGTCTGGCCTTTGGTGTGCCCGGCATCCTCATGTTTGTGGCCACCTTTATTCTGTGGATGGGCCGGCGGCGGTATCGATGTATTCCGCCTGATCGTCCAGGTGTCATGCAAGAACTCAAAAGTCCTGCAGCCTGGCAAGCTATTCTCAAATTGTCGGGTATTTATGTTTTTGTGGCCTTTTTTTGGTCTCTCTACGATCAAACCTCTTCTGCTTGGGTCTTGCAAGCCCAGCGCATGGATCGTCAGTGGATGGGCATCGAATGGTTGCCGACGCAAATTCAAGCCATCAACCCAATCTTGATTCTGTTGTTTATTCCCCTGTTCGTTTATGGGATCTATCCTTTGCTGGGGCATTGTATGAAGTTGACGGCTCTGCGAAAAATCTCTATTGGGTTTTTTGTAACGGTAGGCGCGTTTATGGTTTCGGCGTATATTGAACAACTCATCGCTCAGGGGCAGACACCGAGCATTGCCTGGCAATTATTGGCGTTTGTCATCATCACGGCGGCTGAAGTGATGGTCTCCATTACCTGCCTGGAGTTTTCCTATACGCAAGCTCCCCTAAAACTCAAGTCACTGATCATGGGATTGTTTTTACTGTCTGTGTCTCTTGGGAACGGTTTTACCGCGTTGGTGAATTATTGGATTCAAAAGCCGGACGGCAGTGTGTCGCTCTCCGGGCCGGAATATTACTGGTTCTTTGCAGGTGTGATGTTTGCCGTGGCCTGTGTGTTTCTTTTTGTGGTGAGAAGATATAAAGAATCCACCTATCTCCAAGGTTCGGAGCGTCAAGCAGAAGTGTAAGGAAGGGAACACACTATTCGGCAGAAGTCGTTTGTTGAGATTCTTGCCGGAGATATAAAATTTGGTTAACCCGAAAGGCTTGGTCGTAATCGCCTGGCTCAATGTACTGGGAATGAAAGCATCGGCCATCAAACATGATGAGGCGATTGGGTTGCATCTCGATGAGTTGAAGGAGTTCCCAGTAGGTGTTCCCCTCATTAATATAGCGATTCTCTCGGCAGGCAAATAGCGGATTAAAAATCATGCTATTTTGGAAATTGTCATAACCTTCCGGGCTTGCCAGAAATTCATCGCTTAATTCCAGCTGATCCGCTAACTGTCTAACTGATTCATCGGGAATGATCGGAACTCGTTCAAGTCCGGTTGGCCGATGACGGTAGAGCCCTGTCCCGCCTTGACAGAAACCTTCGGGATTCAGATAGACCATCGCGGTCACATCTTGATCAATATGGGGTTGGCGTTGGCCAACATTTAGACGGAAGTTCTGCATCTTGATGCCTTGAAAGACAACCGGCTGCGGCGAAAAAAATGGGGACAGATTCCCGCCCCATATTTGGCTTAAATGATCAACTAAGGGTTGAGTATCCATGTTGAGCGTGGCCCGGACGCCTGGGAAATTTCCCACTATTTCAAACCGGTCTGTATAGGGGAGGTCTAACGCAGCTTGTAAGATCTCTTCAGGATGTCGGTAGAAATGGTCAACGATCATGACCTTGCTTTGTCCATGTCCGACTCTAAGTACCGATGGCGTGGCATTCGGATTCACGGCAAAGAGGTCTGGACGGAGAGCTGTAGACATCGAGTCCCTTTTAGCCAATATGTGCAGTACAATATGATGAGAAGCTTTCACTATCGTGCTTCGGATAACGGGAAAGAGTCAAGTATGATGAAATGATTCGACGGGAGGCAAGGTCAGATGGGCTGAGAAACGCCAATATGCGGAACTTAGGCGGAACGACTATAGAATTAATGCAATCAATACTCTGGACAATTTGTAAACGGAGGTGAGTCTGATGACTGCTCCCTATCGAAAAATTTTGGAGACGGTTCGAATGGCATTTCCTAAGCCAATTTCTGACCGCGTGCATGATTCCTATTTTGTGCATAGCGTCATGCGGGCGATAGATGCGGTCGATACGATGAAAAGTGAGCGGCCTATTCTGGGTGAACGTCAACCTCTAGACTATGGGGTCGCAAAGCAGAGCCGGCTGGAAGAAGATGCTCAGACGGTGGAGGAGGTCACGCAGAAACTCGTCGAATATTGTGAAGGCCTGACATTGTGGGGCCATCCACGCACCCAACAGAATGTGGTGCCGCCAGTGACGATTTCTTCGCTCATCGGAGTGCTGTTGTCATCATTGTATAACCCCAACTTAGCGTGGGATGAATATAGCCACCGCGTAGCCTTGGCTGAAGTGGAAGTGGTGACCATGCTGGCAGCGCTGTTGGGCTATGATCCTGAACATGCGGGTGGCGTATTTACCTTTGGCGGAACCGGCACCACGTTGTACGGGATGAAAATCGGTTTAGAAAAGGCCCTGCCGGGGTCTTTGGAACATGGTATTCGTGAAGATGCTGTTGTGTTTGCCAGTGATGGAAGTCACTATTGCCGATACAATATTGCAGGCTGGTTAGGATTAGGAGCGAAGAATCTTGTAACGATTCCCACGACCGCACAGAATTCGATGGATGTGGATGCGCTTCGCGCGCAAGGTACGCTAGCACTAAAAGCCGGCCGAAAAATTGCGGGTATTATTGTCACGCTTGGAACCACGGATGCCTTTGGTCTGGATGATCTTCGCGCGATTACGGGACTGAGGGATGAATGGGTGAATGAATTTCACCTGTCGTATGTCCCGCATATTCATGCCGATGCGGTCATTGGATGGGCCTGGTCGGTGTTTAATGACTATTCTTTTGAAGACAATCCCTTGGGATTTCGCCCTCGCACGTTACGCGCTTTAGCGGGAACTTGCCACCATATTCGAGATTTGGCTTCGGCCGATTCCATTGGCATTGATTTTCACAAGCCGGGATTTACGCCGTATATTTCCAGTTTACTGTTGGTAAAGGATGAAGGAGATCTTACTCGTTTGCAGCGACCGCAGGAGCAAATGCCCTATCTGTATCAATTTGGGGAACATCGTCCAGGGATGTATACATTGGAAACCTCACGGGCGGGGACCGGTACGTTGGCAGCCCTGGCGAATTTGCGGCTCTTTGGCAAGAAAGGCCTGCGTGCCATTATCGGGCATATTGTGGAGATGGCGCAGCTCTTGAGTGAACATCTAGAAAGTCATGCGTATACGAGCGTGCTGAACCGGGACAATTTCGGTCCCGTCACGCTTTTTCGCGCCTATCCCGACGGGGTGAATACGTTTGAGATCAAAGACAAGGAAATTCATGATCCGGCCTTTCGAGATTTGTTGCTGCAACACAACGAGTACAATCGGAAAATTTATGACTTTGTCCATGAAGAAGGGATGGCGGGGAGGGGCGTGGTGTTGTCACTGACCGATTGTTATCGCAAAACAGACTATGGCGAACCGATTGTCGCGTTAAAGTCATTTATTCTCTCGCCGTTTGTGGATAAAGAGAATGTGGAGATGGTGGTCAAAAAAGTGCTGGAAGCCCGAAACCTCTTGGCCTCAAATAATTCGTAAATGTAAAGAACGACTAAAGGGCACCTCTAAAAACTAGTGATTTTTTCTGAGGGCAAGGAAGCGGCGCGTGGAAAACCGCAGTGTATGGGCCAATACATGAGGGCGCACGGTGCGAAGAACACCAATTTGTGCGCGTCGAGAGCTGTGAGCACGCCGCTGACGCCATTGGGGAAAAGGGCAGTTTTTAGAGGTGCCCTAAAGTAGTAGTGGATATAAAAAATGTTCCTTAAGCCGGGATTCATTTGGAGCCGTTGTAAGGTCCCAATAGTCCAGGTTTCTTGTTTTCACCATTGCAGACCCCTGTTATCCTTCCCAGGCTATTTCCCTCACCTGTATCACCCAGGCTAAATATCGTGATCACGAAACGTTGTGATTGATCTGCGGGCTTGAAAGACGGTTGCTGCCGTCGATTTTAGTTTTTTACGAAGTGATCCGAAATAAGGACAGCTGGTCTCTTCGAGGCCAAGCTGACTGAAGACTTGTCCCTGAATCTATATTATGACCACACGTTTGGAGTCTACGATGTCTAAGAAATGTCAGATAATTGTTCTTCTTCTTGTTTGCCTAACGTTGAGTGTTCTTTCTCCTGTTGGTGCGACGCCTTTTGGGGTCGCAGGGGACTTTAATGTGTATAGTTTGGGGAATATTGAATATTTTAATTCCGACTTTGAAGGCATTGCGGGAGCAGGAGGTAATATTACGCTGGATGATTTTGCGATTGGCTGGAAGCTCCCTTCCAGCTCGACGTATTCGCTGATCGCCGGCGGGGATATTCAATTTTCGCATGGATCTGTCTTTCATGGCGGGATCGAGGCTGGTGGGGCTGTGAATCTCAGTAATATGTATGTGCAAGGTTCAGTCGACAGTGGTGTCTCCTTTTCGGGAATGGCTGGGACGATAGAAGGAGACGTTCACGCTCAGGGCATGACGTCTTTAATCAGTGTGTACGTCGACGGCGCTGTAAACTATGCGGATTTTTCCTACGCCTTTGATCATTCGGCCATTGCCGATCAACTGATTAAGACCAGTAACGATTATGCCGCGATGACGGCCAATCGTACCCTTATCAGCCAGTTTGACGATGATGTTTTGATCTTTTCAGGAGAAAGCGGTCTCAACGTGTTTGATGTGACCGCGGCAGAGCTGCAAGCTGACCATGGAACCATTCGGTTCGTAGGGCCTGCCGATGCAACCTTTGTCCTGAATATTTCCGGCCGCGACCTGACCATTATTAATAAGGGCTTTGAGTTAGATGGTGTCGATAAGGAAAAGATTTTGTTTAACGCCTATGAGGCCAACAGTCTTGAGATACGGAATATTGGGATTCCCGGGACGGTCCTTGCTCCTCACGCGAACACGCAGTTTGAAATGGGTCGTATTGATGGAAGTTTGTTTGTGGGAAACCTAACGGGCGGGGTATTTGATGATGGACTGCCAGGAGGGATTCCTGGCGGCCAAGTCAACCTTTATACGTTTACGGGGGAACCCCCTTCTGGAGTGCCTGAGCCAGCCACGATTTTGTTAATGGGCTCCGGTCTCGGCATTTTATTTTATCTAAAAAAAGTGCGTGGATAATTGTAATCTGGCTAGAGACCGTATTCAGTGGAACGGCACTAAATGGCGCCGAGCGTTAGTAAGAATGGTCGCTGTGCATGTCCAGAAATTTTGGGGCTAACACGCGGCTTTCCACGGTCAGAAACCCTCGTTCGCGGAAACTGTGGTAAGACAGGGAAATTTCCGTCTCTGGGCCTCGCCAAGTATATTGTTGATTGAGCCCCCGCATCATTTTTCCTGGGGACGTAGGACGTTTGCCAAAACGGTTTTCCAAATATTCTAACAACGTGTGATGTATGGCCGCCCCTCGGTAGTAAAAGAGCGCTCGCGCATATTGATCGTCTATGCCATAGAGTTTTATCGACTCCATGCTGATCCCCTCGATGTGAGGATTTCCCTTTTTGATTGTGTATATCTGTATTGAATCGGAGGCATCGATTCTTTGAAGATCTGAACGGTTAGCCAGTGGCGTTCCCCATGGAATGCCGTAGAATCCGTTCGGATCCTGTTCGATAGGAATCCCTGCCAGTACTGGGGTCGAGAGGATGAGCATGATTAAGACGCAACGGCAGACCCATCGGAATGCTATGGAAAGGTTTGGAGAGTAAACGAGAGATTGGACGTGCATAAATCCGCGAAACGGTACCATGGCTGGTTCCAGAGGGCAATCTTTGAACAAATGTGAAATGCAAATTTCTTGTTGCCGAGCAACAGGTTAAACTGAGCAACCGAAATTCTACTTAGGCCGAGAGAAAGGCAGGTTGAAGATTCGGGAGAGAGGTTGAATGAGAAGATGAAGCCCTGCGACGAACCATTTCAGGTTTGGAGATTGTTCCTGCATTAATGGTGATCCATTTGTTTGGATTATCAAGGATGGCGTGCACAAGTTGCGTGTGTAAAAGATGCCCGGCTCGTTTGGCTTCAAAACGTCCAATGATTGGGAAGCCGATGAGAGAGAGGTCTCCGATAAGATCCAGGACTTTATGCCGGACGCATTCATCCTGGAATCGTAGCTGATCCTCATTGACCAAACCCGATTCTGAAAACACAATCGTATTGTTCAGGGAGCCTCCTAAGCCCAGGCCACGCGACCAGAGGAATTCTACTTCTTGCCGGAATGCAAAGGTGCGAGCCGTTGCGATTTTCTTAACGAATTCTGGAATTGTGCAAGTATGCTGGTAGTCTTGTTGCTGAATCATCGGATGCGGGAAGTCGATGAAATAGCTAATATGTGGAAGGGCTGAAGGAAAAACGGCAATAGACCGTAGGCCATCTTCTACATGAATCGGCTGGATGATCTTGATAAAGCGGCGCAATTCTGACTGAGACACACGCCCTGCCTCTTGCAATGCCTCCACAAAAGGGGCGGCGCTTCCATCCAGTGCCGGGATTTCCGTTCCTTGTATTTCAATATAGGCATTATCGATTTCCAGTCCGGCCAATGCGGCCAGAACATGTTCAACCGTTTGTACTTGGAAATCCTCAGATTGTAGCGTGGTACAGTGATCAGTTTGTCCAAGATTTTGAATGGTGGCAGGATAGGAAGACAGAGCCTTACCTACCTGTTTGACAAAGATGATTCCGGAGTTGACAGGGGCGGGATGAACAGCGATGGAAGTGAGGTTGCCTGAATGGAGTCCGATTCCAGACAAAAAAACGGGTTTCGAGAGCGTATGTTGCTGAGTCATGGAATCGGGATGAACAAACTAAAAATAAAGCCGTTTAGAGAGCGAATATTTGCAAAATGTCTGCAAAAGTTATACTAAATTGATAGATCAAAAAACTAGTGTTTTTTAGACTTTACTCAGTAGAGAGTATCGTGAAATGTTGTAGGAAAACAACAAATGTCTCTTTTTGTCAAAGATGAAGTCAAGGGGCAAAAAACTTTTTAGGAACTGTTTTGAGAAGAACCAATAACTTTGTATTGGAAGCTCGCGGCTTACGTATTAGTAAAAACTCTTAGAAATCGTCGCGACTCACTGTTAGCCAGCGAGAGAGAGGAGGATTGTGCCAGTTGAGAAATGATGCCACGATGTTTGAGTGACAATCCCGAAGCTTCAAAAATTTTCTCGAAGAGAGTCCATTTACTCTCTGTATCATTTAACAATGCTTGCTGGAAAACTTCAGGTTGTGTCCGAAGGGTATTGGACAAATGTTGGATAGCTTTTTCAATGCTATGGTATGGCGGAGCTAAGTTGAGGTGCGTGTAGAAAGACTCCAAGTGTACGCGAAATTCTTGCCGGAGTTGTTGGATGGGGTCTGGGAGCATGGCGGATTGTATGTCCAAGAGCTGACGGACCGATCTTCAGACCCATGCTATAGAGGCGAAGCAGGTCCTGGCAAGTATGTTCAATCTGAAAGGAGATGCCGTTCCTTGTGCCGAAGACAGGAACAGATTTTCAAGGAACGGGTAAGCCGGAATTACTTAATTGCCGCGAGCATATCTTTCATGGCGGGTTCTTTTAATTTTTGCAGGGCTTTGGCTTCGATTTGGCGGACACGTTCGCGGGTGACCGACATGCTTTGCCCGACTTCTTCAAGCGTCCAGGGTTCATCCTGGCCAATTCCAAATCGAAGACGAATGACCATCTGTTCCCTCGGGGTCAAGGCGTCCAGAATACGGGCTACCTGTTGATTGGTTTCCTGCCGCGAGACCGGCCCATCGGGGGTAAAGGTTGTATGGTCAGGAATGAAGTCAGTGAGAAAGGTATCGCCATCTCCCACCGGTGTCTCTAGAGAGATCGGATCTTGGAACGCCTGAATGGTTTCATGGACTTTTTCCCGACTCAGGTCCAGAGCCTCACCAATATCTTCCATCTGAGCGGGACGGGCGAGGCGTTGGGTTAAATGTTTTGATGTTCGGGCAATTTTGTTAGAAATTTCATTCAGGTGAACAGGGACCCGAATAGTTCGCGACTGGTCTGCCAAGGCTCGGGTAATTCCTTGACGTATCCACCAAGTCGCGTACGTGCTGAATTTAAATCCTTTCTTATATTGAAAGCGTTCTGCAGCTTTCATGAGCCCAATATTCCCCTCCTGGACCAGATCCAGAAATGCCAAGCCGTGTCCGGTGTAGCGTTTCGCAATATCCACGACTAAGCGCAAATTTCGCTGAACCAGTTCGGATTTGGCCTTTTCTAATTGAAACTTGGCTTGATGCAGTTGGTGACACAGTGATTGTGTGGTGGCGTGAAGGTCAGGGTGAGACGTGCCGACCTCCACCAGTAAGATGCGTAATTTCTCAATGGCTGGCGTACTCAGACCAGTTAGCGCAGCCGTTTCTTTTAATAACGCAATAGCATTGTCTTTCTCAGGACCTTTTTTGAGATTCTGTACGAGTTGGAAACCTTGCTTGACAATGGCGCGAATGGCCTGGGAGGCGTCATCAATTTCTTTAGCCAGCTCAAACTCAGAATCCTTGTTTAACAAAGGGCGGCTGCCGAATGACCGGAAGTATAAGGATTCCAGGGCTGGACTGTATCCCTTGACCTGAGCTTTCGTTTCTGGTGTGTTCGTGTCATGGCTGTCGGTGTCGTTGGGATGTTCCATAAGGATTTGGTGTTTCATAATCAGTTTTTGACCCATACCTTTCGTGTCACAGTGTGAATGTTCCCAATATGTTCTTGCCCGTTTCGTTCAATGTTGTTGAGATAAGAACGAAGTCAGCAAGAATCAAGCCAAGGGTTATGAATTATGCTCAGTGAACCCGCAGGTGAGAACTTTTGGGGAACATTGTCCGTTAGTACTTGTTTCGAGTTGTTTTGTCATGTTAGTTGAGACTGACTCGTGCATCTCATTGAAAATATTAAAGAAAATTACGGTATGAGTACGAGGTCTCTGTGAACGTCACTCTGGTCATAGAGTCATGATCGGCAATTTCTTGCGATCACTGGATGGGTCGGCTGCCTAAAAGCTTGCAATTGGCACAAATATGTGCCTAACACGGATAAAAATGCGGAGGTATTTGACAGGTGCGTTATGTTTCTTACACCTCGTTGCAGAAGCGGTCTAAATCTTCTTCTTGACCAATCATCACTAACACATCGCCTTTTTCTACGACATCATCAGGCTTGGGCGTAAAATTAAAGGTTTCTTCGGTGGTAATGGTTCCTTTCACCATGCGGCTCACTTGCTTTTTGATCCCAATGATATTGAGGTTGTGTTGGCCTCGTAATTTAATTTCTTCCAAACTCATCCCGGATAAGGTATCGGAAACGGAGACTTCTTCTACGCTATAGCCGGGAGAGAGTTCTAAGTATTCGATGACTCCGGGAGAAACGAGCCGGTGTGCGAGCCGTATGGCTGCATCCCGTTCAGGGTAAATAACCTCATCGACGCCCAGATTCATGAGGATTTTCCCCTGAATAGGCGCCACGGCCTTGGCCACGATGGATTTCACGCCCATTTCTTTGAGTGTTTGAACAATCAGGATGCTGGCTTCGATGTTTTCTCCAATGCTGACGACCGCGACGTCGACATTTTGGGCGCTCACGGCTTTTAAGGCACGTTCATCGGTCGCATCACATTGAACGGCAAAGGTGGCAATGTCACTAATAGCTTGAATGCGTTCTTCGTCCTTATCGATAGCCAGAACTTCGCAACCTTTTGATACCATGGTTTGGGCCACACTGTAACCAAACCGCCCGAGGCCAATGACTGTGAAGAGGCGTTTCATGAGTTGATGCGTAAAAAACCCAAGAGCACGAACAGGATGCTTTGGTCAGAAACAATCAAAGACAATGTTGGGATAGGTCCACAATTGTGGGAACGGAATGGATATGACAGGAATCATACGGTCGATCAGAAGACCTGTCAAGAAAAGAGTGCGGAGCGTGGGGATCGCTTGGTTTCTCAATTCATGGCAAACGTTCTTCCGTTATTTCGATGGGTATCTCCAAACAGAAATCCCCTGGTAGAATGCCAGCCAATGAAACACTTTCAGCCAGGCGAGAGGATTCATCTCGTTGACAAGAAAGAACGGCACTATGCTCTCACATTGAAAGCGGGAGAAGTCTTTCAACATAGCGGAGATCGGATTTCTCATGATGACATTATCGGCAAACCTGATGGGACGGCGATACAATTTTCCTCGAACAAAGTCATGATCGCTATTCATCCAACTCTTGCGGAATATGCCCTCAAAATGCCCAGGGGGGCCCAGGTCATTTATCCTAAAGATCTGGCTATGATTCCCATGTGGGCCGATATTTATCCTGGTGCCAGCGTGTTCGAAGCAGGCGTGGGGTCAGGTGCTCTGACCATGGCCCTGTTGCGGGCTGTGGGGGATCGAGGGTGTGTCGTCAGTTATGAAATACGGGAAGATTTTGCGGCTACGGCCACCAAGAATATTGAACGATTCATGGGACATGCTCCCAATCATTTTTTGCACATTCGTAATGCCTATGAAGGAATTGAACGTGGCGACGGCACATCGGCTTGGCCTTTTGATCGAGTGGTCCTAGATATTCCGGAACCCTGGCAAGTCGTGCCTCATGCCGCCCGGGCCTTACGAGTCGGCGGAATATATCTGAGTTATGTGCCCACGGTTCCGCAAGTCATGCAAACGGTTCAAGCGCTGGAAGCGAGCAAAGTGTTTACCTTAGTTCAAAACTTTGAAACGCTTCTCCGAACGTGGAATGTGAAAGGCCGGAGTGTGCGCCCTGATCACCGGATGGTGGCTCACTCGGGTTTTATTACCGTGGCAAGGAAAGTTGATGCCAGTGTGTGGCAGACCAAAGGACTGGAGCAATCCTGTTCTCCAGAACATTCTGATCAACATTTCATCAAGGAGGATGAAAACCAGGAACATGAAATAGTAACCCCCTGAGCCCAAGCGGGCCAATGTCTAACGTTGAGATGTTGATGAGCTCATCCGTAAAAACCATTCTAATCGCGGATGACGATGAAGATCTCAGGTTGTTAGTCCAGGTCACGCTTGAGCAACCCACCTATCGCATTCTTACTGCCGCGGATGGCTCGCAGGCGCTAAAGACCGCGCGGCAATACCACCCGGATTTACTCGTCATTGATTGGATGATGCCAGGCCTGAGCGGTTGTGAGGTGATTGACCAACTCCGTCGAGAGTCATCCACGGCAACCATTCCTATTATCATGCTGACAGCCAAAAGCGACCAGGAGGCTCATGATCGGATGTCCTCGTTCGCGTTGGTGGGCTACTTGGTCAAACCCTTTAGTCCGCTCGAACTGATCAAAAAGGTTCAAGAGGTCTTGAAGTCATGAAATCCAATACGTCTGAGTTTAAGGGACATGGCCCTCGCAGGATCACACAACAGGCCCTGCCGTCTGTGAAGGCGCCTGTGGAAGACCGTTCCTTGCAGGCGGCTCGTTCTCAATTGATGGTGTACGCCAAAGATTTTAAGCGGTTATTGGAGAAAGAGGAGAAAAAGACCCAAGCACTCAAACAGGCGCATGAGCAATTACTGACCTATGCCAAGGATCTCAAAGTTGCTCTAGAGGCAGAACAACAAAAAAATAGTGAGTTAGAACAAGCCTATACGGACACGATGATGAGGCTCGCGAAGGCTTCCCGCTATAAAGATGAAGAAACGGGAGCGCATATTGAGCGGTTGAGTCACTACGCAAAATCGATGGCTTTGACTATTGGATGGGATGCGCCACGGGCACAAGGGCTCTTTGCGATTGCGCCAATGCACGATGTGGGGAAAATAGGCGTCCCTGACGCGGTTCTGGGAAAGCAAGGGCCTTTAACAGACGAGGAATGGGAAGCCATAAAACTACATCCCCTGCTGGGAGCGAGTTTACTGAGCGGTTCAGCGTCGCCCCTGTTGGAGATGGCCCGGGAGGTGGCCCTGACACATCATGAGCGATGGGATGGAACAGGCTATCCCTGTGGATTAAAAGGAACCCAAATTCCGGTCACCGGGAGGATTGTGATGTTGTGTGATCTCTATGATGCCTTACGCAGTCACCGTCCGTATAAACCTGCCTTCTCTCATCAAAAGACAGTAGACATTATGCTAAACGGAAATGACCGCACAAAGCCGTCCCATTTTGATCCGAAACTCTTAGAAGCGTTTCGAGAGATGCATCACCAATTTGACGAGATTTTTTCGACGGTTACAGATTCCGCAGATAGGTAATCCCTAGCCACGGAATATTTATCGAGGGTGTTCAACAGGAAATCCGGCCTCGGTCCAAGAATTCATACTTCCTTCCACATTGTAGACATTCTTATAGCCTAAGTTCATCAATGTTTCAGCTGCAATATTACTCCGGTGCCCTGATTGGCAATACACCACCACGTGGCTATCAAGTTTAGCCCCGAGCTCTTGATGCCGGTGTTGGATTTCCCGGAAATCAATATTGAAATCCGTCCACGGGATAAATCCGCCCTGATGTTCATCAGGTGAACGCACATCGACCAGAACAAACCCCTTTTGACTCGGTTGCGCGGCTTTATCCATGCTGGCTTTTAATTGTTGAACGGTTAAGAGATAGGGCTCGGCATATGTTGGGTGAGGTGTCGAAACGACAACAGCCAACAGAAGAAAAAAGGCAGAACAGGCTATGCGTGGCATGATTTCACTCCTTCATGAAAGGGAGATTGGTTCAACATCAGTGTAGAGACACAGGCACGGTCTGTCTAAAATTGTATGTCTCACAGAAAGACATGGTCAAGCGTAAGTCGGTGTGAAGATTCACGTCAGGGACGTGTTCGAGAACTTACGATGAAGAAGGGACTATTCGCTTTAAATCATCAAGTGTGAGGAGTGACAAAAGTGTCAGGCCTTGTTGTGTGAGGGTTTCGTGTCGAGCGGTTTCGGAACGGTCAACGATCACAAATGTATGGTCAACCTGGAGCCCCTGCTTGCGGGCTGCCTCTGTGGCTTTGAGGAGTGAGCCTCCGGTCGTGAGCACATCGTCGACGACGACCGCCTTTTCCCCAGACGCAAACGTCCCTTCAATCAATTTGCCTAAGCCATGGTCTTTTGGCTGCTTGCGGACAACGAAAGTGCGCCATTCTTGTCTCGGGTTGGCCGAAAATGCACAATCTGAAATACTTGTGGCCAGAGGGATCGCGCCAATTTCCAACCCGCCAATTAGTTGAAAATCCCGGCCTTTGAGCAGTTCAAAGGCTAATTGTGCCACGAGGTGACGAGAGTAGGGGTAAGCCAATACAATACGGCAGTCGACATAGTAGGGACTAGTTTTTCCCGATGCCAAACGGAAGCCCTCTTGGCGGTTCCATTTGAAGGCTTCAAGATCATGAAAGGCCTGAATCAGTGCGTCTTTGGACATAGGAGTAGGCAGAGATAACTATGATCTGTTGAGATGTCAGCGGTGAGGTTCTACCATTACGACTTTCAAAACTGCAAGGTAACATTGTGGAATATTGACAGAGTTCAGTGTTTTTTGATGAATACCCCATAGTTTTATCTGGGGGACGACAAGCGATACGGAGCGAGACTAATGTACAAAGTCAAGAAGCGGCCGATAAAAAAAGAAAAAGCCCCGGTTCTCTATAATATACTCGAGAACTATACCGATCACGATCCTCCCGGAAATGTCATGGTCTGTGCCATGACTGGTGCAGATAATCTCGCTATGCGCACGAAAGTGTTATCTGAGAGTTATGATATTCCTCAAGAAACCATCGAGCAATTACTGACTGAAGGTGGCATCTATCTCTATCCGCAAGATGGGTTGTTGGTGACAAAAGGAGCCTTCGTCTCCAAGGTTGATGCAACAGGAAAGGCCCCCACGCAAACCTGGATCATGGATGTCGAGCAATATGCGGCGGCCGAACGATTACGCCAAAGTTATGGAGTATCGCTCGACGAGGCGATGGAGCGTGTGTTTTATCGCGGCTTGCCGCAAGAATTGCAAGATCGTCTCAAGAAACCAAACTTAGGCTTAGACTATGCCACGCTTGAATCAGCGGTGGCTGCGGGCGGCGACATCCGGTATATCGATTTTAGAAAAGATTGGTCCCCGCATTTTAAGCGGAAGTGTGTGATGCCAGATGGGCGCTTAATTGAAACCAGTGGTCTGGAGGATTTTGCTGAATTGCACGGAACCACAGTGGAGGATGCCCGCACGCTGTTGGATCATGGAGGAACGCTAGAATTAAAGGATCGTGGAGTGCTAGCCTGTCAAATTATCAATGGTCAACCATCCGTGGCGCGTTTCAATGCGCGGCAATATCACAAAGCCAAAGCTTTGGTCAAAGAAAAAGAGCTTCATCTGCTAGATGCCCTCAGTGAAGTGGCCTACCAAGACCCCATCCTCATGCGGGCCCTCAGCAAAGCCGACACCTCGCCTTCATAGAGGAGGCCTCAAAAAAGGTGTCAGACACCTATATAAGAGATGAAGAAGCATTGTCAGGCAACACTCTCTCGCTTTCCCGTTGTTCATCTTTTTATGGCGGTGTCTCACCTGGGTGTATCCTCTGGGGAATGATATTCTGAGGGCATGCAGATAAGAAACGTGTAACCGACATGTCCCGACAAAGCGCAGTGCTGGTGGTTTAGAAACATGGGAGAAAAAGGTTGAAAAGCTGTTCGAAGGGGATGAAGATGGGTGGGGGAAAACGGCTAACCTTAGGGCATAGTGTTGTGCTGGTTTCTCATTTTTTGAAAGCGGTTAAGTCTTTATTCCCCAATATTAATCCAGGAACGCTGATGTCTTCGTCGATCGCTTCCCAGTGAATGCCGGTGCCTCCACCACTTAATTCATATTGATTCCTTTGTTCAGGAGAGGCGTTGAGTAACCGTGGAAAATATACAAGGGGAATAGACAGTTGCCTTGCAAAGGAGGGGGAATTCTTGAATGCTCGACATCTTACATATGTCTTCTCTCTGACGCATTATTGTAAATAGCACTGCTTTGATGCTAGCCACTTTGGTTAGCGTGGAGGCTTTACGGCTTTGGCGGCTAGGGCCATGGCGAGAGGGTGGGGGATGATTTTGCTGAACCAGTGGGCTAGGTGGCCTTGCCAGCCTATGGTTACGACGGTGCGTTTGGATTGGAGAGCTTGCAGCGAGGTTTGGACAACTTGTTGAGGAGATTGTGCCGAGAGGGTGTGTTTGGGTTGGTGCCCGGCAGTTTGGTGAAAGTCTGTGTCCGTAACGCCGGGGCAGCAGACTTGAATGGTGATGCCCTGGTCGTATGTTTCCCGTGCGAGGCCTTCTGAGAAAGTAATGAGAAAGGCTTTAGTTGCGGCATATTCCGTCATGTAGGGAATAGGGAAGAATCCTGCTACGGACGCGACGGTAATGATGGCGCCCTGTTTGCGGGCTTGCATGGCCGGCAAAAATAATCGAATGCTCTCCACGATGGTGTTGATGTGTAATTGAAGCATGTCTTGAATGCTGTCCATTGGCATATCCGCAAATTCTCCATAGCGACCAAATCCCGCATTATTGATTAAAAGGGCAACCTCTGACCGACAAGACTGAGCTACGGCATATAATTGTGCCGCGGTTTGAGGCTGGCTGAGGTCCAGCGATTCTGCCCAGATCGTTCCTTTAGATATAGACTGCAATTCCGTCTGTAATGTCTTGAGACGTACCTCATCTCGTCCAACAAGGAGGAGATGGTAGCCTTGACTTGCCAGAGCCCGGGCATATTCCGCTCCGATTCCGCGAGAGGCTCCGGTAATGACGGCAAATGGTCTTATCTGATTCATTTTGTGACTCCTTTTTTCTCGCAGTATATCTGGTGAAATTCTCCTAAGGTAGGTTTCCGGAGAAAAAATCAAAATATATCACCAACCGTGTGCATTTGGGTGCCGGAAAACTGTAAATAGCGAAAAAATATTAAGAATTTTGTCATTTCTTCCGAATACTTCTCTCAAGCCGCTAATTGAGTTGATTCCCACCGATGAGTGGGATGACGTGTGTTCTGAGTAAAGTTTTTCGAAAAATTCATCACGAAGGAAGATACGTACGATGTCTGATTCTCACGACGCGAAGTCGGCTATTGGTCTGTTGGAGCCTGTCGAGCCCCAACCTCCTCTTTCCATGCCTGCTGACGCGGGAGGCTTGGAACAGGCGTTGGCCGATATTGAAGAGCAAGCCGCCGAACTTGTGAAAACGACTAAGCAAGTCATGGGGTCGTTTAGAAAAATCAAAGACGCGGCGAAAGTAGGAGATCTCGTCAAACTTCGGAAGCTGCTGGAAGAAGGAAAGACCGCGACATTAAACCTGGGGTGTGATTTTGTCAAAACGCAAGAACGATTGAATTTTGACGAAGCCAGTTATTTGGCTGGCAAAGCTTTTCGCCAAGAACTCCTGTCGACAGCCCAACAAATGGGTGTGAATCTGTATGAACATGACGAATTTTTGTTTTCGTACCCCGTTCTTTTGAAGGTGCTACATGAAGAGCGGGCTGTGTCCATTGATCGCGTGCGTGAAAGTCGATTGCGCCCGTCTGTGCTCGTGAAACGTCTCAAGGAAGTTCAAAATAAGCCGCTGCGATTCAAGCCTAAGACGTTTTTAGAAATGCTCTATACGGCCTATGCCATTGTGGTGGCGGGTCGGGGAAAGCATTTAATTGGAAAGGGAACCGTCATCCCGCTTCTCGAACTCTATCAACTCTTAACGCTCTTGCCGTGGCAAGCCAGCGAATATACCCGCCAAGAATTTGGCCGGGATGTTTACTTACTCGATAAAAGCGGAACAATTACGACTAAAAATCATCATCGGGCCAATTTCCATGCGAGTACCGGCGTACGGGATGCGTCAAAAACATTAACCGTCATTGCGCAAGGGGGACGGGAAAAAACCTATTACGGGATTTCTTTTGTCAAAGCCAGTTAATGCGTTTGACGGTCTTATTTAAGTTTCCCTAGCGAAGACCGACAAAAAGAAGCAGCATAAAAGGATGATTGAGGAAAAATTATGACATCACAGGAATGGCTCGATATTCTCAAAACCGCTTACCTCCAAGGATTTATTCGTCGAGGAGGCTCGTCGGTAAAGTTTGCGGTGGTGGAGGAGGCTTCGGACACCAAGTCGGTGGTGACTGGCGTCGAAGAGATAGCGGGAGAGGAAGGTTTTCTGACGTTGGCCGCCGATTCCCGCAAGACCAAAATTCAACTGGTTGACCTCTTGTTTCAAGAAATGGCGAAACAGATTGATTGGGAAGGTTTAGCGTTCGAATATGTCAAAAAGCTGTTTGGCGAGCATGGTTGTCACATTCCTGCACAACGGGAGGACTGTAGTTGGGCAGGTGTAGCGGCGCTCAATCATTCTGATGAATCCACGTTGAAGCGTGATGTCAATTCCTGGCTGGAGAGTTCGCTGTATCAAGACTATCAGATGAGCCGAGAATTCCGGTTGGCGATGATTCAGCTTTGCCTGGCACAGGTTGATGAAGCCGGACGGCAATCCAAAGAAGCTCAGGCTCTTCGATCGTGGCTTTGCGGAGAGTTGAAGCAGATGTCCGTTCTCAAAAAGCTCTTAATCTTTCAGAAAGTGAATCGAAGCACTGCGCGTGATTTGATGGCGTCGTTTGCCCATTGGGTGCGTCTTATCGGCAAACCCGGTGTGGTCGTTACCATTGATATTGCTGCCTTCATGGACTCCAAGAAGAAAGATGCGAATGCGTTAAGGTATACGCCTTCTGCGGTCATGGATGCCTATGAAATGTTACGGCAATTTATCGATAGCAGTGATGATATGGAAGGGCTTTTGCTCGTGGTTGTGACGCCTAAGACATTCTTGACTGATCAACGGCTTGGCCTGAATCGATATGAAGCGTTGAAACTCCGGATATGGGACGATGTGCGGGATAGGTTTCGTGCCAATCCGTTTGCGCCAATGGTCCGGCTGTTTGAGCAAGCTGAACCATTTGATTATGGAGCGGCATTGGGGCGTGTGGGGAGCCGGAAAGACGATGTGCATCATCAACAGGTGATTGAGTCGCTTCGCGCCGGCGTGCCGAGCCCAGGAGCCGTGAAAGCACTGGGCTGCTCGCAACCAACCGTCCGGGCGAAGTTCCAGCAGATGCTAGATGATGCACAAGCCAGTATCCATAAAGGCTGGACTACTCAGGGAATGCTCATCGAGGGAGGATTTGGCACGGGCAAGTCACATGTCCTGGAATCGCTCCGGCATATCGCCTTAGACTCCCATTTTGTGTGCAGCAAGGTCGTGATCAGTAAAGAGACGCCACTCTATAGCCCGGCTTTGATGTTTCGTGCAGCCGTGGGAGCCGCCACGATTCCTCAAAAAAGAGGCGATGCGCTGGCTGAAGTCGCGGCTGATTTGAATTTCAAAAGTCCTCAGTATGCGGAATTTTATGAATGGGTGCATCGGCAAGGCGGAGAAATTGATGGGCGTTTCGCGGCAACGTTGTTTTTGTACGAGCGGATGGTCAATGATCCTGAATTGAGTCATCGGATTATTCGCTATTGGGCAGGGGATCCCATGACCGATGCTGAAATTAAGCGGTACTTGAAGTCCTGTGATCCTCAGGCCTCGTATCGCTTTGAGCGGGTGTCGCCCATGGAAATGGCGCTGCAACGGTTTAAATTCGTGTCGCGGTTGATGATTGCTGCCGGATATTCTGGATGGATTTTGTTAATCGACGAAGCGGAAATTATTGGGCGCTATTCCTTTAGGCAACGGGCTCAATCCTATGCAGAATTAGCTCGCTGGTTGGGGCGTTTGGAGGCGTCCAGTTTTGCGGATCTTGGCTATAAGTCCGGGTTAGCGTCGGTGATGGCGTTGACTGATGATTTCCAAAGCGCCATTTTGGATGAAAAGGGCGACCGCGAAAAAGTTCCGGAGAAATTACGGGAGACAGGGTCGGAGACAGATTTAGTGTTAGGCCGCCAAGCCGAACAAGGTATGCGTTTAATCGAGTGCGAGCGGATTCCTTTAGTAGGACCCTATGAGCAGCTTGTTGAGGATATCTATCATAAAATTCGAACGATTCATGGTGCGGCGTATGGTTGGGAGCCACCGCCGGTCCCCACCATTGAACAGTTATCCAGCACACGGATGCGGGAATATGTAAAAGGATGGATTACCGAGTGGGATTTGAAGCGACTGGATCCGAATGTGAACGTTGACATTGAGTTGACGGAGATGAAGCAAGACTATTCGGAAGATGTTGAATTAGAGGGTGTTCAAGAGGAGATGGGCCAGACCGCGTTGGTTGACTCTCCGTAGGACTGACAGGTTTGGGTGTACAGGCGGTCATGTCTTGATGTAATAGTGACTAATTAACCATAAAGGATAAGTGTTATGGAGCTACGGCCACAGGAATGGTTGCAGACGGTTCGAGAAGAATATCTCCAGCGCTTTGTTGGACAAGGGGGTTCGTCTGTCAAATTTGTCGTGACACCCTCCGATTCTGATCGGGCACAAGTTCAAGAGCAGTTGCTTGTCTTGGCGCAAAAGGAACATTTTGCGACCGTGAATGTGGATGCCAAGGATACAAAGATCCATATGATGGATAAATTGTTCCATCAGGTTTCCCGAAGGATTCCCTGGGATGAGTTAGCGGGGCAGTATGTCCGACGGTTACTTCAAGAAAATGGCTATCAAATCCCGGAAGCCAAGGAAGATTTTTGTATGGCCGGGGTGGCTCGGCTAAATGACCGTGCAGAACCGTTGTTGCGGCGTGATTTGAATAGCTGGTTAGAACGGGCGATTTATCGGGACACGCAGATGTGTCAAGAATTTCGAATGGCCATGATTCGTCTGTGCTTAGGCCAATTGGATTCGGGGTCAGACAGTTCGTTTATGATTGAGCCCATCAAGGCCTGGCTTCAGGGCGAGCTGCGACAAATTTCTGCCGTCAAAGAAGCCTTGATTTTTCAAAAAATCGTCAGGACGAATGCCCGCTATATGTTTGCGTCCCTCTCGCGGTGGCTGCGTGTCGTCGGAAAAACGGGCCTGGTGGTGTCCTTGGATTTAAGCCGTTGCCTGGAAAGTAAAAGGCCGGAAGCGCCGGAAGGGTTTTATTACGGAGTGTCGGCGACGCTGGATGCCTATGAAATGTTGCGTCAATTCATTGATGGAACGGATGACTTAGAAAGTTTGATGCTTGTGGTCTTTGTGCCCCCGGCCTTTATGACAGATACCAGACGTGGCCTGAATCGGTATGAAGCCTTGAAGCTGCGAATTTGGGATGAAGTTCGTGACCGGCAATATCAAAATCCATTAGGGGCGTTGATCCAGTTAGGGCCGCTTCATTGTGATTCAGACGGCAGGGAGTCTCATGCAGAATATGAGGAACAGGCAGCCATGGCTAACGGGCATGTGAGCCATCAACGGGCCATGGAAGCTTTACGTTCAGGAGTGCCCAATCGGGATGTGGTCAACCTCTTAGGCAGTCATCAACCTGACATAGAAGGGAAATTCCGGCGGTTGCTTCAACAAATGGAGATGCAAGCTCCACAGGGAACGCCGACGCAAGGTCTGGTGCTTGAGGGAGGATTTGGGAGCGGAAAGTCGCATTTGCTCAAAGCGCTCCAAACCGTGGCTCTTGAACAACATTTTGTCTGCAGTCCGATTGTGATTAGTAAAGAAACGCCTTTCTATAATGTGGCCACATTGTTTCGCGCAGCCATTACAGATGCGCTCGTTCCTGGTAAGCATGGCGATGCCTTGACAGAAATCGCGGGAGAACTGAATTTTCAAAGTCCGCAGTATACCGATTTGTATGATTGGGCGCATCGAAAAGAATCGGGATGTGATGCGCGGTTTGCCGCAACCCTGTTTTTATATGAACGGATGATGAATGATCCGGAGCTCAGTCACCGTCTCATTAGATTTTGGTCAGGCGATCCGTTGACGAATGGGCAGCTCAAAAAGTATCTCCAAGGTTGTGGGCCGGAAGAACAGTATGTGTTTGAGAGAGTGTCCCCACAAGATTTAGCCTGGCACCGTTTTCAATTTGTCTCGCGATTGATGATCGCCGCGGGATACAAGGGCTGGATCCTGCTTATTGACGAAGCGGAAATTATCGGGCGCTATTCATTTAAACAACGCACAAAATCGTACGCCGAAGTGGCCCGCTGGATGGGAGCGATAGAGGACATGGCATGTCCAGGCATCATGGGTGTGGTGGCGTTGACCGATGATTTCCAAAGTGTCGTGATGGAAGAAAAAGGCGATACGCAAAAACTTGAACACATGTCACAGGATGGGGAGGCGGCCGGGGGTGTTGTCCTGGCTGTGGCTCTCCAGGGCATACGTGTCATTGAGCAAGAGGGCGAGTCGCTTGTTCGGCCCTACGAGTCAATGGTTGATGCCTTGTATGAGCAGCTTCGAGAGCTTCACGGTTCAGCCTATAGCTGGAATCCTCCGCCGGTTTCGGCCGTGGAAAAACTGTCCAGTACCCGCATGCGTGAATATGTGAGAGGCTGGATTACCGAATGGGACTTACGAAGGCTGTACCCTGAGGCGCAGTTAGACATTGAAGTTTCGGATGTGTCTCAAACCTATGAAGAGGACCAGGAGCTGGAATCGGTGGTTGTTGACGAAACCGATGCCGTGCAGGTTACCGAGGCCCAAGAGGCCATGCTTGCGGTTGCCATGGAAAATCAAGCTCCCGTCTGAGAACGAATGACAGGCGTTATTGCATCCCACTCGTCGGCGATGGATTTGATCTGAAGGGCCGCTTTTCTTCCAGTGGCCGCGCTTCATTCACGACCAGAATTCTCCCTCCCAGATCTGTTCCATTCAGGGCATCAATGGCTTGAGTGGCTTCTTCTTGATTAGACATTTCCACAAAGCCAAATCCTCGCGACCGTCCCGTGAATCGATCAGCGATGACTTTGGCTGAAACGACGGTGCCTTGTGAGGCGAAATGATCCTGTAGTTCCTGGTCGGTTGTTGAGAAAGGAAGGTTTCCGACATAGAGTTTGGCGCCCATCGATGTCCTCCTAGCATTCTTTTTCTCCCACCCTCTCCATATTTGAATGAAACAGTAAGGCCGAATGAGAGAGTTGATCCTGTAAGATTGGAAAATTGACTAGCCGACAGGTCGACCCTAGCACTGGATTTCCGACAAATCAACTTGTTGGATGAAGGAAATCTTTCAACATAGCGGGGAATTTTTTGAGGTTTTGCGACATTCTGTCAGGGTCCTCCAATGCTAAATGTCTCATAAGAATTGTCCGATAGTGTAAGGCAGACGAATACCCTGTTGGGCGACCGGTCACTCTTTGAATTGTTAGAAAGGGCCTGAGAAAAAGCTGTGGGGAGTTTGACGCTTGAGAAGGATGCGCCTGTGGAGACGTTGAGTCTCTGGAGGAAAACCGCCAGGGAAATTTTTGTTGTTATTGAACTTCTTCATCAGCACATTATTCTCGTGCTCAGCGTACTTTTTGCTCTGTGTTTACTGGTTATTGTGCTGCATATTTCAAATTTGAAAATGCAAATGGTGACTGCCATCGCGTTTCGCCAAGCAGATGCCTATACCAGAGCTCTCAATCAAATGCGCAGTTGGTACACCACCGAGGTGATTGCCCGTCTTCATAGTCAGAGAGCGGGTGTTTCTTCTTCTCAAGAGAAAGAATTGGAAATTCCGCTTCCCGCAGTCATGAGTCGCAGTCTTGGAGAGCGGTTGGTCTCAGGCAGGCTGGGTGAAGAGGTGCGTCTGCTGAGTCCTTATCCGTTTGGCAGCAGGAGCGAATCGAAGGAGGCTCTGGATGTCTTTCAGCAGGAAGCTTGGGACTTCCTGAATCAGAATCCGGCGAAGCCCTTTTTCCGTTTTGAGGAAATCGATGGGCGAAAATCCCTGCGTTTTGTGACGGCCGATCGAATGGAGGAGGCATGTGTGCAGTGTCACAATGAGCTTCCTGCGAGTCCCAAACGAGATTGGCAAGTTGGTCAGGTGGGGGGCATGTTGGAAGTCATCTATCCTATTGACTCCTTGGCCGCGATCGCGGATATGGACTGGAAAGAAACGTATATTATGATGGGCAGTTTGATCCTTTTGTGGGTGGGAGGATTTGGGCTTGTGGTCCAGAAGCTTGGGCGGGTGGCAGATGAACTAGAAGTTGAGGTGCAGAATCGAACATTTGACTTAAATGTGACAAACCGAGAATTAGAGTTGGAAATTGCTGAACGGCAAATGGCGGAAGAGACGCTGCGTCAGGCCAGAGATAATTTGGAAAAACGTGTACAAGAACGAACGGCAAAATTAGCGGCCTCCAATGCTGAAATGATCCGGGAGGTAGCCGAGCGAAAACGTGCAGAAGAAGATAGCCGCAAACTGAACACTCAACTCCTCCAACGTTCGGCACAGTTAGAAGCTAGTAATAAAGAGCTTGAAGCCTTTAGCTATTCGGTATCGCATGATCTCCGGGCTCCGTTACGGGGAATTGATGGATTCAGTCAAGCCGTGCTGGAAGACTATGAAGACAAACTTGATGAGTCAGGGCGAAATTACTTGCAACGGGTTCGTGCCGCAAGTCAGCGAATGTCGCAACTGATTGATGCCATGCTGAATTTAGCGCGGCTCACGCGAGCTGAAGTTCATACCAACACCTTTGATATGTCGGAGATTGCGCAAGACATTTTGGGTGATTTGCGCAAGCAAGAGCCTGAACGGGAAGTCGAATGCGTGATCGCTCCGAATTTGTTGGCTACGGCAGACCCGCAATTAATGCGGGCGGTTTTGGAAAATCTCTTGGGCAATGCCTGGAAATTTACCCGTCAACAGCCGAAGCCTCGAATTGAATTCGGGCATGGGCAATACAAGGGGCAGGCAGCCTATTTCGTCAAAGATAATGGTGCCGGTTTTGATATGGCCTATGCCCATAAACTCTTTGGGGCTTTTCAGCGCCTGCATGCCTATACGGAGTTTTCAGGGGTTGGTGTCGGTTTAGCCACGGTGCATCGTATTATCCAACGCCATGGCGGACAAATTTGGGCCGAGGGTGCGGTCAATGAGGGGGCCAGTTTTTATTTTACCTTGTAAATTGGGAGTGTTGAACAATGAGATATCACGGGCCATATTTCGCCAGGAAGCCCTTAGGGATCAACTGGTTGGGTCTGTTCAAAAAAGTCCGTCCAGCAAGGCCGCAGCCCTTTTTGCGCGCGGAGCGTACTGGCACTACGTGAGCACGGAAAAAGGGCGAGAACGCCGCTGGCGGCTTTTTTCAACAGACCCAAATTTAATGTGGCGGGATTTACAACCAAGGAGGACATCATGACAAACAAACACATTCTTCTCGTTGAGGATCATCCAGATGATGAAGAGTTGACCATGCGGGCGTTGAAGAAAAATAACATTATGAATGAAGTGGTTGTGGCGCGTGACGGTGTCGAGGCCTTGGAATATTTATTTGGGACCGGAGCCCATGCCGGACGAGATATGAATATTATGCCTCAAATTATTTTGTTGGATCTGAAATTGCCCAAAATTGATGGCTTGGAAGTTTTGCGACGCTTGCGGGCAGATGAGCGGACAAAGTTTTTGCCCGTGGTTGTGCTGACTTCCTCCAAAGAAGAACAGGATATTGTCAAGAGTTATCAATTAGGCGCGAATAGCTATGTACGGAAACCAGTCGACTTTCAGGAATTTTCTCAAGCGGTTCAAAATTTAGGGCTGTATTGGCTTATTCTGAATGAGTCAGCTCCCGAGAGAGTGCCTGTTTGATGGGAGTTGAAAGACTTGCTCTTTCAGATACGTCGCCTCAGAGGTGTATGTGAAAATAGGTGGCAGTGAGGTATCTTACGTCAAGAGCTCCTACAAGCTGTCAAAATTCTGGTCTAGTGATTCCCTGTCGATTTTTCTCAGTCTTGCCTTCTCCTTAGACTCGCTGAGACGTCTCATGCTGTCTTGATGCGGTGTTCCCGTCTCTCTTTTCCGTTGTAACCGATTTGGATAGGTCGTTTTTTTCAGGCACATCCCTTGCTCATCCTCATCCAACTGCCGTTTTTAGGATTAGGAGGGACGACATGAGACGACTTCTAGGAATGGAAACTTCAGAACACGTTCATTCAGGCGAATTTCGACTGGATCCGCAACGAAAAGATTGCTTACAGTCAGATTGCTCAAAGAGTGGAAAAAAGTATAGTGGGGGAGTCGGGCAATGTGCGGAATGCGGAGGCGAAGTCAAAGTGTTTGTCTCGCCACGCCGTAACCCGCATTCCAGTAAACTGGGACGGGCCGTCTCCATGAAAGACCATGATTTATGTCGGCGGTGCTGGCGGAAGCTGATGCACCAACAGCGGCGTGAAGGAGTCATCATGCTACCCCGTTCCATCTTTATTGGCAGTAAAAAGTTGCGTCCACGCCTCCTTGTTGCGAAGCCTCCGTCGTTGCCGAGAGAGGCCTCATGAAGCATATTAGTGGAGCAGCATGATATTTTCGAAGTGTTGAATGAAAAGGGACCTTAGGGGGCAGAAGAAAGAACGCTTGCCTCGTGAATAAATGCTTTGGCCAAGGTGCTGTTCTGATACACTACTTTCAGGATGATGTTTCCGAATGGCCGGCGAATAAGCTGTAAGAGCACCTGGCCATTTTCATATCCTGCCTGAAGTTCTTGCACTTCCTTGTTTAGAAATGCTTGCAACCGTTCATCTGTGAAATCATGGGTGAGATCATAACTGTTTGCTAGAATCAATTGAAGCTGTTGGTACCATTCATCGGTGAACCGGCCCATGTCGATAGTAATTTGAGCAAGCCCTGAATCTGTGGAAGGCTGTGAGCCTGATTCCATATCGTTGGAAGTATAGACGAGGTGAAGATAGCGGTTTTTGTTGGAGAGTTCATAGAGACATTCATGGGCTGTTGAACAAGTAGGGAGTGCTTGGATTTCCAGTGGACTCATGCCGAATTTCAGATCTCGAAATCCATCAATTGGTTCAGCTGCACTGACAGGTGTGCTGAGGAATAACATAATTGAGAGCGTGTTCCAGAAAGAAGCCATGGTATTTCTGAGATAAGTTCGAAGCATCGGTTTAATTCCTTCTCTGAGAATCAGTTTTCATGTGAAGACAGGTCAACTGTATTGTAGGAGCTAGACCTTCAACATATCAGAGTCGGTTGGACAAAGGCGATTGACGGGAGAAAAAATAGAACCCGGGTTGGTTGTGGAGAGAAGTAACGGCTTTGGAAAGAACAGGGATCTGGCAATTGCCAAATTAATAGGCGGGTTCTTTAATATGCCAATGTAAATCATTCATGAGCCACCATGGACGGCGATGAAACCCCTTGTCCAGCATGCATTGCTCTATGCGTTGTTCGAGTATCTCCTGTTCTATGACTTCTCCCTTGGTTGCTCGGTGGACTTCTTGGACACATGCGACCTGCTCGTTGGGAGGAGCTTCGTGCCCATCTGACTTCATCCAGGTGGAACGGGAACAACCAAAGAAAGAAACGCAGAGCAAAAGGCCAAGGGCGCTGACAAGAAAAAATGATTTCATAATTTTATCGCGAGCAGGGGAAACGCACGACACACAAATGATGCCAACAACCTAAAGTCATAAATTAGGAAACACAATACTGTAAAACCATAGTATAACGTATTTTTTTGTTAGTGCCAGATAAAAAATCTTGATGGCGTCAAGGACGCAAGAGATGTGATGCCGTGATCAATCATGTTCAGCGTAAAACCTGGGTGAAGTAAAGTGTCACCGTTCAGACGTACCATTGTTATAGCCGTTGGGGGTAAACTACGGTATAAATAATATCAGGTATGCTCGACTCATTTTAGAGGAGGATGTTCAATGAAAAGAAATTTTCTAATCATAGCAAGTCTGTTTGTCTGCGGGTTGTTAGGATTGTTCTACTCCGTTTTAAATGTCTGGGCCCATGAAGTTGACCATGATGCGGACGTTGACATGATGATGTCAGAAGGAAAGGTCATTCCTGATATCGGGCCATTGCCGACGGCAATTCCGCAGCCCTCGACGAATCTTAACTATGCGGCGAAAATCTCGCTCGGCAAGCAGTTGTATTTTGACGGCCGATTGTCAAAGAACAACGCCGTTTCCTGCGCATTTTGCCACAATCCTGCAACGGGTTTTGCCGATCCGAAGCAAACATCCGTTGGGGTGACCGGAGAACGAGGTGGCCGTCAGGCCCCGACGGTTTATAATACGGCCTTTAATCCATTTCAGTTTTGGGATGGGCGGGCAGGGTCTTTGGAAGAGCAAGCCATTGGTCCTATTCATAACCCGATTGAAATGGCTGAGACCCATGAGAATGTGGTGAAAAAATTGAATGCGATTCAAGGATATCGTGAGCAGTTCCAGGCTGTGTTTGGAGCAGGTGTGAGTATTCAAGGGATTGGGGAGGCGATTGCCGCCTATGAACGGACGGTGATCTCAACGAATTCAGCCTTTGATAAATTTGTCTTAGGGGATGACACCGCGATGAATGAGTCCGCTCAGCGGGGTTTGTCGGTGTTTAAAGGTAAAGGGCGATGTATTCAATGTCATAATGGTTCAAATTTTACCGACAATCGGTTTCACAATACGGGCGTCCCGCAGGTTGGTCCACAAAAAGAAGACCTTGGCCGATATTATGTGACCCGTCATGACCATGATAAAGGTGCATTTAAAACACCGACCTTGCGAAGTATCACCGAAACCGCGCCCTATATGCATGATGGAGCGTTTCAAACGTTAGAAGAGGTGATTGATTTCTACAATGCAGGGGGAACGGCCAATCCGCAATTAAGCACTTTGATCAAACCCCTGGGACTGTCTTCTCAGGAAAAAACTGATTTGATCGAATTTCTTAAGGCCCTAACAGGGGAAGCTCTTCCCTTCGAATTTCCAACATTGCCTGAGTGAGAGCGTGGAAGTTTATGCCGTCTCGAATGAATGGCATGGCTGAAAAATTGGAACGACCGAATGAAGGTGTTAGAGGCTATGCATAAAGGTGGGACTGATTTCTCCGCGAGCGACTTCCGTAACCGCACCCTCGCACAGGCGGCGGCGCAGGCGGAAGAGCCGGAAGCCTGTGTTTCTCCGGCGCCCCGCTCCCAAATCAGGATGGAGATGGCTTTTGGCCCAATGGGTGCCGCAAGTTGGACGTTGGTTCGTTTTGGAAAAATCGTATGACTTTCAAGCTCCGGTCCAAGTATTTTATAAAAAATTTAGGGATAACCAGAGCGTCAACATTCTTTTGTGCATGGAGATAGCAACCAATGAACCCGGAAATTTCAATACCTAAAGAGGCCCTAGCAGAATTTTGCCGTAAGGAGGGTATTAGGCGACTAGCGGTTTTCGGCTCAGCGCTCCGTGCCGATTTCCGTCCTGATAGCGACATTGATTTGCTGGTTGAGTTTGAAACAAATCGCGTACCTGGCCTATTTGGGATCGCACGTATGGAGCGGGAGCTTTCGGTGTTGCTCGGCGGGTTAAAAGTTGATCTTCGAACCCCTCAAGATCTCAGTCAGTATTTCCGCCAACAAGTTTTAGAAGAGGCGGAGGTACAATATGCAAGAGGGTGACCTCATCCGTTTTCGACACATGTTAGATGCCGCGAGGGAAGCTGTTGAATTCGTACGTGGCCTGGGACGGACCGATTTAAACAGTGATCGTCAACTGGTTTTGGCACTCGTCAAAGAAATCGAGATTCTCGGTGAAGCCGCCTATCAAATGACACCAGAGGCCCGTGTTCAAACTCCTCAAATACCCTGGGACGATATAATTGGCATGCGTCATCGCCTTGTTCACGCCTATTTCGACATCGACCTGGATATTCTTTGGAAAACGGTTCAAGAAGATCTCTTGCCCTTGATCGTTGAACTGGAGCATGTCACTTCGAAAGATAGAAATTAAAGATCCCTGCAGCGGGATTATCGTTCCGTTTGCTACGTCTTCTGCTCGGAGGCAAAGTCTTTCGCGAGACATATGGCGATGCAAGACCTGACCCTATTTCTGACCCTATTTCGAAAGATTGGAACGACCGGAGGAAGGCGTTAGAGGCTATGCACAAAGGCGGGACTGATTTCTCCCCGAGCGACTTCTGTAACCGGGCCTTTCATGGTGACATGATATTGGGGATCTACGGTAATCAGGAGTGTCCCGCCAGGGGCTTTGACGGTCACGGGGCTTTTGACGAGCCCTAACCGCACGCCCGCACAGGCGGCGGCGCATGCGGAAGAGCCGGAAGCCTGTGTTTCTCCGGCACCCCGCTCCCAAATCAGGATGGAAATGGCTTTTGGCCCAATGGGTGCCGCAAGTTGGACGTTGGTTCGTTTTGGAAAAATCGTATGATTTTCAAGCTCCGGTCCAATTTCCAATAAGTCCTCACGAGTCCACCGTTGTTCCTCATGTTTTTTGTAGACCACGCAATGTGGATTGCCAATACTGACGCCTGTAAATCGAAGTGATTGTTCCGCGGCTTTTACAGGTTGTTGGATGAGTTCAGGGACGCGCAAGGTGCAGGGGAGCGCAATAGGTTGAAAATTGGCCCGTCCCATGTCCACCGTGGCGCCTCCGATAAAGCCATGGCCATTAAGCTCTAGGTGTACTTCAACCAATCCCCCTTTGGTTTCGACCGTAAAGTGTTTTCTCCTCGTATGTTTCATATGAAAGAGATAGCATCCAAAAATACGCAATCCATTGCCTGACTTTTCCGCCTCACTGCCATCTGGGTTATAAATCCGTAGACCAAAATCCGCTTTCTTGGAAGGAACCAGCGCCAGAATTCCATCGCTGCCAATGCCCCAATTCCGATCACATAACGCCCGAATTGTACGGGGAGTCAGTTTGAACGATAATTTGCCGGGATTTAGGGCAATATAGTCATTGCCCAAGCCATGCCCCTTAAAAAAATGATTTTTCATGCCCACTCCGCCATGGAATAAGTATGTGCCAGGAAAAGTCCCTTCCCGAGGCCGGCCCTAGCTGTTCGGTAGGACCTGAATTATACGTAAAAACGGCGAAAGAGGAAAGTCCTAATTCCCTCGTGCGAAAAGACTGTGCTGTGAGAAGCAGCGAACAATCAGGGTCTACGCTCGTTTGGCTTGGTTGCGTGCGGCGCGGCGTTCGTTGTCGGTGAGGAAGCGTTTGCGGAGCCGGATATTTTTTGGCGTGACTTCGACCAATTCATTATCTTCAATAAATTCCAGAGCAAATTCCAAGGTCATTTCCCGTGGCGGAACCAGGTTGATGGCTTCATCGGACCCGGCTGCCCGGATATTCGTGAGCTTTTTTTCACGGATCGCATTGACGACGAGATCATTGCCTTTGTTGTTCACGCCCACCAACATCCCCTCGTAGATATCAAGAGGGCCAAATGCAGTTCTCCGCGCCCGGAAACTTTGAAGCGCTCGCCTCCATCCGCTTCCTCGACTTTAATCCCCACATTCATCATCGCTTCATGCGCTAAGCGTTCCCTGATATGCCTGGAGGTCAAAAACCGCCCCCCGTCTTTGCCAGCCAAGGGACTCGTATTGTGGGAAAAATTCATGGAGATGGTGGGTTCATCCACATTGACCGTCGGTAACGCGACGGGGTGTTGTGGGGAAGCCAATGTTTCTCCCACACGAATTTCCTCAATGCCGGCGAGTGAAATAATATCTCCGGCTTCCGCTGATGCACTGTCGATACGGGTGAGCCCTTGATAGGTCAACAGTTTAGTGACTTTGCCGCGAGTGGTTCCGCCATCCCGTTTGACCGCTACGAGCGGACTTCCAACTTCTATGTTCCCATGGACGATGCGTCCAACCGCGATGCGCCCAACATAGGCATCATATTCCAACATGGTGACGAGCATCTGAAAGGGTTGTTCGGCATCCGCCACCGGAGGTAGCACGCGGTGGATGATGGTATCCAAGAGCGGTTTCATATCAACAGCCTGATCGCTCAGGTCCAATGTAGTGCGTCCTTCTTTCCCTGAGGCATAGACAACCGGAAAGTCCAATTGTTCGTCGGTCGCATTGAGTTCACAGAATAAATCAAAGGTTTGATTCACAATTTCTTCTGGCCGGGCGTTGGGCCGGTCAATTTTATTGATTACCACTATAGGTTTCAGGTGGAGTTCTAAGGATTTTTTGAGGACGAACTTGGTTTGGGGCATCGGACCTTCAAAAGCGTCCACCAACAGGAGGACTCCGTCGACCATTCTCAAAATCCGTTCAACTTCACTTCCAAAATCAGCATGGCCGGGCGTATCGACTAAATTGATACGAATATCTTTGTAGTGCAGCGAAGCATTTTTGGAAAAGATCGTGATCCCGCGTTCTTTTTCAAGGGGATTTGAATCCATGATGACGGTCTCGCCCTCTTTGAATACATGAGCGCCGGTTTGCTTGAGCAGGGCATCAACCAACGTTGTTTTGCCATGATCCACATGTGCGATGATGGCAACGTTGCGAAGGTCTTTGCGTCGTTTTTGGTTGGGCATATCAGCTTTTCCTTTAGGTTTGGCGCATTACATCAGTGTCCTAAACATGAGCGTTTAAGGCTGATTAGGTCGCTATCGAGGCCGGCCTGCGAAGATTTGAGCAACGACACCGGCGGGAATGGCCGGAGAATGGCTTGGTCTGACGAGACGGTCGATTCATCACACGAAAGGACAATCCGTCCTCGACTATCGGAAAAAGATCGCAGAAAGGATCCTGCAACTTCGCAAACAGTTATACTTGAAAAGGATAACGATATAACATCAAATCACAGAGCAGCCTATCACCGAGGTTCGCGGCTCTTTTGTCAAAATTATCCTGACGATATACATCATATTGATTCCCTTAGCCATTGCGTCCAAAATAGCATTCTTAAAAATCATTTTATTCTGCAAATTCCCCAAGTCAGGAAACGCCTCTCATGGATTTTGCAAAAGATCATCCGCGCGTGTTTCTTTCCTATGCCCGTAGTGATGGAGAAACATTTGCGACCAGTTTGAGAAAACGTCTTGAAGAAGAAGAGCCAGAAATCACTCTTTGGCAAGATCGAACTCAATTGGAAGGGGGCGTCGGTTGGGAAAAACAAATCAAAGAGGCCTTGGAAAGTGTGAAGTTTTTGGTGCTAGTCTTGACTCCCAATGCGTTGAAGTCATCATTCGTCCAACAAGAGTGGAGATGGGCCAGAGAACTGGGGGTCTGTGTGTATCCTGTCAAAGGAGTCCCGGATAAAGATCTAAATTCTGCCACCTTGCCAGGCTGGATGAGGAAGGTTCATTTTTTTGATTTAACTCATGAGTGGGACACCTTCGTCAATTACTTAAAGAGCCCCTGCCAAATTCCACGAAAGCCGTTCATGGCTCCCGATTTACCAAAAACTTTAGTTGAACGCCCAGAAGTTTTTAATCAATTGCTCGACTCCCTTCTGGATGAGCAACACCAGAATCCCATAGCCATTACGAGTTCTCTTCATGGGGCCGGAGGTTTAGGAAAAACCACCCTCGCGGCGGCCCTCTGTCACCACGAAGAAATTATGACAGCCTTTGATGACGGAATTTTGTGGGTCACTCTTGGGCAAAACCCGAAGATTCTCGAAGAGCTGACAACATTATATGCCGCCCTCACAGGGGAGCGCCCGAGTTTTATTAATGAAGAGGATGCCACTTTGCATGTGGCCCAGAAACTGGATGGGCTGAATTGCCTTATCATTATTGATGACGTCTGGGATATCACGCATTTACGTCCCTTCCTTCGCGTTGGAAGGCATGGCACACGCCTCATCACCACTAGAAACTTTTCAGTTGCGGCCGAAACGACAAGTGTGAATGTCGATGAAATGACGAATTCAGAGGCGGTCAAAATGCTGACCAGTGGATTGAATCTAGAAAAAGAAGACCTCTCCTTATTTCAAAGCCTAGCCCATCGACTTGGCGAATGGCCCTTACTCTTAGACTTGGCTGGGGCCGCACTTCGACACCGTCTTGGCCGCGGTGACACTGTCCCGGGGGCTATCTCCTATCTCAATCTTAAACTAGACAAACAAGGAGTCAGTGCCTTTGATCATCGAAATACGCAAGAACGCCACCTAGCCATTACTCGAACCATCGAAGTGAGTCTTGAACATTTAACTCTTACGGAACGGACTCGTTATTTTGACCTTGCCGTGTTTCCAGAAGACCAAGAAATTCCCCTAAGGGATATCGGTACGCTTTGGGGATTAGACGAATTCGAAGTAGAAGAACTCATCCAACAACTCGATAATTTCTCTCTTCTGATTTTTAACTTAAAAACTGGCACCTGCCGTATTCACGATATTATGCGAGCCTATATGATGAGCAAAGTCGAAGATTCTGCGTCGTTGCACGGACGGTTGATCAATTCCTGGGGTGACCCTTATCACCTTCCCAGTAACTATGCTTGGTGTTGGTTTTCTCATCATTTAGTGGAAGCAGGAAAGAAGACGGACCTACGAAACCTTCTCCGCGATTTTGATTGGTTGCAGGCCAAACTTGACGCCACAAATATCAACTACCTCTTAAATGATTTTCGCCTTCTTTCTGATGATTCCAGCTTACGAGTCATCTCCAGTGCCCTTCAGCTTTCAATTCATGTTTTGGCTGGAGATAAAAAACAATTGGCGGGGCAAATATTGGGAAGACTTCCCAACGACGATTCTCAAGAAAACCTGGCATTGCGGCAAAAAGCTATGGCGTGGCGAGGGTCTTCTTGGTTAGCCCCCTTAGAACCGAGTCTAACTCCTCCAGGAGGGTCGCTGGTGTTAACACTGAAAGGCCATAAAGGTCGAGTTCAAGCACTTGCGAAGGTACCGCATTCCTCCTTGATGATCTCAGGAGGGGATGATGCCACACTGATTCTTTGGGATCCCATACATGGCACAGAAATCCGTACCTTTTCGGGTCACAGAGATTGGATTAGGGCGGTAGCATTACCAGAGACCGGCCAACAAGTCGTATCAATATCTGATGACCGAACAATACGAATTTGGACAGTTGACAATGGAGTGTTAGAAAAAACCATTTCTCATCACATGGGATGGCCATTGGCGCTGGCTGTGGCCCCGGATGGGAAAATGGCCATTACGGCTAGTGATGATTCCACCTTGCGAGTCTGGGATCTTTCCGATGGGACATTACAAAACACTTTAAGAGGGCATCGGGCTAAAGTGAATGCCCTGCAACTATCCCCATGTGGCAACTGGCTGATTTCTGCTTCAGACGATCGATCCATCAAAGTATGGAACCTCAGCGAAATGGTTGAGCAGCACACCTTAAAAGGGCATGCTCATCGGGTAAATGCTCTCTGCATATTGAACGAAAGGAATTGGGTTGTCTCTGCTTCAAGTGATGATTCAATACGGGCCTGGGATTATCAAAAAGGCATTTTTATTAAAGCCATCACCGAAGATGCCATTGGCGTGAGAGGGTTGGTCGGAACTCCAGATGAGCAATTCGTGCTGGCAGCATGCGAGGACAATACGGTTCGGATGTGGAGTGTTGAGGAAGGGATGCTAAAGCAAACCTATCGAGGTCATAACGCGTGGGTGAACTCCGTGGCGGTTTCCTGTAATGGAGCTTTTGCCACGTCTGCAAGCGATGACCATTCCTTAAAAGTGTGGGATTTAAAGGCTGGGATGGATACTTTTTCCTTTAAGGGGCACAAAGGACGTATCCGTGGCATTGTTGTTTCACCTGATGGGAATCAGGCTGTATCCACTTCGAATGATCGCAGATTACGATGCTGGGATCTCAATGAAAGACGTCAAAGCAATATTATATTAGGAAGAAGTCATTGGCCAATTGCACATGGAAGTAGAGAGCAAGATCTTCTATCCGCGGCAGGGGATGCCACGATTGAGATGATTAATCTCGATACGATGAAGCAGGCCAGGACCTTCATCGGCCATACCGAGCGAATACGAGCCTTAACGGTCACCAATGATGGGGAATACCTCGTGTCAGCTTCAGATGATAAGACGATAAAGATTTGGGATCTGCAGAAGGGGAAAGTTAAAAAAACTATCGCTATTCAAGGGCGTCATTGGGTGAGAGCCTTAGCGGTCACACCAAACTCAAACTATGTTGTTTCGGGGGCAGACGGCCTAACTATTAAAGTTTGGGATTTTCACCAGGGGACCGAATATCAGTCGTTTCGTGGCCATGGCGCACGCCCGAATTCGCTGGCAGCGTTTCCGGACAGTGAAAGAATTCTTTCAGGGGCAGATGATTGCACCATAAAAGTGTGGACAATTGGACGTGAAACTGCTGATTTCACCCTGACAGGACACACGGATAGAATCAATGGTGTTGCGATTTTAAGCCAAACTCGAGCGATTTCTTGCTCTGATGATCATACGCTTAGGGTTTGGGACTTGGACAAGACTACCAATTTGGCCACCTATTCTTGTGATAGTCCTATCCTTGCCTGTGCAATAGGAAAAGGCGGGAATATGATCCTCGCGGGTGATCAAGTAGGACGCCTACATTTTCTCACTTTCATTGAAGCCCATACTGAATAATTAAAATCTTCTTGATTTCAAATTTGACAGAGGCTTGGCTTAGAGGACACAGATTATGAGCCAATCAAACCTTCAATCAAAATTAGAACGAATCAGACCTCCTCGTGTTCATATTGACTATGATGTCGAAACCGGCGGTGCGATTCAGCGAAAAAAATTGCCGTTTGTGTTGGGTGTATTATCCGACCTCTCCGGAAATGCAGCCTCTTCGAGAGAAGCGATGAAAGATAGAAAGTTTGTGGACATCGATCTGGACAACTTTTCTCATGTCATGAAGAACCTCAATCCCAAGCTTTCTCTACAAGTAAACAATGTTATTTCCCCAGGCGAAGTCATGAATGTGCATCTGAAATTTGACAGTCTGGAAGATTTTGGCCCCGTCGAAGTCGCACATCAGGTAGAACTTCTCAAAACACTGTTGGAACGGCGGTCAAAGTGCCTTCATAAGGAAGAAGTTCAAGAAATCGACCACCTTCTTTCTCTGCAATCGAATGAAATCATCCATCATCCTCTCTTTCAGCAATTGGAAGCGTCATGGAGGGGATTGTTCTATCTCGTTGTTCAAACCGAAACATCCACAGAGTTAAAAATTCGAGTTCTCGATGTAACGAAAAAAGAACTTCTCAAAGATCTTCAGAAATGTTCGGAATTTGACCAAAGTTATTTTTTTAAGAAAATTTATGAAGAAGAATATGGGACGTTTGGAGGGGCACCATTTGGAGCTTTAATTGGAGATTACGAATTTGGCCCCAATTCGCAAGATATGGAGCTTCTTGAAAAAATCTCAAATGTGGCAGCAGCAGCGCATGCACCCTTTATTAGTGCTGCAAGTCCCCAAATGTTTAATGCTGAAAGTTTTGCCGACCTTCCCAACATCCGAAATATGAATGCCATTTTTGATTCCGTGGAATATGCAAAGTGGAGGTCGTTTAGAAATTCTGAAGATGCTCGTTTTATTGGTCTGACTCTCCCGCGTATACTTATGCGGGTACCGTATGGTCCGAATTCGGTTCAGATTCAAGAATTTGATTTCCGTGAAATGGGAGATGATGAGTCAGACAATAAAAAGTTTCTTTGGGGTAATGCGTCCTATGCTGTGGGAGTATGTTTTACTAATGCCTTCGCGAAGTATGGGTGGTGCGCCTCCATTCGAGGTGTGGAAGGTGGTGGCTTAGTCCAAGGGTTACCAACATACAATTTTAAAAGGGACGATGGAGGAATCGCACTAAAATGTCCCACAGAAATCGCTATTACGGATCGAAGAGAAAAGGAATTAAACGATATAGGCTTTATACCCCTAGTACATTGCAGGGGAACAGACTATGCCGCGTTTTTTGGCATGACATCCTGCCAAAAGCCAACCCTCTATGATTCAGAAGCAGCCAACGCCAATTCGCGACTGTCCAGCCAACTTCAATACATCCTGACAACCTCTAGGTTCGCTCACTATGTTAAGGCCCAAATACGAGATAAGGTCGGGAGCTTCATGACGAGGGGCGACTGCGAAAATTACTTGAATCGATGGATAAATAACTACGTGGTAAGTAACAGTGAAGCCGCCTCCCTAGAGATCAAAGCGAAGTACCCTTTGCGAGAAGCAAGAATTGATGTTGGGGAAATTCCAGGAAATCCCGGACTGTACAAAGCCGTCATGTACCTTAAGCCACACTTTTTGCTCGATGATCTTTCAGTCTCTTTACGGATGGTTGTTGTGTTGCCAGCTCCCGTTAGAAATTAAGAATTAAAAACTATTTCAGGGAATTTTAAAAGGCCTTTTTGCTAAATCGGGACTCTAGCACCGGCTTTGAAAACGGGCAAGCACCTGCTATTGGTGGTGGCACTGAGACTGGTGTGGCTGTGCGAAGAGTGGGCCAGCCCCATTTGGGGGAGGTTCAGGCCCCGTTGGCGTGGGTTGAGGGCGGCTGAAACGGTGCGTCGGCCGCACGAGTCCTGTCGGTTGTCTGGTCGCAACCGAACTCATCTCGTGAGGCAGGCTGTCAGAAGGTGTTGAGGCGGGCCGGAGCCTTGGGCGGGGCGCGGCTGGGTAGGCCCAAGTGGGTGAGGATCTTGCTGATCACGGCCGGGGCTTCGATGGCCGCCAGGATTGTCAGCGGGCCCCCACACTGTGAACAGGTCGTGAGGTCGATGGCGAAGACGCGTTTGAGGAGTTGCGCCCAGGTCATTCGGGCCCGCGATGCCGACGCAGCGGGTTCCTCGTCTTGGCTGGCGCGGGCGGGCGTCGGCTCAGCGGGGCCGGGGACGATCCGCGACCGGAGGGCCGCGTTGGGGGCCAGGACGCCATGGAAGCGAATGAGGTGGAGGCGCGGCCGAGGGACGAGGGCGGCCAGGCGTTGAAGGAATTCCAGCGGGCTCATGACCAGATGGGTGGTGCCATCGCGGTAGGGCGTCTTGAGTTGGAGGACCACGTCGCCCGCCGGCGTGCGGCTCAGCCGTTGGTGGCTCAAGGCCGGACGGGTGATAAGCGGCACAAGCGTTCCAGTTTCTCGCGTTGATGGGCCCCACACTGTGTGCCGGCATGCAAGCTAAACCCCTGGGCCCTGACACAGCCCTGGGATTGCGACACGTCGGGATTCGCGAGCCGTCGCGCGGGATCATGCCACGTCAGCACTTTTTGGCCTCGCCGCGGTCCCAGCGCAATGCGATAGGTACAGGCGGCGGCCTGGAGGGGCGCCAAGGCGGGCTCATCGGTATTGGGGGCCGCCAGATAGGGGAGCCCGTGTTCTTCGATGAGCACTCCACGCCGCGTCAACAGTTTCAGGACCCGCGTGATGATCCGCGTCAGCACGGTCTGCAGCTGCTCCTCGGTCGGGGCGGGCACGGGCTGAAAGACCGGCCCTGCGTCGGTGAGGCGGTAGACGCCATCGAGGAGGAGCATGTGCAGATGCAGATTGAGATTGGCCGCCGAGCCGAACCGCTGGATGAGGGTGATCGCGCCAGTTTGCGTCTGGGTCAACCCAGCATGTGTGATGAGAAAGGTGGAGAGGACGCGATGGATCACCTGCAGCACGGGTGAGAGGAGCTGGGGCTGGCTGGCCAAGAGCAGGCGGAGGGGGATGGGCACGGTCAGTACCCATTGGCGTACCGGCACTGACGGGAAGACGTGATCCACGAGGTGGGCCGCCGTCTCGGCCATGCGGCGGGCGCCGCAGGACGGACAAAATCCCCGGCGTTTGCAAGAGAAGGCCACCAGTTTCTCATGGGCGCAGTCTCCACAGCGCAGGCGGAGAAAGCCGTGCGCCAAGATCCCACATTCCAGAAACGCGTCGAACTCGGTTTTGACAAACTGGGGTAACCCTGTTCCGGTTTCCTGTTCAACGTGGGCCAAGAAGGTCTCCACGTGGTCTTGGATGACCTGGTAGAGCGTGGTCTCCTCGGGCTGCCGGCGTGTGTAGGGGGACGGCGTGCCACAAGCGGCGGCTGATCTGGGGAGGGGAGGCGCCGCCGTGAGCATGGGTAGAGTACCACTCCCGAAAGCCTTTAATAGGTTCGAATGACGGCGATGACTACTGCAGCGATGCGGAGGTGTTGCCGGGATTGGCGGGTTCCAGCGTGACACGCCGACCCCGCTTCCGATACGTTTTCAGGGTCCATTCGCCATCGACCTCGGCAATCACAAGGTCGGGCCTGTAAGATTAAGTGTGTAATTGGTTATCATCATGGATTTATTTTCTGAAGGAGGACTGATGACCAAGAACAGTACAAAAACCGATGCCTTGCTCGATGACTTATTGCAAGACTGTGACTCGCCTGAAGATATTCTTGGGGAGCATGGGCTGTTGAAAGGGTTGACCAAACGGTTGGTGGAGCGGGCACTGGCGGCTGAACTCACCAATCATCTGGGGTATGCTCCTCATGCCCGTCACCAGGCCCAGAACGGAAACGTCCGCAATGGCACGAGTGCCAAAACGATTGAGACCGCTCAAGGTCCAGTGGAGCTGGCCGTGCCCCGAGATCGATCAGGCACGTTTGAACCGGCCGTCGTCAAGAAACGCCAACGGCGGCTCGAGGGTTTTGATGACAAAGTGCTAGCCCTGTATGCCCATGGACTGACCACGCGGGAAATTCAAGGGCATCTCGAAGAGCTGTACGGGACCGACGTCTCGCCCACGCTGATTTCGACGATCACCGATGCCGTCTTAGAAGATGTGCGGCTCTGGCAAAGTCGGCCGCTGGAGACGGTGTATCCCATCCTGTATTTTGATTGCCTGTTTGTGAAATCGCGACACGATGGAGCGGTCAAGACCAAAGCCGTCTATGTTGCCCTCGGCGTGACGCTCACGGGAGAGAAGGAACTCCTGGGCCTGTGGGTCAGTGAAACGGAAGGAGCCAAGTTTTGGTTAGCGGTGTTCACGGACTTGCAACAGCGAGGCGTGAAGGATTGCTTTGTCGCTTGTGTCGATGGGCTGACCGGGTTACCCGAAGCCTTGGAAACCATCTTTCCCCAGACTCAGGTGCAACTCTGCATTGTCCATAAAGTGCGCCACGCCTTACGGTACGTGGTCTGGAAAGAACGCCGCCCGGTCGCCCGCGATTTACGAGCGATCTATGGCGCGGCCACGCTGGCAGAAGCCGAAGAAGCCTTGGAGCGCTTTGCGCAGATGTGGGATCAAAAATATCCCTCAATTAGTGCCAGTTGGCGTCGCGACTGGACACGGTTGACCGTGTTCTTTGACTATCCCCCTGAAATTCGGAAAGTGATCTATACGACCAATGCGATTGAATCCCTGAATTTCTCATTACGGAAGGTCCTCAAAAAACGCGGCGCGTTCCCAACCGATGAAGCCATTTTGAAAGTGCTCTACCTGGGGATGCAACGCATTGCCAAGAAATGGACCATGCCCATTCCAGAATGGAAACGAGCGCTCAATCAGTTTGCCATTCTATTAGGAGACCGAGTGTCAACGAAAGAGTAATTCACGATCAGTTACACAGAAGACTTGACAGGCCCACAAGGTCCCCGCTCGTGGCTTCCTTCCGGCGCTCTACTAATACGGCATCGCCAGGAAGAATGCCCGCGTCGATCATGGAGTCCCCTTGCACCCGGAGGAGGTAGGTGGCTTGCGGCTTGCGGATGAGATGGTCCTCCAGATTGATGGTCTCTAGGTGGAGTTCCTCAGCCGGCGACGGGAACCCGGCCTCCACGGTCCCCAACAGGCGGATCTGGGCAAAGAAGCGACTGGGCAGGAGCCGGCCTTGGGCGTCCTGGTTGATGAGCTGGGCGGCGACCAGCTTCTTAACCAGCTTGGCGGCTGTATTGGTGGAACGAAAGCCGGCCAGGCGCATGAGCTCGCGATAGGTGGGCATGCGGCGGTGGGTGTGATAGAACGCGACGATGGCCGGAAGATGGGAGCGAGCATCCATGAGGGGGTGATAATTGAGTGAACAACTGTTCACCGTCAAGGGGAACACTCCCTTCTGGGACGGTTGACTATTGACGAAAAGGAATACGTGGGGCTTCAGGAGCCTCGGCGTTTCCGACGGATGAAGCCATCCTCAAAGTGCTCTATCTCGGGATGCAGCGGATTGCGAAAAAATGGACGGTGCGGGCCTGTCAAGTCTTCTGTGTAACTGATCGTGAATTACTCTTTCGTTGACACTCGGTCTCCTAATAGAATGGCAAACTGATTGAGCGCTCGTTTCCATTCTGGAATGGGCATGGTCCATTTCTTGGCAATGCGTTGCATCCCCAGGTAGAGCACTTTCAAAATGGCTTCATCGGTTGGGAACGCGCCGCGTTTTTTGAGGACCTTCCGTAATGAGAAATTCAGGGATTCAATCGCATTGGTCGTATAGATCACTTTCCGAATTTCAGGGGGATAGTCAAAGAACACGGTCAACCGTGTCCAGTCGCGACGCCAACTGGCACTAATTGAGGGATATTTTTGATCCCACATCTGCGCAAAGCGCTCCAAGGCTTCTTCGGCTTCTGCCAGCGTGGCCGCGCCATAGATCGCTCGTAAATCGCGGGCGACCGGGCGGCGTTCTTTCCAGACCACGTACCGTAAGGCGTGGCGCACTTTATGGACAATGCAGAGTTGCACCTGAGTCTGGGGAAAGATGGTTTCCAAGGCTTCGGGTAACCCGGTCAGCCCATCGACACAAGCGACAAAGCAATCCTTCACGCCTCGCTGTTGCAAGTCCGTGAACACCGCTAACCAAAACTTGGCTCCTTCCGTTTCACTGACCCACAGGCCCAGGAGTTCCTTCTCTCCCGTGAGCGTCACGCCGAGGGCAACATAGACGGCTTTGGTCTTGACCGCTCCATCGTGTCGCGATTTCACAAACAGGCAATCAAAATACAGGATGGGATACACCGTCTCCAGCGGCCGACTTTGCCAGAGCCGCACATCTTCTAAGACGGCATCGGTGATCGTCGAAATCAGCGTGGGCGAGACGTCGGTCCCGTACAGCTCTTCGAGATGCCCTTGAATTTCCCGCGTGGTCAGTCCATGGGCATACAGGGCTAGCACTTTGTCATCAAAACCCTCGAGCCGCCGTTGGCGTTTCTTGACGACGGCCGGTTCAAACGTGCCTGATCGATCTCGGGGCACGGCCAGCTCCACTGGACCTTGAGCGGTCTCAATCGTTTTGGCACTCGTGCCATTGCGGACGTTTCCGTTCTGGGCCTGGTGACGGGCATGAGGAGCATACCCCAGATGATTGGTGAGTTCAGCCGCCAGTGCCCGCTCCACCAACCGTTTGGTCAACCCTTTCAACAGCCCATGCTCCCCAAGAATATCTTCAGGCGAGTCACAGTCTTGCAATAAGTCATCGAGCAAGGCATCGGTTTTTGTACTGTTCTTGGTCATCAGTCCTCCTTCAGAAAATAAATCCATGATGATAACCAATTACACACTTAATCTTACAGGCCCTGCGGAGTCGGATATTGGTCAGCTTTTTTTCGCGAATCGCATTGACGACAAGATCATTGCCTTTGTTATTCATGCCCACCAACATCCCCTCGTAGATATCAAGATGGCCAAATGCAGTTCTCCGCGCCCGGAAACTTTGCAGCGCTCGCCCCCATCCGCTTCCTCGACTTTAATCCCCACATTCATCATCGCTTCATGTGCTAAGAGTTCCCTGATATGCCGGGAGGTCAAAAAACGCCCTCCGTCTTTGCCAGCCAGGGGACTGGTATTGTGTGAAACATTCATGGAGATGGTGGGTTCATCCACATTCACCGTCGGTAACGCGACGGGGTTGTGTGGGGAAGCCAATGTTTCTCCCACACGAATATCCTCAATGCCGGCGAGTGAAATAATATCTCCGGCTTCCGCTGATGCACTTTCGATACGGGTGAGCCCTTGATAGGTCAACAGGCGACTAACCGTCCGGGTGGGCCTTTGAAAAAAAGGAGGAATGAATGAAAGAATATCAAATACGTAGCAGGTGGTGCGCTTACAAGGAGAAAGTTCGAACTCTTAGTTCCAAACTCTTGAAGAATGGAACGCAATCCTTCGGGGCACATCCTTGCTACCCACACGCAATCCGTGACGATAATTTGATAGTTCCTATTGAGATTTTCTTACTTTGACAAGATGGTTCCCATTGGGTACTATATAAATATATAGGAAAGTGATGATTACCGTTATCGAAACTGCGCAGTTTATTAAAAAAGCCAGGCAAATCATGACCCAAGCGGAGAAAGATGATGCAATTGATATGGTTGCTAGAAACTCGGAAGCCGGTGAGGTTATTCCGAAAACCGGCGGCGTCAGAAAGCTGCGCATAGCCAGGGAAGGACATGGTAAAAGAGGTTCTTTCCGGTTGATTTATTATCTCTACAATAAGAAAAACCCAATTTTTCTTTTTACAGTGTACGGAAAAAACGAAAAGGCAAATATCACGGATGCAGAACAACAAGCGTATTATAAAGGCATCCAAATATTGAAAAAGGAGATGAAGCCATGACACAAGCTGGTGATGAAATTATGGCCGGGATCAATGACGCCATTGCTTATATGCGCGGTGACAAAACCAAAGGCCGCGCTCACTATATTATCGCTGCCGATATCGACGTGAAAGCGATACGTGAAAAGACCCGTTTAACACAAGAGCGTTTTGCTGAAACCTATGGATTTAGTCTTTCCACACTCAAGAAATGGGAGTCAGGCAACCGACAACCGGAAGGTCCGGCTAAAGCCTACCTCCTGGTCATTAACGAGCGGCCCAATGTTGTCAAAAAAGCCCTTGAAAGTATTACGGCAGCATAAGTGAGGCCGTGGAATACAGGTGCTGTATGTTTCGAACTCCCTTTTCGCCTTTACTCATGAGGCTTTTTATTATCGCTTTCCGGAAAAGCGATAATTTGGACACGTGGTAAATCAAGGCTTTATAGACTATATCCCATCTAATTTTTGCTTTAAGCTGGAAAATAAAAAATCCCAAATTGAAATAGAGGCGCTGAAAATGGGGAAGGCGCTTGTCTAAGGCAACCTTCTCTCCAACCTTGGTCAACACGCCGCCAAACACCAATACAAATGCGATCAAGGGCAGACTTTGCGTGTCAGTCATGGCCAAAAAGCAACTTGGACTGACTGAGCAATGATGCGAGATCAGCAACACTGCAATCCAGCTTTCCGACAAACGGGAGAAAGGGACGTGATAGGAATTTCTAGAGTAAGGCGATAATGATGGCGAACCAGGAAGTTCTTACGTGAGCCCCGAAAAAGGGCGAGAACGCCGCCTTGCTTGTTCCATCTTGAAAGGTGGGCCCGTTGTTTTTAACGGACCCATGAACAGGTTAGGCCCGTTTGGCTTGGTTGCGGGCGGCGCGGCGTTCGTTGTCGGTGAGGAAGCGTTTGCGGAGCCGGATATTTTTCGGTGTGACTTCAACCAGTTCATCATCTTCGATAAACTCCAAGGCAAACTCTAAGGTCATTTCCCGTGGTGGAACCAGGTTGATGGCTTCATCGGACCCGGCTGCCCGGATATTGGTGAGCTTCTTTTCGCGAATCGCATTGACGACGAGATCATTGCCTTTGTTGTTCACGCCCACCAACATTCCCTCGTAGATGTCGTCTCCTGGCTGAAGGAAAATTTCCCCTCGGTCTTGGAGCCCCCAAAGGCCGTAGGCGACCGCTTGTCCTGGGCCTTGTGAAATGAGAACCCCAGCTGATCGATGAGGAATGTCGCCTTTATACGGTTGGTATTCATAGAAGATTTGAGACATGATGCCGGTCCCGCGGGTCATGCGTAGTAATTCACTGCGGAATCCCAAAAGCGCACGTGAGGCAATATGAAATTCCATACGGACGGTCCCGACCGCGCTCATTTGGAGGTCGTTCATATCGGCTTTTCGGCTTCCCAGTGCTTCGATGATGCTGCCTTGGTACCCCGGATCGACTTCGATCACCACTTCTTCGATGGGTTCCAAGCGGACGCCATCGTCTTCTTTAAAAATGACTTTCGGGGGGGAGACCTCCAGTTCAAAGCCTTCCCGGCGCATCGTTTCAATTAAGATGGCCAAATGCAGTTCTCCGCGCCCGGACACTTTGAAGCGCTCCCCCCCATCCGCTTCCTCGACTTTAATCCCCACATTCATCATCGCTTCATGCGCTAAGCGTTCCCTGATATGCCTGGAGGTCAAAAAACGCCCCCCATCTTTGCCAGCCAGGGGACTGGTATTGTGGGAAAAATTCATGGAGATGGTGGGTTCATCCACATTGACCGTCGGTAACGCGACGGGGTGTTGTGGGGAAGCCAATGTTTCTCCCACACGAATTTCCTCAATGCCGGCGAGTGAAATAATATCTCCGGCTTCCGCTGATGCACTGTCGATACGGGTGAGCCCTTGATAGGTCAACAGTTTAGTGACTTTGCCGCGAGTGGTTCCGCCATCCCGTTTGACCGCTACGAGCGGACTTCCAACTTCTATGTTCCCATGGACGATGCGTCCAACCGCGATGCGCCCAACATAGGCATCATATTCCAACATGGTGACGAGCATCTGAAAGGGTTGTTCGGCATCCGCCACCGGAGGTAGCACGCGGTGGATGATGGTATCCAAGAGCGGTTTCATATCAACAGCCTGATCGCTCAGGTCCAATGTAGTGCGTCCTTCTTTCCCTGAGGCATAGACAACCGGAAAATCCAATTGCTCGTCGGTGGCATTGAGTTCACAAAATAAATCAAATGTTTGATTCACAATTTCTTCTGGCCGGGCGTTGGGCCGGTCAATCTTATTGATCACCACAATAGGTTTCAGATGTAGTTCTAAGGATTTTTTCAGGACAAACTTTGTTTGCGGCATGGGGCCTTCAAAGGCGTCGACGAGCAACAACACGCCATCGACCATCCTCAAAATCCGTTCAACTTCACTGCCAAAATCAGCATGACCGGGCGTATCGACTAAATTGATACGAATATCTTTATAGTGCAGCGAAGCATTTTTGGAAAAGATCGTGATCCCGCGTTCTTTCTCCAGGGGATTCGAATCCATAATGACGGTCTCGCCCTCCTTGAATACATGAGCGCCGGTTTGCTTGAGCAGGGCATCAACCAACGTCGTTTTGCCATGATCCACGTGTGCGATGATGGCGACATTGCGAAGGTCCTTGCGTCGTTTTTGATTGGGCATGACAAAAATTCCTTTGTGTAGGATGGACACATTGCACCAGGCACTTAAACGTGATCGTTTAAGGCCTGCGGGTCTTTATCGAGGCCGGTCTGCGGAGATTTGAGCGACGACACCGGCGGGAATGGCCGGAGAATGGCTTGGTCTGACGAGACGGTCGATTCAACTACACGGTACCGGAACAACAGGGTTAACGCAACTACATGGAATCCGAAGAGCGAAGGGAATGGCCAAAATGTGTAGGGATTTGAATGCAATGAGCACGTCGGAAAATGATCATGAAGAACAAAGAGTAATGGCTGAACGAGCCAAAACACTATGAAAAGTCGAGGTGCGGAAACATAATTGAACCGTTCTCCACAATCGGCGTTGATTTTGCTAAGGCTCTTGTAGCGGATTGTTGAAGCTCGTGCATTTCCCAAGTCATGGTGACGGTTAGGAGTACATCAAGCGTGGTTGACCTGATAGCAATGTTACTTTGAGTTGAAGCGAAGGAGGAAGGGATGTGTGCACGACCAGCGACAGCGAAAAATTTTGATCACCACCGATCTCTTCTCTGGGGCCTGCTCTGGTCCATCGTCCTGCTCATGCCGGTCGCTCACGCTGGGGCGGATGTGCCGGCATTTCCTGGCGCAGAAGGCTTTGGGGCACAGGCGGTGGGAGGTCGAGGTGGAACGGTGTATGTGGTGACAAATCTCAATGACAGTGGCACAGGAAGCTTGCGCGCCTGTGTCGAAGCCTCAGGTCCACGAACCTGTGTCTTTCGCACAGGCGGAACGATTGTGTTGGAGGCTCCACTCATTATTCGCAATCCTTATATCACGATTGCCGGGCAAACGGCGCCTGGCGGTGGAATTACTTTGAGAAATAACGATAACCCTAAGGCTCCGATTGAAATCTGGACCCATGAGGTGATTATTCGCTATCTCCGCTCACGTCCCGGGCCGTTTCCGGAAGGCAATCAAAACTCTCGTGGGCTCACCATTGCGAACAACAATCCAGATGTGAAACCTCACAACATTATTATTGATCATTGTTCATTTAGCTGGTCGACGGAAGAGCTCATTATTATTTGGTACGATGCCCATGACATCACGTACCAATGGAATGTGTTTTCGGAAGGACTCATGTGCTCAACGCACAATAAGGTTCTGAATGAGCCGGAGCGTTGCGATGGCAGCTTCCGACCCGTTTACGGCCATAGCTATGGCCCGCTTGTGGGCGGCGAGATCAGCGGGCCAGGCACTGGCCCAAAAAACATCACCTTCCACCATAATCTCTTTGCGCATAACGGGGCGAGAAATCCTCAAATTAAGGCCAGTGGGATTGCCGAAGTCGTGAACAATGTCATGTACAACCCGATTTGGTCGGGCTCTCAAACCAGCGACAAACATGCCGTCTCAAGGATCAACTATGTGGGCAACTATTTCAAGCCAGGTCCCAACACTCAATCGGGACAGTACATGATCTCTGCAAAAGAAGACACAGGATATGGTCTTGAGGTGTACTTGGAAGGGAACATCGGGCCGCATCGGCCCTCGAATAATCTGGACGAACTGCTCGTGGTGAAACCAAGGAGTTATCCGGTCCAAACCTCAAACAGGCATCCAGCTCCGTCAATTACCACGCATGGCTGCGACTCTCTGAACAATTGCCAAGCATATGATGTTGTGTTGGACCAAGCCGGCGCAAAGCATGGAGTTGCTTCAGATGGCGCCTACTTCGCCCGTCGGGATGCCGTGGATAAACGCATTGTAGCGGAAGTACAAACAGGGACAGGGCGGATTATTGATGCACCCTCCCAAGAACATTGCTACGGTCCCTATTGTGAGCGGTATGTAACAGCCAACGACTACACCCGACAGGGCATTTCTGATCCATTAGGAGCTGATGGCTGGCCTGTCCTGGAAGCCGGAATGCCTCCTGCCGATTCTGATCGGGATGGAATGCCCGACGTTTGGGAACAGACATATGGTTTTGATCCGAATGATGTCTCTGATGGGGCGCAGGATGCAGACGATGATGTCTATACCAATCTGGAAGAATTCTTGAACGGCACCAATCCTCGGCCAGAAGGCTGGTCCCCGCCGGGCGATACCACGCCCCCGGTAATTTCAAATGTGCAAGCCGCAAGTATCACCGAAAACTCTGCGACCATTCTTTGGGAGACCGATGAACTGGCTGACTCGAATGTGACTTACGGGTTTGAATCGACCTTCACGGATTCAGCAACGACTGAAGGGCTACAGACAACACATCGCGTCACGTTGAATGATTTGCTCAGCTCGACGACCTACCACTATCAAGTGAGTTCGACTGATGAAGCGGGCAATACGGCGATGTCTCCGAATCTGACCTTTAGCACGACGGAGCCAGACCCAAGCCCTTCAACCATTTTGGATATACGTGTCAGTTCCTCACGCGACGATGCCGAAGAAACCAGGTCCGGCCGGGTACAACGAACAAGCACCGACTTAGATCTAGGCGATCATCTTGTGGGTATCCGTTTTCAGGATGTCAATATTCCACAAGGAGTCACGATCAAACAGGCATACATTCAGTTCACGGTCGATGCCAGAAATTCAGCCCCCACGAATTTGAGCATTTACGGGGAAGCCAAAGATCATACGTCAAGGTTCTCAGGTTCGAGACGCAATATCTCGTCACGAGCAACAACCACAATGTCTGTTTCTTGGCAACCACCTGCATGGGGTACTGTTGGCGTTGCTGGATTGGGGCAACGCACACCAAGTCTTGCAGCCATTGTACAAGAGATTGTGGATCGTCCAGGATGGAAACCAGGGAATAGCCTTTCGTTCATTATTACCGGGAGTGGATATCGACAAGCCGAGTCCTATAATGGAGTCAAAGCCAGCGCTCCGGTGTTGCATGTGGAGTATTGAACTGTTGAATATTGATGATATCAATAGCCAAACTTCCGCCTCTGCGACCTAACATGTCAGAGGCTTCGGGTCTGTTCAAAAAAGTCCGTCCTGAGGCTGTCGAAGGGTCCGTCCAGTCCTGTCCTGAGGTATCCCGAAGGGAAGGCCGCAGCCCTTTTTGCGCGCGGAGCGTACTGGCAGTACGTGAGCACGGAAAAAAGGGCGAGAACGCCGTTGGCGGCTTTTTTCAACAGACCCAGTATTGAACTGAATGCGGTATGCCACCCACCGGAGTGTCGCCGAGCCCGCGTATTTTTTGGGAAGAGACGTTCGACCGTATGAGGGTTCTTGTGTGGGGTGTGTTCCGTTTTTAGGTTTAACCAGGAATTTCGAGGAACCTCACCGGCAATTCTAGGGTGAAGGTGGCGCCTTGACCTGGGCCGTCGCTGGAAGCTGTGAGGCTTCCTCCTAAATTTTTGGCGGCGATAGCGTTGCGATGGAGGCTATCTCCCTGGTCCTTTCCCGGCGCCGAACAGGATTGGGCAAAAATTTTCTGGAGATTCTCGTTGGGAATACCAATGCCCGTGTCGCAAACCTGGATGACGACTCGGTTCTTGTCTGTTGAATGCAAATGAACGCGAACGGTAATGTGGCGGAGGTCCGAGTCTTGTTGCTGAATGGCAATTTGAGTATTACGAATTAAGTTGTTTGCAATTTGCACAATCTGTTGTTTGTCTGTAATCACTTGGGGCAGGTCGGCATAGTCTCTGGTTACGGTAATGTGTTGCTGCTCAAGTTCCTGAGCATTCATCTTTAAGGTACTTTCAAGCAGATCTTTCAAGATCACGGGTTCATGAATGGCGTTGGTTTGTGTGAGATCTTGCTGAGCGGTGATGATGTCATTGACATGATCAATTTGCCCGATTAAGGAATCCAGATCCTGACATGTCTGAGCATGTTGATCGCGTAAATGGTCTCCAAGTTGAAGAAGAAAGGCGGGGATTTTTTGGCCTTTTGCATCCTGTGTGAGGAACGACCCGAGGTCTTCCTTATGGCGTTCCAACAGGCTGGAAATGCGCTTCACATCTTGAATGGGCATGTCGCGAACATGTTGTGCAATGAGGCCTGCGGAAACATTCAAGCTATTTAACACATTGCCAACATTGTGCAGAACGTCAGTGGCGACTTCTGCCATGCCCAGCCGGCGAGAACTTTCCAATAGCTCCTGGGTCAACCGTTCTCGTTCCATGGCGGCTTTTCGGCGTTCTTGTGCATGCCGGATAACCCGTTCAAGAAGGTTGGGGTTCGTCTCCCCTTTGACCACATAGTCGGCGGCGCCCATTTTAATGGCTTGTCTATCGATTTCCGGATCTGTGGTTCCCGTCAACATGATGATTGGCACGCGACAACCGAACCGCAGGGCTTCTCCTAGCACATCCAATCCCGTCTCTTTTCCTAAGCAATAGTCCAACAGGCAAATATCGTGGGCGTCTTCTTTCAGGGTTTCTAATCCTTCGCGAAAGGTTGATACCCATTGCACCTCAAAGCTGCGGCCTCGAACTCTGGACAACATGGCTTCGGCAATCAATGCATCATCTTCATTGTCATCAATGAGGAGGACACGAATCGGAGTCGTGTCCGATGTGGAATTGCCAGTTTCTTTCCGGAGTTGCGTGGATTCAATCATCTGTCAGCCATTCTTCCAAGGATGCATAATTAGCTCAAAGTGCCAGGCAGACGTTGGGATGTTCGATGGCTGCTCGCAAAGCTGCTAACAAGTAATCGAAATCGTATGGCTTCTCAAAAAATGCCGCGCCTCCAATGGCCATAGCTTTCTCGCGCAATTCGGGCTGTTTGCTGGCCGTCAAAAATATGATGGGAATATTCTGAGTGTTAGCTGACGATTTTAATCGTTCGGCTAGCGTGAGCCCGTTGCCGCCAGGCATCGTAATATCGAGCAAGATCGCATCAGGGCTGGTCGACATGGCTTTTTGCATGCCCATCACGGCATCAAAGGCCAGCGTAGTGCGATACCCTCGTGCGTTCAGGCGCACCTCCAGGGCTTTAGAAATATTCTCGTCGTCTTCAATAATCAGAATGCTGTGACTCATGTGAAGCACTCCCTGGCTTTGATTGTGAACATGGTAACGTGAAACTAAAGGTGCTGCCTTGTCCGACTCTACTCGAGACGGATATCGTGCCGTCGTGCAATTTCACTAGTTCTCGACAAATGAAGAGGCCAAGCCCCAATCCCGGAGACGAGGAGGTAGGATCTTTCTCCACTTGGTACAGGCGATCAAAAATTCCAGTGAGTTCGGCTTCAGGGATTCCCGCACCTGTATCCTGAATTGATACTCGTACTCGGTTCAAGCAGAGCGGATCTTGAGCCGTGCGAACTACCACGGTTCCAGACTGTTCGGTAAATTTCAAGGCATTCCCAACAAGATTGAGGAGGACTTGACGAATACGTTGAGCATCCATCATCACGTACGGAAGGTTAGAGCTCAAAGACGCCTGCAGGGTAATATGTTTCGCCTGTGATTTTGGAGACAGATAATCGATGACTTCAGTGATGAGGGGAGCGAGGTCGCTAGGTTGTTGTTGAAGACGTAACTTGCCTGTTTCCAGCCGAGTAATCTCATAGAGGTCGTTAATATTGCGATCTAAATGCTCGCAGCATCCCTGAATACGTTGAAGAAAATGAGTTTGATCAGGATTTAAAGGGCCTGGAATGCCTTCCAAGAGTATATTGACGAACTCGGAGACGGCAGTGAGGGGTGTTTTGAGTTCATGCGCTAATAAATGATAAAAGCGTTGAATTTCTTCCGTTCGCTGTTGGAGCGCGGTGTTCGAGTATTCCAATTCCTTTTGGCGGGCAGCCAGTTCGGTTTCCAGGCGCATCTTTTCCATTCCATGTGTAATTGCCCGCTGGAGATTGTCTGAAGAAATATGATGTTTGGGAAGATAGTCGATGCTTCCAGATTGAAGTGCTTGCAACACCAGGTCCTCATTTCCTTGTCCGGTTAGCATGATGATGGGCGTATGTGGATGATCTGAGTGCACCTCATGTAAAAAATCGATCCCAGTTCTAGACCCTAACTTGTAGTCAAGCAACCCGATATCATATCGCTGCTCCCGAATCTTAGCTATGCCGGCATCATAGGAGCCTGCCCAGTCTAATTCAAAATGTGGGCTTGAAATTTTCCTAAGAAGCGCCTCGGTGATGGTCGCATCGTCTTCATCATCCTCGATGAGCAACACCCTAATGACTGTCTCGGCGTCAACGGACGGCATTGGTCTAGGCAGCTCCTTGGTGCACTAAAGCCATCTGACCTAATTCTTTGATCATGCATTGGTAGTCTTCAAAGTTTTCAGGTTTCGTAATGTAGTCAATGGCTCCTAGGGTTTCAGAATGTTGGATGTCCTTTGGATTGCTGGAATTGGACAAGACCACGGTGGGGATATGCCGCCATTCTGGATGAGCGCTCAGTTCCAGTAATACCTTTCGGCCATCTTTTCGGGGCATATTTAAGTCCAAAAGAATGAGGGATGGCAACGGAAGTTTCTTGGTGTCTTTAAACTTCCGCCGTTTAAAAAGATAGTCCAACAGTTCCCTGCCGTCATGAACAAATTGTACATCAAAGCCTAGATGACTTTCTTCCCATGCTCGCATCGCGATAAGGCAGTCATCTGGATTGTCTTCTGCAATTAAGACCATTGGAGTTCCAGCCTGTTTTAGCATGTGCAAGACCCTCCTCCGTTTCCTAACCAGTAAAATATTGAAAATTGTACGCTACAATTCTTCAATTTTGTCTTCAGTTTTTTATCTTGTTGGAGAAGATCGAAACTTTAGACGAAATAGACGTCCACCCTCGTTGGAGAATGGGCGCAACTGGATCAGGCCATGTGAGGTCCAGTAGTAGCCAGGCTAACCGGAGTTCCTCATTGATCAGGACCGGTCCCTTGGCTTTGCGTCCCATCCTTGCGAATGGTTTGCCTTTTTCACCGTATAGCAGGTTTATCGGTGTATTCTGAAAAAGCTTAATGGATAGACTGGGATGAGGCAGATTCACCGACAATCAATGAGAGGGAAAGACGTCTATTGGGGAGAATTCTAAGAAAAACCATGAAAATTAAGTACGTTCTCAAACAAGCCGATAATTTCTAGAAAAAGGGAATGTTGAACAATGAAAATAGTCAGGAGCCATATTTCGCCAGGAAGCCTTTGACGATCAACAGCGACGGGTCTGTTCAAAAAAGCCTGTTCTGAGTCGTTCGGCTTGCTCACAATGAATCTATCGAAGGATGGTTCGACGGGCTCACCATGATCGTTATCACTCATCCCGAACCGTATGATTTATCATTCTGAGCTCCGTCGAAGGATCACAATGAACCTGTCGAAGGAGCCTGAGGTTTTTCTTGTGCTCTTTACTTCTCACTTTTCACTCCTTACTGGTCTAGAGATCGCCGCTGGCGGCTTTTTTCAACAGATTCTGAAATGAAGGCATTTCCATCCTCCAAATACACTGTGCCCATTCTGGTAACACCCTTTGTGTTGTTGGGAATCGATATCGTTGCTCCTTTAGGGGTTGCTCTGGGTGTGCTCCAGGTCGCGACCGTGTTGTTCACACTTCCTCTGAAGCATCGTCGCTTTACGGTACTGATTGCCGTGCAAACAAGTCTCTGTATTCTGCTGGGATATTGGGCCTCGCCGGCTGGTGGAGAATCGCTGTGGATGAGTCAAATCAATCGGGTACTGTCTCTGGGAATTGTGTGGTCGACGACATGGGTTGTGCTGCGCGTGATAGGCCATGCGTTGTTGTTGGAGGATTTGCACAAGAATTTGGAAGATCGAATCCATGAGCGCACGATGGAATTGCAAGAGCGTAATCGGGCGACTTTTGACTTACTCAAAGACATTGAGGCTGCGCGAAAAGAACTGGGCCGGACAGAGAAACAATTTCGGCAAATGATCGAGGCGGCTCCCAGTGGTATTGTCATGGTTGATCAACAGGGGCACATTACCCTTGCCAATAAATTGATTGTTCAGCAATTTGGATATGAAGCGGAGGAAGTCATCGGACAATCTATTGAAAACCTTCTCCCTGAACGATTGAGAGAGCGGCATGCGGGGTTCCGCAAGGAGTTTTTTGGTTCTCCTGAGTCTCGAAGAATGGGAAAGAATCGTGAGCTATTGGCACAGCGCAAGGATGGTTCCGAGTTTCCCGTGGAGGTAACGTTGGCCCCTATCAGGCTGGAAGAAGGGACATCTGTGTTAGCGATGGTCCTTGATATCACCGAACGGATTCAGGCGAAAAAAGCATTAGTTGAAAGTGAGGCACGCAATCGACATATTCTAGAATCGGCCGGCGAAGGTATTTTTGGTCTCGATATACATGGCCACATCACGTTCGTGAATCCTGCAGGGGCAGCGATGTTGGGATATTCCCCTCAGGAGTTAGTTGGCGTTCAGATGCATGTTTTGCTCCATCATCCGAAATCAGATGGGTTACCCTATCTTAAGGAGGCATGTCCCATCTATGCGACTTTCGCAAATGGCTCCATTCATCACGTGGAAGACGAAGTATTCTGGCGAAAAGATGGGACGAGTTTTCCCGTGGCCTATTCAAGTAGCCCCAAACGAGATGAAGTTGGCCGCGTGTCTGGCGCAGTCGTGACATTTTCAGATATCACGGATAAAAAGGAGGCTGAACTGGCTCTCTTGAAACGGAATCAGGCGCTAAAGGCCAGCAACCAAGAGCTTGATGATTTTGCCTATATTGTCTCCCATGATCTGAAGGAGCCCTTACGAGGCATCCATAACTATTCATCAATTATCTTGGAGGATCATGGAGACAGACTGCCTGATGATGCCCGGACACGATGCGAGACGCTACTTCGATTGTCTCAGCATATGGAAACATTGCTTGATTCACTGTTGTATTACTCGAGGGATGGCCGGTCAGAGCTCGCAATGAAGCCCACGGCTCTTGATTTGGTTGTCCAAAACATTCTGGAGTCGCTTGATGTGAGTTTGAAAGAACGTGGGACTCTTGTGAAAATCTCGCAACATTTTCCTAAGCAGTGGTGTGATCGTGTCCGCGTGGGTGAGATTTTTAGAAATTTGATCACAAATGCTATGAAATATAATGATAAGCCGGAGAAATGGATAGAAATTGGTTACCTTGAGGACCAATCCGATGTCGATGAGTCAGGATCGCCCTTCATCTTTTATGTTCGTGATAATGGGATCGGTATTCGGGAAAAGCATCTGAATTCTGTATTTCGCATGTTTAAACGGTTAAATGGGCGGGATAAATTTGGTGGGGGGACTGGAGCGGGTTTAACCCTGACAAAGAAGATGGTGGAACGTCATGGGGGGCGAATCTGGGTCGAGTCCGTTTTTGGCGAAGGAACCACATTTTACTTTACGCTCGCGTCGAGTCAGGGAATGGAGAAACAACTCGTTCAGGAACGGTTTGTTTCAGAAACAGCCATGGTTTGATCGTGTTTAGTGAGTGCAAATTTTTTTTCAGACCCTTAAAGGACTGCAGAGAGCAAACAGATATTTGCCAATCGATCCACAATGTCTCACATGTGTGAACGATATTCAGAAACAATGGAGCACGGACAATGCCAATGACCCCTAATCAGCCTATATTGCTTGTGGAAGACAATGCCGAAGATTTCGAAACCGCCGTTCGAAGTTTGAAGAAAGCGGGATTAAAAAATCCTATCCATCGCTGCCTAGATGGGGAAGATGCGTTGGACTATCTTTACAAGCGCGGGGCCTATCGCGAGCCCGGCTCAGCGCCTCGCCCGGGCATTGTGTTGCTTGACCTCAACTTGCCCGGGACGGATGGGCGGGAAGTCTTAGAGGAAGTCAAGCAAGACTCGGCGCTGAAAACTATCCCGATGGTAGTGCTGACCACCTCGACGGACGAGCTGGATATCGAGCGATGTTATCAGGCAGGAGCTAATAGTTATATGCATAAACCTGTCGACTTAGATGGGTTTGTGCAATCCATGGCACGCATGAAGGACTATTGGTTTGAAGTGGTCATCATGCCGAAGGGGGAGGATACCAAATGAAATCGGCTGTCCTTTCCGTTCTTGTGATTGATGATTGTCCAGAAGACCGTGCGATGTTTGTCCGGTATTTCGAAAAAATGACCGACCAAAATTTCCAGGTCATTCAAACGGATTCAGGCGAAGAGGGATTGACAGTATGCCGGCGAGAAAAACCGGACTGCGTGCTCATTGATTATCAAATGCCCGATCTGGATGGGCTGGAGTTCCTTCAGGAGTTAGCAGCGGATGACGAGTATCGCTTTCTTCCTGTCTTAATGTTGACGGGGCACGGGGATGAGAATGTCGCGATTGAAGCGATGAAGGCTGGAGCCAGTGATTATCTCGTTAAAGGCAAATTGACGACGGAGGGCCTGTTTCGTGCGGTGACTCGGGCCATGGAAAAATCCCGATTGCTGCGGACGAACGAGCAACAGCGACGGGAAATTGAGCGGTCTTATCATGAGCTGGAACAGTTTGCGCATACGGCTTCTCATGATCTGCAGGCTCCGGTGCGTCGAATCACGAAATTTCTTGAACTCTTAAAAATGGATCAGGGAGAGGCCCTGAATGATCGCTCAAAAGACTATTTGGCGCGTGCACTTAAGTGTGCATCTCACATGCAAGGACTGATTCAAGACTTATTAGACTATTCATTGGTCGGTGGTGCTGACAAGGCGTTTCAATCGGTGCAATTGGATGAGGTGTTGAAAGAAGTCTTATCTCAACTCGACGGGATGATTGTGGGTGCCCAGGCTACGATTGAAGTGAACAGCCTACCGACAGTGCTAGGAAATCACACCTTTCTGTATCAACTCTTTCAAAACTTAATTGCGAATGCTATCAAGTTTCGACGTGAGGACCCGCCTCGGATCGAGATTTCTGCCCGTGATACTGGGAATACCTGGGTTTTGACGGTGAAGGATAATGGAGTGGGGATTCCCACGTATGCATACGACAAAATTTTTGGTATCTTTCAACGTATTGATCAGGGAACTCAAGTGGAAGGCACAGGCATTGGGCTCGCCCTGTGTAAAAAAATTGTGGAACTCCATGAGGGGCGCATTTGGGTCGAATCAACGGTCAATGAAGGCACTTCCTTCCACTTTACCTTGCCCGCCTGCCTTGAGCATGTTGAAGCGATGATGCATGAAGCGGCTTCCGCAGCCAAGCAGTACGCATAGTGCTCTTATCCTTCTGAAAAAGTTCGTGTGTAAGCCAGACTTACGTTGGTGCATATTCGTTGTTCCAGTTGTCCGCAGTGTTGCGGTGACAACATAACGCAGCGGCCCCCCTGGTACGAGTGCATCGAATGAATAGCAGGTGACGAGTTGAAGGGTAGGGTGGCGGTCGTCTATGGAAAGTGATTCACGTCGACTATCGATGATCCTGGTTTTTTCTATGATGAATGTATGCCATTTCCCATGAATGGTCTGTACGTTTATTGTGTCCTGCGGTTGTAAGTCTCGGACAAATGAAAAATGAGTATCGCGGTGCCCGCTGACAATCAAACTCTCTGTATCCGTTCTCACAACATTCCCATTCCCTACCATCCCAGGTCCAAAGGCTAAGGATTGCCCGCTGGCATTGGCCAGAATAATCTGATTGATGTGGAGCCGTGGAACCGCGAGCTGTCCCGCTGGCCAGGTGTCGGCCCATGGCCAAGGTTTGACTGGCTGATGGGTGTGGAGCATTTCTTCCCAAGCCTCTTGTAAAAGCCATTGAGCGGTCACTGCCTTAATATGAATCCACGCTCCTTGTCCAATGAGCCAGCTGCCTAGTACGAACAGCAAGCCTGCGACGATCCATGCCATGCCATGGATCGTCAGCGTACGAGTCGTCGCGTGGTCCAGATCCATGTGAGCCATATCAAGATGCTTCCTATGACAAGGTAAAAGGTTGAGGGTGTGGCCGTTTGTGGCCAGCCGAATATTGCCTCGTGCTGCATGCCGTCCGGCAGATGAGTTTTCAAAGCATGAGAATGAAGGGCTTGTGTTTCACGCCGCATTGGCGTGACATCCACGGCTACAAGACTCGTATAGCGACTCACCAAATGGTGCTTGAGAGCAAGATCGACGATTGATTGTCGAAGACGACTCTTGTCGTGTTTCTCAACACCTTGATCCATGAGTTGCGAAATTTTTTGCCTGGCCCAATAAACAGCGATTCCGCTTCGGGGTCTAGCATTGACTAAGGAGAGAGTGGTTTCCCATCGCCTCCCTGCCTGTACTCCGCTGATCGTCATCGAAGAAGGGAGGTTGTGGCTTCGAAGCGCGACCGTCAGCGGTTCTCCCATATACAGATCTGGCACTGGGGTTGGAAGGCGTTCTCCGACTGCTGAACCTGCAGATTGAATGACGATGTCGGTGAGGGCGGGATGTTCCAATTTAAGTAAAAGGCGGTCCATCTTGTCTTGGACTTCAGCAGTGGTGCCAATGTGTGTAAACGTGCCTTTTCCAAACTGCGCGGCCTTTTCCATGAAGTAACTGTTGGGTGCAGAGCCGATCCCAACCGTAAAGAGCCGACTTTCTTGTAAATCGCGTTGCAGCAGAGAAAACAACGCGTCTTCGTTTCCCACCAGACCGTCGGTGATGAAGATGATTTGACGGAGGCGCTGAGAGATGTCTTGGGCGGGCCTATGGGCAAGCGCTTGTTGGAGAGGAGGTAGCATTTCTGTGCCGCCTGAAGCCTGCAATCGATTGACATAACGTTGGGCTTCGTGAATGCGCGATCCGGATACCTGACGAGCAGTGGGGTAGAGTTGATGAGTCACGGAATTGAATTGAATAATATTGAATGAATCCTGGGGAGATAATCGGGAAAGTGCCAGGGTGAGAGCAGCCTTGGCTTCTTTGAGGGATTTCCCAGCCATTGATCCGGAGGTGTCAATGATAAAGACGACTTCTCGAGGAGTCCTTGGAAGATCTGAACTGGAAGTCGTCGGTGGCATGAGTTGTATGAAAAGAAAGGTTTCTCCATCGTGTTGTTCTGTAAAGAGGCTGGCTTGCGGGGTTTCACTGGAACGAGGTGTCCAGATGAGTTCAAAGTCCCGGTCGGCGTAGGTTGCCCCGTCTTGAAGCGAGATGTGATATGCATTGTGGTTGTGTTGAGTAATAGTGATGGGATGTGTAGGTGATTCAATCTTCTGAAGATTCATACCCGGAGCCAAATCGATCTCCAGGGCAATGGGATTGATGGGTCCGTCTGAAGGATGCTGGACAGGCGGAGTCACGCGGGAGGCATCCGGCACCTCACCGGTATTGGGTGCCCATCCCAGACCTGAAGGTAAAGAGGACAGTTCGTGAGTGTCCTCAGCCTGCCCTGGAATGTAGCGTGGCCCAACCACCATCGGAAATCGAAGCGAAAATTGGCCTTGGTCGTACCGCACCACTTCTTGATACTCGATGTCGATGGTAATCGTGGCGTGGGGAGCAATGTTGGCGACGGATGTCGTAAAAATATTCGGACGTTCTTGTTCCACTAGACTGGCGTGTTGCCTCTTGGCTTTGGCCTTAGCATAAGTTTTCTTGGCTTCCACCCGTTCTTGTATTTGGCCCTCAACGGTTCGTTCGCCAATTTTCATGCGTAAATGATCGACAGCGGCTTGGTCAGGCAAGGGAAAGACATACACGCCTTCTGCCCATTCGTCACCGGGATTGCTGAATTGTTGCGACACGGTTGTGCGGGCGATGAGTCCGCTGATAGTCATGGTTGCTGTCGTGTGCAATAGCGGAGCGAGTGTGGGTGTTGCGCCTGCTCTGGTCTTGAGAAAAATTCCACCTTCAGGTTTTGCGGGAACTGATTCTTGAATGGGTTTCCGGGTTGATTGTGCGGCAACGGAGGGAAGCGACCATCCTCCAATGCAGCTGATAAGGAAATAAATTATGAAGAGAAACAGATGAAACCTTCGGATTGTCATGACAACTCCTTTATGAATGAAGCATGGATCTAAGGTCTGATAAATGAAGGCCCAGGCCGATCCTCGAAAACGGGATCAGCCTGGGAACAGACTTATGGGAGGGATTCGGTCGCGACGATTGGATCAGCCGCGATCAGTTCGCTTGAGATCTCTTCTGGACTAGCGGGCACATTCTCGGTGACTTCAATGGCCGGTGAGTCCTCGATGGAAGGTGATGCTTCAGACGGGGAATCTTCTTGAGCAGAGGGGTTCATGGACAGGATAGGGCTATCCTGTTGATCTGCAGGTTGGGGAAGAAAGGCAACATGTACGCGCCGGTTCTGTTCGAAACAGTTTGGGGTTTGGTCCTGGCAGACAGCTCCACCCTTTCCGAACGACCGTACTTGCATTTTCTCTTCGGGAATGCCAAGAGAGATAAGATAGGTCTTGACCGACTTTGCGCGCCTCAGTCCCAAACCATGATTGTATGAATCCGGCCCTTGGGCATCCGTATGGCCGTCAATGTGAAGGGTTCCGGTCCATTCTTCTCCTAATGTGTCGATTTTTGTCTTTATGAGATCCTTGGCTTCATGTGATAATGTCCAACGATTGAAGTCAAAATAGACATCTGTGGCCTGCGTGAGCTGAACGTCTGGGGTTTGAGAAGCATGACTCACAAGTTGGAGAGAGGGTTCTGTGTCCGTGGGAGACAACGATGCGGAGGGAGAAGAAGAATCCGTAGGAGTGGCGAAGGCCTCCGCCATCTGGAATGTACTGACCTCCTTTGTCGTCTCTTGCGATGCGGTGACCGGTAATGGTTCGTCATCCGAATAAATGAAAACGCCTCCAAGACCTAAGGTCAGGGTGATGAGCCCCGCAGCAAGAAATAGAATTTCCTTGCTGTCAGACTGCTCAATGCCAGTCTGTACTGAGGGATTGAGGGCTTTTCTTTTGCTGGAAGAATTGGGCTGATTAGATTGGTGGTTCATGACAATCTCCTTTGTTTGGTAATGGGTCGTGCTGTTCATGCTTTTCATTTTTTCGTTTGATGACGCACTGTTCGCTCAAAATAAGTTCACCTCCTTTCCGTGTGTCATCGTGAATGGACATGTCCCATCGCAAAGGCCTTGCCAATACGCGAAGTTGTAAAATTCCCGCAAAAACAATGGCTTAGAGGAGAAGTGATATTTAGGAAGATGCGGGGATTGCGTGGATGTACGCGGGGATGCGTGGCCATCCCCGCAGATTCAGTCATTCCTGACATGTTTCAGGGGAAATCCAGGTTCTGTCTTTCTTCGGATAGATCTCCGCCAAAAACTGCGGGGATGGTAGAGAGTACGAGTACCAACTCCATGCCTCTACCTCCCCTGGCCCCTCCTTACAAAGGAGGGGGATTTACCGATCAACACCGAACTCATATACTTCGCTTCCATATATCGGGTCTGTTCAAAAAAGCATGTTCTGAGTTGTTCGGCTTGCTCACAATGAATCTGTCGAAGGAGCCTGAGGTTTTTCTCGTGCTCTTTACTTCTCACTTCTTACTGGTCTAGAGAACGCCGCTGGCGGATTTTTTTAACAGACCTCTTCAATCTTCCAGCTCATAGCCGTGGATTTTTTATGAGCGAGTATGTTGAATATCTGAAAGAAGTCTTCAGTGAATTTGGGCCAATCCAGCCACGCCGGATGTTTGGAGGGTATGGCGTGTTTCATAAGGAGGTGATGTTTGCGTTGGTGGCAGACGATGTCTTGTATCTCAAAGCTGATGAAAAAATTGCTCCTTATTTTACCCAACGAGAATTGGAACAATTCAGTTACGAGAAACAGGGCAAGGCGTTTAAGATGTCCTACTACATGGCTCCGGAGGAGATCTTTGATGACCCCGAAGCAGCCAAGATTTGGGCTGAACGTTCCTACGTTGCTGCAGTTCGTTCCAATAAACCCAAGAAAAAGAAATGAGACCGCAGGTGTTCACGCTTTGCTTGTCTGACGCATTTCTGTCCCCTTTTTTGTGTAAGATTCGTTCTCTTTATTCCTATTGTAGTCATTACACATAACTTCCATCGATACTCTCTTGAGAGTTTTGTCATATTCTCCTATCTCCTCGCCCCTCGAGGGGAGAGGGAAGGGTGAGGGGGGTAGGGTCAGATGGGTTGAGAAACGCCAATATGCGGAACGTAATTGGAACGACTATAAAATACGTAGATGACTTCGTCGCGTTTTTCTATTAAGGTAGGTATTCATTTTCAAATTTTTTGCTAGTCTAGGATGAAACGATGATGAAAGTCCTAATGCTAACCAATGAGTTCCCTCCTTACACTTATGGCGGGGCGGGGGCCCATGTGGAGTATTTGAGCCGCGAGCTTTCCCGCATGCTTCCGGTTGAAGTTCGATGTTTTGGGGATCAGCATCTCGATCAGGGCAATTTAAAGGTACGGGGGATTCCTCTTGGCGAAGAGCCGTTTGGCGCCCCCAAGCCCCTCCATTCAGTCTTCGGTGCGGTGCAACGGTGCTGGCAGATGAATGCTGATGGCTTGGATGCGGATGTGGTGCATTGCCATACTTGGTACAGTCATTTGGGCGGTATTTTGGCCAAGTTGAATTATGGTATTCCCATGGTCGTGACGACCCATTCGTTAGAGCCCTTGCGTCCTTGGAAGCGGGAGCAACTCGCGGGAGGGTATGACTTTTCATCCTGGGTTGAAAAAACTGCGTTAGAAATGGCCGATGCGATTATTGCCGTATCGCAGGGGACCAAGGAAGACATTCTTAGATTATTCGACGTGCAAGAGGATCGAGTTCATGTCATTTACAATGGTATTGATCTGCATGAATTTACAAAGGTAGAGAGTCATGACGTCTTGACGCGCTATGGGATTCCCCTGTCGGAGCCGTATCTGCTTTTTGTGGGACGAATTACCCGACAGAAAGGAATCATTTATTTAGTCAATGCGCTTTCCTATTTGGACCCTGGTTTTCCGATTGTCCTGTGTGCAGGGTCTCCGGATACGCCGGCAATTGCTCGTGAAATGAAAGAAGCTGTTGAGCGGGCATCTGCGCACCGTGAACAAATTTACTGGATTCAAGAGATATTGGATAAACCCAGTCTGATTGAATTGTATTCCCATGCCGGCGTGTTTTGTTGTCCGTCAATTTATGAGCCGTTTGGTATTATCAACTTAGAAGCTATGGCTTGTGAAAAACCAGTCGTGGCGTCAGCTGTTGGTGGTATTCCGGAAGTTGTGCTTGACGATGAAACGGGTTTGCTGGTGCCGGTCGATCAATATGAGGAAGCGCCGTTTACGCCAAAGGATCCAGAGAAATATGCGCAAGATTTAGCTGAGCGGATTAATCAATTGATGCGGGACCCAGCCCTGCGTCAGCCGATGGGGGAAGCGGGACGTCGCCGGGCGGAAGAATTCTTTAGTTGGACAGCGATTGCGGAACGGACAAAGGCATTATATGAAGCCGTGGTGAAGTAGGGGAGAGAGATGGATGTAGGACGTGGGGGGCTTCTCTGAGGGATGCTGTCTGTGACGCGTATGGTTATTCCGGGTCACGTCCGGTTTGATACATGGTTTCCAGCCGGCGAATTTCCTCCTTGCGTCGGTGCCGTTCTTCGACTAATAACGAAATTAGTGAATTCCAAAAGGCGACTTCGGAGGGAGAGCCGTCAGTGACACGTTGGTCCCGCCATTCAGTAGCAAAACGCGTGTACACTCGAATTTCACAGTCATTAAAGCTTTTGAGCGCATCAATCAATTCGTCTTCAGCATGCATAAATCACTAAACCTTCCTGCAGTCAAAAGTTATCATGAGGACGATAGTCACATACTGAAGCATATCGGCGGTTCGGAAATCGTTCCTTAGTAAAGGAGGCGTTTTCATGCATAAAAATATTCAGACAAAGAAAGCGGTATCTGGTTGGAAGGTTCTCAGTGGATGGACGGGGTTGGTGGTGCTGTTAGGGGCTCTGATGGGATGCGGGGAAGACCCTCAACAATTATTCGAAACTGCGCAATTTGAAGAACAACAACACAATCAAGCGCATGCCAAGGAATTGTATGAACGCATTCTTCGTGATCATGCTGGGAGTTCGATAGCCGGGAAGGCGCAACAGCGATTGAATGAATTGAAAAAGGAAAGTCCTTAAAGCGGAGAAGTAGTGATGTGTGATGAACCTTCAGGCGTAGTCATCCGGATCCACGCCGGTCCGGTACATGTATTCTAGGCGCCGAATGTCTTGATCCCGCCGCATTCGTTCGTCGATACAGAGGTTGACCACTGTATTCCAGAACCCGGCTTCAGCCATCGAACCGGACTCCAATCGTTGGTCCCGGAATTCACTAGCAAAACAGGTATAGCGCTGCAAGTCGCTGTCTTCGAAATCCTGGAGAAAGCTGGTGAGATTTTCAGTGTGAGTAAGGGGTTCGTTATTTTGACTCATCTTCTCTCCTGTGACTATGGTATCGGTTCGTGTCACGGAGAATCTTGAGTGTTTTTCAGAAAAATCCTGCTAACAGTAGACTAACCTGCGGAATTTGCCACAATCAGAGCTCTGGCCGGTGTGAGTTACTGGAAGTTATTGGTTGTTCTGAAACGTTGCTCGTGCTTCGTGAGAAAGGGCCGGCCTAGAAGGGGCGGTATAGCATTTTAACTTTCAGTTAAGACATTTCAGGACCCCCTCGCCCTTGAGGGAGAGGGTTGGGGTGAGGGTGAAAGGCGTATTTGATAGTTCAAGCACTATAGCTGTGAACATGTGGAGTCACGTAAATGTTGGCAGGCGGGGAGAAGGCTGACTGGCATCAAAGTCGAACGGTATTGGAAAAAGTATGAATGACCGCGACGCCTGCGATAATTAGTCCCATGCCGATGATCGCCGGCGTGTCGGGAATTTCCCTAAAGGCCACGACGCCAACTAACGCCACGAGAACGATTCCGACTCCCGACCAAATGGCATAGGTAATGCCTACGGTGAGCTCCCGGAGAACCAAGCTTAGCAAGTAAAAGGCGGCCCCATATCCGAAAACGACTAATAGGCTAGGGCCCAACTTGGTGAACCCTGCTGCAGCTTTGAGTGCACTTGTGGCAATGACTTCAGCGAGGATAGCCAGAAGCAAATAGAGATAGGTCATGAAAGCAGTCCTTTGGATTGTTGTGGTGGGTTTCTTTATTGGAAAATAGGAAGATCAAGGCTTGCCAGAATGTTAGGATTTCGATAAGACAACGTAAGTTTTGGAAAGTTGTAAATAATGGATAGTGATTGTAATCCATATTCCTCACTGTGCATAGGAGGAAGTCGATGAGAAGTCGTGGCATCGTGTTCTTATTTGTATTGGTGGCTTGTTTAATTACGGGAGAGGCGGATGTCTTTGAAGTTTTGTGGGCTAAAGAGAAGCCTGTCCGTCTTTATGAGGCATTGGGGAGGCATCATTTCCGGATTTCTACAGCGGTGCCCATGGCGCAGCGCTATTTTGATCAGGGCATGATTTTGATGTATGGATTTAATCATGCTGAAGCGGCGCGGTCTTTTCACTATGCACAAAAACTTGACCCGGTGTGTGCAATGTGTTTTTGGGGTGAGGCGCTCGTGCTTGGCCCCAACATTAATGCGCCGATGGCGGATGCGGCCGTTCCGGAAGCCCATGCTGCAGTTCAACAAGCGATGGCTTTGCGTGGTAAGGCTTCTGGAAAAGAGCGTGCGCTTATTCAAGCGGCGGCCAAGCGGTATTCCAAAGAGCTTCTCTCTGATCGTTCGGTTTTGGACGCGACGTATGCTGAAGCCATGCGACAGGTGTTTCGGCAGTTTCCTGATGATGCTGTGGTGGGAGCGTTGTTCGCGGAAGCATTAATGGATGTGCATCCTTGGGATTATTGGAAAAGAGATGGGAAGCCTCAACCGTGGACGTTAGATATTGTTTCAACCTTGGAACGGGTGCTGGATCTAAACCCGAATCTTCCCTTGGGACATCATTTGTATATTCATGCGATGGAGGCGTCGCCCCATCCTGAGAAGGCTCTATCCAGTGCTGCTCGATTGCCTGCATTGGTTTCGGGGTCCGGTCATTTGGTGCATATGCCGGCGCATATATATATTCGAATTGGCTGGTATCGAGATGCGCTCGTGGCGAATCAGCGGGCGGTGAAAGTGGATGAAGAATATTTACATGGGGATCATGTTGAGAGTCTCTATACTCAGGCCTACGTCCCCCACAACTTTCATTTTCTGTGGGCGGCAGCCAGCAAGACCGGCCAACGGGATATTGCCATGCAAGCTGCGGAGGATACAGCAGCCAAAGTCAGTCCTGAAGCCATGCGAGATCCTGGGTTTGCAGGAACCTTCCAACATTTCTGGTTGATGCCGCTTTTCACGAAAACGTTATTTGGAGAATGGGATGCGGTTCTTCAAGAGCCCATGCCTCCGGCAGATCTAGCCTATCCAGCAGGGATCTACCACTATGCCAGGGGTTTGGCGTTTTTACGTCACGATCAGCTTGAACAGGCTGAAAAGGAACGAGAGGCATTAGAGGAGGTGATGAACGATTCTCGGCTTACTGATCTGACCATTTTTGACCTCAATGCGAATTCAGATATTTTGAAGATCGCTGAAGCCGTGTTGTCCGGAGAAATTGCTGCGCAGAAGGCCGATTATGCGGCTGCAGTCATGTTTGCACAGAAGGCAATCAAAATCGAAGGTAGCTTGCACTATACCGAACCCAAAGACTGGTACCTGCCACCAAGGCAAGTATTGGGTGCGATTTTGTTAAAAGCCGGACAGCCGGCTGAAGCTGAGCAGGTGTATCGCGATGATCTACAGGTGCACCCGCAAAATGGATGGTCTCTCTTTGGCCTGGTGAAGAGCCTTAACAGCCAGGGAAAGGTGGAGGAGGCTAAAGCTGTGCAGAAAGACTTTGCCCAATCCTGGGCTGATTCTGATGTGATTCTCACGAGTTCCCGCTTCTAAAACATTTTTTCTAAGAATTTCCAGGTAGCCAGAGCCCACTTGGGTTCGGTGCGTACATTGGTTCTCCTGTCTCCTTCGGTCTTCCTGCTTGAGATCTTTTTCTCCTCTGTTGATTTTAGGGGACTTCTAAAAACCAGGATTTTTTTATGAGTGCAAGGAAGCCGCGCGCGGAAAACCGCAGTGTATGGGTGAATACATGAGGATTTGAGCACGCGGCTGACGCGGCATTCACGAAAAAGGACGGTTTTTAGAGGTTCCCTTAAGTTCTTTCTGCAATCGTCCGACATAACTTCTTTATAGAGACCTCCCTTTTAGACGAGGTTTGAAATGGTTACTCGTGTGTGAGTGGCTTATGACTGTTCAATGTGAAAATTGGAGGATAAGTTGAGTCGGCGTTCAGGAGGCATTCTCTGTTCCTCTTCGCCCAATGCTGGGATTGGAGCTGGAATGAATCGTCTGGAAGCTATTGCTGAACAACGCTCTGTCCCTGGTGTGATACTCTTCGGAGGAACTGGCGATGTTCTCTTTATGAATGTCGAGGCGGAAACCCTGAGCCGGCAGATTGTCGGCGACCGGAATGGGGACGCCGATCAAGCCACCTTGCCAATCGAAGTATTGGATTTGTGTGTTTCGATACGAAAATTGCTTGAGAGAACGAATGATGACGCGTCTGAAGGGGAAAGCGAATTGCGGCGCGTGATTGGAGATGTGAATGCGCCTGTGCTCCTTCGTGGGTTTCCTTTAGCTCCGCATTCTCCGACTGATGATGCCTGCATGTTAATCTTGATGGAAAAAATTGGCCGTGAACGTCATATCGTGCCTGATCAGACAAAAGATCAGTTCAGGTTAACTGACCGGGAAGTCGAAATTGTGAGATACATCAGCGAAGGGTTGACCAATAAGGAGATTGCCAACCATCTGAGTATTAGCGAACATACGGTGAAAGAGCACGTCCGGCATTTGTTAAAGAAAACCAAAAGTACGACCCGCACGGGTATCCTCGCACAAATTTTTCAAGATACCTAACGATCTATCTTCTTCCCCCAATCTCTCTCCTCGCTTTGAAAGCCTGCATTGTTCTTGCTTATGACGGATGTCCCGTAGATAATCTTTGCCATGTCTCTGATGAGATGGCGATGGTCTTCAGGGTTGTTCGTTGCGCTGGCTGTTCCAGCGGAAAACGAAACGCCTCGCCTGGCTGAGGCAGATGTCGTCCAGGCTCTGCGACGCGGTGATGAAGCGGTGTTTTCCGCCATGATGGATGCCTATTCGGGTTCTCTGCTGCGATTGGCGATGGCCTTTGTCCCGAGCCGGGCGGTTGCAGAGGAGGTGGTGCAAGAAACCTGGATGGGGGTGTTAGAAGGCATTGGTCGATTTGAAGGGCGTGCTTCGTTCAAAACGTGGCTGTTTCGCATTTTGACAAATCGAGCCAAAACTCGAGGGATTCGGGAGCGACGGTATGAGCCTGTTGGTTTGACTGGTTCAGATCCTGAATCAGATGATGGTCCTTCGCTGGAAGATTCTCTGTTTGTGGCGGAAGGTGCCGGCAAGGGGCATTGGGTTGATCCTCCACAAGGGTGGGCCTCTGATACGCCGGAACGAGCCTTGTTGTCCAAGGAATGTCGGCAAGCCATTGAGGATGCGATTACAGTTTTGCCTGATATGCAGCGGCAAGTCATCACCTTGCGGGATGTTGAAGGTGCGAGCGCGGAAGACGTTTGTAATATTCTCTCGATTAGCGAGACCAACCAGCGGGTACTCCTGCATCGGGCACGCTTAAAAGTCCGCCGTATCCTAGATCCCTATGTGCGGGGAGGCAAAATATAGGAACAATGGACGGGAATCTTAAACAGCGACTGATCGGCTATATGGTGGGGAATTTTACCTGCCATGAAATTGCCGAGCTTGTGACGGACTATCTGGAAGGTTCGTTAACGCTCACGCAGCGCGTTCGTTTTCAGATGCATATTGGTCTATGTGTGGCTTGTCGAAATTTTTTGCGGCAGATGAAATATACAGTCTCTACCTTGGGGCAAATACCAACTGAACCTGTTCCGCCACATATCAAAGAAGAGCTTCTGCGACGTTTTCGTACATGGAAGAAAGATGGCGGCTCAATCTCACATCAGCCAGATTCTTTCTAATTCCGGTTGTTCCCACAATTCTGGACTGGTCCATGGGATAGTTTTTCTGTGTATGGGGAGATGGTAGGCTTAGAGCCATTGTTCTTGTTTGGTCGTAATCAATTCACAAGGAGTCTATGATGGCCTTAAAGGAATCAACTATGTTGGCGCTAGGGACCTCCCTGCCGGACTTTGCTTTGCCCGATGTTTGCTCTCAAGAGATTATTCGTCCTGAAACCTTTCAACATCGATCGGCACTCCTGGTGATGTTCATTTGCCGGCATTGTCCCTATGTCGTCCATGTACAGGTGGAACTTACGAGATTGGCACAAAACTATGAGGAGAAGAACCTTGGAATTGTGGGCATTAGCAGCAATGATGTGGCGGGGTATCCGGCGGATGCGCCTTCACGGCTAAAAGAAATGGCTGAGGGATTGGGTTGGAAATTTCCCTACTGTTATGACGAGTCCCAAACCGTGGCCAAGGCCTTTACGGCAGCCTGTACTCCAGATTTTTTCGTATTTGATTGCCAGCGACGCTTGGCGTATCGGGGACAATTGGATGCCAGCCGGCCGGGGAACAGAAAGCCCGTGACTGGCCAGGATCTCCGGGCGGCTTTGGATGCTGTGTTAGTCGATCAGCCTGTCACCATTCAACAACGCCCAAGCGCGGGATGTAACATCAAGTGGAAACCCGGGAATGAACCGGCGTATGCCTAAAATGGCCGAGACTGAGACATGATGCTCAGAATCTTTACCCTTCGACGTCTTCAGCTTTTTAGCGCTCAACCGTCGTTCGCGATGCAGCAAAGCTACGATCTGTGGCAAGTGCAACAACGTTTTATCAAGGGGATCAAAAAAGCTCTAATGCCGGCATAACTTAACTTTGGGAATATTTTCAGATAGGCAATAGGGTGCACAGGGCCACCTATCTGGAAGGCTCCGGTCAAGTGGGCACATGTTTCCTGCTCTTGTCATAGTTGTGTGTTTCTTGTTTCTTCTTCGGGTCCTTCGGAGTGCTAAGTCGCTCTGTTGTTTTCGTTGGTTGAGTGCTGACTATCCGTAATAGCTACGTCGGTGAGATTGCCCTCATTGTCATAGCCGATGGTGATGGTCTTGTTCGGCGTGGTGATCTTGGTCAAGCATGAGAGGATAGCCCGTATTTGGCCTTATAAAGGTTCCTGACACCAATTATGACACCAAATACGTTCGCGAGCTCAGAGAGCCTACAGTTTGCTCTGTACCCGCCACAATCACCCGTTAACTACCTAAGGAAACTCTTCTTCAAAAACACGTAAACGGTGAACCGACGGAAAACATTTCTCTTCTGTGAGAGTCCGTTCTGTTTCGTTGCTATTCGTTTCGTGCTGTGGTTCCATTTTCGTGTGCCATTTTTTTTGCTGCCTGTCGACTACCTTTCCACCTTTTCCAGAGACAGCTTGGTTTCGCTGTCATCATTGTGTGAAAAGTTCAAAGTTTTTTTGACGCGGATCACTATTGCATGTCGTTATGTCATGTTATGCATGCCTTCTTTACTGCTGACGCAGGTGGCACATTCTTGCTCATCTGAACTCCTGAAAAAATTCGTTTGTGCTTTATGACTTATTCATAACCAAAGGTCTTGTGAAGGGAGGTTCATCATGATTGGGTCCAAGAATCGATTAGCTTGCACTTTGGCTGGTGTTCTCGCGCTTGCGGCCGCACCCGCCTGGGGCGCAACCGTGACGTATAGTAGTAGTGTTAGTGGCGGCATTGGCAACGAGTACACAAGAAACGCGACAGATGGAACTTCGGTTGCAGCTAGTGCCTGGTCGCTAAAAGGTAGCACTTGGGAACAGGGACAATTGAAGGGTTTTTCTCGTGGACTTGGCGTTTGCAATGCGAGCGAAGAAGGCATCAATTGCGGGCCTGTAAGATTAAGTGTGTAATTGGTTATCATCATGGATTTATTTTCTGAAGGAGGACTGATGACCAAGAACAGTACAAAAACCGATGCCTTGCTCGATGACTTATTGCAAGACTGTGACTCGCCTGAAGATATTCTTGGGGAGCATGGGCTGTTGAAAGGGTTGACCAAACGGTTGGTGGAGCGGGCACTGGCGGCTGAACTCACCAATCATCTGGGGTATGCTCCTCATGCCCGTCACCAGGCCCAGAACGGAAACGTCCGCAATGGCACGAGTGCCAAAACGATTGAGACCGCTCAAGGTCCAGTGGAGCTGGCCGTGCCCCGAGATCGATCAGGCACGTTTGAACCGGCCGTCGTCAAGAAACGCCAACGGCGGCTCGAGGGTTTTGATGACAAAGTGCTAGCCCTGTATGCCCATGGACTGACCACGCGGGAAATTCAAGGGCATCTCGAAGAGCTGTACGGGACCGACGTCTCGCCCACGCTGATTTCGACGATCACCGATGCCGTCTTAGAAGATGTGCGGCTCTGGCAAAGTCGGCCGCTGGAGACGGTGTATCCCATCCTGTATTTTGATTGCCTGTTTGTGAAATCGCGACACGATGGAGCGGTCAAGACCAAAGCCGTCTATGTTGCCCTCGGCGTGACGCTCACGGGAGAGAAGGAACTCCTGGGCCTGTGGGTCAGTGAAACGGAAGGAGCCAAGTTTTGGTTAGCGGTGTTCACGGACTTGCAACAGCGAGGCGTGAAGGATTGCTTTGTCGCTTGTGTCGATGGGCTGACCGGGTTACCCGAAGCCTTGGAAACCATCTTTCCCCAGACTCAGGTGCAACTCTGCATTGTCCATAAAGTGCGCCACGCCTTACGGTACGTGGTCTGGAAAGAACGCCGCCCGGTCGCCCGCGATTTACGAGCGATCTATGGCGCGGCCACGCTGGCAGAAGCCGAAGAAGCCTTGGAGCGCTTTGCGCAGATGTGGGATCAAAAATATCCCTCAATTAGTGCCAGTTGGCGTCGCGACTGGACACGGTTGACCGTGTTCTTTGACTATCCCCCTGAAATTCGGAAAGTGATCTATACGACCAATGCGATTGAATCCCTGAATTTCTCATTACGGAAGGTCCTCAAAAAACGCGGCGCGTTCCCAACCGATGAAGCCATTTTGAAAGTGCTCTACCTGGGGATGCAACGCATTGCCAAGAAATGGACCATGCCCATTCCAGAATGGAAACGAGCGCTCAATCAGTTTGCCATTCTATTAGGAGACCGAGTGTCAACGAAAGAGTAATTCACGATCAGTTACACAGAAGACTTGACAGGCCCGATATCAAGGGCCATATCTTGACAGGAAGTTGCTTACTATCAGCAGCCTCGGGTCTGTTCAAAAAAGTCCGTCCAGCAAGGCCGCAGCCGTTTTTGCGCGCGGAGCGTACTAGCAGTACGTGAGCACGGAAAAAGGGCGAGAACGCCGCTGGCGGCTTTTTTCAACAGACCTAGAAAGAACGCTTGGAGTTGGCACGTACAACTGTTGTTTGATGTGCTCCCTTGTATTTGAATCGTTGATTGCGGTTTTTGATAGAGAGGATCCTGCCTTGTCTAAAGTTTTCTGTGCCTAAGGATTATTTCTAGGTCATCGAATGTCAAAGAAAAACGATGGCGTGAGGGTGGGAAGGCCGTATTCAGCATGAAGGATTATCATCAACACTCGAAAAAAACTTAGCCAGATACCCATCTGAATAAATTTACGTGCATCCGTCACGACTGGAGAGGCAATAAGTCTGGGGTGCGTGTGTTGGAGAAGTTTTTCCCCAAAACGGACATCTTCCAGCACGGGCTGTTCTGGAAAGCCATCTAACCTCTGAAATAAGCCAACCCGAACAAATAGAGCTTGGTCGCCATAGATGATTCGTGAATGCCGACATCGAAAATTATCCAACCAAGAAATCATGTGGAGACGCCAATCGTCGCCAGAAAATTGATGTTGAAAGCCTCCGGCCAGACAACTGGTATCTAATGCCATGTCGCGAAGAGTGGCGAACGCTCCTTGGGGAAGGGAAGTATCTGCATGAAGAAACAGGAGCCAGTCGTTGGATACATGTGCATGTGTCCAGACATAGCGAGCTCCACTATTCATTTGCGAGGCCCGGCCTTTGGGGGCTGTCAGCCAGATTATTTCTGAATGGGAATGGACGAGGTCACGAGTACGATCAGTACTCCCTCCATCCACGACAATGATTTGGTAGTTTCCGATCTGTTGGAAGACTGATCTCAGGGTTTGGGGAAGTGCCCGCTCCTCGTTATAGGTTGGAATAATGACCCATATCATCGGTGTCGTCTCATGCTCTAGAGTTTCCTGGCTCATACACGTAAGAAGCTTTGGAGTGTGCTGTCACACTCTCTATGGATGTAACCATGAAGGAAGATTGTCGGAGAATTGATCCCAATATTCTTGAGGGTTTTCATCGATAGCATAGAATGCCTCTTGAGTGGAAAACAGGAGTGTTTTGGCTAGAGGAAGATAGGTGTGTGTGCGTTGAGACAGGCTTTCATAAGATTCTTCTCCTCTGTCTACCATTTTCGAAAGGGCGCGTAGTCCAAATTGGCGGTGGGCTTCCTCTTGGTGGATCAGTATTCGTCTCAGTCGTTGAAAAGGGGCCCCACGTTTTACCAATCCGGCTTCGAGTTTTTTTAAGATTGCTTCACCCAATCCCTCTAAAATAATTTGTTCTGCAATGAGCGTTTCAGCAATATCTTGTCGAGCGATGGCGGCCTCAAGGAGTTGGCGGTAATGATTCAAGTGAATCGACACACATGAAGTTGGATAGGATCGTGGCGCCAGCCATCGTATGGCTCCTTGGAACACGATTGCGTGATAGGCTTCTTGGCGAGCTTGTCCAGCCAAAAACGTTTGCATGCTTTGTTCGGGGGTTAGCGTGCATTGCGCACGAGCACAGTCGTGCGCAAGTTGCTCGCCCATGACCATGAATGTCAAGAGTTCAGCTAAATGACGATGTTCGCCGGACTTAACGAGCATAGGTCAAATCTTTGTTTGTTCGTGAAAGCATGTTTCTTGTACGCCAGGCTGCCAGAGGATTTCGAAGGGTTGAACCGACCACTCGACTGCAAAGCATATTGCACGATGAGCCTGCGGAACATTCTTAAGAAAAATGGAACAGATGTTGAGGATTCACTCACGAGAAATTCTCTTTACGAAAAGAATGGTCGGAAAAATCATTGCTGAAGAGGAAGCCCATTTAATTTCCAATCATACTCAAGAAATCTAATTGTGTAGGGAGTGTGGCGAAGATCTTGTGCTAGGGCTTTATCCTGGACAAATTGTGAGACGTATTTGAGTAAAGACCCTGAATGATTGGCGAAGTCCTCCTCAAACCAATCGAATATTTGGGAAAGATAGGCAATTTTATTTTTTTTGTCAAAATGATTCCGTGAAGGGTCGTTGATGAATTGCTTAGCGCTTAGTGTCAGCTGATGATTGATAGAGGTGGCCCCAAGAATCTGAACAAGCCGATAAGTGGATACGCTCTCCGAAACGTGGCATGATGGTGCCACTGATGAAAGGAGCATAGTATGAGCAGACGACCTCGGCGGAATCATTCTCCCGCCTTTAAATCGAAAGTGGCGCTGGCTGCCATCAAAGGGGAACAGACGGTGGCCGAATTGGCCCAACGGTTCGATGTGCATCCGAATCAGATCACCCAATGGAAGACCCTGCTGCTGGAAGGAGCGGCAGGCGTGTTTGAGGCCGGAGAATCCTCACCGCCTCCTGTTGACGTGAACAAACTTCACGCCAAAATTGGCGAGTTAACGTTAGAGAATGATTTTTTAGAAACGGCGCTCACCAAAGCGGGCGTGCTGAGCGCAAAGCGATGATTGACCGCACGCATCAGTTATCAATTACGAAACAAGCCAAGGCCTTAGGAGTGAGTCGCGGCTGTCTCTATTATCAGCCCAAGCCAATCTCGGAGGAGGATCTGCAGCTCATGAACCGGATTGATCAGTTGCATCTGGAATGGCCCTTTGCTGGGGCCCGGATGCTCCGAGACCTCTTACGGCAGGAAGACAGGCGAATTGGGAGGAAGCATGTGGCCACGCTGATGCGGCGGATGGGCTTGGAAGCGCTCTATCGCCGTCCGCGGACGACGCAGCGGCACCCAACCCACAAGGTGTATCCATATTTGTTACGGGGCGTGGCGATCACTCGTGCCAATCAGGTCTGGGCCATGGATATCACGTACATCCCCCTGGCAAAGGGATTTGTGTATCTGGTGGCCGTGGTAGATTGGCACACGCGCCGAGTGCTGGCCTGGCGGCTCTCCAACACGATGGATGTGCAGTTCTGCCTTGACGTCGTTGAGGAGGCCTGCAGTCGTTATGGGAAACCTGCCATCATGAATACGGATCAGGGCAGTCAGTTCACCAGTTACGCCTTTACCGAGTTGCTCAAGGCCCAAGGTATACGCCTCAGTATGGATGGTCGAGGAGCGTGGCGCGACAACATCTTTGTCGAGCGGTTGTGGCGAAGCGTAAAATATGAAGAAGTCTACTTACAGGCTTATGAGTCAGTTTCAGCGGCACGAGCGGGACTCGCTCGCTATTTCCAGTTTTACAACAGCCGCCGACCTCATTCAGGGGTGGCTGGCCGGACACCGGATCAAGCCTATTTTCAAGAACCGCCGCGCTCCCATGCGGCCTAATTCAAACAAGGAGCAATCCACTTATCGAAGGCTCTCAGGCTGTTCAAAGAAACGGGGCCACCTCTGATGGCTTCAGGTCGATAGGCCCAAGATTGGAGTTTTGGGCAAGACTGCGAGGCACATACAATCGCAAAATGAATACGGGGTTCTCGGAACGCTGGAATCAATATCTTGCGTTCTAGATTGTAAAGATTAAGTTTCTCCCCACCAATATTGTAGTGTTGATCAATAAAATATCTGTAGCGTCCAGAAAATGTTGATGGAGAGTAGCCAGCAATAATGCCTTGCATCGCCAATGCATTGTATGCATTGATCCAAAAGGCCAGGCGGTGGTTAGGAGTAGGGAGTTGTTGCGGGGCAATGTGTTTGAGGTCATCAAGATACGCTGCGAACGATGCATCAGACGCCAACGTTTGGTAATTCACGAATCCGTCATGGACGTGTCGTTCGAGTACCTCATGAAAAGTGCGATGGGTGAAGGTCTCCGGTGCGAGAGGATCTTGTGGGAAAAAAGTCTTAGGTACAGATGAACAACCAATGGGTATGAGAAGAAGGAAAGAAAGAATTCGGTGAACCGTCATATGCCGAAACTCAGATTGTTTCCACTAGGGAGTTTTTTTAAAGATAATGTCTCCGAAGAAGGACACCGCTTCTTCTTTTGTGTTGTCGGTATCTGCCATGATGGCCACGCCGGAGATTTTTGGCGGATTTTCCCCAAAGGCTTTCTTGTAATCCTCGTACAGATTGCGTGTTTCTGTGATCCATTCTCCTAAGCGCGCGGGGCCGCTTTCGATCACAATCATTTGCACGCGATCGGTGTAAGGGTTTGGAGCGATAGTGCCAATAGGGCTTTTACTTTCCCAAATATAATTGATTGCCCCAATGGGAGGGTATTGCCCGTAAAGAAGTTTGGCGGTTTCGTATTTGGCTTGTTCAAAAACCCCGACCTTGTCACGATCATATTGAAACGTAATGTAAATGCGGGCTGGGTAATCATCGCCGGACTTTTTTGTCATATCACCATTGTTGAAGATATTGTTGACTTTCCAGCTCCATTGGATAATCGGATATTCCTTAGGATCAATCAGGATTTCTCGTGTAAGACCTGATGAAGATTGCTGGCTGGTGGCTTTCACTACAGTCTCTTCTCCATCCTTTACTAATTCATACTGTGTGTGGGTTGGAATTTTTTCAAAGGTGAGAGGCTTCCAGCCATCGGGAAAGCTGCCATTGGGTTGAGCCTGTGAAAATAAGCCAATCGGCAATTCTTCACCGGCCTTTTTTGCCAAGACGACTGGAAAAAGCGTCAGGAAAAAAATGAGCCCGAATGCGAGCGCCAACGTGGAAGTTTTTCCTGGTGGGTGTGTTAGGACGAGCATGGTTTGGTTCCTCATGTCATCGAGTCCATGCAAACAGTTTTCCTAAGAGCTGTTTTTTGGTGTTGGTGAAAGTGGTTTTTCTCCAGGCATTGGCCGTTTTCTTAATGACTTCGGCTTGCGTGGGGTAAGGGTGGATGGTGCTGGCGATAGTATTGAGTCCAAGTTTCCCTTTCATTGCCAATGTATATTCACTAATCAAATCCCCTGCGTGAGAAGCCACAATGGTTGCGCCAAGAATCTGATCGGTGCCCTTCTTGACGTGAACGCGGGCAAAGCCTTCTTCTTCTCCGTCGAGAATGGCCCGGTCTACCTCACTGAGTGGAAAGGTATAGGTGTCGATTTCTATGCCGTTGGCCTTGGCGTCTTTTTCATAGAGTCCGACATGGGCAATTTCCGGTTGCGTATATGTGGCCCATGGAATGATCAGATTGTTGGTGCTGCTATAGCCCAAACCAAAGGGATGTGGAAATAAGGCGTTCTGGATGACAACTTGGGCCTGGGCATCTGCCGTGTGCGTGAATTTGAACGGAGAACAGATGTCACCGGCTGCAAAGATGTTCGGGTTGGTGGTTTGGAGGCGGTCATTGACCTGCACGCCCTTTTCATCGAATTCCACCCCCACGGCTTCAAGTCCTAAATTTTCAGTGTTCGGGGCTCGGCCGACGCCGACTAAAATTTCATCAACGGAGATATCGTACTGTTGGCCATGAGAGTCGACAGACATGTGTTTTGTGTCGTTTATCATGTGAAAGTTTAAGTCTTTCCTGCAGCAGAGTAATTGTACGCCATCTCGAATGATAGAACGTTCGACGATTTCTGCAGCGTCACGGTCTTCATTGGGGAGAATGCCGTGCATCGCTTCAACCAGAAATACTTGACTGCCAAAGCGCGCGAATGATTGGGCCATTTCGCAGCCGATAGGTCCGGCTCCAATCACCCCCAGCCGTTTCGGCAAATCGGTTAATGAAAACACTGTCTCATTGGTGAGGTAGTTCATTTGCTGCAGGCCAGGGATGGGGGGGGCAGCAGCTCGTGCGCCTGTACAAATCACGGCCTTAGCAAATTGCAGAGACGTGTCTTCTACGCTGATAGTGTCTGAGCTTGTAAAACGACCATTTCCGATAAAGACATCAACTCCGAGTTCCTTAAAACGTTGGGCGGAATCCATTCGACTCATGCGTGCCCGTAGTTGGCGCATGCGAGACATGGCGGTGCTGAAATCCTGCTGGACATCTCCAGATACCCGAAATCCGAATCGTTCGGCTTCTCTGACCGAGGTCCAGGCTTTGGCTGCGCGGATCAGAGCTTTGGATGGCACACAACCCACATTTAAACAATCTCCGCCCATAAGATGTCGTTCAATGAGTGCCACTTTGGCTCCGAGCGCTGCTCCAATCGCAGCGGTCACCAGTCCAGCCGTTCCTGCACCAACCACCACTAAATTATACCGCCCTGTTGGGTTTGGATTCTTCCAATCGGGAGGGTGCACGTGATTGATGAGTGCTTGATTGTACTGATCATCAGGAAGGATCAAAGCTGGGTGTTCCGTTGCTCTTGTGCGTTCCACGACCTGCCTCAACCAATTAGGGGTCTGTTGAAAAAAGCCGCCAGCGGCGTTCTCGCCCTTTTTCCGTGCTCACGTAGCGCCAGTACGCTCCGCGCGCAAAAAGGGCTGCGGCCTTCCCTTCGAGAAATCTCAGGACAGGACTGGACGGACTTTTTTGAACAGACCCGATGCTACTGATAACGAACAGCCTCCTGGCGAAATATGGCCTTTGATGTCTTCATTATTCAACACGCCCATTAGAGAATTGATGAATGGGTAGTCATAGGTTTAAAGGCGACTGGTTTCGGGTGGTCCATTTTTTATAAGCCACAGGCATTAATGCGAGAAGCCCTAATAAGGTAAAAGCCAGAAGGACCGGTGGGCTGGCTGTTTCACTCAGCGAATTGATAGAGCCAAGTTGCTGCCCGGCAAAAGCAAAGACAAAACTTCCTGGAATAATCCCAAGAGAGGTTGCCAAGATATAGGTTCCAAGGTTGATGCGCGTCAGCCCGGATACGAGATTGACCAGGAAAAAGGGAAAGGCTGGAATCAGGCGCAGAGTCAGGAGATAGTGGAACGCGTTTTGAGCAAATCCTGACTGGATAGCTTCTAAGCGGTTCCCAAATTTGCGTTCAACCCAATCTCGCAGAAGATAGCGTGCAGCTAAAAAAGCCAGGGTGGCCCCAAGAGTTGCGCCAATGTTGACAAAAATTGTTCCCATCACACTGCCGAAGAGGAACCCGCTCGTGAGGGTAAGAATGGCTCCGCCTGGCAGAGAAAATGCTGTTTGAAGTACATAGAGAAGAATGAAAAGTATGACGGCAAGCCAGTAATGTGTTTGAGTATAGCTTAGTAGAAGGTCGCGATGAGCTTTGATGGAGTCGAGGGAGAGATATTGGCCGAGATCAAAATAGATGAAGGCTCCTATTCCTAAAAGAAATACGAGGCCAATAAGGATTTTACCTGTAAAGGATGATGATTGGGGTGAAGTTGCGATAGGAGGCATGCTAGCTTCCATTATGTCGTTTTTCATAAAAATTCTCCAGGTGAGTGTCTCACAATCTGGATTATACCTATCTCGTCAATTTTACATTAGCTCAGATGTAGTCCACCTTTATTGAAAATTGTTACGACAAAAAACATCAGTCGAAAGCTTTGTTGCTCTCCTATGGTTTGAGACAGAAGATGCAACATGAGACGATTCTATTTCTTGAATATCCTGGTAGGTCACTTGGAGAATAGATGTTAAAAGAGAATTGATCTAAGGGGTTGAGGGAAGCTGTTCGGCAAGTTCTTCGGCTGGGTAGGTCAGGATTTCGGCTAAGGTGGGATGGTAATGAGGTATCCTTAAAAGGTCACGTACGGTTCCGTGGAAATGCATGATGGTAATGAGTTCATGGATCAGCTCAGACGCCTCAGGTCCCACGATGTGTCCACCCAACATTTCTCCTGTTGTGGGGTCACACAAGATTTTGACATGGCCATGGAGTTCACCCATACAAAGAGATTTGCCATGGTCATTGAAAGGGTATGAGGCGACGAGAAAGGGGACTTGGTGGTGAATGCATTCTCGCTCTGATAATCCGACGCTAGCCATTTGCGGATCGGTAAAGACGACTTGCGTTTTCAGGCGATCATCGTAGCGTTTGAGCGGTTGTTCAAGATGGACTGCATTCCATCCGGCAATTTCTCCCTGCTCAATCGCAATATGGACAACTTCATGCAGCCCATTCACATCACCGACCGCAAAAATATGTGGCTGAGAGGTTTGCATATGTTCATTGACAGGTATCCTGATGTTATTGATTGCCACATGAGCGGCCTCGACTTGCAAGCCATCGATGTTTGGACGGCGTCCAAGTGCTTGCAGGATGATGGAAGCGGTGAGGCGATGCGGTTGGTCATTGTGCAAGAAATGCACGGTTTTTTGTCCTTCAGGAGACTGTGTCACTTCTTTGATTGATGTGTTAGTAAAAATGACCATCCCTTCTTCTTGGAGTTTGTCTTGGACCGGTGTCGCAAGGTCTTGGTCGGTTTGCGACATCACATGTGCGCTGCGCTGAATGAGGGTCACCTTGACCCCAATTCGGGAATAGAATTGAGCCAATTCCAGGGCGACGGCTCCTCCTCCCAGGACAATCATGGAGTCTGGAGGTGTTCGCAATTCTAAAGCCTCGTCGCTTGTGATGAATCCGGCTTTGTTGAGTCCTGGAATGGGAATACGTGACACGATGGAACCTGTTGCGATAATGAAAGCTTTTGCGGAAAGTTGCCGGGAGCCGGCTTGTATGAGAAATGGGGAAAGAAAGTGGGCCGGTTCTTGATAGAGTGTAAACCGTGAATCCTGGAGCGCTTGAATGCGATAGTCAGCAAATTCCTTGATTAACCGGTTTTTTCGATCGATAATGGCGCTGAGGTTGGGTTGGACTTGTGTGATAGGAAGTCCGAATTCCGGGCCTCGTTTGACGAGTGCTGCGATATCAGAGGAACGCAGCATGGCTTTTGTCGGCATGCAGCCGCGTAAGATACAGAGCCCTCCAAGCGGGCCGTGGTCGACAATGCCAACCGAGGCGCCTTCTGCGACGGCCGTGCGCGCGGCAGCATATCCAGCCGAGCCACCCCCAATGATGATGATATCGTGGTGATACGTTTGATTGGAGGATTGAGAACGTTGAGTCATTGGAAAAAATCGAAAGGGAGTTGAATGCAAATGAATCGTTTAGCAAAAGTTCCAACTCTGTCGTTCGGAGCCGTTATGGTAGCATGTTTGGTGCTGCTAGGGGGATGTTTCCCGCAAGCTGTCCCGTTGGCCAGTTTGCCTGTTGTTGAACCAAAGGCTTCAGCACTCAATATGCAAGGGATTGATCACTATCAGGCTGGGGAATGGGAATCTGCCTTACATTTTTTTCACGCAGCTTTGAGAATCAACCCTGTCTTGGTGGAAGCCCATTTTAATGCCGCATTGGCTCTCCATCAATTAAGCCGGCATAAAGAAGCCACTCAGCATTTTCAACGGGCTGGCGAGTTGGAACCTGAAAACCCAACTATTATCCAGTCGACGCTTTATCGTAATCACTTGGGCTTGTCTTCAACGCTGGAGCGGCATTTGAGTGGTGGGTATCGATATCAGTAGGGGCCTGTTGAAAAAAGCCGCCAGCGGCGTTCTCTAGACCAGTAAGAAGTGAAAAGTAAAGAGCAGGAGAACCCTTCGACAGGCTCAGGATGATACATCGAACGACTCAGGATGATACGCCGAACAACTCAGGGCAGCTCCTTCGACAAGTACATCGTGAGTTTATCGAACGGCTCAGGGCAGGCTCCTTCGACAGGCTCAGAACAGGCTTTTTGAACAGACCCCCCGATGCTGCTGATAGTGAACAGCTTCCTGGCGAATTTAGGGTTTATGTGCGGTCTCTATTCCGACAAGACCTTGGATCTTGTTGATTAGCACTTCGACTTGGAAGGGTTTTTGGATGAACGCACTGATATCAGACTCCCCGAAATGTTTCATTGTGTCTTCCTCTCCATGTCCGCTGGACACAAGAATGGGAACATCAGGCTTGTGCTGACGAATGTTTTTGGCTAATTGGCCTCCATCTATATGTGGCATCGTCAGATCAAGAAATACCAAGGCAATCTGGTCCTGATGTTCTTCAAAGATTTTTAAGCCGGCTTGTCCATCCTGTGCGACCAGAGCATCCAATCCTATTTCTTGAAGGATCAATGAGCAAGCTGTCCGGACTTCTTCTTCATCATCCACCACCAGCACCTTCGTGCGTGGGGAGTCGTTTGACGCTTCTTGGGGTAACGTGAACGAGGAGGCCGGTTTCAGGGCTCTTTTTGTCGTGGTAGGGAAGAAGAAAATAAATTCGGTTCCTTGGTCAACCTGGCTGTGGATGGCCACGGCAGCTTTGTGTCCACGTACGATTCCCAATAATGTTGCCAAGCCAAGCCCTCTACCCGGGAATTTTGTGGAAAAAAATGGATCGAAAATCTTAGGAATTAAATACGATGCTATCCCGCTGCCTGTGTCCTGTATTTTCATGGATAGACAGGGTCCCCAAGGTAAATCTCCCATAATGTAGTAAGGCCGTAAATCTTGAGTTGAAGTATCAACGGGACTTGCACTGATCTCAATGGTGCCGTCGTTTTCCCCGATTGCTTCTGCCGCATTGATGACGGTGTTAATCAGTAACTGATGGAGCTGAGGCGCATCGGCTCGAATGGCGGGAAGATTCGTGCCACTATCGATCGTGAGGGTGATTCGTTTAGAAACCGTAGACCGCAGAAATGCCTGATTGTCCGTCAGGAATTGCTGGACGTTGACAGGTTGGAGGTTTAACTGCGTCTTCCCTGCGAATGTCAACATCTGGTTCGCCAGTTCTCCGCCTCGTAGCCCGGATTTTTCAATGACCTGTAAATGTTCCCGAGCTGGAGCGTCAGGTGGGAGGGAGCGCAGGGCTAGACCCGCCCGCGCGACAACGGACATCAGTAGGTTGTTGAAGTCATGGGCAATGCCTCCTGCCAGGACTCCTAGGCTTTCCAGCTTTTGCGCATACTGGCGCTCGGTTTCATGCCGTTGGCGTTCTTCTTCTACTTTCCGACGTTCGGTGAGATCGTGAAGGGTAATGAAATATGCTGGTTCGTTGTCCCATTCAATGGGCACCACTTTCATTTCAGCAGGAGTGGTCGGGCTATTCGGATGTCGAATACTAATTTCTCGCGCTTCGCCCTGGACCATTGGATATTCAAAGGGTGACCTCAAGAGCTCTTGGTCTGATTTCTGGAAAAGACGAGCAGCCGCTGAATTCGATAAGCGAATGAGTCCACGGGTATCGATAACCATTAGGCCGTCAACCGATGATTCGAGGATGGTCTTGAATTGGTGCTCAAGGGTTTGTATGCGGCGTGTGGCCGTCAGCTGATGAAGCGCCTGTTGGATATGGAGCCATAAAAAGTCTTTTGTCAGGGTATTGTTCATAAAATAATTCTGGACCCCAAGTTTAATGGCTTGAGCGGCTATCTGAGAGTTAGCCTCACCCTTTAGAAAGACAACGAATTCATCAGGGTGTTGGTGTAACCCTTGAAGTTCCGCGAAGCAATCGAGTCCCGTCATATCGGGTAAGTGATAATCAAGAAGAATGCAGTGAGGCGACCATTTGGTGCAGGCTTCCAGAGTTTCCGCCCCTGTTTGCAATTCTTGGATATCCATGTGAATGGAGCTGGCTTGTTGTAGCCATTGCGCATATTGGGAGCGAGAGGTGTGTTCATGATCAACAATCAGGATCCGAGCAGAGTCTGCTGGAGAATGTGAGCGTTGAGTGGCCATGTTCAGAGTGGAGTCGTGACCAACATGTTTGAAGCTGTCGCGACGACTTTAGATGACTATCGTGGATGGTATCATACTCTTGGCGAAGGTCTGTTTCAATGGAGTGTCTTCTAGATGGCACGAAAATATATGTTTTGCAGAAGAAGCGACTAAAAGAAGACTTCGAAAGATTGGGGTTAGGGTGAGGCAATGAGGAGGGATATGTCTGAGAGCTGAAGAGGTGGGTTCTGAGGGAGACGCGGAGTCACGTTGCTAAATTTTATGACGCCAGGGTTTGCACCATATGCTGTGCACTTTCATTTGCAGGAAGAGGTGGAGCAAGCCAATAGCCTTGCATTGCATCACAATCATGTTCTGCCAGGAAGTCTACCTGCTCTTGCGTTTCAACGCCTTCTGCAATGACCTGAAGGCCTAATGTTTTCCCCAGGGAAATGAGGGCTTCGACAATGGCCGTGTCGTTGGGGTTATGCGGAAGCTGCTGAATGAGGCTTTGATCAAGTTTTATCCCATCCACCGGGAACGATTTGAGATAGCGGAGCGAAGCATAGCCGGCTCCAAAGTCATCAATAAAGAGCTGAATGCCCATGTCTTTCAATTCGCGCAATGTTTGAAGTGTGTCTTCTGTCTCATGAATCAAGAATGTTTCGGTGAGCTCCAGCTTGAGGTGTTCTGGCTCCAAATGCGAGCGTTGGAGAATATCTTGAATGAGCGTTGGTAAATTCCCGTGGTGAATTTGCCGAGCGGAGAGGTTGACTGACACATGTGGCATGGGAAATCCTTGTTTCTTCCAATATTTGGCTTGCTTGCTGGCTGCCCGTAGCACCCACTCCCCGATGGGAATAATCATGCCGTTTTCCTCGGCTTGGGGAATAAAATGATTGGGTCCAATAAGGCCCTGGTATGGGTGATGCCATCGTAGTAGCGCTTCCATGCCAATGACGGCTCTTGTCCGTAAATCCATCTGGGGCTGGTAGTGGAGTAAGAACTCTTTTTTCGTGAGAGCTCTGCCGAGTTCAACTTCTAGGGTTGAGCCGTCCAATCCTGCGGTTTTCATCCCTGCAGTATAAAATTGATAGCTATGCCCTCCCTGAGCTTTTGCCCGATACATGGCGGCATCGGCATGGGAGAGCAGTTCCTGGGGATTGGCACTGTCCCAGGGATAAATGGTGATACCAAGGCTTCCGGTAATTTGCAGTTGATGATGATTGACAATCATGGGTTGGGCGAGGAGTTCGAGAATACGTTCTGCCACCAATGCCACATCTTCGACAGACATGATTTGTTCCAGTAAGACGGCAAATTCATCACCGCCTAAGCGCACGCCGGTGTCAATTTCCCGAATGCATTTTTTTAATCGGGTGGCAACAGTTTTGAGTAGCGAATCTCCGCATTCGTGTCCGAATGTGTCATTAATTTCTTTAAACTGATCGAGATCCAAAAATATAAGAGCCATGGCCATATCGTTGCGATTGCACCGGGCCACCGCGCAGTTTAACCGTTCATAGAACAAGCCGCGATTGGCTAAGCCTGTCAGATGATCGTAATGGGCCATTTGCGTGATGCGCTGAGTCGCCCGGTGGCGTTCCATGGCGTAACGTATCGCGCGGCTCAGTGTTGCGCTATTTGTTTGCCCTTTGATCAGATAATCTTGGGCGCCACTTTTCACCGCCTTGATGGCTTGTTCTTCATCTTCTACGCTACTCAAAATTAAGATAGGTGCTCCGGGGCAATATTGGATAAATTGCGGGATAGAATCGAAACTTTGTCCTTCAGGCAGGTGGAGATCCAAGATAATCGCTTGAAAGGATTCGTGCCGGACTAATTCTAAAGCGTCATCGACTGAATAACATTGTTCGAGAGTAAATTGATTTTGAAGGCCTTCTTGCAGCATTTTGGTAATCATCAAGGCTTCATCGTGATCATCTTCTACCAAAAGGATCTTAATCATATGTTGACCTTTCCCGGAATGCTTCGTTCATTCTCGTCCATTAGTGCGCGGCACTCTGTCATTCTATTTATCTTCTCGGATTTTGAACGGCATTCTTGATGGTTCTTATTCTTTAGGTAGATATGATGAATTATCAGTGAAGGATATGAGTTTTTCGTTATTATCCTTGTAAAATCAGCTATTTATAGTGAGGGAGTGTTGAATAATGAAGATATCAAAGGCCATATTTCGCCAGTAGGCTTGTTCACGATCCTCAGCATTGGGTCTGTTCAAAAAAAGCATGTTCTGAGCTTGTCGAAGGATCCGTCCAGTCCTGCAGTTTTTCTCGTGCTCTTTACTTCTCACCTTTCACTTCTTGGTGGTCTAGAGAACGCCGCTGGTGGCTTTTTTCAACGGCCCCAGTGAACATGTGGAAAACTTGCCTCTAACTGTCATGTTCCATAAAATTTTATGAAAAGTAAAAATACCTAGTTGTTTTTTAGGTAAACACTCTTCAACGATATTCAATCCCTTTACTTTTGTGGATCTTTTTTCGTATAGTTGGTACAAGTTGTGCCTTTTTACGATTTTTTCAACATTCGTAGGAAATAGTTTCTGATTTTGCTCTGCTTACGAATGTCGTGTTCCTGACTTTGTTGACTGAAGCTTGTACGAAGCTATTGGTCGTAGCAAATTCCTTGATTCACAGAATTGTCATCATAACGCGGTCCACTTCTAAGGACTTCGGAAATAGTGTTTGTGTTTGCAGGCGTCATTAATTGTTAAGGAGCCACGCATGGGAAAAACGACGACGACATTGGTTGAGGTGATTCAGCGGTTAATTGTGATCGGTCAGCCCAAAGGACACATCACGGTGAAGGATTTGACGAACGTGTTGCCTGCCGATCAAATCACGTCTGAACAATTACATGCGATTTTGGGCGCCTTGAATGAGGCGAGCATCCAGGTTATTGATCCGGCAAAACGTACTGTTTTACAGGTCTCGTCATTGAAAAAGAGTGGAGGGCTTGAAGAGGGTGATGAGTCCGAGGAAGACAATGATTCATCGTTGGATATCGATTTGACCCCTGGAGAACCAACCAGAATTGATGATCCGGTTCGATTGTATTTAAAAGAAATGGGGCGAGTCCCGCTCTTGACCCGCGATGGGGAAATTGAACTAGCAAAACATATTGAAGAAGGTAAGCGGGACTTAGCATGTTCGGTCTATGGCATGCCTTTGAACATTCACTATCTTGAGTCGCTCTATGATCAATTGAAACTGGAAGAGATTCGGGTGCGGGATATTGTCTTGTCTCAAGATACGCTGGATGATGAAGATGTAGAAGAGGAATCTTTGGATAGTGACCAGGAAGATGAGGAACTGCGCCTTCGAACGCTGGAAGGGTTGGCATCGGTTCGGAAGCTCGGACGAAATCTCTTAACGCGGTATATGCACAATCGCGAAGGCGGAAAATCCAAGACGAAGAAAGCTCAAAGCGATAAGCGGTTAGCAGCGGTGACAGAGCAATATGTGGATCAGGTGGAATCATTAAATCTGCATCAGCGGGTGAAAGATAAAATGTTGATGCGGATCAAGGAATTGGGCCAAGACATTCGTTCGGCTGAATTGGTCATTAACCGGAATTCCAAAAAATTAGGTTTTGCGGGGCAAGAAGGCATTCAGGTCATTGGAAAGAAATCCAAATCTTCTGCCAAAGCAACGAGCCAGAAACGGAAAGCCCAATTAAGTCCTGACGAAATTGCCCGACTCAAAAAAGATGTGCAGACAGCCAAAGAAACGATTACCAACCTTCAAAAAGATGTGTTGGCGATGCCCTTGGAAGAATTTAAAACTGCGCTGACGATCTTAAGTAATGCTGAAGAAAAGGTGAAGCGAGGCAAGGCGAAATTGATCGAAGCGAATTTACGTTTAGTCGTCAGTATTGCCCGAAAATATACCAATCGAGGGCTGCAGTTTATTGATCTCATTCAAGAAGGCAATATTGGTTTAATGCGGGCCGTCGATAAGTTTGAGTATCAGCGTGGGTACAAGTTCAGTACCTATGCCACATGGTGGATTCGACAGGGTGTGACGCGTGCCATTGCTGATCAGGCTCGGACTATTCGAATTCCAGTTCATATGATCGAGGCGAATACGAAGCTGGCCCGAACAGCCCGTCAACTCGTCCAGCAGTTAGGGCGCGAGCCCACTCCGGAGGAAATTGCCGAACGGATGGGTTTGACACCGGAAAAAGTCCGTATGATGTTGGATATTTCTAAAGGAACCATTTCCTTAGAGACACCTATCGGAGAAAAAGAAGACAGTCAATTAGGTGACTTGATTGAAGATAAAAATGCGGTGTCACCGATGGATGCTGCGAATCGATATGACTTGCAACGTCAGATTGCCAATGCGTTGGGTGTCTTGACTCCACGCGAGGAGACGGTCATCCGGAAGCGGTTTGGAATTGGGGATAGCACGGACCATACGTTAGAAGAGATTGGCCAAGATTTCGATGTGACGCGTGAGCGGATTCGTCAGATCGAAGCCAAAGCCTTGAAGAAACTCAGGCACCCAAGTTGCAGCCATAAGTTGCGGAGTTTGGTTGATCATCTTTGATCGACGAGAATAGTGAACCATAGAAAAGGCCTCGTCATCTCCGTGACGGGGCCTTTTTTTATGCCGCCATGCTACCTCCCTTCTTATCGCTCCCTATTTCCTGAAAAATTTACTCTTCTCCCTCTTCTTCTTGAGATGGTACCATTTTAGTGATATGCGAATTTTAGTTGTGGAGGATGAACCCAAAGTTGCGTCGTTTATTCGGCGGGCACTAGAAGAGGAGAGTTATGCTGTCGATGTCTGTACTGACGGGGTGAGTGGATTAGATTGGGCCCAAACCGTGAATTATGATCTGATGATTTTAGATCTTATGTTGCCGGGCTTGCCAGGCGTTGAAGTCTTAAAGCGGGCCCGTGTCGCTGGCGTGAAAACTCCCGTGATCATATTAACGGCTCGTTCGGAAGTGGACCAGCGCGTCAGAGGTCTGGATGCCGGCGCGGATGATTATTTAACCAAGCCCTTTGCGATTGAAGAATTATTGGCGAGGGCAAGGGCCTTGCTCCGGCGGGCGGGAGGCGCCCCAACTGGAATTTTGCAGGTTGATGATGTGGTGTTGAATCCTGTGACGCGCGAGGTGACCCGTGATGGGCAGCGTCTGGAGCTGACAACCAAGGAATATGCGCTTTTAGAGTATTTGATGAGGAATGCAGGACGGGTGTTGACCCGTTCAATGATTGCCGAGCATGTGTGGGATTTGGATTTCGATACCTTTACGAATGTGATTGATGTCTACATTAGTTATTTGCGGAATAAGATTGATAAAGGGCGCGAACGCAACTTAATTCAAACCATTCGGGGCAGTGGCTATATGATGAGGTCAGATGAGTGAATAATACCTCCATTCGTGTTCGACTGACCTTATGGTATGGCACGGCCCTCGCGCTTATCTTACTCCTCTTTGCCGTGGCCCTGTATTTGGTTATGTCCCGTGCGCTTCGGGAGCAAGTGGATGCGTCGTTAGAGGAGGCCTCGTCTGTGGCCATCCGGACTCTCGGCGAACATCGTTTTGGGCCTTTTCTTATTTTCGAGGATTTATCCCAAGACTTTCCCGAAATTGCGTTGCTGGATAAATTCTTCCAAATTTTTGGCCCCGCCGGTCAGGTGACTATTCAATCTTCAAATATTCAAAGCCGGGAAATCCCATTAAGCCAATCGGCGTTTCGTGCTTCGCTTGAAGGACAGCCTACATTTGAGTCGGTGCAATTTCAAAAGGGGGTGTCCCTTCGTTTACTTTCTGTGCCCATTCGACAAGGTGATCAATTGGTCAATATCTTGCGTGTCGGGACGTCGCTGCAGCCTACCGAGCGAATGTTACGCCGACTCTTGACGGGGCTATACATTGCCTCTCCATTGGCTCTAATTGTGTCGTTAGTGGGAGGATGGTTCTTAGCTGGACGGGCTTTGCGCCCCGTGCATGCGATCACGCAGGCGGCCCGACGTATTGCAGCGGGGGATTTGAGTCAACGAATTCAATCTCCGCCTTCCAATGATGAGATTGGGCAACTGGCTTCGACCTTTAACGATATGATCGGGCGCTTGGACGTATCATTCAAACAAATTCGTCAATTCAGTGCCGATGCCTCTCATGAATTGCGGACTCCCCTTACCATTACCAAAGGCGAGACCGAGTTGGCCTTACGTCGTCCCCGGCAAGCGGAAGATTATCGAGAGGTCCTAGAAAGTAATTTGGAAGAGATCGACCGTATGAGCCGGATTGTGGATGAATTGCTGTTTTTGTCCCGGGCCGATCTTGGAGAAATTAAATTAAAGATGGCTCCGGTGCAGCTCGACGATCTTATCCGGGACATTCATCAGCAGGCCATCGTTTTGGGGAAAGAACGTCAGGTGCAGCCAATTCTGAAAACTGTTGAACCGGTTGTCGTTCATGGAGATGATTTGCGTTTGCGTGAGTTAATCTTGAATTTAGTGGACAATGCCGTGAAATATTCTCGGGAGGGACAAACTGTGGAATTATCGCTGATCCAGGCAGGCGACCAAGCAAAAATCATCGTTCAGGACCATGGCATTGGAATCGCTGTTGAAAATCATGCTCGAGTCTTTGACCGTTTTTACCGCACTGATGATGCCCGTGCTCATGCGGCAAAAGGGACAGGGTTAGGCCTTGCGATTTGTAAATGGATTGTTGACGTTCATCATGGAAAGATTGAACTTCAAAGTGCCATCGGAGTCGGTTCGTGTTTTACGGTTTTTCTGCCCCTATCCTCTAACTCAGCCTAACCAACTGCTTTTTCACACTAGTTTTATTAACAAGTTCTAATGTTGGCTTAATTCCCCATTCATGTCGGGATGGTACATCTATACCTGTACCATCGAAACGAGGAAGGCGCTAATGTCTTTTTTGGAAAGGGGGCTGTTATGACAACATTGCAAGCTATACCGACTCTTCAGCCTATACAGAACAATCATGCTCCATATTTAAAGAGGCGGCGCGTAATGAAGCGTGTGCCTGCCCTGCCGAATTCCTCTTCAACATCAGAGAAGATGAGTTGGAGCCAGGCGGAGCAAACTAGGAAGGCGGCTGAGTCTCATTCCGTCAACTTGGAGTCCATGTATTTTCGTGGATTCCGTTCTCGTCCCCTCTTGCACGCGGATGAAGAGCGGCAGTTGGGAATCCGGCTTTATGAAGGAACCAATCAGCTTCGGGTTTTGCTCCAACAAGGGGGGGATCTCACGCAGAAATTTCAAGGATTGCCAGAGGCCGAGGAGTTAGAGGGACAATTTCAAGAATTTCTCAAATTGAAGGGGTATTCAGCGCCGGTGATTGAAGAGATTCTTCAAGCCATGTTAACGCTCAGGTCTTTAGCCGCTGCGAAGGGAAAAATGGGGAAAAAGATTGGTGAGCAGGCTGCTGATCTTTGGCGTGCTGTTCAAGTGTGCCGAGTGGAGATTGAGGAACCCAAAGACGAACTGGTTCAACGGAATCTCCGGCTGGTCGTGAATGTTGCCAAACGCTACCTCGGGCGGGGTCTAAATTTTTTAGACTTGGTACAGGAAGGCAATATTGGCTTGATGAAGGCGGCCGAGCGGTTTGACTATACCCGAGGGTTTAAATTCAGTACCTATGCCACATGGTGGGTTCGTCAAGGAATCACCCGTGCCGTGGCCGATCAAAGCCGGACCATTCGGGTGCCGGTCCATACCAATGAAGCATGTACCAAGATCGCCAAGACGGCTCAGCGATTGTCTCAGCAATATGATCGCGAGCCAACTTTCGAAGAAATAGGGGCCGTGCTGGATATTACCGGCGAGCGAGTAAAAGAGACCATTGAAGCTTTCCAGGACCCAATTTCTTTGGATGCGCCATCGGCTGATGGGGAAACCGAAGTTGGTGAGCTTATTCCGGATCTTGACTGTCCGGCTCCAGATGAAGAGGTGACCCGTAAATCGAATGCGCAATGGCTGGCCAAGGTGTTTCAGGTGTTAAATCCTCGGGAACAGCAAGTCGTTCGTTTGCGATTTGGTATTGGCGTAGATGAGCCGTGGACGCTTGAACAAGTGGGGCGGTCAATGTCGGTCACACGTGAGCGAATTCGTCAAATTGAAGTTGTGGCGTTAAACAAACTCAAAGAGTCTCATGTGAAAACCATGCTTGCTGAGATTAAATAAGGGGCGAGAGCAGCTATCCACGAAGAGGAGGGAATCGTATTATCTAGCTGATGTTCCAAAAACGTAGAAGTGGTTGAACAAAAGCAGGAGCATTTGCGCTCCTGCTTTTGTTTTTTTAGGGTATAATGGTTAGTTGTGGACGGTTGCTGATTTGAAGGGGACAACCGACCCAACTTAGGTCTCTCATGCCAATAGTGATCAATGCTTCCACCGCCATTCCTGATGTGGAAATTCAGTTTTCCGCCACTCGAAGTGCGGGGCCGGGCGGACAAAATGTCAATAAGGTGAATAGTTGTGTCGTGTTAGAATTTGATTTGAAGGGTTCTTCTGCATTCACTCCCTATCAAAAACAACGCATTGCTGAGAGCTTGGGGAGTCGAATGAATAAACAAGGCATTCTTCGTATGCAAGCTCAACGATATCGTTCTCAAATGGCCAATCGGGAAGAGCTTGTTAGGCGGTTTGTCGCATTGCTTCAAAAAGCCTTACAGCCCAAGAAACATCGGGTACCAACCCGGGTGCCTTCCGGAGTTCGTGAAAAACGTTTAGAACTCAAAAAACAGCGCACCCAGACAAAACGCACTCGGCAAACTCCAAGAAATTTTGACGATGCCTAATAGAGATTACGATGAGTTCTGATTCGTCTAGCCCGGCTTCAATGCCGTCTGAGCCTCCTCGGGCGAAGGTTATTCCTCATCGCTTAGAACAACACGGGCAGGTTCGCATTGATAACTACTATTGGCTGAATGATCGGTCCAATCCCGAGGTGTTGTCGTATTTGGAAAAAGAAAATGCGTATGCGGCAGCTCAGCGGAAACATACGGCTGAGTTGGAACAGACCGTGTTCGAAGAAATAAAGGGACGTATCAAGCAAACGGATTTATCGGTTCCTTTCAAGCAGGGAAACTATCTTTATTATGTCCGGTATGAAGAAGGCAAAGAATATGCGCTCTATTGCCGGAAGAAAGGCTCACAAGACAGTCCTGAAGAGATGATGCTGAATGGCAATGAACTGGCGGAAGGACACGAGTTCTTCTCTCTGGGAAATTGGATGGTCAGTTCCGGCCAGGATATTGTGGCCTATGCCACTGATACTCAAGGCCGCCGCATTTATTCTATTCGTTTTAAAAATCTCTCAACAGGAGAAATGTTGTCAGATGTCATTCCTGCGGTAACGGGGAATATGGAATGGGGAAATGATAATCATACACTTTTCTATGCCAGGCAAGATCCTGAAACCTTACGATCTTTCCAAATCTATCGCCATGTATTGGGCACTGACTCGGCTCAAGATGAATTAGTGTTTGAGGAATCGGATGAAACGTTTTCAGCCTATGTTACGAAATCTAAATCCAAGCGGTTTCTCATGATTGGTCTGCATCAAACGGTGAGCAGCGAATATTGGTATTTGGACGCTGCCACACCGGCTGGCACGTTTCAAATCTTTCATCCCCGGGAACGGGGGCACGAATATGATGTCGATCATCTTGGTGAGTATTTTTATATTCGCACGAACGATCATGCCAAAAACTTTCGACTGATGAAAAGCCCAACCAATATGCCGGGGAAAAAATCATGGGAAGAGGTGACTCCTCACCGAGGTCAAGTATTTTTGGAAGGGTTTGAATTGTTTCGAGACTATTTAGTCGTTGAAGAGCGGCGAGATGGATTGATTCATCTGTGCATTGTTCCCCATGCTGGAGCCAAGGAACATGAGTTGGATTTTGGCGAGCCGGCCTACCTGGCAGCCTTGGGAGATAACTACGAACTTGATACGCCGTATCTGAGATTCGGGTATACCTCCATGACCACGCCCATGACCATCTATGATTATCATATGGGAACGCGGGAAAAAGTCTTTCTTAAGCAAGAGGAAGTGTTTGGAGATTTTCAGATTAGTCACTACCAAACGGAGCGGCTTTTGGCGCCGGCGATTGATGGAACGTTGATTCCCATTTCTTTGGTGTATCGAAAGGGATTTTCCCGCAATGGAACACACCCGTTGTTGCTGTATGGCTATGGTTCTTATGGCTCTAGCATGGATGCGACCTTTAGCCCAGCACGCTTGAGTTTGTTAGATCGAGGATTTGTGTTTGCTTTAGCGCATATTCGTGGAGGAGAGGAGTTAGGCCGAGAATGGTATGAGGGCGGAAAACTTCTCCAGAAGAAAAATACGTTTACGGATTTTGTCGCCTGCGCGGAATTTCTCATTCAGCAGAGGTATGCTAATTCACAGAGAATCTATGCCATGGGTGGCAGTGCCGGGGGATTGTTGATGGGCGCTGTGATGAATATGCGGCCCGATTTATTTCATGGAATGGTGGCGCAAGTTCCCTTTGTGGATGTGGTGACCACGATGTTGGATTCCAGCATTCCCCTGACGACCGGAGAATATGATGAGTGGGGCGATCCAAATCAGCGAGAGTATTATGACTATATGTTGTCCTACTCTCCCTACGACAATGTGAAAGCAACAGCCTATCCGCACTTGTTTGTGACCACGGGCCTGCATGATTCACAAGTACAATATTGTGAGCCGGCCAAATGGGTGGCGAAGCTGCGTGCGTTGAAAACCGACAATCATCGTCTGCTTCTGAAAACAAATATGGAAGCAGGGCATGGTGGGGCGTCGGGCCGTTTTAAACGGTATAAGGAAACGGCAATGATTTACGCCTTTCTTCTCGATCTGGCCGGGGCGTCTCAGATCTAGTCGTGTTTGCTTGTTGGTGACTATTCCAATTTTCCATTCTGTTTTTTTTCTTCAAAACCCTTGACTTTTCTGTTTTTGTGCTTATCTGTCTATTAACGGCGAACGACACCACCTTCCCAGCTGGGTGTGAGAAGAAACGTTTTATAGAGATGACTATCATCATAAAGGAGGGAAGAGACTATGTTGGTAAAATGGAATCCTTATACAGAATTAGAGCGAACTGTAAATGGGTTATTTGATTGTCCGTTTGGGTTGCGGCCACTTTGGGACGATAGGAATGCAGAGGCGTTGGTCTGGCAGCCGCCGGTGAATGTCTATGAAGATAAAGATCATGTGGCAATTGAAGCCCAGTTGCCAGGTATTGATCTGAGTGACATCGAGCTTTCTGTCAAAGAGCAGACGTTAGAACTTCGTGGAGAACGAAAAGTGGAGGATGAAAAATCCAAAGATGGATACCATATTCAGGAGGCTCACTATGGAACCTTCTCCAGGAGCTTTTCACTTCCTGATACCGTGAATCCAGATGAGGCGAAAGCCACCTATGACAAGGGAGTCTTGACGATTACGATTCCCAAGCAAGAAAAGGCAAAGCCTCGGGCGATTCAAATTGAAGTAAAGTAAATTTGAAGTAGTTCGTTCGTTTGAGTATGGCCGACGTGATCTTCTTGAAGGTTGCGCCAGCCATCGTTTTTTTTGTCACGTATGCCTCTACCTCACCTAGCCTCTCCTGGGTCTGTTGAAAAAAGCCGCCAGCGGCATTCTCTAGACCAGTAAGAAGTGAAAAGTGAGAAGTAAGGAGCACGAGAAAAACCACGGGACTGGACGCATCCTTCGACAAACTCAGGACAGGCTCCTTCGATAGGCTCAGGGCAGGCTTTATTGAACAGACCCAATGCAACTTGATAGCGAACAGCTTTCTGGCGAAATATGGCCCCTGACATCTTCAATATCTTCATTATTCAACACCCCCCTCTTTGCAAAGGAGAGGGACATCTGCGGACGAAAAAACCCCTTGCCAGAAAGCAGGAGATTCTCTACATTCTTAATTATGGCCGCTCGTCATTTTCGGGCAAAAGTTCAACAAATCAGGCATTTGACTTCAGATATTCGAGAGCTGACGCTGGAGATTATTGAGCCGGCAGGATTTTCTTTTCAGGCGGGGCAAGCTATCGCGGTAGAGGTGCCTGATTCGAATTCCACTTTTCCCCTTCGCCGATACTTTTCATTGGCTTCACCCCCACGTTCATCGACGCATGTAGTCTTGCTGGTAAACAGTCAAGATCGAGGACGAGGTTCAACTTTTTTATTGGAACATCCTGTTGGTGCGGAGGTGCAAATATCTGGGCCATATGGATCGTTTCTACTTCGTCATGAACCAGAGAAAGAATTGTGGTTTGTTGGCACTGGAACGGGAGTGGCCCCATTGTGGTCAATGATCAGTACGCTCTTAGAAAACTCTTCTTCGCAACCCATCAAACTGCTTTGGGGATTAAGAAACGAGGCTGATCAATATTACCTTCCCGAATTAGAAAATTGGGCTCTGCATCATGAAAACTTTTCGTATGTCCTGACGTTGTCAAAGTCCAGTGCTTCATGGCAGGGGAAGAAAGGGCGTGTCACGGATGTCCTTCAAGAACTTTCAGCGGTTGATCATCTGTCGGTCTATGTCTGCGGGAACCGCGCGATGGTAAAGGAAGTGAGTGACTTGTTGCAGAAAAAAGGAAAGTGTGTGGTGTATCGAGAAGGATCTACTGAGTCTAGTTGATCTGCGAGCGGCCCTACATCACCGATAGCGTGTATGTCGATATGGACAAAGAACTAATCGTTCTCAGTCCTCATGAGAGTAAGGAGGCTCTGCATGGAGATGTGGGCCTCTATATTCATATTCCCTTTTGTGTGAAGCGGTGTCATTTTTGTGCCTTTTACTTGGTTGTGCAAGAAGAGAAGCGTATTCAACGATTTCTTGCGGCGCTGGACAGAGAAATCAGAATGTACGCTGCACAATTGGGCCGAGCTGACGACCATATTTCAACGGTCTATGTTGGGGGCGGAACTCCCACGGCGCTCTCATCACGACAACTCGCTTGCGTTTTGCGGACCGTTAAAGCGACATGTTCTGCGACGCATGATTGTGAAGTGACGGTAGAAGCCACGCCGGAATCTTTGACAATAGACTATCTTGATATGTTGCAAGACGCAAATGTCACCAGGCTAAGTTTAGGGATTCAAACATGTCATGCGCGTGAGCGAGATTGTCTCGGTCTTTCGAGTACGATTGAAGAGGCTCTGCGGGGAATAAGATATGTGAAAGAGTCAGGTTTTGTGAACTTCAATGTGGATCTCATATATGGAATCCCGGGGCAAACGTTTTCGTCTTGGGAGCTGACGCTTCGACAGGTTCTTGAATGTGATCCCGCGCATCTTTCCTGTTATGCCCTTTCAGTGGAAGAGGGGACGCGGTTTAATGTTGCCTTTCGAAAGGGTGCGTTGGATCTGGTGGAGACTGAAGTAGAGCAACAATTTCTGACTCAAGCCGCCGATGCGTTGGCTTGTGCCGGATATGATCATTATGAAATTTCCAATTGGGCAAAGCCGGGGTATGCCTGCCGGCATAATCTACGCTATTGGACTGGACAGGACTATATTGGGTTAGGTCCCAGCGCTCAATCGTATGTGTCGGGCTGTCGTTTTGGCAATGTGGCAGATCTGGGTCAGTATTGCCGGCAGCTTGAACACGGTGAGCTGCCCGTTGCGGAACGGGAGCATTTATCGATTGCTCAACAGGTGAAAGAGCGTGTGGTTTTTGGCTTGCGATTGCTCGAAGGGGTGGCAACCAATACAGTCAGAATAGATCAGCAAGACTCCGTATGGAAAAGATCGTTGGCATCGTTGTTAGATGAGGAATATCTTATTCATACAGATTCACGGTTGGCTCTGACAGACAAAGGCCGTCAGTTTGCCGATATGGTAGGACAAGAATTATTGTGAAGCCGGTTCTCCTGTCGATGTTGTCAAATGTTTTATGGGTCTGTTGAAAAAAGCCGCCAGCGGCGTTCTCGCCCTTTTTCCGTGCTCACGTAGTGCCCGTACGCTCCGCGCGCAAAAAGGGCTGCGGCCTTCCCTTCGAGAAACCTCAGGACGGGACTGGACGGACTTTTTTGAACAGCCCCGACGTTGTTGATCGCCAAGGTCTTCCTGGCGAAATATGGCCTTTAATGTCTTCATTTTTCAACACTCTCTTTATACATTTGGGGAGTTGAGGAGGGCGAGAAGGGAAGAGCCTAACCAGAAAATAAAAGCCGTGATGAGACCAAGTATGAGGAGCATGATAAAAACAATAGCACTGACGTACAACCAATCAAAGAAAGTGGTTGAAGGGGCTGTGGTTTGTGAGTGTTTATGAAGGATCTGAGCATTTTGGAGATTACTCTTAAACCAGACGGAAAAGAGGTCTCCTACGATGGGGATTGCTCCTACAACCATATTAATGAGGATGTTGAATGACATTCTCAAGATGACAATACGAGGTACTCCGGCTTTTGTGGCTAGAAAAAGCAGAGACGATCCAATGCCATTACTGATAAGGTCACCTATGCCTGGAATCAGGCCGATAAGCGGATCAAGGCCAATTTTTATCGTTGTTCCAGGAATGGTCAGGGAGGCATCCAGTAACTGGCCCAATGCTTGGGCAATCTGACTAATATTTTTTCGATTGAGACCGGCAGTGGCAGGTTCGCGTCCCGGTTTCTGGTTTTCTTTGTGAAGATCCTTTGCCATAATTTGCATGTTACCAATATTGTTGAGCATATCGTAACCTCAATGCATGGGAGCTCCCTCCCGATCAGGGAATCTGCGTATAAGCTCATGTGTTATTTCGCTTCCTTTCCTGTTCAGATGACACGTGTCTAGTGGATCCACTTGTCCCTACAGCAGACTCTTCTTTCACCCCAGTACCCCCTGAGTCGGTGACTCCTACGCACCGCCTGTCCAAAAGTCGATTCTTATCAGGGCTGCAATGCCACAAACGGTTATATCTGGAAATTCATTCCCCCGAACTTGCCACTCCGCCCACGCCGGACCGGCGCGCAATTATGGATATGGGAACGGATGTCGGCGTCTTGGCCAGAGACTTTTTTTCTGGTGGTGTTTTAGTGGCTGAAACGCACCGTCAGATTCCCGAGGCTTTGGCTCGAACGGCAGAGTTAGTCGCTGATCCCTCTGTCACAGCTATATTCGAGGGGGCGTTCGTGTGGCAAGGTATTCTGGTACGAGTGGATGCTCTTGAACGGTTGGATGATACACGGTGGCGGTTAGTCGAAGTTAAGGCGACGTCAAAAGTCAAAGCCACGCACTTGGATGACTTGACCATTCAACTGGCGGTCTTGGAAGGCGCCGGTCTTCTGATCGATGGCTGCTATTTGATGCATCTCAATACACAATACGTGTTTGCAGGTGGAGAGTTAAGCCTGGACGAAATGTTTACCTTAGAGAATATGACAGAAGACATTCTTGCCCGCCGACTGCTGGTGCAGCCACAACTGGATGAGATGCGGCAAGTCTTAGAAAAACCTGCTCCGCCAAGGATTGAACCCGATGGGCATTGTTATCAGCCTTATGAATGCCCCTTTTGGGATCATTGCACGAAAGATAAGTCACCACGCTGGGTGTTTTATTTGCCAGGCAGTACAAAGTTGCAAAAAGGTTTAAAGCAGGAGGGGGTGGAGGCCATTGATGATATTCCCGACCATATTCCCTTGTCTGATATTCAACGTCGTGTCAAAGCCAATGTCGAATGGATCTCTCCTCTCTTGCGGGCTCGATTACAGGCAGTACGGTATCCGGTGCATCATTTGGATTTTGAGACGTTTATGCCTGCGATCCCCAAGTTTCCTCATACGCGGCCCTATCGCCCCATTCCTTTTCAATGGTCGAATCATATTGAATATGAAGATGGGACGGTCGTCCATCAACAGTATTTGTGCGTTGATGGACGAGACCCAAGAGAGGAATTGGCCTACAAGTTATTAGAGAGTCTGGGAGAAGCTGGGAGTATTTGTGTCTATTCGGATTATGAGCGATTCTTATTATTTGGGCTCGGAGATTTTCTGCCCCATTTGAAATCAGCATTTTCAAAAATTGTACGGCGTTTGTGGGATCTGCTGTCTGTCATTCAACAACACTACTATCATCCCGCATTCGAGGGATCGTTTTCCATCAAGAACGTGCTGCCGGCCTTAGTCCCACACTTGGCCTATGATGATCTTGCAATTCAAAATGGCGCCGTGGCGGCGGTGATGTATCAACAGATGGTTTTTTCAGAAACGGATCTAATTGAACGGGCCAAAATTGCACAGGATTTGGAGGAATATTGTCGCCGGGATACCTGGGCTATGGTTGAGCTGCGCCGGGTTCTTATGAAGCGTGTGATGGAGCCACTCCTTTAATGGTCGGACGTGAACTGCGTTGACCCATTCGTACGGCACTGGTAAAATCCCCTACACCCTTTCGTGGTCTGTTGAATAATTCAAATTCAAGTTACGTAAAGGCCTTCAGAGCCATAGGCACTTCAATTCGAGGGGAATGGTCAAAAAAGTCCGTCCAGCAAGGCCGAAGCCCTTTTTGCGCGCGAAGCGTACTGGTACTACGTGAGCACGGAAAAAGGGCGAGAACGCCGCTGGCGGCTTTTTTCAACATTCCCTTTCGTGTTTTGGCCTCCAAATCCCTATGTTGATGTAACAAATTTTCTATTTCTTGTTCTTCTGATTCGCGTGGATAGGTTTGGATATGCTTCGTATTCTTGTGTTACATGGGCCGAATCTGAACTTGCTGGGACTTCGAGAGCCTCAGTTGTATGGGAGCATGACCTTAGAGGAAATCAATGCCATGTTGATAACATTGGGGCAAGAATTGGGTGTTGTAGTCGAAGCGCGACAATCCAACATCGAAGGGGAATTGGTGACGTGGATTCAAGAGGCGGCCGCGAGATTTCAAGGGCTCTTGTTTAATCCGGCGGCCTATACGCATACGAGTATTGCGCTTCGGGATGCCATACTTGGAGTAGCTCTTCCGATGGTTGAGGTTCATTTGTCCAACATTCATAAGCGGGAATCTTTCCGGCGACGGTCATATCTTGCTTCCGTGTCATTGGGGCAAATTTCGGGTTTTGGGCCCTTCAGTTATGCGTTAGGTCTTAGGGCCTTAGTGCAGTCGGTTCAGGGAAAAGCCTAAGCACGGCCTTCATTCATTTTTTATAAGGAGGGAGTGTTGAATCATGACGATATCAAGGGCCATATTTTGGCAGGAAGCTGTTGGCTATCAGCAGCATCGGGTCTGTTCAAAAAAGTCCGTCCAGCAAGGCCGCAGCCCTTTTTGCGCGCGGAGCGTACGGGCACTACGTGAGCACGGAAAAAGGGCGAGAACGCCGCTGGCGGCTTTTTTCAACAGACCCAAGGAGTATTTGTCGTGATTTCAACTGCAGATTTTCGTAATGGAGCCCGGATTGAACTGGAGGGGCAGCCTTTTTATATCGTGGAGTTTCAGCATGTCAAACCGGGAAAAGGCCCGGCTTTTGTCCGGACAAAACTTAAGGGATATAAAACTGGCAGTGTCATTGATCGGACGTTTCGGTCAGGAGAAAAATTTGAGGAACCCAATTTAGACGAATGCGAAATGCAATTTCTTTATAGTGGCGGTGATGAGTATTCGTTTATGGATACGACCAGCTATGAGCAGGTGACGTATTCCAAGAGTCAGTTAGGTGATAATGTAGACTTGTTGAAAGAAAATACGGTGGTCCAAGTCCTGCTGTACCAAGGGGAACCCATTTCAGTGGAATTGCCGATTTTTATGGAACTCAAAGTTGTTGAGACGGATCCAGGCGTTCGAGGAGATACGGCCTCTGGCGGCACCAAGCCGGCGACATTGGAGACGGGTGCCATTGTGAAAGTGCCGTTGTATCTTGAATCAGGAGAGATGATTAAGATCGATACCCGGACCCGGTCCTATGTGGAGCGGGTTCGCTAATGTTGGCTTGTCCTTTCCGGTACTGAAACAGTGAACGCGTATGGCTGAATCATCAAGACGTGAAATTGAAGATCTGGTTGAGTTGCTGAACCGGTATCATCTCACCGAGTTGGAATTGGAGAAGAAAGGTGTGCGAATTCGGGTGCGGCGTGACGCGACTCCTGTTGTGTCTAGTCTTTCAGCGGAATCGCCTCAGGTCCAGGAGGCCTCCTCTCCATCGATTGTGCCGGCGCTCTCTCCACCCACAGAGTCATCGGATTTTTTAACGGTGACGTCGCCGATTGTCGGGACCTTCTATCGAGCCCCTTCGCCTGAGGCCGATCCCTATGTCGAGGAAGGAGTGTTGGTTCGCAAAGGGCAAGTGCTTTGCATTGTTGAAGCCATGAAGCTCATGAATGAGATTGAGGCAGAAGTAGATGGGAAGATCGTGAAAGTGTTGGTCGAGAGCACGACACCCGTTGAGTTTGGCCAGCCGCTCTTCCTGATTGATCCGCAGTAATTTTCCGAATAAATTTCCACTCACCGCCTTGTGCAATGGGAAAGGATGTTCACGAAGCAAGATTCTTAGGATGACCTGTGTTTAAAAAAATTCTGATTGCCAATCGCGGAGAGATTGCCCTGCGGGTCATTCGTGCCTGCCGGGAACTGGGAATCCGCACCGTGGCCATTCATTCTGAAGTGGATGGACAGTCACTGCATGTGCGTCATGCGGATGAGCACGTGTGCGTCGGGCCGGCAGAGGGTGGCCTCAGTTACCGAAATATTCCCAATGTGTTAAGCGCAGCGGAAATCGCCGGAGTGGATGCGATTCATCCCGGCTATGGATTTCTCGCTGAAAATGCGCATTTTGCGGAAGTTTGCGAATCGATAGGCGTGACCTTCATTGGGCCGTCGTCCGAGCATATTGCCTTGTTAAGTGACAAGTCTCAAGCGCGGGCGCACATGAAAAAACAGGGGATTCCCGTATTGCCGGGAAGTGAAGGAGAAATTGAAGATCCAAACGTGTGTTTGTCTGTGGCCAAGAAGCTGGGCTTCCCTGTTATCGTCAAAGCCTCGGCTGGTGGTGGTGGACGTGGTATGCGCGTCGTGTGGCATGAAGAAGACTTAATCCAAGCGGTCGAATCGGCCCAGTTGGAAGCGCATACGGCTTTTGGCTATGGAGGCGTGTATCTTGAGCGATTTTTTGAAGAGCCCCGACATATTGAATTGCAGGTGATGGCGGACCACCAAGGGCAAGTCGTGCATTTTCATGAACGTGACTGTTCGGTGCAGCGCCGCTACCAAAAGGTGATAGAAGAATCGCCTTCTCCTGCCTTAGATGAGACGACCAGAAAAAAAATGGGTCAGGTGGCGATCAAGGTGATGAAATCCGTCAAGTATCGTAATGCTGGAACCGTTGAGTTTCTCATGGATGCCACGGGTAAATTTTATTTTATGGAAGTGAATACCCGTATTCAGGTGGAACATGGCGTGACGGAGATGGTGACGGGAGTGGATCTAATTAAAGAGCAGATTTGCGTTGCGGCAGGGGAGGCACTGTCCTATCGGCAACAGGATATTCAGCTGCATGGCCACGCTATTGAATGTCGTATCAATGCTGAAGACCCGATTCATTTAACGCCATGTCCTGGAGTCGTGAAAAAGTTTTGTGTGCCCGGAGGGCCAGGCATTCGCGTGGATACGGCCATGGATACCACGGGCGTGGTGTCCCCTTTTTATGATTCAATGATTGCCAAGCTGATTGGGTATGGCCGGGACCGGGCTGAAGCGTTGGCCAGAGTAGGGCGAGCCTTAGATGAGTTTGTCATTGAAGGGATACAGACGAATATTCCTCTTCACCAAAAAATTCTTGAGCATCCGGATTTTCAGCATGGCCCCGTCTCCACCCGCTTTCTTGACCGGTTGTTAACGCTGCAGTCTGTATGACATCTCAAGGTTGTTCCGCCAATCCTTTTCTTTCTCACCTCTCCGGCCTTTATCTGATTCTTGATGAGCAGTGGTCTTCTGGTTGTTCATTGCCCGAAGTATTACAGGAGGCTGGCCAAGCCGGCGTGAGAGTGGTGCAATACCGGAACAAAAATATGTCCATGCGGTATGCCTACGATCAGGCTATGATTCTGCGAGCCCTTGCCAAAGAATGGAAGATGGCTTTCGTTGTGAATGACCGATGCGACTTGGCCATGGCGGTCCGGGCTGATGGCATTCATCTCGGGCAAACCGACTTGCCTGTGACTCAGGCCAGAAGTCTAGTTGGCCACGACATGTTCATTGGAGTGTCTACTCACAATGAGCAGCAGGTGCAGCAGGCCACACAAGAAGGGGCCGATTACTTGGGGTTTGGCCCTATTTTTTCGACCGGGACGAAGACGAATCATGATCCGGTCGTGGGCATTGAGGGCATGCAACAAATTCGTGGACTGACGACACTGCCAGTTTTTGCCATTGGCGGAATTACGGCTGAGTCTGTTGGGGAACTGTGTCAGGCAGGAGCAAATGGAGTGGCTGTGGCCTCCGGAATCTTGGATGCCAAGGATCGTCGAACAGCGTTTGCCCAGTTCATGGCGCCGTTTCACTAAGGTGGCTGGCCAGGCGTTGAATTTCTGAATGTTTGGCTAGCTGATTGACACCTTCCTCCCATTGAGTCTGAATCTTCTGTACGAAGTGTAGTGAGCCGAATACTGGTATCGGGGACCATTCTTTGATCAAGCTTACGGTGGCTTGTTGCTGTCGCATCGTGATCGCCGTATTTGGGCAATTGGGTGTATTCAGCACAATGCCGCACAGGGGAATGTTGGCTTGTTGCAGGGCTTCGACCGTGAGACGGCAGTGATTGAATCCGCCGAGGTCTGTCCGCCCGACAACCAAGCAAGGGACTTGAAGCAATGAAGCCAGGTCCCGCATGGTCTCCTTCGGCGTAATGGGTGTGAAGATGCCTCCCGCTCCCTCGATTAACAGCAATGAATATTGTAGTGATAGCTCTTGAATATGGGATTGGATTCGCGAGCGATCGATGATTGTCCCTGTCTGGCGTGCAGCGGTTACGGGGGCCAGTGGCTGGGGCAAAGGGTACAAGCAAACTGACTCAAAGGGAGGGGCTGGGGCCAGCAGGCGTCGCAACCGTTCCGTGTCAGAATGCTGGCGTTGCTCTCTATCGACACCAGTTTCAATCGGCTTGACCACTCCCACGGATTGCTTCTTGCTCTGTAGTGCGAGGAGTAATGCGGCTGTAAGTGTGGTTTTTCCAACACCGGTATCGGTTCCGGTGATGAATATTGCTGGATGGGGCGTCATTGGAAGGTACCCTTTTCCTTCAACGGGTCTGTTGAAAAAAGCCGCCAGCGGCGTTCTCGCCCTTTTTCCGTGCTCACGTAGTGCCCGTACGCTCCGCGCGCAAAAAGGGCTGCGGCCTTGCTGGACAACTTTTTTGAACAGACCCGATGCGGCTGATAGCGAATAGTCTCTTGCCGAAATATGGCCCTTGATATCTTCATTATTCAACACTCTCTCAACGGATGCGATCTATCGGATGCGACTATCGAGGTTCCAGATCTGACCAGAAATATCCCGGGCCAATGCCAAGTGACAGACGTGCTGTGCGACAGATCGAAGCGACGGCGTTCGTTGCAGAATATGTGATTGTTGGGTATGAGATGTATCTTTGGGTGTCGCAGAAAGACTGGAACGGTGCCAGCCAGGGAAAATGGCATTCACCCGAATATTCCAGCAAGCCCATTCTTTTGCCGTGGTGCGCATGAGTCCTATTAACCCGGCTTTGGATGCGGCATAGGCCGCTTGTCCCGTCATGCCCTGTTCTCCGGAAAGTGATCCGACTAAAATCACCGAGCCTTCTTGTTGTTGTTTAAAAATAGGCCCGGCCTCTCTAAGGACATGAAACGCTCCGGTTAGATTCGTGTGAAGTGTGAGGGCCCAGTCTTCATGACGAGTTTTCAGCAGAAGTTTTGAGGGTGCAATTCCTACAGCCCACACCAAGATTCTGAGTCCTTGAAAATCCTGTAAGAGTGATTGAAAGAGCGTATGAACTTGGAGGGGGTCGTTTACATCAGCCTGGTACAGACGGGCTTGACCGCCAGACTCTTGGACGCTAACGGACGTCTCTAAAGCCATGGCATTATTCTGGTGATAATGTACTCCTACAGAATTTTTCTGTTTCCCAAATTCTGTCGCAACAGCGCGGCCAATCACTCCAGATCCTCCAAAGACTAACATTGATAATGGTCCAGAGCTTATCTGTTTCCGATCGACGCTGTCAGGCATAGTCGGGTATTGTCGGTAAATGTGGAGGGTGGAAACAAGACCGTCAGGTTTTTTTCAACCGTCCCATCCTATCTTTTGTTGCTGGAAAAGAATATGCTGTGATAAGTTGATAGGATAGTTATCGCCATGATGAGCGCTTTTTTTTCTCCGCTGTTCCGTCCACATCTCTATTGGATGCTTTGCCTGGGATTGTTGTGTGTAGCCTGGCCTGCGCCGTTGTCTGCCGCGGGTTCATCTCCTGTTCAGGTAGAAAATGTTGAGGAATATTTTCCTGATCAGGTGGGCAATGAATGGGTGTATCGTGGCAGGATGATTGAGGGTGGTATGGTGCAAATTGCGGAGAAAGATACCCAGTTTACCAATGTCTCCAAAGTGATGGGAGAGAAAACTATTGACGGTCTCGTCGTCACAGTCTTCAATGATACCAATCCCGGTAATCAGGGGCCATCGGACAGTTACTATCGTCGTGATGCGGCCGGTATCCGTTATTATGGATCAAAGCCTGGGACTACCTTAGAACGCCAGTTGGTGCCTTATCAAATTGTACGATTTCCCCTGGAAGTCCCCAGCTCGTTTGAACAGTTTAACCGTCAGGGGCTGGCACTCGGCATGGATATTGATCGAGACGGTGAATCTGAGACAGTGGATATCCTAGCGGTTTCTTCGGTTCTAGGACAGGAAACTTTACGCGTTCCTTCCGGCACGTATACGGAGACACTTCGTCTAGAAGCGAAAATGACCATGCAGGTTCACCTATCCGAAAGCGGAAAAACCATCCACGGAAGCGATACTATGACGGTCTGGTTTGCCCGTGGGGTTGGTCTACTCAAGTATGTTGAACGGCAGACAATTCCTTCCATCAATAGCCAAGATGAACGCATGGTTGAAGTCACCGAAGAATTAGAAAAAGTGACTCTTGCTCAGGATGTGGCGCTAGCCTTAGAGGATCGTGTCCGTTGAATTTTGCCGATCCGTTCCCATTGCTACCGGTCTTTTCTCAAAATATCTCTCCAGTTAGTGTTCGCAAGATGAAAGCCGTTGAGCGGAAATGCTGCCGTACGGCCCCTGAGAGTTCCTAAAAGTTCCTTCCAGACGGGCATCATGGTTACTAAACAGGAGGCTATCTTCTTGAAAGCCTTGGGGAAAGGTCCATTTGAGGTACACCGTATTGCCATGACTGCGAATCATAGATGGTTGAACCTGGGGCGGTGAAGCCTGTTCCGGCGAGGCAAACGTCATGGTTGTTTTGATATCCCCATGGTTTTGGTGATTATGGATGATCCATTTCCATGTTCCGCATAGTCGCTTCATTGTTTGCCTAGACTGTTCTCGCTGCTGCCAATGTTGAATCTGGTGCCATGATTCCAACGCGATGTCATATGCACGAGCTTCCATCTGCATAGCTTGTCTGAGAAAGTGAGTGCGCAAAAGGGGAAGGAGTCGAGTTTCGACCGAGTCTTGAAAATAGGACTGTTGAAGAGCATTTGTAGGGTGTGCATTCGTTTGGTTCTCCGATGTTTGCCAATCCTTTTGCAGTTGACTGTGAATGCCTTTGAACCCTTCTTTCTGAAAAAGCGCGATCCCAGTTGGATCAAAATCTGTGGAGAGCCACTGTTCAAGAAACATGGAAAACTTTGAAACACGAGGGCCTGGTGGATGAACTGTCAGTGATGTGGGGATAGACCTTTCCGACAATTTCTTATGAAAATTCATGAGATTTTGGAATTCTATTAATGAAGGTTTGGAAAGGAGCCACTGCAGCTGAGGTTCTGTTGGTCCGGTTGCGCCGTGTCTTTCTGATGGGGACGATGCTCCCGTTCGAAATTCCTGGACATAGCCAGCGGTGGCAAGCGCCGCCCCAAATGTGGTGATAGCCGTTTGAATTTTGTCTGGGACATGATGCGGTGTGTGTTTGTCTTTGGATGATTGTTGATGACGACCGGATACATGACGTGTTTTTTCTGCCGGTATGAATTGGTTGTAGAATTGCAGGGCTTCATCATCGGAAGAAAGATGAAGAATGGTCTGCCGGTGTTCCTGTAGAATCTTCCATGGATGTCCAAAGCTGTTGCTGGAAGCAGCGGCTGTTGGGACAGTTCCCGCATTGAGCAAGCCCAAGAGCAATGAAATGAGAGTTTTTAGAGGCACCCGCAAGAATGTCTCAGGGGGTTTTGAGCACGTTGCTGATGAAATCCACCGATTTTTGTAAGGCGTGGTCCAGGTCAGCGGCTCGATAATTTGGAGAATTGGGATACCAGAATCCAGGCTTGGCCTCACGGTACGTCTGGACTTCGACGGTTTTCTGGGCGTCTTTTGCCCACTGACAAAATTGTTCAAGTTCTTCAGAAGATACTTGAGGTTCTTCCTCAGGTTGGTGGATCATCAAGGGGCAATAGAGGCCTTGAGTGATTTTTTCCGGTTCCTTGGGAAGTGAGCCTCCAATAGCCACTGCGGCTTGGAGCCGGCGTCGATGGGTGGCTGTTTGAATCGCCAAGGTTCCCCCCATTCCAAAACCAATGATGGCATGAGCGTTGCGAACCGTTCGGTCCAGTGAAGTGTCTTCTGCGATGTTGGCATTGAGGTATTCAAAACAGGCATGGATGTCCTGGAGAGCATGTTCTGCATTGAGACTGGCCATTAAGGCTTCCGCCACTTCCGTATTTGCCGTGACCATACCACCTTGGCGTCCATACAGGTTAGGAATCATGACCACATATCCATGGCAAGACAAGCCTTTCGCCAATTCGTGGATCGGCGAGGTTGAACCCCATTGATCATGCAAGACCACTAAGACAGGAAGGAGTTGCTTTGTGCCTTGCGGAGCATATTGAATGCCCTCAACTTGGGGAACCTTTGGCATTCGTGTGGCGGCATATGGATCAACCATGTGGTCCTTGTGGGTTTCAAAGATCCCTGTGCTATTAAATCTAAGGAGTGTATAACCGATCTGATCAAGTGAATAGGGGGTGGTGTCTGATGGCATCGCGATCCCTTTGAGTGATTGGTGAAACCTTTGGAAGCTAAATGGTGTAGAATAGAGAAGTGGAATTTATTTAAGAAAAATGTCAAAAAAGACTATAATGATGGCTTCTCTGAGCTGTCAATTGTCCCGTATTTCTCGACCCACGTAAATGTATCATTTGTTCAGGACTATTTTGAAAATTCCTTGTCTGTGCTTTTGTGAGCCGCTACTGGTCTTAAGAGGATGAGTCTGCCACAATGAAAAATACCTAAGAAAATATTGGGAATGTTTGAACACGAATCTGGTATTGAGCGAAAAATATTTGAATCATGGAAGGGAGTAGAAGTATGCCACGGACACGGTTAATCAAATTGTTTCTGTACTTCACAATACCATTTTTGCTGGTGAGTCTAGGAAATTGCACTCAGATGACGGCCGAAGAAAAGAAGGCCAAGCATTATGAGCGTGGTATGGCCTATCTCAATGAAGAGAAGTATCAAGAAGCTCTCATTGAGTTCAAAAATATTATTCAATTGGACCCAAAAGATGCCAATGCCTATCATCAACTCGCTTTGATTCATTTGGAGCTTGGAGGAATGCCGGATTTACGCGCGGCTTTTGGGGAACTGACGAAAGCTGTCGAGATAGACCCGAGCATTCAAGATGCCCAATTAAAATTGGGAGAATTTTACTTGCTCTCCCAGAATCCTCAGAAAGCCAAAGAACGGGCGGATATTGTGCTTGCCTCCTCACCTCAAGATCCTAAAGGCCACTTGTTGCGTGGACGAAGCTTGATCGTTGAAAAAGAATTTGAGGCCGGCATTGCCGAACTAAAAAAATCATTGGAATTAGATCCGGATAATGAACAGATCTACATAGATTTAGCCCGGGCCTATTTGGCTTTGAAAAAACCTGAAGAGGCAGCAGCCAGCTTAGCGGAAGGTTTGCAACGGAATGGTCAGTCAACGGTCCTTCTGTTAGCCAAAGGAGACTTATTGCTGTTACAAGGCAAACAAGAAGAGGCTGAAGCGCTATTCCAGGAAGCTTTGGAAAAAGATCCCGACAACGATCGGTACTACACCAAATTAGGCAAATATTATATGGCCAGTCAACAGTGGAAACAGGCCGAGGAGGTGTATCAAAAATTTGCCACTCGAAAGCCTACGGAAGAAGGTCCTCAAATCCTATTGGGCGAATTCTATACGTTCATGGGGAATGGAGCTAAAGGCCTAGAACATTTTCAGAAGGCTGTACAACTAAATCCAGAATCCACAACGGCACGCAATGCCGTGATCAATTTTCATTTGGATAACCGGCAATGGAACGATGCCGAGCCTCTCATTGCCGCGGCATTAGAAAAAAATAAGAGCGATATCATGGCGCAAGTGTTTCAGGGGCGGTTACTGCTTGGCGGAGGAAAAACAGAGGAAGCCATTCCGATCTTTCAGAAAGCCATTAAAGATGACCCGAACCAGGCCATGGCGCATCAGTATTTAGGTGTGGCCTATGCGACGAAAAAGGATATTTCGCAAGCCCTGCAAGAGTTAAACGAAGCGGTCAAGTTAGCTCCGCAAGACCGGGGTATTCGAAAGGCGTTATCTTTAGTGCATATGGCCGGAGGGTCTTATAAGTTGGCTATTGAAGAAGCGCAGATGGCCATTCGTCTCAACCCGCGTGATGTGCAGGCCGTTCATTTGTTGGGGCAAGCCTACCTTAAACAAAAAGAGATTTCCAAAGCCAAAAAAGTGTATGAAGCCATTGTGAAACAAATTCCGCAGGATCCAACAGCACATTATCAGTTGGGTCTCATTGCCCGGCAGGACAAGCAATATGATGCGGCCATTGCACATTTCGAAGAAGCGTTACAGCAGAACCCAAAATTCGCCCAAGCCGTGGCCCAGATTGCCAGTCTGCGGGTGAGCCGTGGTGAAGCTGGCAAAGCGCGAGAACGTGTGCAACGGCAGATTGAAATCACTCCTGATAACCCCTTTTTATATAATCTGTTGGGTGGGCTTTGGATGCAGGCTGATCAAGCGGATAAAGCCGAAGAAGCGTTTAAAAAATCGTTAAAATTGAACGATCAATTGCAGGTGTCGTACATGAATTTAGCCGAGCTGTACCGGCGAACGAATAGAATGGATGAAGCGGTCAAAGAATATGAGCGGCTTTTGGAAAAAAATCCAAAAGTTGCGTCGGCTCATATGATTTTAGGGATGATTGCGGAACAGCAACAAGACGTGCAGAAGGCACAGGATCATTATAAAAAGACATTGGAGATTGAACCCAAATTCTCGCCAGCCGCGAATAACCTTGCCTGGCTGATGTCTGAAAATGGAGGCAATTTAGATGAAGCCTTATCGTTTGCGGAGGATGCCAGGGCGCAACAAGCTGAGAATCCGCATATTGCCGATACATTGGGGTGGATCTATTATAAAAAGAACGCCTTCTTAAAGGCTGTCTCGCTGTTACAGGAGGCCGCAGAAAAGTTACCCGAAAATCCTGTCGTTCAGTACCATTTGGGCATGGCTCTATTCAAAAACGGAGACCAGCAGAAAGCCAGGGAGACGTTAGAAACGGCCTTTCGGCTCAGTCCCAAATTTCCGGGATCTGACGAAGCCAAGTCAACGCTGGAAAAGTTATGACTGGCATGGCAGTGAAAAAGTCCATTCGTGTGTCTTGCCTATAGGGTGCCGTTCCTTCTGTCTTCAACGGAGGGCGGCACCTCTAATCGTTTTTTCTTCCTATTTTCGCATTCATGATTTATGAGGCGGAGATCTTCTTCCTCTGACTACATTTTTTCCAGTTAATACTGAAGCTGCTTAAAGAAAACTAGAAAAGTTCATTAGGGAATATTGCCAATTAGTGCAATATTCAGGTATACTATTGTCCCGCCTGTCTTGTTCCCCGCATGGTGACCTTTTAACCAAGAAAGGGTTTAATATATGGAACGGCGAGTAACTTCCCATACGGAAGAAGAGGAAATGAATCAACGCCGTCGTCTCCTGACCCAGGCAAGAAAAGGGGATCAAAAATCTATAGATCTGTTATTTGAGTTGTACCAAGTAAAAGTCTTTTCTGGCGAAGCCTTAAAAAAGAAAAAGTTGCCATCTTTTCCCGTTCCCAAACCTGCTAATGGTTCAGGGAAAGGGGGGGCAAAGGGCAAAGAAAAGGCTGGAAAGTTATCTCGAGCTGAGTCTAAGGGGAAGAAAGGGGAAGCGAAAGCATCAAAGTTGACGACTCAAGGAACAGGAAAACCTAAAACTCTTCCCAAAGCCTCTCGAGCTGCCGCATCTAAGAAATCAACGAAGCAGTCTCCTGCGACAAAGAAGTCAACAACTTCGAAAGCAGACGCCAGTAAGAAAAAAGCTGTCTCCCAAAAAACTCAAGTCAAAAAAGTGGTGGCGGCGAAAAAGTCACGAATTGCCAAAAAGAAATAATATACAGGTGCTCAACGTTCTCGATCGTTTTTAATGCCGGACTTCGATGCGTAGACCTCCATCAGCCAGTTTCTTGGCGATATCATTAGCCTGCTTAATATCGCCACGAAAGACAATCGCGCTGCCTTGATGGTCTATTTGCCATGCCAGTTCAAAAGCCTTGGGTGGAGTCATCCCTGGAATGATTTGACAAAATAAGGTAATGACTTCTTGGTACGTATGACAATCGCAGTTAAAGACGACCACTTCGGCTTCGAAATCCTTGCCGGTCCCTAAGTCTGTTGTTTCTTGAGATTTGGGGATATCAACCGTTTTCGCCGCCCAAATATTCATCATGAGGTATTGTAACAATGGAAAGGTTGCCTCTCAACAGCAAGACCGGCCGTCCAACATGCATTGAGTTGAAGACTTTAAGCTTTTCTTGGGACTAGCCGAAAAAAAGTGTTTTGTATGCAAATGTCATGAAATTTGCAATGTGATCTGAACTATGCAGGGAGAAAAGGCGTGAGTAAAAAGATACTTGTCACAGGAGCCGCAGGGTTCATTGGCAGCCATACGGTTGAACAACTGGTCAAACGTGGAGACCAAGTTATTGGTCTGGATAATTTGAATGATTACTATGATCCAGCCCGAAAGGAAGCCAATCTTCGCGAAGTCACTGAACTGGCCCAAGCGAATTCATGGCCCGGGACATTTCAATTCTTAAAGGGAGATATCCGGGACCGGCAAGTAGTAGGGGATCTTTTTTCCGATCATCAGTTTGATGCGATTGTGCATTTAGCGGCGATGGCTGGTGTGCGAGTATCCATTGATGATCCCGGCTTATATTATGATGTCAATGTCATGGGAACATTGGCCTTGCTGGATGCCGCAGTCGGACGACTCGGAGCCTCGAATCCTCAACCCCTTCCCATTTTTGTATTCGCATCGACCTCTTCTGTCTACGGCAATACAACAACGGTACCCTTTATTCCTGAAGATACGTGTGCTCAGCCGTTGGCGCCCTATGCCGCCAGTAAGCGAGCAAGCGAGATGCTCTGTTATACCTACCATCATCTCCATGCATTAAATTGCACCGTGTTCCGATTTTTTACCGTCTATGGTCCGCGTGGCCGGCCGGATATGATGGCCTATAAAGTCTTGGACAATATTTTCACCGGTTGTGAGGTTCCGCTGTACAATGGTGGCAAGATGCACCGGGATTGGACATATGTGGAAGATATTGTCAGTGGACTGGTGTCCGCGGTTGATCGACCGCTGGGCTATGAAATTTTAAATCTTGGTCGTGGAGAACCAGTCTTATTATCTGATTTCGTCAAGGGCATTGAACATCTGGCCGGAGGTACGGCGCACTTGACCTCGACGCCGATGATGAGTGCTGACATTGCCTACACGTTTGCCGACATTTCAAAAACGCGAAAACTCTTGCAGTATGATCCACAGATTTCCGTGCCCGAAGGGGTGGCCCGTTTCTGGAAATGGTACCAAACTGTGGTCTTGCCGTCTGTATCCTCTTCCAGCCAGTGAGTTAAAGCTGGATTTTCTTCTCTTCTAGAACTCCTCCCATTTAGTTTGCACATCAAAGGTGACCTAGTAATTGGCCCAACTCACAGCCCCGGGTGGGAAGAAATTGCCTGTAGATAAGGCCTGTCTTCGAGTTTTGTGTGCCGTTCTTTGGCGTCCTTAAGTTCAGGGCTGGATCTGCCGAAAAAAATACTTGGTTAGCAGATTCTTGGTTTTGAACAAGAATAAAAGAACCCAATCCAACTCCAACCATTATACCAGGAGGATTTCATGTGCGTGAGTCAAACCAACAATAGGCTTTTTCTTGCTATCGTGTGTGGAGCCTTTATGCTCTCAGGGTGTAGTGGGCATTCTGTAAAATATGGATCAAATTCAGAAGGCGATGGAATGGTCTCCAGCGAGCAAGACATGAATGAAACGACTAATGGAATGGATCACCCTGCAGAGGGTTCTTATGCCGGTGGCACGACGGTTCCTGGGGGGACGGTGAATGGCAGCCGCCCATACGCCAGGATGGGCCAAGGAACGTCGCCATATTCCTCGGAAGGCGGAGATCGTAGTTCCAACATGACGGTCGATGGAGGAACGTCCGCAAAGCCCGATGCTAGCTCAGATTATGGTCAGCAATATGGTGGAGTAGATGGTTCCGGTCCTAACCATGGTCCAGTCACCGGCTTTGGGAGTGGTTCAGCGGCTTCAACTAATCCAGATCCTGAGGCTTGGGCAAATGCATATCTGCGAGGAGGCAACAGTACTCAGGAATTTTATGGAGATCCTTCATCAAATGGTTCTTCTTCAGGTGGCAGTACCAATGCCATTGGGGATCGGTCCAACTACGACGGGCAAGATCGCTCCAACTACGGGCATGACTATGCCGGCGTCCAGGGGAGCGGTCCAAATTATGGATCTGTGGATGGATTTAGCGACAGTTCGGCTTCCCCCATGACATTGAATCCCGAATCATGGGCCCAAGCCTATTTACGTGAAAATGGAGGTCCTGCGCCAGAATATGTGACGCCCGAGAGGAATGTTATGCAAGGCCATGACAATGGAGGTTCCGGTAGATCAGGAATGAGGGAGTCGTCAGGCCTGGCACCATTTGGCACGAGTAATTCTCATAATGAAGCCGATGGGCGGGTCCAGGATATCTATTTTGCGTTTGACAGTTGGAGTATTTCTCAAGAGGCGGCACGTTATCTCGAGGAAGGCGCGCAATGGCTGCATGCCAACCCCACGCGAGCCTTAACGATTGAAGGCCATTGTGATCAACGAGGCACCCAGGATTATAATCTCGTATTGGGGAAGAAACGGGCAGAAGCGGCCCGGGACTATTTAATAAAGTTAGGTGTACAGAGACACCGTATTAACATTGTGTCCTATGGCAAAGAACGGCCAGCCTGTCAGGATGCCAATGAAAATTGTTTTCAAGAAAACCGCCGGAGTCACATGGTGGTTCGAACGAGTCAATCATAGAAATCTTCCCCCCCAACAGAAAATGGGGTGGCAGGATTGATCCAAAGGAGGAGGCAACAAGTTGCCTCCTCCTTTTTTTTGAGGGGTCTGTTGAAAAAAGCCGTCAGCGGCGTTCTCGCCCTTTTTCCGTGCTCACGTACTGCCAGTACGCTCCGCGCGCAAAAAGGACTGCGGCCTTCCCTTCGGGAAGCCTCAGGACAGGACTGGACGGACTTTTTTGAACAGACCCCATGCTGTTTGATAGCGAACAAGCGCTTGGCGAAATATGGCCTTTGATATCCTTGTGATTCAACTCTCTCTTGAAGGGGATTCGGGTCTTAAGTCCTGTGTGCCTTGAATGATGACGCTCAGTTGTCAAATCTTGCACCGATTTTGAGGGAGTGGTACAGTCTGCTACGGTATGCCTGCCTTATGCCGGAGTGGCGGAATAGGCAGACGCAAGGGACTTAAAATCCCTCGGGCTTAACGGCCCGTCCCGGTTCAAGTCCGGGCTCCGGCACCATTTTGGAGTTATCCTCTTCCAAATTGCTCAAGAGTTTGAATGGAGTGCGGTTTAGGTGGTTCTCAAGCCTTTAGTTTGGTCATAGGACAGCTTTTCTGAGAATCTAGCAAAAAGCTGGCAGCGGCGTTCTTGCCATTGTTCCGAATCTTCAGGCCCACAAGCTTGTCCCTCTTTGGGCTGTGAGTGTTCGCGTAGTGGCCTTATGCTCCGCGCGTAAAAATGGCTGTTGATATCATCATTATTCTTCAACAGTCCCGGAGATCTACATCTGGGGAACGTACAAAGACCTTATTGAGGATTCACTATACACTCCCTACAGCGCAGGCGCAGAAACCCGTGGGCTAAGATACCATATTTCAGAAACGCCTCGAACTCGTCTTTGAGAAATAAAGGCAGACCTGTTCCGGTTTCCTGTTCGACTTGGGCAAAGAAGGTCTCTACGTGGTCTTGGATGACCTGGTAGAGTGTGGAGTCTTCGGGATGCCGGCGTTTGTAGGGAGGCGGTGCACTCTGGGAGCCAACCTGACAGGCTTGGTCGGCTGTTCTAATGTTGGGATGCGAGTGTCTTCGAGGTCCCGCTTTCATGTTCGATACACATCTTTTCGATGGCCAATTTTTAACACGAGGATAATGAGAACCTCTTTCTGAATTTCGTAGATCACTCGGATTCGACCGGTCCTCCAACGATAGAGGCCTTTAAATTCTCCGCTTAGGGCCTTTCCCTGGTAAGGATCTTTTACTAATACCTTGCCAATTTGATCCAACGTTAGCTGTTGATCAGCCTTGGATAATACCTTTAAGTCTTTTTTGACAGATTTTTTAAACTGTACCTTAAACACCCAAGGCCTTCTTCATTTGAGCTAAGGTCAAGACTTCTTCATCTTTATCAGCTCGTCTAGCCAATGCAGTCTCGTAATCTTGATATTCCTCAAAGTACAAGGCCAAGGCCTTTTTTACGAAATAGCTCTTCGGCCGCTCCGTTTCCTTCGAAAGCCTCTTAAGTTTCTTTTCCAATTGATCATCTAACCGCAGGGTAAGAACAGCCATGATTTCCCTCCTGTATTTCACTATATTACATATAATACTATATCATCACGGACAATGATTCAATGAAGGGCACCTTTAAGAACTAAGGGTTTGTCCCGGGGGCAAGGAAGCGGCGCGCGGAAAACCGCTGTGTATGGGTCAATACATGAGGGCGCACGGTGCGAAGAGCACTATGTTTGTGCGCGCCGAAAGCAGTGGGCACACCGCTGACGCCACTATCGGGAAAAAGAGTAGTGTGTGGAGGTGCTCTAAGACGATTGTTGTATCTGATTTGCCCTGGGTTGTAAGTCTTGCCCGGTGAAATGATATTACTCTTCAGGAAATTCTGGGAGAATCAATTGTTGTCCGATTTGAAGCCTATCTGGATCAAGAAGTTGTGGATTATGTTCCTCCACCCACCTAAGATATTTGGGATTTGTTGAGCCATACACTTCTTGTGTGATTTCACTGAGACTTTCTCCAGGATAAACTGATCGGATTGTAGGGGAGCGTTGGTTCTGCGTAGCAACTGATTGTGTTTGACTAAAGATTGTTGCCGTGTCGATCGGTTGCAAGGTATTTGTGGTCTGCAATCTTGATGAAGCGTATATATCCTGCCTGCGGGTTATCTGTTTAGACGTCCTTACTTTTGGGAAAATTGTTTGAGGAACCGTTTCTTCAAGCGAAACATGACGCTTTGGCTGACTTTGAGAGACTGGCTTAGGGGGGGCGTTATCATTTGAGCGTTGATTGTGGGTTGTGGCGTTCGAGGGTCGTGCTTCTTCGACAATATGGCTGAAAGTGCGAGGCAAGGAAGAGTCTAATAGGGTGTCATGTGGAGACATATCTCTTGCCCTCTCTATGATTGACATGGTGTTATCTGAAGGAACATGGTGTGTGGCCATTTGAGTGCTTGGAGAGGATATCTGAGCTTCAAGCATTGTACGTATCTCGATGAGCTTTGGCATGAACTCTTGCTGCCAAAGACCAATGCCTATGGAGAGAAGGGCGACGGCCGCGATGCCTATACTCCACTTCCACATACGAGAATGTTGTGAGGTTTTTCCGTCACCGATGATTTCTTTAACGATTTTGGTCGAGACAGGTTTTGTTTTGCAATCATAACCGGTGCGCATCGCATTATCGCAGATCTTGTTGATGCGACGTGGAATGCCCTGGGAATGTTTGCAGATAAGCTGGATGGCTCCATTGGAAAAGATGCGGGATCTCCCAGTTGAAGCCTGTTGAATGCGATGTTTGATATAGTCCCGACTTTCTTTGGGCGTTAGGGAGGTAATTGTTGCCTGCATCGCGATTCGTTGCTGGAGTTGCTGCAATCTTGGCTGCTTCAGTAGACTCTGAAGTTTTGGTTGGCCAACTAGAATGAGTTGAAGAAGTTTGGCCGTCGAGATTTCCAGATTCGACAGCAATCGAAGATGTTCGAGCGTCTCTATGGAAATATTATGAGCTTCGTCAATAGCCACAATCACAGTGATGTTGGCGCGATATTCTATGATTAATTTTTTGCGGAGTTGGGCGAGTATTTCATTCAGATCATTACTCGCAGGGACTAAGTCAAGCCCGCGTAGAATGGAACGCAGTAGTTCTTCGTAGGTGAGTTCGGGGTCAAAAATGTGAACAATTTTATGTTTGTGCGGGGAGAGTCCTCCGAGATAGGTCCGAAGAATAGTGGTCTTGCCGACACCCCGTTGACCAAAAATGCACACTACTCCCTTCCTCTTTTCGATTCCTTCGGCCATTGCGTCAAGGGCTTCCTTATGGCTGGGACTGAGAAAAAGAAAGCCAGGATCGGGTGTGGCGTTAAAGGGCTCTTTCTCGAGATGGTAAAAAGATAAGTGCATTGGCTTGACCACTTTTTCGTCGATAGGGGGGCTTGACGAAGCTTGCCGCAAGGCTTCAGTCAAGAGGCACATAATCATCTATAGTAAAGTTGGATGAGAGAAAAATGCAAGGCTGTGGGAATCGGCAGGACTAGCAGGCGAGTCGTCTTTCTTGCTCCTGTTCTGATGGATTGTTCAGGGTACGACTGAGTTTGTAATGGACCCATCATGGAAAAATTTTTCCTACGAGGTAAGGTCTGCATAGTAGAGTATCTTTTGTGAGACCTGTTGGTGCTGGCAATGATGAAATGATTTTTCAGATGGGGGTTCTTTTTTTAGAACATTTGGGGGGTGGAATGAAGTTTTCCTTTAATCGAAAAAATGGCACATGGGTTGCTCAGGATAATTGACGGGAAGCATGAGGGTGATGTGAAGGATCATGTGAACATTTGGACAACGGGAGGAAATCGCGCATGTTAGTCAGGGCTCGGTGGGACAAAACGACTCGAATTTTATTGTTGTCAGGGCGATTTGATAAATCTGCCCGTGTGCCTGTGGAAACGGCATTGGCCGCAGGAGAGGGGCGCCCATGCACACAAGTGATTCTGGATTTTTCTTACGTTTCGTCAATCGATAGTGCCGGTATCGGCAAAATCTTACTACTCTATCATTCACTCAGGAAAAAAGGGGTGGCGCTTACGGTTAGGAATCCAAAGCCATCGGTTGAGGCACTGCTTCAGCTTGTAAATTTTTCGACAGTCATTCCGATTGTGCAACAGAGTCCGGAAGTACGTTCCGTGGCTTAGTTATGGGTAATGAGGACTCCGTTGCTGCCTAAAGTTGGATAGGAGCGAGACCGAAAAGATTGGTCAGTGATGAGTGGCAATTCTACAAAACCTCTGGGTCATCCATCCATGCATATCATCACACTTGGAGACAGTTTAGATACTCATGCCGAGCATGCTTTAGAAGCTGAGGTGTGCCAAGCGCAGGAGGCGCGGAGGCAGCATATTTTGCTTAATTTGCAGGCGTTGAGAAGCATTGATAGCCGGGGGTTGGGAAAATTGTTTTTGACCTACCATCATCTCAACCGGAAAAACATTCGATTAAGTATGGCCAACCCTCGCCCTAGAGTTCGAGAAATGCTGGAGTTTGTGAATTTTCCTAAGCTCGTGCCCATCTATGATTCTCTCGAAGAAGCCGTTCAGTAGAGAGTCGGCGCATCAAACGGCTGCAAACGGGCTGTAATGTTCCTTATCATCTCGCAAAAGATGCTCAAGAATTCTTGGGAATTCCCCGATTGGCATAGATAATTCAAAGTTTCTGATTAAGGAGAGATATGATGTACGTAAAAACAGGGCCCAAGAATATTGAAGGGTCGTCGCGCACGCTGTTATTGCATCAAGATCCGGATACACGGTTGGATGCTGCCATTCAGCTTGGCGGAGACACTGCTGGAGTCTCTGATCAGCGAATAGCACTTGAGGCCTTGACGACAGCACTCGAGGATCCTTGCTCGACGGTGCAAGAAGCTGTCTTGCAATCGTTGATGCGGATGAGTGCCAAGAACGACTAACGCCCCTTCCAGATCATTCCTTAATCATTTCCTGCCTAAGAAAAATAAGACGTTCCTGAAAGAACTTTGCGTGAGGCATATGATGCCTCGTCATGGTCTCATCTTACATTGAGAGTCCGGTGAACAAAGTCGTTGACCTGTCAAGTTTTCTGTGTCACAACTATCTTCCAATGACGTTCCGCATGGTGACATGTCTATACAGCGTCTCTAGGGAATAAGGAGAGAGTGTGGACGAGATGAGGGTTGGCGGCTGGCTTGACCGTTTTAGGTATCTGCCACTAGACTAAATGACTCGCCGCATGTTGGGAAAAAGACTGACGAAAGGGAGTGTCATGATTCGGCAACTGAGGCATTGTTACAAGATTGTTCTTTGTCTGGCCCTTATGTGTTGTATAGGCTCTGGCATTCTTTGGGCTGGCCAACCTGACCCTTTCCCAGAGACACGTCTGATCCAACTACCCTATGAACCACCACCCCAGCCTGACTACACGCCTGGAGAAGAAGCCACTCCCGCTCCTGACCATCTAGATGTTGAGGGACAAGAGCGGTTAGCCTCGCTTCTTCCGCTGCTGGATGGAAAACAGGAACTCTGGGTCATGGGCGAGTTTGTGCATTTTGGTAAACATTCAGTTCCACATTTAATCAAGGCCTTAAAAATGCCAGGGCCTCGTGTTCGATTTAATGCTGTTGAAACTTTGTCGATGATTAAAGATCCCTCTGCGGTCCCTGCCTTGGTTGAGGTGGCGATGGAACCCAATGAGGAATCCAAAATCCGTTCGCATGCGCTCCGGGTGGCCACTCGCCTGGATCCTAACCAAGTGATTCCCGCTATTGAGGTGATGGTCAAAGATCCTAATTCTACAATCCGTAACACCGCGGTTTTTGAGGCACGTTTTGTTCACCGGAAAGAAGTCCTTCCGCTCATTATTAGTGCCATTGCTGATTCTGAGCAATTTGTCTCCATTACAGCACGGGACTCATTTTGGAAGCTTACACGGTTTAGTGGAGCCATTCATGATTGGGAGGTTTCCACCCAGGAAGATCGGAAAGAATGGGCAAAGGAATGGTGGGAATGGTGGGAAACCAATAAAGATCGACTGAGTGGGCCGTCTTCCCCAACGCCTTCGCCAGAGTCTCCAGCCAATTTGAATGTAAGTTAGTGAGAAGCCTATGGTTACAGTGCGGGATGGGTTGTCATAGCGGGACCACGTCTTTCATTGATCAAGTCTAATTAAAGGAGTCAGCATACATGTCGGTGTTGCCCATAGCTAAAGTAGGAAATCCTATTCTTCGCCAGGTTGCGAAACCCGTAGATCCTGAAACAATTACGAGCCGGCGCGTTCAGGAATTTATTGACGATATGTTCGAGACCATGGTGCATTTCGAAGGAATTGGCTTGGCGGCTCCTCAGGTCGCTCAGTCTGAACAGGTGGTGGTGATGGAATGTGGCGGAAGTGATGGTATTCCCAAAACGGTGCTCATTAACCCGAAAATTGTGTTTTATGGCCCTGCCCAGACTGAAATGTGGGAAGGATGTTTGAGTATTGACAATATGCGAGGGAAAGTCGTCAGGCCTTCCATGGTCAGAGTTCAGGCCTATGATCGGCATGGGGTGCTCCAGGATATCGAGGCGAATGGTTTGTATGCTGTCTGTATTCAACATGAAATGGATCATTTGGTCGGGAAGTTATTTATCGACCGCATGACTGACATGTCCACACTCACGCAGCTGGCCGAGTTCGATACCTACTGGCGGGAAGAGTCAGCCGCGGTCGTCTAGCGACGCGTCATCAGATTTGCCTTCCAACGTTTCCGTCACACACAGTATCTGCGTTCCAATTGAGAAACATAGGGCCTCTATGGTAACCGTGCGAGTCATGAGCGAAAATTAGATGAGTATTGTATGAAAGCACTCCTTCGAGTCTTAACCTATCTTCGTCCGTATAGAGGATTGGTGGGTCTGACTTTCTCTTTTGCCGCCTTGACTGCGGGGCTGGAGCTTCTCCCGCCATGGCTTATAAAAATTGTCATCGATGATGTCCTCCCAACTCATGACAAAAAGATGTTGGTCTGGGTGCTTCTGGGTTTGATTCTTGCCTATGCTCTCAAGAATCTCTGTCACTCCCTTCGCATCCGATTTAATAATATGCTGGAGCAACGTGTGGTTCACCGGCTGCGTCAACAAGTGTTCGACGCCTTGCAGCGGCTCTCACTCAACTATTACGAAAACCGTTCTACCGGAGAAATCATGTCCCGGGTGGTGAATGACACGGAACATGTACAACGTATTTTTATTGATGGATTTGAGGGAATGCTAACCGCAACGTTGACGCTGGTGAGCATTACGACCATATTATTTTGGTTAAACTGGAGGCTGGCGCTGCTCGTGCTGCTTCCCATTCCTATTTTGATTGTTGGCGGGGTGTTTTTTACGCGTTGTGTTCACCGCTATTACCATCGTATTCGTCAACAGGCCGCCGAGCTCAATGGGTACCTGCAAGATGCCTTATCAGGTATTCGGGAGACCATGGGTTTCAACCGGCACTCTTATGAACAATCCCGCTTTACGGAGATGTCTCAGCAATACGGGCACGCGAATTTACAAGCGATGTATCTCTGGTCCATCTACTCCCCGGGTATGATTTTTATTGGCAGCTTGGGAACAGTTCTGATTGTGTGGTTTGGGGCAGGAGAGGTCATGGCGGGCCGTTTGACAACTGGTGAGTTAGTCATGTTCCTCTCGTATCTTGTATTATTTTATACGCCTGTGAATCAAATTCATTCTGTCAATCATCTGCTTCAGCATGCCTTGGCTGCCGGGGAACGAGTGTTTGAGGTGTTAGATGCCACACCTGCCGTGCCGGATCAGGGGACTCTGGTTCCTGAAAACCCTCGATTCTTGGGAAAGGTTGAATGGAAGCAGGTGAGTTTTGCGTATCGTGACAAGGCGCCAGTTTTTGCCAAGATGTCCCTGTGCGTGGAGGCTGGGGAACATGTGGCCTTAGTGGGGCCAAGTGGTGTGGGAAAGAGTACAATGATGAAACTGCTCTTTCGTTTCTATGATATCAAGGCCGGTTCAATTGAAGTGGATGGTTATGATATTCGAGAACTCCCGTTGTCCACGTTGCGTGAACAAATTGGATTTGTCCAGCAAGAACCATTTTTATTTAATGGGACCGTGAAAGATAATTTGGCCTATGGAGATCTCTCAGCTTCCTTTGAACAAATTGAACGTGTGTCGAGGGCTGCCCAGGCGCATGAATTTATTCAGGCCCTCCCTGATGGGTACGACACCTGGATTGGTGAGCGGGGCGTGAAATTGTCGGTCGGACAGAAACAACGCATGGCCATTGCCCGTGTCCTTCTTAAAGATCCGCCAATAGTGGTGATGGATGAAGCCACGTCGAACATTGATACCGAGACCGAAGTGGAGATCCGGATTGCGATGGAGGAATTGATGCGAGGGCGCACGACGTTTGTGATTGCGCATCGGCTTTCTACATTGCAAACGGTTGATCGCATTGTGGTTATTGATCATGGCAATATTCTTGAAGAGGGAGATCATGCCACGCTGATGGCAAAGGGTGGACTATATGCGGGTTTGTATGATGCCCAATTTCACGTTTGATTGGGAAGTTGTGTTGATATGACTGCAAAGCAGGGCGCCTGTTCAATCTGTGGGAATGCGGTGTTGTGGGAAGGGAATCCTTTTCGCCCCTTTTGTTCAGAACGTTGTCAACTTGTAGATTTGCAAGGATGGTTTGGAGAGCGCTATCGTATTCCCCTTGATGAGGAAGATAATTCCGAAGACCCTGAAGGGGGAGCAACCTGACTCGTTCCCCACATGAAACTGGTTTGAGGTTCACGCCATACTATGCCTAAAGTTGTTTCAGCAAGACGTCAAGAAGATCAAACTGAGAAAGCACAGGAATTTGTCCGGACCTATATTTTATTTCCGGCCAGCCTGTTAGGCCTTATCTGCATAGTTGTGGGCGTGATTGCCTTAGGATATCAATTATATCAAGGGCGATATGGATGGGAGACGTTTACCTATAGCTCTGCGTTACTTGTTGCTGGTGTATTACTTGGTTTGGCACAAACGAAGTATCAACAATATCTTTTGCGGGAATTCCCCGGATATTTTGCCAATCGTATGAAAGCTTTTACGCAACGGTCTGTACGAAAAGCCAAAAAAGCTGCAACCGAGGTGACCATTGAACACCGCGGACGGGGCTTGGTTCCCCTGTGGTATTTTCTGGGGATGCTGGCGTTGTTGACGTTGTCAGGAATCTGTGTCTGGACGGGATTTATGGATCCGGTGGCAGCGTTTACCTTACCCTGGGCAGGGTATTTCTGGGCAAAAATGTTCTTCTGGAAAGGGTTGGTCTTGCCTCCGCAGACAAAGTAATTCATCTTCTCTGAATCGGCATCGCGGCTAAGATTCCTGCAGGCGTTTTTTTAAGTCTTCGACTTCTTTCTTCAATGTCCGTAATTCGTTCCGCATCTCGGGCAGCTGGTACTGTAAGACTTGTGCTTTGCGCCAGGTCGTATGAGCCACAGCAGGGCGCCCGCCGACTGTTTGATGTGAGTCCACGTGATTCGTGACTCCTGCCCCTGAGGCAATGCGGACCTGATCGCCGATCTTGAGATGGTCCACTAACCCTGCCTGTCCCCCAATCATCACGTGATGGCCGAGGCGAGTGCTGCCGGCAATTCCCACTTGTGCCACCACAATGCAATGTTCTCCAATCACCACGTTGTGTGCAATTTGGACTTGATTGTCAACCTTCGTGCCTTGCTTGATCACCGTGCTGCCAAACGTGGCTCGATCCACACTGACATTGGCTCCTAATTCCACATCATCTTCAATCATGACATTGCCCAATTGTGGGATTTTATGATGGCGGCCTTCATGCTGGGCATAGCCGAACCCATCGCTTCCAATCACGGTTCCACTATGGATGACGACGCGAGCACCAAGGGTACAGTTGGCCAATAACGAGACATGAGGGTACAGCACGCAATTGTCGCCAATGTGGGTGTCCTCGCCTATGTGCACTCCCGGATGAATTGTGACGCCCGAGCCGATTTCTGCGCGATCGCCAATTGTCACGAGTGGTCCGATTGAGACATCTGGGCCAATACGGACATCGATGCCGGTAACGGCGGTCGGATGAATGCCTTGTGGAGGTGGCGTTGGCAGAAAATACGTCTGTGCAAGCGTGGCGATGGCGAGTAGCGGATTGGGTGTCAGTAATTGCGGGCGTGGCTCATCGGGAATAGGCTGACTTGTTAAGAATGCTGCGGCTTGTGAGTGTTTGGCAGCTTCATGAAATTTTGGCTTCAAGACGAATGACAGATCTCCGTCAGCGGCGCCTTCTAAATGCGATAGGCCGGAAATTAAGATATCTGATGATCCCTGAATGGGCGTGTGAATGCATTGGGCAAGTTCGTGGAGAGGAATAGGACTGGCTGAAGACGTACGATGAAGGCTCATGAATGGGACGTTTTCGATCGTGAGCGGGATTTTGGTTGAGGTGTGGAATGAGTGGTTGCTCTGGCATTGGCGTTGGAACCAGCCCTCGATGACACCGGTTGCGGTTGTGAATTGGTGCGTTTGCCAAGATAGGTGACAACATCACCGATCGTGCGTAATTGCCCGAAATCTTCATCCGGAATTTGTATATCAAAAGCAGATTCCACTTGATAGACCAGTTCGATGGTTTGTAAAGAATCTAACCCGAGGTCGTCCCGAAGCGAGTCTTCGGGATGCAACGTCGAGGAGTCGCAACGAAGGTAGTCAGCGAGCGTTTGATAGACTTGTTGATGAAGGCCGTTTGATGAAATTGGCATGGTCATGAATATTTCTTGAGAACGAGAACCGCATTGTTGCTTCCAAATCCAAACGCATTCACGAGAGCCGCGCGTAGGGATTTTTTCTGAACCTCCGTCGACAGTCCAGGCAGGGCACAGTGCGGGTCGGGGTCGGTATAATTGATAGTGGGATGGATCATCTTGTTATGAAGAGACAATGTCGAAGCAATAGTGGCAATGGCTCCTGCCGCGCCTAACGTATGGCCAATGAGTGACTTTGTGGCATTCACAAGAATATGATTCACGCGTTTTCCAAAGACCGTCCGTAAACCCTTGACCTCTACCTCATCTCCGACAACCGTGGACGTGGCATGGGCATTCACGTAATCGACATGTTTCGCCTCAAGCTTGGCATCGTGTAGTGCCAGTGTCATGGTACGCGCAATATCGACGCCATCTTCCTTGGGTATGACCATATGATAGGCCTCACTTGTGCTGCCATATCCAGCCACTTCGGCGTAAATCTTTGCCTTCCGGCGAATGGCATGTTGAAGCGATTCTAATATGATGGTTCCGGCCCCCTCTCCCATCACAAAGCCATCCCTCCCACGATCAAAGGGACGTGAGGCGTGTGACGGCTGGTCATGATACCTGGTCGATAGCGCTCGCAAGGAGCAAAAGCCTGCAAAGACCAAAGGTGTGATGCTGGCATCGGCTCCGGTTGCAATCATCATATCAGCTTGTCCCTGGCGAATGCACTGCATGGCCTGTCCAATGGCGTGAATACTTGATGAGCAGGCTGTCGAAACAGTTAAATTAGGCCCTTTGGCCCCAAGTGCCAGGGCGATGATACCGGATGCCGAGTTGAGCGTAATAGTTGGAATAAAGTTTGGATGGACGCGATGAGGCTTCTGAGATTCATAGAGATTTGTCAATTCGCGCTCACCCATCATCATACCGCCCATCCCAACACCCGCCATGACGCCCAGCCGCTCAGCCCGTTCATGTTCGATGCAGAGTCCGCTATGCTGAATCGCTTCGTGAGTGGCCATCAACGCCATTTGGGCATATCGGTCCACTCGGGAGGAAAACTTGTCTTCTCCAGGACCAGGTGGTTGGAAGTCTGTCACCTGTCCGGCTATTTGTGACCGGTAGCCCTCAATGGGAAAATTTCCCAATGATTGGATAGGGGCAATGCCGGACTTGCCACGAAGCGCAGCCTCCCAAAATTGAGAAATTCCGATGCCAATAGGAGAAACAATCCCCATTCCTGTAATGACGACACGAGCGGCCATTTATTTCCCTTCAATAAGGCAATTCTTTAACTTACCAAAATACAGGCCAAATAGGGAGGCTAGTGTCGCTGAAAGAGTGAGTTGAAAAAGCTGCTAGTGGATGTTTTCAGACCCATGAATAATTTTTACAGCATACAGGCGCATCAATAGGAAATTGGGACATGCAACAGCGGACGAAAAGTACAATGACCGCAGATCTGTGAGTCAGACGTTAAATTTAAAGTGACAGACGTCGCCATCTTTGACGATGTATTCCTTCCCTTCGGAGCGAATTAAGCCTTTTTCGCGTAATTTTGCTTCAGAGCCATGTTCATCGATGTCGGTAAAGCCGTAGATATCAGCCTTGATAAAGCCTTTTTCAAAATCGGTATGAATGACCCCTGCCGCTTGAGGGGCTTTAGCGTGAAGGGGAATGGTCCAGGCCCGGACTTCTTGAGGGCCGCCCGTAAAGTAGGAGCACAGGCCTAATGTGGCATAGGCTCCAATAATCACTTTTTCCAAGCCGCTCTGTTCCATGCCCAAATCTTTCATGAACAGTTCACGGTCATCGCCAGATAATTCCGCAATTTCACTTTCGAGCTTGCCGCAGATGACTAACGATTCGGAGCCCCGTTCTTTAGTAAAGGCCTGAAAGTCTGTGACCACGGATGGCTCAGGGTGTTCATCGGTGTTCCCTACATAGAGTACCGGTTTGGCGGTGAGAAGAAAATACTCCTTCAAAATTTCTGGTTCAATGCCAAGTGACCGGGCGGGTTTCCCGTCTTCTAGTCCAGCTTTCAGGGTTTCAAGGGTTGTCAGGGTCTCTCGTGCCGCTTTATCGCCAGACTTTGCTTTGCCGGAGACTTTCTCGAATTGCCGGGTCAGGCTATCTAAGTCAGCGAGCATGAGTTCCATTTCAATGACATCGATATCACGGCGAGGGTCTACGCTCCCCATTGTATGAACCACATCGGCATCCTCAAAGAGACGCACCATATGTAGAATGGCATCCACTTCGCGGATATTGGCCAGGAATTTATTCCCGAGCCCTTCACCTTGGGCGGCGCCTTTCACGAGTCCGGCAATATCCACAAACCGGCAGGAGGCCGGAATGGTTTTTTGCGGTTGAAAGATTTCAGTCAGCCGGGCTAAGCGGGCGTCTGGGACCGCGACGACACCCACATTGGGCTCTATTGTGGTAAAAGGGTAGTTTGAGGCCGTTGCGCCTCCGGAGGTGAGGGCATTAAAGATAGTGGATTTGCCAACATTGGGCAGGCCGACGATACCAATTTCCATGCGGGAGGCACGGTATCAAATCACACGAGGGCTGGTCTGTGAGCCAAAAGCCCTATGCGGGTTAAATCGGGAATCCAGGTTTTGTCGTTTTCGGATGGATCCCCGCTAAAAGCTGCAGGGATGACACACGGGTTCTGGATCCCTCGCACACAACTTTGGAGAATGTAGCTTAGTTAGCAGTGGTCTTAGTAAAATGGTCATATTTTGTTTCTATTCCTTTGAGTTGAAGAAGTACATATAGACATTTTTCACGGTATGCCCACATTTCCTGTTGCCCCGCCACTGCTTCTCTGGTTGTTGTTCCTCATCTGCTGTCCCTCTAGCGCGCTGGCCGAAAATCTTGAAGAGGAACCACGGTTGCCGTTAGCCATGGAGGTGTTGTTGAGGAAGCCTCGGACGCAGGTGTATGAACTGCATGTGCATTTAACGAATATTAGCAAGGACGTGGTGACGGTGAATATTCGGGATTTGCCTTGGAATCCTCCGAATGATTCCAAGTGGTTCTCGGTCGTTCGCATGGATCACAACATGAGTGTCATAGAGCAACCGGTTCAGGATTGGAAGCTTGGCTCACAATTGATTAAGTTGGTTCCTGGCGAGTCGATTCAAGATTCTATGGTTTTGAATGCACAAATTCCTTCTTTGTTAGATGATATCAGCCAGTTTGGAATCCAGATACGCTGGAGTTGTCCGCCTGTCGACCTCAAGTTTGTCTGCAATGCGCCATCTTCTCAGATGCTCCAGATTCCGAAAGGGGATGAAGGGCAGCCGGACCGCTATGCTATTGATGAGACCACCTGTAAACAATTGGAACATACCATTGGTCTCATAGCGATCCCTGAGGCCCATGGTGTGTTGTTTCTGAAAACGCCGGAAGCTGTGATGGAAGATCTTACAAGCATGCACACGCTGCTTTACCACGTGGATGACTATGTGCAGCAGTGCCAACCTTCCTGGACGAATAGTTGGGGAGTCAGTTTTTTTACCGATGCGCGATATGCAGGTTTTCTTCATGAAGCAAAACACAAAGACGACTTTAAGCGCGGGATTTGGCAACAAGTGAATATTGGACAATATTCTAGCCAAACCCGAACTCTATTCCGTTTTCCCTGGATTAAGAAGCGGTCTGATGAGGTGTATTTATCTGTGTATCGATGACGTGTTTGGGGATGTTTCTGTCTAGCCTTGGATTCTACCTCCCCTTAGTCCCCTCCTGACAAAGGAGGGGGAGATGAGGCATTGACCCATGCCGCTGCAATCTTTCCATCCAGTGATTCAAGAATGGTTCTCCTCGACGTTGGGGGAACCGACGGATGTGCAGCGAGCCAGTTGGCCAGCAATTCAATCGGGGAAACATGCCTTAATTTCTGCGCCTACCGGTTCTGGAAAAACCCTTTCGGCTTTTTTGACATGTATTGACCAGCTGTTACATCAGGCGATTCAGGGTGAATTGGTAGACGGTATTCAAGTTGTCTATGTGTCTCCACTTCGTGCACTCAGTCATGACATTCACAAGAATTTGCAGCAACCTTTAGATGAGATTAGCCATCGGGCGCTGTCTGCAGGATTGTTGAGTCCCAATATTCGGGTAGAGGTTCGGACTGGGGATACGCCGTCTGCGCAACGGCAACGCCTACTCAAACATCCTCCGCATATTTTAGTCACGACTCCAGAAACCTTGTTTCTCATGGTGACGGCAAAGCGTAGCCGGGAATTGTTGACAGGTGTGCATACCGTGATTGTGGATGAGATTCATGCGTTGGCGCCAAACAAGCGGGGCTCACATCTAGCACTGTCTTTGGAGCGTTTGGATGCCGTAACCAAAAAACGGCTAGTCCGTATTGGACTATCCGCCACTCAAAAGCCATTAGAGCAGGTGGCTCAGTTTTTGGTTGGTGAGGCGGCACATCGCAAAAAGGATCAACAAGCCTCGCTCTTTGTGTCGTCCGATTGTCACATTGTTGATGCCGGACATCGACGAAGGTTGGATCTACAAGTCGAAGTGCCGAACGATGAATTGGGGGCCATTGCCACGAATGCAGTGTGGTCGGAGGTCTATGACCGTCTTGCGGCTATAGCAGAGCAGCATCGTTCAACGTTGGTCTTTGTGAATACGCGGCGTCTGGCCGAACGCATTGCCCACCATTTGAGCGAGCGGTTGGGGGAAGATCAGGTGGCATCGCATCATGGGAGCCTCTCGAAGAAGCTTCGTCTTTCAGCGGAAGAGCGCCTCAAAACTGGGAAAATTCGAATCATGGTAGCCACAGCTTCACTAGAGCTGGGGATTGATATTGGATTCATTGACGTGGTGTGCCAAATTGGATCACCACGCGCCATTGCGACGTGTCTTCAGCGTGTGGGGCGGGCAGGTCACTGGGTCGGCGCTGTTCCCAAAGGACGTTTGTTTTGTACGACCCGTGATGAGTTGGTGGAATGTGCGGCGGTGGTTCGAGCAATTCGACAGGGGCAATTAGAAACGATTCAAATCCCAACCGCTCCGATAGATATTTTGATTCAACACATTATTGCGGAAGTGGCTGCGCAGGAATCGGATGTCCAAGCGTTGTACAAGATATGCCGGTCGGCTTATCCCTATCGAGATCTTTCCTGGGAACAGTTTGAGTCATTGATTCAACTCATTGCCGATGGCTTCGTGCCTGGCCGCCGTCAGTTATATGCCTTTGTAAGTTATGACCGGCGGGAAGGCCGTGTGAGACCACGGCGCGGGGGGCGGTTAGCCGCTTTGACCTCAGGAGGCGCCATTCCTGATACGGCCACCTATGCGGTGGTCGCCGAACCTGATGGAACGGTGGTGGGGACGGTCGATGAAGATTTTGCCGTTGAAAGTTTAGCTGGTGACATCATGTTGCTTGGCACCACCTCCTGGCGTATCAAAGGGATTGAAACTGGAAAAGTGCGGGTCGAAGATGCGCATGGACAACCACCTAATATTCCTTTTTGGCGTGGTGAAGCGCCCTCGCGATCCCGAGAGCTTTCGCAGGCCGTTGGGGCCTTGCGGGAAGTTATCCGCCAGATGATCAAGGCTGGAGCGACAGCAGGAGATGCTGTGGCACGACAACAGTTGCTCAAGGAATGTGGAGTCGATGCAGCAGGAGCCGATCAATTGTTGGCCTATGTGGCTGGTGGTATGCAGATTCTTGGGGATGTGCCCACGCAAGATTGTATTATTGCCGAACGTTTCTTCGACGAAGCTGGAGGGATGCAGCTTGTGCTGCATGCGCCGTTTGGGGGGCGGCTCAATCGTGCGTGGGGGTTGGCGTTGCGCAAACGGTTTTGTCTGAATTTTGATTTTGAATTGCAAGCCGCCGCGACGGACGATGGGATCGTGTTATCTCTTGGCGAACAACATAGTGTCCCGCTGGACACGATTTTTCAATTCCTTCAGCCTAAGACTGTGCGGGAGGTCCTGATTCAAGCCATATTAGCTACGCCGTTGTTTCTGACCCGATGGCGTTGGAATGTCAGCCGCTCTCTGGCAATGCTGCGGTTTCAAAATGGCAAACGTGTCCCTGTCCATCTTCAGCGGATGCGAGCCGATGATCTACTCGCGGCGGCGTTTCCGATGGCTGCAGCCTGCGGAGATAATCATGTGGGCGATATTCCGGTGCCGGACCATCCTTTGGTGCAGGAAACCATTCAGGATTGTTTGTCCGAAGCTATGGACATACAAGGTCTTCGAGAGGTCTTGGAACGCATCGACTCTCAAGTGATCGAGGTGCGAGCGGTTGAGTCACCCGTGCCGTCACCTTTTGCCCATGAAATTCTGAATGCGAATCCCTATGCGTTTTTAGATGATGCGCCGCTGGAGGAACGTCGAGCCCGGGCCGTCAATCTCAGACGTACCTTGCCATCCTCGTTTGATGGAAAAATTGGAACATTAGATGCCGTGGCTATTCAGACTGTGTGTGAGGAAGCCTGGCCGACGGTGCGGGATGTCGATGAGCTCTTTGATGTGTTGCAGGTGATGGGCTGGGTGCCTGCTCAAGAAGGGAAAGTATGGCGAGAGGAACTGGAAGTTCTTGTGGCGGAAGGCCGTGTTCTTGTGCTTCGAGTCCAATCTGATGAAACATCGAATACAAACGCTGTTGATGGATGGACCACAAGGGATCATTTGCCACGTGTCCAATCATTATTTGCGAAAGTGGAAATTCTTGCTGGAACGAGCGAGTCCTCTGCACTGAATGATGGAGAAATGCCGACCTTGGAAACAGCAGCTCAGTATGTGGTTCAAGGATGGATGCCACATATAGGCCCAGTGACGGCCAAGGAGTTAGCCAATCGCTTAGGCATGGCCACTTCTGATGTGTCGCAGGCATTGCTCCAATTGGAAGCCCAAGGCCAAGTGTTGCGTGGCCACTTCCGTCATGCCTGTCATCAGAAACCCTCTCCCTTTAAGGGAGAGGGCAGGGGTGAGGGTAAAGTCAATCAAATTCAAGACGACGAATGGTGCGACCGCAGTCTCCTCGCTCGCATTCACCGTCGAACGGTCACAGCGTTGCGTCGGGAAATTGAACCGGTCTCGGCTTCAGATTTTATGCGGTTCTTGTTCCGGTGGCAGCATTATGCACCGGGGTCGCAATTGCACGGAGAAGCCGGACTGCGTGAAGTGCTGAGCCAGCTCGCTGGATATGAGGCTCCAGCTTCTGCCTGGGAATCCTCTCTGCTGAAATCTCGTGTGGCCAATTACAAGCCTGAATGGCTGGATAATCTCTGCTTGCGGGGGGAGGTTGCATGGGGCCGACTGACTCCGCCAGAGCTGAAGCCGAATCTTCGGCCAGTCGCAGAAGGCGAAGCATTTCGCCGGATAACTCCAACCAGTACAGCCCCTATCAGTTTTATTCGTCGAGACGACCTTGCATGGATGCTCAAGATGGCTCGTCCCGGAGAAGCCTCTGGGCCGCTTGACGTTCGGTTGCGGTTGAGTGGCGTCGCTCTCGCGTTGTATGAGTGTTTTGAGAATCGAGGAGCTTGTTTTTTTGCCGATCTCATGAATCGAACTGGGCATGTCGCTGCTGAAGTGGAACAGGCGTTGTGGGAACTAGTGGCCGCAGGGTTGGTGACGGCAGATGGGTTTGATCCCTTGCGGGCTTTGTTAGATCCTCGACGACGACGAGCGGCCGGAAAAGATCGAGCCCGCCGCGCCCGGCATAGCGTTGGACGTTGGGCACTACTCGAAAAGTCTGTGGAAGAACAAGAAGGCGACACCAAGTCTTCTGGGCATCCTCATGAGCTGTGGGCCAAACAATTGGCTCATCGTTATGGGGTGGTCTTTCGCGACATGCTGAAGCGGGAATCTTTGCCCGTGACATGGCGGGAATTGCTCATGCAGTATCGGAAGATGGAATGGCGCGGTGAAATGCGCGGCGGGCGTTTCGTCGAAGGTTTTACCGGAGAACAATTCGCGCTACCAGAAGCGGTCGAAGCGTTACGGGCTGTCCGTCGAGATGCTCAAGCCGGAGCGCAAGATCTACGTTTATCCCCCGCCGACCCTCTGAATCTTGTGGGGATTATCCTTCCAGGAGAACGTATTGCCTCTCATACGTCTCAACCCATTCTATTTCGAGGCGGTGTGCAAGTGGTTGATAGCCCACAGGTCATAAGTTTGGCCTAAAGGGTCTGTTGAAAAAAGCCGCCAGCGGCGTTCTCGCCCTTTTTCCGTGCTCACGTAGTGCCAGTACGCTCCGCGCGCAAAAAGGGCTGCGGTCTTGCTGGACGGACTTTTTTGAACAGACCCGTCGTTGTTGATCGTCAAGAGCTTCCTGGCGAAATAGGGCCTTTGATATCCTCGTTCTTCGATGTTGGCCTAATTTAACTCATTCAACAACTGATTCTTTGTCCTTGTTATCGTTCAGTGGACGCGTTAGAGACCATTGGTGTGGAATGCATTGGTTTTCTGTCGAAGAGGAAATCATATGACAAAGTTGTTGGGCTAATTGGCGGAACGCTTCGGGTGAAAGATGATGGTCGAGTTTAGGAAAAGGTTTAATGAATGGTTTGAGGTTAATGAGTTGGAGTGGTGGAAGAGGCATAGAGCCTTTCTGTGACCTGTCTGGAGCCTTAAAAAACTGGTCGTTGCCATATTTTCGTAATGCATTCTCATTTTGGGTATGAAGAAAAGCTAAGATGAAAGGGATGCGGTACTGTTTGCCGATAGCGATCATCCGCTCCACTTCCTGAGCAAAAAATGCTTGTCGTTCAGGAGATTTCCGCTGTCTTTTTTGTTCAGGCTTCAAGATCCATTGTTGATACACTAGGCGTAACTTCAACAGGAGATGGGAATAGCCAAACATCTCACTGACCTCAATAGAATCGTCCAAATCGTTTTTATGCACAAGATAGATAATGAGGTCTGGACTGTAGAGCGAAATTGTTTGGGCCATATGGTCGGCAATGTTCGTGGCATTGTATCCCGGCACGCCGAAATTGATGACTTGGACCCTTGGGTCAATGGCCTCCATTTGTTTCTGAAACGTATCCTCCGATTTGACAGACCACCCAAAGGCTTCGCTGTCTCCATAGGTGGCGATTCGAAAGCGAGTGGAGCGTGGAGCGACAACATGATCTTCCCGAAGCCCTTGAGCGTTTGTTCGCCATTCGATGGGTGGAGAAATGCGAGTGAACATTCCTGAAAAGGGAATAGTCATATCAGGTTTCAGGACATAGGGCCTTGAGTCGGGCACGACCATCACTAATCTTCGAAGAGCCATGAGGTCTGGAGGAATAAAGCGAACCAGGATCTCCAACAGCCCGAGCACAAAGAACAGAGGAAGAAGAACGCTCAGGAATTTGATAGCCCAGCTTCGGGTGCGAGACAATGTCATGAAAAAAATATGCCAGGATTGAACGTCGAATGCTACCTTCTGGAAAGAACAGGCAATGAATAAATAACCCATACCATGCCTCTGTGACACAGGGGATTCTTGTATTTTCACATGAGTCACGGAAAAATTTCCGCCATTATGGATCTGTTGAAAAAAGCCGCCAGCGGCGTTCTCGCCCTTTTTCCGTGCTCACGTACTGCCAGTACGCTCCGCGCGCAAAAAGGGCTGCGGCCTTCCCTTCGAGAAACCTCAGGACGGGACTGGACGGACTTTTTTGAACAGACCCGTGGTTGTTGAGCGCCGAGGGCCTCTTGGCGAAATATAGTCGTTGATATCTTCATTATTCAACACTCCCATGAGGGCTTAAGCTCGCGACATGGCGCCATCGATTTTGAAGGGCTTGGATTCTTTTTTGACGTGAACGCTGCTGGAGAGAAGTTGAGTGTTGTGTGTTCATCTGATGCCTCCTAGACAAGAAGGCCAGTCGCGAGACGAAAGGCGTATGGTAAAAAGGCCAGGGTGAAGGCCAAGGAGGCCGGTCCGATATGCCTCCACCCTGTCGTATCAAAGGTTAGGAGGAAGAAGAGCCTACCTTGATACATGGGCACCTCTAAAAACTGTCCTTTTTCCCGATGGCGGCGTCAGCGGCGTGCTCAAATCCTCATGTATTCCCATATACACTGCGGTTTTCCGCGCGCCGCTTCCTTGCCCTCAGAAAAAACACCAGTTTTTAGAGATGCCCATATGTGTGTAGTTGGTGGCTTAATGCATATGTGCTCGTTTTTCGAAATATTCGTCGTAGCGATGCACATAATCTTTGGCATCACCTAATGGCATGTGACAGCCACGGCATGTTGTATAGTCAACCTTTAGCCGCTCACCATTGGGCTTGAAAGCCGAGTAGATCCAGTCTCCATTTCTTAAACCTTGTGGTGCCTGCTGGCCCCAGCCCTTGCCTTTTTGCATGACATAGACTTTCGCAAGACCATCCTCTATCAGATTCCCTTGGCCATCTTTCTCGAAGGTATCACCCGGGCCTTTCTTGGCGTTGTAGATTTCCATGACTAAGATGGACCCGTTGGCAAAGGATTCACCCTGATGCGCTTTGGCTCCTATGTTGTTGATGTAAAGGTCCCGAACAGCATTAGGTTTTTGTATGCCATGTAAAAATGTCGAGAACGATTGGTAATTTTGGGGAAACATTAGTTCCCCATCCCGTGGCATTTTGCCCGATTGTGTCTTTGGAGCCATGGTGGTTGATGCACATCCCATGAACACCAACATGACGCTGAGCCAAACAAACTTTTTCATGAACCGCAACCTCCTATTAAGTTGAAACACTGTGAGTTACAGAGAGACGAAATGCTGCTTTAATGTGGCTCGTCTGTCCAGTTTTCTCTCACAGCATAGGGTGCATATTATAAGTCTGTCTACCTAAGCTTACATACATATACTACAGTACGGATTATGCCTGTCAGTGTTAAGGAAGCGACGTGGGGACATAAAAATTCAATGGATTCATCGCTTGATAATCTAAATATGATGCTTTGCCTGCATCTGGATCAATGAAACCTCCGAGAGTTCCTGGTTCATAAAGAGAGTGGTTTGTAGGGGAAGCTGGTTGGCTGTTGTATTGTTGAACAAGATTTTTGAATGTCCGTTTCCCGTTTTCAATTCGTAACACATAATCATCATTTTCATAGTCCGAGAACGCAGGATGGGGACGGCAGGTATCGATGGCCGCATTAAACACCTGATGGAGGCGCAAAAAGGTATTCAACGCCATTCCAGCTAAACCACGTTGACTGTCAGGAAGTTGCGACAAGAATCTTGGTCGTGAGAGACCTCTGGGATGTGTGTCATCGAAGATCACGGCGTGGCGGTCGTCAAAAGCAATTGCGCCGTTGGGTATCCGGCCCCCCGTGAGGTCAGCCATCGTGACGAAGTGCACATAGTCCTTTTTCCTCGCGTCTTGGCTATTCTTGGGTCGGTATTGCCCAGGAACTTTTTGAAGAAACAGATCCCGATGTTTGGCGGCAAGAATACGAATAGAGGAATGTTCATTCGATATGCCACACATACTGCGACTCAATGGAGTCGCGGCTAGTCGAAGGGTCAACACATGTTCGGCATGTCCTGAATAAGTGAAAATAGAGAGGCTGATTAGGTTTGTAAGAGCAATGAACAATATCTGTATCCAATGTCGGAATATGGCTTGAGTCAGAAGCATGTTGACAACCTCCTCCAGGTTCATGGATATGCAGGCGTCTCTGGCTACGGTGTCCCTATCTGATTGCTCTTAAATCGTATCCGAAATCAGCCAGGAACTTCGGGCTAGGCACTTCGTATGAATATTAAATTTTAATCAGATAGGGATAAGGCCTATCAGGAGAGAGGTATTGCTGGTGGAGCACGAGAATCTGTTGAACACAGGAGGGAAGAAGGGGGCTGGCTTGCGTTGTGAAGAAACTCTGGTGTGAGAATGTATGATGATTGAGCCAGAACTATTGATGGTGTGTGAAGAGCGTTGCTGGCCTTACACATCCAGTCACACCATGTTTGGGAATGGTTGTGGGAGGCGTGTTGGTGGTCAATCGCATGACTTGTCACCGGATAAGCGATAACGGCACTCGTGACAAGAAGCCATGCTCCTACACCAATGACAAAAAGTTTTCGAAGAGAAAGAATGTTCATGGCGAATTTCAGTAAATCAGGAATTCGTACACACTCCAAGATCATAGAATGTTGGGAAAAGTTCCGCTACAGACGGATGCTGTCCTATGCAACATTTCAGTCACGAAACTACCGCGTTTCTGAGAGAATCGGTTCCCAGCAGTCTTTACGATTCGCTTGAACAAGGGTTGTCACGGATTCCCCAAAAATTCGTAAGCTTCCTTTTCCGATTTTCGTGGCTTTGAGCCGTCCTTCATCTACCCAACGGTAAATGGTCCATCGACTCACGTTTAACTCCTGTGCGGCTTCGCCGACACGTAGCAGTTGTTGTTCCATTTGTGCATTCTCCTATCTTATAAAGTCATCTGTTAGAAAATCATATCCGGGGCAGTAGGATGTTCTGACCGGCAGAAGAAAGACCGCAGGGTCAGATAACATGCCTACATGAAAAACAGACTCTTCAATCTTCCGAATAAAGAGGCTGCGACCAAATTATGAAAAATGTGGGTCAGTAACTACAGAGAAAGAGATAATCGAGGTGGGGCACGGGATGGTGCTGAAGTGATCTCATACGGAGTCGGAATGCTGGAAGAGTTTGGAAGTAGAGCAATAAGCAACAAATCCGGCTTGGTCTCGGGCGTTGAGGCAATTTGCCCGTTTGAAGGAGAGGAGCTAACCTGACAGGCCCATGTACATAAGGTGGAATGGGCCGCAGTATGTTGGCTATGGTGGTGATTTTCTTCGTTCAGAGGCGTGGCATGGGCGAACATGCAAAAGGAAGCGGCGCCAAGCAACAATACATACAGTGACGAAAGAACAATTCCACCTGACCGAATATGATTTGGTTGTGAAAATGGTTTCATTGTGTGTCTTCAGGTTCCGTGGCGATGGACATTTGATGAATGCCACTCAGCCGGACTTTGTCCATGATGGTGACCACCAATCCGTGTTGCACATGTTTATCTGCGTTTATCACAATAGTCGGCTCCCGGTTTTCTTGGAGAAGCCCTGTTAGCCTTGGTTGAAGATCCTGAATCGTAATCATTTCTTTGTTGTAAAACAAGTCTCCATTTTCCGTAATGGTCAACGAAACAGGCTCCTTTACATCATCGGTGGTGGAGCGGGCTTCAGGAAGATCTACAGGCATGCCATGTTGTATGGTCATGGACAATGTCGCAATCATGAAGAACACCAGCAAAAAAAACATGGTGTCGATCATGGGAATAATCTCAATGCGGGGCTTCTTTTTGGCCGCGGCGGAAAGTCTCATGGTCCTTTCTGATGCCTTTCGTGCCGGAGCACGGCTTCGGTTTTGGTCCCGTAATGTTCCATTTTTTCGATTTCTCGTTCCATGCGCGAGAGAAAAAAGTTATAGGGGATCAAGGTGGTGACCGCCACAACAATTCCGGCGGCTGTGCAGATCAGTGCCTCGGCCACACCCCCCGTGACAGCGTGGGGGTTGTCCAAGCCAGATTTGGACATGATGCCGAATGAATCAATCATCCCGATGATCGTCCCGAGTAAGCCCAGGAGGGGGCCCAGGGTAATGACGGTATCCAAGACCGGAAGGCCTTGTTTCATCTTGGTGAGTTCGGCAATGGCTGAGGCTTCCATGGCTTTGCCGGGAAAGTTTGTGCGTTGCTGAATCCCGCTGGCGATCACTTGGAGGACAGGGCTCGGGTGTTGTTCGGCAATAGCCAATGCATCGGTAAATTTTTCCTGTTCAGCGAATGCGAGCATTTTGGGCGCGAGCCGGCTTGATTGGAATTTTCTGAAGTAAATAAACCGTTCAATGCTAATCGTCAGAGCCAGGACAGAGCAGAGAATGATCGGAATCATCATCCAACCGCCGCTCATGAGCATGTTGAGGAATGCCATGTGTGTATCGTTCTCTCGGTTGGTTGAGTCTATTAACTCTTGAGATCAAACTTAATAGGAATATCTACCCATTTGGGGATGGGGATGTTCCCATCTTTCGCGGGTTGAAAGGTCCAGGTCATGATGGCATCTTGTGCCGCCTGATCCAATATGGGATGTCCGCAACCTTGTTGAATGTTCGCCTGACTGGGTCTGCCATTGGCATCGATGAGGGTTCGGACGATGACTGTTCCCTCCCATCCCGATTCTCTGGCCACTCGTGGATACACGGGTTTGGTTGAAGAGAGGATCGTTGGGCGAGTCATACTGGGTTTGGCTTGTCCCGATGCCGGAGCCGTAAGAATTTGAGGTGTGCTGAATACTGGTGGCGCAGGCAGGGAGGGAGAGGTTGAATGGCTTTCTCTTATTTTGGGTATTGGTGGCAACACACGTTTTTCTGCGTCAGAGCGGGGATTCATCATGGGCAAAGAAGACGCCGTGTGCCGGCTTGGAGCGGGCACTCGCATTTTCATGAGGGTTCTGGCTTTTATCGCCTGCAAGGCCCGGGTATCTTTCAAGATTGGTTTTGTCGAAGGCAGGGGGGGTAATGGAGCCGGTATTTTGGGCGCTGACGGGGTCAGGTGGGCTTGTATTGGTGGTACTGAGGGTTGAGACCGCTGTGGTGGCGATTGAGGGATAGGGAGAGGTTGGGCCTTTGGTATGGCCGTGCGGGGCTGAAACGATGGTTCAGATATTGGTGGTGTTGGAGAAACTTCTGATGTTGGTAGTAAGCTGACTTTGACAGTTGGAATATCATCCGGATCATCCTTCACTGCCACAACGTTCGGCATCTTGGCCAGGCCGAGGATGATGAGCCCATGCAGCGCAAGGCTACCCAATGCACTCAGCGCAAAGATGCGTGTATTGGGAGGCTGCTCATGTTCAGGAAACGTAGATGTCATGACCCAACCCGTTTAAGGAGTTTGGTCACTCGTTCATCTTGTCCGCCACGTTTGACATATTCTTTGTAAAATTCCAGTGCCTTTTGTGGTGCGTTGTGATGAAATTCATACAGCAATCCCAAGTTGTAATGGGCTTCCAATAACTGAGGATTGAGGGCGATGGCGGCCTGATACTGTTTCTCGGCTTCCGGCAGTTTGGACAGTGCCGTATAGACGACCCCTAAGTTGATATGGGCTTCTGGATGGTTCCTGTCCAGGCGAAGCACATTCTCAAATGCTTCAGCGGCTTCGGCATACTGCTCTTGCTGTTGGTATAAGATGCCCAAGTTGAAGTATGGTTCAACGAGTTGTTGCTGGAGGGCCACGACTCGCTGATAGGCCGCAATAGCCTTCTCCGTCTGCTTGGATTGCTGTGCCAATGACCCTGCTATGAGCCACCCATTGATATGTCGGGGATTCTGCTCTGTGAGTTGCTCCACATAGGGCTGTGCTTTTTGAAGGTTTCCCTCACGGACGAACCAATAGGCTAACCCGTAGAGTGAGTCCGCGCGGGATGGATCCAATTCTAAGATTTTTTGATGGGCCCGGATGGCCTGGGCAGCGTCTTGTTGCTGATCAAAGAGTGCGGCTAGCGCCGACCAGCTTTCCAAGTACGTGGGGTAGATGGTGGAAGCCTGCCGAAAAGCTTGTTCGGCTTCTTTAACCCGCCCTAGATCTTGAAAGGCAAATCCTAAATCTAGATAGGCTTGAGCAAATGCTGGGTAGGCATCCACTGCCTGCTCGAATGCGGCAATAGCCTGATTTGGCTGCTCGAGTTTCGTCAAGATGAGACCCAAAAGATGGTGGGCTTCGGCATATTTTGGATAAAGCGCAATGGCGCGTTCCAAGGGAGCTTGAGCCGAGGACCACTGCTGGTTTTGGTAGGCGGTATAGGCTTGATCCAGAAGATCTTGCGCTTCTCCGGCATGGCTACATGGTGAAGGGTTGAAGCATAACAATATCGCCAAAGCCATTATCACATGGGAATGTCTAACATTATTCATAGTTCAGCCCTTTTAGCTTTCGTGTGGGACACCTACTTCTCCAAGTCAAACTGAATGGGAACATTCACCGTCGCGGCTACCGGAAAGCTTCCATTTTTTGCGGGTTGAAATTCCCAATCCCTGGCAGTGTTGAGGGCGCTGGTATCTAAAAGTGGATATCCGGAACTTTGGTGAATCTTGGCTGATTGCACGTGGCCTTGAGGCGAAATAACCAAGCGCAAGATGACTCGCCCATGCCAGCCCTGTTCCCGGGCGCGCCTGGGAAATAGAGGGTGATCTGTCTTCAAGGGCCTCACCGGAGTCCGGAGATCCCGGTTCTTGGCGGTTTCATCCAACAACACTTTCGATGGTTTCGCCAGTGGCGTGACCAGTTCAAATTTGGGAAGCGCTAATTGATCCGCCGCCATGATCTGATGTTGGGCTGGGATCTGTGGGGATGGAAACTGCATGTCTCGAGAAGAGTGTTTCACAGCGGTTCCTGTAATCTCAATCACCTCAAGCATTTCGATTTCGTCTTCTTCCTGTTGGTCCATGCCTTGGGCCATGACCAATAGGGGAAAGAGACAGATGCTCATCACCATGACTACCAGAGAAACCCCCTTGCTTTGACATAAACAGATATTCTGGAGCGACATTATGAAGCCGTTACGAATAGGCCTAGGGATTCGAATAAGTTTGATCTATTCATACGAAGTTGACCGAACCTGTAGGACTTCTTTCAACGACTGATAGAATACCATTTGGGTCAATCAGTAATATATGGGCATCTCTAAAAACACTCCTTTTCCCCGGTGGCGGCGTCAGCCGCGTGCTCAAATCCATGTCTTCACACATGCACTGCGGTTTCACATAGCAACTTGTCGTCATTGGTATGACTCTACTCCACCCCACATCCTTTACAAAGGTGAGGAGATGCAGTGAGGGATAGCTAAGGCCCGGTCTGAATATTGGCCAATTGACCAAATCGCGATGGATTTGGCGGTGTCTATCGAAACGGTGGAAGCATTAGGCATCAGACGTACAAAGGCAAGTGACCTCCAGTTTGAGGAAACTATGTTCGGTATGCCTAGACGAGAACCCCTAGGGTCTTAGCCAGAGGACCAGATTGGTGAGGTCATCATTATGTTGCTGTTGATGCAACAATCGCCGAAAGCGGCGCAATAGTTCGGGAACGGGCCATTCTTTAGAGAGAATCAGCCCAGCATGACGGCGATGTGCTTTTTGCCATTCCTGGACGAGTGGCAGAAAGTCCTTACTGTTGAAGGTGAGCAGCGCTCGGCCCTGGGCGCTGGCAAAGGCCAGTTGTTGGTCATCGGATTGTCCCAAGTTCTGGGCTTGCTGTGTGGTCAAGCAATCCACACCATGTGCGGCCAGTGCTTCGCACAATACGATGGGGATGTTTTCATCCAAATACAATTTCATGTGGATTGTGCGGAAGATTATGAGGAGGGAAGGGGCTGGGGATCGGGGACGTCATTAGCGACCAAGTCGGCCTCTATTTCCTCACGGTTGTCATAGTAGTAAGACAGGGCATCGTAGATGGTTGCTAGCGATAGGTGGGGGTAGTAGCCGAGTAGGTCGTCAGGGAGGAGGCCATGGTGCAAGACATACACAACGATGGTGCGAACGGGTATTCGTGTACCCGTGATGCAGGGGCTTCCGCCGCAGATGTCGGATTGGCTACTGATATGTGGATGCAACACTTTTTGCATGGTGATTAGTGTATCGAAATTTGATGATGAGGACAAGAAAAGAGGAGGAGCTTCTCATGAGAACATGTATGACTCGTGTGAGACCGCTTGTAGTTGGTCTGCTGGGGGTAGGGCTGGTATGTGGCTCGGCTTGGGCCACCGACAACATTGATCCGGCCAATAGTGGGGAGCAGTATGTCTGGGTGCGCATGTGGGTTGGCTGAATGCCGAACCGCGTGACGATGGCGGCCCGAATCCCATTCCTGATTCCGGAACCGTTCTGTTGTTCGGAACTGGATTAGCTGGTCTCACCGTCTGGCGCATAAAAAAGCTGGACGTCTGCTAATGCTACGACTTTTGTTGGGGAGATAATCTGTATGATCTGAGCCGGACTCTCAAGATGGAGTTCGGCTCTTTTTTTGTCCCTGTCCTCATTGAAAGGCGATGTGCCCTTCCAAGACTATGGTTCTGGAAAGAGAGGGGACGATGACCCGTCTTCCGTCTGCCTGGAGTTGATTCCCGCCTATATTTCGGTATACTAAGACATTCGAGAGAGCAGAAAGCTTTCCAGCCGACATTCCTATCTCTTATTGCGTCGTTTCTACATCCATTTTTCTTGTAAGGTAACATCGTCTTATGTTGGTACGTCTTCTCAATATCTTGTTTGGCAGTAAAAATGATCGGGAGCTGAAACGGCTTAAGCCCCAGGTGGATAAGGCCAATGAGTTGGAGGCTTCCTTGCAGCCTTTGGATGATCAGGCTTTGGCTGAGAAGACGGAGTCGTTCAAACAACGGTTGAACGCGGGAGAAACGTTGGATGATATTTTGTCTGAGGCGTTTGCCGTGTGCCGGGAGATGTCCAAGCGGAAATTAGGGATGCGCCACTTTGATGTGCAGTTGCTGGGCGGAATGATCTTGCACCAAGGGCGTATTGCTGAAATGCGCACGGGTGAAGGGAAAACGCTAGTCGCCACATTGCCTATGTACCTGAATGCGTTGGAAGGCAAAGGCGCGCATCTGGTCACGGTGAATGATTATCTGGCTAAACGCGATGCCCAATGGATGGGGCCCCTCTATCATAGCTTAGGATTGTCTGTCGGCATCATTCAGCATGAGGTCTCCTTTCTGTTTGATCCGACGTATGATGCGCCGGATAAGCGGCTGCAATTTCTTCGTCCCTGCTCCCGGCAGGAAGCCTACCAGGCCGATATTACCTATGGTACGAACAATGAGTTTGGGTTTGACTATCTGCGGGATAATCTCGTGGTGACAGATGCGGAGCAAGGCGTTCAGCGGGAACACAATTATGCCATTGTCGATGAAGTCGATAGCATCCTGATTGATGAAGCGCGAACGCCGTTGATTATTTCCGGCCCGACTGAGCAAAGCACTGATATGTACTATCAAATCGATCATATTATTCCTAAGCTGAAACGAGATGAAGATTTTACAATTGAGGAAAAGACCAAGACTGTCTCCTTGACCGATGAGGGGAATGCCAAAGTTGAGAAGCTTCTTGGGGTGGATAATCTCTATGATTTGAAGCATCTCAGTTTGGTCCATCATGTGGTGAAAGCCCTGCAAGCGCATGCATTGTATAAACGGGATGTGGAATATGTGGTGAAAGATGGGGAAGTGGTGATTGTTGATGAGTTCACGGGGCGAATGATGCCTGGCCGGCGTTGGAGTGATGGGCTTCATCAGGCCGTGGAAGCCAAAGAGGGCGTGAAGATCGCCAATGAAAATCAAACGCTGGCTTCGGTGACGTTCCAAAACTATTTTCGGATGTATAACAAGCTTGGGGGCATGACCGGCACAGCCGATACGGAAGCCGCGGAGTTTGCCAAGATTTATAATTTAGAGGTGAATGTCATTCCAACGAATCGGGCTATGATTCGACTAGATCATCCTGATGTGGTCTACCGGACGGAAAAAGAAAAGTTTGAGGCGATTGCGGATGATATTAAGGAACATCATGAGCAAGGCCAACCCGTACTCATTGGTACGGTGTCGATTGAAAAATCAGAGCGGCTTGGCGCTTTGCTTAAACAGCGGGGCGTAAAGCACAATGTCTTGAACGCCAAATTCCACGAGAAAGAAGCGGAAATCGTCGCCCAAGCGGGGCAAAAGGGCGCGGTCACGATTGCAACGAACATGGCTGGCCGTGGCACAGATATTCTACTAGGCGGAAACTTTGAAGCCCTCTTCAAGCAGCAATTTATCTACAAAGGCGAGGAGTTGAGCGAAGAGGAAAAAGTCAAAGAGTTCGAAGCACTGAAGACTTTTTGCGAAGCCAATAAGGAAGAGGTTTTAGCCGCAGGCGGATTGCATATTGTTGGCACGGAACGGCATGAAAGTCGCCGTATCGATAATCAGTTGCGAGGTCGGGCTGGCCGGCAAGGCGATCCTGGGTCTTCGCGTTTTTTCCTGTCGTTGGAAGATGACCTGCTGCGTATTTTTGCCTCGGAGCGGGTTTCCAATCTTATGTTGAAATTGGGCATGGAAGAAGGCGTGCCGATTGAGCATAAGATGGTGACCAAGTCCATCGAGAATGCGCAAAAGAAGGTCGAGGCCCATAATTTTGAAATTCGCAAACATCTCCTGGAATACGACGATGTCATGAACAAACAGCGCGAAGTGATCTATAAGCATCGTCAAAATGTGTTACGGGGGACCGATGTTCGTGAGGAAGTTCTTGACATGTTGGATGGAATTGGTGAGGCCCTGGTCGATACGTACTGTCCTGAGGAGCAGTATTCTGAGGAATGGGATTTTGCGGGCTTAGTAGAGTCAGTGCATGCGCAATTTGGCATAGAACCGTTCAAGGTTGAGGAACTACAAGAATTGGGGCGTGATGCACTTAAAGAAGATATTCCTGAAAAGCTCAAGCAGGCCTATCGTGAGAAAGTGAAAAATTTATTGGAGGAACATGGCGCGACGGAGGAATTGATTCACTATATTGAGCGGACGATCTTGTTACAGATGATTGATCAGCAATGGAAAGATCATTTATGGGGCATGGACCAACTGAAAGATGGAATTGGTCTGCGTGGCTATGGTCAGAAAGATCCCTTAGCTGAATACAAACGTGAAGGCTATGACATGTTTGCCGAGATGATGGAACGTATCAAAGCCGACACACTTGAGCGTCTCTTCAAGTTCCAGTTAGTGCGTGGCGAACGTCCGGAAGCCGAAGTGGAGGCCCCGCGTCCTCCCCAAATGAGCCTCAACCGGGGAGAGGCGGCCACTGCTCCGAAACAACCCGTCCACCGCACCCAAGAAAAAGTCGGCCGCAACGATCCCTGCCCTTGCGGCAGCGGTAAAAAATACAAGAAATGCCACGGAATGTGATAGCCTTTACTGAAATGTCATTTTTTTTCTTTCCCTGTCTAGAATAAGGTGTCAGGAACCTTATTAGTTTGTCCCCTGCATCTTTGTCTGAAGGTTAGCTACGTCGCAGTCAGCACAGAACTGACTGGGATCATTTTGTCCAGGTGGGTGATTTGCAATGTATGTAAGGCCCGGCCCGGCGCAGCAAGAATCGATAAGGCAATGTTCTCTTGCGCTAAAGTCTGATTGGCTCGAATAAAAATCCCCAAGGCGGAGCAATCAACAAATGAGACGTTGGTGAGGTCCAGGATGATCTGTTGCGTGTGTTCAGTTTGTGCTTCTTTGATCGCCGTTTGAAATGCTTTCCGGGCAGTAAAATCCAGCTTTCCTGAAACAGTAAGCACAATTTTTTCTGGGCTCTCCAATTTTTTGGTAATTTCCATGTGAGGTCTTTGTCTCCAAAGCCGCGTAAGGCAAAAAAAAGGCGCAACCAAGATTTCGCTCAATCTGTGATTACGCCAACAACTAAATGGACCTGCAAGTGCACTCCATTTCGTTAGGTCTACTGATGGTTCAGGAAATCGCTTGTTGTGTGCTGTGGTGGATGGCTTCTTTCCTTTCTCGGTAGAATCCTGTCCTCAAGGGCTATGAGGTGTCCGTTATAGGTTCAAATCCGTTACTTACTATTCGGAAATAGTTTCGAAAAATTAAGCGGCTTTTTTCAGCAGACCCTGTTGGTGTTTCTCAAGGCATCCGACTCTGCCTCCCCCCCCAATACTGTTGAATTAAGTCTTCCCCATGCGTTGGGTTTTCTCGAGTCGCCATTTGTTGACCGGCTGCTTGGAGACACGGGGCCTTGAGGGTCTGGGGACCTTTGGTCGATAGTAGCGGACTCGTGTAATTTCGCGCAGGAGTTCCTGAAAGATGCCCAACGCCACGTCTGGACACACGGGTGTCAGGAGGGCAGCTTCACTCGCCAGCGTGATGATGGCATGCTTGAACTGCGGCTGGGCTCCAGCCGACTGCTCGGGCTCCGTCATGAGGACCATCAGTGTGCGAGCCATGACCGCCATAATCAGGATGGCGAACAATTCCTGACGAATCCCATTTTCCGTCTGGCTATGGAACGTCTCCATGTCGAGAGAGATTTTCTCATCGCGGTAGTGGACTTCGACGGCCCAGCGGCGCCAGTACAGATCCCGGACGGCTTGAGCGGGAAAGCGAGCGTCAGTCGGCAGATTGGTGAGGAGCACGGACATGGCTCCCTGCGGACTCACCAGGCGAAGAGCCCGAAGGCGGATCGGTTCGGTCGTAGGGGAGATCAGCGTGAGCATGGCTTCCGCCTGCCCGGAATGGACGAAGGTCTCAACGGCAGGAAACGTGTTGGAGGCCGGACAGCGTAGCACCCAAAATCCCTGATACTGGTGCTGCAGGTGTTCGAGTAAGTCATAGCTGGGATAGCCGCGATCAAACAGCACCACCCCGCCACGGGGAATAGCCGGCAGCAAGGCCTTGACCTCCTCACGTTCGTTGGCCTCAGCCATCGGTTGGACCGTTCGACCAATTGGCAACCGACGGAAGACATCATAGGCTGTGGACACCAGGCATTGAGGATAATGCCCTTGCCCAGGATGTGCCAAGCCGCTGTGAGGATCAAACGCGGCCCGGACGGCGTCAGCGGCGGGGAGTTGATACTTAGAGCCATCGATGGCAAACACCGACAGGCCCTGCCAGGTGTCGGCCTCCCGTGTGGGCCAGACCTCGTAGGCCAGTTGCACCGCCTCCTGATGGACCTGTTCAAAGACAGTCCAGGGGACGTGAGCGCGGGCTTTGGTGACCGCACTGCGATGGACCGCGTGGGCGTCAGGCCAGAGCCCACTGCGGCGCGCTTGACGGAACAGCGCGCCGACTTTGCCATCGACGCCCTGGCTCTTCCCACTGGCGGTCAGGGACAGCAGGATCACAAAGAGCGTGGGCAACGGCAGTTTCCGACGTCGCGTAAAGGCTGGTGATGAATGTGAGGAATCGGGGAGACGATGAGGAATGAGCCGAAGAAACGTCTCAAGCAGAGATGAAAGGTGGCATGATTTTTCAAACCAAATTCTGTGCCATGAAAACCTCCAAAATAAAGAATTTATATCGCCATGACCATCAAACCATTATACAGGAAAATGGCTTAATTCAACAGTATTGGCCTCCCCCCCCCCCCCCCCCTCACTTTTTCCTTTCCCCCAAGGAGGCGAGGAGATAGGAGGGTGCAGTTGGTTGGGATGAATGTCTGTAACTGGTTGAAAATATTACATAATATTTTCCGGCGTCCATCTGATGCGCTTGACTTCGATTGCTGCGAGTGGGTATCGTAGCCGACTTCCTATAGGTATATGGTCTGTTGAAAAAAGCCGCCAGCGGCGTTCTCGCCATTTTTCCGTGCTCACGTAGTACCAATACGCTCCGCGCGCAAAAATGGCTGCGGCCTTGCTGGACGGACTTTTTTGAACAGAACCGATGCTGCTGAAATCGAACCGCTTCCTGGCAAAATATGGCCCTTGCTATCTTCATTATTCAACACTCCTGCATATTGAAGGGGTTACTGTAGTCCATTCGTGCCATCTGAATCTTCACAGTTGCCAGGTCACCCCAAGCTCATACAGAAAATTGTTGAGGAAATTGCTGTACATGGCCCCATCACTTTTGCCCGCTTCATGGAATTGGCGCTGTACGATGAAGACTATGGGTACTACATGACAAACAGGGTTGACGAGCATGAGGCCTTGAAGGAGCGAATTGGGTGGGACGGTGATTTTTACACCGCGCCAGAATTTTCGCCTATTCTGGCAAAAACGCTCGTGCGCCAGGTTCTAGAAATTGATGACCAACTAGGTCATCCTGACCCTTTCACGTTTGTGGAAATGGGTGGGGGAAATGGAACATTTGCCGCAGATTTTCTCCATCACTGCCAGGAAACTGCGCCTGGTGTGTGTAATCGGTTGCGCTACCTCCTTGTCGAACGGAGTCCCAATCTTCGATTACGTCAAGAATACAAAATTCAAAAGGTGATGAGTCGTGCTTGGATGGATACGCATCTGACGTGGAAGCCCTGTGTCACGGAATGTGCCAAAGAATCCGTAATCGGTGTGATGTTCTCCAATGAGCTCGTCGATGCGTTCCCTGTTCATCGTGTTCGGGGTGATAGCCCGGACCATCAGGAGATTCTGGTTGATTATGAAAAGGGACAGTTTGTGGAGCGAACTCGCCCACTTAGCTCGACACCGTTGAAGGACTATGTGGATCGTCATCGAGTGGTTCTCAATGAAGGGCAAACTTCCGAACTCCATGTTGTGAGTGAACGGTGGATGCGGCACGTTGCGCAGATCATGGGCCAAGGCTTCGTCATCACGATCGACTATGGGTATACAAGAAACGATTATTACGCAGCGAATCGTTACGAAGGGACGCTCTTGTGCTATTATCGCCATGCGGTGTCACGGGACCCCTTTAGCCATGTTGGTGCCCAAGATATGACGGCCCACGTGAATTTTTCAGTGTTGGCTGACGTTGGGAAAGAACATGGGCTTGAACTTCGAGGATTTACGACCTTAGCCAATTGGCTCATGGGTTTAGGCGTTGAGGAAATGGTTGTGGACCTGGGGGCAGAATCCAAAGAGGTTCAAGCGTTGAGTCATCTTTTACGTCCTCATGGCATGGGCACGACCTTCAAAGTCTTGGTACAACGGAAGGGGATTGAGGAAGGACCTCTCCAAGGGTTACGCTATCGTGCATTTTTTGATGATGCGCTGTGCTGAAAGAGGCGATCGAGAAAGATGAGTGACCAGATAAACGTTTACGAGATTTTTTAAGGAACATCACCATGGGCAACGAACCGGTTCCATTTAACTATCTTCCCGTGATCATCTTTATGGTGATCGGGACACTCTTCGGAGTCGGCTCTATTTTGGCCGGATGGCTTCTTCGGCCCAGCCGGCCCTACCGGGAAAAGTTGCTGCCGTATGAAAGCGGAAGTCCGCTCTTTATGGATGCGCGAGTCCAATTTCCGATGCGCTACTATATTATTGCCATGCTGTTTGTGATTTTTGATATTGAAGTCGTATTTCTCTTTCCGTGGGCGGTGGTCTTTAAAAAACTGGGATTATTGGGATTAATTGAGATGGGCCTATTTTTGGCCATCTTAATCGTTGGGTTTTGGTATGCCTGGAAAAAAGGCGCCTTAGACTGGGATTGAAGAAATAGGTCTTTAGGCCTAGAAAAAACAAGTGGCACACAGTACAATGTCCCGCCTGCCTCACTATGAGAGTTGGACGGGTGAGAAATAAGCGATGAGCATTCTCGAACGACAATTCGAGCCCAATATCCTTACGACCAATTTGGACTATGCCATCAATTGGTGCCGGAAGTCGGCCATATGGCCTATGACGTTTGGACTGGCATGTTGCGCCATTGAAATGATCGCGTCGGTGTCCTCCAGGTATGACATTGACCGGTTCGGAGCGGGAGTGTTCCGGGCCTCGCCACGGCAATCTGATCTCATGATTGTCGCGGGTACCGTTTGCCGGAAAATGGCGCCAGTGATACGGCGAATCTATGACCAAATGGCAGAACCACGGTATGTCATTTCAATGGGATCCTGTGCAACGTCTGGGAACCATTACAACAGCTATAGTGTGGTGCAGGGTGTGGATCAAATTGTTCCGGTTGATGTCTATATTGCCGGTTGTCCACCCCGGCCCGAAGCTCTGCTGGATGGGTTGATTAAGCTCCAGGAGAAAATTCAACAAGAAAAATATTTTGTCAAATAGGTCGTCGCCTGTTGTTCCTATCTTGAATTGTCTCATTCCCAACGACGTGTGAATGTATGCACCCTTCCCTTGAATGCATTGCTGCCAAGTTTCCCCATGCCGTTCTTTTAGCTGAACAAGATCCGGTTCGTGGCGATCTGTGGGCGCAGGTCAAATCTCAACATTGGCGAGAAGTAGCCCAATTCCTTCATGATGAGCCGGCTCTGGCGTTTGATCATATTACCGATATCTGTTCGGCCGATTACCCTGATGATGCCGAACGGTTTGAAGTCATTTACCATTTTCTTTCGTTGCCGCATGGGACGCGGATCCGCATGAAATCTCGTGTGACTGAGGAATCGCCAGAAATTGCGTCGGTCAGCGATATTTGGCGCGGGGCTAATTTTTTGGAGCGCGAAGTCTATGATTTGATGGGGATTCGTTTTCAGGGGCATCATGACCTCCGGCGTATCCTCATGCCGGAAGATTTTGATGAAGGGTATCCATTGCGGAAAGATTTTCCGGCTGAAGGCCGGGGATGGCGGAGTCGATTTGATTTTCTACCCACACTCGACGAGCCGGTTCGAGAATGGTCCGAGACTGAAGTGCCGAACGATCAGCGGCATCAGTTTATGGCCGATGATCGTCCTGGCGAAGCGAAGCGTACCACGGAAATGCTCCTGAATATGGGGCCGCAACATCCCAGTACCCATGGGGTATTACGGGTGGTCTTGGAATTGGACGGGGAACGAGTCAGCAAAGCCGTACCAGACTTAGGGTATTTGCACCGGGGTGTGGAAAAGTTGGCGGAAGGTTTGACCTATATGCAGGTTCTGCCGCACACCGACCGGCTGGATTATGTCTGTGCAATGACCAATAACTATGCGTATGTGCGCGCGGTCGAAAAACTGATTGGGATGAAGGTGCCCGAGCGAGCCGAGTATGTTCGAACGATTATTGCGGAAGTGCAGCGGATCGTGGGCCACTTATTTTGGTTGGGGACCCAGGCGCTGGACATTGGCGCAATGACGGTGTTTTTTTGGACATTCCGCGAACGGGAAGTCTTGTTGGATCTTTTTGAAAAACTCTGCGGGGCGCGTTTGACTCTCAATTATTACCGGATTGGGGGCGTAGATGCCGACCTGACGCCTGAAATGATTGCCACGCTGCGGGAATTCTTAAAGACGTTTCCCGGCCATATCCGTGAATATGACACGCTGTTGCAACAAAATCGCATCTGGGTGGCCAGGACAAAAGGCGTCGCGGTCATTTCCGGAGAAGATGCCATTAACTTCGGGTTGACCGGACCCGTATTACGGGGTTCAGGTGTGTCATATGATATTCGCAAGCTTGAACCCTATGGGGTGTATGATCGCGTGGAATGGGAAGTCCCGTTGGGCAAGGATGGGGATACCTATGACCGGTATTGGGTTCGGATGGAGGAAATGTGGCAGAGTGCTCGAATTATCGAACAATGCTTGGATCAGTTACCGGAAGGGCCCATTTTGACGGAAGATGCCAAGGTGATTCCCCCGCCTAAACCTGAAGTGATGCGAGATATGCAGAGTTTGATTCATCATTTCATTATCTTTACCCAGGGGTTTAAAGCTCCAAAGGCAGAGACCTATTGTGGAACGGAAGTCCCTAAAGGGGAGTTAGGATTTTTTCTTATTGGTGATGGGAGTTCACGCCCTTATCGATTAAAAATCCGTTCTCCGTCTTTTGTGCATATGGGAGCTTTTGATCATATGGCTCGGGGGTATCTGATTTCTGATATCATCACGATCTTTGGGACGTACGATGTGGTGATGGGTGAATGCGATCGATAAAAAAGAAGTAAGAGGTTGAAAGTGAGAAGCGGGATGAAAGAGGAGTCCGCATAGAATGTTTCTGGCAGTTTTCTGCTAGGGCTTACCCGAGAAAGATTATGCTGCTGACGAGGTTCAAAGGTGAGGTCGAGGTCATTCTGTCCCGTTATCCGGTGAAACGATCCGCGTTGCTGCCGTTGTTAAATCTGGCCCAACGGGAGGAAGGCTATGTGAGCGAATCGGCGATGCGGGATATTGCAAAAGTTTTGGATTTAACCCCGCCGCAGGTGTTTGAGACCGTGACATTTTATACGATGTTTAATCTCAAGCCGATTGGGAAGTTTCATCTGCAAGTCTGCAAATCGCTGATGTGCGCGTTAGTGGGGTCAGATGATGTGGTGGGTTGGATTTCGAAAAAACTCAATATCGCTTCAGGGCAAACAACCTCGGACAACGTCTTTACACTCAGTGTGGTGGAATGTTTGGGATCCTGTGGCACTGGCCCCATGATGCAAGTCAATGATGACTATTATGAGCAATTAACTGAAGAAAAGGTTGGCCGCATCTTAGATGACCTTGCCAGGGATGGTGACTGCCCATTAAAAAGCGGGCCGTTTATGTATCCAATGCCTTTGGCACAATCCTAAGTCATTACGGTTGGACAGTCATGGCTCAGTACGAAAAAATCCTTCTCAAAAATATGGAGCAGCCGGGCTACACCGGGTCATTGGCTGATTATGAAAAAGCTGGTGGGTATCAAGCTCTTCGAAAAGTGCTGAAAGAAATGCAGCCGGATCAGGTGATTGAAGAAGTGAAAAAATCTGGCCTTCGCGGTCGAGGGGGAGCGGGCTTTCCAACAGGCGTCAAATGGGGATTTATTCCAAAAGATCATCCTGGTCCCAAATATCTATGCTGCAATGCCGACGAAAGCGAGCCGGGCACGTTTAAAGACCGGCAATTAATGGAGCGCGATCCTCACCAAATGCTGGAAGGCATGGCTATTACCTGCTTTGCCATTGGTGCGGAGACCGCCTACATCTATATTCGCGGCGAGTTTCGCCTAGGCGCAAAAATTCTGGAAAAGGCGGTGCAGGAAGCCTATGCCGGGGGGTATTTAGGCCAGAATGTGCTCGGAAGCGGCAAGACGTTTAACATCTATGTGCATTCCGGTGCGGGCGCGTATATTTGCGGAGAGGAAACGGCTTTATTGGAATCGTTAGAGGGCAAACGGGGCATGCCTCGCTTTAAGCCGCCGTTTCCCGCGACGCATGGGCTCTATCAGAAGCCGACTGTGGTCAATAATGTTGAAACCATGGCGAACGTTCCGTCGATTATTAATCGCGGCGGCGAATGGTTTGCGGGAATTGGTTCTCCGCCAAAAAGTTGTGGCACGCGGGTGTTTTGTTTGAGCGGTCATGTGAAGCGTCCTGGCAACTATGAAGTGCCAATGGGTATTCCCTTTCGTGAATTTATTTATGATGTGGGCGGAGGGATGCGGTCGGACAAACCGCTGAAAGCCTTCATTCCTGGCGGAGCGTCAGCGCCGTTTCTGACCCCTGAGCATTTGGATGTCAAAATGGATTTTGAGGCGGTGGCCATGGCTGGCTCCATGTTAGGCTCTGGCGGCGTGACGGTGATGGAAGAAGGGACGAGTATGGTCTGGGCGGCCCTGCGGCTCATGGAGTTTTTCTATCATGAGTCCTGTGGGAAATGTACGCCATGTCGTGAAGGCAGTTCCTGGGTGACGCAAATTCTCCAGCGTATTTGGGATAAACGAGGGCGGACTGGCGATCTTGAAATGTTAGACGAGCTGTGTGGAAATATTGCCGGACGCACCGTCTGTGCCTTTGGCGAAGCAGAAGTGGGACCCGTTCAAAGTAGCTTGAAGCACTTTCGTCATGAATATGAAGCCTTAATTCAGGAAGCCGAAGCCATGATGCCTCGCACAAAAGAGATTCCAGTTCTGTCACGATAGGTCTTGAACATATGGCAACGTCATCCACAACACCTGATATGGTAACCCTCACGATTGATGGCCAAACCACCACTGTGCCTAAAGGCACGCTGGTGATTGAAGCCGCCCGTCAGGTGGGGGTCATGGTTCCGCATTTTTGTTATCACCCCAAGCTATCACCCGATGCGAATTGCCGGATGTGTCTGGTTGAAATTGAAAAAATGCCGCGTTTGCAAACATCCTGTAGTACGCCCGTGGCAGAAGGGATGGTGGTGAAATCCTCCTCCTCGACTCAGGCGAAGGAGGCACGGAAATCGGTCTTAGATTTTATTCTGGCCAATCATCCTCTGGATTGTCCGGTCTGTGACCAGGGCGGACGCTGCGACCTTCAGGATTTTTCACACGAATATACCGCCACGACGAGCCGCTTTACGGAACTGAAGCGGGTCTTTAAAAAAGAATATTTCAGCCCGCTGATCGAAACGCAGATGAACCGGTGCGTGCAATGTATGCGGTGTGTGCGCTACTGCGATCAGGTGATGGATGTGAAGGCGCTTGCCCCTATGGGACGGGGGACCTTAACGGAAATCAAGAGTTTTGCGTCGCATGAATTGGATTGCGAATTTTGCGGAGGTTGTGTGCAAATTTGCCCAGTGGGTGCCATTACCAGCCGACTGTCCATGTACGAGTATCGCCCCTGGATGCTGAAGCGAACCGATTCAGTCTGTGGTTATTGCGGCGATGGATGCCAAGTCACGTTTCAAACCAAAAACAACGCGCTCATCGAAATTAGTTCGACGCAAGGGTCTGGCCGGAATAATGGAGATCTGTGTGCCCGTGGATTTTTTGGGTATCACGTGAGTGAACATCCCGATCGGTTAACCTCACCTCTGCTGCGCCAAGGCGAACATTTGAAGCCGGTGCCTTGGGAAGAAGCCTTGGAGGCGGTGTCAAAGCGTTTGCTGGATGTGAAAGCCAAGTACGGTCCTGATGCAATCGGCGGGCTCATTTCCGGGCGTTGTACCAATGAAGATATTTATGTGTTCCAGAAATTTATGCGTGGCGTGATTGGGACGAATCGCATTGATACGAGTGCGCGGTATGGGTATCTGAACGGCCTGCATGCCCTGCAGCGCGTGCAGGGGACCCATCGATGGGCAGTCAGTTTTGAAAATGTTGAATCGGCTGATGTGTTGTTGCTTGTGGGGACCAATATTACTGAGACGAATCCCGTCACAGGGTTGAAAGTGAAAGACGCGGTCAAACGACGCGGTGCGACGTTAATCACCATCGAAACCTTAGAGCCGGCCATTGAGAATATTAGTAATATCGCCAACCTGTCGCGACATCACTTGGGCGTGAAGCCCACCGGTTATGCTGCCGCCATTTTAGGGGTGCTGAAAGCCGTGGTGACCCAGTCAATTCTTGATCCAGAATTTCAGGCCACAGCCCAGGCGTTTTTCAGGGATGTCACGGCTCAACTTGAGGCGCTGTCATGGGATGCGATACAGGCGCAGACGGGAATTTCTTCGGACACATTCTTGCAGGCAGCCACGGCATTTGGTGAAGGGAAAAGGGCCGTCATTCTGGTTGGGCCGGGTGTGCTGAGATCTCCAGGTGGGTTTGGGATGACCATGAATTTGATGGATTTGTTGTTGGTGACCGGAAAATTATCACAGCCTGGTTGTGGGTTGGCGCCATTGGCCGAGGAAAATAATGATCAAGGCGCGTTTGAAATGGGGGGAACAGGAGCCGTCTTGCCTGGCGGCGCATCTTTGGGGAATCCCGAGGTACGGAAACGCCTGTCGCAAGCCTGGGGTCGAACGATTCCCGACGCTCCTGGCTCGTCGCTGCCACAGATGATTGAAGATGCTCAAGAGGGTAAATTAAAAGCGTTGCTCGTGGTGGGTGAGAATCCGCTGGCTTCTTTGCCTCCATCATCGGGTATTCATCGTGCGTTGGAGAAGCTAGAGTTGTTGGTCTGTCAGGAACTCTTCCTGACCGAAACGGCCCAACAGGCGGATGCCGTGCTTCCGGCTTGTTCCTATGCCGAAAAGGACGGGACGTTTACCAATACTGAAGGGCATATCCAACCTGTGCGAAAAGCCATGGACTTAGTTGGTGAGAGTCGTCCGGATTGGGAAATTTTCTCTGCGCTTTCGGTGATGATGGATGATCCGATGGAATATGGAGAAGTCAAGGAAATTGGCAAAGAAATTCGCAATCTGTTGCCCGGCGCCCGGACATTGGGGCCTGCGCCGTTGCCCGCGCAGCCGCAATCTTCAGCGATTGCCCGGTATGTCACGACTGATTACCAACGGGATATCGCTGCGCGGTATCAATTGCCTGAGACAGCACAAGATTCCCAGGAGGTAACGTTACAGGTTTCTCAATCTTTATTTCATTCAGGCAAATTTTCAAGAAAAGCCAAAGGATTATTGCGGATCGAATCCGATGGGAGGCTCTGTCTGCATCCGGAAGAGGCCGCTCGGCATGGCCTGAGCCAAGGGGATAGGGTAAAGATCAGTAATCGTTTAGGTGCCGTGGAGACAGTAGTGAGATTTCGTGAGCGCACTCCTCAGGGTGTTGCGGTGTTTCCTGAGCATTTTGATGAAGAAATACGGCAATTGCTGCCTTATACGGTTGATCCGGAAACGCAGGTGCCGTACTACAAGATCACTAATGTGCGTCTTGAAAAAGTGGTGAAGACTTAACACGTCTGCAGCGTGCTATTGATGAAGAGAGGAGAGGAGTGAGTCCGTTATGGAAACGGTAATTCGGCTAGGGCTGACATTAAGCCAAATTGGCGCAGTGATGGTTGCGGTGCTCCTCACCGTGGCTTTGCTGACTCTGTTGGAACGCAAGGTGTTGGGGTGGATGCAGGACCGGATGGGGCCAATGGAGGTTGGGCCCTATGGCATTTTGCAACCGGTGGCCGATGGCTTAAAGCTCTTTTTTAAAGAAGACATCATTCCGGCCGGCGCGAATAAATTGATGTTTAGCATGGCGCCGATCTTATCATTGGTTCCTGCGTTGATTGGTTTTGCCGTGATTCCTTTTGGCCCGGATTGGACGGTTGATGTCAATGGCGTGAATTTTAAACCCTTTGTGATTTCGGATATTAACATTGGTGTCCTCTATATCCTGGCCTTTGCCTCGATTGGCGCCTACGGCATTATTCTGGGGGGCTGGTCTTCGAATAGCAAATATTCCTTATTGGGGGGGCTGCGTTCGGCTGCCCAATTGATTAGTTACGAATTAAACGTGGGACTGTCGATCGTGGGAATTCTGCTGTTGTCGAGTTCCTTAAGCCTCGTCACGATCACGAATGCGCAAGCTGGCGGATTTTGGAATTGGTACTTTTTCGGAGGCGGCGGATTTCCGCAAGCCATCGCCTTTGTGGTGTTTTTGATTTCGTCTGTGGCGGAAACCAACCGGACTCCTTTTGATTTGCCGGAAGCGGAAAGTGAACTGGTGGCTGGATTCTTTACAGAATATAGCGGCATGCGGTTCGCGTTCTTTTTCTTGGCTGAATACGGCAACATGATTCTTGTGTCCTGCATGGCCACGGTTTTATTTTTTGGCGGATGGCATGCCCCTTTGGAAGTGTTGCAAGGGCCTGAGTCTCTTCATTGGCTGACGGGAATTTTCTGGTTTGTTGCAAAAGTGGCAGGGTTTCTCTTTTTGTTTTTCTGGCTGCGAGCCACGTTGCCTCGATTGCGCTATGACCAGTTGATGCGGTTTGGCTGGAAAGTGTTGTTGCCGATTGCGCTGGGGAATATCGTGGTTACGTCGATCATTGCCTATTTGTTCTCTTAACAATGCTCTAACGAGGGTGAAGCAAGCATCATGAATGTCAAAGAATGGTTGAAGACCCTTACGTTCTATGAACTTCTGTTGGGGATGAAGGCCACGATGGCGCATTTACTCAAGTATCGGCCAATCACGCTGCAATACCCTCATGAGAAGAAGCCGTTGCCTTCGAATTATCGAGGAATGTTGGCGTTGTTGCGTTACGATGACGGAACGGAAAAATGTGTGGGCTGTGATTTGTGTGAGGCGGCCTGTCCCTCCCGGGTGATACGAGTGGTGAGTGGTGAAGTTCCGGGAGAGCCGACTAAGCGCTATTCCAAGGAATATTATATGGATATGACGCGCTGTTTGTTTTGCGGGCTTTGTGTGAAGGCCTGTCCGGTGGATGCGCTGGGGATGACTCAAGAATATGAATGGGCGGTCTACGATAAACGGCAGCTGCACTTGAATAAACAGCAATTACTGGCCATGGGTGATCGGAACTTTCCGGTTCGGGAAAGGCGGCTGGAGTTCCAACATCCCAATGTGGCGTATTTTAATGTTGGGTTTAAAGAAATTCCGCAGAAAGGCGCCTAGCCATTGAGGCGTATCTTTTGGGGAAATCTCTTGAACGGTCGTTCCTAGATTCCTTCAGCATTCAATCATGGAAACCTTAGTCTTCTTCTATTTTGCCACCGTCATCGTCGCGGCGGCGGGAATGGTCGTGGCACTTAAAAATCCGGTGTATAGCGCCTTAGCGCTCTTGGTCATGTTTTTTCACGTGGCTGGTTTGTTTGTGACCCTGCATGCCGAGTTTTTGGCGGTCATTCAAATACTGGTGTATGCCGGAGCTATTCTGGTGCTCTATCTTTTTGTGGTCATGCTGTTAAATCTAAAACGCGAAGAGCATTTTCATAGCCAGCTTGTTGTTGGATTATTTTTGGGATGTATGTTGTTCGCAGAAGCCGTTCTCCTGGTGGTGAAAGGAGAAACGACACTTGGCAATTCTCTCGCGAAGTCCGATGCCCCCATCGCACTCACCCAAGGCAACACAGAGTCAATAGGCGAGCTGTTATTTTCCACGTATCTCTTTCCCTTCGAAGTGGCTTCTCTCATCTTATTGGTGGCAATGGTCGGGGCTGTGATCCTTACGAAAAAAGGGATTCTGGAGGTGAAGGATTAATGGACGTTCCTGTCACCTACTATCTTGTCTTAAGCGGGATTGTTTTCTCGATTGGATTAGTGGGTGTGCTCATCCGTCGAAATATTATTATCATTCTTCTTTCCGTCGAATTGATGCTGAATGCCACCAATATTAACTTTGTGGCTTTTTCTTCCTATTTGGGAAATCTCTCGGGCCAAGTGTTTGTGTTTTTCGCGCTCACAGTCGCGGCTGCGGAAGTTGCTGTTGGGCTGGCGATTATTATCGCGCTGTATCGACATTCGGCCAGTATTAATATTGATGATTTCCGGTTATTGAAATGGTAAGGCGATGATCTACGCCTTAATCCCTCTTCTTCCACTGCTGGCTTTTGTGACGCTTGGCCTGGGCGGTCATGTCATCAAAGAACGGGCGCATCTCATTGCCGTGCCTGCGGTTGTCGGGTCCTTTCTCCTTTCCCTTATGGCTCTGAGTGAAGTTGCTGCGGGAACTATTCTGCACATTCCACTCTATACCTGGGCAGATTCAGGCGATCTGACGATTACGCTCGGCCTGTTTATCGATCAATTGACAGCAGCGATGCTGATGCTGGTGACGATTGTCAGTTCTCTGGTCCATGTGTACACCATTGGCTACATGCATGGCGAACCAGGCTATGCACGGTTTTTTAGTAACATTGCGCTCTTTACCTTTTCCATGTTGATGCTGGTGATGTCCGATAATTTCTTGCAGTTGTTTGTTTTTTGGGAAGCGGTGGGGCTGTGCTCTTATCTGCTTATTGGACATTGGTACGAACGCCACTCGGCTCGAGCCGCCGCAACCAAAGCCTTCTTGGTGAACCGGGTTGGGGATTTTGGGTTCATGGTTGGTATCTTACTGGTGTTTGTGACGTTTGGTAGCTTGCAATATCAAGATGTCTTTTCGCAGTTGGGGAGCCTTGCCGGGGGAACTGTGAATGTGTTGGCGACGATTGGAGGCAGTTGGGAAATTTCCGTGATGACGTTGATTTGCCTGTTCCTCTTCGTTGGAGCGGTTGGGAAGTCCGCGCAAGTTCCCTTGCATGTGTGGTTGCCGGATGCCATGGAGGGTCCCACGCCAATTTCTGCCTTGATTCATGCGGCAACAATGGTGACGGCTGGCGTCTTTATGGTCGCGCGTTTGGCTCCATTGTACAACTTGTCGCCGGTGGCTATGGATGTCGTGGCCGTGGTTGGGGGCATCACCATGTTCCTGGGAGCTACCATTGCATTGACGCAAACGGATATCAAGCGCGTGGTGGCCTATTCCACGTTGAGTCAATTGGGATACATGATGATGGCCTGCGGATTGGGAGCCTATGTCTCCGGCATGTATCATTTGCTGACGCATGGAGCGTTTAAGGCATTGCTGTTCTTAGGGTGTGGGGCGGTCATTATTGCGTTGCACCACGAGCAGGATTTTCGGAAGATGGGCGGTCTCAAGGATAAGTTGCCTGTGACCTATTGGACGTTTGTGATCGGTTCCCTGGCTTTAGCAGGTTTTCCATTGACCGCAGGCTTTTTTAGCAAGGATGAATTGTTGTTGTCTTCCTGGATGTCGGGTGGGCTGGGGCAGGCGCTGACTGTCTTGGGATTGCTAACAGCCTTGATGACCGCCTTCTACAGTTTTCGTCTGGTGTTTGTGACGTTTTGGGGGGAATCGAAGGTTGACCCGGCCCATGCCGGGCATATTCATGAACCTTCAAAGACCATGACGGTTCCGCTCCTGATTCTGGCCGTGCTGAGTATTCTTGCCGGGTACATTGGCATTCCCGAATTCTTGGCGCCAGCATTTCCCGGGAGTGATGGCGGGGGGCATCATGAAGGGGCCGCGGCAACGGGAATTATGGTGGCGGCAACGGCGATGGGCCTGTTAGGCATTGCTGGCGCATATTTTGTGTATGTGATGTCGCCGGGCTTGCCGGAGCGTCTGGCCACGCAATGGGAATCGCTGTATCAACTGTCATTGAATAAGTGGTTTGTCGATGAAGCCTATGAGCAGGCTGTGACAAAGCCGACGTTGAAAATGGCGGATGGGTTATGGAAACAAGTGGATGTGGCAATCATTGATGGTGCGGTCAATGGAGTTGCGCGTGCCGTGGCCTGGGGAGGATGGGCGACGCGGGTACTTCAAAGTGGACAAGCACAAAACTACGCGCTGGCTATGACGGTCGGCGCCGTAGTCATACTCGGTGCATTGATCTTCTTCTAGCGAGGTTGTATGACTTTTCCCCCTCCTTTGTAAGGAGGGGCTAGGGGAGGTAGATGTCTTGGGCACAAGAGAAAGACTGTCATGACTGAAATGGTCGTAGCAACAGGGGGCACACCCTGGCTCACGCTGATTCTTCTTCTCCCGCTGCTCGGCGTCGTGGCCACGTTGTTCGCGCATGAGGCGTTATCCCGGCAAATTGCCTTAGCCACTTCAGTCATCACGTTTGTCGCGTCATTGCCTCTCTGGTTTGCGTTTGACAATGGAACGGCCGGGATGCAGTTCGTTGAGAAGCACTTGTGGATTGATTCGCCTGCTATTCATTACGCTTTAGGAGTGGATGGCATCAGTATGCCCTTGGTGTTGCTAACGACTTTTTTGACACCCCTCTGTATCTTGGTGTCCTGGACGGCGATTGAGACGCGCATGAAAGAGTTTTTGATCAGCTTGCTGGTGATGGAAACGGCCACGATTGGGGTCTTTGTGGCCTTAGATTTTGTGCTCTTTTATATTTTTTGGGAAACCATGCTGATTCCCATGTATTTGTTGATTGGGGTGTGGGGCGGCCCGAATCGCGTGTATGCGGCCATTAAGTTTTTCCTCTATACCTTGGCGGGAAGTATTCTGCTGCTGGTCGCGATTTTGGTGTTGTATTTTGAAGGCGGGCGAACCTTTGATATTTTGACCTTGACCCATGCCTCCTATGCGTCAGGCCTGCAAGCCCTGTTGTTTTGGGCTTTCTTTGCAGCCTTTGCCGTCAAGGTGCCCATGTTTCCGTTTCATACCTGGCTGCCCGATGCCCATGTGCAGGCGCCCACGGCGGGAAGCGTCATTCTGGCCAGTGTATTGCTGAAATTGGGCACCTATGGGTTCCTGCGATTTTCATTGCCAATGTTGCCGGATGCGTCGGTCACCTTCACTCCGGTGATCATGGCTTTATCGGTTATCGCCATTATTTATGGCGCCTATATGGCACTGGCTCAAAGCGACATCAAAAAGCTGATTGCCTATTCCAGTGTGAGTCATATGGGGTTTGTGACGTTAGGAATTTTTGCCTTCAATGCTCAAGGAATCGAAGGCGCCGTGCTTCAAATGATTAATCACGGGATTACCACGGGCGCGCTCTTTATGTGTGTCGGCATCATTTATGAGCGGACGCATAGCCGAGAGATTGTTGAAAACGGGGGACTGGCTCATGCGATGCCCAAGTATGCCACCTTCTTGGTGATTTTTGCGTTGTCTTCCGTTGGGTTGCCCGGGATGAATAGCTTCGTGGGTGAATTTTTAGTGCTTGTCGGTGTCTTTGCTTGGGACAAGTTGACAGCGACTTTAGCCGCATTGGGAATTATTTTAGCGGCCGTGTATATTTTGTATTTGGTGCAGCGGGTTGTCTATGGTCCCGCCTCTCCCAACATGCTTCCTAAATTAACGGATCTCAATTCCCGTGAATTTGGCATGTTAGTGCCACTCGTGGTGCTGGTGTTTTGGATTGGGCTGTATCCTAAGCCTCTTTTGGATGTGATGCATAGCAGTGTGGAGAGGGTGGTGGCTGCGCAATCGGCCTCCGTCATCGTCCAACAAGAATTCTTGCCTGAGCCTCTAGCAGGCACAGCTACAAAAACGAACATTATCGCCCATCTTGGTTTAAAGGATAGTGCTGAATAATGAAGAGATCAAGGGCCATATTTCTCCAGGAGGTTGTTCCTTATCAGCAGCCTCGGGTCTGTTCAAAAAAGTCCGTCCAGCAAGGCCGCAGCCCTTTTTGCGCGCGGAGCGTACTGGCACTACGTGAGCACGGAAAAAGGGCGAGAACGCCGCTGGCGGCTTTTTTCAACGACCCTGAAGGGTAGTCAATGAGTCTTCCACTGTCTGATTTAGGGGTGATTCTTCCAGAATTAATTCTTGTGGGAATTGCCTGCATTCTGCTGGTGTTGGATCCGATCACTCCAACAGCAAAAAAAGATTTTCTGGCTTGGATGTGTTTAGGGTCTTTAGTGGTCTGTAGTCTTATCACGATGACGGACTTTGGCGAGCCGGTCTCTGCCTTCAGTGGTTTAGTGACTTTAGATTCCTATGCCGCCTTTTGGAAGATGCTGTTGTACCTGGTGAGTGGGCTTACGATTCTCTTGTCCATGAGCTATCTCAAAGAAGAGAAAATTGAGCTTGCCGAATATTACGCCTTTGTGTTGCTGGCATTAGTCGGCATGATGGTCATGGTGTCGGGAGCCGATCTGCTGACGATCTATCTTGGCATCGAGCTGATGTCCATTACGCTGTACATCATGGCAGGGTTCAAACGTTTTGAAGCCCGCTCGATCGAATCCTCGGCAAAATACTTTGTGTTGGGGGCTTTTTCTTCAGGTATTTTGCTGTACGGCATTTCCTTGTTATTTGGGGTGACAGGGAGTACTCGACTCATTGAAATTTCGGCAGTGGTGAATGGGCAAGGGTTGAATGATCCCATTATCCTTCTGGCGCTCATGCTCATGATTGTTGGGTTTGGATTTAAGGTGGCAGCCGTGCCGTTTCATATGTGGACCCCTGATGTCTATGAAGGCGCGCCGACGTCGGTGACGGCATTTATGGCTGTGGCGTCAAAAGCCGCGAGCTTTGCCGCGTTGCTTCGAGTCTTGTTAGAAGGGTTTGGCGGGGTCAAACCGAACTGGAATGTACTGATCTTGACAGTGTGTTTACTGTCCGTCGCATTAGGAAACCTTGTGGCGATTGTCCAAACCAATGTGAAGAGAATGTTAGCCTATTCAAGTATTGCCCATGCGGGATATGCGCTGGTGGGCGTGGTTGTTGCCGGGTGGATGGGGGGAACGGAGATTTCGCATCAGGGCGTATCCAGCTTAATGTTGTATCTTGCCATCTATTCCTTTATGACCATTGGCGCGTTTGCCATGGTTGCTATTCTCAGAAACGGGGGGTTAGAAGGTGAAGACATTGAAGACTTTACGGGACTGGCCAAACGTCATAAGGGCGGCGCTTTTCTCATGCTGGTCTTTATGGTCTCTTTGGCAGGCATCCCTCCCACGGCAGGCTTTATTGGGAAGTTTTATCTGTTTATGGCAGCCGTCAATGCGGGCTTGGCCTGGCTGGCTATTTTCGGGCTTGTCTTCGCGGCCATCTCCGCGTTCTATTATTTGCGCATTGTGATGGTGATGTATATGCGTGAACCGTCGCCAGAACAAGAAAAGAATACTCGTCTCATCCTTTCCCCGCAGGTTTCCGTGGTTCTGGCCTGTGCGGTGGCCGGTGTGGTTTTGCTAGGAATTTTCCCAAGCCCTCTCGTCTCGGTCGCCGACCTCTCCGTACTTCCGATCAAATGATGCTCCTTCAGGGTTCTCTCTCATTCTTGAACGCCTAGAGTACTTTAACTTTGAGCTAAGACATTTCAGAATTCCCTCGCCCTTGAGGGAGAGCCTGTGCAATGAGCTCAGTCGAATTAGGGTAGGGTGAAAGGCGTCTGCCTATTCCTAGGCCACATTCCAGGGCATCGCAAAGTCATCGTCTGATATCTTCTCGATCTTGTCCGTGGGAGCCATGACGATACCAGGCTGGATGTCCAAGTTTGGATAGCTGTCTCGAAATGCTTTGATGCCGCGAGCGTCGCGTTTTGCCAGCTGGCTCTTGACCTTGATCTCGAAGGGGAATAACTTACCGTCTCGTTCTAGCACCAGATCAACTTCAGCGCCACCAGCCGAACGCCAGTGGTAGACCTGTGGCTTTGGCGAGAGCAAGTTGCTTTGCTTTCTGATTTCCGCGGCTACCGCGGTTTCAAACAACGCTCCCAACATTGGGTGCCCGCCGAGTACAACGGGAGACGAAATCAGTTGCGCGGCGCAGGCGAAACCCGTATCGGCGATAAATCCTTTGGGTTTGCTGCTCACACGCTTGATGTTGTTGCCGGAAAAGGCTTGGACCTCAAACCATTGAAACGTGCCCTTGAGCATATCGAGCCATCTGCGGGCGGTTTGCGGCGAGATGCCGATTGCACATCCAAGCTGACTATAGTTAATTTCCTGGGCCGTGAGTGCAGCTGCGAGTCGGACAAATCGGCCAAATATCTGCCATTCTGATACGTCGGCGAGTAGTCGGACATCTCGCTCGACATAGGTCTTGAGATAGGCCTCATGAAAGTCCGGAATGGTATCAAGTGGCATGACTGTCGCCATGGGTAGGAAGCCGCGCCAGAGCGTTTCATACAACGTGTGTTGAAGACGAATGGTCTTTCGCTTGGCACGGACGAATTCATGAGGGTCCTCAATCCATGAGACTAGCCAACTTGTCTCATCAGTGTTGTCGGCCATCTCTGTCAGGCAGAAGCCTTCAAGATCAACGAATACCACACGACCGGCAAGACTCTCGGCGAGCGATTTCATCACTTCCCATTGTTGGGAGCCAGTGAGGACGAATTGACCCGGTTTGTGATTCCGATCCACACGTCGTTTGATAGCCGCAACTAACTCTGGGGCATATTGAATCTCATCCAGCAACAGTGGTGTTGCCGGATGATTATCCAAGAACAGATCCGGATCCTGTCGGGCGTTTCCTACATCCACCACCGGATCGAACACGACACAGTCAGTGCCTGGTGGAAATGCATGTTCGATAAGAGTGCTCTTCCCTACCTGGCGCGCTCCGCTCAGGACAACCACCGGGAAGGTTTCGCTAAGATGCTGTAATCGAGTCGTGACTAATCGATATTTGTACATATTTCTGCTATATTAACCATGCTATCACCGATTTGCAAGATTTATTAAAGAAGTATGAGGTGGCCGGTCTTGATCAGGTTCGTCGACGGAATGACCTGAACGTCACGAATCTCATGGCCACACCTACGAGTCTGATGGGTCCTAGGATGGGTGTCTTGCGGAGCTACTGTCCTGTTCCCCCAGGAGAAGTTATGAGTGACCTACAGACCCTCTTGGCTGACAAGCGAGAAGATGTGCTGCGAATCGCCGCGAAGCATGGTGCATACAATGTCCGTATTTTTGAATCCGTCGCACAGGGGAAGCGACTTCTGAGAGTGATATTGATTTTCTCATAGAAAAAGGGCCGATTACGACTCCATGGTCTCCTGCTGGTTTGATTTTGGAGTTGGAGAAGAGGTTTCCACAAAAACGGGATAGAAATCCGTATTGTCGTATTTCTGTTTTTCTTTCTTCCCTAAATATCACTGCTGTCCGGACGTTTGATAGCTGAAAAGGCATAACCTCTTGTTTCTACATGACAAATAACCCATTTATGTCTGTCATCGACTTGAAACGAAAACCTGCTCTTCGCCATCCTCCTGTGGAACTCGGGGAGGACCTGGCTCATGTATACCGGCAAACTTATTTTTTCACAGGTGATGGATCATTTGCCTATGCACACGTTTCGGCGCTGTGTCCAACGCTATCGAGGCCACCACAAGGTCAAGCACTTCAGCTGTCTCGACCAATATCTCAGCCTGGCCTTTGCCCAGCTCACGTATCGCGAGAGTCTGCGCGACATCGAAGTCTGCCTGCGTGCCCAGCAATCCAAGCTGTACCACATGGGCATTCGCAGCCCCGTCACCCGCAGTACATTAGCCGATGCGAACAGGGTTCGCGATTGGCGCATCTACGCCGACTTTGCTCACTCACTGATCCAGATTGCCCGCAAGCTCTATCTCGACGAGGAGTTTGGTGTCGAGCTGACTCACACGGTCTATGCCCTGGATGCGACGAGGGCCTGTCAAGTCTTCTGTGTAACTGATCGTGAATTACTCTTTCGTTGACACTCGGTCTCCTAATAGAATGGCAAACTGATTGAGCGCTCGTTTCCATTCTGGAATGGGCATGGTCCATTTCTTGGCAATGCGTTGCATCCCCAGGTAGAGCACTTTCAAAATGGCTTCATCGGTTGGGAACGCGCCGCGTTTTTTGAGGACCTTCCGTAATGAGAAATTCAGGGATTCAATCGCATTGGTCGTATAGATCACTTTCCGAATTTCAGGGGGATAGTCAAAGAACACGGTCAACCGTGTCCAGTCGCGACGCCAACTGGCACTAATTGAGGGATATTTTTGATCCCACATCTGCGCAAAGCGCTCCAAGGCTTCTTCGGCTTCTGCCAGCGTGGCCGCGCCATAGATCGCTCGTAAATCGCGGGCGACCGGGCGGCGTTCTTTCCAGACCACGTACCGTAAGGCGTGGCGCACTTTATGGACAATGCAGAGTTGCACCTGAGTCTGGGGAAAGATGGTTTCCAAGGCTTCGGGTAACCCGGTCAGCCCATCGACACAAGCGACAAAGCAATCCTTCACGCCTCGCTGTTGCAAGTCCGTGAACACCGCTAACCAAAACTTGGCTCCTTCCGTTTCACTGACCCACAGGCCCAGGAGTTCCTTCTCTCCCGTGAGCGTCACGCCGAGGGCAACATAGACGGCTTTGGTCTTGACCGCTCCATCGTGTCGCGATTTCACAAACAGGCAATCAAAATACAGGATGGGATACACCGTCTCCAGCGGCCGACTTTGCCAGAGCCGCACATCTTCTAAGACGGCATCGGTGATCGTCGAAATCAGCGTGGGCGAGACGTCGGTCCCGTACAGCTCTTCGAGATGCCCTTGAATTTCCCGCGTGGTCAGTCCATGGGCATACAGGGCTAGCACTTTGTCATCAAAACCCTCGAGCCGCCGTTGGCGTTTCTTGACGACGGCCGGTTCAAACGTGCCTGATCGATCTCGGGGCACGGCCAGCTCCACTGGACCTTGAGCGGTCTCAATCGTTTTGGCACTCGTGCCATTGCGGACGTTTCCGTTCTGGGCCTGGTGACGGGCATGAGGAGCATACCCCAGATGATTGGTGAGTTCAGCCGCCAGTGCCCGCTCCACCAACCGTTTGGTCAACCCTTTCAACAGCCCATGCTCCCCAAGAATATCTTCAGGCGAGTCACAGTCTTGCAATAAGTCATCGAGCAAGGCATCGGTTTTTGTACTGTTCTTGGTCATCAGTCCTCCTTCAGAAAATAAATCCATGATGATAACCAATTACACACTTAATCTTACAGGCCCCTAAAGGATAGGAAGGTCCAAGTGTAGGTAATCCATCACTGACGAATACGAGACCTAGCAGCAAGGGGATGGGTATCGCAGATGCCGCCAGTCCAGCGTGCAATGGTGAAATTTCGCGTAGGCCATGCTTGCTGGTTAGGTCCTTGAAGGATTCGCTCAATGCGGCGAGAAGGCCGAAAAATATCCAATGCATGGGTGAACCACTTAATGTGAATTAAGAAAAGCAGGGCTCAATTTTTGAGCAACACAATAGACTCTAGATTTTGAAGAGACTTCTTGTCGATCATACAAGGATTGAATGAATACATCCAAATTATACGGGTGTTGGCAGATGCGTGAGAGAAGATTTCGAGGAAAAGACTCTCAGTAACGTACGATGTTTTTTATGAGATTTGAGCTTTCGGACAATGTTGAAGAATTTCCTGAAGGGCTGTGATTACGGTTTGTATGGTTTGCGGTTGAATGCCTTGGACCGATTGGGTCGGGGAGGAGCATGTGGCGCCTTGGGAAATGAGGTAACGGGTAAGGTCGAGATGGCCGGATAGAGCCGCCGAGTGAAGCGGCGTGAGGCCGATCGTATTTTTGGCGTCAATAGGGGCTCCGGCATAGAGAAGCAATCGGGTCAGATCCTTGTCTCCAATTTGTGCCGCGATATGCAGGGCGGTCCATCCTTCTTGGAAGGGTGCGTGGACGGCAGCGCCATGGGCTAATAAAAAGCTGACCATGCGTTGATGGCCTTCTTGCACGGCAATATGGAGGGGAGTGGTCATGTTGTTGTTTTCATTCACATCAGCGCCATGGTCTAATAATAGTTTCGCGACATCCACGTGTCCGCCTTTGGCGGCCAAGTGCAATGGGGTCCATTGCGTCTCATAGATCGCATGGATATCGGCACCTTCTGCTAGCAATAGTTGCGTCAACGGTATTTGTCCAAAACGTGCGGCATAATGTAAGGGTGTAGCGCCTTGAGGTGTGGGTTGGTTCACATCAGCGCCTTGCGAGATGAGTTCACGGACACGGGAAATATCGCGTGCTTCGATGGCCTGATGCAGATCCTGAGCAGGTGAGCTAGTCCATCCAGAGGCGAGCGTATAGGATAGAACGATTCCAAGACCGAGTGCGATATATTTGACGATTTTGAATCCAGGGGTTTGTGTGATGCTCATGGTTTCCTCCTGCAAAGTACTGGGCGTCAAGTCTTGTGTGGTGATAGGCAAAAACCGTCATGCATGCATGGAGGAAACAGGATTGGACGTGGAGGGGCTATTCCCCGTTTGGTGGGGACGCCTTCTGAGCGTAGAGAGACGAGAACTTAGGTGATGCGTGATGATGTGACGAGTAGGAATATAGCGCTACAATGAGAGAGAGAAAGAAACAGGAAGAAAAAACAAGAGAAGGACGATAGTGCGGAACAAGATCAGGAAAGGGGGTGTGCAGACGCTACGGTGCGGCTACGGCTATTTCTTTTTCTTGCGGCATGTCAGTGTGAATTTGAGCCAATTTGTCGGCTTCTAGGATGAGTCCATCCAAAACATGATGCCAATGTGTTGCGGCACTGAGAGCTTTTTCAAACAAGATGCCTCCCTCCTTTGTTTCCATGTCCAGGAAATTCACGACATGAAGAGGATCTTCCTGATCATGAACCACGACCAGCAGGTCGATGCGTTGGGTTGATCCATGGGCGGCCTCCATGTGTAACGAGGCAATCAGGGAGTCTTTTTGTCGCTGCACCTCATTGAGAAATATCACCAGTTCTTGCGGGTTGCTCCGCTTTCCTTCGCCCAACAAATCACCGTTTTTAATCAGATAGGATCCAATCAGGTCGTTGGTAGAAAGTAACCGTGGTGAAGAGGAGGGGGATGTGATGAGGCAAATGTTTTGCGTGCGTTCATTGACCGCCAAGCCGTTCTGGCCATCCGTTCCCATAAACATTTGTGAGGGAATAAAGTTGGCGCCTTCGATTTTTTCTTCAGAGACATGGTGTTGTTGCGGGCTCTGCCCTAAGACAACACACAGCACTCCAATGGCTATGATGATGACGAGTACGCCAACGAGAAGTATGGCATCCATAATAGTTTAGTTCAAACAATCCTTTCCGGCGTACAGGTAGTAACTAAGAGCACGAGGGCGTCTTGCCAAAACATGCAAGTTTTTTAGAAATGCTGGTCAAGATGATGGATTATGTGAGGTTTCTTATCCATAGTTTTCGACGTGATGTTGCCTATAGTGTATTCGGTCGATGAAGAGAAACCCTTTACGAAGTACTAAAAAATACGTTAACCACTTTTCATCATTGCTCATCGACTTCCGTGGGTGGATACACAAAGCTGAGACCCGTCGAGGCATGGGTTTCGGTCATTCCCGGCATCTTTATCGGGAATCCAGGTTTTGTCTTTTTCGGATAGATCCCCGCCAAAAACTGCGGGGATGACACCCGGGTGGATTGTTCCTGGACATTCGTTGAAGTTTCCTAGGGCTGTTTGGTAAGCTGCTTCTCCTGTTTTTTGTCACTTTTTTCACGTCACAGCGATAGGGGAAATCATGGCACAGTTGGGAAAAGCGCTGATTAGCGTATCGGATAAGACTGGGATTGAAACGATGGCCAAAGGTCTAGTGGGGTTGGGGGCCGATATTCTCTCAACGGGCGGGACCGCTAAAATGTTGCAAGATGCCGGTGTCGAGGTCACAGAGGTGGCTCGTTATACCGGGTTTCCGGAAATTATGAATGGACGGGTAAAAACCTTACACCCCAAAATTCATGGCGGACTGCTCGGGCGGCGTTCGGTTGAAGCTCATATGCAACAGATGAACGAGCAGGGGATTGCCCCGATCGATGTGGTGGTGGTCAATCTGTATCCCTTTGAGGCGACGGTGGCCAAGCCAGGGTGCACGTTTGAGGAAGCTATCGAAAATATTGATATCGGCGGCCCGTCGATGCTGCGGTCGGCGGCCAAAAATCATGAAGATGTCTTGGTGATTGTGGATCCACAAGATTATTCGCGAACGTTGGAAGCCTTGCAGTCTGGGACAGTGTCTCTGAGTTTGCGTCGGGAATTGGCCAAGAAGGTTTTTTTTCATACAGCGCGGTACGACAGTTTGATTGCCAATTATCTTCAGGCACAATTGGCGGAGTCCCCCGAGCAAAAATTTCCTACATTGTTTTCGATGATGTATGAAAAGGTTGATGATCTCCGGTATGGCGAAAATCCACACCAGTCCGGTGCGGTTTATCAAGAAAAACAGGCCAAGGAGCCCTCCGTCTGCCAAGCCACACAACTCCATGGCAAGGCCATGTCGTACAATAATTATTTGGATGCGAATTCCGCCCTGGAATTAGCAAAGGAATTTGATGACACGGCTGTCGTCATCGTCAAACATAACAATCCGTGCGGGGTGGCATTGGGCGAGACCGCTGTCGAAGCATATGTTCGAGCCCGGGAAACCGATCCCGTCTCGGCGTTTGGCGGCGTCATTGCCTGTAATCGTGATGTGGATATTGCCATGGCCAAGGAGGTGACATCCACGTTTGTGGAAGTGTTAGTGGCGCCATCATTTTCTGAAGAGGCCTTAACCGAATTGCAACGAAAAAAGGATTTGCGTGTCTTGGCCGTGGGTTCGTTAGCATCGACTCAGCAAGATACCCTGGATGTCAAGAAAATTGTTGGGGGCCTGTTGGTCCAAGACCGGGATTTGGGGTCGTTACGGGAATTGGGTGACCTCACCATTCCTTCTCAACGTCAACCGACCCATGAAGAGTACCAAGCTTGCGATTTTGCGTGGAAGGTTTGCAAGCATGTGAAGTCCAACGCCATTGTGTTTGCCACTGCACAGCAAACGGTGGGCATTGGTGCTGGACAAATGAGCCGAGTGGATTCCGTGAAATTGGCCACGATCAAAGCGAATCTTCCCATTAAAGGCTGTGTGATGGCCTCAGATGCGTTTTTTCCCTTTCGAGACGGGATTGATGCGGCGGTCAGTGCGGGTATCACGGCGGTGATTCAGCCGGGAGGCTCGATTCGAGACAAAGAAATTATTCAAGCCGTGGATGAACAGCAAGTAGCCATGATTCTGACGGGAATGCGGCACTTCCGTCATTAGCCATGACTCATTTCAACACGCCCTGTGTGTCCAGCAACTCCAGTGTTTAGAATTCCTTTGAATTTCTTCCTCTCCTTCAAGTCTAGAGAATCATGAAACTGCTCGTCATTGGCAATGGTGGGCGCGAACATGCGCTGGTGTGGAAAGTAGCGCAATCGCCGCGTGTGACAAAAATTTATTGTGCGCCGGGCAATGCTGGGATTGCACAGGTGGCTGAATGCGTGCCTCTAAAGGTTGATGACCTCCATGGGCTTCAAACATTTGCCAAAGACAATGCCATTGATCTTACGATTGTGGGTCCTGAGTTGCCTTTATCGTTAGGCATTGCCGATGAATTTCGAAAAGCCAACTTGCGAATTTTTGGTCCAACGCGCCATGCCGCTCGCATTGAATCCAGCAAATCATTTGCCAAAGAGCTCATGGTACGGGAACAGATTCCCACGGCCGCTTCCCGATCATTTGATACTCTTGAGCCTGCCTTAGCATGGCTGGAGTCCTGCGCAATGCCCATTGTGGTGAAGGCTGACGGCCTGGCTCAAGGGAAAGGGGTCATAATTTGTGCAACACATGCTGAAGCCCGAGATGCGGTGAGTAGCATGTTGGGTGATCGGCAATTTGGTGAAGCAGGTGCCACAGTCGTTTTAGAAGAATTCTTAGATGGAGAAGAGCTGACTGTCATGGCGTTTGTGGATGGGCGGACTGTCATCCCCATGATTCCGGCCCAGGACCACAAGCGGATTGGTGAAGGCGATACAGGACTGAATACTGGAGGCATGGGGGCCTACGCTCCCGCGCCGTTAGCGACGCCGGCGTTGCAGCAGCGTATTCTGGAAGACGTGTTCTATCCTGCGGTCACCGGACTTTCTCGCATGGGCAGTCCGTTTTATGGCGTGCTCTATGCTGGTCTGATGATTAGAGACGGGAAGCCGTATACGCTGGAGTTTAATGCGAGATTCGGAGACCCTGAAACACAAGTGGTCTTGCCGTTGTTGCAAACCGATCTCGTGGATATTCTTGAAGCTGTGGTTGAACATCGTTTAGATCAGATCAACGTCATCTGGCGTGAGCAATCCGCGGTCTGCGTGGTACTGACGTCGAAAGGCTATCCGGGTTCCTATCAGACAGGGCTGCCGATCAGTGGATTGCCTCAGGCAGCTTCTGAACACGCGGTGATTTTTCATGCCGGAACTTCTCAACAAGGCCAGGCGATTGTGACCAACGGTGGCCGGGTTCTGGGAGTCACCGCATTGGGGGAGACGATCCAGAAGGCTCAAGCACATGCCTATGAGGCCCTGACCCCCATCCAGTTTGAGGGCCGCTATTACCGCTCCGACATCGCCCACCGCGTGTTATAGTGTGCTATTAGCAAGCTGCTTTTTTTAAATTCGTTGTTCAGTGCTAGGGTTCAGATTGTTCCCATACGCATGGCCTTAGTTCTTCCACTAGCCGCAGCATCATTTCCATATATCATCGAACAATCTGTATTGTGTCTTCGAGGAGGCGGTGTCTTAGCTATTCCGACCGATAGCTTTTACGCATTAGCTGTTAGTGCCTTTCAGTCCGAGGCTTTAGAAAAATTACAAGCCATCAAAGGCGATCGTGGCCACAAACCCTTTCCAGTCTTAATTGGTGACTTGTCCCAACTTGATCAACTCGTTGATGACGTTCCGGAAATTGCCGAGAAACTCATACAACGATTCTGGCCTGGACTCCTAACTCTTACCCTAAGAGCTAAGCCACAGTTATCAGCTAGGGTAGTGAGTGCTGAAGGAACTATAGGTGTGCGTCAACCTAATGACGTACGAATTTGCGAACTCATAAATCAGACCGGTCCTCTTACAGGAACCAGTGCTAATCGTTCGGGTCAACTTCCTTTGCGATTTGCTCAAGAGGTGGAACAACAGATAGGAGCGGGCATTGATTTAATCTTGGATGGTGGTCAAACGCCAGGGGGGCAACCTTCTACGGTTTTGCAAGTCGAACCACAAGTTCGCATCATCCGCCAAGGCGCAATACTACTGGAGGCCATTCAGAAGTTTTCGGAAGAAGCCACGCTATCAGATTGATTTTTTTTCAACCGCGGTAGTATAGCCTAACAACTAATGCTGAAAGTTTTAAGATGAAAAAATTTCTTTAAAAATAATTTTCACCAATGTTTAAGCCATTATTAGATATAGACACCAAAAAGCATGTCATCTAGTCGATTAGCATATTAGCAGATGTTCTGGAAACTATGAAGGTCACCCTTGCCGTTTGGAGGGTGACGGCTTCCATTGTGGAAACCCTTCGTCTTAGGATCGAATCTCTGTTAGATCCTTGTCGCGTAAGTTGTTGGTCAAGCGCCAGCTGATGCCAAGCTTTGAGCGTGAATCTTTTGGAGAATTTCATTGAGTTTTTCATCGGCGACGTCATTGCCAATCTGACAGGTTCCTGCATTATGGTGCCCCCCGCCGCCATAGGTTAAACAGAGTTCCCCGATATTGATGGTTGAGCTGCGGTTGACAATCGATTTGCCGATGGCAAACACGGTGTTTTGTTTTTTGAGTCCCCACATGACATGTATCGAGAGATTGCATTCCGGATGCAGCGCGTAAATCATGAACCGGTTAGCGGCGTAAATGATCTCTTCGTTCCGTAGATCCAGGACCACGACATTTTCATGCACCTTCGAGCATTTCTGAATTTGCTTTTTGGCTAGTTCGGCATGTTCCTGGAAGAGCTTCACGCGCTCTTGAACGTCCGGTAGAGCAATGATTTCATCAATGGAGAGTGTGATGCATTTTTCGATGAGTTCCATCATCAATTGGTAGTTGGAAATTCGAAATTCTCGAAAGCGGCCAAGTCCCGTCCGCGCATCCATGAGGAAGTTCATCAAGGCCCATCCGCTGGGGTTCAGGACTTCCTCGATCTCATATTGTGCCGAGTCGGCTTTGTCGACGGCTGCCATCATCTCATTCCATTCCGCAGGGAATGTTTGTTCTCCTCCATAGTGCCGGTAGACTACTCGTGCGGCTGATGGGGCGTCTGGGTCGATGATGTGATTGCTTCGCTCGCCTGTATTGCGAATGGTTTCACTCGTGTGATGATCAAAGGCCAAATGCACGCCTTCAACATAGGGAAGATTAGTCGTAATATCATTTTCGGATACGGCAATGATGCCGTCTTGCATATCCTTGGGATGAACAAACAAGATATCCTCAATGATACCCAGTTTCTTTAACAGCACGGCGCACACAAGTCCGTCAAAATCACTGCGAGTGACTAGTCGAAATTTTCCAGAGCTCATAGCTTGATCCTCAATTGAACAGAGGTTGATAATCGTGGGCTATCTAACTTACTTCTTCAACCCTCATATACTTGGGATGAATTGTTAGATATGTCACCATTCTTTTCGGTTTTTCAGGTCTACATCTTGAATCTTTGGTACTATAGAACCCTCTGCAAAAGTCAGTTGCGTCGAGGGTTCTGGGCTCTGAGAATGTTTTTTGGGGAGGGCAACCTGTCCTCCTATCTTGTCATTGTGCTTCCTCTCCCGTTGCGCGGGTTCTTGACCCCTTTCATTGCGAAGTTCATCTATTAGGTTACCTGAAACAGAGTTTGCCGACACAAGGACATATTCGAGAGCGCACAGAGTCTTATGAGTTGCGCCGTAATTGGCAGCCCCTCCGACAGGGTTCGAAGCCGCAGTGCAAATTCCTCTCGCTCCGTCGGCGGGCCGGCAAACCGGACTCGAGCCCGTCGCCCCTTGGGGAATCAAGTCGGCTCCAACCAGAAAGACAAAATCGCGGACCGCTCGCAATCGCTGGTAGAACTAACATTGTAGCAAGACGGTTTCCCGAACCCCGCTAGCAGGTTGCAGGCGACATCGCCTAGCCGAAAAGCTGCATCGGTAGTCTCAAACGACTGCAGGCAAAAGGTATCGAGCAGGAGGTCCTCTTTGAGTTGCTTGATCCGGTGTTCCCTGTCGGCCCGTCATGCATACCCGCGGCAGACCCACTTCGGTCGCAGAGGGCACCCTGGTGACCATCAGTTGATAGGTGTACTCCGGACACTCAATCAATCGACGTTCGGTGGCCTGAGGGCACTGCTGGCCCTTCCAAGTAAATCGAAGAGGCTAATTGTGTTTAGGGGGTGGGCTTGGGCCGAAGGACGAGTTCAGAATGCTCAGCATCTAACGTAATCAGGAAATGTTTTAAAAAAGACATCCCTAACAAACCTTCGATGTGTTCGGGGATATCGGGCAGATCGTGGATTGCCACGGCAACATGCTGAGCTTCTGAGTCTCCCACATTGAGCGACCGAAGATAGTTCATGTTGACTTGTACAGAACCGCCAGCAGTATTCACAGTCAGTAGTTCATTATCAGTTGTCCCCAAAATGCCTAGGTCAATAGCAATTTGGGTCGATAGGACTGTCATTGAGGCGCCTGTATCGACAATAAGTCGAGCGGTTCGTTCCTTATTCAGAACCGCCTGAACAATAAATGACCCTCCCATTTTTCTTAAAGGAATGGTGATGTCGGGTTTGGCAGGTGAGCCTTGGTGGAATTCCTCGGCTGCCAGAGAATCTCCCTTTCCTGAATCGGGTTGAGAGGTTGTCGGAGGGAAAACTTCTGTGGTGCTAGCAGGTTGCGGAATGTTGTGAGATTCTTGGGAAGATGACACGATGGAGGATTCAAGTTGTATGCAGTCGGCCAGTTGGGCAGGGTTATCAGTCAGGACTTGAGTGCCTGCTTGATCGTAGCAGCGAAACATTTCAGCCCATCCAGGCGAGGGACTCACGAGAAGATGAACGATGAACGCCAGTGGTAGATACTTTAGCAGTTCAAAAAGTGAATATTTGGTAAATGTGTGGCGTAGAAACTTCATATTCAGAGGATAGCAGGCTGCCAGGTAAATATCTATGTTGCAAGGGAAATTCAGGTTTTTGGAGTTAAGGGAATGGTGGCTTGAACCTGGCTTCCAGTTTCCCAAACCTGTGTCGAGAGCACAATGGTTTCGGGCTCGATTTTATTGACTTGAATTTGACCCTCTAGTATTTCTCCTTGCTTCACGATATAGATGGCATGTCCCTTAGTGAGAAATGCTTGGCTTTCCCCGCCTTTCTTCAGATAGCCCAGAAAACGAAATTGGTTCAGTTGTTGTCGCGCACGTTGTGTCGCGAGCTCGCCAGAAGAGGGACCTTCTGGGGTCGGGGCCTGGGGTGGGGGTGAGGGGGCTACGTGATCGGCTAATGGGGTTCTTTTAGGCGGCTTTTTAGCCACAACGATTTTTGGCTTCGAAACTGGGGCAAAAATATTCCGTGGCTGTGAGAATCTCACAGACTTTCTAGCATTGGGATAGGATTCCTCTAACGCAAGATCTTTAATTGATGGCAGGCCTGATGGTTGTGAGGTATTAGAAGAGCGTGTTGGACTTGAGTCCGAGAAATCAGACATTTGATACATGGTGACGCCTCCCCATGCCACAAGCAGGCCAATCAGGAGAACCCCTTTTTGTTGGTTGGTCATGAGGCTCTTGTTTTCTTCTGGTTTTGAGGGAATTCTTTTAAAAATGTGGAAATGGTCATTCTAAAGATCACCCCTGTATTTTTCTTTGAGCGTTCTACCGACAATTTTTCGATAAAGAGGTAGGGCCAACGTTTTTCTAGTTCATAAATAAACTTACGTATCGATGCGTATGCCCCTTGGGCTTCGAAGCCAAAGGTCCCTTTGGCGGCTAACTTATTCGCGAGAGGTTTGAAATCATACCCCATGCCAGGAATGATCACATGGTTGTGTTTCGCCAAATCTGCGATCTCTAAACTCAGGTCAGTGAACTCTCGATAATTTGAGAGAGCGTCCCAGGTCGTCGTGATAATTCCTTGAGTCTGTTTGGCCACTTTCGTTTGGTTGTAGAGGTGTTGTGCGGATTGAAGGCTAACCGAAGTTTGTTCCAATTGGGTTTGAGCAGGGTAATACACGAAGCCAAACATGGCCAGAGCGGACAACACGGAGAGTCCGGCTAGCCCTACCAAAGGCATCAAATACTTTGAGAGCAAGAGGGTTGTTGGCGATTGCTGAAATATTTTTAGAGGAATCATACGGTTTTACGAGGCGCCGGATTTTGGTAGAAGGTGATTGGGATTATAAGCAACTTTCATGGAAAAGATGATAGGCGCTAGTCCTTTCCTGTTTTTCTTCTTTTTGTTGGCATGCTGGGTCAAGATGACATCGTTGAATGCTGGATGTTGTTCCAGTTGATGAATAAGCCGATTGAGATCCTGAAGTGATGGCGTTGAACCGTTCAGGAGCACCGAATTTGTTTTTTCGTCTAGGGAAACAGCGCTCATAATAATGTTTTTGGGAACTGTGGTTTCTAAGTCGCTCAGCAATTGTGTCCATGAAAAGCCGACACGTCCCCGCACCAGTTTCACGAAGGAAATGTGTTGAGGAATGTTTTTGATGGCTCGGCTTGATAAGTCTATTCCTCCTGAGATGGCTGCCGCTTTGACCTTCCCGGTTTGAGTTTGCACGACGTGGGTTTGGTATTCGATATCCTTGATTTGTTCTTGCAGCATGGAACCCAGCCACCAAAAGATTGCAGCAAAAGCGATGCCGGCTACTACAATAAGCTTCAAATAGAACTGTGTCCTTGTGAGTTGAGGGATGCCGGGGGCAGCAAGATTGATGCGAATTCGTGGAGTCATCATGCCACCCGTAGACTGGCATACCCGGATAGGGCTGACCAGATACCTGATTCTTGTGAGAACCGCCGTTTCTTCTTGGCAAGATGTTTCGGATACGGCAGATGGGTGACTGCAATGGGTAGATCGTCCGCCCCGCTAATTTTTGCTGTCTGGGCAATATCCTCGCCGGCGGGCAGCAGTACATGTCCATGTTCCAAGTCGCTAACGACAAAGAGATTAGTGGCAGAACCCATAGCGAAGTCGTGCTGAAAATTTTCAAAACAATACTGAAGCGTCGCCAAAATCTCTTTTTCAGCCTTTTTGGCCGTATAGGAAGAGTACGGGGTGGGGCGGCTTTGACTCATGTCTGGGTCTTGCTGATCAGTTTCGTGATTGAGTGCTTCTACGGGTTGAGGAGAAGCCGAGTGGTCCTCCTGTTCGGATGAAGCCATAGATTCTACAACGTCTTTTGGGTCCGGACGAATACTCATGGCTTTTGTGCGAATGAAGACCGGGCATCCTTTGTTGAAGGCCAAAAATGTAAATCCCCAATGGCTTATGAAAAGAAACAGGCCTCCTGTAGGCACATTAGAACTTCGTTGTCCATTGAGTTTTAAGGTTTTTTGAAGTGTGCCGTGATAGAGGTCAAAAATATCCAGACCGGAAATACTGACAGAAATAGGTATGAGGTCGACGGCTAAGCACATGCGTTCATATTGCTCCACGATTTCATTGCGAATCACGGTTCCTAATACCCAAAGTGGGTGTGAACTGTGGTCTTGTGGTGTTTTCCCAGGCGATCGAGGAGCATAGTGGCCATAAGCCAGGCGCGACTGGGCGGTATTGAGTTTTAAGTCTTGTTGAAATCGCCAGGCCAAGAGTGCTGTTTGTTCCGCTTTTTTGGCTGGAAACGTTGAAAAATCAAACACATTGGTGCGGGCACAGAGGTCGGGAAGGCTCACGGCGATAGGAACCGGTTTTCTGAGGGGTTCAACAAGAGTACGTAGCTGAGTCATAAATATGTCTTCATTTTCGATGTTGAGTTTTGCTGAAGAAAGTCGAACGGCGCCTGAAGGCAGTGGCACCTGTCTAATTTGGCGTAACCTGGTGGCTCCCCACGAATGTTTGGCTTCGACTAAATAGAGCGCTTCTTCCGAGAGAGACAGCGCAAATGTGGGTTTCTTCATCGGAGTGAGGTTCATGACATTTCTTCGACGGGTGTGACGCGGTTAATCTCTTTTAGGGTTGTCTCGCCCCGGAAAACCTTTTCTAAGGCCGCTTGTCGTAATGAAGTCATGCCTTGTGCAATGGCCGCGACTCGAATTTCAGAAGACGATTTTCCGTTTAACACCATTTCTTTAATGGAATCAGGCATATCTAAAAATTCCGTAATGGCTTTTCGGCCCCTGAAACCCAAGCCATTGCATTCATGACATCCTTTGCCTTCAAAGAACGTATGCTGTTTCACTTTTTCATAATCAATCCCAGATTCTTGACATTGCGCTGAGTCAATTTCAATGGGCACCCGGCAATGGGGACAGATCGAGCGCACGAGGCGTTGAGCCAGAATGCAACTCAAGGAAGCGATAAAATTATAGGATTCAATCCCCATGTTGACAAAGCGGCTGAGGACATCAAAGGCATTATTGGCATGGACGGTTGTAAACACTAAATGACCGGTTAAGGCCGATTGGATGGCAATTTGCGCGGTTTCCAGGTCGCGAATTTCTCCCACCATGATCTTGTCGGGATCATGTCGCAAAATGGAACGGAGGCCGCGAGCAAAGGTGAGGCCCTTTTTCTCGTTCACCGGAATTTGGACAATGCCTTTCAGTTGATATTCCACCGGATCTTCAATCGTGATGATTTTGTCTTCATCACTATGGACTTCATTCAATGCTGCATAAAGCGTCGTCGTCTTTCCGCTTCCAGTAGGGCCGGTGACGAGGACCATGCCGTATGGCCGTGTGATGGCTCGTCGGAATCGCCGCAGGTCTTCACCCGTATAGCCTAAGGATTCAAGCCGAAGGCCCTGAACCCCGGCTGAAACATGTTGCTTGTCTAAAATTCTAATGACGACAGACTCGCCATAGACACTCGGGAGAATGGAGACCCGAAAGTCGATCGTTCGCTGATTAAGCAATAATTTAAATCGGCCATCTTGCGGCGTACGACGTTCGGCAATATCCAATTCAGACATAATTTTGAGTCGTGAGATCAGAGACGGGTGGATCCCTGTGTCAAAGGGCTCCATGGCCAAATAGAGTACGCCGTCAATGCGAAACTTGACTTCTACGGATTTGTCTGTGGGTTCGATATGAATGTCACTCGCATGTTTTTGGAGAGCGGTTAAAATAATCGTATTCACCAGTTTGACGACGGGACTCAGATCTTGCGTAATTCGTTCGACGGAAAGAATTTCTTCCCCTTTTTCGTCTTCCTTGATGAGGACAGGATCAAGTTCAGCTTTAATTCGTGTCAGAACCTGACTATTTCCTTCACTATTACCCAGAGCATCAAGGATAGCCGATGGAGATGAGACGACAAGTTGCAGTTCAACCCCTAACTGGTGTTCCAGCTCATCAATTATCCGGAGGTCTTGAGGTTTAGCGATGGCGATTGTGAGGATGTCCCCATCCTTTTCCATGGGCACAAATTCATATCGATGCATGAGTTCAACGGGAATCGATTCCATGAGGCCGGTGGGGATTCGGAATTCGTGTAAATCATTCCACGGCAAACCATATTGGTCGGCCAATATCTGCCCTACAGCGTCTTCTGTTAACCGGCCCCGTTCTATCAGAATGGCAGAGAGCGGCTGGTTGGAGGTTCTGGCCGTTTCTAGGAGGGCGTCTTTTTCGCGCTCCATAATCAGACCCTTCTTGACTAAGATCTCTTCGAAGGGCAGGCGTTTGACAGGTGTGGTCATGGCAATATCTTCTTGCGGTGTCTAAATTAGACGGCTCCAGCCATTTGAAAGATTGGAAGGTAGAGAGCAATCACGACACCTCCCAAAATAATTCCGATGACAATGATAAAGATTGGTTCAATCCAGGTCATCATGCGGGATAGCTCAAAATCTAATTCACCCTCGTGAAATTCTGCGACTTCAAACAGCATGGTTTCCAAAGAGCCTGTTGTTTCACCGACTTCGATCATCTCCAATGTCAAACTCGGAAGAAATTTCTCTTTCTTAAGGGCCGCGGAGAGGCTTGCGCCTTCCCGAACCTGAGTAATGACGGTGTTGAGGGCCTTTGCAAAGACTTTATTGGGCATAGACTGGGCGGTGACTTCTAACGCCGATAATAGAGGAATGCCACCGCCTAAGATGGTGGAAAGGGTTCTCGTCAGGCGAATGACTTGATTTTTTAAGAATAATGGGCCCAAAACTGGTGCATTGAGAACCAACCAATGCAGGCGCCATTGTCCTTGGGGAGTGGTTCTCCACCAGTAAAACCAGGCGCCCGCTAGGGCCGCGAGGATGGCCAGCACAGGTATCCATTGCCCTGCTGAACCGGTGAGGTCCAATAACAGCTGAGTCGCCCAAGGCAATTCCACTCGACTTTCTTTGTAGACGTCTGCAAAAGAGGGGAGGACAAAAAATAACAATCCCAACGTCACCAGTAGCCCAAAGCCCAGCAAAAACAAGGGGTAAATTGTGGCCTTCACAATTTTCTCACGGACCCCAATAAGCATTTTTAGATAATCAATATAGCGCGAAAGCACCTCGGGCAGGTTTCCCGCTTGTTCTCCGGCCCGGAGCGATGCCTGGTAGAGTTCGGGGAAATAGTTTGGATGCATAGACATTGATTCCGATATTGATGCCCCTCCACGGATACTTTCGCGGACCGACTGAAGGGCTTGTTGAAACCCTCCCTGTCCAGTCCGGTCAGTCAGCAGATCAAAACATCGCAACATGGGTAAGCCCGCTTTGACTAGCGCCAGAAATTCCTGATTAAACACAAGGAAATCGCGGGGAGCGAGGGTGCGTTGCCGTTGTGTGAAGGAAAGGCTCCGACTTGTTCCTGATCCACTTAGATCAAGAACGAGGAGCCCTTGAGATTCTAATTGGGAGCGAATGGCACGAGGGGTTTCGCCTTCCACATCTGTTTCAATAATACTTCCATCGGGACGAGCAGCTCTGTAATGAAAGCTAGGCACTAGGGGGACTCATTAGCATCTGAGTGCGGGCTGTTACCGATTGAAAGAATATGTGTTGATGGCGATGGAGTTTCGTTAGGGCTTTCCTCACTGGTGAGTCGAGGTTCCTCTTGACTCGAAGGGGTGACAGTTTCCTGCTGGCTAGCAGGAAGGATGAGATCTGTTGGTGCTTCCACATGCGCCGGGGCAGGGGGCAGGGAGTCGACCGGTTCGGCAACTTTGAGCTGGAGACCGGTCATGATCAAGTCCGAGGTCAGGCTATTCCATTGGCGTAATTGGTCCACAGGTACCTGATAGGTTTGAGCCAGGTCCCATAAGGTGTCTCCCTCTTGGATGATAATACGGCCGTTGGCATCGGGTGGACGTTTTGCCGGAGAGATTGCAGGTGTAAGACGCTTCATGACTTTGGTGTGTTGCGGCGTGAATTCTTTCTTTCTGATTCGTATTTCCTTTTTAATGAGGGTGATATCTGACCTCAATCCCTTGAGACTCGTCATAATTTTTTGAAATGAGCTGCGCAGATCTTGCATGTCAGTGAGTAGTTGTGACGTATCCGGTGTATTGGCGACTTGGCCTTGTAACTCCATATTCTGTCTTCGCAATTGATCCCGTTCAGTTTGTGACGTTAAGAGTTGGCTTCGAAGGTTTTGTAGTTCTTGCCCCCGCTCTTGCTCATGTTGCTGAACGGATTGTGATTGCTTCCGTAACGACCGGAGTTCTCCCGCCTGCTTCGCCATGAGAATTTTGAGACTGGCCAGTTCCGCCCGCAGGTTGTCTGTCTCCAGTCGCGCTTCCCGAAGAAGGCTTCCTTGTTGAGGGACGGGTGAGGCGATTTCCATTGGAGGTACGGGTTTCACCGTTTTTGAGGGTTTGTGGATACAGCCCTCTAATGCAAAAATTAATGTGCCGCTCAAGATAAAATGCTGTAAATGAGAACGTTTCATAAAAGACCCTACCAATCTTTGTAAGAAGTGCCGTCCTGTGCGAGATCTTCACTCCCGCTTTTAATATCATAAATGCCAGCAGGCGAGTCGTCTCCCTCTTCCTGCTCTTCGTAAATTTCTGTCCATGTGGTCGAAGATTTCGTAAATGGGTCCAGAGGAATGGCTCGTAGATATTTGTCTTCGACCAAGGCTTCCAAGCTGTCGGGATAATCTCCGCGATCAGCGTAATATTGATCAATGACCGCGCGCATCGTAAAAAGGTTTTGCTTCAGAGCCACTTCTTTGGCTTTCATGGCGGATTGTTGAAAATTAGGAATAGCCAACGAGACCAAAATCCCAACAATTGCCACCACAATCATGAGTTCCAGTAAAGTGTACCCTTTTTTGCCGATAAGTACAAAAGGTCTCATTACCATTCACGATAGGGGGTCCCATCCAATCCAGTCCGGTCGCTGGTGGTGTAAATGTCAAAAACATCTTCTTCGCACCACCGTGATTCATCCGGCTCATCCTGGTAACAGCGAAGCCCCCATTCCGTTGATTGTGTCAAAGGGTCAAGAGGAATTTTTCGCAGATACCGTCTGATGTTTGACTCTTCTCCGGCTTGGGCTTCTCCTCCCGTTAGTTCAATTTTTAAGAGCGTTTCAAGGGATTTGGGATAGCCTGTGACGCCGGTTTCTTCTTTACATGTCAATTGATTTTTGATGCATAGAGGCCCCAGCAGCGTATTGCCATCTCGGGCCCAATCCCGCCGAAAATTGTCAATAGCTGTACGAAGGGTTCGCAACGTTTGTCGCAACTCCAGTTCTTGTGAACGTTTGGCGCTCACTTTTGTAAAGGGAAGGGCCACCGAAGCTAAAATAAACATAATGACCAAAGTCACCAAGAGTTCAATGAACGTCACGCCATGTGTGGTCGCGGATTTATTCTTCCACCCAGATTTTTCCATGTTGCACTCTAACCGGTATGGGTTGAGCATTTGCTCCTAACACGGTCGGGTTTTGAATTTGAATAGGTGTTGTGCCAGGACTGATGGCTTCGAACTCTAGCGAAGCAAGTACTCCACTCCCCTGGACGGGTTTTCCGGGTTGTCCCATCTGGATCACTAGTTGTCCGGCGTTAGGCACGGTTGAGACTGAAAGACTTGGAGGTACTTGCTGCCCTGTCAAAAATGACCCTTCGATGGCTTCTTTGAATGTCATGATAGCTGGATCATAGGTCAGCGTTAAGGACGCTTGTTCTGAAGCAGAAAAGTTTTGGCCCTGCAAGGTTATAGAAATGGATTCTCCAACTTTTATAGACGCTGCAGCAGGGAGAATCTGAAGCTGTGATGCGCTAGTCTGAAGAGTGCCTGTGCCCTCGGGTTCTGAGTTTTCGGTTTCGGGTGCTTCAGAGTCGGGACCCACAGGCTCTTGATCATCTGTCGGAAAGTCCGTTGGTTCATTGTTAGGAGAAGGGGATGCCGTAATGGGGCTGGTTTGGGTTTCCCGGGATTCATCCATGAACGCTGTGTGTTTCGACTGTTGGTGTGAAAACAATGGTTTGGTGTTGTATTGTTTGGCTGTGCCGGACCACAATGTTTGCTTTACTAAATGCGGCGGATTGAGATTTCGCACGATGCGGGGCGTAATCACGACGATCACCTCGGTCGTAATCTTGTCGGTGTTTCTGTTACTCAGAAGGTCGCCTAATCCTGGGACCTCGTCCACACCAGGAATAGCTTCCCGTGACTGCCGATCCTCTTCTTGAATGAGTCCTGCGAGGACTACGGTCTCCCCATCTCGCATGCTGAGGGCTGTATCTGCCGTTCGTGTTCCAAATCGAAACTGTGAAATTTCTGGATCGGCTTGGAGTACGACCCTGTCGCCTAACCGGGTGACTTCTACTTGAAGCCGGAGGGTAATGGAATTATTTAAGTGAATGGTTGGTTCAACGGTTAGTTTGATGCCAGTGTCTTTAAATTCGATGGATGTCACAGTTGAGGTCGTGGAGAGTGCTCCAGTCGTGGCTTGGCCGGGCAACACATTCGTGGTGGATAAGAGTATGGGTTGCTTGTCTCCAATGTTGATCGAAGCTTTTTGATTATTCAGTACACGAAGTTTAGGGTTCGCCAAGGTTTTGGCGTCCGATTCCTGTTTAAAGAAATCCATTAAGATACTGCTTGGAAAGGTAAATAAATAGGAGTCTTGTCCAATACTCGTAAGATTCCTATACGTAAAAGTCTGTGCGGCAGTTGAGAAGTCACCGACTCCGTCAGGAAAGATCCCAAGGCCCGCCTGCTTGGCAAAATTTAACCCGACAGCCTTCGTTTTTGTTCGATTCACCTCTAAGACTTCCAGGTCCAGTACCACTTCTGCATCATGACGGTCATTCGCCAGAATCACATGTTCAGCGAGGGCAATCTTGTTCGGATGATCACGAATGACGACGGTGTTGAGGGGTTCATTTACATACACCCGTTTGGTTTCTAGAATCGTGCGCAAGAGATTGGCCATGTCTTTGGCTTTGGCGTTCGACAAATAAAAGGTACGAATTTGGAGGTCTTCATATTGTTCACGTTTTTGTTTGGTATCGGGGATGATCAGCAGACGGTCCGGGCCAGCCCGTTTGGCAAAGAGTTGATTCGTGGTCAAAATCAAATTGAGGGCTTCGATAAAAGGCGTGTCTTTTGTAAAAATGGTTACAAGGTCATCCCTGACATCCTTGTCAAATAAAATATCGATATTGGCTGTTCGGGCCAGAATTTCAAATACTTGTTTCAGACGAGTATTTTGAAACCGCAGCGTGACGGGTTCTGCAGAGTCACCTATCGCCTCGATTTTTTGTTGTTGCTGAACGACACGGGTAATGCCGTCAATCGCTCCGGGCAAAGACGGGTCAAGTTCTACGGCTGTTTCATAGAGGGCAAGAGCCTCATCGAATCTGCCTAAATTTTCAACTTGTTTGGCATCGAGAAGGGTCTGCCTTGCTGTTTTAAGTCGCCAGGCATCATTGAGTGCCGCATGATGCTCGGGATTTTCTGGATCCAGCCCAAGGGCAACCTGAAATTCCTGCAACGCTTCGGGAATGTTGCGTTGCTTGAGCCATTCGCGGCCTAGAGCAAAATGCTGTTCAGCCGCACGAGATTTGACATAGAGAAGTTTCTCTTCGAGGTCTTTGTTGAAGGGGTCTTTCCGGAATGCATCTCGATAGGCGGCAACAGCCCCATCCCAATTTCCTTCTTTTTCCAGTTCTTCGCCGAGTTGCAATTCCTGCATGGTGCAGGCAATCAGAAGCGAGAGAACAAAAATGGCCCCAATTCGAATCACTGTCGCCATCAAAATAATGGAAAATCCTTGTCGTGAATAGTAGGCGGGGAGAAACAGATAATCTGAAAACCCCAACAATATAGCATATTTCTTGGATCTGAGCTAGTTGCACAACTTGATTTTTTCACTTATCGGCTGTGCAGCGATCAATATTAAGTGTTGGAAATTATTGGGGAAAATGAGCCTGGAGCGGGGAATAGGAAGTGTAAAGGGCCTTTTTGCGGAATCAGGACTCTATCATCGGCCTCGAAAAAGGGGGCGGGCGATTGGGAAGGAGTCTTGGTTCAAGGAACAAAACCGTAAATTTTCGTTCTCCAATTGTGGGGATATCCCCCTCCCTTATTGTTTACTGACTGTTCCCGTCAGCATTGACTCATCTGCATAACCTGGGAGATTGACGATAAACGTCGAGCCATTCCCCAGTTCACTCTTGACTTCTACATACCCCTCATGCTCCTGAATGATTTGATGGGCAATCGTCAGGCCTAATCCGGTTCCTTCATGTTCCTGACTTAAATGCTTTGTGGTAAAAAATGGATCGAAAATATGGTCCAAGTCATCTTGGGCAATGCCAGATCCCGTATCGCGAATTTCAATCTGTACCCAAGGCACATCATTGAGTTTGGCAACTGAGTAGGTTCTGACAAGGAGTCTCCCACCGTACGGTTTCATCGATTCAAAGGCATTGAGGAAGAGATTCAACAAGACTTGCTTGACTTGCTGACGATCGACATGAACTGGCGGGACACTAGGGGCCAGGTTCGTTTCAATCGTGATTTTTGTGTCTGAAGGTCGGACACGAAGCGCATAGAGACAGGATTCAATGATTTCATTAATGTTCTCGACCTGAAGACATGGCTCAGCCGGACGTGCGTAATCCAGAATCTCTTTGGTCAGCCGTTCAATGCGAGAAACATCTTCTTTGACGACTTTGCTGAATCTTGCCAAAAATTCTTCATCATGTGATCGCTCGGGTGCCAGATCCACAAACGCTTTGATGGAGGTGAGCGGATTGCGGATTTCATGTGCGAGCCCTCCCGCCATGGTTTCCAACGATCTCAGTCGATCCGTCCGCCGAACGAGCGCTTGGGACCGTTTGAGTTCTTCATAGAGCAGCGCGTTGTCCAACGCAATCGCCGCCTCTCGAGTCAGTGTGAGTAATAAATCGAGGTCTTGAGAAGAGTACGACATCTGCGTGTTGCGTTGCCCAAGAATGCAAAATCCTAGGAGTTGATTTTTATTCATCAGAGGAAGACATAGTTCCGCATTGAGCGATTCAAGCGCTTCTTTGACGAACCCATGTCTCAGTGAATGGTGAGTGCTCTCGATTTCTTCCAGAACCAAAATAGATTGAGTCGCTTCGAGATATTCCGGTAAAGGATCAGTCGCTTGAGGCCCCGGAGGAAGGATGGTAGGGCCGAATCGATCAAAATGAGCAAACGCCACAAAGGCCTGTCGTTCTTTATCTAAAAGATAGAGCGCGACCAAGCGAATACCCATGACGCTGCCTAACGTATTGACAATTTGTTGGGCAAGCGTATTGAGGTTTAAGTTGGTAATCAAAGATTTGGAAAATTTCGATAGTGTTTCGTACATATCATGACGTTCTCTAAATAAGGTTTTGGCCACGGCCGCTTGCATATGTCCGATCATCTTATACGCCCCAATGACCATGATGGCTCCAACGAGCAATAAGATTCCGGAAAATTGAACATTGATGTGACCAAAATAGACTTGTTGGGCATAGAGAAAGATGATGAGGGCAGGAATGGACACTCCCATCAAAAGAAAGAGGAAGGTCAAGCTTTTTTCGACCGCCACAGAAAAATCCAGCATACGATAGCGAATGAGGGCGTAGGCAACAATTCCGACATACAGACTCACGAGAATCGTTCCGTAGGGTGGAATTTGGATGCCGTACCATAAAGGGAAATTCGTCGCTCCCCCCCCATACCCGATGATTGATCCCACTAACAGGTAGAGATACTGGTTCCGGCGAAACCCTTTGGTATGCCGATACTCTTTGGCAAATAAATGCGAGGCGTACCCAATCGAAAAGAAAAACCACAACAGATAGAAGGGGAAGGCCGCGCCTGGCCTCGGCCAATAGGGGAAACCCATTTGGGGTTCAACGGCGCTCACAAAGGCCGGAGTCAAATCAAACAGAAGAAACAGTCCTGTGGCGATATAGCCGCCTATCAGCAAGGGTCGATGGCGGTCGACGAGGTTAAGAAGAGTCAGGACATGGTGCAGGTGGGTGATGGGAATGAGTATGGCCCCTGCCATCAAGAGACGAACGAACACAAGGGCTGTGTCACCTGACTCGGTCAGGTTCCAGGCACAATAGAAGTAACTCCAGATTGAAAGACTCAGACAATAGAGGCCGTATGTACGATGTTTGGGGTTTTGTGGTGACCGAGAGAAAAGAAAGACTCCGAGTCCAGAACTCACCAGGCCATTAATTAGGCCGCTTAAGGCATAGAAACTCATCCTCGGAAGACTCCGATGGCTACGGGTATTGAACCTAAAAACGGCAGTTGGATCACGAAAGTCTGCACAACCCCTTGACGCGCCTAGCAAATGGAAAAATTGCTTATCACCCACAAGGTGACTGCACAATTTGTCCATTTCCTATGCACATCAATTGCTTGCACAGCTTTTTCGCGCTCAACCGCCGTCTTTAGGTTGAAGGAACAATTAGGAAAAGATGGTTCCCTCAGGTTGCGAAGGGGACGCTATTCAGAAAGCCGGAAAAATGGGGTAGGTAGATGAAATAAATGTAAACAATACCACTAGAGGCAGGATCTTGCCAATGGGCAGGACAGATCCTCGGAGCTGGATGCGCACAATGAGAAATTGAGACAGCTGATGATACTCAGGCTGCTTTTTGAAGATCGCTGTCAACTGATATGTGGCGGTGGAAGGGCGCCCTTTTATCTAATACGGCAATGTTGGCTTGATTCAGAAATGTACTGAATACTTTTGGCTGTTGTCCCTTGCTGGCTTGGCTTAGGAGATCGACAAGCTCTTGTTGTTCATGGAAATGAAAAATGCCGTCTCCTTCGGCCTCGCGAATTTTCCCTGAATTATTTAATAATTGTTTGGCTTCCTCGATTTCGTTGAGCTGTGAAGTTTGCCGAACAAAATTCGAGTAAATTTGAGACAAATCTGAGTTGGGTTTGAGATTCGTCAAAACCAAGGTGCCTTTAGGGGACAACACGCGTATGAATTCTTTTAACGTGAATTCAGGGTCGCGCACATACCCAAGAACCAGATTTGACACCACTTTCTCAAAGGTTCCATCTTGAAAAGGAAGGGGGGCATTTAAATCAACACAATGGAATGCACTGTTCATGTGTACCCGGGATTCCTGATCATGCCTCCTGATCGTTTCACAATTTTGTTGCGCCTGGTGGAGCGCTGGCAAGACAAAATCAATCCCGATGTAGTCAAATGGGGTCTGTCGGGAGCTTCCAGGAACATGAGACTTCATGAGTTCGTGCATAAAGAGAAAAGTGCCAAAATGACCATTTCCACATCCGGCATCCAAGATCTTCATTCCAGAAGCTATTGGTCCCATCAGTTTCACAATATGATCGAGCAATGCTTGATAATCACCAAAATTGACAATGAAATGGAAGCGATCAAGATAGTCCTTCCAAAACTGTGATAGGTCAGCAGGCATGACTCGTGCTTTTTTTCTATCTCGTTCGACCTTATTCTGAAGGCCGATGTTCTTTCGTGTTGGTTCTTTTATAGGGCCTTCTCTGGATTGGATCCCGAATTGCATTTGGCAGCATTGGGTGACTTGTTTATAGACTGATCGAGCTTTTTGAGGGTTTTCGAGCACACGATGAAGCCCGCCGGGAACACAAAACCATCGTTGTAAGTTTTTCCTAAAAGCTTCGGCGACCCGTTTCACTGAGGCATGTTGAACCCATGTGTCATGTTCCGCACTAAACATGATGGTCGGTATTGGGATGAGTGAAGCATCCTTACATGTTGTTTCTAGTTCGCTATACCAACCCTGTACAGCATCCTGCAGCCAATGATCCAGCTCAACATTAAATCCCAGTACATTGGTGACTCCTTTTCTCTTACCACGTTGGTAATGGTCTATCAGATCTTCCTGGTGGACAGCATGAAGCGTGTTCCTCACATCGAGAATAGGATTGAGGAGGATGAGGAGATCAACTCCCGTCCCTTCGGTCATCGCCTTCAAGGCCACTCTGCCTCCCAAGCTACTGGCCACGAGAGTTTGACGGCTCCCAGGCCAGTGTCGTGACACATACGCACTCATCGCCTGAAGGTCATCTTTCATGGCCGACAACGAGGTGTTCACATGATGGCCCTCACTCTCTCCAACATGATTCGTGTGATCGTATCTCACAACGTGGAATCCGTTGGCAGCGAGGTAATAGGCCAGGGCAATGTACTCGCGCTTGGTTTCTCCGTATCCTGGGGAGACAATGACAACGGGGTTGTTGGAGGGTAGTGCGCTTGGGAGATGATCATAATAGCCAAGGATGCGCTGGCCTTTTGAATTGAATGATTCGATGAGAGTACTTTTCACATGCATGAGCGACGACTTGCTCTGTTGTGCGGAAGAGGTGTGGGAATGTTCTCGTGCCCTCATGATTCGATTCGCCTGAAGGTGGCCTTCCCACACGATTGGAGTCTCAACGTGGTTAATTGAGACAAGGTCAGGAAGAAATTCCGAAGAATCAGAAGGAGCCTGCATTTCCCACAAACCATTTCCCTGATCTTGCGGGATGATTTTTGCGTGAAGAAGGGCCGATTGACTGGTCGCCCTTAACTGTCGAAGAATGATTTTTAGTCGATGCTCTGCCAAGTCGTCGAGATTTATGAAGTCGATATCGATTCTTACTCCACCTCCTATCCTCGGATTGGCGTCATGTTTCTGTCGAATTCGTCCTATTCTCCCCATGAGTTCAACCAACGATCCCTTGGTAGCAATTTCGAGAGTGAGACTTTGTGAGTGCATCATCACAGGGTATCCCTCAAGGAAGAGTGTTGCCCCAGCAAGAGAAATCGTCTTGACGGATCCTTCCCACCGACCTCCCTGGTTTTCAAGAACAGCCTGAAACTCTGAAATATTCCAAAGTTGGTCACATGGCTTTAGAGCAGGGGGCTTGAAGGCAGCTTCATGGTGAGGACTAGGCTTTTTGCTACGTGCGGAAGTTGAAGGAACAACAGCTAACATAACCGATCCTTTTTAGGTTCTGGAAAAGAGTCTCTTGAATACGGCCTCAATCTTTGAATCGGGATACACATAGAGCAACGTCTATGCCAATACAGCAAAATGCGATCACATCAAACTGTCTATAAAAGAACCGCAAAAAATAAGGTATTTTTTACCCATTACCGTATTCTTCCTGACGCCTGTTCTGGCAACGTCGCTAGGAATGTCAAGATTAAGGACGCGAATGTTCCGTGTTCGTTGAATAATTTGACACTTTGCGGTCAGTATCCGTCGACACCCGTGGACGCAAGCCTAGAATTTGTAAAACTTCAATAAGAGGTGACAAATAGAATGACGACACCATCCGCCCCATTCGTAACATTGCTCTCGCTTCATCTCCTGGAGCAGGAAAGACATCGCTTTGCGAGGCATTGGCGTTACGGCCGGCGGGGAATAGGAAGTTTAAACCTAGAAACAGCAGTTGGATCACGAAAGCATGCCCTGAGCCTGTCGAAGGGTCTGCATAAGCTCTTCACGCACCTGGGAAACGTAAAAAATCTCTCATCACCCCCAAGGTGACCACGAGTTTTTTAAATTCCCCATGCACGTAAATATCTTACACAGCTTTTTCGCGCTCAACCGCCGTTTCTAGGTTCAAATATCTAAAAAACATTGGAACCACGATAACTACGGGCATGACAAGAGAGGAAGTGTTGAATAATGAAGATATGGTATTGTTAAATTAAGAGATATAGGCTACACTCATCTCCTACCCTTTTCCCTGGAGGTGCTGATGCTGAATTGTCCTCGATGTGCCAGTCCCAACAAAGTGAAAAGCGGCATGAAGGATGGGCGCCAACGCTACAAATGCAAACCGTGTCGCTATTTGTTTACCGTCGCCCAGAAGTCCGATACGGCGACCCCCGACCAGCGCCGCTTGGCGTTGACTCTCTACTTGGAAGGCTTGGGCTTTCGGTCCATTGGGCGGGCCTTGGGGTTTAGTCATGTGGCGGTCTATCAGTGGATCAAAGCGCTTGGGGAACAGGTGGAGGCGATCAAGCGGCCGACCGCTCAGATCGTCGAACTCGATGAACTACATAGCTATGTGCGGCATAAAAAAACTACTGCTGGGTCTGGATTGCTGTTGATCGACTTGGAAAACGCTTTCTCCATGCTGTCACGGGGACCAGAGGGGTCGTGACCGGGAAACAATTGTGGGAGGCGATTCAGAGTCCACTGATTGCTCAAGTGATGACAGACTATTGGGAGCCGTATGAACATTTTGTGCCACCAGAGAAGCACATCCAATCGAAAGCGGAAACGTTCACTGTGGAAGGGTATAACAGCTTGTTTCGCCATTTTCTGGCCCGCTTCCGTCGGAAAACGAAATGCTATAGCAAAAGTGAAACGATGTTGCGGTATTCGGTCATGCTGTTGATGGCTCATTGGAATGGCGAACTAGAATCTCTCTTAATTTAACAATGCCGAAGATATTAAGAGCCATAATTCGCCAGGAAGCCCTTAGCGATCAAAACTGGTCGGGTCTGTTCAAAAAAGTCCGTCCAGTCCTGAGGCTTCTCGAAGGGAAGGCCGCAGCCCTTTTTGCGCGCGGAGCGTACTGGCAGTACGTGAGCACGGAAAAAGGGCGAGAACGCCGCTGACGGCTTTTTTCAACAGACCCAGAGAGGATCTCCGTAGAAGGGGTAGTTCCAGGCTCCACTTGGAACTTTTTGTCAAAGGAAGTCCAAGTTTTTACACGAGACTCGAGGATCAATATCTCTCTAGTGGTCTTCCCACGGATTGAGTACAGGGACGGAGAGGCCCTGAAAATCTTTCGTATTCCGGGTGGCAAGGCTGCTTCGCGTGGCTGTGGCAATGCCGGCGATTTGGGTATCGCGCATATCGATGGTCATACCGCGCTTTTGCCGTTCTGCGGCCAACTCTCCTGCGGCCAGGGCCGCCGCCTCATCAAAAGGCAGAACCCGCCTTTCGAGAATCGTTTCCAACATCTGCTGAAACGCCGCCTCCAACTTTATCCGCCGCTTGCCCTTTGTAAGAGTTGAGAGGCCTAAGCGAATTTCAAATACCGTAATGGCCGTGGTCCAGATTGACTCCCACGCCTGCCGATCGAGCCAGGTGACGATGATAGGATCTCCCTGATCTTGCATCACCGCCGAAAGCACATTTGTATCGAGAATGATCACGTGTCAAAGGCAGGGGATTGTGGAGTGCGGCCCTTGAGTTCTGGAATGTCTTGTCGTAACCCAAGGTTCTGGAACAGATGGCTCATTGCCGAGCCCACCCCACTCTTGCGCTGCCCTTCCTCCTTGGTCGCATTTCGCAGAATATCGCGCACCTCCTCTTCGACACTTCGCCCATGGCGCGATGCCCGTTGCCGTAGGCGCGTCTTCACGTCGTCTTCCAGATTCCGAACAATCAATTGGCTCATGGTGAACCCCTCCTCATGTGATATCATGATATCGCACAAGAGACGCAAGGACAACTCGTCTCGTTCTTCGCAAAGTTGAAAGAAGGAGTCCAGACAAGGGCCCATCTGCGAGTCGACGAAGAGGCGCCGCCCTTCGCCAATGTGCATTTATCCATGCTCCAAGCCATGGGCTTGGAGACCGAACGCTTTGTGGACAGTACGGGTATGTTGAACGGATTGACGGAAGGCACGTGGGTGTTGATGGCGGTCGATCTCTCCGAGATCGACACCTCGACAGCGGCGTGCACAGCCGACTACCAAGGTTTCAGCTCGTTGAGTAGTTCTATCGCCGCAATGGCTCGGATATTCGTGGCTAGGTTGAAAGAATCTTTGCCGGCGTGTACGACGAACAATCGTTGCAGGTTGAGATCCGAAAGAGCACTTCGCATTGAAGCCGTAATGCCGGGTGAAGTTGTGCGTTTGACTTCAAAGCCCCATCGCTTCCTGCCGCGGACCAACAGCAAGTCTAGTTCCGCTCCGCCGTGTGTCGCCCAGAAGAAGCGTTCGTTGGCCGCCACGCGCATGTGTTGTATTAATTGATGGATAACAAATCCCTCCCACGAAGCACCGACTTTCGGATGGGTTTCTAAGTCCTTGAGCGTCGTCACACGCAACAGCGTATGCAGCAGTCCTGTATCGGCAAAATAGACCTTCGGTGCTTTGACTTGGCGTTTCTTGATATTCTCGTGCCAAGGCTGAAGCGGATTGACTACGAACGCTGAGGTTAATTCATCCAGGTAGTGATTGACTGTTTTGTTCGTGACACCAAACGACCGTGCAAACTCTGAAGCATTCCAAATCTGCCCATGATAGTGGGCAAGCATCGACCAGAATCGGCCTAGAACGGACGATGGTGTACGAATCCCCAGTTGTGGCAGATCTCGCTCCAGAAAAGTCTTGATAAAATCATTACGCCAGCGGTCGCTCAAAGTATTCGTGCGTGCGGTATAGGAGGAAGGGAATCCGCCTCGCAGCCACAGCTTGGCTTGGTTTGTTGACTGAACCTCCGGAAGCGAGAGGCCAGGCAACTCGTAGTATGAGATGCGACCGGCCAGGGTCTCCGAAGATTGCCGGAGCATGTTGGGAGACGCACTCCCCAGAACGAGAAAGCGAGTACGTGTAGGCCTGCGGTCAGCCAGCACCCGCAGCAGAGGAAACAGTTCAGGCTGCCGCTGGATTTCGTCCAGAATCACAAGGCCCCGCAGCGGCTCTAGTGTCAGAGCTGGGTCAGTCAGCCGTGCCAAGTCACGAGAATCTTCCAGGTCGAAGTGAGTCGTTGTCCTCTTGAGTTGCTTAGCGACCTGTCGAGCGATCGTCGTCTTGCCAATTTGGCGAGGGCCGATAATCCCCACCACGGGATAGGCCTTGAGAAGCGTGCGGAGCTCTTTTTGGTGCTGAGTGCGTGGAATCATGCTGAAATTCTACCTTGAAATATAGGAGACATCAACCCAATTTTCAAGCCATTCGAATCGACGTCCTTCGTCATACCGCTGTCCGAGATGATGGCAGCGTGCTAACGCGATAATACGTTCCCTGCTTACTCGGGGAATAGGAAGTTTGAACCTAAAGACGGCGGTTGAGCGCGAAAAAGCTGTGCAAACAATTGATGGGCATAGGAAATGGATAAATTGCGCAGTCACCTTGTGGGTGATAAGTCAATTTTTCCATTTGCTAGGCGCGTCGAGGAATTGTGCAGACCCTTCGATCAACTCAGGACAGGCTTTCGTGATCCAACCGCCATTTTTAGGATTAAAGCTATGGAGCAAAGGCTCGCAAATCAGGAAAAAGCAGCAAAAGAGAAAGCTGAACGCGAAGAGAAAGTATTACGACAAAACAAACTTTTGAAGAAAGCTTTGGACAGCGAAAAACAAAAACTAGAAGAAGAATAAAATAAGGGTTTTCTCAAAAAACTTTTCGGCTAAATTTTATGGAGGAGGGGAGAGGGCTAAAATAGCCCAAAACCTTTACCTTGTATTTTCGGAATTAATATCCGATAATACAATGTATGTTAGAAAGGTGGATTGCAGATAAACTGGGACAAACAATGCGGCATACGCCTGCCGTTGTCTTATTGGGACCGCGCCAGGTCGGCAAAACAACGCTGGCGCAGATGGTGGCTGAAGGCCGCTCGTCGCTGTATCTGGATCTTGAAAACCCCGAAGATTTGCTGAAATTAAGTAATCCTGCCGCGTTTTTGTCTCTGCATGGTAATAAGCTTGTGATTATCGACGAGATACAGCGTTCTCCCGATTTGTTTATGGTTTTGCGTGGCCTGATTGATAAAAACAGGCGGGCAGGGCGCAAAGGTGAACAATATCTTCTTTTGGGTTCAGCTTCCATGGACTTGCTACGGCAATCTTCAGAAAGTCTGGCCGGACGTATTGGCTATATTGAGATGTCTGGCTTAAACATATTGGAAGTGCCTGCAGAAAAGCCGGAAGATATACAGAAATCATGGTTGCGTGGGGGGTTTCCAGAAAGTTATCTGGCTGATAGCGATTCACTGGCCAGGGACTGGCTTGAAAACCTGATCCGTACATATCTGGAACGGGATGTGCCGCAGATGGGTTTTAATGTCTCCGCCACGCGGCTGCGCAGGCTCTGGACAATGCTGGCGCATTTACAAGGTGAAGGTATCAATTTTTCCAAGTTGGGCAGCAATCTGGAAGTTGATGGCAAAACGGTTGCGGCTTATATTGACATTCTGGTTGATTTGCTTCTTGTGCGCCGTCTTGAGCCATGGCATGCCAATGTTAAAAAACGCCTTGTTAAATCGCCGAATTTTTACATACGGGACAGCGGTATTTTACACAGGCTTCTTGGTATAGGGGATTACGACTCTCTGCTTTCCAATCCTGTTCTGGGTAAAAGCTGGGAAGGGTTTGTGATTGAAAATATCATGTCTGTTCTTCCGCACCGGGCTGAAAGCTATTTTTATCGCACAGCGGCCGGAGCTGAAATTGATTTACTGCTCAAATTATCCGGCAAGGAATTATGGGCTATAGAAATAAAAAACAGCGTTGCGCCCAAAATCAAAAAAGGCTTTCATCTGGCTTGTAAGGACGTAAAGGCCACCAAAAAATATGTTGTCTATGGCGGAGATGATGAATTTCCCATCGAGCATGATACGCTCGTGATTTCCTTGAAAAACCTGCTGCTAAAACTCACAAAATATGAGTGAGGGGGCGGATGGGTTGAGAAACGCCAATATGCGGAACGTAATTGGAACGACTATATTCCAGCACACTCTGCAAGAGAGGGTTGGTTCCTTTGGCACATTCTAAGGTTCCGGGGAAAGGCTGGGGGCCGTTGGATTGGGATTTGATTCAGAAGGGGTGTTTGAAGGCACCTTCTCGTCGTTCTTTGGGGGGCAATTTTGTTGAACCAATGGATTGAGCGGATTGGGTTGGCATCCGCCGCCGCCTCCTGTGGATTCAAATCGAATGGCTTGATAGGTTTTGGCATTTTTAAAGTGAACGTGGTCATAAGGAACCTCGGTGCTGGTACTACGCACTCCATGCAGCTGATCCCCAACCTTGATAAGATCGAAGTCTTTTCCGGTTATGGGGTCGGTATAAGCCGCTTGTAGATAGCGTTTAGGGCTTTTCTTGGTGAGGTCTTCAAGTGTGCGAGGCCACTGGTTGGGTCTGGTGGCTTTTTGGACTTCATAATCTGCCACATAGCGGTCAATGGCCTCTTTAATGCGGTTGCCGCGGAACAGCAGTTCGGCTTCCCGATCTCGTTTCAAAATGACGGACCATTGTTGCGTCACTCCCATCAGGGAAATACTCATGATGACGACGAGCATCATGACAAAAAGATACGTGACGCCTTCTTGTTTGGCTAAAGGAGTCGACAATCTTCTTACGGTCGAATGCAGATGAGTGTTCATTGGTTGATTTGCGGCTGATTGTCACGAGAGCGAAGTATTTCTGTGATGAAGACCCAGATAACAATAAAGAGGGCGGCTCCCAGGGCGTCAGCCACAATATCCCAGATGTCTGCATGCCGCTGTGGGACGAACCACTGATGGATTTCATCGGATATTCCAAAGGCGACGGCAAATAGAAATGCCAGGCCGGTTCGCCCTAGCGTTTTCTTCATTGGAGAGACAGCGCGATAGACCAAAATAGCTAAAATGCCATATTCAACGGCATGGACAAGTTTATCACTGAGGCCAAATAAAAATGAAGGAACATGAAGGTCAGGATAAGACTGGGATGAGAGGTAAACAATGAGACTACAATACAGGAAAACAGGACCCCAGCGCGTGATGAGCAGCCACGGCTTTGATGCTAGGCTATGTATCGGATCATTCATACGTAGGAAGAGTTTTCGGAATAACAAGAGAGGAATTTGAGTCCGAACGCTTAGGGTATTTCAAGAACGTACAGCAATCGCTGAACCGAAACGACCGGTAAAATCATTCCCTCCTGAGGGGTATCATGGGAAAATGCGTAGATCACAGATTCTTCTGGAATCAATGTTCCGATACAGACAATCGCGATCTCAATGTGTTCGCCTAGCTTTTGCCTGGCGAGCAGTTCTTTTTGAATATCTGGAGTTGCCGTGCCTATAAGAAAATCTGGAAGGTTGAGTACCTTGAAGCGGATGGTGCCCCAGGATGTGTGCGTGTGGACTGGGCCTAAGGCCAGAGAAAACCCTTGATATTCCGGCAAGTATTGGCGGAGTGTGCCTGTCCAGAGAAAGGCAATAGGCTGGGCCAACATTTCGTTCTTGGACAGTCGAGCCGCATCTCGTAGGCGGTTCAATTGAAAAAGTCGTTCGCTTTGTTCTGTAATATCAGTGTGATGCTGCTGGGTCCAGTTTGGCGGGTTCCCTTCTAACCGCTCCAGAAAGTGTTCTATTTCTTGAGGGCCAAACAGGGGAGACACGAACGGAGGAAGGAGTTCCTGAATAGACTGCTCCTTACGTTGTTGTAGAGGTTGAATGCCTATGTTGTCTTCGGTATTGCCCCAAGCGGATAGGGGGTTGAAAGAAAGTATTTCCACGCAAACCAAGAAAAAAGAGACACTGCTGACGAGAAAAGAGCGATTTATCATAAGGGTCGAGCCTGTTTGCGTAGATGTGCAGAGAATGTCATAGCTTGTGTTTGTCGAGAAATTGAGAAATCAGCGGATTCACGATTTGTGGCTGTTCCCATTGAGGCAAATGGCCGGCCTCCGGAATGATGTGCCATTCAGCTTGAGGGATCAGACTCTTGAGCGCTTTGCCCACATCGATGGGGAAGACGCGGTCATGGCCGCCCCAGAGCAGCAACGTGGGCTGCGAGATGTGGTTGAGGCGTTTTCCGTACTGTGCTTCCCAATTGTCTAGATGATCGAGTAATGAATAGAGAGGTCGGAGCAGGTCCCCTCGTTGACGATTGCGAAAGGATCGCTCAATGACCGGCGCGGAGATCAATGAAGGTTTGTAGACCATTTCTTTCAGGAAGCGTTCTGTGGTCCCTCGCCCTGCGATCTGATTGCCGATGGTGGCCAGCCACAAAGGAGGGCGATGCGCAAGGAGACGGCGAAATTCCGGTGAGGCGACGCTATCGGCCACCTGAGCGGGAAAGCCGGAAATCAGGATAAGGTTTGTGACGCGATGTGGGTGGTCTAGCGCTATGGCCATGGCCAATCCTGCACCCATGGAATTGCCAATCAGGGTGGCTTGGGGAATTTCAAGGATATCCATGAATTCAAGGAAAAAATGAAGAAGTTGTTCTGGGCTATACACCGTGTCAGGTTTATCCGAAATTCCAGATCCGATGAGGTCCGGAATGATCACACGAAACTGACGGGACAAAGGACTATATTGATTTTCCCATTGCCACATGGATCCACCGAATCCATGAATCAAAATAACCGGATGCCCTTCTCCGGCATCCAGGTACGCCATGCGGTGGTTATTGACCGTCAGAGTTTGAAACGGCACTCGTTGGATGAGTTCAATCCAAGGAGGGAGCGAATGAGGAGCAGAACATCCCATGTTGAAGAAAGACCAGAGGATGCAGGTAATGCTGAACAGACTCCATCTCACATCTCTTCATTCCAAATGAATCAGGGTTTCGTCTGGATTCACTTCATCACCTTCTTTAACAAAGATCGTGGCAACGGTTCCATCGATAGGAGCCTGAACGCGATTTTCCATCTTCATGGCTTCGACGACGAGCAAAGGATCTCCGGCTTTTACGGTATCACCTTGTGCGACCAAGAGTTTCACCACGCGGCCAGGCATGGGTGTCGTGACATCTCCAGCTTGTGATGGTTTTGGCCGGCCTTCTTGTTTGGTTGATGTTGAGGTTGGTTGAGCATCGGGTGCGCCAGCTAACACTTCTTGGATGGGTTCGAGATAGACTTCCTCAAGTTTGTCATTCACTTTAATATAATACGGTTTGGTGCCATCGATCGTTTGTCCTGATCCGGAAACACGAATATGATAGGACTCTCCATGGACGGTGACTTTGAACTCTACGGGGGCCAAATGCAAGTCGTGAGCAACAGCTGGTCCGCTTTCCGATTGTGTTTGAAGAGGCTCAGGTTTCAGTTCACCTCTCTCCCGCTCGTCAAAGAATTGCAGGGCCACGGACGGCAATAACGCATATGACAGAATATCTTCTTCAGGGATATCTTTCCCGACCAATTCCTGCTGGGCATCTTCAAGTTCTGGATCGAGATTGTCTGCTGGACGGCCTAAAACCGGTTTATCGCCTTCTAAAGATTTTTGCCGGATTTTTGAGTTAAGGCTTCCAGGGGGCTTCCCATACAGGCCTTGAAAGTAATTTTTGGTTTCATTGGTAATGACCTTATATCGTTCTCCGGTCAAAATATTCAGCGTGGCTTGTGTCCCCACAATTTGACTTGTGGGAGTCACCAATGGGGGATAACCCATGTCCTTACGGACACGTGGAATTTCCTCTAGTACCTCTTTAATTTTTCCAAGGGCGTTTTGTTCTGCTAATTGTGCAGCCAGATTGGAAAGCATGCCGCCAGGTACCTGGGAAAGCAGGATGTCGGTATCGACGCCGGTAAAATCGCTTTCGAATTGACGATAACGCTTTCGAGCTTTGCGCAGTTTCTCGGCAGGTGGGGTGAGTTGTTGCAAATTGAGTTTTGTATCATAGGGGGTATTGCGCAGCGCCGCGATAAAGGATTCCGTGGGTGGGTGAGATGTGCCGCCGGATAGGGGCGAAAGGGCGGTATCTAGAATATCAAGGCCACCCATAATGGCCATTAATGCCGACATTGAAGCCATGCCGGAGGTGTAATGCGTGTGAAGGTGTATGGGGGTTCGGACCGTTGCTTTGAGGCGGCTCACTAACTCATAGGCTTCAAATGGCGGTAGTAACCCTGCCATATCTTTAATACAAATCGTGTCTGCGCCCAGATCTTCAAGTTGTTTGGCCTGTTCCACAAAGTGGTTAAGGCTGTGGACAGGGCTCACGGTGTAGCAAATCGTCGCTTCGACATGTTTTCCACAGGCTTTGACGACTTCCATAGCGGGTTTAATATTGCGGATATCGTTGAGGGCATCAAATATTCGAAACACATCTATGCCATTTTTGGCGGATAGTTCAATGAATTTTTCGAGCACGTCGTCCGCATAATGCCGGTACCCCACCAAATTTTGACCGCGCAATAACATTTGCAATCGGGTTTTTGGCATTGCTTGCCGAAATGCGCGGAGTCGTTCCCAGGGATCTTCTTTTAAGAACCGCAGACAGGAATCAAAGGTGGCGCCTCCCCAGACTTCCAACGACCAGAACCCGACGTCATCCAGTTCTGTGCCCACCGCCAACAGGTCTTCGGTCCGCATTCGGGTAGCCAATAAGGATTGATGGCCATCGCGTAGCGCAACATCCGTCAAATACACCTGCCGTTTGGGTGACGCTTCCATATCCATCCCAGGAGGCGCGTCGGTTTTCATGCGTTTAGGAACTGGACGACCGTCATGCGGCCGTTTTTGTGTTTTTTTTGATTTTCGTGGCATAAGCAGCCTTTCACATGTTCAACGGATGCCAAATACTGTAGCGACTCGGATTTTCATAAGCCTTCATAGGCAGCAATGACTGCGGAAAGGGCGACAACTAAGTCTTCTGGTTCTTCCATTTCTTCATAGTCAAATAACCCTGGGTGATTTTCGAAATAACTGGTATCAAACCGTCCCGCCCGGAAATCTGGTTCTTCCATAATTTTGGTCAAAAAAGGAATGGTGGTTTTCACGCCTCGTAACATAAATTCTTCGAGCGAGCGATGGGTCCGGCGCACGGTTTCATCCCAGGTGCGGCCATGGACTGTCAGTTTGGCGAGTAGGGCATCGTAATACGGGGGAACGGTATAGTCCTTATAGACGGCGCCGTCAATTCGTACACCCACTCCTCCAGGAGAAAGGTAGGCGGTGATTTTTCCGGAAGAAGGGCGAAAGCCGTTTTGCGGATCTTCGGCATTAATACGAGTTTGAATGGCGTAACCTTGAAGATTGACTTCATGCTGGCCAAAAACCAGCGGACGCCCGGCGGCGATCCAGAGTTGTGACTGGACGATATCGACCGTGGTGATTTGTTCCGTGACAGTATGTTCCACCTGAATGCGTGGATTCATTTCGATGAAGTAATAGCGACCGTCAGGGTCTAAGAGAAACTCAATGGTTCCAGCATTATAAAATTGAGCCGCGCGTGCAATGGCAATTGCGGCTTCCCCCATTTCGGCCCGGAGGCGTGGTGTGAGGATGAGGGATGGGGCAATTTCAATCAGTTTTTGGTGCCGGCGTTGAATCGAGCAATCACGTTCTCCCAGATGAATCACATAGCCATTCTTATCCGCTAGCAATTGAAATTCAATATGATGGGGACGTTCAATATATTTTTCAATAAATAGCTCACCATTGCCAAACGCCGCTTGTGCTTCCCGTGCCCCGGCTTCCATGGCATCTTTCAGTTCTTCATCGGAGCGCACGACTCGCAACCCGCGTCCGCCACCGCCGGCGCTAGCTTTGACCATGACCGGATAGCCGGCCCCTCGGGAAAAGGCGAGTCCTTCCTCGAGTGATTCGACGCTCCCATCTGTTCCTGGAACGACGGGAACGCCAATTTTAATAGCCAGTTCGCGAGCCTTCACTTTATCGCCTAACAGATCAAGGGAATAGGGCGAAGGCCCAATAAAGTTAATGCCCGCTTCTTCGCACAGCTTGGCAAACTCGGCGTTTTCAGCCAGAAAGCCATAGCCGGGATGAATGGCATCCGCTCGAATACGCTTGGCCAATCCAACAATCTGCCGTGCGTCTAGATACCCTTGCACGGGCCCGGGACCCACCAAATATGCTTCATTAGCTTTTTTGACATAGATAGCCGTGGCATCGCTTTCAGAATAGATCGCAGCCGTGGCAATGCCAAATTCCCGGCAAGCGCGAATGATGCGCATGGCAATTTCGCCTCGGTTCGCTACTAACACTTTATGAAACATCAATTGGCGTTCTCACAAAAATTTATATTGGCAGTGGTCTTCGCTGGATCCTACCAGGTCAGCCCTCACTTGTCGCTCTTGTTGGCTAGCGGTCACTCAGTTGGTAGTATCGCCCTTTTTTGACGAGACGTTGACCTTCTGGAGAGAGAACGAATTCTTCAAAGGCCAACACATGCTCGGATGGTTGCTTGTTCGAAATCAGCATGATTGGCCGCTGCAGGGGATAGCGCTTATCAAGAACCGTTTGGACTTCAGGTTCAACCCTGTCAACAAACAGAAGATTAATCGCGACGCCATCTTCTTTGGCACGAAGGGCAGGAGTTATCGAGACATATGTGATGGCTTCAAGATTTCCACTCACCATGGTAATGGCTTCTTTTTCGGTTTCGGCCCGGTGCGCTGTGCGTGGAATGCCTTGAGGAATCTTCAACTGCGCTTCAAAGCCTTGTCTAATATTTTGGTTGGTTGAACGATTGACCAAGACAATTTTTGTTTGAGGGGCTTCTTCGTAAACCTGGGACCAATAACGAAGCTTGCCGGAAAAGACGTCCGCCAATTGCTGAGTGGTGATTTCTTTTACTGGATTGGAGAAATTGGTGAGCACGGCAATGCCATCCCTGGCAATCATTGTAGAGCGCATGGATGGTATTGTTTCTCCGGTAACCGCGATGTCGGCGTCTCCCAGCTCAAGCATGCGGACCGGTCTCGCATTGCGATGCCAAAAGAAATCGACCGGAATCGACGGATGTTTTTGCTCAAAGGCCTCAGCCAGTATTTCCATGAGATATCGCTCTGGCCCATTTCCAGCCAGAATAATCGTGTTGGAGGAGAAAGAATCTTCTTGAGAGTCGTTGTGTTGGGGCGCAAATGTTTTCTGGGCTGACAATGGAGTGGCGGGAAGAAGCAGGGATGAGAGTATGACGGCCATACGAAAGAGTAAAAAGGGCAGAGGGTTACCTGTTTGTGGGTTACCTATTTGTAGTAGCTGAATCATGAAGGAAAAGAATATGTGAAAGGCTTAAGATCTTTCACCTATCATGATGACAGAACGAGCCAGTCAAAAATACCTACGAAGTCAGATCTGAAGCGGAGCCATCTTTCCCGTTTCAGGAAATGAATGTCAAGAGGAAAATTGCTGAGGTGTTCTGGTCAAGAGATTTCTTGCAGCCCTCTTTCCCGTAGAGGCCGACGTTGAGTTCGCTACCATGACTCACCTGGTCCGGGTTGAGAGTTTGCCTCAGTTGGGGCGGCGCGCATTCCCGCTATAGGGGGGAGCTTTTTGAATTTTTCCATTCGTTCATCGTGCATGGCGTAAGCTTTATCCTCTGCAAAGCCAGGTTTGTGGGTCCCGACAATTTTTGAGGCAAACGATGACATGATTCGACGGCAGCGGGACTGTTGGCATTTGGGACATGCCGTGTCCTCTGGTTTCATGCTCAGGGCTTGCATGGCTTCAAAGCCATGTTCACAGGCCTCACAAATATATTCGTATAGTGGCATGATAGCGCTCCTTTCATGACAGGCGAATCGTAGGAGAATGATGGTTGGATTATATCGGAAAGTGAGTGGGTCCTGCCAATAACGGCGGCAGAATTGTACAAGACATGCCTCTATTCCTGAATCATGTTCGGCAGGCCAGATCTTGACGCTCCCCAGGCAGTCCTATAGACTGCTCGTTCGTCAACAATTGGGAGGGTTTGCAATGTCAGTGCTTATTCGCCGGTTTAAGTTGCCCACAGGAATGATGAAAGAAGAACGTATCGAAGAAGCGGATCGCATCGAGCGGTATATGCAATTTTTTGATAAGGAAGGTAAAGCGAAGCTTGAAGCTGGCCAAAAAGTCTTTCTGGATAAAGATGAGTGGCAGTTGCTTGATGGTTAATTTCTCTTCCTGGTTTTCTCCCCTTCCATTCGCGTTAAACCTTTCCGTCGTGTTGTAACTTCCTCTTTGCTTATCCGAAGAGGCAATGAGGGAAAATTTCGATGGGGTATTGGATACATCTTAAACGGTCTCTGGATCAGGCCATGTTGCACAGAGACCGGTGCTTAGAAGTGCCTTCCGTTCCGCATCGCTCGGATTTTTGGGAAGGTGGATGGGAGGAATATCCAGATAAAGATTCAGCGTTAGATGCCCTGGAAAATACAGACGCCTCTTCTCAACTAAAATGCCCTGTTTGTAAGCCGTAACCTCCCTTCCTTCAACCATCTTTGTTGTTTATTCAGACGGAAATTTCTTATACATAAGTTGTTTTTAGTCGGAAGAGTTTCTGTATGGCACAAAAGTTTGGAAATGCTCGATGGGTCAAAGAGGGGTTTTTTGATAATCGCATTCAGGATGTCGTTGTTGGTCAGGTGACTTTTGCCGTGTTAGGGGTTGTAGATTTCTGCCTGGCTGGAGGCTTGCATAATGAACTGGCGGGGCAAGTCATTCAGTTTCGAAATCCTACATTTATCGACGATCCCAATGCTGGGGGCTTATTGGAAGATTTCGCTATTCCACAGATTGGCAAGGTGAGTTTATTTTCCTTTGATCCCCATCCGCTGCTTTCGCCCCATCCTTATTTTGAATGGTTTTCTTTAGATCAGCAGCATTATCGTTTTGAACTGGGAACAAATGATGCGTGGATTATGCCAGAGTCTGATTGGGATGCGATTCATGAGGACGCTCAACGGATTTATAAGGCGTTAGAATCTCAACTTATCCGGTCTTCCTCGTAATCCCATTTAGATACTGCATGATGGAACTGCGATAACGACATGATTCATGCGTTCATTGACTCCATTTTTTGTGCTCCGTAGAATGCCCGTATGAACGACCGATTTTTAAAAGCCTGTCTCCGTCAAACTGTGGACCGGACACCGGTATGGTTTATGCGCCAGGCGGGGCGCTATATGGCCGAATACCAGGCCATTCGCCGACGGCATTCGATTCTGGAAGTCTGTAAGGCCCCGGCACTAGCCGCTGAAGTGACGCTTCAGCCTATTCAGCGTTTTCAGTTAGATGCCGCCATTATTTTTGCCGATATCTTGCTCCCTTTGGAAGCCATGGGTCTGCATCTTGAGTTTGTCGAGGGCAAGGGGCCGGTGATTGATAATCCCATTCGGGGAGAGCTGGGGATTGTCGAGCTTCGAGCCGTTGATGGCGAAGCCTTCGGTTATGCCGGAGAGGCTATTACACAAGCCCTTGCGGCTTTAGAGAGCCGGGTTCCCTTAATTGGGTTTGCGGGGGCGCCGTTTACCTTAGCCAGCTATGCGATCGAAGGGGGGAGTTCCCGAGATTATGCCCGAACGAAACAACTCATGTTTTCACAGCCTACGGTGTGGCATCAGCTTCTTTCAAAACTCTCGGCTGTGGTCATTGAGTATTTGCGGGTTCAAAGCCGGGCCGGGGCTCAAGCGATCCAACTGTTTGATAGTTGGGTTGGCTGTTTAAGCCCAGGGGATTATGAAGAATATGTTTTACCCCATGTCCAATCAATTTTTTCAGCTCTACGAGTGGAAGGAATTCCGTTGATCTATTTTGGAACTGGCACAACAGGGTTGCTGCCGTTGATGCGCAAAGCTGGCAGTGATGTGATGGGGGTGGATTGGCGCATTCGTTTGGATGAGGGATGGAATCTGATCGGACATGACATGGGAATTCAAGGGAATCTTGATCCGATGGTGTTGTTTGCATCGGAAAAAGAAATTGAACGGCGAGTGCGAGGTATCATGCAACAAGCCGGTGGCCGTCCCGGACATATTTTTAATTTAGGACATGGTATTCTTCCCACCACGCCATTGCACAGCGTGGACTTCGCGATTGATTGCGTGCATCGGTTTTCCCGGGAGTTCCAAGCTGTTTAAGGATTAACCTCGTTAAACCTGGCGATCATTCTTTGGGTCGAAGCTTGGTCGTGCAAGATCGTGCCTACTCCTCCTCTCTATAGTTTCTACTTCTTGTTAACTCCATAACCGTGCCAGAATCTTTCTCTCATGTGGTTATTGTTGGCGGCGGAATTTCAGGCTTATCGGCAGCGTTTTTCATCATGGAGGAAGCCAGGAAACATCAGGTGCCCGTGCAATGTACCGTGGTGGAGCGGGAAACCCGATGGGGCGGAAAAATTCTGACCACTCATCCTCATGACCTGCTGATTGAAGGAGGGCCGGATTCGTTTTTGACCTCCAAGCCCTGGGGAGTGGCGTTGTGCAAGACTCTGGGACTGGAGGAGCAACTGATATCAACCATTTCAGAGAATAACCGCACATTTTCGTTGTGCCGTGGTGTGTTGCGGGAATTACCTCAGGGCCTGTTAGCCTTTCGTCCGCAACGTGTGGATACTCTTGTCTCGGGGGGATTGCTGTCCTGGCGGGGTCTCTTGCGGATGGGCGCAGAACGGTTTTGGCCGCGTGCGTCATTGAACAATGGAGATGAATCGTTAGCCGGCTTCTTCCGGCGCCGGTTTGGGGCGGAAGCCTTTGATTATCTGATTGAGCCATTGGTGGCAGGAATATATGCGGGCGATGCAGAGGAGTTAAGTCTGGCCGCCACGTTTCCACAATTTCGGGACTTGGAGCAAAAACATGGAAGCGTCATTAAAGGGATGCGCGCAGTTCAAGCGAATGCCCGACAGAAAGCCAAGTCTTCAACTTTCAAGGCCCCTTCGTTATTTATCACACTTCGAAATGGGCTCGGAGACCTGATAGAAGCTCTTATTCAGCGGTTGACGGAGTATGGCGTGCAATTAATCCCTGGTGCCGGTTGTCTCCCATTTCAAGCAACTGTCGAACATGAGAGGAACTATTCTCTTAGCTTAGAAAATGGTTCCAGGCTTTCGGCGGATGCTGTGGTGCTGACAACCCCAGCTTATCAAACGGCACAGCTTTTTCGGGATTTTCAACCAGAAGCCGCAGGAGTCTTAGATCAAATTCCCTATACATCAACGGCAACGGTTTCATTGACCTTTCCTACGGAAGCGGTAGCGGGTCACGTTCAAGGCTTTGGTTTTGTCGTCCCTCGAAAAGAGCAACGCCCCCTTTTAGCGGGCACCTGGACTTCATTGAAGTGGCCTGATCGTAGTCCAAAAGGCACAACGCTTGTCCGGTGTTATGTTGGGGGTAGGGGGCGGGAACATATTCTGGATCATGATGATGACCATCTCGTCAACGTGATCCGTCAAGAATTGCAAGCCATCGTTGGAATTGCGAGTTCCCCCCAGTATACAGAAGTTCATCGTTGGGTCCGGGGGATGCCGCAATATACTATCGGCCATCAAGCCAGAGTCGCTAAACTTCGAGAATTGATGTCACCATGTCCACGCCTCCATATTACGGGAGCCGGACTCAATGGTATTGGCATACCCGATTGTATCCGAGAGGGACATCAGGTGGCAGGCCAGCTTATCCAGTCATTTCTTAGGCCATCTCCATGAACGGTTTGCGAGAGAAATTATCAAGACCTTCCTTCTCCTTTTTCGATGAACGAGGAAACTGTGGATGAAGTCGTCCGTATTCATGCCATTGTGACCGGGCATGTTCAGGGTGTCGGCTTCCGGGCGTTTACTCGGCACCATGCCACCCAGAAAAAATTGCAGGGATGGGTGCGTAACCGTGCAAATGGCACAGTTGAACTGGAGGCTGAAGGCCCTCGAAATGTGCTTGAGGCCTTCTTAAGCATTCTTCATGAAGGCCCTCAATATTCCCGGGTCTCCCAAATATCAGTTGACTGGAAGGATGCAAACAGGCAAACTCAAGGGTTTGTCATCCTGCGCGATTAACAGCAGGAGGCTTTGGGTACAGGGAAGAAAGGAAATCTGGATTCAGCCACATTTCTCGCATTCATGGATGAGTCGGCTGCATGAATTATAAGTCCTATATTCGGGAAGTTCCGGATTTTCCAAAGCCCGGAATTTTATTTTATGATATTACGACGCTCTTAAAGGAGCCCGCGTGCCTTCGGTCCGCTGTTGATGAACTTGTTCTCTATTATCAGGATGCCAACATTGCCAAGGTTGTTGGTATTGAGTCCCGAGGATTCATTTTCGCCAGTCTCTTGGCCTATCATTTACATGCCGGGTTTGTCCCTGTCCGTAAGCCTGGAAAGCTGCCAGCCGATATTTTTGAAGTAAAATACAACCTGGAATACGGGGATAGTTCCCTGGCTATCCATCGTGACGCTATTCAGGAAGGGGAAACCGTGCTTGTGCTTGATGATCTCTTGGCGACAGGTGGTACGGCTGCAGCAACGATCCAATTAATCCGGCAACTGGGTGGAAACATAGCAGGAGTGGGTGTTCTTGTTGAGCTTCTCGGGCTTGAAGGCCGGAAAAAATTGAATGGGTATCATGTTCACTCCTTAATCACGTATGACTAACCCATTTGTCGTGAACACCTATGTGCTGTGATTTGATGACGTGATCCGTTCCAGAGGGTCATGAGTTCGCTCATCTCCGAATGGGGAAAGGAATATTTGTATGGCCGCACGATCGGGGAAAAAGGAAACAAGGCCCACCACGACGCGTGTGAAAAAAACTGCAACATCAACTGCTTCCACGTCAAAAAAGACCAAGAAAAAGGAATCTGTTAAAAAGTCAACCAAATCTAAGTCCCTATCGTCATCTGCTTCACCTAAGACCAAGAAAAAGGATGGGGCAAGTGATCGTCATTCTGCCCTCAAGGACATATTGTTGGCGAAACGAGAAGCCATTATTCAAGAAATCAAACAGCAATTGGGACAATCCGTGACCGAAGAGCAGCAACGTCGTCTCGAAGCCGCGATGGATAGCGGTGACCAGGCACTGGTAGATTTGGAACGTGAAATGGGTATTTCACTTCAAGAAATGCGCAATCGGGAACGGCAACTTATTGATGATGCCTTAGATAGTCTGGAGGAAGGCACGTATGGGATGTGTGCCGATTGTGGCGAAGAAATCAGTGAAAAACGTTTGCATGCCCTGCCGTTTGCCCGCTTGTGTGTGGAATGTCAATCAAAGCGTGAACTGATGGAAAAAATTGAGCGATCAGAGCAACGCTCATAATTCATCGCCCCCCTTTTCCCTTTGCCGAGACTGTTTGGTTGTTCTCTTTCTTCTGACGTATGCGAGCCATCGCTACTTCCTCCTTGTTGATGATTTTCTATTAGCTTTCATATCATGAGTGTGCTTCGCGGCAATATCGGTTGTTGTGGTTCCGGCATTGTTTCCGAAGGCCATCGCATTCATCTATCTAGAAAAGGTCGATGATGTCAGGTTCTCCTGTCGTCATATTGGCAAGCGGTGGATTAGATTCAGCGGTCACTGCGGCTATTGCTAAAGACGAAGGCTATGATCTGAATTTTCTAACCATCGATTATGGTCAGAGGCATCGCTTTGAAATTGATTGTGCAAAACAACTTGGCGCGTGGTTCAAGGTGTTCGATCATAAGATCCTTCCACTAGATTTGCGTGTGTTTGGCGGGTCGGCCTTGACTGACGAGATTCCAGTGCCTACTGATCGAACATCCGATGAGCGGGAGCAAGGGATTCCCTCAACCTACGTGCCAGCTCGTAATACGATCTTTCTGAGTTTGGCGTTAGCCTATGCCGAGGTCTTAGGCGCTGCCAAGATTTTCTTTGGCGCAAATATCCGTGACTATTCAGGATATCCTGATTGCCGGCCAGAGTTCATTCAGGCATTTATGGAAGTGGCAAAACAGGGAACCCGGTTGGGACAAGAGGGGGCAGCCATTGAAATCGTGGCGCCCTTGCTTTTCATGACTAAACGCGAGATTATTCAAAAAGGGCAGGAGCTTCAAGTGCCGTTTCAGTTTACGAACAGTTGTTACCAACCTGAGGCGGACAATCGTCCTTGCGGCCGATGTGATAGCTGCCGTATTCGTCAAGATGGATTTCAAGATGCGCAATTGCTGGACCCGGCGTTGATACAGGCAGATTCAACTGGAGAGATGAGATGAAGCGTTGGACGGGACTGCACGTGACTACGGCTGTTATGCTCAGTCTGGTGTGGCTGTTTCTGTTGGGTTGTTCCGAAGATGGCTCCAATGCTCAAAGTACGCCCGTATCCTCGTCAGCCATTCAAGCTTCTGTTGATACGCCCGTTCCGGATGAGTTTACAGAAGGGGAGTCGAAATTTAATAACTTCTGTTCACGATGTCATGGTGTTCAAGGACGAGGCACAAACAATGGGCCGCCGTTAGTCCATAAAATTTATGAGCCGAGTCATCATGCTGACATGGCCTTTCAGCGGGCAGCAGCCCAAGGAGTGCGAGCCCATCATTGGAAATTCGGCAACATGCCGAAGATTGAAGGCGCGACTCCGGAAGATGTGACGCAAATTATTGGCTATGTCCGCTGGCTTCAACGGCAAGCGGGAATTATGTAAGGGTCTGTTGAAAAAAGCCGCCAGCGGCGTTCTCGCCCTTTTCCCGTGCTCACGTAGTGCCAGTACGCTCCGCGCGCAAAAAGGGCTGCGGCCTTGCTGGACGGACTTTTTTGAACAGACCCGAGGCCTCTGACATGTTACGTCGTAAAGACGAAATTTAGCCGTTGATATCATCATTATTCAACAGTCCCTGTAACACTAGGGCATGTTCTGTTCAAGCTCATTCACCAGGGCTTGAATGCGGGTAAACCCTCCTTCCCAAAACTTTCGCGAATTCACGTCGATCTTGAGAGGAGCCAGCAATGTCTGTGGACTGGCTGATCCTCCTCCTGCCAGTAGTTCAAGATATCGTGGGATGAATGGGCTTCCTTCCTTTTTGTATTGTTGAAATAACGACAAGACCAGTAAATTTCCAAAGCTGTAGGCATAGCAGTAAAACGGGCTGACAAAAATATGTGGGATGGCTAGCCATTCCCAACGAAATTCTTCTCCAACCTTCACGGCTCTCCCGAACTGCTCTCGGAGTAGCGTCAGATACGTTTTGGCCAGCTCATCAATCGTGGCTCCGGTTTGGATGAGATGATGGGCCTCACGTTCAAATTGTACAAAATAGGCCTGGCGCAGAATGGTGGCATAGGCATCGTCCAGTTGGCCAAGCAAAAGACTCACTTTTGTCTGCTGATTCTTTTCTTGGGACAAGAGAGAATCTGATAGCAATTGTTCGCCAAAAATCGACGCGGTCTCAGCTAAGGGTAGGGCGGAATGAAACGTCAAGACAGGATGGGCCTCCGCCAGCATCGCATGTATGGCATGTCCCAACTCATGGGCGAGAGTTGAGACATCGCGCGCTTCTCCCGTGAAATTCACTAGGACGTAGGGCGTTTGCTTGGGCTTCACGCTATAGCAAAATGCCCCTCCCATTTTTCCTGGACGGATGGCGGCATCGAGATGGTTTTCGTCAAGTACACGAACAGCCAGTTCAGCCAAAGCCGGAGAAAAATTTTGATAGGCCTCCATGACTATGTTCTGCGCACGGGAAAACGAATAGCGGCGTGACCTTGCGCTGTAAGGGGCATACAGGTCGTAGCGATGAAAGGTCTTGAGTTTTAGTAGGCGCTTTTTGAGGCGAAAATACTGTTGAAAGACACCGACATTCTTCCGGCAAGTCGTGAGTAGCGCATCCACGGCTTGGTCGGAGATATCATTAGCCATGTTACGGACGGCAATAGGTGAGGCATAGTGACGCAATTGTTGGCCTTCATTTCCCCAATCTTGCACTAAATGTTTATACAGATCTCCCAAGATATCCCGCTGTGCTCCATAGACTTTGAATAAGGATTGATAGGCGTCGCGCCGAACCGCAGACAGGGGGTGGCGGACATAGCTCATCAACTGTTCCCGGGTGAGTTGTTTGGTGCGGCCTTGATATTTCAGTGGAAAACTCATGCTATTCGTCGTAACGCCGTATAAGGCTTCAAGAGCCTGTCGTCCTGTCGTATTCTTCATCGTCACAATGCGCTCTTCAGATTCAGTCAGCGTGTGCGGTTTGAAGCGTGCAAGGGTTTCCAGGTAGTACCGGTAACGTGGGGTTTTCGCAGTAAGACGTGTTTGATGTTTGAGTGGGAAGTTTTGCCACCACAAGTCAAAAAATAATAGTCGCGGAGAAAATTGAGCCAACCGGCCTTGGATGTGATGTTCAAAGGCTCGTGCGGTCTGATTTTTAGTATTTTCAGCAAACCATAGAAATGCATAAGCTCCCAAAACATTCATGCGCTCAGTGACATCTTCGATCTGCTGCAACATCCGTTGAAACGTCTGAGGCGATATGCCAGAAGTCAGGCGACCCCGGTGCTTTTCAAGAGATGAAATCTTTGTCTCCAACTCTTTCTCCATCCGCCGGGAATCCTTTTGTGGATGCAGCAATAAATGTTTCAAATTCCATGAGGGTAACGTGGATGGCATACTGACTCCTTTATTTCTATTTTGAGGCTGTTGAATAATGATGATATCAATGGTCAAATTTCGTCTCTACGATGTGACATGTCAGAGGCCTCGGGTCTGTTCAAAAAAGTCCGTCCAGCAAGGCCGCAGCCCTTTTTGCGCGCGGAGCGTACTGGCAGTACGTGAGCACGGAAAAAGGGCGAGAACGCCGCTGGCGGCTTTTTTCAACAGACCCATTTTTGAAAAATAGATGGGTTAGAAAACTTTAGTGAATGAGAATTCGTTCTAAAATCAACATGTTCCATTTATTTGCATTATTTCAATATTGCTCCTAAAATGCTGAAAAATCTTAAACGATCTACCTTTGTTGTGTACGCATGAATAGCTTTTTGGGGATTAAGACGATATATGAGGGGGGCTAGGTTATGAAGGCACGTATTCTGTTGAGCTCAATGGCAATATTCTTAATCGCTGGCTCGGGGGTACGAGGGGAGATTGCTGAGAATCTTGTTAGTACGCCTAATGTGATTGAAGAAGGAAAAAAATATTTTATCAATGGAGATTTTGAAAAGGCGTTGGAGCAGTGGAGAAAGATCACGCCAGCTCAGAGCCAATCTAACAATCAGGATGAAAAATATGCTCTGGCCATGCTACAGGGAGAGGCCTATCGACGTCTTGGGCAATATCAGGAGGCATCAACCTATTTTAATAAAGTCTTAGAAGAAGCGAAAGACGAAAATAATGCTGCCATGGTGACGCAGTCATTGGAAAAGCTTGGGACAATGGCTTTTGAGCTGGGAGATCGTGAAAAGGCACTAGAAATATTAAGAAAAGGCATTCGCTTGGCGAGAGAAACGGAGTCTTCTTCATCTTTAGCCGGGTTGTTGAATTCTATTGGGAATGTTTTGACTTCAATGGAAAGAAATAATGAAGCGTTGGGCGCCTACACCGAGGCTGCTGCGCTGGCTGCGAAAAATCAGAACGAGGAATTGGAACTCATTGCTTTGATTAACTCAGCCAAGGCTGCGAGCCAAGAGCGATTGGGAGAAAATAGTGAAGACCGATTGGATTTGGCATTAGAGACAATAGATGCTCTTGACGATGGACATGGTAAAATGAACGGTTTGCTGACCGTAGGAATTCTCTATCGTGATTTAGAGCAACAACAGGAGATTTTAAGTCAGGGCAAGAGTGATGCTTCAAATGTCGAAAGTGGCGCTCGAGAAGGTCAGCGAGGTGTAAGAATCCAGCCAGGGACTGGTCCTCAGGTATTAGATGAGATCATTGTCGTTCCTGAAGAAGATTTTGCGTTGCCCTCATTTTCTCCGCCGGAACACTTACAAGGGAAAAGCCTGAAATTGCGAGCGGTTGAAACGCTTCAGAAAGCAAGAGCGCTTGCCCAAAAAATTGGAGATCGTCGAGGTGAATCCTATGCGTTAGGTCATCTTGGTCATCTTTATGAACAGAATGGGCAATACGACGATGCGTTAGTGTTAACACGGCAAGCTGTCGTCATGAGTCAAAAAGCCATGGCCACAGAGGCGCTCTATCAATGGCATTGGCAAACGGCCAGAATTTTTAAAGCGCAAAAGGATTGGGAATCTGCCAGGCAAGCGTATCAAAGGGCGATCGCGGCTCTCCAGCCTATCCGGAATGAAGTCTCAATGGCGTATCAAGTACGCAACAACTCGTTTCGGGATGGTGTGGGAAGAATGTATTTTGAACTGGCGGAGTTGCTCTTGACTCAAGCAAAGATTGAACCTGAGGAGCAATTGACTTCGGAGTATTTAGTGCAAGCACGGAATACCATTGAAGAATTTAAAGCGGCAGAAATTCAAGATTATTTTCAGGAAGAATGCGTTGAACCATCACAAACACTGACACAAACGTTACAAACAGCTTCCCCGCATACGGCGATTCTCTATCCCATTCTTCTCAACAATCGCATCGAATTAATTGGAAATTTTCCGACGGGGTTGAAACACTATACCGTTAATGTGAATGAAACAGAGGTGACTCGTGTCGCGAGAGAATTTCGAATTCAACTGCAACAGTCATCAGATCAAGCATTTAAGGAAAGCGCGAAGCAACTCTATACTTGGCTGATCAAACCGTTGGAAGAAGACTTAACCAATGAAAATGTTCAAACCTTAGTGTTTGTGCCAGATGGGGCATTACGTTCTGTCCCGATAGCAGCTCTCAATGATGGAGAACAGTATTTAGTTGAAAAATATGCCATGGCCATTACGCCCGGTGTCACCTTGACTGATCCAAAGCCCTTGAACAGAGAGGATATTAACATTCTTTCTGTAGGAATCACGGATTCCGTTCAAGGATTTCCAGCTCTTCCTTATGTGGGAAAAGAATTGGAATCTTTACAGAAAATGTACAAAGGCGAACAACTCGTTAATGAGAATTTTGTCGTCAGGAGCATGCGACAACAATTAAAGAGTGAAGACTATAATATTGTCCATATCGCGTCTCATGGTCTAGTGGAAAGCAACGTCGAGGATACGTTTGTGTTAGCCTATGACGAAAAGATTACCATGAATCGTTTAGCTGAACTGGTTGGGCTCTTTCGATTTCGGAAGGCTCCGTTAGAATTGTTGACCCTTAGTGCTTGTGAAACGGCCGCCGGAGATGATCGTGCGGCTCTAGGGTTGGCGGGAGTGGCCGTGAAAGCTGGAGCCAGAAGTGCATTAGCCACTTTATGGTTTATCGATGATGTAGTCGCCTCGGATTTAATCGGAGAATTTTACCAACAGCTTCAAGATCCTGCCATTTCTAAAGCTCAAGCTCTGCAGCGCGCCCAAATGAAGATATTAGAAAACCCTGACTATCAACATCCTAACTACTGGTCTCCGTTCTTACTCATCAACAATTGGCTATAGGGGCCGTGTGGGATGACATCTAATTCATAGTAGGACATAGACTGCTCCACTTTCTCCTGTGAAGCCATCTGTTTTGCTCTGAGAGGTTTTATAGTATTTTAACTTTCAACGTAGGTCTCTTAAAATTCCTTCTCCCTTGAGGGAGAAGGTGAGGATGAGGGTGAAGACCCACCAGTTAGTTAAAACATTATAGTCCATTCTCCTGAATCCCCATAGTTTTTTCGTTGGAAGACCGTATTTGAGTAAGAACAAAAAAATCAAGAATGAAAATGGTTGCAGATCAGGTGAAGTGTCGGTTCCGTTGATATTCAAAAAATAGCTTTTCCCTAAAAGTCTCTCTGCCGAACTTCCGCCGAAGAAATCAAACCTAGAGGCTGAAGACCTTTTCCTGCCAGCGGTCCATCGAATCTCTTCATCCCATTTTCCTACCTGGTCCCCTAGAAAGCATGTGTTCTCTCAGATAGTTCCATAGAACTCTCCCTCAATTCTTTCCATTGGCTTCCATTATCTCAGTGAAGTCAACAGTCTTGTCCAATTTCAACAATCTATCCGTGTAAAAACTGACTGCTGTAGCTGTCTTGCACTCGGGACGTGCCAATTTGCACAAGAGTGGGAGAGAATTAATCAAACATGCCTTTGGAGTTCAAGTTGGTTGAAGCGATAACCGAGAAAACAGGAGGAAAGGAATAATGTGGCCCATCAATGCTAATCAATCGGTTAGCGAATCTATTTATTTTAGCCCTATACTTTGGGCTTGTGATTCCAGTTATATGGTCAGATGATACGACTTTTGGCTCAGTTGGCTATGCACAAAATGCCTTCATATCTTCTCGAGATCATCAGATAGAATTTCCAATTCCCTCTCCTCAAATTGAGCATCCTTCGTCCTATCCCGTTGTCTGTACGCAAAGGCGAAAAAGCCACTGCCAGTCCAAACCTTTGGTAGAAGAGCAGATAGAATTAGCAGACCGTGTGAATCAGACAACGCTCTCACCGTCCTCAACCAAGACATCATTTGTACAAGAAAAGAATGAATTTCTTGATATTGAAATATATGTTGATCGGCAACATCGAAATTTTCAAGATGAAATTATAGAAATCTTCGATCAGAGCCTTTTGACTCAAACATGGCAGGACCGTGTTCCAATAGCCATGGAGTGCTATTGCGACCACAGGGAAACATTAGCCTATAGTTTTATCTTAGGACATGCTTGGAGCAAACGAGCAAAACACTATCTTCAAAATTTAGCCAGTCAAACGCCAAGGATTCATGTATTGAATTATGGAAAAGGATATACATTGTGTCACCGTCACTCGGGGAAATGCCAAGATGTGGATCGTCTTCAAACAGCCTTTCGATTTCTTGCAATTGGTAAATCAGAGGCAGGATGTCTTATTCGCTTAAAGCTTCCAAGTTCGATGAGTCAGCAAAGAATGGTATTGAAAGAGCACCCTCTATTCCTTCAAAAAATTCATGTCGCTGGAGTGTGGTCGCGACAGACGCCTTAAGATCTATGGTTTCATCTTTTGTTTGAAGCCATAATAGATGACCCATTCGATTTTTCCCCACGTATTCTTGATCTAGAGCACTTCAAGCAACACTTGAACATGGACTCCATGATCCTGAAGATTTTGCTTGGGATCGGATACATGATTGAGTTGTTGCCCCCAATACACGTTCGCATAGGCATTCTGGAAAATGGGAATGGTTTGTTGTCGGAAGGCAAATCGAAGGCCTGCCCCGATGCTTGCGAGAGTATTTGGGTCATCATCTTCACTAATGGGGGCTTTAGCATTCCACGAATGTCCAACATCAATAAATGGAGCAAATTGCACAGTTTCTTCTCCCAACATTGATGGCCAAATGGGTATTCGTGATTCGGCAGAAAATAAAAAGGCATTGTCCCGCACTAAGGTATTTTCGCGATACCCCCTTACGGTAAATCGTCCACCTACGGCATATTGCTCCAAAGGGAATAAGCGATCATTCGCAATTTGTAGATCCATACGTCCGATGACCTGCATGCCGAGAGTCTCAAGTCGTCTGGCTCCCTGAACCTGCCCTAACCACACAAAAAAATGACCGTCCGGGAGATTCGAATTTTTGTCAAATGTGGCATTCAGGACATCGAGTCCAAGACTAAATCGTGAACGGGCTGACAATACCTGGTTGGGAAGACGGTGGGTCCATTCTTGTCCGAAACGGAGTACGGAAATGTTCACTCGGCCTCGGTCGGTAGAGCCAGGAGTAAAGGCAAACGGAATACCGAGTAAAAAGTTTTTATTACGAAGATGCTCACCTGTAAGAGTTAACGCGACTTCCTGTGTTGGTGTTCGATAAACGGGTTGGCGTACAGACAGAGAATAAATTCGCGAATTACTTTTAATATCAAGCGGCTTAAAAGGGGATTCCACGACTTCAAAATCATTTTGACGATATTGAACAATCAGTGTGGTATCCCAGGGGGTGAACGGAATAGAGTAACTGGCATCAATAAGCGGATTGACACCCTTAGAACGGCCATAGGTAAAACTAAAGGCGTCGCCCAAGCCTAAAAGATTTAAATGGGAAAGAGTCGCCAAGCCCCGTTCGGCGCCAACGGTGGGTGATTGATAGTTATTGAACTCTAACCAAGCCTTCCATGGGCTGGCCTCTTCGACATTGACGTGTAAAATACTGTCACCTGGATTGGTTCCTGGCTTCAATTCAGCATTCATCCGATCAATACGCGGATCTTGTAAAAATAGTTGCATACGATCGCGAAGACTGTTGAGATCAACGGGAGGGGCTGCAGACAAATCTAAACGGCTAGAAAAATAAGATGGCCAAAACCAGTCCGTACCCTGCACTTGAATGTCGGACAGAGAACTTTCTTGCACAACGACAGTGAGTACTCCTTCTGAAACATCTTGGTCCGGAAGAACAGCTCCGGAGGAGACATAGCCTTCATCAATATATGCCTGGGTGATGGCACGTCGGAGTTCTTCCAAGTTTTCAGTCGTCAATTCGCGATTCACGAAGGGAGAGACGACTTTCGCTATTTGTTCGGGAGAAAAGACCGTGCTACCAACAACGCGAATTTCCTGCACGAATACTTTTAGAAGAGGGCTGCTTGTTGCTGCAGATGGTTGTTGATTAATGGGGGGGAGCGCTTCTTGCTTTGGTTCAGGCTTTGGCAGCTTTTCGGTAATGGGAGGCGGTTGTCCAAAACGGCCAGTAGGATCTGTTTTGGGAGGAAGATCTTGACTCCATACGTAAGTTTGAAAGCACGTGAATGAGAGAACGATGCTGACAAAGATGAAGTGACTTGGAAGATACTGGACGAGTTGCGCTCGAAGATTCTTGCTGAAAAGAGAGGACAACCAGATTACAGAACGCAATCTGAAAGACTTTTTGGATAGAGAAGAAACATTCGAGGAATCATTGGGGGACCCACACACATCCTCAGACATAAACACTCCTTTGTATTATGCCAAAAATAAGTAAAGATGAGATGAAGCAGAGCAAAGACATTTACATGCATGACATCAACCTGCCAAAAGAAGGACTCGATACCCTCACAACAGCCCCTTCGATGCACTCAGGGCAGGTCCGTCGATAAGTGCATCCTGAGTCGTTCGATAAACTCACGATGTACCCGTTGAAGGATCATAATAGAAAAAATCCAACAAGCAACATCACCTGCCCTAAAGAACACAAGCATATTTTGCATGTGAGCCCTAGGAACGACATCCTTGCTGAGAAATACTCCACGTCGATGCAAAGGAAGCGACCAACTCTAAGTTGGGAAGATGTAACCGTTTGGCCATTGGCGCAAATTGAGGATTGTGGACTTGGGATGGAGAGATGCCTAGGTCCGGCATGAACAGGGGAGTAGGCAACAGCTCTCCAGGTTCTAATGGAATGCGGTCACGGCCTTGCAGCGTAAAGCTACTAAATTGCCCGCCTTTTTGCCCCGCACATTGGGCACTATAGAGTGCGGCTACTTCAATGATTGATTCTGGAAGTGGTGCGATTGCCCCACTCAGATTTTGGATCGGAGATTCAATATTGATGGTGCCGCTCTCCCCAAATGTGGACGAAACAGAAATGTTTTGCCTACTAAAGGAATCAATGAGTACGACATCGCCAATAATATTGATGCTACCTCCGTTGCCACGTGTGGAGTTGGCTTTGAGTATGCTGTTTTGAATCAGGACAAAGTCTGGATCAATTTTGATGTTGCCCCCATCACCTGCATTCACTGAGGCATCCAGAGTGCTGTCCATCACATGGATCATAAAATCAGCATCCAACTTGATATTGCCACCAGAAGCCAGAGTTGCATCCGAAGTAATTTCGCTATCCCGAATTCGTAATGTTCCGGGTGTGGTGATCTTGATTTGGCCAGCATTCCCTGCTCCATTACTTTTGGCTGAGAGAGTCGACCCATTCTGTATAAGAATTTGTTCGTTCCCAAAGCTAGGATCTTTGGGATTACTTGTGCCGGCATTCACTTCAATATTGCCTCCTTCTTTGTTCCCTGCTTCCACTTCTGCGGTAATAGTCGTGTCATCAAGTATCAGTTTTTCTCCCCCATCCACTGTGATAGTTCCACCTTTACCAGTATTAGCCTTGCTAGAAATCGCACTACTATTGTCACTAGAGAAAATTCCGGCAGTCTTGATAGTTATCGCACCAGCATCGCCACTGCCGGTCGCGGTGGCAGAGACTTCCGTGTTAGATAATGCAACACTGGTGGGTGCTGTAATCTGGATACTGCCGCCAGAGCCGGCACCGGCAGTTTTAGCCTGAATTTTGCCATTGTCAATGGTGAGGGCGGTACTGGTCAGATCAATGCTGCCGCCGGCTTTATCGGCAGGAGCATTGCCGGTGCCGGTTGCAGAGATCGTAGTGCCGGTAATCATCATTGGGTTGGTGGAGGCAATGTCAATAGAGCCACCTGCCCCGGTATTAGCCTCGGTGGTAATTTGGCCATCATTGCTGGTGAAGTTAGCGGTCTCGGCAAAGATGATGCTGCCAGCATCGCCACTGCCGGTCGCGGTGGCAGAGACTTCCGTGTTAGATAATGCAACACTGGTGGGTGCTGTAATCTGGATACTGCCGCCAGAGCCGGCACCGGCAGTTTTAGCCTGAATTTTGCCATTGTCAATGGTGAGGGCGGTACTGGTCAGATCAATGCTGCCGCCGGCTTTATCGGCAGGAGCATTGCCGGTGCCGGTTGCAGAGATCGTAGTGCCGGTATCATCATTGGGTTGGTGGAGGCAATGTCAATAGAGCCACCTGCCCCGGTATTAGCCTCGGTGGTAATTTGGCCATCATTGCTGGTGAAGTTAGCGGTCTCGGCAAAGATGATGCTGCCAGCATCGCCACTGCCGGTCGCGGTGGCAGAGACTTCCGTGTTAGATAATGCAACACTGGTGGGTGCTGTAATCTGGATACTGCCGCCAGAGCCGGCACCGGCAGTTTTAGCCTGAATTTTGCCATTGTCAATGGTGAGGGCGGTACTGGTCAGATCAATGCTGCCGCCGGCTTTATCGGCAGGAGCATTGCCGGTGCCGGTTGCAGAGATCGTAGTGCCGGTAATCATCATTGGGTTGGTGGAGGCAATGTCAATAGAGCCACCTGCCCCGGTATTAGCCTCGGTGGTAATTTGGCCATCATTGCTGGTGAAGTTAGCGGTCTCGGCAAAGATGATGCTGCCAGCATCGCCACTGCCGGTCGCGGTGGCAGAGACTTCCGTGTTAGATAATGCAACACTGGTGGGTGCTGTAATCTGGATACTGCCGCCAGAGCCGGCACCGGCAGTTTTAGCCTGAATTTTGCCATTGTCAATGGTGAGGGCGGTACTGGTCAGATCAATGCTGCCGCCGGCTTTATCGGCAGGAGCATTGCCGGTGCCGGTTGCAGAGATCGTAGTGCCGGTAATCATCATTGGGTTGGTGGAGGCAATGTCAATAGAGCCACCTGCCCCGGTATTAGCCTCGGTGGTAATTTGGCCATCATTGCTGGTGAAGTTAGCGGTCTCGGCAAAGATGATGCTGCCAGCATCGCCACTGCCGGTCGCGGTGGCAGAGACTTCCGTGTTAGATAATGCAACACTGGTGGGTGCTGTAATCTGGATACTGCCGCCAGAGCCGGCACCGGCAGTTTTAGCCTGAATTTTGCCATTGTCAATGGTGAGGGCGGTACTGGTCAGATCAATGCTGCCGCCGGCTTTATCGGCAGGAGCATTGCCGGTGCTGCAGAGATCGTAGTGCCGGTAATCATCATTGGGTTGGTGGAGGCAATGTCAATAGAGCCACCTGCCCCGGTATTAGCCTCGGTGGTAATTTGGCCATCATTGCTGGTGAAGTTAGCGGTCTCGGCAAAGATGATGCTGCCAGCATCGCCACTGCCGGTCGCGGTGGCAGAGACTTCCGTGTTAGATAATGCAACACTGGTGGGTGCTGTAATCTGGATACTGCCGCCAGAGCCGGCACCGGCAGTTTTAGCCTGAATTTTGCCATTGTCAATGGTGAGGGCGGTACTGGTCAGATCAATGCTGCCGCCGGCTTTATCGGCAGGAGCATTGCCGGTGCCGGTTGCAGAGATCGTAGTGCCGGTAATCATCATTGGGTTGGTGGAGGCAATGTCAATAGAGCCACCTGCCCCGGTATTAGCCTCGGTGGTAATTTGGCCATCATTGCTGGTGAAGTTAGCGGTCTCGGCAAAGATGATGCTGCCAGCATCGCCACTGCCGGTCGCGGTGGCAGAGACTTCCGTGTTAGATAATGCAACACTGGTGGGTGCTGTAATCTGGATACTGCCGCCAGAGCCGGCACCGGCAGTTTTAGCCTGAATTTTGCCATTGTCAATGGTGAGGGCGGTACTGGTCAGATCAATGCTGCCGCCGGCTTTATCGGCAGGAGCATTGCCGGTGCCGGTTGCAGAGATCGTAGTGCCGGTAATCATCATTGGGTTGGTGGAGGCAATGTCAATAGAGCCACCTGCCCCGGTATTAGCCTCGGTGGTAATTTGGCCATCATTGCTGGTGAAGTTAGCGGTCTCGGCAAAGATGATGCTGCCAGCATCGCCACTGCCGGTCGCGGTGGCAGAGACTTCCGTGTTAGATAATGCAACACTGGTGGGTGCTGTAATCTGGATACTGCCGCCAGAGCCGGCACCGGCAGTTTTAGCCTGAATTTTGCCATTGTCAATGGTGAGGGCGGTACTGGTCAGATCAATGCTGCCGCCGGCTTTATCGGCAGGAGCATTGCCGGTGCCGGTTGCAGAGATCGTAGTGCCGGTAATCATCATTGGGTTGGTGGAGGCAATGTCAATAGAGCCACCTGCCCCGGTATTAGCCTCGGTGGTAATTTGGCCATCATTGCTGGTGAAGTTAGCGGTCTCGGCAAAGATGATGCTGCCAGCATCGCCACTGCCGGTCGCGGTGGCAGAGACTTCCGTGTTAGATAATGCAACACTGGTGGGTGCTGTAATCTGGATACTGCCGCCAGAGCCGGCACCGGCAGTTTTAGCCTGAATTTTGCCATTGTCAATGGTGAGGGCGGTACTGGTCAGATCAATGCTGCCGCCGGCTTTATCGGCAGGAGCATTGCCGGTGCCGGTTGCAGAGATCGTAGTGCCGGTAATCATCATTGGGTTGGTGGAGGCAATGTCAATAGAGCCACCTGCCCCGGTATTAGCCTCGGTGGTAATTTGGCCATCATTGCTGGTGAAGTTAGCGGTCTCGGCAAAGATGATGCTGCCAGCATCGCCACTGCCGGTCGCGGTGGCAGAGACTTCCGTGTTAGATAATGCAACACTGGTGGGTGCTGTAATCTGGATACTGCCGCCAGAGCCGGCACCGGCAGTTTTAGCCTGAATTTTGCCATTGTCAATGGTGAGGGCGGTACTGGTCAGATCAATGCTGCCGCCGGCTTTATCGGCAGGAGCATTGCCGGTGCCGGTTGCAGAGATCGTAGTGCCGGTAATCATCATTGGGTTGGTGGAGGCAATGTCAATAGAGCCACCTGCCCCGGTATTAGCCTCGGTGGTAATTTGGCCATCATTGCTGGTGAAGTTAGCGGTCTCGGCAAAGATGATGCTGCCAGCATCGCCACTGCCGGTCGCGGTGGCAGAGACTTCCGTGTTAGATAATGCAACACTGGTGGGTGCTGTAATCTGGATACTGCCGCCAGAGCCGGCACCGGCAGTTTTAGCCTGAATTTTGCCATTGTCAATGGTGAGGGCGGTACTGGTCAGATCAATGCTGCCGCCGGCTTTATCGGCAGGAGCATTGCCGGTGCCGGTTGCAGAGATCGTAGTGCCGGTAATCATCATTGGGTTGGTGGAGGCAATGTCAATAGAGCCACCTGCCCCGGTATTAGCCTCGGTGGTAATTTGGCCATCATTGCTGGTGAAGTTAGCGGTCTCGGCAAAGATGATGCTGCCAGCATCGCCACTGCCGGTCGCGGTGGCAGAGACTTCCGTGTTAGATAATGCAACACTGGTGGGTGCTGTAATCTGGATACTGCCGCCAGAGCCGGCACCGGCAGTTTTAGCCTGAATTTTGCCATTGTCAATGGTGAGGGCGGTACTGGTCAGATCAATGCTGCCGCCGGCTTTATCGGCAGGAGCATTGCCGGTGCCGGTTGCAGAGATCGTAGTGCCGGTAATCATCATTGGGTTGGTGGAGGCAATGTCAATAGAGCCACCTGCCCCGGTATTAGCCTCGGTGGTAATTTGGCCATCATTGCTGGTGAAGTTAGCGGTCTCGGCAAAGATGATGCTGCCAGCATCGCCACTGCCGGTCGCGGTGGCAGAGACTTCCGTGTTAGATAATGCAACACTGGTGGGTGCTGTAATCTGGATACTGCCGCCAGAGCCGGCACCGGCAGTTTTAGCCTGAATTTTGCCATTGTCAATGGTGAGGGCGGTACTGGTCAGATCAATGCTGCCGCCGGCTTTATCGGCAGGAGCATTGCCGGTGCCGGTTGCAGAGATCGTAGTGCCGGTAATCATCATTGGGTTGGTGGAGGCAATGTCAATAGAGCCACCTGCCCCGGTATTAGCCTCGGTGGTAATTTGGCCATCATTGCTGGTGAAGTTAGCGGTCTCGGCAAAGATGATGCTGCCAGCATCGCCACTGCCGGTCGCGGTGGCAGAGACTTCCGTGTTAGATAATGCAACACTGGTGGGTGCTGTAATCTGGATACTGCCGCCAGAGCCGGCACCGGCAGTTTTAGCCTGAATTTTGCCATTGTCAATGGTGAGGGCGGTACTGGTCAGATCAATGCTGCCGCCGGCTTTATCGGCAGGAGCATTGCCGGTGCCGGTTGCAGAGATCGTAGTGCCGGTAATCATCATTGGGTTGGTGGAGGCAATGTCAATAGAGCCACCTGCCCCGGTATTAGCCTCGGTGGTAATTTGGCCATCATTGCTGGTGAAGTTAGCGGTCTCGGCAAAGATGATGCTGCCAGCATCGCCACTGCCGGTCGCGGTGGCAGAGACTTCCGTGTTAGATAATGCAACACTGGTGGGTGCTGTAATCTGGATACTGCCGCCAGAGCCGGCACCGGCAGTTTTAGCCTGAATTTTGCCATTGTCAATGGTGAGGGCGGTACTGGTCAGATCAATGCTGCCGCCGGCTTTATCGGCAGGAGCATTGCCGGTGCCGGTTGCAGAGATCGTAGTGCCGGTAATCATCATTGGGTTGGTGGAGGCAATGTCAATAGAGCCACCTGCCCCGGTATTAGCCTCGGTGGTAATTTGGCCATCATTGCTGGTGAAGTTAGCGGTCTCGGCAAAGATGATGCTGCCAGCATCGCCACTGCCGGTCGCGGTGGCAGAGACTTCCGTGTTAGATAATGCAACACTGGTGGGTGCTGTAATCTGGATACTGCCGCCAGAGCCGGCACCGGCAGTTTTAGCCTGAATTTTGCCATTGTCAATGGTGAGGGCGGTACTGGTCAGATCAATGCTGCCGCCGGCTTTATCGGCAGGAGCATTGCCGGTGCCGGTTGCAGAGATCGTAGTGCCGGTAATCATCATTGGGTTGGTGGAGGCAATGTCAATAGAGCCACCTGCCCCGGTATTAGCCTCGGTGGTAATTTGGCCATCATTGCTGGTGAAGTTAGCGGTCTCGGCAAAGATGATGCTGCCAGCATCGCCACTGCCGGTCGCGGTGGCAGAGACTTCCGTGTTAGATAATGCAACACTGGTGGGTGCTGTAATCTGGATACTGCCTGCATTTCGTTTACCTGTACTTTTTGCTGTTATTTCTCCATTTAAAACCGATAGAATTTTCTCCGTATCGATGTTTATATTAGCTCCGTCTGTCTCGGAGGTGGCGGTATCGGCCACATTAGCCGAGAGAATGGTATCCTGGAGCGTAATATCTCCTGTGGCATCAATAGTAATGTTTCCGCCTTGGCCAGCCCCCAAGGCTGCGGTGGTGATTATTGTGTCGCTTAGCAACACTGGGCCAGCCACAGGCTGCTGATTTCCTTCTTGAGAGAGCCCCTGAATAGTAACTTCCCCAGCATTGCCGGTCGCGAAGGGAGCAATGAAATTGCCTGCTGCATCTTGGTTTTTCCCCGTGCTACTGCTGGAAATTTTGACTGGTAAAGCTGTTTCAGGGTTCGTATTGACTGCCAGTCTATTCGTATGAATGGAGATAGTGCCAGCATTACGGGTGCCGGTGGTCTCAGCAGTCAGAGTGCCCCCATTAATCTCCAACTGTGGACTGTTAAGAGTAATAGCCTGCGGAGTGCTCGAATCGGATCCGGACGGGATATCGTTCACCGCTGCGGTGAAGGTGGAGTTGGTTAACTCGGTCTGCAAAGTGGAGGCGAAGGGAGGAAGGTCCAGGAAAATGGTTCCACCGGCACCCGTGGTTGTTGCTGCCGTGCTTACAGTACTGTTTGTAAAGACCATCCTCTTGTTTCCAAGGGTTGAGTCATCAGTACAAAACTGACATGAAAAGAAGATTCCCCCTGCCCCTCCAGCTCCAGTACTTGCTGAAGATATGGTTGAATTGCGCACATCAATTTTTCCAACCCAAAGATTCATTGTATCTGGAGTGAAGGCTCCCTTAGTCGTAGCTTCAATGGAACTGTGGTCGATATCTACCTCAGAGGCATTAAGAAATAAGGAGCCGAAAAATGAATTTGTCCCTCGCCCTTCAAAGGGGATGGGGGTGACTTTCTTTCCGGCATTGGCACGAATGGCACTGTCTTTGAGAGTAACGGAGAGAGCGGGTTCACTACTTGACTGCCCGATAAAAATCTGACCTGGGGCTCCTGTTGCATTTTCTATGCTGCTGGTTGTCAGTTGGGAGGAGTTTGTGAGTTTCAGATTTTTGAGAATCAGATCGATAAACCCACCATTGGTTGGACCAGAAGTGGTAGCTTCGAATGCGGTGTTTGATAAGGTCGCCTCTTGGGCATGTAGCTCAATGACTCCTGTCTGGGTAGTTCCGCTTCCTGTTCCCTTAGCACTTGTTTGGAAGGTGGAATTGTGAAGGTTCGCTTGACTTGCTCGATTGGCAAATAGTGCCCCTAACTCGAGGTCTTCAGCGAAAGCATCAGTAGCAGGACCTTGAAGAAAGATGCCGCCTGGTGTGCCGGAGGAACTGCTCGTGCTGCTACTGCTTATCAAAACTCCGGTCTGTTTGCCGTTAGGGGAGAGTTGAATGGGGATGTCGCTTTTTTTGGTGAGGAGTGTGTCGGCAAGGAGAGCGATGTCGCCAGCATCACGATTTCCTGAGGTTTCGGCCGTAATCGTACCGCCAGTAATTGACAAAGTCTTCGGAGTGTTGAGGACAATGCGCGCTCCGTCTGTCTCGGAGGTGGCGGTATCGGCCACATTAGCCGAGAGAATGGTATCCTGGAGCGTAATATCTCCTGTGGCATCAATAGTAATGTTTCCGCCTTGGCCAGCCCCCAAGGCTGCGGTGGTGATTATTGTGTCGCTTAGCAACACTGGGCCAGCCACAGGCTGCTGATTTCCTTCTTGAGAGAGCCCCTGAATAGTAACTTCCCCAGCATTGCCGGTCGCGAAGGGAGCAATGAAATTGCCTGCTGCATCTTGGTTTTTCCCCGTGCTACTGCTGGAAATTTTGACTGGTAAAGCTGTTTCAGGGTTCGTATTGACTGCCAGTCTATTCGTATGAATGGAGATAGTGCCAGCATTGCCTGGGCCTGAGGTATCGGCTTTAATTTCCGAGCCGTTTTGCAATGAGAGGTTCTGAGATGTTAAAGAAATTTTTCCTCCGCTGCCGGACTTTTGGACAATGGAATTTCCATTATTTACGGTAGAGGTTCGGCCTGATGTAGATTCACTTGTAATTCTTGATCTATCGCGGATGTCCAGGTGTCCTAAGGGAGCATTAAATGTAATGTTGCCTCCTTCAGCTGGACCTGCTGTTGACGAAGAAACAAAGCTGTTGGCAATTTCTATAGACTTTGCGGTGATTTGTAAGTCGCCAGCTTGACCGCTGTCGAACTGTGTTACAGTATTTGAATTTGGATTAAATAAGGTTTGGAGATTAATATTGGAGTTACTTAGAAGTTCAAATGTACCTTCCTGAACATCTATGCGGATATTTCCTCCCTGTCCTGTGGTATTTTCACCACCCCCCACGAAGCTTCTAAAAGTTGAGTTACTAATTGCTGCTCGGTTTTTTATATCTAGAGTAATTTGTCCGGCACGCCCTGGTCCTGTTGTGGAAGAATTAATTCGGGAATTACCTTTCATTTCAAAAACGTTGCTTTCAATAGATATATTACCTCCAGGTGAATTTGAAGAAGTACTTGATCTTATTCTACTAACGTTATCTAAAATGACCTTTGAACCTATTAGGTCTATGTTTGCAAAATCTTCAGTGCGAATATCAGCTCCTCCTAGGACTATTTCGCCCCCTCTGACAAGAACAGTTTGACCAGTGGGAGTCATTCCTTGGATTGAAGATTGAGCTGGATCTGTCTTAATAGAAATCACACGAACTTCATCTGAGCTCGAATCAAACGGCAATCCTAAAAGAGAAATCCTACCGTTTGGCGCTACCAGAGACCCTCCCTCAACTAAAACACGATTAAAAACATCCCCTTGCGCTGCTTGTGCATCCCCTCCGATAAGAGACAGGTTCTTTCCGGCTGGGGTCTGCAAAACAGCACCCTTTTTTGTGATAATTTGAGCGTTGCTTGGCCCTAAAAATCCAAACGACTCTACGGGCGCTGCTGTTAATAGCTCGTCCTTAGTGCCCGATAGAGTATTAAATATAGTTCCATCAGTTAAGCGAATATGATTAGCAGATGATACGTAAAATGATCCTTTGAGATCTAAGGAAGCATGAGAGCCAAAAATTACTCCATTTGGGTTCAGAAGAAATAAATTTGCCCCTTCTATTGAAGATGCGAGACGTCCATCAATTAACGAATTCTGGGTTCCCGTTACTCTGCTGACGATATTCTGTATATTATTGGATCCGCTAAAAGTTGTACTTCCGTTTTCGCGAATATTGAACCGTTCAAAGCTATGAAAAAGATTCGCTCCGCTGGAGCCTATTACCTTCTTTCCTAGTGTTTCACCAATTTCTACATGTAGTCCTCCTAATGTTAGCTTTTGCCCAAGGCTACCATCAGTTTTGATGTCACGAGGTAACGATTGTCCTTCGCTTTGTCCTCCCCATGAAAATAACCCGCAAGTAAGAATAGAAATGGTGGAGATCAGAATTATTGAATACTTTCTTGATAAACAATTCTGTGAAAATCTGCGATTAAAAAACATATCTAGTAGTCCTTCAAGTCTGTAGCATTAACTTATAGTTATTGCGATGACTATAAGGTATGGCTAACCTTGAGTGTGTCTCTCGACGGTTTTGCGATTAAACAAAATAGTCGATTGTGCCACGCATTTCCTGGTATTGAGAGAGAGCCAGTATGACAACCTTCATGGTGCCTGCGACTTGTGTGAATATCTTATTGATTTTCTCGAATGATATGAAAATTTTCTTTGTAGAAATCCAATCGCTATCAAGCCTGTTGTCATCAATAAAATGGTAGAAGGTTCCGGTATAGGAGCATTACTTACTGTTCCTCCTCCTGAGAGGACTTCTCCAAATTGGATATTCACTAAGTCTAGTTCAATGGGTTCTTGGGGAAGTCCTGAAGGGCTAGCTGATTGCAATGATGAAAGACGTGCGGCAGTAACGCCTAAGGGAAATAACTCCTTGTTAAATGCCATGCCATTTAATTCAAGGGTGCCTTGAATTGTGGCTGAGTGACTAGCACCTTCATTGGCTTCATTCCATCTTGAGAGAAAAGCACCATCAACACCGTTGCCAGTAACATCTTGATGATTTGTTAAAAGATCTAAAAAATCTGTTCTTGACTGAGAATTAAGAATATTATGGATCTGTAATAAGTGGTCCTTTGCTGGGATTGTATAGGGCGTCCCTAATGCATCTACCGCATTCTGTTCGTCAAGATGTAGAAAAACACCCAAGATAAGGTCAGGGCGTCCATCATCTCCTGTGATTGTTATAGAAGTGTTATCAAAAAAAATAGTCCCAAAAGTAAATATATCCTGTTCAGTATTAGCATCTGAGGGACTGTAAACTAAGCGGCTAGCATTACTCAGCGGGTTTCCCCACTCAATCAAGGGGTCTCCAACATTTCCAGAAATGGAAGTAGGGGGAGGCGGAACTACTGAAGGAGATTGAAATACGTCAGTAGGAAGTGGGCTTACTGTAGGCTGTCCTGTGCTCAGGTTTACTGATTCGATAATGCCCTGAATAGGTATCCAATTGCCTGTGAAGGTGAGCGCGTAAGAAGTCAGGGGAAGGGAAAATAACATTAAGAATACTAGAGTTATTTTTTTCATGTGTACGCCTCATTTAGTTGTTGTAAGATTTTGAAGTGAGTTGAATGCCGATCATGAAAGATGCAAAAAGCGAGTTCCGTTGGATGTGTGATTTAGAAGCATTATAGGAATTTGTTTTTCTTGATAGTAACTTCCTCACTTATTTATCAAGTCTTCAATGGAATTGAGAGTATCAGAAGGTTTACTCAGCTACTACTGTATGGCTTATAAAGAGACATGAGTATACTAATGTCAATAGTCAGAATAATTGTCAAGAAAATATGCCTTCCATGTATTGTCCAAACCTTATGTGAGCAATTTTGGTGCCGTGCTCGCCATTAATTATGCAGGAGTCTTCAGTGGTTGAGGAAATTCAATACTGACATATTCAATCACTAGTCTGTCTTGCAGTATTTGTCTCTTTGTACTTTAAGATAAGGTCTTCTCTTGGTTGTCTCCTTCATATGCTTTGGTTAGGAATTCGTATCTTTTTAGATACGATTTGTATCTTTTTAGATAACATTTTGGCTGGACTAGTTTTTTAGGAAGCAAGGTTGGAATTTTGATTGTACCGAAGGTGGGAGGATCGGTTTCTAATAGTGGTGTGGGTTCGCAGATTTTTTGTGGTTGTTCCGTTACAATCAGCGGGGAAAAGTTTACTCGATCCTTCGACGGGGCTCAGGATGAAATTCGATGGGCTCAGGATGAAATTGGGAAGGGGTTGAAGATAGTCTTAGATGGATTAGGGGTGTTTTCTGGTCTGTATGCCTGAGTTGATAGGTTGTATCATATTTTGAATATTTGAAATCATTTTTGAATTACTTAAAATGCACATTCCTGCAATATTTTCGTGCTTATTTCTCCATGAAGATATTTTTATATCAGACAAAAAGATTTGATTCGATTTTTCAGGGGGTTTGCTCACAGAGCCCTCGAAATTCTTCGTTGTTTTTTTAACACAAGGTGGTATGTCATTTGCTTGTTAGTAATCAAGAAGGTGCATTACGAGTAGGAGATATTCATTCAAGGAGTCACGATTGGAGGGAAGAATGATGCGCTCACGGATTTCTTACACGTCGGCTCAAAATTTTGTCATGTCTGCATTTTTTGTGATGGTGTTGCTTTTGTGTGGGAATGGTCTATTTAACGCGCAGTCCTTAGATGCGCGACAGGGATTAGTGCAGGTCCAGGCGGAGCATGGATTTGTGGATTGGTCCAATGGGGTCATTCGGGCGGTCGGTCTGGGTGTGCCGCCAGACACCGCGGCCAATGCGAGGCATGCTCATGAAATGGCTAAGCGTGCTGGGCGAGTTGTGGCGTATCGCAATCTTCTAGAGATTGTTGAGGGCATTCATGTCGATTCTCACACATTGGTAAAAAACTATATGGTAGAAAGCGACACGGTTAATACGAAGGTGAGAGGCATGGTGCACGGAGCTCGAGTGATCGAAGAAAAAGCGTTTCCAGACGGGTCCTACCAAGTAACGGTAGAAATGGCATTGTCAGGTGATTTTCAAAGGACTGTCATTCCACCTAGGAAGCATGCGCCTGATCCTTTGAAATTTTCCAAGAACCTGGGATCGATTGAAACACAGAACGCTGCAGACATTACTGTGTATACTGGATTGGTAGTTGATGCGCAGGGCTTGGATGTCAAGAAAACGATGGCACCAAAACTCCTAATGGAAGATGGACGTGTTGCGTATGGTGCTGAATGGGTCGACCCAGAAGTTGTTCAACAACAAACTGTCGTGGGTTATGTACATGGTATCTCAAATGCCAAATTACACCGTCGAGTTATTGCGACTCCATTGGTGATTAAAGCACTGCGAGTGGACCCTGAACATCCTTCTAATTTAGTTATTAGTGACGCGGATGCACAAACGCTTCATATGGTGCCTGACCATTTGGCGTTTTTAAAGAAAGCGAAGGTTTTGGTTGTGTTGCAATAGTGCTGGAATCGCATCTTCTGGTCGTTCCGTAGTCGAGTAGTTAAATGTATCGTGGAATACAGAAAGTGATGACCAAATGTCTTGGAAATGGTACAGTTCAGAGCTTCGAAATACGCAAACCCTTTTCACCAACGACATAACCAAAATCGTTGAAGGAGGGATCATGGGGTTCATCATTATCCGGACCATCATCTGTGGAATGCTGATTTTTATCCCACCGGCATATGCGGAAAAATCATCTTTACGCGAACCCGTTCAAGGACATGCCTGCTACTCATTTGGAGACGATGAAACCCCAAGCTTGGCCAAAAAAAAGGCCGAAGCGCTTGCCCGTGAGCGTGCGGTGAGTGGGTATCGTGTGTGGGTAGAGTCATCGGCCAAAGTCAAAAATTTTCAATTACAGGAAGACCTGATCCAGACCATGAGCGCGGGAATGTTGCACAAGGTATCGATTGACAGGGAGGAATGGGAAGGGCGTCAGATTTGCGTTGAACTTTCCGCAGAAATTGACCCTCAAGATATCGTGAAGGAAGTATCACGACGACAAGATCAACAAGAAATCAAAGATGAAGTGACCTCAGAATCGTTCACACCAGACCCTGCGTTTGGTTTGCGGATCTGGCTGAATAAGCCGGATGGTCGTTTTCTAGAGGGGGATTATCTCGTGATTAAGGTCAAAGCTGAGCGGGATGCCTATCTCAAGCTAGATTACTTTCAAGCCAATGGAACGGTTGTTCACTTGGTGCCAAATATTTTTAGAGGACAGGCGTTTATTCAAAAAGGGCAAACGTATGTGTTTGGAGGTAAAGATTCACCTGAGCGTTTTGTGATTAGTGAACCATTTGGAGACGAAGTGATCAAAGCTGTCGCGAGTGCTCAGCCTTTTGTCGAAGCCTTAACGCCGAAGGGTCATGTCAGTGAGAGTGAGACCTATGTGAAGACGCTAAAGAAAGGCTTGTCGGTGCAGCCAGGGTTTAAAGGAACGACACGAGGCATTCAAATCATGTCGGGGGCATCGGCAGCCTTATATACGAGCAGTCGAGAAGTCTTTGATTTTAAGAAGACACTCGAATGAGTGGGGTTTGGTTTTGAAGAGAGAGACAAAACTATGAACCTATGGTGAAAGAGTCTTTTCACTAGAGGTGCCCTTGAAGTATTTCATAGTCTTCGCTAGGGTGCGGTGGAAATCACAAAGCCAGTTAAGAATATGTTTCAACAATGTCGTAGGCAGAATTAGAGTTCGGTGTTTCTTGTATTGCCGGTCTGAAGCAGACGCCTTATGTCCTATTCCTCCTCTGATCGCTCTCCCGTTTCTGCATTGACCTTACAATGGAATGAATTTTCAGATCTCTTAAGCGGAGCTTCTTGGGAGCAGGCCTGCGCTCGTTGGTCGTTTGATCATTTGCCGGAAGAAAAGCGCCTAGCGTTGCCCAGTTTAGCCAATCGTTTTACAGAATCTCGTCAATTTCTCTTTTCTGAAAATATTCATGCGAGTTCTCCATTAGAGATGTTGTGGTTGCAGTGTCGTCTCTTTGCCGGGTTGTGTACACAATTACGAGTCTTTTACGAACAACATCATCGTCCTCACTTGGGGCTTGAGCCTTCACGTATTCAGATCGCAATGCCCAAAGGAGCTGATCCCCTGCTTCCGGCCAGATGGAATTTCTCCATTCAACCTCTGACAGAAACAGACGCAGCCGTTCCGTTTGTCCATGAGGGCATGCCTTCAGCGTTGCAAGCCAATTTGTTTCAACCGCCGCATTCAATAGATACCAGTTTTAAGGCGCCAGAAATTCGGGACTACCCGTTGGGACGGAAAGAAGACTATACCGTTCTGGTTCGATCAATGGAAAAGATCAAAAAGCAAGATCATGTGCCAGATACCGTCACGGGAATTATTCAATTACATATTATGACCGAAAACTCTGAAGGGCTGTCCTTTTCCCCGCAGGATGTGTTCCGCATTCAACTCGTTATTCCGAACAGTGGCCCGGTTGCCCCGATTGTGTGGGGAACTCGGATAGATTCTCCCGAACGAGGAATTGTGATCCGAGGACAATGTGAACCGATGAGCCTTTCGGTATGGGAGCAGTTAGAGTTGGCGAAAGACACCGCGTTTTCCCATAGCTCTGTGACCTTTTTTCGATCATTTCAGTATTCATGTGATTGGTACAGTTTAGGGCTGCTGTTCTTTCAATCGCTGTTAGGGAGAGATGCCGAAACGTTGCCCAGACTTGACCAATGTCTGCCCAACATGATCAGAAGGTTCAGGCTGTTTTCTCAATCAAAAGTGGAGTCTGATGTCGAGTCAGGATTCAGTCCTCTTCGCCTATTGTTTGATGAACAGGGCACCTTGTTTTCGTCCAATCGTGTTGCTAATCGCGATGATTTTTCGGGGACAGCCAGCCAAGCCATTCCGCGGTATCTGTGGTATCCCCTTCTTGAACTTGCTCTTCGTTTAGTGGCCCAAGAGCCAGTCATAGGTTCAACCCCAGAAGATAGTGAAAGGGATGCGTCCGATCCAATTATTCAGTTTCAGGAGACGCTCCGCCGGATTACGCAAATTGGTGATTGGATTCGACTAGAACTATTTAATCCTCATGAGCGTCGCCGTGAAGTCCTGAGAGCCTGTCAGACTGTGCGAAAGGAACTAGAGAGCGCAACTCGGTAACGTTATGGCCTTTCAACTCGTCGTTCAAGCCCCTCATGATCAAGATTGTCGTACTCTTTCAACTCGTGAATGGAGAGAAGAATGTATCATCGGGCGTGGCGCGGCCAGTCATTTTCGGCTCACTGATCAACGCCGTCTCATTTCTTCACGGCATGCCAAAATCAGTCAGCAAATGGATGCGTATGTGCTGATGGATATTGGGAGCACGAATGGGACCCTATTAAATAACTCTCGTCTTGAAGTCGGAAAACCCTATCCTTTGGCTGATCATGATCAGATTGAAATTGGAGACTTCACCTTAGAGTTTGTCCTTGTGAAGAATGCGCAACCTGTTGTCGACATCGATGATCCTGATGCCACACTGTGTTTTCAAGTCGAGACGTTGTCGCCAGCGGACACGCTTGTCGAGCAATTGCAAAAGCAATATGTGGAGATGATGCAATTGCCGGCGGAAGAGCGTGAACAACTTTTAGCAGAAACGTTGCGTCACTCTCTTGCTGCAAGTTCTGCTGCGGAACAAGAACAGCTTCTGTCATATGTCGAGCACACCTTTGGTGCTCAAGAATCACCTAGCGCGTTTCCGGCGGCGACCTCATATCAGGTTTCCCCAGAGAACAATGTACAACGGAATAACCTTGCGAAGGGGAATCGAGATGGTCAGGTCAGAGCTTCTTCATCGATGCCTCTTGCAGGCACTGAACAAGAACAGGTGCTACATCTCCTGTTAGAGTTTTTGAATGTTTCAATGAAAGGGCGTATGCAATTTGAGAAGGAGCTGGATGTGCCCGTGACCCGCATTCTGGGCAAGGAACGCCAAGAGTTAAAGTGGGCAGAAAATTCAAGCCAAATTCACTCATTTTTGTTTGATCATCATCATACGCCTTTGCCATTTCCTGAAAAGCTAGACCAGCTACAACAAGTATTGCAAGACCTGACCCTACATCCTGTTGGGTTGATGGCGGGATTTCGTGATTGTGTGCGATTTCTCTTAAAACAACTGGACCCCAATAATCTTGAGATTGAATGTCAGCAGAAAAAGAAGAATGTGGGAGTGAAGGCGATGGCGTTGGGGATGTTGAGCAACCGTCCTGTGTGGGAACATTTCAAAGATAAGCATCGTCGGTTACGAGAGGAAGAAATCAAGACATTTCATCAACTCTTAGGGCCTGAGCTTGCGAAAGGATATCTTCGTGCGTATCAACAAAAAATGCCATCTTCCTCATAGCACTTTTGGGTTGTTGATTATTCTGGCCGGGCTTTGGGGTTTCCTGACCTCTTGCGGATCTTCGCAAATGAATATGGGGTTAATCTTGGAGTCCACCAATCAATTGAATCAGTCAGATCTCGGACAGCCAGTTCCGGCGACAGTGAGAATTTATACACTGAAAGATCGGGCTCGTTTTGAACGAGCCACATTCCAGGAATTATGGAAAAACGATTATGAATTCCTTGGACAGGATCTTCTGGACCGGAAAGAAATGACGTTGCTTCCATCAAGCACGGAACCTATTGAGGTCACGGTTGATCCGGAAAAAAATGAAAATTTTTTAGGCGTGATCGTCAAATTTCGAAATTATCAGGATGGGATCTGGCGGCGAGTCATTCCGGTTGAAGAACCAGGATTTTTTTCAATTGGGGATCCTGAATTTTTACTCACAATTGATCGGCATAATATTACCGAACCTGTCGAGGATTAGCTGAAGGGATGATTGTTCTTTTTGGGAGGAAAGGTTAGGGGCCATATGGATGCATTTCATCGAGTCGTCTGGAGTGAGGGGATGTTGTTAACCCCTCATCTCTTTCAGCAGTGGGATCGCTATCATGATGTCATGTTGACGCAACGCTTTCAGCATTTGCATCCGTTTGGGTGGGGCGTCTGTCATATTGATATTGATCGGGATGGATTGGCAAATGGCAGTTTTACCTTATTGGAATTTCAAGCCGTTATGCCGGATGGATTGGTGCTTCGTATTCCAGAGCAAGATGTCATTCCTCCCACGAGATTGATTGAAGAGTTTTTTGCTCCCTCTTTGGACCACCTCGATGTGTTTGTCGGGATTCCCATGGATCATGCGGGTATCGCCAATTGCCAATTGGATCAGAAAGCGTTGTCGCGAGACCCTCGGTATCACAGTACCTTTGTGCCTATTGCCGATTTCAATACTGGAGAGAATGTGAAAGAAGTCATGGTTGCGAGGAAAAATATTAAAGTCTTTTTTTCCGGAGAAGACATGCCTGATGCCAGTATTATGAAAATTGCGGAACTGATTCGAACTCCAGGAGGGTCTATCACGCTTCGAGAGTCATTTATCCCTCCATTATTATGGCTGTCAGGTTCAGAATCGTTGACTCGGTTGCTTCGTTCGTTGCTGGAATTGCTCGTGTCGATGGGGACGGCCTTAGCTGATCAACAACGAGGTATTCGTGAGCATGGAGGCATGGACTTACTGCGATTTTCAATGTTACATGCGATTTTTTCCTATATTCCTGCTTTGGCTCACTTTAACCAAGTCGGACGCATTCATCCGGAAGTTCTCTTTCTCACATTATCCCGATTGGCCGGTGAATTAGCCTTGATGTCTCCGGATGCCAATCCCAAAGACCTTCCAGCCTATGAACATACCAATTTGTCCCGGAGTTTTCGTGAATTAGATATTAAAATTCGCAATGTGGTCGAACACATTTCTCCCACGCGATATTCAACGATACCTCTGGAAAAACGAGGCGAGACGTTGTTTGTTGGGCAAATTTCAGATGCGGCCCTATTAGACAAAGGGCAGTTCCTCCTTTCGGTTTCGGGAAGTAATATCGATGATACGGTGACCTCCCAATTCGTAAAACGCGTAAAAATTGGAGCGATGGACGACATGGACTTGATCATCAATGCGGCTATGCCCGGAGTTCGCTTTCGTCACGTGACGCAAACTCCCGTGAGCATACCGAGTAAAGGAGGTCACCAATATTTTGGGTTAGAGAATCAAGGTGGGTTCTGGGATCGGATTAAGCAATCGCAAACGATTGCCCTCTATGTTCCTCAAGAATTACAAGAAGCCACGATAGAAGTTCTTGCGACCAAAGAGTAGTGGGCCAATGGAAATTTCAACGCTCAAAAATAACGGACGTTTAGTCAATGTTTTCTTCAACCTCCTTGTCTTAGGTGTGCATGCCAGGGATTCCCGTGATTTGGGGAATTTGGAATCTTTGCAAAAGAAAATTGAGGAAATGCTTGAAGAGGCTGATCGTCAAGGCTCTGTCTTGGAGTATTCTCGTGAGACTCTTCTTGAGGCCCGATTCGCCGTTGTGGCGTTTGTAGACGAAATGATTTTGCAATCTGGTTGGGATAAAAAAAGTCAATGGGCTTCTCATTTATTGCAATATCGATATTTTCAAACTCAATCGGCTGGCGAAGAATTTTTTTATCGTTTGACCAAGTTGCGGACAAAGCTTCCAGTGAATGTGGATCTGTTGGAAGTCTTTCATGCCTGTATGGTGTTGGGGTTTGAGGGAAAATATAAGCTGGAAGGTCGAGAGAAATTAAAAGATGTCACGCACGATACGTTTCGAGAAATTCAGGGTCTTCGAGGAGAGTGTCTGCCTTTCTCGCCTAGTGCTGAACGCCATGAAGAAGTCTTGGATATGGTGAAACAAGAAGTGCCAGTCTGGGTGGTGGTGGCCTGCAGTCTTGCGATTGTGTTTTTTTCGTATGTCGGGATGTCCGTGTTAATTCACCAAGAGTCGGAAGAAACATTGGGGCAAATCTCAGAATTAGTCCAAGCCGCTAAGCCATGATGACTCGAATCCTTGCATTCATGTGGAAACTTGGAAGCCTGCCAGCATGTCTTCTGATGGGATTGGTGCGTCGACCTCGTCTACTCGTGGGGTTGGGTATTGTCTCGCTGTGTTCACTCATCTGGTTTGCGGGAGATTTGGTTGGGATGCAGAGTCCGGAAATCCGGCTGCTCCTTATTGGTGGAATTGTGTTGGCATGGATACTTTTTCTGGTCTTTGATCATTACCGTGCCCGGCAAGGGGCCCAGCTGCTGGAAGAATCGCTTCAGCAGCAAGGCGTTGATCATATTGAACATTCGCGTGGGGAAGAAAAAGATAAGATTGAGGCGGTGCAGCTTCGTTTCGAAAAAGCCATTGCGACGTTAAAGCAGTCGAAGCTGGGGAAAGGGTATCGAGGAAAGGCGGCGCTGTATGCCCTCCCGTGGTATATGATGGTTGGTCCTTCTGCTTCGGGCAAGAGCACAGCACTACGACAATCTGGATTGCAATTTCCGTTTCTGGGTGAAAATCAGAATGGCGTGCAGGGTGTTGGAGGAACCAGAAATTGCGATTGGTGGTTTACGACCGATGCGGTGTTACTGGATACCGCCGGTCGATACATGACCGAGGATGAAGATCGAGAAGAATGGCTTGCGTTCTTAGATATGTTGAAAAAAACTCGGAGCAAGAAGCCTATCAATGGCGTGATGGTTGCGATCGGGATTAATGAGCTTCTTGAAGCCACCGACCAACTGATTGAGTGGCATGCCAAAACCATTCGGGATCGAATTGATGAACTGATGACGCATCTTAGGATGTCTTTCCCTGTGTATCTCATTTTCACCAAGTGTGATCTCTTGGAAGGCTTTATTCCATTTTTTGGTGAATTAGAAAAGGCCGAGCGAGAACAAATTTGGGGCTGTACCCTGGCGCGTCCAACAAAGAACACGCCTCTCCCTCATGAAAGATTTGATCAACAATATAAGCAACTTGTTGAAGGGATTGTCGCTAGACGTTTAGAGCGTTTTTCAATGACTCGAGGAGAAGCCAAGCTCTCCATTCTTGGGTTTCCCTTGCAGTTAGAGTCTTGCCGTCCCGTCCTCACACGATTTGTAGAGATTCTGTTTCATCAAAATCCATACCAGCAAAATCCGTTTTTTCGAGGATTTTATTTAACGAGTGGCACGCAAGAGGGGCACCCGATTGATCGCATCATGGATTCAGTGCGGTCTGCCGTGGGATTACAGGAGATGTCCGTTCCAGGGCAGGATTCGTTTGAGCCAAAAAGCTATTTTATCAAAAATGTTTTTACGGATGTCATATTCCCCGATCAACATTTGGCGGTGCCGTCCTCTCAAGCCTATCGCCGACGAGGTGCTCTGCGGGTCGCGGCATTTGGCGCAGCCATTATCGGGGTTGGCGTGAGTTTGTTTGGGATGGGGTCTTCCTATTTGGGTAACAAGCTCATGATGCAATCAATTCGAGAGGGTTCGGTCAAACTCTTTCAAATACGGCATGATCAGCAGGAAGCCTATGAGCCGGAAAGGTTCGCTGAGAATTTAGAGCTGTTAGGAGCGCTCCAAACGCGTCTTGGTCAGATCCAAGATTATCGTGAGCAAGGGCCACTCTTTCGCCTGAGGGGGTTTTATCAATCTGACAAACTATTTGATCCATTAAAAAAGTTGTACCATCGCGAGTTGTCGTATTTAGTTCTGCAACCGACTCAAATTGGACTTGAATCTCGTCTGGCCAATTTTGTCAATATGAACAAACCTTTGGAAGTCATCGATGGGAATCGAAGCTATTACGATATGTTTAAAGCCTACCTGATGTTGGATGATCCAGAGCATCTTGATGCTGAATTTTTGGCCCACCAGTTGCGATTGTTGTGGGCGGACGGAAGGCCTTCTCGGTTTGAGCAATATGGGCAACCTCTGTCGTTAGATCTGCAGGAAAGCCTTGATCGGAATTTAGACTTTTTTAGCCGTCATCTTGTGAAAGAATATCGCATTTCTCTCAATGAGTCGTTAGTGCAGGCCATGAGATCCTTGCTTCGGCAAACTCCATTGACGGAGCGGCTATATCAACAAACATTACAGCGAGCATCGAAAGAGTTGGAACCCTATACGCTTCAATCAGCCCTAGAAGGATTTCAACAACCTCATCTGATAAGTGACTATCATATTCCAGGGATTTTCACTAAGGCTGGGTGGGACACTGAATTCAAACCGAGGTTGAATGAGGTGCTCGATCACTATGGCAAAGAGCATTGGGTGTTAGGTGAGCGCGATCCAGGGGATGAACAGGTGCAGAAGGCTGTTCAAGCCAAGTACTTTGGGGACTATAGTCAGCATTGGTTTAATTTCTTAGCCTCTGTGCATGTTCGACCCAATCATGCGCAAGCCGAGGTTCTGTCTCTTTTTCGTGGTCTGACGGCTCCTCCTTCACCTATTGCCATGGTGTTGGAGGAGGTGCAGGAGAACACGGCTTTTGAGGAAGGTGGACTGAATCAGATCGGCGAAGCGGCAGTCGGGTTGTTTGACAAGGTGAAGAGAAAAATCTTCACTCAATCTTCTTCAACGACAGAGGAGGAACTGCCAAATCCTAGCCATCCGGTGGCTAAAGATTTTTCGTTACTGCATCGCTTCATCACAAAGCCAGACAATGCGGAAGGGGCACAATCAGGTCTCGATCAATATCTGGCAGAGTTGAAACGGGTGCAATCGATGATGGTCGGCATGGCTTCGTCTGAAGGAGCGATTGAAGATCCTGTTTTACTTGGACAGAAAATTGTTCAAGGTCAAACGAACGAATTGACGAAGGCGATGAATACGGTTGATCAATTGTCGATTAACTTCGATGTTCATACGCAACAATCGCTCAGTCCGTTGCTGACTGCGCCCATTGTGGCGGCCATGCAATCGGTCCTTGATTTGGCCCTGCAATCGTTGGATCGTCAATGGGTGACGACAGTCTTTGAATCCTGTCAAAAAACGATTGCTCCGTTTTACCCCTTTCAAGCCTCTGATGCTGAGGTCGCCATTGGTGACGTGGCAAGCTTCTTCAGCCCTGATCAAGGAATCTTATGGGGATTTGTGAATCAACAATTGAGTCCGTTTATCCAAGAAGGAGGACAGGGGTGGACGGTGAAAAGTTGGCGAGGGTTGTCCTTGCCGTTGTCGTCCGGAACGTTAGAGTCTTTACGATATGCCAAGTTTTTATCGTCGAGTTTATTCGTGAAAGGCCAAGGCGCGCCTCATGTTCCATTTGAACTTTACCCTTATCCTGATCAGGGAGTGTCCGCCTCACTGGTCAGCCATACTCGTTTTAAGCTTGGGGAACAGGAAATGACGTATGATATGGGACCGCCTGAATGGGAGGAGTTTGTCTGGCCTGGGCCATTGGGTTCGGCGGGAAGTAGCCTTCAAGTGAAAGTGAACGGCGCCTGGGAATCACAAGAATTCCAAGGGTGGTGGGGGTTCTTTCGCTTGTTGGAAGACGCGGAAGTTATGCCGATGAGTGAATCACTCTACCGGGTTATCTGGAAAAATAACGAAACGAATTCTACGCCGCTTCGTATCCAATATGACCTGCGAGCACGACGTGCAGAAAATCCTTTTCAAAAAAACTTTTTTTCTCGATTTTCATGCTTAGCTCATTTGACCGAGGAAATGTGATGCGGGAGGGTAGTGTGGGAGAGGTTGGCTGTTTTGGGAAATTGCCGATTTCTCCAGAATTTATCCGAGTTCAGGCGAAAGGTGGAACGCTTGAGGCTTTCGATGAATGGATTCAGGAGGGTCTCCTTTCTTGTCGGGTCACCTTGGGGCCGACATGGAAAGATCTGTTTCTAGAATCGAATACGTGGAATTTTCTTTTTCACGTTCCTCAGCAGAAGGAGTGGCTCATTGGTGTCATGGTGCCGAGTCAAGATAAAGCAGGCCGCATGTTCCCGATGACATTGTTTCTGCGGGTTGAAAAACCGTCCAAGGGGCATGCATTCATGCCTTTGCTCTTTCAAGAATTCTTGGAAAGGGGAAAACTGCTTCTTCAAGATGGATGGAAACATGTATCGCTTGTGGAATTCCGTGAGCAGGTGCAGAGGATGATGCACCCCGGTCCCTTACAAGAAGAACCAATTCGCCAACTCTATCAGGAATTTTTAGACAGTTATTCGCTAAACTCGTTTTTAGAAGTATGTGGAATATCGCTCTCCTATGGCACGGATTCAGAAGTTAAGAGAACTGTTCAAAATATGGGCTCGACGAACCATTCTTCTCAATCTTCACACATGGGGCAGTTAATGAGTTTTCCGCTTATTGAGGAGCCAGCATTTCCATTTGAGATTCCCTTTTGGATGGAATATGTGGCCTCTATTCAAGGGAGGCAGATGATCGCTCCATTATTGTTTTGGAATAAATGTCCAAGCAGGGGGAAAGCGGCATTTCTTTTTCAAGATGCGCCCGTGACTTCAAAAAGTTTTGGGGCTCTCATCCAATCCGACGAAATTCTTGAATCGACCTGGAACATGCGTTCATTGAATGTAACGGAAACATCATTAGACGACGAAGCGTTGAAGCAAAGAGTGCCACACGCAGACAATCTTCAGGACGCCACTCTTAGTAGCCTGTTGGTGGGGCAACATATTTAGGTGGTGTGGATATGTCAATAATGAAAGCTAATGAACTACTTGAGAAGGGGCGGTTATCTGAAGCGATGACCGTTATGACTCAAGAAGTCAAGGCCCATCCCGCTGATGCTCGATTGCGAACCTTCCTGTTTGAATTGTTGTGTTTTTACGGTGACTTAGATCGCGCTGCAAACCAGTTGGCTGCCTTGGATGCACAGGATCCCAAAGCCGATCTGGGGATTGAATTTTATCGCAAAGTTCTCAAAGCGGAGCAGGTGCGACAGGAACTCTTTTCTAAAGGTACTGTTCCTCGGTTGTTGGGACCAACCCCAGATCATCTCCAAGGACATCTTGATGCCCTCATCCAAATACAAGAGGGAAATTTTTTAGCAGCGTTTGACCTCTTAGCCAATGTCAAGAAGAGTGCCCCAAGCCTTCAGGCCACGCTGGATGGCACGACCTGTCAGGACTTCGCGAATCTTGATGATCTATTGGGTCCATTGCTAGAAGTCATGGTGCAGGATCAATATTATTGGGTTCCCTTTTCACAAATTCGAAAAGTGACCATTTCGCCTCCCAAACATTTACGTGATCTTCTTTGGATTCCAGCACAAATCGAAACGACGGAGACTGCCCTGGGTGTGGTGATTCCCGTGCTGTACCCTGAAACCTCTTGCGTTGAAGAGGAGCCCCTGAAGCTAGGGCGTATGACGGATTGGAAAACGAAGGGAGAGTTGACGGTTGGAGTGGGGCAACAAGTATACGAGGTGAATGAATTGGATAAGGGTATATTGGAAATTCGGGAAATGACGTTTGCCACACTGGATGCATAAGAGGAGGTAAGCAGAGGTATGGTGGCGAATCCGACTTTAGATTTTGAAGCGCTTCTGGCTCCTATTCCTGGCGAAAATCCAGCAGGGGAAGATGTTCGTTATACACGATACGATGAAATTAAGGAGGCTCGACGGCAGGATGATAGTCTTCCTAAAGGGGACTGGGAAGAAAAAGGACCGCTTAAAGTTGCTGATTGGAAGAAAGTGACGACCATTGCCGTTAAGGCATTGTCCACCGAAACAAAAGATCTACAAGTGGCGGTCTGGCTCTTAGAGGCCTTAGTTCAAGAGGAAGGGTTCCTTGGATTGCGTGACGGCCTTATGCTCGTCAAGGACTTACATGTCTCCTTTTGGGATTCCGTCTATCCTCTTATTGAAGATGGGGATTTTTCATTTCGCGCAGGACCTATCGATTGGATGAATGAAGATAAAAACCTCCCCTTTGCCATTCGCGGCATTCCCTTTATTCGATCGCCTGAGGGTGATGCGTATTCCCTTTTGCATTGGGAAGAAGCTCAGGAAGTGGAAAATCTAGGGCGAAAAAATGCCAAGGCCAAAGCCGATGCGATTGCTGAAAAGAAAATAACGGTTGAGCAGTTTAATAAGGCTGTTCAATCGACACCCTTGCCTCACTGTTTGGCACTGTTTGAACAGCTTCAACAAGCGGAAGTCGCATTGGAGGGGTTACAGCAAACCCTTATGGAAAAGTATGGGGAGTCCAACAATGATCGCCCGAGTCTTGAAAAAATTCGTAAAGTCTTGGAGGAAAGCCATGTGCTTCTCGAAGGCATCGTAAAGGGGAAAGGAGGTGCCAAAGTGGAAATTTCAGGGAGTGCCGCAGTCGAGACCGCGATGGCTCAAAGTCCTCAGCAGCAAACAGGTTCAGGCGGGGGAGGAAATGGAATTGTTCCCTGTGATCGCCTGGATGCTTTGGCTCGATTGGCTGCAGTAGCTGAATTTTTTCGACAAACAGAACCGCATAGTCCGGTTGCCTATCTCGTTCAACGGGCAACGAAGTGGGGAGAAATGCCATTAGAAGATTGGCTAAGTGAGGTCATCAAAAGTAAAGACGTGTTGGGTAGTGTGCGAGAGACTTTGGGAATTAAGGATACAAAGCCACCGCAATAAAGAGTTGTCAGAAACGATCATTTTTCTGATTTGGCAGGGATCAATCATGTTGATGATGAACAAAGGAGGATTCTAATGGGAAGAGAAAGCACACAGCATAAACTTGATCGCGTGCGGTCTCCTCGAGTCCATATTACCTATGATGTGGAAACGGGTGGTGCGATTCAAATGAAAGAATTACCGTTTGTCGTTGGCGTCTTGTCAGATCTGGCCGGGAAGCCCAAGGAGCCGCTGAAGCCGCTGAAGGAACGAAAATTTGTTGATATTGATTCCACAACTTTTGATGAAGTGATGCGTGGAATGGCTCCCAGGTTAGACTACACGACAGAAAATAAATTGAAAGATGATGGATCAAAAATAAAAGTTGAACTTGAATTTTCTAAGATGGAAGACTTCTCTCCGGAAAGCGTCGTGAAAAATGTTGAGCCACTGAAGAAGCTTTTGGATGTTCGTCAACAATTGTCTGAATTGCTGGCTAAGGCCGATGGCAATGACAAGCTCAGTGATCGATTGCAGGAAATTATTGGCAATTCAGATGAATTAAAAAAATTGGCAACAGAAGCTGGTGTCGGCGCCAAAGACGGTGAAGCTGACGAGACAAAGGAGGGTTGATGATGAGTGCTGAAGCAGAACAAACCCAAGCCGAGGGAGCGGAGGCGACGCAAGAAGAAAAAAGTTTACTGGATCAAATTATTGACGACGGGCGTATTGGCCGAGATCAAGGGGAGCGTGATGCCTCGAAGCAGCAAATCGCCACGCTAGTTGAGCAAGTGCTCGACGGGACGGTCACGGTTTCCAAAGACATTGAAGCCATGATTAGTGCGCGTATTGCAGATATTGATGAATTATTGTCTAGCCAACTCAATAGCATCATGCATGCGGAAGAATTTCAAAAACTAGAAGGTGCTTGGCGAGGCCTGCAGTACTTTGTGAATCAATCAGAAACCAGCAGTATGCTTAAAATTCAGGTCATGAATGTATCCAAAGCGGATCTCATCAAAGACTTTAGAAAAAACCCGGACTTTGATCAGAGCACGATCTTCAAAAAAGTCTATGAAGAGGAATTTGGGACGTTTGGTGGGGCACCCTACGGGGCCTTAATAGGGGACTTTAATTTTGGCCGTGGGCCACAAGACATGGAGTTACTTGAGAAAATGTCTAATGTGGCAGCGGCGGCCCACGCCCCATTTATTGCTGGAACCAGTCCTGACATGTTCCGTTTAGAAAGTTTCACCGACATGCCCAATCCTAAAGACATGGGCAAAATATTTGATAGTGTTGAGTGGGCAAAGTGGAAATCATTCCGTGAATCAGAAGATTCACGGTTTGTGGGTCTATGTTTGCCACGCATACTGATGCGCCTGCCATATGGTCCTGAAACTGAACCCGTGGAAGCCTTTAACTATAAAGAGGATGTTGATGGCACCAATCATGACAAGTATCTCTGGGGCAATGCAGCCTATGCTTTTGCCTCTCGCTTGACCGATGCCTTTGCCAAGCATGGCTGGTGTGCGGCCATTCGTGGGGTTGAGGGCGGAGGTCTCGTTGAAGGCTTGCCCACTCATACCTTTAACACCGACGATGGAGAAGTGGCGCTCAAATGCCCAACGGAAATCGCCATCACTGACCGGCGCGAAAAAGAGTTGGCTGATTTGGGTTTCATTCCGCTGATTCATTGTAAGGGGACGGATTATGCCGCATTCTTTGGAGCCCAGTCGGCGCAAAAGCCCAAAAAATATGATACAGATGCCGCCAATGCCAACGCCCGCCTGTCCTCTCAAATTCAATATTTGATGGCGACTTCCCGCTTTGCCCATTATTTGAAGTCTATGATGCGGGATAAAATTGGCAGCTTCATGACCCGTGGTGATGCGGAAAAATTCTTGAATCGCTGGATCAAAAATTATGTGGTAAGCACAGAAGAAGCGGGGCAAGATGTCAAAGCCAGATATCCACTGAAAGAAGCCCGAATCGATGTGCTGGAAGTACCAGGGAAACCGGGGTGCTATAAAGCCGTGGCATTCTTAAAACCGCATTTCCAACTAGAGGAACTGACGGTCTCCTTACGTCTCGTCGCAGAGTTGCCGCCGCCCGTGAATGCGTAGTGATGACTCACAGGTGAGCCTGTGTAGAATTGCTCCTTGAGATGTTCCTTTAACAAAGTATTGTCGTCAACGGTGCCTTTCCCGATGGGGAAGGCACCCCCAAGGGGGGAGTGTATTGAAAGTGAGAGCTCCCGTGTTTCGTTGTGAGGTGGATGCTCCTTCGACAGGCTCAGGATGATTCTTCGACGGGTACATCGTGAGTCGTTCGGCAAGGCCACGATGGACTTATCGAACGGCTCAGGTTGCACTATTCATTTTCATGGTGAGTTCTTCGACCAGCTCAGAATGCACTTGCTGAATGGTACATCCTGAGCTTGTCGAAGGGTCGAACTATGCATATTTAACGTAACAACAAGCTAGTCACATTCAAACATTTCAAAAATTTTCACGTAATTTAAAAAATTCAACCCAATGGTAAAACTATAGAGTAAAGCAAGGTACAGCAAAAGGCGTGTAAAATACGAAAAAATCTAAATTTTCTAAGTTAAAAATAGTTGGCATACACATTGCTTTATCTTATTTCATGAACACACACGGAATTGGAAGGACAATGGTTCTTCTATTTCATTACCTAAAGCGTTTCTTAGCATAGGAGGTGCGCATCATGGCAGTTGAACAAAATGGATTTTTAGACATTGATGGTGGGGCAATCAAAGGGAACGCCACGGTTAGCGGGTATGAAGATCAAATTGTGGTGCAGTCGGTCTCGTATGGCGTGTCGCAAGCTGGAGAATGGGAAGAAGGGGAGCAAATCACCGGTCGTGTCACCATGTTTGGTGATTTGAATATCACCAAGGTAATGGATAACGGCAGCCCAGCTTTAGCGCATGCTTGTGCGATGAAAACTCAGTTTGACAAGGTCGAACTCAATCTGGTCGCTGGCACCGATGCCTACTTAACCGTCACATGTGAAAAAGTCATCGTGACGGGCGTAAATGTTGATTATACCACGGGAGATACGCGGCCAACCGAGCAAATCACATTAAGCTATCGAAAAGCCACCTGGCGCTTTGGCACGGCAACCACGTCCTATGACTTGGCAGCGGCAACAGATTAAAACATAGGCAACGCATCTCCCTCGCACCCAAGTCATCCAGAGGTGCAAGGGAGGGCGTAATGTTAAGGTAAGGGAGCCGAGAATTTTTTTGAGAGGTAACGTTATCTCCATTCTTCTTCACGGAGGTAGGTCATGTCGCGTAGGCAGCAACTCTTTAATAAGCTTTCCCAAATCCCAGGGAAAGTCGATCGTCGTCTAATGTCGTGAACTATTGCCGGTTTGAAGGCGAAGCGGGCTGGTGGCGGCTTCGCGAGAACTGGCGACCCTCGCCAGCTGGTTGACCTGGGAAGTGGAACTCATTGGTTTTGGGGAAGGCGCTATCACCAGATTCCAGATCGCGATGTGGATCTGTTGAAGACCAATGTCGCAAGACGCAAGCTATTGACTTTTGGCGAGCCAAATCAAGCATTTCGTAAGTCGGTGAACAAGGATCTATCGGGTGGCGAGAGCTATCCGATTCTTACCACAATTTTGGGTTTGGGCGCTGGCTTTGTCAGCGCCGGTGCCGGGTGTTTGTGGACAGGCTTCACTACGACACTCTCTTTAGCGCGTGATTCCCAACCAGTCCGCGTTCGGGACGGTGATGAGGTACATCAACTTGAAATCGTGGGAGTTCGTGGCAACACGTTTGAGTACCTTGAATGGATTATTCTTGTAGGCCCTTTTCGTGTGAAAGCCAATCGCCACATTAAACAATGGATTATCCACGATGAGCGTCATGAAGTGCGGATAGACTGAAAACTGTCAAAGCTCAACCCACATTCAAACATTAAGTGCACTACGGGATTCGGGAAGCGTGGTGGCGCTATAAATGGCCTGGAGCTCGCGGGCCATAGCTCGCCGTTTTTTCCAGACCACATACAGCAGGGTCTGCCGGACCGTATGAACAATGCAGAGTTGGACGTGGGGGTGTGGAAAGATGCTCTCCCAGGCTTCAGGTAACCCGGTCACGGCTACCTCTACCGGCCTATGTTTCCCCAGAATAGCTTCCGGGCCTCATAGTCTTTTAACCTAAAGACGGTGGTTGAGCGCGAAAAAGCTGTGCAAGGGGTTGTGCAGCCCCTTCGACAAGTACATCGTGAGTTTATCGAACGGCTCAGGGCCGGCTCCTTCGATCAACTCAAGGCATGCTTTCGTGATCCAACTACCGTTTTTGATAATAAGCGATATCGAGCTCTCACCAAATCAAGCCACTTGCAAGTCTTGTTTGTGCGGATATTGACGAGGATTTTGGTACTGCAACGCTTGATGGGGGAATTTCTCGTTGTGACATCGCATCCCGAAGGTGATCCTTTGCGGTACCTCTTCGAAGGTGCCTAATCGATGTTGTTGTAACCTTCGAGTATAGCTCGCTTGCGTGCAGATACAGCTTTTGGGGGATAGCGGCTCGAGGAAGTGATTCTATAAGGTTGCAATTGAACGCACATCCTCCTGTGTGTGGCTGGGGGAAGGCTGGCTTCGGTCAACCGGCCCCTGGCCATTTTTTATTTCCGACCTATTAGGGCTTGCCAGACTGTATTCCTTGGTCGCTGTTGCAAGAGAAATTGTTAAAGAAAATAGTTCTATTGGTGGGTTGGAAACAATGTTGAAGGTGAATAGGCTCTAACCATACATTCCTTTTATACCCATATATAGATGGGAGCTGCTTGAGTAGAAAACCTATTCAGGTGGCTCCTTTTTTTGGAGAAGGGAAATCCCAAGATGTCAGATAAAGAACATGTGATGCGCTGGGGGGTTCAAATATTCCCACACGCCATTCTCATCCGAATTTTTGGAGTGCTAGACCAAAACGTCAGCCAGATGTTTGAAGAAGCTACCGGACCGGCGATGAAGTTCAAAAACCGGCAAGTGGTGATTGACTTTTCTGAAGTTGAGGCCGTGGATTCTGTTGGTCTTGTGCTTTGCGGGTATGGACTCCATCATTTTCAGCAACTCAGCATTCCTGTCGCGCTTGTTCGACCTCCCGCTTCGCTGCTTCCTGTTTTGAAGGAACATGGGTTGCCGGAAATTCCTCAAGTGTTCCAAAAACAAGAGTTTGTCACTGCGCCTCATTAATCCTAAAAACGGCAGTTGGATCACGAAAGTCTGCACAACCCCTTGACGCGCCTAGCAAATGGAAAAATTGCTTATCACCCCCAAGGTGACCGCGCAATTTGTCCATTTCCTATGCCCATCAATTGCTTGCACAGCTTTTTCGCGCTCAACCGCCGTCTTTAGGATAATCTCTTGTCTTAGTCGTCCAAGAAATATTCAGAAGTCTGAAGGTTGTAAAAAAAGCGGGACTTGGCGTCAGCCAAGTCCCGCTTTTTATCACGTAGTTGTCAAGAGGTATTAAAGTCTTCGTAATGCCTCTATTCGATCTTCGATGGGCGGATGAGTTGAAAAGAGCTGCATAAAACTTCTGGATTGTCCAGAAATTTTCATAGTGGCTAATGCATCCTGTGAACTATACTCAAATTGCGAGCGTTGCACCCACCGATCAATGCCCTGCAATGCTCCAATCATATATTCTCGCCCGACGGTGTTTGCCGCAAACCGATCCGCTGCGAATTCCCGCCGACGTGACCACCAGCTAATGGGGATCATGGCTAAAAATGAGAGAATGATTTGTAGGAAGATATAGGCTGCAAAGCCTAACATCGCGTTGCGCTCGGCCATTTGCCGGTAGACCATCCGGCTAATGAAATAGACAAAGGTGTTCATTAAGCCGGCGAGCACGGTCGTGGTAAACATATCGCCGTTATAGACATGTCCCATTTCATGGGCAATGACTGCTCTCACTTCTCCTTCATCCAAATGATTCAAGAGGCCAGTTGAGACGGCCACCATGGAATTATTTTTGGAAGGTCCCGTCGCAAAAGCATTTGGGTCTGGCGAATCATAAATCCAGACTTCTGGCATGGTGATATCCAATTTTTCGGAAATTTTTTGCACTGTTTCATAGAGCATCATTTCAGCTTGAGTGCGTGGTTGGGTAATCTGGGTGCAGTCGATAAAAGCTCTGGCCATTTGTTTTGAAAAGGCCAAGCTAATAAAGGCGCCGCCAAATCCTATCACCAATGCCCACAACAAGTCCTGTTGTGCAATAGAACCTCTCAGGTCAATGCCAAAAGCTGGAAGGACAAATTCTGACAAGACCGTAAAAGAAATAGACAAGGTGACAAAAATAAGGATATTGGCAAGCAGTAACAACCCAATTCCTTTAAGCTTTTTCATAGGTTATCTCCTCTAGATTGATTAAACGCTTGGGTAATTGACGGTGTTTGATTATCTCACACGAGTGTATATAAACGAATGATAATTTATAGTCGAAGAACGATAAAGGTGATTATTTGCTTTAACTTTTATTCTGCTATCTATACAGATAACCATGAAAACGTGAAAGTCAAGGATTTAAATGGGTGAGTGACCATGCTATGTAGAAGCGTTATGATATCTTTACAACTTTGTCATCACCAGTTTTGATGCAGCTTTCCTTTTATTATACACGATTCTTTCTTAAAATTGCCTTGCTGATTGCCCTCGTCCTGTGGTGCTTGCTGGGACAGGCATATGCTCAAGAACCTTTTCCCGAAGTTGCCTTATCAAGTCAGCAGGAGATTTCGATCAACATGGAAAGTTATGTCTTTATGCCTTCTGAAATTAAGGCAAATGTTGGACATTCATTGACGCTGACCTTACACAATCAATCGTTCCTGGTTCCTCATAATTTCTTGTTGGATGATCCCCATGGAACACGGGTGCTAGAAGTCGACCTTTCGAGTGGGGAAACTCAGACTCATATTTTGACATTGACTGAGCCGGGGGTCTATTCCTTTTATTGTGACAAACAACTACTGTTTTTTCCGAGCCACAGGGAGGAAGGAATGGAAGGTCGGCTCATTGTCCAATAATCTATGTCTCTCTCTTCGCATGATCGACTGTTGTTAGGAAGGGTGCTCAAAGGCGTTTCCCGTTCCTTTTATCTGACGCTTGCCGTTCTCCCCAAGGCTGTCCGCACTCAGATTGGGTTAGCCTATTTATTTGCGCGTGCGGCCGACACCATAGCTGATACGGGCGAATTAGAGAACGAGGTGCGCGTACAGTGTTTGCGGCGATTCAAACAACAGTTTAGCAATGAATCTCTTTCATGGCCGAACATCCAAAAAATTCAAGCCCAGGTTATTGCCAAACAATCAAATCCTGATGAACGCCGGCTCTTAGAAAAGCTGGAACAATGTTTTCAATTGTACCAAAGGGTTGCCCGCGATGATCAGTCACAAATTGGGCAAGTGGTCTCCACTCTGATTGGTGGAATGGAATTTGATTTACAACAATTTCATCATGGCGATGGAGGAGCGCTTCGAGCTTTATCAGACATGGCCGATTTTGAATATTACACCTACGCCGTTGCCGGTTGCGTGGGAGAATTTTGGACGAAAATGATGTGTGCCCATCTCCCAGGCATGCGGTCTTGGGATCAGGCTCGTATGATTCCGCTAGGGATTCGCTATGGGAAGGGACTGCAAATGATCAATATTCTTCGAGATTTACCGAAAGATCTTCAACATGGGCGGTGCTATATCCCACAGGCACTCCTCAAAAAGTACAACCTTTCACTTGACCTATTGCTCAAGCCTGCATCGGCTCAAGTCTTTCAGCCTTTGTTGAGACAACTGATTCAAGAGGCCAGAGATCATCTGGATCAAGGCTGGCGGTATACGATGGAGATTCCTCGGCTGGAAATTCGTGTGCGTCTGGCCTGTATGTGGCCTCTATTAATCGGCATCCGGACCTTGCAGGCTCTCTCGACAAGTTCCTACTTTCTCAATCCAGAAACGTCTATTAAAATTAGCCGACGTGATGTCTATGGCATTGTCGCGGCAACCGGAATCACCGGAGGGTACGGTCCTGTGGGAACGGCCTATTGGGGATATTGGCGAAAACGCATTCTGTAGGTTTTTAGAGGTGCCCGTTACTCTTGTTTGGGCTCTAAGAGTTTGTCTCCCTTGCGGAACACGCCGTAAATGGCTTGGGTAGGGCAGGCGTCCAGACAGAGCCGGCAGGATTCCAGACATCGAGAAGCATCGAACTTATACGGAGGGGTTGAAAGCCAGGACCCAGTTGGACAGACGGGAATGCAGATCCCATTGTGGGTGCAGCGGTCGGGGTTTCTCAGCAAATGGTCTCGTTGTACCATCATAGGACTGACTCCTTCAAATAAAGCTCCTGAAAACATCTCTAACATATTCATGATGAGCAAGAACTTTCGTTATCCCACCGATTGACTAATTGGCGAATATGAGATTTCAGTTCAGGAATGCGTTCGATGTTATTGTCAATAGCGTTGAGGATATTTTCCAATCGTGCTGTGCGTCCAGCTTCTTGGTCAGCTTCCGTGAGGCGGTCATATTCTTGAAATGCTGTTGCATGTGTGGCTTCAAGTTGGGGCCGTGCGGCTAGCAGACCGGCCGTAACTATTTGAGGTTCTGTATGTACGGGAGGCGTCACAACAAATTTTCCTTGAGAAAGGAGTAACACGGCATGGGGATTCTGTTTGGGAAGAGGAATAACTTGTTCAATCGTCAAACCGATTCCCTTGTCCCATGAAGACACCCATCCGGGAAAGGTCTGTAAGTACGCCACCTTTTCTAAGTTGGCTTTCCACTTTGCTTCGTTGGTCATGAGCGCGGTTGTTGGCTTATAGGGTATCAGCCTGAGGTGTTATGATTTGACCATGGGCAGGGAGCCGTTTTTTCCAGGCATGAGGAGCCGTTCCACGATTTCTCCTTTGCCAATGTGCTGTTCCATAATTTCTGTGACATCGGCTTCGCTGCCGACCCAATACCAGACCCCTTCTGGATAGATGACGACACTCGGTCCATATTCGCATTGATCAAGACAGCCAGCTTTATTGGCTCGCACGATGCCTTTTAATCCCAAGCGTTCAACTTCCTTCTTGAAAAAGGCATGCAGTCCAACAGAGCCTAATGCTGCACAACATCCCCTGGGGTCACCTTTGGGCCGTTCATTCAAGCAAACAAAAATATGGTGGGTAAATTTACTCATATCCTAGCAATTTTATTGAGTATTTTCAGGAAATTTCCGATAAAGAATTGAGGCAATCTTACCTGAGAATTCTGAAGGCTGTCTAGGTGATAGGGATGCAGTCTCGAAGAGTCTGTGCAGAGTTGTTCGAAATAGCCGCTGAGGCAACGATCAAACATCGTCTCTTACGATGAGATAAAGGAGTCTTGCCATGGTGATAGGCGTACCCAAAGAAATAAAAGACCAAGAATTTCGAGTTGCGCTCACCCCTGCAGGCGTGAAGGAGTTATGCCGGCGTGGCCACCATGTAGTGGTGCAAGAGCAAGCCGGAGTAGGGAGTGGCTTTGCGGATCAGATGTATTGTGAGGCGGGAGCTGTGGTACGACCGACTGCGGAAGAAGTCTTTGAAGCCGCGCAACTTATTGTGAAGGTGAAAGAACCCCAGCCTACGGAATACGCCATGATCACAAACCATCATGTGCTGTTTACCTATCTACATTTAGCGGCATCGAAAACGTTAACCGAAAGCTTGATGCAGAGTGGGTGTACGGCAATTGCGTATGAAACGACGGAAGATCGTCAAGGACAGTTCCCGCTATTGCGGCCGATGAGTGAAATTGCCGGCCGAATGTCGGTCCAGATTGGCGCTCATTTTTTGGAAAAATTGCAAGGGGGATCAGGGGTCATGTTAGGAGGGGTTCCCGGAGTGCCTCCTGGAGAAGTCCTGGTTCTGGGCTCAGGAGTTGTCGGATCTGCAGCCATTACTATTGCCGTCGGCATGGGAGCTCGAGTCACCGTGCTCAGCCTGGATCTTTCACAGTTGCAGTCATTAGATGCGCAATATCAGAACCGGATTGTGACCGTGGCTTCCACTCAGGCCACGATCCACGAATATATCCAAAAAGCGGATCTGGTGATAGGGGCTGTGTACTTGCCGGCTGCCAGAACACCTCGAGTCATCACACGATCCATGGTTGCCGATATGAAGCCGGGATCAGTCATTGTGGATGTTTCGGTCGATCAGGGAGGGTGTGCGGAGACCACTCGCTCCACGACTCATACCAATCCTGTGGTTTCGATTCATGATGTGCTTCACTACGGCGTGTCAAATATTCCTGGTATTGTTCCCTATACCTCGACTGTAGCCTTGACCAATGCCACGCTTCCTTTTATAGTCCAGCTGGTTGAAGGAGGGCTCGAGAACGCTCTGAGGGCCAATGAAGGCTTGCGGCAAGGCGTAAGTGTGTATAAGGGCCAATTGACTTGTCCTGCTGTGGGCGATGCTCATGGGTTGCCTGTGCAGTCTTTGGACAAGGATATGTAGAGTTGTTTTTGTTTGATAGTGATCGGGGCGTAGCGCAGACCGGTAGCGCACCGCGTTCGGGACGCGGGGGTCGGAGGTTCAAATCCTCTCGCCCCGACCAACTCTCCTTCCTGCTCATACTCTTCCTGGAGTGTTTCTTTTCAGGCCGTCACGTGAATAAGCGCAGATGAACGATTTTGGTTTTATTCTGAGTACAGGGAGTCTGCTGATCGCCACAACCGCGTGGTGGATGGCGCGGCGGTTGCGCAGAGAATTATCTGACCTCAAACGGGAGCGGTATTATTTAGAGCAAAAAGTCAAGTCACTGACTGCTCACATTGAAGCGGCTGTAGAGCCTCTGCGTGTCCAGACTTCACTGCTCGCACAAGGAAAAAGCGTTTCCCATCATTTGATTCGAGCGGGCTGCTTGTATCATGAGATTTCTGCTAAAGAGGCGCTGGAGTTCTTTGTAAAGCCGTCGCAATCGACACGCACCTTGTGGTTAGATGTTCGTGCCGGGGCCGAATTTTCAAAACGGCATATTCAAGGCGCCATATCACTCCCAATTGAAGATTTAGAAATACGCTATCAGAGCGATATTCCGCCACATGTCGAAAAGATTGTGGTCTATTGTGTCGGTGGTGATCGAAGCCGCTTGGCTTGCGATTTTTTGAGCCGTCATGACTTTGGTCATGTGTATTTCATGAAAGATGGACTGCAAGGCTGGATGGGCCCAACGGAAGGTCATGAGACTGGAGATTTAATTCAGATCACCTCCAAAGTGAAATCTCCGGCCCATGCATGTTGATAGGAGATTGTGAGGGATCATGCCATCGGACTTAATGGTTTTGAATGTGATGGGTCCCTATCGGGAACCTAAAGAGCCAGCGTTTTCCTATGATTATTCAGTGCAACGACCGGACTGGGCGACACCGCAAGGTGTACGCATTAAGGTTTCCATTGAGGATGAGCTGGATTATCTCAAGAACAAGATTCTCAATCTTTCTGGAGGGTCAGTTGGGCAACAACTCCGCTGCAACCAACTTCTTATTCGGGCCATTGCCGATCAGAAATTAGAAATTGTGGATACTGACGGGCAGTTAGATGAACGCTTGGATGTCATGATTGGACCCTTCACAGGGGATTCCCAAGGACATCTTTTCGGAGCATTGGAGCAATGGATGCAGGCGGAAAAAGAGACGTTACGACAAACGATCACAGATCAAATTGGAATTTGATGATAGCTTCGAAATAGTTGTGTTCTTTCGTGCTGCGTGAGAGGGAGTGTTGAATAATGAACATATCAAAGGCCATATTTCGCCAGGAAGCTGTTTGTTATCAGTAGCATAGGGTCTGTTCAAAAAAGTCCGTCCAGCAAGGCCGCAGCCCTTTTTGCGCGCGGAGCGTATTGGTACTACGTGAGCACGGAAAAAGGGCGAGAACGCCGCTGGCGGCTTTTTTCAACAGACCCTGAGATATTTCGGCAGGTGTTTCTGCCACCACTCCTAAAAAACCCGCTGATATCGCTTCGAATAGACGCCCGTTTCGTCTTCCCCAAATCCGATAGACGCTTGCTCGGGTTTTGTCTTGTTATAGAGATCAATCGCATAGTGTCCGCGAACGTGTTCCATGGCCACTTCATAGGGAATCGAGCTGGGGTAAAATTCGCCGGGAGCATGAGCTCCGCGACTTAAGGATTTCGCGGACTCCTGATTGGCATACTGTTTATCTGAAAAAATATAAATATCGGCAATGGCAAAAGGGCTCAATCTATCTTCCGGCGTCGTGGCGGGCAAGAGTTCTTCAAGAGTCTCGCTGAGGCGGGCTTTTTGAAATGATTGTAACAGAGCAATGATCTGACTGTCCGTCGTTGCTGACGGGACAAGAATGGTAATGGCGTTCATGCCTGCAATGGTATCTGTCACCGTGAAACTAGGAATCAGATCACTGGAAACGATACCGGGCAATGGCCCCTTTGCGGTGGATGTGGTCCCTTGTCGATGAGCTGGAGTATCTTTTGATTTAGGGATAATCAGGCTGATAAATAACCAAAGACCAAAGATCACACCAAAAACAACAATGATGGGATGAATGCCGACACGGCGTCCTTCTGTGGGTTCTTCATCATTCATCGGTTGGATTTCTTATCTAATTAGCTAGCGGGTGATGATGGTGGGCTTTGCTGCTTGGCCGCTTTCCACCATTCATCGAGCGTCTCTGGAGAGCATTCTTTGAGTGTGGTGCCGTGCTTGATGGCTTGTGATTCAAGAAAATGAAAACGGGTAATAAATTTATTGGTCGCTTTTCTAAGAGCTTCTTCAGGGTTCATGTGAAGAAATCGTGAAACATTTACGAGGGAAAATAACACATCGCCCAGCTCTTCTTCGATGTCTAAGTCGACCTGAGTGGTTGGCTGTGCCTTTTCTGTATGATTAAGAAGGTTGGACATCTGTGTTGTGGCGTCATAGAGTTCCTCGAGCTCTTCTTTAAATTTGTGGAGAACGGGCTCGATGGTGTTCCAATCAAAACCTGCTCTGGAAGCCCGTTTTTGTACCAGAAAAGCCCGTTGAAGAGCAGGGGAGGCTTTGGGAATTGATGCTAAGACAGAAGAGGGTGTCTGGTCGCGAGTTATTTCTTTTTGCTTCAATTCCTCCCATTGCGTGATCACCTCAGCAGAAGTCTCAGGTCGGTGATTGGTTGACTTCTGAAATACGTGAGGGTGCCGACGAATCAATTTTTCCCCTAAATCTTTCTTGACCTCCTGGTAGGAAAAATGCCCTTTTTCTGAGGCAATTTGGCTGTGGAAGAGAATCTGGAGCAGGAGATCGCCTAGTTCTTCTTTTAAAGCAGACGGATCATTCGTATCAATGGCTTCGAGGACTTCATAGACTTCTTCCAACAGATAGGGTTTTAATGACTGGGATGTTTGTTCTCGATCCCAGGGACACCCTTCTGGTCCCCGTAAGGCGGCCATGATAGATACAACATCGGACGGCGTCGGTCTGTGAGAATGCGGCACCGATGGTTGAGAAGATGGAGGGTTCATCACAAAAAATTGTCCAACGATATCAGGTGAGTATTATACCGGCCTGAGCTTTCCTTGTAATCTCTGATTCTGGGACTGTTGAATAATGATGATATCAACGGCCACATTTCGTGTCTGAGACGTAACATATTAGAGACCTCGGGTCTGTTCAAAAAAGTCCGTCCAGCAAGGCCGCAGCTATTTTTGCGCGCGGAGCATACTGGCATTATGTGAGCACGGAAAAATAGCGAGAACGCCGCTGGCGGCTTTTTTCAACAGACCCATTCTTGATAGCGCAACCCTGTTAATGATAGGGTTTCACACTACCAGGAGGCTTCATAATGAGTGAAGAAGAGCAAGGTTTTGTGATTCGAGACAAACGCGGGCGTTCTTCGGCGTCGGAAGAATCCCCCACGTCGAAGGCTCAGCCATCTTCAGAGGCTGCAGCAGCTGATGTGCCACCGTCTTCTGAGGCTGCCGCTCCGTCCCCTCCGCTGACGTTTTCATCATTTGTCTTTTCACTCGGCACCTCCGCCTTGATGCTGATGGGCGAGTCCTTGGATCCACAGCAACCCACGCCACCAGTCAATCTGCCTCAGGCAAAGGAAATCGTTGATATTCTCTCAATGCTTGAGGAGAAAACCAAGGGAAATCTCACCTCTGAAGAAGGATCTGTGATCAAGGATATGTTATATACCCTACGAATGAAATATGTCAGTGCCACATCAGGTCAGGGTAGTAAGGTCTCGCCATTGTCTTGATCAGCATTGGTCAAACGCCCACGTCTCTCTTCCGAAGCCTAAGTTCAAAGGAAATGGCGGCGGTTGCCGCCACGTGTCCTTTCGTCTCTTGCCAAGTCCTGCACCTTGATGAATAATGGGGCTATGCTCCTTTGATCCTGACAAATGTTTCACAGGCAAGCTCCCGTGAATCTGATCTCTGAACATTTACCAGAATCTCGGAAATTTCCACGAGCCAAACCAGCTCGGAAATCCTCGTCCGACCACTCGTCCACAGTTGAATCGGCGCAAAAACGTCAACGGCGTCATTATATGCCGGTGTGGATTGTCCTGATTCTCCTGCTGCCGTGTATAGCCTTGACTATCTATTATGCGCGGTATGGTCTGGCAGGGCCTCTTCTTCCTGATTCAATTCTCCCGAGTCCCAGCTATGCCCTCGTGCTCTTTCTTGTGTACTTAGATAGTGTGGGATTAGTTGTCCTCACCCTGTTGCTCTCCCGTAATTTAATCAGGGCGTTTTTTGAAAAACGAAACCGATTATTAGGGTCAGGCTTTCGATCAAAATTAGTGGCGGCTTTTATCGGGTTTGCCTTGATTCCCACCGTATTGCTGGCCCTGGTGGCGAGTGGTGTGATTAGTGAAGTGATCGACGTGTGGTTTAGCGACCAAGTCATGCATGTGCTGCGAGATTCCGAAGATGTGGCGCAACTCTATCAAGTCGAACGAGAGGTTTTGGCGTCCGACACCGCTCGCGTGATTAGTAAGGAAATTTTTCGAGAGGATATTTTACGGCCGGAACATCGAGAATTGTTGAAGTCCGTGCTGGTCAGGATGCAGCAAGAATATCATCTAGCCGGGGTCGAAGTATTTTCTCCCAAGATGGAAACATTGGCACGGAAGATGGATCCTCAGTTATCTGATGCGGTCTTAAGTCTGCCGGTTGGGCAACTGGTGTTGCAGGTGTTGGACCGGGGACAAGCACAAACGTCTGCCCAGGAAGCCCCTGTGGGCAAATTGATTCGTGCGGCAGCTCCGATCATGGGCTCAGGCAAAGCCACGCAAGTGCGGGGTGTGGTGGTCGTCTCCTCCTATGTGCCTGAATCCTTGTTACGAAAAATGGATACGATTACGAAACAATTTGACGAGTACCGTCAGATTAAATCCATGAAGACGCCTATCAAGGGGGGGGCCTATCTGTTTGTGGGAGTGGTGACATTGCTTATTTTATTTGGAGCCACATGGTTTGGGTTTTATGTTGCTCGAGGGATTACCGTGCCTATTCAACGCTTGGCCGAAGGAACTGAAGCCATTGCCAAAGGACATTTGGACATTAATATTGATGTGAAGGCAACAGATGAAATTGGCACCTTGGTCCAATCGTTTAATCGCATGACGACAGATTTGCGCACGAATAAATCGCGCTTGGAGGAAATGAATTTGTCCCTGATTCAGTCAAACGTGGAAATTGATCAACGTCGAGCCTATACAGAAGCGGTCGTCGAAACCATTGCCGCCGGCGTGTTGTCGATTGATATGTCGGGATTGATAACCAGGTTTAACCCTTCGGGTGAGCGTATTCTGGGAGTGCAAGGCGAAGAGCTGCGTGGCCAGCCGGTCTATGAAGCCTTTAAACAATTTAATTTGTATTTGTTTCAAAAGGCCTATGATCAAATGCTTGTTGAAGAAACCGATAGTTTATCAATGGAAGGACAGATGGAAACCCCCAATGGACGGCTCTTGACCTTAGGCCTGAGTATTTCCAGAATGCAAAACGAAGCAGGAGAGAACTTAGGGTTCGTGTTCGTGTTTGAAGATCGTACTGAGTTTATTAAGGCTCAGAAAACCGCAGCGTGGCAAGAAGTGGCGCAACGCATTGCGCATGAAATAAAAAATCCATTAACCCCCATTCAATTGTCGGCCCAACGGCTGCGTAAAAAGTTTTTTGAACAGTCGTCGGGTTTTGAAGAAATCTTTGATCAAGCTACCGGTGTGATCATCAATGAAGTGACAAGCTTAAAAGGCATGGTGGATGAATTTTCGAAGTATGCCCGTATGCCGCTGCCTCAGATGTCACGGCAATCCCTTCACGATATTATTCAAAAAGTGATTTCTCTCTATACGGGGGCTCACCGCGATGTAAAATTTGTTGTAGAATTTGATGAGGGGTTGCCCGATCTGAATTGTGACCCGGAGCAGATGCGGCGAGTTTTTGTGAATCTCTTTGATAATGCCATTCAGGCCATCAATGACCAAGGACATGTGTGGGTGACCACGAAGGCTGATTGGCGCCGACATCGGGCAATCGTGCATGTGGCTGATGATGGGATCGGGATTCAGGCCGATGATCAAGAAAAATTGTTTGTGCCGTATTTTTCCAAAAAAAGAACAGGAACCGGTTTGGGTCTCGCCATTGTGCACCGGATTATTTCCGATCACAATGGCAGTATCCATGCGGAAAATAATCATCCTCAAGGCGCGCTCTTTCGGTTTGATCTCCCGTTGTGAGGCAGATGTCTGTTTGTGGCTGGACCGCCGTCTGCTAAGAGATCGGCCAACTCGTATGTGGTAGACGAACCAAAGCTTTGTATCCTTTTGATGAAGGAGGTCTAGTGGCAGAATCAATCTGTATTGTTGACGATGAACCAGCCATTTTACATTCCCTGAGCAATATCCTTGAAGATGAAGGATATCAGGTCGTGGTCGCAACAAATGGGGTCGAGGCGATGAAAGTGGTTCGGAGTGATTCACCTGATCTGGTGATTCTGGATATTTGGATGCCGGAGATGGATGGATTGGAGACCTTAAAGCGATTGCGTTCTCAGTTTCCGGGGATTCTTGTTGTCATGATGTCGGGCCATGGTTCGATCGAAACTGCCGTCAAGGCCACAAAATTAGGCGCGTACGATTATTTAGAAAAGCCGTTGGATTTAGAAAAGGTGACCATTCTGGTGCGTAATGCGTTGCACCAAAGGAAGCTGGAAGAAGAAAATCTTAACCTTCGTATTCAAGTCGAACGGCGGTTTGAGCTCGTCGGTTCTTCCCCGACGATGAATCGCCTTCGAGACATGATCCAGATGGCCGCTCCGGCCAATAGCCGCGTCCTAATTTCTGGAGCCAACGGGACAGGAAAAGAACTCGTGGCACGCGCGATTCATTTGCAAAGTCCAAGACACAATCGTCCCTTTGTTGAAATTAATTGTGCGGCTATTCCTGAAACACTTATTGAAAGTGAATTGTTCGGTCATGAAAAGGGCGCGTTTAGCGGGGCAACGGCCATGAAGCGTGGAAAGTTTGAGTTAGCTGATGGCGGCACATTGTTTTTAGATGAAATCGGCGATATGAGTTTGGCGACTCAAGCGAAAGTGTTGCGTGTGCTACAGGAACAGCAGTTTACGCGGGTGGGTGGAACCAAGTTGTTAAATGTCCAAGTCCGGGTAATTGCGGCATCCAACAAAGATTTGGCGGAAGAAATTGAGAAAGGCAATTTTCGGGAAGATCTGTATTATCGATTGAATGTATTGCCTATCGTGGTGCCGCCACTCAAAGAACGGCGTGAAGATATTCCCGCATTGGCGCAACATTTTCTAAAAATGCATTCTGAAGAGCAGGGCATGAAGCCCAAAGAGTTTAACGCCCAGGGCCTTGAAGCGTTGGCGCGGCATGATTGGCCAGGCAATATTCGTGAGCTACGTAACCTAATTGAACGGTTGTTAATTATGGTGCCTAAACCTGTTATTGATGCTCCAGATGTTGAGATGTTTTTACAAGGCCGGGCACCTACTGGTGTTCCGGCGCTTTCAGTTGGCACGAACTTTGATTCTCTGCGAGAAGCCAGAAACGTGTTTGAGCGGGAAGTGATTTCTCAAAAGCTCAGAGAAAATAATTGGAATGTGTCGAAGACGGCTGATGAATTGAAAATAGAACGTAGTCATTTGCACCGAAAGATCAAACTTCTCAATGTTGAACTCCGACCTGAACACTAAGCCCGCCAACCCTTCATTGTCTTCCGAATCCGGCTTGCCCGGATCAATCACCACCCTCCACATTGAAAAATTGGTGGCTGGAGGATTGGGTCTGGGACGGTTGAATGGTCAGGTGGTGTTATGTTCGGGAGGGATTCCTGGTGAAAAGGTTCAAACGGAGATTCTTAAGAAACGGAAAGGAGTTGTACAGGGGAAAATTCTTCACGTTCAACAGCCGGTAGAGAGCCGTATTATTCCTCTGTGTCCCGTTGTTGAACAATGCGGAGGGTGCCAGTTTCAACATATTCAATACGAAACTCAGTTAGCGCAAAAGCGCTTCATGTTAGAGGACACTCTTCGTCGTATTGGTAAATTTTCTGCTATCACCATTTCTCCCGTGATCCCATCGCCCAAGGTTTATGGCTATCGGCATGTTCTTCGGATGGGGATAGGGATGGGGAGTGATGGACCGTTTTTCGGGTTTTTTAAATCGGGCACTCGACAACTTGTGCCGGTTGATACGTGTTCTCTGATTAATGAAAAGATGCAAGCTATCTACTCGAATCTACGATCCTTGATTCGAAAAGATATGAATTTGGATAGCGTGGAAATTCGGTGGTCCGAAAAAGAGGGAAGTGGGTTAGTCATTGTTTGCGGGCAGACCAAAATTGATGATCGTCTTCAATATTTCATGAGTGTCTGTAGAGAGATTCCCAATGTTACAGGTGTGATCTATGATCCGGTTGCTATGGAACATCATGATAAGCGTCGGGCGAAACAGGAACCCATAGTCTGGGGCGCTGATCATATTTGGGAACACTTTGGCGGTTTGCGTCTTAGAATAGGATATCGTTCGTTCATGCAGGCTAATTGGGCATGCTTTCAATTGATAGGGAGAACGCTTGAGGAATGGTTGGGCAATACTCTAACGAGCGTACGGATATTGGAGTTATATGCGGGCACGGGTCCGTTAGGGATCAAGCTCGCGCAGCAGGGTGCTCTTGTCACTTGTGTCGAAGGAAGTCCTTTTGCGGTTCATGATGCTCGTGAGGCTATTGCCCTGAATAACATTGCTGGCTGTCGAGTGAAACATAGCTCGGTAGAATCGTATCTTATGTGGGTGAAACCTGGAAGCTACGATGTGATTGTCTTGGATCCGCCGCGTACGGGACTTCGAACAACGGTGGTAGAACGTTTGGGGAAATTGCAAGTGCCGACGTTGTTCTATCTTTCGTGTGACGCCCCAACATTAGCCAGGGATATCAAAGCGTTAGGTGAACAAGGTTACAAAATTCAACGGATACAACCATTTGATATGTTTCCTCAAACCGCGCATCTGGAAACGTTAGTGGAATTAACATTGTCGCGGGCTTCGAATTCTAAGAATTCTCAAAGCAAATAAACAAGGATGTTTTGATGACGACCTATCGTGATGCAGGTGTGGATATTCAGCGAGGCGACGACTTCGTCAAACGTATCGGTCCTCTCGTGCGATCTACCTTTCGTCCAGAAGTCCTGGGAGATGTGGGTGGGTTTGGCGGATTATTTCGATTCCCTTCTGATCGTTACCGAGAGCCCATTCTGGTATCCGGAACCGATGGGGTTGGGACAAAGGTTAAACTAGCCCAGAGAATGAATCGGCATGACACCATTGGTATTGACCTTGTGGCCATGTGTGTGAACGATATTCTTGTGAGTGGGGCAGAACCCCTATTTTTCTTAGATTATTTAGCCACCGGACGTTTGGAGATTGATGTCGCCGAGGCGCTGGTTCAAGGCATTGCCGAGGGTTGCCGGCAGGCCGGATGTGCCTTAATTGGAGGAGAAACGGCAGAAATGCCTTCGTGCTATCCGGAAGGGGAATATGATCTGGCTGGTTTTGCTGTTGGTGTCGTTGAACGTTCAGGCATGTTGGGAAAAGAAAAAGTCAAGCCAGGTGATGTAGTGATTGGAGTGGCATCCAGCGGTATTCATAGTAATGGATATTCCCTGGCGCGGAAAATCTTGTTTGAGGAACAAGGGTGGACTCCTGATAAAAAGATAGCCGATTTCCCAGAGGTGTTAGGAGAAGCTCTGCTTCGACCAACTACGATATACGTTCAATTGGTTAAAGCGTTGTTGGCCAATAGTCACCTGCATGGGTTGGCTCATATTACTGGGGGAGGGATTACAGGAAATTTGCCCCGTGTGCTTCCTGAGAATTGTTGTGCGGTGATCGACCGGTCAAGTTGGCAACCGCCACCGTTGTTTCATGTGATTCAACAGGCGGGAAAAATTGAACAAGCAGAAATGTTCCAGGTATTTAATATGGGTGTGGGACTCATTGTATTGGCTTCTCAAGAGCACACCGGAAAAATTTTAGAGATGACCCGAGAGCAAGGGATAGACACATGGGTAATGGGAGAAATTCGTGCCTCTTCTCCTTCTGGCCCTCGACTGACGTATGCATCATAGAACGGGAAGAAAGATAACAAAGATGTCTCTGGCGCTAGGCGTCTTAATTTCAGGCCGTGGCTCGAATCTCATGGCAATTCTTGATGCCATCCAAGAAGATCGACTTGATGCCACGGTGAAGGTTGTGGTGAGTAATAGAGCCAACGCGGCTGGGCTGGAATTGGCAAACAGTCGAGGAGTGCAAACCGTTTTCCTTGATCCCAAGTTGTATGCCCAAGCTCCACAGCCTCGTGAAGCCTATGATTTGGCTATGGGAAAGATTCTTCAGGAACATGGCGTTGACTGTGTAGCGTTGGCAGGCTACATGCGCATTGTCACTCCTGCATTGATTCGGCTGTTTCCTCATCAAATGCTGAATATTCATCCCTCGCTACTTCCGGCTTTCCCGGGGTTGAATGCGCAAAAACAGGCCTTGGCGTGGGGCGCAAAAGTGAGTGGCTGCTCAGTCCATTTTGTCACCGAGGGTGTGGATGAAGGCCCAATTATTTGCCAACAGGCTGTGGCGATTCACGAAGATGATACGGAGGAAAGCTTGTCTGTTCGTATTCTAGAACAGGAGCATCGTCTCTATCCGCAGGCATTGCAACTCATGGCACAAGGACGGTTACAGGTCGAAGGCCGAACCGTGCGAATTCTTAGTTGAATACGGTTTTCAGGTAAGACAAAATTTGCTACTCATTTGTCATACCCGCAGTAGTAAGCGGGTATCCATCTTCAAGTGCTGACCAACTTGGGTTCCATTTTCATGGGAATGATTTCAAAAAGAGATAGCAAGATCGCACAAGCTTGGGTATAATTCCAACAGTGTACGAAGTACTACAGATCCCAACCTTCTCAAGCGTGGGGGGCTAGCTCAGTTGGGAGAGCGCAACGTTCGCAACGTTGAGGTCGCGGGTTCGACTCCCGTGCCCTCCACCATATACGTAATTATATCAAGTGCCTTGGTAGTGTGTGTGGCCTAAGTAAATGTCTACGCTTCGGCATGCACATAGGGTGCAACTTTTATCTTTCTAGATTGCTGGCGCATTTCACTGGAATCGTGCCAGGCCTGCATCCGCAAGAGCATATCCATGTCGAGGCTAAACGCTTTTTCTAGCCGCAGCGCCATTTTCGGTGAGAGCGCAGATTTTTCATGCACCAAGTCAGATAGAGTGGCACGGCGCACGCCCAGTACGTCTGCGGCTTTCGTGATGCTTAAGCCAAGTTCATCCAGTATCTCTGTTTTAATGAATGCTCCCGGATGAGATGGCTGTATGCCAACTTTAATCGGTTTTTTCTTCATCAGTGATAATCCTCCAAGTCTAGTAAGTCGAGATATCCAGCCTCTTCTATAAAGGTGATTCGCCAGTTGCCGGATGTAGAAACACTCCAGGTATCTTTGCGGTCTCCCGACAATTGATGGACCCGCCACCCTGGTGGCGCAGACTTGCGAAATGCAGTCATATTATCAGCCAGAATAAGTGCTGTAATGATATTCCGTATCCTGTTCACCATATCAGACTGAAGGCCTTTGGTCTGGTTGTTTTCGATAAGGCGCTTTAGGCCTCGATGCCGAACAGAACGAATGATCATCTATTTATAATGTACTGTATAACCGTACATATCGCAAGGTTTTTTTTAGAACCACCCCACTAGAGGTTTTGCTTTGTAGATCGCTTAAACCTAAAAACGGTAGTTGGATCACGAAAGTCTGCACAACCCCTTGACGCGCCTAGCAAATGGAAAAATTGTTTATCACCCCCAAGGTGACTGCGCAATTTGTCCATTTCCTATGCACATCAATTGCTTGCACAGCTTTTTCGCGCTCAACTGCCGTCTTTAGGTTAAAAGCTTGAGTGTAAGCGGGATTCGGGCGGTTAGAATCCCTCCCATAGGGTGCTTTCTCTATATACAGCCAGCCTTTTTACAATCGAATTTTGTTAGGATCCTCTTTGAAAGTGAAGGGATTCTTTTATCATACGAAAAAGTATGATATAATAGTATGATAAAGGAGTGTAACCATGAGCAACAGAGCGACATTTACCTTAGAAGACGAAGCGTTCGATTATTTACAGCAAGTAGGGAGCGAGAATAAAAGCGCCTACGTCAATCACTTATTGTTGGAGGAAAAACGGCGGCGTCTGAAGCAAGCCATTTTACGAGCAAACAGAGAAGAAGCCGAGGACGAGGCATATCAAGAAGAGCTGGCCGTGTGGGACGATACGCTTGCTGATGGTTTGGACTCATGAGTGGAGCAGCCTATCGGCAACTCGAAATCCGGTGGGTGGAACTTGATCCGACACGCGGCGCCGAAACTAAGAAAAAACGTCCCTGTGTAGTTCTTCAGGGTAGTGTTGTGAACCAAGGTTCTCGTACGATCATCGTTGCTCCTGTTCTTCCTGGTCATAAAGATTGGCCATTTGCTGTTAATCTCACATCCTCCAAGGCAAATGGGCTAGATAAGGATCGTCATATCAATCTGAAACAGTTGCGAGCGGTTGATGTGTCACGTGTCAGGAATAAACAGGGGATGCTTGAAAAGCGATATGCCGAACCGATAAAAGCTGCGCTTGCTGTCGTATTTGATCTGTCGCCACATGACCACCAAGGCTGATGCGGAAGCGAGCCTTGGTGGTGTTTGTGGCGACCTATGCGGCCAAGTACCAGAAAGCCACGGCCTGCTCCATCCTCCTCTTTAGGCAGGTTTGTTCCTCATGATAGTACTCTTACCAGTATTCACGCGTATACTATCAGTTGCGCACTATTTTTCAAGACAGAAATCTCCATCCGTCTTCGCAGAAATTTTCCGATGAGGTGTCTTCAGGGCTATTGAGACTTGGATCACTTTATCTAGAATATTAGAAAGTAATTGTCGTGGTCGACGGCTGCCGATTGAACCTAAACGGAGCGTTGGTGTTTCAAGGTTTAGGCACACAGGTCCAATAGCGTTCCTCTTCAGGGGATTCGCACGAATATCAGACCAAGGAGTGGGAGTTGACCACCTTCAGGGAGCTTTGATACGTTTCCGCTCAGCAAGTTCCTGTTCATAATCTATGCCCAGGACCCGCGCTCCTGATTCGACTGTTCCGGCAGCCGATCGTTCGTGTGGGATGGTCCCTCCTCACGAATTAGAAGGATGCCAAGGACAGGTTACGCTTCACTTAGATCTAAATCTCACGACCAAATGCACCAGTCAGAAAGGAGAACGCAATGATGATTCGCTCTCTTCAACTCATGGCTTTGGCGGCCCTGTTGTTTGCAGTCTTCGCTCACAGCCCCAATCAGGCTGCCGCGAAGGGGAGATCGGTATGCAATAGTCTGCCAAGCCAGTCTGCTCTTAAAGCAGCCTTGACCGTGGCCAATAACTCGGTCAATCTGATTCTCAACAATGAAATGTGGGGCACGATCGTAGCACCGGACGGTACCGTGTGCGCCGTCGCACATACCGGTACAGACAACCTTCAGTCACAGTGGCTCGCCAGCCGAGTGATCTCTGCTCAAAAGGCGAACACTGCTAATTCGCTCAGCCTGCGCCAGGGCGATGGAGGAACGTTCCCTGGTTTGGCGCTGTCAACCGCCAATCTCTGGGCGGCGGTGCAGCCTGGTGGCAGCCTGTTCGGATTACAACACAGCAACCCAATCGATGTCTCCGTGGCCTACCACGGCAACAGCAATAAATTTGGCACCGCGAATGACCCCATGGTTGGGAGGCGAATCGGTGGTGTGAATGTCTTCGGCGGTGGTCTGGCACTGTACAATAGCGCAGGCGATCGTGTCGGCGGGGTTGGTGTTAGCGGGGATACGTCGTGTCGCGATCATATGGTGGCATGGGAAACCCGCCACAACCTCGGTTTGGACTTTGTCCCTGCCGGGGTTTCGGGTGATGCCACGAGGCCAGACAACATTATATTCGACACGGCCAATGGTTTTGGTCATCCCCATTGTCTAGACAACGTAGCTGAAGATGCGGCCGCGGCTGCACTCACTGCCGTCTCATCGCCTTGAACCTGGCGACACCCTCTGTTGTGACAGCCGGCGACCTCTGCCGGCTGTCTTTATCTAAGGGAGCAGGTCTCAAAAAAACATCTGAATAAGGTGTCTGGAACCGTTTTCAATTGGGGGAAGAACAAGGGTGAAGATCCACCTGTACGTGAGAACGCTGTCCCCCATACCTTGTGCTTGTGGTGTGGTAAACGTTCGGGATATTGTTTGCGAGTGGCGGAGGGGGTGGGATTCGAACCCACGGTGGCTTTCACCACGCCGGTTTTCAAGACCGGTCTATTCGACCACTCTAGCACCCCTCCGAATTGGTACGACGGACTAATGAACTGAGTTTTATGGGTTTCGAGGTTTGATCGTTGCGAGTCCCTGCAGATACGGTTGTAAGACTTCTGGAATTGTTACCGATCCGTCTAATTGTTGATAGTTTTCAAGAATCGCGACAACTGTTCGGCCAATAGCCAGTCCCGAGCCGTTGAGCGTATGGACAAACTGGGGTTTTTCTTTCTTAGAACGGAAACGAATATTCGCTCGCCTGGCTTGAAAGGCTTCAAAGTTACTGCACGATGAGATCTCCCGATACCGTTGTTGCGAGGGAAGCCAGACTTCTAAATCATAGGTCTTGGCTGCGGAAAAGCCTAAATCGCCTGAGCACAGAGTTATGACGCGATAAGGCAATTGGAGCTTTTGCAAAATGGTTTCTGCGGCACTGGTTAACCGTTCCAACTCGTCATAGGATTGGTCTGGATGGACAAAGTTCACGAGTTCGACTTTTTGAAACTGATGCACGCGGATCAAGCCTTGCGTGTCTTTGCCGTAGGACCCTGCTTCCCGGCGGAAACATGATGAATGGGCAACGTACCGTATGGGCAGTCGGTCAGATTCTAGAATGTCATCACGATAAAAATTGGTGACCGGGACTTCAGCCGTGGGAATGAGGAAAAAGTCTTCGGTCTGTAAATGAAAGGCATCTTCTTCAAATTTTGGTAGCTGTCCTGTGCCCGTCATGCTGGAGCGGTTCACGATGACTGGAGGTAAGACTTCTGTATAGGCATGTTCTTGGGTATGGACATCTAACATAAAATTGGCCAAAGCTCGTTCCAGTTGTGCGCCCAAGCCGATGCCGATGGAAAAGCGCGCTCCGGAAATTTTGGTGGCACGGGGAAAATCAAGAATACCCAGGGTTTCTCCAAGGTCGTGATGCGAGCGTGGCGTGAACGTGAACGCAGGCGGGTCTCCCCAACGGCGAATTTCCTGATTGTCCTGTTCATTCACTCCCTTGGGGACCGATGGATGGGGCAAATTGGGAACTGTGAGGGCGTGGTCTCGCAACGGTTCTTCGACTTCGCGTAATGCGCCCTCGAGAGTTTGGATCTGTTCCCGCGTTTGCCTGAGCCTGGCCATGGGTTCTTCTGCCGGCTGTTTGTTTCGTTTTAATTGGGCAATGTGGTCAGACCCCTGCTTGAGTTGATGCCGGAGGTCTTCGATTTGTCGAATAAGAGAGCGGCGCGTTTCGGAAAGGGATTGAATGGTGTCCCAGGGAACATCCGTGCCTCGCGGACCCAGTTGGTCACATAAAGAGTCACGGTTGTCATACAGTAAGCGGGGGTCGTGCATAGTTGCGCCGGAAGGCATTCGAATCTATCATGGGGATCCATTGCAGTCAATAAATTGGGATCGGTGATCCTAGCGTTCTGAAATTCCAGATTTTTATGCCGTATTCCTTTCCCTATGAAACAGAATTTGCGGTCGCCATATTTCTTCTGATTGTCGGGCTGCTTGTTGCCAAACATCGTATCCGGAAGCGTCACAAGTCATGATAGAAGTTGCATTTTTCTGCAATCTAAAGAAAAACATTCTCCAAGAAAAAAGTGGAGTTTAAGGGTAAATTTCCCTTGTCTGGACTCCTTGGCAATTCAGTTGTCTTTTAGAAATGTGCTCTCTATAATCTGATTCAATTTTTTATCGAAAGGAATCCCATTTTGCCAACGCCTGATATTGCCAGAACCGATAATCGAGGCCCTCGAGATCTTCGCCCAGTAAAAATCACTCGTCCTTTTACCAAATATGCAGAAGGGTCGGTCCTTATGGAGATGGGGGAGACCAAGGTGGTGTGCACGGCCTCTGTCGAAGAGAAAGTTCCACCGTTTTTGCGCGACAAAGGACAGGGCTGGATCACGGCCGAATATGGGATGCTTCCACGATCTACCCATGATCGGATGTCACGAGAAGCCAGCAAGGGGAAACAAGGTGGGCGCACGCTGGAGATTCAACGGTTAGTCGGTCGAGCGCTGCGGGCTGTAACCGATATGCATCAAATGGGAGAGCGGACAGTCTGGATCGATTGTGATGTGATTCAGGCAGATGGCGGCACTCGAACGGCTTCCATCACCGGCTCGTTTATTGCGTTGGCGGATGCCTTTGCGGCGTTGCAAAAGAGTAATCGTGTCAAGCAATGTCCACTACTTGATTATCTCGGGGCTATTAGCGTCGGCAAGGTATCCGGAGAAGTTCGCTTAGATTTGGCTTATGAAGAGGACTCGCAAGCTGACGTGGATATGAATCTGGTCATGACTGGAAACGGCCGCATGGTGGAAGTGCAGGGTACGGCTGAACATGCGCCATTTTCTAAGGAAGATATGGATGAATTTGTGGCTCTAGGCTGGAAAGGTATTCAAGAGTTAGTCAAACTTCAAAAGGAATTGGTGGGGAGCCTGAGTTAAGTGAGTTTGGGAATGAAGACGGTTGTCTTGGCGACAAGAAATCAGCATAAGGTGGAAGAAATCTGTGCATTGCTGACGGAGTTACCCATTACCTTTCTGTCACTTGAATCATTTCCTGATTTACCGGAAGTTGTTGAAGATGGTAAGACCTGTCAGGAAAATGCCCTCAAAAAAGCCAGGGAAACAGCCGAGAGAACAGGCCAATGGGCCCTGGCTGACGATACGGGCTTAGAAGTCGAGGCTTTAAATGGTCGCCCTGGCTTATATGCCGCGCGGTATGCCGGGGAGGCTGCCACCTACAAAGATAATTGTGATAAATTATTAACAGAACTTCAGGATATTCCTCTCGAGAAACGGGGGGCTCGATTCTTCACGGTTATCGCGCTCTCTGATCCTGCGGGCAAGACTGAATGTGTTGAAGGAGAGTTACAGGGGCAGATTGCCGACAGGTTTTACGGAAGTCAGGGTTTCGGGTATGATCCAGTCTTCTATGTTCCAGAATTGCAAAAAACGTTGGCTGAGCTAACAATGGCTGAAAAAAGTCGTATCAGTCATCGTGGGAAAGCCTTGCAGTTAGCTAAACATCTGTTAACACAACGACTCGCAATCACACCATCTGTCGGGGCGTAGCGCAGCCCGGTAGCGCGCCTGCTTTGGGAGCAGGATGTCGGAGGTTCAAATCCTCTCGCCCCGACCAAAACTGATCGAATAAAATTGCAAAGAGCTGGCAAACCTGCCTTGGTTACCCCAATGTGCTAACCGGCCAAACAGAGCCCTATCGTACGGACCACATTCTGCCTTTTTTTGTGCGGAGTGCGTCGCTTTTCTCTCCCCTCAATCGGTCCCACAAGGGAAGTCCTGCCCGTCGTTCCACTTCAATTGTTGGGACTAAGAAATCTTGTAAAGGTTGTGTGGCTTTCTCGTTAGGAATGATGAAGGACCACATTTTTAACTGATTTGTTGATCGGGCTTTGGTTCGTTCCGTGAGGATCGATTTAAAGAAGGCATCTGGAACGACCACATGGTTTTTGCCGATGACTTCAATGGGATCTCCGATGGCGAAGAGTGGACCGCAGGTCGTATAGACTTCTGCATATTCCTCCTTTTCCGCAAGAATCCGTATCGCATGCTCCAGTTCGAACCAGATATCACGATTAAAGCTTGCCTTTTGTGGGCACATATTGCTCAGGAGAAACGTCTCGCTATTAACAATTCTCGAAGCTTTCCGGTCGGCGCTGTTGATCAGATGGCCTCGATCAAATCCGGATCCCTTGTAGTCGTTCAGGGTTGCTCGAAACTTCTCGGGGATGCGTAGATCTTCTCGAAAATTGTCGAGACGATCAAAGTCACCAGTCATCTGCATTGTACTGTCATCGATAATTTGCATCGCCCATCGGGGCTGTCGAAACAAATAGGAATAGCCAACAATATACTGACGGTTGAACAAGACGAGGTCTGCCGTGGGAATGCCGTAACGTGACTCGGGTCGAAGGCTTGGGATTTCAATCATGAGACTCCTTCCTCAAATTTCCAGACGATATCGTAGCGGCCAGTAGGGAAGATGGTATTGAGTTGGGTTGAACATCAGTCTGTGCATGATGAATGAGTGCTGGCTCCACTTGGTCCTTAGCTTCAATCATCGTGCAGTGGCGTATTACGGTCTATAGTGCTTTAACTATCAAATACGCCTTTCACCCTCACCCCCAACCTTGTCCTCTCTTCGAGGCCAAGCCCTCAAGGGAGAGGGGATTCTGAAATGTCTTAGCTGAAAGTTAAAATACTTTAATATGATTGTGCGAGTCATCATACGAGTTATACTCGAAAGTAGTGCATGGAGTGAGTTGAAAAGACGCGGCGTCTCGGGTTGAAATGGGTGTTGCGAGACATCCTGAGATCAACCACCAAAAAGAGGAGACGCCACGATGCAAGAGCGTACCAAAACGGAACAGGAAGATCGAGGAAGCACGGATTCACTGACCGACTTGATTCGAACCGGGGCGCAACAGTTGTTAGCCCAAGCCCTGAAAGCGGAGGTGGCTGAACTCTTGGCCACCTATGCGGACCAGCGGGATGAGCAGGGGCATGCGCGAGTGGTCCTCAGTGGGCATCATCCGAAGCGGGACATTCAGACCGGCATTGGGCCGGTGACGGTCCAGGTGCCGAAGGTGCGGAGTCGGCAGGGTGAGCCCGTGACCTTCCGCTCCGCTCTGGTTCCCCCCTACGTGCGCAAGACACGAACGTTCGAAGCCGCCATTCCGTGGCTGTATTTGAAAGGGATTTCGACAGGGGAGATGCACGCGGCGCTGGAAGCGTTAGTGGGGCCAGAGGCGAAAGGCCTCTCGGCCAGTACCATCGCGCGATTGAAGCAGACCTGGCGGGAGGAGTATGAGAGTTGGCGCCAGCGCCGACTCGATGAGGAGCAGTGGGTGTATATCTGGGTCGATGGTATCTATAGCGGCCTGCGAGCGGAGCGCCATCGGCTGTGTGCGTTAGTCGTCATCGGGGTGAACGTCCGAGGCGAGAAACATTTCTTGGCGATCGAAGATGGCGTACGGGAGTCGACGCAAAGCTGGCGTGAAGTCCTCTTGAATCTGCAAGCACGGGGAATGCATACGCCGGAGGTGGCCGTGGGTGATGGCGCGATGGGCTTCTGGGCTGCGCTAGAAGAAATCTATCCGCCGACTCGACAGCAACGGTGTTGGGTACACAAGACGCGCAATGTCTTGAATGCGTTGCCGAAGAATGTGCAGCCGAAAGCGAAGCAGGCGTTGCACGACATTTGGCAAGCGGACACCCGAGCTGCAGCGGAGCGTGCGTTCGACGTTTTTGTGAAGATCTATGAACCGAAGTATCCCAAAGCCACCGCGTGTTTAGAGAAAGATCGGGAGGAGCTGCTCACGTTCTATACGTTTCCAGTTCAGCACTGGCCGAGTCTGCGAACCACGAATCCGATTGAATCCACGTTCGGCACCATTCGCCATCGGACGAAGCAGACGAATGGCTGTCTCACGCGAGATGGCATGCTCCACATGATGTTTAAGCTCGGACGGTGTGCGGAGAAGACCTGGCGACGGCTCCGGGGCTTCAAGCAGCTGGCTCAAGTAATTCGGGGCATTCAATTTATCGATGGAGTTGAAGAAACAATCACGGACCCAGTCGCCGCGTGAGCAACTCATCAGACACTACATTTGACAATAGCTCTCATCATACGATATGCAGACTGATTTGCTTTATCCGTTTCCCAGGATCGCTTTATTTGGCGCAATGACCAACTTGGGCTACCTAGGAATAAAACCAATGGCGCAACGAAGTTAGAACTAGAGCAGTTCTTTCTTTTTGGGTTTGTTGGGGGCGCAGATGTCGCATTGGCACATGTTGCGGAGAGAGGTGTAGGAGTAGATGCCCGTGTCATGGCCGTCACTCCATTTAAAACGAAAGGCATAACGTCCGACCGGTTCGATATCTTCCAAGAGAATGAGTAATGGGATTGAATCTGGCTTGACGCGCCGCTCTCCCGTCCACTCGTCGACACAACCTGCGCAAGGACAATGTTGCCGAAGGTGCCGGACCGGGTACACTCCTTGATGGCCATCGCTCCATGAGATACTCAACACCCCCTTATCCAGCCATTCCATATCTTGGGGTTCTAGGTTTTGTTCATTCGTCATCTTCATCAGTCCTTTTGATGCCATTCACTCAAGGGCACCTCTAAAAACTGGTGATTTTTTCTGAGGGCAAGGAAGCGGCGCGCGGAAAACCGCAGTGTATGGGCCAATACATGAGGATTTGAGCACGCCACTGACGCCGCCATCGGGAAAAAGGACAGTTTTTAGAGGTGCCCTCAACTAAGAAGTCCAGGGTTCAAAGCTCGGGAGCGATTTTCCTGAAACTGCATAAAAATATGCCTCCATCGCCGTTTCAACTTCTTCGCGGACACTTCCCACCGCTTTGAGGCGAGATAGGTTTGAAATAGATAAGCGTCTAGCTTGCTCAATAAAGGCAACACTCCCTTTCGATAGCAATACCATACGGCCAACATCACGTTGTCCGCAATCCTGACAGACGATACCTCCAAGACGCGGGGAAAACCATTGAGAGAATTGTTGTTGCGCGACTTTTCCACATTCCGTACAGGAATTGAACTGAGGACGGAATCCGGTATGCCCCAGCACATGAATTTGAAAGAGGAGACTGGTCAGCGCAACATCATCGTCCGGCCTTAAGGATTCCAGCCCATGAACGAGCGCCGCGTACATACTGGGGTTTGGATCACGATCCGCCGTCATGGCTTCCACCATCTTGACCATTCTGGCCGCAGCGGTCATCACAGCTAAATTTTCTCGAATCAAGGAATAATTCGTAACTAAATCAATTTGACTAATCTGACCAAGAGACTCCGGTGTTTTTTGGAACAGAGTCACATCCACTAAACCAAACGCTTCCAATACTCCGCCAAACCGGCTCTTCATACGTCGTGCGCCACGAGCGACACCACGCATTTTCCCTAAATGGGGAGAATACACGGTGATAATGCGATCCGCATCACCCCATTTTACACTTCGAAGAATAATGCCTCGGGTTCGGACTAAGGGCATATAGTCGATGTAACGTGAGAAGTATGTATAAAGTTTGCAAGAGGCATCGTCTAACCCTGTGAAAAGTGAGAAGTTAAAAGTAAGAAGTGAGGAGAAGAGATAAAAAAATCGCAGGGAAGTACATTATAAGTAGGATCTGGGCTCTTGCTTCTCACTATTTACTCCTTACACGTCACTATTTTCACATGCCATAGCCTAAATCAGCCAGGACGCGAGGATCATCACGCCATCCAGCTTGAACTTTCACCCACATTTCTAAAAAAATTTTCCTCCCAAATAGACTTTCCATTTCTTCACGTGCCTGTTGACCGACTTCTTTGAGTCGCCGTCCCCCTTTACCAATCACAATCCCCTTTTGACTAGACTTTTCGACCATGATGACTGCCTGAATGGTCGTCAGCTTCGTGGTTTCTTCAAATTGCTCAATCAAGACTCCCACGGCATATGGCAATTCGGCATAGGTTGAAGCCAGGACTTTTTCACGGATAATTTCAGCTGCCATTTGGCGCATCGATTGATTGGTCAAAAAATCTTTGTCATAGAACAAATCCCCAGAATCTTCCAAACAGGCAAACGTGAGTTCCACAAGTCGGGGCACATTCAGCCCTGTCCTTGCAGAGAGCGGGACAATTTCTGTCCAGGGATACTGCGTACGGTATTGTTCTATTAACGGCAGCAAGCGAGACTTTGCCACAACATCGGCTTTATTCAAGAGCAAGAAGACAGCTTGAAAGGGTTGTTCTTGACTCGCATGCTTGACTTGGTCAATGACAAATTGATCACCTGGTCCCAGCTGTACTTGACTATCTACGAGAACATAGACCACATCAGATTCTGTCAAGATGCCCAAGGCCGATTGTACCATTTGGGCATTGAGTCGGTGATGCGGCGTGTGCAGCCCAGGCGTATCAACCAAGATTAACTGACCATCAGGATAATGCCCCACACCCACAATCGGCATTCGAGTGGTTTGAGGTTTATCAGAAACAATCGCAACTTTTTCTCGCACCAAAGCATTCAGCAAAGTTGACTTTCCAACATTGGGACGACCAAGAATGGCAAGCTGTCCTGATTTCATACCTGAATATTGGAGATGGCAGGGAAAAACTGGAAATGAAAACGGTCACTCAAAGAACACACGAAACGGAGGACACATGCTCCAGGCTAGGGTCGCGCGGTAAGAGAAGATGGTGCGGGCTCGACGAACTGATAGACTTTTTCACCAGGTCGAACCATGCCCAATCGATCTCTCGCAAGTTCTTCCAAGCGCTGGGGATCATGTTGAATGCGAGTAATATCGTCTTGCATCGCCGCATTCATATATTCTAATTGTTCGATCTGTCTGACTAGATTTTGTCGATTCTCACGCATCTTGAAATATCGCGGCAACCCATCTTCATTAAAAAACATCGTTCCTGCCAGCATACTCATGATCAAAAATGCACCAACCACCGGGAGCCGATAACCCAGGTCTCTCCAAAACCCCCGCGACACTCGCTTTTTATTGTTGGGACGCACTGTGGTTAGGATTTCGACTCGATGGGTAAAACATCTCGCCCACGATAGATCGCAGATGCACCAAGGATTTCTTCAATACGAAGCAATTGATTGTATTTGGCCAATCGATCAGTCCGAGACAATGATCCCGTTTTAATTTGCCCTGCATTCAGCCCTACTGCTAAATCTGCAATGGTCGTATCTTCGGTTTCTCCCGACCGGTGCGAGACAATAACTCCATAGCCAGCTTGCTGAGCCATGTGTATCGCTTCAATCGTTTCTGTTAAGGTTCCAATTTGATTGACCTTGATCAAGATCGCATTTCCAATACCCTGGCGAATTCCACGTCCCAAAAACTCTACGTTTGTCACAAATAAATCATCTCCCACCAACTGCACATTTTCACCAAGCCGCTTAGTGAGAAGACTCCAACCATTCCAGTCGCTTTCATCCAATCCATCTTCAATCGACACGATCGGATACTCTTTCGCAAGCTGCGCATAATAGTCCACCATATTGGAGGACGACAGCTTTGAAGAAGACCCGCCTTGAAGATGATAGGCTTTTTTGTGAAAAAATTCACTTGCGGCAGCATCCAGGGCCAACACCACATCACGCCCCGGTCGATATCCAGCTCGATCAACCGCATCTAGAATACTATCCAACGCTTCTTCATTCGAACGAATGGCCGGCGCAAACCCTCCCTCGTCTCCAACCGCAGTACTTAATCCTTTTGACTGCAACAGTGCCTTTAAATGATGAAAGACTTCCGTGCCCATTCGCAACGCTTCCAAAAAGCTCTTGGCGCCCACCGGCATAATCATAAATTCTTGAATGTCCAACCCATTATCCGCATGGGCGCCGCCATTAATAATATTCATCATAGGAACTGGGAGTTCTCTGGCCGACACCCCCCCCAAATATCGAAAAAGAGGCAACCCCAGCTCTTGCGCTGCTGCACGAGCTACAGCCAATGAGACTCCAAGAGTGGCATTGGCCCCTAATTTTGTTTTTCCTTTGGTCCCATCGAGTTGAATAAGGCGAGCATCCACTCCAGCTTGATCCTGCACTTCCATTCCCCGCAACGCAGGCAGCATACGTTTGTGAACACCTGTCACGGCTTTTGTCACGCCTTTTCCCATCCATCGCTTCTTGTCGCCATCACGGAGCTCCAGCGCTTCCCGTGTTCCTGTCGAAGCTCCCGATGGAACAGCCGCACGTCCCAACACGCCATTGGCCAACCGAACATCAACTTCCACCGTCGGGTTCCCACGGGAATCAAGAATCATCCGGGCTGAAATATCCTGTATCGCACTCATCGTGTCATTTCCGTTTCTTGGGGATACATATACCTCTCCTCTATGTGTACTCTGAAACAGGTCTTAGATCAAGATGCCAATGCACGTTTCAATAACTCATTGACTTTTCCCGGGTTCGCCGTCCCTTTAGAAGCTTTCATCACTTGCCCCACTAAAAACCCAAACACAGCCTCTTTCCCTCCTCGATATTGCTCCACTTGTGCAGAGCATTGCGTCATCACTTCGGTAATGAGGGCCATCAAATGGCTTTCGTCTGAGACTTGAACTAATCCTTTGTCTTTCACCAATTGTTCCGGACTCGCATCAGTTGCATACAAATCTGGAAACACTTCCCTGGCAGCTTTTAAACTCACCGTTCCGGATTCCACTAACTTGAGAAGTTCGACTAACCGCTCGGGACTTACAGACGAATGTTCAGCGGACGTATCAGTCGTATTGAGTTCACGAAGAAGCTCGCCGGTGACCCAATTGCTCACGGTCTTGGGCTGCGGAAACAACTTCACGCATGACTCAAAATAATCAGCCAACCCTTTTGAATCGGTTAAAATTTTGGCATCGTACTCAGACAATTCATAGTCTTTCATAAATCGTTGAAGACGGGCACGAGGCAACTCAGGAATAGTCGTTTGCAGCTCTTCCATCCACGTTGAATCAATCGTCACAGGGAGGAGGTCCGGGTCAGGAAAATAGCGGTAATCATGGGCCGCTTCCTTACTGCGCATGACCGCAGTCTGGGATTTCTCCACATCCCACAAGCGGGTCTCTTGCTGAATCTTTCCTCCGTCAGCTAACACTTCAGCCTGCCGTCCAATTTCATACTCCAACGCATCTTTGGCAAAACGAAATGAATTGATATTTTTGAGTTCAACTTTGGTTCCTAAGGTTTCTTCTCCCTTTGGCCTCAAAGAGACATTGGGCTCACAGCGGAAACTCCCTTGTTCCATGTTCCCATCACACACCTCCAGGTAGACCAATAGATCCCGTAACGTTTTTAAATATGCATCGACTTCCTCCGACGAAAACAGGTCAGGTTCGGTGACAATTTCCAGAAGGGGTGTTCCCGCCCGATTCAAATCCACCTGACTGCCTTCTGCGCTCTCGTCGTGAATATTTTTTCCCGCATCTTCTTCTAAATGGGCCCGCATAATACGCACCCGTTTCGTCTTGCCATTGACTGGAATTTCTAGCCAGCCTGGTCCACAAATGGGCAAATCGTATTGCGAGATCTGATAGCCCTTAGGAAGATCAGGATAAAAATAATTTTTTCGTGAGAATTGATTCCCCGGGGTTAACTCGCAATTCAACGCCAACCCGGTGCGAACCGCCATCTCAACCGCACGTTGATTCAGAACAGGCAAACTCCCCGGCAACCCTAAACAAACGGGGCAGACTTGGGTGTTGGGAGCACGCCCAAATAGCGTGGGACATCCGCAAAATAACTTGGTCTGAGTCTGGAGTTGCGCGTGAACCTCAACTCCAATGACGGGTTCATACACCATAGCAATGGGGAAAGAATGCGAAGCAACTCCTTCGGCAGACAGCTAATCCAGAGAATTCATTTCCCGTTCACGACGCATGGCATCTCGTCCAGCCTCTAAAGCCTCCCGCACGGCACAAGACACTTCATCCACCAGCTCTCGTCCACGCCCCACCACTTCTTCAACCGTATCCGTCGCCCGGTCCTTAAAATCTCGCAGGCCTTCCGTTTGACGACGCGCATAACCTGTCATACGGTCACGTGATTCGCGTCCGGCCTGAGGAGCAAACACGACGGCCGTCACGGCCCCTAATAATGCCCCACTCAAAAATGCTAATGCCACCGATCCAGCGGAAGCCCCTGAATTAGTCGCCATAAGTATGCCCTCCTTCTTGACGTTTCGATTCTTTATGCACTCGCTGCTTCACGGTAGATGTCACAGCTTTGATTCCGGCCAGAAGACTTGTGAGTCCAACCATCAGATTTCCGCCCTTTCCACGCACGGTTTGATGGACCTGATTGACCGTTTGCCCTACGTCACCCACCGCATCCATAAACACCGCCGCACGATCGACGCTCATGCGGGCTTGTTCCGTGATCACGCGAATATTTTCATTGGTGCCTTTCACTTCTTTCAACATTCCCGGCAGTTCGTGGTTGAGACGAATCAGGAGCCGTTCCGACTGGCCCACCGTCCGTTTGACTTGCAAGATGGTCGGAACTAAGTATCCCACCAGCACGACCACAGCCACGGCAATGATCATCACGGCCAAATCCATCATACGTCCGTTATCCTTTCAGGATCGAATCACCGGCCGTTTACTGCGCCAGTTCGTCGCATGTTCATAAGCATAGGCCACACGCAGGACCACGTTTTCCTCAAACGGGCGGCCCGTCAATTGCAGTCCTATCGGCAAACCCTCCGCATTGAACCCACAGGGAAGAGATATCGCCGGCAAACCAGCTAAACTTGCGGGAATCGTGTACATATCTGACAGATACATTTGGAGAGGATCCTCTAATCGTTCTCCAAGAGGAAAGGCAGCGGTCGGCATGACCGGGCTGACGAGAATATCGACATCCTGAAAAACCGTATCAAAATCACGTTGAATCATCGTACGCACCGCTTGGGCTTTTCCATAATACGCATCATAGTAGCCAGCGCTCAGGGCATAGGTGCCAAGCATAATCCGGCGTTTCACCTCAGGCCCAAAACCTTGTGAACGCGTACTGTGATACATCTCTGCCAGCTCTGTCGATTCTTTAGCCCGGAACCCATATTTGACGCCGTCATACCTCGCAAGATTCGAACTGGCTTCGGCCGTGGCAATAAGGTAATAGGTCGCAATAGCCCGTTCCGTCGAGGGTAGCGTGACTTCTTGAATCTTCCCACCGATCCCTTCTAGTACCTGAATGGCTTCTTGAATCTTTTCATTCACCTCGGGATCTAAGCCCTCCGTGAAATACTCTTTGGGCACTCCAACAACCAGTTTTTTGATATCCTTTTTTTTGGTGGATTTGGTGAAGTCAGGCGCATCCCGCTTGGCAGACGTCGAATCTAAGGAATCATGCCCCACCAGGGCATTCAGTACAATCGCAGCATCGGACACCGTTTTCGTAATCGGACCAATTTGATCCAGGGAAGAGGCAAAGGCCACCAACCCATAGCGGGAAACCCGTCCATAGGTGGGCTTGAGCCCTACGACACCACAACAGGCAGCCGGTTGACGAATAGACCCCCCAGTATCAGAACCTAGCGCCGCCACACATTCATCGGCTGCCACGGCAGCGGCCGACCCACCGCTGGATCCTCCAGGAATATACTTTTGGTTCCACGGATTTCTGGAGGGACCAAAGGCCGAATGTTCGGTCGAGGAGCCCATCGCAAACTCGTCCAAATTCGTTTTCCCAAGGATCAACGGCCGTTGCACCTGCAATTTGGATATCACCGTTGCATCATACGGAGGAACAAAGTGCTCGAGCATACGTGACCCGCACGTCGTGCGCATCCCTCTGGTACAAATATTATCCTTAATCGCCAAGGGCATAGCCATCAACGGCTCGGTCTTGCGCCAGGCCTTTAACCCGTCGTCGATCGCTTGCGCATTTGCCAGCAATTCTTCTCGAGGCATGAGAGAAATATAGGATTTTATCTTGGGCTCAACCTGGCCGATTCGCAGCAGATAAGCCCTGGCAATCTCCCCTGCTGAAATTTCACCACTGGTAAACTTATCTTGTAACTCCTTTAATGTGAGTTTAAACAAGGCCATGCGAATTGGGAACCTTTATAGTTGAGAGCACACAGAAGAGCAGCAGAGAGATGTCAATGAGATTCCGTCTCACGAATGGCATTTCGTTCATCAACTTGAATGATTTTCGGAACATGCCGTTTGGCCTCATCGTCTTTAAAAAATTCATAGCAGAAAATAATAATCATATCGCCTGTCACGCCTTTTCGAGCAGTCGGGCCATTCAGAATAATCTCGCCCTTGCCGCGGGTACCAGGAAGCGCATACGTCGAAAAGCGTTCGCCATTATTTAAATTTGAGACCATCACAAGCTCATACGGTAGAATGCCTGCATGATCCATCAGTTCTTCATCAATGGTCATGCTGCCTTCATATTCAAGATTCGATTCTGTGACCGTGGCCCGATGAATTTTGCAACGCAGTAATTGCCTATACATAATCAGATCCTATCTCTTCTACCCCTGAACGGCACCAACCATCCTTGTTCAGCTAGTTCCCAATAATTTTCGGCACCACAAAAAACCCATCCCGCGATTCGGGAGCGTTGCTTAAGGCCTGTTCCTGAGACAATCCTTCTCGTGGAATATCTTCCCGCAACATCAGTTCCTGATCAGCAACCGAGGCGGTCGGAGGAATGCCCTCGGTTGAGACCTCTTGTAATTGCCCCACAAAAGTCAAAATCTGACTAAGCTGTCCCCGAAAAAGGGTTTTCTCGGGTTCCGTTAAATCTAGTTTGGCTAACTGGGCCACTTGCTCAACTTCTTTTTGAGAAATCTCTGCCATCACAATTTCTATGAATGTTCTGTCGACGGATGTGGATGAGAGGGTATGATATGTATTTTTACCATGAATTTCTCAATGAAAGCTACTTTAGCGGGGGCATCGGCGAGAAAAGAGCACGCCTGAATGGCTCAAGATGTCGATGACGATTGTACGGACAACAATCCCTCATCTGCAAAACTCACGTATTTCCCATCTCCAATGACGATATGATCCAACACACGAATACCTAAAATTTCACCGGCAGCCATCAACCGATGAGTCAGGACATGGTCTTCTTGGCTAGGTTGTGGATCACCACTGGGATGATTATGAACAAAAATGATCGCCGCTGCAGATTCCCGCACGGCACGGTTGAACACTTCACGCGGATGCACAATACTGACCGTCAAGCTGCCTTGCGACACGGTAAAATCTCCAAGCAACATATGCTTCGCATCCAATAGAACGGCTTTAAAGACCTCATGCCGCAGATCCCGCAACAAAGGATAATAATGTTGAAAAATATGCTGGCTCCCTTGAATCCGCTTTCCATGAGTCAGCGGCATGGCCAACGCACGCTTGCCCAATTCAACTGCCGCAAGAACTTGCGCAGCTTTGGCTGGCCCTATTCCCGGAATGGCACAGAGCTCCTCCAAACTCCGGTTGGCCAACCCCCGCAACCCGTCGAGTTCCGTCAAGAGATCCATTGCCACCTCTACCGCAGAAGAATCGGGCCGCCCAATACGAAGGAGAATTGCTAAGAGTTGCGCATCAGATAGGCCTCGCGGGCCTTGAGACAACAGAAGCTCACGGGGGCGTTCCTGTTCCGGCCAGGATTGAATACCTTTTTTCGTCTGTGCAGCTTTCATATAATATCTCTGGGCTGTGCCATGATGACAGTCTAGTTCACTATACGCAGCATTTTTTCCGGCCGTCAAAATACTCCTCCCTGGCAGAGAACTTCACGGAATTGTTGAGTTTTCAACGGCTATGCTATGGTCTTCCGCATCATGGAATTGTCATCTATTCGAATCATTACAGGACAACTCAAAGGGCGAAAGATTCCTACCATCCAAGGACACGATATTCGTCCAACTTCTCTACGAGCTAGGGAAGCCTTATTTTCAATATTGGGGTCCATGATTCCGGGGGCCTGTGTCGCTGACCTCTGCGCCGGAAGTGGAGCAATCGGCTTGGAAGCCTTAAGCCGCGGAGCCAAAAGAGTTGTATTCGTGGAACAGAACCCTATGGCAGGACAGGTTCTTCTGGATACCATCAAACAGTTTGGAATGGAAACAGAAAGCCGGGTTCTGATTCAGGATGTCACGCTCGCCATGCAAAACCCACTTTTGGTAGGATGGCAGCCGTTTGACCTGTTGTATGTTGATCCTCCCTATCGATTTGAACAGAGTCACACCCTTCTGACACAGATTGAACATGCTAACGTGGTTGCCAAGGCCGGCCAAATTGTTTATGAACATTTTTCGAAAACAACGCCGCCATCAGCCATTGGCCAATGGCAGCTGACCAGAACCGCTAAATATGGCGATACATCCCTGACCTTCTATCGACAACAAACTTAAACCAATACTCGAATGGCACTTACCCAGGCATACCATGACCATTGGCATTTATCCCGGCACTTTTGACCCCATCACCCGCGGCCATGCTGACGTCATTGCCCGCAGCCTTCATGTTGTTCAGGAAGTCGTGGTCGCGGTCGCGCCCAATCCGCGGAAAGCCCCATTGTTTGATCTCAAGGAACGAGTAGAGTTGGCCAAGATTGCGACGCGAGATCTTTCAGGCGTCGTCGTGGAACCCTTTGACGGCCTACTTGTGAATTACGTTCGTCGACGAGGCGCACAGGCTATTATCCGTGGCCTACGTGCGGTGTCTGATTTTGAACACGAATTTCAGATGGCCTTACTCAACCGGAAGTTGGACCAAGACTTGGAAACCATGTTTTTAATGGCCAGCGAGGAATATTCATATCTCACGTCTAGCATGGTGAAAGAAGTCGCCTCGGTCGGTGGTCCCCTTCACGATTTTTTGCATCCCGAAGTGGCCGACCGCTTAAGAGCGCAACTACGGGTAGCACAATCATGAAACTGGCCGCACGGACCACACGCATCACTCCCTCTCCTACGCTGCAACTTTCGGCCAAGGTGAAGTCATTGATCGCACAAGGACAACGTGTGTATGACTTTACCGCAGGCGAACCGTCCTTTGATTCGCCAGATGTCGCCAAGGACGCCGCAATCACCGCCATACAGGAGGGCTTTACGAAATATACAGCCGTGACAGGCATCGATGAACTGAAGGATGCCATTATTGAAAAGTTTCGTCGTGATCAAGGTCTCACCTATACCCGCTCCCAAATAGTCGTGTCCTGCGGAGCCAAACATACGCTGTTCAATCTAGCCCTCACCTTGTTTGAAGCCGGTGATGAGGTGATTATCCCCGCACCGTACTGGGTGTCCTATCCAGAACAAGTTCTTGTCGCGGATGCCACGCCGGTCTTTTTGCCGACCACCGAGTCAGAACATTTCGCGATTGATCTGGCAACCTTAGAACGTCTTATCACCGAACGGACCAAGGCCATCATTCTCAATTCACCGTGTAATCCAACGGGAAGCATGTATCACAGAGAGACGCTTGAAGGAATTGCCAAACTCGCCATTGAGCGTAATTTACTGGTCATTTCAGATGAAATTTATGAACAGATGGTCTATGACAACCATCAACATTGTTCCATCTCCTCGGTCCACCCCGACATGGTCGACCACACCATCATCGTCAATGGCGTCTCAAAAACGTATTCCATGACCGGTTGGCGAATTGGCTATGCGGCGGGGCCAGAATCCATTCTGAAACCGATGGGCAATATCCAAAGCCAAAGTACTTCCAACCCCACCTCAATTGCTCAAAAGGCTGCCGTCGGCGCCCTTTTGGAAGGACATTCATTTATTACGCACATGGTCAAAGAATTGGATATCAGGCGGCAAGCCATTGTGGAAGGATTCAACCAAATTGCCGGTATTCACTGCCCTATGCCCGCAGGAGCATTTTATGCCTTTCCTAATGTGTCCGAACTATTAGGGCGACGATTTCGGGGAAAAACGTTATCCACCCCATTTGATCTGGCCACATTCTTTTTGGAGGAAGCCAAGGTGGCCTGCGTGCCAGGAGAACCCTTTGGCACGGATGCTCATCTTCGCTTTTCCTACACGGGGACCTTGCCCATTATCCAGGAAGGTCTCCAGCAGCTGGCACAGGCCGTTTTACAACTCGAATAGTACCTCAGCCTATGATAGGACCAGATATCTTTCCGAAAAATAATGTCCCTCGTTCTTGACCTTGAAGAAAAACATCTTATCTGCTGTTTGTTGTGTCAGGAAGATTGAAACGAGAGTGATGAAGGAGACTGCTAGTGCCAATTTATGAATATGAATGTACGAGTTGTGGCAAACGGTTTGAGCTCAAACAAAAAATTTCTGATCCCACCGTCGAAACCTGCGCACAGTTTGGTTGTGCGGAAGCCAAACCTGTCAATAAACTTATTTCCCCTCCTGCCATTATGTTCAAAGGCACTGGATGGTATGTGACGGATTATTCCGATAAGCTCAAAGAACCTGAAACCAAATCTGAGAATAAAGGCGAAAAAACAGAAGTCAGCAATTCCACGACTTCTTCTGAAAACAAGGGGACGGCAGAGAGCCAATCAAGTAGTGGCAGCTCGACAAATAAGGATGGTAGCGGTGGTCGCACATCTGAGACATCAACCAGTTCGTCCAGCATATCCAGTTCTTCGAGCTCATCCTCCGCAGGATCAGGCACGCCTGCTTCAACCTCATCCGGCTCAAAATCTGAAAAGTGACATTTTAAGACCTAAGGGCACCTCTAAAAACTGGTGTTTTTTTCTGAGGGCAAGGAAGCCGCGCGCGGAAAACCGGAGTGTATGTGGGAATACATGAGGACGCACGGTGCGAAGAGCTCCACGTTTGTGCGTGCCGAAGGCTGTGAGCACGCGGCTGACGCCCCCATCGGGGAAAAGGACAGTTTTTAGAGGCGCCCTTAAACGAGCAGTCCTTCAATCACCTGCACCCAAAGCAATTCTGCCAATCGTTGATAGCCTGCCGCATTCAGGTGTAGCCCGTCATTGGAATAGCAGGCAGCAAGAACGTGGGTTTTGGGGTCGCAAGTTTCCGTAAACCAATCGACTACGGGAATATTTCGTTCAAGACACAGGTCTTTTATGAGTTGATTAAGCATAATTCGCTCGGAAATGGCTTTCGCAATCACAGGCGGAAGAACTGATGAGATCTGCTCAAAATCACCAGCCTCATCCGGCCAAGAGTCATCACGCAAGGAAGGCACGGTGATCGCGATAGGTAAAATCTGGTGACCCTGAGCATGTTCATAAAAAAATCGCAGGTTACCCAGGATCTTATACGGCGTTATGCCCAACCCTAAGTCATTGGTGCCTCCAAGAATCACGACAAGCCTGGGACCCTCATCAAGCACATCCTTTTGAAAACGGGCTCGCATATCTTGTGTGGTTTCGCCGCAGACGCCTCGAACGATCACGAGCCCCCGGTCTCCCAGCCATTCCTGGATATATCTGCCATAGGGGATATTTTGCACAACGGGCGTCCGGAACGTAGGAGACTCCCATCCCAAGGTTAAGCTATCCCCAAAACACACGATCTTAAGGGGCTTCAACGGTTTTTGCGTCATGTCCTGATCACTTAACCTTCGTACTCAAAAAAGTCCCATTATAGCAAACCACGGTTATTCTTCGTGAAACTCCCACCATACCTTGACAGGTTAGCATCGCCTGGGTACCCTCCCCTGGTTGATTACGTATCTCCCAAGCAGGCGGTCCACCGGGCCTATCAAAGCTCATCCTTAAAATGTAGAGGGAACTGTATGATGAAGATGAAGTTCTGGAATGTTCACCGGTTGCAACAACTCACAGTCGTAGCCATCACCGCATGCTGTTCGATATTGCTAGTCGGCGAGCTCACGTTCGCAGCAAAAAAGGGCTCGTTCCGGGTTGGCGTTATCGATCCGCAAGCCGTTATTGAAAAATCAAAGGCCGGCAGCCGCGCACTAACCGGGCTCAAAGAACATGCCAAAGCCCGGGAAACGGTCATGAAAAATGACCAAAAGGAATTAGAAAAACTTCAGCAAGAACTCAGTTCCGCATCGTCATCTCTTGGGGATGAAGAAAAAAAACGGAGACAAGAACGGTTTGCGCAAAAGTATCAAGAATGGCAAAAACGCGGACAAGAATTTCAGGCCGAACTTGGGCAAAAGCAAAAGGAGCTGGTCCAGGAATATATGAAGAAAATCGAAGAAGCCACAAGCATCGTCGCCAAACGCCATGGATTCGATGTCGTCATAGATAAAGGCAGTGAGAGCACACTAAAAATCGTCCTCTATTCTCGAGGCGGTTTGGACCTGACCAATGAAGTGATCAAAGAATTCAACAAACGCTTCAAGTAGCTAACATTTCTTCTAATAAAAGGAGAACAATTGGTGCGCCCGGCAGGATTCGAACCTGCGGCCACCGGCTTAGAAGGCCGATGCTCTATCCAACTGAGCTACGGGCGCAGGCTTTAGAATCGATAAGTTCGGTGTAAAAGTCAAGACTTTCTCTAACAGTCAGTGACTTCTCTTCGGTGTCAGTTTTCATATTGGCATTGATTTCCTAAGCGTCCTTTTTTGGTTGCGCTGAGGATGCCTTCAACACCCATTTCAACCCGAGATGCCGCGTCTTTTCAACTTCCCCAATCCCTGCTTTCGAGTATAACTCCAATCAGCAACGTAGAGATATATTTGCAAAAGATTTGCAATAAAGGCTATAATGCGGACTTAACCTTCGTTCAGGGGTTCTTGGGTATGTTGGAGCCAACGATTAGAAAAGGGCTGCGGGCTACAGGCCGCCGGATGACCCGCACTCGAAAAGCTGTCTTAACCTTGTTAGAACGGACGCATCAGCCGTTGGCGGCTTCCGAAATTTTTTCTCAATTACAAGAAGACCAGATTTCCATTGATCTTGTTACCGTGTATCGAACTTTGAATGTGTTGAAGGAATTGGGTCTGGTGGTCCAATTCGATGGGTTTCAGGAAGGGCAATCTCGGTATGAGTTGAAAGAGGGCCGTAAGCATCATCATCATATTCGGTGTCAAACCTGCGGCCGAATTGTCGATTTGTTGTTATGTCCATTAAAAAAGTTGACAAAACTCATTGAAGAACGCACACAATTTGTCGTGAATGATCATACATTGGAATTTACGGGCCTCTGCCCACAATGCCAATAATGTTAGAAAGATTGAAATGAACACATTTGGTCCCAAACTCTCCAAGGCCGGTTCTATTGCTTCTCTTATTTGCGCAGTTCATTGTGCGGTCACACCTTTGGCGCTGTTAGCTCTTCCGGTCATAGCGGCTCATTCCTGGGGTGGGTTAGATGGATTTTTAGGAGCCTTTTGGGCTGAAAAAACAGAATGGGTTTTTTTGACGGTGATTGCTTTATTGGCAGGGTTTGGTTTATTGGCAACCTATCCACTGCATCGTGATATTCGTCCGACAATACTGACCATTCTTGGGCTTGTCATTCTGACAGTTTCCCATTTGTGGATTGAAGCGGGGAGTGGAAAGGAAATTTTCCTTGATGTGTTAGGTGCCTCCTTGATTGCGTGGGCGGGATTTTGGAATCGCCGTCTGTGTCATCATTTGGGATGTCATACGCATGAACATGATCATCAATCGGTCGAAGTCGAAACTACAGCGGACCCACTTCCTAAGTTATCTTCCTAAGGGCACTCTAATAGAAATTTTTCGATATTCCTTCTCGCCTAATAACACCGTGTTTGCATTAGCCGGATACCGGTGTCCTGTTTGCTGATTTGTCCAACGTTTCCGCCATTTCATCAAGGAGATGTTCGGTGTCGTCCCATCCAATGCAGGCATCAGTAATGGAAACGCCTTTTTCAAGTGATTTCCCTGCCTCCCATTTTTGATTGCCAGGCTTCAGATTGCTTTCAATTAAGAGGCCCATAATTGCGGTTTGTCCCTCGGTAAACTGGGAGACGACTGACCGGGCAACGGGGACTTGCCGGGTATGATCTTTTTCAGAGTTGCCATGAGAGCAATCGACTAAAATGGGACGGGGAATCTCTTCCTTCGCCAAACTTCGAACAGCTTCAGAGATGTCCTCAGGGTTATAATTGACGCGGCCGCCTCCGCCTCGAAGGACCAGGTGACGGTCGGGATTGCCGTTCGTTTTAATAATCGACGTCAGCCCATCGGCATTGATGCCGATAAAGCTTTGAGGGTGTCGGGCGGCAATCATGGCATTCAGTGCTACCTGGAGTCCGCCATCTGTCCCATTCTTGAGTCCCACCGGCATCGAAAGTCCACTGGCCATTTCCCTGTGTGTTTGACTCTCGGTCGTACGGGCCCCAATCGCAGCCCAACTAATAAGATCGGAAATATACTGCGGGGTCACAGGATCCAGAAATTCTGTCGCACAAGGCATTCCCAATTGATTGATCTTGAGGAGTATAGAACGAGCTAATTCGAAGCCTCCTCCGATATCACAGGATCCATCAAGTTTCGGATCATTGATGAGACCCTTCCAGCCGACGGTGGTGCGGGGTTTTTCAAAATATGTTCGTGCAACGACAAGAAGGTGATCCTGGACCCGATCACTGACGCGTTTGAGTTGTTCCGCATATTGAATGGCAGCTTCGGAATCGTGAATAGAACAAGGACCAATGATAACAAGCAGGCGTTGGGAGTCATGCCCATTGAGAATATTGCGGATAGCTTGCCGGGCCTGGAGAACCGTTTGCGCTGTTTCTTGTGGTAAAGGCAGCTCTTCTTGAATCTTTCGGGGCGCGGGAAGCGGGGCGATATCAATAATGTTTTGGTTGGTAATACGTTCGGCCATGTTGGACATCCTCAGTAAAAATGAAAGCCAATAGTCAGAGAGATAATGAAAAATCTCTTAAAAATTCCAGATATTGTAATCGGAAGCTTTGTCAGCAGGCAACTAGAGTGTGGTTAGGCACCGTGACCGTGTATGAAAACTCTATTACGGAGCAAAAGGATTCCCCAAAGGGGACATGTGAATCTTAAGCTGTGGTATTAATCAATTTAGCTTGTTGAGAGGTATACCATCTCAGAATGTCTTGTTTGGCAATATCATGGTCTGCGTCAAAAATAAACGCGATGCCAATGAATAATTCTTTGGTGGGATGAACCCATTCGATGCTCCCATGAAGTTTGGTATGATGATCGAAGCCTGGCAGGCGGCAGGATAAGTAGAGGTGTAAAGCTGATATTTTTGGCCAAGCAGATGGGGCAACGCTGAATTGACATCCAGTAGGAGATAGGTCGCACAGTTGGACCGGAAGAACTGCCAAAATTTGTCCGTTTCGGCTTAAGGGGCGCACGGCTCCGGGGAGATCGACCATGAGACGGGGGAAGGACCGTGGAATTTGACGAATGATCTTTGACGGCGCTTCGAGGCGAATGGCAGGGGGAGAGGATAAGATTTCCTGTATCATCGTTTCGAATTCAAAAATTTCTCCGTCAATATAAGAGCGGCCTTTACACGGGATTCCTGTTGCGAGTAATTCAAGAGGCTGATCGTTGGGTATTGCGCAGAGCAGTGAATGATCGGCGCCTAACCCAAGGAGCATGGATTTGATCAGCAGATTCTTTGGATTGACAGAAATAGTCAGCCAAAGAATATTTGAGCCTATGGCGGGGTAGCGGGAGGTCGTACTCATCTTTGTCTTTTCGGTTGTGAATGCTCATCCTACAGAGGCATAGGACAGGAAGCCATGTTGAGAGCGGAGAACTTCTTCTAATCTGCAAAGACTTCAAAGAACGGCATTAAAAAAGTTGGAGAGAAGGTCTGAGAGTGTCGAGGTTGGTTGAAGGCTGTTTGAAAACTTATGAGAGCGGTGAATCGTGAGAAGGCATAGAGAGCTCCTGAATCAGTTTATCCGCAAGAGCCTCTGAGGAAACGGCATAGGTGCCGTCTTTCAGGGCTTGTCGAATCTTTTCGATCCGGTCTGTTCGGATGTCTGGGATCTGAGAGAGGGCTTCTTGAAGCTGCTCCATGGCCTGCGGAGAAATCAAGGTCGTTTCAGATAGTGGGGGCGACGGGGACGTATCGGTTGTTTTCCGTAATTGGTTTGCCGATGTAGGAGATCCGGTCGGCGGGATAGAAGAAAGAGGGTCCATGAAGTGCTCAAGGTTGTGGGTGTAATGATCTTAGGGGGAGATCATATAAAAATGGACGCAAGGAATCAAATCCAAGGCATGTAATTGTACGGGGTGTTCACCCTGGTATTGTAATGTGCATAACATTGCGATTGGTTATGGAACATCGTATCTCTGCACAGATTCAGCAACTTCAGGTTATTGATCCTGGAGAAATTCGACGGGTTCGATTAACGTTGCCTGATAGTATGACCATCGAAGGCAAGCCGTATACGCTTCGAGATACGATGCGTCCCGGGACAGCTTTTCTGGCCAAGCCCTGGGGAGCACGTACGGAAAAGTATCGGAGGCGGATGTATACGAGGTCTAATTCATCGAGTGATGAGCCTGGCGTGTTAGAGACCTTTATTAATCATACCCACCGTCCTCAAGCAGACACCTCTATTTGGTGGCAATCTGATGCGGCGGATAATTGGCATGAAACAGGAGTAGGCATTGATGTGCGAATAACCGTTGATGAAAGTCATGACGCCGTCTACGTTTATGAAAATGCCAATGTGTGCGAAGAAACGAATCTTCGGCTGGAACCCGATGGGGATTGGGAAGATCGTCGGTTTGTGTGTGTGGCCTTCGGGACAGGTATTACACCGTTTCTATCTTATGTCCAGTATATGGGTAGCCAGCTATGGAGTGGAAGGAGAAAAACCTCCGATGGTCATATGAGGTTGATTGCCAGCGCACGTCATGAAAGGCAATTGATGTTGCATCAAGAACTCACGACCCTTGCCAAGAAATTTCCGCACGACTTTCAATATATCCCAGTGTTAACTCGATCCTGGCTGAGCGAATGGTCGTCTCTCACGGGCCGGGTGATGCGTGGTCAGGTTTTGCCATCAGGAGATGAGCAAGTTGATCTTAACCCTCTCCTTCGCCTGGTCCCGGATTTGGCTGAATCGGATTTGCGGGTGTGTGGCAGTAAAGCTGCGTGTGCTCAATTGAAACAAGGCTTAGGGGATCAGAATATTCATCCGCTGTCGGTCCGAATGGAGTCTTGGTAGTCCGGAAAAAAACAATGGTCCAGCGCAGGCAGTTCTATCTTTCAGGGGATCGTTTGATGGAATCAGGAATGGTGACATTCGGCCGTTTGAGGAGCCGAATAACGGGTCGACCTAAGAAAGAATGATGGCCGCAAATCAAGCAATGTAAACTTAACGTCACCAGAAGTTCTTGTTCTAACTGTTCAAGATTGACTGTGCGTGATCCACATCGTGAACATCGCGGGTGGTTATCAGCTTGAGAAGATTTGTGTTTCGGTTTCTTGGCTGTGACTTTTCTGGGACGTCTGCGTTTCGCAGTTTTTTGAGGGGTCTGTTTCATGGGCCAATCCTTGGTCAAAGACAATCGAATGCTTTGCGTTGTAGTAAACAAATCTCATGCCAAAACCAAGTTCAAAGAATATGCGAAAAATTCATGGAATTGCCCATCATTTCAGCTTTTGTGCGGGCGGGCTAGGAAAATTTTTCCACATAAGATCGGTCGAAATGTGTGGGGCACTAGGCAACCAGAGACTTAAGGGGCTGGCTGCGGAGAAGGGGATTGAGCCAAAATGGCTTGAGCGCGGGCCAAGAGGTTTGCGGCTTCTGACGGACGTTTGGCTTCCTGGAGCACACGAGCGTAGCGCTGGAGAATGGCGGCAACATCGGGATGGTTGGGGCCGCTTATGGCTTCTTTCAATTCAAGGGCTCGTTGATATTGGCGGGCGGCTTTGTCGTATTCTTGGTGGTCGTGGTAAAAGTTGGCTAAGCTATAGACGCTGCTCAAGAGAAGAGGGTTATCCTGTCCTAAGCTCTCCGCGTTTTGGATCGTTCGCAGTAATTGCTGCTCAGCTGTTGAAACTTTCACGATCCTCGGTTGTCGATTCTGTGGTGATGCAGACTGTTGGGGCTGTTGGGGCGTGCAGGCCATTACAACAAGCGCTAGCAGGAACAGTCCTCGAACCGTTCTGGAGGTAGGATTGTCTAGCCAATGCATGTTGAGATGATCGCAGTATTAATTGTTGAAATTGGGAAGAGAATGGTTTCGTGAAAATTTTATGAATTTCCTCTGGATTCTGGCAAGCATGTTTGTGAGAGCTGGTTGGTTCCGATGTGCAGGATATAGATGACAGTCGTTTGGTGTTCGATTTCAGCTCATGGATTCGGACATGCTGCCCAAATCATCCCGATCCTTAATGAATTGGGCTCGGCTATCGACGATGTGTACGTCATTCTTCGTACTTGCGTGCCCCCGCCTATTTTTCAAGAGTATCTGCGTGTGAAATGGGAAGTGCAACCTGTCCCTCAAGATGTTGGTTGTATTCAGCAAGGCCCCTTAGATATCGATATTGCGGGAACCTGGAAGGCTCATCAAGCATTTCACCACAGTTGGATGGAGCGAGTCAGTCAAGAAGCCAAAGAGATGAAGGCTGAACATGTCAAGATTGTCCTCTCAAATATTTCCTATCTGGCGCTGGCAGGAGCCTGTCAGGCTGATATTCCGGGAGTGGCGATTGCCTCGTTGTCCTGGGATCAAGTCCTGCACCCCTATATTCAATCAACCAATGTGGAACATCAGGTTTGTTATGATCATATTCGTCGTGAATATGCAAGGGCTAGAGATCTGATTCGGCTGCATCCAGGTATCGAGATGCCGGCTTTTCCATCGATGCACGACACTGGGCCGTCATTCCCGGTGGCTCCAGAATCCTCACAAAATATCAAAGACATTTTAGGGATGAATAGGGGAGACAAGCTTGTGCTTATCGCGTTTGGCGGCGTTCAGCTCACGAGTCTTCCAATTGAGCAAATGGAATCGTGTCAAGGGTTTCATTTCTTGGCTGGTGGCGTTACCTTCGATTTGTCTGCCACAAGAGTCCATGATATTGCCAATATTCAGATGCCTTTTGGAGAATTGATGAGGCAAGCGGATGTGATTATGACGAAGCCAGGCTATGCCACAATTGTGACTGCAGTCCACTATGATATTCCTCTTGTGTATGTACGAAGGCACAATTTTGCCGATGAAGACTCTCTTGTGCAGTATGCGCACCACTATGGCCGGGCCATTGAAATGACTCGGCAGAATTTCGAGTCCGGTGCCTGGGAAGAAGCTTTGCAAACAGTACTAACATTGCCGGCGTCACCCCTGACGCCTCCTCAGCCGGACTATCAGGGCGTTGTCCGTATCTTGAGGACATATCTTGAAACATGAGTGAAGTCGGAGTGCTGCTTTGTTGGGAGTGTTGAACAATAAAGATATCAAAGTCCATATTTGTTCAGGAAGCTCTTGGTCATCAACAGCCTTGGGTCTGTTCAAAAAAGTTCGTCCAGTCCTGTCCTGAGAATTTTCGAAGGGAAGGCCGCAGTCATTTTTGCGCGCGGAGCGTACTGGTGCTACGTGAGCACGGAAAAATGGCGAGAACGCCGCTGGCGGCTTTTTTCAACAGACCCTTTTTAGGTGCGATCTGGTATCGGGGAAGGATATGGTCTGACGGTGATGGCTTCAAGAACGTTTGAAATGTGAAAGCCGTTTCGAGTTTCTTCTTTGAAAAAGGTTCCAATAACTTCTACGGCCTGGTTGACCGCGATTGAGGGGGCACCTTGGGTACGGTCATGACGGCCATAGACGATAATTGAACCCTGTCCTTCAGAAAGGCGAAAGACAAAATCAATATAGAGTTCTGTTTCATCTAAATGAAGTTCTGGTTGGATGATGCGGCCTTGTACTGAAACGAGTTGCTGATCGTAATCTTGGCTATTGGCAATCAGTTCGGCGATAGAAACTTGCTGAGGTGACGTGATCAATTTCAAAAGGTCTCGCCTGCGATAATCGATCCACGGGGTACTATAGGGCGGAGTGATAGTGATTGAAGGAAAAGGCGAGAAGAAGGCTCCATAACCCAGACCTCTAATGGACAAGAAAAATATCATTACAAGAGAAGTTGAAAAATGTGTGATGAAAGAGTTCATAAAGAGATGTCGTTGTGTTCAGAAAGGTGATTCATTCGCTGGTGTGTCAGGTCGGATCGGTAAGGAAATTGTGAAATGCCTACTCTAAATTATTATGCGGTTCTTGAAGTGTCTCTTCAAGCGTCGCAGGAAGAAATCAAAAAAGCCTACCGCAAGCTGGCTCTTCAGTACCATCCAGACCGGAATCGAGGAAACCGTCAAGCCGAACTGAAGATTCGAGAGATTAATGCTGCGTATGAAATCCTCGGCGATCCCGGCGCTCGAAAAACGTATGATCGACTCAGGATGGGACATCGAGAGCCGGTAGCGTCCTATAGAGAGGAGCAGGAAGAATCCATCTCTCCGGCCGTGGTTATTCAACGCATGGAAGGAACGCTTTCAGAAGAGTCGCGGAAGCAATTATTCAAGGTCATGATGCAGAATACGGGAAGAGTCAGGGAGGAGTTAGGCCGTATTCGGGAACGGGTCATTGAGGTGCAAGGGTATAATACATTTTTAGAAAAAGTTGTCTTTCAATGTGGAGAAGAAGCTCTTGAGGATCTTGTGACAGATGAACTTTGGCAACTTCGTGATCATCTTGTGGATATAGCCGTTGAAATGGTGTGTTCAGAAGTTCCAGGAACGTTTCAAGGCGCAGAAGCTATTGGCCAAGTGCGAAAAACCTTGCAACAGGCCTATCACGAGGGATGGATCCAGGGGTATGCTCAAGCCTGTGAGCTCTTGTATGAGCGACGATAAGCCGTGGCCCACTCCACGGAAGACATTGCGACGCACCTGCTCTCAAGAAAAGGACAGTTTTTAGAGGTGCCCTTTATTTGTCAAGTGGAGAGGGTGATTGCTGGAACGACTTATTTGGTTGGTTCTGAGAATTGGACGTTGAAAGTGTCTGAGCCTCTTTGGACAATGTGACCTGATCTTGAACCGGAGAGGGAGCGGTGAGACTCGGTTTTTCTTTGCTCTTGTCAGAGGCATTTTGAATGGCGTTGGTTTCTTCGACAGTTTTCCGGTCTTGCACCCCCGCTGATAAGGCTTGAGATACTTGTAGAGTTTCGATGCCTCCTAAGGTCATAGTCTTTGCTCCTTGTCCGTGAAGTTTGCTGATACGGTCATATATGTCTCACATCATCTTTTGCGTTATCGGCATGTGCCGCAAATGCTTGCGAAGAACGGAAGAACACACAAAAAAGAAATGTGTGAATATGTAATAACGCATAATCACCAACAATCTATCCTGCAACTTGAGTCTAGCCTTCTGATGATGGCAGTGTTGAATAATGAAGATATCAAGGGCCATATCTCCCCAGGAAGCTGTTCGTTATCATGAGCCTCGGGGCTGTTCAAAAAAGTCCATCCAGCAAGGCCGCAGCCCTTTTTGCGCGCGGAGCGTACTGGTAGTACGTGAGCACGGAAAAAGGGCGAGAACGCCGCTGGCGGCTTTTTTCAACAGACCCATGATGTTCGTTATGGGTGCCGAAGATTCAAGACATAACAATTGCTGCTTTAGAGAAGTTGCATAGATATGATTACAGAATTTGTGGTGTCGCCAGGCGAACGAACGAAACGCTTGGATGCTTTTTTAGCTAGCCATGAGCGAAACGTTTCACGTTCCCGTCTCCAACGATTAATTGTGGCCGGTCGTATTCGGGTCAATTCGAAAACAGTGAAGCCCAGCTTGAAGCTCAAGCCTGGTGACTGGATTTCGATGGATACACCGCAGCCGGGACCAATGAAGGTCATGGGTAAAATCGTTCCACTGGAGATTATTTTTGAGGATTCCTCTTTGCTGGTGGTCAATAAACCTGCAGGAGTTGTGGTGCATCCCACGGCAGGGAATTGGACTGGAACGCTTTTGAATAGTCTCTTGGACCATCTTCAAGGGAACAGAACGTGTAAGCAGGACCTTGTCCATCGTCTGGATAAATGCACCTCTGGTCTCATGGTCGTGGCGAAAACAAGCGCGGTCCATCAAATTCTTTGTGCGCAATTTGAAAAGCATTCCATTACCCGTCGATACATAGCACTCGTGAATGGATGTCCGCCAGAGAATGATGGATCGGTTGAATTACCAATTGGCCGGGATGCGGCTCATTCTAAGAGGGTTTCAGGCCATTCCACAAAGCTACAGTTTGCTCTGACCGCTTATAGAATGTTGGAACGGTTTGGCTCGGCGGCATCTCTTCTTGAATTGACTCCACATACCGGTCGAAAACATCAGCTTCGGGTACATATGGCGTCAATAGGTTGCCCCATTATTGGTGACGAAATCTATGGCAGTCAATTTTTATCCATGGTTGAAGGAGTTTTGCTCCCGCGCATGTTTCTGCATGCATCTGCATTAGGTTTCCGCCACCCGCTTTCACATCAATGGATGGAATTTTTCTTAGAAATTCCTCCTGAAATGAAAAAGGTCCTAGAGATATTGAAAACACCAGTTTTCAAACCACTTGCGACGGCTTAGCACGAAGGAGCTGGTGGATGAGGTCTCTCACAGGAAGCCCCGGGTCCATCGGCAGGTGCTCTGCTGGATGATTGCTACTATGTTGGATGTTGTGTTGTATGAACCGGAAATTCCGCCGAATACGGGAAACATTATTCGGCTTTGCGCCAATACCGGTTTTGGTTTGCATCTCATTCATCCTTTAGGCTTTGAACTAGATGACAAACGAGCGCGACGGGCTGGATTGGATTATCATGAATTGGCGCGGATGAACGATTATCCCACGCTGCATGACTATCTAGAGACTCACAAGCCTTCACGTATATTTGCGATCACGACGAAAGGACAACAATCATATCATGATGTGGCCTTTCAACCGGGTGATGCTCTGCTGTTTGGTCCAGAAACAAGGGGCTTGCCTCCCGATATCTTAGATGCCTTGCCTCCAGGCCATTCCCTCCGAATCCCCATGCAAGCGGGGAGCCGCAGTCTGAACTTAAGTAATGCAGTAGCTGTTGTCGTATACGAAGCCTGGCGCCAACACAACTTTTCCGGCTTGGATAGCGTCGATTCCTAGGAAATCGTGGTTGAATTTACAGTTCCGGTGGTTTTGCCACAAGGAAGGTTGAATAATGAGGATATCAAGGACCATATCTCGTCATGAAGCCTTGGCGATCAACAGACCCATAGAGGTTATTCTTTGAAGTCGGCAAAACCTAACCCTTCTAAGGTCTGCCGCAAGTCTTTTTGCTCTGTGAAAAATTGCAGATGAGTTCTTGGAAATTCTCGACGGACTGGATAGTGCTTGCGGAGCTCGTCAAAGGCAGCAGGCCGTTTTTCCAGTGGAACATCCAGAAGGTCCTTCATGCGCCGATGGTCCGCTTCAATATCATAAATTTTTGAGACGATGCCCTGTATGTGTTCTTGGACGGAACATTCTTTGTTGTCTATCTGAATGAATGGCACAGCCGGTTCTGGCAGTGATTGTGATGGGTTCCATGTGGGTTCTCTGTTGAGATGCTGACATAGAGCCGAGTAAATCATGAAGGTGCCATTGGCTTTGCCATCCAGCGAGTGCCCCGCGATATGGGGGGTGCCTAGGGTAACGGCTTGAAAGAGATTCCAATTGATATGGGGTTCAGATTCCCACACATCTAGAACTGTTGAGCCTATTCGGTTGTGTTGAATTGCCGAGAGCAAGGCTTGAGTGTCGACGACCTCGCCCCGAGCAGCATTAATGAAAATAGCTGTTGGTTTCAAATATTCAAAGGTTTTTTGATTGAGAAGGTGATAGGTCGGGTAAGGTCCTTTGGAAGTGAGGGGCGTATGTAAGGTGACGACATCACACCCTAATGTTTCTTCTAAAGATCGGTGATCGATCTGTCCGCGTTCGGCGAGGGGCGGATCATGAAGGACGGGGCGCATGCCCAGAGCCTGTGTCTTTTGCTTGACCAATTTGCCAATGTTACCCACTCCGACAATGCCAATCGTTTTTCCGGCCAGCGAAAAGTTGTCACGCGTGGCAAGGTGGAGCAGTGCAGCAATCACATACTCAGCGACCGAATTGGCATTCGACCCTGCTGCTGAAACATAAGGAATATTGCGCGATTTCAGGTAGTTTGTATCTAGGTGATCAATGCCAGCTGAAGCCGAACCGACAAACTCCACCAGGCTGTCTTGTAATAAATGTTGATTCACTGTGGTAATGGAGCGTATCAACAGAATGTTGGTGTCTATCAAATCTGAAGAGGTCATAGCCCGACCAGGAAGAATGTGTAAGTTTCCCAGGCTGCCGAAGGCCTCCTTCAGATAGGGAATATTTTCTCCAGCTATGATATTCATGTGACGAGATTTCTTGTTTTTCGAGGTAGGAGAATGTAATTACTGCGTGTCTGCATAGTATCATGTGGCAACCCACTCGTCTTCCTTGATGCGATTATTTACACACCTCCACGAATCGAGTTGAGTGAAATTGCATTCTCTTGATGGTTTTGATATCTCTCATGCAGTCATAATTCAACCGACTCACAATGAAAAGAGGACTAAAAGTGGGGAAACGAAATAAGCGGCAATCGGGAGACCGTTCAAAGCCACTAGCCAAGCCAGCAGATACGCCAGCTCCTCACAACCCACAAGGGATGTCTATGCTCACAATGACGCTGCTTGCACTGGCAGTTGCCGGAATTGTTCTGACTTCCTACCTCACCTATGTTGCATGGTTTGAAGATCATCCAGCGTTTTGTGCTGAGGGTTCTGGATGTGACCTTGTGCAAGCGAGTCGATGGGCCACGTTGATGGGGTTGCCCATGGCATTTTGGGGATGGTTGACCTACGTGATTCTGGCCTATGCTATTTGGCGAACAACCGTGAAGTCCAAGAGCTGGACGTTCGTCCTGTTTGGCTCGGTATGTGGCTTTGCGATTAGTGCGTACCTCACGATTATTTCAGTGTTTGAGATTGAGGCGACCTGCCACTATTGTTTGGCCTCGTTTGCAATCATGACAACGATCATGATTCTTACGTTGGTTCGACAGCCTCCTGAATGGCCGACTTCTTTAAAAGAGGCAGTGGTGATCTCAGCCGTGCTCGTTGGAGGGCTGCATTTGCATTATAGTGGCGTGTTTGATGCCGCCGCTGGTCCCGAAGATCCCCAACTACAGGCTCTGGCAATTCATCTCGTGGATAAGGGCATGAAATTTTATGGAGCCTATTGGTGCCCACGTTGCCAGGAACAAAAGGCTGTCTTTGAGGCTTCCGGCCAACGATTGCCGTATGTTGAATGTAGTTCGGGCGGCCGAGGAAGCGCGCTCACCAAAGCATGTGCCGCCGCGAAAATAAAAAGTTATCCAACATGGATTATCGGAGAGCGCCGTCTCACGGGGCTGCAAACTCCCCAATCTTTAGCCGCCGCCACCGGGTTTGCCTGGAAAGAGTAGAAAACTTTTTCAATCACTTGAGGGTATATTCCCCGCTGCTTTCGGCGGGGATCATTTATTTTACTTTAGTTGTTATTCATGGAAATCGAAAAAGCCTTTTAAATATTGGCTATTTTATCTTTATAGTGGGCCATGCATGAGCGGCACAGTTGAATAATTCTCCTGCCAAGTCTTGTGGGTAATTGGCCAAGAGTTAAGGTTAAGCGACTCGATATTGGTTGAGCATGCAATTCCCGAGCATGAGGTGGAAAGAGTGAGAGTTGCTTGGGAGGGCGAGTAAAGCTATTCCTTCGGATAATCCGTGGGAGTATGTGAGTACGTCGTTGAAAGTAGAAACGAAATCGAGTTCGAGCTGTTGGAAGCATATGTCCCTCCCATTGTGTAGGTGTGGATATGATCTATGAGCAATAAATTGGAAATAGGCATAAGGAGAGCCCTATACGCAGTGGCGAATCAGGCCGGTGACAACCCCTTCGATCACAAACTCATCTGATGGCGTGACGATAATAGGGACCATAGCCGTATTGGCAGGATGTAATTCGATTCGATTCGCTTTTTTGTAATATTTCTTCACCGTAGCCTCATGGTTGACTAGGGCCACCACAGTCTGTCCATTTCGGGCGGTCCGTTGCCTATGGACGATGACCAGATCCCCAGGCAAAATCCCTTCATCACGCATGGATTCACCCTTGACCCGCAGAGCAAAGTGTTCGCCTGTCTGCAGCATGGATGGCGGGACCTCCACCTGTTCCGCTTGAAGAATGGGTTCAATTGGAATCCCAGCTGCGACAATCCCAAGCATTGGAATCTGAGAGGGGGCATCGAGTTGTGATAGAAAGGCTTCAACCACGCCAGGAATGCGGCGTGTTCCGCATTCATAGCGGGTAATGGTCATACGGGTTGTGCGGAGGCGTTCAGCCAATTCCGATTGAGTAAGTCCAAGGCGCTGACGAATCTGGCGGAAGGAGCTAGGCGTCATGTATCCAATGGTTACATATAATCTTTTAAGCTGTCAAGAACGCCGCTGGCAGCTTTTTTCAACAGACCCAACAACGGAAAATCTTGGCCAGCAACCAAACAGGCTGGCAGAGCTAGTTAGATGTGAAGAAGGCAACCTTTCGGTAGCTTTGTCTGTATTAAGAAATGGCTGGCGGGGCCATTTTTTTGAGGCTGGGTAGGTCCAGGATAACGAGTTGCCTGCCGTGTCCGGCGATGAGTTTGTCTTTTTTGAAGCGGCTGAGGATGCGGCTGGTGGTTTCTTTCGTGAGTCCGGCCATGTCAGCCAGGTCTTGGTGGGTCAGTCGAACCGAAATGCGAATTCCATTGTGTTCTTGTACGCCTGAACGCTCGGTTAAGTTGACGAGGAGCGCGGCCACGCGCTGTTCCGCACGGTCTAAGGCAAAGGCTTTGGCATTGTCTTGTGATTCCCTAAGGCGCTGGCTTAAATAATTAATGATACTGACCGCAGCTTCGGGATTGCGTTGGATGACATCAAGCATGGCTTTGCGATGAATTTTGATGACGGTTCCCTCCCCCATGGATTGGGCGCAGCCGGGATGATTCTCGCCTGAAAAGGCGGAGGCTTCGCAACAAAAGAGGTCTCCCGGCATGAGGACTTTGAGGGTGACTTCGCGTCCATCGGCATTGGATTTCACGCATTTCACATTCCCTTCTTGAACAATATGAAACCAGTCAGCCGCGTCGCCTTCCCGAAAGATGAACTGGCCTTTTTGCATGGGCACTTTAACTGCATGTTTGGCTAATTCCTGTCTGTCTTGTTTAGAAAGGCATGCAAACAGTGGAAGGGTGTCAAAGGAAGCGCGTGAAGCCATGGGATCGCATAATTAAACGAGTTGTTTAATTTTTTCGATGATCGCACGGGCGCTGAGGCCGTAATGATCCAAGAGTTGAGCGGGTTTGCCGCTATGGGCGATTTCCTGGATGCCTATTTTATGGAGGCAGATGCCTTCGGTGGATAGGGCACTGAGGACGGCATCTCCTAATCCGCCGTGAAGGTAATGATCTTCAATCGTGAGGAAGCGTTTGTAGGTGGCGGTGGCCGCTTGCTTGAGCGTGGTGGTATCAATGGGAGTAATGCTGTACAGGTCGATAATGCGCACGGCAATGCCTGCTTTTTGCAACTCATCGTAGGCTTTCAGGGCTTCGAAAAGCGTGACGCCAGCTGTAACGATAGTAAGTTGGTCTTTGTCGCTCTGCCTGAGGACTTTAGAGCCTCCAATCGTAAAGGTCTCATTGGCGTCATACAGGATGGGTGTTTTAGGCCGCCCGGTGCGCATGTAGACCATGCCTTTGTGCTTTGCCATGGTTTCCACCAGCCGATAAGCACATATGGCATCGGAGGGATACAGCACGACGACGCCAGGTTGCGCGGCCATCATGGCAAGATCTTCGAGTCCCATTTGCGAAGGGCCATCTTCTCCAATGCTGACGCCAACATGGGAACCCATCAACTTAATATTGGATTGGCTAATGGCGGCCATGCGGATGAAGTCATAGGCTCGCGAGAAAAAGGCGGCGAAGGTGGCGGCGAAGGGGATCTTGCCGCAAGCGGCAAGTCCGGCGGCGGCTCCGACCATATTTTGTTCAGCAATAAAATTCTCAAAGAACCGTTCCGGAAATCGCTTGCCAAATTTATCGGTATAGGTTGAGTTTTTGACGTCGGCATCTAACGCGACGACCTGAGGGTTCACCTCACCGAGTTGCGCTAAGGCTTCACCAAAGGCCTCGCGCGTTGCGACGGAATCCGTTGGTTTATAGGATGGGGCGGGGAGTGCCTTGGCTGCTCCGTTTGTCCGCTGGACAGTTGTGGGTTGGGCGATATCAAGAGCTGGCGCGGAGGATGTCAGGTTTTGGGCTAAGACGCTAGTGGCTTCCTCAGCTTGCTGGACGTTGAGTGGTTTGCCATGCCAACTAGGGTGATCTTCGGCAAATGAAATCCCTTTCCCTTTGAAGGTTTTTGCCAAAATCATTGTGGGTTGCCGTGCGGTCTGTTCCGCGTTGGCAAAAGCCTGGAGTAATTCCGTATGGTCATGACCATCTACGCAGATAGTGTTCCAGCCAAAGCCGTCCCAACGGGCCTTATAAGCCTCCATATCATGCTGTAACATTGTGGGATCGGACTGCCCGAGCCTGTTGATATCAATGATGGCGCAGAGGTTATCGAGTTGAGCCTGACGGGCCACATCGGCTGCTTCCCAGACCGATCCTTCCACGGATTCGCCGTCGCCTAAGACAACGTAGGTTCGAGCAGGTGTTTTATCTAAATATTTATTATTCAGGGCGATGCCAATACCCACAGAAAGACCTTGTCCCAATGAACCAGTGGCCATATCTACAAACGGGAGGCGGGGAGTGGGGTGCCCTTCCAGATCTGACTCTAAGGTACGAAGTTCAAGTAATTCTTTAGGGTCAAAGAGCCCGGCTTCAGCCCAGGCGGCATAGAGTAGCGGAGCGGCATGACCTTTAGATAAGACAAACCGATCATTGTCAGGGTGGCGAGGGTTTTGGGGATCGTACCGCATGACGGAAAAGAAAAGTGTGGCGACGATGTCGGCTGCGGAGCAACAGCTTGTCGGGTGGCCGCTTCCAGCCTGGGTGGTTGCTCGAATACTATGAATACGAAGTTGATCGGCTTTTTGACGAAGCTGTTCGGCTAATTGGGGCGCTCCAATAGTAGTCACACACGACTCCTTCTTTGCTGAGTTTGGGGTAACACTTGAGGTTGCATGAAACCGTAACAAACCCCTGTACCTCAGTCAATTTCAACAGATTTCTTGTGAGTCTATTGAAGATCGCGGTAGGGTATTACCAAAGTTGCAATCTACAATAGTTTTCTCATCTAGGGACTATAAATAATCGAGGAGGGCGCTCATGCACAGGATGCAATCAATTGATTTCGAGCTTAAGAGAATAGCAATGGCTTGCCTTATATTGGCAGGAATGATGTTGGTGAATTGTTCGTCTGCTCCAGACCCTCAGCCGGAACCTTCAAAAAACGAGGTCCAACAAGACGCTGACCGGTTCTTTGATAAAATACAAGAAGAAGAACATCAATCTCCGTACTCAGATTAACCGTTCTTTTCTACCTGTAGATCAGAATCTTTGGCAATTGCGGGCTTCTATACACTCTGTAAACAAAACTGCCTTTTTCGGATGGATTTCCGCCAAACACGGCGGGGATGACAGCCGGATTCTGAACCCCTCGCACACAACTCTAGAGAATGAGGCTTCGTGAACATTGGTCTTAGTAGTTTGGTCATTCAGAAATTAATTCGAGTCTGACCCCTATTATAAATGGCCTTGGACTACTGGGTGAGCTGAGCTTGGGTGGGGATTTGGTCGAGGATGGTGGAGCGGACTTGATAGATGCCTTTGTGTGCCGCGCCTTTGGCGTAGACGAGGCCTTTTTCTCGTTTTCCTAATACCAGCAAGCCGGTCTTTTGCTCTTGGCGGCTCCGGCCTCGGATCGTGGCAGTTGGCGTGTCCAATGCTGTTTGCGTTGAGGTTGTTGATCCTTCGGGATGTGCGATTTCTGTGGGAAGATCCGTCACCCGGCTGACGAAGAGGTTTACCAATTCTTGGTCTAAGACGAGATTGGGATGGTTTTCAAGGATCCACTCGTCGTGTTGTCTAATGAGGACATACTTGTCGGTCGGGGTCATGACCTCCAGCATGATCACATCTTTACTCTCCATGCCGAAGAGCCGCTTATCCTGAAAGTAAAAGGTTCCTTGAGTCATGGGTTTCAAAATACTTGGAGAGATTTCATACAACGGACCGTTAGGGGATGTCATGGCATAAGCCTTTTCTGGATCTTGAAAGTGATATAGGCTGATATAATGCGTGCGTGGTCCTTCTAGAAGCGTGATGCCGACATGAGCGCGTCGGGGTTGTTCGAGGATCCGCTGCTTATCTTCCTTGGAATCCACAAAACCGGTTGCCCGGAGTCCGCTGAGATCCATGAGCAAGGTGCCAATCGTAATGTTATCCACTGGAGCTTTCATGGGACTGGTGAACATCCAATTGGGGGAGAGACTATGGACTCCCGCAGCTCTGGCCATCACCATGGTGGTCTCAGCATGTTGGATATGGATTTCTTGAACGCGCTCGCGTTCAAAGAACAACAGGTCTTTTAAGCGAAAATCCGGCAAAGTTTTTTGTGCAAACGTCATGACATCCAAAGTCGTAATCACGACCTGGCCGTCGGCTTTCGTTTGGACATAGAGCGAGGGGGCGAACGGCCCACGATCACCTAATGCCAGTTCATGACTAGTCGTTGAGGTCGTGAGCGTCAGTGTAAGATAGGGAGGGTTCAGCCCGTACTTTTCCAATGTCTTGGGCCCATCTTCAATTACCCGCTTGATTTTTCCAATCGTGAGGGCACGTAAGATCCGCCGTACTTCCTGATTGTCGGCTGGAGACTGAATGGGTTCGGTAATGGTCCATCGATATTTGTCGTCACGTGCGAGTTGAATCGTTTCAGTCGCTGTTGACCAGGTCATGGCGGTGATGTCTCGATCATCAAACGGGATGACTTGCCGTTCTTCTGTTTTTTGTTTTTTAAATTCACGGGTTTGAGGAATATCCACAAACAGAATATAACTTCCTAGCCCGAGCACAATAGTGACTAAGGCGATGGTCAGGCGCGTGGGATTATTGCACATGCTAAAGGCTTCGCCGCCTCTTCCAGACAGACAGGCCTAAAAATAAGACCATGAGTGGGAGCACGAGCACTTGAAAAAAGACTAAGGCTTGTTCCTGAGATGGATTCGGAACAAATGGGTGAAACGCCGGCTCTTTGGGTGTAAGAGACACCAACGCTTCTTCCTGTGTGAGCCAGGCAATAGTTTTTAAGAAAAAATCCGTGTTGCCGGGATAAGTCAGCCATCCGTTCGTGGCGAAGGCGGCATTGCCGACAATGACCATGGCTGATTCGGGCTTTTGGTCTGGTCCCACACGTTTGGAGGTCAAGACGGCGGCGACGGTGAACGGGCCTTTTTGATCCTGGTCTTCATCAAAGACGGGTTCGGTATTTGTGAGTGTTGTTTCTTCCCAACTTTTCGGAGAAGTTTGGGCTAATGATTCATAGTCCCACTCTTTGCCCAGCTCGGGGTTGAAGGTAATCGCTCGCGAAACTGGGAAAATAATGGGCGTGGTGAAATTTTCAGTAATATCGTGCGTGGTGAAGGTACGGACCATCAAGGCAGTGGGACTGCCACGGCCGAGGCGGTCTTGTTCGTCAGCCAAAATTCCCGTTCCTAATTGAAGTCCCCAGGGGTTAAGAAGCTGATCTAACGAATTGTGACTGCTCGGATCATTCATGACGAGCAGCCGGCCACCCTTTCTGAGAAATTTGGTGATCTGTTCTCCATCTTCTTCAGTTATGGCTTGAGTTGGTGAAGATATAACAAGCAATGACGCAGGGCTGGATGCGAGTTGGCTCCACTCAACTGTGGAGACCGCATACCCCTGTTTTTTTAATGCATCGGCTGCGCGTGATAAGCCTGGAGTTTCAGTATCTGAAAAACTTTTTTCTCCACGGCCAGTGGTAAAGGCGATACCTTTTTTGATGTCTCGGGTCACTCGCAACAGGGCATTCGTGACATCTGCTTCAACGGCACGTTGGAGATAGATTTTTTGAGGGCCGCTTTCAATGACAGCGGTATCAATGCGCGTGACTTGGTAAGCCTTGGCTTTATCTGGATGCCGCTCCGGGTCAATGAATTCCACCGTCAACAAAGCGCTTTCTTTATCGTAGGTGGTAAGGAGATCCTGGTAGGCGCCGTATCCTGGGCTGCCCTCTCGTGTAAAGACCTGAATGTTGACCTCGCGTGGCAGGGCCCGAAGGACTTGATAGGTTTGACGGCTGAGCGTGAAATTTTTGGTTTCTGAAAAATCCCACTCCGGGGCATGTTTATTGGCAAGAAAATTGGTGAGTCCAACAGCCAGGGCTGCGAGGACAAGAGCAAGAATGCTGTGAGTGCCCAGTTGCGTGGTGCGTTTTCGGGAGCCCCGCACAAGCCCTTGAAAATGAATGCCAACATAACCGAGTAAACAGAGGACTCCAATTCCCAGAAGAAGAGATCCGGCATTCTCTGCGCCGGGCATGAGGAGGGGAAGCCCGTACCCTCCCAACGTGAGGACCAGTCCGCCAGCTCCAAGTATCGTGGCGAGGCGTGTTATTTCCATCGGTAAGCATCGATGGCTTGGTGTGCCGCGAACCACATAAAGGCCACTCCTGATAGGTAATAGATGATATCTTTCATATTCAGAAGTCCACGGATTAAACGTTCAAAATGTTCTGTGAACGAAAGATACGAAAGAATATGGCCTGCCATTGAATCACCAAAAGCCGCACTGAGAGCGCCCAGGACCCACAGGCCTAAGATGATTCCAAAGCTGAGAAAGGCGGCAATAATTTGATTTTCAGTGAGAGCCGAGGCCACCAGGCCAATCGATAGCATCAGTGCGCCTTGCAGCAACAGGGCGAGATAGCCTAAGACAATAGGGTTCCAGTCAAATGTCGCATAGGCGGATAAGGTGAGGGGAATGAGACTCGTGAGTGAGAGGAGCCCCGCATAGACAATGACCACGCTCAGGAATTTGCCCGACACAATTTCGTTGACCCCAATAGGCGATGTAAGGAGTAATTCAAACGTGCGAAGTTTTCGTTCCTCCGCAAATAGGCGCATGGTTAAGAGCGGCAAGATAATCATGAGGATGAGGTTCATGCTTTGAAATAAGGGACGGAAGATCATTTCATTCAGGTTGAGTTGTGCGTAGGTATTTTGGAGTTGCATGAGCCGAATGGCTTGGTTGCTCGCGCTTGCGACAGCCTGGTAGGCCAGCAGGCCCACGACAACTAAAAAAATTGCGCCAATGACATAGACGACTGGGGAGACAAAAAAACTCCGTAGTTCTTTGGCGATCATGGTATGGACGGGGTTCATGACAATGTTAAAAAGAAGACACAAGCGATACGTGATCTCATGTGGTGTGTGAATGACTCTCCGTGTTAGTGGTGAGAACTTTAAAGACATCTTCTAGGCTGACAGGCTGTGAGGTCAGCTCTAAGAGCCCTGCACCACGGTCGACAATGAGCGTCGTCAATTTTTCCCGGACATCTTCTCCGGCCTGAGTTTCCAATGTATAAATGCGAGGGTTTTCCTCTTGCGTGACCTGAAGGACTCCAGGAATGTTACGCAAGGCAGCGATGAGATCAGGATCCGATTGCTTGACCGTAAGATGTAGAATTTCTGATTGCCGGAGTTTGGCCCCAAGGTGTTCAGGCGTATCAATCGCCACGATACGGCCCTGATGGATAATGATGACCTTCTGACATATCGCGGTGGCTTCTGCCAGGAGATGGGTACTTAAAATGATGGTATGTGATCCCGCCAGGCTTTTAATGAGATCACGGATTTCAATAATCTGATTGGGGTCTAGGCCTGTTGTTGGTTCATCTAAAATAAGCACCGGGGGATTATGTAGTAACGCCTGCGCTAGGCCGACCCGTTGACGATACCCGCGGGATAAATGGCCAATGACTCGTCCTTGCACTTCAGTCAGCCCTGTTTGCTGCATGATGCTGGCCATCCGTTCTTGTAGTTGCACGGGATTGAGGCGCTTAATTCTCCCCACAAATGTCAGATATTCCGTCACGGTCAGTTCCAAATAGAGTGGGGGGGCTTCTGGAAGGTAGCCAATATGCTTTTTGACTTTCCATGGTTCTTCCAAGCAGTCAAAGCCCGCCACTTTGACCGTGCCGGATGTGGGAGGCATGAACCCAGTTAAAATACGCATCGTGGTCGTTTTTCCTGCCCCATTAGGCCCTAAAAATGCAATGATTTCTCCTTTGGCAATAGAAAATGAAATATCATCCAGGGCCGTCACCTGACCATATTGTTTGGTGACATGCTGAACGTCAATCATGACATATGCCGGGTCAATAGTGTCGCGAGCGGGGGAGGATATAATGGTTTAGATCGTAAGTTTGATAGGAGCCAAATCATACAGGTGTAAAAAAAAACCCGTCAAGGGATAGGCCAGTGGGTGTATGGATATCCATTGACACTGTAAGTGAATATTGTATGATGCACGGAAATTCCATGGTACATCTTGCTTGGCAGGTCTTTTTAAGTTTCCCTTCGTTGCCATCATTTTGAAATTTCAACTATTACTCCTAAAGAAGAGAGTCTTAGGGAATTGTCTTGTGCTTTCTCTTCCCCTGCTGATCGTGGTGGGGTGTAGTTCTGTTCGTGAAGTTGCCATGGTGAGCCATGGGGAGGGATTTTCACACAACGAGGAGTTGGTAGAGGGGAATACAGTTTCAAGGCCTCCCTCTGATACGGTAGCGGTTTTTCCGAACCCGGTTACCCCGGAAAAAAATCTACCATCTGAGGATCCGTTTCCTCTGATACCAGATCAGCCAGAGATTTTCACCCAATCTGCTGAGGACATGGTTTTGCCCTGGACGTTGCAAGATGTGTTTTTCGATTATGACCAAATCCGGCTTCGACAAGATTCCATGGCTATTCTTGAACAAAATGCCAAAGTGCTTCTTAAGCGGTACCCCACTCGTGACGTCCTCATTCAAGGACATTGTGATGAACGCGGAACGGAGGAGTACAATCTCATTTTGGGAGAACGTCGGGCGCGAGCTGTGAGAGACTATTTGGTCAATTTAGGTGTCAGCGCCTCACAATTACGTGTTCTCAGTCTCGGCAAAAGTCAGCCATTTTGTCCTCAACGAACTATGTTTTGTTTTCAGCAAAACCGACGTGCGCATTTTGTGCTGCAATAGCACTCCTTCCGCGTCCTTTTTTTATATTGCTGCAAGTTGATTGGCTCAATTCAGTTCCTCTTAAACCTCTCCTCCTCTCCCCGCAACCCATTTGAGTTATTGTTGCCTCCTGAATCCAACGGTAGTGTAAGCAGTACGTCATTATCTTGGATGACTTTTTTCAGTCGTTACATCGGAGGGGGGATTATGCGTATTGGTCTTTTTATTCTAGGGATCGTTCTTTGGCTGCCTCAATTAGGAAGTGCCGAAGTCTGGGATTTTTCCTGCACCGAGGCGGTGTCGTTACTGAAAAGTGCTCAAGATCAGGTGGTTCAAAAGCATGATCAACTACAAGAGGCAAAATTCAGTCTTCGGCATGCCCCAAGAGAATTTGATGGTTGCCGAAAAAGCCGTCGAGGATTTAATGGGGGAAAGATCTATTGTGTCAGCCATCAGTCCAGAAATGGGAACATGCTCAAAGATATTCTTGTTGCCCAACAGAGTCTTGAACGAGCGCAGGAAGTTTTTGATCGTCGCGTCCAGGAAGTACTTCGAGCTTGCCCTGTTTCCCCACACTAATGGCTCACTCTAGTTTTCTCAGTACTGTCTCCTCATTTACGTCGAAACGTGGTATCTGAAAAAGGCGTCGCCGTTTCCTGTTTTATGCCTGCCTTAATTTCTTGTGAAAATCCTGGCAACCCTGTACATTATCGACGGATTCTCACGATTCTACGCGGAAATATTTCGAGGCTTCATGTTTTGGTTTAAGAAATTCCTGGCTCCGTTTTTCTCTCCTGTGTCCATTTGTTTGGAGCTAATGGCATTGGGAGTGATGTTGCTCTTCTTTTCGCGGAAACAAAGAACAGGAAAATGTCTTGTTGCTCTGGCCATGTTGGTGTTAGTCATATGCAGTTTCGAAGGGATTTCCGGGCGCATGTTGCAGACGCTGGAATCACAGTATCCTCCAATTGATTTCACGAAAGTCAAGTGGCCAGAACATGAGGGAAGGGGGACATGCTCTGTGAAGTGGATAGTGGTGCTAGCAGGTGGAGTTTCTGGGGATCCAACCTTGCCTATCCAATTACAAATTTCTCACCATTCGCGGGTCCGGCTTGTGGAGGGAATCCGGCTGCATCGGCTCCTTCCCTGCAGTAAACTCCTTTTAACGGGCGGCATTGGATTTGATGGGTCACCGGAGGCAACGACATTGAGCCGCGTGGCTGAGGAACTTGGTGTTAAAAAATCAAATATGGTCCTAGAAGTCGAATCTCGAGATACCAAGGATCATCCTTTTTATGTTCGAGAGTTTGTTGAAAATGAACCATTTGTGTTAGTGACGAGTGCGTTTCACATGCCACGAGCGATGCGGCTTTTTATGAAACATGGTCTTGCCCCAATTCCTGCCCCAACAGGCCACTGGAAACCTCCTGTGGAATTTTGGTCTCCCAGCACACTATTCCCGAGCGCCACAGGTCTTCGGTTAGCCGAACTAGCTTTTCATGAATATATGGGGCTGACGTGGGCTTGGATTCGTGGTCAAATATAGGCTGGGGGATGGTACGGGGTGGCATGTTCAGTAATTTCAGGGCTATTTTTCAACCTCCATCTGTCCGATAGGGGAAACAAAGGTTTTTTGAGACAGAGGAGGAAAGAGACTGATGACACAATTTGAGCAGATTGGACAACCGGATCGATGGAGGGTAACGCAAGCGTGGCTTATCGGCTTGATCCTGTTCTCTTGCTTAAGCGGATGCAGTATCTGGGACTCAAATCTTGAGCCTGACTACCAATCTACAAGGGCAGAGCGTCTGTGCCATCCTTATGGAGACTGTTCACAGGGTGAATGGATAGCCGTCGATGGAAACAACATGAATTTTTTCGAAGCGAAAGAACAATGCGATGAATATGTTGATACGCTTCATGGAAATGGTTGGTGGCAAGATTCCGTCTCGAAAGGCCTGGAAGTCAGACATTGTATGGGAAAAAAGGGGTTTGTTTTGCAACAATGAGAAGAATATTCTCTATTGGGCACCTCTAAAAACTGGTGATTTTTTCTGAGGGCAAGGAAGCCGCGCGCGGAAAACCGCAGTGTATGGGCGAATACATGAGGATTTGAGCACGCGGCTGACGCCGCCATCAGGAAAAAGGACAGTTTTTAGAGGTGCCCAATTTATTTACAAAATCAGATAGATATACTAGCCTTCATACCCATTTGTGTCTGTAGCCGTGACGCAAATTGTCGCTTGAATACTTGTCTGCTGTTTCATTGAAAAGATGATTTTTTCGTGAACTTTCCCCCCTCCCTGTGGACTGGTCGCGGGAATATCCTTATATTTGACTCTGCCCTTTCCCACATCATGATAGATTGTCGTTTTGGCCAAATTTGTTAACGGCGTTCCATTAGCTTTGGTTGTGGGTTCCTCATACGACACGGTGACATAGGGTTTTGAGGCTTGTACAGTGATCTTGGCCGACGTGACACACGGAGTCGAAAAGCCTGAACGTGAAACGATTTGTTTAGGAGGAGGTTGTCGTGGTGGCGGAGGGGGTGGAGAACTTTTTTTTGAAGCGGTTGTTCTTGGAGTGATAGATTGATCTGGTGGATGATGTGGCTGGCAAGATGGACGGAGCCAACATAAAGCCGTTTTCATTCCCTCTTTCGATTCCGATGCTGAACATCCTGTAAACAAGGCGAAGGCCAATAGAGATAGCATGGACAAGTACAAAAACCTCATGTGTTCCTTTCTGGCCGCAGCCGATCTCATAAACTTTCTGAATGTTTAGCCAATCATTATACTCAGTTGCAGGTGTCAGGGGAATACTGCAGGGATGCAGGACGGGAATTATTCAAATTATATAGATGAAGGAACTGTGCGTTCATGAAAAATGAAAAAGTCAGCCGGTCATCTGGAAAAGTGCTTCGGACCCTTAAGTCCACTAAAAGTCCTGCACATTTGCGAATTGTGAAAAGCCCAAGCAAAGTTTTTAAGGAATTGAAGCTTTTTGCAACGGATGTTGACGGGGTGTTAACTGATGCCGGCATGTATTATGGCGAATCCGGAGAAGAACTAAAAAAATTCCATACGAGAGATGGAATGGGGCTCAAACTCCTGCAAGCTGAGGGTGTATTGACAGCCATTATTACAATGGAACAGACCAAGATTGTGACTCGCCGTGCCAAAAAATTGGGCATTCCGGAAGTCTTTCAAGGTGCTAAAGATAAAGTGTCTGTGCTGACTCATCTTTCCAAGAAATTTGGGATTCCTTTTGAGCAAATGGCCTACATGGGAGATGATGTCAACGATATCGGCGCGTTACAGACGGTGGGGTATGCCGCAGCCCCAGCCGATTGTGTGGATCAGGTCCGACAAGTCGTCCATTATATCTGTCAAAAAAAAGGTGGTGAAGGGGCTGTTCGGGAAGTGATTGATATGATTTTAGCAGAACGATAACAAGAGGATTTTTGTGGATGTTGTATTCAGATTCATGAAGAAATTCCGATAGAGGTAATGAGCCAGTAGACTATCAACCTTGTCCCTAATGATGATCAATTGCGTCATTGAAGGACATGACTGGGGAAAATCCATTATGAACACTCATGTGTATGGAGTCATTTTAGCCGGAGGCAGTGGAACTCGATTTTGGCCCCTCAGCCGTGAACGCTTCCCGAAACAATTATTACGAATAATTGGGGAAGGGACGTTGTTACAGCAAACCTTCGAACGGTTTTTACCACATGTGGCTCCCAAACAGATGACGATTGTGACCAACGAGGTCCAAGCTGAGTCTATCAAGCTTCAGTTGAGCGCATGGAAAGATGATCTAGCGGAGAATATTTTTCTGGAGCCTGAAGGCAGAAATACCGCTCCGGCGATTGCGCTGACGGCACTGCAACTTCTGGCGCGCGACCCAGAGGCGATCATGGTTGTTGTACCAGCGGATCATGTTGTCAAAGCGGAGAAGAAATTCATCAAAGCGGTGAAGTTTGCCACAAGCTTAGCTCGGGAAGGATATCTGGTCACATTTGGCATTCAGCCATCACGCCCTGAAACTGGTTATGGGTATATCCAACCCAACAAGCGCAGACGCTTGCGGGCGCAAGGAGGGTTGGTGGGGTATGGCGTCGCACGGTTTGTTGAAAAACCGGACTATTCCACGGCAAAACGGTATTGCCGGTCGGGAAATTACTTTTGGAATAGCGGAATATTTATTTGGAAAGCATCCACAATTCTTGAGGAGATGGCGCGCCATCAACCCAAATTGTCAAAAATTCTTCAACGACTTCAACGATATATTGGAACACCAGAATTTTCAACACATCTTCGGAAAGCGTATGCCAAACTACCTTCTCTGTCTATCGATCATGCGGTGATGGAGCATTCGGCGCGTAGCGTGGTCGTCCCTGTTGAGTTTGGGTGGTCGGATGTAGGGAGTTGGGGGAGTTTGGAAGAAGTGGCGACGTTGGATAAAACTGGAAATGTCCGGAATGGCAACATTATTGATCTGGGAAGCTGCAACTCGGTCTTGTTTGCTGATCGCCGGATGGTTGCCACGATTGGCCTGGACAATATGGTGGTTGTTGATACCCCCGATGCAACGCTTGTCTGCCCGAAAGACCGCGCACAGGATGTCAAAGCTGTGGTTAACCTCCTCAAGCAACAGCAGGCTCCCGAGCATTTAGAGCATCGAACCGTTGAACGTCCCTGGGGAGCCTATACGGTCTTAGAAGAGGGGCCCGGGTATAAAGTCAAGCGGATCCAAGTCACTGCAGGTAAACGGCTCTCATTGCAACTACACCATCAACGCAGCGAGCATTGGGTGGTGATTGCCGGGACGGCGCGAGTCACGCGGGGAGAAGAAGTGTATGATTTGCAAGCCGGCATGAGTACTGGCATTCCTGTTGAAACTCCCCATCGATTAGAAAATCCTGGGCAAGCTTTGCTGGAAATCATTGAAATTCAAAATGGTCCTTATCTCGGGGAAGACGATATCGTGCGGCTGAAGGATGATTTTGGCCGCTTGCAACCAACGTGAAAGATGGGTATCACGGGTATCGAAAAGAAAACTTTTGAAAGGAATCGCGATGGGCATTTTTCGGGAATATGATATTCGAGGGATTGTCGAACATGATCTGACTCCAGATATTGTGGAGAAAATTGGCTGTGCCTATGCCACGTTAGCCCGAGAACGGCATGTGAGGACGATCTCTGTTGGCCGGGATGGCCGCTTAACTTCTCCAGCCCTTCGAGATGCCTTGATTGCTGGTCTGAGGAAGGCAGGAGTCAATGTCGTTGACGTGGGATTGTGCGCCACTCCCTTGTTGTACTTTTCTCTCTTTCATTGCGATGTGGATGGAGGCATTATGATTACCGGCAGTCATAATGCGGCAGAGTATAATGGCTTTAAAATGTGTGTGGGGAAAGAAGCCCTATATGGCGAGGAGATTCAACGGCTGCGGGAAATTTTTGAGAAGGAGACCTTTGCCGTTGGGCAGGGGACACTATCGGAACAGCCCATTATTCCCAAATATCTGGAATTTCTCAAAGAGCAATTTTCGGGAGTGAGGGCCGACGGGCTTCATGTGGTTATTGACTGTGGGAATGGAGCGGCCTCATTGGTTGCGAAAGAAGCCTTGGAGCAAATGGGGTGTCGGGTCACAGGTTTATATTGTGAGTTGGATGGACATTTTCCCAATCATCATCCAGATCCGACCGTCGTAGAAAATCTCCAAGATTTGATCAGCAAAGTTCACGAGACCAAGGCGGATGTTGGTATTGGCTATGATGGTGATGCTGATCGAATTGGAGTCATCGATGAGCGGGGCGGAATTCTATGGGGAGATCGTTTGTTGCTCCTGTTTGCCCGGCAGGTTCTGAAAGAACATCCTGGAAGCACGTTCATCTCCGAAGTGAAAGCCTCGCAAATTTTCTATGATGATATTCCTAAACATGGCGGACGGGCGATCATGTGGAAAACCGGACATTCCATTATTAAGGCCAAAATGAAGGAAGAAAAGGCGGTCTTGGCCGGGGAAATGTCGGGCCATGTGTTCTTTGCCGATCGGTACTATGGCTATGATGATGCGATCTATGCTTCATGCCGGCTTATTGAAATTCTGGTTAAGCAGAATACGCCAATTTCGAGTCTTCTCTCTGATCTGCCAAATACTGTTGTCACTCCAGAAATTCGTGTTGACTGTCCTGACGATCAAAAATTTCAGCTTGTCGAGGCCCTTATCAAACACTTAGAGGGCCTTGTTGCAGCACAAGGTTCTTCTTCTGTGTTGCCTATTCGCGAACTCATTACGATTGATGGGGTGCGGGTCGTCTTTGAACAGGGATGGGGCTTAGTTCGTGCTTCGAATACTCAACCGGCACTCGTCTTACGGTTTGAAGCATCCTCCCAAGATCAATTATCTCAGATGCGGAAATTTTTGGAGTCTCAATTGGCTGAGATCAGTCGATCTTTCACCGCATAGGATCTTTCAGTCCCTCCTACGCCTTTCTGATCCCGTAAACGTTAACATACAAGAGCAATGTTAACTCAGCCTCATTCTCCTGAGTTGCGTGCGAGTGGTCCAACACGTGTGTCATCCTCGCAGTTTTTGGCTGGAATCCATCCGAAAAAGACAGACCCGAGGCCTTTGACATGTCACGTCGCAGAGACGAAACTTGGCCGTTGATATCATCATTATTCGACAGTCCCATAACGTAATCGAGCAGGTGTTTGAGATGCCGAATGCTGCTAATAAAATTATCAAACAAGTGATTGCCCCTATTTATTGAAAAGTTTATAATACAACATCCTGCCATCGAACAATAGGTATAGGCACTCTGCGCATGAGTCATTCTGTTCCTTTTTTTCGGTAAACACGAGATTGTCCTTAGCCATTGCAGAAAATCAAGATGGTGTCAATAACTTGAAATTTGCCGACGAATGAAGGGCCTATAGGTCTCCCCCAACAAATGATCTGAAACAAAAAAGTAGAGTCTTGTATGTTTGAAATACCAACCATGTCTGGATTGCAAACCTAAGGGAAGGAGAACCTCGTATGGTGTTACGAGCTATATTCCTTGTCGTTGGGATCGTGTTGGGTATGTCCTTGGGCTGGAGTTTTTCGGGCGGGCAACCTGAAATTCTTGCAGTTGGTGCGGTGATCGGCCTGTTGGCCGGATTAGGCATTCTTGGCCTTGAACAACGAATACAGACTGTTCCCTTCTCGGTGCTATTGTGGGGTGGCGTGGGCCTTCTGAGTAGCCTTTTGGTGGCTGGTTTAATCGCTTCGTCAACTGGGTTAATTACTACTTCCCAACAGTCAGCGTTTTCTTTGTTTGCCACCCTGCTCCTCTTTCTTGCTATTCCCTATTGGGGCTTAAGCATGGGAATCCGGTTTGGCAAGGACGGCATGGATGAATTGGAGATGGCTTCGGGAGGGACCGACCAAGCAATGACCACCAAACTGTTAGATACAAGCGTCATCATTGATGGTCGAATTGCCGATTTATGTGAAACCGGTTTTATTGAAGGCACATTAATTGTTCCGCATTTTATTCTCCAAGAATTGCAACATATTTCAGATTCTTCTGATGGGTTGAAGCGGGCCCGTGGCAGGCGAGGTCTGGATATTTTAAACGTGCTGCAAAAAATGACAAACATTCAGGTAAAGCTGGTCGAAGATGATTTTCCTCATGTCAAGGAAGTTGACACAAAGCTCATTGAGCTAGGAAAGCAAATGAATGGGAAAGTTCTGACGAATGACTTTAATCTGAATAAGGTTGCCGGAATTCAAGGAGTCGAAGTATTGAATATCAATGACTTGTGTAATGCGCTAAAGCCCGTTGTTTTGCCCGGTGAAACCATTCGTGTCTTTGTCTTAAAAGAGGGGAAAGAGTCTGGCCAAGGTGTGGCCTATTTAGATGACGGCACCATGGTGGTGGTGGATCATGCTCGAGCCTCTATTGGGAAAAATGTGGATGTGGTGGTGACAAGTGTGTTGCAAACTAGCGCGGGCCGGATGATCTTTACGCGTCTCAAAGAAGAAACTGAACGCGAGGAGTTAAGTTTGGCGCGTGTCTAAATCTGTCGTGGCGGTCGTCCCTGCGGCAGGTTTAGGGACCCGCATGGGTGGGGCAACTCGCAAACAATATCTCGTCCTTGGCGGTACTCCTCTTCTGGTGCTCTCCCTCAAAGTTCTTCAGCAGATTTCCGCAATCCGTGAAATTATTCTTTCCGTTCCAGCAGATGACCAAGACTATTGTTGGCGTGAAATTGTCCAGCCATTTGGGTTGAAAAAAGTGACGCAAATCGTTGCGGGCGGAACTCGCCGTCAGGATTCTGTGCGCCATGGGCTATTGGCCATTTCTGACCCTCCTGAGCTGGTTTTAGTGCATGATGGAGTTCGTCCCTTCATTCAAGAGGATGTTGTCGAAAGAAGTATTGCGTGTGCAGAACGCACAGGGGCTGCGGTCGTGGGTGTGCCAATTCATGACACCGTCAAACGCGTGAATGCGCAATTGATCATTCAAGAAACATTAATACGTGAAGAGCTATGGCATATTCAAACGCCACAAGTGTTCCGATATGACTGGCTGTGTGAGGCTCATCGAGATGCGCAAGAAGAACAATGGAATGTCACGGATGATGCGGCGTTAATTGAACGGAAAGGTTATCCTGTGTCTGTGGTGGAAGGGAGTGATTTAAATATTAAAATTACGAAACCTGACGATTTGATTTTTGGCGAGGCGATTTTAAGAACGCAAGACTAACGTGTAAGAAGTATGATGGGAGTGTTGAATAGTGAAGATATTAAGGGTCATATTTCGCCAGGAAGCCCTTGGCGCTCAACAACGACGGGGCTGTTCAAAACAGTCCGTCCAGTCCTGTCCTGAGGCTTCTCGAAGGGAAGGCCGCAGCCCTTTTTACGCGCGGAGCGTACTGGCACTACGTGAGCACGGAAAAAGGGCGAGAACGCCGCTGGCGGCTTTTTTCAACAGACCCATGATGGAAGGATCGGTGTGAGTGGAGTAAGTCAGAGAAAGGTTTTAAGCCTATGAGGATCGGCCAAGGATATGATATTCATCCCTTACGGGAAGGCCGCGCATTAGTGTTAGGAGGGATCACAATCCCTCATTCGCAAGGCTTGGATGGTCATTCTGATGCGGATGCGTTGACGCATGCTGTCTGTGATGCCCTGTTAGGTGCCATGGGAGAAGGTGATCTTGGAACGCACTATCCCGCAAGCAATCCAGCCTTTAAAGATATGTCCAGCTTAGTGATGTTGGAACATGTTGTGCAAACTCTCAAAGAAAAGCAGTATATCCTTATGAACCTTGATACTGTCATTTGTGCTCAAGCACCAAAGCTCGCGCCTTACTTGAATGATATGCGAAAAAGTTTGGCCCGAGTACTGGGCGTTGATACTCATCAAGTCAACATCAAGGTCAAAAGTGGGGAAGGCATTGGCATGATCGGCCGGAAAGAAGGGATCGCTGTTCTGGCGGTATGTTTGATACAGTTACAGCCTGAGGGAATGTGGTAAACGGTCATTCTATTTTGGCCCTTGGCTCAGGGACTCGAATGTTGAACCTGTCGCAAATTGCACAAGACCTGCAAGCTGTTTTTGAGCGGGACCCGGCCGCGACCAGCCGGTTGGAAGTGTTTCTGACCTACTCAGGATTTCATGCGCTTTTGGCCTATCGTATTGCTCATTGGCTTTTGACTCAGCATGTTCCGTTTTTCCCTCGCCTGATCTCTCAAGTGGCCCGTTGGTTGACTGGAGTAGAAATACATCCTGGCGCGACCATTGGAGCAGGGTTTTTCATTGACCATGGGATGGGCGTGGTCATTGGTGAAACAGCAGAGATTGGAGACTATGTGACCTTGTTTCAGGGTGTGACACTGGGAGGAACAGGGAAAGAGCGCGGGAAACGTCACCCGACATTGGGAAATCATGTGGTGGTAGGGGCCGGCGCAAAAGTGTTGGGAGGGATTTCCATCGGCGACAACGTGAAGGTGGGGGCTAATGCTGTGGTGCTTCGGTCAGTCCCCGCAAATTCCACAGTTGTGGGGAATCCCGGACGGATTGTGAAATATGAGGGGACGCGTGTCCCTGAAGCGACCATGGATCATACGAATATTCCCGATCCGATTGCTGAACGCTTTGAAGCCATGGAGCAGGAGCTCATCACGCTTCGCAAGAAAGTAGAAGAAACGGATTAATACACCAAAAGTTGCCAAGAATCTTGTCTTAAGGGAGACGCTCTTCTACACTGTGTTTTGGTCTCTGAACGTTTAAACCTTTCATGGATGTATTATCCTAAAGACGGCGGTTGAGCGCGAAAAAGCTGTGCAAGCCATTGATGTGCATAGGAAATGGACAAATTGCGCAGTCACCTTGGGGGTGATAAGCAATTTTTCCATTTGCTAGGCGCGTCAAGGGGTTGTGCAGACTTTCGTGATCCAACTGCCGTTTTTAGGATTATAAAAGGAGCTGTTGCAATGACACCTCGTGTGAAAGAAATTTTACGGAATTATGAAGGGAGTGTCCCTGGTGTGTTAATGAATCTGGCACGTATGCTCATGAGTGGAACACTCGGCGGGACGGGGCGCTTAGTGATTCTCCCCGTTGATCAGGGCTTTGAGCATGGCCCGGCCCGATCGTTTGCTCCCAATGCAGCAGGATATGATCCCCTGTATCATTTTCAATTGGGGATCGAGTCCGGTTGCAATGCCTATGCAGCGCCTCTTGGATTTTTAGAGGCGGGAGCTGCCGAATTTGCCGGACAAATTCCATTAATCCTCAAATTGAATAACAACGACTCGCTTCAAGACACCAAAGATCCCAATTCTGCCATTACGGGAAGCGTCCGGGATGCGCTGCGCTTGGGGTGTTGTGCCGTGGGGTATACGATTTACCCTGGTTCCGCTCATAGCCAGAGCATGTATCAGCATTTACGTGAGATTGCCGAAGAGGCCAAATCCTATGGCTTGGCGGTAGTTGTTTGGTCCTATCCCCGTGGTTCAGGATTGAGTAAAGAAGGGGAGACGGCTATGGATGTGGTGGCCTACGCGGCACAAATTGCCGCACAGCTCGGGGCTCATATCATCAAAGTCAAAGTCCCGAGTGCTCATTTGGAACAGTCAGCCGCCAAGAAGGTCTACGAAGCAGAAAAAATTGCCATCAGCACCCCGGCGGAACGCATTCGCCATGTGGTGCAAAGTACCTTTGAGGGACGGCGCATCCTGATTTTTTCAGGAGGAGCCAAAGGTGAAGATCAAAAAATCTTTGATGAAGCGCGAGCCATCCGTGACGGGGGCGGGTTTGGGTCAATTATTGGCCGAAACTCCTTTCAACGAAAAAAACCTGATGCCTTGGAATTTCTGTCAACCGTCATGAAAATCTATTCTGGAAAACTTGCATAAATCGTGGCTTTGTAAAGATAGAAACGAAAAATTTTCAGAAAAATCAAATAGTTTAGCAAATTAATTCGAGTCTGACCCCTAATAAATTTAGCCTGCTAGTAGCGGACTTGAAGGAGGTAGAGGCCGTGAGGCGGGGCGGTGCGGCCGGCGGCTTGACGATTTCTGGCATGAATGACTTCGGTGATGGTGTTGGGCTTTCGCTTATGTAAACCGATCTCAACTAACGTGCCGACTATAGCCCGGACCATTTGCTTCAGGAAACGATCGCCTGCGATACGAAATCTTAATGAAGATTCTTCAAGATCAAGAGAAAGGTTTGTGATGGTACAGATGGGGTTTTTCGTTTGAGATCGTTGCCCGCGAAACGAGCTAAAATCATGGGTGCCCAGTATTTCAGGCAGAGACTGCTTCATAGCCTCCACATCCAAAGCATAAGGAATATGCCAAGTTCGATGATAGTTTAGGGCAGGGCGAGACGACCGAAGAGTCATTCGATATTCATAGATCTTCCCTTTGGCGCTAAAACGGGCATGAAAATCATCGGCACCTTGCTCGCTACGGATAATGGAGATATCTCTGGGGAGATAGCTATTGAGCGCCGAGGCCCATTGTTCTGCGGGTAGAGTTTTCTTGGATTGAAAGCTAGCCACCTGCCCTAAAGCATGTACGCCTGAATCTGTTCGTCCAGCTCCAACGATGTGAATATGTTCCTGCGTGATCTTAAACAATGCCCTTTCAAGTTCAGCTTGAATGGTTGAATGGTGGGGTTGTCGTTGCCATCCTGCGTAGGCCGTACCATCGTATTCAATCGTAAGTTTGATTGTCGCCATGACATCATTTAGCTGTTGAACCTAAAGTAATTAGTCGTAAAAGATAGTACCGAACCCCAAATTTGAAAAAAAGATCAAATGTAGGGTCAACGAAAGTGAGATGGGAAAAGGAGAGTTACCGGGAAGCGGTTTGTAGGGGTTTGATGTACGATTTGATGCCTTCAAAGATTCCCTGAGCGACTCGTTTTTGATATTTTGAACTTTTGAGAAGTTTTTCTTCGGTGGGATTAGAGATAAAAGCAATTTCAGCCAGGATGGCCGGCATCGTGGTCATGCGCAGGACAAAGAACGGTGCGGTTTTCACGCCGTGATCCTTGACTTTGTAAAAAGGTTGCAAATACTTCACGAGCGCTTTTTTCGTGGTCCAAGCGAATTCTTGTGAATCTTCAATTTTTTTGTCTTGCAACTTATCAGCAAGAATAAACTGCCAGGCCGGCCCATTGTCTTGAAGCGGCGTGCCGTTTTCCCGTGCGGACACTTCTAGGGCTCGCGGATCACTGGCTTCTCCAAAATGATACATTTCCAGCCCTTTTATAGATTTTTTCGTGTTGGAGTTGATATGAATTGAGACGAACAAGTCGGCCTTGTGTTTGTTGGCAAAGGTTGCCCGATCTTCTAGTTCGATAAACACATCCTTTTCCCTTGTCATTAACACTTTGGCGTGAGTTTGCTTGGCTAATAAATCGCGAAGATGACGAGAAATCTTTAAGACAATGTCTTTTTCTTTTGTTCCTTTTCCACCTAACGCGCCTGGGTCTTTCCCTCCATGGCCAGGATCAAGCACAATAACCATGTCCTTTTTCTTTGGCAGGTCTTGAGCTGGCGTGACAATTGGAGGTGGTGGCGGAATTTTCTTCGTGACTTGAGGGGCCGCTGGTGGTTTGGGTGTCGATTGAGGAACGTTGATAACTGTAGGAGTTCGAGGCGAACTAGGATAGAGGTCTAAGACGAATCGGGTTGGATGTTCCAGCACATACCATTTATATTTTTTCCATGATTGTGTTGGTATCGTCAGGACCAGGGACCCTTGCTTTGTCCTGGATACCTGCATCTTGATGGGGAAATTTTTGCCGGTTGTTTTTGATAGGGCTCTTTTGAGAATCCGTGTATGGGGCAGTGTCAACTGAAAGGACTGGTTGCGGTATTGATCTGACGGGGCAGGATGAATCTCTCGATCAATATCTAAAACCAGTCGGGTATACGTTTTATGTTCGTGCGTTCGAATATTGCGCACCATGCTTTCGTTGGAGCGTTTTGCCACCAATTGTATTGGAGGAACTGACTCTGTTCGAATCGGGAGGCGGAGGCCACCTTCGCCTCCCCACGTTGGAGTCAAGGTGGAAAGCAGCAGGCTGAGAGAAATAGAGAGAGAAATGGTTCGATTGGAAGACATAGAAAATTCAACCGTTTCTCTACTTATTCGCAGATGATTCATTTCTTGTCAAGGCTGGAACCATGGCGTTTGCTGTTCCTTGACGCATAGACTGGACGATATCGCGTTTGCATAGTACGAGCATTAGATCCAATGTATGGGACCACAACATCTTATCATTGATGGCTATAACGTGTTAGGGGCGATGGGGCTTCCTCCCAAGAAAGTCATTGGGGTCGGTGAAGTACACCGCGACCAATTTGTGACGCGCCTGAGTCTGTACGGACAGAGTATACATTGCCCTATTACCGTCGTGTTTGATGCATGGAAACAATCAGGGAATATTCGGCAGACATCTCATCATGCAGGGGTGACCGTGATGTATTCGGCGGAGGGGGAACGAGCCGATCAAGTCATTCAAGAACTCATTCGTGGGTATGGGAAAGAGTCGGCTGTGGTGTCATCTGACCATGAAGTCACGAACGTGGCGCGAGCCTTTGGGGCCTTTGTCATCCGTTCCCAGGAGTTTCTTGCCCGGCTGCACAAGGGAGGACAGTCGCGTTCCCCTGTGCGTGCTGATCGAGGAAGGTTCGAGGGAAAAGATGAGGGAGACGATCTGTCAACTCGCCCAAAAGAGAAAAAAGGCAATCCCCGGAAATTGCCGAAAAAACTGCGTCAACGCAATCGTATTATGAAGAGATTTTGAAGAGGCGCTTGGCATTGGTCGTGGTCAAAGCGGATACTTCAGAAATCCCAGTTGGGGAGTCCCCAAACTTTACTTCGGCAACTTGTTGCGCGACATATGTGACATAGGCTGATTCATTGCGTTTTCCCCGAAAGGGGACCGGGGTAAGGTAAGGGGCATCGGTTTCGATCAAGATCCGGTCATCAGGTACTGTGCGGATGATATCTCGAAGCAGCGAGGCGTTGCGAAATGTGATGATTCCCGAAAACGATAGATAGAAGCCTAAGTCTAGCGCCTCCTTTGCGAGCCATGGATCTCCTGAAAAGCAGTGAAAGACCCCTCCCACAGTCTTAGCTTGTTCTTCTCGAAGAATCGTCATGGTGTCCTCTTGGGCCTCTCGTGTGTGGATAACCAACGGGAGGTTCAAGGACTTGGCTATTGTGATTTGTTGGCGAAATTGTTGGCGTTGGATCTCGCGTGGAGAATGATCATAATGATAGTCCAGCCCCACTTCTCCAAACGCCACCACTTTGGGGTGCTGAGCTAATTGGCGCAGTTCGTCATACCATGGTGGCTCAATGCGTTTTACTTCGTGAGGATGCACGCCAACTGTGGCATAGACGTTCGGACGTTCCGTGGCTAGTTTCACGGCTGATGTGCTGGTCGATACATCGCATCCAATGGTAATAAAGGCCTCGACTCCCGCTTCTTCGGCACGTTGAAACACGGCGTCGCGGTCGGCATCGTATCGGATATCGTCTAAATGGACATGCGTATCGATTAACATCACAAGACCCCTTGGTTCTTCAGATTGGCATGTTAGCATATTATCAACCTGGTTGCAGATGAGATTCGGTTTATCCGCATGAACTGTAGAGGTATTCCAAGGAATCAGACTGTCACTTCTCCGTCATTCCCGACATTGTTAATCGGGAATCCATCTTAGTACCATGTGGTTCCTGGCGGAAAATCTACAAACTGCGGCTATGACGACAAGATGTTTACAGTCTGCTTTTGTCTCATGAAGTCATCCTCAGTCATTCTGTCTTAACAAAATTCAGAGAGGATAATTTTTTAAGCATGTCCGTTGATGAAGAATGGTTTCGAGCGATCAACGGCTGGGCTGGCCAATTTCCTGTTATGGATTGGGTCATGTTTCAATGCTCCCAAGAGAGCAATCTACTCATTCCAGGAATTTTAGCTCTAGCTTTTTGGGGGTGGAGAAAATGGGACGAAGCGAAATTTGCCGCGCCGGCTTTAGGTTTGCTGGTCGGATTGAGTGACCTACTTGGTGGGCAGCTGAAAAATCTGATTGCGCGTCCGCGACCCTGCCATATTCTTACACAGGTTCATGAGATGGTTGGATGTGGTGGAAGCTTTGGCTTACCGTCAAATCACGCGTTGAATTCAAGCGCTGCGATCGCCTTCCTCGTCACCCTCTATCCTGCATTGGGCTGGATCTTATGGCCGCTCATGGGGCTTATCGGTCTTTCACGGATCTACCTTGGCGCCCATTATGTGACAGATGTGTTCGCAGGGTGGGGGATCGGGTTGGCCTTAGGTTTTGGGGTGGCCTATGTACTGAAAACCCAGGTCTTTTCTCAAGAGAGGAAATATTAAAGTAGGAAACGTATTCTACTTTAGAGGTGCCCTTTAGTAAAAATAAGCACTCCCCTTCATGTATAAAGATGTGCCATATTCTAGGGTTGAATGCTTCATTCCGTTCTAGGATGTTAGGCTCCTGACTGTCCCTGTTGTTTTCGCATCGTCTTTTGAACAAGTGAAGAAATTTCCTTATAAAATACTTCATTGTCGTCTAGAGCTCGGCTAACTTCCGGCGATAAAAATCCTCTCCCCGAAGCATGCTGAAGCAGGTCTAAGTTTCCGCGAAAGTTCACTTCTAAGAGAAGCGGGCCTTTGTCAGAAATCGCAACATCGAAATGCAAGAGGCGCAAGCCGGGAAGTAGGCGAGCAGCTGTGAGAGAAAGATCTTTCACTGTAGACCAATCAGGGATCCTAAGAGGCATAAGATCCGCGTCTGTGTCGGGATGTCTTGAGACTTGAGTAAATTCTCCATTCGTGGCCTGCCCGATCACTCTGTAGACGTCGCCCGTACTGATATCAACTGAAGCCAATAGATTCCCGGTTCGACCATGTTGAAAATTATCAATAATATTACTGCCTGTCGGTATCTTCCACACAGCACGGCAAAGTTGATGGCCTTCTTTTGTTGTGATGACCACCAGGCGTAGGGTTGAGGATCGTGCTCCACATCGTGCGGCGAGATCGGGGTGGGACTGAAAGACTTCCTGAAAAATTTGCCCATGTGACAATTTCGTCTCTAGATTCGCGATAAATTGAGTCAATGAAGTCGTTGTGCCATTAGAAAACAAGATGGAATCTTCCGGCGAGTTGTATGCGGAGAGGAAATAGGTGCCACGTCCAAACACTCCATGACTTGGCTTGACAAAAATTGGATACACGTCCGGATTTTTTAGAAACGCGGCTAATGCATCTGGCGATGAAAATGTTGGAACCCCTTTAATGAACCGACCATGGATATCAAAAATAGCTTGTATGCGGGGATAGGGAAGTCCTGCACCCTCCAGGAAGGAGTAAAACATGATTTTGTCAAGTGAAAGCCCCCCCCATTCGACTTTATTAAATGTATTGTTAATGATCGCTTCCTTCTTCCATCCAATAAATTCCTGTTTTGCGGACTCGTCATGCCGCTGATCATCAAAAAGCCCATAGTCGAAATACTCTGAGGGGCCGATCTGACCAGGGGATCGATGTAGACGAAAGATCTCAAATGCTTGAGCGAGAAGACTCTTCCCACTTTGGTTCTTGGCTTGTCGCGCACGAGAGATAAGGTTAGAAAGATTCATGTATACCTGGCTGAAAATGCTTGAACTTTTAAGAAAGTTGATCTGTCCGACCGAAAGCTGAAGCGATACTAATTCAATGCCGTGATGCTAGTATCATTGCTTAAGCTACAAGAAAGGTGACAACATGATTTTAGTGAATCGTTTGAGTTTCTAGGGGACTTCCATCAAAAACGTTCTTGGCAAGCATGAGACCCATATGGCGAAAGTAATTGATATGATACATTGTGCGAAAATCATTCGTCCACTTATCCGTCCATCCTTCATTCACCCGTCCATATGTTTCTACAGTCTCTATTTCGTGGTCTTCGAAGAGTCTCTTCAAAATTTCATACTGAAGAAGATAGCCTGGAGCCAAGTGTCTATAGTTTTCATCGTAGGCCATCTTTAAAAACACCATCATCTTGTTTCTACGAACGCAGATTTTCTGAGCCACAATCTTGTCATTAAATCGTAAACTATAGACCACTCCCTCCCCCGCTTGACAAATACGTTCCAGCATACTTTGATAAAACATTCCTTGAATATTATTTGGCGAGACAGCTGTTCCTCCTTTTCCTTTCCACCCTAACTCTTCCAGTTGCCCATACTCCTGGATACAGTGTTTCATTTCTTCTGGAGTCTGATGGACAGTCGTATCCGTGCGAATTCCTTCCCGTTCTAAGCGGTTTAACCGTTTTCGCACATTCCTTTTTAGATCGTTTCCCCTCGAAGCCCAATATTCATCAAAGTTCCCTTGCACAGAGATTCTTGCCGTTTTTACATAGTTCTTTACTTCGGCTGCCCGGTGGACTCGAAGGGAATTAAAGTGACTAAAGCTTGGATCTTGTTGAGTCACTCCTATACCTAATGCATAGCCGGGAAGACATTGAAGTAATTCTTTTAATTGCCCTTCTATATTTTCTGGATTGCCAAGGAGGATAGGGCCAAGAGGCGCTTGAGAAGGTTGAAAGGTACCCCACATTCCATACCCGACATTTTCTAACAACGCTATTCCAGGGTACTCACTATTGTGAGAAATAGCCAACAGGGTCTTTTCATTCGAAAAGAATTCAACCAGCACCTCCCAAAACTTCGAATCAAGTAAAATATGGTTATCGATCCTTGAATTCAGATCGTCCCATTGAGCCCTATGCTGTTGAAAACCTTCTTTTGCATTATGGAATGTCCATTTCATAAAGGTACGTTAGAACTGGCGAAAAAATAAGAAAAATCTGAAACGCGCAACGCTATGATTGAATGAGGTGCCCCCGTGCAAGAACAAGAAATTTTCTTGGTAGTGGCTTTGTGTTTTGCATGATTAGATTTTATCACCAGCAGCTCAACAACCATACCTTCTGCCTTTATGATATTCTACGGACTAGAGCCTCTGCTATTAGTTTAGCAATCTTTCCATGTTTCTTTATCAGTTTTCCTATCGGTTAATAGCTTCAAAAAGTTTATGGGTTGCTATGATTTCACGTCGAAAGGTTGGGTGTACATGAATTTACCTCATTGGTTAACCAAGTGATCAGTAGAGGTTTGTAGGCTGGCTCATATACCATGAGGGCATCTCTAAAAACTGTTCTTTTTCCCGATGGCGGCGTCAGCCGGGTGCTCAAATCCTCATGTATTGGCCCATACACTGCGGTTTTCCGCGCGCCGCTTCCTTGCCCTCAGAAAAAATCACCAGTTTTTAGAGGTGCCCACGAGTTGTTTTCTCAAACGACCGTGTTTCAGTTCCTTGAAGCCACTATAACTGTATGTTAGTTGGAGACTTCCTGCGTTGAGACTTTGGTGGAAAATACCAACTAAAACTTACAACCTATGGTATAGGGTGCTTTTGGATTTGGCCAAAAACAACAATAAGAGGGGGTATGAAGACGTCCAATGACGTTGTAGGCAAAGACTTTACCAAAAAAATTATCGACGTATATCATAGTGGCGAATAGACAAATCCAAGAATATAAAATATTACTTCCCTTCTTACGGATTGTCAAAGTCTAAGAGGTCTTAATTTTTAAGTAGCATGGAACGTCTACCTCTAAACTGTCCACATGACGGGGAAGCTTACATGTTCTGGTGTCGGAGCACTTTACTTTCTGGCACATCTAAAGACAGTCCTTTCCCCCGCGCCGCTTCCTTGCCCGCACAAAAAATTCTCAGTTTTTAGAGGTGCCCTACAGCCTGAACTGACCTGATCCATTGGTGTTCTACGTAGCCTTCCAGAAGAAGACGACGGCCATGCGTTTTGAGGCAAGCGCATGATCCCATCCAAAGTACCCGGTGGCTGAGTGAATAAGATCTGATTTGTACGCGACCAGACGGTTGAACAGATAGGGTGCTTCGAGGATTTCGTCGAACATCGTAGGATCCATTTCTCGAGGAATCCCTGGGACTTCGCTCAAACTTTCATAGTCCTTGGGACAGTAATTTCCATCTGCTGGTTCACCGGGAACATGCAAACGATAAAACGATGTACCACAATGGGTTGTCGGTGGACTCGGATGCAAATAGAGGACAGCCGCGTAGTCGCAAATCTTAGCCGAATCGACATGTGGCCGCGCTACGCCTTCTGATCCTCCGCAGATTTGAATATGGTTATGGCCGGAAAGGCCCGCTTCCGAATTGGTCTGAGGCGTGAGGGTTGGAACGTGTAAGTATTGCTTGACGCATGTTTCGATGGTGGCGACCTCGTCCAAATTCAAAGCCCCTGGAGCGCGCATGCCAGGCCAAGGCTCGGGCCTCCAGGGTGATCCTAATGTCCATGTGGGAATTGCCATGCAGCGTTGGGCAATCTCTAAGGCATTTGGTAATACATTATCTTGAATCCAATAATCTTGACCAAGCACGAGCTCACGGTAGGGGAGAAGACTCATAGGAATTGTTCCTTAGCAGAGAAATGAATAGATCAGCTGTTTGTGTGTCTAGCGGGACCATAAAGCCTGAACTGGCGGTGGTCAAGGCAACGCATGTATATAGCTGGACGATGCGGTTTTTCTGCTGGCATGATAGAGAACCGAATAGAAAGAGCCTCCGTCAAGAAAAACGAAACGGCTGAGAAATCTCACATGTCGCTAATGTTCGTCAATAACCTTAATCAACAGGTCTCAGACCTTACCGCCCATATCGACAGAGACAACTGGTCGCAGCAGTATTGGGAGCAAGGAGAATTTTTTGCAATAGAGAAATTCCTGCCAACGGGGTTGATCGATGAATTGATGCAGGAAGTTGATGCCGTCCGATCAAAAATTAACCGCAATTTTATTCCCGGGCACAAAAAGGGCGGAAGCGTCAGTTTTTACGTTCTTCAAGAATTCGCTCCTGCTATCTTGGCACTGTATCAGCATAAAGATTGGATTCATGTGCTCAGTCAGATAACAGGGGCATCTCTATTGGTTTGCCCGGATGATGATCCACATGCCTGCGCCCTCTATTTTTATACCGAGCCAGGGGATCATATTGGGTATCACTATGATACGTCCTACTACAACGGGGCCCGCTATACTGTGTTGATTGGATTGCGTGATCAATCGCAGAGCCGCCTCGTCTGCCGTCTACACACAAAAGAGAAGGGAAAACATGTTCAACAACTGTCCCTTGCGACAAAGCCTGGAACCGTTATTTTTTTTAACGGAGATAAACTGCATCATGCGGTCACACCATCGGCTGAAGGCGAAGAACGTATCGTCTTGACCATGCAATATGTGACGGATCCGACCATGGGCCTGGCACACCGCTGGTTTTCCAATATGAAAGATGCAGTGGGGTATTTTGGCTGGCCTGCGTTGTTTCGGCGGGTTACTCGATAGACGGCGACATATTAACTACGGTTGCCTCTGGGTCGGCACCAATCACAATCACGGTTGTATTATCTTCGCCTCCTAAGCGATTTGCCGTATCCACCAGCGATGTTGCGACGTTTTCCAATTTTGGGGCTCCCCGTTTTAGAACTGTTTGAATTTCTAGATCACTGAGCATTTTCGTGAGGCCATCTGAACATAGTAAAAGAATATCGGTGGGTTCTAATTGATAAGTTTGAACCGTGGGGAGGGTGCGTGAATCGATGCCAAGTCCTTTGGTCAGCACATGACGAAGCGGGTGTGTGCGCACTTGTTCAGGAGTAATGATCTTGAGAGCCAGCCGTTCTTCCATGAGCGTGTGATCTTTTGTCCAGAGTGACAAGGTGTCCTGTCGAAAACAGTAGGCCCGGCTATCTCCAGCATGCGCCACGACAGCGTAACTGGCGTCATCTTGATGCGTGATGACCACGACCACAATAGTGGTGCCCATGCCTTTTAAGTCGTCATGGTGATGAGCATGTTCTCGAATGCGCAGGTTGGCAGTTTCAATAGCCTGTGTTGCAGCGGATTCAAGGACATCGGTGGAAGGAGATCGTGCAGCGTGAGAAGCCAGGAGCCGCTGGAACTCTTCTGGAATCACTTCTACCGCAATTTGGCTAGCGACTTCCCCCCCTGCATGTCCGCCCATACCATCGGCTAAGACCCAAAGTTGTTGCGCATGGTGAATGGAAAAAGCATCTTGGTTCTTTTTTCGCTGCCGGCCGATGTCGGTGTGCCCAATACCAATCCAGGTCTGTAGTGGGAAAGACTTCATAAAGAGTGAGCAGCCATTGCTGGTGGTCCATACGCTTGAACCATTCGATCACAAATCATATCGGCGATGGGTTCTAAATTTTTGCAATCGGCTTCATTATACGCGAGTAAGGTCTGACGCGAAGCGGTATTCCCATTCTGCCATTCATGCCACAAACGCACAGCATCCCATCCCGTTAAGCCTTCGACAGTGGATTCCCGCTGGCATCCCAGTTCATATTCTATCGCTTTGAGCCCCCCTTTCATGCCAAGCCGTCTGGCTGTAAAGCAGAGGTCGACATGAGGTTGATCAATGTGAAGACCAGGAAATGTTGCCTTCAAAAACGGGAGGTCGAAGCCTGAACCAAAGAAGGTGACGATTAAATCGTATGAGGAAAGTTCCTCTTGCAGACGAGGTTCCGATAATGTTTCCCCTTGAATGAACGTGGTCATATGACCTCGGCCATAAATGCCAACTAGCGTAATTTCTCCATGCGGTGCAGGAAGACCATTGGTTTCGATATCGACAAATGCTGTATTTGTTCGAAAATGAGGGTAGAGCCGCCAATGATCTTTTGATTTTAACAGCTTGGAAAAATAACGAGAATTGCCTTGACGCCATTGCTCGTTCGCGGCTTGTACGATGGGATCATACAGCGCCTTGCGGGCCGGTGAAATACATGCAATCAGCGGGTTTTCAAGAAAGGAGTCCCAGTGCGTAATGCCAGACTCCCAGAGCCGCCTCTCCGTGGATTCGCCAATTCCCTGCAAGAAAATAAATGTTGAAGGTAGCATAGAATGTCAGATGGAGGTGCCAGGCATTCTAGCCTTGATTTCATCATAAGGACAAGCTACATTCGGATTGAGACCATTTTAAGAAAATCATCAAACAATGAACATAGATTGAGGTGTTATGGAATTTCGCGCACAAAAAGTCAAAATTACCATTGGAGGTGTTCAGGTCATTGCTGAGTTACAACCTAATCGAACGGCCCAAGCCATCGTTGATGCGCTTCCAGTGAATGCGCCAGTCAATCAATGGGGGGAAGAGTTTTATTGTAAAATTCCAGGAGTGAAAGATTTTCGTGAAACAGCTAAGAATCAAGTCAAAGTGGGTGATGTGGCTTTCTGGGGCATGGGTGAGATGCTGGCTGTTTTTTATGGACGGACGCCGATGAGTTTGGGAGAAGATCCTGTGCCGGCAGATCGCGTGAATGTCATTGGTAAAGTTCAGGGCGATCCGAAAGTCTTACAACAAGCTGTCGGAGCCACTTCCATGCAAGTGGAACTGCTTTCGGAAGGAACCTCATGCGCTTAAATGCCACGCGCATTCATCACATGGCCGCCACGGTGGTCAAACGGCTGACGGATCGAGGGTATTTACAAGTTTCCGGGCAGCCCGACTCGGTCATCCAACATGTGGAAACAGCCATCACAACTGAGTTGCAAGTTGAAGACCGGCTGAATGCCGATGTTCGTGAGATGCTCAAGCAATTTGACCGCGAATTTCAGGAAGGCCGTGCTGATTATCAAAAAATGTTTTCGATGGTGAAACAAAAACTTATGAAAGAACGCGGACTGGTATTATAACGTTTTCTTCTTCACAACAAATTTTGCATATCCTATGGCACTTTCACTCAGCGACGATAAGCAAATGCATCTCTCTCATGTCATTTTGGGAAGCCTGAAAAGTGTGTCCCAGGCTTCCTTGATTGGCGATCAGGCTAAGGCTTTACGTGAAATCAAATCGGTCATTGCAGACCATATGAAAGTGGAAACCGAACTTGACCAACATGTCCGTCACCGCCTGGAATCCTATTCTCGCAACATTCCTGAAGGATCGCAGGAATGGGATGTGCTCTATCACAAAACCTTTGAAGAAGAATTGCGCAAGCGCAAGCTCGGGTAAAATCTTTCCTGCCAATTTTCACTTTTCTTCTGGATCAATTTCGTGTCATGCCATAGAACGGACATATCGTCCGTGAGGCTTTTTTCAACAGACCCAGAAGGAATCGCCAAGCTGAGAAATGGGTTCACAGAAACAGACTTTTCAGCCTAAAGACGGCGGTTGAGCGCGAAAAAGCTCAACATATCGCAAGACGGGGTCTCGCGTCTTGAGCTTTTTGTGTTTGGAGATCACAATTTGTGACCTCCAACCTGTCCATGCGTGGTACAGCTCATGTGTCTGTAAGGAGTCTGAGACGAAACTCGCAGGTTGGCCACACTAGGATTGCAAATAGCCGATCTTGCGCCTGGAAGATGTTGGCGGTGCTAAGAGCTTCTGGAGATACTCATAGAGTGCAGCGATTTCTTTGTCGTGTTTTTCTACCTTGCGAGCTAGGTCTTTGTGGGTTGCCAGCACCTCACGCATCCGCACAAAGGTTTTAATAATACTGATATTCACCTGAATCGCCCGTTTGCTCCGCAAGACACTGGAGAGGATCGCCACGTCATGCTCCGTAAGAACCCATGGAAGTTTACGCCTTCCACCACGGCCCTTGTTTGATATCGCTATTTGCGACATCAAAGAATGGAACTCAACCTGCGACAATTAAACCTAAAAACGGCAGTTGGATCACGAAAGCATGTCGTGAGCCTGTGGAAGGGTCTGCACAACCCCTTGACGCGCCTAGCAAATGGAAAAATTGCTTATCACCCCCAAGGTGACCGCACAACTTGTCCATGTCCTATGCCCATCAATGGCTTGCACAGCTTTTTCTTGCTCAACCGCCGTCTTTAGGTTAAAAGACAAGTCGAGTAGGAGGAGGGAATCTCCCCCTCTCCCAGAACCTGTGTGATTCACACCACTGTGTTTGTCCCCACACCGTATTGTCTTCAAGGAAGGCCCGAATTTGAGAGGAGGGCATCAAGACAAATCCACTCTTGGGTTTTCTTTCTTGGCTTCACCAATTACGGGGTGCTGGCCCGAACCCCGACACAACTATAGTTACCCCGCCGTTTCTTTTTTTAAGCAAAAGGATTTTCTAACCATGATGCAGCTCAGCACCTTTTTCAGATTCTACCTTGAAAATGAAGTTAGCAAGGTCTTTACCCTTGTGTGTCTAAAAACCGTCTGGAAACCGCGCATATGCGATACTGGATTCGAGCATTTCAAGTCGATGTATCCATCCGGGAATTTTTTCACGAAGGCCGGAACAATTATCTTCGTGTGGATGATTAGGTCAGTTATGAACGATAAATTCAAAGCCAATGAGGTTGTTCCGCAGAAACACTAGAGGGCACCTCTAAAAACGGTCGAGTTCGCTGGTGTCCCCCGGTTGTGGCGTGGCCCGGCAAGCGCTCCCAGGCGCCCAATGAAACCGGGAAGCCTTCCCGCATCTGTTTGTTCCGCTTCATGGTCGACTCCCGCCCCATTTTTTATGCCGGTTGCCTTCTTTTCCCAGCCGTCAGTACCAAGAAGCGCTGGAAGTTGTAGGTGAGATTCTTCAGGCCAATCTTGGCGCGGGCCCGGACCCGGCCTATGGTCCGAATCAGCTTGCCGCCCATCGCCATCACCTGGTGGCCAAACACATGCTCCACGCGAGCCCGCACGCGGCTCCGCCGCTGATTCGTCTGCTGTTGTTGGGTCGTCGCCGGCTTGTTCCTATACGCTTTATGCTGAATCTTCGAGCGGAGGTTCCGCTTTTTGAGCTGGCCTGCAATCTCTTCCGACCGATAGGCGGCATCGGCCCAGACGTCCCACCCGGCCTTCTTGGATTGCCACACGTCTTCGAGCACTTGACTGTCATGCACCGCCGCATCCGTGACCGTATAGCGCCGAATCCGTTGGGGTGCTGCTTGTCCACGTTGACATGATTCTTATACCCAAAGTGACTGCCACCATGCTTTTGGGTCCAGCGGGTGTCGGTATCTTTCTGCCGGCGCTTCGCCGGGTACGCCTCCCACTCTGCCGGGCACTCCCCAGCCTTCACCGCCGCATGTTCCTCTCGGGATTGCGTTGCGTGGGCACGGGGACCAGTGAGGCATCAAGCAATTGGCCCCCATGGGCTTGTAACCCGTGGTCCGCCAGATACGTGTCAAATTGCTTGAAGAGCTTCTCCACCACCCCGGCTTGGGCCAACGTCTCGCGAAACAACCAGATGGTCTTGGCATCGGAAACGCGTTGATGCAGGTCGAGGCCTAAGAAGCGCATGAACGAGAGGCGATCGCAAATTTGATATTCCGTTTGGTCATCAGACAAGTTGTAGAGAGCCTGCAGCACGAGGATCTTGAACATGAGAATCGCATCAAACGGAGGCCGCCCGCCCTTCGAGGGTTTGGCACGACACAGGCTGTTCGCCAGCGTGTTGCGAAAGCGGGCCCAGGGGATATATTGGGCGAGTTGCTCCAAGGGATCCCCCTTCTGGGTCAGGGCGTCATAGCGGTTCGTCAGGTCAAAGAAGCTCAGTTGGGTGGGTGTCTCCATGGCAAGTCCTCCTTGGTCCTGACTTATGCCACAATCCCACACATCTGTCAGTGGTTCGTGTAGTTTGCCGTCGCTGATGTGGAGGAAGGTGGGAATATTGCCGGACACTACTGAGATCTATTCTATCGGGAATTCATCTTTGAAGTACGATGACCTTCATGAAGCATGACTGAACCGTCTTGTTGGGGTTGTGCTGCACTTCTTTAAGTTTCCTGCTTATTTTCTATCCGCGTATCCCTAAAAATTTACAGGGCTGTAACCTGATCCCAACGTGCTAGCAACATGTTCTGGATAAGATAAGGCAACTGAAGTGAACTTATGTTTAGTTGATCTTGTTGAATAACTCACAACCTTGGAGGTGAACAATGATTTCAGTTAAGGAAAGGGGGACTGGTAAATGGTTCGTTGATGAATATGAGAAGCAAAACGTCTTGAATTTTATTGAACATGAAAAAACTGTCACATTAGAAATGATTGTCCAACGATTTCCTTGGATTCGATGGAGCGACCTCTTTTCGATGCTGGGTGGGTTTCGACGAGACGGTTTGATTGCTGTACATCAAGTTGGCTCTCTTTTGGAAATACGGATGATAGAACAACCCACCCATAGTGTTTAAGTTTTAATAGAATGTTTGAATTTTGCAGCATGTAACATGTTTGTAACATGGTTGTTACATCGGAGAAATCTTAAAAAGATAAAATATTTTACTTGATTTTATAAAAGAGAGGAAATGCTCATGAAAGGCACAACGAAAAGAACTGTTAAGGGATTTGGAGCTGTTGTCGTTGGACTGTTATTGGGATGGTCTGGGGGTAGTGGATTTGAGTCGTCTATGGCTTGGGCGAAGGAGTCTATGGAGGATCCAGCATGGACAACCTACAACAAAGTGAGTGGCATCTCAGGCAATATCAATAGTATTGGCTCCGATACGCTGAATAATTTGATGACCTTATGGGCTGAAGGGTTTCGAAAACAATATCCCAATGTCAAGATTCAGATTGAGGGGAAAGGATCGAGTACCGCGCCCCCAGCTTTGATTGAAGGGACGGCTCAATTAGGTCCGATGTCCCGAAAAATGAAAGGCAAAGAAATTGATAAGTTCGAGGCAAAATTCGGATATAAACCAACGCCAGTTCCCGTTGCCGTCGATGCCCTGGCTGTCTATGTGAATAAAGATAATCCCATCGAAGGTATGTCGATGGAAGAAGTTGACGCTGTCTTTTCCAAGACGAGAAGACGCGGGCATAGGGTCAACATTGAACAATGGGGCAATGCCGGGCTGAATGGGCCATGGCAGAAGACCCGGGTCAGTATTTATGGCCGGAATTCGGCTTCTGGCACCTATGGATTTTTTAAGAAAAAAGTTTTGAATAATGGAGACTATAAGGATGAGGTCAAAGAACAGCCTGGTTCGGCTTCCGTTGTGCAAGGTGTGACCGAAGATCGCGGGGGTATTGGTTATAGCGGGATTGGCTATAAAACCTCCGGAGTACGGGCTATCCCTTTATCGGCTAAAAGTGGCGAACAGTTTTATGAGCCGACCTTTAAAAATGCGAGTTCTGGAAAATATCCATTGGCTCGTTTTCTCTATGTGTACGTCAATAAGGCACCTGGAAAACCCTTGTCTCCTCTGGTCAAAGAATTTTTAACTTTTGTGTATAGCAAAGAAGGACAACAGGTTGTGATTAAGGATGGGTATTTCCCTTTACCTCAGAATCTTATCGCTGAAAAGCTTGGTGATCTTCAGTAGGAAGGTTCTCGTGCTTTGTGACGAAGTATCCCTATATTATTAAGGACAACGATAATTTATGTCTTCAATGCCCGCAGTCACATTGCTGCGGGCATTGATGTCTTGAATAACCCCATACTCATCATATGAATAGCGCACAACCTAGTATTGGGCCAGATTTATCCCTCCCTCGGGCTTCCTTTCTTTCAAGAATTGATGCCAGGACTCTTCGACGGTGGACCGATCAAGCGGCCACGGCCATCGTGACCTTTGGGGGTTTAGCGACTATTCTGAGTATTCTTGGTATTTTTATTTATCTTTTTATAGAAGTTGTTCCGTTATTTTATTCGGCTTCAGTAACAGAAGGATCAAACATTTCCGTGAATGCTGAAAGCCCTGTAAGTGCATTGCCGAGTCAGGTTGGTGTGGGTATTGATGAGTACATGGAAGTTGGCTATGCCATTCACGGGGGGCATCTTGCGGTGTTCCATGTAGAATCGGGAAAGCCGATTCCGATTGATACGTCTTTGAATCTAGAAGAGCAATCCATCACGGCGGTCGGCCGGTCAGGCGCCCAAGGCAATAACTATGGTCTTGGCACCGTGGATGGTCAAGTGATTCCCTTAACGATCGATTTTCGGGTGAACTTTGTTGATGGGGTGCGGAGTATTCAACCGGAAGTGTCAACCGGCTCTCCTTTAGCGATTTTTGAGACGTCGAAGCCAATTGAGCGATTAGCGTATCGAGAAACGAATGATGGCGGCTCAGTTTCTGCTGCCGTGAGTGAATCGGGGGATATCCGGATTTTGAAAATGGTTGAAGAAGAAGGAGGCCTTTTTTCTTCTGAAGCAGAGCAAATTCTAAGTCATGGGGAACTCCTATTGGAAGCGACGAGCGTGCCAACCGCCTTACTCCTTGATGGGGAAGGTGAAACGTTGGTTGTGGGCACAACGCACGGCCAACTTTTGTATTGGGACATTACAGCCGTGGAGGCTCCCCGGCTGATGGGGACTTATCAAGCTGCCGCATTTTCAGAAGAAAGCATCACGGCCCTGTCATATCTGATCGGCGATCGAACCATTGTGGTAGGAACGAGTGCAGGGAAGGTCTCAGTGTGGATGCCCTTTGTTGACCCCGATAAAGGTGGAGATCCCCGGTTAACAGAAATTCGCACATTTTCTCAGCATCAGAAAGCTGTGACGGCAATATCTCCCTCGCAGCGGGATAAGGGATTTTTGACCGCCGACGCTGGAGGAGCGGTGTTTCTTCATCATTCCACTTCGGGGCAAACATTAGCCCAGATTCCGGGTCAGGGAAGCCCAGTTCAGTCCGTCATGTTTTCCCCAAAAGGGGATGGCGTAATTTTGGCGGATCAGTCGGGAACGGTGATGACCTACGAGATTGAGAACGAGCATCCTGAAACAACCATGGCGTCAATTTTTAGACCGGTGCTTTATGAGGGGTACGACCAACCTCATCATATTTGGCAGTCCTCCAGTGGATCTGATGACTTTGAGCCGAAGTTCGGCTTATGGCCACTGATTTTTGGAACGTTAAAGGGAACGTTTTATGCCATGTTATTGGCAACGCCGTTGGCTGTCCTTGGGGCTATCTATACGGCGATGTTTATGCATCCTGATCTTCGATCTGTGGTCAAACCTGTGGTGGAAATCATGGAGGCGTTGCCGACGGTCGTGTTGGGTTTCTTGGCTGGCCTATGGTTAGCCCCTTTGCTTGAAAAGATTTTCCCGGCCGTTGTAGGGATGTTTTTGATTATTCCCTTGGCGTTGGTCTCGATGTGTCTGCTCTGGCAAGTCCTGCCTGCTTGGGTAAGACGTGGGGCTGGATCCACGACTGAATTTTTGGCTTTTGTGGTCGTTCTGCTGGGATCCCTGTATCTCTGTATTTCTTTCAATACGCACATTGAATCGTGGTTATTTCAAGGAGATTATAAGCAATGGCTATCCTCCACATTTGGCGTCGGGTATGACCAACGTAATGCCATGGTCATTGCTTTTGCCATGGGCATGGCGGTCATTCCCACGATTTTTAGCATTTCCGAAGATTCCATTAATAATGTCCCACGGCAGTTAATTGCCGGTTCACTCGCATTGGGTGCGACGCCGTGGCAAACCCTGACGAAGTTGGTTATCGTGTCAGCCAGTCCAGGATTATTTTCAGCGTTAATGATCGGGCTGGGCCGGGTGGTTGGCGAGACGATGATTGTGCTCATGGCGACGGGAAATACGCCTGTGATGGATATGAATCTCTTTAATGGGTTTCGTACCTTATCGGCGAATATTGCTGTGGAAATGCCTGAAGCGCCAGAAGGGGGAACCTTGTTCCGGTTACTCTTTTTGGCAGGGCTGATTTTATTTGCGTTTACCTCCGTGGTGAATACGATCGCTGAAATCATTCGTCAAAGACTTCGTGCCAAATATAGTCAGTTCTAACATCCCGATGAAAACATTTCTTCAAAAATTTTGGAATTCGGGGACGCTGTTCATTTGGATATGTGGAGGCGCCGTGGCTGCCTCCGTGTTAATGGTCACTGGGGTGCTCTTGCTCATTATGGTGAATGGGTTGGGGTATTTTTGGCCATCGAACCTTGTAGAGTTTGAACTCACTGATGGCAAGAAAATTTTGGGCGAGGTCAAGCATCGGGAGGTGATTCCCGGCTCTGTCTCTGAGCGGCTGCCCCAAGGGAATAGTCGGCTCAATTTGAAAATTGGCAATCGAGATCTGTATGGATTGGATTTTCGGTGGATTAATGAGGATCAAATTGTGGGTGATCGATTGCCATCGGCGGCCACGGTCTTCGAGCGCCGGGAATGGGGAAATTTCTATGGTTATGTTGAAGAAATCAGGCAAGGGGAGTCTGTATTGGCTGCTGGCGAAGACAGCTGGAAATCGCTCAATCCGCTCATAGAAAAGGCCAATGCGTTGCACGAAGAGATTGCCTCTATTGAAAAAGATGAAATTGGTGATATTAATCATGAGATTGAGCAAGCACGTTTGCGTATCAAAGAATTGGAGCTACACGGAAAGAGCGGGTCTTCAGAGATTTCAGAGCTGAACGCGGATGTGAGACAACTGGAATCTCAATATGAACAACATGTTCAGAGTTTAGACGTGCTCCGAGAACAACTACGGGAGTACGCTGTTGTGTTGCGAGATGCCAATGGCGAGACAAAGGAACTGCCTATTGGACAAATAATAGCAGCTCTTCGGCCAAACGAGATGGGGGTGTTTGAAAAATCTCTCACCTACGTGAAAAATTTTTGGAATGTCTTGACTGAGGAGCCCCGTGAAGCCAATACAGAAGGTGGAATTTTCCCAGCTATTTTTGGGACCGTGATGATGGTATTGATCATGAGTGTGGCTGTTGTGCCCTTTGGTGTGTTGGCGGCGTTCTACCTTCGTGAATATGCCAAGCAAGGCCCTCTGACTCGTGCCGTGCGGATCGCGGTCAATAACCTGGCAGGCGTGCCCTCAATTGTGTTTGGTGTGTTTGGACTCGGCTTCTTTGTTTATGCGGTAGGAGGGACGATTGACACGCTCTTTTATCCTGAAGCCTTTCCGAATCCAACCTTTGGGACGGGCGGGATTTTATGGGCTTCTCTGACCTTAGCATTGATGACGGTTCCGGTGGTGATTGTGTCGACGGAAGAAGGATTGTCAGCTGTACCCAAAGAATACCGGGAAGGGTCCGTCGCGCTTGGCGCGACAAAAATTGAAACCATGCTTCGAGTCATCTTACCTTCGGCACTTCCTGGAATTCTTACGGGCTTGATTTTGGCTATCTCCAGAGCCACAGGGGAAGTGGCACCACTCATGCTCACCGGCGTGGTGAAACTCGCGCCTTCTTTGCCAGTCGATGGTCTGTTCCCGTTTGTCCACCTAGACCGAAAATTTATGCATTTGGGTTTTCATATTTATGATGTAGGATTTCAGTCGCCGAATGTCGAAGCGGCAAAGCCCATGGTGTATGTCACGACGCTGGTGCTGGTTATGGTGGTGGTCATGTTAAATATTACGGCCATTGCTGTGAGAAATCATATGCGGAAGAAGTTGCGTGGAGCTTCTGTTTAGGGTTTTCTCTGTCTGATATCATCTATGTTGTCTATTCGTTTCATTCTACGGGGGAAATCGATACAATGGGGAACGTTATTCAAAAAACTCACAAATCCCTGAAGGTCGAGGTTGTTGGGGAGCAATCCCGGCCTGTTCCACGAGGGCGAGAGTCAATGACTATGGATAGAGCCGAAGAACAGCCGATACAACCAAAGTTTGCCGTACAAGATATGAACTTTTTCTATGGCGACCATCAAGCCTTGTTCAAAATTAATTTGAATGTTCCCGCTCATCAAGTGACGGCATTTATTGGGCCGTCTGGCTGTGGAAAATCGACCTTGCTGCGCTGCCTCAATCGTCTAAATGATTTAGTCGATGGGAGTCGCGTGGTAGGGACTATTCTCCTGGATGGTCAAGATATCTATGACCCTTCTGTGGATGTTACTGATTTGCGAACCCAAGTTGGCATGGTGTTTCAAAAAGTGAATCCATTTCCCAAATCCATCTGGCAAAACGTGACGTATGGTCCTCAGCTGCGTGGCATTAAACGTAAATCCGATCTTGATGATATTGTGGAGAACAGCCTGAAGGGCGCTGGTTTATGGGATGAAGTGAAAGATCGGTTGCACCAAACAGCATTGGGTCTCTCTGGGGGGCAGCAGCAACGTTTATGTATTGCCCGTGCCCTTGCCGTCAATCCGGATGTCCTGTTGATGGACGAACCTTGTTCGGCTCTGGACCCCATTTCCACCGCCAAAGTTGAGGAATTGTTGCATTCTCTCAAAGAACAGCTGACGGTCGTGATTGTTACGCATAATATGCAACAAGCAGCTCGCGTATCTGACTTGACGGGATTTTTTCTCATGGGTGAATTGGTTGAGATTGATGAAACTAAAAAGATCTTTACGAAACCAAGTGATCATCGAACCGAAGATTATGTCACTGGGCGTTTTGGATAACTTTCATGATCATCGTTGAATATAAAAGGAACACAGACTATGTTGCGGCACTTTGACGAGGAGCTCTCGAATCTTAAGCAAAGGATCTTACGAATGGGCTCACTAGTGGAAGATCAGATTCGGCAGGCACTGAATGCGTTGATTGAGCGTGATGATGCCTTGGCGGAGGAAGTGATATCTAAGGATCATCAAGTAAATGCGATGGATGTGGATGTCGATGAAGTGTGCCTAGAAATGTTAGCCTTGCAGGCCCCTGCCGCAAGAGATCTTCGTTTTATTACGACGGCCATGAAAATTTCGACTGAATTAGAGCGGATGAGTGATTTGGCGGAAAATATTTGTGAACGGGCAATCGAACTGCATGAAGAACCTCAATTGAAGCCCTATATCGATATTCCGTTAATGGCTGATCATGCTATAAAAATGGTGGGGGAAGCCTTGGATGCGTTTGTCCGGGGTGATTCAGGGTTGGCCAGAAAGGTTCTGGATGACGATGATTACATTGATGAACTCAATGAACAAATTTTCCGGGAACTCTTATCGTTCATGATGGAAAATCCGCAAACAATTTCCCGTGCAATCCGCCTCTCCTTTATCTCCAAATATATTGAGCGTATCGCGGATCACGCCACCAACGTTGCCGAATTGGTCGTCTACATGGTAGAAGGCAAAATCATCCGCCATATGACTTCTCTGTAAGCTGTCCTTCTCTCCGAATTCGTTCCTTTTCCTAGCATATAATCCAGGATAAGATAGAGTGGATAGGTGCATGTTTTTGCTAAAGGGTGATCAATGATGCAACATAATTCGCAGAAAATTTCCCAAAGTCGTGGCATCTCTGCCAGTGTGACGCCAGATACGGCCATGAATATGCTGTCACAACAAGAAGTTGAGAAACTGCGTGAGACGAGTGAGGGCGGCCTTCATGAATTGTTCAGAAATAGTGCGTTAGCCGTGCTCACCAGTGGGAATGATACGGACGATACCAAGGCCTTTTTTTTCCGCTACGCTGATTTTGACATTGCCTTGGTCCAACGAGACCGGGGAGTGAAGATTGAACTGACCAATGCGCCTGCCCGGGCGTTTGTGGATGGGAAGTTAATTCAAGGGATTAAAGAGCATCTGTTTGCCGTCTTGCGTGACATTATTTATGTCCATAACGAAATTCAACACAACGAAAAATTTGATTTAACAACCTCTTCTGGAATCACCAACGCAGTTTTTCACATTTTACGCAATGCGGACGTAATTCATTCTGTGGAGAATCCCCATCTTGTCGTGTGCTGGGGCGGCCATTCAATTGGCGAACGTGAATATCGTTATACCAAAGAAGTGGGGCATCAACTCGGTCTGCGTGGCATGGATATTTGCACGGGTTGTGGCCCAGGGGCCATGAAGGGGCCCATGAAAGGCGCGGCCCTGGCTCATGCCAAACAGCGGATCAAAAACGGGCGGTATTTAGGCTTGACAGAGCCTGGCATTATCACCGCAGAAGCCCCAAATCCTATTGTGAATGAACTGGTCATCATGCCGGATATCGAAAAACGACTAGAGGCGTTTCTTCGCGTGGGACATGGTTTCTTTGTCTTTCCCGGGGGAGCTGGAACATTGGAAGAAATTCTCTATCTCTTAGGTGTACTCCTTCATCCAGATAACGAAGAAATTCCGTTTCCTCTTATTTTTACGGGCCCAAAGGGGAGTGAAGGCTATTTCGAAACGATTGATCGGTTCATCAAACAAACACTTGGGCCTCAAGCCGCACAACGCTATCAAATTATTATCGATGATCCCCGGCGTGGAGCCTACGAGATGATAACTGGTATTCAGGAAGTGCGGGAATTTCGTAGAAAAACGCACGATGCGTTCTACTTTAATTGGCACTTGACGATTGATCACGAGTTTCAACAGCCATTTAGACCAATGCATGAATCTATGGAAACGTTAGACTTGCATCTTGATCAACCCATCCATATGTTAGCGGCCAATCTCCGCCGGGCGTTTTCAGGTATTGTGGCCGGTCATGTCAAAACCCATGCGCTCAATGCAATCGAACAACGCGGGCCATTCAAAATCCATGGTGATCCAGTCATTATGAAATTGCTGGATGAGCTTCTCCAATCTTTTGTGACACAACGCCGAATGAAGATTGACCAACATAATTTTCAGCCCTGCTACGAAATTATTGCCTAGAGACCGTGAGTCATCATCAGGTCTTAAAATCTTCAACTAATAAAAGAATAATTTGTGGGCATCTCTAAAAACTGGTGATTTTTTCTGAGGGAAAGGAAGCGGCGCGCGGAAAACCGCAGTGTATGGGCCAATACATGAGGATTTGAGTACGCCGCTGACGCCGCCATCGGGAAAAAGGACAGTTTTTAGAGATGCCCATGTGTATCTCAAAGAGGGTGACGGATACATGTTGAGGCATTCTAATCTTTGCCAACTTCTCCGTCAGGTCGATGGGCAAGGCTATAAAGCCTATAAAAGTCTCGAAGGTTCGTATAATTTTGAGACATTTATGCTTTACATTGACCATGTTCAGGGAGATCCGTTTGCGGAACCTTCAAAAATTCGAGTTCGTGTAGCGCATGATGTGTCAGCGTTTCCTGAAGATCTGTGGGCCAACAAGATTCGAGCTGTGGCCTTTCGGGATTATGTGGCCAGAGCGGTTTCTGGAGTAATCCGAAGCGTGGTGCGGGGCAATCGGGGAATTGGCAAAAGTGGAATGATCAGGGTCGATGCCGGAGGTCAGGAGGTCTTGGAACGAACGGCAGTGGTCTTGGGGGAGAATTGGGTAGAGGCCCGCATGGAGATTGGTCTCCCGGCACGGGGACGGACGATTCTTGGCCAGCAAGCCGAAGTCATGTTTGCAGAAGAAATTCCTTCAATTGTTGATAAAGCCTTACGATGGAAGGCCATTCCGGAGGCCGGATGCCGGAACTTCGTCAATTACGTGGAAAATTTCTATTTCATTCAATCTGGATTGGATGCCAGGGGCCTTGTGGCTTTTGTGGCTGACGGAGCGATATTGCCCCGGGCCAGCGGTGATTCTGATCTTCCGCTTGAAGCCTCTCAGGTGGTGACATGGTCTGCGCCCGACTCGCTTTCGGTGACATTTCAGGTGCCTCATTCTGTGATGGGCGTGGCAGGTCATTCGACATGTGTCAAAGGCCTGGGCATTCCAAAGGGTGTGACGCTTATTGTCGGAGGCGGCTATCATGGGAAATCTACCGTATTGCAAGCCTTACAACGGGGAGTCTATCCGCATATTCCGTCTGATGGCCGGGAGTTCGTGGTGACGGCGCCGGATGCGGTGAAAATTCGCGCGGAAGATGGCCGGCGGGTTGAACAGGTTGATATCAGCGGGTTTATTCAACACCTACCCCAAAGGGGATCAACCACAATGTTTTCGACGAATGATGCCAGTGGAAGTACGAGCCAGGCCGCGAGCATTCTTGAGGCGTTAGAAGCGGGAGCGCACGTTCTTTTATTGGATGAGGATACCAGTGCCACGAATTTTATGATTCGAGATGCGCGCATGCAGGCGTTAGTTCAGCGAAAAGATGAACCCATTACGCCTTTTTTGGATCGTGTGCGAGAATTGTATGAAGACCTTGGAGTCTCTACTGTTTTAGTGATGGGTGGCTGCGGTGATTATTTTGATGTGGCTGACTGTGTGATCATGATGAATGAATTTTCTCCCTTGGATGTGACTGAGGCGGCTCGTGCCGTGGCGAAACGATTGCCTTCATCCCGGGCCCGCGAGGTGAGTGGATCCTTGTCCGCCATCACATTGCGGGTGCCTCATCCTGAGTCGGTGAGCGCGGTTAAGGGGCGGCACCAAGCAAAAATCATGGCCAGATCTCTTGATGAATTAGGCTTTGGACAGGAGACTATTAATTTGACAGGGGTGGAGCAAATCGTGGATCTAAGCCAAGTCCGAGCGATAGGGCATGCATTGCATGTGGCCTCAAGACGGTTCATGAATGGAGTGAATACCATTCACGGAGTTCTTAACGATGTGGAGGAGCTGGTTGATAGCCAGGGGCTGGATATTCTTTCGCCGTATTCGATGGCGGGTCGTCATCCGGGAAATTTCGCACGGCCAAGACGATTTGAAGTCGCGGCAGCGTTAAACCGTCTTCGTCCTGTACAGATGCGACAGGAGGGTTAGCCCTTTATAAAGTAACCCAGTCTTCCAGGACGGCGTCCATTTGAAATTCGACTTCTTCAGGAGGCAAGATTTTGACAATTTCCGGCCCTGAGTGTTCGGTTCCCAAGACAGCAAAATTAAAGGGGATTGGCTCTGAGAGTGGTTGATGGGCTGAATCCTGAATCAGCAATATTGTGGGGTGAAGGAGATTTTCTTTGGAGTTTGCCGTGACGATGCCCCGTTCACCCGTGCTGAGTTCAACAAAGCTGTATGTTGGATAAATCCCAATAAGGTTAATGAAGCTGGTGGTCAACTCCGCATCAATCACCCCTTGCTTGGCCTGTTGATATAAGAGTTGCAATGCCTTGCGAACTGTTTGGGGTTTTCCGTTTTTTTGCCCGCTTAACAGTTCATCATATTCATCGACCAAGCGTAGCACACGACTGTCTAGCTGGATGGCGGCCGTGTCAATCTCGCCAGGATAGCCTGATCCATCAAGAGCCACATGATGTTCCCGAATGAGTCGCTGGACATTTTCTGAGAGCGTGGATTCCTTCAGGAGTAACTCCAGCCCGCGTTGCGGGTGAGTGGAGTAGATTGCGGCTTCAGATTGGGATAATTCTTGAAAAGGCTTATGAATGACATGAGGCATGTTCACCAGTCCGGCGTCATGGAGAAGTCCAGCGGTCGCGAGGTCTTGGCATTGCGAGTCGTCTAACCCGATGGCTCGCCCTAAGAGCACGGAGAGAGTGCTGACGGCTAAGGTATGATCGTACAGCGCTGGTGAAAACTCCCTTGTGCGAATAAGAGAAATTGCGGCTTCTTCATGGCCAAGTGTGTCGGCCATGATGGTGTGTGTAATGTCATTGACCTGCTCAACGGCAATCCCGCCTGTTTTTGAAAGAGTTTCCAGAATAGTTTGGACGCCTTCCAACATGTGCTGATGAGTTTCCCTAATCTCGTGAAGTTCTCCTCCAAGGGATTTTCCCCGCATTTCCTGAGGAAGATTTTCTATTCGTTCGATTTCAGATGAGAAGGAATTCTCAGGCTGCTCTGCGGCCTGTGCAGAAGCGTCTGAAGGAAGGTTTTCCGTTTCTACAATGCGGTCCTCATCTAATCCTTTCTCCGTATCAATTGTGATGTCCTGTATTCCGCATTGACGCAATTTGGTCAGATCTGAAGACGACTGAATAAGAAAGCGGTGTCGCAGGAATGGAGTGTCTAGCCAGGAGCAATCAATCCCGCAAAGATACATGCCCACCTTCGCTGACGAAATTGGAATGGTTTTCTTAGCCATTTTTTCCAGATCCTATGAGTTGACAGAATAACGAATGGTTTTCCGAATTTTTTGGAATCTCTTGTCATTATCGGAATGCGCATAGGCGTTCTTGATTGCCGCATGTTGGAAAACAAAAGGCACGAGGTGAGTCCAATTGGACCCCGCTGGCGGCTTTTTTCAACAGACCCGTGTTGTATGTGAACTGAAACAACCTGTATCGAACAAAGGAGACATGTTCATGTTGATGGCACGATAGAGACGGACCAGGAAAAAGGACATCGTCCAGATCCTCCTCGGACTTAAGTTCGCGATTTCGGAAGCCGAAAGGGAACCAAGAGTCATTGATGGAGGACTGCGATGGTTGGAATTCTGACATGGTTCTGTAGACCGTTCCACCAGGCTCCAGGGTATTTACGAGCTGCATCTCCCTCTTCTTGCCAGGTCCTGCTCCTGTCGTTTTTGGGGTTCTTCGGCATCGTTTTCGTGACGATGCCCTTACCTGTAGATGCGGCGCCAGAGCTTTCTTCTCCGTTAAAACATGTTCGAACGGCCATTCCCATTCTAGGAACGACGACCAATGAAGAGGCTGAACCGGTTGGGATCGTTGCTGAAATTGAATTGGAATTTTTTGAACGTCGAGACCATGATGGACTAGATGTCCAATTTCAGACCACGCCCGGAAACTTTTCTCCCTATGCACAGCAGTCAGTCATTCAGGCGTTGCAACGAGTGGTAGAAGCCGCTGGATTGAATCCAGATTCCTGGACGATTCGTTTCCGGTTGCCTTATCCAGGTGTGACATTATATGGTGAAAGTCTATCGGCAATGGCGGCCCTGAATATTGTGGCGCTTGCCAAGAATGAGCCAGTGGACGAACGTACGGTGTTGACGGGTACGGTCACGCCAGATGGACACGTCGGGACCGTCGGCGGCGTTCCCCTAAAAATTTTGGCTGCTCATGAGCAGCATTTCCGCAAGGTCTTGATTCCTGAAGAACCGGATGTGGCAGATGACGACTGGGAAACCCCATTCCTGATGAACGTCCAGCCTGTTCGTTCTATTAGTAAAGCGTATCTGGCTCTCACCAATCGGCCGCTTCGAAAATCGGAGCAATCGTTGACTGTGGAGTTAGCTCGTTAAACCCCCGTCTTTCAGCACTCGCTTCCAGATATGATTATTTTTCCTTGATGAAACCTGACTCTCGCCCCTGTTTTGCCGTTGATATTGACAATGTCCTGGCGAAAGCTGAGCCGGAAGTTCAGCGTTTGTTCCAAGAGCTGACCGGAACACCCTGGCCGGTGGGGAAGTATGGAAGTGCGGGAGGCTTGGATGTCAGTGCGTTAGAGCCGGCGCTTCTTGGGGAAATTTTTCGCCGGTTTCATGAGGAATCCATTCCGAGCTTGCCACTCATCTCCGGTGCGAGGTATGTCCTACAGGTTCTTCAACGGGACTCTCGAATCATTATCGTGACCGCGAGGCGTCCCCATTCACGTCCGCAAACCTTGCAATGGTTACGGGATCACCATCTCCCATTCGAAGCGCTCTACCATACAGAAGAAAAAACCCAGATTCCTGAAACCATCACTCATGCGATTGATGATCACCCGCACCACCTTGAACGCTATCAAGAACTAGGGGCAAAAGTTTTTGTGATGGATCAACCATGGAACCGTCAACTGGCTGTACCCCAAGCCGTGAGAGTGAGTGGCTGGGATGCGTTGTTGCAATGGTGGCATGTTCGGGACACGAACCAATGGCCAGATGGCGTACCGGAAACACCTATGCCCCAGCAGTTATGGAAACGCTTGCCGGTTCCCGTCTAACGCTGCTGTTTTTCTGACTTTTTCCGCAACATTCTCTCCTCAGTCAAGCAAGATTTTTTCAAATGAGACGATAAGAGTCTTGAGGTATAGTTTCCTTTCTGTCGAGAAAGTCATGGTTTACCCTCCTATTCAAACCATATTGTTAGCTGAGGATAATCCCGGTGACTGTGAAATCATCCAGGAAGCCTGGAGCGAATGTCCGGTCGGGGAGCGTCTACGATTAGTGAATACGGGCACAGAACTTTTGGAATATTTATGCCGTCAAGGGGCATTTGTGTATCCAGAAGCTTCGCCTCGTCCCAGCGTCATTTTGCTTGACCTAAATATGCCTCAAATGTCGGGCGCAGAGGTCTTACAGGAAATCAAACAAGACGTGACCTTGTCTTGCATTCCTGTTGTGGTTTTGACGACGTCAAAAGCTCCACGGGATATTATCCAAACCGCAAGCCTGGGCGTGAACGGCTATATACAAAAACCCAATACGTATGAAGGGTATCTCCAAATTTTTACCAATCTTCAAACGCATTGGGGGGAAATTCTTGATCGTCCCTTATCGGGTGGAGGGTCCAATTTAAGTGGCAACCTAGCTTGGTGCTAGATACCCTTGCCTGCCAGTAGTAGTCATAAATTCTGCGTATGCAGCCCCAAGAAAGTATTTTAATCCCCGCCTAAAGTTCTGGCACCACTAACCGACAGTATTCTATAGAGACTGAGGAGAGGGTGGGCAATCACCCACTATTGGCTACCCCTATAGTGGCGATGGTCCACCGGAGACGATTAGAAACCATGAGGACAATGAGAATGGTTATGAAAACACATCCCTTCTTACTAAGTGCAGTGGGCGTATTGGGACTAGTATTGTTGAGTACGAGTTACGCCGCCAGTGCTTCCGAGTATTTGCATTTGACGCGGCATCGTGATTCCGATGGCAACTTGCTCATGGCGCCGACTCAACATAAACCCGAACCGTCAGTCATGCAAAAAATGGTGATGCCGGCGCAGCCGAAAACGTTTGAACGTCGAAGCACTGACTGGGGGATGAGTTTTCAAGAGGTGAAAGATAATGAGCCTGTGCAGCCATCCTGGGAGTTGGCGTCACCGGTGTTGCCGGCAAGTGAACAGCGTGCCGGATATCATACGCAAATTGAAGACATTCCGGCTGCCCTCACCTATACGTTCTATGACAATCAACTGGGACAAGCGAAATATGTTTTTGAACCCGAACACGAGGATACGGCGGAATTTGTCGAGGATTTTCATGCTGTGAAAAATTGGATTAACCAAAGCTATGGATCACCCGCCCGAGTCGAAGAGATTTGGTTGGATGATCTGTATCAGTATGATGAAAGTCTGTGGGGGCAGGCCGTGCTCCGCGGGCATTTAGTGATGGTGGCTCAGTGGGAAAAACCCGGAACCGATATTGTGCTTGTCTTAGATGGAGGGGACGATACCGTGGGTTTGGTCGCGGAATTTGCCAGCACGACCTATGTGCGCCCTGTTTCTTATGATATGCAGGGTCATGAGGATACTGTTGAGGAAGCGGTGGTGGACGATGTAAAGATGGAAGAAGTCGTTCCATCAGATGCTATGCCGGAACCCGCTGCCGAAGAGGATCTAGAGATGTCTTTGGAGCAGGAGAAGGCTGACAGTCCTTCTGAAGCGAGTCTCACGTATCCCGCCGATGATGAAGCCATCCAAGAATTAGAAATGGCTCCCATGCCGGAACCAACCGTCGAAGAAGCCGTAGATTCAGAGGTGCCTTTGGACACGGAAAAGGCTGGCAGTCCTTCTGAAGCGAGTCTCACGGATCCTGCCGATGATGAAGCCATCCAAGAATTAGAAATGGCTCCCATGCCGGAACCAACTGTCAAAGAAACCGTAGATTCAGAGGTGTCTTTGGATAAGGAGGAACCCATCGCTCCTCATTCTGGCGCGAGCCTCACGGATCCGGTCTATGAGGAAGAATTACGAGAATTAGAAGAAATTGAGGCGATGCTTATAGAAACGTCAGAGCATTCATTCGTAGAAAAGGACGCACTGAACGAGCAGGCTCCATCCGTAGATTCTTCAGAGCCCACGCTGTAATCGAAATAGGGTCTGTTGAAAAAAGCCGCCAGCGGCGTTCTCGCCCTTTTTCCGTGCTCACGTAGTACCAGTACGCTCCGCGCGCAAAAAGGGCTGCGGCCTTGCTGGACGGACTTTTTTGAACAGACCCGTCGTTGTTGGTCGCGAACGGCTTCCTGCGAGCTATGGCCCTTGATATCTTCATTGTTCAACACTCCCTCTAGCAGATTTCTCACTTCACGTTAGCTTCTTCTCCTCTGCGGGTTGGGCATTCCTATCCAGGAAGGCGAACCTTCTGTCCTGTCTACCCATGGTCTACCAGTACCAATAAGGATCATACCAAAAAAAACGGCTACGCGGGCCCCAGAAAGGGTAGGCATAGGGGTAAGGTCCCCAATAGGGATATGGGTAGGTGTAACGGGGGTAGGTAGTCGATTGTGCAGGCCATATCTTTAATTCTTGGATGATCAGTGTCGGATAAGTATATTCGGTTTCATCAAGGCTTTGTGTGACAGACCCCGATAATTCTCCCGCAAGCGTGACACGGGTTCCCTCGGGAACCGTGGCTGGATCTAAGAACTGTTTCTGATAGGCGATAAATCGGCCTTGAGAATTTGTGAGGTCAGTGGATGGTTCCCGTTCCCGGACAAGGGGGAGTTGCAGGATGATGAGTTCTGTGGAGTCTTGGAGTCGTTTTGCTGAAAGGATTTGCCCCCCAAGAATCACCATTTTCCCTTTATGATCATCCGGAGCGTTCTTGATTTGAGCAAAGGTTAATGAGTGATTGAGTTGATTGGCCACATCGGGTGTCAAGGTGTCCTTGTAAGGTTTGACACATCCTGCCAACAAGGCCAGAGCAAGGAGTCCTGGGACCCATCTCCAGAGAGACGATAACCGTGGAGGGCTTGTCGTGGAAATTTGAGTCATGGGGTGGACCTCATGGAGGGTAGATTGAACAAGGTTAGGGCTTCGTTTTGGGCGTGGCAAAGTTGATCTCGGTGGCCACCCAATCCCGGTCTTGCGGGAGTCCATCTTTCGTGACTTCCGCGACAAGACGATCTCCGATTTTGGGGCGAGCATCCTTGCTGTGAATGCCATTTTGTTGAAAGATCGTTTGAGGTTGAAAAGCCAGGCTCACCTTTTTACCTTTTGTCGTTGTCACGACGACATGATCAGCTTCTGTCGAGATCACGGTCCCCATGACATGGGCGGCATCTCCGTGAGCCATGGCAAGCGTTGGGAGCAGGAATGTGGAAACAAGGATCAATACGCGAAAAGTCGATTTCATGAAAATACTCCTTGTGGTAATCATATTAATGATGATGGGAAGCTTCAGGCTCAACATCTTCCCCTGATAAAAATTTTTCCAGCATCTGTTGTTGTTCAAATTCAGCACGAGTTATCGGGTTGTCCCGTTTCATCTCCGCAATTTCTTCTGGGGTGATATCGGGGAGATGCCGTATAAACCACACCAGTTTCCAGCTTTCCTGATCGTCCTCAGGCGCTCCTTTGCCCCAGGCCGGCATGCCGGTAAAGCGGATACCGTAGTGTATCACATAAAAAAGCTCTCCATCCGGCATTGATTGAATGACGGAATCCCGGAGATCTGGAACTGGGGGATAAAAGTTGGGCCCCATTGCTGTTTTTCCGCTTCCATCGTTTGCGTGGCATGTTGCACAATGATCGGCAAAGTGATGCCGGGCGTCCGCAAGAACTTCTGGGGTAGGAATAACAGGATTTGCCATCTTGAGAAAGCGACTAGGCGTTGCCAAGTGACGGACAAATCTTGCCATTTTGACTTCCCATTCAGGAGGAGTCCCTTTCGCGGAGAATGTGCCAGGCAGAAACCACAAGGCAGCTAAGATTCCCCCAACAAGGACCAGCAAACCCAGAAAAAAGAACCATTTTATACGTCTTAACACGAATAACCTCTATGGTTTAACCTAAAGACGGCGGTTGGGCGCGAAAAAGCTGTGCAAGCAATTGATGGATCTAGGAAATGGACAAATTGTGCGGTCACCTTGGGGGTGATAAGCAATTTTTCCATTTTCTAGGCGCGTCAAGGGGTTGTGCAGACTTTCGTGATCCAACTGCCGTTTTTAGGTTTAGTGTACCTGGTCTGAGAATTTCGTTACAAGGCGCCCTATCAGATTCCTCTAGCATATAGGAAAGAATGCAATGGGTGAACGGGCCACAAGTTGGATAGAAGGGTTGAAAAATCCTGATTGTTATACCCACCAGGTTGATCACGTTCAATTGATTGAAACCCATATTTCTTGGGTGGTGTTGACCGGATGCTATGCCTACAAAATCAAAAAACCTGTTGTCTTTTCATTTGTGGATTGTTCGACATTGAACAAACGTCGATGGTTTTGTGAGGAAGAAGTTCGATTGAATCGCCGGCTAGCGCCTGATCTGTATTTAGGGGTTGTTCCGATTACAGGGTCCCCTGGTTCGCCATGCATTGATGGCCAAGGCGTGCCTTTTGAGTATGCTGTCATGATGAAGCAATTCTCTTCGGAGTCTGAGATTCAGGAAGTTCTGTTTGGCGAAACCACGGCTGAAGCCACGGTCATTCAATTAGCAGACACTATCGCTGAATTTCATGCCAGGCTAGAAAAGACCAAAGATGATTTGCCGTACGGAACTCCAGAACTTGTTAAGGAATCAACGAAAGAATGTTTAGAAGAAATTCCCAACCGTCTCCTAAACCAAAAAACTCGGAACGATCTAACAAAAATAGACAACTGGTTGCAGGTAGAATGGCAGAATGTATTTGATGCCCTCATTCAACGGAAAGAATCTGGTTTTGTACGTGAATGTCACGGCGATCTTCATTTAGGAAATATCGCCATATTGGAAGGGAATATCTGTGTCTTTGACGCCTTGGAGTTTGAGCCACGTCTGCGCTGGATCGATGTCATGAGCGAAGTAGCATTTTTAGTGATGGATCTACAAAAAACCGGCCGCCGGGATTTGGCGTTTGTGTTCTTGAATCGATATTTGGAGCAGACAGGAGACTATTCCGGGCTGGTTGTCTTGCGGCTGTATCAAGTCTATCGGGCGTTGGTCCGGGCTAAAGTGGCGGGTCTTCGAGCCACCCAAATAGACAATCACCATACGGACACGGAGCCGATTCGCCGTGAATTGGTAGGTTATCTGGAGCTGGCGAATCAATTCATCAAGCCGCCAGCCCCCTTCTTACTGTTGATGCATGGGGTGTCGGGGACAGGCAAGACAACGGTGTCAGCGGAAATCATCAAACGCTTGGGCGGTATTCGTATTCGGTCTGATGTGGAACGAAAACGATTGAATGTTGGCAAAGCCTTCAACTCAGAGGGACACGGACAAATGGATCTCTATACTTCAGATATGACTCGACGTACCTATAATCGGTTGTGGGAATTGGCACGAATACTCTTGCATTCCGGGTATTCCGTTGTGGTGGATGCCGCTTTTCTTGTGCGGGAGCAGCGAACGCTCTTTCTCTCATTAGCCAGTGAATTTGGCTGCCCTATGTGTATTGTGGCTATGGTTGCTCCTCAGGCAGTGCTGGCAAAGAGAATCCAGGAGCGTTTGCAGAAAGGAGACGATGCCTCTGATGCGACAGTTCCAGTGATGGAACGTCAGCAGGAAACAATCGAACCTTTTACGCCGGTGGAACAATCACATGTTATTCGTGTGGATTCAACAGACTCACAGTCAATTGTATTGGCTATCAAAAAACTCAAAGAAATAGCTGAAAGTTGAATTGACAGATATCGGTGTCTGTTATGCAATCGGGCTCGACATGAGAGACGGAGAGTTTTCTCATGAATCTTGTCCCTTTAAATTGGCAATATTTGTCAACAACTACTATCTAGTGATTTTTCCTATTATTTCATGAGCTTTTGAATGCGGGTGTCGGTGCCGCCTAGCTCCAAATATTTTCTGTAATGCCGTTTGGCTTTTTGGAGGTCTTCTTTATGAAATTCGTAGAAGGCTCCCATGTTGAATTGCCCCTCCATGGATTCTGGCTGTAATTCTATGCCCTTCTGGTAGGCGGCTTCCGCCTGATCTATCTGTTTTTCCGAGACCAACAGTACACCCAAATTAAAATACGCGTCGGCATCTGTGGGTGTTCGTTGCACCACTTGCTGAAAATGTTCAATCGCTTGTTGTGGCTCGTTGCGTTGCTGGTAGAGAAAGCCCAAATTGTAGTGAGCTTCGACATGTTCCGGGTTGTTCTCCAAGACTTGCTGGTAGGCACTCATTGCCTCATCGAACTGTTGGTTCTGTTCGGAAAGGCGGCCGAGTAAATACCAGCCTTCCGTATGTTGTGGGTTATGGGTTGTCAGGTGGATCAGGAAATCTCGAGCGCGGTCGTGTTGATTCCTTTGCATGAGATGATAGGCCAGATGAAACAGCGCTTCCGGTGACGAAGGTTCGTGGCCGAGGACCGTTTCATATTCGTGTATGGCCTTGTCGGTTGCTCCGGTTTGGTCAAAGGTTTTGGCAAGGGTGAGCCGGGCTTCCCAAAATTTTGGGTACAGGGTTAAGGCTTGTTGAATAGCTTGTTGCGCCTCTTCCATCCTCTTTTCTTCCAAGAAGAGTAAGCCTAAATCATAGTAGGCTTGCGCAAAGTTGGGATTGAGGTGAACAGCCTGTTGGAGCGCGGAAATAGCAGTACGAGGGTTCTGTGTAAGCTGATACTGCACGATTCCTAAAAGATGATGAGCGTCAGCGTAAGCTGGGAATTCGGAAATAGCCTGTTGAAGCAATGATTCCGCTTGTCGAAGGTCCTGGGTCTGAATGGCCTCGATTGCCTGATGATGTAAGTCTGCTGCTGGGTGGGCGAGTCCTGATAGAGGCCAGGAACCAAGGCAGAATGAAAGGAATAGGGCAACAAGACGAATGAGTGGATTAATGTGGAATGATGGACAAACTGCGTTCATGCAGACCTCAAGTCGGAATCGAGTGGAAGGGTCAAAATGACGTATGGGTAGATTAGCAAGAACGAGGTTGCGGAGAAAATTAGGTGGGAAGAGTTAGGGGAAAGCTGTTTATCTCAGTAGTTTGAATGCAAGGAACTTTTTGAACTTCAAATAGTAAAAAAACAGGGTGAAGGCCAAGGAGGTCAGTCCAAATGCCTTCACCCTGTTATCTCCAAAGCCAGGAGGAATGCCCCACCTTGGAGTTGTTCTGGTGACGAGTGATGTTGACGGTTCCTGCTATCGAGAGCTCGTAAGCCTTCAACGTTTTCAACTTATCGAAATAGGTGAAAAACTGTCTAGACATATTTGCTCATGGATGCAACAACTTTCATGCTCGATTAGAAAAATTGAGAAAAATGACAGAATCTGTTTCATAGGCTTTTTGGGGAATAGCATGTCTTCTCTCAGCAAAGCAGAACGTCTAAGGCTGTGCTCAAGGGTCTGTATTTTGGAAGCCATTGGCGGCTACTGGCTGTGAAAAAAGAATCAGATGTAGCAAGCGTGGGCATCTTTTGATATGTATCAGTAGAAATGCTCCTGTTGTATCGATACATTAGGTTCTCCTATTTATACTCAAGAAAACGTCCGTATTCTGACGTTTTCACCGAGTAATATTCACATTCTTTATTCTATCGTAAGGAGGGGACCTATGAAGTGGTGGTGTCAATTTGGCATGCGAAAGGAAATGGTGATGGGTTTGATGTTGGGAGGACTTGTTGTGGGACCTGGTGTGGGTCTGAGTGATGTGTTGGCTAATCCTCACACGACCGTCCTTCCCAAAAACACGCCAAACGCATTTGCGGAACGGGTGGAATTGGAAGGCTCCAGTAGCGTAGTGAATTCATTTAGTGTTCCACATGGATGCAATGGGACAGCGATTCGGGCGATGAGTGCGGTCTTCCCGAATGGTCCTTCTACTGTGGCGAAGCGTATGGATACTGGCGAAGACGTGGCTTTGGGGAGTCATATCTCAGGGAATCCTATCATGGGTGCCCGCCCTGTGCAGGATCACAACGTGTTTCGAAAGATCGAAAGAGTGGAGGGTCCCGTTTCTCCCTATGTGTCTCGGGGAAATACCGTGAGTTCAGATGTGCGGGCGTTTCGGTACACTAAAGGAAAATTAGATCCAGAGTTGGTTGGGCTCGTGCCCTGGAGAGCCTCATATCCTCGTTTTCAAGAAACCTCGTGTATTGCCAAACTTCAAGTTGATATCGCCATTGCGAATTACTGCACGAAATCCAAAAAAGGTGCTGATCGTGCGGATGTTTGGATGGCGAATCTGACGCCTGCCTTTGACGACCCAACGATTGTAGCTGAAGGGTTTTGGCCTCAAATTACGGTGATCCGCGACTTAGAAAACAATCCATTGCCGGCGAACTGTGGCGAGGGATTTGGTGTGGAGGTGTCACCCGCTGCCCATGAAATTGATGAATATTTACCCATCAGGGGGTATTGGCCAGCTAAAAAGTAGTTTGTGAAATGCAAGAGAGGGTAACGGGCCAGCCGTCGTTAATCAGCACGGCCCGTTATCCTCATGGCATTGCGTGAGCCATTCTTCCTCATATCTGCGTTGAAAGGAATGTACCATGGGTGATAGATGTTCTATGCCACGACTGCTCAGTATTCTTTCATGTTTCGGAATGGTCTTGGCTCTCCCACAGGTTGGGTTAGCTGTCAATCTTTCCTTTATGGGACAGTTTGCTTCGGATGATGATGTGGAATTATTTGTAAGTGCTAGGATTTAATCTGACAGTCAGCTAGAGTCCTTTGAACCCGGGAGATCCGGAGAAAGGACGAATGAGGATGACCACCGAACAAAAGATCATCAAAACCAAAGTGGGTTTGTTGGAGTTGGGCAAGCAATTGGGCAACGTCTCAAAAGCTTGTCAGATCATGGGCTACAGTCGAGACAGCTTCTATCGGTTTAAAGAACTGTACGAGACTGGGGGCGAAGCCGCCCTGGAAGAGATTTCCCGGCGAAAGCCGATCCTCAAGAATCGAGTAGCGCCTGAGGTGGAAGAGGCGTTGGTGAATTTGACCATCGAGCAGCCGGCTTGGGGCCAAGTGCGCATGGCTAATGAACTCAAAAAACAAGGGATCACGCTCTCGCCCGCGGGCATCCGCTACATCTGGCTCCGGCATGATTTGGAGACGATGCGGAAGCGGTTGAAGGCCTTAGAGGCCAAAGTGGCCCAAGAGGGACTCGTGTTGACGGACACTCAAGTCGTGGCCCTGGAGAAAGCCAAGGCCGACAAAGAAGCACATGGAGAGTTTGTGAGTGAATGCCCCGGCTACTGTGGGGCTCAGGATACCTTCTATGTGGGCACACTCAAGGGCGTGGGGCGGATCTATCAGCAGACCTTCATTGATACCTATAGCAAAGTTGGCTTTGCGAAGCTCTATGATCGCAAAACGCCCATCACGGCCGCAGACTTACTGAATGATCGGGTCCTGCCCTTTTTTGCCGATCACGAGATTCCCCTGAATCGAGTGCTCACCGATCGAGGGACGGAATATTGTGGCGCTCCGGAACGGCATGAGTATGAACTGTATCTGGCCGTAGAGAATATTGATCACACCCGGACCAAGACAAAGAGTCCGCAAACCAATGGGATCGTCGAACGGTTTCACAAGACACAGTTGAATGAGTTCTATCGGGTCACGTTCCGCAAGAAGATTTACCAGACCCTCGACGAATTACAAGCCGATTTGGATACGTGGCTACAGGAGTACAATGAACAGCGGACGCATCAAGGCCGGTGGTGTTATGGGAAAACGCCGATGCAAACCTGGCGAGACAGTGTCGTGTTGGCGAAGGAGAAGATGCTGGCCGCTTAACAATTACCGGACTCGCTGTCTGTCAGATGAAGTCTTGACTTATACAAATTATTCGATTTTTCTCTTTCTGCTCCGTCGACGGTGACCATTAATACATTGTCGTACGGAGGAGGCACCAATGCCGCGGGCGATGTTGTTCCTGCCGGTGGCTTTGATCCGGTTGTCTCTCTCTTTGATTCGAGTGGACTGTTTCTCCTGGAGAACGAGGATGGCAATATTCTTGATGTTGGCGTCGACCCAGCGAGTGAAAATGCGTTTGATTCTTTTCTCGAAGCTTCGTTAGACCCAGGCGATTACCGTGTTGCGCTGACGCAGTTTGATAACTTTGCACTGGGGTCGACGCTTTCAGATGGGTTTGCTCAAGAGGGCATTGGAGATTTTACGGATTTTTTTGGTTGTTCCAATGGGTCGTTTTGTGATGCTGATGGAAATAATCGCACGGGTGCCTGGGCGTTGGATATTCAGGGAGTGGCTCCAGCGACTCAGCAACCGGTTCCCGAGCCATCGACAGTTGTGTTGATGAGTTCAGGCTTGCTAGGACTGGGGCTTTGGCAATGGAATAAGAACAGAAAGTGATCCTTGGGAATGTATCTGTCAACCCTCCGTTGTTGTGCGATGTTGAAGCTGCGGCTACGGGATTGGGGTTGAAGGCCTCTGGCAAGACAACAGATGGGCACCTCTAAAAACTGTCTTTTTCCGCGATGGCGGCGTCACCCGCGTGCTCAAATCCTTATGTATTCCACATACACTCCGGTTTTCCGCGCGCGGCTTCCTTGCCCTCAGACAAAAATCCTAGTTTTTAGAGGTGTCCGATACGGATTCTCCGAAATCTGCTCCACCAGTTCACGATCGGTGACGCCCAACCGTTCTTTCAGGATGAGCGCCCCGAGGGCCAGGCGGGAGGACTTGGCGGGTGACCCTAGGTCCTCTTGCGAAAACTGTTGTGCGTAGGCCGCCTCCACTTCTGCCCAGGGCATCTGCTTGGCCAGCAGCACCCATCGGTTGTTCTGGCGGAGTTGCCCGCCAAAGGGCAAAACGAACTCGTCCACATACTCGTCAAAAGCCAACTGATTCACATCGGGTTTGCGATACATAGGGTCTCCTGGTGCAAGCTTTTTGAGGGGAGAGGGAATATTTCCGTGCACGTCGCCCTTGGTTGTACAAGCAATCGCCCCCTCAAATCAATGGTTTCCGCTTTTTTCAGCAAGGCCTATTTAGTTCTTAACCAGACACTATTAACCCGGCAATCAAATACATATGTCATGCGGCATAGCGAATCGGCTCCGTCTCGAAATATTTGCGCACGTGAGTCGGGGTGTTCTGCAGCTTGCGCATGTGCCCTATCGTCTTCTTCTTCAGCTCCTGTTTACTGCGAGCCGGCGGTCCGCTGTGGACGCCTTGCTTTCAATCACCATTGAGAGACTCGTCCGGATTGAGCTCCGGCGAGTAAGCCGGTAGGTAATACATAGCAATGTCGTCCGTATGGTCCGCCAACCAGGCCTTAACCGGGCGAGCATGGTGCACCCGCAGATTGTCGAGAATCAGGATGACCTTGCGGAGGGCATCCTTTCATAAGCCTCCCCAAGCGACGTCGAACTCTTCGGCCAACTGCCGTTTTTAGGATCAAGGGCTCTAAGGTGGAGATTGTGGCTTTGGGACCCAGAAAAGATATTTATCAGCGCGTTGCCACTGAGCTTCGAGGTGTACTGAGGCCCTCAGATGAAAAGGCCAATTCCTAAAGTCAGGATGCGTGGTCGGTCCTATTTAACGATCTTGTTTTGATTGAAGTCGGTGGCAGAATAGCTCAATGGTCTTCTTGAAGAGAAAGATGACCGTATCTTTTGGGGAAGCGGCAATGGCGGCTTCTGCGGATGTCTGAATGGCTCGCGCGGTGACCTGAAATTGTGTGGCGATGTATGCTGCGTCGTCGAGATCTTGATCGATTCCTCGTCTGAGTTTGGCAATAATAAAGTCCACTGGATCTAATAGGCGCAATAGTATTCCAGCGTGTTCATACCAAATGGATGTTCGGTCCCGATAGCCTGGTGGCATGGCAACGATTGACCTCCCCGAAATGTTTTCACTCAGATCTGCAGGAATTTGCTGTTGCTGTAAAAAGTTGAGCAGCGGTTCGAATTGGCCTACTAATTCTCCGTCCACATCTACTGTCACTCGTTGTACATAGCCATAGGCTTGAAGTGCAAGGCCACCGATGAGAAGCAAGTCGACGGTGTGGCCCGTTTGCCTATAATACTCCTGCAACGATTGGGTGAGTTGGTCAAGTGTGAGCGGCGGCAAATCGAAGTGCCTCTGCAAACAGGCGATATTCCCTGAAATCAATGGGACGTGGATTGAAGGGGAGTGGTTGTCGGGAGATTAATGAGGTAATCAGTGTGTTGTATGTGGTGTACCAACCGCAAGCTTTCCAATAGGCCTCCTCTACATGAGGGTGGTCCCGCCATGGTTTGAGATCCAATTTTTCATTGATGAGAATTTCCAGCCACAGGAGACGACGTGCTCGTGGATTGCTGAGAGTCTCACTCATCGTGGTGACGCCGGCATAGGCTGGCAAAAGTTTCAGTGGAGTGGTCGATCGCATCGTGAGGGTGCTCTGCATGTGTGTTTCGCAAGTTGGGTGAAGTACTTGAGTGGTAACTATCGAGTGTTTCCAAATTCTATCAGCAGTGTATGAAAATTGCGGAGATCCGGCAAGTCGGGCCAGAGATTAAATGACCAAGATGTTCAATGTTTACCGTCATGCTAGATTGTAAATTGTCTTTCAATTCAACAAAAGTTTTAAGGTTTCTCTTAAGGACAGAATTTTTACTGATTGCTTTGTCTTTCCAAACAGGTGTCCAAAGCGGGTTTTGTCGCCCGTGAACAATACGTCAGCTCTTTGCTTGCGCTATTAGTAGTAGCAGAAATCAAGAATGCCTGTAAGCAGGATTCCTGAAAGGCCTGTCTGTGGGAGTTAGTAGTGGTGATGAGCGTGGGGGAAGGCGGGTTCTGCTGCGGATTCTTGGGTAAGATGATTTAAGTTGCAATGAAGCGTATAGGTGTCGGTGCATTCCGTCTCGAGTTGTATGGTCATATGATGGATGCCGAATTTTGAGGATAGCAGCGCTTGGATGGGTTGCAGGAGTTGATCTTTATCTTGGACGGTTTCTGTATCTGCCAACACATGGCAGGTGAGCATGATAATTCTTGGTTCCACTGACCAAATATGCAGGTCATGCACTTTCTTGACGCCAGGGATGCCTTCAAGGCTTGCCACAATTTTTGACGTGTTGAGGTGAGGCGGAGTTGACTCCAGGAGTATGTCGAGCGATTCTCGAAAGAGCGGTACACTGCCTTTGATGATTACGGCAACAAGCACGAGGCTAATGAGGGGATCCAGAATCGTCAATTGTGTGAGAGCGATTGCGAGTCCGGAAAGAATGACGCCAACTGACATCCAGGCGTCCATCATCATATGAAGGAATGCGCCGCGAATATTCAAATCGTGTTTTGCGCCTTGTTGTAGCAACCAGGCGACGCCGAAATTTGCCATCATACTGATTCCGGCAATTCCCATGACCCACAAACCCTGAATATGTTCGAGTGGGGTGATGATGCGGTAGAAGGCGACGCCCGCTATGACGATTCCCGTAATAAGAAGAGTGAGGCTATTCAGAAATGCGGCAATGGTGCCGGCACGGTGATAGCCAAACGTGCGTTCTTCGGTAGCCGGCCGGCCAGATAAAATGTGGGCGTATAGGGCTAACAGGAGTGCGCCTTGATCGACAAGGTTGTGGCTGGCGTCGCTGGTCAGGCCTAGGCTGTTGGTCCATAGCCCTCCAATGAATTCCGCCAGGATGATGATGCCGTTTAAGAGGAGTCCCAGTTTGAGGCGCGAGGTGAGGGGAGAAGTGGCGACTTTGGAGGCCGGCATCTCTTTAGTGTCGCATGATTCTTATAAAGGGACAAGGTCATGAAGGGTTGGGACGACAGAAGACATATCACTCAAGGATATCGCCCGTTTGAGTGATTGGAGTCACTCAGATGTAAGGTAGAGCGATGGGACGACGGCAAAAAGTGCGGTCGGTGTTTCTATGAGCGGGAAAGGCGCTCAACCCTTCCCTAGTCGTCGAACGATTCTTGCGGTGCGGTTTTGACCGCCTGTTTTGTGGCATCGACGGCTGAGTTGACTCGATTGGCAGCCTGTTTCATCGTTGCCTTGGCTTCTTCGGACCAGCTATGCATGGCTTCTTTAGTTTGTGCGGCCATGTCTGAAAATTCGTCTTGGGCGGTTTTCGCGCCGCGGGCCACACGATGGCGGAGCTGGGTGCCTGATTCTGGTGTTAACAGAATAGCGGTTCCTGCGCCCAATAAAAATCCTGCAATAAAGACAAACGTGTTGACCCAGCCTGAGTCGCCCTGATTTTGATAATCGCTCATTGGTTCACCCCCTGTATTCGGATGTTATGAATGGCGTTGGTTCGTTTTTGATGTTCCGATTGCGGCCATAATGGCTCCACCGAGGCAGACGCCCGAGGCGAAAATGAGACTGTAGGAAAGGCCCGTTCGCAGTTCGGGCCAGGTATCCAGCACGCGTTTCCAGAGTGGGACTTCATCGGACACATGGACATGCCCTTCCCAGCCTAATTCTCCGGAGGGCGTGGAGTGATTGGCCATGGATTCATCATCGGGTGTGCGGACGGTGTTGAGGTTAGTGACAGTCATGAAAGAGGCTCCAGTACGGCAAAAGGGAAATGTGAAAATATTGTAGCTAATGGTAATCCTACCACGTCTGCATCGTTTTGTGGAGTCACGATTTCTTGAGTGAAGATATTTCGAAAAGATTGTGTCGACAAACTATCGGGAAGGGAAACCCGTGTGCGGCCCCACATAGATTCTCCCACAGGAAGCATCGTTGGATCTGTTGTGAAGTGAGTGAAAAATCTGGGCGCAATAGCCAGACAGGCTTTGGGCCCGTGCCGTCGAAGAAACCCGCAGACCTGTTGTCCCCGCTCTCCCTGGGTATCTAATGGCTCATACGATCCATTAAGAAAGAGGGCTGGATGCTTTTGGCGATAATGGAGGGTTGTCGTGGTCATGTACAGTTTAATGAGGCCGTTCTCGGCATGTTGGAAGAGGAACTGAATGAGTTCCGTGGGAGATAACTTCTGTTGAAGTTCTTGCAACTCGGCGAGGCGTTGCTGGTAAGTGGCATAGTCCACGGGGTGACGGTTATCGGGGTCAACAAGGGTGAGAGCCCAGAGTTCGGTGCCCTGATAGAAATCAGGAACACCGGGTGCGAATGTTTTGAGTAGTACTTGGGCGAGTGAGTTCAACATGCCATAGCCGGAAATCCGTCGTTGAAATGGAAGAAAATCTTCCAAAAATGTATTGGTCGATGTGGGCAAAAGAATTCGCTCAAGGAAGGTTGAGACACCCCGTTCATAGGCTTCATCAGGATTGAGCCAGCTGCTGGTGACCTTCGCTTCACGAAGGGCTTTGACCATGTAGGCTTGCATCCGTGTCAGGAAGAGCCCCTGGACTTCATCTGATAGGTGACCCATTGGCCAGGCGCCAAGCAAGGTTTGGTAGATAAAATACTCTTCATTGCGGCTGGGAACCGGCTGTCCATCAATCTTGTGTTTGGCCTTTTTATTCAGACGAGCCCATGTGCGCAGGCGGTTCCGCCATTCTGTGGGAATTTCTGAAAGCACATTGATTCGGGCACGGACGTCTTCACTGCGCTTAGTGTCATGGGTTGACGTGGACGATAAACTGCAAGGCCAATGTTCGGCCCGATATTTCATGTGCTGATGAAAGGTTGAAAGTGAAAGGCCAAAGTGTTGAGGTTCTCCCCCGACTTCATTCAAGGAGATCAGCCGGTTGTATTGATAAAATGCCGTATCTTCCACCCCTTTGGCTGTCACGGGACTCGTGGTTTGCTGGAATTTCATGATAAAGGGACGAATGGTGTCCCATTCCAAATGTGAGGACTCGTGTGGAATGTTCATGAGCAGGTCACGAATAAAGTCAAAAACCAAGTTACTCAGAGCCGGATTGCGACGTTTGGCTCGTGCCACAGCCAGCCCAATATACGCGCGATCCTGATCGGAAATGGTTTCTTTATTGTCGGGACGAATGTACGTCCGATAGACCGGGAACGAGGCAATGATTTCCCGAATGGCAAAGATTAAGCTATTGAGCGTGAAATCGCGGGAGCGGCGGTTTCGTTCGGAGAGACTATTAAGTTCATGGGCCAGAGCATTAATTTCTCCCGCCATGGAAGTGGTCATAATGAGCTTTTTGGAGTGATAGACAAGATCGTCATAGTGAAAGGGAATTTTGGTAAAGCGGGTATAGATTTGTTCCATGTGCCGTTGGTGTGCTGGTTGCACGAACAACTGATTGAGCAGAGACAGGAAGGTGTAGCCCGTGGTTCCATGTACAGGCCAGCTGGGATTTACATGTTCGTTGGGCCCTAAGATTTTTTCGACTAAGAGGTAGATGATCCGCCCTTTGGAGTCGGGTGTGGTATGAAACTGTTGCGCGGCCCAATTTTGCCATTGAGTCAGATAGTCCTGAGGGTCGTACAGCCCGTCCACATGGTCAATGCGTAATCCCGTCACCGCGCCGGAACTGACAAGGTCAAAGATCTTTTGTTGCGCGTTGAGGAAGACCGCCGGTTGTTCCATGCGAATGGCAGCCAGTTCATTAATATCAAAAAAACGGCGGTAATTAATTTCTTCGCCAGCTACCCGCCAATAGGCCAGGCGGTACGCTTGGCTCGAGACCAGTTCATCCAGTTGGTCGAAGCTCCGTGGAGAGTCCTTGCTCCCGTTGAAGTGCCGGAGATTATCCCGGAGAAAATCATACAGGGTGTCGCATTCGGTCATGACAGTGGCCAAGCGGCGGCGAATCACCTCTTTTTCACGATAGCGTTCGGCAATTCGATCCGGATCGGATTCTGTGCGTGCCGGTAAATGGGAGAGTGCGGTGATAATGCTTTGAAATTCTTGAAGGTGCGGGGAAGAGGCATCAAGAATGGTCAGCAAGTGGTCTTGGCGGAAGTTCAGGACGAGAGGCCAGGTTGAAGGATCCACGGGAAGACGATGTTCATAGTATTGCAGAAAGAGTTGGCCATCCTCATAGTGGAGCACGATTTCCTGATTTTCGAGAACAATGCCATATTGATCGCCTAAGATTGGAAGAAGCACGGTATGCTTGAGCTCCGGCTGGACTGGAGTCCAATCAATATCGAAAAATGTCGCATAGTGTGAGGATGGCCCGTTTTCTAAGACATCCTGCCACCACATATTGGCGGCAGCGGCAATACCCATGTGGTTTGGCACGACATCTAACAGTTGTCCCATATCATGGTGTTGAAGGGCGGCAACGAACACGTCATAGTCGGCCTCGGTGCCAACTTCTGGATTGAGAACGGTGGGGTCTATGACATCGTAGCCATGAGAACTTCCTGGCACGGCCTTCAAATATGGAGACGCATAGCAGTCGGTGATGCCCAGTTGATGAAGATAGGGAGTGAGCCGTGCCGCGTCGAGGAATGTGAAAGAGGCGTTAAATTGTACGCGGTAGGTTGAAAGGGGAATGCGCACGGAATCGGTTGGCATGACCGGTCGATCACATGGACGACAGCGAGGATGAAATGGCACGGCCTCCATAGGATTGTCCACGAGAGAGGACCGTGAGACCAAGTTTCCCTGCTGGTCGCTTGCCCTCACCTTTCTGGGAGTGGCCCAAACTTGATCCTGATTCGATGAGGTTGTACCGGTCAATGATACAACGGTGCAGTTGGCTCTTTGGCCCAATGACGGTTCCATCAAGAATGATGGATTCGTGAATGGAACAGCCCTCGCCAATGCGCACATTCCGTCCTATGATCGAACGGGTGATTGTGCTATCGATAACGAGGCTGCCTTGGCCAACCATGGCATCATCCATGTGAGAGCGGACCATACTCGCGACTGGATCGGTTAATGCATCCGTCGTAATGGGCCATTTCACGTTGCGTAAATCGAAAATAGGGGTTTCTCCCAGAACGTCCATATTGGCTTGCCAGTAGGCCTCCATGGTACCGACATCTCGCCAATAACCCCATTCTTCATAGGGATGAATGCCGGGCACGGCATTCTCCAAAAAATCGTACGCTAAAACCCGATGTGACTTGATGAGCGAGGGAATGATGTCCCGTCCGAAATCATGAGTCCCGGCTTGGCTGGCATCTTTTTCGAGAATTCTGACTAAGGTGTCGGCATTAAAAATATAATTGCCCATTGAACTGTAGGACATCTCCGGGTTGCCGGGCATGGGCTTGGGCCGAGGCGGCTTTTCTTCGAAGCCAATAATCTGATAATCCGAGCTGGCTTCGATAATGCCGAAGCCCTTGGCAGCATGAATGGGGACGGGGAGTGCCGCCACGGTCACTTCGGCCTGATGGTCCAGATGGAACTGGATCATTTGGCGAAGGTCCATGCGGTAGATATGGTCAGCGCCGAATACGGCCACAAGGCCCGGCGCGAAATCATGGATCAGGTTGATGTTCTGATAGACGGCGTCAGCGGTTCCTTCGTACCATTTCCCCCGGCCCTTCATTTGCGGCGGGACGACTGTGATAAAGGCTTGTCGATTGGGCCCGCTGAATCGCCAGGCTCGCCGAAGATGCTCGATCAGAGACTGTGAGCGATATTGGACGAGCACATACATGGCCTGGATGCCGGAATTGATGAAGTTGCTCAAGACGAAATCGGCAATGCGATAGTTGCCTGCAAAGGGCACTGAAGGCTTGCTGCGCTGTTCGGTCAAGGGCATCAGGCGTGCCCCTTTGCCTCCGGCCATAATCATGGCCAACACTTTTTGTGGCGTTCGTTCAGCTGAAACCGTTTTACGGTGTTTGGGTTGGGCTTTTTTCATAGTCAGGGACGGGCACGATCAGGGTTTCTGGTTCTGGCTCAATGGTTTGTTGCGCGAGTTTCTGTTCCAATTCCGTGATGGTCTTTTGTTGTTTGGCGATCAAACGGCTTTTCTTAATAAATGAAGGGAAGGACGCGACCATACTCAACAACACTCCGCAGGCCAGAGCCGTGAGCAGCACGACAACAAGGGAGCCCTGGAACGTCCAGGAAAAAAAGTTCAGGATAATGGGCTCCGAATTTTGCAGAGAAAAGGCAACGGCAAAAAATAGGACGAGTAAAAACGTGATGAGGATAGAATACATAAGCCGGTAAATTTGTTAGACTCTTTCTAGTTAACATAGTCATGTACGGTTGGCAATGCCTATAACCCCCGAACAGCTTCAACGGGTCCTAACGGCTCGCGAATGGGACCCCTTTTCCGTGCTTGGCCCCCACCCTGAACGTCATGGGGATACGGATCAGGTTCGGATTCGCGCGTTTCTTCCCGAGGCGGCCCAGGTGGCCTGGCTGCCTCCTCAACAACCTTCTCAGCCGTTGCTCATGACGTTAGTGGATGCTGGCGGCATATTTGAGACTGTCGTGCCCGGAGCGGCCCTCGACCCGTCCTATCAATTTCAAATTACCACCAACCAAGGCCGCATCATTCAGCAACATGATCCCTATGCCTTTTCACCGGTCTTGTCAGAGTTTGATTTGCATCTCTTTGGGGAAGGGAAACTCTATCAAAGCTATGAAAAGCTGGGAGCGCATCTTTGTACGCATCAAGGTGTTCGAGGGGTGAACTTTGCGGTGTGGGCACCAAATGCTGAGCGGGTCAGTGTGGTTGGAGAATTTAATCAATGGGATGGACGGCGGCATCCGATGCGAAGCCGGGGAGGAGTCGGTATTTGGGAGCTATTTATTCCGGACATTCAGGAAGGTGCACTCTATAAGTACGAATTGCTGCCGCAGGGGGGAGGTCCACCATTTACCAAAGCGGATCCCTATGCCACGGCTGCCGAACTTCGTCCCCGCACGGCTTCCCGTGTGTGTGATGTCTTGCAGTATCAATGGAATGATGAGACGTGGATGGAGAGGCGAAGGCATGCCAACCATCTTGAGCAGCCGCTTTCAATCTATGAAGTGCACCTTGGGTCATGGAAGCGGGTGGTGGAAGAGGACAATCGGTGGCTGACGTACCGGGAGCTCACGGATCAACTCATTCCCTATGTCCAGGATATGGGATTTACTCATATTGAGCTGATGCCGATTGTGGAGCATCCGTTTGATGGGTCTTGGGGATATCAGGCCACAGGGTATTTTGCCCCGACTAGCCGTTTTGGTACTCCACAGGACTTTATGGCATTTGTTGATGCCTGTCATCAAGCCGGTATCGGAGTGATTATGGATTGGGCCCCGGCCCATTTTCCTGATGACCCACATGGGCTGGCCTTTTTTGATGGCACGCATCTGTATGACCATGCTGATCCGAGAATGGGCTGGCATCCGGAATGGAAAAGTCGGATCTTTAATTACGGCCGCACCGAAGTCAAAAATTTTCTGATTAATAGTGCGTTAAGCTGGTTTGACCGGTATCACATAGATGGCTTGCGCGTGGATGCGGTGGCTTCCATGCTCTACCTGGACTATGCTCGCAAAGACGGAGAGTGGGTGCCCAATCGACATGGGGGGAATGAAAATTTAGAGGCCGTGGAATTTATCAAAGAATTAAATGTCGTGGTCCATCAAGAACATCCGGGTATTCTCATGATTGCCGAAGAGTCAACCGCGTGGCCGGGAATCTCAAAGCCGACGTATGTTGGCGGCTTAGGCTTTTCGTATAAATGGAATATGGGGTGGATGCACGATACGTTAGAGTATTTTAGCTTGGATCCGATTCACCGGAAATATCATCAGAATCAAGTGACGTTTGGGCTCATGTATGCCTTTACGGAAAATTTTGTCCTGGTGCTTTCACATGATGAGGTGGTGCATGGAAAAAGAGCGCTCTTGGACAAAATGCCAGGAGATGACTGGCAGCGGTTTGCCAATCTTCGGGCTCTCTATGGTCACATGTGGGGGCATCCCGGGAAAAAGATGCTCTTTATGGGTGGAGAATTCGGACAATGGTGGGAATGGAATCATGACGATAGTTTACAGTGGCATTTACTGGACTACGCTCCACATCGTGGTTTGCAGCGCTATGTTGCTGATTTAAATAGGCTGTATCAAGCGGAGCCAGCGCTCTACGAAGTGGATTTTGAGTGGCAAGGATTTCAATGGATCGATCTGCATGATAGTGATCATTCGACCCTGACCTCTCTTCGCTACTCGAAGGACCAGGCTGACTGTCTCGTCTGTGCCTGTAATTTTACGCCGGTTCCGCGAGAGAAATATCGCATGGGTGTCCCTCGTGGCGGGGCGTATCGGGAATTGCTGAATAGCGATTCGGAAATCTACGGGGGCAGCAATATGGGCAATGGCGGTCAGGTCCAAGCGGATCCTATCCCCTGGCACGACCAACCCTTCTCTCTCCTCGTGACCCTCCCCCCCCTCAGCGTAATCTTCTTTAAACCTCTTTGAAAGCTCGAATGGAATTAGGGGTCAGACTCGAATTAATTAATTCGAGTCTGACCCCTAATAATAAAAGGTGCCTTACTGTTGTTTGTAGACCAGAGTTGCGAAGGTCTGGAGCGTGATGGTTTGCTTGCGCGAGTTCAAGTCCAGTGAGACAAGGGTATCTGTCGTTGTGGTGTTCGTTGATTCAGCATAGTCGGGATGGCTGTTGTCTAGGAGGAGAGACCACTGACCCTTCTGTTTGGAGAGTGTGAGGGGGGTGGGTTGGTCGTTGAATCCCAGGATGAGCAGCATGGCTTCCGCGCCAGCGTTTTTTCTGTAGATGGTGAGGACAGTGTTAGATGGATTGACCCAGGTACGGAGTTGATGGCCTTTGACTCCTGTGCCTAATGACCCATGCTGCTTTCTCAGTTCGATGAGTTTTGAAGTCCAAGCTGCCATGCGTTGGTGCCTGTCATTCTGCTCCTCGACAGGAGTGAGCCGTGAGGATTCAAAGGTCTTAACGTCATAAGGATCAGGGATGTTTTTCCAGCCAAAGGGTTTGAATTCGGCTAACCGGCCTTTCCGCACGGCTTCGATTAAACCCGGATCGCCATGGTCAATAAAATATTGAAATGGAGCCTGTTCTCCATATTCTTCGCCCATGAACAGAAGTGGAATGAACGGGGAGAGCAGCACTGATGCGATGGCCACTTGTTGCGCGGCAAACGGAATGAGAGTAGACAGCCGGTCGCCCTGCGCACGGTTGCCGATTTGGTCATGGTTTTGAGCGAACACGACAAATTTTTCAGGCGACAGGTGTGCCGCAGAATTGCCATGCCGGCGGTGCCGATGATGAGAGTAGTGTCCTGAGATGACAAAATGTTTTCGAAAGGCCGTGGCCACATGATCGAGGGAGCCAAAATCCTGATAGTAGCCGTTTTGCTCGCCGGTCATCGCTGCATGGAGCGCATGGTGAAAGTCGTCGTTCCACTGTGCATCGAGGCCAAAGCCACCTTTTGATGAGGGTTCAATCAGTTTACGGTCGTTCCAATCGCTCTCAGCGATGACCCAGACCGATCGGTCTTCCTGTTTTGCGGCGGCATGTACGGCGTCGGTTAGATCTTTCAGGATATGAGAGACACTGGCATCGTAGATGCCATGGATGGCATCCAGTCGAAGGGCATCAATATGGAAGTCGCGTGTCCAATACACGGCGTTGGAAATGATAAAATCTCGCACAGCGTCGCTATGCGGCCCATCGTAGTTGATGGCGGCACCCCATGGCGTGCGATAGTGATCGGTAAAAAAGGGACCAAAGTCTCCCCAGTAGTTGCCTTCGGGCCCCAGATGGTTATAGACCACATCTAAAACCACCGCAAGTCCTGCCGCATGACAGGCGTTGATCAGGCGATGGAGTCCTTGTGGCCCGCCATAACTATTTTGCGGAGCGAACAGATAGGTGCCGTCATAGCCCCAATTTCTGGATCCTGGAAATTGGGCAATGGGCATGAGTTCAATCGCGGTGATACCGACCGTATCGCGTAAATAGGGTAAGCGGGGAATGATGCCGTCAAAGGTTCCGGATGTGGTAAAGGTGCCGGGGTGGAGCTCATAGATGATGTGGTCCGAAAGCGGCAATCCTTTCCAGGCTTGGTCTGTCCAGGGAAAAACCGAAGGATCAACAACTTCCGAGGGGCCATGTACGCCTTCAGGTTGAAAGCGGGACGCGGGGTCTGGCCGGGTCAGTTTTTCGTGGAGAAGATATTGGTAGCGGGTGCCTGCCTCAACGTTGGCGACGGTTGCCTCCCAATACCCGTAAGGTTGAACCTGCATCGTCACGACTTCTGGCTGATGGCCTAAGATTTCTACCGAAAGTGTTTTCACCCACGGAGCCCAAGCTCGGAAGGTAACCTGTGACGGGCCGGTGACGACGGCCCCAAGCGGTGGGTTGTGTGGGGAAGACGAGAGAGATGGAGTGTTTCCACGTGGCATGGCTTTCGAAGAATTATTCTAGCATGCTTTTTTTGTACGTCACGGTCGACAGACGAAAAATATTGAGCAGAGAATTGTTTTAGGTCTTTCCTGTATCAGAAGAGCCTGTTACCGTAACAATGCAGACTAGGCTTAAGTCTGAGGGGTATGGAATAGTGGAGTGAGTGCCCTGTGGTGTTTGAATTGTAAAGGAGCAACCTAGATGAGACAACGGCCGGGACGTCCGTATCCTTTGGGGGCAACGTGGGATGGTGAAGGCGTGAATTTTGCGCTGTTCTCAGAAAACGCCACAGGTGTGGACCTGTGTTTGTTCGATTCTGAACATCAACAGCGGGAGACCGTTCGCTTGCCGATGGAAGAATGCACGGATTTGGTGTGGCATGTCTATCTTCCGGAAGTCAGGCCGGGACATTTATATGGCTATCGTGTGCATGGCCCGTATGATCCATCTGCCGGGCATCGTTTTAACCCTGCAAAGCTTCTCATTGATCCTTATGCCAAAGCGATTACAGGCACGGTGAAATGGTCGGATGCCATGTTTGGCTATCAAATTGGACAACCCGACGCGGATTTATCCATGGATGAACGGAACAATGCGGGCAATGTGCCCAAGTGCATGGTAATCGATCAGTCTTTTTCTTGGGGGAATGACCGGTTGCTACAAATCCCGTGGGCGCAGACGGTGATCTATGAAGTGCATGTTAGAGGTTTTACGATGAATCATCCCGATGTGCCTGAACGTCTGCGGGGCACCTATGAAGGATTGGCCTCGCCTCCCATGATTGCCCATCTACAATCGTTAGGTGTGACGGCGGTGGAGCTTCTTCCCGTACATCATTTTGTGAATGATCAGTTCCTTGTGGAAAAGGGGCTCAACAATTATTGGGGATATAACTCCATCGGGTATTTTGCGCCAGATATTCGATATTCAGCCTTTCCGCGGGAAGGCCGGAAAGTGTATGAGTTTAAGACGATGGTGAAAACGTTGCATAGCGCTGGAATCGAAGTGATCTTAGATGTGGTGTATAACCATACGGGCGAAGGGAATCATCTCGGCCCGACCCTGTCTTTTCGAGGCATAGATAATGCGGCCTATTACCGGTTGTCGCCAGATGATCCCCGCTACTACATGGATTACACAGGATGCGGCAATACGCTTAATGTAAGGCATCCCAGAACCTTGCAGATGATTATGGATAGTTTGCGCTACTGGGTGTGCGATATGCACGTTGATGGCTTTCGTTTCGACCTGGCTTCGACATTGGCGCGTGAACTTCATGATGTGGATCGGCTTAGCGCCTTTTTCGATATTATTCATCAGGATCCCATTTTGTCTCAAGTGAAGCTCATTGCGGAACCTTGGGACTTAGGGGAGGGTGGTTATCAAGTGGGAAATTTCCCGCCGGGGTGGGCCGAATGGAACGGGAAATACCGGGATGTGGTTAGGGGGTTTTGGAAAGGCGGCAGCGGGTTGCTCGGGGAGTTTGCCTCGCGGCTGGCCGGCAGTAGTGATCTCTATGGGCGAAGCGGGCGTCAACCCTATGCCAGCATTAACTTTGTCACCGCGCATGATGGATTTACCCTTACGGATTTAGTGTCCTATGACCAGAAGCATAATGAGGCGAATCAAGAAGACAACCGAGATGGAACGGATGACAATGACAGTTGGAATTGCGGGGCTGAAGGGCCTACAGACGATCCTGCCATCCAGCAATTACGGGATCGACAAAAGCGGAATTTTTTTGCGACCTTATTGTTATCGCAAGGGGTGCCCATGATTTGTGGAGGAGATGAAATTGGGCGTACGCAGGGAGGCAACAACAACGCCTATTGCCAAGATAATGATATTAGTTGGTTTGATTGGAATCTGACGAAGCCGCAACTTGAACTGTTAGAATTTGTGAAACAGCTGATTGCTATAAAAAAGGAACATCCTGTGTTTCACCGGCGGCGATTTTTTCAAGGCAAACAGATTAAAGACTCTGAAGTCAAAGATATTGCCTGGTTTGCCAGCGATGGCAAAGAAATGATTGAAGAAGATTGGGATAAAGGTCTGTTGACGTTGGGGATTCGGTTGGCTGGTGATGCCATCGAAGAAATGGATGAACTCGGGAATCCGATTATTGATGACTCGTTTTTGTTGTTACTCAATGCCTATCATGAGCCTGTGACGTTTACGTTACCCGCTCATAAAAAGGGTGTTGCATGGGAATGGGTCTTCGATACGGCGACGACGAACGATAAGGACATTCCAAAAACCTGGCGAGGCGGAAAAGTCTACGAGCTCGAAGGCCGCGCCATGGCCCTCATGCGGCTACGAGCCTAAAGGAAACATGGAGTGTCCTACCTTTAGGGGTCAGACTCGAATTAATTAATTCGAGTCTGACCCCTAATGTCGGGGGCAAGGCTCGTTACTGGTCAGGCGACCAAGGTTATCGGTGAAGGTGTCGACGATACGAAATCCCATGAATCCGGCTATTGGTGAAATGTCGGAATCGCCCGAATCATAAAGTCGCTAAATAGTGGAACGGTGAATGCCAGATCGCCATGTGCAGGGCTGTAAATCATTCCTTTATTAATGAGTTTCGCGCGAACTGGCTCAAGACTTGTGACTTTGACTCCTAAAATATCAGCAATGTCACTCGTGCGTTGAGAGTCCTGTCCCAGTTCAGCCATAGCTCTTAGAAAATTCTTTTCACTTGGGGTGAGCCGTTCATAGCGTACGCGAAAAAAAAATTCGTCGAGACGCGGAATAACCGTCAAAGTGCCATCTTGAATCACCTTCAACGTAATTGGGCTAGACGGTTTGCAATCAAACCCCTGCACTTTTCCCCTGTCAGATGAAGGAGATTGTAGAGGACTCCAATTATACTCATTTATACCTGTTTATACCCAAATGAGAGTATAACGAGGTATAAATGGTCAGTAGCCAAGAATGGCTGAGAATATTTTGACGATGCGAAATTCCATTAGGCTGAACCGCGACGATTTGGCCCGAGGACAAAACGAACGCGCTCCCGTCGAAGCATCGCATAGGGAGTCATGGAAGGGACACCAATAGCAATACCAACGGTCGGGATCTTGATTTTTCGACGGGAATCTGAGGGCACCTCATGTGTCACAATGGTATGACCATGTGCTTTGGCGAAAGCCAGAAGAAAATAATCCGCGACCTGTAAAAACGTATTCACTGCAGCCGGCTCAAAATTCTGCGATTGAACCCAGGTCGACACTTCAGTAAAAGCCGGAAGAGTCTCAGGATCGGTTTCCCGAAAAAGGCTTTCCCCACGGGCTTGCGCCCAATTAGCTAACTCATCATCACCAGCCAGGAGTTCATCTGCTACTTGACTGACACTCAAAACTTTTCCAGTTCCGTTTTCTTGAACAAGCCAGTCCCAAAAGGCTGGGCAAAAATCCAACCCATAGTGCAGATTCTTGGCCTGGATGAAGACATTGGCGTCAAGCAGGTAGGCCATCACGCATCAAGGCCAAGGCGCCGTGCTAGATTGTGAAAGGTAGAAATTTTAGAAATTCCAAGCATTTTCATGGCATCACGATACAAGGTCTGCCCCTCCAACGTGTTTTCAGCCAATGCACGAGCGAACCGTTTGCTTGCACGAGCGGATTGAGACAAATAAAAGTTTCCCCCCCCATTTTTTTTCTGTAGTTCAGCAATGTGCTCGACCTCTTCGTTGAAACATGTGAAAAACCGGCCGTTGTTCAAAAACCCGACATCCCGAAGTCGGCGAAGAATTACCAAGGTGCTTACCTTAAATCGTCGCGCCAATCTGGACTTGGTATCTTCTAGAGGTTCTCTGGGCTGAACTGCCTGCTCCAAAACATCCAAGGGAACCAGAATTTCCGCCGCAACAGCATTGCACCATCGCTCCACATCCTGCTCCTCCTCCCGTGCAATTTCAACACTAGACAAAGCTGTTTCCCCAAGCCACAAGTGACCCAGTTCATGTGCCAAAGTAAACATTTGAGCAGACTTACTATCTGCTCCATTGATAAAGATGACGGGTGCCTGCGTGTCACAAAGTGCAAAGCCGCGGAATTCGTCAGGGTCCAACTTTCGATGGGTGTTGTTCGCTACAACTCCATTGCACATCACCAGTATGCCTGCATCGTCAGCCTGATAAATAAAAGAACGAAGGGCGTCTTCCCAGGTAGTGCATTGTCGTCTGTCCTCAAGACTGAGAGCCAATTTCTCTCGAATCAGATTGGCAACTTCTTTGACATTATCCGATCGGGTTACGGTGCCAATGAACTCAACCGGAGGAAGCTGATTGACTCGGGCATATTCCTGATACCAAGCTTGGCGCTGCTGGCACATATAGATCGTGTCCAACAAATCAGGGCTTGGTCGAGTAATTTTACGATTGGCCATTGTGCGAAAATCAGGAATGGGAAGAGGTTCCTCTGGTGGCCTGGCCAGAAAGAGAACTCCGAAGGGAGTATGGGTAGCTTTTGCGTAACCTTCTAGTTGTTTCAATGTGGGTTGGATGACTCCCCTTTCCCACTCCTCAAATTTGGGAAATCGTTTTTTGAGGTCAGATTCGGATACACCGGAACGCTCCTTTGCCCACCGCAATAGTTCCGGTTTGATGGAGACACGAGTCATAGGTTGAATGCGTTTCTTAGAAGTCAGTGATGTTTTTCATTCACCCAAAGATCATACCTGAAAAACCTTCATAACTTCATCGTCAAAGTGGTTGATAACTTTGATGGCGACGCGGCCTAATTTTGGTTTGGAAAAGGGTCGGGAAGTATCACTATTAGGAGTGGCCCAGGCTTGACCTGGGCGGCGGTTGCTGATGCCGCCTCATCCGGACCAGATGATGTACTATCTGGGACATTGTGAGTGAAACGGTCGCCTTGCTTCTTCCGTAGAGGAAAAGAATTGGGGACCATTTCTGAGAGAGTTCTAAAATGTCTGAATTGAAAGTTACTATACTGTAGGATTCACCCTGTTGTTCAGGGGGCATGATCGCCCTCGCTCTTCCCGTACTCAACTGACGGTTCTTTGACGCGTGCACTCAGCGGTGATCGGTCGGACTGACTGGCCGTTGGCGTACCCAGCAGTCGGGCGATGTCCTGCATTTCCTCAATGGCGCGCAGGATATGTTCCAAGGGCAGTTGCGCCCAGCGGCGGAGTTGTTCGCGCCGTGCGCCTTCGAAGCTGGTCAGGCGCCAATCGAAGTCTGTTGGTGGAGGTTCAGGTTCCGGCATCGTCTTCTAATCTCATGCGCAGGTGTTCGATGTCAATTTTGTCTTGTTCCCTGCCCGCTGCTTCCTTCATCTTGATCAATGTAGGGATGCCGACAAACCGTACTTCTATGGCTCCATATAGGGGTTTGATCAAGGCATTGGCATATTCCTCATCAAAGTCAAAGGGTTCATGGACAAATATGTCAATTTTTGGTGCCAAATTCAACGGGCGTCCCGGCTTTGTCGCAGACGATGGCCAGATGTGAAGTTAACTGATGCTGGTCGGACTTGAATTAATTCGAGTCTGACCCCTAAAGATCCTTAGAGTCATAAAGTTACGAAAAAGGAGGGATAGGTAGGATGAATACTATTGGCGCTACAATCAATAAGAAAAGGATAAAGACAATAGCAAAGGCGGCTACTAATGGTAAGTCTAAGAAATCAATTAGGAAATATCCAACAAGTGTAACGCCTAAAACACCTAGGGTTGTGGAATATTTTCTGAATCTGGATGAATAGTGTTCTTGGTTGACAAAATAATCTAAAAATAAACCAGCTGGTAATAGAAAAGACGAAATGAACCAGGGGGGAATAACTCCATTTTCCCATAGCAGGCCACCAATTGAAATACCGAATATGGAAAGAACTACGAGTCCTATAAATATGCGAAGCATTTTCATTGTGTATATCATTGGACTGTCTAGAACAAATATAAATTTTTTTGGTAATAACCTATCAGATGAATCTGGAATTGAAGAAACCTCTTCTAACGCCAGGAAAGGTAGCGGTGGCTTGGTTGTTGCCACTTGATGCGGGGAGTCACGCAAAATGATTTGCGTGGCTCCCTTTAAGAAGAGTGGTAGGATTAAATTCGGTCTTCGACGAAGCGCTTGCCTTTGTCCATGAACTCGGACATGCGATCCCGGGTTTCTCCTGCCATGTCGTTCACGCGGTCGGTGGTGTCGTGGATGTAGTTTTTAATTTGTCGGCGGGTTCGTCTGCCCGTTTGCGGGGCCATTAAGAGACCTAAGCCTGTTCCTAACAAAATGCCGGTTACCAGGGCCAAGCCCCCACAAAGGATGACTCGTGTATCTGAATCCATAATGCCTCCTTGTTGTTAAAATGTGTGGCTGTGGTACACGTTGTTGTTCACGTGATAGCAATGATTCGTTTTCTTGTATTGTAAAACGAATGAAGAATTTTTACCAATGACCAATTGGGGCTATTGGAGTGGCCCTGGCAGAGGCTGGCTAGGGGGTCTTCCAGAAGAAGCCTGCCTGTTCGTCCAGGCGTGTTCTATATACATGGTTTGACTCTCCGAGATGGGAGAAGGAATACCCTGGTAAGTGTGTAAGGGTTTTTTCTTGCCCTAAGGTTTGGTTTATGGTATCTGAAAAGAGAGCGAAATTGGCAAATCCTTTTATTTTTCTGTAATTTAGGAAAAGGATTGTATCCCCGCCCCCGTCTCCCTGTTCAGTCGTACATTGACAATGATTCAAGTGGAAGAAAGACAGGTCTCGAGTTCTCCTTCATCCGAAGGGGACCGGACAGACGTTTCCCTAGATACAGCCTTACGTCAATTTGCGGAGGCAGTTGGCGTGGAATGGGAGTACTTGGATGGGAGGGAATGTTGGCATCAGGCCACCAATGATGCCATCCAAAGTATCTTACGGGCGTTAGGAATGAATGTGGAGTCTGAAGCTGATATTCAACGGGAATGGACAGCTCTACGAGAAAAGAAATGGACTCAAATCGTTGAACCAGTTCTGTTGCATTATGTGAATGAAGGTCCTCCTTTAGGCTGTATTCTCGCGCTTCCTTTAGGAAATGAGCCGCTGGCAACAGTCTCCATTCAATGGAGTCTGCAGGATGAGCAGGGAAAGGTTCGATCCGCTAGGGTTCTGGGATCTTCCTGTGAGCTGCTTGGTGAAAGCCATATGCGAGGTCAACGTTATGTGCGGATACATGTCACAGTGCCTGGTCGGGTGCGCCTGGGGTACTACGATATGATGCTGACGATTTCCTTGAAGCGTCAGTTGCTCAAGGCCCAAAGTTTTGTGATTGCGGCTCCCCGGCGCTGTTATCTCCCCCGGCAGTCAAAGAAGGCATGGGGAATTGGCGTGCAACTGTACGGGGTGAGGTCTCGGAACAATTGGGGTATTGGAGATTTCCGGGATTTAGCACGCATCATCAAAGGGGCCGGGAAAACCCTAAAGGCATCGACCATTGGCCTGCAGCCGCTTCATAGTTTAACCCCGGGGCTTAGAAGTCCGTATTCGCCTTCAAGCCGCCTATGCTGGAATCCGCTGTATTTGGATTTGGAGCAGGTCGCCGAGTTTCGCGCTTCGCCAAAAGTCCAGCGCATGGTGAAGACCAAAAAGTTTCAAAATTTGCTACAGGCGCTCCGGTCTACCCGTCTTGTGGAATATGATGCCGTGGAACATCTGAAAATGTCCGTTTTAGAAGATTTGTATCGAGTCTTCAAGCAACGTCACCTCAAGCCTAAGACCAGAAGGGCCCGTACGTTCCTGCAATTTCTGGAACAGTGTCCGCCCTACGTCATGAATTTTTGCACCTACCAGGCTCTCTGTGAAAAGTTTGAGAGTGCGTCCTGGCGTCAATGGCCTTCAGCGTTTCAGGATCCGGCCTCTTCGGCTGTTGAACAATTTAGGAAGGAATGTGCGGATCGTCTACACTTTTTTCATTATGTGCAATGGTTGTGTGAGTTGCAGTTGACCCGATTGGATCGCGTCGCCGAACAGTCGTCGCTTCACTTAGGGCTCTATCATGATTTGCCGGTGGGCGTTCATCCTGATGGCGCTGATGCGTGGAATTTTCAAGAACAATTGGGCCGGGACGCCACCATCGGCGCCCCGCCTGATTCATTTAATTTGCAGGGTCAAAATTGGGGATTGCTGGCTCCGAATCCTCACACACTTCGTCAACATCGATATGAATTGTTTCGGCACACGGTCAGCCAGAATATGCGGCATGGAGGCGTCCTTCGTATTGATCATGCTTTGGGATTGTTTCGTATGTTTTGGGTGCCCTTCGGGAAAAACGGTCGTGATGGTCTGTATATAAAGACCTATGTTGATGAACTGTTGGCCATATTAGCCATAGAAAGTGTGCGACATCGGGTGATGGTGGTGGGTGAAGATTTAGGGACGGTGACGCCGGCGATTCGACAAAAACTGCAAGATGCAGGGCTTCTCTCTTATCGGTTGTTATTCTTTGAACGAGAAAATAGTGGGGCCTTTCGTGCGCCCGCTCATTTCCCGTCCCAGGCGCTGGCCGCCGTGACGACGCATGATCTTCCAACCCTCAAGGGGTATTGGGCAGGGCGTGATATAGATGTGAAAGCTCAGGCCAATCTCTATCCATTGATAGAAGATCAAGCCCGAGATGTGAAAGCGCGGAAGGAAGATCGTCATGAGTTATGGGAGGCCTTGCGCCGCAATGGACTCGTGGGGTCTGAGCCAGTTCCGTCCAGTCTGTCTTTTGAACAGGTGAAAGTAGTCTATCAATTTTTGGCACAAGCTCCGTCACATTTACTGATGGTTCAATTAGAAGATTTGCTCGGTGAAGTGGATACGCCAAATCTGCCTGGAGCGCCAGACGTTGCCTATCCATCCTGGCGTTTAAGGGTGAGCCGGGAATTGACGCGATGGCTCAGAGATTCGGATGTCAAAGCCTTCTCTCAAGAGATCGCAAGAGCACGTCGTCGCCGGGCGTCGGCTTTGAAACAATCGGGTAACCTATCCTTGTGTTGATTCTGTTCGTTCATGGACACATGCTGTGACTCATCGCCGCGAACTATGCTGTTCCTAGAGACTGTTGCCGCCGGTCACCGAGGAGACTATCATGAGGTATGGGTATATAAACGAGAATCGATGGATTGTTAGGCACTGAAGAGAGGGTTCTTTATTAGAATGGAAGAAAAACGAATGACATTGGCTGGCTGGTGGGATGGCTTGGTGGAAGCGGTGGTGGCCAGTCTTAACCAGATCGTTGCGTTTTTGCCCGATGTGATTTTGGCGCTGATGCTCCTGGGGTTCGGATATTTTCTGGCAAAAATCGTGTCGATTGTTTCCATACGCCTGCTGCAGTTCATGGGGTTTGACCGGTTGCTCAGCCGCACGGCCATGCAAACGTTGTTAGAGCGGTCGGGGACCAAACAGAAGTCTTCCGAAATTCTTGGTTTGATTGGATTTTGGATTATCTTTCTGGTGTTCTTGATCAAAGCATCGGACACCCTGGGCTTATCAATGGTATCTGATGCGTTGACCGGCATTGCTCATTATATCCCCAAGGTAGGCATTGCCGTCTTAGTCTTGATTCTGGGATTGATCGCAGCCAATTTTGTCAGAGAACTGATTACCATGACATGCAGTTCGGCAGGCATTACGCATGGGACCATGGTGGCCCAGGCGGTTTATGTCGCGGTTGTTTTACTGATAGTCGTCACGGCTATAGATGCGTTGGGGATTGATACGGAATTGCTCAATAGCACGATTGTGATTTTGCTGGCGGGACTTATTGGTGGAGCTGCCCTGTCTTTTGGTTTGGGCTCTCGAAATGCCGTAGCCAATTTAATCGCGGCCCACTATTTAGGGTCAGTCGTGCGGGTTGGGATGACGGTCAAGGTTGGGGAGGTGCAGGGGACAGTTGTGTCTATTACGCCTATCTCCGTTGTGTTGGAGACAAAGGAGGGACGAGTAATTATTCCTGCCGCCCAGTTTTCTGAAGACACGGCTGTTATCACGCATACGGAACAATAATCATGGAACTCGAACACCATCTAACGCTGGGATATTTTCATGCCCATCCGGTTGAGGCGGCCCGGCACCTTGAGTCATTGGGCCCTCAAGAGGCCGGTGCGCTCTTAACCGTATTAGACGCTGAAGAAATTGCTAACGTCCTGGAGCATAGTTTGCCGGTGTCGACGGCAAAAATTTTGGAAGAGTTGCCCAAGGATTTAGGCGCTAAAGTCCTGGGAGCGATGAATGCAACCTCGGCCATTGGTATTTTGCGTCAGTTTGAAGAAACGACGCGTTTTGAGATCTTGGAGGGGTTGGATAATTCCATGGGGGCAACGCTTCGCCGGGCCCTGCGGTATTCTCCTAATACGGCTGGAAGTTTGGCCGATCCCCAAGTCTTTACGCTTCCACCGGATATTCCGGTTGATGAAGCTCTGTCGCGGATTCGGACCTATGGGCAAAAAGCCATGTACTATATCTACGTCATTGATCGCGATGGCAAGCTGGAAGGTGTGGTGACGTTGAGGCAACTATTGGTCGATACCACAGCGCATTTGGTCGGAACGCTCATGGAAGGTCAAATTACCACCTTGTCCGCGGAAGCCAATCTTGAAGAGATCATCAAGCATCCGGAATGGAGCCGGTTCCATACTTTGCCTGTTGTGGATCGATGGGGCACCTTTTTTGGCGCCCTGCGGTACCGCATGTTGCGGCGGATTGAAAAAGATGTGGAAGGGAAAGCGCCTTTAGGAAGCGTGAGCGATTCGCTGATGCAATTGTGGGAAGCCTATTCCATCACCGGAATCCGGCTGATGACGGATGTGGCCCAAACCCTTCATGAACGAAAGAGTCACTGATGACTGAACCGAGTCTTGACGCCACCACAGCCAGACGAGCTGGGATGCAGATCCTGAATGAAGCGTTTTTTCGCAAGCATCATGAGGATGCCGCTCGCATTTTAGAATCGTATCCGGCGCCGGATATCCTGCGGGTCTTACAGGGTACCAGCGCGAAAAATTCGGCGAACCTTCTCTCGAGTATTACTCCACCTATTGCCGCTGATGTTCTCGCGCTCATGCCCACTGATATGTTGAAACAGGTCATTCCGCATATGTCCCCGGTGCTGGCGGCGACGCTGTTTCAACGATTAGAAGAGGATCTCCAGCGCGCGATTTTGTTTCGCGTGCCCGACCGTTATGCCGAAGAGATTCGATCCTATATGACGTATCCGCCAGAGTCAGTTGGCAGTATTATGGATCCCAAATTCTTTGTGTTACAGGAAGAAATTACGGTCCGGGATGCGATGCTGCATGTGCGGTCGCGCGCGCAAAAGGATGTGCATGATGTCTATGTGATCGATCGCCACCAGAAGCTGGTGGGAAAGTTCTCTGTCAGGGATTTGTTGCTGGTTGATCCTGATGAAAAATTACAAGCGGTCATGAGCCGTGACCTGCCGACTATTCATCCTCTAGAACCCCGTGACGAAATTGTTGAACTGTTCGGTGAACGCCATTTCTTCACGATTCCTGTGGTGGACCTGGATAATCGGTTGTTAGGGGTCGTGCGGAACGAAGATATTATTAAAGCCAGTCAGGAAGATGCTAGCGCCGACTTGTTGACGATGGTCGGGGCCAATAAAGACGAACGGGCGTTGTCTCCGGTTTGGTTTTCTGTTCGCAAGCGGTTGCCCTGGTTACAGTTGAACTTAGTGACGGCTTTTTTCGCGGCCTTTGTGGTCGGAATGTTTGAAGGGACCATTGCCAAATTTACCGCGTTAGCGGTGTTGCTTCCAGTCGTTGCCGGACAGTCCGGCAATACCGGTGCGCAATCTTTAGCGGTGGTCATTCGGGGGCTGGCGTTGCGGGATATTCGTCCATCGCAGTGGTTACGGGTCAGTGGAAAAGAAGTGTATGTCGCGTTCTTAAATGGGCTCGCGGTTTCGGCCACGGCCTGTCTGGCTGTGGCGATTTGGAGCCGTTCGTTGGGCTTAACTCTCATTATTGGTTTATCGATGATTGTGTCGATGGTCATTGCCGGGCTGTCCGGAGCTATTATTCCTATTGCGTTAAAAGCCATGAAACAGGATCCTGCTCAATCCTCTTCGATTGTGCTGACTACAGTCACCGATGTTGTGGGATTTTTTAGTTTTTTGGGCCTTGCCACTCTCCTCTCTGGGCTACTGGAAACCTAACACGCCTCAGATTTTCTCAGGGTGCTTCCACGGCGGAGCTAGATCGTACCCGATCTCTTGAATATGTTTGGTTGAATGGTAGGTTGCCCAACTTTTTGGGGTTGGGTAGGATCAGAAGAATTCTTGTCGAGTGCCCAATACTAACAAATACTTTTCCTGATCTTTATTGTAAAGGAGGCATTATGAGTGCACAGTTGGCTACGAAACCCGATCGAGCAAAATCATTAGACCAAGACATCCAGCGTTTGCGTCAGCAATTGGAGGTTTTAAAAACGCATTTAATGAATGAGCCCTCTGCTGAAACATTAGACCAGTTCGATACGGTCGTTGAAGATATATTAGCCAATGTGTTTGGGAGTTCCTCATCGATTCTCGATACCTATGAATATGCCGAAGTGGGAGAGGCGGCTGGCCTTCTGAATCTCACGGATGAGGCTCCGGAAGGAGCGAATGCCCAGACCCAACGAGAAACCATTCGTCAGCGCCATCGTGTGCTGGAAAGTGCTGTGGCAGATTTAGAGGCTCGCAGAGCTTCGTTGGCCAAAGAATCGCGAAGGCCAAAAACAACGGGACCCCGAGTCTCCGATTTTATGGCGAAAACCGTTCGTGCCATTTCCCTGGATGCCACGTTACGTGAAGCCGGACAAGCTTTGCAAAAGTGGAAAATTGGCTCGTTAGTCGTTCAAAGTGGAGATGACTATATCGGAACGATTTCTGAGACTGAGTTAACCAGTGAGGTTGTAGCCTCGGGGGCCGATCCTGGTACGACCACGGTGAAAACGTGCATGCGAGAACCACTGATAACCATTGAGACAAGTGATACGATCGTCGAGGCTGTGCGCCTGATGAAGGAAAAAGGAACCCGGCATTTAGTGGTGACCGAAAGCAGTCAAGTCGTTGGAGTCTTGTCGGTTTCTGACATCATTCGCTACTACTCCGGTGTGATGTAAAAGGACGCAAGGTACTAAGGCCACTGCTAACGAAGCCTCATTCTCTAGAGTTGTGTGCGAGGGGTTCAGCGCCCGGGTGTCATCCCCGCAGTGGTTGGCGGGGATCCATCTGAAAAAAAACCGAACCTGGATTCCCGATTACAGATGTCGGGAATGACGGAAGTCCAGTTCTCCACAGGGCTCAGCTTTATTGATCCACCCATTGGATTTTATGAAGAATGATGAAGCTTCGTTAAGGTATTTTTTTGTACTTCCTTCCTAGCTGACACTCTTTCCCGTTTTTGCTATCCGGCTCATCTTAATAAATTCTAATCTGTGTTTAATCCTCATGTTAGGAAGAGGAAGTATCCTCATTGTATGAATATGGTGCGCTAGCGGTTCATTTTCATCAAGGAGGAATGTACATGGAGAAGAACGGAAAAGCCGTCGTGTATCAATGGGATCTGAGGCAAACTTGGAAAAAAAGTTTAGGTTTGGCAGGGATGGGTATTCTCGTCGGGGCTTTGCTGTTTGGGGCCTGGAATAACCCTTCTCCGACGTTTGCCCACAAATCAATGCCGGATCATGGGCTGCAAACAACGGATCCACCTCAGTTTCAGAAAGGCGGATTTGCGGACATCGCTCAACGTGTCACGCCAGCGGTGGTGAATATTACGGTTAGCAAACAAGCCGCCGTCCCCATGTCTGGTCTGCCGTTTGATCCTATGAGGGAGTTCTTTGGATTGCCAGGCACTCCTCAGTTTCCACCTCGCCACAAGGAGATGCCTCTTCCGGAGCGACAGGGTGCTGGGTCTGGTGTCATTGTTTCAACTGATGGCTATGTCTTAACCAACAATCATGTTGTGGAGCATGCGGAAGAGATTACGGTGACCCTGCCAGATAAGCGGGAATTTCAAGGAACAGTTGTGGGGCTTGATCCACAAACCGATCTGGCGGTGATTAAATTGCAAGCCTCCGATCTTCCCTTTGTGCCATGGGGGGATTCCTCCAGTCTCAAAGTGGGCGAGTATGTGCTGGCGGTGGGTAATCCTTTTGGGTTGAATTCCACGGTTACCTTGGGAATTGTGAGCGCGTTAGGCCGTGGCGGGATGGGGATTACTCAATACGAAGATTTTATCCAGACGGATGCGGCCATTAACCCGGGGAATTCCGGCGGAGCCTTGGTCAATACCCGAGGAGAGCTCGTTGGGATCAACACGGCGATTTTCTCCCGTACGGGTGGTTACCAGGGGGTAGGGTTTGCGGTTCCTACGAAACTGGCGAAACCCATCTATGCCAGTCTCGTCAAGACCGGATCGGTGGTTCGAGGTTACTTGGGAGTTGGTATTCAAGCCGTGACGCCGGATTTAGCTGAGTCATTCAAGCTCGACAATGTACACGGAGCCCTCGTGACCAATGTGATGCCCGGAAGTCCTGCGGATCAAGCGGGGATTCAACGCGGAGATGTGATTATTGAGTACGAAGGTCAAGCTGTGAGTGATCCGCGGGCCTTACAGGGCCAGGTGGTCGGAACAGTCGTGGGTCATGAAGTTTCTTTGGTGGTTGTGCGGGAAGGGAAAAAGGTCACTTTGAAGCCAGTGATTCGTGAACAAGCTCAGTCAACACGAGTCGCACAAACGCCGTCAATAAACCAGGAGGGACCTTTGGCTGGTGTGGCCGTCCAAGATTTGGATGGACGAATGGCGCAACGGTTAGGAATGACCGAAGACATGAATGGTGTGGTGGTGATGGAAGTGACGCCAGGCAGTCACGCTGAACGTGCCGGCTTGGTTCAGGGCGATGTGATTTCTGAAATCAACCGGAAACCAATTCGGTCAGAGCAAGACTTCTTAAAGGTGGCGTCTCACTTGGAACAGCATAAAGATGCCCTTATTTTTATTCATCGTGGAAAAGGCGGGTTGTATCTCACCGTGAAAGTGTAGCCCCTGCACCTTGACTCAGAGGGGAATGTGGACAATATAGGGAAGAAGACTTGTGATTAGGCTGCGAAAAAGGGAGCAGTAAAAAAACTGCTCCCTTTTTTTGTGACAGATTCAGTTTTCGGTAATTTGAATCTTGCGGGGCTTAGCAGGGCCAACTTTTGGAAGGGTGACGCGCAACACGCCATGATTTAGGCTGGCTTTGATATTTGGCTGATCGATGACTTCGGAAAGCGTAAATTGCCGGATGTATTTCCCCGTCTCGAACTCTTGCATGACAACTTCCTCGTTCTCCGGAACGGATAGAGAAGGCACGCCTGTGAGTGTGAGGATATCTTCCTGGAGATCAATGCTGACATTATCTGATGGAACTCCTGGCATATCCGCGACAATTGTTAGCGCTTGATCGTCTTCAAAAATATCCACCAGTGGAGAGAACACCCGGCCGGGCGTGGTTTGTTCGGAGGTAGATTGTACTTCTTGTTTATTTCGGGCTTGGATATCTTGTGTTGCTGCCGCCATGACTATTCTCCTTTCTTTTGCGAGAAAATGTTCTTTTTGTTGTACAGGCCATCCTTAGCCATTTATAGAGATTTTCCTAGGCTTGGCGCTTTCCGCTTTGGGTAGCACAATCATGAGCATGCCATGACGGTATCTTGCCTCTACCTTTTCAGCCTCAACATCTGTCGGAAGATTAAACTGCCGTCGAAATTTTCCAGCTTCACGCTCTCGACGGTGATAACGGACTCCTTTGTCTTCGGATGGAATATTTCTTTCACCCGCAATGGACACATTTCGTCCTGTCACCGACACATCTAACTCATCCAGGCTCATCCCTGGAATTTCCGATCGAACATAAAAGTTGTCTTGGTCTTGCGTGACATTCAGGAAAGGATAGACGCCAGCTGGTGAATCAAGCCCTGCTTGCGATTCGGGAAGCGCGAAGATTTGACTCAAATCACGTCGCAGTCGATCAAGCTCTGAAAGTCCGTTCAGCTGGTGCTCAAGAGGCCAACTTTTTACTCGTCGAATCAGCATGGCTTTTCCTCCTTTTCTGCGATAGGTGGTTTTTAGGGACTAAAGCATGTTTTATGTCATGTATTGTTGAAGGCTTTTCGTTGTTACTCTCATATACCCTCTCTAAGATTAGAAATAGATTCAAAAATTCATGAGTCAAGCCCTCTGCAAAAAAAATGGGAAGGTCTCTCTTGGGAAAAAAGTCAAGAGGGGTTCTGAAGTCGAGGATCGAATTTTGATACTGGACTCAATGATGCTGCCGGCGACGCTTCATGAGGGCTTGATTGTATCTGAAAAGGGTTTATCTGCTAGACGTAGAAGGGGGTGTTGAATAATGAAGATAGCAAGGGCCATGTTTCGCCAGGAAGCTGTTCGCTATCAGCAGACATCGGGTCTGTTCAAAAAATTATGTTCTGAGCCCGTCGAAGAAGCATGCCCTGAGTTGTGCGGCTTGCTCACAATGAATTTGTCGAAGGATGGTTCGACGGGCTCACCATGATTGTTATCACTCATCCCGAACCGTATGATCTATCATCCTGAGTTGTTCGATGTATCATCCTGAGCTCCGTCGAAGGATCACGATGCACTCGCAGAACGGCTGAAGGATACATCCTGAGCCTGTCGAAGGGTTCTCGTGCTTTTTACTTCTCACTTTTCACTTCTTACTGGTCTAGAGAACGCCGCTGACGGATTTTTTCAACGGACCTGCTCAGGGAAAAAAGACTTTCCCCTAACTTTCCTGGACCGAAAATACTAAAGTCGTTTCCTCCAATGCCCTATAAGTCATGGGTCTAAAGATAGATTGCGCAACTTCATACGAATGCTTGATAAATTGGTGTAGAACTTTCATCACAATTTCGATGACTCATCTGAGTCATGAACGCATGGGCGTCCTTGCTCTGAGCCTGGTGCGGAAGTTTGTATTCACGCCATGATGCTTTCGATTCTTATTCTTCTTTGCCCTCTCCTATCTGGAATTTTCATTGGTTCATTTGGGAACCGTATCCTCGCTCATGTCGCAAAAGTCGGCGTAATAGCCACCATGAGCTCATGTGTGTTTTCTTTGTGGACGCTGTACTATGTCAGTACGGTAGGTGATGTCCATATCATGTTGTGGCCGGTTGGATCTGAAAACTCTGCGGTCCTGAAGATTGGCATGTTCATTGACCGTCTTACGGCTGTCATGATGGTGTTGATTACGAGTGTGAGCACTGTCATTCATGTGTACTCTGTTCGTTACTTGCAGGGTGATCCTGGCTACGCTCGATTCTTTGCCTTACTCGGTCTCATGACCTTTGTCATTCTTGCGCTGGTTTCCAGTCCGAACCTTCTGATGTTGTTCGTGTGTTGGCAGCTCTTAAGTTGGACCCTGTATCTGATTCTTGCATTTAATTATTCGCATGTACCCGCCTACCAGAATGCGTTTAAGACCTTTATGGTGCATCGCATTGGAGATGTGGCCTTTCTTTGCGGGATCGTTCTAACGTACAAGTATTTCGGCACCCTTGAGTTCCATGAGCTCTTTGAGCGAGCCGCACAACAATCTCATGTGATTTCGATTCTGCCAGGAAATCTTTTTGACGTCAGCGCCGTCTCGGTCATTACCTTACTGATCTTTATTGGAGCCATAGCCAAGTCATCCCAATTTCCTCTACATGTGTGGTTGCCCGATACCATGGATTCTCCTACCCCTGTTTCAGCCCTTATGCATGCAGGAATCATCAACGCGGGAGGATTCCTTCTCAATAGGCTGGCCCCACTCTATGCGCTCTCCCCCAACACCCTGCATATTGTGTTTGTTATTGGCGCGCTGACCGTGCTGTTAGGTGCGTCCATGATGCTCGTCCAAAACGACATTAAGAAAACTCTTGGATACTCCACGATGGGGCAAATGGGCTATATGATTATGGAATGTGGGCTGGGAGCTTTTGCACTTGCCATATTTCACCTCATAGCCCATGGACTCTTTAAAGCCTCTCTGTTCCTCAGCGCAGGCAACGTGATTCATAGCGCTCGTCACGAACCCAAGTTTCCAGCTTCTTCTAGCCATGAACCAACCAGACTGCCGGCCCAAGCAACCTGGGTGACGGGGTTAATTGTGACGTTGATCATGCCCTTTATTATCTTGATGGTGGCCCATGATCTGTTGGAGGTTCCGCTTGAGGATGCCCACGGGGCAGTCATCTTTCTCTTTTTCAGTTGGGTCACAGCCTCCCAAGCCATTTTTAGCTTGTATCGATTGCATGCCGTGGCTTCGTGGAAAGTGGCAAGTGCGATGATTGCCGCGTTATTCCTCATTGGGTTTACGTATTTGTGGGTTGGCGAACTCTTTACCCATTTTCTCTACCCCGAGCCGGGTGTTGCCGATGCCTTCTTCGTGGCGGCCTCCTTGAATCCAACAGTATTTGATGTGTTTGTGTTGCTTGCCACAGTCTTCATTCTTTTTGGGTGGATTTATGGCTATACCGATGCGAAGGGACAAAAGATCCTGAATCCAGACTGGAGTCAAGCTATTCAACAAAAAATGTATATGTTTCTGATCAACCGGCTGTATGTGGACCTCATGTATATGAAGTGGGGGAACGCACTCTTTCAGTGGGCTCAAAAAATTGGGAATCGGTATTAAGCGCAGCGTCGGGTTAGATTGAGACTCTCATGACTGTAGAAGCTTCTGTCATACTTGCATGTGCAATCATCCTTTCAGCGTTGTGCGCAATCCTTGCGCAACATCGTTCAACGTATTCGTCAACGATACTTGTGGAAATTCTTGTCGTGTCTGGACTGGGGCTTGGAGCCTTGCTAATACCCTCACCTATCAATCGATATTGTCTTGTTGGTGTTCTTAGCTTTGCGGCGTACTCTCTCTTTAAGTCTCATTGTACCGCTTCGCTAAAAACAATCAGTCTCGCTCAGATAGCTCTGGCGATTCTTCTTACCCTGGGTTCTACCTTCACGGCAAATTCCTTAGCCCTCTACGCTGGATTGTTTCTGACAGTGACGCTGCTGCCACTCCTTCCTTTCCATGTACCGTTCGCCTTACTCGTGAGTTCTTCTCATGGAGCCGTATCCGGTCTATGGACGACCGTGCTCCTTTCTCTTGGATTGGCTGAGCTCACGGAGGTCCAAACTTTCTTGTCGGAAGGAATGCCAGCCGCGATTTCCTGGTTAGCCTTAGGCAGTGCGCTGTATTCCTCAGTCAAATGCTTGGGGCAAAGCCAAATTCGGTCCTTGCTCACGTACGCTGTCATTGCGCAAGTATCCATGTTGTGGGGGATCGCCACGGTGTTCTCCACCTTTTCACAATGGTTAATACCATTTGGATTAACCATTGCCTTGGTCTTAACGGGTCTTCTTCTCACGTATTACTGCATTCAGCAGAGGTTTGGTACACATGCGTTAGGAGCCTTGCCAGGCTTGGCCTTGGTCATGCCGCGACTTGGGGTGTTATTGATTGTTCTGATCAGCATCGCTGTGGCGCTTCCGATTGTTCCAATCTTGTCAGGGTTGCCAGCCTTGCCAACAACGGACGGTCAAGATGTCTCCCTTGTCATCATTTGCCTCATCATATCCGTTGTGTGGACGTTTGGCAGTTGGTATTTTTCACATTTATTGCATCAAACGGCTTTTGGAAGGGCTAGACCGGATATTCCCTATACCGATTTGACCGCAGGGGAAATTAGCGCTCTTACCCTACTCATTGCTGCAGCTGGTTATAGTGGACTGTTGTATTAGAGAGTATTGATTGTGGCTGAAGTCAAAGAATTAGTTCAATCACAAGAGGGGCAGCGAATGGAAATTCGCTCGCTCGTCAAGTTGGCGAGTGAGCCCATTTCTCATTTTTGGCCCATGCAAACCTTTATTCACCATAATCCCCTCCACGGATTAGAACATCTACCTTTCGGCGAGGCCATTAAGCAAGGGACAAGGTTTCTTGGTGGCAAAGGGTATCTATCGAATGAAGAATACCGGAACTACTGCCAACAAGGCCGCATTTCACAAGATGCTATTGATGAGGTCTTACAGGAGAAAGCTCAAGATCAACTTGTTGCCATCGGCAATCGAAAAATATCCCATCTAGAAGCCTTACGTACGATGCTCAGGTATGGAACCGGTTACACAGCACCGGATGTCGCTTCAGCCATGGTGCAGAATGTCCAATGCGATCGTGATATCACTGAGCTTCTTAACAAACTCCACGGTCTGTTCGATTCAAACCCATCCACGTTTTCCTTCAATGACCATGCAGCCACCGAGCAAAAAGAACTTGCGTCAGCCTACACGCTGTCTGCCTGGTGCGATCAAGCCCTCAGTACATCGGTTCAAGACCGTATTAATCAAGAGCTCATCAAGTGGTGTGGCGGTTTTCTGGATGAAGGACATGCTCCCTGGCCTATGCCTTTTCGAGAAAAAACCTTTTATGGTGGATGGAAAGCGTTGGCCCAAGAGGATTGGTCTGGTTCGGTGTTAGGCATTCCACACTGGCAGTCCAAAATTCAAAATCTTCCAACCCGACCCGAGGATGCCATTGCCGAGAGCCTGGCGACCATGGCGATTCCCCATGAAGTGTGGATTGATTATTTTACCATGCATTTGGCCCAGCTCTCGGGATGGGCGGGGTTTATCAAGTGGCGCTCGGAACAGTTGGATTATCAATGGCAGAATGCCAATCGCATTGACCTGATCAAATACCTCGCGGTTCGCTTGTTTTATGAAAAAGAACTGGTTGGATTGGCTTGCCAAGACAGACTTGGTATCCCAGGAACCTATCCTTCGATTCGCTCCTATCTAAAGAGCCACCCCACTGGATATGGACTGTACAAGGAATGGACGCTCACAGGCTTACCGGAAAGAGTGCTAAAAGATCTTGATCTTTCGCTTTTTGTACAACACCCCTTGCGTATTGATGCACTGGATCATCGTGCCGTCGGCATCGGCGAAACATGGCAGTCGATTCGCCGGGAACAAGACATTCATCAAAAGGCCTTAATTGTGTTGCACCTCGCCAAATATCTTGAGGTCTCTGTGGAAGAGTTAGTTGCCAGCTCCAAGGAAGCCTTGGAGGGATTACTTGAATGGGTATCAATATTTCCAGAGTCACAACATGGTCCGATTTGGCTGAAAGCATTTGAACTCTCTTATCTCAAAGGTTTTCTTCCACGTTTTTCTCCGAATCTTGAGAAACTCGAAAAAATTGATGAGTCAGAAGAAGAACCTGCTCAATCACGACCGTTGGCTCAGGGGATTTTCTGCATTGATGTCCGGTCGGAAGGTTTTCGTCGACACTTTGAAGAAGTCGGCGGCAATGAAACCTTTGGATTTGCCGGATTTTTCGGCGTTCCCCTTTCCTACCAAGCATTTGGCAGTGAGCAAGAGACCGATCAATGTCCGGTGCTCCTCAAACCCAAACATGTGGTGAAAGAAATTCCACGCGCCTATCAAGGAAAGGCTGCGGAACAATTTCTGGAACGACAACAGTTAGCCAAAACTGGGCACACGCTGCTACATGATTTAAAAGAGAATGTCATTACTCCCTATGTCATGGTTGAAGCTATTGGCTGGTTCTTTGGGTTCAGGCTTTTTGGCCAAACCTTGAGTCCCTTATGGTTTCAACGGATCACCTCCTGGTTTAAAGAGCGGTTTTCCATTCCTATTGGAACAACGTTGACTGTCGAAAAACTCACACACCAGGAGGCAGAGGAAATGGTTGCCTCAGAGCACCGTGCGACCATCTATCACATGCTCATTGAACGATTCGGCAGACAAGGCAATGCTGTTTCACATGACCAAGTCGAACGACTTCGCAAACAGGCATTGAATCACATAGCCTTTGATCCAAACGAAGACAAGGAATTGCTCAGCAAACTCCAGTGGACAGAATCTGACCACGAGCAATTCATTCAAGGCTTACGAGTCCAATATGGTGTGCACGAACGCGCAGTCACCAATCGAATGCATCGCATCACGCAGACAGGATTCACGACAACTGAGCAGGCGCATTTTGTGGAAACCGCGCTTCGGGCTTTAGGTTTTACCAAAATATTTTCTAGATTAATCTTAATCTGTGCTCACGGCAGCGTCTCAGACAACAATCCATATGAATCAGCGTTAGATTGTGGGGCCTGTGGAGGTAACCATGGCGTGTCGAATGCTCGAGCCTTTGCGGCCATGGCCAACAAAGGACAGGTGCGACAGGTTCTGGCACAGAAAGGCATTCATATTCCTCCTGATACTCATTTTCTCCCGAGTCAACACGATACCACCACTGACGAGGTCGAATTGTTTGACCTGGAAGATGTCCCAGCCACTCATCGTAAAGATTTACTGAGATTGCATCATGACTTGGAAGAAGCCACTCGTCGCAATAGTATGGAACGATTAACCCGCTTTCCTGACGAGTCGGGCTGCCAGTCTTTGAATGAGGCTTCTGAGCGAACCAAACAGCGCAGCATCGACTGGTCTCAGGTGCGACCCGAATGGGGCCTTTCGCGACATACGGCGTTTATTGTGGGAAGGCGTCTCTTGACGCAGGGCATTAAACTTGAAGGACGAACGTTTTTGCACTCATATGATCATTTGCAAGATCAGGCAGGAAAATATTTAGAAATTATCATGACCGCTCCCATGATTGTGGGCAATTGGATCAACATGGAACATTATTTTTCCACGGTGGATCCGTTAGTGTATGGCGCTGGCAGTAAGGTCTATCACAATGTGGCTAGTCGTGTGGGGGTGATGTATGGGTCTCAAAGTGATCTCTGTGTCGGACTGCCAGTTCAAACAGTTCTGGATGGGGAGAAGCCCTATCACGAACCCATGCGACTATTTGTGATTATTGAAGCGCCACGGGAACGAATCAGCGCGATCATCTCTCGTCATGGTATTCTTAAACGACTCATTGGTAATCAATGGATTAATCTTGTGGCGTTAGATCCGGACATCAAAGATTTCTTTTTTCACCATCCACAGGGAGATTGGCAACGCATTCAGTAATCCATCAGGTTGAGGAGGACCAAGCAATCATGAGTAGCATTAAACTTCATCCGATGAAAGAGATCAAGGTCATTGTCGATGGCGAGCACATGAACTTCGTGACGGAAGTGCTCGATCAAATCAAGGCGAGTGGCTACACCATCTTCAGTAATTTATCTGGAAAAGGTCATAGCGGATTTCATGAAGGACACTTGATGTTTAACGACACCAGCAGCTTGCAAATGGTCTTGACTGTCGTTCCAGAAGAGAAGGTCGATCCGATTTTGTCAGGCCTGAGGCCCTTTCTCGAACGTCATTCTGGTAGCATATTCGTCATTGATGCGTGTGTGCTCAGAAAAGAACACTTTGTTTCAGCAGAATCCTAACGCAACGTGTCAACGACAAGATATTACCAATTCTCACGTCGACTGGTTGCCTCCAGTTGAAGATTGCCTTTTGTTCAGGATGAAGAGCTTCTTTGGGCTCAATGTCTTTCCGGCCAGATAGGGCTCTCGGTCTCTTCATTACTCAACGATCCCCCGCCGGCTCCGGCTTGATTTAGAATTTGCGTATTCGACTCCAACCCTTGTGGCGATCCACACGCAACCCTCTCACATAATGCTGCGCGCAGAAGCGCGATGGTGTCTTGGTTCGTGGAAGTCTCATCGTGGTGAGATTTCTCGAGGCAAGGATAACTGGGATTGACAGAATTGCAAAAAAGATAAATATTTTAAATGATATAGTTAAGAAATATATATTTGTTTTATGTATTTTGATGATTATATAGTAGGGCATAACAGGTTGATGCCGATAGACTTTTATGAGATATGAGAACTTTCAAAGAAGTATGGAAGGAGAACATCTCAGTTTTGTGACAGAAGTCCTTGATCGAATAAGAGCCAGTGGGGTATATGATCTTCACTAATCTTGCTGGTAAGGGCTCAAGCGGGTTCCATGAGGGATATCTCATGTTTAATGACACCAGCAGCCTGCAAATGATCTTGACGGTGGTCCCGGAAGAGAAAGTCGAACCTATTCTAGCTGGGCTCAAGCCCTTCTTGGAAAACGGGATTCTGGAAGTGTGTTTGTTAGCGATGCTTGTGCGCTCAGAAAGGATCACTATGAGTCAGAGGATTCCTAATTTCGCAAGGTGACCTGGAAAGGGCCTTGTTGCGTTATAAGTAAATGTATTCTAAGCCTCATGGGCAACCAATTTTGGGCTAGATCCGGGGTATTCCGAATGACTGAGGTATATCTTCCCAGGCAGACAAGGCAGGAGGAAGGATGACCGTCTAGTTCCAAACATTTTTTACCAGAAGGAGTTGAACGATGAAAAGAGGAATGGTTTCCCTAACAGGTATCGTTTTGGCTAGTCTCTTTCTCGGTTGTGCACAGACTAAAACACCGGTGCTCCCTCCTCACCTTTCCCCTCAGCACATTAAGGAGTGGTCTGCAGAAGAGCATCGCGAGGTTGCTGACCTGTTGCATGAAGAGGCTGTACGGCTGGAAGACCAGGTGGCTCACTTGGAGCAACGGGTAGAGCGGATCAAGAAGAAGCCGCATCTAGACCCAAAAGGATTCAAGCAACAAAGTTGGAAGAGACGTATGGAAGCCTACCGTGCGGAAATTTCTGAGCTTTATGAACAAATCGCTTGGCATCATGCCGAGACCGACCGATTTAATGGGGTGCTGCCATCTGAAGAGAAAGTGCTGCCTCCCCACCTTTCCTCTCAGCAGGCTATCAATGAGTGGTCTGCAGAAGAGCATCGGGAAGCTGCCGACTTGCTTGATGAAGATGCTGTACGGCTGAAAGCCAAGGTGGCCCACTTGGAGCAACGGGTGGAGCGGATCAAGAAGAAGCCGTATCTGGATCCGAAAGAAATCAAACGACAAGAGTGGAAGGCGCTGATCAAAGCAAACCGTGAGGAAATTTCGGAGCTCCGTGAACAAATCATTTGGCATCATGGGGAGGCTGAACGGCTTTCCACGATGTCGCCATCTGAAGAGAAGTGAAAAATTGGGAGAAGGCAAAAGAACTTATGGGGGTAACCCTTCCGCCCAAAAGTTGTTTGACTCAAGTCAGGGGGGGGCAGATTTTGTGGGAGACCTCTCTGTTTCTCGGAACACCGACCGAGGAATCCTCCCGCGTGGCTATCCGAATCGAACAACGGCAACGATCGGAGGCCTAGCAAGACTTTCAGTGAGAGAGCAGGGCAACTGTTCAGGATGAGTTTAAATAAGCGGGATCACGGGTTGCAGGCACATTCCTGTAATTTTACACCCTAAGCACACTATTTCGCAGGGATAGGCATAGCACTCGAAAGTCTATGGCCGCTTATGTATCTTTGTTGGGCCAGCCTCAAAGCTTTCCGCAATCTCAACAGGTCGATCCAGTGAGCTACCATGTTGCCGCACTTGAAAAACATGAAGCCAAAATGGAAATGCTGACCCCCAAGATTCAAAAGCTGGAAACGCTTGTTAACAGATATACAGAAAAGCCTTATCTGATTCAAAAGGGTTTCGGCGATCTGGATGGAAGACTCTCAAGGGAAGATGGGAGAAGGAACTGAATGCCCTTCGTGAGCGAATCACCTGGCATACGAATGAGCTTGCAAAAATACAGACTTCTGCCCTAAAACATCGCGTGCCGATGGAAGAGAGGAGCTAGAAGTCTCGATCTCAGGAAGTTTCTTGGAATGTGGTAAATATGAACATGATAACTGCTTCTTTCTTTCATGGGTTTTGTTAGCACGAGTCGTCCAGTCTTTGAGTTCATTGGTATGGAAAAGGTCTGACGAATGAATTATCAGAATCGACTGCTGCTGGAATCCACTACAAAGCAACTACGAGAACGAAGACGATGACTGCCTCTAGGTCGGGAAGCTATCAATTCGATCTTATTTGTATTGGTAGTGGTCCAGCTGGACAACGAGCTGCGATCCAAGCTGCGAAGCTTGGGAAAAAGGTCGCGGTCATTGAAAAGCGAGGTGTGGTGGGCGGCGCTTGTGTTGATACAGGCACTATTCCAAGCAAAACCTTCCGAGAGGCGGTCTTAGCTTTCTCTCACGGTCAAGGCAATCGGAATCATTTTGGAGGCGTTAACCCGCGTCCTCCTATCGCAAGCCAACTTGTTTCTCGTGTTACAGAGATGATTCAAATGGAAGGAGAGATCCTGAAAGATCAACTTTTTCGAAATGATGTGATGCTCTTGAGAGGAGACGCAGCATTCGTCGATCCCCACACGCTCAGGGCCATTTCAGATCAACACGATCATCAGATTACCTCTGCCAACATTCTTATCGCAGTCGGAACGGTGCCGACACCCCCGCCCGATGTGCCAGCTGATGGAACACTGGTCGTGAATAGTGATGGGATCTTAAGCCTCCAACACTTACCCAAAACCCTGGTCGTCGTTGGTGCAGGTGTGATTGGGATTGAATATGCTTGTATGTTCGCCGCTTTAGGCGTGGATGTGACGGTCGTTGATCGCAGCACTCGTCCCATGGAGTTTTTGGACACTGAAATGGTAGATGAACTCATTCATCAGATGCGAAATAGAAATGTGTTGTTTCGCCTAAATGAGGCAGTGGAACATCTCGAAATGGGTTCTCGTCCACGGAGCCGCGCTGTTATCCAACTCGAATCGGGCAAGCGTCTGGTTTCAGATATGGTATTGTATGCGATTGGTCGCATTGGTGCTACGGAATCGCTCAACTTGAAGGCTGCGGGGCTAGAAGCTGACGCCCGGGGACGATTGAATGTTGATGATCATTTTCGAACCAGTGTCCCTCATATTTTGGCGGCAGGGGATGTTATTGGGTATCCCAGTCTGGCGGCCACTTCTTCTGAGCAGGGACGATTAGCCGCCTGTTATGCCTTCGATATTCCGACTGAACCCATGGCCGATCATTTTCCGGTTGGTATTTATTCTATCCCGGAGATATCGATGGTCGGGAAAACTGAACAAGACTTAACCCAGAATAAGATACCGTATGAGACCGGCATCGCTCGTTACCGAGAGATTGCTCGTGGAGTGATCATGGGTGATCACAGCGGTCTGTTTAAAATGATATTTCATCGGGATGATCATCGGCTGTTAGGAGTGCATGCCATTGGTACGGGAGCCACGGAGTTGATTCATGTGGGACAAGCCGTGATGGGTTTGGGCGGGGGATTGGACTACTTTATGAAGACAGTATTCAATTATCCCACCTTGGCCGAATGCTACAAAGTTGCAGCACTCGATGCCTATAACAAGCTTCACGTCACGTCTAAGTGAGCGTACTACCTCTCATGCTACAGGAAAGGGTGGTCAAGTGGGTGACCTGATTGCTGCTCGAACCCTCATGGCCATGTCCTTGGGGTTTCATATCATTTTCGCCATCGTCGGAATGGCTATGCCTTTACTTATGGTCATTGCTGAATGGCGTTGGATGAAGACAGGGCGAGGGGTGTACTTGACTATTGCCAAACGCTGGGCCAAAGGCACCGCCATATTTTTTGCCATCGGGGCCGTGACCGGGACCGTCTTGTCCTTTCAACTTGGTCTCCTCTGGCCCAAGTTTATGGAATGGGCTGGTCCAATTATTGGGTTGGCCTTTTCCATTGAAGGGTTTGCCTTTTTTGCAGAGGCTATTTTTCTCGGAATTTATTTGTATGGATGGCGGAAGATCAGTCCACGTGCACACCTAGCTGCAGGAGGAGTCGTGGCATTGAGTGGCATGATATCAGGAGTGGTGGTGGTCATGGCCAATGGCTGGATGAACACACCATCGGGATTTACTCTGCTCGATGGAGTTCCATCGAACATCGATCCCATTGCCGCACTGTTGAACTCCTCCGGACTTTTACAAGCCCCTCATATGATCTTGGCTGCATTTGCCGCCACGGGATTTGCTGTAGCGGGGATTCATGCTTTTCTCCTGCTACGTCATCCAGACCATTCGTTTCATCAAGCTGCATTGACAATTGCATTAGCGGTAGGCTGTATTAGCGCTATGTTGCAACCATTAAGTGGGGATCTGTTAGCTAAACGGGTTGCCGATTTTCAACCTTTGAAGCTTGCTGTCTTCGAGGCCCAAGTTCAGACTGAGCGGGGTGCAGCTTTTCGACTAGGGGGAATCTGGAATTCTGAAAAAGAAGCATTCGATTATCTTCTTGAAATACCCTATTTACTGAGCCTCATTTTACATCTTGATCCACTGGCTGAAGTCAAAGGAATGAAGGATTTTTCCAAAGAGAATTGGCCGCCGATCGGTATTGTCCGAACAGCATTTCAAGTGATGATCTTTATTGGCTTCATCATGATGTTTCTAAGTCTGTGGGCTGCGTGGCTTGTATTCAAAAAACGGAATGTCTTTCAGTCCAAAACTTTCCTGAAAGCCATGGTTCTAGCAACCCCCTTAGGCTTTATTGCCACAGAAGTTGGGTGGGTAGCGACTGAGGTCGGTCGACAGCCCTGGGTGGTGGTGGGGTATTTGAAAACGGCGGAAGCTGTCACACCTGTGCCAGGACTTACAGTTCCATTGATTTTTTTTGCGGCACTCTACACATTTCTGGCGTTTATCGTCATGTGGCTTATGTTTCGACATGTCTCAGCCACACCTCAGCAATTTGAAATGATACCCCGTGCAGAAGAGGTCAAACCTGTATGACCGAATTGGAAACTCTGCTCTCGCTTGCGCTTCTTGGCTCCCTTACCTTTTACGTGTTATTGGCAGGAGCTGACTTTGGAGCTGGGGTTTGGCATCTCCTAGCCCGAGGGCCTTCTAGACGGGACCAACATGACTTAATTGGCAACGCGATAGGACCTATTTGGGAAGCCAATCATGTTTGGCTGATTCTCATCATTACTATTTTATTCACAGCCTTTCCCGCTGCCTATGCACAGATTTCCATTACACTTCATATCCCTCTGACACTCTTAGTGGTCGGTATTGTTTTACGGGGATCAGCCTATGCGTTTCGGCACTATGATGTGCAAGATGATGAGATTCACGTTCGTTGGGATCAAATATTTGCCATCTCCAGTTTAATGAGTCCCTTATTACTGGGCATTATTATCGGAACGATTACGACCGGAAATTTTCCTATCAATCCTGACAGTTTTTTTAAAGCGTACGTCTCCCCCTGGGTTCAACCATTCCCGTTGATTATGGGGATTTTTACCTTAATGCTTTGTGCATACTTAGCAGCAGCCTATCTTATTTTGGAAACATATGATGACCGACTACGTGAGATATTTAGAGATCGAGCGATTATTGCCGCTCTGATAGTCGGATTGTTAGAGGAAGGCGTGCTTCTTCTGGGAAAGCACAGTGCGCCACGACTCTGGGGAGAATTGACGACTAGCCTGTGGGGGTGGTCTCTCCAAGTTGGGATCGGCGGCTTTATGATTGCCGTCATTTGGCTTCTCATTACCCGGCAATACTGGTGGGCTCGAACCTGTATCATTCTTCAAGTCACATTGACCTTATGGGCTTGGGGTATTGCACAGTTTCCTTATTTGATTCCCCCGCATCTTACGGTATTCAGTGCTGCCGCTCCTGAAATTACCCTTCAACTCCTCCTCGTGGCCTTATTGCTGGGTGCCCTTTTGCTTTTTCCATCACTGTATTATCTGTTGTACACCTTTAAGAATGAATCTCTTTTTAATACACAGAAAATGGGAAAATCTATTTCATGATTTGTCGGGTACCATCGTCATAATCTTCTTAGAGGACCATCTGTCTAGTATGGTAATGGTTTCGAAAATACTTCATGTAAAAATGATGCTTAGCTTTTTCCTCGAGTTTTACTTTTAGAGGTTGTTTGTTTTGCCACAAGAACAGAGCACTGTGCGTGGTGAGCCAATTTGTGAGCCACACTTCCCAAAAGGAATCGTCTGAGCCCTGTCAGCCCTTTTGATCCTACGATGACTAGGTCGGCACGGATTCGTTTGATGGCTTTGAGAAGTTCTTCGGCTTCATGGCCAAAAGCAAGATTCTCACGAATCTTTAGCTCATCACAAACTAGAGATTTTTTTGTGTCTTCTAACAATTTCGCGCCTTCGCGGCCCCGCGCTTTCAAAAGGTCTTCAGCTAATTTCTTAAATTCGACATGCTGGCTGTGATTTGCGGTTAACAGTTGTGCTGTTTGATGAATCTTCTTTCTCACAACATGTAGAATGGTGAGCGTCGTGGAGGGGGGGAAGACAACGTTGTTGAAAAACTTGATGCCCTCTTGCGCATCAGGCGAACCATCAGTGCCAATCAGAATATTCATGCCTTTTACGGATTTTTTTTGCCGAGGCTTTCCCCTGACGATCAACACGGAACAGGGCGCTTCGTTCAAGACCCATTCACTGACACTTCCAAGGAGAAAACTCGAAATTTTAGACAGCCCGCGTGTTCCCAAGGCCACCAGGTCGATGTGATGTTTGGCAATCGCTTTCAGAATTTCTTCCCCCGGTGTACCATCTATGACGACAGAATGGACGGTCAGACTGGAACTTCGAAATGTATCCTCCATATGCTTGAGAATATTTCGCATGTTCGTTTCTGCTGCTGCACGAATATGGCTGATTTTCTCGACCGTACGTTGGGTACGCCCCGATGTTCCCAGCTTGGACCATTCATCGAGTGGATTGACGTGGAGAAGATAGAGTGTCGACTTGGCGGGAAACTGGATTCGTTGTAGAAAGTGTGCTGCGGCTTGGGAATCTGGGGAATCATCCACTGCCAGTAAGATTTTCATGCATCAACTCCTTTCTTGTTGCGGAGCAATTTTCTTGCTTAGGGTAACTTTGGGGTCGGTTGTCTCTGTCGCCACCTTCTAAAAGAACGTTTATGTACTATGGGTCTGTTGAAAAAAGCCGCCAGCGGCGTTCTCGCCATTTTTCCGTGCTCACGTAGTACCAATACGCTCCGCGCGCAAAAATGGCTGTGGCCTTGCTGGACGGACTTTTTTGAACAGACCCAATATCTCTGACATGTTACATCGCAGAAAGGAAATTTGGCTGTTGATATCATCAATATTCAACAGTCCCACTATCTAAAGACTGCTTCTTTCGCAGATTTCGAAATGGCCAATACCGCTGGATGATGAATCCGACGTTCTACCGTAATGCCATAGAAACGCTCAGTCAGACTGGGGATTTGGCCCACGGAACGTACTTGATATTGGCGGGTAATTTCCTTAGACACGACAGACGAACCTGGAAATAATCCATGGCCTTCTTGCCCAAAAGCTTTCATGGTCGCGCCATCTTCGAACTCTCCAACAATGAGCGGGGTAATGTGTTCTTTGCGAAACCATTCTTCCATCCCACGTCTGAGAACAGAGTTATTGGTTGGCAAAAGAAATCGTGCGCTATTGAGTGACTGAGGGAAATTTCGCCGATATTGTCGAGCGAGGCGTTCGGTTCCGAAGATTGTGACAGGGGTTTCGCCCAGCAAATGACTATGAGCTTTGATGCTCACCGTGGGAGGAACTGGCGCGTCAGTTAGCACAATGTCTAACGAATGAAGGGCGAGTTCTCCAAGAAGCCGTTCCAATCGTCCTTCCCAGCAGACGATTTTAATATTGTTAAATTCCTGGAACGCGACTTTCAGGAGTTTGTAGGCGACCATTTTGGGAACCACTTCAGCGATTCCCACAACAAGCCGAATGGGATGGGATGATTCGTGTCCCTGCAACGTGTTGGTCAATTCCTGGCCGAGCGAAAAAATTTCGTCAGCATATCGGAATGTGATATTTCCGACTTCAGTAAGGACCAGTCTTCGTCCGACACGCGAGAATAATTTTTCGCCGATGCTCTGTTCCAGAGTATGCAGTTGGGCACTCAGTGCAGGCTGTGATAGGGTGAGGACCTCACAGGCCTTTTTAATAGACCCTTCGCGGGCAATGACCCAGAAGTACAGTAGATGATGGTAGTTCAGCCAGTTCATGTGCTGGAAATATACATAAAAATATTAAATCAAACAAGTAAGGATTATATATTTGTCTTATTTGAAAAAGGTGCTATATTGTTAGTTGCTGAAAAAAATACGTCAACGAAGCCTCATAACTCTTAATCGACTCCAGGAGGTGAACAAACAAAGCTGAGGCCTGTAAAGGAATGACTTTCGGTCATTCCCGACATCTGTAATCGGGAATCCAGGTTCTGTTTTTTTCGGATGGATCCCCGCCAAAAACTGCGGGGATGACACCCGGGTGTTGAACCCCTCGCACACAACTCTGGAGAATGTGGCTTCGTTAGCAGTGGTCTTTGAGAAGAGACGTGACGCTCTATGGATATTCGTACGTTAGAAAGTGAGATAGCCAAGTCAGGCGGGTCAGAGGCCGACAGTATCCTGGGGGCATTACCGCTGTCTGATTCCAGGAAATTGCAGTCGGCAAGGTTGGTGAGAATTCCTCGAAGTTTAGGCCTATGGGCTCGTGCTGCCCTGTTGATGTTCTTGATGTTTGCGGCAATTTTGAGTTTTGTGCCATGGACCCAGACGGTGACGGTTCAAGGTCATCTGTCAGCTTATTCCCCCACTGAACGTCCTCAGGAAATTCACGCGCAAATTAACGGCAGTATTCGAGCGTGGCATGTGAATGAAGGAATGCCAGTGAAGAAAGGAGATCTCATTCTTGAACTGGAAGATGTGAGCCCTCAATTTCTGGCGCAGGATCTCTTGGAACGGTTAGATCAATCTCGTGACGCGCTCGAACAGCGGAGGCGGGCGGCTCTGGAGCAAGCCACCATTTTAGCTGAACGTTTAAAAGAAATGTCGACCTTAACGCAGGCCGCCTCAACCTCGGCGGAGGCGCGAGTCGCTGAAGCCGAGCATAAAGTTCAAAGCGCCGAACAACGGGTAGTGGCTGCTAAAGTCGCAGAAGAGACAGCTAAATTAAATCTTGACCGATCACGTGTATTGGAGGTGGAAGGATTGCTTTCACGACGAGAGTTAGAGCTAGCTATTCAGTCGGCAACGGCTGCGAAAGCGGAAGTCAAAGCAGCTGAGGCTTCACTCCGGGAAGCGGAGCAAGCTCGACGTGCGTTAGCCCATAGTCGCGAACAAGTTGACGCGGAATTAGTTCAACGTCTCTTGGAGGCAAGATCTCAACGGGCCTCGGCCCTTGGCGAGGCGGCTAAAGCTTCAAAAGAGATTGCGGATTTGGAATTGACTCGTTCGAATGCTCTTCAGCGTCGGGTGGCCAGCCGGGTTACGGCACCGGTTGACGGGACCGTCGTCCGTCTCAAGCGCATTGGACCGGGGGAAATTGTGCATCCCGGGGATCTGTTGTTCACGATTGTTCCGGTCGAAGCCACTCCGGCAGTGGAAATGTGGGCAAATGCAATTGATGCGCCTTTATTAAGTCCTGGCCGGTCGGTTCGTTTGTTGTTTCATGGCGTTCCCGCCATTCCGCTTCCTGCCTGGCCCGAATTAATGGCTGGTACGTATGATGGCCGAATCCAAGTAGTGGATCAATCTGCCTCGGCGAATGGGAAATTCCGGTTCTGGGTTGTACCCGACTCTGAACAACGCAGTTGGCCTCCTCAGGAACATGTGCGGCAGGGCACTCAAGTGATGGGGTGGGTCATCTTAAATCGCGTACCGTTGTGGTATGAAATTTGGCGGCGCTTTAACCTCTTTCCTGCAGACTATGAGTCTGGCGAAAAACAGTTGACAGATGTGTTGTTGCCCAAAGCGGGAAGGCCGGGCAAATAACGACTGAAGCATATTTGAGTAATCAGAATATCTGAGGAGGTAGAGATGAGGATGATGTCCACGATAGTTGGTGTGGTGAGTCTGTTAGTCTTTACGGGCCCTTCTTTAGAGGCCAATGAAGTTGACAGTTCCCTCGACTCGACTCCTGAAACTTCTGTGTTGACGCTTCAAGCTGTATTGGAGCGGGTAGAAGCCAGTCATCCTCTGTTGCAGGGAAGTCAAACTCAAAAGATGGTGGCGCGCGGGAAATTGCTGTCGGCCCTGGGCAAGTTCGAACCAAAGCTAGTCAATGATTGGGAACTAGAACGTTTGGTGAAAGATGGTAAAACGACCAGTGTGGGTTTCAATGATACCTTTGTGGAGATGCGTCATCCTTGGGGTGTCAAAGGATTTGCAGGATATCGGACTGGAATTGGTGATGTTGAAGTGGCTGATCTCGCGATTAACACGACGAATCAGCCATTGCTCGGCATCGCCCTACCTCTTCTTCGAGGATTCATCACGAACCCTGATCATGCTGAATTACAAAAATCGACATTAGCTGATAGACAAGCCGAATTGGAGATTCAACAAACACGCCAAGATCTGTATCTGGGTGCGGCAACCCAATATTGGAATTGGGTCGCAGCTTGGAAATTAATGGATATTCAACAAAAGGCCGTGGCGGTTGCTGAAGCACGCGTGGGCCAGTTAACGAAGCAAGCCAAAGCGGGAGCCAGAGCAGAATTTGACGTCATTGAGGCGAACCAAGAGGTTCAACGTCGACGGGATGGCGTCATTAAAGCTGAACGGTCGGTTGAGCAAGAGCAATATAAGCTGGCCTTATTTTTATGGGAAGGGACTGATTTGATGATTCCTGAGCATGCCGTCGCACCGTCCTTTCCTTCGGTTGATCTGGCGGGCAGATTTCACTCCGGCAAACAAGAAAAGGAACGTGCGCTGGCTATCCGCCCGGAAGTGCAATTGGTGAAGTTGGAGGCGGAGTTTAATCATATCGACTTAGAGGTGGCTGAAAATAATTTTCTTCCTAACCTTACGGCAGAGGCACAGCCAACGAGGAAGCCCGGGGAATTTGTGTTGGGTCTTGGCTATCGGTTTGGCCTTCTATTTAGTATTCCGTTTCTGCAGCGTGAGGCACGTGGAGATCGATTGCAGATGGAAGGGAAGGCTGAACGCCTGAAACTGCTGCAAGACTACCGTCTTCAACAAGTCACGATGGATGTCGCCAATGCGGAATCAGCTATCACCCGGGCTCGGGAACGGATTCAGGTCTCCGAGGAAGCCTTTCAGTTAGCCAAAGCATTGGAAAAAGGCGAACGGACCCGATTTAAAATGGGTGCAACGAGTTTACTATTTGTCAATCTTCGTGAGCGAAATGTGCTTCAGGCTGCAGAGGGATGGTTGACGGCTCTGGCTGACTATCAGAAAGCTCTGGCACTGTATCAATGGGCTACTGGCGCTTGGGTGAATGGACCCCCCTTGAGAGGACTCTCGGGGAAAGACAAGCAAGCTGTGGGAAAGTCATGAGCCAGCGTCTTCCACTGTTGAGAGAAACTCTTGACCGGCTGGGTCTCTTTTTAAGGCAAGAGCGGTCTCTTTTCTTGACCATCCTCACGTACGCGGTCGCGGTCGCGCTGTTTTCCCTTATTATACCCCTGACCGTTCAAGAGCTGGTGAACACGTTTGCGTTTGCCGTCTCTCCGTTGATGGTGGTCACCATTGTGGGAATCATGGCCGTCATTTTATTGATAGTCGGAATTTTTCGAGTCTTGCAGTTTTATGCGACAGATATTCTGGAACGGCGAATCTTTGTTCGTGTCACTCTTGCCGTTGCACGAGTCCTGCCTCGTTTTAACGAAGCCACGTTTCCGTCTGATTCAATCAGCCGTTTTTTTGAAACCGTCTTTCTGCAACGAGCCTTGTCCACTCTTTTTGTGGACCTGACGAATGTGGTGATCGGTGGTCTGATCGGTATGACCCTTTTGGCTTTTTATCATCCGTATTTCGTCATCTTTGATCTAGCTCTTATCGGCTCAATGATGCTTATTGCCATCTTGGGTAAAGGCGGGCTTCGAACCACGCTCCATATGTCCGAGGCAAAGTACGATGTGTTCCATTGGCTGCAAGAGGTGGCCGATAATCTTCTGCAATTCAAAGCTACCAGCAGTTCGGAATTTATCGTCAAAAATGCCGATACCTTGGCGACACAGTATGTGTATGCCCGTCAATCACGGTTTCGGGTGTTGCTTCGCCAATATATCGGTTCTCTCATGGTTCAAGTGGTCTTGCACACGGGTCTGTTGGGAACGGCCGGATGGTTGCTGAGTCAAGGGGAATTGACTCTAGGGCAGTTAGTCGCGGCCGAAGTCATTGTCGCGAGTTTACTGCTGAAGCTTGATTCGGTCGTCAAGCGGACATATGTGATGTATTATTTTTTTACAGCCCTAACAGAATTGGATCATCTGTTTTCTCTCCCCAAAGATGCCATTCCTCAAGAGGCGGACTTTACGATTCCTCTATCCGACTCCTCTGGACTGCATGTGACCTGTAGTCACATGACTTGGGCCAGTGAGTCGCAACTCCAGCAGCCCACAGCAAACTTTGAAGCGTTGCCGGGAGAGAAGGTGGCGCTCGTGTGTTCAACGGAATCTGTGCGCCATCGGGTGTCCTTAGTGTTAGCGGGATTTCATCGACCTCCGACCGGGGTTGTCCGCTACAACGGGATTGATCTGAAAACCCTATCCAGAGATCAGCTCAATGCACAACGGGGCATCGTGTTTGGCCGAGATTTAACCTTGTTTGAACGGTCCGTGGCTGACAATATTATTGTCGGCCGTCCAGGCCTCGAGTCCCAGGATGTGATGTGGGCCTTGAAGTTGACGCAATTGGATCAGGAGCTTGAAGCCATGCCTGATGGGTTAGAGACGATGGTAAAGGAACGGGGACGGGATTTTACCCCTAGCCAGCGGTTACGAATCCTGTTGGCACGAGCCATTATTACCCGTCCTCCTCTCTTAATTTTAGATGGCGGGATGCATGAAGTGCCAAGTCATATCAGGGAACCCCTTCTGTTTCATCTCAGCTCCAAGGATTGCCCTTGGACCTTGGTCATTGTGACGACGGACCCACAGGTCAAAGTGTATGTCGAAAAATGTGTCTTTTTTCTGGAACAGAATCCTGAAGTGATTCAACAGAAGTGAATCTCTTGATGAAATATTTTCAGAAAAACAGAGATCTATGATGCTGAGAAGATCTTGCACCAAAGATTGAATTGTATGTAGGTTGATGTAGTTCTAGTAGGAGACGGTTCATGCCTGTATCAACTCATTTCTCCCTCAATGATTTTATGGCAGGTTTGAAACGAAGAAATCCCGGAGAAACGGAATTCCATCAAGCGGTACAAGAGGTCGCAACATATCTCATTCCCCATATTCACAAGTTTCCGCAGTACCAGGCAGCGCGAATACTTGAACGTCTCACCGAACCGGACAGAATCATTATTTTTCGAGTCTGTTGGGAGGATGACGAAGGTCACGTTCGAGTCAATCGCGGATACCGTGTGCAATTTAACAATGCGATTGGCCCCTATAAGGGAGGGTTACGATTCCACCCCTCTGTTAATTTGAGTATTTTGAAGTTTTTGGGATTCGAACAGATTTTTAAAAATAGTTTAACGACACTTCCTATGGGAGCTGGCAAGGGCGGAGCGGATTTTAATCCGAAGGAGAAGTCAGATGGGGAGGTGATGCGGTTTTGTCAAGCGTTCATGACGGAGCTGGCCAAGCATATTGGCGAAGATATTGATGTGCCGGCAGGCGATATCGGCGTGGGAGCCCGGGAAATTAGTTATATGTTTGGGCAATACAAACGCCTGAAGAATGAATTTACAGGAACGATGACGGGCAAGGGCCTGGAATTTGGAGGGAGCCAGATTCGCAAGGAGGCCACGGGATTCGGATGCGTGTACTTTATGGAAGAAATGTTGAAACATCAGTCTGATAATTTAACCGGAAAAACTTGCGTTGTCTCCGGATCCGGCAATGTTGCGCAATATGCCGCCTTGAAATTACTACATCTTGGCGCCAAGGTCATTGCCATGTCGGACTCCACAGGATTTGTGCATGATCCACATGGAATCGATGAGGATAAGCTCAATTTTATCATTCAGTTGAAAACCGTGAAACGCCAATCACTAGCCGAATATGCGCGAGAATATAACCTGATGTTTCACGTGAATAAAAAGCCTTGGGCTGTCCCGTGTCACTTAGCCTTTCCCTGTGCCACACAAAATGAAGTGAATGGAGAGGATGCGAAAGCGCTAATAAAAAATGGCTGTCTAGGAATTGCTGAAGGAGCCAACATGCCAACGACAATTGAAGCTATCAATGCATTTCAACATGCGAAAATTTTATTCTCACCGGGAAAGGCTTCTAATGCTGGCGGCGTAGCCGTCTCGGGGCTGGAAATGACTCAAAACAGTATTCGCATGTCGTGGTCACATGAGGAATTAGAAGAACGCCTGCGTGAGATCATGGCAAACATTCATGAAGAATGTATACGCCATGGCAGGGAAAATGGATATGTTGACTATGTGAAAGGAGCCAATATCGCTGGTTTCTCAAAAGTTGCGAATGCCATGCTCGCGTATGGTGTCGTGTGAAAATCTGGTATTCCGTTTGTGAGTGCCTCTGCGAAACCTCTCACTCCAAACAAGATGGTTTCGAGAAATGACAGCACTGTTTAGTTGTTTCCGTGGCTTCCAGAGTCCGGTGTCTCGGGTATAGGCGTGCTGCCGGAAGGTGAGAGAGGCTCAATGATCGTTCCTCTCAGCATCGTTGGAGGGTCAGTGGCCTCACGTTTGGTGACCGCCTGATTAATGCAGTACTGGAGTTGTTTTAAGCGGGCGATGTCCAGTGTGTCAGGGTCTTTTGAATAATCCAGCGCTAACTGTTCGCAACGAGAAAGAGAGTTTTCTTGTGTCTCCGCTTGGGTCGAAGAAAAAGCAAAGACCAGTCCAAAGATTATCGTCATAAATAATGCCTTCATGGGGATTCCTCAGAAATTGGTGAATAGGATAAATGTGAACGCCTTCTTGATTGTACCATTGAGGCCATCGTTAGCAAATAAGGGTCTGTTGAAAAAAGCCGCCACCGGCGTTCTCTAGACCAGTAAGAAGTGAAAAGTGAGAAGTAAAAAGCACGAAAAAACCTCAGGACCCTTCGACAGGCTCAGGATGTATCCTTCAGCCGTTCTGCGAGTGCATCGTGAGCTTGTCGAACGGCTCAGGATGATAAATCATACGGTTCGGGATGAGTAATAACGATCATGGTGAGCCCGTCGAACCATCCTTCGACAAGCTCAGGATGATACATCGAACGGCTCAGGATGATACGCCGAACAACTCAGGGCGGGCTCCTTCGACGGGCTCAGAACATGTTTTTTTGAACAGACCCGAGACCGCTGACATGTCACATCGAAGAGACGAAATCTGGCCATTGATATCATCGTTATTCAACGGTCCCATATTGGTTTGACGGCACCAGCTAAATGGCTTGTATGTCTGAGTCTATTTTTTCTTCCTCATCCCCTCAAGATTTCTATAAGACCCTGCTAGAAGTCTCAAAAGCGATCTTGATTCATCGAGACCTGGCTGGACTGATGCGAGATCTCGCTGTGCGTCTTCCGGCAATCGTTCCCTTGAATTTCATTGCGGTTGTGCTGCACCGCCCAGGCCGCAATGTCATGCAAGACTTCGTCATTGAGGGGAATGTCTCGGCCGATATTCAAGGGGGAAAAGAATGGGCGTTGGATGAACATCCTGCTGGTGCAGCCTTTATAACGCAACAACCGTACCTCTGTGCAAATCTTGCAGAAGATTCTCGTTTCCCAGTTGCGTATGCTGCCATGCGGGAAGATGGCATTTTGTCATTGTGTGCTGTGCCGTTAACTACCGCGCGTCATCCATTAGGGGCTCTAGTTTTTGCAAGTACTAAAAAAGCCACATACGATATACCGCATGTCGAACTATTACAGCTCATTGGTAATCAAGTGGCCATTGCTGTCGAAAATGTTCTGCATGTGCAAGAACTCAAAACGGAAAGAGATCGTTCACGCTTGCTGTTGGAAGTCAATAATGCCGTGGTTTCTAATCTAGAGCTAGACGAACTCTTCTCGTCCATTTGCACGTCACTGCGTCGGGTTATTCCTCACCAAATTACCAGTTTGTATCGATATCTGCCTGAAACACATTCTTTCAAAAGGCATGTCTTAAATGTGTCCAGTGCAAAGGGGGTACTTCAGCTAGGAGGGAGTATTGGCTTTGATGAGATGCCAGCAGGTCAAGCAGTTGACAGCCGTGAGGCCATCGTGATGAATGAGGGAGAGCTAAAAGAAAATCAGTCATTGACGGCGCAGCAATTGTTGGCTGAAGGTATGAAGACCTGTTTTTATGCTCCGCTCGTTGTGCGTGATCAAGTGATCGGCACCTTGAACATGGCCAGTTCCCAGGAAGGAGTGTTTAGTGAAGAAGCCTCAGAATTACTTATGCAGGTGGCCCAACAAATAGCCATTGCGTTCGATAACGCCTTGGCTTATGAAAAAATTCAGACATTAAGAGAGGAATTGGCACAAGAGAATGTCTATTTAAAAGAAGAGATTCGGACGGAGCAGAATTTTGAGGACATTATTGGAGAGAGTGCCGAACTGAAGAAAGTGCTCCAGCAATTGGAAATTGTGGCGCCCACGGATTCCACCGTATTGATTCAGGGGGAAACAGGGACTGGAAAGGAATTAATTGCACGGGCACTGCATCAGCTGAGTTCCCGAAAAGAACGGGCGTTTGTCAAACTGAACTGTGCAGCGATTCCCACGGGTTTATTAGAAAGCGAATTATTTGGACATGAAAAGGGAGCATTTACCGGAGCCATTGCGACTAAAGTTGGCCGGTTTGAACTGGCTCATCGGGGGACAATTTTCCTGGACGAAGTCGGTGAAATTCCTTTGGAGCTGCAATCCAAATTGTTACGCGTTCTCCAAGAACAAGAGTTTGAACGTTTGGGAAGTACGCGCACGATTCAAGTGGATGTGCGCTTGGTGGCGGCGACTAATCGTGATTTGCCCAAAATGGTTGAGGCTGGACAATTTCGAAGCGATTTGTATTACCGGTTGAATGTGTTTCCTGTCACGATCCCCTCTCTTCGTCAACGTGTGAAAGATATCCCTATCCTGGTTCGCTACTTTACTCAACGTTATGCCCAGCGTATGAATAAAACAATTGGCACCGTTCCAAGCAAGGCGATGGAAGTCCTGTCCCGCTATCATTGGCCTGGCAACATTCGTGAGTTGGAAAATCTGATCGAACGGGCTGTGATCCTGACGCAAGGTGAAGCCCTGGTCATTCCTTTGGCTGAACTCAAAGCGGCGCCTCAATTCACGGAGCCCTCTCTTCAGTCCTCCGACACGTTGCAGAATGTCGAACGTGATCATATCCTGCAAGCCCTTCGTGACACGAAATGGGTTGTCGGCGGAGCTGCCGGGGCCGCCCACCGATTGGGTATGAAGCGAACGACGCTGATCTCCAAAATGAAAAAGCTGAATATCTCCCGCCCACAATAGTTCTTGTGTCGTCCCATCATCATTTGTCGATATATCGTCATTGATCGTTCGACATGCTTCCTATTTCTTGTTTTCTTCTAATCTAAACGATAATAAAAACAAGTAGTTAAGAATGAGTGTGGGCTCTTAGGAGTTGGAATGGCCTTTGCGATGTTCTGGACAGAATATACATTCAAACCAGGAGGTCGTCATGAGAAAAGGCATTCATATCATCAGTCGGTTATTCGCAGCAGTGGGGCTGACTGTTTTGGGACTGAGTGTTCCGGCGTGGGCTGTTGAAGAGCCAGCGAATGGCTTGAACCAACTCATTCAAGGATTCCAAATAGAATGGAGACAACCAGGCTCCTCGCTGATCGAAAAGAGTCCATTCGGGTTAACAAAGTTGAATGTGAATCTCTCAGACATTGGGGGCTCACTTTTTTATGCCCGAGGTGTTTTTGGTGAACAGATGCAAGAATCCGCAGGGGTGAGAAGGCCGATGGATATCAATCTGATGAATTCGCCGCCTGCCTTTTCCCTATGGGTAGACAAGGTAGAAACGAAGTTGCCTGCCAGTCGTGTTGGCTCGAAGAAGTCCGTGCTTGGGAAATTGTTCTCCAAAGTAGAGTTTTTCCCAAATCGCTTCAATGTGATCCGATCGAATGATCCAGAGGGAATGGTGTTGTTTGCATTCTAAGGCCATAAGTGGGTCTTTGAAAAAAAGATTGTATTGCAATTGCAACGATTCTACATTGAGGACACTTTATTCAATTATCTATCCATAAAGGAATTGTAGATATGAAGGAAATGACCATCATCGTGAGTCTCTTGGGGCTAGGACTTTTAGTGACTGTTCTCGGGTTCGGGAAGCCTGGCCTTTCCCTGAGCGATCAAGAACAACGTCTGTTTGAGGCCGTCGCCGACAATGATGTACCCACGGTGCAGACCTTAGTGAAGAGTGGCGTGAATATCAACGCTCAGGATGTTCGAGGGCGCACTGCTTTACTGGTTGCAGTCGAGGAGCATCATGTTGAGAGTGCGAAGGCCTTACTCGGCGCGGGCGCGGATGTGAATATTCAAGATCGAAAGCAGGATACCCCGCTCTTATTAGCCGGAGCTGAAGGCACGGTCGACATCATGAAACTTATGCTGAAAGCGAGACCAGATTTTACGCGGTATAATCGCTTCGGTGGCACCTCGCTCGTTCCGGCTGCTGAGCGGGGTCATGTGGAGATGGTGAAATTGTTAGTGAATACAAAAGTCGATATCGACCATGTCAATCATCTGGGCTGGACGGCCTTGTTAGAGGCCATTGTCCTGAGTGATGGGGGAACGCGTCACCAGCAAATTGTCCAGATTCTTGTAGATGCCGGAGTGAATGTGAATATTGCTGACAAGGAAGGTGTGACACCTCTGCAACATGCGAAGCAAAAAGGGTTTCAAGCGATTGTGAAAATTTTGGAATTGGCTGGAGCCAAATAGCCTATAGAGAACGATGAAATGTCGGAAGGGTCGGAAGGTCACAGCATAATTTTTCATACACAAGGAGGATCGAATAATGAACACGAAAAGAATCAATGTCAAGCTTGGTCTGCTCACTTGTTGCTTCGCAGGATTGGTGATCGGGCAGGCTTCGGCGGCTGACCTAACAAGAGAAAGTGTGCTGCCATTGGCCATGGCCACGAAGGCAGTCCATGCCACCGTCGATAAATGTTTGGCTGACGGCTACCGGGTGAGTGTGACCGTGGTCGATCAAGGTGGGAACATCCGGGCTGTGTTACGACAGGATGGAACCGGACCACACACGCTCGAAAGCAGCCGGAAGAAAGCCTATACCTCTGCCAGTATGAAACAGCCCACGGCAAAGCTCGCCGACTTAATAGCAAAGATGCCAGCGCTTCAAGGTTTGCAACGGATGAATGATCATATGCTGTTATTAGCTGGCGGGTTGCCGATTAAATTCGGTGATGCTGTGGTTGGTGGGATTGGTGTGGGCGGCGCCCCAGGCGGCCATCTAGATGCAGCCTGTGCACAGGCAGGTCTCGACAGTATCGGTGCAGCGCCACAGGTTGAGGCGAAAAAATAAATTGCATAATGAGGATATCAAAAGCTGCATATCGCCATAACACCCTTGGCGATTAACAGGCCTTCGCTCGATTTATTTGCCGTGTCGTCCCATCATCATTCGTCGATATATCGTCATCTCTTAGTTCGACACACGCCTTTTTTCATTTTTGCTGTCTAGAGAGTGTCGTCACAAGATTGATCCCCACAGCCAAATACAACGGATTTGCACCATGGCCAAAAAGGAGGACGCCTTTTTGGCATATCGGGTGGCAATGCCTCGCCAACGCTTCAGATGCAGAAACGCATTTTCGACTAGGTGGCGCATTCGGTACAAGTATCGATCGTACTCACGAGGCGTGCGCCGATTGGTCTTTGGGGGGATGATCGGTGCCATGTCTCGTCGCTCAGCTTCATGGACAATCGCCTCCGTGTCATAGGCCTTATCCCCCAGCAGGGCCTCGGCCTCGAAGCCGGCTATCAGTGGCTCAGCCTGCGTACAATCCGCCACGGGACCTGCTGTAACAAGAACTCGGAGCGGCAAACCATGGGCATCCACGGCCAAATGGACCTTGGTGTTGAGCCCCCTTTGGTGCGCCCCATCGCCTCATTACCCCCGACCGCCCCCGCCGCATGCGGATGGACCTTGATGTGACTCGCATCGATGATTAACCACTCCATGTCCGGCTCATCAATGAGCCGCTCCAGGATCTTCTCCCAGCGGCCGTGGTCCCGCCAGCGGCAAAAGCGACGATGCGTGTTCTTCCAGTCGCCGAGATCGGGCGGCAGATCACGCCACGGCGCGCCGGTCCGCAAGATCCAAAAGACGGCATTGAGAAATAAGCGATTGTCCCGGGCTTGCCCACCCCACTGGCCCTTTTGGCCGGGCAAGAGCGGTTCTAAAAGGCTCCACAGGCGGTCAGACAGATCGTGTCGTCGGTGAATCTTACTCATCGTAGCACCTCCTTGTTCTGCGAATCATAACAGATTTCTCATCTCGTGACGACACTATCTAGGAAAATCTTTGTTATTTCAAATATTTGTGGCAAGTGCAAGGTCCTCCTGTATTGGTACGACTTATGCTCTAGTTAAGCATGAGAAGGGCAACGTGACTAAGAGCATGAAGCCGTACATTTCAAATACATTTATCTTGAGGAGGCAGAATCATGAAAGCAATTTTTCAAACAGATGACAGATGGACCGGGTTGATCTTACGCGTCATGTTAGCGCTGGTTATTTTTCCCCATGGCGCTCAAAAATTGTTGGGATGGTTTGGCGGAAATGGATTTGAGGGAACGATGGGATTTTTCACACAGCAAGGGATGCCATGGTTAATCGCATTTTTAGTCATTATTGGTGAGTCGCTGGGAGCTGTGGCCTTAGCGCTGGGGTTCCTGACTCGATTTTCGGCAGGAAGTATTGGAATCATTATGCTAGGCGCTATTGCAATGGTGCATTGGCCCCATGGATTCTTTATGAATTGGTTTGGCCAGCAAGCGGGCGAGGGGTTTGAATTCCACTTGCTCGTGATTGGTACGGCCCTGGCCTTGGTTGCCAACGGAGGCGGCAAATGGTCGGTCGATGGTGTCATTGCAAAATGGGTGAGTGCAACATCTTCCGAACGCCGGGCAGCTATCCAATCTCCCACAGTATCTGCGGCGTAATGAGATGATCGAAAAAGTGGAGGCAAGGCGCACATGTTGAAAATTACCGTGGACACAGGCAAGACACACATCAGGGTCAAGCTGGAGGGCAGGCTTGCGGGGGACTGGGTTCGACAGCTAGAGAATGTGTGGCATTCGATTCAAGTCATGAATCATTCAGTAGAGACTCAGGTTGATCTGCAGGGAGTGACGTATGTGGATGTCTGTGCCAGGCAACTACTGCGTCGTATTCATCAAGAAGGTGGAGTGTTTATCGCGCATGGCTGTATGATTAAAGTCATTATTGATGAGGTGAAAGATTCCATGAGGTATGGTAGAGAGGATGTGCTGGTTGATGCGTCCTGACGGAGGGTGACCGATGAAAACACAGTATTTGGGGCATGTGGTGTTTTATGTAAAAGATATTGAGCAGTCGTTAGCTTTTTATCGAGACCTTTTAGGTTTTCAAGAAGTTGGACGTGTGTTTGAGGGAAAGGCCGTAGCGTTGACTACGGGCCGGACTCACCATGAACTACTCTTGATTCAAGTGGGCGATGCCCCAGGGCCTGCATCTGGTTTGCGGCGAGGTCTGTACCATATTGGGCTTAAGATTGGTGATAGCTTAGATGAATTGCGGTCTGCAAAAAAAGAAATTGAACAAGCTGGAATTTCGATTTCTGGAATGAGCGATCATACGGTAAGCCAGAGTCTCTATCTTCATGATCCTGATGGAAATGAAGTCGAGTTGTATGTTGATGACCCGGCAAGCGATTGGCAGAAAAACCCCATGTTGGTCTTATCGCCTATTAAGCCTCTTGCGTTGTAAGCAACCGTGTGATGACTCTAGACGCCGGATGGCGGCGAAAGAGTTTCAACTTGTGATTCCCCGTGGCAAGACCACGGGGAATCACAAGTTCAACACTGCTAATATATGAAAAGGAGATGAGGCGATGAACGTTGCTTGGATATCCCTGCTTCTAGCAGGGCTGTTTGAAATTGGGTGGCCTGTGGGATTGAAAAACGGATGGACGCATGACGGCGCCAATCTGCCTTGGCTCTTGTTTGCAGCAGGGTGTATTGCGATTAGCGGGGCTTTGCTTCTGTTTGCTCAACGAACCATTCCCATTGGCACGGCCTATGCTGTGTGGACGGGGATTGGCGCAGCCGGAACCTTTGGAGTTGGCGTGATGTTTTTTGGTGACGCGCTCACGACTATTCAAATGGTTTCGATTCTTCTCATCATTTCCGGTGTGGTGGGACTAAAACTTGCCTGACCTGTTGATCTCACCATCTTCTAGCATAAGGTAAATTCCTGCGTTATTCATGTCCTTCTCGATTGCACAAGTTGTGCGGATGCGCACAGGTGTGTAGGAGTGTTTTCGAACAGATTCCTGCTTAAGGGTGTATGCCCGACGATTGACCTTAGCGGGCAAGTTCTTCGATTTCTCAATATTTACTGAGGTACTCACCTGGAACGGGTTAGAAATTATATGAGGAATGATTTTTGCTTTTCTGCTGAAAGGACAGGGGATGAAGCACTAGGAAATACACGGAAGATGTGATTGTAGGAGTTGTCGTCAGTATGGCAAAAAACCTGCGAACCTAATGTGAGGTGATCTTATGGAATCTCTGGAGTCAATGTACGAATTAGGATTCATTGCCGCTGGGATAATTGTCACATGGACGCTGATTAACATTTTGGGGTGAGAGGCAAACGTGCCTACAATGTTATAAGCATGTAAGCGCAGAAAAATCGACACATATTCGTGCCTGTATCAAAAACGAAACCCCATATTTAAAGGCCTCGCCTTTCCAGGTGGGGCTCTTTTTTTCTCAAGCGAATGGTTTTTTAAGGACGACTTTTACACCGGCAATCGTGCCGGTGACGGCATCGCGAACCTTTTCGCCTGCCGCTGAACTGATTTCACCAGCGGCAGTTAAGGCGCTGGTCGCAGCCTCTGATGCCGCTTCCGTGGTATTCACGCCGATTTCCTTTGCCCCTTCGATGGCGCCTTCGACGGCATGTTTGGCTGTCGCACCCACGTCCCCTCCTACCTGACCAACGGCTTTTACCATTGAACTTGCGGTATGACTCACAGTATCAAGAACTTTGCCGCCCACCTCTTGAGTGCCTTGAATGGCTCCCGTCATTGAGCCTTTCACCGTAGACGCAAGGTCCCCCCCAAGTTCAACGGTGGCTTTTACCAAGCTCCCTGCGGTATGGCTAATGGTGTCAACCGCTGTTTCTCCGACTTCCTTCGCGGCATGTGCGGCCCCCACGAGGGTTTCTTTCACTGAGCCACCTAATTCTCCTCCTACCTCTGTGACTCCCTTGACAATGGCGGTAGATGTTTTGGTCACGGCATCGACGACATTTTCTCCCATGTCTTTCGCTCCCACGATTGTTCCTTGAATGGTCCCTTTGGCCGTTTGGGCGATATCTCCTCCAAGGTCCGAGGTGGTTTTGATCAATGTGGTTGTACTGGTTCCGACGGCATCCAGGGTATTGGTCGCCACATCCTTGGTGCCTCCCACAACGCCTAAAATGACACCTTTGGCGGCTGACCCTACTTCACCACCAACTTCCGCTATTCCCTGAACAGATCCGATAATCGTGCTTTTAATCAAGTCACCTGCCTCACTTCCGATGTCTTTCGTGCCTTTAAGTGCCGTGACTAAGGAACCACTGACCGTTTCTACGGTTGCATTGGTTACGTCTCCAACACCCTTAATTGCTTCAATGAGGCCGTCCTTGGCTTTTGCAATGAATGATTGTTGGTCTGACATAGAATCCTCCTTTACGGTTATTGATGATTTCATATTGAAAAACGAAATGATGAAAAGAATCTTTCGTGAGCATGAAAGATGATCTCTAATCTGTGTTTATGCTGTTTTCCATATGCGAGATTACTGAAATCTAAATATTAAAGCGCCACTTTATTTTTTAAGATCCAACGAGATATGTATTATTTAATCGATGGCGGCGGCTGATCCTTTTCGTTCTTGGGTACAGGTAGCGTGATAATATTTTTTAACATGTCGATAGGGATTTGGGCTAATCCTTTGATGCCTCCGGTGAACGAATCGATTGGCCGATAGGTCACTTCAGGTTTGGTTCTTGGACCTTTCACTTCGAATAAGGCCGTGAGCAATCCCTTGCGCTCTCCTTTCATGAGTGAACCAAACAGGGGGATCTCTTTTAGTAAATTAGAATAGGCGCCAAACGGACTCACGGCAATCATGCTGTCCAGATTTTCTGTAGGAAGGTCATAGCTGCCCGCAGCTGTGAGTTTGATGACGGGGCTCTTTAAGGCCAAGTTCTCAGTTGTGAGAAGCCCTTGTTGAATGGAGAAGTCTCCCGTGAGATCATCATAGGGAAGGCCTTCCTCCAAAAGATTTACTTTGCCCATGAGGAGGCTTGGAACATTTAAGATCCTCAGAATTTTTGAGAGGACCGGGCCGGTTTGAATCAAGCCTTTTTTCAGCTGAACATGACCGTTTCCAGTTAATGAACGTTGCATGTGTTCCGGACTATCCAGGTCCATGAGGAGTGACGTGGTCATCAAGGCTTTCCCCGTTAGTTGTGGCGGCGAACCAGATGGAGCAACGACAAGGCTTTCGATTGGAATTTCATTCAGGGTAATTTCTCCTTTCCCTTTCTGGTTTTTCTGCACCCACTGGATCGAAGCGGATTGGAAGTTGTCGTTTGTGTCCGGTTGTGTCCCTTGCGCCGTGCGATTGCTTCCTTCTACTGATCCTTTCATCGTCCAGGTTCTCCAATCCCAACTCCTTCCCTCCAACCCCCACTTAAGCCCCAAACTGGTCAGGCGAAGGTTGCCATCGCCGAGGATGACTTCGGGAGGCAGGAGGGCCCCTGTTCCGCTTTCAGTTTGCAAGAATCCTCGAATAGATGGGGGATCAGACCACGCCACGACGCCTTGGGCTTCGAGGCTATAAGGAGGGAGAGATAGCATGCCCTGGGTCATACGGACGAACTGGTTATCGTGGATCGTACCTTTGGCGTTAAGAGTGGCGGGGATTCCGGCAGGCTTCTGTGCAACGCCTTGAACAGTCAAGGCTGTCGGCGTGAGATCAATATGGGTCTGATACGTGATGCGTTGCCTGGATCCTGCTAGCGATAGGACAACATCAGTGGGGCCCTCTAGAATCGAGAATGTTTCACGCAGAGAAGGGGAAAGAGTCTGAAGGTCGTTTGAAGAAAGCCGGCTGGAAATTGCGAGGTTATTGGATTGAGCGTCTTTCGCAAATGACCACTGTCCCTTTATATCTACAGGACTGTTGCCCAGTTGCCCATTGAAATTTTGAATGCGAATGCCTTGGTCATGAAAAGAGACCTGGCCATTGATTTTCTGCAAGGCTACTCCATCTGGGCCGGGAGTCAGATGAATATTCTCGAACCGTAGTCCAGTCTCCAAGTTTTGGAGTTGAGAAGTTTTGGACAGAGGTCCTTGGATGTGCGTGGTGAACTGCAGGGTTCCTTGGGCATCCTGATACGAGGACAATGGTCCCAGGCTTGGAGCGCTGCGTGGATCACGTTGTAAGGCTTGGAAGAGGTCACGAGCGTCTAGTAAGCCTTTGCCATAGAGATCTAGCCGGAGATCAGAATCGTTCCACTCAAGCGTGGCTTCTTTGACGAATAGTTGAGACGCTGCGATGTTCCCCTCCACATCTACGATCCTGACCACCTCGGATTCAAAGACAATCCCGCCGGAAAGATCGGTCACTGGAGGATGGATCGGATCAACCAGGACTTGTCCCTTGGCCACACGAATGACTCCCTCAGTCTCCAGAGTATTGGCTTCATTGTCTTTCCACGTGACTGAGCCAGTGAGAAGTTCAAGCTCTCCGTCAATATGCCGTTCAGTCAAGGTGGTCGTGAGAGCTGCGGGGAGCCAGACATCAGGCAGAATGGCCGAAAAATGTTGAATGGAGATAGGTGTGGATGATCCTGAAACGGTGAGGGTTGGGGGTATGGTTTGATTGGAAGTGAATTCTAGAATCCCTTGAAGCTTCCAGTCTTTTTCGGAAATCTGAAAATCGGGAATTCGAAGATCAAGCGCATCATGTTCTTGGAGTAGGAGTGATGCCTTGGGGATGGTGATGTGTAAAGGTGTGATGTTGCCATGGACGTGTGAGAATTGGAAGGCAGCGGGAGAAACTGTCACGGTCCCCGAGATATTGGTTATCCGGGGCTGCCCTCTTGCTAGAAGGTACTGACTGTCTTCAACGCGAATGGTTGCATGCCCACGCCATGCATCATGGTCTGGCAGAGATATCTGAAAAGATCCTTGCTCAAGTTGTACGTTTCCCCTGATTTGATGGTCATGAAGAATGTCTTTCACGGTTTCAGGTATCCAATCAGGTGGTAAGAGATCGGAAAGTTGCTCAAGAGCGAGAGGTGACGACGATCCTGAGATGTCTAGTTGCGGCGAATCTTGTAGCAAATCAGCCAACATGCCCTGGCCCGACAATGTCCAGTCGTTTAAGGAAACCGCAAACTCGGGAACCGTTAACTGATCAGTGTCTCTCTCAAACGTATAGACAAATTGTCCTTGAATATTGGCCACGGTACGAAGTGGTGGTTCCATGACTTGCCCATTGATAAATTGGACCAATTGGCCAAGATTGAGATGCGCCGCATCAAGATGGCCTTGAACTTCGATCGGGGGAATGGGGGGCTGTTCCGTTTGCGAGGTGGAGATATCATGTTCATCCAGCACTGTCACTGTTCCGTCCAGAGTGAGTGTCGATGATTGTTTGGAATTTGGAATCTTCGCGGACAGGTGAACAAGTGATGGTCCTTCTGTGGTCGCCTGTGTAATGGTGGCATCTATCGTTTCCCAATCCAATGTCTGTGTTGGTTGGTTGAGATGTTTTGCGAGAAGATGGAGTTGTCCGTTCCGAATGGCCAATTCTTCTATGGCCGGGACAGGTTCCGTACTGGGTTCTTGGGATGCCGTGAGCAAGGACATATCTATCGTCACATCGGGTTCGTCCAGCATGATGTGCGTGATCTTAAGAGTTTTCTCCCACAATGATTGCCATCCGATGCCTATCTCTAAATGATGAGTCTGGAAGGCTACATGTCCTGAGTTCTGCGTTTCGAATGTCACGCCTTTTGCATCAACGGACGGAGATGGAAAGAGGTCCAGGTTGAGAGATTCGATCTGAAGAGGTCCGCCGAGAATCTGTTCAAGTTGGGATATCAGTGAAGTTTTTACCCACTCCGTGTTGGATAAGACGGTCAGTGTGAAAATCGCGGCTCCCAGCGCCAAAACCCCGCAGATCAAAGCTATCCATACAATACGGGGAAGCCAGGAAGGGACTTGGGTTGAGTGTGATTGTTTCAAAATATTGCCCGTGCCCTCTTGGTCAAGGAGCCGTGGGAGGGCAGGGAGCTCAAGGGTTAGGGCTCGTCTTCGGTTTCTTCGTCATCTTGCAGTTTTGAAACGGGATTTGGATCCTCAAATGGGCCAACTAAATCCGTTCGGTGAAAGTCAATGAAGAATAGGAGGGTATATTCGTTGTAAAAGGTGGAAGCTTGCAGCCAGGGTGTCGAACGAAGAAATTGCCCCGTGGCGGCTTCGAAGATATCCAACCGGAAGCGGCTGTATCCTGACTGATAATGCGCGGCATATAACGAAATTTCAGGTAAAGAGAATGGAATCAAGACACTCTGAACGGGAGGCATGCCAAAGAACGATCGGCTTTGTTCCGTGCCTAAGCTTTGAACCAGGATTTGAATGTTGTAGGTAGCCTCGTGTTCATCGGGCGCCAGTCGTAACCCCTGTTCTCCTAACCAGCGGCCAACGGCGCCAATGAGAAAGCGGTGTTCGTTGGCTAGCCCAGTCGTCTCCAGTTTGATCGTAGAGTCTTCAGGAAGGGGAAGGGAGAATGCGTCCTTTCCCTCAAGGCTTTTTTCTATCGCCTGGGTGACGAGCAATTGCTCAATGGCTGTGGCTTGGTCGGGCGTGGGCAGTTCTTTCATGACGGCGCAGCCTGTTGATGCGATAAGAAGGACGCAAAAGAGCATGTTGCGTTTCATGGTGTGGGGACTCATACAGTGAGCTAGAAGATCCTTTGAAAGATTGTTTGATGAGGTATTGGCGCGTTGATATTTCTTACACATGTTCCTCCTCATAAGAGAGTGTCTCCAGATCCATTTCTTCTTGTATCTCTTCATGGAATTGGGCCACAACTTTCTCTGCTTTGGTTGTATTATGCACCTTGGCAATATGAAATAAGGCATCGCCTTGATTCACGACTGGCAGGCTTGTTCGCCAATGAGCTTCACGTTGACGAGTCAAAATGTTTTAGACATGGATTTTGTAAAGCTGTGGGTTGCGCAATGCATGACGTCAATGCCTCTACAGGCTAACAATTACTATAGGAGCATACCCCATCATTTCTATTTGCCGTAATACGGCCAAATCGGAGATGTTAATGGAGCCACGAGTACTGGAATGATAGTATCATAACCGTTCCATTGTTGCTGCATTCGTGAATCGACTCAGTAGAATGAGACATGAAGCGTACGACTAAATTTCATAAATATTGGGGTGATCGAGTTTCTCTTCCTAATCTGTCGAATACCTGAAAGTTTCTTATTTCTCATCTTTTTGATCTGATGCGTTATATCACTATTATTGGACAACTTGCCGGGGGAATCGGCCTGTTTCTTCTGGCCATGAAGTTCATTACGGATGGCTTGAAACTGGCTGCTGGTAATGCCTTACGAACCCTTCTGGGGCGCTGGACCCAAACGCCAATCAAGGGGATTGGTGCAGGGTGTTTGTTAACGGCTATTGTTCAGTCATCCAGTGCCGTGACGGTTGCCACAATAGGTTTTGTCAATGCAGGGCTCCTTACGCTGTTTCAAGCCGTGGGTGTCATCTATGGAGCAAATATCGGGACCACCATGACAGCCTGGCTAGTGGCAGTTTTGGGATTCAATATCAAGGTTGAGTTGTTTGCTTTACCCATGATTGGAATAGGAATTCCTCTCTGGTTTCTGGCTTCACAGTCACGCCAAGGTGGTTTTGGACAAGTTTTGTCGGGGTTTGGCCTGTTTTTCATTGGGATTGATACACTAAAACATGCATTTCAATCGATTTCATCGTCATTTAATCTGTCGATGGTTTCAGATTTTGGAGTGCTAGGTGTTCTCCTGCTCGTCGGAATTGGATTTCTTCTGACTGTCCTGACCCAATCATCGAGTGCGGCCATTGCCATGACTTTGACGGCAGCCAGTGGAGGCGTGCTGGCCTTGCCTAGTGCCGCAGCCATGGTGATCGGTTCGAATCTTGGTACCACCTCGACGGCATTTTTTGCTGCAATCGGAGCAACTCCAAATGCCAAATGCGTGGCGGCGGCTCATGTTGGGCTACAAACAGCAGGGGAGGGATTGATGGATAAAGCTCTCAGACTGGTTTTGTCGGGTATCTAGACCACCTTCTTGATCTTCTCAGTCTGTTACATCGCGTGTTGGAACGACATCTGAAGGCTTTGAGAATGCTGATTCCCCTTCTCGCAGAGCGAGAGCTTCTCACTCCTCAGAAAGAAAATACGCCGTCCTCGCCGTAAGGAGGTTTATATTCCGAATTTTCTAGACATCATGTCAGAAGGTACGGTTCTCCCCAAAAAACCTCAAGCCAATTTTCCCTATTCCAGCTATAATTCTAGAAACCACAGTTGGGCGTGAAAAAGCTGTGTAAGATATTTACGTGCATGGGGAATTTAAAAAACTCGTTATCACCTTGTGGCACGGCGTGAGCACGGGAATATGGCGAGAACGCCACTAGCGGCTTTTTTCAACAGGCCCTTGATTTATTTGACCTAACCCTATCCTGGGTTAATACTGAATTACCATTACTATAAAAGAAGAAAATAAAGTGGGGGAAACGCATGGAAGATCCTAAGCCGATTGTATCATTGACGGGAAAGACGGAATTCATTCGGATGCTGCGCTATAAGAGCGAAAACCAGGTGGGTGTATTGGCCCAATTTATGGCTGCTATTGCCAGCGAAGGTGGAAGTGTAGGGGACGTAAAAACAAGGAAGCTTGGAAAATTTTACATCTGGCGCGATGTCACCATTATTGCCAATGACCGGGAACATTTTGCACAGATTCTCAAAGCTATTCAAGCATTAAAACAGACGACGGTCGAACAAATTATCGATGAAGTGCTTGAACGGCATCAGGGTGGAAAGATCACCATGGAATTACACACGAGGATTGATACGGTCAATGATATGCGGGCAGTGTATACCCCAGGCGTAGCGGATGTGTGTCGGCTTATTCAGAAAGATTCAAATGAAGCCTACAATTACACGTGGATCCACAAAACTGTTGCCCTTTTAACAAACGGAAGTCGCACTCTGGGGTTGGGAAACATTGGTCCAGTTCCTGCCATGCCAGTGATGGAAGGAAAAGCCGCGCTATTTAAAAAATTCACAGGCTATAACATGATTCCGATCCCGATCAATACCACAAACCCGCAAGAATTTATCGAGACCGCCATTCGAATCTCTCCAGGGTTCGGGGCGATTCATTTAGAGGATATATCGGCCCCTGAATGTTTTCAAATCGAAGAGGCGTTAGTGAAACACCTGAATATTCCCGTCATGCATGATGATCAAGATGGGACTGCGGTCGTCTGTTTAGCGGCCGTCATCAATGCTTGTCGGATTGTCAAAGGTGATTTGACGAAAGTGCAGATTGGGCAAGTGGGCCTTGGTGCAGCTGGAAGTGCCATTGCCCGGCTCATCATGGCTTATACGAAACGTAGGGTTTGGTGTTGCGATAAGAATCCTGCTGCGGTCAATCGACTCGATGAATTGCGCCAGAACAGTGCCACTTTAGAGGAAATTATGGAGCGTTGTGACGTCGTGATTTCCACAACTGGCGTTGAAGGTTTAATTCATCCGTCTCTGGTGAGGCCGCAGCAGATTATCCTGGCACTGACTAATCCTGTTCCAGAAATCACTGAGGAAGAAGCGTTAAATGCGGGAGCGGCTTTCTACTCTGATGGTCGTTACGTCAATAATTTATTAGCGTATCCTGGTATCTTCAAAGGTGCATTAGAAACTCGCGCAACTGGCGTCAATGATTCCATGCTCCTTGCTGCGGTCATGGCCATTGTTGAAGCTACCCCTCAAGGTGAAATTGTCCCTAGTCCTTTGGATCCTATGGTTCATAAGGCAGTTACAAAAGCTGTTGCTAAAGCCGCTATGAAAACTGGGATTGCCCAAAAAGAGTTAGACGATGAATATTTCGATGTGGAGGAAAAGGCATAGGCGTCAGACTAAATATGATTGGTATGTTTAGTCATCTATAAAGAAGTATAGCAGGAGCCGTTTAGATCCTAATCGAACGAGCTATTGTCAAATGTAGTGTCTGATGAGTTGCTCACGCGGCGACTGGGTCCGTGATTGTTTCTTCAACTCCATCGATAAATTGAATGCCCCGAATTACTTGAGCCAGCTGCTTGAAGCCCCGGAGCCGTCGCCAGGTCTTCTCCGCACACCGTCCGAGCTTAAACATCATGTGGAGCATGCCATCTCGCGTGAGACAGCCATTCGTCTGCTTCGTCCGATGGCGAATGGTGCCGAACGTGGATTCAATCGGATTCGTGGTTCGCAGACTCGGCCAGTGCTGAACTGGAAACGTATAGAACGTGAGCAGCTCCTCCCGATCTTTCTCTAAACACGCGGTGGCTTTGGGATACTTCGGTTCATAGATCTTCACAAAAACGTCGAACGCACGCTCCGCTGCAGCTCGGGTGTCCGCTTGCCAAATGTCGTGCAACGCCTGCTTCGCTTTCGGCTGCACATTCTTCGGCAACGCATTCAAGACATTGCGCGTCTTGTGTACCCAACACCGTTGCTGTCGAGTCGGCGGATAGATTTCTTCTAGCGCAGCCCAGAAGCCCATCGCGCCATCACCCACGGCCACCTCCGGCGTATGCATTCCCCGTGCTTGCAGATTCAAGAGGACTTCACGCCAGCTTTGCGTCGACTCCCGTACGCCATCTTCGATCGCCAAGAAATGTTTCTCGCCTCGGACGTTCACCCCGATGACGACTAACGCACACAGCCGATGGCGCTCCGCTCGCAGGCCGCTATAGATACCATCGACCCAGATATACACCCACTGCTCCTCATCGAGTCGGCGCTGGCGCCAACTCTCATACTCCTCCCGCCAGGTCTGCTTCAATCGCGCGATGGTACTGGCCGAGAGGCCTTTCGCCTCTGGCCCCACTAACGCTTCCAGCGCCGCGTGCATCTCCCCTGTCGAAATCCCTTTCAAATACAGCCACGGAATGGCGGCTTCGAACGTTCGTGTCTTGCGCACGTAGGGGGGAACCAGAGCGGAGCGGAAGGTCACGGGCTCACCCTGCCGACTCCGCACCTTCGGCACCTGGACCGTCACCGGCCCAATGCCGGTCTGAATGTCCCGCTTCGGATGATGCCCACTGAGGACCACTCGCGCATGCCCCTGCTCATCCCGCTGGTCCGCATAGGTGGCCAAGAGTTCAGCCACCTCCGCTTTCAGGGCTTGGGCTAACAACTGTTGCGCCCCGGTTCGAATCAAGTCGGTCAGTGAATCCGTGCTTCCTCGATCTTCCTGTTCCGTTTTGGTACGCTCTTGCATCGTGGCGTCTCCTCTTTTTGGTGGTTGATCTCAGGATGTCTCGCAACACCCATTTCAACCCGAGACGCCGCGTCTTTTCAACTCACTCCATGCACTACTTTCGAGTATAACTCTAATCGAACGGGTATTAGACTGGCATTGCTTTCATTGTGCACGCAGCTTTTCTATTTCTGCTGATTTTTTCTGATTGTTTTCTTCACTTTGACGATAGGCCAAATAGTATTTATAGATATTGGCCACATAGCGAACGGGTTCTCTTCCAACATAGCGGAGGGCCACTTGTTCCATATGGGAAAACCAGACATGCGGATTGAGTTGTAATGTTTTTGCACGTTGCTGGAGGGATTTCAATTTTGCGGGTCCCATGTTATAGGCGGCAAGGGAAAAATTGATTTGCTCCTGCGGCGTATAGTGCTTGTGTGAAAAATAATGCTGACGCAAGTACGCCAAATACTTCACGCCCGCATGGACGTTATTTTCAGGTTGGTGAATATTGGAAATCTTAATCGGGGGGTTGTGCGCCGTAGAAGGCAGAATTTGCATGAGCCCCACGGCGCCCCTAGGGCTTTTCTTCGTGTGATCCAATCGGGATTCCTGGTAGGCCTGTGCAGCCAACAGCTTCCAGTCAAATTGAAAAGACTTTCCGTATTTCTTGAACAGGCTCGTGTACAGGTCTAATTTTCGCTTCTCCCCTTTGCTTAGCGGATTGGTTATCCATTCTTCATTTTTGTAGTACCGTTTAAACAAGATATTTCCCAGCAACGTGCCTTTCTTATTCTTGTTGAGAAAGACATTTAAACTTTTTCGCAACTCTGGGTTGTTTGGTCGGGTGGCCCAGGCAATTTTTCCTCCCTTATAAATTTCTAGATCGGGTCGTAGGGTAAGGTTAGGAAGAGAAGACGTCCACAGTTCGGCCAAGTGCTTGTCGGCAACCATATGGTTAATGACGCCACTATTTGTAAGCTCTAAGAGATCTTCGGTTGTGAGGTGTACGCCAATTGTTGGAAATTGCGTGGGTTTCAATTTTTTTCGGCGGAAACGTTCATTAATAGCTTGCAGATGTGCCTGATAGCTGGTGCCCCTGGCAGAGTAAATGGATTTGCCTTGAAGATCTTGAAGCGAACGTAATCCTTTGGCCTCCTTATTTGTGACGATGATTTCTTTGACGTCTGGAACATAAGGTGTTGTAAAGGTTACCTGCTTTTCCCGTTCTGGTGTAATCGTCAAGCCACTAGCCGCGATATCTCCTCTGCCGTCTGTCAAACCAACGAAGAGTTGGTTGAAAGGAACGGGAATATAGACAATTTGCGTGTGTAATTGTCCTTTCTTTATGTCTTTATTTAACCACTGAGTATAGGCTTGGAGAAGATCATACTCAAAGCCATGAGGTTGTCCTTTGACAATAAAAAAATTTGTTTTGCTATAGGAGACTAACGCTCGAATCACATGGCGGCGTTTCATGGCCGGAAGGTCGCCCAGAAACACGTCTTGGACGTTGTGGTTTGCATTAAGAGATTTTTTAGCAAAGGTGTTGGAAGAATTGGCAAAGGTGATACATGTTATCCAGATAAGTATCGCGACCCTTGGTAGGTTGGGATAGAGAAAGAATTTCGCGAAATTGCTGTGTTTCATGTGGCGCTCATTTGAGGTACATGAATGGTGGTTTCATCTTGTCTGAACTTCTTCATAATAACCAGAGTAAGAACGAAGGTCCATGTTGATGGAGAAAGGGAGTTGATTTGTTTGGTGCAGGAGGTCGTCAGATGTGTTTGCCCTAACACACTTGGGAGAAGCTTTAGGCAGATTGTGATTGCGAGGAAGAGGGTGATGAGGTCGAATAGCCTGAGATTCGGAAAAATGCTTGAGCGACCATGTTGGAAATTTGATCCAATTGTTCTAAGACTTGCGCAAGGAATGCTGACAATCCTGTAGAATAGACTTCTTCCAAGCTGCCGAATTCCAGGTCAGCGGCTAATGCACCGGATAACCGAATGGCCTGGCGTGTTTCGGACCGGCGTGTACTGCCAGCCAGTAGCGCAATGAGTTCACTGGCATGTGTGGTGGTAAAGCGCACTGAACGGGGAAAGCGGTTATGAAAAAGGAGAAACCGCACGATTTTCTTTGGCACCAATTGCGCGGAATAAAACTTTCGGTAGGCCTCAAAGGCGCTGGCTGATTTTAACGCTGCCAGACATTGATGATATTCCGAAATTCTTCTGGGCTCGGTTGTGGGATCGCTGAGCACAGGGATGTCCAAAAGACGGGCCGTTCGGCTGCCTCGTTCGATATTTTTGCCCAAGCGATAAAAGTTCCATCCTTCATCACGCACCATGGTTCCACCCATGACTCCATCGAGGGTGTAGCAGGTATTCCGCACGTGTCTGAGTAAATCATGGGTGTCGGCCCACAGATCGATTTCTGTTTTGCCTTTGAGGCTAAAATAAAAATCATTCATGAAGTGCCAGACTTCACTGGATAACTGGTCTTGAATGCCGCGAGCGTTGTTCCGTGCCGCTGCTATCAGATTGGTGAGTGAGTCCGGATTGTCCCGGCAGAGGGTGACAAATTCGATAACGGTTTTGGTTGCGACTTCTTTATACAGAGTTTGATAGGTTTCCAGTTCACCGGTATCCTCCAGATAGCGGCTCCAGATATTGGCTTGATCGTCTCCTGTTCCGATTTCAGTGAGCGAATGATAGTGGACATTCACGAATCGGGCGGTATATTCCGCCCGTTCGATATAGCGACCGATCCAGAAAAAAGATTCTGCGGTTCGGCTTAACATGCGTTATTCATCACCATAGAGCACCCACGTGTCTTTGCTGCCGCCGCCCTGGGAAGAGTTGACGACCAAAGACCCTTCCTTTAGCGCGACACGAGTGAGGCCTCCGAGAGAAAGGGTGATATCTTCTCCCCATAGGACGAAGGGACGAAGGTCAATATGCCGGCCCATTAAGTTGAGCGTCCCGTTGCCATCAATGACGCATGGATGGTGGGATAATGTCACGACTGGTTGGGCGATATAACTGCGAGGATTGGCCAGAATTTTTTTTCGAAATTCATCTTGTTGTGATTTGGTGGAACTGGGGCCCATCAGCATGCCGTATCCACCGGATTCCGCGACGGCTTTCACTACGAGGTCTTTGAGGTGTTCTAACACATACTGGCGGTCTTCTAGAATTTCACACAAATATGTCGGCACATTTTTTAGGATGGGTTGTTCACTCAAATAATAGTCGATCATTTTGGGGACAAAGGTATATACGGCTTTGTCGTCAGCGATGCCGTTTCCGATCCCATTCGCTAAGGCCACGTTACCTGCATGATAGGCCCGGACGAGGCCAGGAACGCCAAGGACAGAATCTTTGCGAAACACCTCGGGGTCGAGAAAGGCGTCGTCCACCCGCCGGTAAATGACATCGACTTGTTCCAGCCCCTGCGTGGTTTTCATATAGACTTTGTCGGACTCCACGACCAAGTCGCGGCCTTCTACCATTTGAATGCCCATCTGTAATGATAAAAAGCTATGTTCAAAGTACGCCGAATTAAACACTCCGGGAGTTAGGAGGACGACGGTCGGATTTTCCTTACTGAGCGGGGCTAAGCCTTTCAGGTTTTCGAGTAATTGGGTGGGATAGTGATCCACGGGACGTATTTGCATGTCGGCGAAGAGAATAGGAAACAATTGTTTCATAACCAGGCGGTTTTCTAGAACATAAGAAATACCTGATGGTGTCCGGAGGTTATCCTCGAGGACAAAATATTCACCTTCATGGTTTCGCACTAAATCGATGCCCGAGACATGGATGAACACCCCATTAGGAGGACAGAATCCTACCAAGTCTTTTTGGAACTGCTCCGAGCTTTCAATGAGTTCTCGAGGGACAATCTTATCTTGAAGAATACGTTGTTCGCCGTATAGATCCACCAAAAACATATTTAAAGCGCGAACCCGTTGTTGAATGCCTTTTTCGATAATTTGCCATTCGGAATTCGGAATGATCCGAGGCAACAGGTCAAACGGAAAAATTTTTTCGGTTTGTTGCGGGTCCCCGTAAACGGTAAAGGTAATGCCTTGCCGCAGAAAGGCTTGATCGGCCTGTTTCCGTTTTAACGCCAGATCTTTCAAAGGAAAGTTTCCTAGGCGTTGGACGAGGCGGCGGTAATGCGGCCGGGGAACGCCCGACGATTCGAAGATCTCATCGAATCCAGATTTCATCTGATAGCGGTCAAACAGAGATTGCACAAGGGTCCCCTCTAAAATCTGGCAAGCCGTGAATGTTTTTCAGTAAAGAAATTGTGCCACTGAAAAGGCAAACAATATAGCATAGCGATCTGACAAGATGACAAATTTATTTATGTGAAGAGATGAATCCTCTCATCTAGGCTAGAGTTTCTATGTTTTCAAGGCTAACCACATTAGCAAAGCAATCGAGGGAATGCTATGATTGGCTGATCGAATCGTACAGCTTTGCTCAATTCCAGATTACTCTTTTCCCTTTGACCATCGAGACTGATTTTTTATGGCGCTTCACGTCGCATTAACCCATCAGACGCATTATCGTTATGACCGTCTGGTGCAGATGTCGCCCCATGTCATTCGCCTACGTCCGGCTCCCCATAGCCGCACACCTGTTCTGAGCTATGCTCTCAAGATCGAGCCCAAAGGGTATTTTCTTAATTGGCAGCAAGATCCTCATGGTAATTATTTGGCACGGGTTGTCTTTCCGGAAAAGGTTCGGGACTTTCATGTTGAGGTAGATTTAATAGCCGACATGGTCATCTATAATCCGTTTGACTTTTTTCTTGAGCCGGAAGCTGAAACGCTACCCTTTGAATATGAACGATTGGTTAAGCAGGATCTTCTTCCTTATTTAGAGGTGGAGCAGGCTGGCCCCCGCCTACAAGAATGGTTAAGCAACTTCAAAGCTCCCAGCAATGACCCCACCATTCCCTTCTTGATGAATTTGAACGGGCAATTGCAACGGCAAATCGAATATGTGGTTCGAATGGAACCTGGCGTACAGACTCCCGAAGAAACATTGGAATGTGGCCGTGGATCTTGTCGCGATACCGGATGGTTTCTGGTTCAGATCTTACGGCATTTGGGGATTGCCAGCCGTTTCGTTTCTGGTTATTTGATTCAATTGGTCGCTGACGTGAAATCGCTGGATGGACCTGTGGGAACTGATCGGGACTTTACAGATTTACATGCGTGGGTTGAGGCCTATCTTCCCGGAGCCGGGTGGGTGGGGTTTGATCCCACGTCCGGGCTGCTGGCTGGTGAGGGCCATATTCCCTTGGCATGTACGCCACATCCGTTAACAGCGGCGCCGATTAGCGGTGTCATTGATGAATGCGAAACGGAGTTTTCTCATGACATGTCCGTGACGCGGATTGCCGAGTCGTCACGGGTGACAAAACCCTATACGGAAGAACAGTGGAAGGCCATCGATGAATTTGGTCATCGCTTGGATGCTGAGTTGTCGGCCAATGATGTTCGAGTCACGATTGGCGGTGAGCCTACTTTTGTGTCGGTCGACTATCCAGATTCTCCGGAATGGAACACTGAAGCCGTGGGGCCAACCAAACAACAATTTGCCGCCACGCTCATCAAACGTCTACGTGATCGTTTTGCGCCTGGAGCCCTTCTACACGTTGGGCAAGGGAAGTGGTATCCCGGTGAGCAATTGCCTCGATGGGCCTTTGGTCTTTATTGGCGGGAAAGTGGCGCGACTATCTGGGAGCAAGATCATCTGATTCCTGGAGACTCTCCAAAGGCGGATGCGTCGCATGAACAGGCGCAACGATTTATTGAGGGTATTGCCCGGCGCGTTGACGTCGGCTGTGAAACGATTTATCCGGTCTACGAAGATCCCTGGCATTTTATTGGGCAAGAACGCAAGTTGCCAGAGCAGCTTGATCCGGCCACCAATAATTTGGATGATCCCATGGCGCGGGCGCGATTAGCGAAAGCGTTTGAGCAAGGGTTGGGGACGCCAGCAGGTTTTGTATTGCCCTTGCAACGATGGAATGCTCGTGATGGGCAACGCCGGTGGATGAGTGAATCTTGGTCGACCCGCGCCAAGCACTTGTTTCTGGTGCCTGGCGATTCTCCGGTTGGATTTCGATTGCCCCTGCCTTCCCTGCCTGTGGTAGCACCCGGCGAATACCCGTATATTATTCCAACCGATCCTTTTGAAGAACGCGGTCCGCTACCTGCTCCCGATCCCAGCCGGCAGCCATTTCTTCGGAGACAGACAGGACAGGAGCATCAAGAAGATCAGCCTCAAACGATCCATGGGCAAGTCACGGGAGCTGGCACGAAACGGGCCGTTCGCGCGGCGTTGGCTGTTGAAGCACGAAACGGACATCTATGGGTCTTCATGCCTCCGGTTGAGTCGGTTGAAGATTACCTTGATTTAGTATCAGCCATTCAAGACACAGCGGCAGAACTAAACCAGCCTATTCATATAGAAGGGTACACGCCGCCTTATGATCCCCGCATCAATGTATTGAAAATTACCCCGGATCCTGGCGTGTTGGAGGTCAATATTCATCCTGCCTCCAGTTGGACGGACATGGTGGCGATCACGACGGGTATTTATGAAGAAGCCCGGCTTTGCCGGTTGGGAACGGAGAAATTCATGTTAGACGGACGTCATACTGGGACCGGTGGTGGCAATCATATGGTTGTGGGAGGGAAAACTCCCGCCGACAGTCCGTTTTTACGACGGCCGGATCTCTTGCGGGGCCTCGTGGCGTTTTGGCAGCGTCATCCTTCTCTTTCGTATGTGTTTTCTGGGCTTTTTATTGGTCCAACAAGTCAGGCTCCACGTATCGATGAAGCCCGGCATGATTCCCTCTATGAACTAGAACTTGGATTTACGCAAGTTCCACGACCGGATGTTGATCATCCTCCACCGCCCTGGCTCGTGGATAGGATCTTTCGTAATCTACTCATCGATGTGAGCGGCAACACCCATCGTACGGAAATTTGCATCGATAAGCTCTATTCCCCGGATGGTCCGACCGGCCGCCTTGGCCTGGTAGAATTTCGGGCGTTTGAAATGCCGCCGCATGAACGGATGAGTCTGGCGCAGCAGGTGCTCCTTCTGGCATTGATTGCCCGTTTCTGGAAGACTCCCGATTCGGGTATGCTGGTCAGGTGGGGGACGCAACTGCATGATCGTTTTATGTTGCCCCATTTTTTGGAACAAGATCTCGATGATGTGATTCAAGATATGAATCAAGCAGGCTACGACATTCAGAAAGAATGGTTTACTCCTCACATGGAATTCCGGTTTCCTCTGTATGGTGCGATTCATCATCAGGATCTGATGATGGAAGTGCGGCAAGCGCTCGAGCCCTGGCATGTGATGGGAGAGGAAGGCGCCGCGGGCGGGACAGTTCGCTATGTTGACTCGTCGGTCGAGCGATTGCAAGTGAAGCTTTCCGGCTTGACCGATACCCGGTATGTGGTAGCCTGCAATGGAAAGCGCGTGCCATTGACTCCAACGGGACGGCAGGGAGAGGCTGTGGGTGGAGTACGCTATCGTGCTTGGCAGCCTCCCAATAGTTTGCATCCTAACATTGGCGTGGATGCCCCACTGACTTTTGATATCTACGACAGATGGTCCAAACGGGCCGTTGCGGGATGCACCTATCATGTCGCGCACCAAGGTGGACGGAATTTTGAACAATTTCCGGTCAACTCGTATGAAGCGGAAAGCCGCCGGTTGGCCCGGTTTACGCCGTTTGGCCACACTGCCGGGCCGTATGTAGAACCTGCTGATACTTCTCGTCCAGAATTCCCTTGTACGCTTGATCTTCGATGGCCCGTCTAATGCCTGCACATTGTGATGGGCGATGCTTTAATATGATGCTCAACTTAGCCTCGTTCTTCTCTTTGACACCTCACTATTGGATGTCCGATGCCGTTTCCATCCTCTGAAACACCTCATTCTTTTTCAAATACTTCATTGCTCTACCCCCCGCAGGCCGACACATTTGATGAGTTGGTTGCTCAGGATGGATCGGTTCGTGCCCATTGGGAGGATTTCCTGAAAGGGTTTACGAGTCTGGATGCTGCAGAAAAGCAATTGGCTCAAGAAACGGCTCAACGCATGTTGAAAGCGGGGGGCGTGACCCATAAGGTTGATCAGGATGGCCGGGATTCAGACCGGCCCTGGCAGTTGGATTTATTGCCGCTTCTCATTCATCAAGAAGAATGGCAACAGCTGGAAGCTGGACTGATTCAGCGCGCACGCTTGTTGAATCATATTTTGTGTGATTTGTATGGCCCGCAACAATTGTTGAAGAATGGCATCTTGCCGCCGGCTGTGGTCTTTGGCAACCCGCAGTTTCTTCAGCCCTGCCGTGAGGTTCAGGTTCAGAACGGGACCTATTTGCACTTTTTGGCATTTGATGTGGCTCGCGCGCCTGACGGGAAATGGTGGGTGTTGCGGGATCGCACGGAAGCGCCCACCGGAGTGGGCTTTGCCTTGGAGAACCGGACCATTGTCTCGCGAGCGCTGCCGGATCTTTTTGACGATATGCATGTGCAACGGCTTTCGTCATTTTTTCGATCCTTTAGTCAAAGCTTTTTAGCATGTTCGCAGCGGGATGATCCCTTAGTTGTAGTTTTGTCGCCCGGCCCGCAGAATGCGGCGTATTTTGAACATGCCTATTTATCCCGGTATTTGGGCTATCCCGTTGTAGAAGGGTCGGATATGACGGTTCGGGATGACCGGCTCTTTTTGAAAACCGTGGATGGGTTAAAACCTGTTGATCTTGTCCTGAGGCGTATTTATTCTGATCTGTGCGATCCGCTTGAACTGTCAACCGAATCGGCTTTGGGTATTCCCGGTTTGTTGCAATCCATTCGAGCGGGGCATGTCACCCTCGGGAATGCACTGGGAAGCGGACTCGTGGACAGCGAGGTGCTCTTGAGTTTTCTGCCGTCGCTGTGTCAGTTCTTTTTTAGTGAAGGGCTGAAAATTCCAAGTGTGGCCACGTGGTGGTGCGGGCAAACTAATGAACGGGCCTACGTGTTAGAAAATATGCAACATCTTATGATTCGACGCGTGCTGACGCCGAAGCGCAATCTCTCTCACCGGCGCCTGTCCTCGTTTGGCCCGGATCTCACTGCTCAGGATGCCCGCGACCTGACTCAGGCGATTGCCAGATGGGGGCATCAGTACGTGGGGCGAGAAATCGTCTCTCCCTCGACCACTCCATTTTGGGGAGCGCAAAATCACTGGCAACCCGCACCGATGACTCTTCGTCTCTATCTGACCGCAACAAAGGATGGCTATTCCGTGATGCCGGGAGGGCTTGCCCGCGTGTCGGTACAGTCTGATCCCCGTGGTCATTGGCATGAACCCGGTGACTTCAGCAAAGATACATGGGTGAGGGGAGATCGTGTATTCGATAGCCACCTCATGAATACTCTAACGCAGTCTCCTGTTGTTCTTCGGCGAGGCGGGCGGGATCTCCCGAGTAGAACGGCAGATAATCTGTTTTGGCTGGGTCGGTATATCGAACGGGCCGAGGGGGCCATTCGTCTCTTGCGGAGCTTATTTTCCCGAATAAGCGGAGAAGCTGGTTTGAGTGATGAGCCTGACACGCTCTCGCGTCTAGTGGCGTTGTTAGTCATGCAGAAACATTTGTCCTCCCGGCGGGCGAAACGTGCTGTCGAGGGGGGAGTGGATATGGTGGAGGCGGAACTCAGGACCATTTTATTTGACCCAGATTCGCCGGATGGACTGGCTGTCATTCTGCAAAATGTTCGCCGTACGGCGGAACTGGTGCGGCATCGCTTGTCGCAAGACACCTGGAATATTTTAGTGGAGCTCACGGGAGTGCCCAAGGAATGGGCGCGAACCAAAGGGCAAAGCATCGATGATGCCATTCGGCTCCTCAGCCGCATGATCCAACATTTAGCGGCAGCGAATGGGATGGTGATGGAAAATATGACGCGGAGCTATGCCTGGCGTTTTCTGGAAATGGGCAGACGTTTGGAACGGGTTCGCCATCTTTCCAAGCTTATCCGGCATCTTGCGATTCGAGGAAACCCTGAAGTCACGGGAAGTCTCAATTTGCTTCTTGAACTAGCTGATAGCTCTCTGACCTATCGCACGCGATATAAGTCTGAAGCCAAACTTGCTGCGGTGCTTGATTTGCTGCTTGCCGATGAGACGAACCCGCGTTCCGTGATTTTTCAGATTCTTATCTTTGATGAGCACATGGGCGCCTTGCCGCATGAGCAAACCTCCGCTTCACTGAATCCGGCTCAAAAAATTATTACTCGCATTTGTACCGATATTCGTTTGACGGACATGATTCAGGTTGCAGAATTCACCAAAAATACGAAGGTCAGGGCGAATCTGGTACGGGTGTTAAAACAAGTCGATCAAGGCGTGCATCAATTGTCGGACCTGGTGGCCCACACCTACTTTAGTCATTCGTTGGCACAACGAATATCTGGCCCCCAATGGTTAGAGGGGATTCCGTGATGTATCAGGTTACCCATCGCACAACATTCACCTATACTCAGCCGGTGGCCATCTCGCATCATGTCCTGCGGTTAGCTCTTCGTCCCCATCCCCGGCAACATTGTCTGCGCTCGGCTATTGACATTGATCCGGTCCCATCTGTGCGTTCCAATGGAACCGATTATTTTGGTAATCCTCTCACGCATTTGACCATTCAAACACCTCATGCTGCGCTCGTGGTGGAGGCGCAAACGCTCGTTGATGTCGTGACACCTGACTTGATCCATCTGGATCAAAGTCTTCCCTGGGATCAGGTGATTCAACAACTCCAAGGCTCAACGGATGCGGTGCACTTAGATGCACAGCAATATATATACGATTCTCCTTATGTGACCCTCGATGATGCCACATATGATTTTGTCTGTGATTGTTTTCCGCCAGGCTGTCCCGTGTTGGCTGGAGTGATGGATTTGACAAGTCGAATTTTTCGTGACTTTACGTATGAAGGGGGCGTCACGGATGTTTCCACGCCTGTTCAGGATGTGTTGACCTCTCGAAAAGGCGTCTGCCAAGATTTTGCGCATCTAGAAATTGCGGCATTGCGGAGTCTTGGTTTACCCGCGCGCTATATCAGCGGCTATCTGTTAACGCATCCTCCGGAAGGACAGGAGAAACTGATTGGGGCCGATGCGTCCCATGCCTGGCTCTCGATATGGTGTCCTGATGCGGGATGGGTTGATTTTGACCCCACCAACAATTGCATTCCTGGTGATGAACACATTACCCTGGCCTGGGGGCGTGACTATGGAGATGTCAGCCCCATCAATGGCTTTATGGTTGGTGGCGGACATCATACCCCGACTGTCTCCGTGGATGTCTCTCCCGTAAGCCTACCTTCGATTGTTTAATACTCTACCCTGCCCATGGCATAACAGGTACTCGGGAATTCCCCAATTATCCTGACGAAACCCTTTCAATCTCCAGGTGATTTGTGGCATTTTGCCTTGAGAAATCTTTCATATTCATATTTAACCTACTGTAGGTGAACAACGCATGGACACAAACTTGACATATCAAAAAATTGGTTCGCATGAAGCGAAGAAGGGAAGCTTTGAGACATGTGTCTTGCTCTATTCCGGGGGCTTAGATACCTCCATCATGCTTAAATGGATTCAAGAAGCCTATGACTGCTCTATTGTCGCATTGACCGTGGATGTGGGGCAGCTTCATGAGGATCTTGAGGCTATCAAGGCCAAGGCCATGAAGCTGGGAGCCATAGAAGCCGTCGTGGTTGATGCCAGGAAAGAATTTGCGGAAACCATACTGTCACGTGCGATCAAGGCCAATGCGGATTATCAAGGCGGGTATCCGCTGTCTACGCCTTTGGCGCGAGTCACGCTGTCCGAAGTGGCTGTTCGCGTGGCGAAGGAGCGCGGTATTCACGTGATTGCACATGGGTCGACAGGAAAGGGCAACGACCAGGTGCGGTTTGAAAATTATGTGACAACCTTGGATGCCAACATGAAAGTGATTGCGCCGGTTCGAGAATGGAGCATGGGGCGGGACGAACAGATTGACTATGCCAAACAACATGACATTCCCATCAAACAAAACAAGGACTACTTGTATTCACATGATGACAACATGTGGGGTTCGACCAATGAAGGCGGGGACATTGAGGATCCTGCCTGTATTCCAGACTTAACCAAATTCCTTCAGGTCTGTGTGACTCCGGAACAGGCTCCTGACCAATCAGAGATTGTGACCATCGGTTTTCAACAGGGTATTCCCTGTTCACTGAACGGGGAAACGCTGTCGTTGTGCCAGATCATTGAAAAGGCCAACGCTGCGGGAGCTCGACATGGAGTTGGCATTGTCCATTTGACTGAAGATCGTTTGGTCGGGTTGAAAGTTCGTGGAGTCTATGAAGCCCCTGGCGCGGAAATTCTTGTCAAAGCGCATTTCAATCTGGAAAAACTCGTGAATACGAGAGATCTGAATGAGCTGAAAAAGAATCTTGACGAAAAATGGGCCTATATGTGTTACGGGGCCAAGTGGTTTGATCCCTCCATGGATGCCATTCATGCGTTTCAAGATTCAGCAAATCGGCGGGTTGAGGGAACGGTCAAAGTGAAGTTGTATAAGGGACGGGCCGATGTCGTGGCAATGGAGTCTTCGTACTCATTGTTCGATGCCAATTTAGCCACATTCAATAAGGATGCGAGTTTTAATCAAAATGCCTCTGCAGGGTTCATTGAGATTTACAACCTTCCGCAGAAAATGTATAAGCGCTTTGATTAGGCGTTCAGTGAACCAGAAACCATGAAGGCTCAATCAATCATGAAAAAGGCTTGGTGGACACGAGTGTACTCAGATTCTCCTTAGGTCTGGATGACAAAAATTGCTGCGGGTTCGTGATTGGGATTGAGGCGGATGATGTATTCATCGCCCACGACCTCGTGGCGATAATCTTGTATGAGTTCGTGCATCTGATAGGTGGTCGTGTCAGTGAGCCCCATAGCTTCCAGAGGAATGGTGAGGCGGGCTTCTTGCGTGTGGTAGGGATTCATATTCACGGCGCAGAGAAGGATGTTAGTTCTATCCTGGGTCATTTTTCCGTAGAACAGAACATGTTCATTATTGGACTCATAAAATTGTAAATTGGTAAAGGACTGTAAGGCTGGATTGTCCCGCCGGATATGGTTGATGCGCGTGATATAGTCTCGAATATTTCCGGGGCGGTCCCAGTCCCAATGCCGGATTTCATATTTTTCGGAATCCTGATATTCCTCAGTTCCCGGAATCGCGCGGTTTTCGCACAGTTCATAGCTATTATACATGCCATAGGCGGGTGACAAGGTGGCCGCGAGAAAGAAGCGGAACTTGAATGCCGGACGTCCAGCCTCTTGAAGGATTGGCGGAAGGATGTCAGGTGTGTTGGGGAAAAAATTCGGCCGGAAATATTCCTTCATCTCACTCTGCGTGAGTTCGGTGAGATACTCAATCATGTCCTCTTTCGTATTGCGCCATGTGAAATAGGTATAGGATTGCGTGAATCCAGCTTTCGCCAGAACCCGCATCATTTTTGGTTTGGTAAAGGCTTCTGCGAGAAAGATGACGTCTGGATGATCCTGTTGAATTTCTCCAATGAGCCATTCCCAAAACATGACAGGTTTTGTATGGGGGTTGTCCACTCGAAAAATTTTTACCCCATGTTCGATCCAGAACAAGAGCACCCGTTTCATTTCCTGCCAGATCTCCTGCCAGGCCTGTGAATAAAAATCAAAGCCATAGATGTCTTCATATTTTTTGGGAGGGTTTTCGGCATATTTGATAGTGCCGTCTGGACGTTGCTTGAACCACTCAGGGTGCTGTGTGACGTATGGATGATCCGGCGTCGCATTGATGGCAAAATCCAAGGCGATTTCCATTCCATGCTGGTGAACGGCTTTATTCAGCTGGTCGAAATCCTCAAGAGTGCCGAGCGCGGGTTCGATGGCATCATGACCGCCATGACGGCTGCCAATAGCCCAGGGACTTCCCGGTTCACCCGGTCGGGCGGTAAGACTGTTATTGCGGCCTTTCCGGTTGGTTTCGCCGATGGGATGAATAGGGGTGAGGTAGAGAACGTCGAAGCCCATATCTCGAATAGTTGGAAGACGTGCTTGACAATCTTTCAGCGTGCCCCCTTGGCCCTCAACCGTTCCTTCCGAACGTGGAAAAATCTCATACCAAGCCCCATAGCGGGCCCGTTCTCGATCCACCACGACGACTAATTCCCGTGGGTAAGTTGACCAAGCTGCGCGTCGTTCATGCTGAGCGACGAGCGTGAGGAGCTCGGCATCAAGTGCGATGGCAATTTGCGCGTCTTGGTTTGAGGCGTGTTTCCATTTTTCTAACCAGCCTTTGAGTGCGGATTTATCGGTCCCTTTCGCAAGACGAATGGCGTCACTGAGTTGCGCTTGGCCTTCTAATAATTCGCTGGAGAGGTCTGCGATCACTCCATGTTTTTTGGCGAGTTCAGCTTGCCACGTTTCAAAACTTTTTATATAGGCTCCGATGGTATAGAGATAATGTGTATTTTCTGACAGAAGGAAGGATCCCGCCCAGCGATCGTTGTCGACATGGTGCATAGCCGTTTCCTGCCATTGTTTGCTGCCCTGAATCTTATAGCGGAGAATGCCCGCGATCGTATCATGGCCTTCCTTGAAAATATCGGCGGTGACTTCCATCGTTTCTCCGACGATGCGTTTGACGGGGTAACGTCCGCCATTCAGTTCAGGCTGGATATGTTCAATAATGATCGTTTGTAAGGTCTTTGGGAGTTTAGGCATCGTTGACTCCGTGGTCGCTCAATGAGAAGAAATGGGTTCGTGTGTGGGAGATGTTCAATCTTACACCGTTGCGCGGACTACGCCGCGTCTAAAATCTGAAGAATGCCCTCTAAAGGAATAGATACCCAATCAGGCCGGTTATTCAATTCATAACTCAGTTCATACAAGGCTTTTTGTAAGATGTATCCATCAAGTAAGAGCTGAATCTCTTCCATCGAGGGTGGCAATATCATCGTGATTTCTTGAATAGAGAGATAGGCCTTAAGGAAGCTGATGCTGACCCAGGTCTGCCAATAGCGAGACCAAGGGGCAAGAAGAACGGCATCTTCAGGACGGACGCCCGCGACCAGTCCGATAGATGAGGCTTGGGCGGCATAATGAAACGAGCGCAGCATGCCAGCCACATCCCGCAATGGCGAGTCCTTGAGTTTTCGAATATTTAATGGCCGGGCAGGTTCGCCTTCAAAATCGATAATGATAAAGTCTTTTCCGGTATAGAGCACTTGTCCGAGATGATAGTCTCCATGGCAGCGGATTCGTGCTCCTTTGAGCTTCTGATCGCGAATGGCCATGAGGCGTTTGCGAAGGCGCCCTTCTCCAGTCAGGACTTGTTTGGCTAAGGGCTCAATGGGCTCGGATAAACTTTTTGTATGATTCCGTAAGAGTGGGAGCGTCAGGTTCGCGGTTCCTCGCATACTTTGGTAGAGCCCTCGACGATAAAAATCCGTAAACGGTTCAGGAACAAATGCCTGGTCTTCTGGCGTAGCAGCCGCTAATGCAGCATGGAGTTCCCCCGTCCTTAACCCTAGCAATCGGGCGTCTTCCAGATACGGCCCAATTCTATCATGAGCTTCGGCCGGGAGGTCTTCACTCACCAGCGAGAGTAACGGTTTGTGAGGAATGGAGGACTTGTCGATGGCTAGTGGCTGGGTGAGCGCCTCTTCGCAATACCGGCTCATTTCATCTAGCGTATATTGCCAGGCATTGCCTTCGTTTTGCACAAATTGCTGTAGGATTCCAAAGGTCAGCCGTTCTCCATTGTCTCGTTGGTATTCGATGGCACCTGCCAACGGGGCTGTATGGGGGAACCGCTTCTGACTTAAAAAACGGCCGACTTCTAGATCTGGATTCGCTCCCACTTCCACCCGCCGATACAGCTTTAACAAAAATTGATCGCCAAATAAGATCGAGGTGTTACTTTGCTCCCCTCGCATGAGGGCTGGGGCGAGGTGCGTGCCTTCAGTTTGAAGATGTCGGCGAAAGGCCTTCTGGCTTTGCATGAGGAGATCGCCATGTGGTCCGTTCACGCGGCGGTTTCGGGATAAACCCGTCAAGAGCATCTGTTGAAAATCCTGGTCTGAGGTGGCATCGACGAGCAAGCCTTCCTGTTCAGTATCTTTTTGTTTAATGCGAATTCGGGCAATCGCTGCGGGGGAATCCCATAGGCTTGCGCATTGTTCGGTGGGAAGATATCGCAAAGGCAAGAGATAGATTTCCGGCTCACCCTCGGCGTAATCCACGTGAATGAGGACAAAGACTTCCTGAGGATCTTCCGGAGGAATAGGAATCACTTCGGCGACCTCGGTGGTGTGTATGCGCCGGGCTTTTCCACCAAACCACCGTTGCCTCTGGAGGTGGCGGGGTAAAATTTTTTCGAGTTTGGCTTTTTCCCGTTTGTGAACGAGATGGTCCCAATCCTTTGAGATCGTGATGGTGGGAAGAGCCGATTCAGGTTGACTCTGCATGGCGCCAACCTCGGCAAGCGATGCTTCTAAAGAAAACCAATAGAACGTATGTCCACCAAGTGTGAGCAAGTATGGAAGATCCCCAATGGGAGGGAATTTACTTTGTCCAAACAACGTGAGGGGTTGCCGGCCTTTGAATTCGGAGAGATCCAATTCCACCCATTGGGCATGACGTGATAAATTCGCGGCCACGAGAATGATTTCATCCTGATACCGACGGAGAAAAACAAGAACCTTACGATTGTCGGGATGGAGAAATTCAATCGTCCCCCGTCCAAATACGTGGTACGATTTGCGGAGTGAGATAATCCGTTTCATCCACCAAAGCAATGACTGCGCATTGTTTTGCTGAAGGTCGACATTGACGGCTTCGTAGTGGTATTCCGGGTCAATCACAATGGGAAGATAGAGCTTCTGAGGATTACCATAAGAAAAGCCGGCATTACGATCCGCGCTCCACTGCATGGGTGTGCGGACACCGTTGCGGTCACCTAAATAAAAGTTGTCTCCCATGCCAATTTCCTCGCCATAATAAATGACGGGGGTGCCGGGCATGGAAAAGAGCAGACTGTAGATGAGCTCAATTTTCTTCCGGTCATTACTCAAGAGCGGGGCGAGGCGGCGGCGAATTCCCAAGTTGATGCGGGCTTGGTGGTCGTGAGCGAAGACGCGGTACATGTAATCACGTTCTTCATCGGTGACCATTTCTAGGGTCAGTTCGTCGTGATTGCGTAGGAAGAGGCCCCATTGGCAGGTATCCGGAATGTCTGGAGTCTGCTCCAGAATATCGATGATGGGGAAACGATCTTCCATCTGGATTGACATAAACATGCGCGGCATGAGGGGAAAATGAAAATTCATATGACATTCGTCACCGTCGCCAAAATAGGCTGCTGCATCTTCCGGCCATTGGTTGGCCTCGGCCAGAAACATGCGATGCGTGAAATGCTTATCGACGTGGGTGCGAAGAGTTTTTAAGAAGGCATGTGTTTCGGGAAGGTTTTCACAATGTGTTCCTTCACGTTCATATAAGTAGGGCACCGCATCAAGCCTCAGGCCATCGACGCCCATCTCCAGCCAAAAATCTAACACCGCAAAGAGCGCTTTTTGAACATCGGGGTTGTCAAAATTCAGGTCGGGCTGATGAGAAAAAAACCGATGCCAATAATACGATTTTGCAATTGGATCCCAGGACCAGTTGGAGGTTTCAGTATCTTTGAAAATAATGCGGGTATCGGCGTACAGGTCCGGGGTATCGCTCCAGACATACCAATTCCGCCATTTGCTGCCTGGAGGGGCTTTTCTCGCGCGTTGGAACCAAGGATGCTGGTCGGAGGTATGGTTGACGACTAACTCGGTAATGACGCGTAAGCCGCGCCGATGCGCTTCACGTACAAAGGCCTGAAAGTCACGGCGGGTGCCATAATTTTGATGAATGTTAGTGTAGTCTGAAATGTCATAGCCGTCGTCTCGAAGCGGAGAAGAGCAAAACGGGAGGAGCCAAATGGCCGTGATCCCTAAATCCTGCAAGTAGTCTAATTTTTGGGCAAGCCCCTTAAAATCTCCAATGCCATCCGCATTGCTGTCACAAAACGCGCGGACGTGGAGTTCATAAATAACGGCATCTTTGTACCAGAGGGGATCTTGGTCCAGTTGATCATGTATCATCGCAAAGGTCTTGAGTCAGCGCCCACTAAGAAGATCATACTGAAAGATCTTGCGCTGTGGGGCATTCGCTAAGCGGCAGTCTTGTTTTCACCATCAAGCAGATATTTGGGTTTATGGTTCAATGTTGGAGCCAAAGTGTTCCTTCGAAAAAGCAATGCGGTCTTCCACTGTTTTGAGATCGCGTCCATATTGTTCAACTAATTCTAGACGTGTCAAGAGACCTGCCCGATTGGCTATTTGGATGTTGAGCCCTGGTCGGGCGTTGAGTTCAAGAATCAATGGGCCTTTGGTGTTATCCAAGACGAGATCAACCCCTTGATAGCCCAAACCTGTTAATTCATAGGAACGAGCTGCCAGATCCAAGAGCTTCTCCCATTCCGGAATTTGAACGCCGGCAATGGGGCATTCGGTGTCAGGATGTTCGGTGACGATCTCATTCAGCCAGACGCCGCTGAGTGTTTGCCCGGATTTGAAGTCGATGCCGGCGCCAATGGCTCCCTGGTGGAGATTGGCCTTGCCATCGGACATTCGAGTTGGGAGCCTCACCATGGCCATTACTGGAACTCCCAAAAACACAATAATCCGTATATCAGGGACGCCTTGAAAACTAATCGCCGCAAAAATAGGATCAAATTGGACGCGATATTCTATGAAGACTTTGTCTGGATGTCCTCCCAAGCTATAGAGACCACTGAGGGCATTTGAAACATGATGGTCAAGGTCCTCTTGGGTAATCAGTTGGCCATTCACTTTTCTGTAGCGGTCATGATGGCGCCCAATGACGACCATAATTCCGTCTCCCCCGCTTCCATGTGCCGGTTTGATGACAAAATCTTGATGGGGCTCGAGTCGAGCCTTGAGCTCTCGGACTTGATGCTCAATTTCAATCACGCCGTACAGTGGGGGCACGGCCATTCCGGCCTCGCGTGCTAAGGTTTTTGTCGCGAGCTTATCATCCACGAGGGGGAAAAGATGCCGTGGATTATGCCAAAGCGTATAGTCGGCATTACGACGGTTGAGACTCAGGACACCGGCTTGGGCAAGTTTTCTCGCAGTCGCGAACATGGTAAGAGTGACTCCCGTTAAGATGGCGCCAAGGCTTTAAAACGAAGCAATTCTAAAAGGCGAAATCCTGAATAACGTCCCAGCAGCAAGGTTCCGGCCAAGAGAACTAACAGCAGTTCGGGAAAGACGAAAAGGAGGTGTTCAACGTACGGGATCGTCATCGTCAGATAGGTCAGTACGGCCACCATAAGACTACCAATGCCTTGTTGGAGGGCTTCACTGGCTCCTCGTTCCTCCCATACAATGCACATCCGTTCTATTGTCATGGTAATAATCACCATGGGAAAGAGGGCAACCGATAACCCTCGATCAAATCCCAACTGATAGCTAAGAATGCTTAAAAAAGCCATGAGAATGACGACCACGATGAGCACAGACGCGAGCCGGGGAACCAAGAGAAGTTTCAATTGTTCCAAATAAAAACGCACACCTAAGCCAAGGCTTACAATGAGACTGAATAAAAGGATACCCCAAAGAAGTTGAGTTTCACGAAAGGCCAAGCCCATAAGGATAGGCATAAACGTTCCAAAAGTTTTGATGCCGATTACGTTCCGTAGGATCAGAAGTAAGAGCGCCCCGAGAGGCACCATGAGTAAGACCCGGTAAAGAGCTTGAGTCTGAAGAGGAAGATTAAACAAAGAGAAATCGAGCAGCTTGGGCATGGCTAATTTCGTAGAAAGTAAAGCCGCTTGTATCGCTTCTTCGTAATTTGGTGAGACTGAGACCGTATATTCCAATTTCTTGCTGCCGCGAGAATCAATAAAGGCGTTCGTGCCATGCCACCATTCCACGTAGTCTTTAGGAATTTCTGGTGTGCCAGTCATCGGATCAAATGATCGCCATTGTTTTTGGTCGTAGACCTGAAACCATGTCACCCACTGTACCGTTCGTGGTTCGTCTGGAATGCGGATGCCATGAATGACTCGCGCTGGAAGTCCAGAAGCCTTGAGCACTTCCACGACCGTATTTAATTTGGTTTCCAATGTAGGATTTTGACCAACTAGCGCCGAGAGCGTTTCGTTAGGCCGGGGCTTATGAACGCGTTTGACTAATCCCTGGACAAATGTTTCGGTGTCGGCAGATTTTGAGAGTAGTTCTTTTGCCAGGGCTTGGGCGGCTTTAAGGAGGGGATTTTCAAGTGTGGGTTTGGTCAATGGCGATGTTTTCGGTTCACCGGGCTCATAGCCGGAAGCCATGCGGCGAATCACGGCGCGATAGTAGAGAGACTGTTTGCCGCTGGCTTTGCGAATTGACCAAATGGCCCGGCGGTTTCCTTCCTCGGGCGTGGTGGTAATTAAGCCATATCCTTGAGAAATGAAATTTTCATCTAAAATCACATATTCCGGGGTATTCCGGGGGATGTAGATCCCTAACTTAATGGGCTTGTCCTGTGCCGTGAACTTTGCATGTACTTCCAGGTTCCAGAGCAGGGAAGTGGTGTCGGGAACCAGAGGAAAGTGTAACACGATGGTTTTGTATGCGAAGAGTCCCAGGCCACTCAGGACTAAAAAAAAGGCAAGGATGTAAAGGTGGCGTCTATTCAAGAGAGTTTACTGAAGGGGACAGGAGGGTGATTGGGAAAAGGTCACAGAGGCATCCACAATGGCCGTCTCTTTGAGAAAGCTCCGCCCGATAAGCATAGGGTATTTAAATGTTCTGCGATCAGCAAGGTTAACCGGTACTTCTTGTTTGTAGATGGCGCCCACGCAAAGATCGAATAAGACCACGGCCCGTCTTTGAGGCGGCACTCCTTTTCGCTTAATGCGAGCGGTCCGCAGGATACGACGTTCAATCCGGATGGCTTGATCATTTTCAATCGGAACCGAAAACCGAATCCATTTTTCTTTGCCTTTTCGAAATTCTTTCTGATTGATGACGTTGATAGAAGAGTGGTCCGCTCCCGTATCAATCTTCGCAGGAAGGGAAAGGTTTTCAGGGAGAATTTGCACGGTCTCAAGCCACCCGATAATCTGTTTCTCTGCTGCACCGGTAGACGCGGGGTATAGGGTATGGATGCTTACTATCATAGACAGGATGATGAGAAATGTTTGCGGTGAGAGGGGGAGGGATTGCCTGAAGAACAGTTTGCCAGCAATAACAGGGTTCGGCCATTTCATGGTTGCATGGTTCTTTCTCCGTGGCTTGAGGAACAATGTGAATGAACGACATGCTCTGATGATGAAGTTTTCATTAGCAAATAATACCCCTCTGATTCAACGTTCCCTATCATGAAGATACTGAATGATACCAAGTTCTACACCTAAGAGGTATACCATTCTCATCAAGAGATAACTTTTCTATTCAAACACTGGGTGTATGGTCGAAATCATAACAAGGTTGGTTTTTCCGGGCATAGATAGGAGTTTCTATAGTGGTTGAAGCCAATGAGGTCCCTCGGTACGTTCTTGTGGATATGCATCGGGCTACCGTGTGCCGAGGGGGTGATCTTGTTCTTCACAATTTCTCTCGTTAGAAATTTACCAGGGAGTGTCAATCGTTATCTTTGGTTCAGATGGGTCTGGGAAATCGACGTTGATGAAGCTGTTTTCACGCAGTGCTTGGCGGACCATCAAGACCTTAGTCATTTTCAGTGGGCACAGAGTTATGCCATGATGGAACGCCGGGGCTGGTGTCAAATGGTTCCGACATAACATGTCCACAATCAAGGATTCATCCTTATGCGGAACGTGGTGCCGTGATGCTTGACGGGTTTTTGTTATTTTGCATCGTAGATGTGTGGCGTGTGCTCTTGCCGCTAGGGTTATCCATTGTCTGTTTCGGCACGTACCTGGTGTACGCGTTCATGGGAAAAATGTCGGAAACCGGGCTGTGTCAATTTCTCTGCTTATTGAACTATCGCGTAACGGTGGCTTTTGTTGTGATTTCCCTTCTTATCGGAATGTTCGTTCCTTCGCTCCTTGGGTACGTTCTTCCCGAAAGGCATCTGGCCGAAGGGCCTTGGAGTTATGAAGAGATATGTAGCTCTCTGTTGGCCGTGGGCATCTTGTGGCGTCTTCAGCAACAAATCCGTCAACACCAGATTCCAAGCGGGGCGATTATGGCGACGGCTGTGGTCCTGTTTATGGGTATTGGGTTGCTTTGGGTCAGCCGATGGGATGCCATGGCCAATGTCGGGCAAATTGCCGGTGGATGGTTTCTGGGAGGTGTAGAGTCATGGGACTGGTCCCGGCTTCTTCCAAAAATATTTCATGTTCTTTTTTCAGCTATGGTGGCTGGAGGCATACTGGTCGCGGCCATGGGTTTACTCGAGATGAATATCTCAAGAAGCAACCAAGAGGGGAATAGCCAGAACCGTCAAAGCCAATCGTCTTATCTCACGCGTTATGGAGTTGGATGGATACTTTCTGGTCTCGTCCCGCAAATGTTGATTGGCCCCTGGTTATTTCTGCTCTTAGAAAATCGGCCTCAAATGGCATTAATTGAAGGAGTGACCCTGACGTCTCTTGTCTTTTTTGTGAGTTTGACCACAAGCTTGCTGGCGTTGGTGTTATTAAATGCCTCATTTATGGCTCCATATGTGAGGGGCTTGGTTTGGGGCGGATTAGGTAATGTGGCGATCGCACTTATTTTGATGGGGATTGTTCGTTATGAAACATTTGCGGCCACCGTGTTTTCTCGTGGTGTTCCCTCGGGCATAGGAATATTGTCGGGGTGGCATGTTTTGTCCGTGTTCGTGCTAGTTTTTTTGCTAGGTGTCATTCTCTATCGCTGGTGTGTGCACCCTGCTACCGTGCTGTTTCGCGCGACTTGGCCGCTAACACGACTAGACAACCACTGAAGAGATGACTAAGGTATGGATATGCATATATCGGAAATCTTGCGAAAACATGATCCAGCAATCAGTTTTGAATTTTTTCCGCCCAAAACCCAGCGGGCCTCGGAAGAACTCTTTACATCTATTTCGGCCTTAATGCCCTTAAAGCCGGCGTATGTCAGCGTCACGTATGGGGCGGGAGGAACGACTCGGGAGCGGACTCATGACCTGGTGGTCAAGCTACAGCGAGAGACTGATTTAACCATTGTGTCTCACTTAACCTGTGTGGGGTCGGTGCAGAATGAAATTCATCAAATATTAGCCAAGTATCAAGACAGTGGCATTCATAACATCATGGCCCTGCGCGGAGATCCACCTCGAGGCTCGGCTCAGGTGGAGATTCCTCCCGATGGATTTCCCTTTGCCTCAGATCTTGTCTCATTTATCAAGCAGCATTTCCCCAATATGGGGGTGGGTGTTGCAGGGTTTCCGGAAGGCCATCCTGGTACGCCCAATCGTTTAGTGGAAATGGATCATTTAAAGCGCAAAGTTGATGCGGGCGCCGATTATATTTGCACCCAACTGTTTTTTGACAACCGGGATTTTTATGACTTTTGTGAACGTTGTGAAGTGGTGGGGATTAAAGTGCCGATTATTGCCGGGATCATGCCCATTGGTTCACGAAAGGGCATGGCACGCATGTCAGAATTGGCCTTGGGAGCTCGATTTCCGGCCAAGCTCTTACGAGCCATGGATCGGGCAGAAAATGATGGAGCCGCCGAACACGTTGGCATTCACTGGGCCACCGAACAGGTGAGAGATTTGATTGACAATAAAGTCAAAGGCATTCATTTTTATACCTTGAACAAATCGAAAGCCACCCTCAAAATTTACGAGTCGCTTGGCGTCCAAAGCTCAGAGGGGCTGCAGCACACTGGCAGTTAAGAGTGCGTGGTTCATCTGGACGTCCATCTTTCAGGAATTTCCAGTCAACTCTTAGCCGTGTAATTGTGGGATGTGTCCTTAAATCTGGAAACCCCGCTGCTGACTACCATACCGCGTCAACATGTGGATAGCGAATGATTTTTTCATCCTTCGTGATAAGGGTGGCACCTAGCATAAGTGATGTGGCGATGATGATTCGATCAGCCGGGTCTTGATGGAGTGGTGGAGGTAGCTGAATAGACTTAAGAGCGATGCGATTGTCAACAGGTATAAAATTGATAAATGGAAGAGATTCGGCCTGACTAATCCAATCTGTATAGTCAATTGTCAGCTGTAGTCGTCCGCGGGTTGCCAGCTGAGCAATTTCCCATACACAAATAGATGAAATGTAAATTTCTTGTTTTGTCTTTGCTTCCTTGATGAGTTTTAGAACTCGAGGGGAAAAAGAGTAGCCTTCGTTCAACCACCAGATCCAGACATGCGTGTCGAGCACGATCATGTTAATGCGTTCCAAGAAGTCTCAACAGGGTCAGTTGGGTCGGTGTATTTCACGACGCTCCCGCGAAGTGTTTTTATCACCTCAGAAGGTTTAGGGGAGTAGGGAAGAATTTTTAGTACTGGTCTTCCGTGATCCGTAATGATTAACTCTTTTCGAGACTGTTCAACTTCTCTCAGGATTTCTAGAATCCGTGGTTTCAATTTAGATTTCGAGATAGTCGTCTGTTTCATGATCTGTGGCTTCTGTATCCGTTGGATTTAAATTGAACTATGGTCATGATACCATGGGCATAAATAAAAGTCCAAAATTTGAAGGTGTCACAAGGTGGTAACGTTTTTCAGCAGGACAAAGAAATCATACTAAACAAGCTCGAGAGACTCTCAATGTATAATGATGCGGTTCTAGGGTTGTTGCTCCGGTTCAAGTCCTGCTCCTTTCTAGTTTCTTCTCTCAATGACTCCGGCTGCCGCTAGGTCTCGTGCAATACCCAAAATAACCGATTCCTCATTTACTGATTTCTCAAATTCGATTCGGGAAATCCCATCAAGATCAGAATGTATTTTTGTTCCTTCTTGGAATAGTATGCATACTCGCTCGCGGCCTAAACGCCCGTAGAACCAACCAAGTTCAAAAGTGACATTTGGCCGTGCCTGTGCGTAATGTGTATCTGCTATAGTCACCGCGTCGTCTGGAGTAAGTAGCGCGATGGCGAATATGGCGGATTGAGCTTCGTCCAAAAACTTCTCAATAATCGTTCGTCCTCTTCCTGGTTCGTGAGCCAGAATGATTGGTTGAAGATCCCACTTTTCTTTGAGCAAATTCGTAAGATGTTGAAGGTTGTGGAGATCGTGGCCATGAATAATAAAGACAGGAGAAGAGCCGTTTGAGCTTATGGAGGGCAACGGGAAAGGAGCGTACGAGGGGCCGTCGCGAGTGAGGACGGTTTGCCAAAAGAAGCCATTTTGAAACGCAAAAATCAAAAGAAAGCTAACAGGTACGGCTGACCCCACTGCGCCATAAAGAATAGCAAAGACTATTGGAGAGATAATGATTGGCTTAACCAAAAATTCTTTCTGAACCAGATAGGTAAATCCTTTTCCTGAATCGATGGAGTCAATCGCTAACTTTCCCCCCATCCCAGCAAGCGTGACAAAATACATCATTGGCTCTAGCCAAGAAGGCAAGTCATCTCCTTCTCCTTTAGAAATGACGTCATCAGGAAAGAAAACCCACTCACTCAAAACCGACAGAACTACACCCCCTAGCAGCATGCTGACAATAAACACAATCCGTTGACGTTCAGTCCAATGAGACTTGAGTAAGAAGACGGACAGGGCGCCAAGGACCGTCAGGATGAGATAAATCACCTAAAAAGCTCCTTCAGGATAGAAGACAAATTGTCCCAGACCTTTGAGAGGGACAAGTTGTGGAGATTGATCCGCTTCCCGTGGGACCACATTTTTTAAGTACATGTTAAGTTCACCCGCAGTAACAATCTTATCCTTGTTCCAATCAGCTAACCCCTTTAAGCCTTCCAGGAGATAATAAGTATAGACGCTATGGCCCTCCCACTTCTTGCTCATGAACGTGACTTCGTTGTCAGTCCCTGCAGTCATAATCTGACGCCCGCCATGACGGATAAAGGTCTCGACATCTTTTCTTGTCTGTTTGGTTAACGTGATTTTTTCTTTTTTAGGAATAGCTCCTGCAATTCCGCTGTAGCAAGCATCAACAATGAACAAAATCTGTTTCGCAGGGATACGCTTTGACCAGCTATCTATTTGATCCATAGAGATAGCTGTAGAGTAAAGTGCATCCTTTTTCCCGTCGGATGGGACAAGGAAGCCCATCATATCGTCCCCAGCTAATTTCTCTGTCGTTCCATGGCCTGAAAAAAAGACTAAAACCCGATCTTCTTCTTTCACTTTTCGACGCAATTGATCTCCTAAGACATATTCCATTGCCTGCTTTGTTGGATTCTCAAGCATGATGACCCGGTCTTTTGCAAATCCAAGGTGAGAAACAAGCAAATCTTTCACGGCCTTTGCATCCGCTACAGCATAAGGCAAAGAATCAAAGCCTTCGGCCTTTTTATAATCGTTAACGCCAATCACCACCGCCCAACTTTTTGACTGGCGCAATAGGCCTTTGATGTATTGCACCCACTCTTGAAGCGTCTTCGGCCCTTTCGTAATTTGATAATTGAGGTTCAGCGTCTGCGCATAGCTACGAACTTGATTGCTACTGTATGCAACAAGTTCAAATTCGTTCTGCCCTTCTTGTAATTTGAGAGAAATAGGAATCTGAAAGTCTCTTTTCTCTATTTTCTTCTTTTCAAAGATCACTTTTCCATTTAACGTCGCTTGGATTTCTGATATGCCATCAATCCGTTCAACAATCCTGGCAACGACATCTACTTTGTCAACGGAGATCGGCTGTCCTGGTTCATATAGACGATTACCTTGCTTGAGATACTTCACGGTTATTTCAGGTGGACGATTCTCGCCAATTCGGACTTGTAAAGGGTCAATGCCAGTCTCATGGTGAATTGCTGATATGTGATCTTTGATATTTTCTCCATTCAGGGCAGAAGAGATAATTTCAGGATGGTTAAAAATTCGAGAATATTGAGCGAACTCATACAGCTTGTTGCCAGATCGTGCTGTAATATACCTATCACCTTTTGGCGAAGAAATATAGAAATTATCAGGAGTGTAGGAGACCCATTCTCCGTTTGAAAAACCAACGAAATTCATTATCAACTTCTTAGTCTTCAAGTCCCAAATTTTGACTTGTGCATCATCACCCCCTGAGGCAAGGTAACGTCCATCTGGGCTAAACGCTAAGGAGTTGACGTAAGTGTTATGCCCTTTAAACTTTTGTACTAACTGTCCAGTCGTTACATCCCAAACCCAAATAGTCTTATCCCTTCCTGCAGCCGCTAACAGTTGTTCATCATGACTAAAGGCCATGCCAAATATATCGTTGTAGAAACCACTGAATGTCTGAACGAGTTTATTGTCTTTGAGTCTCCAGATCTCTATACGGTCTTTGTCTTCCTTGGAAAATGAACTAACTGAATTGGCAACAAACTTTCCGTTCCTACTGATCGCGTGGCTAAATCCATCTGTAACAAAGTCGGACATCGCCACAAACCCGTTTTTTATATTGAAAGTCCAAACAAATCCTGATGCAACAACTAGGCGATTCTCTTTTTCAATATTTACAATGGTTTGAGAGAGGGCTCCTCCTGAAATGCTCACACTCTTTACCAACTTCCCTGTTTGGACGTCCCATAAAAGGATAGATTCGAATGTATTTTGAGGACCTTTACCAATAGTAGCCAATTTAGTACCTCCAGCAGTAAATGCCACTGGAGAGCTATTTGCCATTCGTTGGTATGAGAATGTCTGAATTGGTTTACCATCCCGCCATTTCCAAATGATTACCTCTCCGCGCTTTGTTGAAGCTAAACGTTCGCCATTTGGGCTGAATGCTAGCGTCGGCGGGCTTACGCCATGTGACTCACTATCAGGTGGTTTGAGCAATTGTTGAACGATAGCTCCCGTCTCCCAATCCAAAATTCGTACATCGTGGCCGCCTCGACCAATCGCCAAGTACTTGCCGTCTTGGCTGAACACCAAATTTCGAATGCGATCCGTTGAAGCGCCAAGTTCGTTAATGAGCGTTCCCGTCATCAAGTCCCATCGCTTGATGGAACGAAAAAAGGAAAATGAACTTGAAATAATTTCCTTGCCATTAGGATGCACATCAACATCGACAAAATTATATTGGTCACGATGGGCTTTCCAGGAATTTATTGATTTCTTACTTTCAATATCCCAGATAGTTATGGTTCCACCACGACTACCTGAAATAAGGGTTGAACCATCAGATGCATAGACGAGAGACGAGATCAAGTCTGTATGCCCTTTTAGAGTGTCTGATTTAATCCCGGTTTCCCATTGCCAGATTTGAATGTCAGTACCTTGATTCCCCCAACCTCCGCTTGCTAAGGAGTTGCCGTCAGGGCTAAATACCACAAGGTCTCCTGCCGCGTTAGGCCATGATATTGGATTTTTTCGCGAAACGTGAAAAATTTGTTCTCCCGAATTTGCATGCCAGACCTGAACAGAATGGGATGTATTGAAGGCAAGGAAACGACCGTCTGGGTTAAACGCAATTGAATTGACTTGTTCTCCTGGACTGCCAAGAGAGTGAAGTGTCCGCTCTTGCAAATTCCATAGACGAACAGTGTTATCACCCGATCCGAAAGCGATCCAATCTCCATCTGGGCTAAATGCGGCAGCTGTGATCACAACCCGAGAGTCAGAATCAATCTTATCTAACTGTTCCCCAGTCTCTATGTTCCAAATGGTGCCGTTATCGATTACACATAATTGACTATCTTGGCTAATTGCTAACGTGTAGATTGCACCTTCTGGCTGTTTTAAGATCCTGGTTAATTTCCCACTTTTGCTGTCCCAGACTCTAGCAGTTTGATCAATACTTCCAGAGAGAATATATTTTCCATTGGGGCTAAACTGTACAGATGTGATACGATCAGCGTGTCCCGATTGCAAGAGAATCTCAGTATTCTGAGGTAGAGCCTCGGTCGATGTATATCCGCTTACCAGTAAAAATACAAATAGAATGCAGGTCAGAACCCTGGTCGTTTCTTTAAGGGGTAACATTTCTTAGAACGACCCTTCCTGATAAAACACGAACTGCCCTTCGCCGGTGCCGAGGTAGTTGAGTTGCGGTGTTTGTTTTGCGTCGTTGGGGACTTTGTCATCGAGATAGACTTGAAGTTCTCGAACAGTGGTAACCCCGTCTTTGTTGTAGTCAGCGCTACCTTTCAATCCATTGATCAAATAATAGGTGTAGACGCTATGGCCATCCCATTTAGGACCCATGACGACTGATTCGTTGGCAGTACCCGCAGTCATGATTTGTCGCCCACCGGATTTGATGAAGGTTTCCACTTGTTGACGAGTTTGTTCGGGCAGATCTCCTTTTTTGTGCAGTGTTCCGCGGATACCGCTGTAACAAGCATCCACGATAAATAAGATTTGCTTGGCAGGAATTAGTTCAGAAAAACTATACATCTGGTCCATAGAGATAGCGGTGGGATGGATGGATTGTTTCTTTCCATCTACTGGAACGATATAGCCATATGGATCGCCTTTTCGGGTTTTCCGTGTATGCCCATGACCTGAAAAATAAATGATGACACGATCATTCTGTCCAACTTTTTTAGGAAGTTCCTCGGCTAAAACCGTTTCTATACGTTGCTTTGTCGCATCATTGTCAAGAATTGAAATTATGTGATCTTCAGCAAATCCCAGTTGGTTCAAAAAAAGACTTTTAATGGCCTCTGCGTCATCTACGGTATGAGGCAATGGCTTAAAGCCATTTTTGTCTTTGGAGTATGAGCTAATTCCAATGATCACTGCCCAGCTTTTGGATTTGCCAAAGACATACTCAGTTATCTTGGGAAGCGACCAACCTTTCATCAGTTCTGCCTTGTAGGTGAGGTTAAGTGTACGGGGATTACTCTTAACCTGTTTCGTGCTCCAAGCCACTAGCTTTAGATTATTAGTAGATTCTTTGAGTTCAATCGGTGTGCGTAGTTCAAATTCTTTTCTTCCGTTGATTTTTTGTTCGTATATAGTTTGATCGTTCACCTGAAGAAGAATACGGTCCACACCATGTTGGCGCTGAATGACTTTTGCGACCACCAGTATTTGAGGAACTTCAAGAACTTGATTGGCTGGTTCAAGCAACGTTTCTCCTTGCTTCAAAAACTGGACAACCACTTCAGGTGGGACGAGGTCAACAATACTCTCGCGCGTAAGGTCGACACCTGTTTCGTGTCGAATTGCAGCAATGTTACTTTGAAGATCTTTACCTTGCAAAATCTTCTTGACAATCTCAGGTTTCTTATAAATATTTGCATATTGGGCAAAATCATAGACCTTATTGCCGACTCGAAATGTGACATACTGGTCGCCTTTGACGGAAGAAACATAGTAATTGTCAGGAGTGTATGCAATCCATTCACCATTCTTGAATCCTGACAATGTCACTACGTTGTCACCTGTTTCCCGCTCCCAAAGCTTTATCGAACCGTCCCCGCTGCCAGAGATAAGGTTCCGTCCATCTTGACTAAACGCAACAGACTTGACTCCATAGGTGTGGCCTTCGAAAGCACGTTCGAACTGCCCTGTGGTTCGGTTCCAGAGACGTAGGGTGTGATCGGTACTTCCCGAGAGAACCTGCTTTCCGTTTGGGCTAAAGGCTACGGTCAAGACTGGATCAATGTGGCCCTCAAAGGTATGGATAAGCCATCCCATGGCTCTGTCCCAGAGACGGAGGGTACGATCGGCACTTCCCGACAGGAGGTGTTTACCTTCTGGACTAAAAGCCACAGCTAAGACTGGAGCGGTGTGGGTTTCGAAGCTACGCACGAGCTTGCCTGAGGCCTTATCCCAAAGACGGAGGGTGTGGTCGGAACTGCCCGACAGGACGTGCACCCCATCGGGGCTAAAGGCCACGGCATTGACACTTCGAGAGTGACCTTCGAAGGTGCGTAGGAGTTGCCCTGAAGTTCGGTCCCAGAGACGAAGCGTGTTGTCCCAGCTGCCTGAGAGAATCTGCTGCCCATTGGGACTAAAGGTCACGGAAAAGACAGTACTAGTGTGTCCTTTGAATGTGCGTACAAGCTGCCCCGTGGCGCGATCCCAGAGACGCACGGTGTCATCCTCACTGCCCGACACAAACTGTTGCCCATCCGGTCTGAAGACCACAGAACGAACCGCACCCTTGTGCCCTTTGAATGTGCGTACGAGCTGCCCCGTGGCGCGGTCCCAGAGACGGAGAGTGTGATCTCGGCTGCCAGAAAGAATCTGTTTTCCATTGGGGCTAAAGGTCACAGTCCGTACTGGATTAATACAGTCTTCGAAAGCATGCAAGAGTTGTCCAGTAGTGCTGTCCCAAAGGAGGAGTTTCTTATCCCAACCTCCTGAGAGTATCCTCTGCCCATCCGGGCTAAAGGCCACAGCTAAGATTCCCTTAGTGTGGCCTACAAACTTCCTCAATAGTTGACCTGTATTCAAATCTAAAAGACTGAGAGTGTGATCTCTGCTTCCTGAAAGAACATGTTTTCCGTCAGGACTAAAGGTCACTATTCTAGAATCGTAACTATCAAGCTCACGTACGTGTTTTCCCGTTGCGAGGTCCCACAGAAGGATCCGATCATAGCTGCCTGAGAGAATCTGTTGCCCACTCGGATTAAAAGCCACAGTACTGACCCCGTAAACATGGCGTTTAAAAGTACGTACGAGTTCTCCCGTGGCATGGTTCCATAGACGAATAGTTAGATCCTCACTTCCAGACAGGATATATTGCCCATCTGGACTAAAGGCTACAGCCAAAACCGCGTCGGTATGGCCTCCGAAAATTCCAGGCCTATGCAAAATCCGGCCTGTTTTCCGATCCCAAAGAATGAGAGACCCATCGCCACTGCCTGAAAGAATATGTTGTCCATCAGGACTAAAGGCCACAGTTGTAACTTCGTCAGTGTGGCCCTGGAATGTATGAACGAGTTTGCCTGTGGTCAGATCCCAGAGACGCAGAGTCTGATCTTTACTGCCCGAGAGGATTTGTTTCCCTCCCTTACTAAACGCTACGGCATTCACACTTCCCGTATGGCCTTCAAAGGTGCGGACCAGCTTATGCGTTGCTATGTCCCAGAAGCGGAGGGTCTCATCGTGGCTTCCTGAAAGGGCATAGTGTCCATCTGGGCTAAAGGTTATGGCTGTAATCCCATTAGAGTGACCGGTTTGAATAAGAATTTCCGCTTCTTCCTTGGAGTATACAACGCTCTGGAAAATAATGAAGAAAACAAACAGACTGACAAGGGTCAGTAATTTTTTCATAAGATTGATTCGTTTATTCATAATCTACCGTCATTTCCATTTTTGAAAACGCATTGCAAGTTGCCAAGCTATGTTGCAGCTGCAAGCTTAGGGAATTTACAAAAATTTGTCACGAATTTTTTTGAGACTGCAGAATGAATGGGCTATTATCCGGTAGATCTTCTAAGATTGTGACCTTGGCCGATGGCTGGATAACTTCAGCCACACGAGCTATCATCTTCAACGCGCTTTTGATGTAGTTCTCCTCTTGATGGAACTTCGCTCTCAACACTCCGGCTGTTTCGGTCAGAATCGCAACAGAGGTATACAGTGAGATCGTACGGCTAAGGGCTAGCAGAAAAGCTTCCTCCTTCTAACTTTCTGGTATAAGGAAGGCTGAAATATACACATTTGTGTCAAAGACTACCTTCATTAGCGATCCTCAAACACCAAGCGCTCCACCTCCTTTCCACTCAATACTGCCGGTCTTCGAGCTCGTCTGGCCATTTTTCGCTGGAGACGAAAAAACTTTTCTTCCTCGCGTTCTGCTTTATAGACCTGAATCATCCTTCGGGATAGGTCGCTTTTAGTTGTTTGCTCTTGTTCCGCCAATTTTTCATATTCTCTGGCGAGCTCGGGATTGACAGAAAATCCTAGTATGGTCGTTTTACGTCCCATTGATGAACCTCCACGCTATAGTTGAACTGAGTAGAACTTTGCCATGTTATTGCCTGTTCCACAAGGCACTACGGCGTCGGCACGAACTTGCGGTGATTGCCCAGATCAATGTCCACCGTGGGCATGAAAATTTGTCGATACTTGGGGGTGCCAATATGCGTATCTATGGAAAATATGATTGTTGTTTTCTTCGATGGGAGATCTTGGGTATGATAGGAGTCCGTAAGGAGGGTTGATATGAATCATAATACTGGATTTCAAGGTACACTCAATCTGGATGGCCGTGCCTGTTTAGTCATCGGCGGAGATGAAGAGGCGGTTGAAAAAACGACGCGGCTATTGGAGGCTGGAGCGAAGGTTACAGTCGTGCATCCGACTCTGCATGTTGATTTGCGAAAGCTCACGGCTTCGGGAAAAATTATTCATCGCGGGCGAAACTTTCGTTCGACCGATGCGCAGGATGTGGTGTTGGTCCTTAATGTGTTGAAAGATGATTTGGAGTTGGCTAAATCACTCTATGAATTGAGTAAAACGGAAAAATTTTTGGTGTGGTCAATGGATCATGCCGATTACTCCGCCATCCTGATGCCAGCTTTGGTGAAGCGAGGGCCTTTGCGTATGGCCATCAGCACGAGCGGGACAGCTCCGGCTTTAGCCCGGACACTTCGTGAAAGCCTGGAGTCTGTATTTGACGAAGAGTTTGATCAGTTTTTGGATTGGCTAGGAGCTTTGCGTGAAGAATTACAGAAAACCGAATCGAGCGATAAACGGCGGAGAGAGCGTCTCTTGGAAGCTGTGGATGGTTTTACTTTGGAAGCCACGCTACAGTATCCCAAATCTTGGAAATTGTCGGAGGAGCCAGAGTTAGAGCCAGTAGGAAAGGAAGGTGAGTAATGGTCTTGCTGGAATTTAGCATGTCCCCGCTTGGCAAAGGGGAGAGCGTGAGTGAATATGTCTCGCGTTCACTGGACATTATTGATAACAGTGGGGTTGATTACCGTTTAAATCCTATGGGTACGGTGTTGGAGGGGGAATGGGATGACGTGATTGGCGTGGTGACCCAATGCTATGAACGTATGAAAGAAGATTGTCCTCGTATTTCCTGTGTAATGAAAGTGGATTATCGCAAAGGCCATAAGGGGCGGCTAACTGGGAAAGTCGCGACTGTGGAAAAACGCTTAAAACGAAAACTCAAAACCTCCCTGTAGTCAGTCAATCTCTGTAGAGAATATTTCCCAAAAGCTAGGCGGGCGGTATATACGTCCGATTCCCCTTCCCGCCAATCCCGCAGAGGATTTCATAGGGGATGGTATTCAGCCAACCAGCATAATCCTGGGCGGTAATTTCGCTGCCTCTTTGTTTCCCCAGAAGCACAACGTCCTCTCCAATGGTGGTATTGGGGATGTCTGTGACATCCACCATCATCATATCCATACAAATTTTCCCGATGATTGGAGCGGCGATTCCCCGGATAAGAACATGGCCAATCCCGGTCAAGTGGCGGGGAAACCCATGTGTGTAGCCCACCGGCAACACTGCGATGCGTGACAACCTTCTGGTACGAAACAGCGCGTTGTACCCTACAACCTCCCCTGGTTCTAAAGAGCGCAAGTGGGCGATATACGTGGTGGCTTGCATCACCGGCTGCAGCTGAATAGGAGGAGGGGCGTTGGTTGGGCCCGGTGCATAGCCATAGAGCATGATCCCGGGTCTCACCATTCCGAGATGAGACGTGGAATGAAAAAGAATTCCCGCGCTATTGGCCATATGACAAATTGGAAGAGGGTCTTGTTCTTTATTGATGGCCTCCGCAAGAAATGTGCGGAATTGATGGATCTGCTGGTTGGTCAGATTTGGATCGGGGTTGTCGGCATCTGCAAAATGCGTGAGGAGCCCTTGAAGCCTCACCGGCGCTGCCGTCTTCAGAGACTGCAGGAGCGAGCGGGCTTCGTTCACGTCTAATCCCAAGCGATGTAGGCCCGTGTCAATTTTGAGGTGAATGGGAAATGATGGCGCGCGGGGAGAAAGCTGTGAGAGCAGTTGTTCGTAAATGTTCGGGTGTGAGATGACTGGCGTTAAGTTGTAGGCCATCACATCTTTGAGATGATCACCCAACAGCGGTCCCATGATGAGTATCGGAGATTCTATGTCATGGTTGCGTAAGAGAATACCTTCAGAGACAGAGGCTACGCCAAATCCAAAAATATCTAACGGGGCCAAGGTGCGGGCGACTTGAACGGCTCCGTGTCCGTAGGCATCAGCTTTGATGATGGGGAGGATTTGTGTCGTCGGGCCAATGAATTCCCGGATATGCTGGAAATTTGATTGAAGACTTCCTAGGTTAATGCTAACCGTGAGTGGGGCGCGGAGCACCGCAGGCGCGAGAGACGGGGAGGACAGGGTATCAGTCACAAGTGGAGCCTCAAACTGTGAGTATTTCTTCCTCCTTCTTCTTGATGAGATCATCAATCATATGAATGAATTTATCGGTTAATTTCTGGTTCTCGTTTTCCAAATGCCGAAGCTCATCTTCGGTGATATCATTTTCCTTTTGCCGCCGCTTTAATTCCTCATTGCCGTCACGGCGAAATCCTCGAATTTGGATTTTGGTTTCTTCCCCGTACTTCTTACTAAGCTTGACGAGGTCTTTTCTCCGTTCTTCACTAAGGGGCGGTATGGGAAGCCGGATCTGTTTCCCGTCATTTGATGGAGTGAGCCCAAGGTCCGAACTGACGATCGCTCGTTCAATCTCTTTAATCTGTGACGCATCCCACGGTTGAATGGTAATGAGCCGGCTTTCGGGAATGCCTAAGTTCGCGACTTGTTTGAGCGGGGTCGGGGTGCCGTAGTAGTCAATCTTGATATGGTCGAGAAGACCTAAAGACGCGCGTCCAGTTCGCAGAGCAGTGAATTCCCGCTTGATATGTTCAATGGCCCCTTCCATGAGTTGATTGATTCTTGAGATGGTAGGATCGCTCATGATGTGTTCCTTCTACTCAGCGGCATCCGCATTTCTGGAAACAATCGTCCCAATAGGCTCGCCTTCCAAAATTTTCCTGATATTTCCAGGTGAGGTCAGATCGAACACAATAATGGGGAGATCGTTATCCATGCAGAGGGTGATCGCGGTGGCATCCATGACCTTTAAACTTTTATTCAAGACGGATAAGAACGGCAATTCCGTGAATCGTTTGGCTGACGGGTTCGTGAGTGGATCGGCATCGTAGATACCATCAACTTTCGTGCCTTTCAGAATGACATTGGCGCCAATTTCCATGGCGCGAAGAGCGGCGGCCGTATCGGTTGTAAAATATGGATTCCCGGTTCCTGCCGCAAAAATCACCACCCGTTTTTTTTCCAGATGACGAATGGCTCTCCGGCGAATATAGCCTTCCGCTAGCTGGCGCATTTCAATCGCTGAGAGCACTCGCGTTGGAATGTCTCGTTTTTCAAGCGCATTCTGGAGGGCTAGAGCATTCAGCATCGTGGCCAGCATGCCCATGTAGTCGGCCGAAGCGCGTTCCATGCCCGAAGCGCTGGCTGCGAGTCCACGAAAAATGTTTCCCCCGCCGATGACGATGGCCATTTCATTGTCCATGGTCAAGACATCAGCAATTTCGTTGGCAAGATCTTGCAACACAGAAGGTTGGATGCCGTACCCTTGCTCACCGGCTAACATTTCTCCACTGATTTTTAAGAGCACACGGGGGTACTTGAGGGGCATTAGTCTTGGCCAAGCTGGTAGCGCGTGAATCGGGCAATCGAGATATTTTCACCCAACTTTGCAATTTTTTGGGCAACTAAGTCTTGGATTTTAACTTTCGGGTCTTTAATGAACGCCTGTTCCAGCAAGCATTGCTCTTGGTAATATTTTTCCAGTTTTCCGTTCACAATCTTTTCCCAAGCGGCTTCAGGTTTCCCGGACTCTTTCACTTGAGCCAGGTAAATGTTCTTTTCCCGCTCGATCATGGCTTCCGGGATGTCCTCACGCTTCACAAATAAAGGCTGAGAGGCGGCAATTTGCATGGACAATTCTTTGACAAAGGCTTGGAATTCTTCGTTACGCGCGACAAAGTCTGTTTCACAGTTCACCTCTATCAGGACCCCGATTTTTGATCCAGCATGGATATACGAGGAAATGAGGCCTTCTTTGGTTTCACGTCCGGCTTTCTTTTGCGCCGCCGCTAATCCCTTTTGACGTAATAAATCAATGGCTTTTTCAATGTCACTTCCGGTGTCTTGTAAAGCTTTTTGGCAATCAAGAATTCCTGCCCCGGTTTTACCTCGCAGCTCTTTTACCAAGGCGCTCAAGCTAGACATACGCGTACTCTCCTACTTAAGAAATGTAAATGGATGTAAAACTCTGAATCTAAACCGACAACCTCTAGGCAGGTTGTGCATTCTCTGAAGCCACGACCTCGGGAGGTTCAGCTTCTGAAGGCTCGGGAAGAAAGCCCTCTCCATTGGCAGCGGACTCTTGGCGCTTTCTCCTCAATTCAATCCCTTCTAGGCAAGCATCTGCAATCTGAGCGGTAAACAATTTGAGAGACCGAATGGCGTCATCGTTACCTGGAATGGGATAGTCGACCCCTTCCGGATCGCAATTGGTATCAACTAAGGCAATCACGGGTATGCCTAACCGGTTGGCTTCCTTGACGGTAATATGTTGAATGCGGGTATCCAAGATGTAAATACAGCCAGGAATGTCTTTCATGCCCTTGATGCCGCTTAAGTATTTTTCCAATTTAGCTTGCTCTTTTTTCATTTTGACAATTTCTTTTTTCTTTAGGCGCTCATAGGTTCCATCTGTTTCTGCCGCTTCTAACTTTTTCAATTGAGCGATACTCTTCCGGAGGGTCTGAAAATTGGTCAGCATGCCTCCCAGCCATCGTTGATTTACGAAAAACATTCCGGACCGGGTTGCTTCTTCTTCTACGATTCCCATGGCCTGACGTTTGGTCCCCACAAATAAGACAGATTCACCCGCTGCGACGGTATCACGTGTAAATTCGTACGCCTTTTGGAAGCATTGCAGTGTAATTTGTAGATCAATAATATAGATCCCATTTTTTTCACCAAAAATATAGCGTTTCATCTTTGGGTTCCATCGATTGGTTTGATGGCCAAAGTGAACTCCTGCTTCCAATAACGATTTAATCGTGACCATAGCGGATCTTTCCACCCCCTCTCAGAGAAAAATGAATTAGCAGCACGTGGTTGTATGTGTTGAGACTGTCAAAAAGTTCTGTTGTTTCAAATGGGACCGGCAGGAGACAACGAAGATAAATTGTCGAGTCAGGCAGGTTTTTCCAAGTGACGAGAAATTCATGAAATATACGTAATTGTAACAAGAGACTCCTAAACCAACCAACTCTAGCACAGGTGAAAAAATTAATTCAACCTCACGAGCCGTGTTTCTTTTGGGCATGTGGGTTTGAGATTGTGTGGATTGGTCTATCAGGAATGAACATTTTGGGACTGTTGAATAATGAAAATATCAAAGGCCATATTTCGCCAGGAGGCCCTTGGAGATCAATAGCGTTGGGTCTGTTCAAAAAAGCTCGTCCAGCAAGGCCGCAGCCCTTTTTGCGCGCGGAGCGTACTGGCAGTACGTGAGCACGGAAAAAGGGCGAGAACGCCGCTGGCGGCTTTTTTCAACAGACCCATTTTGACTCTATGAGACCCCGTGGCTATAGTCAATCAGAATGTTCATGTTTTGAATGGTAAGGAGTGAATGTAATGGTTGAGGTTCCTGTCAAGTTATATGTCAAAGGGCTGTTGGAAAAGGCGCGGGAAATGATGCGTCCCATAGCCGGTTTGTCCAGTCATACGAAAAATCAGGCATTAGAGGCAATGGCGGAAGCATTGTTGAATCACACCTCGGATATTCTTGAAGCCAACGAGCGGGATCTTGCGGATATTCCTTCGGATGGGGGACAGCAAGCTCACCGGCAAGCCGTAGAGCGTATCCGTATCAGTGAAGACGATATTCAAGACATGCGTCAAATCCTGTTAGATTTTCTGGACTATCCTGATCCGATTGGAGAGATGAGTGAAGCCTGGATGACTCCCGATGGGATGCAGGTTCACACGGTTCGGTCTCCCATTGGGGTCTTGGGGGTCATCTCGGATATGGGGCCATCTATGACGGTTGAGTCAATGGGAATGTGTCTCAAAACAAGTAATGTGTGTATCTATAGAGGTGGTCCGGAATGGAGTCATACGAACGCAGCACTATTCCGGTGCTTGACCGAGGCCGTGAGAGAACAGGGTGTGCCCGATGGAGCATTTATTTTGGTGGATCGGGGAGCTCCGGAAGCGGCCTTGGAAATTGCGCGGCAACCTCAATATGTTCAGGCGGTCATTCCCCGAGGCAGGGCGAGTTTACGAAACGGCATTGTTGAGCAGGCTCGGGTTCCCGTCATTGGATTCGATGGTGGTTTGTGCCATGTCTATGTGGACCAAGATGCCGATATTCCTTTGGCGCAAACGATTGTTGTCAATGCGAAAGCTCAATCACCTACCGCGTCGAATGCCGTCGATACTGTACTGGTGCACCGGGATGTTTCCAGGTATCTTTTACCAGGGTTAACCCGCCGGTTGCTTCAGGAGTACCGCGTTGTGCTTCATGGATGTCCCAAAACTGTTTCCATGTTAGGAGTATTGGAGATGACAGGCCATCTTGGTATTAAAAAGGCTGAGGAACAGGACTGGGACAAGAAATTTCAGTCATTAACGATGAATATCAAGGTGGTTGTTGATCGCGAAGAAGCCTTAGAACATATAGCAAAATATGCTCCCGGTCATACAAATACCGTTGTGACTCGCGACTATGATTTCGCCATGAAGTTCGCGCGGGAAGTTGATTCGAGTGCCGTCATCATTAATGCATCAACGCGGCTTCATGGCGGCCAGCAGTTTGGATTGGGCCCTGAGTTGGGCATGAACAGCCGGCGTTTGCATGCCCGGGGACCTCTGACGCTTTCGAAGCTGACCATTGAAAAATACCTGGTGTTGGGAACAGGACAACTGCAACAACCTCACCCGATTCCAGAGGCGTATCAAGATGCCATGATGTTGTCGTCAAAGTTTTAGTCGATATCAATACAATGGCGCGAACGCCGCTAGCGGCTTTTGTCAGACCCACTGTGTAATGGGAGAAAGGCAGAACATTCGGCAGGAGTCAACTAACGATCTCCTCAGCTACTTACTGTCTTGGGGGTTGCGAAAGTTTGATGATGAAGACAGCTACTATAAATGGCAAAGGCAATCTTTGGTTCCGCAAGCGTTGCATGAATTGCAGTCTTTGGTTGAGCAGCGGCAGGGCGGGGCCAATGAGATCGCCGATATTCGGTTTTATGATCTGTTAGCCAATCCCACTCTTCTTCCAGTCCTGTATTCCCAACGCTTCGACTACTTTCAATCAGTTGGTTCCCTTCTTTCGCCAAGACTTCCGGCGAAAGGACGGGTGTTAGATTTTGGTTGTGGAGCCGGCATTCTTACCTCATATTTTGCCAGTCAGCATCCGAACGTTGACTTTGTCGGAATTGACCGTTCGTCTGGGTCCATAGAAGTTGCACAGAGTGAGGCTGACAAACGGAAGCTCCGAAATGTTTCCTATCGAGTCATAAGAGATGTGAGTTCGATTGAGAAACTGGAATTATTTGACTGTATTCTGTCCACTCAAGCCTTATTTCAGTCGGAACATGAACCTGGCCTCCCGAGTAATAGTTGGGAAACATTTCAACGAGAAACAAATGAGGCACGGCAGGAAGCTCTAGAGGTTCGGACTGGTTTGTACTCCCGATTGGAGGCATTACTTGCCGTATTGGCTCATGAAGGGAAATTGTTATGTTTGGAAAAAACGTGGAATCTTGGCCGGCGAATTCTCTTTCAACGGGCTCTGAAAAGACGAAAGCTGGTTCTGGTGAATGACCCAATTCCCTGTTCGTATGGAGAGTTGGGCGAGAAAAAAGTTGATGGGCCGTTGTTTGAAGTGTCCCGGGTATCGGTCCGGAAACCTGTGTCTTGGAATGAAGATCCCTATCGCCAACATGGTGAGACGTTGTATCGATGTGTGGGTGTCGTTGCGGAGCGCATGGTGGAGGCCATTGGCTCCAAGAAAATCCAGAAGACTGTTGAAGGGTGCCATCCACATTGGGGAACCTGGGCGTTTCAATGTGGCATGTGGGAGGAAGTTTTAACTTGGACTTTCTGTCAGACGAGTTCGGGGTTTCGAGGACTAATAGTCGCAAGCTATCAGGAGAAGCCTCTTTTAGATGACCTCGTTGAGCAAGTGAAACAGGGTAATGAAGACAAATTTAAGGATTTACTAAGAGATTGTTGGGGCCATCTTGAAGATGTCAATGAGAAGACCATGCCATGTTATGAAAATCATTGTTCGTCTGCGCAAATGATTTATGAAAAGTTACCCAATAAGTTGATTGGACAAGAAGAGACCATAACAGATGAGACATTCGGTAAAGCCATGCATTTTGAAGTCGGGACGACCCAATCGTTAATCTATTTCTATTGGGCGAATACTTTTGACCAACGGCAGCTGGTTCTGGTGGATGAGGGGAGAGCGAATATACTTCATGAATATTACCGGGAGTCCCTTGCAGAGGCGTGTCGTTCGTCGTAAAACTTATCTTGCTTCAGGATTTGATGGTCAAATCTGGGGATCTGGAGAGACAAAAAACTGGAATGGTCGATTCAGGGAGCGGGCATAACAAGCGACAGTGTTGTACGTGTGTTGTTGCTTTTGAGCCGGGAATTTTGCCCACCGCGGGGATAAGCCAATAGTCAAAATTCTTCCATTATCGTGAATATTCGTCACGGTTCCTCTCTTTAAGTATTCCAGTAGCCGTTCTCCTTCAGATTGTTCAGACGTACAGCTATGTCCCGATGACGCGGTCACCGTTGGTGGTTGTTGAGGGTATTTGATTGAAATGGTTCCTGCCCAGAGGAATAGCCCGATGGCGCTGAAAAGGACGAATCGCATATAAAGCCTCCTGATCAATATGAAAGGAGTCTGGCGGAGGCAACGGGAGTAGGTAAATACCTCGAATGGAGTGAAGAAAAGAGAAAAGAATACCGTGCGTTATCTTCTCATTCATGGCGACTTGTGAAATCTTAAGAAAACAGCAAAAATCTCCGACAAAAGAAACACGAGAATCAGTTCTTTTCAGATCCATAAAGATTTTAGGGCACCTCTAAAAACTGGTGATTTTTTCTGAGGGCAAGGAAGCGGCGCGCGGAAAACCGCAGTGTATATGGGAATACATGAGGGCGCACGGTGCGAAGAGCACCACGTCTGTGCGCGCCGGAGGCTGTGAGCACGCCGCTGACGCCGCCATCGGGGAAAAGGACAGTTTTTAGAGGTGCCCTTTAGGGAATCTCAATGTTCGCTGAACAATACCCACTCTGGGTGTTAACGAGTGCCTGCTGTTTGCTGTGGGCAACAGTTATCCTGTTACTTCGCCGGGTACGGGAAACCGACAGCCCTATGGCCTGGAAGTTCTTGGGCCTTGCAGTGGGTGTGTTGGCCATGCAACGGTCCTATGAGCTCTATCTGCAAATCTCTGGAGTGAATCCGCCTGAGTTGAATGTGCTGAATGAGTTGCTGGGATTGGCAGTCGCAGGTTTGTTGTTGGGAGGCACTATCATGTTGTCTCCAATTATGAAAATTCTGCAACGGAATAAAGAATTATTAGAAGTGATTGATGAGCGAAATCTTGTCATTTGCCAATTTCATGAACGGATTGCTGGAACCCTACGGCAGGTCCAGATGGCTCTGGAAGTGGGAAAGCCTACGAATCATACCTTAGAGCAGGTCTCAGAGATGTCCAAAATGCTGCATGTGTTCTTAGAGGATCTGAAGGCCGGAGTTTTACTAGGGAATAAATTTGAGGTAGCCTTGAAAACTCTTGTGGAGGATCTGAGTAAAGAAGGAACATTCCCAATCTCTGTGCATGTTGATTCCCTTATTGAGGATTCGCTCTCCTATGACCAGGGGGCTGAACTACTCCATATTGTACGCGAAGCGGTCCGTAACAGCGTGCAATATTCTCAAGCCAAAAAAGGGAAAGTATCTGTCAACGTGTCAGATACATTGGTGATCCTAGAAATTTCCGATAATGGTAAAGGGTTTGAATTTGACCTTGTGGGTGCTCAGGGGCATGGCCTCGGACATATGGCTCTTCGTGCTAAGGAAATTGGTGCTCGTCTCAAGGTTCAAAGCCAACCCAATAAAGGGACAACAATCCTTGTTGAATTGCCTCGAGAAAAGTCCTCAGATAATAGTAATGCGTCGGCGCTTCCGGGTGAGTTTTCTCATGAGGCTTCTCAAAAGGCGACCGTGTCCTGAGGGTGTGAGGAGAGAAAGGGCTTAATTTTTTTTGCCATATGTACTGTAGAGTAAAGTGAACCGATAGGGACGAAAAACGACTCAGGGAGTGAAAGAATGATTCGTGTGGTAATGAGAAAGTGGTGGCGGTGGAGGGTCTCGAACCCCCGGCCCGCGGCTTATGAGTCCGCTGCTCTACCACCTGAGCTACACCGCCAGGTATCTGATCCACAAAATAGATCAAACCATTCTATCAGGACAGGGAAGAAATTCTATAACATAGGTTGGGAACTTCCCACAATTCCTTTTTTAGACAAGGCTATTTCGGCAGACTCATGACATGCTTTTTTGACCATTCCCATTGAATTGACGACACATGGCTGATACCGCTGAGGCAATGCTCAAACAATCTGTGCTAGTTGGACGGCAACCCATCTTTGACCGCCATGGGGAGGTCTTTGGCTACGAGTTGCTCTATCGAGACGGAACGGGGAATAGCGCCAATGTTGTGGATGGCGATGAGGCGACGGCTCGAGTGATGGTAAATACCTTCTTAGAGCTGGGGCTGGATCAAATTGCGGGAGATGCGTTGGCCTTTATTAATTTGACGGCCAATACGTTCCTAGGAAAACATTATGAAATCCTTCCGCCAAAAAATGTGGTGTTGGAAGTGTTAGAAACGATCGATCCTACCCCGCCTGTATTAGAGGCGCTGAAGCAGGCCAAACAGAGCGGGTATTCTATTGCCTTAGATGATTTTGTGTTGCGTGAATCTCATCGTTCCCTCTTACCGCATGCGGATTTTGTAAAAGTTGATGTGTTGGCGTTGACAGAAGAAGAGCTGCAGGAGCAAGTGTCAATGTTTCAAGAATATTCTGTGCAGCTCTTGGCTGAAAAAGTTGAAAATGTCGCCATGCATGACCAATGTCTGGATTTGGGATTTGTGTATTTTCAAGGCTACTATTTTTGTAAGCCTCAGATCATAGAAGGTGTCAGCCTTTCGGGGAACCGCATGGCTATTGTGTTACTGCTTGCGAAGCTTCAAGACCCTTCGCTGGAAATAGAAGAGTTGGAAGACTTGGTGAAGAATGATGTGGCCCTCAGTATCAAGCTATTGCGATACGTGAATTCCGCTTCTGTAGGTTTACCTCGAGCGGTGGATTCAATCTCTCAAGCCATAGGCATGGTTGGGACAGACCGTATGCGGCAATGGGCGTCCCTGCTTGTCTTATCTCAAATGGGTGACAAGCCTACAGAGCTTATGCGCGTCGCCCTCATCAGAGCACGTATGTGTGAAGCCCTCTGTCCCCTATTGGATGCCAATCCCAGTCAGGGATTTACGGTAGGCATGTTTTCGATCTTAGATGCCTATTTTGATTGTGAAATGCAACACCTTTTAGCGGATCTTCCCCTTGCAGACGAAATTCTGGCTGCGTTGTTGAAGCAAGAAGGTCAGCTCGGGAAACTTTTAAGAGCTGTCCTGGCCTATGAACAGGCGGAATGGGATGAGCCGACTCTTAAAAGTATCGATCCGCAGATGCTGAAATCTGTCTATTGGCAGGGTGTGGAATGGGCAAATGGGATTATGATGACCATTAAACCAGATAAACAGGGTTCTTAGTTTAGGTCTTCCGTTTATCGTCCTGTTCCCCAATGAATGCATTGAGCACACCTAGGCCTTGCTCACCTAACTCAACCGGCTTTTCTTCTTCTTCGGTGGCAAGTTGATCATCAGGAAGTTTGGGAGTGATTGTCGCGAGCAGCTCATCTTCTAAGGCCTCGTCAGAAAGGTCCATATCATTAAGAAGGGCCTGCAATCGCTGAAAAGCCAGAATTGACTGAGCATGGGAAGCCCAGGAACCTGAAAATTCCGTATCGTTCACTTTTGTAATCTTCGTCCAAAATTTAGATTCTTCAGCTTCGGACATCGTGCCACTCACAAAGGCCTGTAGTTTGCTGAGTAACAGTTCTTCGGTCTTCTCCAGGCCATCATATTCGACCAGAGACCGCTCAATGGGCCGTTGGGCTAGCACCGTAAATGTTTCACGCCAGATATCTAATGGCTGGGTAGTGCCATTCTCGGAGGCAGGGGTGTTGTGCTGTTTCTGCAAGACGCCAAGAAATTGTTCTAATGCTTTAACTTTTCTCGCGGCCAGGCTGCCAAGTGGAATTCCCCAGATATGTGCAATTTCATGATCTTTCATGGGGGAAGTTCCTGCTGTGACAAACTCCTGTTGTGAAATTTTATAGCGGCGACGAAAGATGGCTCGTCTTCGCAATAAGGCCTGAAATTCGAGCAAAAGCCGCTGTGTCTGATACTCTTTCTGGGAAAGCTCTTCCCTATCCCAAGCCCGATTCAATTTACGGAGTTCCTGCCGGAGTAAGACAGAAGGCGCCTGACTCTTCGTGGTCTTCAGGGTCTCATCGTCCGTGCCAAATTCCTCCCGCAGCAAGCGTTCAGCTAGAGTAATTCTTCGATCCATAAGAGCCAGAGTTTGCTTGAGAAACTCCACGTGCATGCCTGGCCGTTCACGTTTTTGTCGATAGTAGCATTTATATTGATTCGAGCGAGAAGTGACGTTCTGCACCGCTTCCAACGAAATCGTTTTCCCTGCGGGTTGTTTGCCAGCTGAAAAGCGGGAGTCGGGCTGGTCGGTTGCCATAAAATTAATCTGCTCTTGGGTCATATCCATGTACTGTAATAAGAGCAGCTGTATCATGGTCTGATTTTGGAGGGGAAGGGTCTGAAGCGCTGATTCGATGTGTTCATATTTGAGGGTGGGTGTCATGACTGATCCTATCTTGATGTAAGCTGTTCGTCAGGATGAACTGGCGTTGTCCATGGATTCTAAATAGGTCGCCGCATATTCACGAAGTTGCTGAACCGTTCCACTCGCATAGAGTTCCCTTGGAATAGGTACTTTCACGAGTGTGGAAACATCTGCTCCTCGTTCAGCCGCCCAGTCTTCATCCACATAGAGGGTGACGGCCCCATCTTTCTCCCGGCGTACGAATAGAATATTTTGTTCTTCGTCCATGAGATCCCTAAATTTTTTAAGAAATCATAGAGTTGAGATAGCACAGCCGTCAAATGGCTGTCAAAGAATCGGAAGAGGACTGTCCAGAACGCAGGGTATGCTAACAGGCACCGTTGGGGGGAAACTCGTAAAGTGGTGAAGAAAGCACTGGCTCGTATGAGCTAGCCGGTGCAAAAGTTCTAACGAAGACGTAGATTTCCTGAGTTGATGAAGTTGTGGGTGACTACCCTCCTAAGGTCTCTACCACTTCCTTTATGCTCTTCATGATACAGGTAAAAATAGGAATGTCTCGTTTCACATACCGGCTACCTTCCGAGCCTCGTAATTCCATCACTAAGTCAAGGAAATCTTGCGGAGAGTCGGTTTCAAAGGCCACCACAAATTCCTGATCATCCAACCCGAAGGAATAGGTCGTATTGAGTTTAACGGATGGGTATTTATGTCCAATTTCAATATGTTCATCCATCATGCCTTGCCGCGCGGCTTTGGTAAGTAAATACCATTCACGGGTTTTTTCAAATGGATAGACAAAGATGTATTTGGCGCGGCCTGGAGAAATTTTTAACCGGCGGCTTTCTTGGCCTTCATGAACATGATTGTCCACATAAATGGACCGCTTGGTCATGGAGAGGTACGAGTAGGGTGTAGACAGATATTGTCCTAAGCCAGTAGCCATAAGCTTGGAGCTCATTTCTTGGAACATTTCTAAGTCGTAGGTAATTCGCCATAACATGAAGTCGCAATCGCCGCGAATGCCTATTGTGGTATAAGGGACCACAATGACTTTGCCAGTATATTCCTCTGCAGCTCGGATAAACTCTTGTTTGCCTCGGTCCCGTTCATCTTTGGGGAGGCGGCGCCATAAGGGATCGACTTTATAGAAGCTAAAATTGACAAATTGTTGTTTGGCAGCCTGTTCGGCACCGGCCATAGTGGCACCTCCGTGGAAAGAAAAACCTATGTATTTCTAATGATTTAAACCTAAAACTGCAAGTACTACCATCGGAACTCTAATCTTGTCAATCGGCAGAGGGTCTCAAGTCCCAATCTCTTTTTGCATAAATATGAGGAAAGAAGTTTCTCGAATTTTCCAGAATGAGTAATATGGGATTTTTCCCATACGACGCATTCGAGCGGGAGACATCAGGTGTCCTGAATTCAATACGGAGCGTTCTTGTTATGAAATCCTTACGAGCTGATATTGCCGCAATTGGGTCAGAGTTGCTTCATGGAGGACGTGTGGACAGTAATTCTCTTTTTATCAGTCACATGTTGGCTCAATGTGGCATTCGAATGCGTCAGAAACTTGTGATTGGGGATAATGTATCCGATATTCAAAAGGCTTTAAAAGCCTCTCTACGGCAAGTCGATGTTGTGGTGCTAACGGGTGGTCTTGGTTCTACCGTTGATGATTGCACTCGTGAGGCTGTTGCCAATGCCTGTCAGCGTCCTTTGAAGGTGCGTCGACAAGCCAAGCAGATTCTCATTCGACAATTGCAGAAGCGTAATCGAGCTGTGACACCTCTGTTAGCGAAACAGGCGTATATTCCTTCTGGCGCGACGGTTTTGGACAACCCAGTGGGAACGGCACCTGGGTTTGTTGTTCAGCAAGGGCAATGTCTGGTGATTGTCCTTCCAGGAGTGCCCCGAGAAGCCAGAGAGATGATGGATTCGCAAGTTCGCTCTATTCTGAAAAGAAAACTTCGGTCGACGGCAGTTCTTTGGTCGCATTCATTCAATACCACAGGCTTGCCGGAAACAGATATTCAACAACAGTTAATGCCATTGTGGAATCAGTCTTCTGCCATCGATCTCAGTCTCTTGCCATCGACTAAAGGGGTGCAAGTGACATTGAGTTCCTGGGTCCCCCAGCATTCAAAGGCGTCGATTGCAAAGGCAACTCCGAAATTCCCAGAAGGAGAAGCTCTCATTCAAGAAGTTCGAAAGGCGTTGGAGCCTTGGGTATTTTCTGAAGGCGATGACACGATGGAAGAAATGGTTGGGCAATTGTTGACACAACATAAATTGACGGTAGCTTTGGCTGAATCCTGCACAGGCGGGCTTATTGCCCATCGTTTAACCGAAGTCCCCGGGAGTTCACAATATTTGGATCGCAGCCTCATTACCTATAGCAATCACGCCAAACAACAATTGTTAGGAGTCTCTTCGGCTCTCTTGCGGAAATATGGTGCGGTGAGCGTTCAAGTTGCCGAAGCCATGGCTTGTGGTATTCGGGTGAACAGCCACGTGGATTTGGGCGTCAGTGTCACAGGAATTGCGGGTCCTGGCGGTGGTTCCACAAAGAAACCGGTGGGGTTGGTCTATATGGCTATTGATGGTCCACACGGGCGCCAGTCGCAACGATTTCAGTTTGGAGGCAACCGTACGGAAATTAAATTTCGCACGTCTCAAGCAGCACTAAATATGATCCGTCGATACCTACTTCATGGGAGTGAAGAATAATGAAAGGTTGTCATTCGTCATGCCCGCGAAGGCGAGCATCCAGGGGCCTACACAAGGACCCTGGATTCCCGTATTCACGGGAATGACAACAATATGAGCAATATCCTCACTTTATACTCCTTGGCGAAACTACGAAGATGATCCGGACTTTTGTTGCTGTAGAGATGTCGTCTGACATACGAGAGAAACTCTCCTGTCTCCAAGGACAACTCAAAAAAACATTACCGCCAATGAATTGGGTGCGTTCTGAATCGATGCACCTGACCTTAAAGTTTTTGGGTTGGGTTGATCCCTCACAAGTCTTTCAGCTCTTGTCTGTTTTGGATCCGATAGGAATGCAAAGGAGACCATTTTCAATTGCCGTTCAGGGATTAGGGGTCTTTCCGCACATCAAATATCCCAGAATATTCTGGGTGGGAATTGTTGGGAATACGAATGCTCTACAGGAACTTGTATTCGATATCGAAGCGGCGTTAGAGCCGCTAGGTTTTCCTCCAGAAGAGAAGCCCTATCATCCTCATCTGACGTTAGGCCGAATTAAACGTGAGAACAGCAATTTTGGATCGGTTTTGCGAAAAAGCGGGCTCTTGGACGATGAGCATAATATTGGAGGTATCACCATTACCAGATTGGTGCTTTTTAGAAGCGACTTAGATGCCTCGGGAGCCACATATACTCCGCTCGGAACCGTTCAGTTGTCCGATAATGAGCCAGAAGGTTAACAGTGTCGCCCAAGAAAAGCATTTGGGCACCTCTAAAAACTGATGATTTTTTCTGGGGGCAAGGAAGCGGAGCGCGGAAAACCGCAGTGTATGGGCTAATACATGAGGATTTGAGCACGCGGCTGACGCCGTCATCGGGAAAAAGGACAGTTTTTAGAGGTGCCCATTTACCTGTTTCGGTACGTCGGGTAAGATAGTCACACCCTATTTTCATTGATATTGAACCAAAGGAACATCGATGGCCGATCGCACGACTTCCAACAAAGAGACTTCCAAAGACGGAAAAAAACAAGCCTTGGATTTGGCGTTGACCCAAATTGAAAAACAATTTGGGAAAGGGGCCATTATGAAATTGGGCGGAGCTGAGGTTCCGGCTGATATTCCTGCAATTTCCACTGGCTCCTTAACTCTGGATATGGCCTTGGGAGTTGGTGGGCTACCCCGAGGGCGTGTCATTGAGATCTACGGGCCGGAATCGTCTGGAAAGACGACGTTGTGTTTGCATGCCATTGCTGAAGCCCAAAAAGCCGGAGGAGCTGCTGCTTTTATCGATGCCGAACATGCTTTAGATATTGCCTATGCCAAGAAGCTAGGGGTGGAAACAGATGATCTGCTGATCGCGCAGCCGGATACGGGCGAGCAAGCGTTAGAAATTGCGGAAACGCTAGTACGTAGTGGTGCTTTAGATATTATTGTGGTGGATTCCGTCGCTGCGCTTGTTCCTCGAGCGGAAATTGAAGGGGAAATGGGCGATTCTCATATGGGTTTGCAGGCGCGCCTGATGTCGCAGGCCTTACGGAAATTGACGGGGGCAATTTCCAAGTCGCAAGCTTCGTTGATCTTTATTAATCAGATTCGAATGAAAATTGGCGTCATGTTTGGTAATCCGGAAACTACCACAGGTGGCAATGCCCTAAAATTTTATTCGTCAGTCCGGCTGGATATTCGTCGGATCGAATCCATCAAAGAAGGGCAAGATGTGAAGGGCAGCCGGGTGCGGGTAAAAGTTGTCAAAAATAAGATGGCTCCGCCCTTTAAGCAGGCAGAATTTGATGTCATGTTTGCCGAAGGGATTTCCAAAGTTGGTGAACTTGTGGATCTTGGTGTCGACCGCCGGATTATTGATAAGGCCGGAGCTTGGTATTCCTATAAGGAAGAACGGCTTGGCCAAGGACGTGAAGCCGTAAAAGGTTTTCTCAAGAGTAATCCTGATGTTGCCGAAGTGATCGCGACTCAAATTCGGGAAAGTTTTGGATTGGGGTCCAAGCCGCAACATGACCAGTCTGCTACTTCCTCCCGTGCCGATGCGAAAAAAACGGCCGGTACTAAGTCCTAACTGGAAAGACATGGAACGGTTTCCTCCCCGTGTAGTGAACCCAAGGTCTGTCTATGATTGCCACATCCTTTGAATTGCGTCAGGCCTTTTTAGACTACTTTAGTGAGCGGGGCCATACCGTGGTTCCCAGCGCTCCGCTGATTCCTCAAGCCGACCCCACGCTGTTGTTTACCAATGCCGGGATGAATCAATTTAAACGGATTTTTTTAGGCGAAGAGACTCGTCCCGATAATCGGGCGGTTTCCATTCAAAAATGCATGAGGGCGGGGGGAAAGCATAATGACTTGGAAAATGTGGGGTTTACCCGGCGCCATCATACATTTTTTGAAATGATGGGAAATTTTTCCTTCGGGGACTATTTCAAAAAAGAGGCCATTGCGTTTGGTTGGGAATTTCTCACAAAAATTGCGAGTTTGCCTGCTGAGCGGTTGTGGGTCACGGTCTTTCGGGATGATCACGAAGCCTATGATTTGTGGCTTAAAGGCATGGGCGTTTCTGAGAACAGATTGGCCCGGCTTGATGAAAAAGATAATTTCTGGCAGATGGGCGATACAGGGCCGTGCGGCCCCTGTTCTGAAATTCTTATCGATCAGGGTGAGGCGTTTGGATGCGGGAGAGCCACGTGTGCGGTGGGGTGTGATTGTGACCGGTATCTGGAAATCTGGAATCTCGTCTTCATGCAGTTTGATCGCGATGTATCTGGAACCTTACATCCACTTCCCCAGCCCAGCATTGATACTGGGATGGGGCTAGAGCGTTTGGCGGCTGTCACCCAAGGCGTGTCATCAAATTATGACAGTGATATTTTTCAACCGCTCTTAGAAAATATTGCCAAAGCCACAGGTCATGAATATGGGACAACAACCGCATCCGACCGGTCCATGCGGGTGATTGCGGATCATATTCGGGCAATGACCTTTCTCATTTCTGATGGTGTGTTGCCCTCCAATGAAGGCAGGGGCTATGTGTTGCGGCGCATCATGCGGCGAGCTGCGCGGCATGGGCGGTTGCTGGGCATGGAACGGGAGTTCTTGTTTGAACTGGTCCCGACTGTGGTCACACAATTAGGAACGACGTATCCTGAGTTGCGGCATATGGCCGATACGGTGGCCGAAGTGGTGCAAGGGGAGGAGGGACGGTTTATCGGGACATTAGAGCAAGCCTCTCCTCTTCTGAATCAAATTCTTCAGGACACGAAACAACAGGGAAAAACACAAGTCTCGGGAGAAGACGTCTTTAAACTTTACGACACGTACGGGTTTCCGTTTGATTTGGTTGAGGATGCGGCCAAGGAAGCAGGCCTGGAGCTGGATCATGCCGGTTACGCCCGTGCCTTGGAAAATCAGCGGGAGCGGGCCCGGAAGAGCGCAAAGTTCACGCAAGCAGGTTCACGAATTGACGTGATCAATGCGATCCAACAATTTCCGGCCACCAGCTTTGTCGGCTATGCCACACAGCAGGCACAAGCCGTCTTGTTGGCCATCCTGAAGGATGACCAGGTTCTTCAAGAGTCTCAGCAAGGAGAGGATGTGGAGTTTCTGTTAGACTCCACGCCTTTCTATCCAGAAGGCGGAGGTCAGGTTGGTGATCATGGGACCATAGTCGGCCCCTCGGCCAGAATACGCATTCAGGATGCTACGAAGCTTGGGAAAGGGTGGGTGCTTCATAAAGGACAGGTGACGGAAGGCCGGGTTCGGACTGGTGATCGATTGATTGCCACCGTGAATAGCGGACTACGGGCTGATGTGGCTCGCAATCATACTGCGACGCATTTGCTGCATGCAGCTCTGCGCGAAATCCTTGGGCCACATGTGAAACAACATGGTTCCTTGGTAGCGCCCAATCGGCTGCGGTTCGATTTCTCCCATTTCAAAGGTTTGGGTTCTCGACATATGGAAGATATCGAAAATATGGTCAATGAACAGATTCGTTTGAATACACTAGTCCAATCAGAAGAAATGGGCATTCAGGATGCGTTGAGGCGTGGAGCCTTGGCGTTCTTTGGCGATAAATATGGCGACCAAGTCCGGGTTGTGGAAATCGGGGATTTTAGTAAGGAGCTATGTGGCGGCACGCATTGTCAACGTACCGGTGATGTCGGAACGTTTCGGTTGGTAAGCGAAGGGGGTGTCGCTGCAGGAGTTCGACGAATAGAAGCACTCACGGGCCGTGGTGCGCTACAGTATGAACAAAAACGCAGTGGCGAATGGGAAGAAATCGCGGCTCTACTCAAAACCAGTCCACAGGAGGTTGTTGAAAAAACCAAAAAATTATTGGCAGCATTAAAAGAAGCTGAGCGGAATTTACTCGAAACAAGACAAAAAGTCTTAGGTCAGCAAGGTGGGGCACAAGAGGCTGCGGTTCAGGAGATCAATGGGATGCCTGTTCTGGTTCAACGGATTGACGGGCTCACGATGCCGGAATTACGCACGTTTTCTGATAAACTACGTAGTAAAGTCCCATCCGGTCTCTTAGTATTGGGCTCGGCCCACGAAGGAAAAGTTGTCTTATTGGTGATTGTGGGGAAAGATCGAACCAAACAGTTACAGGCTGGGAAGATTGCCCAGCATATTGCGCAATTCGTTGGCGGTTCTGGCGGAGGCCGGCCGGATATGGCTCAAGCCGGGGGCAACCAACCTGAACATCTGGATCTTGCCTTGGGAAAAGTCCACGAATATGTTGCGGGTCAGATAGGTTAATGCTTCAGCATTGCTTTTGGCTCTGTTATTTTCTTATCAAACTTACCCTTATATGAACCGACAAGAATTTCTAAGTGGCTGAGGGAAGGGGCGTGTTGAATAATGAAGACATCAAAGGTCATATTTCGCCAGGAAGCTGTTCGTTAGCAGTAGCATCGGGTCTGTTCAAAAAAGTCCGTCCAGCAAGGCCGCAGCCCTTTTTGCGCGCGGAGCGTACTGGTGCTACGTGAGCACGGAAAAAGGGCGAGAACGCCGCTGGCGGCTTTTTTCAACAGACCCGGAAGGGTAACATGAAGCTGGTCAAAAAACTTGTACTTGTGGGGTTAGTTGCTGGGATTGTTGCCCTCTTGAGTATTTTGGTTTTTCTGGAATTGAACAAACCTGTAGGGGGTTCTGAAGCCGTCCAGCTTGTTGATATAGCTCCCGGCACAGCGTTCACTCAGGTTTCTCACCTTCTACACCAGCGCGGGCTGATCGAGCCGGAGTGGTTTTTTCAGATGTTGGGACGGGTTCAACAACTTGACCGAAAAATCATGCCTGGGGAATATGAACTTCATGCCGGAATGCGGCCAACAGAATTACTGGATCACTTAGTCAGAGGTGAAGTCTATGAACATTCCGTGACGATTCCGGAAGGCTATACAGTCGTTCAAATTGCAAATATTTTGGATCAAAAAGGTTTAGCGGCTAAACAAGAGATTCTTCGCCTCAATCGAGACCAATCCTTTATTCAAAGCTTGAATATTCAGGCGACTTCGCTGGAAGGCTACTTGTTCCCTGATACCTATCGGTTTGCCCGCTATACTCCGCCAGAATCTATTGTCAGGACGTTTGTGAGTCGGTTTCATGAAGTAGTCACGCCTGAACTTCTGGCTCAAGCTGAATCAATGGGCATGACGTTTCAAGAGGTGCTAACCTTAGCCTCGGTCGTTGAAAAAGAGACTGGCTTAGCCACAGAACGGGCGCTGGTGTCCGGTGTCTTTCACAATCGGCTGCGAAAAAATATTCCGCTTCAAAGCGATCCAACGGTCATTTATGCCTTGGAATATTTTGACGGAAACATTCGCAAAGCCGATCTTTCGGTTAATAGTCCTTATAACACGTACAAAGTACGAGGGTTGCCCCCCGGGCCTATTGCCAATCCCGGTTTAGCGTCCATCCGGGCGGCGTTGTATCCCACGCCTAGTGATTTTGTGTATTTTGTTTCACGTAACGATGGGAGCCATAAGTTTTCCGTCACCTTGGCGGAACATAATAGGGCGGTGGACAAGTATCAACGGCGTGTTCGTCCCAGAGAATCCTCGTAAGTCTGTTTCCCTTCGGTTGACTTCATGACCATTGCAGAAAATCTCCAGCGTCTAGGCGTCACCTTACCTTTAGCGCCACGACCGGTTGGGTCCTATGTTCCTGCTTGCCAGGCTGGGGACTTGGTTTTTGTCAGTGGCGTCTTGCCTTTTCAAGAAGGAAAAATTCTTCAACCGGGTAAAGTTGGCCGGGAGCTGTCGATTGAAGATGGAAAGAGCAATGCCCGACTTGCCATCATCAATGCCCTAGCCATATTGCAGCAGGAGCTTGGCGATTTAACTCGCGTTGCCCGTGTCGTCCGGTTGACAGGACATGTGGCATCCGCAGAGGGGTTTGGCGATCAACCAGCGGTGATCAATGGGGCGTCAGATTTTCTCGTGGAAGTTTTTGGAGAGAAAGGGCGCCATGCCCGGTTAGCACTTGGGGCGTTTGAATTGCCGCTCCATGCTCCGATTGAACTTGAACTTATCGTTCAAGTTCACTCGGCGTAGCTAGACGAACCTCTCCTTCGACAGGCTCAGGACAGGATGGCCCCGTTGATGGGCTCAGGACATGCTTTGTGTAACCGCCTGCTTCTGACAGCCACCATCTTCCTGGCAAAACCTCCCTTCTATCGCCGATGAGGCAGAGGCTCCCTTTGGTTTGCTGGCTGAAGCCGTTCAATTTCTTTGGCTTGGTCATCCACTTTTTTCTGTAGATTCTGGAGCTGTTGTTGGAGAACCTCAATGTCCGGTGAAGGTTCTTGTTCCGGATCATTGATCGTTGGGGAAGGAGATATGGTTTCCGGCAATGAGTCTTTTGAGGAGGAGGCTGCGTAGTCGATGGCGATCCACGAATCTGTTTGAGGAAATGTTGCAAAACGTTGAGCAAGCTTGGGGGGAAGAACGGCCTCTGCATTCGAATACTCAATTCTCATCGTTCTCTGAAGATTTTTTGAAGACGTTGTGGTCTTTGATAGGGGAGCACGGGGTTCTTGGGGAGTCTTTAATGACAGAACCAGGATAGTAGGCGAGAAGATGGAAAGAGTGCCTTCCACGGCAGAACTTTCTTCATTGTCGGGGGCACATTGAAATGTGACAAACTCTTCAGGTGTTGCCCTGGAAAAAGCTTCAACAAACTGGGGCGCCAAAAAATCAATTTGCGCGGAGGAGAAAACAGGACGGCGGGTACCGCTGGACAAAAAGAGTTCCTGCAGGATGCCCTGTTCTTGTATTTGGGTAAAGCCTTTCAGCATGTTCTTTAAGAGAGATTCTGGCAAAGTATGAGGATGGCTAGGTGAAACCGTAAACTGGTCGGATGTTTGTAAGGCGATCCGCCCTTTTGGGCTTTGATAGAGAAGGGTTTCAATTTCAGGGGCACAGGAGTATTGGAGCATGAGGAAAAAGACGAAAACCACTCGCCCTGCGGTGTTGAGTAAAGAAATGAACCTGGAATGGGAAAAAAGACTGTTCAAAGAGTTAAAAGACAGGCTGTTTGAATTGAGTGGTTTGGAGAATGTCACTAATTTACGGCGTGTAGAAAAACGTGGTGGGATTTAGATAAGACGAGCACGGCGGTCAGACAACGATTTGATTATGTTGGCTTGATTCCGCAAGCACGGGCAATGCCATCCTGATATCGTCCCCACAATTTAAGGGCTTCGTTTAAATGAGAGAGGGTTGTCTGTTGTTGATCAGCTTCAGTGCTATGGTGCAGGATCATATCATAGATGACTTTTCTAGTGCCGGGCTCAAACATGTATTGCGCACGAATGTAGTCCATTGATTCGAGAGCCAGGCCTTGGTGCTGGACAAGAGGATATTTTTTTACCAAATCTTCAATTTCGGCTTGATTCTGTGCAGGAGGGGGATATAGAACTTCTTCGGGATCGCTGGATGTGCCCTTGATAAAGATCGTTAAGACCGCGGCGCCTAACATCCAATCCTGTTCTTGGCAAATGGTATTGAGCCATTCGCGATACAGCCGGCTGGGGCCTAATAATTCGACATCCCGAAAACCTGCCCGGTCGAAACCAAGGCCGTTCATCATTTGCAGGAATAATTCCTGGTGGGGACGCCCAAGAGAAAAGCCGCCGGTTTCTTCTTCATAGATGATAGTTGCTAAGCGCCGCCGGGCTTCCCAGGGAGGATTTTTTCCGAGGACTTGGGCCAGGAGAATTGAAAAGTCGCGAACATAGACCACGTATTCTTGATGAAAAAAAATATTTAATTGTTTCTTTGTGATGGTACGACTTTGGAACAGCGACGTTGCCCAATGTTGTTTGCGGCGCAAGATATCAAAAATGCGGTCGCGGAAAAGTTCGGGAGAAAGTGCTCGGGGCATTGATGTCTGAATGAGAAGATGAGAAGTTTCTGAATAGTACGAACGGGTGTCCCGGGTCGTTCTACGAATTGTTACGTTGCGGCATGGCCGTCATTAAGAATAGAATATCACACATTTAGTGAGTCTGTAACTATGCAACCAATTAGTCTTGCCGACCCCGACAGTATTTTGGAGTTGTTGTCTGAAGTGTCCCTGAAAGGGGAGGGGGTCACCACCGAAAATCTCATGGAATACATTATGGATGAGGGCTTCATGGAACCTATTTATCTCAGTGCCAAGGGAGAGGATCCTCAAGCTTTCTATAAAGGGGAAGCCAATGCCTGGGCTGTGTATCAAGTAAGAGAATGGAAACGGGTGTTGATTATTTCAGGTGGAGCAGGGAAGGCACGTCGGGTTCAAATTACGGAAACACCTTGAGGCGCGAGGTTCTGGTGTTCTCAAGTTGAGGAATGGCTAAATGTTTAATGAATCCAGGAGCTTAGGGTAGAACTAGTACCATCCGCCCAACAATTTTCCTTCTTCGAAATATAAATATCTGTGCTTGATGGTGCTGGAGTCAATCCAATCTTCGTAGACCCATTCTTCCCGTCGAATACCTTTATCCGTATAGGTGACATTCATTTGATAGGGAGACCCCCAGGCCTGCATGACTTGTTCGCGACTCATGCCAGCCATGACGGTTTTTTCTTGGATATGTTGTTCTCCGGTCGGGTCAAGATAACGAGGGATGATGCCCCAGCCCAACATCCAGAGAGCAAAGGCGCCAAGTAGGCAATACAGCGTAATCCGGACTGAGGGGCGGCAGATCCATGGGACTGGCGCTGTAGTGGAAGCTTGTCTGTCAGACATTGGGGAATTTATTGAGTAGGGGCTGGACATTATTAGGACAATCGTGCTTGGAAACAAAGAAGTACTAAATGTGTCCAATAGTCCTGACTCTATCAGCGGGCTAGAAAAGGGGTCAAGAGAAGCGCGCAGTGTTTATTGAGGTTGAAAATAACCCAAATTTTGACGGGTCGTACTTCGTGCGTTTTCACGAAGTAGGACTTCCTCGGCTCTTGACGCACATCAAGTCCTATGAGCGGCATTCAAGGGGAGAATGGTGTCAGGTGACAGGATGGTGTGATGATCCCGAGCAACCTCTTTGTCCGGCCTATGCTCAGAAAGTGGAAGATTCTGGGGCAGGTACCGCCTTCATTATTTTTGGCGGGAATTGGGGCATCCGGTTAAAGCCGGAAGACCATACTGGAGAATGGAATCTGTACGATGACGAACAATGGGGGGAAGGGTATCTGTCTATAGGAGAGGAGCGAGATCTACGATTTCTTTAGCTAACCAGTGTTAGGTTGCTGGTTATTGAGTAGTTACTCCGCATATTCAGGACGGGGAATCGATTGTCTGTTGGGCGTGTGGATAGGTTCTTGTCGAAATTCGGGAGAAAAAGGGTTTATGATGGATTCGTGAGTGTATCGTTGCTGATGTCGCACAAGTTGGAGGCTTTGCGTGCCAATTTCAAGCCGGTCAATGGGCGTTTTGCTCGAAAGGTTAGCGGGAATCCCATTAATGGAAAACAATTGGTACGCTAAAGACCAGGATAACTTCTCCTTATCTCGATCCCGCACGATAAATGAGGCTTCAGGCGAAGGAGAGCCTTTAAAGACCAACACCCATAAATTTGATCGAAATGCTGGAGCAGACTGTTCTGTGGGAGGTAAAAATTCTGGTACAAGTGACTGGATGGTATCTAAAGGTACGGCAGGAGAAAACTCAATTTCACAACGCTGCACATATAAGGTTGGAAAGTCTTTCCCCTCATTACGGTCTGGCATATACGTAAAAGAATATCGAACCTGAATCCCATTTCGTGTATAGGTATACACGTCTTCTCCGTTTTCCGGGGATACGAGATTTTTGAAATATCGTTGCCAATCTTCAAACGTATAGTAACTAAAGACCCGCAACGCGGCTTTTCGGGAACGAACAGCCATCGGGGTGCCCAATTGGGTGCGTAGTTCGTCTTGTGTGAGCCCTAAAAACCCATCATCAAAATATGGACTGGCCAAGGCAACTGACGGAGTCTGTGCAATGATGATGCAACAGAATAGCCCAGAAAGAAGAAGCGAGGGGGACTGGTAAGGGATTTTCGAGCAGGGAAGATGAAGGAATGGCACGACAAGGCCTCAAGTCAAATGCGATTGGGTCTGTTAATAGTTTATCCTATTGGCTAAAAATCCTCCAAGTCAAGAAAGATGAGCGGTAGGTGCGGCGTTGAGTGGGCGAATGTGATGAAGGAGATATGAGGAATGAACAACATGGGAGAACAGGAATGACCGAACAGCTAGAAGAGCTTTTAAATAGTCGAATCCTTGTGCTTGATGGTGCAATGGGCACGATGATTCAAACCCACAATTTGACAGAAGCCGATTTTCGGGGGACGCAATATGCTGATCATGCCTGCGATGTGAAGGGTAATAACGATCTGTTGGTGCTGACCCAGCCAAAAATTATTGAAGAGATTCACGTGCAGTATCTGCAGGCTGGTGCGGATATCATTGAGACCAATACCTTTAACTCCAATGCCATTTCAATGGCAGATTACCAAATGGAAACCTTAACGCATGAGCTAAATGTGGCTGGGGCCCAAGTTGCGAAGCGCGCAGCAGCCAGGGTGGAGGAGGAACAACCTGGCAGGCGCTGTTTTGTTGCGGGGGCCTTAGGCCCTACCAATCGAACGGCTTCTATGTCACCGGATGTGAACAATCCGGCCTTCCGTGCTGTGACTTTCGATGATTTATCTCAAGCCTATTACGATCAGGTGCGAGGTCTTGTTGAAGGCGGGGTTGATCTGCTTCTTGTGGAAACTATTTTCGACACATTAAATGCCAAAGCGGCGTTTTTTGGGATTGCTCAGTATTGCGAAGAAATTCATCGCGAAATTCCCATCATGGCATCGGTGACTATCACGGATTTAAGCGGACGGACCTTATCGGGTCAATTAATTGAGGCATTTTGGAACTCAATCTCTCACGCCAATCTTCTCAGTGTGGGAATCAACTGTGCGCTTGGGGCAAAACAGATGCGCCCTTACATTGCTGAACTATCCAATGTCGCGCCGGTCTATATAAGTTGCTATCCCAATGCAGGATTGCCAAATGCGTTTGGGGGATTTGACGAAACCCCAGAGCGAATGGGTGCGGATCTAAGAGATTTTGCCAGTCAAGGGTGGGTGAATATTGTGGGTGGATGTTGTGGCAGCACTCCTGAGCATATTCGAGCCATTGCCGAAGGGGTCAAAGATTACGCGCCGCACAAAAAAATGCATGTGCCGCGCATCACACGGTTGAGCGGATTAGAACCCTTGTCCATTCGTCCGGAAGCCAATTTCGTCAATATTGGAGAACGTACGAATGTAACGGGTTCGCCAAAGTTTGCCAAGCTCATTCTGGGTGGAAATTTAGAAGAGGCGTTAGCCGTTGCTCGGCAGCAGGTCGAAGGGGGTGCGCAAATAATCGATGTGAATATGGATGAAGGGTTGTTGGATTCAGAAAAGGCCATGGTGGAATTTTTACACCTCATCGGGTCTGAACCAGATATTGCGCGAGTGCCGATTATGATTGACAGCTCCAAATGGTCGGTGATTGAAGCAGGGTTGAAATGCATTCAGGGCAAAGGAGTCGTGAATTCGATCAGTCTGAAAGAAGGAGAGGAGAAATTCCTTGAACAAGCTCGGCTGATTCAACGATATGGTGCAGCGACAGTCATTATGGCGTTTGATGAAACCGGTCAAGCTGATACCCTCGAACGAAAAGTAGAAATTTGCACTCGCGCCTATCGTTTGCTCACCGATACATTAGATTTTCCGCCAGAAGATATTATTTTTGATCCCAATATTTTGACTGTGGCGACTGGGATGGAGGAACACAATGCCTACGCCGTGAACTTCATTGAAGCCACAAGGCAAATTAAGGCCACTTTGCCTTTTTGTAAGGTCAGTGGAGGGGTCAGCAATATTTCGTTTTCATTCAGAGGAAATAATGTCGTGCGGGAAGCCATGCATTCCGCCTTTCTCTACCATGCCATCAAAGCTGGTTTAGATATGGGGATTGTGAACGCCGGACAGTTAGGCGTGTATGAAGAGATCCCCAAAGATTTGCTGGCACTGGTTGAAGACGTCTTGCTCAATCGTCGCCCCGAGGCCACGGAGGAATTGGTGGCCTTTGCCGAAACAGTGAAACAGCAGGGCAAGACCGTCGTGAAAGATGATGTCTGGCGCAAGGGGACGGTCGAAGAACGCCTTTCACATGCGTTGATCAAAGGGATTGTGGAATTTATTGATGGGGATGTAGAAGAAGCCAGGCAGAAACTCCCCAAGCCGCTAGATGTGATTGAAGGGCCGTTAATGGATGGGATGAATATTGTGGGAGAGCTGTTTGGTGCGGGAAAAATGTTTTTGCCACAGGTCGTCAAGAGCGCCAGGGTCATGAAAAAAGCCGTAGCGTATTTATTGCCGTTTATGGAGGCAGAAAAAAGTGCAGGTGGGAGTCAGAGTCAAGGGAAGGTTTTATTGGCAACAGTCAAAGGGGATGTTCATGATATCGGTAAAAACATTGTGGGGGTTGTCCTGGCCTGTAATAATTATGAAATTATTGACTTAGGCGTCATGATCCCATGTGATCAAATTCTCCAAAGGGCGCGAGAGGAAAAAGTGGATATCATTGGCCTCAGTGGGTTGATCACGCCATCGTTAGATGAGATGGTCCATAACGCCCGTGAAATGACACGAGAAGGCTTTTCTGTTCCTTTACTGATCGGCGGAGCCACAACAAGTAAAGCCCATACAGCCGTCAAGATTGCACCAGGCTACACCAGTCCGGTGGTGCATGTGCTTGATGCGTCTTTAGCTGTGAATGTCGTGCGCAAGTTAATGAGCCCAGATGACAAGGCTGCGTTTGTTCAGGACATTCAGGACAAACAACAGAAAACACGGGAAGCCTATGAATCGAAGACGACCACCAAAAAACTTGTTTCTCTGGAAGACGCCAGAAAAAATCGTGTCGCGATTGACTGGGAGACAACCGACTTGGCTAAGCCGAGCGTTCTTGGCAGGAAAGTTCTTGAAGATGTGTTATTAGAGGATCTGGTACCAGTCATTGATTGGTCTCCGTTTTTTCATGCCTGGGAGCTGCGCGGGAAATATCCTAAAATTTTCGAAGATCCAGTTGTAGGGCCAAAAGCCAAAGAACTGTTTGATGATGCACAAAAACTTTTAATAGAAATTCTTGATAATAATCTGCTTACTGCAAAAGGTGTCTATGGATTGTTTCCAGCCAATAGCCAGAGAGATGACATCACTATTTATGAGAATGAGACCCGTTCCGAAGCTATATCGGTTTTTCATACATTACGACAGCAAACAGAAAAACCCCAAGGTGAACCAAGCTACGCATTAGCTGATTTCATTGCTCCACAGTCGAGTGGAAGGACTGACTATATTGGAGCCTTTGCCGTCACGGCAGGCATTGGTATTGAGAGTTTGTGTGAGCAGTTTGAAAAAGATCATGATGATTACAATGCCATCATGGCTAAAGCTTTGGCCGACCGTTTAGCTGAAGCTTTTGCGGAATGGCTCCATCGCGAAGTGCGAAAAGAATGGGGTTTTGGGCAAGATGAAAAACTAAGTAATGAGGAACTGATCCAAGAAAAGTATCGTGGGATTCGTCCCGCGCCAGGTTACCCTGCTTGTCCAGACCATACCGAGAAGCAACATTTGTTTGAATTGCTCGAGGTTGAAAAGACTATTGGCATAAAACTGACCGAATCTTATGCCATGTATCCGGCCGCGTCAGTCAGTGGCTTTTACTTCGCGCATCCCGAAGCTAGATATTTTTCCGTGGGGAAACTAGAGCAGGACCAAATTCAAGATTATGCGAAACGAAAAAGTATGGAGGTGTCGGTCGTAGAACGGTGGCTCTCGCCCAACCTTGGCTATGATCCGGAAATTACTTAAATAATGAAAATGTCAAGGGCCATATTTCGCCAAGAATCTGTTTGCTATCAGCAGCATCGGGTCTGCAAAAAATATGCCCTAAACCTATCGAAGGGTCCGTCCAGTCCTGTCCTGAGGCTTCACGAAGGAGCCTGCCCTGAGCGTGTCGAAGGAAAGGCCACAGTCTCTTTTGCGCGCGGAACGTACTGGTGCTACGTGAGCGGGGAAAAGGACGAGAACACCGCTGGCGGCTTTTTTTAACAGACCCAGTATTGGTAGAGGAAATTTACAGGGAAAGTAGCCGTGAATCTTGTTAGGGAACTCTCAGGGCTTCGAGATATAGCGTATCAGGGCAAATATCCTGTTTGTTTGGCCAAACGACGGTGCCATCACATACTTGGACCTTATTGAAATACTCCTGGTCTTGGAGCTCTTGAAAGACGCCAAAGTCAAGAAGTGGAACACAATCATAGATTCCTCGAACTCCATTGGTGAACTCAAGTTCTAACTGATGGTTTAACAGCGGTGTCACCTTTTTTACTCGAGGATTCATGTTGTTTATTTCAACGGGTCAATCTTATAGGGTTGTTCACCCGAGACGGCTAATTCCCAATTGGCCATCAGCTCATCTTTATGCAATTCAATCCAGGCCTGAAGCAGTTTCATTTTTGGACCAGGTATTACCCCATCAAGCACGGTGCCTTCTGGAATCGACACGATGACTTCATCTTCTTGATATTTTACATGAATGTGGGGCCGTTTGTGCTGCTTGTTGTCCATGAAGTACAAATAGACAATCAATCCATAAAACATAGAAATAGCGGGCATCGAGTGATCTATCTTTACTTCACGTTAGCTTGTTAGCCGCAGGCTAGGATTATCATGGTAGGTAAGCATAGCTGGATTTCGATGACAGGTCTCTTCTGTATCTATAAACCATATGGCTTGAATCTGCAAGCAAAGATCCTTCCTATCACTAAAAACCAAACATAGAAGAAACGGTAAATCTGAGTGATGCCCCCCTAGAATCTCGCTGAAGGACGATTATGACCGATAAAAGGAACTCTCAAACACTGGCCAAACTGACGTCCCCCCAGTTACCGCCAGTCCTGGAGCGGACGCGGCTCTTTGAAGAACTGGATCGATTGCGTGAGCAGCATCGGGTGATCTGGATTCAAGGGCCGCCTGGGGCTGGGAAAACGACGCTGGTGGCTAGTTATCTGCAGGCGCGCAGGATGAAGCCGCTCTGGTATCAATTGGATGACGGCGATGCAGATCCCGGCACCTGGTTTCATTATCTGGCCATTGGGATGAAGTCCGTCGCCCCGCGATACAAAACGCCACTTCCGTCCTTACAGCCTGAATACCTGCCTGGTATTGCGGTGTTCACCCGTCGCTTTTTCGAACAACTGTACAGTCGGTTAAAGACTCCAGGGGTGGTGGTATTCGATAACTATCAGGAGGTGGGCGCTGAGGAGGCCGTTCATGAGCTTGTGCATGTCGCATTAAGGACGATTCCAGAGGGCACCACGGTGATCCTGATGAGTCGGACACATCCGCCTGCAACCTTCGCGCGCTTACAGGCGGAGCAACAGCTGGCGATAGTCACGCCAGACACATTGAAGCTTACACTGCAGGAAACCAAGGCCCTCCTGCATCTTCGTGGTGGAGCATCTGGGCCGCAAGGTAAACCCGGTCAAGCGGAACGATTGTATCACCGGACCCAAGGCTGGCTGGCCGGGGTGGTATTACTCGTGTCCCATAATGATAGTGACGAGCCTGCGGCCCCCACTGCTGAAACGCAGGATGTGGCGCCGGTGGTGTTTGACTATTTTGCGAGTCAAGTTTTCACGCAACAACCCAAAGAACGACAAGAGTTTTTGCTTCACACGGCATTTTTCCCGTCGATGACCACCCCGATGGCTGAACAGGTGACGGGTATTCCCGAAGCGAAACACTATTTGTCAGAGTTGGCCCGTTCGCAATACTTCACAGTGCGTCATGGGGAAGAAGACTTCTTATATCAATATCATCCATTGTTTAGAGAGTTCCTGCGAACACGCGTTTACGAAACTTTGAAGGTTGAGGAGGCTCGGGAACTGCAACAGCGAACGGCTAGAGTGCTGGTACGGGAGGGGAGATACGAAGAGGCGATTGTTCTGTTTCTTGAAGCTAAAGATTTCGAGAATGTTGTGCAGATGATTCTGACGCATTCTCCGATGTTTTTTTCGCAAGGGCGTTATCAGACAATAGAGGTGTGGCTAGCGGAATTACCTTCAGATATTGTCGCCCCGAATTTCTGGCTTCGATACTGGCTTGCGACCTGCCGGTTTTTGAAGGATCCGAAAGAGAGCATAGAACTATTCTCGTCGCTTGTGTATGAGTTTCAACAGATCGGGGATATACCTGGGATGCTATTAGCTTGGTGTGGTGTGATCGATTCGATTATGTTTTCGTTTCATCAGCTTGCACAGCTGAACGTATGGATTGATTACTTGGATTCGTGGCTGGAGAAGAAGGAACCATTTCCCTCAGCAGAATTGGAGGGTCGTGTGTCGTGTACCATGTTTGGCGCATTGGTGTGGTGTCGGTTGGGAGATGCACAGACGTTTGAATGGGAAGCGCGTGTTCGAGTGCTCCTAGAACACGTGCCAGATATGTCTCAACGAATATTAATAGGGTACCATATCTACGCTTTTTGGTCCTGGTTAGGAAATAAGGAACGTTCTGAAGCAACCTTATTTAAGATTGAGAAGTGGAGTGAATCAGCTGACGTCTCTCCTCTGGCACAGATCATGTTGTACAACGTTCGGTCTGCTCATGGGTGGATATCTGGTGAAGGTCGTCGATCGATGACTGCCTTTAGGCAAGCTCGCGAGCTTGCTCAAACGCATGGACTTTTTAATCTCGTCATGACTCTGCATTCGCAGGGGATAACGGCCGCTATTCTTTTAAAAGATTATGATTGTGCGAGAAGTCTGTTGGAGGAAATTCGTCCCATTAGTGAGCAGAGTCTCGGCATGCATGGGCAGCAATATTACCACCAACGGGGATGGGTCGAAGCAGTTCAAGGAAATTATCCGAAAGCTCTAGAATACTCTAGTCGTGCAATAGAGAATATCCCAGATACACATAATCCATTCCTTGAAGTCCTTGTACGATGGACGCCTGCTCAAACTCTTATAGAGGTAGGAACACTTCAGGATGCAGATGAGCAGTTGGCACGTATCTATACTATTCAACGCACGCTGAATAGTCAGACTGTTGCCTACATGGTTGCCATCTTAGAGGCACAATTCGCGTTGGCTCAAGATCAACGGAGCGATGCATTTTTTGCAATTGAAAGGGTGTTAACCATTAGTCGAGAGACCGGAATGGTGTTTGCGATGGGTTGTCTCCCACGGGTTCTAGCACGTGTCTGTGCCCTAGCAATAGAATGTGGAGTGGAAGTCGAGCAAGCACGGCATGTCATTATGAAAGTGCAACTTGTTCCTGAAGAGCCGCTCTTAACGAGTGACTCCTGGCCATGGCCAGTGCGAGTGTATACCTTGGGGCGTTTTATCCTAATGGGAGAAGCAGGCGCGATCCCATTTGGGCGAAAAGTGCCTAAAACGCCCCTCGCGTTATTGAAACTCTTGATAGCACTGGGTGGGAAAAACGTCTCACAAAACCACGTGACCGAATGGCTTTGGCCTGATGCCGATGGGGATGCGGCTTATAGGTCACTTATTACTACGATTTCACGATTAAGAAAATTATTAGGTATTGTTAAATTAAGAGATATAGGCTACACTCATCTCCTACCCTTTTCCCTGGAGGTGCTGATGCTGAATTGTCCTCGATGTGCCAGTCCCAACAAAGTGAAAAGCGGCATGAAGGATGGGCGCCAACGCTACAAATGCAAACCGTGTCGCTATTTGTTTACCGTCGCCCAGAAGTCCGATACGGCGACCCCCGACCAGCGCCGCTTGGCGTTGACTCTCTACTTGGAAGGCTTGGGCTTTCGGTCCATTGGGCGGGCCTTGGGGTTTAGTCATGTGGCGGTCTATCAGTGGATCAAAGCGCTTGGGGAACAGGTGGAGGCGATCAAGCGGCCGACCGCTCAGATCGTCGAACTCGATGAACTACATAGCTATGTGCGGCATAAAAAAACTACTGCTGGGTCTGGATTGCTGTTGATCGACTTGGAAAACGCTTTCTCCATGCTGTCACGGGGACCAGAGGGGTCGTGACCGGGAAACAATTGTGGGAGGCGATTCAGAGTCCACTGATTGCTCAAGTGATGACAGACTATTGGGAGCCGTATGAACATTTTGTGCCACCAGAGAAGCACATCCAATCGAAAGCGGAAACGTTCACTGTGGAAGGGTATAACAGCTTGTTTCGCCATTTTCTGGCCCGCTTCCGTCGGAAAACGAAATGCTATAGCAAAAGTGAAACGATGTTGCGGTATTCGGTCATGCTGTTGATGGCTCATTGGAATGGCGAACTAGAATCTCTCTTAATTTAACAATGCCAATTATTAAAGCACGAAAATGCGATTCTGTTTTCAGATGGGACGTTGAGTATTAACTCATCAATCTGCTGGGTGGATAGTCTAAGCTTTCAGCATTTGATAAGACAGTCAGAAATCGAAGCCCAGCAAGGAAATCCCACGAAGAGTCATGAGTTGGCTGAACGTGCCAGTGAGCTCTACAAGGGCGAGTTCCTTCCCCATGATGATGAGTCATGGGTGTTGCCCGCTCGTGAACGACTACAGAAACTGCATGACGCTGTAGGTGCGAGTCTTGAGGAAGAATCCGCAACATCGATTGTTGGTAGAGACAAAAGTAAGTCGAATGTCTTTATTTGAAAACGATATCAAGATTCTTGTGAGGTTTTGGAGGAAATCAGCAGGGCGCGGATGCCAATGGCTTGTGCAACTTTTGCCAATGGTTTGTCGGCAGTGACGAATTGGACTTGAGAAATTTCGGCGGCTGCCAAGTGTAGGGCGTCAAGACTTCGGAGCGGCCATTGCAATTGACCTAACCAGGTTTTGGCAAGTTGAAAATGCCTCGAGTCAAGACAGAGCTTGGTAAAGAGACAATTGTCGAGGTGCTTGTGGAATTGTGCCAGGATCAAGGAGGCATCAGACCGATCACATTCGTGTTGTCGAACTTTTTGAGCGATGGCCGAACTGAACTCTACTTCAGCAAGCTCACTGACTATCGGGCTTGATTGGCGGCGGAGAAGACTCTCGACATCGGCGCTGATGGCCTCTGGGCAGTAATAGGCCACGAGAACACTGGTGTCAAGATACATCATCTTAGAACCGTTCGCTTTTTCGGTTTTGGATTACTGTTGTGCTTAGTGGAGTGCCCGAAACACGAATAGATGAGCGAAAGGCTTTTAGAGAAGGGAGTCGTTTTTTTGAAGGGGCGGGAGGAACAAGATGAGCCACGGTTTTGCCGTGTCGTTGAATAGCAATCTCTTCACCAGCGGCCACTCGATCGAGCAGATGCTTGAGCTGACTGCGGGCTTCTTTGACATTGATAGTTGTTATCATAAATGACAGCTTATGTACATAAAAAGTGTACGCTAGAGAATTGATTGAGTCAAGTGATTGGTCTGTTTCATGAACAAACACTGATGGTGAGTATTTATGAACACTACCACGCTGCCACGGATTTCAATCCGTAGAAATTCATGAGTGATCCATGCCTGTAAGAAAAAATACTCCGTCATTAGCCAAGTTGACGCCACCACAGCTGCCACGGGTCCTTGAGCGACACCGGTTGTTTCAAGACTTAGATCGCTTGCGTGAGCCGCATCGGGTAATCTGGATTCAGGGCCCGCCCGGCGCAGGCAAGACGACACTGGTAGCCAGTTATTTAAAAGCTCGAAAGCTTAGATCGCTCTGGTATCAGATGGACGAAGGGGATGTGGACCCCGGGACCTGGTTTCACTACTTAAGTCTCGGGATGAAGCAATTAGTTCCTCGGTATAAGAAGCCACTTCCGTCCTTACAGCCTGAATACCTGCCTGGTATTGCGGTGTTCACCCGTCGCTTTTTCGAACAACTGTACAGTCGGTTAAAGACTCCAGGGGTGGTGGTATTCGATAACTATCAGGAGGTGGGCGCTGAGGAGGCCGTTCATGAGCTTGTGCATGTCGCATTAAGGACGATTCCAGAGGGCACCACGGTGATCCTGATGAGTCGGACACATCCGCCTGCAACCTTCGCGCGCTTACAGGCGGAGCAACAGCTGGCGATAGTCACGCCAGACACATTGAAGCTTACACTGCAGGAAACCAAGGCCCTCCTGCATCTTCGTGGTGGAGCATCTGGGCCGCAAGGTAAACCCGGTCAAGCGGAACGATTGTATCACCGGACCCAAGGCTGGCTGGCCGGGGTGGTATTACTCGTGTCCCATAATGATAGTGACGAGCCTGCGGCCCCCACTGCTGAAACGCAGGATGTGGCGCCGGTGGTGTTTGACTATTTTGCGAGTCAAGTTTTCACGCAACAACCCAAAGAACGACAAGAGTTTTTGCTTCACACGGCATTTTTCCCGTCGATGACCACCCCGATGGCTGAACAGGTGACGGGTATTCCCGAAGCGAAACACTATTTGTCAGAGTTGGCCCGTTCGCAATACTTCACAGTGCGTCATGGGGAAGAAGACTTCTTATATCAATATCATCCCCTGTTTCGACAGTTTTTGCAGGCGCGCATACAGGAAGCTTGGAAGTCTGATGACATCCAGGCATTGCAACGGAAGACGGCTGAGATACTCAAACAATATGGCAGATATCATGAAGCCTTCACGCTTTTTCATGGAATTAAGGATGTCGCAGAAGTAGTGAATTTGATCCTTGAGCATGCTCCAAGACTTTTGACTGAAGGACGGTCACAGACCGTTGAACAATGGATCAGCAATCTTCCTGAAAGTGTAAAAGGACAGCACCCTTGGGTTCTATTTTGGTTAGCGCAGTGCCAGGTGTTAACGAATCCCAATTTGGGTGCCGACACCTTTGAACAGGCGTTCAATCTGTTTCAGAATGGGAAAGATACATTGGGTGTGTATAGTGCATGGTGTGGAGTGGTGGAGGCCATTATCCGAACATGGGAACGATTACCGCGTCTCAAGCAGTGGATTGATCTGCTACCAAAATTAAAAGCGCAATACGACGCGTATCCGAATCATGAAATTGAAGCACGGGTGACGGTGAATATGTTTAATGCTTTGGTGTGGTGCCGTCTGGATGATCCCACTATATACGAGTGGGAGGCGAAAGCCATAGAGGTAGTGGAGCATATTCCTGATGTGAATGCCAGTATACCGGTTTTGTGTTTTTTGCATACGTTTCGTACCCATCTTGGTGAGATCGATACGGGAGAAATGTTGCTTCAAACAGTAAAGGATTTGATGTCACAAGGAAGCTTGTCTCCATTTTCTCAAGCGATGTTTTACGTGTGCGAAGCGGTTCAAGGATGGTTAACGGTTGACCTAGACCGTTGCACTCGTGCTGTCGATAAGGGTTTAGTTTTAGCAGATGAATTTGGTTTGGCATTTGTATATTTACCACTACTTGATCAAGGGATTACAGCTGAACTTCTCAGCGGGAATGTATCATCAGCTAGGTCCCTTGCGAAGAAACATTGGGATATTGCTCAACATTTGTCAGGGCTTAATAAAGCTACCAGCCATCAAATGTTAGGCTGGGTCGCCTTTGTAGAGGGTGATCTTGAGGAGGCCTTGTATCACATCAAAAATGCTCTTCAGCTTTTTCATGCAGAAAATCATTTATTTCTTTACGGATTTGGCCTCTGCATGCTGGGGCAGTTGCAGGTTGAGAGAGGTCAGTTCGATGTTGCTCAGAACAATATTTTGGAATTAGAAAAAATTATTAGCAGGTATCCTTCCCATCTACTACAGGCATATCTATGGATGTTAAAAGCATTATGTCACTACGCAAACGACAGTAGCACTAAGGCAGAAGACTGTCTCTGTGAATGGCTAGCTGTCTCGCGTACTCATAAGATTGTTGTTAGCCAGCTCTCAATGCGATATCTCTATTCCCGTCTATTTTTGAAAGCACTTGAGGCCGGAATTGAAGTGGAGTGCGTTCGCGGCCTGATAGGTAAGATGAATCTTGTGCCAGAGCATCCTCTTCTAACCTCTGACACCTGGCCGTGGCCGGTGAGAGTGTATACGCTAGGACGTTTTATATTGATGGGCGAGGCTGGGGCAATTCAGTTCGGACGTAAAGTACCAAAGACACCCCTCGCGTTGTTGAAATTGCTCATTGCGTTAGGTGGGAAAGCCGTGTCACAAAATCAGGTGACCGAATGGCTTTGGCCTGATGCCGATGGGGATGCGGCCTATCGCTCGCTTATTACGACCCTCTCGCGTCTCCGAAAACTTTTGAAAAATGAAGATGCGATTCTGTTTTCAGATGGGACGTTGAGTATTAACTCATCAATCTGCTGGGTGGATAGTCTAAGCTTTCAGCATTTGATAAGACAGTCAGAAATCGAAGCCCAGCAAGGAAATTCCGCTAAGAGTCGTGAACTGGCTGAACGTGCCAGTGAGCTCTACAAGGGTGAGTTCCTTCCTCATAATGACGAGTCGTGGGTGTTGCCAATCCGCGAGCATTTACACAAACAACATGTGTCACTCACGGAACATGTGCAATGTAGCTTGAGCTAAGAAGGTCTTTTTTGAATGAGGCTTTTCTTCCCAGTTGCGTTGAGATCGCTTGGATATTATAAATGGTTCTGAAATGGATCCATAATGGAGGTGGTTGTGCCTGTCAATCTTTCAGTCAAAAATGTTCCAGAGCCTCTTGTGGAACGTCTTCGTCAGCGAGCGGCTGCTCATCATCGGTTACTTCAGGGTGAGCTTTTATCCATTATTGAGGAAAGTGTCGCGCAAGATAAGAAGCTGAAGCCCTGGGAGGTCTGGGAAGCCGTCCGACAATCTGGGCTTAAGACACCTCGCGAATCCGTAAAGATTCTTCGTAGAGATCGGGATGAGCGTTAAAGTTATCGATGCTTCCGCCTTAGCGGCGATCGTGTTCGCAGAACCCGATGGGGAAAACGTCATCCAGGAAATTAACGATGATGCGTTGGTCGCGCCAACCCTCTTATAGAGCTGGCCAATGTCTGCCTTACCAAAATACGTCGCTATCCCGCAGAGCGTGAATTATTGTTGGCGAATTATCAGATGGTTGAACAGATGGATATTCGTTACATGGACGTGAATATTTTGAATGTCCTGCTCCTTGCAGAACAGCGAACGCTCACGACCTATGATGCATCGTACCTTTTTCTCTCAATTAAGCTTGGTGTGGCTCTTGTGACACTCGACAAATTATTAGCTAGAGCCGCCAAACAATCTTTGTAGCTTCCCTTCGCATAAATTTTTCTCTCTAGCCTCCTCTAATCTTTGCCCCCTTTGATGAATGCGAGGTAGTTTTCTCTTCGGTTTTGTCCTGGCCAGCTCTTTCTTAGGCTTGTTGTTCTCCGCCCCTTGCCTTCCTTACTTGATACTCCTCAGGGAGAAATCACCTATTTCGAGGATTCTCTCCAGTCATCTCATCTTGGAGGTGTGAGAGCATTCTTTATTGAGCAAAAAAATTGGCAATTTCAAGGGAACGACAACATTTTTCTTTGAACAGGTGTTTTTTCTCCAATCGGTTACCAATCTGTTACCAGAGACATGGTAAGAATTTCATTATGCTCAACATTATCAATTATGAAGGAGGATTGCCATGTCCAGGAAAAACTCGTATGTAGCCATGTGTCTGGTGGTTATGTGGGTCGGCTTTGTATCCCTGTCGCCTTCAACGTATGCGGCGTTGGTTGACCAAGGATTATTTGTGGATTCGGGTAGTGGATTGTCTGTCAATCTCATTTACGACACGGATCGCGATATCACTTGGTTGGGGGATGCGAATTTTGCCAAGACAACAGGATTCGACTCCAACGGGCTTATGACTTGGTCGACAGCCAATAGTTGGGCACAGGGTCTAACCATTGGTGGGTTAACCGATTGGCGTTTACCAAGGACGTTAGTGCCCGATTCGAGTTGTCAAATTTCTCCGGCCCATGGGGTTTTCTGCAGTGGGAGTGAATTAGGGCATCTCTTTTATAGTGAGCTAGGTGGCACCGCAAATCAGAGCATTTTGACGAGTGGGGATCCTGACCTGGCACTCTTTGACAACATTCAGAACTTTCTCTATTGGTCCGAGACGCCGAGTGGTGGTAGTCGCTTTGCCTTTGGCCTGGATATCGGTGTGCAGGTGTCTTCCAATACCTCCAACGGCCTTTATGCATGGGCTGTGCACGACGGAACCGTCACTCCTGTTCCTGTGCCATCATCGATGATTCTCATGGGAGTCGGATTGGCTGGACTTATTGCCGTTAGAGGATGGCAAGGTCGGACTGTTAGAGAGTGACTCATTAATCTATCCACTGGGTCGTATCGGAAAACACGAATCTGAACCCATAGGATAGAAAAGGAGGTTCTATGCAAACAGCAATTGGATTGAATGTTGATGTCACGCGGTATCCGCAATGGCTCCAAGATATTCTTTTTGATACAGAAGCCTTGGCGCAAAAAGTTGCGCATCATGAGGCGTGGTATCGCTTTAGCGATGGGACGATACCCCAAGAACAACATCATGCCTTGTTGATTGGCTTTTGGCCATTGATTGAGCGGTTTCCACAGTATCTCGCGCTCAATCTCTTGAAGTGCTCGTATGGGGCAGATCCGGCATTGAATAAGACACGAGGCTGGCTCATTAAAAATCTCCGCGTGGAGCAACGACATGCGGAAATGTACCGGGACTGGGCCGAGTCGGCAGGTATTCCTCGGGAGGAACTGTTTGACGCCAATCGGTCAGCAGCCGCGACGGCAATTACGGATTGGTGTTGGCATGTGTGTGAATCGGCAGGACTAGCTGAAGGGATGGCGGCTACCAACTATGCCATTGAAGGCGTGACTGGGGAGTGGGCCAAGATGGTGGGAGCCAGTGAGGTGTATCAAGAATTCTTTCCTGAACCTAATCGGAACAAAGCCATGAGGTGGATTGTTGCGCATGCCGCGTACGATGACAAACATCCGGTTGAGGCATTAGAGCTTATCTCTGCTCAACTTGGGAATGATCCTGAGCCCATCGAAGCTCGATGCGTAAAGCAGGCCATTCAGAAAAGCTACGAATTGTATTTGCTCGCCCTTGATGCAGGGATGAGTAGAAACAACACGATGGTTACCGTTGCCGCCTGATGTGTTCTCTGATGAACAGTGGAGCTAAAGTCACTTGGAGGGTAATGTGGTGACGCAAGCTGAATTTGTTGGGACCATGGAAGCAGACTCACTTGATGTTGTGGAATGGGTCATGGCTTTAGAGGAAGAGTTGGCTATTGAAATCCCAGATGACATGGATCGCTTAATCCGCGTGTGGATTTACAGAAAGGCGTTCAAACCATGAAACAACAAAAGGTATCTGTCAGCCTATTCATTGTGGTTCTGTTACTTTCGAGTCCAGCATATGCAAGCGATATTTTGCGCACCAAACCGGTATCGCCAGGATGTCACTTGGGGAAGGATGGTCGAGAGATTTGCCCTGAGCCTTGGGATGCGTATGACTACTATCCAGTCTCCTTTTGTCAGGTGAACAAGGACGGACGAACCTTAACTTGCCCGATAGCTCGGATATTTCCTAGACGTCCCAATAAACTACATTCTGTTGTTGTAGACTTTGATTCATTACCTCACGAGACCAAGCGTGGGATTGAAGTTGGTTTGTGTGTGCGTTCTGGTACCGGCGGGTCAGATTGTCCACCCGCAGGAATCACCTATCCCACTGGCAAGGAGGTGGTTATTGAAGGAAAGAAGGCAAAAAGTATTATCCGAGGCAAAGACTGGGCTGATTATATGTATCTAGAGGTGAGAAACAGAAAGTCGAATGGCCTTGACCTTCAAAGAGCTGTCGTTGGTTATAGAGTCACGTGGCTCTTGAAGCCTAAGAAAAAGTAGTGCAAGGAATTCGGCCGTGTTCTATACAAGAACCGAAGCAGAAAAACCTGAGTGTTTTGACTGCCCAGCTGCCTGAAGCACTGTATCGTCATGAAGGCCATTGAAGTGAAAATTTTCTGTCTATGAGATGGAGAACGCTAATGCTGGTAAAAATCTCGTGCAAGAAACAGTTTGTGTTACTTTTTTCATGTGCTGTGGGAATGCTTCTTGTAGCGCAAACGAGTTTGGCATCCAGGAACTTGTTGGTGTCGTCAGACGAGCTTCAGGATATTTCAGATTTTGCGGACCGTGTGTGTCCGAAATTTCATGAGTCCGGAGAAGAAAATGTTGTAGAGCTAAGCGGGAAAGCTAAGGCCGAACTCCCTGGTCTTATAAAAAAGCTTGTTAATTTAGGGTTCGAGGGTGCAGCTAAATACGGAAGGAAAAGTTATCAAGGTATGCTTCAAATAGATGTGCTCGAAGCCATCAAGCATAGGATGGACTGTAAAGTTGATATTGTGAAGATGCTGATCTATAAACTGATTCGCAATACCTCACCCAATCCTGGAGTGATTGAGGCAACTCCATCCACCGCATCTGCGGCCAAGGTGGATCGAAAGGAACTTCTTTCTGCTTTTAAAGATCTTGGAGCAATGCAGAATAGCATTCCGGACATCAGAACTAGAAAAGTGGCTCTTTATTCTCTGCTCATGACTGGTCAAGAGGCTCCAGATGCAGACACAAAGAGCCTCATAGTTGAGGAACTGCAAGACTACATCAGAGATAACGTTGGAAATTGGAAATACGGAGAAGGGGGAAGAAGGGATTCAAGGTTTCATGAGACCGATGATATTGTGATTGCCCTTCAGGCGCTCCAGAAAATTCGGCGTTCCTCTGATGGAAAAGTGCCAGTTATCCTCAAGAGCATTAATTTTGACAACTATAACCTCGGTGACCATGATCTTGAAGGCTTCGACTTTACGCATTCGTCTTTTAAGAATGGCAATTTAAGTAGCTCAAGGATGAAGGGCGCAATTTTTGATCATGCCAATTTGTCTGCTGTCGCAATATGGAATGCAGACATGTCACATGCCAGTTTTATCAAGGCGAATTTAAACAATGCTAAGTTTGCCACGGTTCAGTTGGCTGGTTCGAATATTGAGAAGGCAGCTGACAGAAGTGTTGCGTTGTTTGGCGTTCAAGGCCTCACTGAGAAACAGAAGGCGCACTTCCCTCGTTTTGATGGATGATCGACATGGTTATTGAAAAATACTTTTTGTCAAGAGTCAATCCACGTTTCTGCGATATACAGTTAAATTGATTTAAAAAAGGTGTCAGGAACCTTAATATTTCACGATTGGAGCCTTCTAGAAGCTCTCTCTTTGGCAGAAACATTATTTTTTGTGCTTAGTCTAGGTCGGAGTAACGCTGGCTGCTTTGCTCCGACCAGTTGGTGATACCGATCTCTTCTGATTCCCAGAGGGATTGGATCTCTTGAGCGGCCAGGTCCGATTCTTTTTACTTCTCTTCTTCTCCGGCCGGTTTTTCTTTCAGGGCTTCACTCACGATATGGCTTGGCTCTGGACCTCTTCCACGTGGGGAGTTTTTGGGAAGGACGTTGATGGACATTAAGAGTGACCCTAGCATAACAAGGGGAGTTGCTTCTTCAGACTGATGTGCCTTGGGTGTTCAAACCTCGAAAGTAATTGCGGAAACAGTACGCGTGTCGATCACAAATGTTCCTGATGTCTATCTCCTATTTCAGGAATCGTGTTATATTTAAATAGGATTAACTGGTTTTGTATGGCCATCAATTGAGTTATCAGGTCTGGAGTAAAGTTAAACCTCAAGAGCATCAGTGCGAGAAATATTCGTCAGAGGGACACCTCTCGGTTGCTGAGCAGCCTGCGCTTATCAATGAGTGGATAGTATTTTGATGAGCATGCCCCATGCCTTAATGAATCCTGGTATGAGTGATAAATGACGTTTTATCGGAAACCTATTCGCCTCAAAAGATCTATGCAATATCCTCGGACAGTTTTTTCCATGTAAAGGCTTCAAAAGCCGGTTCTCAGAATGATTTCGAGAATGACTCAATGTCTGATGCATAACCTTCAATCGATAATTTCTTTGACAAGAGGACACATGTATGAAAGACCAACAATTTCTTAAGCGGATTGTCGTTGATCCCAATATCATGATTGGGAAACCTGTAATTAAAGGAACTCGCTTAACAGTTGAGTACATCTTGAATCTTCTCGCTCGTGGCTCCACAACTGCTGAGATATTAAGTGAGTATCAAGGCCTTACACAGGAAGATATCCAAGCCTGTTTGCTCTTTGCCACACGATCTTTAGAAGATACGGAATTCATGCCCTTGGCAGCGGACGGAAAATAAGTGCGGTTCTTAGTGGATGAATGTACGGGGCCTGCTGTTGCACAATGGTTAAGGAGGCACGACCATGAGGTTTTCTCAGTCTATGAAGAAGCACGCGGAGCCAATGATGACGAGATTATCAATAAGGCCTTCGCGGAGGACTGGATTCTCATCACCAATGATAAAGGTATTGGTGAAAAGATCTATCGCGAACACCACCCCCATAAAGGTATGATTCTGCTCCGTCTCAATGATGAAAGAGCTTTCAATAAGATTGAAACTGTTCGGCGACTATTGGAAAGTTATTCTGGGCAATTATATGAACATTTCGTGGTAGTAACGGAGACACAGGTTCGATTTGTTCAGATCTGATCAGATATCTACTGTATCTCTTCAGCTATCAGAGTGGTTGGCTGACCAGCAGGGGGGTATGCTTCCGTACACTATGTGGAGGAGATGCAACATGGCGACGAATTTGGTCACCCGTCGGTTATTTTCCCTTGATGAATACCACCAGATGATCAGTGCGGGTATTCCTGAAGCATGGGTGGTGTGGATCTCATTCATGATTGTGTGATGGTCTATCATCAACCCGTCGGGCATGCATACCAGATGGTTCAGCAGTATCATCGGGGGGAGGCTGTTGTTTCCCAAGCTATCCCCGACTTCAATGTCTTGGTCGGCGATTTTCTTTCCTAATTTAGGGGGTTGGATTTCTTGAGCAGGGCGGTTTGAAGTGTTTACTCTAGATGTTTGATGAGAGATTGAAAGAGTGGAAGATAGTTGGCAGGCGGTAGTAGGCGGCCGCGAGCGCTTCGTCATAGGTATGGCTGGTCAGGTTCCGGTCTTCTAACATGACTAGCCAGGCCGTTTCTTCTGTCACCCACTGGCATTTGAAGGCAAGCTGGATGCAACTCTCTGGCGAATAGCAGTCTAACCCTTCCGTTCGAGATTTTTCCTGGATCATCTTCCAGGCCAGTTCAAAGCAAAATTCAAATCGTTGGATGGCGGCATTTCGATTGAGATCTGTTTCTGGTGCTGTCAAAGCTTCGCTGAATCGTTGGAGTGCTCTTTTGAAACTTGTGAGCCGAGACGTCATAAGAGAATTCCATGCGTCAGTATTTCTTGTTTCAATAACGGACCTACAGTATCTAAATCCACAACATCAATCTGATAGAGAGTCGGAAGGTTATCCAGTTTGTCACGAAGTGAAGCCATTGTAGCCAAGGGGATAGGGGAAGAGGCCGACACAGCTAGATCAATGTCTGAACCAGGCCTGGCTTTTCCTTGTGGCCATGATCCAAACCAATAGATTTTGACGGAGTGATCCAGGTGCGTTCGAATGAGCTGGACAGCCTCATTTGCTATTTCCTTTGTTCTAGTCGTTGCTTGCGATATTTTCATTATTGAGATGTGTGAATGACGAAGAAATATTCTGGTAAGTGTACATGCCTGGTGGTCAGAGTCAAGTTTTTGAAAGGTGTTACCTGTGGCCGTCAAAAAAGGTGGCTGACACCTTTTTCAAGCCAAATACTTTTCAGTTGGAAAGTTGAAGCAGGACCAAATCGAAGACTATGCGAAGCGAAAAGGTATGGAAGTTTCAGAAGTCGAACGCTGGCTCTCGCCCAACCTTGGCTATGATCCGGATAAAGTTGCAAGTTAATGGTATGAGGGAAATGATCTCATAAAAAAAACGGCCCCTGCATAATACAGGGGCCGTTTATGCCTACAAACAAGACGACTACTTGTTGGGCATGGTTTTATTCTTGCGTAACACCTTGCTTCCATCTCCAGAACACAAAGGTGGCTAATCCTGTTCCAAATAAGAGCATGGAATTTGGTACGGGAACTGCCGGAGCATTGCCAATCCAACCACTTCCGTTGGCCCCATCGCCAATCCCTTGGATGTGTGCCGCTGACCCAAATTGACCCTTAGAACTTGTAGTGCTCAGAGTATTGAACGTATCGGCTGTGATCCCAGTACCAGCTAAGTCGTAGATAGACGTCTCGTTAGCACCGAACCTATCGGAATTTGACGCGGGAAAATCAAATTTAAGGTCAAAAAATCCCGCGCCGTCGGCTTTATAGGCGTCTGCTGAATAAGTGCTATCGGCTGCCTGACCTGAAACATAAGTAAAGGAATCAATGGCCACATCAGAATTGAATAACCATTCATCTACAAACTCGGAGGCAGTCAACCCGGAAGAATCCATAGTCAACCGTACTGTCCCTGGAGTTCCCATATCATCAAACGTGGCGGTTAACCATGGGGCTGTCCCGACAGGTTCGTCAGCTCCACTAAACTCAACATTGAGATCAAACGTTACAGTAGCGGCTTGAGCCGATAGCGGAATGCTTAGCAAGCCCAACATTCCAAACGCTGTTGCGGTTTTTACCAACCGCTTTTTCAATTCATACATAATACCCTCTCCTTATAAAAATAAAGAATGTAGAAAAAATATGAGTAATAGAAAACTGCGCCATGTGACGCTAACGACAAATTGTCACCTATTTTATATGAAATAAGCAAGCGGCTTGCGATTGTGTCCGTCGGTGAGTAGTTCATTTGGTGTAGATATAAACACTGAGTTTTTCTCTGCTTTGAAAATGTCAAGCTTTTCATCTTCATATTGTACGGGAAGATTGTAGTCGAGTCTGCTCCATTAATGGGGCAGGAATTATTCGGGGTCGGAGTAGCGGTTGCCGCCTTCGCCGGACCAACTGGAATGTCCGATCTCTTGAGATTCCCAGAGGGCTTGAATTTCCTGGTTAGCGAGGTCCGCTTCTTTTTCTTTCGAAATCTCTTCGCCCTCGGTATTTTGAGTGTGATGATTTTCTGCGTGAGTGGGGTCTGGCCCTCGGCCGCGGGGAGTATCTTTTGGTAGGACGTTAATTGGCATGGTCCTTTACCTTAGCAAGGGCCCTCGTTACATTTCCACCAAAACAGGTTGAACGAGATTAACCTGTTCAGCTAAACCTGGCTGACTTTGACTACTCACTGTCTGGAGCGCTGAGGCAATCCATCCGAATCGTTCTTCTGCCCATTCATTAAATGCGGTGGAGTTTTCAAAGGTCAAATCCCAGGCAGGGGTGGAATCGAGTAATAGCAATTGGTGAGGCTGGTTGTGACCGGGGTAGTAGACAACCAAGACAGATGATTTACCCATGAGACTGATATCAGTAAACATGTGGATCATAGCTTGAGGCGGTAGATCCACTGTCCGTGAGGCAGCCTCAACAATGGGTCCATAGACGCGATGTAAGAATTGCTGAATGGCTTCATAGGGAGACTTTGAATGGTGCAAATTCGTATTGGGTGGTTCTCCCACCAGGTTATCTGTGAGATATTCTAGTGCTTCGTCAGATGGCATAGCTCCAGTGTTGATCAGTGAATCCAAGAGGTACGACATCCAATTTCTCGATTTAGGCACAGCAGTCATAACTTGATTCCTCACGCGCATCCCTTTTGTGTTGAGAAGGAAAGCTGTTAGTTGTGGGTAACGGAGTCTGCTTTTTAGGCGGGACTAGGTAGCATATATTTTAAGAATCATAATATGTTGTTTCATTTTGGTCAATTAAGAGCCGTGGGTTTTAAGTCTGTGATTTCGTGATGCTCTTGACCATCCATTTTTGGAGGACTTAGAATGCACAATCGCTATGCTAAAAAATATTGCAAAATCAAAGGGTTACTTGCTTTCGCCACCGTTTGATTGATCGTTGTCTTTCTCGGATTGTTCCAACTAAGAGATGATTTATATTTTTACCTAGGAATTATAAATGAGAGTCAATTATGACAAGGGCGGCCTGATTAGTCCCGTTCGCGTTCAATCTTCTCCGGTATCCAGCGTCAGCACTTCTGGGAAGAAAGCCAAAGTGATGCTGGTGTTTCCTCCCGATTGGTATCCCTCCGAACCATACTTGAGTCTTCCGACCCTCACGGCTTTTCTACGTGAAGCCGGCCATGAAGTTATTCAAAAAGATGTCAATCTGGAAATGTACGATTGGTATTTTAGTGAGGATTTTTTGAAGCGGGTGTTGAAAAAAGTGCCACGGCAGCTGGATCGTTTGAAAAAAATCTCCCGGGACCGGGGTTTAACTGAGGCTGAAGCAGAATTGCAGTTGGCGTTGTGTGACTGTACTCGTAGTCGAATTGCTGAGCTGACGGAGAAGGCGGAACAGGCCAAACGGATTGTGCGGACGCCTGAGTTTTATGACAGCGAGAAATTAGAATGGGCCATTGCGGTGTTTCGGGAAGTGACGAACACGATTTCTTTGGTGTATGCCCCCGCCAGAATTTGCATGCCGCCAATGGAAACGGATTTGTCCTATAAGTTGTTTATGTCGTCGGAGGTGTTGGATGCGGTTCAGGATACGCAAGTGAACGTTTACCGTGATGTGTTTGAGCATATTCTGAAGCCAGCCATTGTAGCTGAGCAGCCAGAGGTGATTGGAATTTCCATCGTGCTCCGGCAACAATTATTTTCTTCTATGACATTTTGCGCGCTGATTAAAGAACAGTTTCCTGATATTCATGTCACGATCGGTGGAAATACGGTTACGCGGTTTCGGGATGTCCTGCCCAACATCCCCAAATTGTTTGCATTGTTTGATAGCGCAATTGTGTATGAAGGGGAAACTGCGTTGTTGCGGTTGGTCGAAGGTATTGCCAATGGGACCGAGCTTTCGCATGTGCCCAATCTCATCTTTCGAGATGCTGCGGGGATTCATGTGAATCGTGAAACGTTTGCTGAGAATATGGGTGCGTTGCCGCCGCCGGATTTTGATGGCTTGCCGTTGGAAAAATATTTTGTGCCAGAACCTATCTTGCCCTATCTTGCGACGCGGGGTTGTTATTGGGGGCGATGCGAGTTCTGCGATCATGGGGAAGGTTATACAGCGGGTTACCGGACCAAAAAAGATTGGCAAATCATTCAGGAGTTGACCCTGCTGAAGAAGAAATATCAGACCCGACATTTTCATTTTACCGACGAGTCCTATCCCCCAGCTCTGTTCCGAAAAATCACCAGAAAATTAGTTGAGACAAAGTTGGATATTGCTTGGACGACGCATATTCGCTTTGAAAAGAGTCTTCTGGATGATGCCGTCTGGCAAGACGCGCAGGAATCTGGCTGTAAATATCTCCATATGGGGTATGAATCGGGGAGCGAACGTGTCTTGCAATTGATGGATAAAGCGACGACGACCGATATTATTCAGCGCAGCCTGGAACTCTCCTCACGCCACGGTGTGTGGAATCACGTCATGGGATTTTTTGGGTTTCCTGGGGAAACCTACGAAGATGCCAAGTTCTCCACTCAATTTCTGGAAGACAATCGGGAACATGTCCATTCCATTGGTTTTGGGACATTTGATTTAAGCCGGCATACGCCTGTCGCAAAAAATCCAGAAAAATTTGGGGTGACCTTTTATAAAAATCCCGAATGGGACTTGGCCATGGATTATTACTTTACGGTGAATAATGGGTTGGGTATTGAAGATGCCGAGCGGGTATTTGAAGAATTCGAACAAAATCACTACGCGGGATGGGACTTGAAAATCTTCATTCGCGAATATGTGTTTCTCTACGTTTCTCATTTTGGTTCAAATAAGTTGCCGGCGTTGCAATTTCAATTGGCGTCGGCAGATCCTTCCTCTCATCTCGCCTCTGTGTAAAACGTGGAGAGATGACCATGTCTAAAACTCTCATCGACATCGACGGGATGGCGCCCACAAGCAAGACGCGGCGCATCTTTAAAACGATGTTGCTCTTTCCGCCGGAATGGGTGCCGACGGCTCCCTACCTCGCGCTGCCCAGCCTCACCTCTGTCCTCCGTTCATATGGCCATGACGTGGTTCAAAAAGATATCAATATTGAAATGTATGATCTGTTCTTCTCCGACACCTTTTTGATTTGGGTTAAGATGCGGATGGAACAGCAGCGTCGAGAGTTGGAAGAGCGGGAAGCTTGTCAACAATTATCCGAGATGGAATCGAACCGGCTTGCCTGCATTCGGGCACAAGATCATCTTGATGTAATGAGCCTGGCTGAACAAGCCGAAGAGGCCAAATCCATTGTGCGAGGCGAGGCCTTTTATGACGCAGCGAAATTGGAAGGAGCCCTCAATACCTTTCGTGATGTGATGCAATATATCTCTGTGGCGTATTTTCCCGCGTCTCTTGTCTTTTATCCGATGGAAAGCAATTTAGGCTATCGTCCCGGTGTGTCCACCGAAGTGCTGGCGAGCTTGGAAGATGAACAGGTCAATGTTTATCGGGATATCTGCCGTCAGTTAGTTTTGCCTGCCGTTCAAAAAGAACAGCCAGAGGTCGTTGGGATCTCGATTGGCACGCAAATGCAATTGTTGGCCGGTCTGACGTTTTGCAAGATGCTGAAAGCCGAGTTTCCTGACATACATGTGACCGTCGGGGGAAATGTCATTACACGGCTGCAAGAAGATTTGCCTCAACAGCAGCAATTTTTTTCGGATGTTTTTGATACGGCTATTCTCTATGAAGGCGAGCATGCATTGGTGTGGCTCTTGGAGGCGCTGGCGGGTGAACGAAAATGGGAACAGGTGCCCAATCTGATGTGGCAACGTGATGGAGAAGTGGTTGTCAATACAGAAATCTATACCGAAAAAACCACAGCCTTGCCGCTTCCGGATTTTGAGGGATTGCCCCTGGATATGTATTTTGTGCCGGAACGGATTCTGCCATATTTGGCCACGAGAGGCTGTTACTGGGGGCGCTGCACCTTCTGCGATCATGGCCAAGGGTACTTTGATCAGTATCGGGGCAAGCCTGCGCAGGATGTGGTGCGCGACATCAAAGCGTTACAAGAAAAGTATGACGCGAAGCATTTTCTATTTTCCGACGAATCGTATCCTCCCGCGCTGTTGAAGAAAGTGACGCAGTTGCTGATTCAGGAACAGGTGAAGATTAAATGGACCACGTTGATCCGGTTTGAGGAAACATTACAAGACCCGAAGATATGGGAACAGGCTGTCCAAGCCGGTTGCTGCACGCTCTATTATGGTATGGAATCGGCTAATGAGCGCGTGTTGGAACTCATGGACAAACATGCCAAAAAGTCGGTGATTGAGAATAATCTACGGGAGGCGGCCAAAGCGGGTATTTGGAATCATGTCATGGCCTTTTATGGCTTTCCAGGTGAAACACACGATGAAGCAGATGAAACCCGTCAATTTCTCCTGGAGAATAAACGGTATATCCACTCAGTCGAGGTCTTTTACTTTGTGGCCTACCGGCATACGCCGATGGTCCGGAATCCTGAGAAGTTTGGCATCACGATCCATAAACAAGACGAGTATGATATGCCCTTGGACTATTACTATACCCTCAATGAGCCAGGTGGATTGACATGTTTAGATGCGATGAAAATGGCGGAAGAATTTTATCAAAAAGATTTCGAACCATGGGCGGTTCGTGTGAATGCCCGCGAGCATGTATTCCTCTATATTTCAAAATACGGCAGCAATTATCTCCCGCAAATTTATGCGATGAAAGCCGGCCAGGAAGAACCGCGAACGGACGGTGTCCATGGTCTGGTGACGTGGCCTGTTGCTCATGGACCTGCCGAGAATGATGAATCCGGGGAGTCCGGCATGTCCCGGGTGGTCAGTCACGCATCCCCTTAGACCGGATGTCTATGAGAATGTCTAGGATTGTTGTTGGGAGTTGAGATGCGTCAAAATAAGTTGATAGGCCGCGTGAATTTCTTTTGTTTTGGCCTCTCCTTTTTTATACATCTCCATGTATTTCCCTGGGTTGTTCGTGAGCCCTGCGTATCGTGAGGGATGCCAGGTGCGGCGGGCTTCTTCATAACGTTGACTAAGGTGCTCGTGAGTCACAGGCCACGTCAGGTTGAAGAGATGGAGTGCTGCTTCCAGATCAAGCGCTGAAGGTGGGCTCGTCATAGGGTTAAATGGCTGAGGCAGTGGAAGTTTTTCAAAAATATAGGCATCATGTCAATCTTAGCGTTGATGTTAGAGAGCAGTGAAATATAGATAGGCAGAGCCTTCCAGATGCCCCGCAACCTTCCTCTTTTAGAGCCCCCAAAACTTTTCGCCAGCCAGAATTACCGCGATGTCTTGAAGCGGGAGATGGATGCCGGAAAGATTCCGCTCAGTTTAGGGAAGAAATGTCCGGTGCAATGTGAGTTTTGTTACGAATTAGATCATTCCTACCGGGAAACCTTAGATCCCCCAAAAACAACGCAGGAAGACTGGGAGTTTATGTTGAACTATATTAATTCCCTGCCGACCGATCCTTTACAGTTTTGGTGTTTGGGAGGCAACGAGTTCATGGAATGGACGGATCTTTTTCTGCATCCCAAGGCCATGGAATGGCTAGAAGATTTTTTGAAATATACAGACAAGAATGTTCAATTTTTTACCGTGGGGTACGTGCATGTGCCAAAGATCCATCGGCTGGCAGAGCAATATCCAGGCCGCATCAATTTTGAATTATCGGTCATTACCCTTGGGAAATACCGGCAAAAGTTGATGCCGCATGCTCCGTCAGTGAAGCATGTGATGAAAGTCCTGGACGGGCCCGCGGTTTCCTCGGCAAATTTTTATGCCTTTGATTACGACACGATGTCCGAGGATGCCAAGGCGATTTCCCGTGTTAATCAACGTTGCGTCTTATGGATGGGCTGTTTGACGCCTGTTGCGGGTATTAATGATTCGACAACCGCGATCATGCGGCAAGGGAGAAAATCCCTTCCTGTGGAAGCGGAGAAAATTTATGATGCGGGATTGCTGAATTCCACGACGATTCATACCGAAGCCTATGTGACGGCATTTTTAAACCGGCGCAGAATTATTAGCATGTTCGATTCTTTGGAGCTGGAAAAACGTGACCCCGTGGTTATGGCTGGAAGCGTCCATAAAGTGTTAAACATGTTTCGAAAAAATCGGGCCAAGTTTCTGCAGGTTCCTAATGCCACGTTGGGGGGAGATTCGGATTGCACGGTGCTTTTAACCTTGAATGATATTATGCAGCGACTGACCAATGAGAAATATATCTATATTCCGCAATGTATCTTGGAGTCGGGGCGAGGGCAGGGGAGGGATATCGCCGGCGTTCATGTGGATGAATTTGTGAAAATGACCGGTGTGAAAGTGCGAATGTTGCGTAAGATTGACACGAAATTTGCCAATAATCGTCTGTACCGAAATGGCTCATTGCAAAACTATGTTGAAGATTATGTGCGGAATCCACTGACTCGTTCCTATGAAGCATGGTCCCAACCAGCGTGAACGACGACTCATCCTTTGTATGCATTGCTGACACGATCAGTTCTCTGTGTGATATGTTCGTCTGATAGGTCTACGGATGGATCCTTCTCGTAAGTGGCTTCAGTTTTATCAAGCGGATGTGTTTACAAATGAGCCGTTTGGGGGAAATCCTCTCGCGGTGTTTCCTGACCCTGGAGCTTTAAGCGATCAAGAGTTTCAGCAAATTGCTCGAGAGATGAATCTTTCGGAGACGGTGTTTGTGCTGCCCCCAAGCGACTCTCGGGCGGTAGCGAAAGTTCGTATTTTTACTCCCTCCCATGAAATTCCTTTTGCCGGGCATCCGGTCTTAGGCACGTTTTATGTACTCGGAACCCTCAAGAAGTTGGCTCTTCAAGAGCCGGTCACGAAGTTGTTTTATGAATGTCACCTTGGAGTGTTTCCGCTAGAGTTGATCATCCTGAAGGGGCAAATTGAACAAGTAGGGATGTCCCAGCCTGCCCCTCAATTTCTGGAGGTGGTGGATCAGGTTGATGCCTTGTATGAATTGGCCAAGGCACTGGGCGTTCATAAATCCTTGATTACAGGCTTGCCATTTCCCGTAGAAATTGTGTCGACGGGTCTGCCCGTTGTCATTGTTCCTATTCGAACGTTGACGGCTGTGAAGTCTATGAACGTGAATCATGCGGCAATAGAGGAGGTCTGCGCACGCTTGGGCGCGAATGGGGTCATGGTGTATACGACTATGACGCTTGAAGAAGAAGCCACGGTCCATACCCGGATGTTTGCCGATCCGATTGGCATTCCCGAAGATCCGGCCACAGGTAGTGCCAGTGGCGCTTTGGGCGCTTATTTAGTGAAAAATGGGGTCATTGAAGTTGGCCCAACGACGGAGGTTGTGATCGAGCAGGGGTATGAAATAGATCGGCCTTCGAGAATCTTAGTTCAGGTCTTTTCTGACGATGATATGATTCAAGAAATTAAGGTTGGAGGACAGGTCGTCTTGGTGGCTGAAGGCAAGATGGTGTATTGATGTGGATGACTTAAATAGCGGAGCCAGCTACTTCGTGAGTTCTCCAGCGATGTGGCCTATTTCAGGCAAAATCAATTGTTCCATGGCTAAGCGAACTGCGCCCTGTGACCCTGGAATAGAAAAAATAGCAAGATGGTTATGGATGCCTGCCGTGGCGCGGCTGAGCATGGCAGGCGACCCAATGTCCTTATAGCTCAAATAGCGGAACAATTCACCAAATCCATCCAACCGTTTTTGTAAAAACCCGTCAACAGCTTCGAAGGTCGAGTCCCGTCTGGAAATTCCCGTGCCTCCATTAATGATGATGACCTGTTTGTCAGTCTGCCGAGCGGCTTGTTGCAGAAGTTGAAAGATCTCGGCTGGTTCGTCTTTGATGAGATGGTAGTCCGCGATCGAATGGCCTTGTTCTTTGAGTAAATGACAAATCAACTTTCCACTGGTGTCGGTCTCCTTCGTCCGGGTATCACTGCAAGTGACGACAACGCAGGATAGAGAGAGGATAGCATGGGCCTTATGGGAAACATGCGATGGATGCGCATGGTCGGTATGCTGGTGATGATCTCCCATACTGCTACGTTTCTATGCAGGAGGAAATTATGACCATACCGAGTCGGGTTTGAGTTGAGCGGCTGGCTCTCCCTTTTTAATATGTTCGTCTAAGATAACCGCCACATCTTCTTCCTTGACTCCGGAGTACCAGGTGCCAGTTGGATAAATGACGACATTTGGTCCTTGTTCACAGGGCCCAAGGCAGGTTGTTCCCGTCACGAGTACTTCTCCAGGTTGTATGCCACGTTCAATGAGCCCCATGTTCATGGCCATCAGGAGATTTTGTGCGCCGGCCGCACCGCAAGATGGTTTGGGGTGTCCGGGAGGTCTGGCGTTGGTACAAACAAGAATATGAAATTTGGGTTTAGGCATGAAGTCTCCTTGCTGTGAAAAAGTGTTGAGGTATAAAACGAGTCCGTTTTTTGTGATGTTAGCGGGGACGGAAGAGATCCCACATATCCACACATTCGTTGGGTAGTTTCCAATGGCGGACGCCTGCCATGACCCAATCTAAATAATGTTCTTTTGCTTTGAATTTGCCAATGGCTTGTCCGATGTGGGTCGTGACAAACTCTTTTTGGTCATCTTCTGTAAAGACATGGACTTCGACGTGACGAAAAGCTTCTTCCGGGAGATCGCCTTCGAATTTGTCCAGTTCCTGAACGTCTTCCGAAGTGAGTTCAAAAACCGATCCCCAGACTCGTTCACCGGCGGAAGGGGTCAGAGTTGCCAGTCCGCACCGCCATTGATTAGACCAGCGGCCAAAGGTAATGGTGTGATCGGGAATATAGGCGTTGAATAAAAACTGGTGTTCCGGCGCACGTCGTTTGAGTTGAGTGGGATTCAGATTATCGGCATACATAAAAAATCGCATAGTGACACCTTTTTGTTAAACGAACAGGTAGTTATTACCATACTGCCTTTGCAGACTGTCAAGAAAGGGCCTGTTGAAAAAAGCCGCCAGCGGCGTTCTCGCCCCTTTTCCGTGCTCACGTACTGCCAGTACGCTCTGCGCGCAAAAAGGGCTGCGGCCTTGCTGGACGACATTTTTGAACAGGCCCGATGCTGCTGATAGCGAGCAGCTTCCTGGCGAAATATGGCCATTGATATCTTCATTATTCAACACTCTCAGAAAAGATTTAGTTGAGTAGCCAAAGGACGAATGAGACAATACACAAAAAGAAATATACGGGAGCGGCGGGGAGAGTCACTCCGGTTAGGGAAACCTGAAACTGTGTTAGGAGGTCTTTGGGGTGAGGTGGAGTTGTTGCCGGGAATGGTCTAAACGTACCAGAAAACGATCGAAGAAGCTGAGGCCTAGCAGACCGTCAATCCCTTCTGGAAGATTAGGAATTGTGTGAATCACCACACGGACATCATCCCTCCCGGCTTCTCCGACCCGAATCCTTGGGGCAATACCCATCGAGGCTTTTACCTTTCCTCCAGCAGTATGGAGGTTGACCGGATGGCGGGGATCCGATTGGATTCCCGCGTCAAAAGCAAGATCTTCAGATATGGTGGTAAAGGTGGCTCCTGTGTCGACAATAAGTTTTGCCTGGTGCAAATCGTTGAATTCTACTCTCGCAATCCAAACGCCGCCTTCCCGCTCTAAGGGGATAATCGAATCTTCTGAGTCAGCCGTAATCTTTCCCGACGAGGTCAGTTCTTCTTTGACTTGGAGAAGAGCGTGATCAAGGGGGGCTCGCTTGAAAATAGCTTGTCCGCCCACAACGGCTCCAATAATCACGAGCGCCATCAGAAGGAAAAACCGGCTTGATCCCATGCTGCTCCTATTCATCCTCAAAGAAATGGATGAATGAGAATGAGGTTGGTGTGTTATGATTGTTTGTCGGCTCTTTTCGATGAACTCTTGATTAGGTTAACGAGATATTTTTGAGGCGAAGTGAATTCGTCACGACACTGACCGAACTCAGAGCCATTGCAGCCGCGGCCAGGATGGGTTGAAGAAATCCGTATTCTCCAAACACCCATTGGAGGCCGGCCGGCACTCCACCCATGTACTGAAAAAATGGATAGAGAATGCCGGCGGCTAATGGAATGAGGGCAATGTTATACGCAAAGGCCCAGAACAAATTTTGGTGGATGGTCCGCATAGTTGCCCTGCTGAGTTGTAAGGCTTTTGTGATGCCTCGAAGGTCGCCACTCATTAACGTAATCTGTGCCGTTTCCATAGCCACATCCGTCCCCGTTCCGATGGCAATACCCAAGTCGGCTTGAGCGAGTGCTGGAGCATCATTAATTCCGTCACCGACCATGGCCACGTGTTTTTTCCCTTGCTGTTGAAGTTTTTGAATCTCCGCGGCTTTTTCTTCAGGAAGAATTCCCGCACGAAATTCCGCAATGCCGACTTCAGAAGCAATGGCTTGCGCAACCTGCTGGTGATCGCCCGTTAACATCACCACATGAATTCCCGATTCCGTAAGTTCCCGTATAACTTCTTTGGCTTCGGGGCGAATCGTATCGGCGATCCCAATGATGCCTTCTACTTGTTGGTCGATGCCGACCAGGACCGGAGTTTTTCCAGCTTGAGCCAGTGTCTGTATGGAATGCGCGACGCGATCCAGGCTGGCTGTTCCCAATACTTTGGTCATATATGAACTGTTGCCGATTGTCACAGTCCGTCCTTCAATCATGCCTTGCACGCCTTGTCCGGGAGTGCTGGTAAAATCGGTGGGCTCGGCCAGAGCCATAGAGTGCTGTGCCGCATGGTCCACAATGGCTTCGGCCAACGGATGCTCCGATTGACGTTCCAGGGACGCGGCGAGTCGAAGTAGTTCTTGTTGATTCCCTGTTGGCGCAATGATATCTGTGACCGTCGGGATTCCTCGTGTTAACGTTCCGGTTTTATCCACGACGAGGACATTGATGCGATGAGCGGTTTCAAGGGCCGCGCCGTTCCGAATTAATATGCCATGTTCTGCGCCACGTCCTGTTCCCACCATCACGGCAGTTGGTGTGGCGAGGCCCAAAGCACAGGGGCAGGCAATTATCAGGACAGCAACAAAGGTGAGCATGGCATAGGTCAATGACGGTGCAGGCCCTAGGCTCCACCATAGGATAAAAGCTACCGCGGCAATGGCTAGGACTGAAGGGACAAAGATGCTCGCGATGTAATCAGCGACTCGCTGAATTGGAGGTTTAGACCCTTGGGCGTCTTGCACAAGTTGGACGAGGCCGGCCAGAACCGTATCTTTCCCAATGGCCGAGGCTTGAAAGAGAAAACTCCCAGAAGTATTGAGTGTGCCGGTAAAGACTTGCGACTCCGGTTTTTTCTCTATTGGAACACTTTCTCCAGTGAGCATTGATTCATTGACAAACGATTGGCCTTCTTGCACGACGCCGTCGACGGGAATCTGTTCGCCTGGCCGAATGACCACAAGGTCCCCTATCTGAACGTGTTCGATCGGGATGTCTTCATCTTGCGGACCACGACGAACTTTGGCGGTCTTGGGTTGTAAGCCCATGAGAGTGTGAATCGCGGAGGATGTTTGGTTTTTGGCGCGAGATTCCAGATAGCGTCCCAACAGGATTAAGGCAATAATGATGACGGCCGTGTCGTAGTACACAGCCGTAGGCATTCCGCGGGTTTCGACGAGTGTTGGGAAAAACGTTGCTATTGCGCTGTAACCATAGGCCGCGAGTGTACCCATAGCAATGAGGGTGTTCATATTCGTCGTGCGGTGTATCGCTGCTTTCCAGGCGGCCGAGTAGATTGGCTGACCGGCCCAAACGAGCACAAAGCTGGTCAGAATAAAGAGGCTCGTATGACGCACTCCAATTGGCAAGGAGGAGAATCCTGGCAACAGGTTCATGGTGCCCAGCATGACAAGAAGACCGGCAATTCCACTCACAATCGCTCGTAAAAATAGTTGGTGTTCTTCATTGTTTTGAGATTCAGGACCTGCTGAATTAATAGGGGAATGATTTTCCGATTCCTGAATGATGGAATATCCTGCTTCCGTAATGGCCTGTTGGAGCTCACGTGTCTTGGTGTCTGCCGTCCAAGTGGTGATGGTGGCCGTGTGTGTGGCCAGATTGACGTGAGCGGTTTGAACCCCGGGCACCGCTCGTATCGCCTTTTCTACATGGTTCACGCAGGATGCACAGGTCATTCCGCCAATGTGTAGGGTGTGGGTCTGAATGGGAATTTCGTACCCGCCCTTTTCAATAGCCTGCGCCAGTATTTGTGGCGACGCGATGGCTGAATCAAAATCGATGGAGGCCGTTTCTGTTGCTAGATTGACGGAGACAAGTGACACGCCAGGGACGGCTTTTAAGGCGCGTTCGACATGGGCGACGCAAGAGGCGCACGTCATCCCGCGAATAGGAAGTGAGGCATGGGTGAGGGAAGTTGCCGCCACGATCAATGATTTGTGGGTGGTGGTCCCATGGTGTATCCGGCTTCTTTGAGGGCTGATGCCATTGTTTCATAGGTCAGCAGGGAAGAATCGTATTCCACCATGGCTTCCTGTTTTTCGAGGTCCACCTTTAGTTCTGAGATACCGGAAAGATTGTTCAGCGCTTGTTCCACATGTCGTACGCAATTGCCACAGGTCATACCCTGAATGGGAAACTGTTCACGTTTGGTCACTGTGTTTACCTCCTTGTTCAGACATCAGTTTATCGCCCAACCGTATAGAGCGAGCGAAGTTCGTGAATAATTTTTTCGGCCTTGCCTTTTTGAATGCCATCCACCACACAAGTTTGAAGGTGCCCATCAAGTAACAGTGCTTCAAGCTTTTCAATCGCCTTTCGAATCGCATGCGTCTGCTTCAAAATGTCAACGCAGTAGCGGTCCTCTTCCACCATTTTCCGGACACCCTGTAGATGCCCTTCAATATAGGCTAAACGTTTGAGGGCATCAGAATGAATATCTGGTGTCATCGATGAGTGCTCCTTGTACCATTGACTTTTAAACCCATACCCTATGGGTATGGGTATATTGCCAGATGAATATTTCCTCGTCAACCCAGATTATTTGAACCTAGAAACCGCAGTTGAGCGCGAAAAAGCTGTGTAAGATATTTACGTGCATGGGGAAAAAAACTCGTGGTCACCTTGGGGGTGATGAGAGGTTTTTTAAATTTCCCAGGTGCGTGAAGAGCTTATGCAGACTTTCGTGATCCAACTGCGGTTTCTAGGTTGAAGGTTTGTCTAAGAAAGTAAACGATGTGCTATGTCACTGGATGTACGTGCTCTCCCTATTCATGGGCCTGTTGAACAGTAGGAGATGGCCAAACATGTCCCTATCTCAACATTTTATTGTCTTCTTTTACAAAAGGGCTTTTCTTGCCCGTATACCTTAAGTTTTTACTCTCTCCCACCGAAAAGCATGAAAAACGGAGGGAGATCTCGTATGTTTGTTCGACTACTTGGAGTTATTGTTCTCTGTTCTGCCTGGGGTTGCGAATCACTATCGATGAAGAGTCGTACCTCTGAAGCTGAGCAAACTTTTGCGACAAAGCCTACATTGACGTCTTTCCCCACAGCGCCAGATCCTCAATCATCCGCTCTAGCGGATCGTATGGTAATTCCTGAGAATGCAGGCGAGGAGGAAGCCTCTGAACTGCACACGCAGGCTGAACCATTTCCAATAATTTATTTCCCATTCAATAGTTGGGAAATTACTCCTGAAGTGCGGGAACGTCTTGATGCCACCGCTGAATGGATGACGCATTTCTCTACCTATGGGCTGACCATTGAGGGCCATACCGACATTCGGGGAAGTGAAAGTTATAATATGGTGTTAGGAGTCAAACGGGCGAAGGCCGTCAAAGAATATCTAGTACATTTGGGCGTTCCCCGTACCCGCTTAGATATTGTGTCCTATGGCAATGTCTTAGTATTGTGTGATGTTGATGATGAGAAGCGCTGCCATCAATTCAATCGGCGCGCCGACTTACTGTTAGAATAAGTTTTGTCCGCAGTCTCTGTGCCATTTCCTGTTTAAAAAAAGAAGAGCCTATCGATACCTTGTATAGGACGATTGTTGAAATTTTCATTTAGGCTACAAGTTGGTTGAACTGCTCCAAAAATCATTTCATGATCCCATGTTCCATAGAGCTATTCAGAGCACATCTAGATTTTAGTATTCAATGAGATAAATTCTGTATCGGCCCAAGAAGTATTGCAGATAGGGGTTCTTCGCAATCTGCTCCACCAGTACACGATCGGTGACGCCCAGCCGTTCTTTCAGGATGAACGCCCCGAGGGCCAGGCAGGACGACTTGGCGGAAGACCCCAAGCCCTCTTACGAAAACTGTTGCGCATAGGCCGCCTCCACTTCTGCCCAGGGAATCTGCTTCGCCAGCCGCACCCATCGGTTGTCCTGGCGGAGTTGCCCGCCAAAGGGCAACACGAACTCGTCGACATACTCGTCAAAAGCCAACTGATTCACATCGGGTTTGCGATACATAGGGTCTCCTGGTGCAAGCTTTTTGAAGGGAGCACGAATATTTCCGTGCATGTCGCGCCCCTGGTTGTACAGGCATAAGCCTTCTTGAATCAAGACCTTTCGCGTTTTTCAGCAAGCCCTAAATAACAATGTGATTCTCATAGACATGTGAGTTGACACCGAACACTGCCGTCATTGGTCCACTACGGGATGACGCAATGATGGGATTTTCCAAACTCGGACAACTATGGTTTAAAAGGATCAAAGCGGCATGTAATGCTCGATGAAGCGGGATGGTCCGCCCGCTTTTCTCTTTCGTAGCCGAATCGGGAAGTTCTAACACATCGAGTATGTTTCCTTTCCCATCTGTTACCATGGTCCATTGTAAGGCGCTAATTTCTTTTGCTCGCAGTCCGCTATATGAGACAGCAATAGCATCACGCGATTGCGAAAGTGAGTGGAATGGGAAAAGGGGCCAGAGCTCTTACTTACGCTGGTTACTTTAGGCAGTGGTCACGGTTAGACGAAGCCCAGCCGCATCTAAGACTTTCGTGAGTGTATCCAGACGGGGATTGCCCTTTCTGGACAAAGAGGTATAAAGGGCCTCCCGGGCAAGCCGAGTCTTCTTAGCCAATGTTGTCATATTGCCAACCCTTGCCGCGGCGACATCTTTTAGCGCTTCTTTGAACAGATCCAAATCTCCATCAGCTAGGATTTCTTCTAGATAGAGAGCCGCCTGTTCCGGGTCTTTCAAAACCTCGAGATTGCCAAACTCAAATGGTTGACTGGCTTTTCTAGTCATGACGGTGTCTCCTTTCAAAATCAGCAAGATAGTCCTTGGCTTTCGCGATGGCTTTCATCTGGTCTTTTTTAGTCGATCCCGCCAGCAATAACACGACTGTCTCGTTTTTTACAGCGTAATAGATACGGTAACCTCCTCCGTAGTGTTCCCGCATTTCCCTGAGGCTTTGGGCTCCTTTGATCCGTTTACAATCGCCAAAATTACCAAAACTGGCTCGGCGTAAGCGGACGGCGACTTTTCTTTGAGCCGTCTGATCTTTCAAGTGGTTGACCCAATCCCGAAATGGTGTCTTGCCGTCCTCGGTGATGTATTCTTCAATCGTGTATCGGATAGCCACTGCCTATACTGTAATATATATGTTACTCTTTAGCAACGCAGTTATATGGGAAATAGGAAAAATCTCCACAATCGAGGTGGGGGAGATCATGAAATTTGGTGATGCCTGTTTCCTGTTCATCTGTCGCTTGGTTTCTACCGATTATCTCCAAAAAACAATACGTTTTTGATGTATAGCATTTTCCAGCTGGCGATTTGCCGAAGGAGTTGAAGTGATTCGCCGTTTCTGTTCTCATTGATGTATTCAAGAGAACATGTGAGGTATGCGGTTATGTGAAAAGAGCCAAAATCTCATGACAGCAATAAGGAGTGTTTTGTATCTAATGAAAATCAGCGATCAACATATTCGAGCGACTCATACATAATTAACAAGCCAATAACAGAGCAACTGTTTACGTATTTATATTCAAAATCCAGTACCGACGCCCCTGGCATTTAGCGAAAATATTCCGCTAGTTTGCCATATTGAGAATTATCTATTTGCATGAAAGCAGAGCCTACAAACATAAACTGGTCCGTACCACACTACATAGATGCGTGCGTTGCAGTTAAGCTTGTAGTCCCTGAAGATGGGAGTGCCCAGCTGCTAAAGTATTTCAACAAGAATTAGTCGTACCATTTTTACATCACCGAATTCGCTTTCTATGAAACACTGTCTGTCCTCAAACAAAAGCTGCAGCGTAAAGATATAGACCAAAAGAAATATGGCAATGCTGTAACTAACCTTGGTGCCTACGTGGAAGAGAAGAGGCTAATGATTGACTCGAGTTTCCGTCTAAACGACTTCAAAGTCATTTACGAAGTCGGTGAATTAGTGAAGAAGCATACATTGGATTACTCCGATGCGCTGCAGATCTACACAGTGCTGAAGGGACCTTGGAAAGGTGAACGAGCTCAGTGCACGACAGTCTTTGGAACTGCCGATTCTGATTTGACCAAAGCCGCAGAACTGGAGGGTCTACGTGTGTGGAACCCTTTGAAGGAAGCGAACCCGCCAAGCGGAAATGAGTTGAACTAAATGCTGAGGAATGAATTAGACTTCTCGCAAAAATTCTCTCGACGACGACTGATGAGAAAAGGGGAGAAATCTCATGAAGTTCATCTCCAATAATCATCTGGATTGCAGAGCCTTGATGAGAGTTCTCTCCTGTTAACGGTACCCCGTCAACTGGTCTGTATTCTTGATTTTCGTATGACGGATTGAGATTCAGCTGCTCCAACCCTTTTCTGTAAAACGCACAGATTTTTCCCTTGCGATGAACCTGGGAAATCAGAAAATGTGAACTATGAGAGCTATTACAAGGAAGGGCCTATGGCATATTGTCCTTGGCAGATTGAAATTGTATGGTTCGTACAGGAAATGTACTCTACTGAATTAAACGTTCATATTCATCATGGGAGCCAATCCAGACCCAAATAAAGTCGAGACCATCTTCTATGGCGAGGGCTCGATGCGTGAGTCCAACCCGAGCTGACCACAATGTTCCAATTTTCTTAAAGTGGAGGGACGGATGACGAGGATTTTCTTTGAGTAGAGCAAAGTTTTTCCGAGCTATCTGTTGTATCTCGATTGGGAGCGTTGAGAAACACTTCCAGAATCGAGTAGTGGCCTTGTGCATTTAGAGATCTTGCAGGCGTCTTTGCTCTTTTTCTGTTTTTGCCTCATTTTTGAGAAAGTCCAATCTGCCACCAGCAGAATCAGCTGCAAGCTGTTTGTCCCATCGTTCCCAATCTTTATTCGCAAACCACTCTCTGAGACGTACGTAATCCTGCGGGGCCAGTGAGTCAATCGCTGACTGTATTTCTTCTACGCGTGACATGTTGATGACCTCGTGATAACCATATGGCACTCGTCAAACAGCAGAGTGTTTTGACTTTCTATTACGGTGAAATTGTATCGTGTGAGCATGTTGAGAGCAAGACAGTCCATGACATACATGTGAAGATGGATGTTGGGTCTGTTAAAAAAAGTCGCCAGCTTCGTTCTCTAGACCAGTAAGAAGTGAAAAGTGAGAAGTAAAAAGCACGAGAAAAACCTCAGGCCCCTTTGGTCAACTCAGGGCAGGCCCTTCGACAGGTACATCGTGAGTTTATCGAACGATTCGTTGTGATCCTTCGACAGGTTCATTGTGAGCAAGCCGAACAACTCAGGGTAGGCTCCTTCGACGGGCTCAGAACATGTTTTTTGAACCGTCGCGAAGCTTTTGGTATCCGACGTGATCATGAACAAATTTGCCCCTGGTGTGTTGTATTATTCAGTACTCCTCTGTTCTCTTTCGTTGCGAGAACTGCAAGAACGCAATTTTTCTCTCTGTTCATAATATCTTTAGGTCGGACTATCTATAAGCTGAAAACTTTACGATGGTTTCTGCTAAAAGGGGGATATGGAATAGCTTGATTGGCAAACGTGAAAAAAAGAGGAGTTTTCTCATAATTACTATTAGGTATTGTGGAAAGCTAAGGATTTAACTATCCGTCCTTTTTCTGTAAAGGTACTCAAAAAACTTACACAGATGGTGGTAGGGTGCTGGTCGAGTGATTGAATAATTCGTACCTGTGGCATTTTGGATGAGTCTCAAGTGGCTAATGAGAAAATTCGAGGAGCTCGGTACCTTGCAGGCCTTGCTGAATGAGATTGGGAATGTCTAAGTTTTCTTCGACTTTGAGAATGCTGGGGAGGTCGCACCGAGTGCGGGGATGTTTGGGGACAAAAAGTGTGCAGCAGTCTTGGTCGGGTTCGATGCTGGTTTCAAACGAACCAATGGCTTCAGCTTGTTGGGTAATTTCAATTTTATCCATGCCGATGAGAGGGCGAAGAATGGGCATCGTCGTGGCTTGGTTAATGACTGCAATGTTTTCGGGGGTTTGAGAAGCTACCTGCCCTAAACTATCTCCTGTGACCAACCCCCAAGCCCCTTCTTGTTCGGCAATTTTTGCCGCAATGCGAAGCATGAGACGGCGGTAAAGCACAACACGTGCGGAGGGGGGAGAATTCACGACAATTTGGCTCTGGATTTCTCCAAAAGGCACTAGATGTAGGCGAGAATGTAATTGGTAGGACGTTAACAATTTGACGATATCTTGGACTTTTTCTTCGGAGACTCGAGACAAATAAGGACGTCCGTGGAAATGGACGAAGACTGCTTTACAGCCTCGCTTCAACATGCGGTAGGTGGCGACAGGAGAGTCGATGCCTCCTGAAAGGAGCGAGACGACTGTGCCTCCTGTTCCTGTCGGGAGACCGCCTGCACCGTTTTCTCGGTGACAGGAATAATAGGCCTCTGGAGGAACCAGTTCCACGAAGATTGTCATTTCAGGATTCTTAAGTTGGACCTTCTTCCCGGTCTGTTCCACGACAGCGGCTCCAATTTCTTTTTCCACTTCCATAGACGTTTTTGGAAATCGCTTGTCCGCGCGTTTTGCCGTGACGCGAAAGGTATTAAATGAATTCTCTGGAAGGTCAGATTGGATGGCTGCCTTGAGAGTTGTGATATCTGGATTGTCAAAGGGGAGGGGTACTGATCGCGTGAGTGAAAAATTGACGATGCCAAACACCTGCTGACATTGATGCTTTAGACGGGGCCACGCGGCTTCATCTTCAAAGCTGACACGTATCCTGCCTTGAAGGGCTTCGACGTGAACCTGCGTGATTGGCCTTAAGGCGCGCCGCAGATGATGAACGAGTCGATATTCAAAGTGCTTGCGGTTACGTCCTTTCAGCGCCAATTCATGATAATGTACCAGGACATGAAACATTTGGGCGCCTCTAAAAACTGATGATTTTTTCTGAGGGCAAGGAAGCGGCGCGCGGAAAACCGCAGTGTATGGGCCAATACATGAGGATTTGAGCACGCAGCTGACGCCGCCATCGGAGAAAAGGGCAGTTTTTAGAGGTGCCCATTAGTGCGCGGCTTCTAGATATCGCTCAGCGTCAATGGCCGCCATGCAACCAGATCCTGCCGCGGTGATGGCTTGGCGGTAGATGGAGTCTTGTACGTCGCCTGCCGCAAACACTCCGGGGATATTCGTAGCAGAACGATGAGGTTGAGTTCGAATATACCCTCCTTCATCCATGTCAATTTTCCCTTTGAAAAGACTTGTATTCGGTGTATGACCGATAGCGATGAACACGCCTGAAAGATCGAGCTCTTCGAGTTCCTCGGTTTGGCTGTTCCGGAGGCGAACTCCAGTCACAACGTCATCCCCCATGACTTCTTCCAGTGTGCTATTCCACTTAAAATCAATTTTTTTGTTGTTCATGGCCCGGTCTTGCATGATTTTTGAGGCTCGTAACTTGTCTCGCCGGTGAATAAGCGTCACTTTGGAGGCGAATTTGGTGAGAAATGTGGCTTCCTCGACAGCACTATCTCCACCGCCAACGACTGCGATTTCTTTTTCTCTGAAGAAAAACCCATCACAAGTGGCGCAGGTTGAGACACCGTGTCCCATGAGACGGCTTTCAGAGGGAAGGCCCAGTAAATTGGCAGATGCACCAGTAGAAATAATGAGCGTTTTGGTTTCAATGGTTTCCTCGCCATCAACAGTGATCTGAAAGGGTTGTGAATTCAGATCCACTGAAGTGACATGACCATGGCGAAATTGAGTGCCAAATCGTTCAGCTTGTGCACGCATATCTTGAATGAGTTGCGGGCCCATAATGCCTTTGGGAAAGCCTGGAAAATTTTCTACGTCGGTCGTTAACGTGAGTTGTCCGCCAGGTTGTGAGCCATCAATTAACAGCGGCGCTAAATTTGCTCGGGCGGTATAGACTGCGGCGGTCAGACCTGCAGGGCCTGATCCTAAGATAAGAACGTCATGTACCATTTGAAAACTCCTTGAAAAATGAATTGGGTAGTATGCAACAGATAGTGATGCTTTTTGCAGAATCAAGCCAGGAGACGATTCAAAGTTTACAGCTGAGCTTCTATCTGATAAGTCCTATACAATGATTTCACGATGCGACGCAACTGGGAGCGAGACAGGGTCCCATCGATGACCGTGTCAGCATAGAGAAGTTTTTGCCGAAAAGGCATTTGTTGTTGAATGCGATGCAATGCGGCGGTTTTCGTCAAGCCATCCCGGCGATTCACGCGGGCAATTTGCGTAGCCCGGTCAGCTTTCACCACAATGACAGCATGCATTCTCCGGTAGCCTCCAGATTCAATTAAGAGAGCTGCGTCATAAATAATCACGGCATGGGGGAATGTCTGAGCAATGGCTTTTGCTTGTTTGGCCTGTTCACGAGCGACTCGTGGGTGAATGATTTGTTGCAGGCGTTTTAATTGTGAGGGATTCTGAAAGGCAATTTGGGCTAAGGCTTGTCTATTCAATGTCTTATCTGAATGGAGCACAATGCTTCCAAAGTACTTTTTTATCTCTCGCCATGCAGGTTTTTGGGGTTGGACCACTTCTCGAGCGAGTTGGTCAGCGTCAATAATTTTTGCTCCACAGTCGTGAAAGAGTCCGGCAATAGTGGTTTTCCCAGTTCCTAATCCGCCTGTTAACCCGATGAGGACCATTCCTCACCTTAGCATAGGGGCTATGAAGCAACAATCAAGAAGGGGTCTGTTGAAAAAAGCCGCCAGTGGCGTTCTCGCCATTTTTCCGTGCTCACGTAGTACCAGTACGCTCCGCACGTAAAAAGGGCTGCGGCCTTTCCTTCGGGAGGCCTCAGGACAGGACTGGACGGACTTTTTTGAACAGACCCGTCGTTGTTGATCTCCAACGTCTTCTTGGCGAAATATGGCCTTAATATCTTCATTATTCAGGTGGCATAAAGCAGCGAATGCCGTGTAGACATGATGATTGCAAAAAGGGCACCCTCCCTGCGTCAGCCAATCATTTTGATCATCCGAGGTCGTCTGGCGACGCCTCACACTGAAGGAGGGTACCCATGAACTACTGTGGCATTGACCTGGCGAGCAAAGCAAGTGCACTCTGTATCATCAACGAAGCAGGAGCCCTTGTCCGTGAACAAATGGTTCCGACCGACGCCCGGGAGTTAGGCGAGGCCCTGACGGGCTTGGGTCGCCTGCGGTGCGTGGTCGAGGCCGCGCCGTTAGCGGAATGGGTGGCGCAGGTGTTGGAGGAGTCGGGGCATGAGGTCATCCTCATTGATCCCCGACGGGCGAAGGCGGTGATCCAAACGAAGAATAAGACCGACAAGTTGGATGCGCGGAATTTGGCGAAGCTGGCGCAGGTCGGCTGGTACACGGCAGTTCATCGGAAAACGCCTCTGGCCCGGCTGCAACGGACCCAGCTGCAAGCGCGCAATGGGTTGGTGGAGACGGCCAAAGCGCAAGCGGCCCGCATTCGAGGTCTGTTGCGGGCGCATGGGGTGAAAGTTGGGGCGGTCTCGGCGGGACAGTTTGTCGCCACCGTGCAGGCCTTGGTAACGGAGCACGTGCCCGCTCTCACGACAGCCCTGGAGCCCTTGCTGCAGATTTATCGCCAGGCCCAGGAGGGAGCGAAGACCTTAGCTCGGCAGATGACGAAGCAGGTACAGCAGGATCCCATCTGTCAGCGCTTGATGCAAGTGCCGGGAGTGGGGCCCTTGGTGGCGGGAACCTATGTCGCCACGCTGGATGATCCTACGCGGTTTCGCACCTCGACGCAGGTGGCGGCTTATCTGGGCTTGGTGCCCCGCGTCTATCAGTCCGGGGCTGCCAACTATCATGGCCGGGTCAGTAAAGAAGGCGACAAACTGCTGCGCTGGCTGTTAGTGGAAGCCGCTCCTGTCTTGTTGACTCGGACGAAGCGCAATTGTGCGCTCAAGCGGTGGGGCTTGAAGTTAGCGAAGAAGCGAGGACAGGGTAAAGCGAATGTGGCCGTGGCGCGGAAATTAGCCATCCTGCTCCATCGCCTCTGGATGACCGAGGCCGCGTTTACACCTGACCCTGGGTGAGACAGGGGTAGAGCCTCGACGACGGCCCACAGGGCTAGACAAGTGAGGCGGGTTGGGGTTCGGGGCGGGTGACCTCGTGGAGTGTTTGAGACGCTCACGTCTCGCGGTTCAGCTTGAGGCCCCGACTCCGACACCATCGTGTGGCGCTGGGCGACCACGGAGAGAAGCATGAACTTCGAATCCGACTCATTAAGAAGAAAAAAGAACCGGGAGGGGTTGACTCTGCTTTAGAGAAACACTCCCAAGGTGGAAATTTCCTGAACCTGCTTGACCCTCTTGAATATCATCAGGTATGTGAATAGAGAATAGCTTTTTCTTATTTGCTTATCTATTCTGTTCAGTCATCGTTGGGTTCATTATGAACATTTCGTCATGTATTGTGAAAAAATTCCCTCTGCTTTTTGTTGTTCTTTCTACCATATTCTTCTTGCCTGGATGGCTGTTGGCGAGTTCTCCCAGCCTAAAAAAATCATCAACTGAAACAGCAAAATTTTGGCATGTGGCTAGAGATGGATCTGGACAATTTACCTTGATTCAAGACGCAATTGAGCAGGCCTCATCTGGTGACACCATTTTGATTAAGGCCGGGAAATATGCTGAAGATGTCACGGTGCATAGTAAAGACCATTTACGCATTATTGGAGAAGGGCTAGATCGTGTCATCATCCTGGGAGAAAAACGAGTCGGCTCACTTCATATTGGCAAGTGGCCATACGGCGCCACTAATGTGACGATACAAGGTCTGACGGTTATCCAGCATGGCGGGTTGGGGGTTGGAATCTTTAATGGAAGCGGAGTGCATCTCAAGAAGGTACGGGTGAAAGGGATGGTTTTTAGTCAACAAGTAAAAAATGTCCATCTTGAAGATTGCGTCATTGGAGAAAGCGAGACGACTGGCGTGGCTTTTGCCAATTCAACAGGGAGGTTAACAGGCAATAGGATTTATGGGAATGATCATGGAGTTGTTTTGGGTGGAAATTCGGATGTGACACTCAAGCAAAATATTATCTTTAGGAGTCTCTTTGAAGCCGTGCTGATGACCGATCAATCCAAAGCCACCATGATTCAAAATACTTTCGTACGAAACGGAGGAGGCGTTGCCTTTCAGGATCAAGCCGTGGCCGAAGTGCGGGGTAATATTATTGGTTACAGCACTGTAGGATTATTGTTTTCTCCACAAAGCCAGACGACTTTGGCGTTTAATGCCCTATACGATAACAAAGGTAATTATATGATGCAGGGAGCTCAACAGACTCCTGCTCCAGAACGTGCAGGGAAAACGGACCTCACGCTTTCTCCTGGCTTTGTGAATGTTCAGGAAGATGATTTCCGTCTGCGACAGGATTCGCTATTGCGTAATATTGATTCATTTTCGCATTTAGGCGCGCTGCCTCCTCTCAAGCCATAGAGGCTTTTTTTACCCGGATTCAGCATTAGAAAATCTCTATGGTGGGTCGTGAGCGGTTGCGGACCTAAGACTAAAAGAGGAACATTTCTTGACCACCGGGGGTTCAAACGTGCCCGCTCGAGCGTGTGATACGGCTACCTCCCCCGGCCCGTGAGCCGGTTTGACGGTTTTGGCGCTCGCACCATTACGGGCATTGCCGTTCTGGGCCGGGTGACGGGCATGCTTGCAGAGGGTTCTATAGGTGCTGTGTTAGGTGTGAGAGTTTTGGCTACGGAATGTTTTGCACGATTCTGTCAGCGAGAGAAATGGCGTTTGGAGGAGATGTTGGGCTGGTGTGGAGTCCAGCGTCAGATCTTTCGGTCGAATCAGCCCGGAATCTTCGATGAGGCCCTGCTGAATATTGGGTGTTGGTTGGACTTGAAAGTGTGTGAGTAGTTTCATGCCAAAGTCCCATCGGTTTATCGATTGAGGCCCTCCCATATGTAAGAGCCCTGGACTCTCTATACGAGACAGTTCCAACAAGGCTTCAGCCAAGTTTTCGACCCAAATGGGATTGCGCCATTCATCGGTAAAGAGGCGGTAGGGTTGGCCGGTTTGGGTTGTCTGAATCAATTGTTGGGTGTGGCGGTCCGGGACCTGTAAATCGTACAGCAAAGAAGTCCGGACAATTGTGGTTTGTGGATACAAAGTCTGAACCAGCGTTTCCGCCTCGGCTTTAGCGGCCCCATAGGGGTGTATCGGGCAGGTCGGGCTGGATTCGGTATAGGGTGCGGCGGTCCCGTCAAAAACTTGGTCGGTCGATAGATGAATGAATCGAATGAGCCGTTCGGCACATTGCATGGCCAGAAGGCCGGCAACAGGAGCAATTGCCGTCAAATTGCCGCCTTGGTCCGAGCAGGCGGTATGAATGATGATTTCTGGTCTTACTCGGTCTAGTAAGGTATGGACATCTCCTGGTTGTTGAAGATCGCAGACGTGAAAAGTCGTGTTTGGTATCGCCGTAGAGGCCGTCTGGTATAAGGTTCCGGAAGCTGTAAGATGTTGAGCCTTTTTTAAGATGTGAGATCCTAAAAACCCCGCTCCCCCGGTGACTAACAGCCGTGGCTTCATGAATACGCATTGTAAAGCAACGTACAAGCAAAAATCTTGTGTGTCGGTGAGAGGTCGCATAGAATGGAGCCTCTCAGAAAGGTAGTTCGGAGAGACCCACAATGAATATAATTGATTTACGAAGCGATACCGTGACAAAACCTACCGCTGCCATGCGGCAGGCGATGGCTGCGGCCGAGGTGGGTGATGATGTCTATGGAGAAGATCCGACGGTCAATCGTTTGGAGGCACGCGCAGCCGAACTGCTAGGGAAAGAAGCGGGACTGTTTGTGCCGACCGGGGTCATGGGCAATCAATTGTGTATTCGATTGCTCACGCAACCGGGAGATGAGGTGATCGTTGAAAGTTCCGCGCATATTCTTCGTTATGAAGGCGGGTCGGCGTCGTCTCTGTCGGCTGTCCAGCTCTGTCCTGTGACAGGGCGACGGGGCGTGCTCGCGCCTGAAGCCGTTGAGCGAGCCATTCGCAAGCCGGATTTACATACGCCGCCAACAACTCTCTTGTGCTTAGAACAGACACATAATGTGGGTGGAGGTTCAATCTATCCCTTAGAGACTCTTCAGCAACTGGCTGCCCTTGCGCGTCAAAATGATCTGGCACTGCATTTGGATGGGGCCCGGCTCTTTAATGCTTCGGCCAAAACGGGAGTAGCGGTTTCGGAGTATGCCGCTCCATTTGATACGGTATCATTTTGTTTATCGAAAGGATTGGGGGCGCCTGTAGGATCCGTGGTGGTGTCGGATGGCGACCGTATTCATCGCTTGCGCCGGCTAAGGAAAATGTTTGGAGGCGGGATGCGGCAGGTTGGGATATTAGCGGCGGCAGGTCTTTATGCACTTGAGCATCATGTGACGCGCTTGGCTGAAGACCATGAACATGCCAAACATTTATCCCAGCTGCTCCAAGAGATTTCTGGTGTCATTGTTGATGTGGATGCGGTGGAAACGAATATGGTGATGTTTCAAGTTCCTCAATCGGCAGAGTCAACCGAGCAGTTACTCAAGGATTGCCGTGATTCTGGTGTGTTGTTGAATGCGGTGGGTGACCGGTCCTTTCGGGCTGTGACGCATTTAGATGTCAGTCAGGAAGATATGCAGAGAGCCGGTCAAATATTTGCTAAGGTTTTTGCCGCTTGATAGTTGGTAAGGCGAATTGAGGTTTGTTGACAGGGCGATTGGAGCTTCCTACAATTTTTGTTCTATCGATGAAAGAAGGCGTTGCGTGAGTCGTTTTCCTGTCGTGTCATTTCAACAGATTTCCCAAATCTTAGAATTAACCGATCAGTTAGAAATTTCGCGTGAGGCGGTGGAAATTCCTCTTTCTCCAGAACGGCCTGGTGTTGTGAGACGATTGGCCAATGGCAAGATTGAGATTGTGGTGGATGCAGATGAGCCGTTTGACGAATGGTTGCAGACTGTTTCGCAAAAAGTGAAAGCCTTGTTGGCAGAAGATTCATCCTCCCAGTAGGTCGCGCGTTAGCCTGCACAAAGGACTTGTTATTGATGGCGGTACGTGATCGAGAATGGCCGGGCTATACGCTCTGGTCTTGTTGCCAGAATTGTGGCCGTTTATGGACCTATCAGGGTACGGATGTCGTGGCTTTGGATTTAAGTTGTTCGTTAGGCCCGGCAAATGTGGGGCAAGGAGTGTCTTCGCGAATGTACGCGATATGTGAAGGTTATTGTCACGCTCCGGCTGCTGAAATTTAGGTCAATCTCCTGAAAGGGGCAGAGTCGCATGATGTCGTGGCTGTGTGTCGTGTCGAGCTAGGAGCCAACTGCCACGGGTTTCCCTTGCATATCGGTTTCGCCTGCTTGTCCCTTCGTTTTTTCCACGGACCATTCTTGGGGGGTGATTTTGAGAAGGTGACCTTTCAGGGTATAAAACTCGCCTTCGGGAATTTTCACCTGGTTACTTTCTTCCACTTCGATGGCCAATACGCGGGTTTGATCGCTGGCTTTAGTCAATGAAAGACCCTTTGCGGAGCGTTCTAACTGATAGGCGCTTTGTTCATTAATGACGAGAGAGTTTGCTTCGACTTTTGCATGGAGTTTTCCGACAGCATCAAAAATGGCAAAGTTGACTCTGATGGGAACCTCTCCTGTTTTCCGGAGTTCCATTTCAATTTGGGGAAGACCTTCAATTTCCACTGTTCCGTTTGAATTACGATACCAATGTGGCCCTACTTTCACATCCATCCTTTCAACGCCTCCTTCTGAGAACCTAGAACTATAGTGTTTTAACCATCAAATACGCCTTTCACCCTCACCCCCACCCTCTCCCTCAAGGGCGAGGGAGTTCTAGAATGTCTGAGTTGAAAGTTAAAAGACTATACGATATCGGGTTCGTTGAACCCGCCATTGTACTCATCAGATGCGACGGCTGGCTAGGGGGTATTTCCGTAGAAATTTTGAAGGAGCTAACTATCAGGCTCAAGATGATTTCTTAATGCGATTCAGAATCAACGCAATACAGCCTCCCAACAGCCCGCCGCCAAAAATTGGTGGGATGAGTTCGACCATTTGAATTTCCCAGAGGGGTTCTTGGGCCAGCATTAAATCCCGGACGCCTCCTTGAATCATGATCACGGCGAGAGCCATTAATGCGCCAATCATGAACCACCAGCGAAATATTCTAAAAGATTCCATTAGGCGGGCCTCAAAAAGCCAGCGGACGGTCTAAGTTGCGATAGAGAATAGCCTCGGCGACATGTTCGGATTGAATGAATTCGGATTGTGCCAGATCCGCAATCGTTCGGGAAACCCGTAAAATTCGTCCATAGGCCCGTGCCGAAAGCCCCAGTTTGGTGACGGCTTGTTCCAATAAGGTTTTTCCCTCGGCATCCAATACGCAATATTTTTTGACGAGTCGAGGCTTCAGTTGCGCATTATTCAGTGTGTGTGCATCGGAGTAGCGTGCAAGTTGCCTGTCGCGAGCCTGAATAACGCGCTCACGAATGTGTGTGGAGTCCTCGGCGGGTGTGGTGCCAGAGAGTTCTTTGACCGGAACAGCGGGCACTTCAATGTGAATATCCAGCCGATCCAGGAGAGGGCCGGACAGGCGGCTGCGGTACCGGCGAATTTGATGCGGTGTACATACGCAGTCATGTGCGGGATCGCCATGATATCCGCATGGGCAGGGGTTCATGGCCACGATGAGCATGAGCTTGGCTGGATAGGTGAGACTGGCTTGAGCACGCGTGAGCGTCACCGTGCCATTTTCCAAAGGCTGCCGCAAGCTATCCAGTAAAGGGCGGCTAAACTCCAACGCTTCATCCAGAAACAACACCCCATGATGAGCCAGGGACACCTCGCCAGGCCGTGGAATCGAGCCTCCTCCGACTAGCCCGGCTTCGGAAATAGTGTGATGCGGGGCGCGAAATGGGCGGGTGGAAAGGAGAGGCAACGTGGTTGGCAAATGGCCAGCCACACTATGGACCTGGCTGGCTTCGAGCCGTTCCTGAAAACTCAGGGGTGGCAGGATGCCTGTGAGCCGTTGTGCCAACATGGTCTTCCCTGACCCTGGGGGCCCAACCATCAGCAGGTTGTGTCCGCCAGCCGCAGCCACTTCCATGGCACGCTTAGCCTGGAATTGGCCAACAACATCTGCAAAATTTTCTTCAATGGGTTGAGAAGCCGGCTGAAAGGCTTCTGTCTGTGCGGTAACAGGCGATAGCGCAATAGTCCCTTGGAGAAATTCAACAACTTCCGGGAGTGTATGAACGCCAAAGACAGTGGCGTGGTCGACCACGCTGGCCTGTCGGGCATTGTTCTTAGGCAAGATAAGAGCTTGTGGGGAATGGGTCGCAATAGCCATGGAGAGTGCCCCAGGAACTTCCTTGATCCGTCCATCGAGGGCTAATTCTCCCACAAATAAATAGGTGTCCACCGATTCTTGTGTCAGAATACCCTCGGCAACGAGAAGCCCGATGGCAATGCCCAACTCGAGCCCTGCGCCCTCTTTTTTGATTCCAGCCGGCGCTAAATTAATCGTAACTTTTTTAGGGGGAAAGCGAAAACCGGTATTCTTGAGCGCAGACCGGACTCGGTCACGGCTCTCGCGTACCGTGGCATCGGGTAACCCCACAATGGAGAATTGTGGCAGCCCCCCACCAATATCCACCTCGATTTCGATAGGGTTGGCATCCAGTCCAACTAACCCCAAACTATGGACTTTAGCTAACATTTGTAGGCCATCCTATAGGTTGGCGTATGGTTTTTGCCAGAGACTAGGAAAATTCTTGGCGGTTTTCACGACTATCATGCGAAAGACATGGCGGGGTGAAGTGGGATGTTGGAAGTTTATTGATGTTGAGACGATGGCGGATATTTCTGTATGCGGATGACCCAAGCCGCGAGACGAGGGGCAAAGAGTAAGCAGACAAGCCCAAAACTACCTTGGATGAGGAAGCGTGCAGCATTTTCAATAACGAATTTCCAGTACCAAGCCTCAATAAAGGCCATGTCTGGTTTTTCCTTGACCAGTTCTGGAAAGAAATTCATCACGAGCGGATGAAAAAGGATGTTTAGTAGAGAGGGAATGGTTAGCCAACCTAGGAGAAATATTCCTATCAGGGTTATACCCCAGCGTAACCATTCCTCTGGTTGAAGATGAATGAGGAGAGGTGAATTTGTACTTTCCGGGAAAAGCCAAGTCGCTAAGTCCCTTGCCTTATAAAACACTATGCTGCCTAAGGCTAAAGTTGTGAGCGAAGGAAGCAAAAGAGGCAAAATGTAGGAGACCGAAGGCAAGGGCCATCCCCCCTTTTTGGAGAAAGCATCAAGACTATCCGCAAATGATGGAATGAGTTTTGGAAGAATCTCGATGAGTAATCTGAATCCGTCAATGAAAATAAGAATGGAAAACAGAACGAGCAGGGAATGGAATAGTTGCCGTTGCGTCATGATATGGGCGTTTCTGTATTCCGAGAACCCCACCGTTCTTGTAGGGAGATAGTCCATTTTGCTAGGAGTTGGGGAAAGAGGATGAGGGAAAGAGCTACGATTAATGGAGGTAAATGGTTGAGTGCTAAAACAGTCATGGAAAATGTAACTCTGCCTTCGAGCATTCCAAGAGCTTCTCCTCTGGGATTTAACCAAAGAGAAAGTTGGCTCCCTAGTACAGAAAGCACTAGTAAGACGGTAGAGGTCAGGAAAAGAAGTCCAAACGTAAATATTCCTATGGTAAGCCATCCTGAGAGTTCGGAATTTTGCTTTGATATCTTTGAATTTGAAGTCGATGGCTTCAGAACCCGAAGAGAAATTGATTGAAATTTCAAAAGAAGTCCCAGGCTCATGGCAACAAGGAGTAAAGCTCCAAGGCCATTAAGCAGAATTTCTGACGTTGAAGGGCTCCATTGCAAATATTGGTATATGCCAGGACCAAATAGTATTGGCATAAGGATTCCTAACCAAAGGAGGATGATTTCCATCCATTTAGTCTGATGGTTTTGAATGATGGAGGGTTCATTCATAAGGAAAATTGTGGGCGGATCAGGACTGCAATCTGTTACGGAGTCGAGATTGAAAAAGAATCGGCGGAGGAGAGATTGGGCGATTCAAGGATTTCTTTGCTTCCCTCGATAAGGGGTTTGGGAGTCCTATCTGCTGCTGGGGGAGTCGACGTAGTAGATTTCGTTTTTTGACTGGTCGTTTCTGTGGGGGGCTCTATGGAAGCAGGTGTTTTTGGTGTTTCGTCTGTTAAAGGTTTTGTAATTGGTGGAGTGATGGCATCTGAAGCTGGCGGGGAACTGGCCGGTACCTGTTGTTGAACGGGTGGTGGGGTCGGTTTAGTGATAGGGGCTTTAGTTGTTGGCTCCACAGATTGTTGTGGTGGTGATTTGGGGGGTGTTGGTTCCTGGAGCAGTATGTCCTTCGTGCTTTTGTCTGATGTCGGAGGCACGAGTTCTGAAGCTACTGGAGTCTTTGCTGGTGGCTGTTGTTGAACAGTGGGTGCTGCCTCTTTAGGGCTTGCTGGCTTAGTCGCTGGTGCGGCGGATTGTGGCAACGGTGCGGGAGTGGTGGCTGGTTGCCGTGGTGGGATGTTCTTAGCGCCTTGCTCAGGAGGCGGAGTCACGAGACCTGTTGGTTCAGAGGTACGGGCCGGTGGTTGTTGTTGAGCAGGTGATGGCGCTTTCTTGGGTGTTGACCGTTTCATTGCAGGCGCTACGGATTTTCTTCGTGGTGGCTTGGTCGTTGCTGGCTGCTGCAAGGGTATATTCTTTGTATCTTTTCCAGGTGTCGGGGTTGTCACGGTGGAATGTGTAGGAATGCGTGCACCTGGCATTTTCTGGTCAGAAGTTGAGAGAGGCACGGAAATCGGTTGCTTCTTGGTGGGAAGAAGAGATGTTCCTGGTTGCTCCTGAGGAACTTTTCCAGCGTCTGCGCCCTTTAGTCGATTGGGTTCCGATTCATCTGTTGGAGGAAGAGGCTTTGAGCTAGACATTTCATTTTGGTCTGTGTGTTTTGAAGCCGGGGGCAGTAACTCTTTGTGGATAGGTTCCTCTTCTCCAACTTGCGACTCATGATTAAGTAATCTTTCATCAGTTGGAGCGCTTGTCTCATGGGTTTCTATTGGTGTATTTCGAGGGGAACCCTTCGCTGGTGAAGCCGACTCGACCTGTAATGGAAAACTAGGAAGATGAGTTTCTATATAGTCGCGATACCAGTAGCCAAGTGAACCAGCCACTCCAAGTAGTACGACGCAGGTCATTGCGATTCCAAATTTCCGTAGCCTTTCAGCTTTCTGAACTTGCCCATAGTCAACAGCGCTCTTTGGTCGTTGCACCAAGGGTGCTTTTTTGAGCGGGGGCTTCTCGGTAGTTGGCGAATTGGATGGGGCGGGGGTAGAAGTTTGAGGGGACGTGGGTTCGGGGCTGTCAGCAGGAGGCACCGTCGGAGGGGCTGTTTGTGCTTGTGACGTTGCCGTTGTCTCTACGGGTTGGGGAGAAGGTGGTTTTTCGTCCTGTGTGAATTTCGCCAATTGTTGGTTGATAATGGTGAGGACGTGAGTTGCATCCTGTATTCGATCTTGTGCCTTGTTTCGACTCATATCCCGGATGAGGTCGCAGACTGCCTCTGGGACCGTTTCAGGAAAATTAAATGTCGGGTCGGTTTGATCAAAGGCGAGTTTGCCCATGATTGAGGTTTTTGGCAGCCCGGCATATGGAACGGTGCCGGTTAACATTTCGTACATCATGAAACCGAGACAATACAGATCGCTGCTGATGTTGAGCGGCTCTCCCTTGGCAATTTCCGGAGGAAAATACGGCAAGGGTCTGAAGAGTTCTGGCTCGCAGTTGTGAAGAATATCCATCAGTATCCACGATAAGCCGAGGTCCATGACTTTGACCTGACCGTTTGGGCCAACCAGCACGTGGCCAGGATGGAGGGTTCCGTGGATAATGCCTTGAAAATGTGTATGGATAAAGACTTCAGTGATCTCTCGGGCCAGTAGCAGCATGTCTGGAACAGAGAGTACGCCTTTGTCGTGGATGAGTTGATGAAGGCTGGGAGCATCGAAGAATTCCATAAACACGACTGGGTTATCGTCTTGCTCTTCGACATTAAAAATTTTTATGAGGTTGGGATGATCGATCAGGAGGAGAGGTTTGGATTTTTCGATAAACGTCTTTCCACGGACCAATCGGCCGTTGATATGGGAATGATAAACCTTAATCGCCACTTCTTGGCGCAATCCAATATCATAGCCGTACAGGATGGTTCCGGTTTGCCCCTTGGCAATTTCGCCTTGTATTTCAAACTTGCCTGCAAATAGTTGTTTGGCTATTTGAGCTTTCACGATAGATCTCTATTGCTGGCACGGGGTAAAGGGGTAGTTCGTGCCACCTTGAGGCGAACGGTTGATAAATCTTAACCAGGGACCTGTAGCATTTCTGCTCATCTTGTCGGAATAAAATAGGATTTTCTTGAATGCGGAGCTTTCTTGTCTGTCAACCAGCCTCAAAAATGCGATTTACTAAAGAAGCTAAAATAAGAGTTGTACGAAATTGCCTGCGATTGCGTAAGCGAGGGTGGTGTCTACAAGACCTTGAACGACTGGCCAGTTTGCTGAATGATGGTCAGGGCAGAATGGATCTGATCTTCAGAATGGTTGGCTGTGACGGTGACGCGAAGGCGGGATGTGCCTTTGGGTACCGTCGGGGGGCGGATTGCGGGGATATAGAGGCCTTTTTCCCGTAAATGGCGGCTCATATCAATGGCACGCTCAGGATCGTTTACCATGATGGGAAGAATGGGACTTTGTGTTTGAGGCATCCGGCACCCCATGTTTTGTAAGCCTCGGTACATCTGGTTCCGATTCTTCCAAAGTTTGGCGCGTCTCTCGGGTTCCTGCTGAATCAGGTGTAGGGCTACCCGTGCCGCAGCGGCAATGGCTGGGGGCGGGGCTGTACTAAAGATGAAGGGGCGTGACGTATTAATAAGATAGGCAATGAAATCTTGTTTGCCGGTCATGAATCCACCACTGGCGCCTACGGCTTTACTCAGGGTCCCCATGTGAAGAATGTATGAGGCTTCTTCTATTCCAAAATGTTCCAGCGTTCCGCCTCCGGTTGCGCCAAACACGCCCGTTCCGTGAGCATCATCGATCAGCAGAGCGGCCTCGAACTCTTGGGCTAACGCCGCTAGTTCCGGCAAAGGGGCCAGATCTCCGTCCATACTAAAGACCCCTTCGGTGACGAGAATCGTTGGTTGATTGGCTGGGCGTTTGTTCAAAAGCGTTCGGACATGCTCGATATCATTATGGCGAAAGACTCGAAGTTTGGCTCGACTCAAACGGCAAGCATCAATCAAGCTGGCATGGCATAACCGGTCGATGAGGATCAGTCCCTCGCCACTGACGAGACGAGGAAGAACCCCTAAATTGGTGGCATATCCCGATGAAAACGTCAGTGCCGCCTCGCTGTTGGTGAATCGCGCTAAGTCTTGTTCGAGCAGATCATGATGCATTTGTGTTCCAGAAATGAGTCGAGAGGCCCCAGCGCCCACTCCGAATTGCTTGATGGCCTCCACCGCCGCCTGTTTCAGGTGAGGATGGTTAGCCAATCCCAAATAATCATTTGAGGCGAAGAGGAGGGCGTTTTTCTCATTGACAGAGATATTTGGGCCTGAGGCGGAGTCGATCACGGATAATTCTCGCAACAAGTGGTCCCGGGATAATTTTTTGAGTTTTGCTTCCCACATTGAACACGGTCCCTTTCGAGTGGGGTAGGGGCTGGAAGCCTTCTGGCCTGTATTCCGTAATAGCAAAAATCCTGCTACAATACTTGTTGACTTAAAAAAACGGCAAGGATTACGATTACGTATTTCTTGTTGAGGGATTCCGTCTATATCTGAGACAAGGAGTCGCTTCAGCCGCGAATGTAAGATCGTGCTGGGGAGAGTCTGAGTGTTTGATTGTTTAGTTTAACAGTCTTTTAAACAAAAGGTGAGGATCATGCAACTGACTGGTGCAGAAATTTTTCTAGAATCGTTAAAACGTGAAGGTGTGGATACGATTTTTGCGTTGCCGGGTGGTGTGGTCCTGAAAATTTTTGATGTCCTCCATCAGCAAAAAGACATTCGTATCATCCTGACTCGTCATGAACAGGGAGCGGGGCATATGGCAGAAGGGTATGCCAAAGTAACCGGGAGGCCTGGTGTTGCCTTAATTACATCTGGACCTGGGATGACCAATGTGATTACGGCCCTGGCTGATGCCTATATGGATTCTGTGCCGATGGTGTGTTTTTCCGGCCAGGTTCCTAGCGGAATGATTGGGAATGATGCCTTTCAAGAAGCTGACAATACCGGCTTGAGCCGTCCTTGTACCAAATATAATTTTTTGGTCAAAGATGTGAATGATTTAGCTCAGACTATCAAAGAGGCGTTTTATATCGCATCGACAGGGCGGCCTGGTCCCGTGTTAGTCGATATTCCTAAAGATATTTCTATGGACACAGGAGAATTCCACTATCCGAAGTCTGTTGCGATCCGGGGCTATAATCCCACTTATGATGGGAGTAAATGGAAGATTAAACAGGCGGCTGATGCGATTATGAAGTCCAAACGGCCGATCCTGTATATTGGCGGCGGGGTGCAGTTTTCAGGAGCGTCGGCTGAAGTCCAAGAACTTGCGGAAATGACCCAGATTCCCGTGGATATGACGTTGATGGCCTTAGGCTCTTTCCCGGGAACACATCCATTGTCCTTGGGCATGTTAGGTATGCATGGGACTTATGTCGCGAACATGGCTATGCACTACTCGGATTTGGTCATTGCCGTGGGGGCGCGGTTTGATGATCGCGTGACGGGAAAAGTTTCGGAATTTTGTCCGACCGCAAAAATTATTCACATTGATATTGATCCCACGTCAATTCGGAAAAATATTCACGTGGATATTCCGATTGTCGGTGATTGCAAGCGAGTGGTGACTGAGTTAAATAGTATTCTTCGGGCGACGGTGAATGGCAATCAAAAGGAGCAACGGAAGCCTTGGTGGGACCAGCTCACCGCTTGGCAACAAGAGCATCCATTAGCCTATACCCAAGAACCTGAGGCACAAATTAAACCACAGTACTTGATTGACCGGTTGTATGAATTGACGGCAGATCGCGATCCAATTTTGGCCACTGATGTCGGTCAGCATCAAATGTGGGCTGCGCAATATTTCAAACTCAAAAACCCACGGACCTGGTTAACGTCTGGTGGGTTGGGAACCATGGGATTTGGATTGCCTGCGGCCATGGGTGCTCAAGCGGCGTTTCCTGACCGGTTGGTCTTATGTGTGGCGGGAGATGGCAGTATTCAAATGAATACCCAAGAACTCGCCACGGCCGTGATAGAAAAATTACCGGTGAAGGTGTTTGTGATTAATAATCGTTTTCATGGCATGGTCCGTCAATGGCAAGATTTATTCTATGAAGGGCGCTATGCTTCGAGTAATCTTGGTGCCGTGCCGGACTTTGTCAAATTAGCTGAAGCGTATGGGGCCGCGGGTCTCCGCATCGAAAAGGTTGGAGATGTGGATGCAGGGATTCAAGAAGCTCTCGCAATTGATCGGCCAGTGTTTGTCGATGTGCCTGTCTATCAATATGAAAATTGTTATCCCATGATCCCCGCTGGAGGGTGCAATCATGAGATGTTGTTAGAAGATCCTGAAGATTTAAAGAAACCGCAATCCACACATAAGAAAGCGACCCAGGCGGGTTCGGATACAGTGCTCACCGCCTAGAAGCATCAGCATTATGGAACATATTATCTCGCTAACGTTAGAAAATAAATTTGGCTCATTATCTCGTGTGGCGGGTTTGTTCAGTGGCCGGGGGTTTAATATCGAAAGTCTGTCTGTGGCTCCTACTTTGGACCCTTCGGTTTCGATGATGACGCTTGTGACGAGCGGAGATGACCGTATCATCGAGCAGATCATGAAACAGCTCAATAAACTTATTGATGTCATTAAGGTGGTAGACATCAGTGAGAGTGAGTTTGTAGAACGTGAGACAGCCTTGATAAAGGTGCATACGCGGCCTGAAGATCGTGCCGAGGCCCTGCGTATTGCCGATATTTTTCGAGCGAATGTTCTGGATTCCTCTCCGACGAGCTATACGATTGAAGTGACGGGAGATGTGAGAAAAGTCCAAGCCATTATTCATTTACTCCAACCGCTTGGGATTAAAGAATTGGTGCGGACTGGCCGGATTGCCATCGGACGAGACCCCACGCGCCCTGCGCAGGCCCAGCCCCGACCGCTTGCGAAAGCGAACTAACCAGATCGCCTCATTTTGACTTGATATCGTCTGTGTTCTGTCTCTATTGACGACAGGGTTCAAAACGTATTTCTAAATTTCCATTGAGGAGTGCATGATGAAAATTTCTTATGAAAAGGACGTGGATCAACAAAGTTTAGCCAAAAAAACTGTCGCGGTTGTGGGATTTGGGAGTCAGGGGCATGCTCATGCTTTGAATATGCGTGATAGTGGGATTCAGGTGGTTGTGGGTTGTCGGGAAGGCGCGTCATGGAATAAAGCGGAGGCAGCTGGGTTAAAAGTCATGCCCACCGCCGATGCCGTCAAAAGTGCTGATGTGGTGATGATTCTGGCCCCCGATGAATGCCAAGCTGCTATTTACAACAACGACATTGCACCGCATCTGAAGAAAGGAGCTTATTTGGCCTTTGGACATGGGTTCAATATTCATTTTGGCCAGATTCGCCCCGATGCCCATGTGAATGTGTTTATGGTAGCTCCCAAAGGTCCAGGTCACCTGGTTCGTTCGGAATATACCAAAGGCAGTGGGGTCCCCTGTTTGCTGGCCATTCACCAGGATCCGAGCGGCAATACCGCCAAAGTTGGACTGGCCTATGCTAGTGCGATTGGTGGTGCTCGAGCTGGGGTTATTGAGACATCATTTCGGGAAGAGACGGAGACGGATCTTTTTGGGGAGCAGGCCGTTCTCTGTGGAGGTCTCACCTCTCTCATCCAGGCCGGCTTTGAGACCTTGGTGGAAGCAGGGTATTCTCCTGAAATGGCTTACTTTGAGTGTCTGCATGAGGTGAAGTTGATTGTGGACCTCATTTATCAAGGCGGCATTGCTAACATGCGCTATTCGATCAGTACCACAGCAAAATATGGCGACGTGACTCGTGGCCCGCGCGTAGTGACGAGCGAAACGAAACGAGCGATGAAGCGCATTCTGCATGAAATTCAAAGTGGTCGATTTGCGAGAGAATGGGTGTTGGAAAATCAAGCCAACCGCCCGGTGTACAATGCGTTATTGAAAAAAGGTGAAGATCATCCGATTGAAGAGGTCGGGTCCCAGTTGCGTGGGATGATGCCCTGGTTGAAAAAAGACCAACTCGTAGACAAGCAAAAAAATTAATGAGATATCACACGTATGGCTGATCGGGCTCAAGGCATTCCCGTCGCCCAAGAAGGTGTGCCCTTTATTCTCATTGGTGCAGGGTTGACTCTAGGAACCTGGGCAATGGGAGTAACGTGGGTGGCTTCCTTTTTCGGACTGGTGACGCTCTTTGTCACATGGTTTTTTCGAAACCCTGCCCGAACGATCCCTGTGGAGGAGCAGGTCGTGGTTTCGCCAGGTGATGGGACGGTGGTAGCCGTGGAGTCAGAATTTGAACATCGATTTTTGAAAGAACAGAGCATTCGTATCAGTATTTTTCTCAATGTATTTGATGTGCATATCAACCGAATGCCTGTTGGGGGTACGGTCCAAGATATGGTGTATCAACCAGGGAAATTCGTGATGGCAAATCAGCCAGAGGCTTCAGGTATGAATGAACAGAATGCCCTGATGTTGCGTCGTTCTGATGGGGTGAAGATATTATGTGTACAAATCGCGGGGTTGGTTGCGAGGCGCATTGTGTCCTGGGTGGTGCCAGGAGAGCAAGTGGAAAAGGGTGAACGGTTCGGCTTGATTCGATTTGGGTCACGAATGGATGTGTATCTTCCCGAAGCCAGTACGGTTCGGGTTGGTGTTGGCTCTAAAGTGAAAGGCGGGTCGTCAGTGTTAGCGGAGGTGCCATGCGCGGAAATTTCATGAAGCAACCCCGAAGAAGACGGGTGGTCTCGCTGATTCCCAATATTCTGACCACTGGCAATTTATTTAGTGGACTTGCCGCGATTCTTTTTGTGTTTGGAGGGAACTTTGAGGCTGCAGCCATCGCGATTCTCGTCGCCATTGTCTTTGATGTGCTGGATGGGACGACAGCCCGTTTGATGAAAAGTACGAGTGACTTTGGTTTGCAATATGATTCATTGGGTGATGTGGTCTCGTTTGGTGTGGCACCAGGTTTGTTGATGTATGTCTGGGCTCTCAGTACACCAAAAATGTTGGGCGCAGCTGTGATGTTTGCATTTGTGGCCTGTGGTGCGTTGCGTTTAGCGCGACATAATGTCTTGGCCACCACGAGTAATAATGACAAACCCTTTACCGGTTTGCCCATTCCTGGAGCGGCCGGCGTGATAGCCACCTTGGTGATTTTTGATCATCATGTAGTGGCATTAGGCGAAAGTATCAAGCCGATTTTGGGCATTATTTTGACTCTTTCACTGGCATTTTTGATGGTGAGTACGTTTCGATATCGCAGCCTCAAAGAGTTAAAAGCGCAAGAACATCATCACTTTAATTACCTCGTCTATGCGGTCCTTATTTTCATGGCTGTGTTAGCCTATCCCCAGGCCATGCTGTTTGTGGTGTTTGCAGCCTATACGTTGTCGGGGGTAGTGGAGCAGGGATGGAAATGGGTTGCAGGAATGAGCGGGGAAAAATCCAAGGTTGATGTTCCATCAGATGAATTTCCCAAGTAATGGATATGAGAATAGAATCGAAAAAGCACGATAGGCCATTTCACCAAGGAGGACCCAAATCATGACACGAATGATTCGGATCTTTGATACGACGTTGCGGGATGGAGAGCAATCTCCGGGTGCCAGCATGAATATCGAAGAAAAGCTCCTTGTGGCAAAACAATTAGCCCGCTTGAATGTGGATATTATTGAAGCCGGGTTTGCGTTTAGTTCTCCGGGTGACTTTGAAGCTGTTCATCGGATTGCACAAGAAGTGGAAGGTCCGGTGATTTGTAGTTTGGCTCGGGCCAAGCCTGAAGATATTGATCGGGCCTGGGAAGCGCTGAAGGGCGCACCCAAATGCCGTATCCATACATTTTTATCGTCCTCCGACATTCATTTGAAACACCAGTTTCGAATGACTCGTGAACAAGCTTTGAAGCGAGCTGTCGAAATGGTTCGTCATGCACGAAGTTATGTGGACGATGTTGAATATTCGCCGATGGACGCCACGCGCTCAGATCTTTCCTATCTGTGTGAAGTGGTCGAAGCGGTCGTTGAGGCAGGAGCAGGGACGGTCAATATTCCTGATACGGTAGGCTATACCACGCCGCAAGAGTTTGGGGAGATCATCAAGACTCTGTGCACGAAAGTCCGAGGCGTGGATCAGGCGATTATTTCTGTGCATTGTCACAATGATTTAGGTTTGGCGGTGGCCAATTCAATGGCAGCCATCCATGCGGGTGCCGGGCAAGTGGAATGTACGGTGAATGGAATTGGGGAACGGGCAGGGAATGCGTCACTAGAAGAAATTGCGATGGGCTTGCGCACACGCAAGGATTTTTATCAAGCCGACACGCAGATTCAAACCGAAGAAATCTCGAAGTCCAGTCGTTTGGTGAGCAATATTACGGGGATGGTGGTACAGCCTAATAAAGCGATTGTGGGGACGAATGCGTTTGCCCATACCTCGGGCATTCACCAGGATGGGTTGCTCAAGGATAAAAATACCTATGAAATTATTCGCCCTGAATCAATCGGTTTAACTCAGAGCCGCCTGGTCATGGGAAAGCTGTCAGGACGTCATGCCTTTCGGGAAGAGCTTGTGAAGTTAGGCTATACCTTGTCGGATGAGGAGTTGCAAGAGGCGTTTGAACGGTTTAAACGGTTGGCTGATCAGAAAAAGGAGTTGTTCGAGGAGGACTTAGAGACCATTGTGAATAAGGCCGTGACCAAAGTGCCTGAACGCTTTTCCTTAAAAGGGTTAACAGTGGAAAGTGGCTTGGCCAAACGCCCATCCGCTACCGTCCAGCTACTCATCAATGGTGAGTTGAAGAGTCAAACTGGAACAGGTGATGGGCCAGTCGATGCCGTCTATCATACGATTGCATCCTTAACAGAAACAAAAAGTCATCTGCGGGCCTATATTGTGAAAGCTATCACCGGAGGCACTGATGCCCAGGGAGAAGTGTCCGTGAGGGTTGAAGAAGGTGGAGAAGTGGTGACCGGACATGGTTCTGATACGGATATCATTATTGCATCTGCGCAAGCGTATCTGAATGCGCTGAATAAATTAGCAGATCTAGTGGAACGTCATGCGAGAGCCGAACAAAAGATTGGATTGTGTTAACCAAGAAGAGCCTCTCACGTAAGCCTCAACGATAAGTCCTGCCTTTACGTTATCTCTCATCACGCAATAGGTATGACGGTGGTCATGAAATTTTTAGCGATAGCTCACGCGACTTTCATATTTTGATAAAATTACGTTTGCTGGAGGAGTCATGAACACACGAATTGCGGTATTGCCGGGTGATGGCATTGGCCCAGAAATCATGCCACAAGCGGTGCGGGTCTTGGAGGCCATTGGAGAAGTGTGTGGCCGGACGTTTACATTGACGACAGCATCAGTTGGCGGAGCAGCCATTGATGCCACAGGCTTTCCTCTACCGGCGGAAACCTTGGAGTTAGCCAAGTCCAGCGATGCGGTGCTTCTTGGGGCGGTTGGGGGGCCGAAATGGGAAGGTTTGGACTACGAGCGTCGTCCCGAACGGGCCTTGCTGGGTTTGCGCGAACAATTGGGGCTCTTTGCGAATCTTCGGCCCGCCAAAATGTATTCTCCGTTAATTGAAGCTTCAAGTTTGAAGCCGGAGGTTGTCGACGGCATTGATGTTCTGGTTGTTCGTGAATTAACTGGCGGAATTTATTTTGGAAAACCCAAAGGCATCGAAGATACGGCAACTGGGCATCGAGGATTTAATACCGAAGTCTATTCGACGGAGGAAATTCACCGGATTGCAAAGGTTGCGTTTGAGGCTGCTCAAAAACGTCGAGGACTGGTGCATTCAATTGATAAGGCGAATGTGTTGGAGTCTTCAGAACTTTGGCGCCGGGAAGTCATCAACGTGCATCAGGATTTTTCAGATGTGGAATTACGTCATATGTACGTGGATAATTGCGCGATGCAATTGGTCCGATATCCGAAACAATTTGATGTCATTGTGACGACCAATTTGTTTGGTGATATTTTAAGTGATGAAGCCGCTATGCTGACTGGCTCAATAGGGATGCTGCCTTCAGCCAGTGTTGGGGCCACGGTAGGCATGTTTGAGCCGATTCACGGGAGTGCGCCAGACATTGCGGGGAAAAATATGGCGAATCCTATTGGCATGATGGCTTCGGTGGCGATGATGTTGACCTATGCGTGCAATTTGCCAAAAGAGGCACAATTGATTGAAACAGCGATTCAAAAGACGCTAGAGAAGGGCTATCGGACAAAAGATATTGAAGGTCCTGGAACGACACTTCTTGGCACGAAAGAAATGGGCGATCAAATTATGAAGCAATTAAAAGAGCTTGTGACATGATTGATCAATGTCCCAAGGGACTTGTGTCGACAGTGGCTGGAAATGGTGAGCCCGGTTACGCTGGAGATGGAGCGTTGGCCACCTTGGCGTGCTTGAATGAGCCGAAAAATCTCTGTTTTGATGCTGAGGGGAATGTGTACATTGCTGATTCTGAAAATCATGTCATCCGTCGTGTCTTGCGGGCATCAGGTATTATTGAAACGGTAGCAGGATCCTCTCCTCAATCATCTATGAGGGTTCAGCAGGCTCCTTCTCAGGTTGTGCCTGCGCAGCCAGTAGAAGAAATCGATCCTTTGGCTGATGTTGACGATAGTCCAGATAAAGCCTACACGCAAACACCTGATTTGAGTGGGACCGTTCGTTATGTGGTCGGACAGGGGATGGGACGGGATCGTTTTGCGGGAGACGGGGGGTTGGCTACGCAGGCGTTATTAAATTTTCCTTCGGCTGTGGTCGTCGATGAACATGGAACGTTGTATATTGCTGACACGTTAAATCACCGAGTTCGTCGTGTTGATGCTCACACTGGAACTATTCAGACCGTGGTTGGAACCGGACAGACAAAATGGAGCGGGGATGGTGGTTCAGGTAACGAAACTTCTCTGAATGAACCGGTTGCATTGGCCCTCTATGGATCTAGTTTATACATTGCAGATCAAAGCAATAATCGTATTCGTCTGTTGAATCTTGAAACGCAGGTTGTGACCACATATGCAGGTACTGGTGATTCGGGTTACAACGGAGATGGCATGCCGGCTCCTGAGGCTGGTTTGGCTGGCCCAAGTGGATTGGCTCTTGATGCAGCGGGCAATCTCTATGTGGCTGATACTTTTAATGGGCGCATCAGGAAAGTTGACAAGGACTCCGGCATCATTTCAACGTTTGCCGGAGACGGTGAAGAGTTCCGTTATGAACGAGGCACCAATGAACGGGCCACAGCGTTATCTCGGCCCTATGGGATTGCCGTCACGTCGGAAGGACATGTGCTGATCACCGACTCGGACAACCATCTGCTGAGGCGATGGAATCCTCAAGAAAAAGAGATGAGTGTTGTCGCAGGGTCTGGACAGGCGGCATTTTCAGGTGACGACATGAGACCTTCCGACAGCGCCTTGAATTTCCCTTTTGGTGTCGCTAGCGATGTTTCAGGAAATATCGCAATTGCTGATACCTTTAATCATCGTATCCGATTTATCGCAGTCCCCTAGCCAGACATGAACGCGAAAAAATCAGCCTATACCGTAGCTGTCGTGGGAGCGACAGGAGCCGTCGGGACAGAGATGATCCAGGTTCTAGAAGAACGGAAATTCCCTGTCGGAGATTTAATTCCATTGGCTTCAGCTCGATCAGAGGGCCATGAAGTGACGTTTTGCAATCAAGACCTCCCTGTGAAAGTTCTTCAGCCTGATTCTTTCAAGGGCGTCGACCTGGCCTTGTTTTCGGCTGGGGCAGGTATCAGTAAAGAGTTTGGGCCAATCGCCGTCCAAGCTGGTGCAGTGGTGGTCGATAATAGTTCAGCATGGCGGATGGACCCCAAAGTCCCGCTTGTGGTTCCTGAAGTGAATGCTCTGGCGCTTGATACACATCAAGGGCTTATTGCGAACCCCAACTGTTCCACGATTCAAATGGTGGTCGCACTCAAACCCCTCCATGATGCGGTGAAGATCAAACGAATTATTGTGACGACGTTTCAGTCGGTGTCGGGGACGGGTAAAGAAGCCATGGAAGAATTGGCAGAGCAAACGCGAAAACTCTTGGGGATGAGTGAGGTCAAGACGGAAGTCTATCCTCATCAGATCGCGTTTAATTGTTTGCCGCATATCGATGACTTTTTGCCGACTGGCTATTCCAAGGAAGAAATGAAAATGGTTCATGAAACCCAAAAAATATTTGGTGATTCTTCCATTCAGGTGACGGCCACGACCGTTCGCGTGCCTGTCTTTGTCTGCCATTCCGAATCGATCAATATTGAAACTGAGCGAAAACTGGTTGCGAATGAGGCCAGAGCGTTATTGGCTGCGGCCCCGGGCATCCAAGTGTATGATGACCCGAGTCGACATCTCTATCCTCTCCCAATCGATGTTGTCGGAACGGATGATGTGTATGTGGGCCGAGTGCGAGAGGATGAATCAATTCCCAATGGGTTGAACCTCTGGGTGGTGGCCGATAATTTGCGTAAAGGAGCGGCGTTGAATGCCGTGCAAATTGCAGAGACGCTTCTGAAATGAAAGGCGGACTCATTTGAGATTCAGGCTCTTTCCGTGCCCATGATCACATTTTGCTGGCTTCTTCCGTCTTATCTCCTTGGTTCGTTCTCGCTCATCCGCATACCAGGAAAAAGTTTAAAAAAAGTATCGCTGAGTCTTGGCTGCAGTGTTGTCCTTCTTTTCTTGTCTGTAAGCATCTTTCCTCTTTCTGGTTTCGGAGCTTCTGAACATGCAATCCGGCTTGGGTTAACCGATTCGGCGCAGTCTCTCGCCGTTTCATCATCGTCTCACTTTTTTGTGAAGTTTCCCTCGGGCAGGCGTTTCAAAATCTCGGAAAGAGTCACAGTTGCACGGAAAGGCGAAGCTTTTCTCCTGAATAACCGAGTGATTTCTGCTTCGTCCCTTGTTGTGGAGGGAGGTGAAGATGTCTTCCATGTCAGAGTTCTGACTAGCGGTGGCAACTCTTCCAACCAGAAAACCAAAAAGGAATGGATCGTTCAAGAACCTGTAGACATTAAACAGACTCCATCGGGCCTTGCGATCGTCAATCGAATAAATCTGGAAACCTACGTGGCAGGTGTGGTTTCAGGGGAAGTCAGCTCAAAGTGGCCACTTGAGGCCCTCAAAGCCCAAGCCGTCGCGGCTCGTACCTATGTGCTGTATAAACAAGTTGAAAATCAGGATCAACTTTTTGATGTGGTCGCCAGTGTTCAAGACCAGGTGTATCATGGCCATGCGGCTCGTCAGGAATCCGTGCTTCAAGCCGTATTCGAGACCAAGGGACAGGTTGTGACGTTTGATCGTCGCCCTATTTATGCCGCCTATTCTTCAACCACAGCCGGGCCTACGGAAGATGCATTGTATGTGTGGGCCTTGGACCTTCCATATTTGAAAGGCGTGGATTGCCCCTTTGATGAGCAAGCGCCCCGCTATGAGTGGCAGACCTCATTTACGTTAGAGTATTTAGAGCATCAATTGCGAACTGAAGGCTATCAGGTTGGGACCATCGCCACGTTGACGCCCTATACGTTTACCCCTTCTGGCCGGGTTGATCGCATTCGTCTGCTGCATTCGCGGGGAGAGATTATTGTGCGAGGACAAGATTTACGACGCATCGTGGGCTATTCCAAAATCTTCAGTACAAACTTTTCTATTACATCGGTTGGATCTCAAGTGAAAGTGGTTGGCCATGGCGCTGGACATGCTGTGGGTATGTGTCAATGGGGTATGCGGGAAATGGCCCGGTTAGGGTACGACTATCAATCCATCTTACGTCACTATTACCCTGAGACCAGACTTCTTTCCTTAAGCCGTGTGGATCTTACTCCAGCGAACCAACCTTGAACCTAAAAACGGCAGTTGGATCACGAAAGTCTGCACAACCTCTTGACGCACCTAGAAAATTTACAATTCGCTCATCACCCACAAGGTGACCACGCAAATTGTAAATTTCCTATGCACATCAATTGCTTGCACAGCTTTTTCGCGCTCAACCGCCGTCTTTAGGTTGAAATATTTCCCATTGGTTGGTCATGAATCTTTCAGATTTTAATTTCCCGTTTGATCCATACCTGATTGCGAAGCATCCCATCGATCCGAGGGATCACGCGCGGTTGCTCGTACTCAATCGAAAACACGGTGAGATTGTTGACCGCCAAGTCAAAGATCTCCCAGAAATTCTTCGAGCGGGGGATTTGCTGGTGGTGAACGACACCAAAGTGATTCCGGCTCGTCTTTTGGGGAGGAAAGTTCCCAGTGGCGGACACATAGACATGTTGTTTGTCAAAGAGATCGATGCCACGCAGGCACTCGTGCTTCTGAAAGGCCGTGTAGGGGTGGGGCAATTAATAGAATTTCAGGGAACGGGACAGGCGAAGGTCGTCGAAAAACAAACCGGAGGGACGGTGATCCATTGGCTAGGGCCGGGAACGTTACAAATGTATTTGCGCCAACATGGTGAGATGCCCCTTCCGCCCTATCTCAAGAGAGAACCCGTCCTACAAGACTGTGAAGACTATCAAACAATCTTTGCACAGGCAGAAGGCGCGGTGGCCGCACCGACGGCTAGCTTGCATTTTACCCCTAGGCTCCTACAAGCCTTGTCTGACAACAACATCGCTTGTGCGAAGGTCACCCTGCACGTGGGGCCAGGCACCTTTCAACCCGTCAAAGCGGATGTGGTTGAAGAGCATACAATGCATGCTGAATGGTTTGAGGTCTCTGATGACGTCGTTCAACAGATACAGGAAGTGCGGCAGCGAGGGGGGAGGATAATCGCAGTAGGAACAACTGTAGCGCGCACGTTGGAATCAGTCGTGACTGAACAGGGGGAAGTCAAAGCAAGTTCTGGTGAAACCCAACTTTTTATTTTGCCTGGCTTTCAATTTAAAGTCGTCGATATCTTAATGACCAACTTTCACTTTCCCGAGACGACGTTGCTTATGCTCGTGTCTGCTTTTGCTGGAGTGAAAACTGTTCGCGAAGCCTATGCCCATGCGGTACGAGAACGCTATCGCATGTATAGTTACGGTGATGCTATGTTGATTCAGTAAAAAGGGAAAAGATAAAAGTGAGAAGTAAGTCGAAAGAAAAAGAAAATAGCGGAAAATTAAGGGTCAAGAATCTTTGTGTCGAACGTATCTCTTTTCATTTTTCCCTTTTCAATTCATGCCTTGCTGCTACAGCAATTCATCATGAATGGTGATGTCGCCTCGGGCTCGTAATGCAGCTTGAAACGCTTGTATGGCCCGTTGCTTTTTTTGCATAACGAATTGCATTTTAATTTGTTCAAACATGGTCATGTCGGGTTCTGCACCCTCCAGCGTTTGTCGAGCATGAAGGTCTTTGACTTCCTGAAGTTCGGACGGCGTAAGTGTGGTGGCTTCAGAGACCAGTAATCTGGCTTTTTCAATCAGCAATTCATTGCTGCGTTGTTGCTCATAGTCATGCGGTTTAATGTGGTTGGTCGCGAGGAGCCGTTGATAATATTGGGGATCAAAGACGCCGTCTTTTTGGAAATCTTTTTGATTGGTGATAGCCGCATGGAGCTCTTGAGGTGAAATCGAAAGGCCAAATTCGTCTGCCAGGATTTGCCAAGACTTGTTTGTGACGAGTCCATCGATGGCTAATTGTTCTATTGTTTCGTCTTTGATGTCTTCTTGCTTGAGTTGGTCGCGATAGAATCGGTGGAGGCGACGTTTGGCTTGTAGATATTCTTGTTTGGTGACCGTATAGGGTCCGACAGATGCCACGGCATTGGGTTGAGAGGCTTCGTATCCGTACCAGCCCATGCCGCCAATGAAGGTGATGGCAATACCCAACACAATCAACTTGAGAATCCAGGGATATTTTGAAGAGCCTTCTCGAATCAGCCGAATCATGTGTGTGTCTCCTTCACAGCGATCAATATTTAGAGCAGTTGAAATTTTACGGGTCGGGCCCAGGAAAGGCAAGCACAAGCGTAGGGCTGGTACTGCTTTCCGCCCAGGATAAGGAGTGGTAACAACGAATTCAATGAAGGTATAAAAAGGGTAGTATCGTAACCTATCTTGCCGATGGTAGATTTCAATGTTCCTACTGCTCTCAGGGAGAAGAGAAGGATGAGGGTGAAAGCTTCAGTTGGCAGTGAAACTACACTGAAATAGCGAGGAAAAAGGAGAGGTAAACTACGATGAAAGATATACGTGTACGATTTGCCCCAAGCCCCACGGGGTATCTGCATATTGGTGGTGTGCGGACGGCTTTGTTTAACTGGCTGTTTGCGCGACATTCGGGAGGAACCTTCGTGCTTCGTATAGAGGATACTGATCGGGATCGATCCACAGATGAGGCGATCCAGGCGATTCTTGATGGGATGAAATGGACAGGCTTAGATTGGGATGAAGGGCCTATCCGGCAAACAGATCGTTTAGCCCTGTATCGTGAAAAAGCAATGGATTTGTTTGGTCGTGGGTTAGCCTATTGGTGTGTGTGTACGTCAGAAGACTTAGAGGCGAGGAGGAAAGAGGCTCAGGCTCGTGGTGAATCTGTCAAGTACGATGGACGTTGTCGGAATCGTGGCATCTCTGAACCCACTGAACCCGCAGCTCTACGGTTTCTCGCTCCTCAAGAGGGGCAAACGATTGTGCATGATCTTATTAAAGGGGACATTGTTTTTGAGAATAGCGTTTTAGATGATCTCATTATTTTGCGGTCGAACGGGTATGCCACCTATAACTTTTCGGTTGTGGTGGATGATGCGCTGATGAATATCTCTCATGTGATTCGGGGAGACGATCATGTCAACAATACTCCACGCCAAGTCCCACTTTTTAAGGCCTTGGGGTTTGCGGTTCCCCAATTCGCGCACCTTCCGATGATTTTAGGTTCAGATAAAGCGAGGCTGTCCAAAAGGCATGGAGCTATGTCAGTTTTGGCCTATCAGGAAATGGGCTATCTCTCCGAGGCCTTAGTCAACTATCTGGTGCGGTTAGGGTGGTCGCACGGAGATCAGGAAATTTTTTCACTCCAGGAAATGGTAGAACATTTTGATTTTAAGCATGTACAGTCGTCGGCCGCAGTCTTCAATCCGGAAAAATTGAAATGGGTCAATGCACAATATATTCGAAACAATGAGTCAAAACAGATTGCCGAAGCCATCATGCCATTTTTGCAAAAAGCAGGCTATGATCAGGTTGCGATAGACAGAATCCCTGGAGGAGTCGAGGCCTTGGTGCCACCCCTACGAGAACGTTCCGAGACTCTGTTAGATATGGTGGAAGGTGCCGCGCCCTATCTTGTGGAATCTGTCACCATGGATGAAGCTGCCGCCACCAAACATTTGAATGCGGTCATTGCTCCCGCTTTAAAGGAATTTGCCGATTTGGTTGAAAGGGAGCAGGATTTTTCCAAGGAAACGCTTGAAACTATGTTAAAGGGTTTGATTGACCGTCATGGGTTAAAAATGGGAAAAGTCGCACAACCTTTGCGTGTGGCCCTCACAGGACGAACCGTCAGCCCCGGCATTTACGAAGTCATGGCTTTGTTGGGGAAAGACCGCACTCTCCAGCGAATCCACACCGCTGTCGAATATGCCCTAAGAAACTAACTTTCCAGAAGAACCTCTTTTTTTCTCACCTCCTCGCCCTTGAGGGAGAGGATTGAGGTGAGGGTAGAAGCGCTTGATAGCGGCAAGACTTCTGGCAACCGCCACAGATGCTCCCTTCTTCATCTTGACTGCATTCCAATCCTGAATTAAGCTCATGATACGTTGGGGGATCGTCTAAGGGTAGGACGTCAGATTCTGGTTCTGATTGTGAGGGTTCGAATCCTTCTCCCCCAGCCAACCTTTTATCTCTATTTTAGGGGTCAGACTCGAATTAATTAATTCGAGTCTGACCCCTAAAAATAGAACAAGCATGGGCCCTCTTTTGAGGGCCCATGCTCAATAGGCACGTGATGTGCCGGACATTGAATGGTCTGTTACCCGATGGCGGCGAATCTTCTCGTCCTGTTCACCTTCGAGGTATGAGCTGTTGGAGAATAGCATGTTGTGGATTAGGTTCCTCTTGAACCGTTTTCTGTCTCCAGCTTCTCAAGGACATGCTTTTGATCCACAAGCTTCTTGTACTCGGAACGTTGGATCTCACATGAACGTGTATAAAGGTCTTGAGACCTGTCACATGCCTAGGGCATCGGTGTTTTTTGTGAGAGATCCTTTCTCGAGTCGTTCTCCAGAGCAGAGAAGATCATCCCTGCGCCTACCACGAGCCTTACTTTTTTGGTGGACTGAGGTCGTTCATCTCGCAACCTCCTCATGTTGACATCTGGGACGGGAGAGTACGCAATCCTTCCCTGTTCCCAGGTTCATAAGTCTCTGTCATGGAGAATGGTATGCCTCTGTCTGAAGAATGTCAATGAGTGAAATCTCTGAATCATTTGTTCCCTTTGTTATATCAGGATGACCTTTTTCTAAGTCGGCGATTTCTTGTACATTTTAATGTTTCTGAACCGACTGTTGAAAGATTCCTATTTTAGAAACGGAAATTTTAAGGCTGGAAAAGTCATATGAAACTGTTTGTTTGCTGATCGATCTCACTAAGTGGTGGGAGCAAAACCTCGGCGGAGCGTGTTTTCTGTGATGATTTTTTCGACCATGAATTGTTCAAGATACCCTTGCCCTCCGGCTTTCTTGCCGATTCCAGAGAGCCGATGTCCTCCAAACGGTTGTCGGTTCACGAGTGATCCAGTTATGGGCCGGTTAATGTAGAGGTTCCCAACATCAAAGGTCTCTCGAACGGTTTGAATGTTGGCGGGGCTGCGTGAATAGACCCCTCCTGTTAGGGCGAATGGAGAATCGTTGGCAAGGGTTACGGCCTCCTGAATGGTCTGGACTTGAAAGACGACGATAACAGGCCCAAATATTTCTTCTTGAACAATGGGATGGGAGGGAGGAAGGTCGGCCAGAATGACCGGCCCTTGGAAGTAGCCAGGGCCCATGATTTGTCGATCTAAGACGCACCGTCCATCTTTTTTCCCGAGTTCGACAAACTGGCGAACTCTTGCAAGCGCGCGGTCATCAATGAGCGGTCCCATACGATTCTTTGCCTGAATTGGAGGTCCAACAGGAATATCTGCGGCAGCCTGTTTCAGACGGTCGAGAAAGAGGTGGTAGATGCTTTCTGCGACTATCACTCGTGAGCATGCTGAACATTTTTGCCCTTGATACCCGGTCGCACTCTCGAGCACTCCGGTGACCGCCTCATCCAAATCGGCTGTCTCGTCCACGATGATGGCATTCTTTCCTCCCATTTCAGCTATGACATGTTTGATGTGTCGTTGTGTTGGAGAAATTTGACTGGCTTCTTGAAGGATCTGTAATCCCACGGTTCGAGATCCGGTGAATGCAATCACATGAATGGAAGGATGTTGCACTAACGCTTTGCCAAGTTCGGGCCCTCCAGGTAAAAATTGTAGAACTCCTTCGGGAAGGCCTGCCTCTTTGAACAGGCTGTATAGATGATAGCCCATCATCGGCGCCCGTTCAGACGGTTTCAATAGCACGATGTTTCCCGTGACCAATGCGGCGGAGACCAGTCCCGTGGGAATGGCTAATGAAAAATTCCACGGCGGCAACACTAACGCGAGTCCTCTCGGCAGATAGATTCGATGATTCAGCTCACCGGGTTGTGTGCCAAGGCGTTGGGGTGGACCCAGCCGTTGCATTTCCCGGCCGTAAAATTCTAGGAAATCAATTGCTTCGGCCACGTCCGCATCTGCTTCACGCCAGGGTTTGCCGGTTTCCAAAATTTCCCATGCCGCTAATTCTGCGCGTTGGGTGCGCATAAGAGCGGCTGTGCGAAATAAAATGTCGGACCGAGTGTTACCGGGCATGCGCCGCCAGGATGCTATATGTGCATGTGCCTCCTGGATGAGAGGTTCGATGCTGTCAGGAGAGACCGTTGGAAATTTCGCGATGACTTGATCTGGCTGGCTGGGATTGCTGGACACCAATGTCGGGCCATGGCAGGGGGCGTTGGCTGCGACGGGATAAGTGATGGTTTGTCCCAGCAGGGGCATGATCTGATCCAGGGCTGTAGGGATGAGTTGATGGGTTTTCTCAGAAGAAAAATCCGTATGAGGTTCATTCTCAAAAACAGTTTGAGTCTCTGATGTTGTTGAAGATGGTTCAGTTGTCGCCAACAGGGTGTTGGGTTCTTCCTCGTCTTTTGGTGGTGGAAATACCAGGGACTCAGATGGGTCATCGAATGAGTCGTATTGGGCATGAATAAGACTTTCATTCGCCGTGTTTTCCAGTAAGCGCCGCACTAAATACGACATGCCTGGAATGAGTTCCCCAATTGGCGTGTAAACCCGGAACCGGAACCCTTGCTCGATGATTGACTCTCGTACTGGTTCGGCCATGCCATACAGCATTTGATATTCACAGGTTTCGCGAGACAACTGAAGGTGAGCGCTCATGGCCTGAACATAGGCCAGGGTCGGAATATGGTGAGACCCGAATGCGGGGCGAATGAACGCGTGGTGTTCCAAGATCATTCTGGCCAAGGCCTGATAGTTGGCGTCGGTTTCCTCTTTATTGAGATAGACGGGCACAGGCCATCCGCGTTGTTGATAACGAATGACTTCGGAGTCCCAATAGGCTCCTTTGACTAAACGAATACCAAAGGGCGTTTCCCTGGTTTTGCCCCAATCCAAGAGGGTCTTCAGGGTTTGTTGGGAATGGGTAAGATACGCTTGAAGAGCAATGCCGGCATGGGGATAATCTTTGAACGGTGGTTCAGACAATAGCCGTGTGAATACGTAAAGAATAAGAGGTTCTAATTCGGCCTGTTCCATATCAAAGGTCACTGCGGCAGGAAGACGTTGGGCTTTTTCAAGAATGGATCGTAGACGAGGGGCGATCCCTTCGTAACTGGCGTGAAAGTCTATGGGATCAAGTTGAGAGTACAGAGCCGAGAGTTTGATCGAGAGTTGGATACGAGGAAGCAAGCCAAGGTGATCTCTTTCGAGTATGGGTTGAGGAGGCCATGCCACGGTCGCTGTTTCCAGAAACGTTAACGTTTGAAGACAACGATCAAGGTAATGGTCCGCTTCCGACTCATTCACCGTGGCTTCCCCTAACAAATCAATTGAACTGGCGTAGCGGCGGTTCCACAAATCCGTCAGGGTTGAGAGGGCCAGTTCGACAGACTGCCCGGTCATAAAGGTATAGGCCATTTTTAAGAATTGGTATCGCAGAACTCGTGTGGCCACGCGTGCCACGATGGGTTTCTGCCGGCTGTGGTTCAGGAGCCAGCGAAGCGCTGAGGGTAGAGAGTCTACATCATGAAAATATTCATGTAAGAGTCTGATAAATTGTTCATCGGTCTTAAGGGCGGGGAGGACATCGATAAAACGAAACAGTTGGACTTTGAACTGTTCATCGCGCGTGCCCCAATCCAAAAGAAGGCGCGTCCACCAGCGGTGGTTCCATATGCCGGGAGTATGGGACTGCGACCGGTCAGCAAGCGTGTGTGCAATCTGCCGGATCGAAGTATCTAAAAGATCCTGAGGGGCCATATGCCATCTTCCCTTTCTCTTCTATTGTACACCTTTTCGGCAAATCAAGAACGTGGCTAAAACCCAGATAGATAATAGGGGTCAGACTCGAATTAATTGGCTTGATTCACCTCGATTTAATTCGAGTCTGACCCCTTATCGGGAGGGGGGATAGTTGACTCTGGATAGTATTCTCGTTATGAAAGAGCCCGGCGAGTGATGTGTGATTTTATTTATCCAGGTTTGATCTCAGTTGTTGCATGAATGTCAATGTTCGGTGGTTATGGGTTGCCATGCTAGGCGGAAGTTTGATGCTGGCGTTACCAGGCAACTCGGACCCTGCCAGGATTGTTGGTGATATCGTGGGTCATTTTTTCTCGGCAGCAGTTTTAGCCAACGTGCCGATTATCGGATATCGTCTGTTGTACAAGCAGATTGGTGAAAAAGAAATGACTTATATTTTCGGGGCTTCATGGGTCTACCTTGTGCTGTCTCAATTTTGGGGGACCTAAAGAAACGCTTCGCATAACTTCCCGCCTTCCTGCGAATTCATCAATTTTCATACCATCCCACTACACTCAATAAAACTAGCTCTTCAAAGGAAGCCTTGTGGCTAGTCACAGAATTTACAAACACGATGAGTGCACCGGCACCCAACATATCTAAACGGTCAGTGTTCCCGTTTGCCTTGGCGATATTTCTTAGCGCCTTTTTGCTTTTTCAAGTCGAACCCATTATCGCGCGGCACATTCTTCCTTGGTTTGGCGGGACACCGGCGGTCTGGACTACCTGCATGCTGGCGTTTCAAGTGTTCCTTCTGGGTGGGTATGCTTATGCCCATCTTCTTGTACGCCACTTCTCCCCACGGCATCAGACATTCCTGCATCTGGCCCTGTTAGCCGGTTCGCTCGTTTTTCTGCCGATTACCCCGGGAGAGGAATGGAAGCCGGATAGCGATGAGAACCCCATGATGGTCATTGTTCTTCTCCTCGTGGCAACAATCGGTGTTCCATTCCTGCTGATCTCGGCGTCTGGCCCGCTTCTTCAACATTGGTTCAATCGCGTTCATCCTGCTCTCTCTCCATACCGGCTCTATGCCTTATCGAATTTCGGCTCGCTTTTGGGCCTAGTCTCTTATCCTTTCTTTATTGAGCCGCGACTGGGCTTGTCTATGCAATCTGTCTTTTGGTCGGCAGGATACCTCGTGTATGCGCTGATATGTAGCTGGTGCGCGATGCCTGTGGTGTCAATGGTGATCCGGCATGGTGAGTCTGAAAGTCCTGCGTCTCCTCGAGCGCAAGAACAATATGTATCGGACCGCCTGCTGACGCTTGCTCTTGCAGCCTGTGGATCAGTGATACTTCTCGCCACCACTAATCAAATTTGCAGAGATGTTGCGGTGATCCCGTTTCTGTGGGTCCTGCCGCTCAGCCTTTACCTGATTTCGTTTATTCTGTGTTTTGATCACCCACGATGGTACAACCGAAAAGTCTGGGTGCCAGTATTCGTTGTTCTTGTTTCCGCCGCAGTCTATCTGTTGCTTCAGGATTATGCCGACGTGGAAGTCCATTTATATCTCCAAATTTTTATTTATTCGGCGACCCTCCTAGCCTGCTGCATGGTATGTCATGGCGAGCTGGTTCGCTTAAAACCGCATGCCAGTTATCTCACGTCGTTCTATCTCCTTGTTGCACTTGGCGGAGCCTTGGGCGGGGTATTCGTCAATTTCGTGGCTCCGTTGGTGTTTAAAGGCTACTGGGAATTCCACTTTGGGCTTGTTGCCATCATGATGTTCCTAGGGTTTTGTATCTATCGAACGAAGGATAGTTTCGGTTTCCCTCGCCTGCGATGGATAGGTCTTATTTGTTGGGTAGTGGGTATCGTCGTCCTGACAGGATTTTTGGGATTGCATGTTCTTGAACAGCAGGAAGATAACATTCTGACCATGCGAAATTTTTATGGTGTTCTACGTGTAACTGAGACAGACCCGGGGACTGAGGTTGCCACCCGTTTTCTCTATCACGGCCGCATTTCTCATGGGCGCCAGTTCCTCATTCCGCGTATGCGTTCGTACCCGACAGCTTACTATGGTCCTTTCAGTGGAATTAGCGTTGCCATTGGACGTCATCCTGAGCGGGTGAAGTTAGATAAGTTAAGAGGTAAAGCGCTGGAAGAAGGTATACATGTCGGGATTATTGGATTGGGTGTTGGAACAATTGCGGCCTATTCCAAACCTGGTGATACCTATCGTTTTTACGAAATCAATTCGGATGTCAGTGACATCGCTAAAACGTATTTTACGTATCTTGAAGATGCGAAAGGTGCCTACCAGGTAGTGTTGGGAGACGGCCGCGTTTCTCTTGAGCGAGAATTAACCGATACTACTCGACAGCCATTCGATATTTTAGCTGTCGATGCGTTCAGTGGAGATGGTATTCCTGTCCATCTCTTGACGAGGGAGGCGTTCACCCTATATTGGAGACATCTCCATCCGAATGGGATTCTGGCTTTTCATCTCACTAACCGGCACTTTGACCTTGCCCCTGTCGTTCGGACTCTGGCACGCGACGTAGAAAAACGGGCATTGTGGATCACAGATACCGGTAATCCCGAGAAAGGCAATGACGTGAGTGAGTGGGTGCTCGTGACGAGCAACAAGGAATTCCTGAAAGATCCCTTCGTGAATTTCCGGGTCCGGCCATGGGCGACGCCTCAAGAAATCCTGTGGACCGATGACTACAGCAATCTCTTTCAAGTCGTGGCCCCGTGATCCCTTTAGAGATTTTTTGTATTAGGGGTCAGACTCGAATTAATTAATTCGAGTCTGACCCCTAAAAGATCCCTCACATTTTTTGTAATTCCAAATTTACCTGGTTGTGATGAGGAAGACATTTTGACTTTATACAATCTTCCTAAGATCAGCTCCTAGAAGTGCCTATAAACGAGGAGGAACTCACGATGAAAACATGGATTTTGACAAGAAAATCATTTGCACGCCAAAAACCGGTGAAGATGCCTGACAAACCTGTATCTAGTGAACCACAGCTCTGGTCGCTTTTCTCGAAACGGCAAGAAGAGAAGGAGACCTCAATCAATCAGACACGGCAATTACCTGCCACCGATCAAGCATAATTCGGAACTCCTTGGAGGTAAGTTATGCCAATCGCACAACTCAAAGAAGAAGAAAAGGCCAGCGAAGTATATGAACCCCTATATGGATGTTCGATTCCTACAGAACATCAATGCCCTTTGTGTGGAATGACTTGGAATCCAAATCACGAAGGTGAAGATTGTCCATTGCTGGAACTCGAAATTGAGTTTTTGGGCGCTAATTGGTTTGATGAAGCGTTCATAAACTAGAGTGACCTTGTGAGTGGTAAAATGACCTGTTAACTTACGGAAGACCTGGCTCCCTTTCCTTGTGCAATGAACCAATTTTGGACATGAAATGGAGAGCTGTGTTGGGCAGGGGTGATGCGGGTATAGCTCCCATCGGCATTCAGGCGTCGGCCTTGTGTGTTGTCTTTGAGATAGGGGGTTAAGATTGAATCCAGAATGAAGTTGGATAATTTGGGGTTTTCGATGGGGAATAATATTTCGACTCGGCGGTCCAAGTTTCTGGCCATCAGATCGGCGCTCCCAATAAAGAGTTCGTTCGCTCCCCCATGATGAAAATAATAGCAGCGTGAATGTTCGAGAAAACGGCCAACGTGAGACGTGACGGTTATGGTCTCGCTGAGTCCGGGTATACCGGGACGAATTCCACACATGCCTCGTATCAGAAGATCAATTTTTACACCGGCCTGAGACGCCTGATATAAGGCTTGAATACAGGCTTTATCCACCAGTGAATTCATCTTGAAAATCAAATGCCCATCGTTGTGTTGTTGATGGCGGGCAACTTCCCGATTGATGCGCGAAATCAATTCGTCGCGGATTCCTCCCGGGGCAATCAATAATTTGGCATAGCGGTCTTTTTTGGCGTAGCCAGTCAAGGCATTAAAGAGATCCGTGACATCTTCGCCGATCACGGGATCAGCCGTAAAAAAGCTCAGGTCGGTATAGATTCGGCTCGTGGTGGGGTTGTAGTTGCCTGTGCCTAAATGAAGATACCGGCAGATCCCTTCTGGTTCACGTCGTACCACCATGCAGACTTTGGCATGGGTTTTTAAGCCCAGGACTCCGTACACCACATGGACGCCTTCGTCTTCTAATTTTCTGGCCCATTCAATATTATTTTCTTCATCAAATCGTGCTTTGAGTTCGAGCAGGACCGCAACTTGTTTGCCGTTTTGCCGAGCTTCCATTAAGGCTGCCACGATGGGCGAATTAGAGCCGACACGGTAGAGGGTCTGTTTAATCGCTAACACATGAGGATCTTCGGCCGCCTGCCGAATAAAATCCACAACGGGCGTGAAGCTGTCGTAGGGGTGATGGAGAAGAATATCTTCTTTTTTGATCAAGGAAAATAAAGAGTCCTTGACTCCAGGTTCAGTCAACATCGCGGGGTGGAGCGGCGGGTATTTCAAGTCGGCGCGTTCAATGCCCACTAATTCCATAAGATTTGAGAGACCTAGACGAAAATCGTAGGTATAGACTTGATAGGGGGCAAGCGTGAGGTTGCGGACGAGAATATCTTTAATGAAATCGGGGGTTCGCTGATCTAATTCCAGTCGAACAACCGATCCGTACTGCCGCAAGTCAATTTGTTCTTCAATGGCGGCGAGGAGATCTCCGGCTTCATCTTCCTCTATTTCAAAATCGGCATCTCGCGTAATACGGAAATAATATGCGGCTTGGACGGTGATCCCTGGAAACAACAGGTCTAAATTGGCAGAAATAATGTCTTCCAGCCACACAAAGTTTGTGGCTTCTTGTCCGCTCTCGATTCCCTGTGATTGATCCTCTGCCACTTGATGCTCATCAGGAATTCTGACAAGCCTGGGAAACAAGGCCGGTACTTTGATGCGAGCGAAACATTCTCCTCGTTGCGGGTCTTTGGCTACGACGGCCAGATTGAGGGTCAAGTTGGAAATATGAGGAAAGGGATGGCTGGGATCAAAGGCCAGAGGGGTCAATGCGGGAAAGATTTCTTTTCGGAAATAGCGCCGCAGTAATGAACGTTGCTTGGGTTTCACATTTTTATACGACAGGATGCGGATTCCAGCTTCTGAGAGATTGGGTAACAATTCTTGCTTCCAACATTGCAGGACACGTTCGAAACTATCGAGCAACACATCACGAATTTTGCCCAATTGTTCAGAAGGGCTTGTTCCATCGATCGAGGCTTCCTGAACGCCGCTGGATAATTGTTCTCTGAGACCGGAAATCCGAATCATGAAAAATTCATCCAAATTGGTGAAGAAGATGGCTAAAAATTTAATGCGCTCCAATAACGGATTGCTAGGGTCTTCGGCCTCCTCTAGTACGCGTTTATTAAATTCTAGCCAACTGAGCTCTCTGTTCAGGTACAGTTTGGGGTCGTCAAGATTTTGTATGATGTCTGATGTGTCTTGGGCGGGTATTGTCGGTGTTTCTTGTTGAGTCGGCATAATGGGTCCCTACATGTCTTGAGCCCAAAGCTAGTGGAAAACGATTCTTAATTGTGGGTGAACATCAATTATATCAGATAAATGGCGTTTGGAAAAAACTTCAAAAATCCGAGTGTGCGATACCCTTTCTCATTCACAACAGCATGACTTTCCCTCTATTTTTTTACTATTTTGTTTCTGTGAAACATGCAGTTGAGGTCTTGTGGATTGATATCATCGGTGAATCTGTGGTGTGACTTGAAATTGACTCACGATTTCCGGTCGTCTCGATAGGACGGCATCAGGTTGATCTATGAGGTCCTGTTGTGTGTAGGGATCAATCCCATACGTCGTGACGGTGAGGGTTTGCGATGTGGTCTCGATATCAAATTTCGTCCAACCAAATGTGTGAACAGCAGTATAGCTCCCTTGAAGGAGTGTAGCTGTGATTGGTGAGTCGTTGAGTCCAACAGGATTGTATCCCAAAGGTAAAACTTGAGAATTGACGAGATCCTGTACGAAGCTATCTTTGCCGATTCTGGGTAGAGATTGATAGAAAGCCTGTTGTTCAGGAGTCAATATGCCTACAGCTCTTGCCAGCGCCACAGCGGAGGGTCCGAACGGCGCATCGAAAGCCGACGAACCTGTTGTGACTTCGAAAGCGGTTAGTGGAATCTGTTGGCCAAAAGGGCTGTTCTGGAATGTAAGGTTATTGATCAGGGTCCCATGGACATCGGCTGCAATGAAGACGACGTTGCGGATATCTTGCTCATAAAGAAAGGAGAGGATTTCATTCCGCTCGGCAGCGTAGCCTTCAAACCGGTCGGATGCCGCTGCCACGCCGAGATTCTGAATCGGTTCTGGCACAAGGATGAATTTCCATGTCACTCCCGCCTGGTGAGCATTCAGGACATCGCGTTTCAAATCTTCGACTTGTCTGCGTCCTAACATGGTACGTGTGGAGTCGAAGGCATTGACGAGAAAGGTTGTGATCGCGGTTTGGTCGAACGGGTCTAAGACTGGCGGCAGGCCTTGGTCACGGAACGATCGTGCGTCAAGAATAAAGATTGCGGCGTCGCTGCCGAACGTGCGTGTGCGGTAGAGCTTGATTTTTCCTGTCGTTCGGGGATCTCCGGTGTTGCCGTACCATTCCTTTTGAAGCGGGTTATATTCCTGAAAGGCCTGTAGGCCTGAATGGTACAGTGTGGTTTCATGAATGTAATCCTCACCATTCCAGTCAAATCGTGGATCGGTGTCTGGATGGGCTCCGCCGGCAAAATCGTTGGTGACCTCATGGTCGTCGATGATGGTAAACCATGCGGTTGAGGCACGGAGTTCCGCGAAGGTATTCAGACCTGATTGAAAAGCAAGGACTTCTTGGTGTTTGGTTCGAAATTCTTCCAGTGTTTCGGCCTGTGGTTGCGGAACGGCAGGGGAGGGGAAATCGGCATAAATCGTATCACCCAAGTTCACGAAAAAATCAAGATTCTTCCCGATGGCATTGCGAATGGATGGGAAGGGACCCAATTCGCCGCGCGAATCTCCGGTCACGCCAAATCGAAGACCTCGCTGCTGCCCTAAAGCCGCTGGAGTCCGGAATTGTCCCGAGGCAAATCTTTTTTTCTTCGGCTGTTTGACTCTGTAAAGATAGAGGGTGTCGGGTTGCAGTCCTGTGAATTTCACCTTTGCGGGTTTTAAAGGGTCGTTCACGCGCACGACTTTGGTTTTTCGGCGAATGTTGTGCGGTGTTCTGGAAGTGCGCCCGGCCTTTCGTAGCTGAAAGATTAAGGGGCCGGGGCGGGTGGCCCGTGCCCAGAGGACGACACTGTGCTGTGTGACATCTCCGGCTGCAACGAGGTTGGGCAGAAGCTTGGATTGATCGCTAGCATAGGCAATCGGAACAGTGAATAGCAAAGCTGCGAACACTGACAGGGCAAGTACCTTCATCTCACTGCCTCTTAACCCATAGTGTAATGGTTGAAATGTATAAAGCCAATAGCTCTCCGTGGTACCTTCAGCGTTTCGTGCGGTTCGTCAGAAAACGATGAAAAAGACAGAATGGGCTCTAGCCTAAGCGGATAGTTTTTTTCCGCTTTTTCGAAGGTTTTGCCATAGTGGGTGAAGGCGTTGACGTGCTGTTCTTTGCCGATTTCGAAATCGTTCCACGAGGAGGCCTTTGACGAAGGCCACGCCTGGTTTCCGTGAGAAACCGTGGTGCGACAGGAGTCGTTGTTCGGCGACGAGGGCATCCTGGTGTTCTCCCAATTCGCCCTGTAAGGTCTTCGCTTGCCGAAGAAAACGCGTAGCCCGCTTCACGAGAAAAGGTTCGGCTAATTCTATTGTGTAACGCGCTCGCTTAACTAATATGCGGGTGTGATGTAACTCTTGCTTAGGGAAACGGCCTTGGGTGGATTCCACGTATTTTTCTAGTTTGGCAAAGGCTTTTCGTGCAAGATCGGCCATGTGGGGCTGATCCGATTGAAATGGCAAGCGCGTCACGGAATCTTCCAGCGTATTCAAGAGATCAAGGTAACGGTCGCTTCGTAATCCTTCCATGAGGCGACTTCGGGCTAGGGAGCGTTCGTCCTGAAAGGTGTTGACAATCAGGCGAAAACCCCGTTCCTCTTGTGAATGCAGATGGAAACATTCTTTCTGGAAAGACTCCAATAAGACATCCCAATCTCTGACTTCTCCTAGCAGCGCACCAATCCATCCAACTTCCTGCGTCACCTTTTTCGTCCATTCTGGTTCGAGAAATGTACGAATGGTACGGAACAATGCTCGAATGCGACGGGTGGCAACCCGCATTTGATGGAGGGCCTCACTATCTCGGCCTAACCGAGTGCCAGGGTCATGGAAGAGGATTTGATAGATTTGAGTCTGTAGTCGTGCACGGATATACTCCGCAGGTGGCGAGGTCGGCTCGACTTGTAGATCGGCTAAAGGGTACGGGAGTTGTAGAGCCTGAAAAATTTTAGGTTGTTGTAAGGGTTGTCGTTTCGCACCAGCTTTCTTCAAGGTTTTTTGGATGGCCACCAGTTGGCCACCCTTTCCTTCTTTGAGTTCGAGTTTCATTTCTTGGAACCTAGAAGCAATCTTATTTTCTCTTAGGAATGCCACTGAATCCAATGTTATTTCGGCAACGAACTTGCCATCTTCCTGGAGAAGTCTCCCGGTTCTCCAGGTTCGGAGTTTTCCCAGTTGAATGGGGTACTGGTTTCGAAAGAAGGCCAGTAGCAGGTCGAGGAATTGATGAGGAATGCGTCGGCTCCCAGATGGCATTTCCAGTTCGATCCGATGCTCTCCACTAGGGATGGTTAATTGCCAAACTCCGTGCCCGCATTCAACTCGTTTTCGAAGGGTTAGCCCCAGTCGCCCAAGTCGATGTTGTTCCGAATCATAGTAGGTAGAGGTGAATACCCGTGGGGAAATGAGAACGCCAATATTTTCGGGGATTTGAAAACGCGATAGGATTTGGAATGTGATGTCTTTCTCATTGATTTGGCGAATGGTTCCCTGCCAGAGCAAGTCGTTTGGTGCTGGAGGCGACCGATCTGCATTGCGATCTGGAGACGTATCGGACATTTGTTATCCCTCACACATGCTCAATCTATCAGATTGGCAAAGGCAATTATTATAGAACAAGAAAGTGCGAAAAAGTGTGAAATTTTACGACTTCATAGAAGCGCTAGGCGTAACTAGACTAGGTAGACTAGGAGGGTTGTGGACAAAGTGAGATAGATTGCTATGCCCACGATATCCATGGTGGTAGACACAAGGGGGCCAGCGGCGATGGCTGGATCCATCTTGATTCGATAAAACAAGATGGGAATTAATGAAGCGAGGCTGGTCGATACGAGAAAGGCCAACAGGAGCGAGATGCCGACCACTAACCCCAGCATATAGTCCTGATGCCATAGCCAGCCGACTGTCATGACCAACGAGCCCGACAGTAAGCCCAGAAATAATCCAATCCCTAACTCATGCAACCACACTCGTGAAAGATCTCGCTGGCTAATCTGCCCCGTCGCTAACCCGCGGATCACCAACATGGACGTTTGCAGTCCAACATTTCCACCCATGGCCGATATGACAGGAATAAAACTCACCAGGGCTACCACTTCTTGCAAGGTGAATCGAAAGTACCACAGTAGTCCTCCGGACATGAAGGTCCCGAGCAGATTGGCGAAGAGCCAGGGGAATCTGGCAACCGTGGCTTGAGGAATTGAGGAATGAAGGGACGCTCCCTCTTCGGGGGCCCCTGCCATTTTGAGCATATCTTCGGTCGCTTCATCACGGATCACGTCAATCACATCGTCGACTGTAATGATTCCAAGCAGAGTTTTATCATGACCAACCACCGGGACTGCCAATAAGTTGTAGGCTGCCACAAGGCGAGCGACTTCTTCTTGATCCTTCTCGGGGGTCACGGTGATCGTTTTTCGTGTCATGATGCTTTCAAGAGTGGAGGTGCTAGGAACCGTGAGCAAATGACGTAAGGATAGGACTCCGGTTAAGTGTTCATCCTTGTCGGTCACATAGATATAAAAAACAGTCTCGGCTTCTGGGGCTTCCTGGAGCCGGTGAATGGCTTCGCTAACGGCGGCGTCCTCGGGGAGGTAAAACACTTCCGTTGTCATGATGCTTCCAGCGGTGCCTTCTTCGTATTGCAAAACATCTCTGACTTCCGTCGAGTCTTCCCGATTCATTAAAGACAGAATCTGTGCTTGTTGTTCTTCCGGGAAATTTCTGAGAATGGCAGCCGCGTCATCGGGCCCCAGCCAGCGAAGGATATCGGCCACTCGGGAAAAAGAAAGATTCATGACGACTTGTGAACCAGTGTCTGGGTCGATCTCGCTGAGCACTTCTCCACGAGCCTCATCGTTTGGCAAACAATCAAAAACAGTTCGTTTTTCCTCAGGGTACTCTAACTGCTGAATGATATGGGCGATTTCGGCTGAATGCAGACGGCCCAACATATTGGTGAGGTGGCGGATGGCTTGCCGATTGAGTAAGCGTTTGGCTGCGATGAGCAAGAGCTCTTGTTTAGGTAGCAGGACTCGCTCAATTTCCTTCATGTTGTGAGTTTCCTTTTGGTATGTGGAGTGTGCATTTGGAATCCTGTTAAGAAAAGGTTCTCCTCTCCTGCGAGAGTTGAAGTTCAGGCATTGGATTCCTCTTGCATTGTTTGTCCACGCATAGTAGGGGCCTTGGTCCGGTGGGACTTATGTGAAATAGAAAAACATCGCAAATATTTGACTTTCCCCTTTCAAGCTAGACCGGATTCCGAGTTTAGGATTCATTGAAATCTGGAGAAGGAAGCGGTTGGCTCTGCCGCCAATCTTCAATATCCACCTTCATTCATTGCTTGCTGCTGGATGGGGTCTAGCGGCTCACTGACTGGGGCCTGGTCTTTCAGCCCGTGGCAGCCCCCCACTGAGCCACTTCAGGCTTTACTCCTGCTGATGGTGACACGGCTTTTGATTGAAAACTAGTATCCTGGGAAACCTGGAATAAAAGGAAGAAGGATAGAGATGGCAATCAAGATAATGATGATCCACTCAAGAATTTCCATACGCCGATTGCCAGCTTGATCGCCCATTTTCCCATACAAACTATCCAAAGTATCTAATTTCCGAAGAATGGAAGTATCCCAACCGTGCAGATGAAAGCGTTGGGAAGTCAGGCGATAGACTCTTGCGAGGTATTGGTCGCCTAATAACTTGAGGGTATTGGTAACTTGTTCAAAGAGGATGGCACTGTCCACTTGGAGTTCTGCAATTCGACGAAGGTTTGAGTCCATTGTTCCTGGCCATCTGAACCCGTTCCGTGGTCCTCGTGTAAGAGCCGTATATGCTTCATCGAGGGCCTGATCTAATTGATGATCTAAAAAACGTCTTTCAACGAGTTCGACATTGGCGAATTCCAACACGGCTAAAACGTCATCCATTTCTTCACCGATCATCAGCGCAGCATTCCAATCAATGAGCGTGAGGTCTTGTTTTCCAAAAGCAATTTGGATTCCCGTCGCATCATGAATTTCTTGGGGTGATAGTGGTTGAGTCTCGCATCGGAGTACTTGCGAGACGGGTTCGCCAAATTGATCCACAAATTCTGTGAGATTTAAAGCTGGAGAGGTCGAATAAATATGGAAAATAGCATAGTCTTCGACCATTGGAGCAAGATTCGCTTTTTCCACTGAGTTACCTAATGTTGTGAGGAGGGATTGAATAACGGATCGAGAGTCATCCAAAAGGTGAGAGTTTTCATAAAGGTTTTCACTCAACGGTAACAGCGAAAGAAAGGAACCGGACAATGGAATTCGATAGATGACCATCATTGCACCAAAGTCATAGAGTATGGTTTCGATGGTGGGGAGTGTCGAGTGACTTCCAATACTCAGGGAGGCTACTTCTTGGGTGATTCGCAGAGGTGGGGGATGGTAATCAAAATACTCAGGAGTTGGGCGTTTTCTTTTTATACGCCCTCGTGCCTTAGGTGCGGCTACTCGGTTCTCTGCCTCTGCAAGATCAATAGCACCGCCGACTGTATATGCGAAAATGACAAAACAACATCCTTCTCGTATTTGAAAGTCTTTTGTAATCAGGGATTTGTCCATCGAATAGATCTTAAGAAGCAAGCCAGAAGGCTGCTAGAAGACATGTGCTCAACTGATTGTTTTCGTTCAAAAACGGAATACTGAAGATGAGTATCCAATAGGACGGCGTCCTAGCTTCTTCTAGCTCTTAAAAGACTGTGGGGCATGGTTTGATTCTGCAAATGCGAGTTCCCTCATGCTGGAGTTATTCTGTTTGAAAGTTTCTTGGCTTTTTGAATCCGTGGTTTCTTTTCTACACTAAGATTTTCTATCGGAATAAACACTGCACATGCAACCACTGTTGTCCACAAATGGGGTTTCCCAATTGCCGATTGTGTAATGTTTTGGGTCCGGACGATATCTCCTCCCATTTTAAAAACCTGTTCCCGTTCTTTCCAGGCGACGTTGGGGTCAAATTTAATGCCCAAGGTGGTCGCAAGCATTTGAGCAGCAAGATCTTCGGTATATTCTCCGGCTTCTTCGTCTGTTTCGCCATAGGCATGGTGTTCGGAAAGATAACCATAGTGATATTTTCTTCCCGAAGGTATGGCCAACCCAATTGAAGCTGAGATGAGTCGGTTGCGTTCGTTGGTTTCCGACCGAGCCATGACGCAATTAGTGATTTCCCCTGGGTTCAGCAAATTTTGCCCCCGAGATCGAGGAATAATTTTGCAATCAGGAGGGAAAATAGATGAGACGCTGACCAGGTTGCAATAGGCAATACCTGCGCTTCTTAACGCTTCTTCGAAGGAAGCTAATTTTTCTTTATGTACCCCAACTCCTCTAGTGAGGAACATGTGTGTTGGAACCATGGTTGCTCCTTTTTAAAAATCGTAGTGATGACGGAAATAATGAATAAGGCTTTTGAAATAATTAGGGGAAAGGGAATGTTTCTTCCTCTAGGTGATGTTGGCGAGAAACGTGCGTCCGTCAAACCTTTCAGTCGCTGTACCTTGAAATTCAACAGATCTCAAAAAAGATTAGGCAATCCGACATACCTACCAAGGATTCCTAACACAATGCAATCGAATTGATCTTGGACAGTTGTGCCTTTCCTAGGTGGTTAAAGAAGGTGGTCGGTGTTTTATCCATCCGTTAAAAGCTCCATATTGCTCTAGTCCGTGACTTGTAGGATCAAGAGCCTTTCTGTGAATGATTTTTCTTTATCTCATCTTCATCTTCAATTTGTAACAAAAAATTCACAGAAAATTTACACAAACAGAGTCACCTTTTTTGTGGAACCGTTGGGCGAAGAGTGAAAGAAGTCCTACTTATCACTTTTTGGGGAATAATCGTCTATGACCAGAAATTCCTGTTGGCCAAAGTTCGGTAGCGTTGGTCGGGTCTTGGCTGTGTTTGTTCACTAGTAGAGATTTTAGGGTTTAGGCGAATCCCCTTTTCTCTGAGTCTGGTGTCTGTGTTGCGATTTTTACATTGATAGATTTTTCGTATCCCTCACATTCACAACCCTCTCATCCTGAATGATCTTTTGAGCTAATTCAGTAACATTCTTATGAATGCACCTCGGATTTCAAGACCTTTAAAATTACAGCAAACGCCCGCATCGAGTTTTTCTTGATTTGAGCGAAGATCAAACCCAACGAGTTGAGGTCAGTTCATTCGTGAAGTTATTGTAGGAGCAAAGTTTACGGTCTGAACGTGATTTCTTCAGTCACTTGGAGACCATTACTTAGTTGATTTATAGAATGTCGATGTTGAGCTGACTTTTCGAGAAGCCTTTGATGTCAAGGCTGGGAAAGGGTTAGAAGAGATCGATTCTCGAAACTGACAAAAGACAATCAAGCTAACGGACAGATAGATCCAGAAGTGGTGATGTAGGTAATAAGAACCTGGCTACACCGGGTGAGCCTCATAAGTTGCTTGCAAAGCTGGTCTTGAGTTAGACAACTCAGGTGAAAGAATGGACGGAGTACAGGCTATCTTGTCAACGAGCCCTTAGACAGGAACGACTTGGGTTTGGAATGTTATGGGGAAGAGACAAGGATCTTGGCAAAAAAGAACCTTGTATATTTGAGTTTATTCCAATTGGTTTTAAAAAAGTCGATTCCTAAACAGCAAGCGATCCCAAAAGCTTGCCTTCCTCAGCTGGGGTGTATCTGTGTCCAATCGATGACGTTTCCCTCGTCGGGTCTCTATTTCAATCGTCCCATTATCAAATACCCGCACCACTTTCCAAAATTTCTCAATAATGTAGGAATAGTCCTCTCCATGTCGTGCTGGGTGGACATCTTTGGCCTGAGGACTTGGGTGCGTGGAACTTTTCGCTTTTCCAAAAATCACAAATTCGCCAGTTTTGAAACTCATGTCGTACCTCCTTCCACAAGTTTCTTACATGCTATTTTTCAAATTCCCTTGTTTGATAAGTAAACCCCCTTATATTAATTTTACCTCTTTATTTCTTATTTTCAACTCATTTATTTATCGTCACTAATTAGATACCTCTTTAAGAGAAAAGATGCATCTCAACTTCACCCTAACCATTTTTCTAATGCTGTATAAACCCTTCCTCAAATCATCCACCCATGCACAAAATAGAAGCCTTCCACTTGACATTGCTCTAAAATTCCATGTATCTAGAAATATGGATATTAAAAAAAGCACCATAGTTTTTGACGCATTGTCTCAAGAAACACGGCTGAGAGCCTTTCGCTTGTTGGTCCAAGCGGGACCGGATGGGCTTCCTGCTGGTGCCATTAGCGAAGAGCTTGGCACACCGCAGAACACGCTTTCCTTTCACCTCAATCACCTCTCCCATGCGGGTATTGTCAGTTCACACCGTGAAGGGCGATCCATAATTTACCTGGCCAATTTTGACATGATGCGCGATGTAATAAGTTTTCTGATCGACGACTGTTGCAGTAGAGAGGTGGCCAATATTCGCCAGGATAAAAAGAAGGGCTGTTCCATTATTGAGCTCGCCGATTGTTGCAAACCAAAGAAAAAAGCTACGGCGAATGGCTAATGTCCCTCAAAAGGTGCTGTTTGTCTGTACGGGCAATTCCTGCCGTTCGATTTTGGCTGAGACGTTACTCCATCATTTTGGCAAAGGACGTTATCAGGCTTTTAGCGCAGGAAGTTGTCCGACAGGCCGCGTCCATCCTCTATCCATTGAAACACTCAGGCGTCATGGTATTGACCCCGGTCAGCCGCGCAGTAAATCGTGGAACGAGTTTGCCGGAATGAATTTTGACGTAGTGATAACTGTGTGTGATCAAGCCGCAGGCGAAAGCTGCCCGCTCTTTCCCGGCAACCCCAGGAAACTGCACTGGAGTATACCTGACCCGGCCCAAGCCATAGGCACTGAGGAAAAAATCAACGCCGTCTTCGACGAAACCTTCGTCTTGCTTCAAACCCGTATTGAAAAAGAGCTATTACCATGAGTGAACAATCGCCCCTTGGTGTGTTTGGCCGGTATCTCAGCCTTTGGGTTGGACTGAGTATCTTGACAGGCATTGGGCTAGGCAATGCTTTTCCCTCACTTTTCCAGGTCGTGGCTGATCTGGAATACGCCAACGTCAACTTCATCGTGGCGGTGCTTATCTGGGTGATGATTTACCCGATGATGACGCAAGTGGATTTTTCAAGCCTGAAAGACCTTGGTCGCAGGCCACGTGGTCTCTGTATCACACTGGTTGTCAACTGGCTGATTAAACCCTTTTCAATGGCGGCCTTAGGCATTCTATTTTTCAAGCATGTGTTTGCGGGTGTCGTAGAGCCTCACACAGCCAAAGAATATATTGCAGGGATGATCCTGCTAGGCGTTGCTCCATGCACGGCGATGGTCTTTGTGTGGAGCCAGCTGACGCGAGGTGATGCTGGCTATACGCTAGTGCAGGTATCAATCAATGATCTCATCATGGTGTTTGCCTTTGCTCCCATTGCAGCCTTTTTACTCGGCTTAACTCATATTGTCGTGCCTTGGGCCACCCTGCTCCTGTCCGTGGTTCTCTATGTGGTTATTCCACTGGTGGCTGGATATATCACCCGTCACACCTTTATCAAAAGAGACAGTAGCGGAGACACTTTAAAACGCTTTGCGAACCATCTTGAGCCGTATTCAGTCATTGGTCTTCTCGCGACAGTTGTCCTGCTGTTCGGGTTTCAGGCACAGTCTATTCTTGACCAGCCGTTTGTTATAGGACTGATTGCCGTGCCTTTGTTGATACAAAGCTATGGCATTTTCTTCTTTGCCTATGGGTGGTCTTACTGGTGGAACGTCCCGCACAACATCGCCGCACCTGCAGCCCTGATCGGTACGTCCAATTTCTTTGAGTTGGCCGTGGCTGTGGCCATTAGTTTATTTGGTCTGCACTCCGGTGCCGCATTGGCCACGGTGGTCGGGGTATTGGTCGAAGTTCCTGTCATGCTATCACTGGTGGCTTTTGCCAACAGCACAAAGAAATATTTCATTCAAACAAAATTGCCAAGTAACCAAAATGTGGCAGGTCTGGCGTGATAACTACCAACACGCCCAGCTATCGTGGTTGAGGGGTTTTCCTTCGCAAATCATCAACAACAACGTTTGGCCAGAACGCAGGTTGTGCTTAATCAGGTCTAATAGCAAGGCCTTCACCTGAAAGGAATTTCCTACAGCAACCCCACCGACTGTTGATCAGCTGTTCGACCCTTAGTCTGCACTGCGTAGTTCCGAGGCGTTCAAGCCTCATTTCCGAGCCATGGCTCTGTTTTGACTCTCATCAAACTCTCAGATTTATAGAAAAATGCCTTTGTCGAATTTCCCCTTTGACTCTTAGCACCTTGATAAGAAAATGCAAGCTCTTACTCTTAGGGCTTCAGGAGCGAAAATTTCACAAATGTGACAATTTGAATTTTCGATGCGTATATGGACTGTTCTGATTGAGTATATTTTCTCAGTGGCTCTCTTCAACTCCAGAATTTTCCCAGACACGGTATCCGCCATTCCCTAGAATTGATCCGTAGACATCTGGCATTATTTTTAAAGGAGGTGACGGTCTGTGGCTAATCACGACGAAATAGTTTCTTGGCGTGAATTTTGTTTTGTTGCCCTCCTCTCTGCTTTGTTGTCTTTGAACCTAAACAGTTGTGCGCCTCCATCCCAGGACTTTCCGTTGCCGAACGCCACCATTTTGCACAACTCAGAAGACTTTGATGAGATTCGACGGGATCTTGAAGAATTTCAGCACAGGGACTTTCAACTGGCTGGGCGCATTATCCGCACACACACAAGTCCGACGGGTGTCATCTTTCTAGCTGAGTGGTTACCGTTCCCCCACAACACATTTGCGGGCCCCGAAGCCAAATCAACCGGTCTGTCTTTTCGTCGTATCGCGATGCATTTCCCGGGAACGGTTGATCACGACGGCCGAAGAAAGGGTAATGAATTTCTGATGGCAGGAACTCTAACGCCTGTCCCAGAATCAGTCGATTACAGGAAAATCCCTACATCGATTCCCCATTTCAGTGTCCAATGTCTGCATGTCTGGAAAACCGCTGGTGACGACCTTGCCGAGTATATATGGATGGATCCCTTCGACGACCGTTACCCGCCCCCGTTAGAAGACACCTATTGTGTTGCTCCAAACGCGCTCTGAATTCAGAGGCATTTCCACATATTTTACATTCCTTGCTTGTGTAGGTCATTGAAATATTGAATCATACGTTAAAGATTATGGTATTGTTAAATTAAGAGATATAGGCTACACTCATCTCCTACCCTTTTCCCTGGAGGTGCTGATGCTGAATTGTCCTCGATGTGCCAGTCCCAACAAAGTGAAAAGCGGCATGAAGGATGGGCGCCAACGCTACAAATGCAAACCGTGTCGCTATTTGTTTACCGTCGCCCAGAAGTCCGATACGGCGACCCCCGACCAGCGCCGCTTGGCGTTGACTCTCTACTTGGAAGGCTTGGGCTTTCGGTCCATTGGGCGGGCCTTGGGGTTTAGTCATGTGGCGGTCTATCAGTGGATCAAAGCGCTTGGGGAACAGGTGGAGGCGATCAAGCGGCCGACCGCTCAGATCGTCGAACTCGATGAACTACATAGCTATGTGCGGCATAAAAAAACTACTGCTGGGTCTGGATTGCTGTTGATCGACTTGGAAAACGCTTTCTCCATGCTGTCACGGGGACCAGAGGGGTCGTGACCGGGAAACAATTGTGGGAGGCGATTCAGAGTCCACTGATTGCTCAAGTGATGACAGACTATTGGGAGCCGTATGAACATTTTGTGCCACCAGAGAAGCACATCCAATCGAAAGCGGAAACGTTCACTGTGGAAGGGTATAACAGCTTGTTTCGCCATTTTCTGGCCCGCTTCCGTCGGAAAACGAAATGCTATAGCAAAAGTGAAACGATGTTGCGGTATTCGGTCATGCTGTTGATGGCTCATTGGAATGGCGAACTAGAATCTCTCTTAATTTAACAATGCCAAGATTATTTTGGGGTCAGACACGAATTAAAATGTTAGCGTTCACACTATAAGCGTGCATCTATATTCCTCGCCGAGGTTTTCACAGAACTGTCATTTGTGTCCGGACACGTATTTTTCTTTTCTCAAACTTCCACACTTTTGTTACGGCGAGGAGGCTAGTTTGAAACCTGATCGTAACTATATTTTTGCAGAATTTACAAAAAATAACATTATGTTTTTGAAAGGAGAGGGTATGAAGAAAATTCCTTATTCAATCTCTGTCGTCATGCTCCTTGTCTTAGTGATTTCCCAGGTTTCTTTTGGTGCAGATTTTCAATTTGGTCGAAAAAGGGCAAAAGCCCATTCTGGGGAACATGCTTTTTCGTTTGCTCTTATTGGAGATGTTCCCTATGACGATCGACAGGTCATGGAACTGGATAATGTTATCAAGGAGGTGAATCGTGACCGTGAAGTAAAATTTGTCATGCATGCCGGTGATATTAAAGGTGGGGGAGCACGTTGTGATGATCAAGTCTATTTCGATCGTTTCGAGCAGTTTCAGAAGTTTAGACGGGCATTTATCTATACCCCCGGAGACAATGAATGGACAGATTGTCATCGAGACAGCAATGGCCAATTTAATCCCATAGAGCGATTGTCTTTCCTGCGCACGGTCTTTTTCCCGGATCCATATCGTTCTACGGGACGGCGTCCGATTTTGGTACGTCCACAAAGTACAGTTCCCGGATTCGAGGAATATGTTGAGAACGTACTGTTTAAGAAAAAGCGCGTGGTGTTTTCAACGATACATGTGGTTGGGAGTAATAATAATTTAGCCCCGTGGAGTGGAATTGACCCAAATGATTCATTTGACAATCCGCGGGCTGACCGGCTTGTGGAATTTCAACGACGTGAAGAGGCGTCTATTCAGTGGCTTCATCATACATTCGATGTTGCCGAACGAAATGCCAGTCCTGGTGTGTTTATCATGATTCACGGGAACCCCCGGTTTGATTTAGAGGAAACTGAGGATGGCCGGGCTGGATTTAATCGATTTATCAATACTCTGCGTGAGCGAGCCTTGCAATTTCAAAAGCCTGTCGTGTTAGTCCATGGTGATTTTCATGTGTTTTTTATCGATAAACCGATGTTTGGTGCTCCTCTGGATGGATTTCGTGTGACGGCCGATGGAAGACCGGCCATGCTTGGGAATGTGAGCAGGAGTCAGACCTTTGGAAGTCCTGATGTCCATTGGTTGAAGGTGACGGTCAAACCGCATTCACGGAATGTCTTCATCATTCAAGAGCGGGTTGTGAAGCAGAATGCCGCGTTTCCCTGAGGTTGTTAGAGAAAAAATTATACGAGTTTGGTCGTACATCTCATGTGAAAAGGAGGGTGTCCATGCGTGTTCCACAACCGAGCCATAGTTCCACAAGACTTCTGGTTATTCTCTCATTGTTGCCCACAATGCTTCTAGTTCTTCTTGGGTCTCTGGCGATGAAGCCGGCATATGGAGCTCCTGTGACTCATGGCGTCATGGTGGGTGATGTGACGTCTACCAGTGCGGTGATCTGGGCCAGAACGAATAAGCCGACGACGATGCATGTACGTGTCAAGCCAAAGCACGGATTTGGAAGGCCAATCAGGAAGCAAACCACTGTGAGTCTAGTTCGAGATTTCACGGGAAAAGTTCGTGTCAAGGGGCTCTCTCCCGATACCCAATATCGCTATGTCGTCTGGTTTGGGAATAAGAAGACATTTTTCCGTTCCCACCGTTCTGATGGTGCGGTATCAGGAACCTTCACAACGGCTCCCCACCGGAACGACTCCAAACCGATCAGTTTTGCCTGGGGTGGAGACGTTGCGGGGCAGAATGTCTGTAGGGATGAACAAGAAGGGTTTCCAATTTTTCACGCTATCAATAAATTGGATTTAGATTTTTTCATCGGTCTTGGAGACATGATCTATGCTGATGGTGTGTGTGAATCAATTGGACGCTATCAGAATGCCCAAATTCCAGGCGACTTTGTTCTATCTGCCGACCTTCCGAATTTCTGGGCACATTGGAAGTATAGTCGAGAAGATGAAAGCTTCAGAAAACTGTTGTCAAAAGTTCCGTACTATGCTGTGTGGGATGATCATGAAGTCGTAAACGACTTCGGTCCTCTGCATGATACCCGCGATACCCCACCCTATACAGCGGGGGAGCACCTTCTCCCACTCGGGTTGCAGGCCTTCCTGGCGTATAATCCCGTTGTAGAGAGGAGTCGAACCCCCGAACGATTGTACCGACACGCACGATGGGGCAAGCACCTCGACCTCTTTTTCCTTGATAATCGCCAATACCGCGACGCCAATCTTCAAGAAGATAGTCTGCAGTTTAAGAAAACCATGCTCGGCCGAGAGCAATTGCATTGGTTGAAAAAGAAGCTCGAATCCTCGAATGCCACCTGGAAAGTCATTGTTTCAAGCGTCCCCATTTCGATCCCCACGGGTTTTCCGCCTGAACGAGGACGGGACGGTTGGGCGAATTTCGATCAAGACACGGGGTTTGAACATGAACTTCGAGAGATTTTAGAAACCATTCGGGAGCAAGAACGCCGAAATGTGGTGTTCATCACAACCGATGTGCATTTCGGAGGGGTGTTTCGTTACACGCCGTCTCTCGCGGATTTTGGCTTCCAGATCCAGGAATTTGTGACGGGACCGATGAATGCCGGTCTCTTTCCCAATAGAGATTTTGACGATTCATTAGGAACAGAAAACCTCTTTTTGTATGGCCCGGAGAGTGCTGATGCCGTGTCTACGTGGGAGGAAGCCAAGCCTTGGATGAACTTCGGGCATGTGGAAGTCGATCATCTCGGAAATTTGACGGTGTCCATTCGTAACGTTGACGGAGATCGTGTTTTCGACACCACGCTGGTGCCAAATTAATTTGTAACTGACGTGAAAGATAATCAATGTCTGGTCAAAGACAATGGGTGTCTGAGTACGAAATGCAGTGCGGGTCAGCAAAGAAGTGTAAAGCGAACTCCTAGAACTGGTAGTCGAAACTGTGAATGAAGAAAGGGAATTGTATGGTAAATGGACCGGCTCTTGTCACGAGTTATGTTCTTCTTGGTCTTTCAGCATCTGCTCTGATGGTCATCGTGCTCTTTTTTATGACAGGAAGGAAAAAAACAGAATGACAATGATTACTTTCATGAGGTTCAAATTTTGGAATGTGCTGACCAACCGAACCTCCCCGGCGAGGCAAGTCCTATTACAACGGAAAGGGCCGTTCTCGCGTCCGCTTTTTCTTTGTTTGCTGATCAGTTTTTCTCTATTCTTGCCAGCGACTGTTGCGATCAGTGGAACCTCAAAGATCTATGGCCCTTCCAAGAAAAGCACCTGGGGAGGTGTGTCTTCTCGTCAGAAACATCAACATCATAGACGTTTCCAGAAATCTTTCGGGAGACAACATACTGCTGTGAGGTTTGCCACGTTCAACGCGTCATTGAATCGTAACGTTGCAGGCCAACTTATAGCAGACTTGTCGAATCCTGACAATGTTCAGGCCAAAGCTATTGCTGAGGTTGTCCAACGAGTAGATCCAGACGTCTTGTTGATTAACGAGTTTGATTTCGACGAAGAGGGACAGGCTGCGCTGCTTTTCCAAAGCAACTATCTGTCGGTCAGCCAAAATGGGAGTACACCGGTTGAGTATCCATTTGTCTTTCTTGCGCCCTCGAATACAGGAATCCCATCGGGACGCAACCTCGATAATGATGTAAATGGCTCTACGACTGGACCAGGGGATGCATTCGGTTTTGGGTTTTTCCCTGGTCAATTTGGGATGGTGGTCTTTTCGAAACATCCCATTGTCGAGTCCGAAGTTCGGACGTTCCAAAAGTTTTTGTGGAAGGATATGCCACATGCACTCTTGCCAGATGACCCAGCAACCGTTGTACCTGCCGATTGGTATGACGCAGAGGAGCTCGAAGTGGTTCGCCTCTCTTCCAAGAGCCATTGGGACATTCCAATCGACATTCATGGTCAGGTCATTCATATCTTAGCGAGCCATCCCACGCCTCCGGTGTTTGATGGTCCAGAGGATAGAAATGGTCGTCGAAATCACGACGAAATCAGATTCTGGGCTGACTATATCGATCCCAATCGCAGCCGTTATATCTCAGATGACCAGGGACAAGCTGGGGGGCTCAATCGTTGGACAAGCTTTATCATCATGGGAGACCTCAACGCGGACCCCTTTGATGGAGATAGTACGAACAATGCAGCTCTGCAACTACTCAATCATCCTCGAATCAATACAAAGCGCACGCCAAAGAGTATGGGAGGGAGAGAGGCCTCGGAATTGCAAAGAGGAGCGAATCTATCACATATGGGGCGATCAAAATTTGATACCGCTGACTTTGGGGATGTTCCTCCAAGTCCGGGCAACCTTCGCGTTGATTATGTGCTGCCATCAAAAAATCTGAAAACAAAGAGTTCCGGGGTATTTTGGCCAAGGACTCGTGAACCATTGTCATCGTTAGTTGAAAGCTCTGATCATCGTCTGGTGTGGGTAGATGTGAAAGTCTCAAGATGAATCAATTGTCTGAGGAAAGCCATGAATCGATTTTGCAATAAGCGGTCAAGAGTATGGGCAATCCTGAAACTGTCCAGACGAAGTGTCGCGCAATTAATGAACAAAAAATTGCCCCGAACCAAAAAGAATCGGCTGCGAATTAAGATGCCCGTATTCTTACGCTAGGCAACCATCGACAATTCTCTTGAAAATGGTGTCGTCTGTACCCAAAGCAGAACTTCCACACTTTTTTCGCAATTCTGTTTGTTGTTTGAAACCGATCTGTAACCTGACTTCTCTACAATTAAATGTGTGAGACATGCAATCGAAGACCAAAATAAATTCAGAGTGCGCCATGTCTTTCAGTTCTGTGAGTTTTAAATGAGGATATCAAGAGGCATATTTTGGCGGGAGGCCGTTGACGGTTTAAGGCTTCGGGGCGGTTCAAAAAAGTCCATCCCGTCCTGTCCTGAGGCTTCTCGAAGGGAAGGCTACAGCTATTGTTGCGCGAGGAGCGTACCTTGTTCGTCAGCACGAAATAATGGCGAGAACGCCGCTGGCGGTTTTTTACGTCAGCCCCATCCTGATCTTCTGGGTGTATGAGGTAGAAAGGAGGTGAAGAGCTGATAAATAGTCAAGGCAATATATAAAAAGGTGTCTGACACCTAATATCTTGTACGTAGCATAGTCACGCAAGTGGTATCCAATCAAATTTTTTTTAAAGAAAGGACGTGGGGATGAATTCACAATTATTCTTGAAGGCTGTTGGGGCAATCGGACTTTCGGCTTTTTTGTTACCGAGTCTGGTAAGTGCAAATCCGGATTTCCCACCTGTAGTGGACGTTCCGCATGTGAAGAAAAAGGATTTTGGTAGGCTGGCAGAACGAGAATTAAGGCATAATTCCATGAAATATTTTGGAATTGAGAGGCCCATTAGAGGTTCAGCTCCAGCGACCTTGGCCGGCTTTCGTATGGTGAAACAACGAGCAAAGCGACAAGTGAAACTGGCCAGAGGGTTGCAGGTAGAATATGTCACACGCAATGCCGCCAGACATGCGGATCAGTTTGCATTTTGGCCAAATGACCGTAACCCTGAGTGGTTGATATTCTGTATCGAGGTTTTTCCAGGCAATCCGTTAAATACCGGCAACCATCCGGCGGTACAACGAATTCGGATAAGTGACGGTCAAGTGTTTACCATGCTTCGTGGGATCGATGGTTGTGACGGTATTCGACGAACCCCCTGGGGAACGATTCTGGCAACAGAGGAAGTGTCTGATGGGTATGGTTGGGAGATAATCGATCCGCTCAATGTGAATAATCATCGAGTGACAGACCGTACGGCTGGGACTGTTGAAGATGAAAATGGCAGCCCCTCTGCACACGTGGCTCAACGCACGGCGCTTCCGACCATGGCTTGGGAAGGGATCCATATTACGGACGAGGGTGTGTTGTATGCCGGTGATGAATTGAGACCAGGCACAGATACTGATGATTCAGATGGTGGCGCTCTGTATAAATTTATCCCAAACAATCTCCATAGTGGTGGAAATATTACGGCGTTGAGCAGTTCTCCATTTACCGCTGGAAGTGTGTATGCCGCTCAAATATCTTGCCGGGATGACCGTCAACAGTATGGGCAAGGTTGCGAAATCGGTAACGGTGGCTGGGTGGCGGTCAACGCTGCATCCGCGCGCTTCGATGCCAATGCGAGTGGGGCAACCGGGTATTATCGTCCCGAGGATTTAGGTCCTGATCCTAAATACAAAGGACCAGGTGTCAAGATTTGCTGGGCGAATACGCAGAACCGCTCTGCTTCACTCTATGGGGAAATCCAATGTGCAATCGATTTGATGCCAACGGAAGCCTCAGATGAACGGACTATCGTGATCAATAGGCTCGTTGAAGGGGACCCAGATTTCAATGCATTTGACAATGTCGCCTTCCAACCGAAGACGGGCAATCTCTATGTGATCGAAGATAATCCGAATGGTGACATTTTCGCGTGTCTTCCTGACAAAAGAGATCGCAATATTAAGAGCGATGGGTGTGTGAAAATTCTTTCAGTAAGAGATTCTTCTGCTGAACCGACTGGTTTCAAGTTTGATGCATCTGGAACGACGGCGTATTTTGCTATTCAGCATAGTGATGATACAAATATGCCATTAGTGGATACCGATGGTGATGGGACGCCTGATTTCCCGACGGATGACATCCTGAAAGTTACAGGTTTTCAGCTTCCTCAAAGGCATTTCTAGTGAGATAGCCTGTCCCGGTCTCATGTGAATGGGACCGGGATAGCCATTCTTTGTATCAGTGCCCACTCTCTGTCAAATATTTTCAATGTTCCAATAAAGAGGATTTTCGTGACACGAAGCTGTAGCTCTAACATAATAGCTTGCTTTGTCATGTTTGTGTTTATAGCGTGTTTTATTGAAGCCTCAATCGCATGGTATCCACAGAGCGTAACGAGAAGCCAACACCACTCTGTTCAAGAGTCTCCGTGGTTGAATACGAGACAGAAATCTGCTCCTTCTCTTGTCTTTGTCAGAACGATGGAAGATTTGTTAAATGCCACAGTGTCGCAGTCTCATTCTGTGTGCCAAGTTCAGGGCCGGATTCAGGGCGAGACAAGTCTGGTTCATTCCATAGGCATCTATTCAAACGATTATCGCCTGGTGTTGTATGCAGCGGAGATTGCACCTAATGGAACCTTCAATGTGTCGAACATTCTCCCAGGCACTTATCGAGCAGCTCCACTTCCAAAGGGGAGGGGAAAACTTCTTTTTACACCCTCAATGGGGCATCTTATTTCTTGCGGTGAAGCAAAAACCTTCATAGCAGAATTTTCGGTGCAGGGGGTGAACATGCAGCCGAATCAGATGCATACAGAAAATGGTTCTAGAAATGTGAATCAGGAACAACTTGATCTGAACAAGCGAGAACAAGGGAATCAGTCTCAAGCTAGGTGGTCTTTACACAAGCGGAGAGAACTAGTGCTTAGTGTGCTCAAAGGCCGTAAGTCATATGAAGAAGCGGCTCGAGAACATGATCTTCGTATTGAAGAGATTAAGGAGTGGCGCGATCAATTTTTGTTGAAGGCGGAAAAAGCTTTACTACACGAAGAGTAAATGTGCAGATTTCTCGGATCTCTCTTGATGAAGATCACCTTAGTCTAAATGGCATGACCGAAAGAACAATCAAATGAAATAAAGGAGAAACAGCTTTATGAATAGAAAGGCTATCACGGTTGCGCTAACGATTGTATTGATGGTGTTCCCAATGTTTGGAAATGTTCATGCGAGTGGGAAGTATGGGTTCGAACGAGATGTACGTCAAAACGTTGAGCTTGGCCTTCGTCCATTTTACCTAGTCGATAAGATGAAGAAGGGTAAGTTGAAGAGGGAGCTTAAGCAATGCGCGAAAAAGAAACGATTTCGACATAGTGACTTCTCCATCGGCCATCGAGGGGCGCCGCTTCAGTTTCCTGAGCATACAAAAGAGTCGTACGAAGCGGCACACCGGATGGGTGCGGGTATTCAAGAATGCGATGTGACATTTACCAAAGATGGGGAACTTGTGTGCCGTCATGCCCAATGTGATCTGCACACTACAACGAATATTGTTGCCAGAGACGATCTTCGTCATCAATGTAAAGTTCCACCAGAGTTTGATGCTCAAGGAAATTTGACGAACGCCTCCGAGATTACGTGTTGTGCCTCAGATTTTACTTTGGAGCAGTTCAAATCTCTCAAGGGGAAAATGGATGCGGCTAATAGAAATGCGACGACGGTTGAAGGGTATCTGGGCGGGACAGCTGACTATCGCACCGATCTTTATGCTACGAGCGGCACGCTTTTGACGCATGCTGAAAGTATTGCACTCTTCGATCAGATGGGTGCCAAGTTTACCCCAGAGCTCAAAGAAGGAAATGCAGATGATATTGCAGTTATTTTTGGAAGCCAAGAGAACTATGCGTTGAAGATGATTGATGAATATCAAGATGCCGGTATTTCTCCGAAAAAGGTGTTTGCTCAGTCCTTTAATTTGAACGATGTGTTGACGTGGATACGGAAAAGACCGGGCTTCGGGAAGCAAGCTGTATTTCTGGATGGTGGTCCCATTCCTCGCCCCAACTCAGAGCCGTTTCTGAATGATCTTGCCACCCAAGGCGTGAAAATTGTGGCGCCACCTATGCCTATGCTGTTGGAAGTGAATGAGAACGGGAAGGTCGAACCATCGGAGTATGCAAGGGAAGCCCAGAAGGCGGGACTTAAAATTATTACTTGGACAACAGAACGTTCGGGGCGTATTGTCGAGGATGTGCTCAAGGGTGGCAACACGTTCTATTACCAAACAATACTGGATGCTTTGGAAAATGATGGCAATATTTTGACAACGATTGATGTACTTGCGCAGAAGGTAGGAGTGTTAGGCATTTTTTCAGATTGGCCTGCCACTACAACCTTTTACGCAAATTGCAAGAAGTTGGGCCTCCGTTATTCAGGGCATCAAGGTAGAGACCGTTTTCGTTATTTTGCCATGTGGTAATTTGCGGGAGTTCCCTTTTTCTCCTTCAATTTTTTTTCTCCGAATAGTCTGTCTTGTTTTCAGTTGGGTGGTTTGATCATTTTCTTACAAGGATGAAACATTATTGTCATTTAGGTTCCCTACAATCTGTCCTGGTTTTAGAGGAAAAAGAGAATCATGAACCAAAGGAGGGAACAGGTGACGCTAAAAGAAAAACAATTGCAACATGAATCAGGATTTGAGGAGTCTTTTAAAGGTAGGTCGATAGAGACGCCGGATGATATTTCAGCAATGATCCAACCACAAACTCAGGACTTTTCATTGAATAAAGAAAGGCTTGGTGAAGGAAGGCTTCAAGAGCTAGAGGAGACTCTGGGTGCTCTGCCGGAGATTTCAGAGCAAGAATGCCATAGCACTTCTCAGTCGAAGACATCACTTGTTGAGGTCTATCTGAGTGAAATAGCCAGATTCCCAAGTTCGAATTACCAGGAACAAGTTCAATTTGCTAAGAAACTTCAGACTTATAGAGCGTGGAAAAATGTCTTACTGTTCAAGTTGCCCCTAGTCCTTTCACATTTGCTTGAGATTCTCAAACAGTCGAAGCAAAAGGGTGTACCTCTGTCTAAGCTTGCCCTTCATCGGAATATAGAATTGGGTGGTCGGGATGAGCAACTCAACTACCCCCAACGTGATCGGATATGGTGTCAGAGTAAGTCTTCCCAAATAGATTCCTTAATTTCCCTTATTGAACAATGGTTGGAATGCCATCGTCGTTTGCGGCGCGATTGGGATACATTGAAGAAACAGGCAAAACTTCAACGACAACTCCAAGAATTGCGTTTTGAGATTATTTTCCGACTGCACGTTTTTTCGTTACATCCGCGAATTTTTCAGAGCATTGTTGATCATGTGGAGTTGGTTCAGGAAGTTGTCGATAGTATGAATCGCAATATGGAGTCCAATTTTCTGTTTATGCGGGCTTCTCATTTCTCATTGGTTACGAAGCTCTGTGAAACGCACAATAAAAGTATATCCGATTTTCTGAGTTCGCCGACTCGGCAGGCCAGAACAATTTGGTTCGAAGAGGAAATATTAAGTATGGGGATTCAGGAATTTTTAGAGGTTTGTCAGGAACTCAATTCCTGGGATCAAAAAATGACCATGGAGAAAGATCGCTTTGTTGAGCAAAACCTTCGATTAGTGGTTTCTGTTGCCAAAAAATACTATGGTTCTCATATGGATATTATGGATTTTATTCAAGAAGGGAATGTCGGATTAATGCAAGCCGTGGATCGCTATGATTTCACTCGTGGGACGAAATTTAGCACATATGCCATCTGGTGGATCCGCCATGCTATCACGCGTGCGATTGATGATCGAGAACGAACCGTGCGGATTCCGGTCAATAAAGTTCTCGTGAAACGAGGGCTTGACCGAAAGAGTCGCGATGTAACCCAACAGGTGGGAATCCAATCTGTGAGAAGTGCGGCGCATGAAGCGAATGTTTCCCTTCAAAAAGTTGAACAGTTGCAGAATTTACCCTGGCAATCAGTTTCCCTCGATTCGCCGCAGAATGATCATGCCGGAGAATCTTCTCTCAGTATGATGTTGCCAAGCCCAGACCTGAGCCCCATGCAATATTGTTTGGATAGGGAGTTGCAAAGACACACGATGCAGGTCTTGGACGAATTGCCCTATCGGTACAAAGACATCCTTCGGTATCGTTTTGGAATTGGGACCGGAGAGAATGAATTAAATCGAGTTCAAGTTGGCAAACGCTTTGGCGTCGGACGTGAACGCATTCGGCAAATCGAACAAGGAGCATTTGAAAAAATTCGCAACTCGCGTTCGTGGCCTATTTTGTGTTCATTTCTTCACAATCAATAAACATCATAAAGGCTCCTTCCCGCAAGGTAAGAAACGAGTTTCATCCCAAGAAATACGTGGATGGCTTGTATGTATCGATAGTCGTGTTTGGGTACTGCCATTTTCACTGCTACGCGGATACCTTCCGCTTGAACCTCTCTTTGCATCTTGTGTTTGCCAGTCATCTCGAGAAAGGAAGATTTTGGTAAGTTGAGCCTGAAGATGCTAGAGTGAGGTTTCTAGACGAGGGGTATTTGCTTGGACTTGGATTTATCCAATACGCAACAAAAGCAGTTGTTGGAGGCAGCCATCGGCGCAGCGCAAGCTGCAGCGATTCCCCTTCAAGCATATTTCCGGCAAAGGGGTCTAGAGGTTCATCAAAAAGATGATGGTTCTCCGGTGACCCAAGCTGATCGGGAAGCCGAAGAACTTATTCGTCATCATTTACTGAGCCAAGCAGAAGTGGGCCCCTTAGATATTCTGGGAGAAGAAAGCGGCCTTCAAGGATCTGGAACTCGTTGGCGATGGGTGGTGGATCCTATTGATGGAACCCAGTCTTTTGTTCACGGCATTCCTTTATTTGGCACGATTGTTGGTTTAGTTGATATGCAAAAAGACATTCCATTGATCGGTGTGATTCATCTTCCGATGTTGGGATTAACGTATTCTGCTGCAAAGGGACAAGGGGCGATGTGCCAAGGCGAAGCGTTGCAGCTTGCGCCGCATCAAGAGCTGGAAGATGCCATTATTGGGGTTGGTGATCTCGCACAATTTCAGGAAACTAAGCGTGAAGATGATTACCAGCGCTTGCTAACGTTAACAGGGTATGTCAGAGCGTACACGGATTGCTTTGGTCATAGTCTAGTGATCAATGGTTCGCTTGGGGCCATGCTTGATCCAGGTTTAAATCCCTGGGATATTCTTGCGACACAGGTGTTAGTTGAAGAGGCTGGTGGGCGTATAGAGTTGCGTGCGTCTTCTCTTCCAAACAAGGTTGATGCGTTATTTGGAAACAGCGCGATTGTCGATCTCATTACTCGTGAAACGGGTTTTTAGTGATTTGTGTCTCATCAGTGTTCCCTCGATTCTGTCTATCATGTGTTTACGTATTTGTAACATTCACATAATGCCGATGAGATGTCAGGGGAGTACCTTGTGTCCTTATCCCTTTCATAGAAGGGAAGTGCTCTATCGGTATGTCGATCGAAAATCCGGATTTGTCAAACCTTCCCAATATCCCCAATCTTATCTTAGATCATCAGACTCGCAGAGTGAAAATCTGTGAGTCTTCTCTACAATTAACTCGTCTCGAATTTCGAGTATTTGCCTGCTTAGTTCAACGCCAGCATTGTCTCGTCTCTCGCCAGGAACTATTGGAGACTGTTTGGGGAAACGAGGTGACGGTTGAATCACGAACCGTCGATTCTCATGTTGTGCGGCTTCGACGTAAGCTGCGCTCTTTGGAAAATCCGGGTTGTGTGATTGAAACCGTCTGGGGATTAGGGTATCGTCTTACATTGCTGATGGAAGAGAACAAAAGTGTCGGGGAAACAAAGCCACATGATGAAACGACTTGCTGTCATTGATATTGGGACGAATTCTATTCATATGGTGTTGGCAGAAATCGGAGAAAAATTCTCCTATAAAGTTGTGGATCGCATTAAGGAAATGGCCAGGCTGGGTGATGGGACGTTTACGTCCCGCCGGCTTTCTCCTGAAGCCATGGAGCGGGGACTCGCTGTCCTTAACCGGTTTTCTTTGCTCGCCAAGAATAAAGGAATTGATACGATTCTTCCGGTGGCCACGAGTGCGGTCCGCGAATCGAAAAATGGTGGCGACTTCATTAAGCTGGTTCGCAAGAAATTGGGCTTAAAGATTCGTGTGATCACCGGAGAAGAAGAAGCGCGGCTCATTTACTTAGGTGTGCGGCATAGTATGGATCTCTCAGACTCGCCCGCCATGATTGTCGATATTGGCGGGGGGTCGGTTGAGCTGATGGCTTGCACGCCCAAGCGTCTCAAGTTTGTGCGGAGTTTGAAGCTGGGCGCTATTCGATTGAAGGATCAGTATCTCAAAGCGGATCCTCCTGACAAGAAAACTGTTCAACGAATGGAACAGTCAGTCGCGCAAACCATTAAGAAATCATTGGTGAGTAAAAAACCTGTTTTGCTAGGCTCTCTCGTTGCGACCTCAGGTATGGCGGGAAATTTAGCTGAAATTATTTACTTGGCTCAAACAGGCCAGTCTCTGACGAAGATTGACATGGCGTTGATTGATTTGAAAGCGATCAAGGAAGTGGAGAAACTCTTACGGACGAAAGATACGGAAGGTCGATTGAAAATTACGGGATTGGATCCGCGACGTGTAGATACCTTGTACCCTGGTGTCATGGTGCTGCGTGTACTGATGGAATGTATTGGGGCGCAGGAAGTTCGGATTAGCGATAAGGCTGTTCGAGAAGGTGTGATCTATGATTTCATACAACGACATTACGAAGGTATAAAGGCGGAACAGGAAATTCCCAGCGTGCGCCGCCGCCAAATCTTGCTGCTGGCCCGTCGCTATCGATATCCCAAAACTCATTCTCATCATACGGCGAAACTGGCGTTGAGTCTCTTTGATCAAACGCAATCCATTCATGAGATGGGAGAGGCTGAGCGAGAGTGGCTGGAATATGCCTCCTTGCTTCATGACATCGGGCATCATATTCAGGAAAATCAACATCATAAGCATACCTACTATTTGATTGCTCACGCTGAATTGCCGGGGTTTTCGTTGGATGAAATTCGAATTATTGCCAATGTGGCCCGCTATCACCGGCGAGGAGTCCCCAAAACCGGCCATGCTGGCTTTAAGTTACTCAATGCGAATGACCGGAAGAAAGTACTAGGATTGAGTGCGATTCTTCGTATAGCAGATGGGTTGGATCGGACTCATTTTTCGGTGATTAGGTCTGTCAAGGTTCAATTGGGGAAACCGCTCCAGTTGGATGTAAATTTTCGATATGATCCCGAACTAGAGCTATGGACGACGGAACGCCGGAAAAAACTTTTCGAAAAAATCTTTCGCTGCCAAATTGAATTACGGCCTGCCGCAGTCACTGTTAAAGGGGTAGCCTAGGTTTTTAAAGTTTTCAGTCATTCTTTCAATCCTCACTCGGCATTTGGCCTACCGCTTTTCTTCAACGTTCTTGCCCGTTCAGAAGGGCCCTCTGACTTACTATAAAGGGATTGCGAGTCTCCGATTTCGCCTAGCTGAAGAACGTGAGGTGTTTCCAATCGTACATTCGTTTTTGAAATATACCGAGGTGAACAGTCTTGCCCTGGCATGTTCCCATCATAGGGGCTTTGCCTCACAGGTCCGTAGCCTTATTTCTAATCTGCCCTGTGTTCTCTACATAATCATTGTGGACGAGAAATGCTTAGCTGATCAAAGCATATTTCTAAACCCAACTTCACCTAGTCCCCTGTATAGGTTTTTAAAATCTTCTATTGAAAAATTTTTCCTAGATTAATAAGTTGTGTTTCCCCACTGGCATCGTCCACTCCATCGTTATCCGTGACAATATACGCATCCCCATTTGGGAGAACGGTCAATCCTTCAACTTTTTCTAGCACGAACCCATTATCTTTTTTCAGATCAGGAATGATGTCTCGAACCAGCGTTTTACTCAGGACTGGAAAGGCTTGTCCTTGAGACTGCGGTTCTAATCCATCGATGCTGAATTCATAAATCTTCTTAATAGTGGCATCCGGACCACCTTGATTATCCCGCTCAATAACGGCGAACCGGTTGTGGCTGAGAGCAACTATCTCAGATAGCCCGACCCATCCACCGTTTGGCGAAGATGATGGATCGATAGGATAATAGAAAAAGGTCCATTCACCATTGGCAGTGTCGTAGCGCCCAATTCTGACATGATCATCTGGATCACCGACCCATGCTCGCTGGAAGGCTATGTAGACCAGTTCGCTTTTCGTATAACGGTTCCAGACTGAGGCTACACCCTCAAATCCAAAACGCTGCTGCAGGGCATTCACGGAAGCAGGCAGTTCAATAGTCTCTAAAATCTGCCCATTTTTTTTGACTTTTAAAAGTTGATTGAGGGATGTGACAGGTCGGTCATCATCATCGATACTGCCGGAACCCTCGGAGACAACCCAAAAGCCTTTGTTATGGGGGCGCACGGCTAACCCTTCAATGTCTACATTCACGGTGTGGCCTTGGGCGTCTCGTAACACAATTTCTTTTGTGATAATCGCTGGACTTTTCCGAGGCACGATCATTTCAAAAATTCGACTTTCGTCATAAAAGCTGTCATAAGCTGTAAATATCCGTTGGATGAACGATCGTTTCTTATCGGTAGCTAAGGCAGACAATGCTCCCCAGGGAATCGGCGTACCATTCCTTCGATTTTTCGAAAGAATCGTGGGGTAGGTCGGAAGCCCACGTGTCCGCTCATAAATGGTAAGGGACGAACGAATTTTATCTCCTCGGTCATCAACCTCGCTGGCTACAACAAAGAGATTACGCTGGGGAATGGCAAGTAAGCCTTCAGGTCCGACGCCTGCAGGAAGCACTTGAACAAAGTGTGGTCGACCAAAGATGAGTTTGTACACAAGAATGACATTGGCTCGCTCCGAGCCAACAAATAGGAATTTGTCTTTGCCGTACGTTGCGAATTCAATTCCTTCGGGCTCATTGCCTTTATTTTCAGAACGGTTTTCAGGGTAATGTCCGATCCGGGCCACCATGTGCTCTAGGGAATTTCCTGGTTTCCAGAGGACATTGCCTTTTTTATCAAAAATCGTAAATCCTCGACTTCCTCCATCTAAATCGCCCTCGTCAGCGGTCGCTAGTTTTCTATTCGAAATCCAAGTGACTGCATCCGGCTCACGCGGTACATCTTTCAGCTTTCCATTCTGTTGAATGAGATCGTTCTCGAGGATGTCGACTTTCTTCAAGTCTTCAGTGCCAGCGTTCCAATGTCGAATCACTTGGCCTGTTTTCAAGTCAATTAAGACAATATGGTTGTTTTCCTGAAGTGTCACCGCAGCTATATCTTTGTGATTGATGTCAATATATTCAGCTTCAGGATCTGTGGGAAAAAGATCGGAGATACCTACCAACTCAACATCTCTAGTGGCCCAATTGGCTGGTGGTCCATTTAAATCAATGATTACAACAAAACCAGGCGGAAATTGTGGAGGCCTTCCATCCCCAAGATCTTCATCTCGTTCATTCTCAATAGCAATCGCGGCGTATTTTCCACTTGGACTGACTGCAACACTATCAGGTTGACCTTCGAGAGTAATTGTCCGCACAATCGTACGATTGTTGATATCAATTACATGTAATAGTCCAGAGGTATTGATAAAGTCTTGACTGGTATTCACACTAGCCAAGGCATAATTCCCTACTACTCCAACTGACGTTGGTTCTCCTCCTACCGGAACAACTCCATCTGCCTGTGGGTTTGAGGGATCTTGAATATTCACGAAGCCAATGTTTTCTGTTTCGCTATCGGTGTAAATAAGAAGATTTCCATCTGAGCTGGCGGCTACGATTTCAGCCACCGTTTCTTTATTCACATCGGTATTGAGAAATACTGGAAATGTCGCCACGCGTTGGAAAATCCATTTTTGTTTATGGGGTAGAAAATTTTCAGATGCTTGGACCAACGAACCAATTCCTAGGGCCAAGGCGAATCCAAAACACGCCATAAGGATTGATGTAAAATTTGTCAAGGGTCTTTGGTGTCGAGAATCTCCAACTCGTTTTTCCCATTGATTCATGGTAGATCTCCTTTGAAGCTACACAGTGGTGAATATTGAAGGTAGGCGATGGTCTCTTGGTTGTTTAGGGAGCAACATATGACCTTCTAGAATGTTTGTGGGAATCTTTTCTGATGAACTGTACGTCGCCGAGCTTTTTTCCAAATCGCGTGGCGTCTTGGTTGAGGAATTTTCAGAATGTGACGGTTGTGAAAAAATGTTGGATCTTCAATAAATCCACAGTTAAGACATCGTAGGCAATCGAGCCATAGTGAGCCGTGGCTTTCGTGGGCAAGATGTGTCTCTGAAATTCGTAATCCCTCACAGCGTGGGCATCGTAGTTTGGAGTCAAATGAAGAACTGAAAATTGTTGTAGAACCCATGTCTAACCTCCAGTGGGTCATTGAGCAAAGTGAAATTTCATCAACATTAAAACAATGGCCTCATTATTTTTGAGACAGTTTGGGAGATTCCCAAGTCTATGAAATGAATAAATGATAGGTGTTACAAATGCGTGTCAGGTAAGAGGCATTCCTGATACAAATTTGTTGAATTCTGCATTTTCCCTTTCTACATGCTCAAAATGTTCTGACGAATCGTTTCCCTTCATCGTTCCCGAGCTAATTGAGAATCCGGACTATGCTGATATCCTGCCTTAGGTACGCCCTGCAATCTAAATCATCTCGTCTAATCGACCCCTCAAAAGAGGAATAGTTTCTATTTCCGTCGCTTCCATACTCTATCTGTTCATAAAGAAATCGAGAGGGTTGTTGGCTCGACACTCATCGCCAAGGCCCTTGGGTGGCATGACTAACAGAGGAGGATGTGATGGAAAACGAAAAGTCAACGACGATGATTCATTCCGCTTCGGATGTTCTAGCCGAAGAAGGCTATCAAATGTATCTAGGGCAAAAATGTCGGTTAACGGGTGTCTTGAAGGTCCAGGGAATGATGCGTATTGACGGATTTGTTGAAGGAGAAGTGGTTGGAAGCGATCTGATTCAAGTCGGAAAAGACGGCAAAATTGAAGCAACTGTAAATGCCAAGCATATTGTGGCACAAGGTCCGCTGAGTGGAGACATTTCCGCGAAAGAAAAAATTGAATTGTTAGCACCTTCAAAAGTTGATGGGACGATTGAGTCCCCGGTGTTTTTGCTTGAAGAAGGCGTGCTGGTCAATGGGAGTCTAAAAATGGCCTCTAGCCATTCAACCGTTTCGTAAATTGTCTTGATTCCCTTCTTCTTCTTGTCTGCCCCTTGCGTAGCGCCCGCCGCTGCGCCTGGGGAATCCACCATGCTAAAAGATCTTGACCAATCTCAGCTGTTCTAGAAAAAGAAAAAGGCTCACTCCTGCCTTTATTCACAGATAATCCATCTAAACGATACCCAATAACCATCTAACATCTCGTTTGAAAGTGTGGTTACTGGATTCTTGGTCAAGACGTAGCAGAAAGTGGGCTTTCTGTGTGCGTCTCTGATCTTGCAGGAGACCATTGCACGGCGACGACACGTATAATGGCTAATACCATGAGAATTCCTCCGAGAGTGATCCATTGTGACACTGGTGCTTCCGAAAACCATTTGGAAATAATTTCAGTGAGCATAACGACTAAAATTGTGTCCACAATAAATGTGACCTTCACCCGTCCTTCTGAAAAGTAGGTTAAGGTCGTCTTAAAGACTTCTACAATCGCGAGGATGATGAGGGTATCAACGATAAGATGGCGCAAGGCCTGTTCAATCGGGTGACTGAAAAGATTCTGAAGATTCATGAAAATCCGAAGAACTCCTCCCGTGAGGCCCAACAGAATGGTCATGATCAAGAGACTCAGGACAACCTTGATGCCTTTCATCCACAAGTGTGAAAGATCGGCTGCCAAGATTTGTGAGAGCCATGATGGTTCTCGAAGCGATGGCTGAAATAAGTTGGGGGAGATTCGAGAGGCCATATTTTTCATCTTACAACTCATCCCGTGAAACAGGGGATAACAAATCCCGAACTGATAACATGCCTACCACACGATCCTTGTCACCCACGGCAAGGTGCCGCGTACCTGAGGCTTTCATAATGCCGGCTGCTTCAAAAATGGATTCGGTTTCGTCAATGCTGACAACCGGCGTGCTCATGATCTGCTTGACCTGCATGAATTCTGGTGAAAGATGAAAGGCCACGACTTTTCGTACAATATCACTTTCAGTCACAATGCCGATGAGTTCTGAATCTTGCGTCACCAATAGGCTGCCAATTTTTCGATTGCGCATCATGTTTGCGGCCGTTGAGACGGCTTGGTGTGAATCAATACAGGCCAGCTCTCGAGTCATGAGTTGTTCTACACGTACCATTCGTCTTTTTCTCCTTGTTATAGTTATTCTTTATACAAAGGATACAATGGGAAAATGACCAATGGATTTCAAACCAATGTCGTTTTTGTTAAATTTTTGGAGAAAAGCTGCGTTGTACACAGCTATTGAGTACAATTTGCTAGCAGAAAAACGACGTATTAAGGCGGATTTTCAAAGGAGGACGTGAATGAGACGAAGTGTTGTCGTCGGAGCTTTTGCCGGTCTGATGTGGTTCTTAGTGGCTTGTAGTACTCCTCAATTTCAAACATTGAAAATTTTTGATAGTCCCGATCGTGTTGTGGCGTTGCAGGTGATGCCTGATGCCTATGAGGGCAAAGGCTACAGTCATCCAGTCACATTTACTGCAGAGGAAATGACCCGTGTGCTACAAGGTCTTCGCGTAGAGCGGGGTTTGTTGGCGTCGAAACAATATGCCGCGTTAAGCGATACGGAAATTCGTCTGTTTGTCCCTCATTTTGTGAAAGCGTTGGAAAAAGCCACTCCAGAAGAAATGGTGACATTTTATGAGACAGCCGAACTGGGCGAAGAGCATCAGCTCACCACGTCAGGTGGCTTGTTTGTCGCTGGAGAGAACCTGCACGTGGTATTAAGCAATTTTTCTGTGAAAACGCCTATCTGGCAGGATAGTGAGAGCTACGAGGCCTCGTATCGAGCTCGCCCACTCGAACAAATGGAACCGCAGCCTGGCCGTTTAATCTTCGAGCCACAAAAATTTATGGTGAATGCGCCAAAGGGTGAAATTGGCGGCCGAATGAAGGGGAAGCCGTGGCAGGTGGCCATTCGGTATAAGGAACTATTGAAACAGTCCCAATAATATGGCTATTTGCATGGATCAACAGGAGGAAAGGACTCATCTCCTGAAAGACATTTTGCTGTGACTAAAAACCCCATCCGAGAACGGAAACTCGGATGGGGTTTTTGTGGGAAGAGAGGAGGAGTGCCTTTCGTTCCCATTGTATATGACGTGGTAGTTTAAAACGAAACATCCCACTGGAGGCGAACGCGCTGTTCGTGTTTATCGCCGCCAAGACCGCTGGGCTGGTCCAATGTGAGCCAGGAACCATCTAGCGTCAGTTTGTTCCGGTGGCCTGCAAAAAACCAGTTCAGCACTCCGGTAAATTCTTGACGCTTATCATGTTTCACGGAAACATTTGGATCCACAAACGCGTATCGAAATCCAACTTCTAACGGCTTAGGAATTGCCGGAATGAGATAATGGGGAAAATAGGAAATTTGTGAGTAACTTCCCATCAAATTCGTCTTGTTGGTCCCTTTTGGGAGCGTGGAGTCTTTGACTTGCTTCCAGTGATACTCATGTTGAAGCGAAAATCCTCGCCATTTCATGGCGACTTCTTCTACCATACCTTCAACTCTGAATTGACCGTCCGAAGCATTTGCTGGACTTATAAATCCATCCAAGTTCCCGCAGCCACTGGACGACCATCGGGTACATTTCCCGATACCGGTGTAGGCGCCAAACGCCACACTGGCTGCCGGTTGTTGGTGAAAGGCCGTATCACTTTGTTCCCATTTGAGGTCACGGCCCAAGAAATTCCATTGAAGTCGTCCCATCCATAACATATTGTCATCATCATTTTTTTCGAGGCCACGTCCACCACCTGAAAAGACACCTGCGTAATACCAAAAGTCAGCGAAGGTCCCTGGAAAGACATTTCCCATTAACAAGGCACCGATCTGGCGATCGATCGTAAACACTCGGTTCACAATCGACCGTTCCACAAAGGTCTGCTTGCCGGATGAATCAACTCGTTCTCTGTTGTAGTTGATTTTCCATTGTCCCACTCGTAGTTGGAGCCATTTCCATTTACTGAGCGTGATGCGCCAATCAATAAGCCTAGTGGAGGCATTGGCAGATCCATCATCGTAATCTCTTCCGGGTTGGAGATCGACTTCAAAGTAATATCCAATCCAGGGCCGATATCCATGTCCGCCGATTTTCATCCGAACTCGGCGCAATTCAAAAGAGCTTTCTTCGTTGTCACTAAACGCCGCGGCATTTCTGGGGTCAGAGCGTTCGGGATATGTCCATCGTCCTTGGAATCTCCATTGCAGCATGGTTTTAAATAGGCCATCTCCTGTTTCCATGGTGAACCCTTTTTTCCCCCAGCCCACGATGACGTCAGAATCATCTTTTTTTTCGCTGGCGGCAATGGTTTCTTCTTTTTCTTTGGCCGCCTGGATGCGAATCCAATCTTCTTTGCTGATCATCCCTTTTTCTCTGAGTACATCTGAGAGGGTGTCTCCAGCCAAGACATTCCCTGGTAGAAAAAAAGTCAAACAGGCGAATGTCAGAATGAATCGAATGACCTTCATGAATACGATCTCCTTTGTGTTAAAAAGATATGTGTTGAATGTGGCAACGTGAAGTTCATGTTTGTTGACCAGAATCTTAGCGGGGATGTGTTACGGCCATGTTAAGAACAAGTCAAACTGCCGTAAACTTGAGGACCAGAAAGAGGTTGATTCAAAACAGACCCGTCGCCTGCGCGATGAAGCTTCCAGCGTGTAAACGCAAAGCCGCTCCTAGCCTTCGTAGCCTATTGACAAATAATTTAAAAGGTATAGACTTCCGGCACCGTTAAAAAGAACAGGGAAGGTGGTAGCGTATAGGGAACAGGTGGGACGAGTTCTTTGTTGTCGTTGAATATCCGAACTTATACTCGTTAGTCCTCCTTAACTCTCGCCGGTTTCGTCCTTTCACTTCTGCCTCCCGTAGTAGAAAAAAGTAAAAGCCCTCGAGCGCATTGGATAGGTCAATGCCTCTAATGTATGACGGCATTGAAATTGGACGATTTGCCTATCTATTACGAAAAACGGAAAGTTTGCATACAGTCCACGAGGGGGGAAATTTACACGCTGAACTTGTGGAAGGGGTCCCGCTGATGAGAAATTTCGCGCTTCGCGTAGCAGTTGTCTTGATGTCTGTTGTCGTCAGTACTCCGGTTCTGGCCGCAACAGTTTCTCTAGTGCCGCCGAATCAAACTGTCAATCTTGGTGATCCAGTCACCGTGGATGTGACGATCGCGGAGCTAGGGAGTTTTTCGGCGCCCTCCCTGGGGGCCTTTTTGCTGGAGGTTCTCTTCGACGACAGCATCTTAACATTCGATTCGGTGTCGTATGGCGCACTGCTTGGCGATCCTTTAGATTTTTTCGCGACTGATATTGTCACTACAGAGAACCCAGGATCGGTTTCGCTGGATGAATTTTCGTTCTTGTCCGATTCTGAATTGGATGCGTTACAGCCTGATAGTTTTACGTTGGCAACTTTGTTCTTTACAGGCAGTGGGATTGGGAACACCATGGTGGAAATTGGGACTTTTGATGTGAGTGATGCGGTAGAGAATACGATCATACCAGATTTTCAGTCAGGGTCGGTGACGGTGGTCCCTGTTCCCTCATCGGCGTTCTTATTGGGTTGCGGGCTATTCTTTCTTCTCGTATGGCAGCAGATGAGGGCGCGGATGGATATCTCCTAACCTTGGGCCTCGATGCATGGATTCGTGAAGACGGATGTTGACTAACTTAAAACGCCTAGGCGTTGATCGACGTATCAAAGCCGTCATCCTCAGTAGTCTTTTGGTCCTGCTAGGAGCAATCCCGGCGGTGTGGGCGGTGACGGGAGACTTTGATAACGATGGGGATGTAGATCGTGATGACGTCAATCTGTTGTTGGCAGAAATCCGAGGTCCGGGCCCACATGATCCGAAGTTTGACGTAAATGGAGACGGGGTCGTCAACCGGGCCGATGCCCGAACGATCGTCGGACTATGCACGTTGCCGCGATGTGAGGTGCCAGTTGATAGTACTCCACCGGAAGTTACAATCACCGAGCCTGCAAATCTAAGCCTAGTACCGGCAAGTCCCATTAGGGTCTCGGGGACAGTGGATGACGAAACGAGTACCGTGAAAGTGAACGGCACATCGGTTCCGCTCAATGCTCAAACCTGGACTGCTACCGTTCCCCTACAAGAAGGCAAAAACACGATTACGGCAGTCGCCAACGATCCATCAGGTAATGTTGGTACGGCGAGTGTGCAGATTACGTTGGACACGACCCCGCCCATGGTTGTGATTGAATCACCAACAGAAGGATTTTCCACGAGCAGCCAAACAATAGATGTGGCCGGAATGATCAACGACATCGTGGTTGGCACGGTCAACAGTGATAAAGCCCGCGTCAGTGTTAACGGAATCGAAGCGGAAGTGGAAAATCGCAGTTTCTTGGCACGCGGGGTCTCGTTAATAGCGGGCAACAATACCATCACGGCCATGGGCGAGGATGAAGTGGGCAATGTCGGAGCCGCAAGTATTCAGGTCACAAGAACAACCGCCACAGGAAATCGGATTGAGTTGGTGTCCGGTCAGGATCAACGTGCAGGCATCCAGTCCGAATTACCGAATCCCCTAATCGTCAAACTCGTAGATGGAGCGGGCAATCCCGTATCGAATAAGACTGTCGTCTATCGGGTCATTCTTGGGGATGGAAAAGTCGGAGTCGGTACCTCTGATGAGGCACAAGGCGTGATCGCAACGACCGATGCAAGCGGTATGGCCAGCACGCGCTTCCGTCTTGGCTCGCGTGCGGGCACTGGCATTCATCGTGTGCAAGCCAAAGCCGTGGGGTTCGAGGACGAGGTCATCTTTTTAGAATCAGCCGATCCGAATCCCGGGGACAAAATCAATGTCCTTGATGGGAATAATCAACGGGGTGTCGCTGGTCAACCGTTACCACAGCCGCTTGTTATTGCCGTCACAGACGCAGGGGCGAATTTGATTGCCAATGCCGAGGTGGAATTTGAAGTAACACAAGGGACGGGGACGTTTGAAAACGGACAGACAACCATCCGGAAGACCACGAACACCGATGGTCGAGCCAGTGCCCTCTTCACGTTGGGGCCAGAAATTGGCTTCGATATTCATCGGGTGGCTGCGACACTCGTAGGAACCACGGCCTTTGCAGGTTTCTCTGCCTCAGGCCTCGTAGCTGGGAATCCAGGTCAAACGACTATCTCAGGAGTGGTACTCGATAACCAGGACAATCCCATTCCCGGGGTAACAATTAAGATAGATGATACAAATCTGCAAGCTGTTGCAGATAGTCAAGGACAGTTTCGAATTGTGAACGCACCAGTGGGGGCGCTCCACCTCATCGCTGATGGCAAGACAGCCACGGTACAAGGCCCATGGCCTACACTTGCGTTTAACTTAGTCACTGTCCAAGGAGTGGATAATTCCTTACCTTCACCGATCTATTTAGTCAAACTCGATACAGCCAATGCCAAGACTATTGGTCTCGAAGATGTTGAGTATACCTTGCCGGAAGTACCGGGCTTCAAACTGACGGTCAAAGCTGGGTCAGTCACCTTTCCTGATGGTTCAAGGAGTGGACAACTTTCAGTCACACCAGTTAACGCCAACAAAGTTCCCATGCCACCCCCCAACGGCATGCAACCACAGTTCATCGTCACGATTCAACCAGCAGGTACCCTCTTTGATCCTCCAGCGCCCTTAACGCTGCCCAACGTCGATGGCCACGCACCTGGCGCGCAAGTCGAAATGTATTCATTTGATCATGATCTAGAAGAATTCGTCACAATCGGAGTGGGTACGGTCAGCCAGGATGGATCCATCATTGAATCAAATCCTGGCGTCGGTGTCATCAAAGCCGGCTGGCACTGTGGCAGTCAGCCAGGGGGAACAGGGTGTTTACATAATTGCGACCCATGTGTGACCTGTGAAGCACCCGAGTGCGTTTGCAATAAAATCGATAACCCCGCCTGTAATGTTCCTTGTGGTGAGGGATTCTGTAATTTCTGCTTTGTATGTAATCCAAGCTCGAACACTTGTGAGCGTGATCCGGCATGTACTCCTCCTCCTGATCCAGGAGATGGAACATGTGAGCAGTCGTGTGGGACATGTCTCAAGTGTGAGAATACCAATTGCGTGCCAGACGAGAATTGTATGGGAGACGGATCGTGTGAACAACCTTGTGGCGAATGTGAAGTGTGTCGAAATGGAGAATGCGTCCCCGATCTGAGATGTTTCCCCGAAGAGCACCCCTGTAGTGATTGTCCAGCGCAGTTTGCTTGTGCCCAGTGTCAGAACGATGTTTGTTCCTATTCTGGATGTGGGGAAGGCGATCCAGAAGGGGATGGCACGTGTGGTCAGTCATGTGGGGCTTGTACCCGTTGTAGTAATGGACATTGCTTGCCTAATGATACGTGCGAAGACGATGGCACGTGTAGCCAACCGTGTGGTCATTGTTCCGTCTGTCGCACGGGCCAATGTGTCCCGGATGGCCGGTGTGATCTCACTGAGGGGGGCGACATCAATGATCCATGTGACGCGACACAGCCATGTCGAGAGTGTTTAGTGTGTGGTGCAGCAGGCGTGTGCGTTGAGGGGCCCTCGTGTTCAGGACAATGTGAAGAGGGCTTGTCTTGCGAAACCGGCGATCCGGGAGAATGTTCGTTGGGAACAACCCAATGTCCAGACGGTCAAGATGGGGCGCCCGTATGCCAAGCGACGAACCAACCGACCGAAGAGGTGTGTGGAAATGAGTTGGATGAGGACTGCGACGGAGAAATCGACGATGCGGATGTGTGCGCTCTTGAGATTACTATAGATACGCCATCGGAGGGTGAAGTGTTTCCTGTGGGAGGAATGATTAGCTTATCTGGTACAGGTAATCCGGATGGTGCCACGGTAAGGGTCAATGTCGGGGGAAGCATTAGAACCGCTACTGTCAACGATGGCGTTTGGATCATCCCCAATCTACAGCTTCCGTCAAACCCAAGTCAGATTTCTATTACGGTAGTGATCCTTGATTCTAATAATAATACGAGTTCTGATACCGTTCAGATAAATGTGGTTGACATCGTTCGAGATAAGGACCTTTGGTATTTTGGAGGAGAAAATCCTTCAAAATTTACAGATGGTGCAATTGAGGTCATATTGAGTGTTGTAGGTATGTCAATCTCTGATATTACAACTAGTGCATTTGGCTGGCGAGTAGCCTCAGGAGATAGTTTGGTCGATTTCTCAAATGGCCAAGACAATATCATTGTACAAGGATCAAAGGATGTAAGAATCCTTAGTACTGCTGCCAGTCCAGGTCCAAATAGAGGTGATGTGTCCATTCAACTAATTATCAATGGCAAGGAAATTAAGAGCCATGAGTTAGAGGTCAATGCCCCTAAGAGGCTTGTACCAATTAATATCGCAGCAATACCCGGCGCAAGGACTGACGGAAATAACAGAGATCGTCCGAACTCTAATGCCCCTTCTGATGAGCGATGTAGCGGAGGGGATGGGTATTTTTCTGAAGTTTTGTATGAGATTCAAAGTAATTTTAACCAAAGAGTACAGAATATTGAAATTAACGAGAGATTTGGGAGGCAGTTTCCAATTTTTCCAGATCAGCTCTTTTGGTTTAAACCATCAGAGATAGGTGCTTTCGCGCAGGATGGCATCATTAAAGATATTATATGTATTGGGACACTTCCTTTACGTAACCCACAACCACTACCGCCGCCACCTGTACCAGCACCGCTTTCCAATGTGATCGTCGATCAGATTGAACAGGAATTTCGCATTGGCAGCGATAGGGTCGGTAGAGGAATATTGGTGCAGACCAATCTTTTTACACGGTTTCTTGATCACGGACGGCACCTTAATATCATTACTCCATGAAAGTTTCACTTTCAATTCTGGCAATACACGAAAACCTTTGACCAGAGAGCACAATCCTCCTGGTGAGTTATGAAAGTATTTCTATCCAGCCTAATAAACAGCATATCGGTACTAACCTGGTTGTTGGGTATTAGCTTTGCTGTAATCAGTCTTCCAGCATTAGCTGACAGTAAAGGTGCATCATCGAAATCAGATGATTCGTCAACTGACGTCTTCATCCTCCGCCAACTTATTGAGATTCAAAATGAGTTAAAGGAAATGCGGAAAGAGATAGGCGCTTTGAGAGATGAAATAAAACAGAGCAAGCCGACGGCAGCGGCACCACGTGCTGCGGCTACAACGCCGTCCACACCGGTTGACGTACAACTTGAAGAGGATGATCCGGTGCTTGGTAATCCAGAAGCCAAAGTGGCAGTGGTGGAGTTTACGGACTATCAATGTCCGTATTGTTCTAAATATCACACACAGACTTTTCCTGGTCTGAAGAAAGAATTTGTCGATACGGGTAAGGTGCAATATGTTCTGCGAGATTTCCCCCTGGGGTTTCATGCAAAAGCCAAAGGAGCCGCGATTGCCGCCAACTGCGCAGGGAAGCAAGATAAGTATTGGGAAATGAATGATCAACTCTTTGCAAAACAAAAAGAACTGAGCGATGACTTGTATGCTCAATCGGCCCAATCTCTTGGGTTGGATATGGATAAGTTTGGTGCGTGTTTAAAAGAGACGACGCAAGGTGATGAGGTGACGGCGGATTTTACTGCTGGGCAACAAATTGGTGTGCGTGGGACGCCAACCTTTTTTGTTGGACGCATACAGGACGGGAAAGTTGTTCAGGCGAAGCGGATTGTGGGGGCGCAGACGCTGCCGGTCTTTGCGCAGATTATTAAGCCGTTGTTGGAGGAAGATGGGAAATAGTCTTTTCGAAAATCTTTGCTCCCTTGGATATTCCACCCCTCACCCTTCCCTCTCCCCTCAGGGGCGAGGGTGAGATTCGGATCGGATACGGATTGCTAGGTGATCGAATGATTCGTGCGAATCTAATCAGTAATACCTTTCTTGTCTTATTCGTCATCGTCCTTGAGGCCTTGTTGCCTTTATCATCTTTTGCTCAACAGTTGGATGAGACGTGCGTGGTGAATATTCTCAACCGCACTGTCCAAGTAGGGCCTGATGGGGGGTGGTCGATGGCCAATGTGCCTTCTACGATGGGGCAGGTGCGTGCTCGGGCGACATGTGTTCGGAATGGGCAGACAATTTCCGGGCAAACGGACTTTTTTACGGTTGCTCGCAATGGCGTAGTGCGGACCGGAGACTTTGTGTTTGGTGTGTCTGATCCACCGCCTACCTCGTTGACCATCAACCCTCCTGATCCCTTCGTTCTCAATGGACAGGGTGCGAATGCGGCTTTGTCTGTGACTGCTACCTTTTCTGATGGCAGTACTCGCAACGTGACGACTGCCAACTCGGGGATTAACTATATCTCGACAAATCCTGCGATTGCGTCGGTCGATGCTAATGGCGGGGTGTCTGGCCTAGCGACTGGAAGCGTATTGATCACAGCCCGATTGGATGGGGCAATTGGCTTGAAACAGGTGACCGTGATTACGTCTGGCGATTCTGATGGAGATGGGCTGCCAGATGATTTTGAGCGAAACAACGGACTCAATCCGAATGATCCTATTGATGCTCAGGAAGATCAAGATGGCGATGGTTTGACAGCTCTGGAGGAGTTTGGGCTTGGTACGGACTTGAACAATCCGGACACAGATGGTGATGGAATTACTGATGGTGAAGAAGTCGTTTCTGGTGCCGATGGGTTTGTGACGAGTCCATTGCTGGCCGATACTGATGGCGATGGGGTGGATGATGGCCTGGAGATTAACTCCGGCACCGACCCGACTGACGCGAACAGCGTGAATCTTTCGGGGCTGCTGACTGGGATAACTGTCGCACCTTCGAATTTTGTCTTGATCTTTAACACGATTCTCGGGGAAGCTTCCCGACCCTTGACTGTGACTGGGACTCTCCAGAATGGCAACACTATTGACCTGACATCCACCACAACCGGAACGAACTACACTTCTAGTGACTTAACCATCTGTAATTTTGGTGCCGATGACGGGCGTGTGTTTGCCGGGCTGAATGGCTCGTGCACGATTACGGTGACCAATAGCGGGTTTTCTGCTGAAGCAACTGTCGTGGTACAGACGTTTTCACCGACAGCGCTGTCTTTTATCCCCATTCCTGGTTTTGCTCACAATGTAGACGTGAGCGGAGATTTTGCGTATGTTGCGGCTGGATCGGCTGGGCTTCAGGTGGTGAATGTCTCAAATCGGGAAGTGCCGGTCATGGCTGGGTCGCTCGATACTCCTGGCAATGCCAATGATGTGAAAGTGATTGGCACTGTGGCCTATGTGGCCGACGGGGCCTCAGGGCTTCAGATTGTTGATATTAGTACGCCTTCAAGCCCCAGCCTTCTGGGCTTCGTCGATACACCAGGGAATGCCTTAGATGTAGTCGTGGCGGGCACGCGTGTGTACGTGGCAGATGGAGCTTCAGGACTTCAGGTTATTGATGTCACTAACCCCGTCACGGCTTCAATTCTAGGTTCGGTTGATACCCCTGGTGCTGGAAATGGTGTGGATGTTGACCCTGGAAGGATGTTAGCGGTTGTGACGGATCAAACTTCGGGACTTCAAGTTATCGATGTCTCAGACCCAGCAAGCCCCGTTATTGTTGGGAATGCGCCTACTCCTAATGCTTGGGATGTGGTCTTGAATGGGACGAATGCTGTTATAGCAGATCGCACAAGCAGCATGACCACGGTGGATTTGAGTAATCCTTCTTTTCCTCAGATCCTTGCTTCGACTCCACGTAATAATGGAGGGTTGCTAGAAGACGTCGCAGTCGTTGGGCGACTTGCCTTTGGTGCAGATATCTTTTTTGTGAATGGCGTGCCCATTGTCGACATCAGTAATACGGAAAATCCGCTTCCTCGTACGATCTTAAACTTCAGCCAGTTTCGCGATGACGAGGGTACGGGCATCGCTGCCGACAGCAACTTTGTGTATCTCACCGCTGCACGAGGGAACAGTACGCGTTTGTACATCGGGCAATATCTGGAACTGGAAGATAATTTTGGTATACCACCCACGGTAGAAATCATTGCTCCTCAACCAAGCGATACTGTGATTGAAGGATCTACTCTGCCAGTAACCGTGGAAGCCAGTGACGACATTGCTGTGGTGTCTGTAGATTTTCTGGTTGATGGAACCGTTGTCTCTACGGATACGACAGTGCCCTATCAGTTTAGTCTTACGGTCCCGCTTGGGATTTCTGATTTGAAACTCGAAGCAAATGCCACGGATCTTGGTGGAAACGTAGGTGAAGCTCCGGAAGTACCGATTAGCGTTATTCCTGACCCCTTAACGACGGTTGTTGGGACGGTTGTGGATGAAAACGGGAATCCTGTTTCTGGCGCAACGGCTACAACGGTCAACAGTCTTTCTGATACAACCTCCTCTGATGGTAGCTTTTCCATTTCGAATGTCCCAACCGTGCAAGGGAATATTCGTGTGACTGCCACAGCGGTTGTTGGTACGACAGAATTAACTGGGCGGTCTTCGAGTTTCCCGCCGGTGTCTGATGGCACCACGGATGTGGGCCAGATTGAGGTTCGCGAGTTTAACGCGGGTACGGCGCTTCAATTTGATGGCATCGATGATTTAGTGGTCTTTGGTCAAGTTATGCCTCTTGGGTCACATACTTTTGAAGCTTGGCTTAAGCCAACCATACCTGAGCGTAACTATGCAGTTGGCCATGCTGCGGGTCCCAGTCAGGCTTGTTTCTTTGGCACTGCCATTTCTGCTGGTGGGGCTCAAGTTGGGTTTGATGTCAATCCAGCTGGATGTGGAAACTCGAACCTTATTACACATGATATCGCCACACTTGGCGTTTGGACTCATGTAGCAGGTACGTTTGATGGGACGACACAAAAACTCTATGTCAACGGAGTCCTCGTGAATGAGCAGTCGGGAATTTCTTATGCTGCTTCGTCATGGATGACAGCCGGAGGGGTTCGGTTCTTTAATGGTCACCAAGGTTTCTTCGGAGGCGAAATCGACGAAGTTCGCACCTGGAACGTGGTCCGGACTGCAGAAGAAATTCAAGACATGATGGATCGGTCTCTGATTGGCAATGAGCCGGGTCTGGTGGGGTATTGGCGATTTGATGAGGGAGCTGGACAAGAAACATTTGATTCATCGCCTTCTGGAACCACAGGGGTGCTTGGCACCAATACGAATGTTGAATCCACCGATCCAATTTGGGTCACATCTGAAGCGCCAATTAGATAACAGTTAGTAGCGGGAGCCATTGAGGCTTCCGGGGAAGTAGACTTAATCACGTTTGTCGGTACGGCGGGGTAGGTAGTGGACTGATACTCGTTCAAACGGCGCGATGCCCTGCGAGGAGGGTGCGAGGGGCGATGTTTGCGCCTTCGGGTGCGGAGGTGGGAGCCTTTGACTTCAATACCTAGCAGACGTTCACGTTACCAGAGACGGGGACGTACGTAGTGCGGGTGAATGCGAATCAGTTGACGGCGACGGGTGACTACAACTTGGGCATGGAGTGTAATACTGGCGGTAGGATAACGATGACCAATCCCAGGGACACAACAGTAAATCTATCGCCAATATTTGCAAATCAAAGGTCTGCTCCACATTCTCAAGGAATGACTCTCGTTCGCTATGAGTGCTTGCTGCCTCGTTCTGGGAATCAGTGGTGGTCGGATGTCAAAAGAAGGCATTGGTTGATTTGATTGACTTCAGATCTGTGTGTGTTGCTAGTGGCTCTTCATTTTAACCCATCTATGAACACTTTACTCTAGGAGGGAGGATCAGATGAAACAGTACGAATCCGCATCTTCTTGTGTGAGATGCCGGTGATCGGGTTTTTACGAATAGTTTAAATGGAACTGGAAATCCCAATGGCAGTACTTTATTTCGGTCTGCTGTGAGTGGGTTTCCATTAGGGGTCTTGACGAATGAAGATACGATTGCTTTTGCAGATTTAGGGCAGCCTGCAATTATTAGGAGTTATACTTGAAAGCGGTGTATAACTCTATTGGTTCAGAATTGACGGTCATTATTCCTCTTGATAGAGTCAATAACGAGACAGGAAACGAGAAACTTTTTTCGTTGCTTTTTATGATCGGGACCAATAACCAATACGTTGTCAAGGATGACAAGATCCTTCATGGAGAACCTATTATTCGGGGGACTCGTGTGTCGGTTCGCGCCATTGTCGAGCTCTGGCGCTTGGGCATTATCCCCGAAGAAATTCCCACTCATTTGCCGCACCTTACTCTTGCCCAAGTCTTCGATGCCCTGAGTTATTATGCCGATCATCAGGATGCCATTCATGCGGCGATTGAACAGAATGTCGTCCCGGATCAACTAACGCATCCAGCTAGCTACCTGGATGCCTGAAGTTTATCCCTCTCTGTATCTTGATGAAGATGTTTCAGTTGTGCTGGGCGCTATCCTACGCGCCCGAGGATTCAACGTCCTTACAGCACGGGATGCCAAACAATTGGGCCGAACTGATGTTGAGCAACTCATGGTAGCTGCTGCGGCCAACCGGGTTTTGCTTACCCACAATCGCGTAGATTTTGAACAGCTTCATCAAGAATGGGTAGAGAGTGAGCAAGCCCATGCTGGGATTGTGATTGCCCGGCGTCGGTTGCCCTCTGAGCTCGCGACTCGGGTTGGACGGCTTCTCACTCGGCTAACTCACAACGATTTTTCCTGCCAGCTTTTATATGTCTGAAGATACAAGGGAATATACTGATTTCTCTTATTTCCCACTTGATGCCATTTGACGATCTTGGGATAAGAAATAAAAAAAGGATCAGATCTTGTGTTATTGACTATTTTTCACGATAGCGGGCTTCCTGTCGCATAGCTCGGGTCTTTCGCCAACGTGATTGCCATGCCTGCCTCTCACAACAGGGCTCTTCTTTTTTCATGTCGCACCAAACATAGCGGGAATGTTGAGTGTATGCCGGGTGTGTTTGCGTTCTCCTATTCGTTGCAGTGCGCCTATTCTGACGAGGTCCTGAAGATCTCTGGTCGCCGTGGCGCGAGATGCTTTGGTGATGTCGTCATGGTTCCCTTTCCCTTTCTATTGCGCCTTACCTGTTATAGCCGATGCGGTTATATCGAACCGATACAATGTCAAGTCGTTGAATGATGATAGACACTACGTACCGCGTCAGTTTATGGGCCACCGCTTTCAGAGCGACGAACCCAGTGGTCTTGGCCCGTTTGCGCTGGTAGCACTGGCGAATTTGTGGATCATGCCTTATCGCAAAGTGGGCGGCTTCCACAAAGGTCCACGCCAAATATTTATTCTCATTCTTGGTGTTGCCCTGGCCCTTGCATTTCTGGCTGCTGAGTTTGGTGCTGCCCCAGGATTGACGAGCAAGGCGTCAATTTTCGGTGAGGTGTTGTGCAATATTCATTCGACCATGGAGGACGCGGACAATTTCAATATGGCGGGGTTTGGTCATCCGGTAGAAAATGAAGTGCTTTCCGATGCGATGCTTGCGATAGCCTTGGCGAATGTCATCACAGGTTCGGCCTTTCTCGGGATTGTGTGATAAGAGATGAAACCGATCTCTTTTAAATCAGCCTTCGCTTTTGTTGTCAGGTGAAACGACAATTATTCCGCATCCAGTTCTTGCACGAGTTCTTCCAAGGAATAGTCGGCGACGCCGCTTTCTTCCCCTTCAATCAACGCCTGCCGTAAGGCGGCCAGTTTGGTTTCTTCAGCTTCCAGTAGCCGTAATCCGGCACGGACGGCTTCACTGGCCGAGCCATAGCGTCCGGATTGAACCTGCTGGCTAATAAACTGTTCGAAATGCTCGCCGAGGGTGACACTGGTATTTTTCTGCATTGGCTGATCCTCCTTCTTCATCCCACTATACCATGAATTATTATTTATTGGTATTAAAAAATTTTGCCTTACCGTGTAAAATTACACGAATATGCCTGGGACCCTAATGTGGCTCGCTGTCAGGAGATGAGCCAATCAACGGCTTAGGTGAAACTTGAAAAACTTTCTTCCTATGGATGTTACGGCCAGCGGATTCTTCAGGATGCTGGGGATCGAATAAAGGAGGTACTGTGATGAGCGTGATCAGCCTGCGGCTGAAAGAGAGGGAATTGCAGCGAATTGATGAGCTCTCCAAGATGGGGAGAAAGGATCGGTCGACGGTTGCGCGTGAACTCTTGGAGTATGGATGGGAGTTGATGATGGTGAAGCCGTATCGGGACGGCAAGCTCTCCTTGACGAGTCTTGCCTCAAAGCTTGAATGTTCGGTGAGTGAGGCAATTGATGTCTTGGCTCAGTTGGGGGTCGAGGCCCCCATTGAGTTTGATGATTATTTAGAAGGCTTTGTGTTGAATCAAAAAAAATAATGGGTTTGCATGTTCAGAAGCTCTTCGTGCTTATTGGAAGACGAAAAATTCGAATGATCTCAGTGCGCACAACACATCGAACAGAGCATGAATGTTGTGCGAGGCTCTTTTTTGTTTAGGTTCTGGGTGGGAGCGTGGCTCGCACGCCGATCGATTTGAAACGACATTGACAGTCCTCACCCCCTCTGTTAGCGTTTTTTTGACCAGGTGAGACAAGACCTCTGTATGGGGCACATCATGAGTACTATTCAGATTAAAACGCCATTTCCTGATCAAGCCCTTCCATTGGTGAAAGAGGCCTTAGAGTTAGAAAAGAAACTCACACGTGATAGCCTCAAAACATCGGAAAAACGCATCGCCACGTTGACGCAACAGCTTGGTGCTACCCGTGATCAGGTCCTGGGTGGTTCGGTGCCACGAACAGAGGAGAATGAGCAGGTTTTCTTGGAATTGGAAGGCGAATTAGAACTCTGTCGCCTATTCCAGGATACTCTCGGATACCTCGAACAGCTTGAAGTATGCAGGTAGTCGACTATGCATCACGGCTTCGCTCTGACATCCTTGAGACTCCACAGGTCATTTCACATTCCCTCAGCTACGAAGATCGCCCACCCATCGCAGGTATCGTGACGGGGTCGGCGAAATTCGTTGATCGGTCTGTGCTTCATTTTAAGGAATTTCTTCAGCTGAACCCGACGGTCACACGGATTAAGTATGCCTATCATTATGTTTCATCGGATGGACACCTCATCTTCAGGTATGATAATGCCCGTGATCCGGCAGCTCGGGATCTTGCCAGTTACCCACATCATAAACATAGTCCTGAAGGACTGAGAGCTTCCTCGGGACCACACCTCAATGAAGTGTTAAGAGAAGCGGCAGATTCGCTTCCCCGCCAACGGGGCTAGGCCTTTGAATAGAGTAGCGATGTTTGAGAAAAATTAAGGTCGAGTCTATTATTATATAAAAATACATGAAAATCGGCTGGGCGGAAGTTGTTTCACCCCAGCGTCGTGCCTATGTCGAGCATACCCACCGGAACGTGTTCACAGTGCTCGCTTTCCTCGAGGGCGGAAGAGGGCAGAAGTGAAGGACGGTAGAATACGAAAAGTGAGACGGGAGTCGAATGTGTTCGTTTTGCGGGTAGGGGGTACTTCTGATAGCATGACCGCGAATAAAATGAATGAGCACACATGCTGAAATAAAAGAGTCTTTTCTGCGGGATCCAGAGTTGCTGATCTCGGAGATTATCAGCGGTTTTGGCAAACTTGACCCAGAGCGAATCATCCTGTTTGGCTCGGCTGGTCGAGGTGAAATGGATTGGTTCAGCGATGTGGATATTATGATTATCAAAAACTCTTCTAAGCGTTTTTTGGATCGTTTAGAAGAAGCCTATCTTTGTTGGAATTTACCCTTTGGTGCCGATATTTTAGTGTATACGCCGGATGAATTTCGAAAGATGGCAGATGAGGGCAATGCTTTCGTGAATGAAGCTGTCGAACACGGAAAAGTGATCTATGAACGATCCAACCCTTGAGGCCCAGCGGTGGTGGGCGCAGGCGCTGGATGATCTTGCGTTTGTCGAATGGGTGCAGCAGGAGGACCGTTTTCATGATAAGGCGTGTTTTATGGCACAGCAGGCGGCGGAGAAAGCGTTGAAGGCTTGTCGATATGCCTTGGGAGAACGCATTGTCACGGGGCATTCCACTTTAGAACTTCTAAAGAGATTGGAAAAAGAACAGGGAAACTTTGAAAAATTCATGGACTGCTGTCGACGCCTGGACCGGTTTTATATTCCAACGCGATATCCGAATGGGTTGCCTGGTGGGGTACCTGCATCCATGTTTACCCGGGCAGATGTGCATCAAGCGATAGAGGATTGTCGGCAGATCATTCGAGCCGTGGGGGCGTGGTTGGTGAACCGCAAGGTTCTCGAGCAATATCCACAGTAGAACAAAGCCAGTTAGATTAATTGGGGTCAGACACGAATTATTTGGTCAGTCCCTCGCTTCCTTGCCCTCACACAAAAATCCTGCTTTTTAGAGATACCCTTCAAACGATTGATCATATATTTCCTCAATCCGCTGCGCTTCTTCGTCCGTCAGCGCAGCAAACTCCTTCTCGTGGGCCCGCTTGGATAGCTTTCCGGCATTTTGGTGAAGAAAGCGGAACAGAAGGTCAACTGTTGCTCTTGGCATGTCAAGCATGGCTTCGAGCCGTTCTTGAAAGAGATCATGCCGGCGCAGGAAATCCGCTTCATTTGGAAGATCAACGTCAATGGTTTGTGCGACACAGGAGAACAGAAATTCCGCATGCGCCGTGGCATCGAAATAGCGGTAAAAGTCCCCTGTGTCGTTGAGAACTTCGACGTTGTTATCTGGCGTTGGTTGCCATTCGATTGACGGGAGCAGGCGGGCAGAATAGCTTTCAAGAACGCCGCGATACTCGTCGAGGCGTTCTAAAATAGCTGCTGAGACGGGGAAGACCATTCCCTGTGGAGTAAATCCCCGTTGTGCAAGCGCATGATGAATCAGATATCGGTGTATTCGACCGTTCCCATCGACAAAGGGGTGAATATAGACAAAACCAAAGGCCAGCGCAGCAGCACCAAGGACCGGGTCAAGATCTTGTGCAATCATATTATTGAAGGCAACCAGACCTTCGATGAGTTCTTGAAGGTCTTCAGGTCGTGCGCTGATATGGTCGGGTAACGGCATGCGTGTTTTCCGATCATGTTCACCGACAAAGCCACCATCATTCCGCCAACCAAGTTTGACGAACCGGCCATCGCCGATCACAATTTGTTGCAGGCGTAAGAATTCATCAACGTCAAGCGGTTGTCTCCCTGCTTCACCAATTGCACGTCCCCAGCGCTGGATGCGACTCTGCGGCGCACGGACGCCCTCGATGGCATAGCTTGATTTCGAGTCTTTCAGAAGCAGGAACGCCGCTGTGCGGCTGAGCAGGTCTTTGGGCACCGCTGCAACGACACGGAGCGCCCGTTCCTTTAAATTCATCTCGACAAAATCATTTAGGGCCCTGGTTCGCACGATCATTGGGCAGAAATCAGGTGTGCCAGGGAGATTATTGTTTACGCGGTGTCGCGACGAGGTCTTTCCCTTGATGGCCCATTGTTGGTGAGGGTCAACGACAAGTGCATATGTCCCTTTTTCCGCGTCGGGAAGGTCGAGACGCGTACGAGTCAGCCACTCATAAAGAAACCAGATACGCCTCGCGTAGCTGCCTGTAGGCTTTGCCCGCACAAGGGCTTCGATGGCTTTTGCGCCAACGGATTCAAAAAGGCGCTTAAGAATGGCTAGATCGAGCCCTTCATATTTGAGGGCGAATGTCAGATGCCCCTCAAGATTGGCGTGAGGGCGATGTCGAGGGGTGTAAATATGCCAGTCAGCTTCCTTGTAAACTTTATGACGCTTTCCTATTGCACAGAGGTAGCGTGGGAGTGGCACGATTAGACGATAAGCATGAATGAGTGCTGCATAACCTACAGGCTCTGCACGCTCTGGGAGCCTTCGTTCGTGAAAAACGATGACTTGTTCTGAAATTATCTTATTTTCTTCAATCATTTACGAAATTTGATTCTTGAAATTCCAAATATTTCCAAATATTTGTGTTTTTTAATGGGTTAATCATTATATTTCATGAAAAATTATTACACAATTAGAACTTTTATGAATTTTATTTTATAGAGATGGCATATGTGTTGACTCTATAAGACGGAGGTTGAGCGCGAAAAAGCTGGGCAACCCCTTCGACAAGTACATCGTGAGTTTATCGAACGGCTCAGGGCAGGCTTCTTCGATCAACTCAGGGCAGGGGTCTTCGACAGATTTATTGTGAGCAAGCCGAACAACTCAGGGCATGCTTTCATGATCCATTGTGCCGTTTTTAGGTTCAATGGTCTTTCCCGTCGCGACGTACCCAGACAGGTCTGGAACATAGACATTAGATTCTGCGTTTTCAACGACGAGGGCACAGTTCATAACATTCCAACGTATCTAATTTGATAGCTTCACGACTTCACTATTTAGCGGGCCTATGTTAAGGACTTGAAAATTGTTTTGTATGGCCCTAGAGAGTATCGTCACAAGATCGATCCCCACAGCCAGATACAGCGGATTTGCACCATAGCCAAAAAGGAAGACGCCTTTTTGGCATACCGGGTGGCAATGCCTCGCCAACGTTTCAGGTGCAGGAACGCATTTTCGACCAAGTGGCGCATTCGGTATAAGTATCGATCGTACTCACGAGGCGTGCGCCGATTGGTCTTTGGGGGGATGATCGGTGCCATGTCTCGTCGCTCAGCTTCATGGACAATCGCCTCCGTGTCATAGGCCTTATCCCCCAGCAGGGCCTCGGCCTCGAAGCCGGCTATCAGTGGCTCAGCCTGCGTACAATCCGCCACGGGACCTGCTGTAACAAGAACTCGGAGCGGCAAACCATGGGCATCCACGGCCAAATGGACCTTGGTGTTGAGCCCCCCTTGGTGCGCCCCATCGCCTCATTGCCCCCGACCGCCCCCGCCGCATGCGGATGGACCTTGATGTGACTCGCATCGATGATTAACCACTCCATGTCCGGCTCATCAATGAGCCGCTCCAGGATCTTCTCCCAGCGGCCGTGGTCCCGCCAGCGGCAAAAGCGACGATGCGTGTTCTTCCAGTCGCCGAGATCGGGCGGCAGATCACGCCACGGCGCGCCGGTCCGCAAGATCCAAAAGACGGCATTGAGAAATAAGCGATTGTCCCGGGCTTGCCCACCCCACTGGCCCTTCTGGCCGGGCAAGAGCGGTTCTAAGAGACTCCACAGGCGGTCGGATAGATCGTGTCGTCGGTGAATCTTACTCATCGTAGCACCTCCTTGTTCTGCGAATCATAACAGATTTCTCATCTCGTGACGACGCTATCTAGAGAAATCAACGAACATATTGATGTGAGACTGTTAGAAACGTTGATCTTGCGGGAATTGCAAAAAGGCGATCATCGCATGAATCGTTTGAAGCGTCTTCTCAAGGCGTTGCCTGCCATGTAAAGAGCACTTCTAAAAACTTCCCATTATTATTCAGCAGCATCATGCAGGCCTGTTATGGCTTTTACGGCAAGTAGCACTCTATCGGGGGGCATGGTATGGTTTGCCATGGGCTTGAAGAGGAAAAAAATGGTGATTTAACGGTTGATTAGCTATGGATGAACGTGAAAAAACGCTGAATGGATTGGGAGCTGCGATTTTGTCAGTGTTGCCTGGCATGGGACATATGTATTTAGGGGTGAAGCGTGCATCAATTTTCCTGGTATGCGGCGTCCTGATGCTTATTATTTCAAAATTTTTCTGGCCCATGGGCTGGTTGTTCTATTTGCAGCTATGCATTTTTGCTGGAGTGGATGCGTTTGCGTTTGGTAAGAGGGGGCGGGGACTCTTCTAGCGTGTGGGTTGAGGCAGCAGTGGTATGGCAGGGATGAAAAAACCTATAAAGCGGCATTTCCTGTGGATTACGAGCGTCATTCTGTGTCTTAGTTTGCCCTACTGGGTATGGTCGGAGGATCGAGAGATCAATCTATTTGTGACGGATGTTTTGACGTTTCCAAGTAAAGCTGTGCAACTGAAAGCCCGACTGACCGAGCGCAATCCAAATGGTGACGTTGGCATGTCTGAGGAGCCGCTGGAGTTTTTCATTCAGGGGCGCAGGATTGGGCAAGTCACAACCGATGCCAAGGGCTGGGCATACTTAGAGTTCACACCAAAAATACGTGGAAATTTACGATTAGACGTAAAGTGGGCCACCGCTGCGAAAGCCGATGTGGTGTCGGGTCGTGGCGTGGTGTTGTCATGGGAGCGACGCCGTCCACTCTTGCTCATTGATTTGGCGGTATTGGTAGACAATGAGCTTGTCACCGAATCACCTGCTCCCGAGCTGTTTCCGGATGCTGGCTTGACTCTTGGCGCCCCGAATGTTGCAGCGCCGGAGGAGTTACATAAATTGGCCAAGTTTTATTATAACCTGGTGTATTTAGACCGGACCGGAACAGGACAGCTGGATGGCATACAATCCTGGTTGCGAGCACAGCATTTTCCTCCAGGCATGATTCGTATTCTCCCTGCGAATGCCACAGCATTGAGTGAACTATTAACGCACTTGCAGGAAGAAGGCTGGGAAAATGTCAGTGGCGGAATTGGGCGCACGGCCGATTTTGCTGAGGTGCTGGTGAAGAACCGGCTTCAAACACTTATTTTACCCTTTCCAAACAAAGATGAGCAGTTTCCACGACGGGCCATTATTTTACATGATTGGTCCAGGGTGCGCCGTCACCTATAGCAAAAGAATCTCGAACACGTCTTACAGCTTCGTGCGATGAAAGCAACCAAAACAAAAACGCGCTTTGTTTGTCAGGAATGCGGCTATCATGGTGTTCGCTGGAGTGGCCGATGTCCTGAATGTGGAGAATGGAACTCTTTGCGAGAGGAAGTTCAACGCGACCAGTCCGCGTTACAGCAACGGACGGTTGCGAGCAGTACTCCAGAAGCCGTTCCCATTGGAGCGATTAGTCAAACACAAGAGTTTCGTCTGCAATCCGGGATTGCAGAGTTAAACCGCGTACTGGGTGGCGGAGTCGTGCCTGGGTCGGTGGTGCTTATTGGGGGTGATCCAGGTATAGGTAAAACCACCTTGTTGCTCCAAACGCTCAATTCACTTGGACCCACTGGCGGAGCCGGTCTGTATGTCTCTGGTGAAGAATCTCCTCAGCAGATCAAGATGCGGGCAGATCGATTAGGCATTCGATCGCCTGACTTATATGTGGTGGCCGCGACAGCCCTTGAAGAAATTTTTCGGGTGGCCGAGACCGTTTCCCCGAACATCTTGGTCGTCGATTCAATTCAAACGGTGTTCTCCACTGAGTTATCCTCCGCTCCTGGAAGCGTGAGTCAAGTACAAGAAATAGGGTGCCAGCTTATGTGGTATGCCAAACGCACGAACGTTCCAGTGTTTATTATCGGGCATGTCACGAAAGAGGGCGTCATTGCCGGGCCACGTTTGTTGGAACATATTGTTGACACCGTGCTGTATTTTGAAGGCGACAAAGGCCAAAGCTACCGTATTCTTCGTGCTGTAAAAAATCGATTTGGGCCGACGAATGAGATTGGGGTCTTTGAAATGAAAGATGAAGGTCTCACCGAAGTCGATAACCCGTCGGCCATGTTTTTAACTGGCCGCATTGGAACAAGTGCAGGGTCTGTCGTCGTATCCAGCGTGGAAGGTTCTCGTCCGTTGCTCGTAGAACTGCAAGCTCTTGTGGCTGAAACGCAATACCCAATGCCCAAACGAATGGCCAAAGGGGTAGAAACCAACCGCGTGGCGTTGCTCTTAGCCGTCATGGAAAAACGGTTAGGGCTGCATTTGACCGGATATGATGTGTATATCAATGTCGTCGGGGGATTACGGATTGATGAGCCGACTGTCGATGTCGGAATTGTCTGTGCCGTGTTATCCAGTTTTCGGGAAACAGGTCTTGATGCCCGGCTTGCCGTGATGGGTGAAGTGGGGCTTGGAGGCGAAGTCCGGCCTGTTCAGCATGCCGACCTTCGCATTCGAGAAGCCATGAAGTTAGGTTTCACGCGATGCGTGGTGCCTCACGCGAACCTTGAACAATGGAAGTCTGTTGAAGGGATAGAAGTGCTGGGCATTCAAGAAATCGAGGAAATTTGGGATGTGGTCTCATCTCCCGTCGTGTAAGTGCAGAACATGCTCTTTTCCTTAAAATCTGCAGTGCTACATATAGGCCTGGCTCTCGTGCTCGTAGCCGGCTTGACCGGCTGTGCCGGAATGCGTCAGGGGGCATTTCTTCCTCTTCCTGAAACTGAAAGCCAATTCGTGCTGGAGTCATTACGCCAAAAAGAACATACCATTCGCACGCTTCGCGGACTCTTTCGAGCTTCGATTTCAGGTTCAGGTCTGCCCTTCTCTCAAGATTTTAATGGCATGGTGTCCTATGTGAATCCTAATCGTGTGCATTTGCAAGGGTTTTTGCGAATCGGCGTTCCAATAATGGATTTTCATCGGGAAGGAAGCCGGTATCAACTCTATTTTCCAGCTGAAAACAATCTGATTACAGGACAAATAGGGGAAGAGGAGATCGGGAATCAATGGGACCAAACCGTTCACCTCAGTATTCGAGCTCTTGATGCGGTGTTAGGAAAAATCGAAGGGTTGTCTCGAGAGGATATCTCTGTTTCGAAATCTCCTACACATTATCGGTTAGATATGGAGGCTCGCCCGGCTCCGGACCAAAGATCGGAAGGGAGGTATCATGTCCGTACCTGGGTGGATGTGCAGACTTTAGAATTAGCGGCCATTGAATATTGGCAATCTTCCGATGATGTGATTGTGAGTGTGGAATGTGAAGATTATCAAGAAGTGAATATGCCTGCTGTGGCGAAGGGGGAAATATTTCGGCTGCCCTTCGTGGTGAATGCAACGGATCATCGGCCGAACGGAGGCTCGTTGACGTTGCAGTTCCAAGAGCTCATTCTTAATGCACCCTCATGAAGCCTCTTTGCGGATGCCTACGGCTCTAAGATATGCAACCGATAGGATATCACCTTGATTTGCTTGGCTCTTGAAACAGCCACGTCGCGTTCAAGTGTCGCTATCTTGGAGCGCGATCATGTTCTGGACTATAGAGAGTGCCATGCGAATCAATCCCTGACTTCACAGCTTATTCCTGCCACTCAGCAACTTCTTGAGACGTCATCGCTAACAATGGCTGACATTGAAGGGTTGGTCGTTTCAATTGGGCCTGGCACATTTACGGGACTACGGGTTGGACTCGCCACGATGACGGCGTTTCGAGTAGCTTTAGGCATACCCTTGGTTGGGGTTCCAACCTTAGAAGGTTTGGCATGGAACCTTTCAAAGGGGGAGTTGCCCATTCTATGTACCGTGGCCATTCGAACCAATATGGTCTACTGGAGTCGTTTTCGATGGGAGCAAGGGAGCCTTGTCAGAATGACGACCGATCAGATCGGCCGCATGGATCAGATTTGTGAAGAACTATCTGAACCAACGATTCTCTTAGGCGATGGATGGTTGAGAAACAAGAAGCATGTAGCTGGCCAAAGCCGGTTCATTGTGGAAGCTGAACCCGAAGCGGTATGGGCTTCTGCCGCAAGCGTGGGACGAGCTGGACAACAATTGTTAGAACAAGGTCAGTATCTTCCTGAAGGTTGCACGCCACAGTATATTCAGCCGTCTTATGCAGAAATGCCTTAGACTTGGCTCAACTCCTTCCGGGGGAAAATAAGAATCACAGGAATGGCACTATCAGTTAGCGAAAGAAGAAGGGACATCGGTAAGAGTTGACTGGCTCTGCGTCCTGGCAAATTTGCCACGCCACATCAAATAATCTTGATGTGTTGGTTGCTCTCGAAGAGACTTGCTTCACTGTACCTTGGTCGAGAAAAAACTTTGAGGCGGAGTTAACAGGCAATCAGTTTAGCCGGATACTTGTCATCCCTCATCCGGAGTATGGACTTGAAACTCAAGCAATAGGTTATATTTGCGTGTGGATCATTTTTGAGGAAATTCGCTTTCTGAATCTGGCAATTCATCCAGAATTTTGCCGTTCTGGTCTTGCCAAACAGCTTGTTCGGCATGCTCTAAGCCTTGGCCTTGAGGCTGGCTCATGTCGAGCAATGCTAGAAGTTCGGGAGTCCAATACGTCAGCAATAAATCTCTATAAAAGCTTTAAATTTCAGCCATATGCGACACGAAAATCCTACTATACGAATCCTACCGAGGATGCTATTCTTATGAGGTTGGAACCTATGATCACGCCAAACAGAAGGGAGGCGGGAGCGCGTGATATCTGTCGTGACGGATAAGAGCGCTATTTACACATTTCAACATGACCCAGGTGAAAGGAGACCTACTATGACCGATGACCACATTATTGAGAAGTTACGCAACTCAAATGAGGAGTATCGAGAATTGGAAGAATCTCACCACCGGTTAGATGCAGAGCTGCAACAATTGATGAAACATCATGTTTTGACCCCGCAAGAAGAACTCTTAAAGAAACATATCCAAAAAGAAAAATTGGGAAAGAAAGATCGGATGGCGGCATTCATTCGTGAATATCGCACAAACTTAGAACAAGCCGGAGCGCCCAGCTAACTCACTGTTCCCTATTGGACCATTTCACAGATCTGTAACTAGAAAATAATGGCGGCCTTTTCTCCAACCATGGCCATGAATATGATGGCGCATCCCCTCCAGCGCCACATCAAAGAGATTAAGCGTCGGCTCTTAGTCGTGGGCGCCACGATTCTGGTGTTTTTTGTCGTGGCTTTTTCGTACTCCTCTCTTTTGATCGAATGGTTTAAACGACCATTCGAAGATGATTTGATTTTTTATGCCCCGGCCGAAGCCCTCTTTGCCTCTATTAAAATCTCTCTATTAGCGGCTGTCGTTGTCAGTGTGCCCATGATTCTTTATCAATTCTGGAAGTTTGTTGAGCCCTCCTTGCTCCAGAAAGAACAAAAGTGGGCCGTTCCACTTTTCTTTCTGGGGCTAGGGTTTTTTCTCTTGGGGCTTGTGTTTTGTAATGTCATTATTTTGCCGCTCGTCATCGATTTTTTTGTCACATTTGGGATGGATCGAGCGATTACGCCCGAACTAGCCGTGGGAACGTATGTGGATTTCAATGTAAAGTTTTTGTTGGCTTTTGGTTTTGCGTTTGAAATTCCGCTGGTCTTGTCACTATTGGCCCGTGTGGGGTTTGTCCAGGCGCCCATGTTAATACAATATCGAAAGCATGCCGCTATGGTGGCGCTCATCCTTTCGGCGGTTGTGACGCCCGACGCCACATTATTTACCATGTTACTCATGGCGATTCCCTTGATCGTCCTGTATGAAATCGGTATTTGGGGCGCGACATATTTTGGTCGCAAGCCACAGCCTGTGACGGATAATCAAAGCTTTGAGGATCTGGAATCCGAGCCGGCAGACGAATCAAAAATCCTCTGATCCCCAGAGAATGGTAAAGTGTTGATGAAGTTCTAAGCCTCTCTTTTTCCCATGCGACGGTTAAGTTTCAGTACAACTCTGTGTGTGGCTGTATCTCTGTGCGCAATTGTGTCGCAAGGATCGGCGCTAGCTGCTTCCTGGTATCCGGTATCGAATTTGCCATTTGTCCACCCCGGCGATGCGAATGGGTCATGGGGAGCGACTGCCCCAAGTATTCAAACGTTGGTCGTAGCACCGGATGGAATGCTCTATGCCGGTTCGTTTGGTATGGGGCTGTTTCGCAGCGCGGATAAAGGCGCAACCTGGGAAGGGTTAAATCGTGGGTTAACGGATCCTTTTCTCCTTTGTCTTGCGGTGACACCAGGGAAGCACGTGTATGCGGGAACCATGCGAGGCGGGGTCTACCGCCTGTCGTTGAAGGGCGCGACATGGGAGTCTATTAGCCACGGCTTGGAAGACACAGAGGTAAAATCCTTTCTCGTTCATAATCATCGAGTGTACGCGGGAACTGGGCAAGGCGTGTATGAATGGGTGGAAACAGAGCAGGGATGGAAGAAAATCGGAACGGGTTTAGAACGAGTGCTGGTTCCGGGATTAGCCATGATGGATGACGGGCGTCTTTTCGCAGCCACCTCTGGTAAAGGCTTGCATCATGTTCAACTTCAAGAAAAAGGGCCAGCAAAGTGGATTGATTCCCGATCAGTGTTTATTGACCCGCGGGAGCGGTTGCCGCACCGCTATCTGCGTGTGATTGCGGTCAATCAGGCGCAGCATATTTTCTTAGGCACGCAAGATGGGGGAATTTTTCGGAGCATGGATCGAGGGGCAACATGGGGACCGTTGAGCCGCCAGCTGCCCAACGACTCTATTCGGGGCATTGTGCCGATTGAACACGATCTGGTTGTGGCAACGGGCAAAGGAATTTTTCGATGGATTCACGATCGGCAACGATGGCGTCCGATGAATGAAGGCCTGACACGGTTGGCGATTCAAAGTTTAACCATAGCCGATTCTGGAGACTGGTATGTCGGCACAAGCAGCGGAGCTTTCCGGAGTGATGATGAGGGAGAACATTGGAAAAATATTAGTCATGGACTTGGTCTCCAAACGATGCCCATGGGGCCATACGATTAATGAGCTGGCAGGAAAGAAAGGATAAGAATCTACAATGGGTGATCTTGTTGCAACTGATAAAACGCGAGTCACGATTGCCATTCAAGTCGAAGGAGCTTCATGGGGCGACATCGAAGTAAAACTGTTTCCAGAGCGCGCTCCCAATCATGTCAAAAATTTCGTGACCTTAGCGAACGATAAATTTTACGATGGCACGACCTTTCATCGCGTCATTCCCGGGTTTATGATTCAGGGAGGCGATCCCTATAGCAAGGATCCCGATCGATCCCGGCATGGGACCGGCGGGCCTGGACATCGGGTGAATGCCGAGTTTAATCACACGCCTCACAAACGGGGTATCCTCTCGATGGCACGGGCACAAGACCCTAACAGTGCGGGATCTCAGTTCTTTATTTGTGTGGCCGATGCGAATTTCTTAGATGGACAATATACGGCATTTGGGGAAGTGGTGCATGGTCTCGAGGTTGTTGACCGCATTGTGAATGTCGAGCGGGATGGAAACGATAATCCTCTCCAGCGTATTGAGATGACAATGCTTGTTAAAGAAGCCGATGCCTAAGCGATGGAGAACGGTCTTTTGTGCCTTGCTCCTATTCGGAATGGTTTGTGGATGTGCGGCTCCCTCCCTATCTAGTTATGTTGTCTATGAAAATCCGACCTCCTTTGTCCGGTTAGAACGCTCCCCCTGGGCTGATATTGATGTTCCGGCAACTTGGAACGCCCATCCTGCGTTGCTCTCCCGCCGTCAAGTTCATCAGGCCCTACAAGGCCTTCGTGTGCGAGAGCATCGAGCAACGTTTCTCACATGGATTCTGGGAACCGCTGAAATCGAACCGGTTTTTCGGCAAGAAGAAGTCGATCTCTTACTCCCGCGGCTTATGGAGGGATTGGAGAAAGCCGTGCCGCAAGAACTTGTGACGTTTTACCTGAGCCATCCCCTGAATGCCACGAAACGAGAAGTTACCTCCGGGGGACTTTACGTCACAGAAGGGCAGTTACATATTATCCTCAGTAATTACCGGGCCGTCTACGGCATTCCACCAGCCGGGCTTATCTATGACCGGCGGTATCCACTGTTCTCATTAGGGCCTTTGGGCGTTGATATTCTGTATGAAGTCAGAGAGCACGAATTTGTGTTTGCCGAAACAGAAAATCTTTTTGACGCGATTTTCGGGGATGAGCGAAGTGGCGAGATTGTGTTGGACCTATCTCAGTTGTCAATGATCAGCATGTGAGGGTCTGTTGAAAAAAGCCGTCAGCGGCGTTCTCGCTACTTTTCCGTGCTCACATTAGTTGTGTGTTTGGGTTAGAGTCAGAGCACGACTCGCTTCTGACGCAGGGCAGGGTTCCTTGGTCATATAGAGCAAGTAATTACCCATTCCTCGAATGTCGCCTTGTTGTTCCAAAGGGCGGTGATGGACGAGCACCATCTCATAGGCATCCGTGGTGGTGACAGGAAATCCGGTCGGATCGGAATAGACCTGGCGGTCAGGAAAGCCCAACAATGTTCCATCGGCTAGAACATCCGGTACTGTCCGTAATAATGTTTGCCGGCGAGTGTGATTTTCGAGTGCGATCAATAACGCCCCATTGTGTCCATGGGGATAGGCAAATTTGACGCATCCATTGACCAAAAACTTCACCGGTTCTTTCATCACCTGCACCCCGGGTTCGATGGCGATCCCTTCATCGGATTGATTGGCTGGCCGTTGATCGAACTTACTGTAACACACGACATTGACTCCCACTTGGTACACTAACATGGGCTGCATCTGTGCTCCCTTGGGTGCCGTATAAATTGTAAATCTGGCCATGGCATCTTTCGTCGGGGCGGCTTTATGGTAGAAGGCGACAAGAGCCATCAATTTGTGCGTATGATTGAGTTTCACGCCGTAATTGGCTGGAAACTGCGTTTCTCGCATTTCCATTCCCGCTCCCGCAAGAAAAAGGGGTTCCCCAGGGCAGGAAATGCTATCCTGACTTGTGTCGAGAAGAAGGATATGGTGGAGATACTCTTGGGGCAATGATTTGCCGTCTTTTGTCAACACTTCTGTTTTATATCCCGTCATGTACCGGTCTTCAGGAAGGTTGAAAAAATGTTTGGGCATGCTTGCCGCCAAATCTCCACTATGATGGACTGGAAGATCAATGGGACCAAATGTAATCGTGACCGACTGAGGTTGATAGGTCACTGACGTCAAGGGTTTGTTTAATGTGGGAATTTTGGGCGACTGATGCGATGGTTCCTCATGGGCCATGGCCATTGTGGCCGTCAGGGCATTGAATATGAAAACGATGATCCAGACATGACTGAGCATAATATGGGGGCTCCTATGTTTGAATATTAGTAGGCCTATCTTATGAATAAGAAGTTATTGATCCTGGTGCTTTCAGAGGGTTAGGCTGGTACCTGGAAGGATCAGAGAGATTCACTCATCCTCTAGTGCATGACAATGTCTCTTAATCCTTACGACTCAGTTTTGGAAAGAGAACAAAGAAGTTCATCGAGGGGAGGCGCTCAAGCCTGAACAGATTATCGTCACCATACCGACTCCAAACTAGTGAGTCAAGAAAAGACCGACATAAGAAAAAAGGTTATTTTACTGGAAATTTTACGTATTTAAACCTTTTATCGAAGTTCCCATAAACAACCTGTCACCTGCCACGAAGGGTAACGCCATGTCCTCACAAGAACTTATTACCAATCGTTTAGCCAAACGGCGGAAACTGCTGGGCTTGTCTCAAGCTGCATTGGCAAAACAAGCGGGAATTACACGGCAAGCTGTGTATGCAATTGAAGGCAATCAATATTTACCCAGCACACAGATTTCTTTGCAATTAGCCAAAGTTTTGAAATGTCGAGTCGAGGATCTCTTTAGCTTGCAAGAAGACACCATTATTCAGGCCGAACTGATTGGTTCCCTATCGTCCCAGCAGTCACCCACACGGGTACACTTAGCACGAGTAGGTACACGAATCTTGGCGAGGCCTATGGCCAATCTTGGAGACATGTTAAGTTTTGCACTCCCTGCAGATGGCGTGATTGTAGAAAGTCCCTTACATCCTGCTCGAACAAAGAATGGACGTGTACCAGTGCAGTTATTACATGCTCCTGAAACGATTGAGCAAAACTTGGTGATTGCGGGTTGTGACCCTGCGCTCTTTCTGGCCGGAGAACATGTCAGAAAAATTCATGCTCTTTCAGGCGTGACGAATTGGACACTGGGGAGTGCAAATGCTCTCCGCGCTCTTCAACGTGGCGAAGTGCATATGGCGGGCTTACATCTTGTGGATAACAAATCGGGCCAAAGTAACGTCCCGTATTTGAAGCGATATGCACGTAATCGGGGGTTAGTTGGAGTACACTTTGCCTCATGGGTACAAGGACTTCTTATTCAATCAGGCAATCCCAAACGCATCAAGACAGCGCAAGATTTACGGAAACCAGGTATTCGTCTTGTGAATCGTGAAGCCGGAGCCGGGGCGAGGTTTTTCCTGGATGCCCTGCTAGAAGAAGGAGGAATGAGTGGAGAAACAATTAAAGGCTATCGGAATGAAGTGACGTCGCATATAGAAGTGGCGCGTTGTATTCGTGATGGGCGAGCCGATGCAGGGATTGGAGTGGAAACGGCGGCCCATCATTTGGGGTTGGATTTTATTCCCCTCCGGGAAGAACGGTATGATCTTATTATGAAAAGAGAGTTTCTCAATCAACATCCTATGGGCTCCATCTTTATCGATGCTCTGGTGAGTAAACCTTTTCGACAAGAAATCGAGGCCCTGGGGGGATACAATCTCGCTGACATTGGCAAGATCCTTAAATGGTAACCATTGCCCATCCCATTATTAGGGGTCAGACTCGAATTAATTAATTCGAGTCTGACCCCTAATACGACAGCTATGCGAATCCTTCAGAATGTATTCAGGAAGTCCGAAAAAAGAGTAGGTCAAACCGTTTTCTCGGAAAGAACAACTATGAACGATCAGGAAATTCGTTGATCGTTCTTGGCCTATCAATAGAGTATGAAGACAATGGAAATTGCCATATTCAACGATGCGATTTGGATCTTGATTTGTGCCATCCTGGTCATGCTCATGCAGGCAGGTTTTACGTGTCTGGAGAGCGGATTGGTACGGGCGAAAAACAGTATCAACGTCGCCATCAAAAATTTTATTGATTTTTGTATTGCTGCGACGCTTTTTTGGGGGGTTGGCTATGGATTCATGTTCGGCGTCAGTGCGGCCGGTTGGATAGGAACAGATGGGTTCTTTTTCGACGGTCAGACCGAACCATGGTTGTTGGCGTTCTTTCTTTTCCAATTGACGTTCTGTGGAACCGCCACAACATTAGTGTCTGGAGCAGTTGCGGAACGTATGCGGTTTTCCGGGTATTTAATCATGGCCATGATCATCTCCTGCGTGATTTATCCTGTAATTGGTCATTGGGTCTGGGGAGGAGCGATTAGTGGAACGCCTAGCGGCTGGTTGGCAAGCAAGGGATTCCTGGATTTCGCTGGATCCACAGTAGTGCATTCCACAGGAGGATGGGTGGCTTTGGCCGCAATCCTCTTGATCGGTCCTCGACTCGGACGGTTTGGTGAACATGCGGTTCGGATTCAAGGACAGGATTTACCACTTGCTACCTTGGGCACCTTTCTTTTGTGGATTGGATGGATGGGGTTCAACGGTGGAAGCACGTTTCACCTTGCAGCGAACATTCCGCTCATTCTCGTCAACACAACCATGGCCGGCGCAACTGGAGCCTTGATAGCTCTCGCCATCTCTTGGCATCGGCGCGGCTATCCAGATGTGCTTGGGGTTATGAACGGAGCCTTGGCTGGATTGGTCGGGATAACCGCGTCAGCCCATATTATGTCACTCTCGTCATCTCTTATCATTGGAGCTGTTGCGGGTGTGATTTCTGTCGTCCTTTCCGACCTTTTGGAAAAACTGAAGATTGATGATGTGATAGGAGCTGTTCCCGTACATGTGGGTGGAGGGGTTTGGGGGACACTGGCTGTTGCTCTCTTTAGTGACCCGGCCACGTGGGACACCGGTTTGGGACGTTGGGAACAACTAGGTGTTCAGGCTATGGGTATTGGTGCCTGCTTTGTGTGGGCGTTTGGGGGAGGATTTGCGCTTCTGTGGCTTGTGAACCACTGGTTCCCGCTCAGGGTATCTGCTGAAAGCGAGTGGGAGGGGCTCAATATGTCAGAACATGGAGCAAGTTCTGCGTTGCGTGATCTCCTCGGGGAAATGGATCACCGGCGTCAGACCGGTGATTTCTCCACTCCTGTCTCCGTCGAACCTCATACCGAGATTGGGCAGATTGCCTTGGCCTACAACCGTGTCCAAGAAAAAGTCATTGTCGAAACCCAACAACGGGAACATGCTCTTCAAGCGCTTTCAGCAAGTGAACAGCAATTCCGAATGCTGTCAGAGGCCTTACCAATCGGTGTATTTGAATTAGACCGCGAAGGTCACTGTATCTATCAAAACCATGTCTGTACAGACATCGTTCATACCTCGATAGCACAATCCACCAATAGCGTTCCTTATGTTGATTCCCATCAATACTGGCTACAGTGGTTTCATTCAAGTATTCAATCCACACTTGATACGAAATGGCAAGCTTTGCTGACGGATCACAAAAAACTTTCAGTCGAATGTCAAATGGCCCCGACACATTCCAGGGACCGCTGGGTGCAGGTGCTGCTGTCCCCCATGATCAGCGAGCAAGCCGTCCGTTATATCGGCACGCTCGAAGATATTTCTGAACGCAAGATCGCCGAAGACGCCGTACACAAGACGCTTGAAGAACGCGAAGAAATTCTCTCGTCGATTTCAGCCATTATGATTGGGATCGATCAACAAGGTCGAATCAGGCAATGGAATAGGGTCGCCGAAGACACATTTGGGATTCCGTTCTCGAGCGTCAGACGGCAACCTTTTCAGTTATGTGGCTTGGAATGGGATTGGCAACAAGTCGCACAGGCCCTCGAACAGTGCCAGTCAACCACTGCACCGGTACATCTGGACAGCTTGACGTACCAGCGACCTAACGAAACCGATGGGTTTGTCGCTCTTACACTGAATCCTTTGATGAGTGATGATGATCCCAAGTCTTTCAAAGGCATCCTGATACTGGGAAAGGATATTACGGAACGTAAGCAGCTGGAGATGCAGTTGGGGCTGGCTCAGAAGATGGAGTCTATCGGGCAGCTCGCCGCGGGAATTGCCCATGAAATTAATACTCCCACCCAATTTGTGAGCGATAACCTCCGGTTTCTTACAGAGAGTTTTACAGACATCCAAAAAGTCTTGGCCGTCTATGATCAAGTCATAAAGACGTTGCCGCGAGAAGTTCTGGACGCTCAACTGTTCGAGACGATGGAAGCCACGATCGCCGAAGCCGATCTGGAATATGTCAACGAGGAAATTCCCAAAGCTCTCCAACAATCATTGGACGGTTCTGAACGTGTGGGGGAAATTGTACGAGCGATGAAAGAGTTTTCGCATCCTGGTACCACGGAGAAAAAACCAATTGATCTGAATCAAGCCATCGAGAGCACCATTACCGTGGCCCGCAATGAGTGGAAGTATGTGGCTGAGATGGTGACGGATTTTGATCCCCAGCTGCCCGTTGTGCCGTGCCTGCCAGGGGAATTCAATCAAGTCATTCTCAATTTGTTGATCAATGCCGCCCATGCGATTGAGGCGGCCGTGGGGCCAGAGGCCGAGGTCAAAGGGACGATCACAGTCTCCACGCAGATGACGGAGTCCGGCGCAGAGATACGGGTTACGGATACCGGCACTGGCATCCCCGAAGCCGCGCGCAAAAAGCTTTTTGATCCCTTCTTTACGACAAAAGAAGTTGGCAAAGGAACGGGGCAAGGCCTTGCCATTGCCCATGATGTCATTGTGAACAAACATGGGGGAACGTTGACGTTTGAATCCACAGTCGGGATAGGCACGACGTTTATTCTTCAGTTGCCATGTGACCTGATCGCAGTACAAGGGAGTGGACGCTCATGACTGCCGAAGTAATTGAGGGGACCATGCCATGACAATTTTGGTTGTCGACGATAGTACGACCTATCGAGAGATCTTCCAAGCTCTTTTGACTCAATGGGGATTTGATGTCATTTTAGCGGCAGACGGCCAAGAGGCCTTCCGTCTCTATGAGGAAGGGAAGGGGGCCCTCTTGGCACTGGTAGACTGGGAAATGCCCAAGATGAGTGGTGTTGAGCTCTGTCAACAACTTCGCAAGACCGACTCTATTGTTCAACCCTATATCATCATGGTCACCACGAAGGAAGCGGGAGCCGATAAGGTTTGTGCCTTGGATGCGGGCGCAGATGATTTCGTGCCCAAACCTTTCAATGAAGAGGAACTGCGAGCTCGGCTTCGGGTGGGAGAGCGAACGATTTCACTCCAGCAGCGCCTCTTGCAGTCGCTCAAGGAACTGGAACGTACGACCAAAGTACAGCAACAAACAGAACAAGAATTACGTCGAGCGTTTTCTGAAACCAAAGGTCTTGTCACTTCAATCTCGCTTATCCTTATCGAAATAGACTTAGACGGAAAAATTCAGCAATGGAATGATGCGGCTACGAAAACATTTGATATCTCTGCTTCCTCCATCATAGGCAAGAATCTTGGGGATTTAGCGCCTCAACTTTGGGAATGGTCAAAGATCATGCAAGGCATCATAGAATGTGAAGAACAAGGCCGGGCGCTCAAATTAGGTGAAATACTCTTCATGCGTCCATCAGGAAAAGAAGGGATCCTAGAAGTCACGCTCAATCCGCTGTTTACAGATGAAGGCACACGCTTTGGACTGTTGTTACTTGGTGAAGACATCACGGAGCGCAAACAGCTAGAAACCCAGCTGGGACTGGCTCAGAAGATGGAATCCATCGGACAATTGGCCGCCGGCATTGCTCATGAAATCAACACCCCCACTCAATTTGTCAGTGACAACTTGCGATTTCTGACGGAAAGTTTTGGGGACATTCAAAAAGTTCTGACCGTCTACGAGCAGGTGATCAAGTCCTTGCCCCCCGATGTTATTGATCGCCATCTCTTAACCACCATGGAGAATACCGTGGCCGAAGCCGATCTGGAATATGTCAGCGAAGAAATTCCCAAAGCCCTTCAGCAATCGTTAGACGGCTCCGAACGAGTCGGGAAAATCGTGCGGGCGATGAAAGAGTTTTCGCATCCCGGCACCACGGAGAAAAAGCCAATTGATCTAAATCAAGCCATTGAAAGCACCATTACCGTGGCCCGCAATGAGTGGAAGTATGTGGCTGACGTGGTGACGGATTTCGATCCCCAGCTGCCCGTTGTGCCGTGCCTGCCAGGGGAATTCAATCAAGTCATTCTCAATTTGTTGATCAATGCCGCCCATGCCATTGAGGCGGCCGTGGGGCCAGAGGCCGAGGTCAAAGGGACGATCACGGTCACCACGCGGATGACGGAGTCCGGCGCAGAGATACGGGTTACGGATACCGGCACTGGCATCCCCGAAGCTGCACGCAAAAAGCTCTTCGATCCCTTCTTTACGACAAAAGAAGTCGGCAAAGGAACGGGGCAGGGCCTTGCCATTGCCCATGATGTCGTTGTGAACAAACATGGGGGAACGTTGACGTTTGAATCCACAGTCGGGGTAGGCACGACATTTATTATTCAGTTGCCGCGGGATCCGGTGAGTCATGCGGAGGAAAATAATGAAACATCAAATCTTGTTTGTCGATGACGAACCTCGCATATTAGAGGGGCTCAAACGCATGCTACGCCCCATGCGGCGTGACTGGGAAATGTCTTTTGCCAATGGTGGAAAAGAGGCGCTGGCTTTTCTGGAACATACGACGGTTGATGTTGTCGTCTCCGATGTCCGCATGCCGGTCATCAATGGCGTTCAACTGTTGACGCAAGTGAAACATCTCTATCCACACACCATTCGAATTTTGCTCTCCGGACAGTCCGATGAAGAGATGACGCTATCGGCGATTGGACCAGTCCATCAATATCTGAATAAACCCTGTGATGCGGATATTCTGAAATCCACGATCACTCGCGCCTGTGCCCTGCGCGACCTCCTCAATGATGAACAGATCCGGCAGCTGGTTTCTCAAATAGATACGATTCCTAGCGTGCCCGACTTGTATGTTGAGCTGGAAAAGGAATTACATTCGTCAACATGCTCGATGGAGAAGGTGGCTGCGATCATGGCCAAAGACGTTGGGATGACGGCAAAAATCTTGAAGCTGGTGAATTCAGCGTTTTTTGGCACTCAACAACATATTTCAGATATTACCCAAGCCGTCATGTACCTTGGCATTGATAGCATCAAGACCCTTGTGTTGAGCATTCAGATCTTTCAGCAACTGGGTACAATCACCTGCCACGGCTTTGACCTGGATCGGTTCAGCCAACACAGTCTGGCTGTTGCAGACGTTGCCCGAAAAATCATGATTTCAGAACAAGCCAATGGACCGATGGTTGACGAGACGTTGGCGGCAGCAATGCTCCATGACTTAGGCGTCCTCTTGTTCGTCTCGCATTTTCCCGATCGTTATCAAGCATGCCTGAAAGTGGCGGGCGATCAAGAGATGCCGCTTTGCGAAGCAGAGCTTCAAACAATTGGCATCACCCATGCTGAAGTAGGGGCTTATCTTCTTGGATTGTGGGGGCTGAACACTCCGATTGTGGAAGCGGTGGCCTATCATCACGTTCCACTCGAAAGTCCCAATCAACAATTTTCCCCCCTGACGGCTGTGCATGTTGCCAACGTCTTGGTAGCCGAAGGGACTGATAGGTTATCGCAGGAAAAGATCCAGAATACACTATGTATGGAGTATATGGATGCCATGGGTCTTAGCAATCGCGTGGGACATTGGCAGAATCTAACGGAAGTGCTCGTGTGAGGAGTTTAATGGAGGGACAAACCATGGACAAGGTTCTGTTAGTAGATGACGAACCAAGCGTATTAGACGCGCTCAAGCGTCAGTTTCGTAAGCAGTTTCAGCTTTTTACAGCCGTTGGTGGAGAGGAAGGGCTGGAGAAGATCACAGCCGAGGGACCATTTTCTGTCGTGGTGTCAGATTGTAAGATGCCAAGAATGAATGGCATTGAATTCCTTGCCCGGGTCCGTTCGTTAAGCCCTGACTCAGTGCGTATGATGCTCACCGGGAACAATGACTTAGACACAGCCATGGAAGCTGTCAATCAAGGCGAGATCTTTCGTTTTCTCACAAAACCCTGTCCGCCCGAAACGTTTAAAACCTCGGTCGAAGCGGCCATAAAGCAATATCGGCTTCTTCGAGCTGAAAAAGAACTGTTAGAACAGACTCTAACCGGATCCCTCAAGGCCTTGGCCGATGTGCTTTCACTGTATAATCCGGAGGCATTTGCCCGCGCGGCACGGGTCAAACGTTATGCCTTAGGATTGGCGAAAGAAATGGGCGTGCCGGAAGTATGGGACCTGGAAATCGCCGCAACGCTGTCTCAAATAGGATATATCACCCTTCCCAAAGAGCTGTTACAGAAAAAAGATTCGGGACAGCCCTTGACGCCTGATGAAATGAATGCGTTTTCTCAGTATCCGGAAGCAGGACGGAACATACTTGGGAATATTCCTCGGATGGAGGACGTGGCAGACATCATTCATTCTCAGCATAAACATTTTGACGGATCAGGACTGTCGGAAGACGCTCGGAAAGGCGATGCGATTCCCTTGGGTGCGAGGCTCCTGAAGGTTGCTCTGGATTTTGATGAACTCCGTATGCAAGAAGTTTCAAAGTCTGAGGCTTTTGCAAAACTGGAGATACGAACGGGCTGGTATGATCCGAAAATACTTGATACGCTGCGAGAGGCCTTTGTCCCCGAGCAACAGTATAAAATTGTTTCGATTTCTCTCAGCGAGCTTCAACCAAACATGGTGTTAGCGGATGGGATTTGTGATATCAAGGGCCAACTTCTTGTAGGCAAAGGGCAAGATTTGTCAGAATGGATGGTCACTCGCCTAAAACAAATGACTGGAAACCAAGCCGTTCAAGAACCCATTCAGATTCTCGTTCAAGAGCTTCTTGACCGTGAAATGTGTTATGTCTAAGGATACCCAGACCCGCAGGCTGTTAGGAAATTTCTGGCAGGCATTCCCAAGCTTGTGGAACAAAGAAACCATCTCTCATGGAAAAAATTCTTCTCGTTGATGATGAGCCGAGTGTCTTGGAGGCACTTACACGTCAATTCCATAAACAGTTTCACCTCTATACTGCATCGGGCGGACAGGAGGCACTCGCTACGCTCAGGACCTCAGGTCCCTATGCCGTCGTTGTCTCAGATTGCCGTATGCCCAGTATGGACGGGATTCAACTTCTCTCTCTTGTTCGAAAAGTTGCGCCGAACACGGTGCGGATGATGCTGACTGGAAATAATGACCTGGAAACTGCAATGGAGGCCGTCAATAGAGGAGAGATTTTTCGTTTTCTCACAAAACCGTGCCCATCTGATACTCTCCACGCAGCCATCGCTGATGGTATCAAACAATATCATCTTAATTGCTCAAAAAAGCCCTCCCCCATTTCCTATTAAGGGCACCTCTAAAAACTGATGTTTTTTGTGAGGGCAAGGACGCCACGCGCGGAAAACCGCCGTGCAGGGGCCAATACAAGGATGAAGGTGTGACAAATCAAGTAGCACCTGGCTATCGCATTCGCTACATCTCCTATTGCTTATCCTGCTTTATATCGATAGTCGTGCTGCCGACGCTTCCAGTCGGAGCGAATGATAGTGGTGCGGACTCGGCTGCGCCTAAGATCGAGTCGGTCTACGATCCATATCGCGGAATGGATGAGGATGGCCGGATTCCCAAGATCGACAAGGCAGCGTTGGTCGCAAGGCCAGAACGCTGGCGCTATGTGCCCGAGGGGCGGCTCAAGCCTGGTGGATTCTTCGAGCGTTTCCTGATCTCAAGTTTCCTGGTGCCGCTCTTTTTCGCCAACTCCGATGTTGGGATTGGAGTCGGCGTGGCGCTGACCGATATTGATTTCCGCGCACAACGTCGCCGGGAGTTCATGGGGGCATTTATCTCCTACACGACCGAAGGCCAGCAGAGTTATGTGTTACGCTGGCGACGCTGGATCAAACATCTCGAAGTCCCATCCGGAGGCGTACTTCAGGAAGAGCGCAGCTTTTTCCGCCTAGGCGGGGGGTATCGGAAAACACTAACCCGTCGTTTCTTTGGGATCGGTCCTTCTACCCGGGAAAGTCAGGAAACAAGCTTTACCGATGCAGTCGCTTTTCTGGACCTTGGGCTCTCAACATCTCTGGAGGGGGCGCTTGACGACGTTGTTCTGGATGTAGGGCTACGAGGAGAACACCATTGGCTCAGCCGCGGCCGGGTTGGTGGCGCCGGGCAAACCGGCAGAGAGTTTCCCAAGCTCTTCGCCGAGGCAGATCCCTATGGTCTCGGCTGGGTAGCCGCAGGAATTCGCTGGGATACCCGCGATAGTCAGCGTAATCCTTACCGTGGGACCGTCCTGGGAGCGAAGGTTGATGCAGCGCTACTCCAGAATAATTGGAATCGTGGTGCGATCTACAGACTCTTTGGTGATCAATTGATTCCGGTCCCAGGGCTATTTCATGACGGAGGAGATCAGGACGAAGAACATCCGCCAACTGATACGGTTGCCATACACCTCGAGAGCCAACTCAGCTCCGGTGATTTGCCTTTCTTCGCTCTTCCCACGCTCGGCGGCAACCGGGTGTTGCGGGGATATATCGCGGGTCGTTGGCGGGACGATGCAGCCTGGGCGGCGGCGACGGAATATCGTTTCTGGGTTTTTCCACGTGGATTCAACGTATGGCGGCATATTCGAGTCGAACGCCTTGGGCTGGCGGTTTTCTATGAGCTAGGTGGTGTGGCGTCGGATGGACTTGGCTTCTTTCAGGAACGTGTGCGTCAAAGCTACGGCGTCAGCGGGCGCTTCACGTTAGAGCGTGCCGCGATTTTTCGCGCCGACTTTGGATTTTCAGAAGATGGCCTCAATTTCTCAGTGGGCTTCGGCCTGCCCTTTTGATCCATCTTCCAATCTGTCCTGCACAAAGGTTGATGAATTGGAAAAGGTTAGTGGTGGTTTTCCTGAGTGAGGGCCACGGCTTTGATTTGGGCGTAGACGGGTTGGCCACGTGTAAGCTGGAGAGTGCTCAATGATTTTCGCGTAATGGTGGCCAGGATCGGGCATCCGATATCAAGTTTAACATCCACAAATGGGTGCTCCGTCTTTATTTCTCCAATGTCAAGAACCGTGGCTTTGAGGATATTTAACACGCTCGTTTGAAATGCCATTGGGTTCGAGACAATACTGACATCCTTCGCCAAGATTTGTACTCGCAATGGCGTTCCTATTTGGCGTTGTTGACGCGGAATATGAAGGTGTCCACCGGCAAAGGCAAGCGTGGTGAGACCAAAGTCCTGGTCTTGCGCGGCAACTGTTGTATCCACAATCGCTCCAAGATAGTTTTCTGGAATAAGGTGCCGCAGATTCAATTGTGAAAAAACCTCTTCCACCGAACCCAAAGCTGCTATCTTTCCTTCCTTTAAGACCACGACGGTTTTTGCCAGCTCAAGAATTTCTCGAAGATCATGACTGACGTACACGATCGGAATATGAAATTCCGATTCCAGGCGTTGAATAAAGGGAAGAATTTCTTGCTTTCGTTGCCCATCAAGTGAACTCAGCGGTTCATCCATGAGCAAAAGGTGCGGGCTCGTTAATAAAGTCCGCCCAATCGCGACACGTTGTTGCTCTCCGCCGGACAGAGATGGGGGCCGGCGTTCCAAAAGCGGTTCAAGGCCAAGGACATGGACCACTTGATCGAACGTAACTCGCCGGGCCGTTGGGGCCATGCGTTTCCAGCCATAGAGCAAATTTGCCCGTACGTTGAGGTGGGGAAACAGACGAGGTTCTTGAAAAACATACCCCAGAGACCGTTGCGATAGCGGCACAAAAATATTCTGGTTGTCATTCTGCCACACAAGGTCGCCCAGTTTCATGGTGCCGAATGGTGCCCGTTCCAGCCCAGCCAGACATCGTAATAGGGTGGTTTTGCCAGATCCGGAAGGGCCAAAAACTGTAATGATACCTTGAGCTGGAATTTGAATGTTCACCTGCAGGCGAAACGCGGAATATGCCAGATCAAAGTTGGCGGATAGCTGCTTCATGTGACTTGAAGTGGAAGCCGTCTATTGACCGAATAGACCGCGAGAAGCACGAGGAAGGAAAAAATAAGAAGCCCGATAGAAAGTATATGCGCTTGTGTATACTCTAAGACTTCCACATGGTCATAAATCGCAATCGACAACACTTTCGTATGACCTGGAATGTTGCCGCCCACCATGAGCACCACACCAAATTCCCCAAGAGTATGGGCAAACCCTAAGACCACGGCTGTGAGATAGCCGCGGATCGCCATAGGGGAGGCCACGGTAAAAAACGCATCCAGTTTTGATGCCCCAAGTGCCCAGGCTGCCTCTAGAGGCTTGGTCCCAATGGATTCAAAGGCGCCATGGAGAGGTTGCACAACAAATGGGAGGGAGTAGAGTGTTGAAGCAATAACAAGCCCGGTAAACGTAAACGACAGCGCCGATCCCGTCAGATTTTTCCAGGGTCCGCCAACAATGCCGTCGGGACCCAGAGCGATCAGGAGATAAAAGCCTAACACCGTTGGGGGTAGCACAAGAGGCAGGGCCACAATGGCTTCCACAATAGAACGTAACCGAGACGAACTGAAGGCCAGCCACCACGCAATAGGCGTCCCGACAAGCAGAAGGACCAGGACCGTGACGCCCGCGAGTTGTAATGTGAGCCAGAGAGGGCCTAAGTCTATTGCAGTCATCCTTGCGGAATCTTTTCTGGATGAGGTTTTGGAATGCCGTAGCCCTGTTGCTTGATGATTGTTTTTGCAGCGGGACTTTTCACATATGCAAGAAAATCGCGGGCTGTTTTATTGTTCATTCCATGTTTTAGGAGAATCGCTTCTTGCAGGATAGGATCATGCAGGGTGGCGGGGACATCCCAACGGGCATGCTTGTGTAAGCTTTGTGATGAAAGGACCTGTGTGAGCGCAAGAAAGCCCAATTGCGCATTACCCGATCTGACAAACTGGTAGGCCTGAGCAATATTTTCTCCATAGACCAAGCGGGGTTTGACTATATCCCACAAGTCTAACGCCCGTAGAGCTTGCTCAGCCGCCCGCCCGTAGGGGGCAGTCTTAGGATTGGCAATAGCCAAATGAGTAAAGGCGAGTTTCGCAAGAGTGGCGACTCCGTTGTCTTTGTCAAGTTTGGAGTGTGAGCCCCAGAGAGTTAAACGCCCCAGTGCATAAGGAAAGCGGCTGTCCGGAATACCTAATCCGGCCTCTCCTAGAATTTTCGGCCGTTCCTGGTCCGCCGAGAAAAACAAGTCAAAAGGCGCACCATGTTGAATTTGGGCGAAGAGTTTTCCGCTGGAGCCAGAAATAATGACAAGGTGTTGTTGCGTCTGTTGGGAAAAATCTTTGGCTAATAGTTGGAATGTGAGGAGAAAGTTTGACGCCACAGCAGCCCGCGTTTCCTCTGCTTCAGCCGGGACTGCGAGGAGACAGACTGTGGTAGCAATGAAAAGACGGAGGCTTCGCATGTGCTTTCTTCTCTAATGGCAACATTCATCTTGCCTCAAGCTGCAGGATGTGTATTGTAATTTTAAAATGTCTAATATGTCAATTTAAAATTCATATAGCTGTGGCCGAGCGAAAAAAACGAACTCACTCAATCTTCTGGAGTTATGGTCCAGAGATACGGCTTGCTAAGGAATGAGAATGTCAGGACTGTATTTACTTAGCCGAAGATAAAGCCATGACTCAGAGGCTAGTCATTGCGCTTAAAATCACCTCTTGACACCTGTTGTCACGAGATGGGCGATCTTGGTCGGATGGCCTCGAAAAAGAGTTGTTGATGAGTCGGATCCGCAGTCTGTAACAAACGCTTCGAGAGATAGACTGAGTTGGGTGAGATCCCCATTGTCTCAGGCTTGTGGAACGAGTGTGCGGGCATGGGTAATCTCATGCTTGCCGATGGGCCGGACCTGTGTCGCCGCCACTGTGACGACTGCCGCTGTTTTCCCCTCCAACGTTGTAAACTCAACCTCATAGGCGTGTGTGTCGGCGTACTGATGCACCACCACTCCGACGTCCCCGGTGACCAACCCATCAGCAGGGAGGTCGGAGACTAAGACGACGCGATCATGTTCTTTGATCATCGTGATGACTCCAGTTCTCTTGGATAGGCGGTGACCAATCGTGGGACGGGCCGTCCAGGTTCGACAATCCAGACCGTCCGAACTTGGACGTTTTGTCCGTTGGGTGTGGCCACGCGGCCATCGACAATATATTTCTCGCCATGCGGTGAGGACATTTCATGCGTAATCGGTGTCTCTCGAGCTAGTTGCTGAAGGGCTGCCGCCAAACGACCCCACTCAGAAGTGGTAAACCCCACTGACTGGAAGAAAGTGGCTTTCCCCACTCCTTCTGGATGTGTCACATTGAGCAGATACTCTGTGACCTTGTCTGGATCAACACGGACCTTATCATGATGAGGAAGTTTCATGGGTTGGTGCTGATTCTCTTCAGCATAAGAGATTGCTCTTCAATGCGCAATATTCTCGAGGCATTCCTTTCCGTCAATACTGGCCCATACACTGCGGTTTTCCGCGCGCTGCTTCAAAAATCCTTAGTTTTGAGAGGCGCACTCAAGAGCATGCAGCAGGAAAAGGCCTGAGATGAAATCTTGGTTAGGGTTAGGGAGTCGTAGTTCCGATGGGGTCATCGGGGCTAGCCCGTTCAACGGTGAGGGCTTTGTCATTGGGAAGCACGACCGCCTTAATCCGATCGCCATAGTCAAATGTTTCCGTGATGGATGTTGTCGGCGTGACTTCGATCTGAATTTCTCCCCGTTCACCCCGTACAATAATAAAATCGCCATCTACCATGAGGACATCCGCCACAATGGTTCGATTTTTCGGAGGCTCGGGCGCGGAAGGTTTGTCTGAAGTTTCCTTCGAAGGTGCCGCTTTTTTTGTCGTGGTAGACGGTGCAGCAGGTGGTGTTGCATGAGAAGAAGCAGACTCAGCTTCCTTGTGGATGCCGACAGGATCGTCCTTGCCTGCGCGAGTGACTGATAGAGCTTTATTGTTAGGAGTGATGCGGGCTTTGATCTTGTCTCCAAATTGAAACTCTTCGCTTAATTCTGTCTCTGGCGTAATTTCAATTTGCATTTCTCCTAAATCTGTTCGAACAATATAAAAGCTGCCATCAACCATGAGTAAATCGGTAATCACAACCCGCACTTTTGGCGTTTGATACAGGGGTGGCGTCTCTTCCTCGTCACTGTCGTCAGAAGATGCCTCCGCCTCTTGCGCCGGGGAAGGCGTTGGTGGGGCCTCTGTGGATTCGTTCGCAATGATTCCTGTGGGTTCGCCGGGAGCTGCCCGGGTAATGGTGAGTGCAACATCGTTTGGCAGTAGGACGGCTTTAATTCGATCGCCATAGGTGAATGTTTCAGAGACCTTGGTATCGGGTGTCACTTCTATTCGGATTTCTCCGAGTTCGCCCCTAACGATATGAAAGTCTCCCTCGACGTCAAGGACATCAGCCACGATAGTCCTGGTTTGTGGAGCGGAAAGAGCTTCAAGCTTCTCTTCAGCTATGAGACGGGTGGGTGAGGCAAGACAGACAAGTACAGAGAGAGCAATACACACCCAGTATGGGGAAACAGGGCGGGGAGTGGTGGGCAGCATGGGTTGACCAACAGGAGGTTATGTTAGTAACGGTGTCTTGATGCTCCTTCTATTGATTGGTGCCGAGGCGCAGAATCGAACTGCGGACACCAGCCTTTTCAGGGCTGTGCTCTGCCAACTGAGCTACCTCGGCACACAAGAAAAATCAATAGGCTGTGAAGGTGGCATATCTCTGATTGCTGAAGTGCCAGCCAACGGGTCAGCACTTTATCAAGAGTCTGTGCCCTTTGTAGCAACGGGTCAGGAAAAGTGTCAAGCCGCCCATTGCCTCTGCCGTAGAAATCTAACACCTAACATTCGCAAAAATGCTTCAATTCCCAAATGCGAGACTGGAGTTCACTGCAATGTTGGAATGTGAATGACTTGGTGAGGCATCAGAGTTTCAAGGGCGGCATGAATATCTGGCAATTCAAGGAGAATGCGCATTCGTCAGAAGGGCTCCTTGCGCAAGCTCTAGTACGTGAATGGCCTGTTCCCGAGATACCGTAGGAAATTCATCCAAAAATATATCTAGATAGTGTCGTCACGAGATGAGAAATCTGTTATGATTCGCAGAACAAGGAGGTGCTACGATGAGTAAGATTCACCGACGACACGATCTGTCTGACCGCCTGTGGAGCCTTTTAGAACCGCTCTTGCCCGGCCAAAAGGGCCAGTGGGGTGGGCAAGCCCGGGACAATCGCTTATTTCTCAATGCCGTCTTTTGGATCTTGCGGACCGGCGCGCCGTGGCGTGATCTGCCGCCCGATCTCGGCGACTGGAAGAACACGCATCGTCGCTTTTGCCGCTGGCGGGACCACGGCCGCTGGGAGAAGATCCTGGAGCGGCTCATTGATGAGCCGGACATGGAGTGGTTAATCATCGATGCGAGTCACATCAAGGTCCATCCGCATGCGGCGGGGGCGGTCGGGGGTAATGAGGCGATGGGGCGCACCAAAGGGGGCTCAACACCAAGGTCCATTTGGCCGTGGATGCCCATGGTTTGCCGCTCCGAGTTCTTGTTACACCAGGTCCCGTGGCGGATTGTACGCAGGCTGAGCCACTGATAGCCGGCTTCGAGGCCGAGGCCCGGGGGATAAGGCCTATGACACGGAGGCGATTGTCCATGAAGCTGAGCGACGAGACATGGCACCGATCATCCCCCCAAAGACCAATCGGCGCACGCCTCGTGAGTACGATCGATACTTGTACCGAATGCGCCACCTAGTCGAAAATGCGTTTCTGCATCTGAAGCGTTGGCGAGGCATTGCCACCCGATATGCCAAAAAGGCGTCCTCCTTTTTGGCCATGGTGCAAATCCGTTGTATTTGGCTGTGGGGATCAATCTTGTGACGACACTCTCTAGGGCTTCAACCTGTTGAACAATTTCTTGAAAAAGAATCAATCACGCTTGAGCCGAATGTGCTTCAGGAAATAAAGCGAATTCAACGTGTGAATCAGTTTGCGCCTGATGAAAAGGCCTTTAATGTGTTTACCAAGAAGTCCATTGATTCCGCACACTCTATCGTGCGCTATGCAGAAGACCGGTTTGTCAATGCCTTTGCCCAAGACGTTGGAGGCGCTGTCAAAGCACAATCCATTTACCGGCAGGCACAACAGAAGCATCTTGCCATCGTGAATACGGCCGTGTCTTTTCTGTGGGCCCGTACAGCTCCCGTGATTGGGCAAACGAACGGAGCAGGTGGGAATGCCGGAGATCCCGGCTCTGGTGTGATATTAAATCCCACGCCACAAGAGCCAGTTGGGGACCGGGCCAAGTCAGTGATTGCCTATCCCACTCTGGAAAGCTTGTTTGGGGAGTTGGACTACTGTGCGTGTGAGCATTGCCGGTCGATCTTAAGTCCTGCAGCCTACATGGTGAACTTGCTGGAATTTTTGGATCCCTCAGTCGGTGATTGGCAGCAGACCTTGCGAGAGTGGAAAGCTGCGCATGACGATGTGACGTATCCTTATCTCACAAAGCAAGCATGGGAGCAGGCAGGAAGTCCAGCTCCACTGTCACCACTACACGTTCTGCTCGGTCGCCGCCCAGATGTCGCACATCTTCCGTTAACTTGTGAGAATACCAACATCCCATTGCCCTATATCGATGTGGTGAACGAAACCTTAGAACATTATGTGGCGCATATTGAGAATGACCAACCCTTGAGCGGATACGAGGGGCATAGTACACCTGAGGATGTTACGTCGGAAGAATTGCTGGCGGCCCCACAGTTTGTTCAAGACGACGCCTATCAGAAAGTTCAAGATGATGCCAATAAGACTCTTGCTGAGGCCAGCTTTCCACTTCGTTTACCCTTTCATCAACCACTTGAACATCTGCGCCGATATTTCACTCGATTTGAATTAAACCTTTCAGACGTGATGCAACTGCTCCGTCAGGATGACCGGGAGGTTCGCGAGGAAGAGAGCGACTACGGATGGACCGATATTTTGATGGAAGAGATTAGTATTTCTCGGCAAGCTTATGATGTGCTAACCAACAAGGGTCTGAAGTTCCGATTATGGAAATTCTATGGCTTTGCAGATGAACAGGGCGATGCAGCCATTAGAACTCAATTGGCGAATGCCAAGGACTTTTCCCGCCGAATGGGAATCTCTTATGAAGATGTAATCGCGGTCCTGAAGACACGGATGATCAATCCGCAGGCGGTGCTTCTTCCAAAGTTGGAACGTCTGGGAGTGCCAATAGCTTTCCTCACGCAATTGGAAAATGGAGAAATTAACAATGAAAAATTTCTCGAGCAGCTTCCTAAGAATATTGATGTGGCTCAGTATGGAGGGAATATCCCCAAATGGGTCAAGGGTCACTATGCCGAGATTATGAACCTTATACTGCTCACCGATCCTGAACAATCACAAGGGGATGTTATTGATCACTGTAGCTTTGACCAGTTTGAGTTTCGCTATGCGGATGGCAAAGTGCTGAAGGTTTTGGAACCGTATAAATTTATTCACTTGCTTCGCCTCAAGCATCTTCTGGGCTGGTCCTATGAGCAGGTTGATCAGGCTATTAAGGCCTTGGCTCCTGAATTATACAAGGCCTCTTCCAGGGATGCCCTTTCCAAAGGGTTTACCCAGCTGGTGCCACGGTTAGGCGTCTTGTTACGCGTCATTCGTCGATTGGGATTGAATCTCCAAAACGATCTTCCCGCGTTGTTAGCCTGTTTCGGTTCGATTGAAACCTATGGGCCTACGTCGTTGTACCGGAGGATGTTCTTGAGTTCCTCCCTGATTGATCATGATTCACCATTTGCCGACAATGGATCGGGTGAGTTCTTACCTGATACCCCCAATAACTCCAAAAAATTGCTCGACCACGAAGAAACTTTACGAGCGGCATTTTCCCTCACGAGCGAAGAGTTTAAGGCCATAGTCGAATTCTTAAAGTTTAATGAGCAAACGAAGCTAACCCTTGAAAACATCAGTCAAATATTTCGGCATGGGTGGCTAGCCAAACAACTACGAGTCAGTGTCGTGGAATTGTTGCTGGTGATCACGCGCACGGGACTCGATCCCTTTGATCTATCCGATATTCCCAGTCGACCTATCCTACGATTGCTTCAGTTTTTCAGCTACCTGCGAACGACCGGGCTACGACCAACTGAGGTTTTGTATCTCCTGTGGCATGAAGATGTAAATGGATCTTCGACCCCTTCACAGGACGAAGTCTTGAGTGTGATGCGAACAATTCGTGCTGATCTGGTTGCCATTGAGCAAGAATTTATAGTCCTCGACGATCCTGATGGACAAAAGACTCGGGAGAAAATGGCGTTAGTCTATGGGACGGACGACACGAACCGATTTTTTCAAATCTTAGAGAGCCAGATAGTCGTTGATGTGGATTACACCCATCATCAGAATACATTAGAAGAGGAGATTGTTACAGCAGGTAAAGGAACCATTACCTATGATTCGTTTGTCAAGCGTCTCAGATTCACAGGCGGGGTGATGACGGACGACCAATGGAAAGCATTGAAAGGGGTCGATAGCTTTCAACAAGGGATTACAAAATTCAGAACGGCTATTGACGAACTCTATCGCCAATCACGACAAGTCTTCGATGATCATCCAGAACTGGAGGAAGCCGAAACAATCTATCACGATTTCCAAGGGACGGCTGGAGAAAAACAAGCGGCGGTATTAAAGGCTCTTCTCCCTGACCTGGTACATCGACGAAAGCAACAGCAAGCCATGCGAATTCTTAGTAGCGTGGCAAAGGTGGACACAGGGTTCACACTGCAGCTCATGCAATCTGTCATGGAGAGAAAAACCGAAGTAACTAACCCTGAAGAGGCCAAGACGTTATTTGTTCTCCATGCTGACGATAATGTGAGCCAACCTGCCGTTCATGACCTCACTGCTATTGACGAGCAGGGCCTTTCCGCGGAATTTTATTTTAAGAGTGCCATTGCTGCTGGAGACACTCCCGATCACACCTTCGAAAGTGGGGCTGGTCTCTCTTATGTTGGGAAAGAGGGCCCCAAGAGTTTGCCCCGTCATCTTACTCCAGGGGAGCCCATTTCTGGACAGTGGGATGGATGGCTCGAGGTGCCTCAAACGGGGCCTATCCAGTTTCGTATTGTGACTGATGCGACGGCGAACGTGACGTTTGAACTCAATGGCGAAACTATTCCTCGAACATCAGAGGAAGATGGACCCATTTGGACCCATCAATTTCCGTTGGATCTTCAAGCTGGCATGCTTTATCCCATATCTCTTAAGGTTGAGAAGGTGACCACGAAGATGCAGGTTCGCTGGAAAACCCCAATGGGGTCCTGGGAAGACCTGCCTTTGCGATTATTGTATGCCAAAGCTCGAGTCGACCCATTTCTTGCTCACTATATTCGCTTCATGAAAGTGGCTTCTCTGGCCAACAATTTGTCTCTTTCAGCCGAAGAGCTGGCCTATGTCGGTGCCCAGACAGATCTGCGCATTGAAGAGCAAAATTGGTTGAATGCCCTGCCAACGAACGATCTACCAACTGACTCTGACCACAATGTCATTCTTTTCAAGGGACTGCTCACATTATTGAATTTGGCAAGAATGAAATCAACGCTTGGCCAACAGGGTGCTCAGTTACTGCGAGTGCTTCAGGATCCTGATGCGAAGAATGAAAAGGAAGAAATGTTGCTCCATACCATTCTGCGATGGGCACCTGAGTCGGTAGATGCATTGTTAAAACGGTTCAAGAAGGACAAAAGAAGCGCGTTGCGTGATCCAGCTGTCTTTGCTCAGGTTTATGATGTCATGCGGGCTTGTCAGCAATGTCGGGTCTCCGCGACTACGCTTATTCAGGCGACGATGAATGATCCTAGTCCAGACGCGCTGAGAAATTTTGAATCAGCTGTCCGGGCGCGTTATGACCACAGTGCTTGGCTTGAAGTCTTGAAGCCCATTCATGACGACCTCCGACGTTTGCGGCGTGATGCCCTAGTCACCTATTTGTTGCATCGCATGCACAATCAACCGGACAAACAGCATATTGATACTCCAGAAAAACTGTTTGAATTCTTCCTGATGGATGTACAGATGGATCCCTGTATGCAGACGTCACGGATTCGTCATGCTTTGTCCTCCATTCAGTTGTTCATCGAGCGGTGCTTGATGAACCTCGAACCTCAAGTGGCACCCTCAGCTCTTGATGCGAAGCAGTGGGAATGGATGAAACGGTACCGTGTGTGGGAAGCCAATCGGAAGGTCTTTCTCTATCCAGAAAATTGGTTAGAGCCGGAGTTGCGTGACAATCAGTCTCCTTTCTTTAAAGAAATGATGAGTGAGTTGCTGCAGAGCGACATTACCGAGGATCGGGCTGCAACGGCACTCTTGGGTTATCTGTCAAAACTCGATGAAGTGGCTAAATTGGAGCCCTGCGGTTTGCATGTTCAAGAGGGGAAGGAGGGGACTGAAGATGATATTGTCCACGTGGTCGCGAGGACATCTGGTGCGAGCCGGAAATATTTCTACCGCCGCCGCAATCCTTCAGGTTGGACCCCCTGGGAGCAGATTCACTTGGACATTGAAGACAATCCGATCTTGCCAGTCGTCTGGAACGACCGCCTCTTCCTCTTCTGGCTCAAAATCTTACAACAGGGGCCAGACGATCTTGGATCTCAAGACCCTTCCTCCGGCCCACTAAATGATGACTCCGAAAAGGAGAAAACGTTGGCTGAGGTTACTTTGACGGATATGCAAAAGACCGCTCAGCAAAATGGTGCAAAAAGTACAGAAGTTTCTGTTCAGGCAGTCTTGTGCTGGAGTGAACATTTTAATGGGAAATGGCAATCCGCTAGGACATCGGAAATAAATCGACCCGTATCCCTTGGCACATACCCTGGGACTGGGAGAAACATTTTCGATCGATCGGACCTACGCCTTTCTCATATTGTTGAAAATAAAGGATTGCGCGTGTTGTGTTCGTATAGGACTGAATCCGTAACTTCATACCTTCTTCGTAATACACATAGTGTGCCTCGGCCTTTCGAGTATGATGCAACAGTAGCAGCTATAACTGCTGCTACAGAGGCTTTTTCATTCGATTCGCCTGTTACTATCAGAGAAGAAGAATTGACTGGAAGAGAGAATTCCTCCCTTGTTCTTCATTACCTAAAGCGTACTAAAGAAAACGAGGAACAACATGAGCAAGCGATCTTGTTAGATACAAGAATTCTTTCTCAATTGCCATGGATATTAAGTCCTGCTGTTTCACTTGTGGCTCGTTCGTACACTCCATTTTTCTATGGAGATAATGATTTTGCCTTCTATGTTCGGGTATCCCAAAGAGCTTGGTTGGTGGGTGCACACCTTTCCGAGAATTGGTGGAGTGTAGGTTATGGTGCGAGTTGGAAGGTGCCGCAATTGAATGACTTAGTGTCTGATATTTCTATTCCTTCACCAAAGGAAATCATGCAACGATTGGGGCATTCATTGGTCTATGATACTGCAGCCATGCAGCAGTTTGTTTCTAACAATGCTTATATCAAGAAAGGGCTCCCAGGTTTAGGAGGCGTCAATTTTAAGGGTATCATAATCAATCCAAAGGGCAGTATTCGTTAATTGTTGAAGATTTATCCTTTATAGCGAAACGAGGAACAACTATGCGCGGCAGAAATATTTCCCTTGATTATGTCGATACGTTTTCATACCAATTCGAAAACTTTTTTCATCCGTTTGTGGGAGAACTTATTCAGAAACTCAATCAAGATTCCCTGAAGGGATTGTTTGATTCAGACTTTCATCGGCAATTAGAACAAGCGCAAATCGACGAAAGTGAGGTTCCTTACTCTTACTACAAACGGAATCCTGCAAAGAACGATAGGATTGATAAGATCGAGTTTCATCACAAAAACATTGATCTTCGAGAAGGGGGCCCCTATGCCAATTACAATTGGGAATTGTTGTTTCATGTGCCGTTCACGATTGCAGTCCATTTGAGTAAAAATCAACGCTTTTCCGAAGCACAACGCTGGTTTCATTACATTTTCGATCCAACCTCGACTGACACGTCAGTCCCACCGCCTAAGCGTTTTTGGAAATTTCTGGCCTTCCGTGAACCACGTTGTCATATCACCCAAATTGATGAACTGCTAACCTTGTTGAGTCAAACGAGCCTAGACTCTGAGCAAAAGCAATGTTTGGAAAGTGTGATGAATGGACTGGCTGAGCTTGAAAGGAATCCCTTTCAACCACATGTAGTCGCTCGTACGAGGCAAGTGTCTTATCAATATGCAGTGGTGATGAAATACTTGGATAATTTGATTGCGTGGGGCGATAGTCTGTTTCGGCAGGACACCATGGAAACCATCAATGAGGCCATGCAACTTTATGTGTTGGCTTCCAATATTCTTGGCCCACGTCCCCAACAAGTGCCACCAAAAGGGAAAGTACGACCAAAAAATTTTTGGGAGCTTCGCAGAGAGGGTGGTCGTCGGATTGATTTGGCTCTTGCTGAACTTGAAGCACAGTTTCCTTTTCATTTTGGTGTGCCGTCCACCCGAAACGGAAACCCAAAAGCCAATGGACCTACACCGCTGTTTGGGATTGGACGGGCGCTTTATTTTTGTATCCCTCGGAATGAAAAGCTTCTCAGTTATTGGGAGACGGTTGGTGACCGGCTCTTTAAGATTCGCCATTGCATGAACATTCAAGGCGTGGTGCGTCAATTAGCGCTCTTTGACCCTCCGATAGATCCCGGGATGTTGGTGAAAGCGGCGGCGGCCGGTGTCAATATTCACTCAATTGTGAATGGACTCCATCAACCGATTGGACCAGTGCGTGCGTTGTTTTACGTACAGAAGTCTTTGGAGCTCTGTGGGGAAGTTCGCGCGTTAGGTGGGTCTCTCCTATCTGCCATTGAAAAAGGGGAAGGCGAGCGATTGGCCTTACTCCGTCAGAAGCAAGAAATCAAGATTCAGCAAATGCAGCAGGATGTGAGTTTTCTACGTTGGAAACAGGCCGAAGAGTCCACCGAGTCTCTTCTGAAGAGTCGTGCCAGTGCGCTGGAACGATACCGGTACTATCAAAATATCCTCGGCTTAACAGATGGAGAAGATAATTCGATTCCAGACGATGTTAAATTAGATCGACCTGAATTAACGGAAGAAAATTTCGATAAGATTTATCAAACGTTAGTGGGTCAATACGAGAATTTGGTGCCAGTTCATAAATACGTTCCAGTAAATATTGTTGGAGACTCGTCCCCGGCTAATCAGTCCGGCGAAGTGGGAGAGGGCGCACTATTTTTGAATCAAAATGAATATAAAGACCTCAATGAAGACATGCCCGATTCAAGAACATTTCAAGACTTGGCCCATACCAATGATATGATTACGTCAGCCCTATTTTATATTCCAAACTTTAAGATCGATTTATCTTATTGGGGCATTGGGGGTGACACAGCAATTGCTGGGGGTGAGATGCTTGGTAATGCAAGTGCGATCATATCAACAGGACTTCGAATGATTGCAGAAAATCACGCGCACGACGGCTCTGCTGCTGTAAAGACTGCCGGGTATCAACGTCGCGCAGGTGACTGGATTTTTCAGAAGAATTTGGCTGCGCGGGAACTCATGCAAATAGGCCGGCAGATTCTTGGCTCACTCCTTTCTGAACAAGTCGCTCATCACGAGTATCTAAACGTTCAAAAACGTATTGAGCATTCTCAGGAAGTGGATCAATTCCTTCATGAGAAGTTTACGAATGAAGAACTCTATGCTTGGATGCAGGGAGAGTTGACTCGCTTGTATTACGAGTACTACCGCTTTGCGTTTGATGCTGCGAAGAAGGCAGAGCGAACGATGAAGTATGAATTGATGCGTCCTGAGGTCGATGCCACTGACTATATCAAGTTCAATTATTGGGATGGTAGCCGGAAGGGACTGTTATCAGGCGAGGCGTTGCATTTAGACGTGAAGCGAATGGAGTTGGCCTATCATGAGCACAATAAGCGGGAATATGAGCTAACTAAGCATGTGTCTTTGCGACAGCTCAATCCAATCGCGTTACTGAACCTAAGAGTTACGGGCTCATGCGAGGTGACTGTGCCTGAGTGGGTGTTTGATCTTGATGCACCAGGGCACTACATGCGCCGTCTCAAAAATGTAAGCCTATCTATTCCTGCGGTGACAGGGCCTTACACGAGTGTGAACTGTACGCTTTCTCTAGTAAGGAGCTCCCTGCGAAAGTCACTTATACTCAAGGATGGCAAGTATGAACGGCAAGGCAGTGAAGATGATCGGTTTGTGGATTATTTCGGGACGGTCCAGTCTATTGTCACCAGTAGTGGGAACAATGACAGTGGCATGTTTGAAACGAATTTACAGGATGCTCGATTCCTTCCCTTTGAAGGTGCTGGGGCGATTAGCACCTGGAAGCTGGAGTTACCCGAAGAATTTCAGCAATTTGACTACCAAACGATTTCGGATGTGATACTGCATTTCCGCTATACGGCCAGGCAGGGTGTGGAGAAGGGGAGAGTGACCGAGTATCTCAAAAATGGACTCGCTACAGTTAGTGCGTCGGGGTTAGGCTTGCTTCTGAATATAAAAACCGATTTCCCGACTGAATGGCATGCCTTTTCTTTGGATGGCACACCAAACTTGGCTCTGACTATTACACCAGACTTCTTTCCGTATTTTACGCAAGGTAAGAGTATTAAGGCCGAAGAAATCCAACTTTATACAATCGAAGAGCGTAAGAAAAAATCTCACTCACTAAAAGCTTTAGTCTCTGACTTATCAGGTAAAGGACCTTTTTCTCTTTCGATACCTCCTAATGATGTTCTTTCAAGTGTTAGAGCACCAGGTTCGTCAAAACCCGTATTTCTCTTCATCAAGTATCGTTTGCAAGGTGAATAAGGAGGGAGGCTGCCATGGCAAAATTTGAGATTCTTCCGGGCTTAACCTTTGTCGATCGCAAGGGGTGGGGGGCGAAGAAAACTTCTCTGCGTTTGAGACAGAAATTATCTCCCAGTAAACGTTAGGCGGGGGTCGTAATTTGTGGAGATTTTTTCACGGGTCTGCGGGGGAGTCGGGCAATTGATGAGCTTTCTGCTAGCCGAGCGAGGTCCAGTTCATACATTTTCTGCAAATTCATCCAGAATTCTGCTGATGTTCTGAAATACTGTGCTAAGCGTAAAGCCGTGTCAGCCGAAATAGCGCGTTTCCCAGCAAGGATTTGAGTAATGCGGTTCGGGGGTACATCCAATATGCGAGCAAGTTCTGCTGCAGACAGGTTCAGTTCCTGTAATTCATCGTGAAGGATTTCACCGGGATGGATTGGTGTTCTTGTTTTCATCTTCAACACTCCTTAATGATAGTCGACAATTTCCACATTCTCAGGTCCTTTGGCCGTCTGGGGCCACGTAAAGCAGATGCGCCATTGTTCATTGATACGAATGCTGTACTGGCCTTTTCTTTTTCCTGAAAGGGCTTCAAAGTGGTTGCTGGATAACCGCATGAGATCATGTATATTGTGAGCAGCTTCAAGTATGCGAAGGCGTTTTTCTGCTTGTGTTTTGAAAGATTGGAATTGCTTAACGCGTCTACCTTCGGCAAACAGCCGGATCTGTTTGTCCTTGTACCCTTGTATCATACTCCAGCATGACATATGGTACGAAGTACGTCAAGCATACTTTTTCAGCACATTCTCGTGGATTCTGGCACGATTGAAAATTATCTGAATAGTCATCTTTTGATTTGAGAGGCAACAATGGCGAAATTTGACATTCTTCCCGGTTTGACGTTTGTGGATCGTAAGGGGTGGGGTGCCAAGAGCACCTTTCCGCGACTGGGACATAAGGTACCTCGCCGTAACCGAACGCATGTGATCATGCATCATACGGATATGTCAGATACCAACGATACGTCGCCCATCTTGTGGGAGACCTTGTCTGAGGTGTATCGACATATGCGTCGGCTCCAGACGATTCGTCCTGACTTAGGGAATGATGTGCCTTACAATTTTCTTGTTTTTCTGATGGCCAGGAATAATAGCATGGTTATCTGTGAGGGGCGCGGTGAAGATCGTTCTGGAGCTCATACGAAAGGGCATAATACGGCAGGGATTGGTATTGCGCTAGCCGGAAGTTTTGAGAAAGAAGATCTTCCGGGTATCGAAGTGGCCAAGCGTATGTATTTGCTCTCCGCGTTTCTGGGGTGGTTGCGGTATGCTCCAAGCCATCCTGACTATGGGACGTATTCCGCGATGAAACACCTCGGATCAATGCGGCCTGCAGATCGCGCCGTGTTCGTACACCAGGATTTCAAGAACACGGCTTGTCCCGGGAAACGGGCCCTCCCACATCTCTCACAGCTGGGGTTCGTTCACCCTGATGCATTTTAAGGCGATTCTCATGCTTTCGTCTGTGCTGAGTTTGTCGCTGATTGGAGACATGCCTAACAGTGTTGAGGCCGAAGCTGATGGGCCGGATTATTGGGCCGTGCATGGTGTATCGCCCACTGATCACCTCAATTTACGCAGAGGACCGTCCACTCGGTTTTCGGTGGTGGCCAAAATCCCCGCTGACTTTTCGCATCTCGAAAATCTTGGATGCAGTCCGGATTTTCCGATGATGGACTGGGGGCGTTTTTCCAAACATGAACGCGATCTCGCCATTTCCCTCCGCTGGTGCCGCGTGCGCTTTCACGATCTTGAGGGTTGGGTGAAGGGTTCCTATCTGCAAGAGGGAGTTTCCCCATCGGAAAGACACTCCCGGTCCGAATAACAGCACAATCTTTGCTCCATAGAATCATAGAAGCTATGAAACATTCATGCTTTATGCTGGTTGGACTACTGCTCTTGCTTAGCAACCTGAGTGCCACGGGTACTGGACCAGCTTGGGCTCATGACGAAGACGCTGTCTCATTAACATTTTTGGGCCACGTCGACTTAGGGCACCTTCGGTTGCATGAACCTTCAGGTGTAGCCTGGGGATATACCGAACGAGGCAAGCCTCGGGTGTGGGTCGTCAATGACGATGCCGCAACACTGTCGGTGTTGAAAAAGACACGGGGTGGAGATGACCAAACGACCTTCAAGGTGGTCGAGACGTATTCTCTTTCCTCCGAATTGACTGAGTTGGAAGGAGTCACGATGAATTCTTCTGGTAAGGCCTGGAAGGAATCGCCTGGAATACGACACAAGATACCTATATGGTGGTGAAAGAAGGCCGACCTCCGATGCTGATTGAACTGCGTGCGGATTTACGAGCGATTCTTGACTATTGGATTCTTGATGAGGCCCGTGGATTTACCGTTCCTGGTGTTCCTCAAGAAGTATTGGATGTGTCGGGGATTACTTATGATACTCAGCGTAAAGTCTTCTGGCTCGTGAGTGATAAGGGCAAGTCTCTTTTTGTGTATGACGGTCATCAGCACAAAGTGACACAACGAATTCCTTTAGGCTATCGGGTTGGCAAGGGGAAGGGTATTGGCCGGTATCAAAGAATACAAAAAGCCGAGGGTGTGGCGCTTTCCCAAGATGGAGCCACTCTCACGATTGTCAGCGATAAAAAAGACGCACGACTGTATGTCTATGCTATTCAAGAATGATTGGGAGTCTGCTATGAGAAAAGGGAGTAATCGTATGAGGCGGGGATGAAGCTCTAGCGATTCAAGCGTTGGCATGCATCGTGTGTGCCAATCCAGCCCCAGGTAAAGTCTGGACCATCTTGTAGGACAAGCGCTCGATTCGTGAGACAGCACACCTTCCAAAAAGTTCCCTCTTTCTTGAAATGGAGAGAAGGATAGAGTTTGGAGAAGTTTAGAGCGCTTAGATTTCTTGACGGTTTTTATGACTGCCAGGTATTCTCCTTTACGGTTTTGCTTTCTTATTTCATCGACATGATGTTCCTAGATCTCGCTTTGTGAAGATGGGGATCGGGATATATAAAGGTCTCATTATGGAAGAGCAGGTTTCTCAAGAAGATCTTGAAGTTTTAAATGAGTCTGATGAGTCTCAGGACGGGCAGCCTCATGAAGAAGAGGAAGAAGAGCTCACTCATGAGGAATATTTAGAAGCCCTCCTTCAGAAGGCCAAGGATGCCACTCGTCCCCTGAGCGGCATGATTGCCTCCAAAAAAAATGCGGCATTGTTAGCGATGGCTGAAGGGCTGGAAGAAGCCGAAGAGGTTCTTCTTGAAGCGAATGAGGAAGATCTCAAGGCATTTGAGGGAGATGACGAACGGGCAGCCATGGCTGACCGCCTTCGTTTGACGCCTGACCGTATTGCAGCGATGGCCACACAAATTCGAGAGATTGCTGCCCTGCGCGATCCTGTTGGCGAATCAAAGGGATTATGGCTCCGGCCCAATGGGATGCGAGTCGGGCGGGTGCGGGTTCCAATTGGGGTCATTGGCATGATTTACGAATCCCGTCCCAATGTGACTGCCGATGCGGCAGCCTTATGTTTGAAGTCTGGCAATGTCTGCGTGTTACGGGGAGGTTCGGAAGCTCTCCATTCCAACAAAGCCATCGCCAAAGTGCTAGGGGAAGCCGCTGAAAAGTCTGGTCTTCCTGATGGGGCCATCACTTTTATCGATCGACCTGACCGGGAAGTGGTCTTGGCTCTACTCAAATGCGATCAATATATTGATCTCATTATTCCGCGTGGGGGCGATGCTCTCATGAAAACGGTGAATGAGCATGCCACGATACCAGTTATTAAACATGACAAAGGGGTCTGTCATGTTTATGTTGATGTTGGCGCAGACTTAGCGATGGCTCAAAACATTAGCTTTAACGCCAAAGTTCAACGGTCTTCAACATGCAATGCGATGGAAACATTGCTGGTCCATGAAAAGGTGGCAAAAAAGTTATTGCCTCCCCTGGCAGTGGAATTTCTCAACGCTAAAGTCGAAATGCGCGGGTGTCCAAAAACGTGCAAGATTGTTACAGAAGCGCTCCCCGCCCAAGACGACGACTTTGGCCACGAATTCTTAGCACTCATCGTCTCAATCAAAGTCGTCAAAGATCTGGATGAGGCCATGAGTCATATTCACCAATATGGCTCCCGCCATACGGAAACCATTGTGACGAATGATTACGACCGGGCCTTGCGCTTTCTCAGAGAAGTTGATGCTGGCGCCGTTATGGTCAATGCCTCCACGCGCTTGAATGATGGCTTTGAATTTGGGTTGGGTGCCGAGATTGGTATTAGCACCACCAGGATTCATGCCCGTGGACCAATGGGACTCGAGGACCTGACCTGCTCCAAGTACCTCGTCTATGGTACCGGCCAAATCCGCGAATAGTCTTTAGGTAGTTTCTTAAGATCAGCGTAGATCTGATCCCTTAGCACATTGTGCGACTTCACACGATCTCTATCATCGGTTTCATATCCAGTTCAGTGATTGACAAATGAATATTCAAACAGCGTTAGCGCATCCAGATGCCCTGACATTTCCTGAACATCACGAATACAAAACGAGTTGGGATTCAGCCGGAGGCCATGCGGTAGAGCAACCCACTGGCCATGTTGTGATCTACGGCAAGCATGGCCAGCGGATTCTCTTGGCCGACCCGGACGGGCATCCGTTGCATGAATGTCTTTGGGACACCTCTGGATCTGACATTCCGGTGCTTCGGTTAGCCAGGCTTTTTCTGGATTGGAACAAATGGGTGGGCATTAAGCCTGCTGGTCTTGTCAATACCATGACCCTTGATCTGTCGACACGGCCCGGGTGGGAACAGCTGACGCGAGATGATCTTCGAGCTATGGCTGCCCGGGCCATGAACGCTGATATCTCGACCGTTGAATTCTTTTACCGTGATGAGGATTTAGAAATCCGCAGTGATGGGACCGCTACAATTCGGCAAATCAAAGATGCGTTCTACGTGTTGCCGCAGAGTTCATTTAAGGGCGCCAGATTCATGTCCTGCATGAGCCGCATGGAATGGGGCTGGATTGATTATTTACCTGTAGTAGAACTATTTCTCTCACTGCTTCCGGGTACGGGAAGTGCGACGTTTGAATTGATTCGGGGGCTGTATGATGATCAGCAGAGAGAGGCTCCAAGAGTTCTTCACTATCGAGGTATTCCAGCCTATCCTTCCGTCGGCGCGTTCCGGTTATTTAGTCTGTTTTTTTCTCCATCTCTACCGTCTGGACACAACCCCGAAGAGTTGTTTTTAGATGTAAATCGATCGCATGAGGTAGAATGGCTGCCCACACCAGAATATCCTGTCCGATATATCGATGAGGCTCAACGCTTGGGTGTCACCGTTCATCGCAGGGCTCTCCAAAAAGTCACCTGCTGGGATGATTCATCGGGGCTTTCTTATCTTGCCGTCACTCCGTCTGGAGAAGCCAGGGCTGACGGCCGTGGAGCCCGCATTCTCAATGACGAACTGCATCTCTACGATGGTGACCACCATCAGGTTTTTCAAACACGAAAATCCTGGAATCAGTGGTCTCAAACATCCGGCCAAGCATGGCAAGCCCCGCCAACATCCTGGCGAACATGTTTTCCGGATGGGCCTCCCGAGTTGTCTCCCGCGGAGGCTTTTTCTGCTGTGTTGCTGTATCCTGAGCAGGCCGTACCGATTGGCGAAAAAGAAAGCCAGCCATTTATTTTTGACTATCTGGATGATTTCTTGGAAGAGCAAACAGAGTTGCGGCAATTTCGAGACATGGCTGATCATGTGCTGTTAGTCCGGTGCGAGGCCAGCCTTGGCGCGTGCCTGCGATGTGGATCTCCACAACAGCATACGATCTGGTATGAGTGGCCTGCACTCGCCCAAAAACAGGCCCAGCAAATTTGGAATAGCTTACATCGTCAGAAGGAGTTATCCTGGCTGCATCACTACCAATTTCTCCCAGTTCCTCAGCAGGAACTCACCGCCACCTATTCCCCGTTTGATTGGATCTATGCCTGGATTCCCTTCGCGGTCTATGATGATCCGCAGGAATTGCGGCAGTGGAGCTGGTTTCTCGCTAACAATCTGGTCCCTGGAGGAATTGGCTGTCTCGCTGGTCCGAGGATCCTGGAGCGGAGCCTACAGGAGCATCGTCTCGCCGTACTCCATGCGGCGCAAGGAACCTTATTGCCGACATTCAAGATTCATCAGGCCATTCTGCAAGCAGGGCAACTTCATCCAGAACTCACCCTCTGGATTGTTCAGCAATCCTAAATACCATGCTGCCGTCCCACACGGATTCCATAGAGAAGGAGTTTTGCAATGACTGAGCAAGAAAAACAACTAGTGGTGTTTGCCCATGCCCTGGCCCATCAAGAGAACGAAATTCAATATCTCAAGGCTCTGTTAGTCGAAAAGGCCAATATCAAAATCGAAGAGTTTCAGCAAGAACAAGATGAGTTCTGGGCGAAGAGCAAACACTATCGCATTTATGAAACGATTAAGAACCTTCAAACGCTTCATCAAGAACTGGAATCCCTTCCCCACACCATTGATTTAGACATGTATCGAGATCATCTGCGCTGGCCGAGCGAACCTCCTGATGAAAAAGCGTAGACAGTGCCATGCCTGACTCTTCCCGCCAACAGCGTAAACTCGAACAGGGTATTACGCTCGACTTTCAGAACCAGATGACCTATGCGGATTATCTGAAACTGGAGACGCTTTTGACAGCCCAGCAACCCTTAAGCCGTCCACCCCACCATGATGAGCTGCTCTTTATCATTCAGCATCAAACCTCTGAGCTCTGGATGAAACTCATCTTACATGAATTGCGGGCAGCCATTTCACATCTTCAACAAGATCGTTTCAATCCGTGCTTTAAAATTTTGGCTCGAGTCAAACAGATCCAGCGCCAATTATTTGAGCAATGGGCCGTACTAGAGACATTGACGCCAAATGAATATGGCGAGTTTCGCAAAGTCTTGGCCAATGCTTCAGGATTCCAATCGATTCAGTACCGGTCTATCGAATTTATACTCGGGAACAAAGACGCTGAGGTTGTCGAAGTGTTTCGTCATGATGATCAGTTGTATCAAGAAATGCTGCATACTCTGCGTTCACCCAGCCTGTACGATGAATTTTTAAGCTCATTATCCCGACAAGGCTATGCCATTCCCCAAGACTGTCTCAAGCGAGATTGGGCCGTGCCCCATGAACGAAATCCAGCGCTGGTTCCTGTTTTCAAAAAAATCTACGATGATCCCAAATCACATTGGGATGCTTATGAAATGTGTGAAAAACTGGTGGATGTCGAAGAAAATTTTCAACTCTGGCGGTTTCGACATTTAAAAACCGTTGAACGGATCATTGGCTTCAAACCTGGCACCGGCGGATCATCCGGAGTGCCCTTCCTGAAGCGCGCTCTTGATTGCACTTTTTTCCCAGAGCTTTTCGATGTCAGAACAGAAATTGGCCGATAGTCCAATACCACAAGCTGTGGCTGCGCTTGGGCAGGGGGCACTAGACGAATCCCTGCTGTGCACATATATTCACCCTCTGTTCTCACAAGTGCTTCGCCGGAAAGAGATCTATCTGGCGAATCATTCTCTAGGCCGTCCGCTCGACCAAATGGCTTTTGATGTGCAGGCAGCGCTCGCGAGCTGGTATGAGAACATGGAGGGAGCGTGGGATGACTGGTTAGCTGAAGTTCAAATATTTCGGCAACAAATCGCCCGCCTTCTTCATGCCCCTTCCCACGATTGTATCGTTCCCAAAACGAGTGCAGGGCAAGGGTTACGGGCCATTCTTAATTGCTTCGATAACAGTATCCCTGTTGTCGCAACCACAGCAGAATTTAACTCTATCGATCATATCCTCAAAGTTTACGTTCAACGCGATCGACTGACGATGCAATGGGTTCAGCCGGACGACCAAGGAGTGCATCATGAAGAAGATCTGTTGTTAGCTGTGCGAGAACCAGGAACCCTGGTTGTTGTCTCCATGGTGCTCTTTGTCTCAGGACAATACCTTTCAGAATTAAAAGAGTTGATCGCCCAAGCCCAAGCAAAGGGCGCCTATGTGTTGCTGGATGTCTATCATGCCATGGGAGTTTTGCCCGTTGATATACAGGCATTGAATGCCGATTTTGCCATTGGCGGATCGTATAAATATTTACGTGGCGGACCAGGCGCCTGTTGGCTCTATATTCATCCGCGCCATCTCACAGGAAGCTTTCAATCACTGGACACCGGGTGGTTTGCACAGCCACACCCTTTTGACTTTGAGCGAAACGAATCAGGGCAATATGCACCAAATGGGAATGCGTTTCTGGAGTCCACGCCTGCCATCCTGCCCTTTTATCAAGCTAAGGCTGGAATTGAACTGACCTTGGAACTGGGAGTGGAGCGACTGCGTGCCTATTCGCTTCATCAACAAACCCTGTTCTTAGACCTGTTACAGGAACAGGGGCTAGCTGTAAGTGGGATACCTAAACAGCGAGGAGCTTTTCTAGCTATTCCTCACAAGCGTGCGGGCCAGATAGCGGAAGAACTTAAAAAACGGCATATCGTCGCTGATGCCCGCGAAGGAAGATTGCGTCTCTGTCCAGACATCCTCACAACCAAGGACGAACTCATCGAAACCGCTAAGCAACTAGCTTCAATCATCAAGTCGATTCCTTGAGTCGAACTAAGTAATAGAGTAATAGGGGTCAGACTCGAATTTATTAATTCGAGTCTGACCCCTATTAGCTACTTGACAAGTTGGAGTGTGGATACTAGGATTCATTAACCTTTAAGGCTCATCCAGTGAGGTGGGTAAGGAGAACAAATGATGCAGACGGCCATTCAGAGGGCCACAATTTCTTGCCTTTCTCTTGATGCCACGAGAAGGGCTTTTTTTTGTCTTGAATGTTTAGAAATTAAAGTAAAAGTTTAGTTTTTATGAGTGCCCAGAAGACCGAACGTACCTTGATGGATGCTCAGGAAATGTCACGGGCTTTATCCAGAATTAGTCATGAAATTATTGAACGCAACAAGGGGACGCAGGATGTCGCGTTAGTGGGCATTCGAACGGGTGGGGTGTATCTGGGCCAGCGTTTGATTGCCCGCATTCAACAAATTGAACAACGTGAGATTCCGTTTGGCGAGCTGGATATCACGCTCTATCGGGATGACTTATCAATCCGCAAGGACCAACCTGAGATTCGAAAAACTTCTATTCCGTTTAACATTTCAGATTTAAAGATTGTGTTGGTGGACGATGTGCTCTTTACTGGACGGACCATTCGGGCGGCGTTGGATGGGCTGATGGATTTTGGGCGACCCGCTGAAATTCAGCTGGCGGTGTTAGTTGATCGTGGGCATCGCCAGCTTCCTATTCGGGCCAACTATGTGGGAAAAAGCATTCCGACTGCTCGTGATGAAAACGTTCAGGTATTTTATGAAGAACTCGGAGAAGTTGATCGCGTTTCAATTATTTCTAAAGCAACTGAGTAACGAGGCCTATGGGCTTAAAACGCAAAGATGTGCTGACCATTGCGGATCTTTCGGTTGAAGAAATTGAATCTGTGCTCACCACAGCCGAATCGTTGAAGGAAGTGGGCGGACGGGATATCAAAAAGGTCCCGGCCCTTCGCGGGAAAACAGTCGTGAATTTATTTTTTGAACCCAGCACACGTACGCGAACGTCATTTGAGCTGGCTGCCAAGCGGTTGAGCGCGGATGTGATTAATTTTTCTCCCTCCACCAGCAGCGTGGTGAAAGGGGAGACGCTAATTGATACCGCCAGAAATATTGAGTCGATGCAAGCCGATATTATCGTGCTACGGCATTCTTCTCCGGGCGCAGCCGAACATTTAGCCCGGTTTGTCCAATCCTCGGTCATCAATGCCGGAGACGGATGGCATGAACATCCTACACAGGCTCTGTTAGATCTCTACACGATTAAAGAGAAGAAAGAAAAAATTGAAGGGTTGACTGTAGTAATTGTAGGGGATGTGGCCCACAGCCGGGTGGCACGATCGAATATTGTGGCCTTGACCAAATTGGGCGCAGAGGTACGAGTTGTGGCCCCGCCCACCATGTTACCCCTCTCCGTTGAACGATTGGGAGCCAACGTGTATTTCAAATTTGACGAGGCGTTAATTGGAGCAGATGTCATTATGATGCTGCGGCTCCAACGCGAGCGGTTAGGGCGCGCCCTGTTGCCCAGCATTCGGGAATATGCCACCTTATTCTGCCTCACAGCAGAACGGTTGAAGTTGGCGAAGCCTGAAGCTGTTGTGATGCATCCGGGTCCGTTAAATCGAGGGGTAGAGATCTCTCCGGCTGTTGCCGATAGTCCATCAGCGGTAATTTTAGATCAGGTGACCAACGGCGTATCAGTGCGAATGGCCTTAATGTATTTACTATCCGGAGCCGCTTAACCTTTTTGAGAACTAGGATATTATGAAAAACGTCTCATCACATGCCACGCAATCACAAACAATTTGTCTGCAGGGTGGAACCATCATTGATCCCGGCCATGTGAATACACGGGCTGACGTGCTCATTCAGAATGGGAAAATTCTCGAAGTGGGATATCCGCTGAAACATGCCGCTGCAAAAGATCCTTCTGTCACAAAGCTGGATGCTAGTGGTTGGATCGTGGCGCCAGGGTTGGTGGATCTGCATTGTCATCTGCGGGAGCCAGGTTTCGAATATAAGGAAACAATTGCGACCGGATCTGCTTCAGCCGTGGCCGGTGGCTTTACGTCCATCTGCTGTATGCCTAACACTCGGCCGGTGAATGACAATGCCGCGATTACCCAATTTATGTTGACGAAAGGTCAACAGGCTGGAAAAGCGCGCCTATTTCCAATTGGAGCCATTACCAAAAATTCTGACGGTGAGGAACTGGCCAGCATAGGAGAACTCGTGGAAGCCGGATGTGTGGCCATTTCCGATGATGGACGTCCGGTCATGAATAGTTTGGTGATGCGTCGTGCCTTGGAATATGCCAAAGCCTTTGGGATCCCCGTGATTGATCATTGCGAAGATCTCCATCTTACCGACGGTGGGTGTATGAATGAAGGGGTCGTCTCGACTGAACTAGGGATGCCAGGAATTCCCGATGCCTCGGAAGAGGTCATGGTCGCGCGCAATCTGTCACTTGCGGAACTGACCGGCGTGACAGTCCATCTGGCTCATTTAAGCACGGCGCGTTCCGTTGAATTGGTGCGTCACGCCAAAGCTCAGGGGCTGCCCGTCAGTGCGGAGGTATGCCCGCATCATTTTTCCATTAGCGAAGAAGTGGTTCGAGGCTACAAGGCTGATGCGAAAATGAATCCGCCGCTGCGGACCGATGAGGATATTGTCGCTCTCAAACAAGGCCTTGTGGATGGCACTATTGATGTGATTGCCACCGATCATGCCCCCCATGCGCTTCAAGAAAAACAATTAGAATTTGATGCCGCGCCATTTGGTATCGTGGGCTTTGAAACAGCCCTGCCCTTAACGCTGCAACTTGTTCACGATGGCATCTTGTCTCTGGAACAGGCGCTTGATAAGTTGACCCGTGCGCCGGCCCAACTGTTTAAGCTTCCCGTAGGACGTTTGGCGCCGGGAGATGTTGCCGATATTGTGGTCTTTGATGACAAGGAGGAATGGGTCGTGGATCCCGAGAAGTTTCACTCTAAAAGTCGCAATACGCCGTTTACGGGCATGACCATGAAGGGAAAGGTAAAAATGACGTTGGTTGACGGGCAGTTGGTATATGATGGCCGTTAACCCATGGAGAGGAAACGAACAAATTGGGGAATGATAGGATTTTTTGTGGAAATGTTTGCGTTGACGTTATGGGTGGGTGGGTTGATTGTCATAATCGCCGTGGTGATTCCCGCCGTGTTTAATTCCTTTGGCATGGAACCCGCTGGCCGTTTCTTGCGCCGCGTCTTTGATGGGTACGGATATTTAAATTTTGGCATTTTATGCGTGCTGAGTCTTTTGGCTGTTCTCCGGTATCGTGCGTATGGGCACGATGTCTCTCAGCTCTTTTCCATGAGCGCAGGGGAATGGTGGATATTGGGTGGAATGATTATCGTCACGATAGGAATTTTAGGGATCTTGGGTCCTCAAGCCGTGGCCCTTCAGGAGGAGGCCTTTGAAGCCGTATCCAAAGAACAAAAAGAATTGGCGTATTCGCAGTTCTTTCGCCTCCATATGATTGTTCGGGCCCTTCATCTTGTAAATGTTGGTCTAGCGTTTTCCTTATTCATTGTGAAATTACGAAAAATCGTTGTTCATCGTGTTTCTTTGGTGTCCTAAGGTGTCTTGGTCTTCTCATAAACTCGCTCAAGCACATAGAAAGAGTAAGATCTTATAATGAAACCGGCAGTGCTTGCGTTAGCTGATGGCAGCATTTTTAAAGGAGAGGCTCTTGGTTTTGAAGGCGAAACAGTTGGCGAAGTCGTATTTAATACAGCCATGACAGGGTATCAAGAAATTCTCACCGACCCTTCCTACAAAGGACAAATTGTGGTGATGACTAGTACGCAAATTGGTAATTATGGGGTCACGCCTGAGGATGATGAATCCCATCGGGTATGGGCCGAAGGTTTTATCGTACGTGAAGCCTCTAAACGAATGAGCAATTGGCGGGCCTGCCAATCCTTTGAAGACTATTTAATGCAACACAAGATCGTGAGTATTCAAGGCATTGACACCCGTGCACTCACAAGTCACATCCGTGACCGAGGTTCTCAAATGGGGGTCATTTCGCATGTGAACTTTGACGAGACCTCACTGTCCGGAAAAGCGCGTGCGGCGCCCTCAACCGTTGGCCGAGATTTGGTCCATGAGGTGTCCTGCGCGTCTTCGTATACTTGGGCAGAAGGAAGCAGGGCACTCAATTCCACAACCAATGGCGCATCTGTCTCTCGACATACAGCCGTCTCACCTTCATATAAGGTGGTAGTCTTGGATTTTGGCGTGAAACATCATATCCTTCGCCGCCTGGTGGATGTGGGGTGTCAAGTTCAGGTCGTTCCAGCTTCCACGAGTGCAGAAGAGATTCGGCAACTGCAACCAGATGGGGTGTTCCTCTCAAACGGTCCCGGGGACCCAGAAGCTGTATCCTATGCCGTCGAAACAGTTAAAACGCTCCTAGGATGGAAGCCCATATTCGGTATTTGTTTGGGGCATCAAATTTTAGGTCTGGCACTAGGGCTTACAGCACATAAACTCCCTTTTGGGCATCATGGAGCCAATCATCCTGTGATGGATCTTCGGACCAGAAAAATTGAAATTACCTCACAGAATCATAATTTCGCTGTCGACCTTCCACACCAAGAAGAGTCCGATAGTTGGGGGGTACAACAGTTTGATACGTCAGTGGGCCGCATGGCGGTTACACATCGCAGTCTCAATGATGGATGTTGCGAAGGCATGGTGGGACTGGATAGTCCCATTCTCTCGGTCCAGTATCATCCTGAAGCTTCGCCGGGCCCTCATGATTCAGCCTACCTTTTTCAGCAATTTATTGACATGATGAAAGGCCAAAGAAATGAAGGATAGACGACGGTGGGCACTGGTGCTGCTCTTTTTGCTTTCCGGTGGGTGCATTCACATTGATCTCTTTTCAGGAAATGACAAATTGCAGGAAACGACCATTTCAGGTGAAGGGACTGATAAAGTCTTACTCATCGATATTTCCGGAGCCTTGACGACAAGCAAAGACTCCGGCATTTTTTCGGAGCCTAGCCATCCAGCCCGTCTGAAAGAAATACTCACGAAAGCTGAAAAAGATAAACAGGTCAAAGCCATTGTGCTGCGTATTAATACTCCCGGGGGAACGGTGACCTCATCCGATATTTTGTACCATGAGCTTGAAGAATTTAAAGAAAAACGAAAAATTCCTATCATTGCCTCGATTATGGATGTCGGGGCATCTGGCGGCTACTATGTTGCCATGGCATCTGATGCGATTTACGCCCACCCGTCGACGATAACAGGGAGCATCGGCGTAATCATGGTGACCGTGAATGCCGAAGGCCTATTGGAAAAAGTTGGCCTTCAACCTTCAGCCATCGTATCAGGTCCCAAAAAATCTATGGGTTCCCCCTTCCGTTCCATGAACGATGACGAACGCAAAATTTTTCAAGATGTGATAGACCGGCTCTATGCACGTTTTTTGGCAGTAGTTGAGAAAGGTCGTCCGAACTTAAGCAAGGAAAAAATTCGAGAATTAGCTGATGGCCGAATCTATACGGCCGATCTTGCCAAAGACCACGGACTCATTGATGAAATTGGATATCTGGACGACGTGATTGAACGGGCGAAAGACGATGCTGATTTAACGGATGCACAAGTTGTCACCTATAGTCGAAAGAGTCCTGACACGCATCAAAATATGTATTCCCGGTATGAAGCACCAGCGGTTGGACCTGTGGGATTTCCGGCTGTTAACACACACACCATACTAGGCCTTTTGCAGGGTGGTGCTCCGCAAATGATGTATATGTGGGTGCCCTGAGGACTCAATGGATTCTATGAAGCCGTTTCGACTACAGCAATGCCCGCGGAAGGATCTGAGGATTGCAAGGGCTGTCTGTCTTGGGATCGTGGGCATGCTTATTCTTGCCTGTCAAAAGGCGCCTGGCACCGCACGTGATCAACTCATTTATATTTCTGAAGAAAAAGAAATCGCCCTGGGCCTCTCGGCGTTTCGGGAAGTCTTGAAAAATGCTCCGCTCAGCCGGGATCCAGAAATTACACTGATGGTCAATCGCGTTGGGCAACGAATAGCCAAAGTCGCCAATAAGCCCGAGTATGTCTGGGAATTTGCTGTTATCGAAGATGACGAGCAAATCAACGCCTTTGCCCTTCCAGGCGGGAAAGTCGCGGTGTTTACTGGATTGTTAAAGTATACGGAAACAGAAGCTGGCCTCGCGACCGTCATGGCCCATGAAGTGGCCCATGCTCTGCAACGTCACGGCGCCGAACGATACAGCCGGGGCATCATCGAACAAATCGCAAATCTTGGGGCGCTAGCTGGAGCGGCTGCGGGGGGTATCGATCCCGGTGTGGCGATTGGAGCCATGAGCGCCTATGGCGTAGGCGTGGCTTTGCCAAATTCTCGCGCTCAGGAAACGGAAGCCGACTTTATTGGCTTGCAATTAATGGCAAAGGCGGGCTATGACCCGCGGGAAGCTGTTCCATTTTGGGAACGGATGAGCGGTTGTCCAAGAAAAATGATTGGAAAGTTTTGTTTCCGCAGCCAAAATGCTGTCCCTGAATTTTTGTCCACGCATCCATCCGATATCACGCGAATTAACCAAATCGAAGCCTGGATTCCACAGGCTATGCGTTTCTATCAGCCTGACTCGCCTGGACCAACGGAGAAAACGGCGCCGCCGGATCGCTCATGATACTGCCTGTTATGTGAGACGTTTTCATGCCCCGCCGCAATGACATTCATCGTATTTTGTTAATTGGCTCGGGACCTATTGTCATCGGGCAGGCTTGCGAATTTGACTATTCCGGGACACAAGCTTGCCGTGCGTTAAAAGAAGAAGGCTATGAGGTGGTGTTGGTAAATAGTAACCCGGCGACCATCATGACGGACCCCGATCTGGCTGACCGAACCTATGTCGAACCGATTACGGTGGAAGTCCTTGAAGCGATCATAGAACGGGATCGTCCTGATGCACTCCTTCCCACCATGGGAGGACAAACCGCATTAAACATCACGGTGGAATTGGCTCAGCGTGGCGTCCTAGAAAAATATGGCATAACGCTGATTGGCGCTTCGTATGCATCTATTCAAAAAGCCGAAGATCGTGATCTCTTCAAACAAGCGATTGAACGGATAGGATTGCAGGTCGCCGCGAGCGGAACGATACGATCACGAACGGAAGCGCAAGTTCTGATAGAAGAAATAGGATTTCCGGCTATTGTCCGTCCCTCGTTTACACTTGGCGGGGCGGGGGGAAACATTGCATATAATCGTGAAGAGTTTGACCAATATATCGACTGGGCTTTGATGACCAGTCCGGTGGGCCAGGTTCTGGTTGAAAAATCCTTGCTGGGCTGGAAAGAATATGAATTGGAAGTGATGCGGGATGCCAAAGATAATGTGGTCATTGTCTGCCCTATTGAAAATGTTGATCCTATGGGAGTGCATACTGGAGATAGCATTACCGTCGCGCCGGCCATGACGTTATCGGATAAAGAATATCAATATATGCGGGATGCCGCACTACGCATCATTCGTGAGATTGGTGTTGAAACAGGCGGCTCAAATATTCAATTTGCCGTGGATCCAGATACAGGCAATCTTATTGTGATTGAAATGAACCCTCGTGTATCGCGGAGTTCAGCGCTGGCATCAAAAGCCACAGGGTTTCCTATCGCGAAAATTGCCGCCAAACTCGCGGTCGGCTACTCCCTCGATGAAATTCCCAATGACATTACACAAGTTACCAAAGCCTGTTTTGAGCCAACGATTGACTATGTTGTCGTGAAAATTCCACGATTTACGTTTGAAAAATTTACAGGCATTGATCACACCCTCACCACTCACATGAAATCAGTCGGCGAAGCCATGGCTTTGGGTGGAACCTTTAAAGAAGCCTTGCAAAAAGCCCTTCGCTCACTTGAAACCGACCGTTACGGGCTGATGTCTTTACATGGTTTGGATGGAAAGTATGAACGTGATTCTGCCCCTCATCCCCTTGTAGATATCATTCATAAGGCCATTCGGATTCCGACTGCTGACCGGATCTGGCATATCGCCGATGCCTTAAGAATCGGCATGTCTGTGGATGAGTTGTACGAAGTGACAAAAATTGACCGGTGGTTTTTAGAGGAAATTTTGGAGCTGGTTCGTTTCGAAGCCGAGTGGGTGGAGGCCTGTCAGGCGGCTCTAGGACTTAGCGGCGGCGCCGGTACGCCTTCACGTTTTCCTGATGGCTTGCGTTCACGCCTTCAGCAAGGGAAAAAATTAGGCTTCTCCGACAAACGGCTTGGAAATCTTATTGGGCGTCATGAAGATTGGATCAGGGAAGCTGGAAAGAATGAACAGGGCGAATCATCTACGGTCTTTAAACGCGTGGACACTTGCGGAGGCGAGTTTGAAGCCCACACGCCGTATCTCTATTCATCTTCGGGAAAAACCTGCGAAGCCCGTTCCAGTCAACAGCGGAAAATCATGATTCTTGGAGGGGGTCCTAATCGTATCGGACAAGGTATTGAATTTGATTATTGCTGCGTTCATGCTGCAATGGCCCTGCGTGAAGAAGGCATAGAGACCATTATGGTGAATTGTAACCCTGAAACAGTCAGTACCGATTATGATATTTCCGATCGACTCTATTTTGAGCCGTTGACCAAAGAAGAGGTTCTGCGCATCATTCAAACCGAAAAACCAGAGGGTGTTGTGGTCCAATTTGGAGGCCAAACCCCATTGAAATTAGCCGTGCCCTTGGCCCAAGAAGGCGTGACCATTGTTGGCACTCAGCCTGACGCGATAGATCGCGCGGAAGACCGCAAACGCTTTAGTGATCTCTTAACCGAGTTGGGCCTACAACAACCCCGGAACGGAACGGCCCGGTCTTCGCACGAAGCCCATATTATTGCGATCAATATTGGATACCCGGTGATGGTGCGGCCATCATATGTGTTAGGCGGACGAGCCATGCAGATTGTGTATGACGCAGACTCGCTTGATCAGTATCTTCGAGATACGGCCATTGACTTAGGCGCGTATCCTTTACTCATCGATGATTATATTGAAGATGCGGTTGAAGTTGATGTTGATGCCATTGCGGATGGAACCGATGTGGTCGTGGCCGGCATTATGGAGCATGTCGAAATGGCGGGGATTCATTCTGGAGACTCTGCCTGTGCATTGCCGCCTCATTCTCTTTCCGACACCACTATTGATCATATCCGGCAACAGACGGTTCTGTTGGCCAAAGAACTTCAGGTCGTTGGATTGATGAATATTCAATATGCTGTCAAAGGGGATCAGGTCTATATTCTGGAAGTCAATCCACGCGCATCCCGAACTGTTCCTTTTGTGAGTAAAGTGATTGGCAAGCCGTTAGCCAAACTTGCAATGAAAGTGATGGCGGGACGAAAACTACAAGATCTCGGCTTTGTTGCTCCCCCCGAATACTCCCATATTGCCATCAAAGAGGCGGTCTTTCCTTTCACAAAACTTGGCGTGTCGGATGTCTTGCTCGGGCCGGAAATGCGCTCAACCGGAGAAGTCATGGGCATTGATCAGAACTTTGGTTGGGCATTTGCCAAATCCCAAGCTGCCACTGGCATGCCTGTTCCACTGCATGGCGCGGCGCTCTTAAGCGTGAAAGATGGCGATAAACCCGCGGCTCTTGGTCTCGCCCAATGTTTATGTCAATTAGGATTTTCCATCACCGCCACAAAGGGAACCGCAGCATTTATAGAACAGCAGGGCATTACGGTACAAGCTGTGAACAAAATTAATGAAGGACGCCCTCATATTGGAGATTTGTTAAAAAACAAGGAACTGGCCCTTGTCATTAATACGGTTGGAGACAAAGTCTCGCATGAAGATTCGGCACCCATCCGGACCGCTGCCGTATTTGGCGGGGTTCCCTACTTTACGACGATACAAGGGGCACAAGCCGCGGTTTTGGGAATTGAAGCCATGAAAAAAACCACCATGAATGTGAGAAGCTTGCAGGAATACCATCATGAGACAACTGAGTGATGCTAGGCATTTTTCAAACAATGGCCCAACACTTTTGTTAGGACCCCTCGTCAATTAATGTTACGCATGGAGAATGGCTGCATATGAATATTCCTATGACAAAGAAAGGTTATGAAGCTCTACAGGCCGAACTGACCCGGTTGCGCCGGGAGGAACGTCCCAAGGTGATTCAGGCCATTACCGAGGCGCGGGAGCATGGTGATCTGAAAGAAAATGCTGAATATAAGGCGGCCAAGGAACATCAGCAGTTTATCGACACTCGGATGGCCGAATTGGAGTACAAGCTTGGTAGCGCTCAGGTGGTTGAAATCACGAAAGGAGACAGTGAGACCGTTGTCTTTGGAGTGACTGTGACGTTGTTAAACATGGAAACTGAAGAAGAAAAACGCTACACCTTAGTGGGACAAGAGGAAGCAGATTTAGAGAATGGGTCAATTTCGGTTCAGTCACCTATTGGGCGGGCACTAATTGGCCACCGTGTGGGTGAGATTGTGGAAGTGCATCGACCGGCGGGAGTGATTGAATATGAAATTCAATCGATTTATTTTGAGGAGCCGGAATAATGCCCTCCGCTATTTCTTTAGTCACGCTCCTGACAGACTTTGGCGAGTCGGATTACTTTGTCCCCAGTATGAAAGGAGTCATACTGGGCATTAACCCGCAAGCTCGTATTCTGGACCTCACGCATCGCATTCCCCCCCATGGAATTGAGCAGGCGGCCTTTTTCCTAAAATCCTGTTATCAATATTATCCGGACGGCACGGTGCATGTCGTGGTTGTTGATCCAGAAGTTGGAAGCGATCGACGAGCCATACTCGTATCAACATCCCGCTACTTTTTCATAGCACCGGATAATGGCGTCTTAAGTCATGTATTAAAAGAGGAAGCCTCTGTGGAGGTACGAACTATTGAGAATAAGCAATATCGGCTGGATTCAGCCGGTGCCACATTTGATGGACGGGACTTGTTTGCGCCGTCGGCTGCCTGGTTGACCAAAGGCCAAGTCCCGGGTTCTTACGGTCGATTGGTCTATGACCCTGTCACGCTTCCTGAAGATCTTCCCAAAATGAATCAACAGATTCTTCAGGGGCGCATCGTGTATATTGACCATTTTGGGAATGCCATTACCGATATCACGCCTTCGGACATTGAAACCTTTCGTTCGGTGACCAAACAAGACTGCTCAGGTCTTCGGGTTGGGGATATGACCATTACGGGTCTGAAAACCCATTATAGCGAAGGGGCCACCGGTCTGCCGGAAATGTTAATTAATAGTAATGGACACCTTGAAGTTTTTATCAAGCAAGGCCGCGCGGTGGATCGTTGTGACTTGAAAGTGGGACAACCAGTGGAATTGATCTAGATAAACGAGAAACAAAGTCATCGCATACTAAGTATCTGCTTCAAATGTTTTAGTTTTACGAACGACGGCAATTGATATTTTAAGAATGTCAACCATTTGTTTCAATTCTTGAAGTGTAGCTGAAAGGGGTGGCATAAGAATCATCGTATTCCCGATTGGCCGAATGATGAGTCCGAAAGTTCTGGCGGTTACGGCCACATGATGCCCAATACGGTCCTGAACGGGAAATGGCGCTTTAGTGTGTTGATCTTGGACTAACTCGATGCCCACCATATATCCGCATTGACGAATATCTCCAACCCAGGGGTCTTGTAAGAGTGCTTTGAGGAAATGTGAAAATTTTGGCAGCCGGCTTTGTATTTTTCGCAACGTCCTCTCACGTTTGAAAATGGAAAGGTTCGCTAAGGCGGCGGCACAACCTAACGGATTGCCTGTATAACTATGGCCATGAAAAAAAGTTTTGCCTTCATGAGGTTTCCCCAGAAATGCCGAATAGATTTCATCGGTGGTTAATGTGGCGGCTAAGGGAAGATAGCCGCCGGTTAAGCCTTTGGCCACGGCCATCATATCGGGGACAATCGATTCGTGTTCACAGGCAAACATCAGTCCGGTTCGGCCAAAGCCCGTGGCAACTTCATCAGCAATCAGCAGCACTCGATACTGCCGACAGAGCTGATGAACACGGGTAAGATATCCAGGAGGGGAGGGAATGAGCCCTGCAACGCCTTGTACCATTGGCTCGATAATAATCCCAGCAATTTTTTCATGATTGACTTGAAGAAATGTTTCCAGCGGGTCAGCGCAAGCCATCTGGCATTGCGGAAATTGTAGATTGAGTGGACATCGGTAGCAGTAGGGCGCCTCAATATGATGACGGCCCGAAAAGACCAGTGTTGAAAAAGGCTTTTGGAATAATTCAATGCCGCTTACGCTCATTCCTCCGACCGTATCACCATGATAAGCCAGACTTAAGTGGATAAAATGAGTTTTGTGAGGTTGAGGTGCGGCACGTTGCCGCCAATATTGAATGGCCATTTTTAATGCAATTTCGACAGCCGTTGATCCATTATCAGAATAGAAGACTTTGGTGAGCCCTTTTGGCGCCAATCCGACCAAGGCTTTGGCTAATTGAATCGCAGGGGGATTTGAAAGACCTAAAAGCGTGGAATGCGCCACTTTTTGAAGTTGCTGACGAATCGCCTGGTCAATCACCGGATGACGATGTCCATGGAGATTCACCCAAATAGATGAGGTGCCATCCAAATACTGGTTTCCCTCAAGATCGTAGACATAAGAGCCTTTTCCCTTTTCAATGATAAGGGGCGGATGCTGTGTCCACTCCTGCATCGGCGTGAAGGGATGCCAGAGATATTGGCGGTCATCATTCTGCAATGATTCAAGAGTGGGTTTTTTCTGCTTTGGCATCCTGGATTTGGTTATCCTTCACAATGTACGTTTTTTTGACAACCTTTTCAGGCCTCACTACAATCCCAACATTCTGAATGCGTAAGACCTTCCCGCAAAGCCACATACGGAATTTCTCTATTATTGCCCATATTGACCACGGCAAATCCACATTGGCCGACCGGTTTCTGGAAATGACGGGAGCGGTGTCTCAACGTGAATTCCGCGCGCAATATCTTGATGATATGGATTTGGAACGGGAACGTGGCATTACCATAAAAGCCCATGCCGTGACCACCCAATTCCGTACTTCAGCCGGGGAAAACTACCTTTTTAATTTAATCGATACACCTGGACATGTTGATTTTGCCTATGAGGTTTCCCGGAGTCTAGCGGCCTGCGAGGGTGCATTATTGCTCATTGATGCCACGCAAGGGGTGGAAGCCCAAACCATTGCCAATGCCTATCTGGCCATCGCCAACGATTTAGTCATTATTCCCGTCATTAACAAAATCGATTTAGCCAGCGCGGACATCGAAGGGGTGAAAACACAAATACGTGATGTGTTGGGTTTAACGGAGCATGAAGCCTTCTTAGTGAGCGCGAAGGATGGGCGGGGGGTGAAAGAGGTGCTTGAAGGCCTGGTGGACATTGTTCCTCCACCGGCAGGCCGGCTGGATAAGCCGTTAAAAGCCTTGATTTTTGATTCCTGGTTTGACAATTACCAAGGCGCCATCGTGCTGCTAAGAGTGATGGATGGAACAATCCGTCCGAATATGATGATTAAAATGATGTCGTCCGGGCGAGAATTTGAAGTCTTAGAGGTAGGAATTTTCTCTCCTAAGCGTACCAAAGTTCCACAATTGGCTCCCGGGGAAGTCGGATATATCTGTGCGGGCATGAAGGAACTTTCGGATACGAAGATTGGCGACACGATCACTGAGGCGAAGCATCCTGCGTCTGAACCCTTGCCGGGTTACCGGGATGTGAAGCCAGTGGTTTTTTGCGGGCTCTATACCACTGACAATGCCAAATTTGAAGATCTTCGTGATTCATTGGAAAAACTACAACTCAATGACTCCTCGTTTGACTATGAACCAGAAACTTCGCTGGCTTTAGGTTTTGGATTTCGTTGCGGGTTTTTGGGTCTGCTCCATATGGAGATTATTCGGGAACGGCTGGAGCGAGAATATGGCCTTGATCTGATCAGTACCGCTCCGACGGTGGTGTATCGAGTCTACACCACGACCGGGGCCATCATTGACATAGACAACCCCTCAAAACTTCCCGACCCTTCTCATATTGAGCATATTGAAGAACCGTTTATTAAAGCCACGATTATCGTTCCAGAGAAGTATATCGGGAACATTTTACAGCTTTGCCAAGAACGGCGAGGGATCCAGATTGAGCTCACCTATCTTGACCCCACTCGCGCGATGTTAACGTATGAGCTCCCTTTAAATGAAATTGTGTTAGACTTCTATGATCGCTTGAAATCTCGCACGCAGGGGTATGCTTCTTTAGACTATGAATTGCTGGGATATCGAAAATCTCAACTCGAGAAACTCGATTTATTATTAAATGGTGAAACTGTCGATGCGTTGTCCATGATTGCTCATAAAGACAAGGTGACGGCTCGCGGACGGCAATTAGCTGAAAAAATGAAGGAACTTATTCCGAAGCAGATGTTTGAAATTGCCATACAAGCGGCCATTGGGAAGCGAATCATTGCAAGGGAGACGATCGGAGCTATTAAGAAAAATGTGACAGCCAAATGTTATGGTGGCGACATTTCTCGGAAACGGAAACTATGGGAGAAGCAAAAAGAAGGAAAGAAACGGATGAAACAAATTGGTCGAGTAGAAGTCCCTCAAGAAGCCTTTCTGGCCATTCTTAAAACCGATCCGAGTTGAGTTGCTGATGGCCGATCAAGACCCTCAATCAACAGAATCGTCTAATGCTAGTCTGGAGAAATCTTCTCCCGGAACTTCGGTTGGCAAAGACAAGACTGCTTCCACAAAATCGATTATCCGAGAATATGCTGAAGCCCTCATTATCGCTATTATTTTAGCGTTGACCATTCGGGTGTTCGTGGTCCAAGCCTTTAAAATTCCTTCCGGATCTATGATCCCCACCTTGTTGATTGGCGACCATATTCTTGTCTCCAAATTATCCTACGGGGTGCAATTACCCAAAGACTGCAAATTTCAAGTGGCCTTTCCGCCGGTGACCTGTTTTTCGTCCACCACTCTCATGAGTTTTGAGCCTCCCAAACGTGGCGATGTCATTGTTTTCCGGTACCCTGAAGATGAAAATAAAGATTTTATCAAGCGGGTAATTGGAACGCCTGGAGACGTGATTGAAATTCGCAATAAAAATGTCTTCGTCAATGGAGAACAATTTATCGATAAAGATTTTACCCAAAGGGTTGATCCAGGTATTCATGATGCCCGTTTCAGTCCACGAGATAATTACGGTCCGTTAACCGTCCCGGAAGATTCCTATTTCGTAATGGGTGATAATCGCGATCAAAGTCTTGATAGCCGTTTTTGGGGCCTTGTCAAAATGAATAAGATTAAGGGCCGGGCGTTTCTTGTGTACTGGTCCTGGAATGGGCAGGGGGGCTGGACAGATTGGATTCGTTGGAGCCGAATCGGAAAAGGCATTGAATAGCCAAGTCGCATTGTCCGGGATCGGCAGCATATCTTTCGAATAAGATAGTTGAATGAAAACTTTCTCGCCTGTTGCCGAACTTTCCTCTCGAAAACTTTCTCAGTATCTTCGCCGCTTCTCCCGCACGAATATCTTAGTCCTTGGAGATTTAATTCTTGATCATTATATTTGGGGATCGGTGAGCCGGGTTTCACCTGAAGCGCCGGTCCCGGTGGTGCATGTCAAATCCGAATCGTATCGAATGGGGGGAGCGGCCAACGTCTATCAAAACATTCTGGCCTTAGGAGGCCAGGTTGAACTCTGTGGCGTCCTGGGCCCCGATGCGGCCGGCACACAGGTCTTACAAGAGATTTATCACACATCAAAGCCGGGGCCTGGCATTTTCATCGACAAAAACCGCCCTACCATTAAAAAGACCCGAGTGATTGCCCATAACCAACAAATTGTTCGATTTGATGTGGAACATCGTGATGCCGTCTCCCAACCCATTCAGCGAAAAATTCTGCGGCATGTAGCCGCGCGGCTTCCTCATCTTTCCTGTATTGTGATTTCCGATTATGCAAAAGGACTGATTACGGAAGAGCTGGTTCAGCGCATCCGGGAGCTGGCGAATCCACACGAGGTGCCTATCATCGTGGACCCGAAAGTGGAACATATGCCCTACTATGCAGGCGTGACGGTTATCACTCCTAATCACCTTGAAGCCAAACAAGCCGCGGGATATGTACCGACTCAAGAGGTCCCGATCGAACAAATTGGCGCATCTCTCCAAAAGCGGTTGCATTGTCAGGCCGTCGTGGTGACCAGGGGAGAGGAGGGCATGAGTATCTTTGAACAGAATGGAAACACATGGACCATCCCGGCTGTGGCTCGACAGGTCTATGATGTGACAGGGGCTGGAGATACGGTCATTAGTACTCTGGCGTTAGCATTAAGCGCCAAGGCGCCCATTGCGGATGCGGCTGTTTTGGCCAACCATGCGGCGGGGATCGTTGTGGGAATCGTAGGGACAGCGACCGTCACGCAACCCCAGCTTCGACATGCTTTTACACGTGATACCCCGTAATCCATGATGGTCAGTGCCTGTCTTCCGGCTCGTTATGGCTCCTCAAGGTTTCCCGGCAAGCCTCTCAAGGTCATCGCTGGAAAGCCCCTCATTCAACATGCCTATGAAGCCGTCGAACGCGTCAAAGAAGTTGATCAAATTCTCGTTGTCACAGACAACAAGACAATCCTGCAAATGGTGAAAGAGTTTGGTGGAGACGCCCAACTCGTCACTGAAGCCTGTCGAACGGGAACTGACCGGGTGGCGAAGATCGCTTCCGACCTCACGCATGATGTTGTGGTGAATGTGCAAGCCGATGAAATCTTGCTTCATTCTGATTTGCTGAGTGACCTTATTCAACCATTTATCCGTTCAGGAACGCAGATTGGGACCTTGAAGAGAAAGATTGTCAAGCAGGAGGACTGCGCCAATCCTTCCATTGTGAAAGTGGTTACGGATGAACAAGGACGTGCCTTATACTTCTCACGGAGTCCTATACCCTGTTGGCGGGACGGAACCCATAAAACCGTTGACCCAATTGCCTGGATGCACTTGGGAATCTATGTTTTTCAAAAGCCGGCTCTCCAGCAATTTCATGATCTTCCCACCGGGCTTCTTGAAGATGCGGAAAAACTCGAACAACTTCGGGCCCTAGAACATGGTCTACCCATACAGGTGTGGGAGACCCGCCATGCCTCCCTTCGTATTGATACACCAGAGGATCTTGCCACCGCAGAAGCATTTCTGTTAACGAGCTAATCAGGTTGAATGGAGGAAAAGCTTTGTCGTATGGAGAGACTTGAAAAGAGATGGAACAATATGGTGAAGTCATGCAAGATACAATCATTGCACTCAAGCATTTTTCATTGTTTCAATCATGAGTAAATTCATTTTCATTACCGGCGGAGTGGTTTCCTCTCTGGGCAAGGGACTCTCGTCGGCGGCAATCGGACACCTGCTTGAAAGCCGAGGGATGACCATCACCTTCTTGAAGTTAGACCCCTATATTAATGTGGATCCCGGCACCATGAACCCCTATCAGCATGGGGAAGTCTATGTGACGGATGATGGGGCTGAAACAGACTTAGATTTGGGGCATTACGAACGTTTTACCACCGTCCACTTACGCCGTGACAACAATTGTACGGCTGGCCGGATTTATGAATCGGTTATTCAAAAGGAACGAAAGGGCGAGTATCTGGGCGCCACGGTTCAAGTCGTCCCTCATATTACGGATGCCATTAAGCAGGCGATTATGAATGTGGCGCATGATGTTGATGTGGTTATTGTAGAAATTGGAGGAACCGTCGGGGATATTGAAAGTCTTCCATTTCTCGAAGCCATTCGGCAAATGCCCTATGACGTTGGACGTGAAAATGCCCTGTATATCCATTTGACGCTTGTGCCGTACATTGGCACAGCCGGAGAGCTCAAAACGAAGCCAACGCAGCATTCCGTCAATAAGTTGCGTGAAATCGGGATACAAGCCCACATCATTCTGTGCCGGACTGATCGTTATCTCCCGCCGGGGGTAAAGGATAAAATTGCGCTATTTTGTAATGTGGATAAAGATTCCGTGATCACCGCTAAAGACGTGGAATCGATCTATGAAGTTCCAATCGTTTTACGAAAAGAAGGGTTAGATGAACTGATTGTACGTTCCCTCCGCCTTGAAACCCGGCCGCCCAATCTTCGTGATTGGGATATTTTGGTTCAAACGATCAAGAGGCCACGGCATGAAGTCACGATTGCTCTTGTCGGAAAATATGTTGAATCACGGGAATCGTATAAGAGTCTTTCCGAAGCCCTTGTCCATGGCGGCTTGAAAGATGAAACCAGTGTGAAGATTCAATGGGTTGAATCTGGGGAAATCGAAAAAAATGGGCCGGAGCGCCTTTTGGCAGATGTTGATGGTGTGCTGATTCCTGGAGGATTTGGCATTCGGGGAATCGAAGGGAAGATCGAGGCCATTCGACATGTTCGGGAAAAGAAACTACCATTTTTGGGTATTTGTCTGGGCATGCAATGTGCGGTTATTGAAATTGCCCGCCATCTGGCTGATCTAGACAACGCCAACAGCGCCGAATTTAATGCGGAAACGCCCCATCCTGTCATTGATTTATTACCTGAACAACGCGCTATTCAGGATAAAGGCGGAACCATGCGCTTAGGAGCTTTTCCTTGCGCGTTAGTGCCGGACACGTTGGCGGCTGCAGCCTATCAAGAGTCCAATATTCAGGAGCGCCATCGTCATCGATATGAATTTAATAATGAGTACCGGGAAACATTAACGGCTAAGGGCTTAACGATTAGTGGAACTTCCCCAGAAGGAAAACTCGTTGAGATTGTTGAGTTGGAAGGACACCCCTGGTTTGTCGGTACGCAATTTCACCCTGAATTTCACTCACGGCTCTGTTCCCCTCATCCGCTCTTTACAGCTTTTATTGGAGCGGCGCTTCAGCGAAAATTCGGTACCTAACTGACCGGATTGCCTATGGCATATTCTCTCGTTCAGATTGGCTCCATTCCAGTTGGTGGAGAGGCCCCGCATATTTTAATTGCGGGACCTTGCGTTATAGAAAGTGAACGCATTGCGTTAGAAACTGCTTGGGCAGTTGCCAAGATTGCACAAGAACTGCAAATTCCGTATATCTTTAAATCCTCTTATGATAAGGCCAACCGAACATCGATTGCTTCATTTCGAGGTTTAGGACTTGATGAAGGATTACGGATTCTCCAGAGAGTAAAAGATGAAGTCGGTGTGCCGATTCTAACAGATATTCATGAGGTGCAGGACGTCTCTCAAGTAGCGGAGGTCGCGGATGTTTTGCAAATTCCCGCGTTCCTTTGCCGGCAAACCGATTTGTTATGTGCCGCCGCGCAATCCGGTTGCGTGGTCAATGTGAAGAAAGGGCAGTTTTTGTCGCCGTGGGATATGAGGCATGTCGTCAAGAAACTGGAAGAAGCGGGGACAACAAATATTTGCCTAACCGAACGAGGCTCAAGTTTTGGCTATCAAAATTTGGTTGTGGATATGCGTTCTTTGCCGGTCATGAGGGAATTAGGCTATCCAATCATTTTTGATGCAACTCATTGCGTCCAACTGCCGGGGGGAGGTGAGGCATGTTCATCCGGCCAACGCGAATTCGTGGCCCCGTTAGCTCGAGCGGCTGCGGCCGTGGGTTGCGATGGCTTTTTCATGGAAGTCCACTCTCATCCCGAGGAGGCGCTATCCGATGGCCCTAATATGGTACGGTTAAGTGAGTTGAAAATGCTGCTTGTTCAGTTGCAGGCCATATGGCAAGTTTCTGGAAAGGGGCATTTCCCAGTGTTAACCTAAGGGAGCCCTAAAAATAGAGAAGACAGCATGGCTCATTCTGATACACTAAAATCTAAAGCAACACATACAGATTTAGATGCAGGAGAGGTGAGCCTGAATCTTCCTAATTCCATTACTCTTCTCAGGATTTTCTTAGTTCCCGTATTTGTGTGGCTGTATCTGGGGCCAACGCCCGAAAGGGCTTTTTGGGCCGGCTTAGTGTTTTCGGCCGCAGCCTTTACGGATTTCCTGGATGGGTACTTGGCCAGGCGAAGTGGGCAAATTACTAATCTTGGGAAATTATTGGATCCAGTAGCCGACAAACTTCTAGTGGCCTCGGGCCTTATCCTTCTTGTGCAATCTCAGCAAGTGGCAGTCTGGCTTGCCATTGTCATGATCGCTCGAGAATTGGTGGTCACAGGCGCAAGGGCCGTGGCAGCAAAAGAAGGCTTTATTGTGCCGGCTGATTCACTTGGAAAATTTAAAGTTGTTGGTCAAATTGGTGGAATTCTTTGTCTTATCTTCCAAGCAGCCTGGCCAGAATTTCAAGAGTTATTGTCCTTGGTAGGCTTGGCCTTGCTCTATCTGGCGTTAATCTTCTCGCTAACATCTGGCTGGCATTATCTCGTCCTTATCTTTAAAAAACTCAGCCCGCAATATTGGTAGTTCATTTTTAAAAATACACATGAATGTTTATGTATATCCTGGCTGTCCTAGGAGCGTATCTTTTAGGATCTATTCCGTTTGGATTGCTCGTGAGTCAAGCCTTGGGTCAAAAAGACCCTCGAACCCAGGGTAGTAAAAATATTGGCTTTACAAATGTTTTGCGGGTTTCAGGGAAAAAGGCCGGCATTTTGACTTTGCTTGGAGACGTAGGGAAAGGCCTGGCCGCAACAGGATTGGCGTTGTATCTCAAAACTCCCTATACCTGGGTACTTTTCATTGGCCTGGCTGTTATTCTTGGCCATATTTTTTCGGTATTCCTCAAATTTAAAGGCGGCAAAGGGGTCGCAACAGCCCTAGGTGCAGTCTCTGGAATGAGCCCGTTTTTGGGGCTATACTTACTAATGGTGTGGCTTGGTGCGGTCATATTGTTTAAATATTCTTCAGGTGGCGCGCTTGCTGCCTTCGCCGCATTTCCATTGCTGGCCTGGTTTTATGCCGGGGACTGGCAGCTTTTTTTGTTCGCGGTGGCAGTGCTCGCATTAATTCTGTACTGTCATAAAGATAATATCGTGCGGCTACTAAACGGGACAGAGTCAAAAATACGCTTGTCTTCTAATTAACATAATATTTCTTATGCGACATTAATGTATTTAAAGAATTACATGAGAAAGTTGCCGAAAATAGCTATTTATTCAATAGCTTCTGCGTTTTTTACATTGAACATTTCCTGGGCCACACCGCCAACAGATAAAGAACTTCGTGGACTTCAGGCCTTAGAAGAGATTCAGCTGTCCATTACGAGTTTGGCTGAACGCGTGACGCCCATGGTGGTCAATATTACGCCAATTCGGGAAATCACCTCGTCTCAGGGATTTAAACGACGGGGTTCTTATTCTCAAGGAAGCGGTTCAGGAGTAATCGTTCGCGAGGACGGGATTATTGTGACCAATAATCATGTTGTGGGTGAAGATACGACAGAAGCCGAGGTTCGTCTCTCCGACAAAACACACCAGATTGGACGAATTATTGGTCGAGACAAAGAAACAGATATTGCCGTGATAAAAATTGAAACTGATCGAAAACTGCCCGCCGCACAATTTGGGGACTCAGGAGCCTTAAAAGTTGGCCAATGGGTCTTGGCTGTTGGGAATCCAATGGGACTGGATCGAACCGTGACTTTAGGCGTCATTAGTGGAATTGGACGCGAACGGTTAAATTTATCCAAATATGAAAATTTTATCCAAACCGATGCGGCAATTAACCCCGGCAATTCCGGTGGCCCGTTATTTAATCTCCGTGGTGAAGTGATTGGTATTAATACGGCAATCATCCATATGGCACAAGGCATAGGATTTTCAATCCCCGCCAACATGGTCTCCGGCGTGGTCGACCAATTGGTGTCGCAAGGTCGTGTGGTGCGGGGCTGGCTGGGGGTTGGCATACAGGCCTTGACTAAAGAACTCTCCAAACAATTTGGCATCAAAGAAGGGCGCGGTGTGTTGATCAATGAAGTGTATGAAGATGATCCTGCCCATGCCGCAGGGATTAAGCCTGGCGATATTATTCTAAAAGTGGATGATCAGCCTGTTGATTCCCCTAACCAACTTTCCCGCTTAGTTGCCCAAGTAGGCCCTGGGCAAGAAGCTAAAGTTCACCTGCTCAGAGACGGGAAAGAATTGATTTATCGTGTTCCTATGGCTGAACGGCCGGAGAAAACCACGTTCGCCTCTCTTCCTTCACAAAAATCCGAAGTCAAATTAGGCCTGGACGTCCAAGCGCTCACGGCAGCCCTGGCGGAAGAATTTGAATTGAAAGAAACCGTCGGCGTCCTAGTGTCGAAGGTTGAACGCGGTGGACTGGCTCATTCGGAAGGCATTCAAGAAGGAGATTTTATTACTGAAGTCAACCGGCAACCCGTCAGCAGTGTGGCGCAGTTTTCAGCAGCCTTGGAAAAAGTTAAGCCCGGCCAGACCGTCCTCCTCCGCATCATCCGCAAAGCCCGCGCCTTCTTCATCGTCCTCAAAACCCAGCAATAAAAATTTTTCTCTTTCTGTCCTATCTGCTTTGCTTAACACATCACCATATTGGCTATTCAATACGGATGGCTTCTCCTCGTTCCGTCATGTCATTGACAGGGTCTTAGGAGCTTCTTAGAATGAATAGTATGACGAATGTGGATACAATCTTATCACCGGAAGAACTCTCAGCATTATGGGCCGACCTAGCGAAAAATGATCAGCTTCCTGATTGGTATGAGCTCACTGAGCATGGTGAATTGATCATGAGTCCGCGTCCCGAAACGCGTCATCAGCGGCTCTGTACACAAATTGCCTTTCAATTACAAGCGCAATTAAATGGAGAAGCTGTAGTCGAAGCGGCAGTCCTCACAACGACAGCAGGGATACGAGTTCCCAATGTCACGTGGATGCCAAGTTCTCGCTGGCAAAAACTTTCCAGCCCGGAACAACTCCTTGAGTCTCCTCCTTTGGTGGTCGAAGTCCTTTCACCAGGCAACAGACAAAAGGAAATCAACCATAAAACTCAGGCTTACCTCGCCTCGGGTATTCAGGAGGTCATACTTATTGGAACCACCGGCACGATTGAATATGTCCGCCAAGATGGTGCACATGACACATCCATGTTCAATCTCACCTTGACCCTTCCCCCACAACTCTTCTCGTAACATTTCAAATCTAAAAACAGCAGTTAGCCTTTGACGATGTTGTCGAAGATTTCGTTCTGCTCTTTAAAATGTACGCTTAGCACATGTCAGCACAAACATGTGTCTGCTACAGTTTAAGCAGTTTCGACTTTCACACAATCTTCCTGTGAATACTCATCAAACACATTTTCTACGAGCGCGTAAGGTGGTCCGTTTTCCCGATGAGAGATGTGACACAGTAATCTCTTGCAAAAACTCTAACGCAGTCTTTGATAAAGCGAACAATTTCGTCAGAATGCTCGTAGAGATACGCTTCTGATTTATGGTTTGTCATTTAGGCCAGTACCACTTCTTGCAGCGGTTCATTCTTTCTGCGCCGAGATACCTGCACTGTGACTTTTCGGTCCAGCCTATTCAAAAAGGTCATCAACCGCGCCTCTGAAAACCGATGGTAGCGTCCATTCATTAATTGAGAGACTTCCGCTTGGCCGATTTCGAGCACAGCTTGCACGTCTTTTTGTTTTTTTAACTTTCGGCCTCTCAAAATTTTTAGGATTTGGACACCCAGTTCAGCCCGCATCAGCAGACTATCAGCATCTTTCAGCCCTAAGTCGGCAAAGACATTGCCAGAACTTTCTTCAAATTCAATGGTATGTTGTTTTTTCATGTTCGCAACTCCTTTTCCATTGCCACTGCTTCTTTATACCGCCGTGTGATCAAATCCACGTCCTTTTTGGCCGTTTCAACGCCCTTGGGACTTTTCTTGTGAAACGCGTGCAGGGCATAAATGCGCGTTCCAATTTGTACAGCGTATAACAATCGATAGGTGTTGGTTTCAAAATCATCCCTACTTTCAAAGATGCCACGGCCTATCCCTTTAAATGGTTTACTGTGTGGCGGGTTCTCTCCTCGTTGTGCCACATACAATTCACCGCCCAATTGTTTTTGAACCTCTTCCGGCATCTTCTTGAGTTGTTTTTTGCTATCTCCAATCCAAGCAACAGGCCGGAGTTCCATATCGTTCGACAAATTGTTTCTCCTCTATATCCCATAATATTACAATATTGTAATAATTTCAAGCACTTTCTTGTGGCCTTTTGCACATCATGATTTTCTGCCCCTTTGCCCCTTACTTCATATCTGATCATCGACTGCCTCGGATATGGATAAGCTTACCAATGTCTTCTTAATGAACGTCCGGCCTTGACAATCGACTCTTAGGGGCTATTGAAATTCGTATTATTCAACCCTTTTCTTCACGGAAACGGACGAAAAATCCTACTTTTTGTGCAGCCCGTTTTCGAGGAAACAACACAACGATTATCTCTATCGCATGTTTATTGAGCTGGGAGGAGTCGGGGGTGTTGGAGGAGTTGGGAGGGTTGTCTCAACCTGGCTAGATGAGGGAGGAGGCGTTTGAATATCAAAATTTCTGGGTATGGCGCGGGAGGGTGCTGCTTGTAGAGTTTGGGCAAGACAAATTTGCAGTTGAGCAATGGACTGAACGGTCAAAGCGCTCGGATCTTTGGCATAACTCGCGGCCAGCTTTTTACAGACAGCTCCTTCCACCGCTTTCTTCACTTCAAGTAGATTGGCTGTCGCGGAACCTGTGAAGAGCAGCATCCCAAAGAGCGTTCCGAATATCAACGGTTTCATTGGCATGATCCGTACGGTTTTTCTGCCGGATCGTCTCTATACAGAACAACCTGATATCCCAGCTTTAGGAAGTTGACGCGACCGTTTCTTTCTGCTGCTCTGCCACAATACGGCTGACCAATTCTTTGGGAACATCTTCATATCCAAAGAACTCCATGCGATAGCTGCCCTTCCCGGCGGTGAGAGATGTGAGTGTCGGCGCATAGGTGAGCATTTCTGCTAAAGGCACATGTGCTTTGACGATTTCATTATGACCTTTGGTATCCATCCCTTGAATGCGCCCGCGCCGCGAATTGAGATCTCCAATAACGGCCCCGACTAAATCATCCGGCACAGTCACTTCGACAGCCATGATAGGTTCAAGTAAGCCGGCGCCTGCCGACTCCATAGCTTTTTTAAACCCCATTGATGCGGCGACTTTAAAAGCCATTTCTGAAGAATCAACAGGATGATGTGAGCCATCATAGACGGTGACCTGTACGTCAATGACTGGGAACCCGGCCACGATGCCATGCTGCATGGCTTCCTGCACACCTTTTTCAACAGCGGGAATAAAGTTTCGAGGAATGGCGCCGCCCACAATTTTGTTGTGAAACTCGAAGCCTTTTCCCCGAGACAACGGTTCTATCTGCAACCAACAGTCGCCAAATTGCCCATGGCCACCTGTTTGTTTTTTATACTTGCCTTGAGCTTGCGCCATCCGATGAATTGTTTCTTTGTAAGGAACCTTAGGCATATGGAGATTCACATCGACTCCATATTTCCGCCGTAATTTTTCTAATGTGGCATCAATGTGGACTTGCCCTACCCCACTGAGTAGCATTTCTTTAGTTTCATCATTTCGTAAAAACTCCAGAGAAGGATCTTCCTCCACTAATTTGTGGAGCCCAAGGCTTACCTTATCGATTTCTTTATTACTCTTCACCTCTAACGCATACGACATGACAGGTTTTAAAATAGTAAGACCGGGATACAGAATGGGATGTTTTTCTTCACAAATGGTATCGCCGGTTTGCGTGTCTTTGAGTTTCGCAATCGCGACAATATCGCCGGGGTCAGCATGATCGGTTTGTTGATGTTTCTTTCCAATAGAAAAGAACAGATGTCCGCCCTTTTCTTTCACCTGCCGTGAGGCATTGAAAAATGCGGAATCGGCTTGGAGGGTTCCGGACAAGACCCGGACATACGTGAGGCGGCCCATGAATGGATCAATCGTGGTTTTGAAGGCAAGGCCCGAAAATGGTTCTCCGGGACTGGGCTTCCGCTGGCAAGCTTCCTGAGTTTGCGGGTGCATGCCGGCCAAAGGATGTAAGCTGGCACGATCTTCAGGCGAAGGCAAGAATTGAATGACCGCTTCCACAAGGCTGGCAATGCCGACATGGTTGGTTGCCGATCCACAAAGAACGGGCACAATTTTTCGCTCCAGGGTGCCCATCGTTAATCCATCAATCAGATCTTCATCCAACAGTTCCCCATCCGTCAGATACTTTTCTACCAGTTGATCATTCGTTTCGGCCACGAGTTCGGTAAGACGGCGCCGGTGCTCGGTGACCAGCGTTTCATGTTCTGCGGACACGTCCTTCCGCTGAAATTTTGGTCCCTGTGCACTCGAAGTCACGAGTTGGCGACCGAGGAGATCAATCACTCCGGATAATTGCCCATCTTGCAGCACCGGAATAGTCAGCGGCAGTCCCTTGAGCTCCAGATTTTTTTCACAGTCTTCGAGCACCGCCGCAAAGTCAGTCCCGTCCTTATCCAATTCATTGATAAAAATCACACAGGGCAATTCCTGCTCTTGAATAAAGTCCCATACTCGTTCAATTTCAGAACGAAGCCCCGTTCCGGCTCCTACCACCAAAATCACGCCATCCGCGGCTCTCAAGGATGACTGGACTTCCACGGCATAGTCCGACATGCCCGGAGTGTCCAGCACATTGATTCGGGTCCCCTGCCACTCAAATTGAACCAGCGCTGAACTTAGAGAATGATGACGATGAACCTCCTCCGGTTCAAAATCGGCAATGGTATTGCCCTGCAACACATTCCCCATGCTGGGAATCATTCCGGCTGAAAAGGCAAGAGCTTCTGTGAGGCTAGTTTTTCCGGCTCCAGGATAGGAAGCCAAGACAACATTGCGGATGGTGCCATGTTTCATGCGAACCTCCTCGTGATATTGACGATCATGGATAAATTCTAGGTAGCCCATGAAGCGGAGTCAATGAAAATGTTGAAAAAAGCCGCCAGCGGCGTTCTCGCCCTTTTTCCGTGCTCACGTAGTACCAGTACGCTCCGCGCGCAAAAAGGGCTGCGGCCTTGCTGGACGGACTTTTTTGAACATTTCCAGCGCATTGGAGTCCACATGGCTCTGAAGATTTTTTCATAATTTGAAATTGTGTGATTCAACAGTGCCTTAATGAAAAAAGTCCGTTAGGCCTGTCAGGGATCTCTACGGAATTTCTTTGCCCCCGTCAGTTGTTCGACGGCCACAGTGGCATGTCTGATGGTTCCGTTGAAGGTTTCCGTGTATTCCGGAAAAAAAATTCCTAGTATTTCCAAAGGATTTCTCCTCCAATCGTCTCACCGTCAACAAGAAGATTCTTTGGCATTCAGGTTGCTCTACTCAGAGATCACAAGAAGAAAAATTCGAAGGCATGCTGAATCATTGATGTGATTCAGCAACCCTCTTCCTACCGACTAGCCTTCACGGTTTCTTCTTAACGTTCACAACATTCAGCCCAATGACATGAGGGGTTCTGTTGAACCCGGGGAATCGTTTGGCCTGAATAATAAGTAAAAACACTTAATTAATGAGGGAGAAAAACAATGCTAGACATGTTGTTAGGTGCTTCAACATCTGACGGACAAGAGACTGCGGTAGCTGATCCCAATAGATCCGACATTCTGACGAAAGGAAAACGCCAGTCACGCTTTTCCAGTGTTTCCGTTCCTGTATTCATTCATTTTTCGGGGGGAAACTGGGAAGGTCAGATCGAGCAGAGAGCCACCGGAATGTTGGAATTGAAGCTACAAGGCATGCCTCCCGTTCAAGTTGCACAGAATATTACGTTTCAATGCTTTGGAAAAGGGACAGCCTTGATGACCTCTATTCAGAAAGGAACGATTCAGCATGTCGATGTTCATCGGGGCCCAACTGTCTGGGAAGGACGTACCAGCATTCAGGTTGAGTTAGATGACGTCAACCTTGAACCATTCGTATTGGAGCCTGGGTGTTTCATGATGGGGCAGATTTCAGAACAGGATACCCACGCTGTCCTTGAAAAAGGAACAGGGCTGGCAGAATCTTTATCAGCGCAGGCTGCTCAAACCAGGAGCTCTTGTCATCAACCGAATCAGGCTGGTTCCACGACGCGACATATTCAGAGCGACAGAATCGCACTGAAGAATTCTACAGGGCGCACGATCATGGCCTATCATGACTATCCGCTTGCAACAGATCTTTCCAATTTACCTATCGTGGTTATTGCGCCGGGCTATGGAGAAACGAAGCGCGATTATTTAACCCTAGCCTACTATTTTGCCAGCAATGGTTTTCACGTCATTCGGTACGACCACACCAATCATGTAGGAGAGAGCGATGGGAACCATTTTAATTTCACCCTTTCTCGCATGAAAAAAGATTTTTTGGCGGTTACACGATTGGTGCGGCAGCAATGGCCTCAAAGCACCATCATTGGGATCGCCTCAAGTCTAGCTGCACCCGTGGTCTTGAAAGCTGAAGTAGAAGAGCCTTCGCTTGCCCTGTTGGTTCAGCTGGTTGGCGTCGTGGATGTGGAACGGACCGTGGCTACGGTGCATCAGGAAGATCTTTTTGCTCACTATCGGAAAGGACATATTCCCTATTCCACGAATATTCTGGGGTTTAATGTGAATGGCCACTTTTTAACTGATGCCGCCACGAATAACTTCTCGACGCTAGATCGAACCGTTGAACATGCACAAGCCCTACAGACTCCGGTTATGTATATCTCAGCAGGTCGAGACGCGTGGATCGACCGCCACGATGCTGAGATCTATAAGCAAGCGTTGGGTGCGCATTTGTCAGAGTGGCTTGATGTCCCTGAAGCCTTACACCGGATTCAGGAAAATCCAAAAGTCGCACGACGAGTCTATCGGCATATCATCAACCATTGTCGAACGCATCTCGCACCCGGCATGACCCAAAGTGAAATTCATGAGCCCAATCGTCTGACTCTCGGACGGCAAAACCGCCAAGAAAAGATGGCCCTGCAGGCTCATTCACAAACTGATGTCGGACAAGATTTCTGGGACGATTATCTGGATCATTTTCAATCCGTTGGAAAATGTCAGGATTATGTGCAACTGCTGGATCATGTGTTTCATGCCCTGGGACCCGTTACCGGAGGACAGCAGGTGTTAGACGCCGGATGTGGAAACGGAAACGCGGGTCTATTCTTATTGGAATCTCTCAAATCGCAAACGGATGATGCTTCCCCAACAGCCAATCGTCCTATTCGTTATGTGGGTATTGATGCCTGTTCGGAAGCACTGGAACGTGCCCAGACTTCCATGACTCACACCTATCACGCCTTACAACAACGACCATCATCGAAAGTTTCCCCTCTGCACATGACCTGGGCGCAAGTTGACTTACAACAAAAATTGCCATTTCAGGATCACCAATTTGATCGAATCGTTTCAAACTTGGTTCTGGGGTATGTGGCTGATCCCCTAGCCTCCTTACGGGAACTCTATCGGGTGCTGGCGCCCGGCGGCCGAATGGTCCTCTCCAATCTCAAACCCAACGGAGACTTTTCAGGCATCTACCAAAATTTAATGACCCAGGCAGGCGAACACAATCAAAAAACCGAAGCTCGCGAACTGTTAAATAATTACGGCAAAATTCGACAAGCCGAAAAAGAGGGGCAGTTCCGCTTCTTCGATCATACTGAATGGAGGAAAGCTTTGGATTCCTTGGATTGCGTACATGCAGGAGTGTATCCCACATTTGGCAACCAAGCATATCTAGTCGTCCTGGAAAAACCTCTTGCTTCCCAGGCTGCTTGCGAAAGCTCAATATCGCTATTGAATAGCCAAACCAGAGAATATAAGGACGTTGCCTAGCTACGCCCCGAGGAAATTCTCTTATGGGCCTATTTCTCTAGATAGTGGAGTCACGAGATGTTGGCCCAGAGGGCGATACATCGTCTTTGCACGGCAGCCAGGAAAGAAGCCTTTTTTTTTGTTGAAGTTTGGGATTGGATGAAGTTATACTGCGTTTCACATGAACTATAGGCGAATTTCATAGAAATTCTTTTATTAATCTATTTTTAACTCTGGCCCCCTCGGAGAGGAGGGAATACACAAATAAAGAATAGGAGAAAGCTGGAAAGCAGGGAATGGTGAGGTTCAGTAAATTCGTCATGTATTATGTCGCTCTCATTGATTTATCCCCCCTCACCTGACTACTCGTTGATCTGCACAGCAGCATTTCCCTTATTCTATCGTTCTAAAGCAATTTCGGTACAAGCTTAATTTTTTTCGATTCATCATGTCCTGGGAAAGAACATGACTGACTCATTTTTTTTCAGTTAAGGAGAGTTCAATCATGAAGCACTTATGCTTAAAACTCATCGTGGCTGCTACAGCTTCGTTCCTCATGCTAAGCAGCTATGCTTATGCTGGGCCTGTGTTCACGTTGGACCTTACGTCCCCATTGTCTATCACCCCAAATCAAGGCACCGTCGGAAACACTTATTCGGAGACATTCACTGGCCCAAATGGAAACGATGTCACGGTGGACGTTTCTGCCATTTCTCTGATAGGTGGAACGGTGCTTGAATCATCCATTCTTCAAGCATTTACTCAAGGGTTGGGGGTTTGTAACTCAAGCGAAGTTCTAGGTGGTTGCAGTGGCTCGTCCCCAGATTTTGACCACACCGTCGACAATGGTGGTTCCGAAGACTATGTGGTGTTTAAATTCAGTCACTCTATCCAGTCAGCTAGGATCGACCTGAGTGCATTTGGCGATACCGATGTGGTCTATTTCAGTGGGAATTCAGCAAGCGGACCGGACTTCTTCAACCTCACGCATCAAGGCAACTCCGAAGGTGATCATTTTGATCGAACGGTGAATCTTGACTTAAGCCCCAATGGCGACACACGGTGGATTTTCTTTGGTGCCGACGCCGATCACACCCTTGCATTTAATGACGACCAAGACCGATTTAAGATCAAGGCAGTCCATTTTGAGGCTCCAATTCCTCCGGTGGTTGTGCTCTTCGGTACGGGCTTGGCTGGACTCATCGGTCTCGCACGCCGCAAGAATTTGATCAACAAGTAATCTTAACCAGAACCATATTGCGCACAAAAGGAGGAGGCGAGTGACTCGCCTCCTTCTTTTTTTCTAAAAATCTTGAGAGCAGGCCGAGAGTCAAAGCCGCCCTGGAGCTTCTGTGTAGGTAGGCCTAGAAGTACACATGACCGTTATACAGGCCCGTAAAGTAAAATGTGTGCCAGGGAGACATCATATTCATGTTTCCGAAGTTTTAGCCAAAGAGCCACTCGCCCTGAAGCCCGTAGATGATGACTGTTGGGCGCTCTACAACAGTTTTCAACCTCTCGGAATCGGGCAGGGTCATGCCCAACATTGGGTGGTACGCCTATCACGAAGCCGAGGATTTGGTGCCCCAGATCGAGGCGTATCGTCGCCGGTTTGGCCATGATCCGGCATCTGTGCACGTGGATCAGACCTCTCGCACTGGTGAGAATTGTCGCTACTGCGCCAGCCGAGGGATTCGCTCGTCGGGGTCGCCGTTGGGCCGTCCCCAGAAGATGAGCGAGGCCACCGCGGAGCAAAAGCGGCAGGCTCAGCACCAAGCCCACGACGGTGCCACACGTGTTGTTTCTGGTCATGAATTTAGAGCTCCTCCTCGCCCGAGCGGTTTTTTCTTGGCTGTTGGCTGGGTGGCAGGGTTGGCAGAGCGCCTGGTGGCGGCAAATTCGGACACATGCGCTCGCCCATCATATGTCTGAGAGCACCGTCAGAGGGACAAGAGGTCTTCCGGTTCTTGCCGGAGTCTGAGCGGATCAGGGAAGAAGCTTTTTTCAGCAAGCCCTACTTAACTTCAGAGCACATTGTTGAGTGTTAGAAATTCGTAGCCCTCTAAAGGAGACGGCATTGATCGATCCAGTATCTTCGCATTGAATGCCAATCTTCCCACCTGAGACAAACACATTATCAAGTTCTGTACTAATCAAATTCCCTTCAATATGAACTCCTAGATTTTTTGCTCCTCGGATAGCAATGTTACGTAACGTTGACAAATGAGTAAAAATACCTCTGAGTTTTAAAACAGAATCCCCTGCCTTTACCCCACCATTCAAACTCAAATCGCAGAGACTCAAGGTAGAGCTATTTCCAAGTATCTCCAAAACCTTTGTCGCAGACTTGGTCAACACAATTTCTGAAGAAGATGGACCATCACCAAAAATCTGAAGAGGTTTATTCTTAATGAACAGAGGTACATCGATAAAATATGTTCTTCTTGGAAAATAGATAGAATCTCCTGATACAGCCTTATCAAAAACAGACTGACTGGCAAGCCCGGGTGATCGTGCATCACTTCCGGCAACTCTTAGAATTTCTTCCGCGATGTTAAAATGTGCCATAGTCCACTCCTTTCCAAACAGAAACGGTCCGATCTCCCCCTACACCAAGAACCCTCCCATCTTATGACTGGACCATTCTCTCGAGCAGTTTATAGGACAAAATGCTGTTTCCACTATTTGCGGCTCTCACTTCTTCATGAACCGTCATATCCGCCCTGCTCACTAGGACATTGGTTACGATTCTGGCCGACTCCCATTTATTCTGATCTCCTCCTACCTGTGAAGTCACAAAGAAATTGCTTATATCAACCATCCCTAAACACACGGAAGGTATATTGCCATCGTTAAACTGAATTTGATTAATCAAGGCATTATTTCGCTCCGGCAATAACCCATAGGGAGGCGAAACGGATGCATCGGGATGGGAGTTTGTGACAATGTTGCTTGCTCTTAAATATGCACGACTATTTCTAGAACGACAGAAGAGCAAGGGCATGGAAGAGTTCTGACCGAAATACAAATTTTCCATATTTAAGTACACATAACCACCATAGTCAGTTTCATAAAAACAGACCATGCAGTTTTCATGATAGGCATTCTGAATAGAAATTGAACCAGTCGTACAAAACAAACAAGTTTTACAAGACAGAAAATGCATGTCTGAAAACCTGTGGTTATAGCAACCAAAGTCAAGAACTCCATAACGTCCAGTTACTTTGACGTCTGTTACTGTGAGAATATTTGTATAAGTCAAGACTTCATCTGACAGACAGCGAGTCCGGTAATTGTTAAGCGGCCAGCATCTTCTCCTTCGCCAACACGACACTGTCTCGCCAGGTTTGCATCGGCGTTTTCCCATAACACCACCGGCCTTGATGCGTCCGCTGTTCATTGTACTCCTGTAGCCACGTATCCAAATCGGCTTGTAATTCGTCGAGGGTCTGGTAAATCTTCTTGCGGAACGTGACCCGATAGAACTCATTCAACTGTGTCTTGTGAAACCGTTCGACGATCCCATTGGTTTGCGGACTCTTTGTCTTGGTCCGGGTGTGATCAATATTCTCTACGGCCAGATACAGTTCATACTCATGCCGTTCCGGAGCGCCACAATATTCCGTCCCTCGATCGGTGAGCACTCGATTCAGGGGAATCTCGTGATCGGCAAAAAAGGGCAGGACCCGATCATTCAGTAAGTCTGCGGCCGTGATGGGCGTTTTGCGATCATAGAGCTTCGCAAAGCCAACTTTGCTATAGGTATCAATGAAGGTCTGCTGATAGATCCGCCCCACGCCCTTGAGTGTGCCCACATAGAAGGTATCCTGAGCCCCACAGTAGCCGGGGCATTCACTCACAAACTCTCCATGTGCTTCTTTGTCGGCCTTGGCTTTCTCCAGGGCCACGACTTGAGTGTCCGTCAACACGAGTCCCTCTTGGGCCACTTTGGCCTCTAAGGCCTTCAACCGCTTCCGCATCGTCTCCAAATCATGCCGGAGCCAGATGTAGCGGATGCCCGCGGGCGAGAGCGTGATCCCTTGTTTTTTGAGTTCATTAGCCATGCGCACTTGGCCCCAAGCCGGCTGCTCGATGGTCAAATTCACCAACGCCTCTTCCACCTCAGGCGCTACTCGATTCTTGAGGATCGGCTTTCGCCGGGAAATCTCTTCCAGGGCGGCTTCGCCCCCAGTCTCGTACAGTTCTTTAAACCGATAGAAGCTGTCTCGACTGTAGCCCATGATCTGACAAGCTTTTGAGACGTTGCCCAATTGCTTGCCCAACTCCAACAAACCCACTTTGGTTTTGATGATCTTTTGTTCGGTGGTCATCCTCATTCGTCCTTTCTCCGGATCTCCCGGGTTCAAAGGACTCTAGCTGACTGTCAGATTAAATCCTAGCACTTACAAATTAAGAGTTGCCCTCTCCTTATTTCCATTCTCACGGAACATTACCGCACTTCAACAGTATCAATAGTCATACTCATTATCTTTTTCCAATATCATGGCAAACTCATGACTCATCTATCGTTCTTCGACGCTTGATATCCATAAGAGTCCTCAATGTACTATTGCTATATTAAGACAATCATGCATCCTCTCGTTTTCATATTCATTCAACCCTGTGTTCTCTTTTTTATTGTCCTTTTTATGCCTTCGATCACTCTCGCTGAGGGCTATTCGCAACCCCTTCCAAAGCACTTCAGCTGCCGGACTCAGTTACGAGGTGTCCAGCATTCAGCTGGAGTCGCATTTGTCAGTCCCAAAACCACGTTTCGCAATTCCGCCGGGAGAAAGGTCAAGAATAGTGTCGAGGGTGGCGCAGTAGGATTACCCTCAGCAGGCCATTTTTTCCTAACCTGGAATTGGCAGGATTACGACATGGGCTTCTTTCGTCGATTTGCATTCGGGGTGGGCCTCGAATCTTTATTTGGGTTTGCGAATAAATACCCCATATCCGGACCTTTTGCCGGAGTCGTCACGAAAGCGCAATTGCCGGTTTTAGACATTAAGCCCTCGATGGCATTCAAAATGCACGACATGGTGTCGATTGGCTTTGGCGTCGACATCTTTACCTTTGCGAGTTTTGTTGGGGAAGGCCATGCGGAACGGCAATCTATTGCCGTGGGCAACATCCCCGGCACCTCCCCTGGTGATCGTTTAGAGTTGACAGGTTCAGGGACTACGGCCGGGTTCAATGCCAGCATTTTACTGACACCCTTTCGGAATGAAGATGGCAAACCCCTTCTGAACTTGGGGTTTGTCTGGCGCAGCCAAGCTGTGTTGCCCTTAGACGGTCAACTCCTTGCCAATGGTGAATTGGTCGCCGATGCTTCTTCGACAATCACATTTCCTGAGATTTACGAATGGGGCGTCGCTGGATGGCCAGTTCGCAATCGGCTACACGAATGGAAAGTCGAAGTCGATGTCCATTTGGCTCGGTGGCAAACCCTCCGGAATTTTGATACGAAACTCTCGAATGGCGTCGTCATTCGGCAACCGCAACAGTGGGATAATTCCGTGACTATTTTAATAGGCACTGAATACACCTGGCTTGATGTACCTTCCCTTCCTGATTGGTCTTTTGCCACTCGAGCGGGGTACATTCGTTCAGATACGCCAATACCTGACAAAAATTTTGAAAAATTCACACGGTTTTTCATGAGCTTGAAGTCCGTTCAATGTTAATGGTTCAATTGGCGTCTATTTCGTTTTATTTCTAGAAGGCACTACTCCATGCAATATGTCCATCTTGGACGCTCCGGGCTCAAGGTCAGCCGCTTCTGTTTAGGCACGATGAACTTTGGGCCGTTGACGTCAGAAGCTGATAGCTTTGCTATTATGGACAGAGCATTGGAACTGGGACTTAATTTTTTTGATACTGCGAATGTCTATGGCTGGGAATTGGGAGAAGGCATTACCGAGCACATTCTTGGACGGTGGTTTGCGCAAGGTGGCGGCCGACGTGAAAAAGTGGTGTTGGCGACCAAAGTGTTTGGGCGCATGGGAGAATGGCCAAACCAGTCTCGGCTTTCTGCATTGCATATCAGGCGAGCCTGCGAAGACAGCCTACGCCGATTGCAAACAGACTATATTGATCTCTATCAGATGCATCATGTGGATCGAGATTCTCCATGGGAAGAAATCTGGCAAGCGATGGAACAACTCGTGCGCGAAGGTAAGGTCTTGTATGTGGGAAGTAGTAATTTCGCAGGCTGGCACCTGGCTCAGGCCCAAGAGATGGCCAAACAACGGCATTTTTTAGGATTGGTCTCTGAGCAAAGTCTCTATAACTTGAATGACCGCATGATTGAGCTGGAAGTCATTCCAGCTTGTGAAGCCTATGGTATCGGTCTCATTCCCTGGAGTCCTGTGGCACGAGGGCTGTTGGCCGGAGCACTTGAACCAGCCACAGGCGGCAGACGAGCCGATGAAGACTTACAAAAAACTATCCAAGAATGTCGTCCACAATTGGAACGCTACGAACAACTATGTCGTGAATTAGGTGAACATCCCGCACATATCGCTCTCGCGTGGCTGCTTCATCAAAAAGCGGTTACGTCACCGATCATCGGACCCCGAACGCTGGACCAATTGAATGAGACCATGCGCGCACTTGAAGTCACTCTCTCTGACGATGTGCTCAAACAGTTGGATGACATCTTTCCCGGTCCCGGTGGCTCCGCGCCAGAAGCCTACGCCTGGTAACCGTCTTTTCCTGCTAAGTTCTCCCATTTTTCCTTCAGGTTTATTGGACAATTGCGAAAATTTCTGCTGTATCGTTATTCAAGCATCTCATTTTTCACCTTTTCAACCCTTCGTGTTGCTCTTCTCATAAGCACAAGCCGGTTGTTTCTTAGTCCTTCCATCTATCCACCTGGCCAGATGGTCAACGTATAGGTGACCAAACAGATACAGAAGTTGACAAATTATTGAGACTGCTTTCAAAACTTTGACAACCACGCACTGCTGACTTTTTCCCCATCACACTGTAAATCCCTTACAACTCAACGAGTTGCCCCTTAAACATTTCCTAGAAAACCACAACGCCTCATTTGGCACACGAGTTGCTGACAAGAAAGATAAGAATCTCATAGGAAGGCAAGAGGCCGAAGACATTGACCCCTAGGTCAAGGAGGGCACCATGAAACATTCACCGTACATTCAAACATTCATCATCGGAATCGCTTTTGTCCTTTGCAGTGGAGAAGTAGTCAAAGCCGAAATGCTTCCCCCTGAACCCGATGAGGCATACTTGGTCGATGAAGACGTGAATATTATCACTGGTCTGTACACACGGGAATATTCGCTTCAGCAAGACGGAAAAGTGGATTATAGAACCGCCCGGCAAATCATCATCTCTGAATACAACAAATACTGGAATTCGGTCGTGGAAACCAAAGAATTCCCGCTATTCTATTGGCACGATGCAAAGCGAGATGGCAATTGGAAGATGTACGTGGATCAACAAGTGGAGGGATGCACCTGTGATATCGTCCCTTATCAAGTGAAGACGGAAGAGCAAATTGCCCATGATGATCCGTTTTAATCATTGCCGTACATCGGCATGTGCCGTCCAGGAAAGATAAACGCAATTCCCTAGATAAAAGCTAGGGAATTGCTTGACGGAAATCCACATCGCAAAGCACTTTCCTCACAAAAAAAGGACGCCCAATGGGGGAAATTACATAAATTAAAGGTTCCTGACACCTTTTTTGGATGGCTCCTCGGCTAACCGGTGGATTTGCTAACGAGGATGTAGGAATTTGTGAAGGGGGCTATCAGAAAAGCCTTATCGCGTATCAAAAAAGAACCTGCTACAGTTCATTGGCAATCTGGTCATCGCCGTACGGGACGTGAGTTGTCCGGGACAATGGTGAGAGCAGGTTTATCACGAATCCACATACATTCTTGAACCACTCAAGCTCACTTCGCGAAGTAAGAGGACGCCACCATCAGGCAGTTCAGTGATATGGCAATCACTCGGGTCGTTCAGCCAAGCAAGTGCCCACAATGGATTGTGATGGCCTTTGAGGGTTGATGGCAGATTCCACGAAGGGACAGGCTGACGGCATTCGCTCCCTCCAGCACACGGTGCTCGAGTGCATAGCCTTGGGCGGCTCTCTGTCAGAGGCATTGAATACGGTCTGCCGGCAGGTGGAGCGAATGGTGTCAGATTCGGTGTGCGCAATCGTGACGACGGATCACGAGCGTCAATGCCTGGCTTTTCGCGCTGGGCCGTCTCTTTCATTAGACCTACAGAATCTCCTCGATACGATGGTCCCTGGGTCACACGCAGGATCCTGTGGCACCGCGGTCTATCGACGGGAACCGGTGTATGTTTCCAATACCGAAACCGATCCCTTATGGGAGAACATGCGGAATGTCGCACGACAATTTCACATTGCCGCCTGTTGGTCCTATCCCATTTATTCGGAAACCAAGCAGGTGATTGGAAGCCTGTCGGTCTCCTTCCCTCGGTCTCGCATGCCCACATCTGCCGAGATTGAAGTCTTGGAGACAGCGTCCTATCTCACAGGCATTGCGATACGACGGCATGAGACGGAACAGGCACTGTGGGAGAGCAAACAACACTACAGGGTTCTGTATGAAAACAATCCATCGATGTATTTCACGGTCTCAGTCGATGGCATGATTCTCTCGGTCAACCGATTCGGCGCAAACCGTCTGGGCTACTCGGCTGAAGAATTGATCGGACAGCCTGCCGCACAACTCTTGCTGGAAACCGATCAAGGCCATGTGAAGGAGAGGTTGGCGGCCTGCATCCTGGATCCAGACCATCATGTGGAGTGGGAATGTCGAATGCTCAGGAAGAACGGAGAAACGTTTTGGGCTCGAAAAACCGCTCGAGCCGTCAAGGACCATCGGAATCGACTGGTGATTCTTGTCGCATCACACGATATTACGCAACGCAAACAAGCTGAACAACGGTCTCTGAGTAATGAACAGGCGATCCGTGAGTTGTATGACATCACCTCTGCGCGAGACCAGAGCTTCGAGTACCGGGTTCGGGCGTTGCTTGCGCTGGGGCGTCGTCGATTCAACCTTCCGATCGGACTCCTCACCCGTCGGGTTGCAGATGAACTGGAATTGCAGTTTGTGTGTTCATCCGATCCAGCGTTCGAAGAAGGCAAACGTGTGCCCTTGGATGTCACATTGTGTAGCGCCGCAATCCTGGCTGACAAAGTCGTGAGCTTTGAGCATGCATCCGCCAGCGAGTGGCGGCATCACCCTGGATACCAAGAACTGGGGCTCGAAACCTATCTGGGAACAAAGGTGATAGTTGGCGCAGAAGCATATGGAACCTTTTGCTTTACGGGCCCCAGTCCCCGCCTGGAACAATTCACCGAAGCGGACCGGGATTTTTTGCGGTTAATCGCCAGATGGGTCGGCTCAGAGTTGGAACGATTGGAGTCGGAGCAACTCCAGCGACGACTCCTGACCATCATCGAGGGAACGACGGATCTCATCGGGATGGCTGACTCACACGGGCAGACGCTCTACTTGAACCGATCGGGAAAAGCGCTGATTGGAATACAGTCTGAGGAGAGTCCGGCCGGTCAACCAATGTCGCACTTCCATGCGCCCGAAGCACAGAAATTGCTCATCGATACCGCGATTCCGCAAGTGAACGAGACAGGCATCTGGACTGGTGACACGATCATGCTTCACCGAGACGGACGGAACATCCCCGCGTCTCAAGTGCTCCTCGCTCACAAAGACGAGACAGGACACATCGAATGTTATACGACGATCATTCGGGATATGTCCGCACAAAAGGCGGCCGAAGAAGAACTCCGGCAAGCCTATGAAAATGCCCGGGCACTATCGGATCGGTTGCAGGAAAGTGAAGGACGCTTGCGACAGATTATTGATTTAGTTCCCCACTTTATTTTTGCCAAGGACTTCAATGGCACATTTATCTTAGCCAACCAAGCGGTGGCCGAGGCCTATGGTACGACATTGGAAAACTTAATCGGGAAAACCGATGCCGATTTCAATCCGGTGACCGAGGAAGTGGATCATTTTCTCGAAGATGATCGAGACGTGATCGAAGGTCAGCAAACCAAGTTTGTGCCCGAGGAACAGATTACCGATGCGCAGGGAAATGTTCGATATTTACAAACCGTCAAAATTCCCTTTCGATTCGGCGACAAAGCCATTCCATCGATCCTTGGTGTCTCCACCGATATCACGAGGCGTAAACAGGCGGAGATTGAACAGCACAACCTCGAACGAAAGGTCCAAGATGCGCAAAAGCTGGAGAGTCTTGGCGTACTGGCTGGTGGTATCGCCCACGATTTTAACAATTTACTGACGTCGATTATTGGCCATGCGGACTTGGCCATACACGCCATTGCTCCGGATGTGCGCGCCAAACAGTATATGGAGCGGGTTGCCGATGGCGCCCGGCGTGCGGCCGAATTAACGCAACAGCTTCTGGCTTATACAGGGAAGGCCTCATTCACCATTCAGCCGATCAACCTTTCAACAGTTGTGGAGGAAATGGGACGGTTATTAGACGTGTCCATCTCCAAAAAATGTGTGCTGCGGTATCAACTGGAATCAGAACTCCCCGCCTGCGAAGCGGACCCCAGTCAAGTCCGGCAAATCATCATGAATCTCATTATCAACGCATCAGAAGCGATTGGCGAACGAAGCGGGTATATCACCATTGGGACCGGCACGATGTCCTGCGATCAAGCCTATCTCGCGCAGACCTACCACGACGAGCACGTGCAAGAAGGTCCGTATGTATACATGGAAGTGGCCGATACGGGGATTGGCATGACACAGGAGACCCGTGCCAAAATTTTCGATCCGTTTTTCACCACGAAGTTTACAGGACGCGGCCTGGGGTTAGCTGCCGTGCTAGGAGTTGTCCGCGGGCATCGGGGTTTGCTCAGTGTCTATAGTGAAGTTGATCGGGGCACAACCTTTAAAGTGCTCTTTCCGGTGTCCGAGGCCGCCATCGTGCAGCAAACCGAATGCCACCAAGACAGTCATGCCTGGCGTGGTCATGGAACCGTCCTAATCGTCGATGATGAAGAAACAGTGCGGGTGGCAGCCCAAGAAATGTTCAAAAAAATGGGGTTTCATGTCATTCTCGCAGCCGATGGGCGTGAGGGTGTCGAAGTCTTCAAAACGCGCGTTGCGGATCTTCGCCTGGTCGTACTGGATATGACAATGCCGCAACTTAATGGAGTTGAGACGTACCGAGAAATGCGAAAGATTAATCCGGAAATCCCCACCATTCTCTCGAGTGGCTACAGCGAACAGGTTGCCGTCAACGAGTTTTCCGGAAAGGGGCCCACTACCTTCTTGCAAAAGCCCTATCGCTACCAACGATTGGTGGAAGTCGTCCGGCCAATTCTCGAGCCTGTCGACTCGCCCGGCTCCGCACCTCCACAGTAAGCATATGACGTCACCCGATTACCCAATTGCACAACGGTATACCACCGCGAGGACAACTGTAGACATGACCAAAGCAATACTCTGCAACATCGGGCCTGTTCAACCCCAACGCTACTCCAATAAGAATTCAAAATCTTTTTGCGATAATGCTGTTCCGCCCCCTTTATGTGCGGCCCCTTCTAAGACAGCGTTGTAGAGTTCCATTTTTTGTTGTTTGAGCGCCATCATTTTTTCCTCAATGGTATGCCGCATCAGCAAGCGCATAATCGAGACCTTTTGCTTTTGCCCGATGCGATGGGCACGATCTGAGGCTTGATTTTCCACGGCGGGATTCCACCACGGATCCAAATGAAAGACATAGGAGGCCTTCGTCAGATTTAACCCTTGCCCCCCGGCTTTAAGGCTCAGCAAAAACACACACGGCTTTTCTGTTTCTTGAAATTCCTGCACGATTTTCTTGCGCTCAGCTGTAGGAGTCGAGCCATCTAACCGGACATAGGGAATATGGTGTGCCTGATATTCTTGTTCCACAAGATCCAGGTACGAAGTGAATTGTGAAAACACCAAGGCGCTGTGTCCTTCCTCCATGAGTTCTTCTAACCGTTCCACGACACAACTTAATTTAGGTGAAGGATCGGTGCTATCTTGCTGAATAAGCCGAGGCGAGAGGCAAATTTGACGCAATTTCAAAATTGCCGTCAGCGCAATAATTCTGGCTTGCGAAGCCGTTTTCGTACGATAGGCCGATGCAATCGTGGAACGGATCGTGGCCACGGTCTGTTGGTAGAGCGCTTTCTGGCGATCCGTCAATTCCAAATAGATATCGGTTTCAATTTTTTGAGGCAGCTCTTTCAGTATCTGGGATTTAGTGCGCCGCAGAACGAACGGTTTCGTCCGCTGCATGATCGTTTTCAGTAATTCAGGAGATGGCGCTTTCAGCTTACCTTTGAGACTCTCATACTCACCCAGCAAACCCGGCACACATAAATCCATGAGGGAGTAGTATTCACCCACATGGTTTTCCAATGGCGTTCCAGTCATGACGCATTTAAAATACCCCTTAAGCCGCCGCGCCGCGCCGGTGGTCGCGGCCAGGATATTTTTGACCGCCTGCGCTTCATCAAAGAAAATGACGTGAAACATCTGTTGTTCGAGAATGGCAATATCGCGTCGGACCAACCCATAGGTGGTTAGCACGACATCTGCAAGGGAAAAATCTTGCTGGCGTTCTTTTCCAACGTAATAGTGAATCTTGAAATTGGGATAGAATCGAGTCATCTCTTGTTCCCAATTAAAGAGTAAACTTGGGGGCAACACGACTAAATGCGGTCCCAGCTGCTGACTGGGAGATTCAATCACCCCTTCATGGATCCCCGCTAGCAAACTAATGGCTTGAATGGTTTTTCCTAACCCCATATCATCGGCCAAACAGGCCCCTAACCGGTGCTGATACAAAAACCCCAGCCAGCGATAGCCTTCTTGTTGATAAGGGCGCAGCTTGGCCTTCAGTTTTTTTGGCACGGGTCGGCGTTCAATCCGTTCAAAATTCAGAAGCCGGTCAACTAAGGCTTCATCCTCAGGTGGCAGAATGATTCTGACGCCCCGCTTGCGCAGCGCCACCCAATCCAAAATCTGTAATCGGGGAATCTGCACGACGGCGGGCTTCTCATCATGAGATTTCCTAGATGGTTTGGAGGGAGAGAGTGCGCTTAGGGCTCGCAGGATTTCTTGCGTATCTTGATCCACAATACGCACCTGTCCGTCGACTTCCATCACGCCGCCTCGCTCCAGAATCGTCTGAATCTCATGGGTTTCAAGGCGTACCCCGTCACACATGATTTCAGGACGCAATTCGAACCAGTCAATCGTTGGCGAACGGCTCGCATCAACAGAACAATCCCAGTCTCCCGCCGACACGGGCTTGTCCTGGAAAAACAGTTCAATACCAGCTTCAGCAGTTTTCGCGTAGCATTCAGGCAACCCCGCATACAGGGAATCTTGGGACAAACACATCACATCATGCCCCAACATATCTTCAAAGATGGGCAAGCCCCAAATGTCATAGGGAATGCGATACAACAGGGCTTCCTTCGCCCAATTATTGGAAACCGCACACCATTGACCGTGATAAACAAGCAATCGCATAGAATCTTCTAGCAATGGCATTGAAAAAAAATTCAGTAATTCTTCCGCTTCGGCTTTGATGCGAAAGGCGCGAAACTCTTCCTGGCGCAAACAGGCTTTGATCAACCGCTTTCCGGCAGTCGGCGTTTTCGCTCGACAGAGTTGAAAGAAGGTGTCATAGAGCGCCGCTCGCCGTTTCTTCGATCGTAACCCACTAGAAACCGATGCGCCCTGCTCAACGAGCGAAAAGAAACTGAAAATCTTCTCGCTGGGCGCACCAAAACCTTCGCCCTGCCCGCATTCCGGCACCAACGATGCCTCATCGGTTTTCAGAAGAGGCGCCTCCACCAACCAAGGCTCTGGCATCACCCTCAAGCGATATCGTTGAAGTTCAGGAGTTTCAGTTCCATCAGTTTGAATCAGGTCGACCTCTTGTCCCTCAATCTTAAACTGCACCACCTCCACGAGATGAGACAGATCTTTTTTGGGAATATCTATTTGCAACTGGGCAAAATCTTTTACCGGAATGGTCAACATCGGACGCAGATCTTTTTCCTCACCCTCATCCAATGGCAACCATGAACTTTCTGGCTCTTCCGCATTCCAGCGACGAAACATCCCTAGTCCCATCTCACTTCGTTCATTGACTAGATCAGCCACCATGTCATAGAGCTCCCATCCCAACTCATTGTCCACGGGGGCCAATTTGCCCGCACCAAGATCCACCACCATTCCCATAAATAATTGAGCATGCTCCTGCGCCACGCCAAATCGAACACACCGTGCGGTCACGGTGACATGTTCCCGGCGTACATCCAATTCCGTTTTGATGGTATACGTCATGGAGGGTGCCCATTCCACTAAAGTGCGCCCATGTCTATCTTCAAAATACAGAGGAAATGCCTGTCCATGATGATTCAGGAAATCTTGCAAGGCCTCTTGCACAGACCAAGCTGGATCCTGGGTGGCGCGCAGCAGGATAGCCAACTCGGTGGGCATCCCTAAAAACGTTTGACACACTTTCCCATCGTTGGTGATCGCGATGAAACCTTTCCCATGACGATCAATTAAATTGACTTCAAAACGCGGAAAGGCCTGTGCAGCTTTGGACGCAGATTGAGATGGCGACGCGCCTTGCAATAGTTGTTGCGAAAGCTCTTCCTGGTGAGATTTTCTGGCGGTCGTTAGAGGAAAAGCATCTGGCACCAATAAGTTGACCGTGGTCATCAAGGCACAAATCACATGCTTGCACTGCGTTGAAACTGTCCACGCCGGGCATCGGCACGAATAGACCAATTTCCCCTTTTCAACCAAAAACGTCACCGCATAATATTTGGATCCCCGCACCGATGCCGCAAGGATCGTTCGCGAGTGGTTCCAACTATACGACTCGACCCGGCCCTGAACGTAGTAGGCGTAGCCACGGAGCACAAAGGCTTTGGGAGCTAAAAAATAAATATGATTGGGAGAGAGGGCTTTAAGATGCTCGAGAACACCTGTGGGTTCTAAAGCCATTGACTGCGCACCATCTGTCGTACTTCAGCCATAGTTGTGTAGGAGAGGGGTGAGACACACATTCACAGACAAGGCTGCCGAACGTTCATCACAAGACTACTTCAAATACGGCGATTGGGAAATGGATCAACAGCTAGTGAAGATCTTGGACCACAACCGTCCCTTGCATGGAACCAAGATGGAGATCGCAGTGATAGGGAAACGTGCCAGCTTCCTTGAATACATGCTCGAACCGCTGCCCGGGTTTGTTGACCGTGAGCCCGCTATTAAACACCTGCCCTCCCCCTGAACAATCATTCACGCGGCATGTCCCGCTCGTCACACTATGGGGTTCTTGAGCACCATCTGCATACACCCACACAATTTTTTCACCCGGGTGTATCTTCACTTCTGAGGGCACAAAAAAAGTCGGAGCTCGAAACACCACCACGACAGCCCCAATGGTTTCTGACGCGAGTCCTTCCTTGATAGAAGTCGGAGCACGGGGTTCCCGAGCGATCGACAAAAATTCATCCCGCGCTGGATCAATTTCACATTTTCTGCCTTCAGCAGCCTTCACGACAACAGCATCCACATTATCGTAAACCGCATGGGAGACGAAGCCCAACAAAAGGCCATCGTCTTTCACAATGTTCGTAGCAACCGTATCACTTTGCCCTGTGGCTTCCTGAACTTGCAAAACACAATGTTCAGCGTTCAACTTCCACGTCAATTCCACAAAAAATGGATGGCCTACTTCATATTTATCGACAAGCACGACCTGTTGACCTGACTCGATATCCAAGCCGAAATCCAAAACCATATCACCAATTTCCCAGCCCACCGTGGCATGAACCGTCAGCGGAAGAAGCAATATCAAGATGCAAAAAAGCACCTTCGCCACAGAATGCGGGAAAAACTTATTTTTCATGAGGTATTGTTAGAGGTGCCCTCTAGTAATCGTAATCTGGACCATCCAGACGGAGAGTTCTCGCGAACCTAAAACCCGATCCCAATACTGACGCCACCACCGACCCGACCTCCGGTACTTCCTCCACCAAAAATCCCATAGCGGGGACCAGGAGCAGGCTGGTTGACTTCAGCTTCCGGCCAAACATGTAAATGTTGAACCTTAAGAGTTGGGTAGCGATATTCCATCTCATCAAGATTCGCCTGAGTGACACCGGTAATTTCACCAACGACGGTGACTCGGGTATTGGCGGGAAGAGTGGCAGGGTCCAGGAAAGCTGATTCCAGCGCAAGAAATCGCCCTCGGGAAGTGGTGCGGTCAAGAACGGGTTCTTGCGAACGATCTAAAGGAAGATGCAAGATTTCTAGTCGCGTACCTTCAGCAAGACGTTTCGCCGAAAGCACTTCACCACCTAACAACACGATTTTGCCTTGATGGACGGTGGGGTCATCAAGAACCTCTGAAAACGTTAAGGTTGGCTCAATTGTCTCCTGTAAAGTCTCGGGCACGACATCTGGACCAGACGCACACCCAATCACCAGCAGCATCATACTGAATAAAAATAGGATTTTTCGAGTATACATCAGACATCCTCATGAATCTCGACAAACCTGAGACTCAACTCAATTCCCATCGGCCACGCATACATCTTTGAGAACGGAAGAAAAACGAGAGAGAAACAGCTGCGATGAAATCATGAATGTATTAGTACAAAGGTGCTTGAGGCCCCGGGCGCAATCCCACTAAATCAGGATCTTCACCATCAAGAACCGCTCGCATTTCTTGATTCTCGGCTTTCCGTTGTTCACGACGGGCTTCTTTGTCTTGTTGCTTCATTCGCTTCATCATCTCCCGATTACGTTTGGCTTGAGTCACCTTTGCAGGGCGTCCCATCTGCAGCCTCCTTTCGTGACGAATTCTTTAACGCATAGGCTCATCTCTCATCTAGAGAAGTAACCACTAGACAAAAAACTCTAATGTTTTCAATATGATACTCTTTTGAAGAATCCCTGCAGACTAACACCCTCACAAAGGGGAGTCAAACCATCGAGAGCCAACAAGACATTGCCCGCACCTTCTACACCTTCCTTGCCTGTCTATGATCATAGCTCCACCTCCTCACCTCTTGGAACCCATTCTGCGGCTAATCGCTTGGCTTCTTGAATCTGTTCGGGCTGCAACGTTTTATCCAAAAATTCCAAGGCTAGGACCGCAGGCTCTACACCCTGCTGAGCAGAAAGATACGCCCATTTATAGGCTTCAACCACATTTTTCTCAGTACCCTCGCCTTCGAAATACATGAGCCCCAGATGGTTTTGCGCTCCACCATTTCCTTGCTCTGCTGAGCGGCGAAACCATCGCAAAGCCTCTTGATAATCCTGCGGCACCCCCAAACCTTGGCGGTACATCGCTCCCAAATTGTTTTGCGCCACCGCATGGCCCTGGTCGGCCGCCAATCGATACCAATGACGGGCTTGTTCAAAATCTTGAGACACCCCCTGCCCATACCGGTACATATATCCCAGCATATTTTGCGCTTCAGCATGTCCTTTCTCCGCCAAAGGCCGCCATTCTTCCAGAGCCCTCGCAAAATCCTCTCGCAAATAGGCCTCTTCCCCAGCTAGGAAATTTCCCCAGGCCGGAACCCCTATGGCCACAACCCATAGGAGAACGATCACCTTTACGAATTTCAGACTAATCATCTGTCCTCCTTCCGGCCCCACTGTAGGCTGCCTAATTGTGGAACACATTCTGTTCTGAACCGCACCGCTCTACGACCGGTCCTCATAGGCTCGGCGCTTATCTTCAAGCTCTTCCCAGCGGGTATAGAGCTGCTCTAATTTCTGCTCAGCTCCTTGCAGGACTTCCAGGGTTTCCTGAAGACGCAGATGATTGGAGGCTACCGTTGGATCATCCATCGTGGCACGACAAGCCGCACATTCCCCTTCAACTTGGAGAATCCGTGCTTCCATCCCATCATATTCCCGTTGTTCGTTAAACGAAAGCTTTTTGGGTTTTAGCTCCCGTGGATCTCCATTGCCTATAGTGGAAGACGAGGTCTTTTGTTTCAGATGAATGTGCTGAGCGTTCAGCCAAGCCTCCCATTGAGCATACGTTGCAAAACTCCCGTAGGCCCCTTTCCCATCAAGCCCAATAAACTCCGTACAAACTTCTTCCATCATGTAACGATCATGCGTGACTAGAATGAGCGCACCGGGAAACTCTTGAAAACTATCCTCCAGGGTTTCCCGGGTGTGAATATCCAGATCGTTTGTGGGCTCATCCACAATCAGCACATCGGCTGGCTTTAACATGAATCGAGCTATTACTGCGCGGGCTTGCTCGCCACCTGACAGCTGCTCTACCGGCAGGTCTAATCGTTCTGGTTGAAAACCAAACCGTTTAGCCCAACCGGCTACATGAATAGTCTGTCCACGATACATGACCGTGTGTCCGGTATCCGACAATGTTCGTCGCAACGTCATCTTGAGATCCAGATGTTCACGATGTTGATCAAAATAGACGACTTGTAGATGTTCGGCATATTTGACCGTTCCCTCATCGGGATCCAATTCTTTGGCTACCAGTTTAAGAAGGGTCGATTTGCCTGAGCCGTTGTGACCTAAAACTCCTATGGCCTTACCCGGCGAAATCATCATTTCCAGATTGTCAAAGATACTCTGCGAACCGAATGCTTTTCGAAGTCCGGTGACTTCAATAAGCTGCCGGGTTTGCCGCCCTGAACTGGCAAAATCTATTGCGACCTGCTGTTGACGTAAGCGCGTTGCGGTTTCAGCTAGTTCATTTTGCAAGGCATGGGCGGTCTCAACGCGATATTTGGCTTTCGTGGTCCGCGCTTTGGGGCCTCGCTGCAGCCAAGCCTCTTCACGCCGAACTTTACCCGCCAAGGCTTGCGCTTGTTGTTCCTGCGTCTCGTGAAAGGCATCCCGTTTTTCCAAAAAATTTGAGTACGTCCCCTCAAAAGCCAAAAGACCATCCACATATCGGCTGTGCAATTCCGCTACTTTTTTTGTGGTTCGATCTAAGAACCATCGATCATGACTGACGAGCGCCCATGCCCATGGAGCTTGTAGTAATAATTGTTTCAGCCACTGCAGACTTTCCAGGTCGAGATGATTCGTGGGTTCATCTAACAACATGACATCCGGGTCCTGCATCAAGCCGCAAGCAATCGCTAATCGTTTCTTCCATCCCCCCGATAAGGGAGCAATAGGTTGGGCGCTATCCTCAAATCCAATACGTCCGGCGATTTCATAGATGCGAGCCTGCTCGTCATGTTCTGACAAACCCAAGGGAGCAACGCTCCGGTGCAACACGTCGCTCACCGTCTTTCCTTCCGCAAACTCATGTGCCTGAGGCACATAGGCAATGCGCAAATGCTGCCGTCGTGTCACTTTCCCTTTATCAGGAATCTCCAAGCCAGCCAACATTTTTAAGAATGTAGATTTTCCTGACCCATTTGGCCCAATAATCCCTACCCGGTCCTTTTCAGCCACTCCAAAGGTGATGTTCTGAAATAACCGTTTCGCGCCAAAGGATTTGTGAATCTGTTTTGCGTAGATCAATGCCGACATACTCGTTTCCCAGAATCTTTGCAGGGGTTCAGATAGTTACTGAGCCCTCTTTCTTTTTCTCCCTCCTTATCCTGTACAATGGCAGAACCACTTTCTAGCAATGAGGCATCGACATGGGCATTCTGCTCTCCGAAGGTACAAACAGTTTTCACGTTCCCTATGGGCCTGCCATTACCGATGGGAGTCTTGACGCTCGCTTTATTGATGTCAAAACTAACCCAGAGATGATTCCCATTCTGCCGCCCTGTATCGGGTGGCCGGAAACACAGGAGCTCTTGACCAAAATCAACAAGCCACAATCACCCTTTATGAGCCTGGCTGCCGATCAAAGTTATGCCAAGGGTCCCGATCCCCAAAAACCCGTCATCTTAGTCTCCTTCGTCAGCCTCTGTTTCACTGAAATTTCACATAATGCCAAAGATTTACTCTCTGATCTCGCCATCTTCCTCCAAAAGCAAATAGACGACCTCCTGCACAACGTGAGCTCCATACTTAATCAAACGCTAGACTTAGAAATTATTTTAGAAATCCAGCCCACGCAATTCCATCACCATCACATTGAAGGTTGGAGTTTGACTGTCATGATGGTGTCTTCCGGACACGATCACCATGCCGTTCGTGGAACCTGGGGTTACGGCATCAATGCCCTGATAGACGGCTTACATGCTTACGCACCTCAAGACAGCTAGGGCATCAGGCTTCAGTTTACTATTCCACTGATTTGAATTGACAAACAGGCACAAGTATGCCGTGAGCTACTGCCGGCCTAAAATCACTGAAAGTATCCGTTCTGCCTTTCCACGTTGAATCTGAAGAGCCACGGTTTGTCCCGGTTGGGTTCGTTCGATGAGATAGTTTTTCAATTGGGCGGGGGTCGTAATGGGGAACTCATCAATGGCCAGCAAGATATCACCTTTTCGAAATCCGGCATGTCGTGAAGGGCCCGTGGCTTTGGCCACGCCTAACACCCAACGGCTTCCCTGCTTAATCGTTTCAAGCTGAATGCCCAGGACAGAAAAGCCTGGAACCTGTCCGGACAACACCGCATTGAGGACGCGCTTCACTAACGAACCCGGCAGCGCGAAGCCAAATCGACTGCATCCCCGTTCTGCCTGCAAATTTTCAGTTTGAATAATGGCATGAATCAAACCCACCACTTGCCCATCCATATTGAGAAGGCCGCCACCGGAGTTGCCGCGGCAGGCTGAAAGATCAACTTGCACCAACCGGCTCTGGACTGTCGGCAAAAAGGTATTCGGATTACCGACTTTCCCAAAAGACAGCGCCGGCCCTCGGCCCATCGGATAACCTACCGTATACACGCTCTCGCCATAGCTCACCTCTTGCTCAGCAAATTGCACGGCAGAGGCAGGCCAATCCGATTCCTCTCCTTGCAATTGATACACGGCCACATCCAGATAGGCGTTGGCTCCCTGCCGTATAGCTGATAGCTCTCGCACATCATCAGTCAGAACATGGATCTCTTCAGGGACACCAACTTTTCCGCCCTCCGGGCGCTCAACGGCATGCCGCGCCGTCAGAATGATTCCATTCCCTAAATGAATGCCGGTTCCCCGAATCTTAATGGGAACCCCATACCCTTGCTCCTCATTTTGCACAGCCTCGGCTTGAAGAATGCCCACTGTTGCCCGCTTGGAACGCTCAATGACCGCCGCTTGACCGTCAGACGATTGCTTCTCAGCAAAGACATCCGACACGCCAATACTGAAACAAACCATGAGAATGACATGACAAACCTGCCCAACATGCATGGTAAACCCTTAGCTAGAAGACTTGTTTCGTAGGTAATTGTAACGAAAGAATTCGTAACTCACGAAACAATTGTTTCATTATATGAAATGAGTAGTGCGCGTTTCGTCCACTTGGATTAGGTAACACAAAAACCGGAACTCCGGCCAACAACTCAGGATGCAGGCCTGTCTGGATAGAATCTTGATGCGCCCGATTTCTACGACTCTTGGAATGACTTGCCCATAAGGCCCGGGCGATGCTGATTCCCAAGACTGCCAGCAATGCGGGTTGATAGCGTCGAATTTTTGTCAATAATACACGGCGTCCCTTCTCAAAATCTTGCCTGGTTAGATCCTGAATACTAGCCGTGGGCTTGGCAATCACATTCGTCAGCCCATACCCGTAATCCAAGAGATGTGCATCATCGTTGGGCGTCATCATGTGCGGAACCAGACCGGACTCATATAACAGCTTCCAAAACCGGTTTGACGGACCCGCAAAATGATGTCCCACCACAGAAGACCGAAGTCCGGGATTGATGCCAACAAAAAGAATGGAAAGACCTGGGGCAAGATAGTCTGGAAGTCTCCCTTTCACACCAGACATCGAAATTTCCGAGGAAGGTGGAACCCAGGAAGGGTTAGGGAATGGTCGAGAGCGGAGGGCAAAACATGAGAACTTACTGAGCCATGTGCTGCGCCTGAATTTCAGCAAAAGTTTTTTGCGCCTCTGGAAGCAAATCTTCCCGCCGTTGTTCCTTGGCTAATTCCAGCGCGCGTTTGGAGAGTTCATAGGCTTCTTGATGTTCGCCCCGTTCCGCACATTGACGAGCCACAACCATGCGAGCATTGATTGAATCCGGCTCTTCCTTGATGACTTGCCGCAACATGACCTCACCCTTCTCATCATCTCCTCCAAGAAATTCAGGGACCTCAATCAAGATGGTACCCTTTGAAGACAATGCATCCAGGTGATTGGGATTCAGGACCAAGGTCCGATCTAACTCTTCCATCATCCGTCCATATTCAAAAACCGAGAAAAAGACCTCACCTTCAGCCCGCATGCGTTCGCCGATACTGCAAAACAAGGCAAAATGAGCATCGGCAGATTCTTCATCCATTGCAACGGCTTTTTCCGCTAACACACGTCCACGGTCGAAATGCACCTGCCGAACTTCGGCGGTTTTCGCCCGGCGGCCTTTTTGGCATTCTTCCATCGCCTGAGTCGCCAAAATCTGAACCGAATCTTGGGCCCATCCGTACGACGCTCCCGCGACGCACCACACACACCCAAGGCCTAAACTGAAAAGTTTTTGTAATCCAGCACGCATCAATCTCTCCCCAAATCTACTATCAAAATACCTAACCATGTCGGCTTTTTTGAAAAAATTATGAGTTCTGCGAGAGGGTAAACTCTGATTATGTAACATATTTCTTGTGACAATGCCAAGATTCATTTATGATTGACATTTTTGGAAAGTCTTTGTTGTTGTTCTCAATTCATAAAGTTTCGTCATTGTTCTACCGATATATTTATGGCAATCTCCCCTTAGACAAAGAATTTCTGAATCTTCAGTTCAACAATAATTTAGACGAAAAAGAGAAGCATCTGAGAATCGCAATGTTGCTGATAGCGTTGAATAATGAAGATATCAATGGCCATATTTTGCCAGGAGGCCCTTGGCGATCAACGACGACGGGTCTGTTCAAAAAAGTCCGTACAGTCCTGCCCTGAGCTTGTCGAAGGGAAGGCCGCAGCCCTTTTTACGCGCGGAGCGTACTGGCACTACGTGAACACGGAAAAAGAGCGAGAACGCCGCTGGCGGCTTTTTTCAACAGACCCTTGCTGACAGGCCAGAAAACAACCTGGTTGTCAACGCCCCTCCGCCACCCTTAAGTATCAGATTGCAGAAAGGAAACTCTGGGAATGGAGCAGGAAGAAATCCGGCAATTATGGGCAGAAGGAGAAGATTGGATCATTAAACTCCAGAACAATCAATACTTCCATCGGCCAGATCAAAAATATGGAGACTGGATCCCTGGCCTGCCGCAAGGCGTCTTTCCCTCGGACGTTGCCACGCTTTTCGAGGATTGACCTCTACCAACACAGAGCTGACTGTCAGCGCGAGATTCACGGCAACCCCTCGCACTCCGCATTAAGAAGACCTCTTCACAAGTCTATGACCATCGCGGTAGGCTGAGCCATGCGCTTGCCTGGACGAGTCATCGGCCTCCTCAAAGAATACATGTATGATCTCGTGGAACAAGCCAACCAAGAAGAGGCCGCTCAAGCGGCCTTTGGATTTGTCACACAACCCTATCGAGCCGATCAGGCTATTTCAGATTTATTAGCCATCCTGGATGACCGCATCGAATCGGAAGGCGTCCAGGTTGGCCTCTCCGTAGACTTTCTTCATCAGATGTGGACCTTGTGCAATGCTGCCAATACGGAAATTTCCAACACGGTCTGGCTCAAGAAAAATATCGACGGAGGGAACAGTTCAAAAGCAGAGGTCCGGCAACAAACCTATCAGGCATTGATCACCTATCTTGAATCCCTGCCTGAAGACTATGGACCAGAAAACGCCAGAGCAGATTGAAATACCAACACCTATAGCATTGTAACTTTTAATTAGTCTTGCTGAAAAACACGAAAAGTACTGATTTGAATGGGCTTTGGCTTGCACCTGGAGAGGGGTCCCAACTACCGACAGGAAACGAGCTCTCAATCAATTTGGGGAGTGTTGAATAATAAAGATATCAATGGCCATATTTCGCCAGGAGGCCCTTGGCGATCAACGACGACGGGTCTGTTCAAAAAAGTCCGTCCAGTCCTGCCCTGAGCTTGTCGAAGGGAAGGCCGCAGCCCTTTTTGCGCGCGGAGCGTACTGGCAGTACGTGAGCACGAAAAAAGGGCGAGAACGCGGCTGGCGGATTTTTTCAACAGACCCATTTGCGATGCTGGCAGGAGATCGGATGCCAACAAAATTAGGTCAGAATCAGATACACAGAAAACTTGATAGCCCTCTCCTGGCCGGCTGGGGTTGCTGCAAGACGTAGATTGGAAGGATAATCCAACCAGTGCCCCCCAAAATACGAGAACTAATCCAGGACTTAATGCGAGCCGGTTTTGTGGAGCGAGCGGGAAAAGGCAGTCATCGCAAGTTCGTCCATTCAGAGAAACACCTGACGGTCGTGCTTTCTGGTAAACTAGGAGATGATGCCAAGCCGTATCAACAGCGAGAAGTAGCGGGAAAAATCCGGGAGGCCGAGTCATGAAACTGTCCGCGTACTACATTAAGGTGGTCCAATGGTCTGAAGAAGATGCGTGTTACGTGGGCAGTGCACCCGGACTCCTTGGGCCGTGTTGCCATGGAGACGATGAGCAAGAGGTCTTTGTGCAATTGTGTGAGATTGTCGAGGATGTGTTGCGCGATTTTGCACAGGATGGGCGACCTCTGCCGCCGCCAACTGCGACAAAACCTCTTACCGACACGGTGTCTGCCTTACTTTAACCCCTCGACATGCCAACCAATCGTCGTGGAAGGAGTTCCCCTCTCTGAGGGCCTGGTGGCAGCCGATGCGGACACATGCGGTCGACTCTCATGTGCTTGAGAACACCGTCAGAGGGACACGAGGGCTGCCGGTTCTTGCAGGAGTCTGACCGGATCAGGGCACAGGCTTTTTCAGCAAGCCCTAGTTATACAAAGAATCCGATTCAGCATAGCATTCAAATCACATTAGTCTCTTATTGCCACTTAATTTGGAATCTGTCGATTGCAAAGAGTCTCACCAAATTGAAGCGCGATCCACCCCTCTCGTTTTCTGACGGCCTGCTGAATCCAACCATGAGTCGCCAACTGTTCCACGATCTCTAACTCATCTTCTTCCAACAGGCCTGACAGAAACAAATGAGTACTCGACGATCGAAATCTTGAAAATTCAGGAGAGATCTCAAGAATTGTGCTTCGATCAATGTTCGCCAGAATGATTTCAAATGTATCATCAGGCAGTTCATCGACTTGGCAAGCCCGCAGGTTAAGCTCGCTCCCAAAGCCGTTCACAGCGGCATAGTCCGTCGCACAATCAATGGCCACAGGATCGTGATCAATACCCAAAGCCGACATGGCGCCTAAACGCAAGGCCACCATGCTCAAGAGACCGCTTCCGGTGCCTACATCCAAGATTCGACAACCAGGAAGCAGAGATAAATCTTCCAGCCATTCAAGAAGCAAGTGCGTCGTTGCATGATGTCCGGTTCCAAATGCTTGCTTTGGATCAAGCACAATTTCGATTCCATCTTCCGGTAAATCCATCGTTGCCCAACTGGGCCGGATACCAATACGTTTGCCAATTCGAATGGGCTGGACAGATGCCGCCCACTGCGCATTCCAATCTTGAGAGACCACAACTTGCTCGTGAATAGCTGCGAACGGAAGTATAGCACCTAGTTGAACCACCGCCTCATGAATGTGATGAACCCGGTCTTTCGCACTCCCCTGCCAATACATCATCAACGATTCATCGTTCTCCCATAGACCCAAAAATTCTGGACAGGCCAGGAGCCCGGACAGCTCACCACTATCGACACAGGCAGGAATCGTAATTTGAAAAATTGTCGAAGACTGAGGCATAAAGATATTTGACGGAAATAGGAATAGGGGCTAAGGTCTCCAACTGTATGCGCAGCCCACGCACCAACAAGCGAGAACAAGCCTTAACCCGGCTCCTGCGTCGGGCTGACCGGTTAGTAATACAAGGAGAGGCCGCCAGTCAGCGCTTCAGTCGTTGGAGGCTGACTATTTTTCTACTTGGAGCGGCCGTTTGTATTGGGTTTTATCAATATGCGTGGTTTCATAGCGGCAATTTCGCATTATTGATTTTTCTGACTATTTTTCTCACAACCACTTGGTTTCACCAACAACTAAAATTCCGTCTACGCCGATTAGATCTTTGGATCACGATCAAAAAGGATTTGCTGGCGCGGTTGCAATTGGATTGGCCCAACATGCACCTTCAGACCCATCAACCGCCTGCTCACCATCCCTATGCCTTAGATGTGGATCTCACTGGTCCTCATTCCTTGTTGAGTCTCCTTGACACGACGTTTTCATCCAATGGCCGCACCCAGCTCCAAGACTGGATATTTCAGGCAGACGATCCCCGACCCGACGAACTAAACTGGAAAGACCGGCAAGCCCTCGTGCGTGAACTGACGCCGCTCTCTCGTTTACGAGACCGGTGTCTGCTCGCCACGCGCCTTATCAGCCAAGAGCCATTAGATGGCACACGCATTCTCTCACTTCTTCAAGAACCCATTGCTCTCCCAAATCTTGCCATGCTTTTGCTTGCAGCTCTTTGTCTCTGCGCCCTCACCATAATGCTAGGTCTCTGGACGCTCTTCACTGGAGCACCAAACCTATGGGTCGTGACCCTTCTCATCTATGGCGCTTTGTATTTTTCCCTTTCCGGGTCGATGGGCCCGCTCTTTGGCCGAGTACTTGCCCTTCATATTGAACTGGAAAAACTAGCTAGCGTCGTGACCATACTTGAACACTCGACATTTACTCATGCACCAACCATCCGTCAGCAATGCCAAGAGCTCCTCACCCATGAACATCGCCCAACCACCTGTCTCAAACAACTGGGACGCATCTGTCAGGGGCTCAGCGTCAAAGCACACCCGCTGATTCATCTAGCCGTCAACGCTTTTATTCCATGGGATCTTTTATTTGTCAGAAAATTAGATCGCCTCATCACGGACGTACAACACATACTTCCAACTTGGTTAACGATCATTGGCAGATTCGATGCGGCCAGTGCGTTGGCCAGATTTGCCTACATCAATCCCGACTATCAGTGGCCGCAATTGGAAGCCGTCACAACGACAGACCCACAACCGGGAATCACCACACAAGATCTTGGCCATCCACTCATTGCGCGTCAACAGCGCACCGTCAACGATCTCACATTACGCGGAGAAGGCCATATCCTCTTGATCACCGGCTCAAATATGGCAGGGAAAAGCACGTTTCTCCGAACCCTCGGCATCAATATCTGCCTCGCGCAAGCGGGTGGACCTGTCTGTGCTAGAAGCTTTTCGTGGTCATGGGTTGAGCTCTATTGCTGCATTCGAGTCACTGATGCGTTAGATGAAGGCCTGTCGTATTTTTATGCCGAAGTCAAACGGCTGAAACTCATTTTGGACGCCGTCCAATCAATCACCACCCAACCTGTGCTTTTTTTGATCGATGAAATTTACCGGGGAACCAACAATCGTGAACGGTTAGCCGGCAGTGAAGCCTTCGTCAAAGCCCTTCAACAAGGGCGTGGACTCGGCATGATTTCCACACACGATCTGGAACTGACTCGTCTGGCCAAGAACAGCGACCGAATCCGCAACGCCCACTTTCAAGAAACCGTTGAAAACGGTTCCCTTCAGTTTGATTATCAACTCCGCCCAGGCCCGTGTCCCACGACTAATGCCCTCCGCATCATGGCTCAAGAAGGCCTGCCAGTGCCGAAGGAATAGTGAAAAGTAAGGAGTAAAAAGTGAGGAGTGAGGAGTTTATAAAACAGGAAGAGAAAGACTATAAGCGCATGGCTTGAACTTACGATGGCAGGGGAAAAACACTACTTACTTTTTACTTCTCACTACTCACTTCTTCCAATTACGGCGCAATCAATCCGCCACTCTGAGCCTGATCAGTTTTGGAACCAGTGGATGTCCCGCATTGGGCGCAAATGTATTCGTACAGATTTCCGCTAGGCAGCACTAACAACAACCGCTCGCGGGCAGGGGTGGCCGTCTGACACTTCGGACAAAAGAGTAACGACGCGCGAAGCGAGTCAAACTGCTTCGGCTCATCTTCCGGCACTGGTGGACGGCGGGGCCGCATCCCATGGGGAGGACGCGAACCACCAGGAAAGGGTGGCATTGACATAGCAGTGATCTTATCCAAGCCATCCCAATCGGTCAAGAATATCGCACTTCATGCCGCATGCCGCCTCTGTTCTTCTATTCCTCTCCCTAACAGGGAGAGGATAAAGGTGAGGGTTGAGAACTTCAACGTTCGATGAACACCAATTGAAAGTCTCTAGACCTCTTGATGCCTCGCCCCTCATCCCAACCCTCTCCCCCACTAGGGAGCAGGAGAAGAGAAAAGGGTTACCGGACGTCCTGGACACCCCCCCGCAAGGTCATTCTGATTCTGGACAATCTGCGGGTGCACCATGCTCGCCCGGTCAAGGCCTGGTTGGCGGACCATACGGACGACATTGCTGTGTATGACCTGCCGGCTTACTCGCCGGAGCTCAATCCGGACGAGTCTCTCAATGGTGATTGAAAGCAAGGCGTCCACAGCGGGCCGCCGGCTCGCAGCAAACAGGCGCTCAAGAAGAAGACGATAGGGCACATGCGCAAGCTTCAACAAACCCCAACCCGAGTACGCCAGTACTTTGAGGCAGAGCCGATTCGCTATGCCACATCACTGCTGTCCGGACGTTTAGTCGAATAAATTCAATTGGTTATGAGCATGCTGGCTTTGTTCCTGGCTATCGGACTCCATAAGTGATTGTAAGAACGGGCTTCGTTCGAAAATGGTCACACTCAAAATCTGTAAAATGGTATAGAGGCTGGCCTTCAGCTTGAGTCGCTTTTTGATGATCGCGATCAGCACATAGACCGACACGGCCGTCCAGATTTGAGTTTTGACCGCATTGTCGGTCGTGCCGTAGAACGCTTTGATGCGGAGGTGCTGTTTGATCCATTTGAAGAACAACTCTACCTGCCAGCGACACCGATAAAGTTCGGCAATCGTGAGGGCGGGGAGTGTAAAATTGTTGGTCAGAAAGACGAGGGTCTTGTCGCGTGCCGCATCGTGATACTTGATGCGCCGCAGGTTGTCGGGGTAGGCCCGACTGGGATAAAACCCCGTGAGCCGAATGGTCTGATCGCACCGGAGCCCCGTCTGCTTGTCGATGGCGTGGGAATAGAGCCGGCGGCACTGGAGGTTGGTCTTGGCCCGGATAACAAAGAAGGCGGCGCATTGAGTGAGCACAGACAGTCGGGAGAAGTCGAGATACCCACGATCCATGATGTAGAAGGCGCCGGGCTCTGGGAGCAGTTCGTCGAGCACCTTGACATCGGGCAGCTTGCCGTCGGAGATATGAATGAACGTGGGGATGTTGCCTCGCAAATCGAGGAGCGTATGGAGCTTGACCGCCGCTTTGGTTTGGCGGAAGTGGGCCCAAGGAAACACCGAGAGACAGAGATCGATGGTCGTCGCATCCAGGGCATAGACCGTGTGAGTCAGCTCGACACCAAACTCCTCGTCGAGATAGAGCTTGCGGGCAATCTGGATCAGTGAGTGAGCAAAGTCGGCGTAGATGCGCCAATCGCGAACCCTGTTCGCATCGGCTAATGTACTGCGGGTGACGGGGCTGCGAATGCCCATGTGGTACAGCTTGGATTGCCGGGCACGCAGGCAGACTTCGATGTCGCGCAGACTCTCGCGATACGTGAGCTGGGCAAAGGCCAGGCTGAGATATTGGTCGAGACAGCTGAAGTGCTTGACCTTGTGGTGGCCTCGATAGCGTTGGACACAGCGCCGAAACGTGTGCATAGGCAAATGATCCATCACCTGTGAAAAAATAAGTTTGCCGGTATACATGAGCCAGGTCCTCCCCGAGTTCCACAGGAGGATGGCGAAGAGCAGGTTTTCGTTTCAAGTCGATGACAGACATAAATGGGTTATTTGTCATGTAGAAACAAGAGGTTATGCCTTTTCAGCTATCAAACGTCCGGACAGCAGTGATGCCACATAAGAAATATATTTGATTGCCGGGTTAACAGTGATGAGCCCGCTGGAATTCCTCCAACACCTGGGCTCAGCTCCTCAAACGCGTGTTTGCTCTTGAGCTGACCCCCCATCAAGGGGGTAGACCCACCCTTCGCACAGTCGAAATGGTCGCAGGGTTACCGGCAAAGCGGGGGATTGCTCTCTTGCAGGGCCGGTGGTACATTCCCGATTCAGTAAAAACGCCCTTTAAATTTCCTAATTTCCGTGTACACCTTATCGTTATATAAGAACTCTCCGATATTTTTGCAGAACGTGATGGTTTCTCTGCGTGACTTAGTACGTGGAGTCATTCGCAGTGAGCGCCAAATCGTAGGTCTTAAGATGCGGCTGCGTGAGAACGAATATTCAAACGAAGCCCTCAAGACTTTTTGTGATGAACAGCTAGCGGAAGTGTTAGGTAGGGCTCAAGGAGCTAGTGCTTATGGTGAAAATCAACAGTTGGATGATTTTGACTTTATTGACAAGCGAGATGTAAGAGCATCACCGGATGCATTTTTTAACAAGAATGCTAGGCCTAAGGTCACCGTAAAAGGCAGTACTAGTGGCACTACGGGAACACCGCTTTCTATTCCACAGGATCTTAAGTCAGTGCAGAGAGAGCAGGCTTTTGTCTCTCGTCACTTAGAGTGGGCGGGGTATCAAAAGGGTGACAAACGAGCATGGATTCGTGGTGATATGGTGGTGCCGTTGTCACAGAAAAAAGGCCCCTACTGGCGCTATTCGTTGTTCGAAAACATGATCCTGATGTCGTCATTCCATCTCACTCCAGATACCATTCCAGGCTACTTAACTGCGATGGAAAATTATGGCGTTGACATTATTCAGGCATACCCATCTTCGATAGCGATTTTAGCCAAATATCTGGACAGCAAGGACTTGTACTACAAGGGGAAGCTTAAATCGATTGTCACTTCGTCAGAATCTTTGTCTCTGGAAGATCGTAAAATCATTGAAAAGCGATTTCTGTGCAAAGTGTTTGACTGGTACGGACTATTTGAACGCGTTGCAGCAATCGGAAATTGCGAACATGGAAAGTACCACCTCATTTCTGACTACTCTCACGTCGAGTTCTTAGATAGCGGAAACGGGAAGCATGAGATCGTAGGAACTAACTTTAACAACGCGCTTTATCCTCTGATCCGCTATCGAACTGGGGACCACGTTGTATTGTCGTCAGAGCAAAATTGCTTGTGTGGTCGAGTGTATCCCGTTATTGATCGAATTGAAGGACGTGTTGTTTCGCATATCTTTAATGAAGATAATCAAAAGGTATATGCATTAGACCAATGTGTTAAAGGTATTGAAGGTGTACTAGGTTCTCAGTTCTATCAGGCCAACTTTGGTGAAGTAATCATGTATGTAGTTGCAGATATTTCGTTTAATGACTTAGAAGAAGAAAAATTGAGATTTAATGTTCAGAGCCGCCTTGGGGCTTCTATGCGTATAGAGATTAAGAAAGTTAGCGAGCTTCGTCGTTCGAAAAATGGCAAAGTCATTCAAGCCATATGCACATTGGAAGATACAAACGAAAACAACAGTTAATCTAACTATTGCACCTGGCATCAAAGAGCAGGGAGGGATTGCGAGGTACTGAGTTGTAAGTGCTAGGATTTAATCTGACAGTCAGCTAGAGTCCTTTGAACCCGGGAGATCCGGAGAAAGGACGAATGAGGATGACCACCGAACAAAAGATCATCAAAACCAAAGTGGGTTTGTTGGAGTTGGGCAAGCAATTGGGCAACGTCTCAAAAGCTTGTCAGATCATGGGCTACAGTCGAGACAGCTTCTATCGGTTTAAAGAACTGTACGAGACTGGGGGCGAAGCCGCCCTGGAAGAGATTTCCCGGCGAAAGCCGATCCTCAAGAATCGAGTAGCGCCTGAGGTGGAAGAGGCGTTGGTGAATTTGACCATCGAGCAGCCGGCTTGGGGCCAAGTGCGCATGGCTAATGAACTCAAAAAACAAGGGATCACGCTCTCGCCCGCGGGCATCCGCTACATCTGGCTCCGGCATGATTTGGAGACGATGCGGAAGCGGTTGAAGGCCTTAGAGGCCAAAGTGGCCCAAGAGGGACTCGTGTTGACGGACACTCAAGTCGTGGCCCTGGAGAAAGCCAAGGCCGACAAAGAAGCACATGGAGAGTTTGTGAGTGAATGCCCCGGCTACTGTGGGGCTCAGGATACCTTCTATGTGGGCACACTCAAGGGCGTGGGGCGGATCTATCAGCAGACCTTCATTGATACCTATAGCAAAGTTGGCTTTGCGAAGCTCTATGATCGCAAAACGCCCATCACGGCCGCAGACTTACTGAATGATCGGGTCCTGCCCTTTTTTGCCGATCACGAGATTCCCCTGAATCGAGTGCTCACCGATCGAGGGACGGAATATTGTGGCGCTCCGGAACGGCATGAGTATGAACTGTATCTGGCCGTAGAGAATATTGATCACACCCGGACCAAGACAAAGAGTCCGCAAACCAATGGGATCGTCGAACGGTTTCACAAGACACAGTTGAATGAGTTCTATCGGGTCACGTTCCGCAAGAAGATTTACCAGACCCTCGACGAATTACAAGCCGATTTGGATACGTGGCTACAGGAGTACAATGAACAGCGGACGCATCAAGGCCGGTGGTGTTATGGGAAAACGCCGATGCAAACCTGGCGAGACAGTGTCGTGTTGGCGAAGGAGAAGATGCTGGCCGCTTAACAATTACCGGACTCGCTGTCTGTCAGATGAAGTCTTGACTTATACAACTGAGTGTTTATCAGCAATAGGTCCTTCTTTCTGACAATGCAGTGCGTTTGATTGCCACCCATTCTACCAACAACCGCATCGGGTGAGTCGGCGCATTGATGTTCTATATAAGCGCTTTATAAAGAGAAAACAGATCCTCTTCCGTTCCGGCTCCAAGGGTCTTCTCGATATGGCTGGAAAGTTCCATTGTCTCGATTCAGACCCTAATTGGGACTTTGATCTGGGTGATGCATAAATGTGACGAGGTAGGGCTTCAGATAAGGACAAAACACAATTTTTCAGGTTCATTCAGGAAATCAAGCTTTTTGACTTTTGGGCGCATTTACTGTCCAATAGTGTCATATGTGGCTGAACCGTTGCTAAGAATGTCCTTTTTCTACCTGGGGAATTTTCTTCTACGTGACCCTGCATGCCTTAAGCGGATTCTTAATCGGTCTAGTCGCCACGATTTCAGGACTGCTCGTCTTTTCCAAAAACCCTTCTCACCCTAAACATCAAGCCTATGCCTTTTATGTCCTTGCGGCTGCCGTCTGGGGGTTTGGCTATGGCCTCTGGCACATCTCCTCATCCCACGATACCGCGTTAGTTTACGTCCGTCTCCTCATGGTGGGAGCCATTGCTCTTCCCGGGACCTTTCTCTGGCATGTCTTCACCTTGCTTGAATTTGACCGCATCCGTTATACGCGCGCATTCTTGTGGACCATCGTTGGCATTACCCTTCTATTCTGGATTACAAATGGAACGTCTCTGTTTGTGGCTGATGTTCAGCCCGTTGGCGGCTTCCCTTTCTGGCCACAACCTGGACTGGTGTTTCATGTTTATCTCCTGTGGTTTGGATTTTGTGCGCTGTATGGCACATGGTTATTGTTCCAAGCAGCACGCAGAAAACGTGGCACGGAGCGATCACGTTTTTATTTGTTAGTTGCTGGTTCAATCATCGCCTACGGCGGTGGCCTGACCACGTTTCCCCTCTGGTATGGCGTGAACGTACAACCGATTGGCGCCATTTTTACCACGGTCTATATTTCCGTTGTCGCCTTTACCCTGCTTCGCTATCGGCTCCTTGATTTTGGCACGGCGCTAGAACGTGGCGTAACGAGCAGCCTGCTAATAGCCTTGATCGCGTTTCCGGCTTATCCCATTTTGTTGCTGGGCCAACACTGGTATTTAGGGTCTATTAACATAGGGTATTCACTCCTCGAACTGTTCGTACTTGTGCTCCTTGCATTTGGCGCCTCTTCGTTGAAGAACAAGGCCAAAACGTTTATTAGCAAAGCCTTGTTTAAAGAACGCTATGAGCAATATAAGACGGTATTGAATTTTTCAAAATCTCTGGTGTCCATTTTGGAATTACACGATTTGACTTCCGCCATCGTTGAATCCATCTGTCCAACATTAGAACTTCAGTGGGGAGCGTTATATTTACGGAAGAAAAGCGGGCAGGATTATCATCCCGTTTCAAGTTTTGGAAGGCTATTGACAGAATTTTCTGACGTACATCTTCCCTCCCGCTCGCAATTAGAAAATTCATGGCAGCGTGGGACCACAAATTTTATCGTACAGGATATGGAGGATTTTGGAACAGATGACGATTCACAAGCGGTGATTTCTCGCCTGACAAAAATTGGCGCCGAATTATGCTTGCCGTTGGCAAACAAAAATCGCCTATTGGGTTTTTGTATATTTGGCCCGCGGATAAAAGAAGATGGAAATTATTCGACTCAAGATTTAGAATTGTTAGCCACGCTTTCACAAGAAACCTCAGTAGCCCTAGACAATGCGTTGCTGTATGAAGAACTGAAGCAATCGCAATCACTCGTACGACGAACAGATCGCCTTCGTTCTCTGGAAACCATGGCCGGCGGCTTAGCTCATGAAATTCGGAATCCGTTAACTTCCATCAAAGCCTTCGTGGATCTCGCACCGGAACGCAAGGATGATGAACAATTTTTAGCAAGGTTTAGCAAAGTCGTCAAAGAAGATGTGTTTCGTATTGAACGGCTCACTCGGGAGATTTTAGATTACGCGAAACCCATTGAACCCTTTTTGCGAGAGGATGATCTCAATGAGATTTTAGAATCCTGTTTCTATACTCTGCGTATTCGGCCTTCCCATAAACGCATTGTCCTGGAAACCGATCTCATGCAGGGTTTGCCAAAGATTTATGCCGATCGTCAAAAACTGAAACAAGTCATTCTTAATTTTCTCTTTAATGCGGAAGAAGCCATGATGCCGGATGGTGGAGTATTAACCGTCAGAAGCCGACATCTCGTGACTCCTGGAAAACCAGAATGGGTTCAAATAGAAATTCAAGATGCAGGATCTGGCATTGCTCCTGAAGATATTGAACATATCTTCGACCCATTTTTTACCACCAAACATCTGAGTGAAGAACATGAAGGCACCGGCTTGGGATTGGCTATTGCCCACCAAATCATTCAAGAGCACGGAGGAACCATAGAAGTACAAAGTCTCCCAGGACGAGGCACCACATTTTTCATTAATTTGCCAAGCCTTCAATCTCACGATTCCTTATCAATTAAGCCATCTGAAGGGACGGCACAATCCCCCCACACCTCCTAAGAATGCCATATTCATAAAGCGATTATCTTCAAGGGGTTTTCTTCACATGCCTACATGAGAATCTAGACAGTCCTCCAACCTTCTCGTTCAGCGTTTCAGACCAAAAGATTCATACATATCGATGGGATAGAGCTTTGGCTAGGTCTGTACCTTTAAAAATATTGATGCTTCTCTAAGGGGAAACATTTAGGGTTGTCAGTTTTCACTGACAACCTTTGCGGCTGTACTCTCACCAGCATTTCAGCATTCCCCTGATTTTTCTTTGCATGCGAACATGGGATAAAAACGGAACAGCTGATCTCATCTCTGCTTATACTTTACAAGGAGGGTTCAACATGTCTTTATCATCCCCTCAAGTATTCTTACCTCAGCTATCTCTTCCATCTGAAATGCGTGAACTGGCGTTGCGATTACCAGATAAGGCGATGCCATGGACAGACGATGATAGCTCGTCCCGGGCTTCGATGCCTTCGGCACCCGAGCAAGCTCCCTCTGCTAGCGAACAATGCTGTACTTTTAGCCGCGAAGTCGCTCATGACCTGGCGAATATCCTCATGGCTATTCAATGCAATATGGAACTGATGTTACTGCAGCCGACTCAGAATTCTTCTACAGATCGTTTACATAATACGATTTCCGCCAGTCAACGTGCCCAAGAGTTACTCCGGTCAATTTTGAAGAAGGAGTTTCATGAAGGTCCCCTCACTCAGAAGCAAGAAGTCAATGTGTGTGTTCTTGTTGATGAAATTGTTGATCTATTCAAGGCCACATTGCCGTCATCCATCGAGGTTAAAAAAGTGAAGGTTCTCTCAACAGGTAAAGTCCGAGGGTATCCCACGGAGCTGTTTCGGATGTTGAATAATTTATTATCGAACGCCGCTCATGCCATGCATGGCCAGAACGAAGGGTTATTGACTGTGATGCTGGATCAAGTCTTGGATCCTAAGCGCTTGCCCTTTGTGCAACGAACGAGTTCTACCTATCTCAGGATACGTGTTCAGGATACAGGAGCTGGCATCCCCGCTTCTCTCGGCAAGAAAATCTTTGATCCTTACTTTACCACGAAGCTCGGGGGAAAAGGGCTCGGGTTAGGCTTGTCAGTTGTGAAAAAAGTTGTGGCAAAACATGAAGGTGTCCTCACCGTCGATAGCTACCCCAAATGCGGAAGTATCTTCACAGTGTATTTACCTCAAATTGGTGGATTGAGCCTATAAGTCACAAGCAATATCAGTTTGTCTTATTAAGAAAACAGTCGTTTCTCATAGCTGACATCCCTTTTTAGGGACCAACCATGCCTTGGAGAACGAACCTCTGTGACTTTGACATTCAGAGCAGAGGGAGCCATCAAGGGCGTGCCTCAAGTATTCGGCCTTCCCAATCTCCCGTTCCTGCTTTCAAATGAATGACTCGGGTACGAGTCAGCCCAGCTTTGCGAAGCCACGCGCGGACATCTTGTATAGGATAGGTGTTGCCGCTCGTGGTATACAGCAGCATGGTGACCGCAAATAAATTGGCCTCTAAGGGCCGAAGTCCTCGCGGATCTTCCAAGAAGGTATCTTGAATCAGCAGCCGACCGCCAGAATTCAGGGCCCGTTTGACTTTCTTGAAAATCTTGAGATTCTCAGCTGGAGAATAAATATGCAGCACATTGGAATACCAGACAACATCATACGCTCCAGGAATTTTTTCATCCAAAAAATTCCCAGAATGAACAGACAGACGAGACGCAAGAGATTGCTCGCGTGCTAATGTTTGGGCGACTTCCAAGGCAGCAGGCCGGTCCGTCACAGTCGCGTGCAATCGAGGATTCTTTTTGAGAAATGCCAGCGCATAGGTCCCCGGCCCGCCGCCAAGATCTAACAAGGAACAGGCGGATTTTATTGAAATCTGTTTGGCCACGTGTTGGGCGGGTTCTTGCGACCGGTGGTGCATGGCCCAAGAAAATGACCTCCGGTACTCAGCCGTTTCCGGCTCGTCATGATCAAAGGGAACCCCTGTGGTTACGACTTCGGTAAGCCGGGACCACTCGGCCCATTGCCGTTGTATTAAGGCCAGATAGTCACCTCGATAGTCCGGACTTTCTTTTTGCAGATACCGGTTGACCATGGCACTGGTTCGGTATCGTCCAAGCGCAGGAATCAACAATCCGGCGCTGGCCAAATTCCGGCAAAGAATATGAAGACCTCGCGTACTGACCTTTAACTGCTTCGCCAGGGTGGGAATCGACCACGTGCGATGCCCCATGACATTGAAGAGGTCCAGCTCTAAGGCAGAAAATATGACCCGAGAGAGACGAAACCCATAGGCCATCTCACGAAACTCGGAAAATGATGAAAGAGGTGGCTTGCGTGACATTATCAGTCATACCTCACTGGTGAAATCTTAAGCGGAACTTTATGGGCGAAACCATGTTTGGCACGATTGAATCTTTGCGCAGACTTCAGAAACAGATCTCAAATCAATCTCTTGTTCAAAATTTGAAGCCACAAAGTCATCATTCATTTCTATGCGCTCTGAGAACCCTTCGGCAACGAGTTTGCGACGGTATTTCGAGGTGGTTTGTTGAAGAAAGAATTTCACTTGTTTGGCCAACTCATCACTGCCTAAATCTTCGGCGGTCCCATCAGAAAGCATGCTTTTCATATCCTCTAAATCATATCCCGCCACACAGACCAGACGGCCATCAGGAGTAACCTCTAACAACCAGTCTTCATCGGGCAAGGAGAGGGTTAGCGGTTCATTGTCTTGAGAGTCAAACCAGCCTGAAATCTTGGTAAGCAAAGCCGCGCGCGTGGTGGACCAATGAGGAGACATGGATAGGGTATCACTCATGAGATGATGGTGTCGATGCGTTCAAGCGTTGTGATAAGACTTGGAGACGTTGCCGATTCTCATGGAGTTTGGGTAGTTGATATTTCTCATCTATCTGCACAACCTTTTTCAAATATTGGACAGCATGTTCCAATTCGCCCTTCGCTTCATAACAGCTGACCAACACATACCAGGCTCCGCCCATGCGCAATTCGTCTTTTCGACGTCGGGCAACATCTAGACTGGTGAGCGCGCACGATTGAGCCTCGTCCAACCTTCCCTGTTTCAAATAGAGACGTCCCATCATTCGAAAGACATCGGCTTGGCCTTCGTCATTGCCTACGCGACGCATCAAGACAAGGGACTCCTGATAGTAGGAGAGCGCTTGGTCTTCGTGTCCCGTTTCCCGGGCCACCAAACCTAAATCAGAAAGCAGCACGGCTTTACCGGCAAAATCCGACAAGGCATTCATAATATCCAAGGCTTCTAGATAATAAGCGCGGGCACGTTCCCACTCCCCGGCATCGGCGGACACATTCCCTAAATTCGCTAATGTTGTGCTGATGCCGCGGTCTTCACCCAGAATTTTTTGGAGTTCCAAAACTTCAGTATAGTAGGAGCGGGCTTGTTCGCGCCGTCCACTAACGGCACAGATATTCCCAAGATTGCCTAACGTCGTGGCCAAAGCACGCTGATCTCCATTTTTTCGGTCCACTTCAAGGGCTTGGGCATAACATTGATAGGCTTCAGTATAAAACCCTTTGGAAAAATGCTGATTACCCAATGAATTGAGGTCAGCGGATTGAGACCACACCATTGTTCGTCACTCACAAGTCTGAGCGCACACAACATCAAGAAACGACAGAGCGAACATTTATGTCTCGGCAACCAACCGTTCTACGAGAGGTTTGGCTCCGGTCACCAGGGAGGTTCCGTCTCCAACCAGAAGACTGTCAAAGGTATACTTGCATAACCGGCGAAGACTCTCCCGGGCCTGCGCGATATCAGCATATTTTTCAGACGGAAGAAGACTGAGTGCGCCGTCGGGCTTTCCAATAATAGCATCACCGACAATGAGCACACCTTTTCCTGTTTCTAAAAATAACGCGCTTTCTCCGGGGGATTTCTGATGAGCCAGTTGTATAACCCAAATGCCGCCTGGCAGTAACCCTCCATCTTTGTAAGTCTTATCGGGAGTGAAGGACATCTCCGGAGCATCAAGCTCCGGTACCATCATCGTGCATTGAAATTCATTGCGCAGGCGGTTGGCCTCCCGTTCATGATCCCGGTTGGTGATAATAATATAATCAACGGGCCCTCCCTGCCTGACAAACGCCATATCGCTCGCTTCCATCGGAGGGGGATCAATGAGAATCCGGTGTTCCCCGACAGTTAAAAAGTGGCCATTAAAATTGAGTTGCTTGTCCTCAGAAAACCATGACCATTCCCAAATGTTGGGAAGTACGACCTTCATAAGGCGCCTATGGTTTCTTGAAGCAAGGTCCGTGTTTTTTCTTGAGCGGAAGTTTCTTCGGGAAGGTCTAAGATATCGTCTTCGTGAACCGTCAGAAAAGTCCGGTTTCCTCCTTTGGTGAGGGAAATCTTAAAGAGACTTTGGGAGGGTGTGGTCGGAATCACGACTTCAACCGTATCGTCAAGGCTGGCAACCAGTTCGCGGAATTTTTGTTTTCCCTCTTCAAATTCGTCCATACTACTCTACCCTTCGCCTTCGATTCTGTTGTATTACATGGCGGACGGCATCGATGCACCTAAGAGCTTCTCGACTTCCTGTACAATCATTTCATGCCCGGCTAGAGTGCCATCCGTGAAAAAATTACCCACGCGTTGCCAACGAATCAGACCCTGCTGATCAATGATATACACATTTGGGATAAACTTTCCCCCACCATAGAGTTGATCGGTTGTTTGCTCAGGATCTAATAAATACGGGTAGGTCACTTTCACTGGGAATGTCTGAAGAAATTCACTGACATCTCCCTTGGAGTCACCTGAAGAGTTGACTCCGATAACCGCTACAGGCTTCCCCTGGGTGGCTTCGGAGACTTTTTGCAAATTCGTGCCTTGTTCTAAACATGGCTGGCAAATGTGAAAGAGGCCCAACACAATGACCTTCCCTTTGAATTGGTCTAAAGAAATTTTCTTGCCCTCTAAAGACGTTAACGTGAAGCTTGGTGCGGGCTCGCCAACTTTAAAAAAACTTCCCGCTTGTGCCATGGACATGAACCCCAAGAGGATTGCTGTAAAAATAAGGCTTCTTTGTAATAGTTGTGTCATCATCTTTCCTCCTGTGAACTCGCCGAAGAAACCGTTTTTTCTCTGATGGGTCTGTTTCTCTTCTCTAATGTGAAAACGGTCTTTCCTGGAACTGATCTAAGAAATGTTATCACAGGATTTTTAGGGGCAGCAAGAAAACCGTGGCAAGGACTACGAGGAAGGGATCTGATCTGGTTCAAACAATCCAAGCTGGAGTTGCTCAGCTTTTGTTAAGCTAATAGGATACTGTTCTGTAAAACAGGCATCGCAATAATGATGGGACGCATCAGGCGCGGTCGCTAACATGCCTTCCAGGCTTAAGTAGCCCAAACTATCAGCGGTGACATATCGTCGTGTTTCATCAATGGAGCATTTTGCTCCAATAAGTTCCTTTTGGGTAGGCGTATCGATCCCGTAAAAACAAGGAGCCATGACCGGCGGGGAGCTGACCCTCATATGAATTTCCCGGGCACCGGCCTGCCGCAGCATTTTCACAATTTTGCGGCTCGTGGTGCCGCGCACAATGGAATCATCAACCACAACAATGCGTTTGCCATCCAGCACATCCGGAACAGGATTCAGCTTCAATTTCACTCCAAAATGACGAATCGCTTGCTGCGGCTCAATGAATGTGCGGCCAATATAATGGTTGCGCGTTAGCCCAATTTCGAAGGGCAATCCCATACCCTCAGCATACCCGAGCGCTGCGGGCACACCCGAGTCGGGAACTGGAATCACCAGATCGGCCTCGGCCGGGCATTCCTTGGCGAGTTGCCGGCCAAAGGCTTTGCGGATGGGATACACGGCATGGGCCCCAAAAATTTTTGAATCAGGCCTGGCAAAATATACATATTCAAAGATACATTGAGCCCGGTCCCGGGTGAGAAAAGGATGAAAGGACTCCAGTTCGGTGCCCTGAATCACGACAATTTCTCCCGGTTCAATTTCTCGCTCGAATTTGGCGCCAATCAAATCAAAGGCACAGGTTTCGGATGCCACGACCCAGCCTTCTTTATATCGTCCCAAACACAATGGACGAAATCCAAAGGGATCACGAGCAGCAATAAGATGCTCGTCAGTGAGCAGAACCAGCGAGAAGGCCCCTCGCACAAGACTGAGCGCATCAATAACCCGGTTAACGACCGTCTCGCCTTTGGAATGAGCAATGAGATGAATAATGACCTCACTATCGGAATCGGATTGAAAAATGGCCCCATAGGCTTCTAATTCTCCACGTAACACTCCGGCATTGATGAGGTTGCCATTATGGGCGAGAGCCAAATTGCCAAATGCAAAATTGACAGACAAGGGTTGAACATTATGCAGATCGCCGCTGCCCGCAGTGGAATAGCGGTTGTGGCCAATCGCTTTGGCTCCCGGCAATTGTTTCAACTTGCCCTTTGAATAAATATCAGCAACGAGGCCCAACCCTTTTTGCTGATAAAACCGTTCACCGTCTGACGAAACAATTCCTGACCCTTCTTGTCCGCGATGCTGTAACGCATAGAGCCCCAAGTAGGCTAGATTCGCCGCTTCCTTATGACCGGAAATGCCAAATACCGCACATTCCTCCTGAAAACTATCAGGGAACGGCGAGTGATGAATCATCGGCAGAGATTTCATAGATAAGAACGCGATAAGACTTACGAGACACTATCGACCGTAAAACAATTATGCCACCGGTTCGCGAGCAAAGTGACGGGCAAGACTCTGATGCCATTGGTCGGCTAAGTCGGCAACAGGCACAGACATCTCGCAACTTGGCTCCATCTTGGGATCCAGGACCTTTACAGTCAGCTGTTTCTCCTGAGTGACATGTCCTAGTACGCTCATCGGCACATTTGCCGCATAATCTTGAATATAGGATTGCACCTGTTCCAAATATTCGGGTTTAACGGAAATGACAACTCGTGACGGACTTTCACCAAACAGTAACGCATCAAGCCGTAGCCGTTCCTGGTTGAGAGAGATTGTGGCTCCGAACTGTGTGGCAGGATGCGTGAGACAACTCTCTGCGAGCGTCACGAGGATCCCCCCCTCCGAGCAATCATGGGCCGATTGAACCCACCCCTGTTGAATTAAGTGCAAGAGACATTGCTGCATCGCTTGTTCGCGTTCAAGATCGAGCCAGGGAGGCATCCCTTGCTCTCGTGAATGGAGAACTTTCAGATATTCCGTCCCGCCGATATCCTCTCTGGTTTCACCTAGTAATAGAATGACATCGCCAGGCTGCTTAAACCATTGAGTGGTGATGTCCTGTTCCCGCTCAATGAGGCCCACCATTCCAATAATAGGGCTGGGATAAATAGAGAGGCCGTTCGTTTCATTATACAAACTTACATTTCCGCTCACCACAGGAATCTCCAAAGACCGGCAGGCATCGGCCAAACCCTCGACAGCCATGACGAACTGCCACATAATGTCAGGCCGCTCGGGATTGCCAAAATTCAAACAGTCCGTCGCCCCCAAAGGTTTTGCGCCAGAACACACAAGATTGCGAGCAGCTTCTGCTACGGCCAGCCCGCCTCCCATATAGGGATGGAGGAGACAATACCGGCTATTCCCATCGGTGGTTATAGCCAGGGCTGTATCCGTCCCTTTCAGCCTGAGAACGGCAGCGTCTGAACCGGGACAGACCACCGTATTAGTCCCCACCATATAATCGTACTGCCGAAAAACCCAACGTTTACTGGCAATCGTGGGAGAGCCTAACAACTGAATCAACGCATCAGCCGGCTGCTTGACATCTGGCAAGACATCCAGATTTAAGGCCTGCAACAGGTCCTGATATTGTGGCGGCGCGGAAGGCCGTTCATAGCGCGGCGCTTCATCGGCGATGGCCTTGGCCGGAATCTCCGCAACAACTGCTTCCCCCTCTCGAACACGGAGGAAACCATCGTCCGTCACACGTCCAACAATCGCCGCATCAATTCCCCATTTTTGACACACCGCAAGGACAGCCTCTTCTTTTCCCGGTTGCGCAACCAGCAGCATCCGTTCTTGCGATTCGGAAAGAAGAACGTCATAAGGCGTCATGTTCGGTTCCCGCCGGGGAACCTTGGCCACATCTAGTTCGATTCCGGTTCCTGAGCGTGACGCCATTTCGCACGACGAACTGGTTAATCCCGCTGCCCCCATATCCTGAATGCCCACCAAAAGATCTTGCTCTAAAAATTCAAGACATGCTTCAAGTAATAACTTTTCTAAAAATGGATCACCAACTTGGACATTGGGGCGTTTCGCATCAGAGCTATCATCAAAACTATCCGAAGCCATCGTCGCGCCATGTATGCCATCTCGTCCTGTTTTCGCGCCGATATAGAGAACCTGATTCCCTGTTCCCTTAGCCAGTCCCCGCAAAAGCCGGTGTTTTTCAACGATGCCTAAACAGAATACGTTCACCAATGGATTTTTCGAGTAAATATCGTTGAAGGTAATTTCCCCTCCAACGGTAGGCACTCCAATACAGTTGCCATACCAGGAAATACCGGAGACCACCCCTTGTAACAAGTGCTGGTTCTGTGCCGTATTCAGATCGCCAAATCGCAATGAGTCTAACAACGCAATGGGCCGCGCGCCCATTGTAAAAATATCACGCAGAATGCCGCCAACCCCTGTCGCAGCCCCTTGAAAAGGCTCGATAAACGAAGGATGGTTGTGCGATTCCATTTTAAAGACTGCCGCCAGTCCGTTCCCGATATCCACGGCACCGGCATTTTCGCCTGGTCCCTGGACCACATGCGAACCTTCGGTGGGAAGCCGCTTGAGATGTACTCGTGAGCTTTTATAACTACAATGCTCACTCCACATGACGGAAAATATACCCAACTCGGTCAGGTTAGGCTCCCGACCCAGGTGAGTCAAAATTTTCTGATATTCGTCTTGGGAAAGGCCATGCTGTTGAATCAGCTCGGCCGACAGACTGGTTGAGGACAGAGTTTTGACGTCGTCAGTCATGCTCAAAAGAAATGCTTCGGCAATAAGGCTCGGCTAAAGGTTTGCGGTTACAAATTTCGGGACTCATGCTGATACCTGAAAATATTTCCATCTTTCACGCAGAGCGTGCACCGTCACTTCATACAGGCACAGGGGCTTGCTTGAGGAATGCATTGGCCATGGACTCAAAAATTAGCCGGCCATCTTGATTGTTGAAGATGACTTCGGCGCACCGTTCGGGATGCGGCATCAGGCCTAATACATTGCCTGCGGCATTCCGGATGCCGGCAATATTGTCGATGGATCCATTGGGGTTAGAAGCTGTCGTAGCCTTGCCATCTTCGTCACAATAGCGAAAGACGATTTGCGCATTAGCTTGGAGAGCAGAGAGCGCCACGGGATCGGCATAGTAATTCCCCTCGGCATGCGCAATGGGCAGACGCAAAACTTGTCCAGCCCGACATTGATTGGTAAACGGTGTATCGGCATTTTCAACCCGCACATACGCATCTTCGCAAATAAAGGAGAGTCCTGTATTTCGTAACATGGCTCCGGGCAACAGGCCAGCCTCCAAGAGAATTTGAAAGCCGTTACAGATCCCTAAGACCAATCCTCCTTGATTGGCAAACGCGACCACGGCTTCCATGACGGGCGAGAAGCGGGCAATGCAGCCGGTACGCAAGTAATCTCCGTAGGAGAATCCTCCAGGTAAAATAATAGCATCCATACCCTTAATCGACGTGTCCTGATGCCAAATGAGGTGCGCTGATTGCCCCATGACATGAGACACGACATGGGCGCAATCGCGATCACAATTGGAACCGGGAAAAACAATAATGCCGATGTTCACGTGGATATCCGTGCTTTCGTCTAACCTCGACTAGGAATCGCAAATTTCATAGCGAAAGTCTTCAATAACCGTATTAGCAAGTAACTGTCGACACATGTTGGTAATATGAGACTCAGCTACGTCCTTCTTGGCCTCTTCAATATCAACTTCTAAAAATTTTCCCATTCTGACGTCATGAACCGTTTCAAACCCCAGGGTTTTGAGTGATTGCTGAATAGCCTGCCCTTGGGGATCGTGAATCCCATTTTTGAGCGTAATGTAGATTTTCGCTTTCATCAGATTACCTTACTCGTTACACACTCGCTTGAGGACTTCTTGATAGGTTTCTTCAATTCGGCCTAAATCTTTCCGGAAGCGATCTTTATCCATACGCTCTCCAGTTTGAATATCCCAAAAACGGCACGTATCAGGTGAAATCTCATCGGCTAAAATGATTTGCCCATTCCACAAACCGAATTCGAGTTTAAAATCCACCAACATCATGCCCCGTTTTTGAAAAAATGGCAAAAGCACCTCATTGATCTTGATGGCTTGAGTCCGCAATTCTGCAACCTGCGCCGGTGTTGCTAGTTTGAGCAGCCGGATATGATCATCGGTGATGAGCGGATCCCCTAACGAATCATCCTTGTAAAAAAATTCAACTAAGGGAGGGTTGATGAACATTCCTTCTTCCAAGCCAAGCCGCTTGATAATGCTTCCTGTAGCCCGGTTCCGAACCACCACTTCGACCAAAATAATGTCGACTCGACGCGCCAGCATTTCCCGGTCATTAATTTGCTGAATAAAGTGACTGGGAATGCCCGCATCCGCTAATTCCTGAAACAACCGAGTTGATATCTTGTTATTCACGATGCCTTTTTCAAGAATGGTCCCTTTCTTTTCCGCGTTGTAGGCGGTGGCATCATCTTTAAAGTATTGGATGACTTCATCCTCCTTCTCCGTAAGAAAGATTTTTTTGGCTTTGCCTTCGTACAGCATCTCACCCTTTTCCATTAGTCGAACCCTTACGTTAAAGTTTTACTTGAATGTTTTCCCTTGCGCCGCTTGTCCGGCACAGAAGGCTTTTTTGATCTAAACACGCGCTTGAAAATCTGCCGTTGATGACGAACATACGCTTGGGGATTAAAACAGGTTGCAATATCTTGAGCAGACAAATATCTAGTAATAAATGGATCGCCTTCGACTAATTCTTGAAATGTTCCTTTTCCTTTCCATGCAGCCATTGCCTGGCGCTGGACATGCTCGTAAGCATCCTTGCGAATCGCTCCTTTGTCAATGAGAGCCAGCAACAAACGTTGGGAATAGATCAGCCCGCCTGTTTGATTGAGCGTCTTCATCATATGAGTTGGGTAGACCACCAACTTCGATAAGACGGTCGTCAGTCGAGCCAACATATAGTCCAGCAAAATGGTGCTATCCGGAATAATAATCCGTTCAACCGAAGAATGGCTGATATCCCGTTCATGCCACAGCGCTACGTTTTCCATCGCGGCGAGGCTATGGCTTCGAACCACTCTGGCCAACCCGCATAAGTTTTCTGATGCGATAGGGTTGCGCTTATGTGGCATGGCCGAAGACCCTTTTTGTCCAGGCTCAAAATATTCTTCGGCCTCCAAGACTTCCGTGCGCTGCAAATGGCGTATTTCCGTTGCGACTTTTTCGATACTGGCCGCCATAAGCGCCAGTGTTGATAAAAATGCGGCATGGCGGTCGCGTTGAATGACTTGATTCGAGATCGGCGCCGGCTTTAATCCCAACTGCTGACAGACCGCTTTTTCAATCTTGGGAGAGAGATGAGCGAACGTGCCCATTGCTCCAGATAGCTTCCCAACCGCAATATCTGCCACCGCGGTATTGAGACGCTGTTGCTGACGTGTAAATTCTTCATACCAAATAGCGACTTTCCAGCCAAACGTGATCGGCTCCCCATGAATGCCATGCGAACGGCCCACCATGAGCGTCTCTTGATGAGCAAAGGCCAAATCCTTTAGTGAACCGAGCAAGGCCTCAAGATCCTGCTGCAACAGGCTCGAGGCCTCCACCATTTGGAGTGCTAAAGCTGTATCTAAGATATCCGATGATGTGAGACCGGCATGCAGAAACCGTGCGTCTTTCCCCGCCTGTTCCGCAACCGCCTCCAAAAAGGCAATCACATCATGCTTCGTGACACGCTCAATGGCAGCAATTCTGAAGGGATTGATGGAGACCTTTTTCCGAATTCGTTTGGCGACTCCGCGAGGAACCTGTCCGCTCTCTTCCATAGCCTGACAGACGGCTAACTCCACATCCAGCCAATAGTCATATTTTCGTTGCTGGGCCCAGATGGCACCCATCTGAGGTCGGGTATACCGGTCAATCATAGGGTTGAGAAAAACATCAAGATGCAGAATTTGATGGCGGGACTTCCGCAGGTGCCGCTGGCATTGCCGTTGCCTGACGCTTTTGGATCAAACGTTCTTCTTGTCGAAGAATATGATCCAAGATACCATTAATAAACTTTTGAGCTTCCTCATCGGCAAACCGTTTGGACAATTCCACTGCTTCGTTAATCGTGACAGCGGCAGGTATCGAGGGCTCCCACATGAGCTCAAAGATGGCACACCGGAGAATGTTCCGATCAACAACCGGCATGCGGGTAATGGACCAATCTATTGCATACGCTTGAATGATACGATCGATATCCGATTGATGCCTGTTGACCCCCTCCAGCAAATTTTCGGCAAAGGTCCTCGTCGGCGCAGATACCGATTGATTGTCCCAAAACTTTTCTTTCCAAACTTCATTTTCTCCTTGAAATTCCTGCTGAAAGAGAAGTTGCAACGCCAGTTGCCGCGCGACTCGGCGGGAAGAGCCTCCTGCGGAAGAACGAGCTTGTGGAGCATCTGACGGAATAGCCGTGGTCATAGACACCAGTTATCGCAAAAATCCAGATTGACGCGCGTTTGAATTGCGTATTTGTTTGAGAAGAGAAATCATTTCAATAGCCGCTCGAGCTGCATCTGCCCCTTTATTCCGTTCCGGCGTCCCGGCACGTTCCATGGCCTGTTCAACATTAGAAGTTGTGAGGACACCAAAAATTATGGGCACTCCAGTTTCCAAGGCCACAGATCCGATACCTCGACTCATTTCCTGGCTAATATATTCGAAATGTGCCGTTTCCCCACGAATCACTGCGCCTAAACAGATGACGGCATCAACCTGCTGCGATTGCGCCAAAGTTTTCGACGCCAAGGGTAATTCAAAAGCTCCCGGAACATGAACAAGCGTCAGCTTCTCGTCATCGACTCCTAATTGTCGCAGCGTCTCTGTGGCCCCAGCCAACAAGCGACTGGTAACCGGCTCATTAAACTTACTCACCACAATGCCAATGGAGGTAGCTGAACCATCCAGCTTGCCTTCAAACGTCTTCACTCTGTCCGGTGGGTCCTTTGCAATGGCGTTTTCGACTACACAAATAGAGATAGGACTGTGTACCACTTGCATACGGTAATCGCAAGTCCCTTTTGGACATTATTCAACACTCCGATAAAGTCCTTTCCATCCTTATTCTCTGATTGGGAATGTTGCATATATTAGCAGCTATAGGCACGCATGGGTAGATGCGTATTCCGAATTAGGCGTATATTATCGCAAGAAATTTAATCCTCAAAATCAAGATTTAATAATATATGGGCACCTCTACAAACTTTTAGAAAGGAAGGTTAGGCATGTTTTCTTCTTTCATTCGTTATTCTTTGATGGTAGCCGCCTTGACCATCGGCCCCACACCCTTATTCACGGGTTGGAGCTTCGCGCATCTACTCGACATTGACCCTAACGTTGGCGGCATTAATTACAACTGGACCCTCACACACTTTGAGCTTGGCGACGAGTTTACTCTCACCGGGTATGTCGGGTCCTGCAGCTTTCGTGATCCGGCGTTAGCCGATTCGCCAATGTTAGGTGACCAAGATCTTCCCGCCGAGCAGCGTGGTTGGACTCATACCTCAAATTGGTTGGCTCTCGAAGTCGCGGATAGAGCCGCGATAACGATCACCCATGAACGAGGTGAAAGCTTTGAATACCTTGATTTCTTTGGTGAAACGCAAACAGCGCATGAGGACCTTGTCCCCGCATTTGCGATTTATGAGGGTTGGGATAATGATAAGTCGGCCTACGAGGATGTGTTTTTTGGATTTCCCCCTCCTCCAGAAAAGTCTGACGACTGGCATGTGTTCAATAATTCCGGAAATATGCTTTGGGCTGAAGACCTGAACTTTTTGACTAACGCCGAAGATACTCTCGGCACCGGTTCTCTCACCAGAACCTATATACTGGACCCAGGAGAATACAGCATCGTACTCAGTGGGTTCGTCGGACCGGACGGCACGGTTCAAAGTGAAAGTTATCAAACTCACCTAACCTCAGCACCCGTAGCATCGACCGTCCCGGAACCCTCGACCCTCTCTCTTCTGGTGCTGGGCCTTTTGGGACTGGGTTTTCACAGTCGGAAAAAACTCTTTAAACAAAGCTAGAACAAACTGACAATATAGTCCATCATGGTTGGGCGTGTGTATGCATAAGCATTCTCATACACACGCCTACCATTCCTACCGTTTTCTTTGGGAACCAAGGTGCCCATCAATCAGGTCCGTTAGACATTATTGAGGAGAAAGCCTAATTTAGCTTTTGGGGTGCGCAAATAATGAACATTAGAGTCTTGAGAGGCTCTTCTCGTATTTTTCTTGGTTTAAGCCCTGTTGATACTCTAAAGATCCTGTGATCGCATAGTGGTTAATATGCGGCAAAATTATACCGAATTGAGTGAATTGTGTTGATGAGTTGGGAGCAAAGGAAGGAATTGCACGACATTAAATTTCAGTGTATGATAAGTGCATGGCTGTTAAAACTATTACCATCGATTTGGAAGCCTATTCACTGCTTGCCAGTCGGAAACGAGAAGGACAGTCTTTTTCGGCCGTGATTAAAGAAAACCTGAAGGGTAAGGCCACTGCCAAAGATTTATTACACGTGCTTTCTTCTTTGAAGATTTCAGAGGACACTTTGGATCACTTTGATGAACAAGTTGGCCAACGGCGAAGAGATCCGGCTAAAGCCCGTCGCCTATGAGTTTCCTTGACACCTCGTTCGTCATTGATCTTCTTCGAGAAGAAAGACGGAGGGTACGAGGTCCTGCACATCAAAAATTGGAACAGCTCGGCTCAACTCCTGTACGCTTGAGTCTATTCGTCATGTGTGAATTGGAGGCAGGACTTTCCCTCTCATCTTCTAAAAAGGAACGGGGCCGAATCCAGCTTCTCTGTCAACATTGTGATGTGGTTTATCCCGATGATCGTCTGACTCCAATGTACGGAAATGTTCTGGCTCATCTCCAAACCCTCGGCACACCCATTGGCACAATGGATCTTCTCATTGGCGCCCAGGCCTTGCTATACGATGAACAGCTTATATCACGAAATCTCAAAGACTTTCAGAAAATTCCCAATCTCCAGCTAGAATCGTACTAGGGCCCGACGCTTTAGTGGGCTTTCACTCCGGTCGCGTAATATCAGCATCATGAGAAACGGGAAATTTTCTCATGATTGCATGAGAAGATGTGGGTAAGTAAGAGAAATGGACAATTGTCCGCTCTGACCGTATGGTTGCTCATGTCAATTCTGAATAGAGGTACCCTAGAGCCTCAAGGAGCCAACAGCGGAAGGAAAGAAGATTACGCCCATAAATCGGGGAGAGCAATCTGTAAGTCTGGCCAATCTGGATGGATGAGCGCTGAAGTCTTGAGAGCCTGCACCACGAGTTCAAATGTGCCCTTAGCTAGCCGGTAACATTCCACTTGCTGTATTTCAGGATCCACAATCCAATAGTGACGTACGCCAAGTGCGGCATATCGCTGTGCCTTGCTGGTTCGATCATACTCTTTCGTGGCAGGCGAAAGCACCTCAACGAGTAATAGGGGAGGTCCCTCAATGCCTCGCTTCGAAACTTGTTCGGGATTAGTCACGAGCACGATATCGGGTTGCACGACATCTTGGTTGCTAAGGATGACATCAATTGGCGCATCAAACACCTCGCCTCGTCCGGTATCCTCGAAATAGGCTTCAAGCATCCGTTGAAGACGTTTTGAGACTCGTTGATGGAGCGGACTTGGGGCAGGTGTCACGTGAAGGTCTCCATCGAGGAGTTCATATTTCTTCCCATCAGACGGAATATGAACATAGTCCGTATAGTCAAGTTTGGTTTTTAATCCTGTGGTGCTCATGCCTTATCACCTTTTCCCGCATTATACGCTTTTGGATTTGGAAGCAAAAGGATACAGAAAAAGGGGTCGAAAAAGGGGTCGAAAAAGGGGTCGCGTCTTGCAATCATACATGCACAAAAAACTCTCCCTTGCGCTTCTCTTGTTGGAAGGGACTTTGCTTCATAATATTATGTTACCGCTTTCCTGACTTTTTAACTTTTCCCACCCTCATACACATACAGGGTCCCAGGCACATTCCTGCAAAGATTGGTCAGGCTACACGGGCAGCGTCTCAGCTTTCGGGAAGCGCTTCACTTTAATGGTTTTGGCCGTTTTCTCCACATTTGCCAGATCATAGGCAAACTGCATACGCATCCAATGTTCAGTCGTTGAGCCAAAGGCTTTTGATAACCGGACGGCCATCTCTGGAGAAAGCGAGGTCTTTTCGTTTATAACACGCGACAAGGTTTGTCGCGTGACCCCAAGACGGTCAGCCGCATGAGTAACACTTAAGCCTGAAGCATCAATGGAGTGTTTAATAATTTTGCCCGGATGCACGGGGTTTTTCATAGGCATTGTTGTATCTCCTTTAGTGATAGTCAATTAAATCCACATCAAAGGCTTTTCCATCGTCAAAGCGAAAAACTATCCGGTGATTACGTGAGACTTTGACACTATAAAACCCGCGATAATCTCCCGTGAGCCGATGAAAGCCAAAACCCAGAATGTCAAGTTCCTGCAGCGTTTCAGCTGTATCCAAAATGGAAAGATACAACTCGGCCTTTTCAGCAATATCCGTGCGTAATCCTCTCCGGTCGCCTTTGTCGTAAAGCTTTTTCAAACCACGATGCTTAAAATTCTCAATCATTACTCACCGTAACATGTAACATGTCATGCTATAATTAATTTTTGACTGGAATTAAGTGTTTGAATTGGCAGGCAAAACGATTGGGGATTTTTCGTAATTTATCCGACAGTTAGTGTTTTACGGTAGAAGTATTGGCGTTTCCCCAATATCAAATTTATAGGTCGGCAAAACTTTTACGAAACGGTTTCCGATCTCAGTGTTTCCCTGTGAGCATCATTACGTGTTTTATCTCCGTCACAAAACCACCAAGCCTGTGATCATTGCAGTACTCCATGAACGAATGGAGTTGATCGAAGGGTCAGTCCAGTCCTGAGACTTTTCTCGTACTCCTTACTTCTCACTTTTCACTTCTTACTGGTCTAGGGACCGCCGCTGGCGGCTTTTTTCAACAGATCTATCATGTCTGTTAGACATTATTGAGCAAATGACCTAACTTGGCTTTTTTGGTGCGCAAATAATGCACATTGGCTTCCTGAGGCACAATTTCAATAGGCACGCGCTCGACAACCTCTAGCCCATATCCCTCTATCCCCACAATTTTTCGAGGATTGTTCGTAATCAAACGAATTTTTTTTAGGCCCAAACTTACCAAGATTTGCGCGCCAATCCCATAATCCCTCAGATCGGGTTTAAAGCCTAACTGCAGATTTGCTTCAACGGTATCACTGCCTTGGTCTTGAAGCTGATAGGCTTTAATTTTATTCGTCAACCCAATACCACGGCCTTCCTGATTTAAATAAAGCAGAACGCCTTTGCCTTCTTTCTCAATAATTTCCATGGCTTGATGCAGCTGTTCCCGGCAATCACACCGCAGTGATCCGAACACATCGGCCGTCAAGCATCCGGAATGAACACGAACCATTGTCGGACTTCCATCTATTGCTCCTTTAACTAACGCAATATGTGTTCCGGCATCTAACTCATTTTCAAACACAACCGCGTCAAATTGCCCAAAGGTTGTCGGAAGATTGGCTCGCACCACTTCTTTGACAAAGGTCTCACGATGCAAGCGATATTGAATCAGATCTTTGATGGTAATGATCTTTAATTGATGCTGCGCCGCAAACTTCATGAGTTCAGGGACGCGAGCCATCGTGCCGTCATCATTCATAATTTCACAAATCACCGCAGCTGGGGAGAGGCCAGCCAAGCGAGCCAAGTCCACAGAACCTTCCGTTTGCCCAGCACGGCGGAGTACGCCTCCTTGATGGGCCTTAAGGGGAAACACATGGCCGGGCCTGGCAAAATCATTGGGTTTAGCCTTTGGTGACACGGCCAATTTAATCGTTGTTGATCGATCAGCAGCGGAAATGCCAGTGGTAATATTTTTAGCGGCATCAATAGACACGGTAAAGGCCGTTCCAAATGTCGCCGTATTTTCTTGAGATTGAGGAGGCAGCTTGAGCTCTTCCACGCGTTCAGGAGTCAAGGCCAAACAAATCAACCCGCGGCCATATTTGGCCATAAAATTCACGGCGTCAGGAGTCACCAATTCGGCGGCTAATACCAAGTCCCCTTCATTTTCCCTGTCTTCATCATCAACCAGCACCACCGATCGGCCAGCTCGAATATCCTTGAGGGCTTCTTCAATACTGTGAAATTGCGTCTCAGACATGAGAGGTTTTTTCATAGTCATCTCCAGAGGTACTGGTACTGTAACATTCGTTCTGCCATCTTAAATGACAAAGGTTAAAGGCTACACCTAAGCTTCCGAAATGGACTTTGACTGCCGCAAACGAGCGGAACGTTGAACAATAATACCACTAAACGCTGCAAATCCTGAAACGAGGGCAAATACATAAAATCCTGCCGAAAATGTTCCAGTTAGATCTTTCAACCAGCCAAAACCAGTGGGCAACAAAAATCCGCCTAGGCCTCCCGCTGCCCCAATCAATCCGGAAGCGGTCCCCATCATACCCTGAAATCGAGAAGAGACCACTTGAAACACAACTCCGTTTCCAAATCCTAAGCACAACATGATACCAATGATAAGGACAAGCGCTCCCCCAATTGTTGAAGAATTCCCGGAATTTAAGCACAAGATCACAACAATCGCAAAAAGGCCAGGTAGTAGTATCAGCCCTCCCCAACGATCAGCCATAAACCCTCCAATGGGTCTTGCCGCACTACCCGCCAAAGCAACGAGAGCGGTTAATGTTCCGGCTCGAATCATGTCAAGTTGAAATTGGTCATGAAAAAAAATAGGGAGGTAACTCGAAAGCCCCACAAATCCCCCAAATGTGATGGCGTATAGACCACAGAACCAATACATTGATTTTTGCTGTAACCCTCGAGAGAGGCGTGAAAAAAAGGCTAAGCCTTCTTGTTGTTTAGGGCTTGGTGATAGCCGTAAAGGAGGTTCCACTAACCCAAAAAACGCGACAGTCGTGATCAAAATAGGCACAAGCATCAGGCCAAATACGTGCTGCCATCCGAACATGGCCGCTAAGCGAGGCGCCACAAGCGCAGCCAGCAATACGCCGCTATTGCCTACAGCGGCAATACCCATGGCCAGGCCTTGGTGAGCAGAAGGATAGGCCTGGCTGGCAAGCGGGAGAGCAACAGCAAAGCTTGCCCCTGCAACGCCCAGGAGAAGTCCTACAACGATAAGGCTTTCAAAGTTCGTTCCCCATGTCCAACCCAGAAGCAGAGCCATGGCTTCGAGGCCTAAAATAACGAGTCCTATGGTTTTTGCTCCAACCCAATCGCCTAGAGGGCCTACGATTACCCGAAGCAATGAGCCCCCAAGCAACGGAATGCCAACTAATAGTCCTTTTTGAAAAGCAGAAAGCCCAAAATCTTCCGAGATGGGAATGCTCAAAGCTCCAATTAGGAGCCAGACCATAAAACTCACTTCAAAATGCAGCCACGCGCCAAGTAGGCTAGGCCAATGACCAGATCGTAAGGCATGCAACCCTTGTTTCAACATAATAGAGACCAGAAATTAAAGTATTAGATCAAAAAAAAATAATTGACAAGTATAACGACCATAGTCAGTATGAAACTCACCTTTTCTCCAAGTTTCTCGCAGTGTAGATTCCCATGGATAGAGGCTTTTTGATCGTTTTTACGGGTATTATTTGGTCATAAGGGATAAATTCATTACAATGCTTCAAAAAAACCTTTTTGGCAAAAACCCTGCTGGTAGTTTTAATCCATACAGATGAAACGCTCAAAACACGATCCTCCTGAAGTCATTGATATTCCTGTCACGGTTAGTGAATCTTCAGATACTCTGGAAGAGATAGATCTTCAAGCAGAAGAAATATTGCCTGCTGATAGCTCCGACACCGGAGAAGATCAGGAAAGAGAAGACCGGCCTCAAGCCAAGGATGCCTCAACATGGGAAAGCTTGTCCACCGCACTCATTCCCACCACCACATTGAGCCGCTATTTAGCAGAAGTCAGGCGATATCCCTTTCTAACCAAGGAAGAAGAACTTCAGCTGTTTTATGAATATCAACACCTTGGACGACGTGAAGCGGCGGTGAAACTCATTTTAGCCAACTTACGGGTGAGTGTAAAAATTGCTTCCGAATACGGCCTGGCGGGATTGGACCAAATGGACCTGATTCAAGAAGGTAATGTGGGCCTGCTACAGGCTATGAAAAAATTTGACCCGTCTAAGAACGTCCGATTCTATGCGTATGCCGCCTGGTGGGTGCGCGCATTTGTCTTGCGGTACCTGTTGAACAATTTCCGTTTAGTTAAAATTGGCACCACGCAAGAGCAACGCAAACTGTTCTATAACTTGCGTAAGGAAAAAGCCAAGCTTGAACGTGAAGGATATATCCCCGACCCAAAACTTTTGGCTGACCGCCTCAACGTCCGTGAACGAGATGTCGTGGAAATGGACCAACGTCTTGGCAGCTGGGAACTTTCCCTCGATCAACCCATGACGGAAGAAAGCGAAGGAACATTTCATGATTTGCTCCCAGCCGTTCAAACTCCTGTGGATGATCAGTTGGCAAATACCCAGCTCCGTACATTATTCCGACAAAAACTTGCTGAGTTTGCCCGCAGTCTCACGGAGAGGGAGGAGGATATTCTTCGAAACCGCATGTTGTCGGAAACCCCTGTCACCTTGGAAGACTTAGGGAAAAAATACTCTATCACGAAAGAGCGTAGCCGCCAGATTGAGGCGAAAATTATTAAGAAATTACGAGAGTTTATGAAAAATGACATTCATGATTTCGAAAATCTTCGAAGGTAGAAACTAATTAATAATACGTAATTCATTCCCAAGAACCTTTTAATTTTCTGCCTTCCCCGCCTCCTCAATTTCTTTTTTTTCTCAATTCCACATAAAAATCTCCTGGATCCCTCTTGACTTCATTTCATCTCGACTTATCTTGCAGCTCACAGTCAGATGAGACCAAGAACTAGCTCAGTCATATGGTCACGTAGAGGGAGTGTTGAATAATGAAGATATCAAGTGCCATATTTCGGCAGGAGACTATTCGCTATCAGCCGCATCGGGTCTGTTCAAAAAAGTTGTCCAGCAAGGCCGCAGCCCTTTTTGCGCGCGGAGCGTACTGGCACTACGTGAGCACGGAAAAAGGGCGAGAACGCCGCTGTCGGCTTTTTTCAACAGACCCATAGATGATTCTTGGCGATAAGCAAAAACCATTCACATTTCACTGTATTTCCCTATTTATTTGCTCACAAAAAACCATTGAAGGAGGTAAGCATGGCAGCCACGAAGGAAAAAAAGGACACCAAAGCCGGAAGCAGCGCCAAAGGGTTCCGTCCCCTTGGAGATCGCGTCTTTGTGACGTATACAGAAGAGTTAGAACGGACGGCAGGCGGGATTTATGTGCCGGATTCAGCTCGGGAAAAACCCCAGCGGGGAACCATTGAGGCCGCTGGCACTGATGTGGAAAACGTCAAAGTCGGCGATCAAGTCTTGTTCGACAAGTATTCCGGGACCAAAATTAAGATTGAAAACGATGACTGCCTGATTCTGAAAGAAGAAGATATTTTGGGTGTCTTTGAAGATTAAACTTCCTGATGTTCACAACCAATCAAATAACAAGAGTACTATCCATTTACAGATAAATTCTAAGGAGGACATGTATGGCTAAGCAGTTACAATACAGTGAACAAGCGCGTGGATCGATTCTTCAAGGCGTCAATAAACTGGCGAACGCTGTGAAGGCGACACTCGGCCCCAAAGGCCGCAATGCGATTTTAGATAAGAAATTCGGCGCGCCAACCATCACGAAAGACGGTGTCACCGTGGCCAAAGAAATTGAATTGGCCGATGCCTATGAAAATATGGGCGCGCAATTGGTCAAAGAAGTGGCCAGCAAAACCAGTGACGTAGCCGGGGATGGTACCACGACGGCAACCGTTTTGGCTCAGGCTATCTTCCGTGAGGGTGTTAAGAATATCACCGCCGGCGCGAATCCCATGGAGATTAAGCGAGGGATTGATAAAGCCGTTGAGACCGCGATTGAAGAACTCAAAAAGATTAGCAAACCCTGTCAATCCAAGAAAGAAATTTCACAGATTGGGGCTATCTCGGCAAATAACGACCAGACGATCGGTGATTTAATCGCCGAAGCCATGGATAAAGTCGGAAAGGATGGAGTGATCACCGTCGAAGAAGCCAAGTCCATGTCCACGTCTTTGGATGTGGTGGAAGGTATGCAGTTTGATCGTGGCTACATTTCGCCCTACTTCGTGACGAATGCCGACCGCATGGAAGCCTCCATGGAAGATCCCTTCCTGCTGATCGTTGAAAAGAAGATTAGCGCCATGAAAGACCTGCTCGGTATTTTGGAACAAGTCGCGAAAATGGGTAAACCGCTTGTCATTATCGCCGAAGATGTGGAAGGCGAAGCCTTGGCCACCCTGGTCGTGAACAAATTACGCGGCACCTTAAACGTCGCGGCCGTCAAAGCTCCCGGTTTTGGCGATCGACGAAAAGCCATGCTGGAAGATATTGCCACGTTGACCGGCGGGCAAGTCATCTCTGAAGAAGTGGGCTTGAAACTTGAATCTGTCAAGCTGACTGATTTGGGACGCGCCAAACGAATCAACATTGATAAGGATAACACCACGATTGTGGAAGGTGCCGGAGACCCCAAACGGATTGAAGGCCGCGTGAAGCAAATCAAGACACAAGTGGAAGAAACCACCTCCGAGTACGATCGGGAAAAACTGCAAGAGCGTTTGGCGAAAATGGTTGGCGGAGTCGCCGTGATCAATGTTGGCGCCGCAACCGAAACCGAAATGAAAGAAAAGAAAGCCCGCGTCGAAGACGCCTTGCATGCTACCAAAGCTGCAGTGGAAGAAGGCATCGTTCCTGGTGGAGGCGTGGCCCTGCTTCGCTGTGTCCCAGCCTTGGAAGCCTTGGAACTCAGCCACGATCAACAAGTTGGCGTCAATATCGTACGGCGCGCGCTAGAGGAGCCAATTCGCCAAATCTCCGTGAATGCTGGAGCTGAAGGCTCTATCATCGTGGAAAAAGTTCGAGGCGAGAGTACGCTTCGAGGGTATAACGCAGCATCAGGGGAATATGTGGATATGGTTGATGCCGGCGTCATTGATCCCACCAAAGTCGCCCGATGCGCCCTGCAAAATGCATCGAGTGTGTCAGGCCTTATGCTGACCACCGAAGTCATGGTCACCGATATTCCTGAAGAGAAGAAGGAGGCCCCAATGGGTGGTGGGCATGACCATGGTATGGGTGGCATGGGCGGTATGGGCGGCATGATGTAATTCACTGCTCCAAGAACCCAAGATATGAAAACCCTGGAGGGCAAGCCCTCCAGGGTTTTTTTTGCTCACCTGTTTTATAAACTCACCTGGATAGAGCTGGACGGTGTATAGACAAATCCCCATCATTTCTTGCTTGGCCCTCTCCCTCTATTTTGTAGGTTGCACACCTACTCTTCGATGGGTACCAGACCACTCCCCCACTCCCTCCTGCCAGCCCGATAGATTGTTGCAATGGACTGATTTTACCCCGCGTGTTCCAACAGATCAGCGGGGAGCCGAAACGGCCATTCGCTTTCGCCACCATCCTGCGGTGAATCGATTGTCAATAGAGTTTGATTACGACCGCTCGTGGGTCAAACCGGATCTTATTGATCCTAAAACACGCACGATGTGGCGGATGTCGGAACATCTCTTGGCCCATGAACAGCTTCATTTTCTCATCAGTTGTCTTGTCGTTCGCCAGGCCAATCTTTCCATGACCAAAGACGATGATTTATGGGAGATGCTCCAGTTGGCGAAGGTAGTGGCACAGAGGTTGAATCTACAATATGATGCTGACACCAAGCACGGGTTGAACATTGACGCGCAAGAATCCTGGGAACGGGAAGTGATGAGCCAATTTCAAGAACTGAGCGAACCCCCTCCAGGCTCTGCCCCTTTCATGAAAGATAAAGAGTTATAGAATTTTTGACAGCACGTTTTGATAATATGGTATAAGTGAGAACGGTTTGAGAACGATCATTCAGGAGTCATATTATTTCCCCCTAAGTAGGTCACCATATTGAAGACATATCATTTCATCCAGTTGACAATATCCCGTGTTCGGTCCCATTTTGGGAGTTCTGTCATGTTGGGAATATCACTCGTCTGTACCTCTTGGCTTCTGACAGCATCCATCAGTCTGGCTGAATTTCAATCACGTACTGAATCCAATTGCACAATCGGGATGGCCAAAGGTGAGAAAACTGCAGAATGTCATGTCCCGATTTTAGATGGATGTACCGTAGCCCAATTTCCGGGTTATGACGAGCCCTGGGCGGAAGCCTCAAAAGGCGGGGCCACATCATGTCAATTTAACGAAGAAAAAACTGATTGGAAAACATCTATTGTGGGAACCTGCCAAGCCTGCAAAACCGAACAATGTACGGGCAGGTTTACCGTGATGTTTAATTGTGCGGATAATGTGCCCTCGGCAAGTCCGGCGTCGCCTCAACAGTAATCGTCTCTTCTCCGCATCAACATAGTCGACTTATTCATGGTCGCCATGTCGACTCTCGCCAGCCAGATAAAAACTTATGCAACACATCTCGGCTTTGACGCCGTTGGCATCGCACGTGTTCCGCTTCCTGAGCATGAGTCCACTGCCCCATTAGCACCCACCACCGCCACTCACGGGAACATGCCCCTTCCCACTCGGCTCCGGAATTGGTTAATGCAGTGGCTGGAACAAGGTTTTCATGGAACCATGGCCTGGATGGCCCGAACTCCTGAACGGCGTTCAGATCCCGCGAAAGTGCTTCCAGGATGTCGCAGCATGATGATGGTGGGCATGAATTATTACACCGGCCATGATCCCGATGAATCCGGTGTGGCTGGCCGGATTGCACGCTATGCTTGGGGAAAAGACTATCATGAAGTGATGAACGCACGGCTGCTGGAGCTGGAAAAGTTTCTGCACAAACTGATCCCTGACATTCAAACGCGCAGCTATGTCGATACGGGACCCATCATGGAAAAAGCCTGGGCGCAGGAAGCGGGCATTGGGTGGATTGGCAAACACACCAATCTGGTGTCAACGAACTACGGGTCTTGGCTCTTATTAGGCGAAATTTTGACGACGGTTGAATTGCAGCCAGACGAACCTGGCACCGATCTCTGTGGATCATGTTCCTTATGCATTCAGGCCTGTCCGACTCAAGCCATTGTTGAACCCTATCGGGTGGATGCGGAGCGATGCATTTCTTATCTGACGATAGAATATCGTGGAGCGTTAGACGAGATTCCCGCTGAACTTCGCAAAAAAATGGGGAATCGTATTTTTGGATGTGATGATTGTCTGGACATTTGTCCATTTAACGTCCATGCCCAAACAACACATGAGCCAGCCTTTCAACCCTCAGCTTGGACTCTTCGGCCAGAATTACCCAAGTTAACCTTGCTGACTCCCGAAGACTTCCGTACCTTGACCAAGAGCAGCCCAATCCGCCGTCCCAAATACGAGGGGTTTCAACGAAACGTGGCCATTGCAATCAGCAACCAATCATCCCCTCCTTCCTCTACCGCAATTCAATAATGGTGACGCCATCTCCGCCTTCGGCGGGATCGCCAGGCCGAAAGCTCTGAACATAGGGTGATGATTGGCAGAGTTCCCGTATACCTGTTTTTAAAGCCCCCGACCCCTGCCCATGAATAATTTTGACGTATTTGGCTTCCGCCATCAGAGCTTGATCCAAGGCTGCTAAGGTCTTCTCCAGCGCTTCTTCCAGTCGTGTCCCCCGAAGGTTGTGTTCCTGCTGGTAGCATCCCACTTTCATTGAAGAAAGAGCGCTGGCTTCCTGCGAAACTCGACGTTTGGATGTAGCTGTTGATTTTGACGCCATGCGCAGACCCGATGGGGAAACTTTGATGGTCTGCGCACCAACACGGATCGAGACTTGCTTTTTCCCTTCAGGATCTTCTTGCAAAATGCCTACGGTGCCAAATTCGTCAATTTCCACCCGATCTCCCGACTTCGAAGGCATAAGGGAGGAAGAACCCTCAATTGGCAATTGCCCTTTCATGTGATCATCAATATGAGTCAACGATCGACGTTTGGCTTGGACTTGCGTTGCGTTTTTTTCTTTTTTGAGTGTGGCGACAATGTGATTCACTTCACGTTGGGCTTTGGCAAATTCACGCTGCCATTGCTTCCGATAGCGTTGCCGGTCTTCTTTTTCACGAGTCGATACCTGTTCACGAATGCTTTGCGCTTCAGCCAACAACCGTTGCGCTTCTTCGTGCCGCTCATGAGCTTGAGCACGCTCGTCTTCTAATCGGGCATGGCTCTGTTGAAGCTGTTGAAAGATATGGTCTAGGTCCTGATCATCATGTTCAATCAAAGCCCGCGCATGGTGAAGAATGTCAGCCTCTAACCCTAACCGGTCGGCAATGTCTAAGGCCGAAGATCCCCCAGGAATGCCATCAATCAGTCGATATGTCGGCGAAAGGTGCTCCATATCAAATTCCTGACTCACGTTACGGATATGTGGATTCCGATAGGCCAGTGTTTTCAACGAAGGATAATGGGTGGTAACCAAACTGATGCACCCAAGATCACTTAACCGACGTAAGATTGCTTCTGCCAGGGCAGCGCCTTCGATTGGGTCAGTCGAGCTCCCCACTTCATCTAACAGGACCAACGACGAATGCCGTGTCTCGTGCTGATGAGATTGCAGATTGTCCAGCAAAGTAATGAGAAAAAGAATATGTCCGGAAAAACTAGAGAGGTCACGGCTTAAGTCCTGCGTGTCACCGATATCTGCAAACACCCGGTCAAAAAAGATCATTTCGGAATCGGGTTCGCAGGGTGGCAACAAGCCCACTTTGACCATCAACGCCACGAGACCCACTAATTTCAGGGTCACCGTTTTCCCTCCGGCATTGGGCCCGGAAATGATAAGTGTATGGATCTCCTCATCAATAGAGATGGTATTGGCAACGACTCGATCTTTCGTGAGCAGCAAGAGCGGATGCTTAACTTGAATGAGATGAATCCGATTCTGCTGGTTGAGATGAACAGGGACACCCTGGAGTTTTCGACTTAATCGCGCTTTGGCGACGACACAATCTAAGTTAGCCAGCTGGTCAAGGTTTTCCTGCAGAGGTGTCACCGATTCAGCAACCATGGCTGAAAGATCCTGAAGGATGCGCCGCGTTTCTTGCGCGACTTGCAAGTCGGCAAATTTAATAGCATTGTTTAATTCGATCATATTCCGTGGTTCGATGAACACGGTCGCGCCACTACTCGAAATATCGTGCACAATGCCATCCACCTCATGCTGCCGTTCAGATTTCACTGGGATGACATACCGGTTTTCACGCTCCGCAAAATACTGGCCCTGCAGTTGTTCTTCATATTGTTGCGTGGCCAGCAATTGCTCCAAACGCTGCCGCATCGTACGGCGAAGCTTCTGGCTCTTTTGCATGAATTCATTCAGGAGAGGACTGGCTGATTCTTGGACATGTCCTTGGGCATCAATACAATGATCGATGGCTTGACTCACCCAAGAAAGATCCTGAAATTGCCCAAACCGCTCGCACAGGGTGGGATAGGTCTCTGAATGCGCATCCATCCACTGATGCAGGCGCTGACTCATCACGGCAACAAGGGAAATATCTCGCAATTCCAGACCTTCCAAGACACCGCCCTTGGCCATACGAGCCAACAATGCACGAATATCTGGAAAATCGACTCTGGGAAAGGGAGAGGCTGATTCAAAGCTTTGAAGCATTTCAAATGTTTCCTGTTGCTGAATACGCGCAGAGCCGAGATCATGTACGAACCGGAGGGTTCGGCACCGTTCGGCTCCCAGGCTTGAGGCTGCTTCGTCCGCAAGAGCATCCAAGAGCTGCGGCCATTCCAGCACCTGTTCAGTTTGTAACATAAGATGATTCGCCATCGATGGGGAGTGTAAAAAGAGAGATGAGCGGATGCAACCCAGAAAGGCAGGAATACACCAAGCGAAAGGTAGTACGTGAGATGTTTAGCGGAGGAGTCTACGAAATACGGAGAACGTGAAAAAATCTACAGGTCAGCGAACATATCCTTATTTCTCTATCGTCTCGACAGAGGACTTGAGATCTTCGATGGCTTTTTGAATATTTTGCTTAATATCCTGCCAAGCCAGTTCGCTGTTATCCCGCAACTTTTCAATTCGAGGGACCAGAGTATCTCGCTGCTTTTTTAAGATCTCTAATTGCTGCTGGAGTTTCGCCTTGGTCTTTTCTTGCAGGGCCAAGCTTTGTTCGCGTAGTTTCTGAATCTGGCCATCCAAGTCGGTAATTTGTTTCGCAAGATTGTCCGTCCCTTGCTCTGCCGTATTTTTGGCATCGGTCCCGTCCGCCAGCGCAGGAGCAATGCCAACACCTAACCCCAGACAGATCGCAACCAGTCCTATCACCCATTGCCTCATCATTTTTGTTAGAAAAGTATCTTTCATGAAGGCCCTCCTTATTGATGAGCATCTCATCGTTACTGTCATCCTATCATACGTCTCCCTTCTTGCCCAGAAAGTGATTGGGGGCATGAACGACTTCTTTGCGGGGGAAAAGCGCTCTGTGATACTTGCCCCATCTAATGGCTTGGCTTAGAATGCCACCCTTTCAGTCTAAGGAGCGACTACTTATGACACCAGATGATGCTCGGGCCTATCTCAACTATCTTCTTACTCTCAATCTCCGGCAAGAGGAAGCCTTCGGACCTTTGGCTCTGGCTTTTGTGAAAGAACAGGATCTTGGGCAGTTGGGTCTTCTTCCAGAGGAGCAATTTAACCTCATGATGGCCACGGCCACGGCATTTTCGGCGGAGCCAAAACGTTACACCATGAAACTGGAATTGCTGCAAAAAGCTCACCAGCTATTGCCCCAAACACGATACAACGACCCTGAACTTGCCCGAGACCTCGAACATCTCATGAAAAAAACTCAAAGCGATTTACAGCGCTATAGCGAAGCCATGAAGGTGCCGCGTGCTCAAAGCCTGGAACGCCAAAACTTAATTGTGGAAACCGATTTTCCAGAATACTTCTTAGATATCGCTCAAAAACGGGCTTCGACCTACTACCAAGAGAAATTTCGGCTGACCAAGGAGGCAAAAACAGCCCAACATTTTGGCGGCACGCCCAAAAAGTTTGAACCCGACAATACGTCGATTCATAAAGAATTTCCCGGTGCTTGCGCCCCGTTCATGAATGCGCGATCGAATCCCTTGCATCTGCTGCTGCCTTTTGACCTAAAAATCAGTCGCAGCCCTGAGGACCCACTCGAAGGGGGCATACGAATTTTCTATGGAAAGATGGGCTACTCCTACCCCTTACGGTATGAAATGGGAAAATTATGCAGCTATCAAGATGGCCAGGTCTTGGATATCGACCTGCAGGACCCCAATCTTCTCTTCGTCTCTGCCTCGGCGGTAAAAGATCCGGACTTTCCCATCCAGCCTTCTGAAGATGACAGTTCCATTCCACCGGAATTGGCCTATCCGATGGCCATCCTGGAACATACCGGAAGTTTAGGCCCTTTCATCCAGGTGAGCTGTAATATCAAGGTCTGGTTTGATGCCTCCCTTGTCTCACTCCTCATTCAGGGGGCCCCTGACTTAGCAGAATATGGCCTTCAAGGTGGTGCCGGACTCATGACCCGTTCGTATGCCTCTGACAAGGTTGAGTCGTATATCCAAAACCTTTCACAACCCTGGCAGGAAGGGTTGAGTTTTAATTTTGTCAATTTGCACCTTGCCCTCAACGCAGGGACTGAGACAGCCTTCCTCCCATCGGGAACCCCAATATTTTCACTCCTTCCAGTATTAAACCGGCAATGCTACCGCTATATCGATCACCGGACGATCGGGCAAGCCTCATAGGTTGGCCTCTCAAAGGTAAGCATCTGTGGTATCCTACCACCAGGCCTCGGCCTCGCACCGCGGTCAGACAATCCCTAATGTTTCGCTCAATTTGGAAAATCTCCTTCATTCTTGGAATCTTGCTCGTTGCAGGCTGTATAAGCTTCTCCAAGAAATCCCCTTCGCTGGATCACAGAGCCTCGTTACATGGAATGGCCTCATGGTACGGTCCCAGCTTCCATGGCAAACCTACCGCCAATGGCGAACTCTATGACATGTGGGCCCTTACCGCAGCGCATCGAACGTTGCCGTTTAATACATGGGTACAGGTCCAAAAAGTCACGACGGGAAAAACGGTGACGGTCAGGATCAATGACCGCGGGCCGTTCATTAAGGGAAGGATTATCGATTTATCGTATGCCGGCGCGCGCGAGTTGGAGATGATCGGCGAGGGAACTGCCGAAGTCATCCTAACGATCGTCAATCCCACGCAACAATCCGCCACATTTCGCACTACCGGTTCTCCGCCCAATTTTTGGGTACAGGCTGGGTCCTTTAGGACATTGCGGGAAGCCATGTTACTCCGTGAACGCTTGGCAAAGCAGTTTCCCAATGTACGAGTTCACACCGTGAAGCTCAAGGATTCTGGAGAAAGACATCGGGTCCAAATCGGATCGTTGCAATCTCAGAGCACGGCTCAAGAGACAGCCAACCAGTTAAAAAAGGACTATGGCCTCGATGCGTGGCTCTTTAGATCTAAGTGATTGAATTATAAGAATTTTTCAGCCTGCTTCCTTGAAATAATTGCAAAATTCCTCGCCCCTATGGTAGCCTGTTTCCTACATGGAAACTGATAGGTCACACGATCTCATCATCGATGGATCCTCCGCTGGCCAAACTATCAATCCTTCTCGAAACCCTCTGATTCCTTTTTCCCTCATAGTGTGTTCTCTATCTCGGGTCGCTACGTTGAGCCTCAGCTCCCTTTGCGTCCACCCTGCCGGAGTTCGCTAATCCACCCATGGATTTTCTTGCTGTTGTTATCTGTCTAGGGTTGTCGGCGTTCTTTTCTGGGGCAGAAATCGCCTTCTTCTCCATTACAGAATCCCGGTTGAAAACCCTGGTAGAGGAAGGCCACAAAGGGGCGAAAATGGCCTTAAAGCTTCGCTCAAATCCCCAAAGGCTGCTTTCCACGATTCTTATTGGCAACAACCTGGTGAATATCATGGCCGCCTCCATGGCCACGCTAATAGCCATTCGCCTGTTTGGGTCCGAAGCCGTTGCCGTCGCCACCGGATTGTTAACCTTTATGGTCTTGCTATTTGGTGAAATTGTTCCCAAAACCCTCTGTGCCAAATACGCTGAAACCGCCGTTCAAATATTGTCCTATCCCATCTATTGGCTAGAACAAGCGTTTTCCCCATTTCTCTATTTCCTGGAACCTTTCATCCTCAAGCTCACCGGCGGGAGAGGGCTCACGGTGCCATTTATCACCGAAGAGGAACTCAAAATCATGCTAGATGCCGGCGGAAAAGCTGGAGTGCTGGAAACAGATGAAGTCAAAATGATTAAAAATGTGTTCGAATTCAATGATGTCACTGCCGAAGACGTCATGACTCCGCGTATCTACATGTTCATGTTAGATGGGACACAAACCTTAGAAGGGGCGCGGCAAGATTTGTATAAAGCCAAACATTCCCGCATTCCTGTTCATGATGGAAATCCCGACAACATTACGGGTATCCTGTACCGCAGTCATGCCCTTATGGAGCTGGCCCAATCCCATGCTCAACGCAAGCTCAATGAACTTGCCAAACCCACTCTGTTTATTCCTGGCACGAAACCAGCCGATGAACTCTTAAAGCAATTTCAAAAAGAAAAACGGCATATTGCGTTGGTAGTCAATGAATTCGGGGGCGTCATCGGTCTCGTGACGGTCGAAGACTTATTGGAAGAAGTGGTCGGAGAAATATTAGATGAAGGTGATCTGCACGAAGAATGGATTCGCCGGACCGGGAAAAATCAAATTCTGGTCGATGGCCGGACCGAAGTGCGCCGTATCAATGAATTTTTGAATGTTGAATTAGACGATGAGCAAAACACCATCAGTGGACTCATTCTTGAGGAGTTGGGGCATATCCCAGCCGTCGGGGAAAAAGTGAACACTGACAATTGCATACTCATTGTCCACGAGGCCGACGAACGTTCCATTAAAAGCGTGCAAATCATCAAAGAAGAAATTATCCCTGAATCTGAAACCGAAGAACCCTCCCCCGTCGCGTCAGAATCCTAGTGCTTCCATCTTTCTTGCAATTTCTCAAGTTTTCCACCTAAGGGCAATTAAAGTTAGTGTAGTGATGGATTGAATCTTGTCTGTTTTGAAGTAGGAAATGTTAATGCAGACCAATCGCATCGGCTAGTAATCCAACACTTGTGGCGAAATAGGTGGACCGATTCCATTTCATAATCACTCGATAGTTGTCATAGACCAGATAGGCGGGTCCGCCCTTTCCATCGGGTAAGACCACCGAGGCGTTCATGGAGGCTGCAGGGAGATTTCGCTCATTACTGCGGCGAACTCCTATTTTTTGCCACTCCCGTAAGGGCTTAGAAATTTTTAAACTGGCCTGTTTGAAATTAAATCCGGCAGGCAGTTTGGCCTCTCGCCCCCAAATTTCCCTACCGCGCCAACCTGATTGCGCAAGGTAATTTGCAGCGGAGGCAAAGACGTCGGCCGGAGTGTTCCAGATATCTTTACGTCCATCGCCATTATGATCCACCGCCAGACGCAAAAAGCTGGATGGCATAAATTGGCATTGTCCCATCGCCCCAGCCCATGATCCCTTCATGGCCTCTAAAGAAATATGCCGGTCCTCTAAGATTCGAAAGGCATTCAACAGCTCGGCACGAAAATATTGACTTCGCCGTCCATCAAAAGCCAGAGTCGCCAGGGCATTGACAATAGAATACCCCCCTGTGTTTTTTCCATAGAAGGTTTCAATGCCCCACAGGGCTACAATGAAGCGGGGTTGAACGCCATATTTCTTTCCGACTTGATTCAACAGGTCACGATGTTGCGCCATCATTTGACGTCCGCGTTGAATCCGTTGCTGGGAAACAATTCTTTTTCGATATTCCACAAACGTCATCGTTGACTCAGGTTGCTTCCGGTCCAATTCTAAGACCCGTGGAATGGGAGTAACTCCCTTAAAGGCTTTTTCCAGCAGAGAAGACGAGATGCCCTGCTTCACCGCTTCCCCCTTAAACTCCTTGACCCACTTTTCAAAATTCTCCTCTCCATAGACCGTTGGAATCATCACAAAAAAGAAGAACATAGCTACCATTAATACAATTTTCATAGATTTTCCTTCACGACATCTGAGAGAGTTTCTTTTCCGACAGTAATGATCTAAAGGCTGATTCATCCAATACTTGTATGCCTAACTTCTGAGCCTTCGCGAATTTGGAACCGGGATCGGCACCCGCCACGACATAGTCCGTCTTATTACTCACGCTAGACATCACCCGCCCACCAAGAGACTCAATCCGTTGCTTGGCTTCTTCACGAGTCATACCTTCTAAAGTCCCGGTCAAAACAAAAGACTGTCCTGCGAAAGGTTGAGGGGACTCTCCAGCTGTGCTTTCAAGAGGTTCAATCTGCATTCCCCGTTCGAGCATATGCCGTATCACTGCAAGATTGCGTTCCTCTCGAAAAAAACTTTCAACACTGCTGGCAATCTCTGGACCAATCTCATGAATCGCTTGAAGTTCGTCTTTTTTAGCCATTTGAATATTCTGTAGTGTCCCATACTGTTTGGCAAGCACCTTGGCGATATGAGTTCCCACGTGGCGAATTCCCAATCCAATGAGCAATCGCGGCAAAGAAGCTTGCTTGCTCCGCTTCAACTCCTCGATCAACTGCGTAGCAGACTTCTCGGCAAATCCTTCCAGCTCAAGCAACTGTTCCTTTCTTAAAGTATAGAGATCCGCCAGGTTGCGCACTAAGCCTTTATCCACCAATTGAGCAATAGTTCTTTTGCCTAACCCATCAATATTCATGGCCCTTTTCGAGACATAATGCTCTAGCGATCCTTTAATTTGCGCAGAACACGATGTATGCCCGGTACAGTAAAGGATAGGCCCCTCCTGAACGGTATGTGATTGGCACACAGGGCAGTGCTCCGGCGGGGAGAACGGTTCGGTTCTTTGTTCTCCAGGCACTTCCATTCGTTCGATGATATCCGGAATGACATCCCCTGCCCGTTCCACTTTCACGGTATCGCCAATTCGCACATCCTTGCGTCCCACCTCTTCCACATTGTGCAAACTGGCCCGGCTAACCGTAACTCCGCCAATATCGACCGGGTCGAGCAAGGCAATGGGTGTGAGGGCCCCGGTCCGCCCGACCGAGATCGCAATCGCCCGGACTGTGGTGAGTTCTTTCCGTGCCGGAAATTTATAGGCTATTGCCCATCGTGGACTACGGGATTTTTCTCCCAACTGTTTTTGCCAATCAAGACGATTAATCTTTATCACAATCCCGTCAATTTCATAAGGCAGGGCCTCTCGCTGCTCAGCTAATTGATGATGAAAGGCAAGAGCCGCTTCGATATCCTGGCAATGCTCACGAAAAGAGGGAACCGGAAGTCCCCAGCTTTCTAGGCAGGAGACAGCCTCATAATGCGTGGCCGGCTTTTCCGGTGCTGTACTCATCAAGTCATAACAGACAATCGTCAACGGCCGCTTGGCCGCGATCTGTGGATCTAACTGTCTTAAGGCGCCCGAAGCGGCATTGCGCGGATTAGCAAACGTCTCTTCGCCTTGTTCCGTCAACTGCCGATTGAGCTGATGAAAATCGGGCAACTTAATATAGACTTCTCCCCGCACGACCAACTGCGCTGGATAGCCGGTGCTGCGTTTTAATCGTAACGGCAGACTTCGAATCGTGCGGAGATTATGAGTGACATCTTCCCCAATCGTCCCATCCCCTCTGGTTGCGCCGCGCACAAACAGCCCATGCTCATACGTCAGGGCGACAGAAAGCCCATCAAACTTGGGTTCGGCAGAATAACCAATACGTATCTCTCCTAAATCACGACGGACTCGCTCATCAAATGTGCGAACGCTGTGCTCCGTCATTTCTGAATCCAGACTTAAGAGCGGATGTTCATGCTGAACTTTTTGAAATTGTGCAAGTGGCGCCCCTCCCACTCGTTGCGTGGGGGAGTCTGACGAAATCAGATCCGGAAATTGCTGTTCAAGGTCCTGCAACTGTTGAAAGAGCTTGTCATATTCGGCATCGGAAATTTTAGGGCGGTTGTGCACATAGTACCATTCATCATGTTGACGAATAGTCTGCCGTAAGTTGTCTACTTGTTCGCGGGGAGTTGCCACAACAAGAAGTGTCGCTAAAAGGGGCCAGATTCCGGTTTATTCCCGAATAAACCGTGAAGCATAACTGCGGATCTCATGACCGTTTAATACATGAAACTGCCGCAAGCGAGCAACTGTTTGCCCCGAAAACCGATGCAAAGGCAAGGGTACTAACTTACGGCCGAATCGGCGGGCCACTTGTCGCCATGCGTTTTTAAGTGGAACGGGCGAAACCACCGCCACATAGGGTTCTTGGGAATAGGCACAGGCGCCTGCCAGCAACCGCTCTTCTAAGGTGCCGGTGAAATTAAATGCCGGATGTTCCCAAATATCAGGAATGGGACGCGGGGGATGCAAAAACATGACTCCGCCATACTCCGCCTGGCCAATTCCTGGCCCGATCATCTGAGTTGAAAACGGCGTGGCATAAAAACTTAACGTGGATTCTTCGTGATGTTCCGCATACCAAGTAGTTCGCCATGTAAAGGTATTGGGGTCAGCGGGGACTTCAAAGAGAAAGACAAGCACCTCAATAGTTCCTCTAGCTGGAGGAATGACTTTCACACGCAGGTCCAAGACCGAACGCTGTGACGGTTTGGCCCAATGGCGCAAAGTCTCTCGCAGATCAATGCCATCCTCTAGTGATGTACTAAATTTTTCGGTTCGGGCTAAGTCCGCTCCTAAGACCTGTTTGCTTTGTTGCCGGACATGGGCGGCAAAGGCTTCGATCTTTTTATCTTCCGGAGGCCACGAGCATTGCCGAAATGGATTCCATTGATAGGCCCAGGCTTGTTTTTGAGGAGTTGGCGGTTTCGGGCGAAGCGTCAGCCTGCGCCATATTTTAGGGTGCCCCTGCAAGCGATTTACCGCGGGAAGCAGCTCTCCCCCCGGATCTTGCAATTGCTCAACACCCATGGTCACGGCAGGCTTGGTGTCGAGATTTGACGGTTCGTGCTGATACCGGTAGGTCTTGGCCGTTTCTAACAATGTCAGAGCAAACGCATCGCCGGCCATTTGTTGCGCGGCATGGACAAGAGTGAAAAGATCGGGTGTCAGACGCTGTTCTAAGAATGTTCGATTACGGACATAGTGAAAATATCGCTGAAGTAATTGTGGAGTCACCCAATTGGACTCCTGTGCTGTCTTTGAAGATCGAGAGGCTAACCATCGCGAGCGGGCTTCCAGCACCAGTTCTTTCATTCCTTCAACCGAGAGATGTTTGTCGGATCGAGCTTCCTCTCGCCGCTGTTCGTATAGTTGCGTCACATAGGGCAATTCACCCAAAAGAAAATATAACGAGGCGTGATCCACACTCCACCACACTGGACGCTCAGATAACGGTTCTGGCGGCTGATAGGGTAATCGATCATGATACGCCTGGCGCAACCAGGGCCAATCCATAAGAGGGCAGAGACATAGAATATGCCGATACTCAAGCTCCAGCTCATGGAGACGAAAGGCCATCCAGCTAATCCGGGCTTGGCGTTGCCCGCCTGGATCTGGGGACGGCAAAAATGGAATGGTGGCTGCGGAAAAGCTTTCCAAAGACATTGTTTTGAGAGCATAGGGATCGGGGCCAGTCCAAGCCTGAGCCTGAAATTTCGAGACTTCACGATCAATGTAAGCACGAGCCATGCCCTCTCCCATGGCTACCCGTATGCCCATCATCACCGCTTGGCAAGGGTCGATGGGAATATAGGAACAACAGGGAAGATCTTCATCATTTGTCTCGGCGTAGACCACCACACTCACCTTTGGCAGGCTTTCGACAGCTTCTTCTACCAGTGGTTCAGCGGAAGGTGGCAGCGGAAGAGCAACGCAGTCCACGTCTTGGGAAATCATGTACTCACGGACGGCCTGTGCCATATCTCCACTGCCATGGAGAATGGGCAGTATGGAGATATGAGGAGAAAGGGAAAAAATAGGATGAGGTCGGGACACGCTGAGAAGACTATATCAGAAATAACTCTGTCAGTAAGAAGTTCAGATCACCTTCTGCAAGCGTCAGCTGACCTAGCTGAATTCGTGTGGGCTTGCCAAATCTGACGATCAACTATTGATCAGGATGCAAAGGCGAATCTTCTTCAAAAAAGAAATCACCTAGCCCTTTGGGAAGCCCCTGGCCTCCGAGGGTTTGCGACCGGCGTTTGGCTAGCGCATCCAAATCCATGGCCTCTTCACCCAACACCTTCATTAACGCTTCGCGCCAGGCTTTGTCATGCGCCAAAGGATGCGTTGCATCTTGGGCCATCCGCTTCATGGCGTACTGTACCATATGAATCCCATCTCTCACTGAAAACGGCAAATCCAGTAAATGTGCTTTCTGAAGAAACTCGACCGTCAGGTTCAATAAGTCGGCAGACGCAAAAGGCAAGTGATAGCGCAAAATAGCTAACTCATGTTCTTTAGAAGGGAACTCTACCTTTAACGTGGGCTGCAGGCGGGATAAAATATAATCTGGGACTTCGTATGTGGAAGCATCTTCGTTCATTGTCACACAACAACGGAAATGCTGGTGAGCTAGTATTTGGACTCCAGCCACAACTGATTCTACTAACCGGCGATGGTCTAACAGAGAGGCAAGCGAGGCCCAACTCTTCTCGTTCATCCGGTTGCCTTCATCCAGCAAACAAATATTGCCAGTGACCATGGCCGTGACTAACGGGGAGGCTTGATAGGCAATGCTTCCGCCCTCTGTAATGACGGGCGATACGAGCAGGTCCTCGGGGCGTGTGTCCGCCGTACATTGATAAATATACAGATCTTGTTTTCGCGCTTGTGTCGCGGCCATCGCGAGAGTGGTTTTTCCCACGCCGGGTTGTCCAACAATGCGTGGAGAAAGCGGAGAATCATGTTGATCAAGGACTAGCCAACAGGCCAGAAGTTGCTGCAAAATTTCATGGTCTCCAATCCACTCTTGTTGCCGTGTGATAGGACGGGCTAAACGAAGGGACACCTGGTCCACTTGAAAAGTCATTGGTGGCGTGGGGCAGGAAGCATCGGATGACATGGCGCCAAAAATTAGCACACCATTTTTTTAAGGGTCAATGAATGACTGTGACAGTCATTGCTCTCTTTTAGATTTAGTGAACTACGTGTTTGACATTACCCAGAATCCGAATTATTGTGTAGGAAAAGAGAACCGGACGTTTTCTGCATCTATCCTTTTGTCCAAGTGGCACTCTTGGTAAAAGGACATACACGAAACTCAATGGAGGAGGATTCCGCAACATGACGCAATTAACGTTTGAAGAAAATCAGGTAGCGCACACCTCACTAACGGGGTTGACCTATCTAAAGATTGCAGCTGGCCTTTTCGTCTGTGGCGGGCTTTTGTCGGGATGCGTGAGTACAGAGAAATATGAGGCCGAGAAGGCTCGCGCGCTCAATTTTCAGCGGCTCCTGGCACAGGAGGAAAAACGGACGGGCGAACTCAACGTGAAATATCAAGATGCCCAACGGCAGCTTGGGTCACTTGAATCTCAAACACGCGATCTCAATGCCGAGATCGAGGCACTGCAAGATCAATTGAGCCGTTCTCACGACGAGTTATCCAGTGCCCGTGATGGCAGCATGGTGAGTAGTGATGACCTCAAAATTTCCGAACCTTCTATTTCAGAGTTTGGACTGGAAGACCTGGACTTTAAAGATTCGGATCTGGCAAAGCTCGAATCCGATCTTGATCTCGACGGTAACGATGTCCCGCTAGAGTCAATCACTAATGAACCATCCAGCATGGCCATGGGTAGTGGAGCCACCCATACCGTCGTCAAAGGCGAAACGTTGTATCGTCTTTCGAAACAATATGGCGTAACGGTAGATGACCTGAAAGCTTGGAACAATTTGGTGGATAACACCATTCATGTCGGCCAAGAAATCACCATCAGTAAATAGCTAACCCTTTTTCAACCTAGTCACGCATACCTAAAGCGAGAGCCCGCAGGGAAAGCCCATGCGGGTTCTCGCTTTTTTGTTGCCACCGACACCTCTCCCTCCCCCGTTTCGTTGACACCCTATAGGGCGTATGCTACCGTCGAATGCATGAAAAACGCTTATTATTCAGTGAGTTTTGAAGATTTCCGTACCTTGGCGGCCCAAGGAAATCTGATACCTATCTACCGAGAAATCCTGGCAGATCTTGATACCCCGGTCTCGGCATTTACGAAGATTAACACAGGTTCACATGCCTTCTTATTCGAGAGTGTGGAAGGTGGAGAAAATTGGGCACGGTACTCCTTCTTGGGCAGCCAGCCCTCGGTCGTCTTATGGGAGGAGAACGGCCAGGTGATCACCCAGCAGGGACGAAAACGGTCACGAGTGCCTCTAAAGGCTAATCCTTTAGATCATGTACAAGAGGCTATGGCTCCATACCATCCCGTGCCGGTTCCGGGTCTGCCTCCGTTTACCGGAGGGGCCGTTGGATTTCTTGGCTATGATGTTGTGCGATCCTTTGAGCCGATCCCGGCCTACCCCAAGTCAAAAGCCATTACCCCGTTGTTCGTATTTTGTATTACGGACACCTTATTGATTTTTGACAATGTGCTCCACACGATAAAAGTGGTAGCCAATGTGCACGTGACTAAAAACAGCAAAACCCATTTGCAGAAGCAATATCGTGACGCGCGAGACCGGATTGAGGCCATTATTGCCAAACTCCACAAGACGAAGGTTCGGCAGACTGCCCGACAGGGCCGGTCAACTCTAAAATTTCAATCCAATATGACTCCGGCAGACTACGAAAAGATGGTGTTGCGTACCAAGGAATACATTCAGGCTGGAGATATTATTCAAGGTGTCATGTCTCAACGTTGGGAAACCAGTCTCCGGGTCAATCCCTTGCAAATTTATCGGGCTCTGCGAGTGATTAATCCTTCACCATACATGTACTATCTCCGGTTCGGCGATATACAGCTTGTCGGTGCGTCACCGGAGACGTTGGTCCGTTGTGAACATGGCAAAATTGTCGTTCGGCCCATTGCAGGCACGCGTCCACGGGGAAAGATACCCATAGAAGATCACACCTTAGAGCAAGATCTTCTTGCAGATCAAAAAGAACTGGCCGAACATCTCATGCTGGTCGACCTCGGACGAAATGATGTCGGCCGGGTCGCTCAAACCGGAACGGTTCAGGTCGAAAAATTTCAGACGATTGAGCGTTACTCGCATGTCATGCATATTGTCTCTCAAGTGACAGGAATCTTAGATTCACAATATACTTCCTATGATGTCTTAAAAGCCTGTTTTCCTGCTGGGACCTTATCTGGAGCGCCAAAAATTCGGGCGATGCAGATTATCGAGGAATTAGAACCCACACAACGAGGCCCCTATGGCGGCGCAGTGGGGTACTTCAGCTTTTCAGGCAACATGGATACCGGCATTAATATTCGAACGGTCGTGATACACAACAAGAAGGCATATATCCAGGCAGGCGGCGGAATCGTGGCAGATTCCGATCCCGCACGGGAATACGAGGAAACCCGCAACAAAGCGGGCGCTGTCATGCGCGCGCTAGAAATGGCCGAACGCGGCCTAGATTAAAAAATCAGTGAGGAGTAAAAAGTAAGGAGTTAGGTAAAGAACAGCTCTCATTCGAACGATTCTTAGGCTCCGTGATTTTTCTTCTGCCCCTTACTCCTTACTATTCACACCTAACTTCTGACTATGATTTTAGTCATCGACAATTACGATTCTTTTACCTATAACCTTGTGCAATACTTAGGGGAGCTCGGGGCGGATGTTCATGTCCTGCGTAATGATAAGCTGACCATCCAAGATATTGAACACATGACGCCAGACCAGCTTTTGATCTCCCCGGGACCCTGTACCCCTCGAGAGGCGGGAATTTCCGTGGAGGCCATTCAACAGTATGCGGGAAAACTTCCATTGTTTGGTGTCTGCTTAGGCCATCAATCATTGGCCTATGCATTCGGCGGACAAATTGTACGGGCTGATCGCCTTATGCATGGGAAAACTTCCATGGTTCATCATGATGGCAACACCATCTTTCACGGATTACCAAATCCATTTGAAGCCACACGGTATCACTCGCTTATTGTTAACCGCGAGACGTTACCGGAAGATTTCGAAGTCTCAGCCGAAACCGTGGAAGGAGAAATCATGGGGCTCCGCCATCACCCGACCGGCGCAGAAGGGGTTCAATTTCACCCCGAATCCATTTTGACGAAGGTAGGTATGGATTTGCTAAAAAATTTTTTAACGCTCCCTGCACCTACATCCCTACCCAGCTAAACCGACATGGACCACAAGCATCACGCAGAAACCTAATGTCATGAGTGCCCTCAAAAACATCCTTGCAAAGCTTCCGGATCGGATAGATTTGACAGAAAAAGAAGCCGAGGAGGCCATGCGAGAAATGATGTCGGGAAACGCGACCGATGCTCAGATCGCTGCCTATTTAATGGGTCTCCGTATGAAGGGCGAGACCATAGAAGAAATTACTGGATCAGTTCGAGCCATGCGAGACGTCGCGATCCGAGTGCCGATTTCCGATCCTCAAGTCGTCGACACCTGCGGAACAGGTGGAGATGGCAGTCACACCTTTAATATCTCTACCGCCACCGCATTTATTATCGCAGGCGCAGGGATTACCGTGGCGAAGCATGGGAATCGCTCGGTGTCTTCCCGCTCCGGAAGCGCGGATGTGTTATCAGCGCTTGGGGTGAATATTGATCTTCCGCCTCAGAAAGTTGGAGACTGTATCAATGAAGTAGGCATTGGGTTTTTGTTTGCTCCTCTTTATCATGACGCCATGAAACATTGCGCCAAGCCCCGCGCCGACATGGGCATTCGAACGTTAATGAATATCATGGGGCCCTTATCCAATCCGGCAGGAGCGACGATTCAGGTTTTAGGTGTCTATGATGCGTCCCTGACGGAAAAACTTGCCCAAGTTTTGATCCGGTTAGGGACTCAGCATTGTTTTGTTTTACATGGCATGGATGGGTTAGACGAGATTTCTCTCACTGGGCCAACCACAGTGGCTGAAGGTAAAAAAGGCCGCGTGGCCAGTTATATTGTAAAACCTGAAGATTTTGGCTTGAAACCCGTGGCTCCACAGGAACTGTTGGGGGGTACCCCCCAAGACAATGCTGCAATCATTCAAGACATTTTACGTGGAAGCCAGAGTCCTAAGCGAGATATTGTTCTTATGAATGCCGCACCGGCGTTGGTGGCATGCAACAAAGCCACGTCCCTGAAAACAGGATATGACGAAGCACAACGAATTTTGGACAGTGGAGCCCCTTTTGAAAAATTGGAAAAACTCATCGCCTATACCAAAGAACTCGCGGCATGATTCTCTCACGAATTCTAGAACATAAAAAGGCAGAATTACGGCGCAAGCAAAGCCGAGGATATCTGTCGTCGATGAAAACCCGTATCGCCAACCAACCCGCACCATTAGGCTTCATTCACGCTCTTGAAACCGGCAGTGAAACAGGAAACCCGGCTTTAATTGCCGAAGTAAAAAAAGCCTCGCCGAGCCAGGGGCTGATGCGTCAAGAATTTGAAGATCGATTCGATCCCGTGGCGATTGCCACACAATACCGTGACGCCGGAGCCCATGCTCTTTCTGTCCTGACCGACCAGGAATTCTTTCAAGGCAGCCTAGAGTTCTTAGCGGCAATCAAAGATTCTGTGAATCTTCCCACCCTCAACAAAGAGTTTATGGTGGGAGACATTCAATTTTATGAAGCCCGCGCATATGGCGCCGACTGTGTATTACTCATTGTCGCTGGATTGGACCGCATACAATTGGAGGATTTTTTTATTCTGGCAACCGAGCTCAATCTGGATGTCCTCATTGAGACACATGACGAACGCGAACTGGATATCGTCCTTGAACGTCTTCCAAGCGCCAAGCTGATCGGCATTAACAATCGCGATCTCAACACTTTTTCCACTGACCTGAGTGTGACTGAACGCTTGGCCAAACGTATGCCTGCCGATAAACTTCTTGCCAGCGAAAGCGGCATTCACACACATGAGGATGTCGCAAGAATTTCGGAAGCCGGCGCGCGGGCCATGCTCATTGGCGAATCGCTGTTGCGGGCTGACTCCATTGAAGACAAAATCAAGGAACTGCGTCCGGTGTCAACGCCTTCTCATGAGCAACCTGCCGGCCCTCGGTGGGTATGATTGCGTTCGTCGTCATTGACCAGCAATTCATTGTTCAAGATTGGCTTTTATCTTCACGTCATACCCGCAACAACGGGTATCCAGAAACAACAACTCTGGATTCCCATTTTCATGGGAATGACCATTGCAGGGATAATGGTTCCATACCATGAAAATTAAAATTTGCGGGATCACCAATTGGGACGACGCCAAAGTTGCCATCGACGCAGGAGCCAATGCGCTGGGCTTTGTATTTTATGCGAAAAGCCCCCGTTATATAGACCCTGCCGTGGCTCAGCGAATAATTGCGCAACTTCCCCCGTTTGTCCTTGCCGTGGGAGTGTTCGTGAATCATGATCCAAACACCATAAGGGCAATCATTGATGAATGCGGCTTGGCATTTGCTCAACTTCATGGTGATGAAACGCCCGCGTTTTGTGAAGCTCTTGGCAAGCCGGTACTACGGGCCCTTCGTCTGCAAGATCGTAGTAGTTTGCTTGCACTGGCGGAATATAAAGGCCGTATAGGAATCCGGGGCTTTGTCGTTGATGCCTTTTCATCGCAAGCCTTTGGAGGAACGGGGCAAACCGTGGATTGGGCCTTAGCCCGCGAAGTGGCCCAACACGTCCCTATTCTTTTAGCAGGCGGCTTGACGCCTACTAACGTGCGTGAGGCCATACAACAGGTTCAGCCATATGGCGTGGATGTGAGCAGTGGCGTAGAAGAACGCCCGGGGAAAAAAGATCACGACAAAATTCGCGCGTTCACTCAAGCCGTTTGTCTTGAGTGTTAGCCACGGCGCGGCTATACTCTCCTCTTTTTTCATTTTTCTTCAATATGGCGACCTCTCCAGATAAACATGGGCGTTTTGGGCAATTCGGCGGCATGTATGTCCCAGAAACCCTGATGCCTGCTATTCATGAACTTGATCAGGCGTATCAAAGAATCAGACGCGACAAACGTTTTCAAGAAGAATTTCAAACCTGCCTGAAACATTTCGTGGGCCGCCCCACTCCTCTCTATTTTGCCGAACGTCTCACCAAGACACTTGGCGGTGCCAAGATTTATCTGAAGCGGGAAGACCTCTGCCACACGGGGGCTCATAAAATTAACAACACCGTTGGGCAAGCACTCCTGACGCGCCGTATGAAAAAGAAACGGGTTATTGCCGAAACCGGTGCGGGACAGCATGGCGTAGCCGTGGCCACAGTTGCCGCGATGTTTGGCCTGGATGCTGAAATTTATATGGGCACGGAAGATATGGAACGCCAGGCGCTCAATGTATTCAGAATGCGTTTACTCGGATCTAAAGTGACGGGCGTGGATGCTGGCAGCCGTACGTTAAAAGACGCAATCAGCGAAGCCATGCGGGATTGGACTACCAATATTGGGACCACCCATTATCTCTTGGGCTCTGTGTTGGGAGCTCACCCCTACCCGATGATGATTCGTGATTTCCAATCGGTCATCGGTCGCGAAGCCAGAAAACAAATCATGAAGCAAGCTGGGCGGCTCCCTCATTGTCTCGTCGCCTGTGTGGGCGGAGGAAGCAATAGCATGGGGCTCTTTTATCCTTTTGTAAAAGATACAAAGATAAAAATGGTGGGCGTGGAAGCTGGCGGGCATGGTATCAAGAGCGGCAAGCATGCCGCACGTTTTTCTGGAGGACGGCCAGGAGTTCTGCACGGCACCATGACCTACTTGCTGCAGGACCAAGACGGGCAAGTGAATCTGACACATTCGGTATCAGCTGGCTTGGATTATCCTGCTGTTGGCCCTGAACATAGCTACTATCATGATTCAGGGCGTATTCAATATACCTCAGTGACAGATAAAGAGGCTTTAGCAGCATTTGACCTGTTATCACAAGAAGAAGGCATCATTCCCGCGTTAGAGAGTTCGCATGCAATCGCAGAAGTTATCAAGCTAGCTCCAACTATGAAAAAAAATCAGGTTCTGCTAGTGAATCTTTCTGGCCGCGGTGACAAAGACGTTCAACAAGTCGCTCAAATGCGAGGTATTCCCCTCTAAAGCTTCCTCTCCTGTGTAAGGAGAGGACTGAGGTGGGGTAGAGCCACCAAATATCTCAACTTACTCGTCAATTATGACAAATCGCATACAACAAACATTTGAGGCATTACATGCGAAAGGGGAAAAAGCGCTTATCCCCTATATCATGGCAGGTGATCCATCTTTAGAAACGACGGAATCACTCGTCTTGACGTTGGCTGAAGGCGGAGCGGACCTCATTGAACTGGGTGTTCCCTTTTCTGACCCGATCGCTGATGGCCCGGTCATACAACAAGCTGCCGAACGTTCTCTTCAGACGGGGACGACACTCAAAAAAATTCTTGTCACTGTCAGATCTCTAAGAGCCAGAACTCAGGTTCCTCTCATTTTCATGGCCTACTACAATACAATTCTTGCCATAGGCTTACAGAAGTTTTGTGCTGAGGCGATGTCAGCGGGAATAGATGGAGTGATCGTACCGGATTTGCCGCCGGAGGAATCTGATGCTCTTTCTCAGGCTGCCAGGGAAGCAGGCGGTCCTGTCATCATTTTTCTCTTAGCCCCGACTAGTACCCCGCAGCGGCGGAAAGAGGTGATCTCTCGTACCCATGGGTTTATTTACTATGTTTCACTGACCGGCATTACCGGTTCCCAAATTACCGATTTCAGCCGCGTCAAAACACATGTGCAGGCGATTCAAAAAATAGCGAAAAAGCCCGTCGCGGTTGGCTTTGGCATTTCCACACCGGAACATGCTCAAAACGTGGCTCAATTTGCTGATGGAGTAATCATTGGTAGTGCCATAGTCCGGACCATTGCTGAACACCATGAAGATCCTAGTTTTCTCTCTACTATCAAAACGCTCACCAAGAACCTCAAAGCCGCGCTTTCTTCATAATCGTAGACTTTGAGCGAAAAAGACTTCTCACTACTTATAAAACAACCCGTTTTCCTAGTGTCAGGGAAACGGGTTGTTATCATCTTTATCAAGCCTGTTGAAGGAGTTAACAAAGCGTCAAGCTGAAAAGCCTTTCTTCATGCGCCAGGCACCAAGGCCAATCAAGCCCGAGCCCAATAGCAGGATGGTCGATGGCTCAGGGATTGCCGGACCGGGACCAGGCCCTGGCTCAGTCTCTCCAATTGGGCCTGAAAAATTGGAAATAATGGTCGTAGCAGCGCCACAGCATGAATCGGTCGAGTGGGCCCGGAAACCAAAGATGTCTCCGGCCAGCACATTAAACGAAGCCGTTCCACTATCCTCAAATGCAGATGAATCGGTGAGTTCTGTGAAATTTCCATTCAATAAATAACCAAAGGGATCAAAACCAAAATCGTCATCATCAGTTATCGCTTCCCAGGTAAACTGCACTTGTCCACCAGCTACGGCCATAATCGTAAAGTCCTGATTTGAGGCATCGTCACAATCAAGCAGTTCACAAAAATCAGAGCTAGTCATCGTAATAGAATTTGGCGCGCCGCTCGTATCAATGATGCCATTCAATTCAGTTGAGGCGGTCCAGTTACTGACATCATAGGGTCCAATAAAGTCTGCGAGAGCATGGACTGGAGTCAGTGCCACTAACAGAACAAAGAGAGTACTAAGGCATATTTTAGAATATGATACTTTCATATCACTTCTCTCCTTTCATCATTTTTGATCAGAAATACCGCAGATAAACAATCCGCAATAGAAATTAAAGTAATACAATAAATTCATAGGCATGACTCATGCCAAACAGCTTTTTATATGAATGCTATGTTGTTTTTTTGTATTGGATTATCTTAAGTCGTTGAAATAGTATGATTTGTAAAACTGTGTTAGCTATGAATGGGATGCGCTGGCAGGAATTCTTTCATGTGCAATAAGTATTAGCAATTAGGTGCATATAAACTTGTCCCTGAAACATGTAAAGTTCTTTGACTTTTTTCATCATTCAGTAACTATTTAATGCAAGACATCAAGATCGGAAGATATGCAAACCGTCATGCTCCTAGCAGGAACCACGCGTAACTTGATGTAACGCACAGGATCCTAAAAGAACGAGCTAAAAAGGTAGGAAAAAATAGACGGGGTAATGACAGACTCAAAGAGCAGAAACTGTAAAGAAAGCACGACAAATCGAGAGGAAGCGAAACAAGGATTTGCTGTTTGTTCCCCTGAGCAGGAAGAGCAAACCACTTGATTAGTCAGTGTGAAAAAATCGCTTCCCCAAAAGCCGTCTGACCTCTGGCCGGAAAAACATTACTCAGCTGTATAAGTCAAGACTTCATCTGACAGACAGCGAGTCCGGTAATTGTTAAGCGGCCAGCATCTTCTCCTTCGCCAACACGACACTGTCTCGCCAGGTTTGCATCGGCGTTTTCCCATAACACCACCGGCCTTGATGCGTCCGCTGTTCATTGTACTCCTGTAGCCACGTATCCAAATCGGCTTGTAATTCGTCGAGGGTCTGGTAAATCTTCTTGCGGAACGTGACCCGATAGAACTCATTCAACTGTGTCTTGTGAAACCGTTCGACGATCCCATTGGTTTGCGGACTCTTTGTCTTGGTCCGGGTGTGATCAATATTCTCTACGGCCAGATACAGTTCATACTCATGCCGTTCCGGAGCGCCACAATATTCCGTCCCTCGATCGGTGAGCACTCGATTCAGGGGAATCTCGTGATCGGCAAAAAAGGGCAGGACCCGATCATTCAGTAAGTCTGCGGCCGTGATGGGCGTTTTGCGATCATAGAGCTTCGCAAAGCCAACTTTGCTATAGGTATCAATGAAGGTCTGCTGATAGATCCGCCCCACGCCCTTGAGTGTGCCCACATAGAAGGTATCCTGAGCCCCACAGTAGCCGGGGCATTCACTCACAAACTCTCCATGTGCTTCTTTGTCGGCCTTGGCTTTCTCCAGGGCCACGACTTGAGTGTCCGTCAACACGAGTCCCTCTTGGGCCACTTTGGCCTCTAAGGCCTTCAACCGCTTCCGCATCGTCTCCAAATCATGCCGGAGCCAGATGTAGCGGATGCCCGCGGGCGAGAGCGTGATCCCTTGTTTTTTGAGTTCATTAGCCATGCGCACTTGGCCCCAAGCCGGCTGCTCGATGGTCAAATTCACCAACGCCTCTTCCACCTCAGGCGCTACTCGATTCTTGAGGATCGGCTTTCGCCGGGAAATCTCTTCCAGGGCGGCTTCGCCCCCAGTCTCGTACAGTTCTTTAAACCGATAGAAGCTGTCTCGACTGTAGCCCATGATCTGACAAGCTTTTGAGACGTTGCCCAATTGCTTGCCCAACTCCAACAAACCCACTTTGGTTTTGATGATCTTTTGTTCGGTGGTCATCCTCATTCGTCCTTTCTCCGGATCTCCCGGGTTCAAAGGACTCTAGCTGACTGTCAGATTAAATCCTAGCACTTACAACTCAGCTTTTAGTCCATGTGTTGTCATTGACTCCACACTTGGCTTCCATCCGCTTCTTCTCTTGATCACGAAATTCTGAGAAACGCTTCGAATTCTTTTTGCTGCATTCACTTTTTTCCTCAACTCGGTAGACCTTGCCGGGTACCAAACCTCTTTCAAGGCTTTCAATATAGAAATCAGGCATTTTTTTGAGCATTTTTTAAAAATTTCATCTGGCTTACAAATGGCACAATTCTTGGTTAACCATGAGACGAGAAAAGAAATGCGGTTTAAATCATGAGAGGTGTACCATGTACGATGCCGATTACTTGGATCCAGAAGATGAAGAAAAAGCCGTCGAGATTCGTATTGAAGACGTGATTTATCGTTCGGATGAAAGTCCTGCCGTTGTGTTAGCGATAAAACGAACCTGCTCTCTGAGTGGAGAATGTAAAACCGGTCATGTCACCTTAGGACATGAGAATACGCTCCGCCTCTACCTCGAAGCCTAGGACAATTTGCACTTGCTTTATTCTCAAAGAAGCCCTTTAACCTTGGGCGGCCCTCCAAGACCCTGCATGTAAAGAAATTGCTCGAAAGACCCACATTCTAGTCATACATCCCACATACTCACCGACGTGAGTATCGGTAGTTCACAAGCTCATCATTTCTTGCAGTAACGACTGCAAGCCATTTTTCAGACACGTCATTTCTTTTAAATCAAGTAAAGATTGGAGCCGGTCAACATGAGCTTCAGAAAATGGAATATCTCCTAGGCGGGCTGGTCGCTGCACAATTTCTAACGGGCGATCGACACAATCGGAGAGGACTTCAATAAGATCTAACAAACTGATGCTTTGCCCCGTCGCAACATTACAGACCCCCGTCATCTCATGCTGGAGGGCCTGCATATTCGCCTTGGCAATATCTTTTACAAAAATGAAGTCCCGCGTTTGTTCACCATCTCCAAACACCGACAGGGACTGCCCCTGTTCAATCATAGCAATAAACTTACTGATGACCCCGGCATAGGGTGACCGGGGATCTTGCCGTGGGCCAAACACATTAAAGTACCGTAGGCCTAGCAACGATAAATCAAATTCTTGCGCAAACAATGCCGCATATTGATCGTTCACGAGTTTTTCTAGGCCATAAGGCGAGCACGGCTCAGCACGATCCTCTTCAGACAATGGCAACCGTCGGGGCTGCCCATAAACGGCAGCACTCGAGGCATAGACCATGCGTTGCACACGAAAATCACGGGCGGCTTGAAGCACATTCACAAACCCGCCAATATTTGTCGAACAAGAGCGGACAGGGTCCTCCACCGAAGCCTGGACCGATACTTGAGCCGCCAAATGCAGGACATGCGAAATATCTTCCATTGCTTTTTTCACTGCCTGCTCATCACAAATATCACCTTCTTGAATTTCCAGAAGAGAATGGGTCGGCAAATTTTGCCTAGATCCAGTAGAAAAATTATCCAATACCCGGACAGAAATCTTGGCATCCAGCAACTGCTCGACTGTATGCGACCCAATAAAACCGGCTCCACCTGTCACGAGAACCTGCATGGTGTGTTCCTTTCTTAAAAGTTCAATGTACGGTCCATGAGATGACCATGCAAGTTTTGCGCAAAGTTCATGTTGCCAGACCGTGAGATAAATCAGCTTCTTCCCTTGAGTTGTTCATCTCCAAGAACTCCCTTATAATGCTCTCTGAAAATTTCCACTTCTTATCTTTTTAGAGAGTGTTGAATAATGAAGATATCAAAGGCCATATTTCGCCAGGAAGCTCTTGGCGATCAACAACGACGGGTCTGTTCAAAAAATTCCGTCCAGCAAGGCCGCAGCCCTTTTTGCGCGCGGAGCGTACTGGCACTACGTGAGCACGGAAAAAGGGCGAGAACGCCGCTGGCGGCTTTTTTCAACAGACCCTTTTACTATATGACGCATGTTTACCGTTAAGGAGTAACAATCATGAAAACGGATAGCTCAGAAGAAAAACCTACGGATGTTCAAGACGACCCTCAAGCTCGCGACCTGCTCCAAGCCGCATTTGCCAAGACAGCCCGTTGGCAACCGGAATTCAAAGGCTTTCAAGCTGATCTACGCATAAATGTTAATGGCAAAGAAACCAAAGGCACGGTGACCGTGAAAGGGCCCCGAGATGTTGCCGTGGCAATTGATGATGCCGACCTCCAAACCTGGGCTCAAAACCAAATTGGGATGATCGCCGTCCATCGCGGCCCCAGAAACTTTGAAGAGTCTGATGGGAAATATATCCTGACGTTAGGCGGGGAAGACACGCATCCACTTGGGCAGAGAATCAATATTCATGGCGATGGAATGGGTTCCTGGTATCGGATCAAAGAGAACCGCATTACTCAAATCAATCGCAATATGCCCCAAGCAGCTTTTACAATTAACGTCGAAGAGAGTGCAATCACACAAGACCAATGTCATTTAACGACCCGGTACACGGTCTATTATTTTTCTCCTCAAGACCGCTCGTTAAAAAATGTTGATAGTTTTTTTGATACACACGTCCGTGTGGAGCAATCGGATCTTCCCGCCACGCGACGAATTATCTCTTACGAAGATGGAGAAATTGTGACGCGAACTCTCATCTTTGAAAACCATGCGATGCTTTCTTAAACCACTTCCTATCGCAGCCCTTGTCCTCCGGTTCCACCACCAAATCCGCCGAAATTTCCGCCAAACCCTCCCTGCCCTATCCCCCAATATTCTCCACGCTTCCAACGTGGAAACGGATGATATCTCTCAGGACGGGTAAACCGCCACAACGCATACAACATGAGAAAGACAACTGTGACATTCATCCAAAATCCGGCTGTCCGCGTTGGCCGGCTTTTGTCTTCCGCTGGCGGAGCTTGCCCAACGGTAGCCGCCAAAGTCAGTGTCGAGCGAAAAACATTCATCCCGTAATCTTTGGAATGAAACATGGGCTGCAAATATTTCATCGAAATATCATCTAATACTTGAGGCGTGATCACCGTAATAAGGTTTTTTCCGACAACGACAACAGCTTGCCGCTCCTTCAGGGCCACGAATAGAAGAAGTCCGCGCTCTTGTTGAGCTGTCCCTATTCGCCAGGCTGCATACAGCCGTTGGGCATAGTCTTGTGCATGAGGATACGAAGAAATGGTCTCTCTGGTCACCACCAACAGTTCAACGCCAGTATTGGTTTCAAGATCTTTGCAGACCGCTCGAATTTGGGCATACCACTCCTCGCCTAAGACCTGTGCATAGTCACTCACATATCCGAGAGGAGTGGGGAGTGGCTCCTTTTCCAATGGCGCACCCCACACCGTTGAATGGACAAACAGCAGACATCCGGCCACCCAAAGAGACACCCTACCATACATGAAAATCATAGGTTCCCTGCCCGACGTATTTCCGGTACCCGCTCTAAAACTTCTTCTAAACATTGCAGGTATCGCTGATACGCCTGTATCCATTTCAAGGACCCAGGCGTACTCAACCCTTTCTTCATATTGAGAATCTCAACAAAAATCGCAGCATCAAATTGCATCGCAGACGGAAGCGTTTCAAGAATCTGCTGATCTTTGATGTCTGAGGAGTGTCCGAGACAGTACAACAAACCGCGAAGGCATGGGAGAACAGCCGTAATGGAAAGAATGAGCAATGCCTGAATAGCTTCGATCCGCCCCTCGCCTTCAATAAACCGCTGCCGTACCCGCAAAAGATTGGCCGTCAATTCTTGTTCGCATTGCCAACTCAATGTGTTTCTATCAATATCTATGTTGCCAAATGGATCTTGGCCGGATAACACCACGTGATGTTGCGTCATTTGAAGATATTCTAATGGAAACAAGCGGGCAGTCTTTTCGAGTTCTTCCTTTCCCATCATGAGAGGCGCAATGATTTGGTGTTTTCCCCATTCTTTATGCAACGTGGCCGCACGCTGCAATTGTGTAACGGCTATTGACTTCACGACAAGAAGAACATTGATATTTGAACGACCGGCAATATAATCACCCCGCACGACGCTTCCAAAAAGAATGAGGCTGCTCAAGTCCGCTTCCCACTGTTGATGAATCTGGTTCACATACCGGGCGAGTAGATCCTGAAGATCTTCCGACACATCTAGAGTACGAAATATGGACATAGTGTGTAAGGAATATCGCCGGATAGAGAAGGTTATGCAGGTATGTGATCAGCTCGCGGATCTGGCAAGAGCCCTGCCGCCTGAAAACGGTCAAGCCAGCCGAAGGGTGCCGTAGCCCTCAAGCCAGCCGTCGCAGACAAAACTTGGTATTGTAAACGCCGGTTCGAATCTATTTTGGAAAATACCCGATCGCGGAGTCTTGTTAAAATCGGGTTTCCCGTATTCCAGAAAAAGACTTCTTCATCAGCCAATCGCTGCAGCATCGTGACTTGCGGACGCCGCGCCACTTCAAACGGCTTAAGGGACTCCACGGACCAATCCTGCTTCCGGTGACAATCTTCAAGAATATCCGCAAGAGTCATGGCATCCACCATCGCCTGCATTCTACCCTGGGAGGCATGCGGATTCATTCCATGGGCGGCATCCCCTATCACCACCGCACGGTCAATAACCCATGTCTTAGCTCGCACTCGTCCGGTGCCCATATACGCGGTTTGCGTCCAATCAACAAACGAATTGAAAAGAGGCCCAACTTCAGGGGTAATTGCTTTCCATTGTTCACGAAGGGCAGCAACCCCCTGAGATTTTAACTGCCCGAGAGAGTCTGACGATACCATATATAAGGCATACACTTTTGCATCGGGAGCAGGAAAGAGACTGAATATAGTTTTCTGTCCGACATAATACTGCCCTTCATCAAATTCTTGCGGGGAATCTAAGACCGCCACCAAATAGCCTTCTTTATAACGATGCACGGAAGCCGCAATGCCCATGGCTTCTCGAACCTGTGAGAAAGGGCCATCAGCCCCTACGACCACCCGGGCGCGGATTCGAACCGGTTCACCATTCAGTTCCGCATGAACACCAGCAATCCTATTATCTTCTCGAAGAAAAGATTTAAAGGTTGCGTTGAATTTGATTCCATCCGGATTCTCATGCTGCAGACATTCAAGAATCGTATGGTGCACCACATTTGGAAACATGACTAATGCACGATTAAAGGGAGCCGGCAACATGTCATAATCAATCGTACACAGTCTAAGCCCTCCGCTTTGACGAAAATGAAAAAATCTTACGGGCTTGGAAGCCGAAGGAGGGAGGGCGTCTAATAATCCTAAATTTTGAAGTAACGCCTGTCCATTTGGTTGAAGAATTTCTCCTCGTAGGCCCTGTGGAGGCCCAGACGCTTGCTCTAAGATGAGGTTCGGAATTCCCTTTCTGGACAAAGCAATGCCGAGAACGGCCCCTCCTCCTCCAGCCCCAACAATTAATGCTTCGGTTGAGATATCCACCTTACAACTTACGATTCAACAAGCTATTCTTTATGTAATACATGAATTTTTATATTTCTCATGACAAGGAAATCCGGAGCTTCACGAAAAGACTATGACTTCAATCTGAAAGAAATGCTTGAAAATGTTCGTCCGCTTCTTGCCAGGCTTTGGGAAATGAACTAGAGAGCCACTGCCGAAGATAGGCCTTTTGAGGCGCCGACAACATTGCGCGTATTTGATGTGATCGTCCCTGAAGCGGCTGGAGAAAGCCCACTTTTTTGACAGGATCAAGGGTTGCCGTTCGCACATACATATTCGTGTAGATTGAAGGGGCCTGTTCGTCTCCATCTCCTTGGAGCCACACTGATATATACTTATCCATTTGTAAACCCGAACTATCTAGGGCTGGATCTGTCTCATGAAACAGTTCATTTTCGGTTTGCTCTAACGGAACCGCCTCATCTGCTCGAAATAAAAAGTTTTTCTTCCACATCTCGCACTATCCTTTTTCAGAAATCGTAAGAAGAAATGACAGGAACGATAGTCTCAAGGCACTCAGAAGAATGTCAAGAAAAGAGAGCCTTCAGCCGTAGATAGCGACTTTAAGGTTTAAATTCGCTCTCCTTTTACGTTAGAATTAAAGGGATTTTGTGACTTACTTCTCTTTTCAAGCCCCTCCAGTCGTGAGAATGCTTCACAAGATGTTCCAGAATATCATTCAGCGTTCACCATTGCTATGAGTTAGGGAGGAATCATTTGTGACCACACCATCTCTTCACCTCAAACTGTTTTGCTGTCTGGGACTGATGTTCCTATTTAGCGCCTGCCAGGGCACAGGAAATACGATCAACTTTGACCCCCGCGCCCTTCCCTCTTACAAGGCTCAGACGGTTCATGATGACTTGTCCATTGTCGTTGAGCCCTTCCAAGATGCACGTCCTCAACAACATCGCCTTGGGTCCCGGACACACTTTTGGGGCGGACAAACCCATTTCAATGCTTGGAATGGCAATGTCAGTGAAGGTATGGCAGATTTAGCCCTAGAATATCTTCATAAACGAAATTGGCGTGCTTCGAAGAAACAACAGGGCCAGACTGGAGAAAATGGCTCTCAGGATGTGACATTAACGGGAACTGTGTTATCGTTAAATGCCAACGCAAAAAGTGGATTTGGATTTACAGATATTGTCGTCGATATGAGAGTGCGTTTTGAGGCGAGAAATAAGGTTGACGGAAGTACTGTTCGAATGGTGTTGGGAGCAAATGGATCAGATACAGTTGGAACCTTTTCTCCATCTGATGTCGAAGATCTGATTAACGTTGTCGCCAAGGACTTATATGAACAATTGTTTCAAGACCTTGTCGTCAAAGATAAAGGATTTCGCCTGCAATCTGACTATGAATAATACGCCCATAGCCTTTTTTGTTGAAGTGTGTCAAAATTCCTGAGAGCGGTGAGGTGATAACTGCCATTTTTATCATGAGGAGGTGCCTCAGCAGCAAAAAACCGTTTCTTTCCATTAGTTAATTAAATACACGTGGAACAACTTCTCCAGAATTTGCTTTGACTATCCACTCTTGATGCGATTTTTTATTTCTTCCGTTTTCATGAGCGGCAAAAACTGGAAAAGGAGTTGTGAATGAATCAAGAGCCTACCGGGTCCACGCCCCCTCAAGCGAACATTCTCATTGTCGAGGATGAACATGGCCCACGAGAAGCCTTAAAGCTGACCCTCTCCCCATATTTTAACCTCTATACGGTCGACCGCGCTGAAGTAGCATTGCAGATTCTTGCCACTCATCCTATCGACCTGGTGACCCTTGATTTAAAGCTGCCAGACGAACCGGGCACCGATCTTCTGGCTAAAATCCGTGAAAATGGATACGACGTTGATGTTGTGATCATTACCGGATATGGCACCTTACAATCCGCCATTGATGCCATACGACATGGGGTGGCTGCTTATGTCCTCAAGCCATTCAATGTCTCCGACCTCTTAGAAATTATCAAAAAAGCGCTCGAGCGCCGTACCCGTCTTTCCTCCCTCCAGGGTGCTCTCCAGGCCCTAGGAAACCTCTGGACTTCAGGCATTGATGTCAAAACCGCTATGACAAATATTAACACTCTATTAGGGGCCAAGCATCCAGAATTAGTCCAGCATGGCAGCCGGGTCAACTTTTATGCCTCCTTGCTCATCGAACATCTTGATATGAACCAGGAGGAACGGGAAGCGATTCTCCTAGGCGCGTACTTGCACGACATTGGCAAGGTAGGCATTCACGATCGATTGATCGCCGGCGATTCATCAATTTCCGAACAGGAACAGGAACTGATGAATTGTCATCCTGCCATTGGGGCACAATTTATCAGGAATATTCCTTTCCATCCGGCCGTCGAACAGAGCATTCGTTCTCATCATGAAAAATATGATGGTTCGGGGTTTCCCGAAGGACTCGCCGGGGACAAGATTCCTTTTCCAGCCCGAATTGTAGGACTGGCCAATGTCTTTGACAACTATGTCACGGGACAAGGCGCTCAAACCATGCCGGTACCTGAAGCACGGGACACCATACGGCAAGAAGCTGGAAAAAGCCTGGACCCGGAATTGGCCAATCTATTTGCCACAGTGGTGTGGTAACCACCGTCCTTCCTCATACACACGAGGCCTAGCCCCCAACCAATATGGAAAAAACTCTAGCCCAGATGACCGCTCTCCCTCATTCTCAAACGACCGAGAAATGGGAACAAGCGTTTGATGCACTCACCGATCATGTCATGATCCTGGATCATGCGGGGAATATTGCATGGGCAAATCGAGCGTTACGAGATCAGGTTGAGCCGGACATTGGCCCGATCATGGGACACCACTACCGCCGTCCCTATTATGGGAACATTACCCCTCAAAGCCCGCCTCCATGGGATACGGTTTTAGCCGGGGCGCTTTCGGCCGTTGTTGAAACATCTTTTCCTACTATGCCGGGCTATTTCCATGTGTCGTGCTACCCGCTGTTTAATGCGCAAGGCACACAATGGGGCGCCATTTCTGTTGTCAAAGATATAACCGATTCCAAACGGTTCGAAGAAGCCTTACGAAAAATTGCGCAAACTGATCCCGCTCCAGGAAGCATCGCCTTTTTACGATCATTGGTCAAAGATTTATGTCACGCCCTCAATACTCCTTATGCAATCCTGGCTGAACTTGAAAACCCTGCTCATCCCCACACGCAAACGGTGGCGATTTGGGCAAAGGGATCTTATGCAGAAAATATGGCCTGGACGCTACCTTCTCAGGTTTTCGATGACCTCGTGCGTGTCAAAGGGTGCACGGGGAACCTCCTTGCGACTCCACTCTTTCCTCCCGCCTCTCCTCTCTCTTCGTGGCGGGTCACCAGTTATGTAGGCAGCGCGTTACGTGGACAAGCCGGGCAAGTCATTGGGCTTCTACTCGTGCTCAGTCCCAACCCACTTGTCCAGACTCATGTCGCCACGTCCATCATTCAGTTATTCGCTGCCAGAGCCGCAAGTGAGCTCCAACGAAAAAAGACCGAAGATGCCCTGCGCGATAGCGAGCAACGGTATCGGGCTATCATGGAAAACGCCTACGACCTCATTGTTGAAGTCAACCACGAGAGCTGTTGCAACTATGTCAGCCCCAACTGTCTGGCCGTACTGGGGTACGAATCCAAAGACATGTTGGGCAAAAGTTTTTTTGATTTCGTGCATCCCGAAGAACGCCCGGAGCTTCTGGACTTATTTCATCAGCAAGTTCACTTGCTTCAGGAAATCGACATGACCTGCCGGATTCAAACGAAACAGGATGAATGGCGTTGGTTTGAAAGTCATATCCACCCGTTTCGCACCAGTCTCGGCACGATCATCGGAGTGATTGTCACGCGAGACATTACCGAACAAAAACGGTTGGAAGAAGAACGCCTGCGGGCCACAAAATTGGAATCGGTCGGATTGCTGGCGGGCGGGATCGCGCATGATTTCAATAATATCTTAACGTCAGTCTTTGCCAACATTGGACTAGCCAAAATGATCGTGGGGAAGGGGTCTTTCTCCATCAAGGAATCTATCGTTGAACGACTCAGCGCGGCTGAAAAAGCCTGTTTGCGAGCGCGCGACCTAACCAAGCAACTGCTCACCTTTGCCAAAGGCGGAGCGCCGGTGAAGAGCACGGCTTCAATGGCCTCGATTATCAAGGATACCGTGGAATTTGCCTTACGCGGCTCACGGGTTAGCTGTCAGATCCACATCCCTCAAGACCTCAAGCCCGTTGAAGTCGATGAAGGCCAGATTAGTCAAGTGCTGCAAAATCTTGTGATCAACGCAGATCAAGCCATGCCTGACGGGGGAACAATAGAAGTCCAAGCCGAAGATTGCTCCATCTCCTGCTCCTCCGATCTTCCACTCAAACCTGGAGAATATGTTCGAGTCTCGGTTACGGATCACGGCATTGGCATTTCGGAAGATCATCTCTCCAAGATTTTTGATCCGTATTTTACCACGAAACAAAAAGGCAGCGGGTTAGGATTAGCCACCACGTATTCCATTATCAAACGACATGAAGGTCACCTGGCTGTGTCTTCATCACTTGGGGAAGGCACCTGTTTTACCTTTTACCTGCCTGCCGCCTCGCTGAAGAAGGTCCCGACGTATGAAGCGCATGAAGAACTCATTCAGGGAACAGGGCGCATTCTTATCATGGATGATGAAGAAGACATTCAAGAGATCTTGGGAAAGATGCTTCAACATCTTGGCTTTGATATAGATTTGACCCGGGACGGTGAAACAGCTGTCAGTTATTACAAGCAAGCCTTACACAGTAAGACTCCCTATGTCGCCACGATTGTAGATCTGACCATTCCCGGAGGAATGGGCGGCAATGAAACGCTTCAAGAAATTAAGGTGGTAGATCCCGATGCTGTTGTGGTCGTCTCCAGTGGCTATTCCAATGACCCTGTGATGGCACGGTATCAAGAATTTGGATTCTCCGGAGTCATTGCCAAGCCTTATAATCTGACCGATCTTTCACGCGTTCTCAGCCAAATTTTGTAACCATCACGATGGTGAGTCACCTTGTTCTTTCCGCCCTTCTTGGGGGAGTTCCTGAGGTTTGAAAATTCCTCGTTCAGTAATAATTGCCGTAATGAAATGAGCGGGCGTTACATCAAATGCTGGATTCCACACTGAGACACCGGCAGGGGCGATCATTTGGCCTCCGTGCATCTGTGTTACTTCTGACGGATGCCGCTCTTCTATTGGAATGTCATCTCCAGTGGGAGTCTTGAAATCAATGGTCGAAAATGGTGCGGCAACGAAAAATGGGATCTCATGGGCTTGAGACAGCACCGCAACCGAATAGGTTCCAATTTTATTCGCCACATCGCCATTGCCTGCAATACGGTCAGCGCCAACAATACAACATTGAATCCTCTGGCTCTTCATCAAGGCTCCCACCATATTATCGGTGATCAATGTTACCGGAATTCCGTCCTGTTGCAATTCCCAGGCGGTCAACCGTGCCCCTTGGAGGACGGGGCGGGTTTCATCTGCAAACACATGAAGCGGCTTACCTTCTTCCCATGCAGCTCTAACCACACCCAATGCCGTGCCATAGCCCGCTGTCGCTAACGCTCCCGCATTACAATGCGTCAGAATGTTGTCCCCATGTTGAATCACCGACGAACCGTGTTTTCCCAAAGCCTTATTGACGGCAATATCTTCTTCAAGAATCAACAAAGCTTCCTGCAGCAAACGGTCTTGCCCAGTCTTCACGTCACCGAGAGTTGTCTGATCAAGAATGCGCTTCATACGATTCACCGCCCAAAAGAGATTAACCGCAGTAGGACGAGTCTCCGCCAGGGTCTGGCACACCTGATCCATATGGTGATGAAAGGCCTCCACACTCTCCCCTTGATATTGTTTTGCGCCTAAAGCAACACCCAGCGCTGCGGTGACGCCTATCGCGGGCGCTCCACGAACCTTTAATTCTCGAATAGCATCAGCGACACAGCCATAGTCAGAACAATTTAGAAAACAGACATTTTCAGGTAAGACACTTTGATCCAAAATACAGACCTGATCATTTTTCCATTCAACTGTTGGAACCATTTTAGTCACCTTTCATGACGGATAGGCCAACCTGTTCCACCCGCACAGCGTTTTGAAGGTGCGCACATCATTGAGCTTCGCCAGATTGTTGTGGCGGCGAATCTAATGATTGCGAAGAAGGAGACTCCCCTCCCCGGTTTACCTCATTCAGAACCTTCACAGGAGCCATTACCGTATTTTTCAAGACATCAAACGCTAGTTGTGCAAGGCCAGTTAATCCATTCTTGAATGATTCTTTCGGCAAATAGGCAATGTGGGGTTCGGCTAACGGACCACGCATCGTAAACATGGCTGTCGCAATACCTTTTCGGTCTCCGGAAAAAATTTCTCCAAATAAGGGAATGGATTGTAGCGTATCCGAATAGGCGCCGAATGGACTCACAGCCGCAATAGCATTGAGGTCATCTCGGTCTAAACTATACATCCCAGCTGCCGACGCTTTCATAATAGGACTTCGCAAGACAAAGTCTTTGGTTGAAAAGCTTCCTTTCTCAATTTTAAGGGACGTGTGGATTGTTTCAAACGGGAAGCCAGTCTTTTCAAAATTGACCTTTTTCCGGAGAACATGCGGAAGGTTCAAAATACCTAAGATTTTCGGCAAGATGGTTTCTTGCCGCACATAACCATCTTGCAAGGAGAGCTGGATGCCTCCCTGCAATGATGGAGCAATCCCCTTCGGATCCCGTCCATGGCCTTGAATCATCCCTCGAATATCCATATTTCCCGAAACAAAACGCCGCTGATCGCCTAGCACAGACAAAAATTTTTCAAATGGCAAATTGTGCCCTTCAAAAGAAGCCCGCATCGCCGCTGGTTTGTGAGGAGGAAGATGAACAAACACTCGCCCTTTCAAGCTTCCTTCTTTTTCAACCATTGTTTGAATTTTATCGACTGCCACTAAGTTGTCATGAATGCTTAACGCCGCTGACAGCTTTTGTCCGGAAAAGGCTTTGTACCTTGGATGATTAATGACAATAGACCCTTCTAACTGTCCTTGGTCTGCTAACCATTCAAATCCGTCACGTAGAATTGACCGCTCATCTTTAGGAATCAGTAATTCAATGTCGAATTGCGGCGCCTCCCATATCAGACTGACCTCTGGATGTGTTTTCCAGTTTTTCATAAACCCCTTCACCACAGCTTCGCTGTCCTGCATGCGAAATTCCATTCGTTTGAGATCAAGCAGATCTCGATCAATGCGCAACCGCACAAACACGTTCTCAATAGTTTCTTGGATCCCGGGAATATTCATCACCCCATCTGTCAACGCCACCCACCCTTTCAAGTCCCATTTTTTCCAATCCCGGCCAACCCCTGTTCCACCTAACTGGAGTTCAAACACGCCTGTTTTCATGGCATTCCCCAACATGTGAACGTTGCTTGGAAGTGACCCGATTGATATCGGCCCTGAATGGACGCGCCCTTCCCACGCTAGAGTCGGTCGATAGCGTATAACTCCCTGCCCACGAAGACGCAGAGGTAGGAGGGCTAATTCTATTCGCTCAAAACGAATCGATCCCTCGGAATGCACCTGACCATCAAACGTTAAGGTTCCAGCCTGGCCAATCTTTTTCTGCAGCACAGCAGGAATTGACAATGAGGCCTTCTCGCCATCAATTTTTCCCTTCACCTGAAAACGATTGAGGGGACCACGCATCGTCACGGATCCTTTCAAAGGCCCTCGAATCGTCACACCCGACTGCTGCCCAGCTGGTCCTTTATGGGAAAAAACATCTTGTCCCTCAAACCCGGCATTCACCCGCAACGGTTCGAAGCGAAGATGTTTTTGATGCAGAATGGTCCCCTCTAATGTTAGTGGATGGGCTCCCATCCTACCTTGAATGTCTTTTAAGACCGTACTATCCGGAGAAAACTGAATGGTGCCGTGAGCATTGTCCAATGAATAGGGTAAGCCGGGAATCGTGAATGTCACCTGTTGAGGGTGATAGTCCCCCTTTTGAAAGCTGAGGCCATCTTCATCCAACACATATCCTGCAAACCGCAAACGCAGCATTCCAACGCCCTCGGATACTTTCCAGGATTGCATCATATTTGAACGAGCATTGGAGTCCCCTAAATGACGAATAAAGTCCCAGACTTTTTCAGCCGGAACGTCGCCTTGAATGTCCACCTCGCCCCATGGCCCCTCTTCCTTAAAGAATAAGACCCCACGGTTGACATCGACGGCAATGCCATCATAGATCCCTTGGGCATCCAACAGCTGGATCCGATCAGGTTCGACCACTATCCTCGCCTGAACACGATGGGTTTGAGGAATTTCTGGCATGTCGAGAAATCCATTATTCAGGCGAAAGGTTCCCGTGACTGAAGTCTCGACATCGGCACGTGTTGATCCAGTCACTCGGGCTTCCAGTAATTCCAATTCCCCTCCCCATTTTGCCATCTTCCAAAAATCCTCAACAGGAGCGGGAAGCCAGGCGTGTGGGACAAGCTGCCGAACCATTTTCAGGTCGAGGCTGGCAGATCGCATCGAGAGAGACATCATGTGATGTCCATCTTTGAGCTCTTCAATATTCGCATGTCCTGCCAGAGTCATAGCGCGATTGGCCAAAAAGATATTCGATAGGTTAAGTTGGGAGCCCTTACCCTTCTTGACCCATTTGATCTGAGATGACACTTCGAGGGTTCCCGGAAATTTAGCCAGAAAACCGTTATCGGGAATATACTCGCCTAACTGCTTCGCGACGATATTTTTCGTTTCAATATTTCCCTCAAAAACTAGATTCTCAAAAAATAGAGGTTGTCTGCCCACAGAAGGGAGGACATTCGTTCTCCCCGCCAATGTCCCGGATAGTTCAATAGGAGCCGCACTCTGACCTTGTCGAAGATTCCCCGATACAGTCATATTTGATTGAACGTTCACACCTTCATATGATGTTTCTGTAACACACGCCACATTATCTACAACAATGCCCCTGACGCTATCGGATGGAGATTCATCGATCACAATAATTTTTCCATTTGCCACAATGAGTTTATCCAGCACTAAAAAAGACGCCAAAGAAGACAAAGAGGACTGCTCATCAGATTGACCCAATGCCCACCATTTCCCCGATGAATCGCGATGAACTTCAATTTCCGGGCTATCCAGAAAAAATTCTTGTACAACCAGTTTTTTTTGCAACAATTGCCCAAAGCCTAACTCTAAGCTCATTGATTGTGCACGAAAAACGGCATGAGAATCCGGCTGGTCTTTCACCACAATATCGGACACAACAAAATGAGGAGTGGGGAAGAAGGCCAGGGACGTCTCTCCTACCGTCACATGCGATCCAAGCGTCTGTCGAATTTGTTCAAGGGCCAACTCCTGCAAATAGTGCGGATTGAAAAACCGGGGAAGAATGAGTAAGAGACTGGCAAGGAATACGAGCCCAAGGGCTCCCCATATCATGATCTTTCTTGGCGCAATTCTCAAGCCAGATACTCCGCTACACTCTTGTTGAGTCGATTGAAAAAACCGTCAGCGATGTTCTTGCCCTTTTTCCATATTTGTGTCGTATGAGCACGCTCTGTGTACAAAAAGAGCTGCGGCCCGGCATATCTGACACAAGACAACTTTCTGAAAAAAAGTTGATTGACCCTTTGAACAAAGGTGAGATACTCTAAGGGTCTGTTGAAAAAAGCCGCCAGCGGCGTTCTCGCCCTTTTTCCGTGCTCACGTAGTACCAATACGCTCCGCGCGCAAAAAAGGCTGCGGCCTTCCCTTCGGGAAGCCTCAGGACAGGGCTGGACGGACTTTTTTGAACAGCCCCGAGGTTTCTGACATGTTACGTCGCAGAGACGAAATTTGGCCACTGATGTCATCATTATTCAACAGTCGCTTTAAGTTGCAGCATTGTTCACACTAAAAAACTTCCAACTGTAGATTCATATTTACCGCTATTTTGAAGCCTTCTCAAACTGTTCTCACCAAAAATCAGGTTCAGTCCCTTCTGACATTATACGATGTTCCTCATCCTGCAAACCCTGAAAAAAAGCTTCCCGGGTATGATAAAGCCCACGCCCACCGGACGGCCCGAATGTGCGTCCCTGTTGCGGAGACCTTAGGCCACCCCATTCATCGGCTCAAACAATTTGAAGTAGCCTGTATCCTGCATGACTTAGGCCGGGCCGGCCTGAACTCTAAATTATTCGGAACTATCTGGTCTTGGGCCAAGCAAAACAATATTCCGACGAGACCGCGAGAATGGCGAATCAAGTATCCTCAGACGCCCTATGGGCGGGAATCGCAAGCCTTTCTTGCCCGCTATAAAAACGAGCTTATCAAACAAGGACTGCCTATCACGCCAGCCGTGAAAGACCATATCGATATGCGCTTAGGTTTTGCCAAAAGGCTCAAAACCTATCTTCGTCCAGTGAAGTCCACCTTACCAGCTTTAGGAATCAAATGGGCACCCTGGATGGAACGTATCATGTTGTACTATTATTATCCTGAAAAATTAGAGACGGCTCCAGCCTGGATGCATCAATTGGGAGAAATTCTGGTGGCATGCGAGCAACTCGAAGCCTACAGCAATCATCGACGGGGAAAAGATTATTACGACCGTACACAAGAAAGCTTTCAGGCCGCCTTCGCCTATCTCCGTCAACTCGCCAAACAACGAATGATCAGCCAAGAAGTCCTAGCCACCATTTGCCAGTTAACCCGGGAAGGATGTTTTACCAGCACATTACGCCAAGCTCGAGGAGGCACATTGTCCAATGCAGACCGTCAGTATCTGGCTTCAGTAAGGGACTAACATTTCATGCCAGTATCAACCCATATCTTACAGATTGCCATGCCAGGGGATTCGCAAATAGAGAATTTGAACCGGGATGTGAATGCCATTCTCACTAAGTCAGGTATATCAAATGGAACATTGACCGTATTTGTCAAACATACTACGGCCAGTGTCATGATTATCGAAGACGAACCCGGCATACGCGCAGACACGAAGAATTTTTGGAATGAGATAATTCCTCCCAAACCCGAATGGGAACACAACCTCCGGAATCGCGGAGAAGACAATGGACATTCTCATTTGCGAGGGCAGTTGCAAGGGCCATCGCTCACTATTCCTATCGTCCAGGGGGCACTAACCTTAGGCACATGGCAACAGATTGTGCTCATTGATTTCGACACACGCTCACGAACAAGAGAACTCGTCGTGCAAGTCATGGGAGAATGACTTAAAAGAATTGAATACCTTTAACCAGCTCTATTTTCACATCAGTGACAGTTAGTCCCAACATGAGTATCCGAACTTTCCAGCTTACTATTTTTATCATTCTCATAGGACTCATGGTCAGCCCTGCTAGCGCAAAAACTCATTCAGTTCAACCTATCCAATTCTCCGCCGTTGTCCATCAAACGGCCAATCGGTCGCTTAGCATAGAAGAACGAAATACGATCACTGTCTTTGAAAAAGCGGCAAAGTCAGTTGTGTATATCACCAACACGGCCCTTCGAAGAGACTTCTGGTCTTTGAACACCTTTGAAGTCCCGCAAGGTTCTGGATCTGGATTTATCTGGAACGCCCAAGGACACATTGTGACAAACTTTCATGTTGTCTATGGAGCCGATTCCATTCAAGTCATTTTAGACGATCAATCAACCCATGCTGCACGTGTTATTGGTGTCGACCCCGATCACGATTTAGCCGTCCTGCAGATCAAGGCTCCCAAGCATCAACTCGCTCCCCTCGAAACCGGCAATTCAACCGACCTTCGCGTCGGGCAACAAGTCTTAGCCATCGGAAATCCATTTGGGCTCGATCACACATTGACTACCGGAGTCGTAAGTGCCTTAGGACGTTCGATCAAATCCGTGAACAATCGAACGATTGAGGGCGCGATTCAAACCGATGCCGCAATTAACCCCGGGAACTCCGGCGGCCCCCTCCTCAACAGTTCCGGACAACTCATTGGCGTCAACACCCAAATCATGAGTCCGAGTGGAGCGTTTGCCGGAATTGGTTTCGCGGTACCTGTCGATATCGTCAAGCGGATTGTGCCGCAACTCATTCAATATGGAAAAGTTATTCGGCCCGGCCTGGGTATCTCTCTCATACCAGACTCCATTGCAAACCGATGGGGAGTCACCGGCGTCGTGATTGCACGCGTCCTTCCCGGCAGTGTTGCAGAAAAAGCCGGCCTGAAAAGTCTTCAAGAACTTCGGTCAGGAAGAATCCGCTTAGGCGATGTGATCATTTCAATCGATGGTGAATCCGTGAACAACTTTGATGACCTGGCAACCATCTTAGACCGCCATAATGTCGGAGACCAGATTCAATTAGGCCTCCGCCGCAACAAAAGAGACCGAATCATCAACATCACCCTCCAAGCCGTCAATTGACCTCCTGTCATTCCCGTTCTGTTCTCTTTGGTCATTCCCGACATCTTTAATCAGGAATCCATCATGGATTATCCTCTCCCCTTCTAAAGAAGAGATTCTCTCCTTTCGAGGGAAGCCAGGGACGTAGATTCCTCAATCAACTTCGCAGAACCGTATCAACAAAAATCCTGTACTTTTCGGAATCTGTTGGGTAGCATAAACTCCTTCCGTTATGACATACAAAGACATGCCAACAACACGTACGAAGAAAATCGTCATTCTGGCGGGACCGAATGGTGCCGGCAAGACAACATTTGCACGGGAATTCCTTCCCAAAGAAGCCGCATGTCCCCGCTTTATCAATGTGGATCTTATCGCAGCAGGGCTCTCGCCATTTGAGCCCGAAGTAGCCGCATTTAGTGCCGGTCGTCTCATGATCCAGGAAATAACTAGAGCGATCCGGCGTCGAGAAAGTTTTGCCTTTGAAACAACTTTAAGTGGCCTGCGATATGCACGCTTGATCCCTCAATGGAGGAAGAAAGGATATTTTGTCAAACTGATTTTCTTGAAATTACCGACTCCCGAGATAGCGATTGCACGCGTAACCAGCCGAGTCGCCCAAGGAGGGCACGCGGTTAAAGCAGATATCATTAAGAGACGATTCACGGCCGGATGGCGAAATTTCCAAGAGGTCTACAAACCCTTGGTCAATACATGGGTCTTGTATGATAATGCATCAGAGACACCAAGACGCTTAGCTTCTGGAGAGGGAAGAAATGGCAAAGAGACGTGAACGAATACAAGACCCTGATCTGGCCAAGGTAGGTGTAGCCTTAAAACGGGCAGCAAAAAAAGCCAGGGAATTGGGATTTGCGACTAACACACCCGTCTACATCTATCGAAATGGTGAAATTGTCGATCTCGTCGCTGAACACCGAGCCACGCTAGCATCAAAGAATACAGAGGGAAAGAAAGCTCAACGGAAAAAGACAGGACCTTCAAAGAACACTCGCTCTAGAATTTCTGGGTGAAACACCAGGCTTAACGAACGCCAGTCAGGAAAAATCAGGTTTGAGCAGAGTCTTCGATCGCATCCTCCCGCTCCGATTGTCCAAACAAGCTCTGAAAGACGACCTTCTCCAAAAATAGAAATAGGCCTCAAAGCCCAAAAAAGAGCTACGTCTCCTCGCCCCTCCTTACAAAGGAGGGGGATCGGGTTATACGTGGAGTAGGAATGAGCAGGAAGATGTTAGGATTCGATTGTCTCTTTGGCACCTAAGGCAAATTTGCCGTCGACCATGTCGCCGACAATCGTTTGACCATCTACGACCTTGCCTTGAATGATCAAGCGCGACAGTGGCGTTTCGATCTCTTGTTGAATCAACCGCTTTAATGGTCTGGCACCATAGACTGAATCATACCCCCGCTCTGCCAATTCCGCGACCGCTTCCGGCGACAGCTCCAACGTCATCTGTCGATCGGCTAGTCGAGCCCGCAACCGTCCCAACTGAATCTCTACGATCGGGCCCAACTCTTTCTGAGTCAACGGATGAAAGACGACAACTTCGTCGACCCGGTTCAAGAATTCCGGACGAAAATGTTGCTGAATTTCTCGAAGCACGACGGCACGGATGCCTTCGTAATCCATATCCCGCTGCTGGGCTTCAAGAATTTCTTGGCTACCTAAGTTGGAGGTCATGATGAGCACGGTGTTTTTGAAGTCCACCGTCCGGCCTTGGGAATCCGTCAAACGCCCATCATCTAGTACTTGAAGTAAAACATTAAATACATCGTTGTGGGCTTTTTCGATTTCATCAAACAAGATAACGGAGAAGGGTTTCCGTCTGACCGCCTCGGTTAACTGCCCGCCTTCCTCGTAGCCCACATATCCAGGCGGTGCGCCGATCAACCGGGCCACTGTATGCTTTTCCATGTATTCGGACATATCAATCCGAACCAAATTGGATTCATCGTCAAAGAGCGTATGGGCTAGTGAACGTGCTAACTCGGTCTTTCCAACACCCGTTGGTCCGAGGAATAAAAATGACCCAATTGGGCGATTGGGATCTTTGATTCCCGACCGAGCACGTAGCACCGCATCAGCGACTGCTTTGACGGCTTCGTCTTGTCCGACTACACGTTGATGCAGGTGGTCATCTAAATGGAGGAGTTTTTCAATTTCGCCTTGCATGAGCCGGTTCATCGGAATCCCCGTCCAACGACTCACGACTTCGGCAATGTCTTCTTCATCCACTTCTTCTTTGAGTAAACGGCTTTCCTGGTTTTTATTGGTCAAACGCTCTTCTTCCTCATGCATTTCCTTTTCTAAGCGGGGCAATTCCCCATACCGCAACTCTGCCACTTTGTTTAAATCATAACTTCGTTCCGCCTGTTCTATAGCTTGCTTGACGCTCTCGATGGATTGCCGCAACTCTTGCAGTTTGCCCACAGAGGATTTCTCGGCATCCCAGCGCTTCTTGAGTTCGGCCAGGGTCTGCTGTTTATTCTCCAACTCTTGTTCCAAGTTGGCCAATCGTGATTGGCTTCCCGAATCGGTTTCTTTTTTGAGGGCTTCCCGCTCGATCTCCAGCTGCAACACTTTTCGGGAAATCTCATCCATTTCAGCAGGCATACTGTCAATTTCGGTTCGCAACCGGGCCGCGGATTCATCAATCAAATCGATGGCCTTGTCCGGCAGAAAGCGGTCGCTGATGTACCGATGAGACAATCGGGCCGCGGCGACTAGTGCCGAATCTTTGATACGGACCCCATGATGCACTTCATAGCGTTCTCTTAGGCCCCGGAGGATGGAAATGGTGTCTTCAACCGATGGTTGATCGACCACAACCGGTTGGAATCGCCGCTCCAACGCCGCATCTTTTTCAATATGTTTACGGTATTCGTCCAGTGTCGTCGCGCCGATCAAATGCAGTTCCCCACGAGCCAGCATAGGCTTTAAGAGATTGGCGGCATCCATGGCCCCTTCCGCCGCCCCTGCACCCACGACGGTATGTAATTCATCGATAAAGAGCAGAACCTGTCCTTGCGAAGCTTGCACTTCTTTCAACACGGCCTTCAACCGTTCTTCAAACTCTCCGCGAAATTTGGCCCCAGCGACTAGTGCTCCCATATCCAAGACCACTACCCGTTTTTGTTTTAGACCTTCGGGCACGTCGCCTTTGATAATTCGTTGAGCCAAACCCTCGACGATAGCAGTTTTCCCCACACCGGGTTCGCCGATCAAGACCGGATTGTTTTTAGTTCGTCTGGAGAGTATTTGGATCACCCGGCGAATTTCTTCGTCCCGGCCGATGACCGGATCTAGCTTTCCCTGGCTGGCCAATCGCGTCAGATCGCGGCCATATTTTTCCAAGGATTGATAGGTTCCTTCAGGATCTTGGCTCGTCACCCGCTGGTTACCCCGCACATGTTGAAGCCCAGCCAAGAGTTTATCCCGCTTGAGGCCCAAGGCCTTAAACACGCCGCCTTCTTCCACCATAGCCAATAAGACATGTTCTACGCTCAAGTACTCGTCCTTTAGCTCTTTCATTTCGGCTTCAGCTTGATTGAGGACCTTGCTTAAACGAGGGGTGATGTGCACCTGCCCAGGGGCAGCGCCGCTAACTTGGACTTGAGGGATCTTTTGAAGGGCTTGCTCTGCCGCATTAGTGACAGACTTTGGAGAGATCCCCGCCTGCTCAAGAATCGGTATCGTCGAACCATCCGCTTGTTCTAATAGGGCTACGAGCAGATGCTCCACATCGATACCCTGATGGTTACGGCGCATTGCCAACCCTGACGCGGTTTGTAGTGCTTCTTGAAGTTTTATCGTCATGTCATTTGGATTCATCAAAGTACCTCTCTGGCTATTTTTGTCGTTTTCCTAAATACAAAAATGATCAAACACACCAACAGAGACCTGACCATAGCTGGTGTTTGCTATAGAGATAACCACATTTTTCCAGAATTCAAGCCTCTACTTTTATTTTTCAGGGGAGAGTTGAACTGCTGAGGATTTCAGGGGTCATCGCTTGCCAGCAAGACAAGGATGGCAAACACATCAGACTGCGAAAAAAGAAAATACAGTGGCACGCGATGAAGGACTGGAAGCAACCAGGCTACTAGACTTTGACAATTTGCAGATACCATTCATGAACGGTTTGGGTATGTCGGCGGTAATCCACAAGTAAATGCTCTGCGGTTTTCTTGACGGTTTCTTCCTTAGGGTATCCCATTCTAATGGCACATTTCGCAATTTCATCGATTTTTTTGGGTAAGAGATGCGTTTGCAGCTCATGAACCATTTGAATTTTGGTTTCAAGGTTGCGTAAAAAGATATAGGCTTGTTTGAGTTCTTGAATGACTTCGAGCTTTAATTTCCCAACCTTGAATAAATGCATAAGACTTTTCAAGGTCTGACAATTCTTCACAGCCGGATATTGATAGCCCCATCGTAATTGTAATCCTTGCACAATGAATTCAATCTCCCGAATACCGCCCGTGCCTAATTTGACATTGCGATCCAATTCTTTTCTCCGCGCCAACTTTGTGACCATTTGTGTACGTAAGTTATGAATAGCAGGAAAGACTTGATTAGCTGTCTCTTTGTTCCCATACACAAACGTTTGCAATTTCTGAAGGAATGCCCGTCCGGTCTGAAGATTTCCGGCTATAGGCTTGGCTTTTAAAAAGGTTAACCGTTCCCATGTTCGGCCGCGCGTTTGATAGTAATGACTGGCATCTTGCACCGGCGAGGCTAAAGGCCCAACCTGGCCTTCCGGACGCAACCGTAAATCTACGCGGAACAACGCGCCTTCCGCGGTGGCCGTCGACAACACCTTGGTCAGCTCCTGCGCTAACGTCTGAAAATAGTCTGAAGCGGAAAGAGCATGTTGACCCTTTCCGGCATTTGTCAGGCCGGAGAACTCTTGATAGACATAAATAAGGTCTATATCTGAACTATAATTGAGTTCCCATCCTCCTAATTTTCCCATGGCCAACACAGAAAATCCTGCGGACCGCTTGCGTGTTGTTTGTAACGAGATTTCCCAACTTCCATGGCGCCGTTGCAGATCTTGATTCACCAAATCATAGGCAGCTTGAATCACCACGCCTGCTAAATCTGACAACATCGTATATGTTTCAATAGGAGTGGCAAGGCTCAATAAATCACGAATGCCGATCCGTAGCATTTCCCGGCGCTTTAACCGCCGTAACGCTTCGCATTTGGCATCAAAACTTTTCACGCCATCTAGTGAGCGGGACAACTGTTCCACAAGAGCTTTTCGTGTTTGGCGCCGTAACAGAATGCGGTTATCTTCAATCCAATACACCAACAATGGATCTCGAATAAGAGTTTGTGACATGGCTGGACTGTTTCCAAAAACAATCCCTAATACTTCAACGAGATGCGGCAGTGCCGCAAGATACTGAAAGAGTTGCAGGCGGTGAATGCCCGAATCTACATATCGCTCCCACTCATTCAACGCCTGATCTGGCTCAGCTGTCTTTGCGACGGTGGCAAGGAGTGAGGGAAGCAGCTTGGCCAAGATTTTTCGAGTCTCTGGTTCACGAGCCATCGCTTGAAGATTTTGATCGGCCCGTTTCCAATCCTGAATTCCATAGGATTGGAGCAAATGAGCCACCTGCTTAGGGTCAAGAGCAGAGGCCAGGAGAATTGGCGTTGGATCGGGAAAATTGCCTTGGCGTTGTCGTTTGCGGGTTGGCTTCGAGATTGGTGATTTTGAAGATGCTTTCATGAAGAAATCAGATTATACGAGACTGCTCTAAACCTTACAACGACAAAATTTTTCAGTATACTTACGCGGCATGGACCCCTCTGAACTCATGATTCGTCTCGGGCAGCAGTCTCCTCATCTCCCGTCCTCCTTTGTCCAAGACTATGTCACGCAAATGGATCAAGACTACCTGGAGCAGTTTTCTGCTGAAGTCATCCGCAAACACGTAGACATGGCGCATCAGCTCACATTCGAACAACCTTGTACCTTGACCATCAACGCTCTTCCATCACGACGCTATCATATCCACATCGTGGCCCATGATTACTTTTCTGAGTTTGCCACCATTTGTGGAGTACTCGCCTCTTTTGGGCTGGATATCCGGGAGGCGGCCATCTTTACGTCAACGTCCGTTTCCCCCACGCCATCCTTACCCACCCACAAACCACAATCCTTACGGTCGTGGAAACAGTTTCCTGTGCGTCGGCCATCAGGACGACTCTCTCGGAAGATCGCGGTAGATATCTTTGAGGTCCAAGCGAAAAAAGATTTTCCATTCAAGGAATCTGTTCAACAAGATTTCCAACGGATGTTGATCGACCTTCTTCTTTCATTACAGAAAAATCAGGTGCGTCAGGCTCGGCGCTCCATTAACCGGCGTCTCATTGAACATATGGAAAAAGCAAAAAGGGAGCCCGTTGATCTACTCCATCCTGTTCATCTCACATTTTCAAACCATGCGTCTTCTCCAGATACGATTTTAGATATTCGCTCAACGGATACTCCAGCCTTTTTGTATACCTTTGCAAATGCCCTGGCTATGCGAGGCGTGTATCTTGTAAAAGCCAAAATTGAAGCAAAAGACACTCAAGTTCTCAATCGCCTCCATGTTCATGATCGCCATGGAAGAAAAATTCAGCGTAAACAAGAACAACAGGAGTTACGAACAGCGGCCGTCTTGTTAAAAGAATTCACCCACTACTTAAGTTGGGCCCCCGACCCCGGAAAAGCCCTAGACCATTTTGATCAATTTTTGGATCAATTGTTAGAAAAACAGGGAAAAGGGTCTAAGCTTGCCATATTGAGCAAAGGCTCCACGTTGGGAAACCTGGCACAACTGTTTGGAAGCAGCGACTATCTTTGGGAAGACCTGCTTCGCCGCCAGCATGACAACCTCTTGCCAATGATGCAGCAATATCAAAAAGGACCGCTGGTTCGCTCAAAAACTTCGTTAAGCCACCATATAAAAAAGGCCCTGCAGTCCGCCAAAACGATGTCTCAAAAAAAACAGCGCTTGAATCAAGCCAAAGACGAGGAACTGTTTCGTATTGATATACGGCATCTTCTCGAAAACAGTTCTCTTCGGGATTTTTCCCAGGCTTTAACAAATTTGGCCGATGTTATTCTCAACCATGCACTCGAACAATCCTATCGAGTGATTCAGCCTAAAGCCTCGCGGACCTCCTCGATGCCAATGGCCATTTTCGGATTAGGAAAATTAGGTGGCGGGGAATTGGGATATGCATCAGACATTGAAATTTTATTTGTCTACGGCAACCCTCAACGCACTGACAAACGGAACATCGTGCGACTCTCCGCCGATGTTTTTGAACGATGGGCACAAGAGTTTCTGCAATGGATTGAGGCGAAGCAGGAAGGGATTTTTCACATTGACACCCGACTGCGTCCGAATGGCGAGAAAGGCACATTAGCCAATACTGTCGAAGAAATTCAACAGTATTATCACCCTCGGGGGGGAGCAGCCCCCTTTGAGCGGCAAGCCTTTATCAAGCTTCGCTTTATTGCTGGAAATGCCAGTGTCGGACGGGCTGTTGAGGCACACCGAGACCAATTTGTCTATGGGCCGGAGCCGTGGGACTTGAAGGTGGCGCTCAATTTACGTCAACGTCAAATGACCGAACTCGTTCAGCCCGGCGTGACGAATGTCAAGTACAGCCCTGGCGGGCTGATCGATGTCGAGTACATGGTCCAATATCTTCAACTAATCCATGGCCACGAGCATCCTGCAATTCGAACCTCCAATACGCTGGAAGCCATCGAACAACTTTGTCAGGAATCTATTCTTACCCTATCAGACAGAGAAACACTCCATGATGACTATATCTTTCTTCGTCAACTCATTGATGGCTTGCGAATTGTACGAGGAAATGCCAAAGATTTAGTCTTGCCTCCTTCGGGATCTGATGAAATGATATTCTTGGCCCGGCGTTTAGGCATGGCATCGACGGACTGGCAAAAAAGCGCCGAAGCATTTGAACAAACCACCCGTTCGCGAATGGAACAGATTCACGAACGGTTTCTTCGGCGATTCTCAGGTAAACAGTGAGAAGCAAGGAATTCAGAATTTCTTCTGACTCCTTACCCCTCCTCACTCGTCACTAAAGTTTACACATCATAGTACATGAAAAATTCATGGGGATGCGGGCGGAGACGCATAGGATCAACTTCATTATCCCGCTTGTACGTAATCCATGCTTCAACTAAATCTTCACTAAAGACCCCACCTTTTAAGAGAAATTCATAATCATTCGCCAGATGGTCTAGGGCGTCTTCTAAATTTGAAGGCAAGGTCTGAATATTGCCTAATTCTTCGGGTTCAAGATCATACAGATTCTTATCCATGGCTTCACCGGGATGAATTTTGTTTTGAATACCATCCAACCCCGCCATCAACATGGCGCTAAAGGCCAAGTACATATTGCACGAAGGGTCCGGGAATCGTACTTCGATTCGTTTGGCTTTAGGGCTTGGCGAATACATAGGAATGCGAATTCCCGCTGAACGGTTGCGGCTGGAATAGGCCAACATCACGGGCGCTTCAAAACCAGGCACCAACCGTTTATAGGAATTGGTTGTCGGATTGGTTAATGCCGCCAATGCCGGACCATGCTTGAGTATGCCGCCAATATAATACAGACATTGTTGGGAGATACCGGCATAATCTTTTCCCGCAAAGTTTGGTTTTCCGCCTTTCCAGATACTTTGGTGAGTATGCATACCCGTGCCATTGTCCCCAAAGACAGGTTTCGGCATAAACGTGGCGGTTTTCCCATGACGTCGAGCGACATTACGGACAATGTATTTATACATCATCATCTGATCGGCCATTTTGAGGAGCGTATCAAAGCGGAGATCAATTTCCCCTTGACCTGCCGTGGCCACTTCATGATGATGTTTTTCGACGCGAATTCCCGCCTTTTCCATTTCCCGACACATTTCTGAGCGGATATCTTGTTGAGAATCTACGGGGGAAACAGGGAAATACCCTTCCTTGTGACGCGGACGCGACCCAAGATTGTCGCCGTCCTTTCCTGAATTCCACACACCTTCTTCTGAATCTACGAAGTAATAACCCGAATGACTATTTTGCTCAAAACTCACATGGTCAAAAATAAAGAATTCGGCTTCAGGGCCCCAATAGGACGTATCACCAATCTTCGTGCTCTTGAGATATTGTTCAGCTCGCATGGCCACACCGCGGGGATCACGTTCATAGATCGTCCGGGTGATGGGATCTTGAACGTTTCCGATCATACTGAGGGTGGGAATCTCCGTGAACGGATCCAGCCGAGCAGTATTGGGATCGGGCACCATCAACATGTCACTGTTTTGAATGGCTTTCCATCCGCGAATAGATGACCCATCAAAACCCGAACCTTCTTTAAACAAGTCTAAGGATAATTCCGAGGGCGGGATGGAAAAATGCTGCCATGTCCCGACCAAATCAATAAATTTTAGATCCACCATTTCAACTTTGTTCTTTTTGGCAAAATCCAACACTTCTTTCGGGGTCATTCACATACCTCCTTTATCTGAAAAAACCATTTATAAACACTCAACTCTGGCCACAATATTTCGTCAAGCCATTCTCTTACGAGTAGGCTCGCTCACTGTGCTGACTCAAATCCAGGCCCATTTCTTCTTCATGTGCATTAATGCGAAGACCGATGGTGAGATCAACAACCTTTAGAATAAGATAGGTGCCGATGACAGAAAAGCCTAAGGTTACCAAAGCCAGAAACACTTGTATACCAAACAAGTCTGCATTTCCAAAAAATAAACCTGTCGCCCCCACAGAGGCAAAAAGGCCCGTCGCTAAGACACCAATCAATCCTCCAACTCCATGAATCCCCACCACATCCAATGAATCGTCATAGCCCAACTTCATTTTCCACACAACGGCCACATAACACATCGTCCCAGCAACAAGACCAATGATCATGGCTGCCATAGGTCCCACAAATCCAGCCGCAGGGGTAATCGTGGCTAATCCCGCAATAATCCCGCTTGCAATTCCAAGCACCGTGGGTTTGCCTCGATGCACCCATTCAGCCGTCATCCAACTTATTCCGCCAGCTGCCGCGGCAATGTGCGTCGCAATAAAGGCAACCCCGGCTCCCCCATTCGCACCTAGGGCGCTGCCTCCGTTAAATCCAAACCATCCAAACCACAATAAACCAGTTCCTAAGACAGTCATCGGTAAATTATGCGGCGGCATTGGCTCTTTTCCAAATCCTTTTCGGGGGCCAACTAAAATAGCTCCCACAAGGGCACCAAATCCAGAACTAATGTGTACAACGGCGCCTCCCGCAAAGTCTAACGCCCCCATTTGCTGTAACCACCCTCCACCCCATACCCAATGTGCCAATGGCGAATAAATGAACAACGACCACATCACGGAAAAGACCAGCAAGGCTCTGAAATTCATGCGCTCAGCAAAACTCCCTGTCATGAGGGCGACCGTAATCGCCGCAAACATCAGTTGAAACACCATAAACACTTGATGGGGCACCGTTGAGGCATAATCTGGGCTAGGCTCCAAACCAACGCCTTGTAACCCCATCCAGGCCAAACTCCCAATGATACCGCCAAGATCCGGACCAAACGCGAGACTATATCCACAAATGACCCAAACCAACGTAATAAGACATAAAATGACGGCTGTATGCATAATGGTCCCCAACACATTTTTACTCCGCACCAATCCACCATAGAATAACGCCAGTCCTGGAAGCATCATGCATAAGACTAGTGCGGAAGACATCAAGATCCAAGCCGTATCACCAGTATCAATTTTCAATCCTTTTCCTTCGTCTGCAAATACAAGAGAGAATTCTCCCGCACCAAGCACTACCATCAGCAACAAACGTATCGTTAAACCTATCTGAGATACCTTCATGACGTCTCCTTCAACTAATCACATATGTCGATTAGATCTCATGATAAAAACTACACGGCGCCTTCGCCCATTTCCCCTGTCCGAATACGAATAATACTTTGCAACTCTGACACAAAAATCTTGCCATCCCCGATACTCCCGGTTTTGGCCGCTCGGGTAATCGCTTCTAAAGCTTCGTTGACGCGATTGTCTGCTACAGCAATCTCTAGTTTAATTTTGGGCACAAATTCTATTTGATATTCCGTCCCTCGATAGGTTTCTTTATGCCCTTTTTGGCGCCCAAAACCTTTGACCTCGGTCACCGTCATACCTTGAATACCCAATTCAATGAGTGCCTCTTTTACTTCATCCAACTTAAATGGCTTAATAATGGCCTGAATTAGTTTCATTGGACTTGTCCTTCCATTTGACGAGCATATGAAAAACAGTTCTCTTCCCTGACCGTATCGTCAGCACGTTTCACAAGAATATGACCGCTTGAAATGGTCACATTCAATCTCGCAAAGACTCAAGCTTCGACGAGATAACAACAATCCTTCTGTGTTGCTTCTCTGGTTCTAAAAAAGGAATATCACCTCCGTTGCAAGGGTCTCTTGATGATCGACTCGACGAGCCCCATATTGAAAAGACTTTCGATTTGATTTGTCATAACGAAACTCTAGACGTGTGATTAAGTATGGAACAGGTTTATACTGAGCCGTGACCGTTCCTTCCCATAGCTTTTGATCTCTTCCGGTCAGAAACCCATCGGCATCCTTAAACCATTCCGTGCGAAGCCGCATTCCCCATTGATCGTCAAAGTCGTGGATCAGGTACCCGGCTATCCCATGCCATTGCGCATCTCTTCCCGCCACACCATTCTCTTGCTCAGCATAGTAGCCTTCAAAAACGAGAGAAGTTTCCGGTGCCACCTGCGCTGTGATAATGCCGCCAGTTTGGTAGAGATCCATATTTTTCTCACCCACAGCACCTTCAGGACCCCAGAAACCAAAAAGTGACACACTCAGCCAATCCATTGGGGTCAGTCCGAGCAGAGCTTCTATTGATTTACTACGATTGAAATCGGAGGTAGCGCCATTCCATGCGTTAATCAAACCAACTGACAGGGCCACCATGTCTGTAAACTGGTAGGAAGCTCGAATACCTGTTGTCGTAAACGGTTCGCCCAGACCGAAAAGCCAAGAGCGAGAAAAATTTGGATTTAATGGGCTTTCGATGACTTCATAGCCGATTAATGTATTCATTCGACCAATACGTAAATCTAAGCCATTCCCAATTGGAGCTATGTACTGGATATAGGCTTCCTGAAAATCCACATCATCCGACCCTGAACCTCCAGTCAGTTGGGCATCCCTACCAAAATTCAATTTCGTGCGGAACCCTGCACGGTCGATCAATTCTCCATCTGTCTTGGCTTCTTTTTCGAACACCAATTGAGCCAAGTGAGGCCTAAATGAATTGGCATCCACATCAAAGATACGCAGATTATTCGTCTGTGAATTTGGATTTTTGAAATTATGGGTGTATGAGGCTTCTACATACCCATAAAAATTAAAGTCTTCTTTGGTTAATAAAGCAGCCTGGCTTCCAGTCGCAGCCCCCAGCATCAGCATTCCTGCCATCACCAAGAACAAGCCCAGGTGACTTATTTTCCGCACCATGCCTTCACTGGTTGCTCGCTTCATACTATGATTCTTCATTCATCCCTCCTTAGTTGCAGTAGCCACGTTCATGCTGCTACCTGGATTTTCTAAGATTTGCCACATAACTTTTTCCTAAACGGCCATCTCACATTCTCAACGTTAAAATTTTGTGTCGACCATGGATTCAAACGGCAAAAAAAAAGCCCTCACCCAGATTTTCCCTGGTTGAGGACTTCATCGTCCGGTTTCTATTGGTTTGAGAATCAAAACATCGTTGTTTCAACTCATCAACTGTGAGTATTTTTTTACCATTGAAATTGTACAGTGTCAAGAGAAATGTTGTCCCAACCGTAGAGTCTTGCCTCCGTTCATGAAAATGAATCAAGAAACTCTCCGCCTGGAATGTTCTTTTTGTACCGCCGTGAGCAACAGGTCCTTAGAGTGCTCGACTTGGCATTGGCCCTGACACTTGTAAGAATAACAAAGAAATGCGTCTTGACAAGATGAACCAGCCTCAAAATTGTATAACGAACAGGAAAAAGGAGTACATGTGATGGATCAATTTTTCACCACGCAACTTGTCCCATTTCTTACGCAACAATCCTCGGCCATTATGGAAGCCAGTTTCCACATCGTGTTAATCGGAACAATCTCCTATTTAACGATTCGAGCTTTTCGATTTGGTGTACGCAAGCTCGAACAGATTTTGTTGGATTGGCAAGAGCCTGAAGACGAAGAGCGAACAGCCAATGAAAAACGAATCAAGACCTTAATCGGCTTGATTCGGACGATTGGCCTGACGTTGATTTGGGTCATTGCTGTCGTCATGTGCTTGGAACAAATGGGATTGGATATTGCCCCGATCTTAGCCGGCGCGGGCATTGTAGGGTTAGCGGTAGGATTTGGCGCGCAAAATTTGGTGCGAGATGTGATCAACGGCTTTTTTATGATCTTGGAAAATCAGGTCCGCGTCGGGGATGTTGCCATCGTCAACGGCACTGGCGGTTTGGTCGAGGCCATCAGTTTTCGTACCATCACATTACGTGACTTATCCGGCATTGTTCATATTTTTCCAAATGGAACCGTATCAACCCTGGCTAATATGACAAAGAATTGGTCCGCCTATGTCATGGATATTGGCGTGGCCTACAAAGAGGATACAGACCGCGTGACAGAGGTTATGCGAGCGGTTGGCACCGACATGCAACAGAATGAACTCTGGCGCAAAAAAATTCTTGAACCTATAGAAATTCTGGGCGTGGATGCCTTTGGAGAATCAGAGGTCACAATCAAAGCCCGAATCAAGACACATCCCATTGAACAATGGTCAGTAGGCCGAGAATACCGGCGGCGCTTAAAAAAAGCCTTTGACCGCGAAAAGATCGAAATTCCTTTCCCTCATCGCACTCTGTATATGGGTGAAGCAAGTTTGCCATTTTCTCTTGCCGGAACTTTTCCTCATGCCACAGCTTGACCTACCGCATACCGGTCCTAAGGCTTCTTAGGCCTGCATTACGGTCTGTTGAAAAAAGCCACCAGCGGCGTTCTCTAGACCGGTAAGAAGTGAGAAGTAAAGAGCACGAGAAAAGCGCTTAGGGCTTGGTTAGCTCTCGGCTTGTCCAATAGCCCCAAGCCATGAAGCCCCAACCAAGGAGAAAGGCCACACCGCCCAAAGGCGTGAGTATACCCAACATCCGGATACCGGTGAGCGCTAACGCATAGAGACTGCCTGCAAAAATGACAATTCCCAGGAAAAAACACCACCCGGCTTTCATGAATATTTGAGAACTCCACCACCGTGCACTCAGCCCGGCAAGAAGCATCGCTAATGCATGGACTAAATGATACCGCACCCCAGTTTCGAAAACGGTCATCATCTTTTCAGAAAGAATCGGACGCAGGCCATGAGCGCCAAACGCTCCAGCTGCGACCCCAATCCCCGCCATCAACGCTCCAATCCCTAGCATGCGAGTTGTCATCGTCATCAATTTCCAGTTTATATTTATGGAGAACTTGTTGGAGGAAGCTGACGCCCCCAGGCCACGGTTTGCCAGATACGCTCATGCCCCCAAAATAATCCCACTTTTATCAATGAATCACTTAGGCCTGCAAACAGCGCCATGGAAACTTCCCCTGAGAACACCCAGACCACAATGGTCGTGACCAACGTCGCAATTACCCGCCAGCTCAATCCCTTTACCACACTGCGTAAATGCGTATCCATATTGCTCCTCTTACGTTATAAAAACACTTCAAAATGACAGATTCGGAATAATTTTCAAGTATGGGTCTGTTGAAAAAAGCCGCCAGCGGCGTTCTCGCCCTTTTCCCGTGCTCACGTACTGCCAGTACGCTCCGCGCGCAAAAAGGGCTGCGGCCTTCCCTTCGGGAAGCCTCAGGACAGGACTGGACGGACTTTTTTGAACAGACCCGCGGCTGCTGATAGCGAACCGCTTCCTGGCGAAATATGGCCGTTGATATCTTCATTATTCAACACTCCCAGTCTTGTTCCTATTTTTTTTTGAGCGACCTTTTAAGGGGGGCTTGCGTTGTGTTTTCACAAAATCTGCCAACGAATAATGATCCAACAGGGACGCAATCGCATTTCGCACATCTAACATCACTCCCTGAATGGGACAGGTCGCCGTCTCGGCATACGGACAATCCATACATTTTTGATAGGCCGTTTGACTCACACAAGCAATCGGTGCCAGCGGACCGTCCAGAATACGAATAATTTGTCCTAAAGTAATATCTTTGGGAGATCTGATTAAGAAGACTCCGCCATTTACCCCACGGCGGCTTCCAATAAAACCAGCGTTTTTCAAGGACAAAAGAATTATCTCAAGAAAACCTAACGGAATCTTTTGCCGCTCAGCTAAGACTTTTCGTTGAACCATCCCCTGTTGATATTGGGCTGTCAGTTCAATCATGGCACGAAGGCCATACTCACTTTTTTTCGAAAACCGCATAAAATACCATAAAGTTAATTAAATTAGTTGACTATAATAACATAACACACTCGACACAGCCAAATTTCGAATATTAATTATGGGAAATCATGTCATACGTACAAGGTCTGTTAGATCGTTCAGTCACATTGCAAATGCGCCCATCGAGGGATGGCTGTATGACACGAGGATTTGTGCGAAGAGTGGTGAGAAGCCGGTTTTTGAGCGATTGCTCCACTGAGATCCACTTCAAAGCCTTCAACATATCATATCCGTCGCCCCCTTCTATAAGAAATCTATTTGTAATGACGTGAAGAGGACGGTCTGGTAACGCGCTCAAGCGCCCATGGTGGAATAATCGGATATCGTCAACGCGAGCACCCGGGGGATTGCGTGGATCATGTTTGTAGGCAAAGCCACTAATGTGCAACCAATGTCCTTGCCCACCCCACATTTCTACGGCACGCTCTAACACCGCATTCAATTGCTCGGTGGTGAGTTCGGCTCGAACCAACTCACTATCGTAATGAAACAGTTCTTCCAAATGACGACGCGTAATCGGCCCAGGAGGAATATTTTGATTGAGCCGTAAGGAGCCCGCATTGAGAAAGGCAATATCGGCTTCAGGTACAGTGGCACGCACTTGATCCATCACCCAGTTCCCAAGATTTGTTTCATAGCTTCGGATTTCTAATTCCTCCCCGATGAGCGGAACGGCCGTTTCCCCAATCACGTGATTCAGACATCCCGGCTTTTCGTTTTGACTTTTACAAAACCACTCCTGATGAATGTACAGGATATGGTCTATCCGTTGCTGTAGTTCCAAGTCTGGGGTAAAGTGTGTACGATCCAAAAAATGGTAACCAAAAGAAATAAAGGGTGTCTGCCTTTTCATTTGTATTCGGACCACCGTCGCTGTACGGGCATCTGCATCGGCTTTCAAAATCCATCGGCCATCAATCTCAACATGATGTCGCTGATGTTCATGACCCCCAATGATAAGATCTGGCCCACTTGGCCCCAACGTTTTAAGAATTTGACGGTCTTGTTCCAAGGCAAGATGTGTCAGCGCAATCACAACTTCAGCCCCTTGCCGACGTAACTGTTCCGTTTGTGTGAGAGCGACACTCACTGGATCGATAAATTCATCCACATACGCAATCCTGTGAGCAGGTTTCTTATTAGTCGTCAATCCAAAAATTCCTACTTGCACCCCTCCACTTTTGACAATTGCCGAGATCCGTAAATTTTTCGAAGAGACCATCGACTTCCCGTCTTTCTGGGTAAACCGTATGTTCGTGCCAAGCCATTGAAATTCAGATTCCGTTACGCGAGATTCCAAAATCGCCGCATGCCCCTGTTCTGAACGGTCGAATTCATGGTTTCCAAACACGACAAACATTCGCGGATCAAAGACTCCCAAAACACCATCCAACCTATTCATCGTCTCCACCATATGAGCCCCTTGACTCCATTCTGACAAGAGGGATGGAAATAAGAAATCTCCAGCGTGAAGTAGAAGCAAATCGGGATGTTCTTTTTCTAATTCTTCTCGAAGGGCACGCACAAAGCTCAATCCACCTTCCCGGCCTCCTTCTACTCCCTCCACCCGATACACATCGTTAATCGCCAGCACAACAGCTTCACGGTGAGTGTTATCTTGGCTCTGTACTTGGATAGGGAAAAGGCCAAAAACGAGCATGAATAGAAATGCGCACCTCTTACCTAGTTTTTCAACGATCCACAACACAACCTATGTTCTCCAACGGTAGTGAGAAAAGTAAGGACTTGCCTCTTATGCCTGAAAGTCGCCGATGAACCTCATGGAGTTCTTCAGATAGTTGCTTCTTCTCTTATTCTATGTTGTACTTGAGAGCTTTTGTCCAAACATCGAGTGCGACTTTTAAACCATTTCGCATTAGAAGATTCCGTAAAGCCCCAAAGTCAACTGCGCATAAAAATCCGATTGATAATTTAGTGGATACGGATTTCGACAACATCTCAGGCGGATGCGTCGCGAACAATGCTTCAGAGATCAAGGAGTTCTACCAACGCCATGTTGCGCGCTCTATCGCTCCATCCCGTGGTAAAGTTTCCAGTCCGCGCGATGTGTTACGCAGTGTATGCGATCGGCCTGAAATAGCGCTCTTACTCGCCGATGCAAATATTCGAATCGAAAGCAACCTTAGTACGCCATTTGTCGTCCATGGAAGCGATATTGCCCTGAATCAGACTTTGATGGCTTGCCCATCTCTTGCGGCTTTTTCCCTACGTCACGCGCTTGAGCTCGTCATTTTACGGAATATCCATCCTGAAAGTAACCATAGTGCATCAGGTGCGATTGCAATTGCGGCATTCGGCACGGCCCTGTCCTATTATTCTCAGTTAACTGAATGTGAGAAGAACGCGATCGATAGCCGCGCTCTAGCGTGGATGCGTCCCTTACTTGGTCAAACAAGATCCGGTCAATTTTGGTCATTGGATGACAAAACAAAGTGCGAAGCAATAGCTCAACACCTTGATCGATTATTGGCCCTTGAGGATCTAGACCATATTGACCGCTCACTCTCCGTACATAAGGCAATTGACTTTATGGCATTCTCACACCCAACTGAACGTCTTCTCACGATGGGTGGTGATGCCCGCTTACGGGTAAATGAGCATACCGGACTCAATGATTATGGCTGCAGCCCACGCCCCAGACCATGGGCAGTGACTTTTTCGTCAACAACAGCTTCATCGATTTCGAATTACGCCTATTGTTGCGTGGAAGAGTTTCGGCGCTCTCTTCTGCAACATGCGCCCGAACGAGACACCAAACAAAGTTACCGTGAGGAGACCCAAATTGTTCGAGAGAAATTGTCGAAAATATTGCGAATCGACCCGAGTTTAGCAACAATTTTTCTACTATCTTCTGGAACCGATGCAGAGCTATTGGGAATGGAATTTGCCACACCACCTTCTGGATCACCACTACATAATATTATTATCGGACCTGCCGAAACTGGATCGGGAGCCGTCTTAGCAGCCAGCGGACGACATTCCAACCGGACAACACCACTTGGCGGTGCTGTAGAGCAAGGCACCCCCATTGCAGGAATCCCAGTCGACAACATACAGATCAAGGAAATACCGATTAGAGACTGTCATGGAAAACCTCTTGACCAAGAGACAATCGATACCGTGGCGCGAAAGGCGTTGTTCACGGCGCTCGAGAATGGCGCAAATGTCCTGCTTCATGTGCTTGATTGTTCCAAAACGGAGTTGAAAGCTCCAAGCCTCCAGTGTGCAAGTGATGTGATGAAACACGGGCATGGACGTGTGTTTATTTTAGTCGACGCAGCGCAAATGCGTCTATCGCGCAGGCGAATCAAGGAATACCTCCAAGCGGGCTTTATGGTATTAGTGACCGGCTCAAAGTTCTTCACTGGGCCACCATTTGCAGCAGCCTTGCTTGTCCCGGCAGGCCTACGACGGCTGTTGGCCGGAGCCAAGCCGCTATCATACGGATTATCGGACTATATTAACCGGTACGATTTGCCTCCAGAATTTAGCCACCTTAGCGCCGATCTTTCGGATTACCCAAACTTTGGCCTCCTTTGTCGCTGGCATGCCGCCTTATGGGAAATGACGTCGTTTTATTCGATACCTCGTGGTGCCCGATTCCAAACGCTCGTTATTTTTGACAAAGCCGTTCGTGCAGAATTTGAGAAAAGACCAACGCTTCAGCTTGCTACGGTGCGCTCACGCGTCGAGCCTGATACGGCAAGTCACGACGACTGGGATCACCAAAGAACGATTTATACTTTTACGCTTCGCTATAAAACCACCGATGGCACATTGAGCGCGCCACTCAGCTTTGAAGAAACGCGGCTTGTTTTCCAATACTTAAATCAGGATATAAGCAAACTGTTACCACAGGAACTCTCGGACTATGAAAGCCAGCTCGCAACGCTCTGTTGCCATGCCGGACAGCCGGTAAAAATTACTGAAACATCTGCCGGGTGGGTCGGCGGCCTCCGGCTTTCATCGGGCGCACGCGTCGTATCAGGTGTGAGATATGATCCCCTCTTGGGTGCAACCAAGGAAGATAGATTACAACAACAGATTCAGGATATGCAGATGCTATTGGATAAGATTGAGTTAATTACCGCACATTGGCCAACTGTGAGCTCCGCAACTAGGTCCGGTATCCGCTGACCAAGAAATTCTTTAGCAAGGCCAGCGGCGACTAATGTCTCACCTACGTAAACTTGAGAGACGCCCATGTCTGACATCGTACGCAGCCCCCACAATGGCAGTTTCCTCTAACCAATTCAATCAACATGCTTGAGAAGCTGATTAAGAATATTTGGTGGCGCTTTTACAAACTTTACAAACGATGGGAACACCTTCCTTCCATCTATCCCCAGGCAGTTGCAATGAAAAAAAAGTACGGATACGGCATCCTCAACCAGTTCGTCGAAATTTTTCGTCTCTCAATAGGACCTGGAAAACTACGGGGCGACGAATATTACGAATATCGGCTGTACGACAACAGCCAATTTTCCTGGCCCGAGAAACAACAGTTCCTTGGCCGGAAAATGGAAAATCACTTTGTCCGAATTTTCGGGATGGGTCGATGGAGCGAACTTGCGCACGATAAATATCTTTTCAATGTTGTCTATGACGCGCTCGGGTTTCCTGTTCCGGAGGTTATAGCATTATACGAAAAATCAAGCCGTGCGATACCACACACGATGCTTTGCAGTGAAGAAGACATTCAGAACTTCCTCCGAATTAACACCAGATACCCATTTGTGAGCAAGCCTCTTTTCGGGATATACAGCAAAGGCGTAACCGCGGTTGAATCCTTCGACGCACAAGAACAATATTTGCGATTGACGAACGGTGACCGGCTATCATTTGGTGATTATGCACACCTCATCACACAAAGCAGCGAAAAAACACTATTCGGCAAAGAGGGCTTTATTTTTCAAGCGATGCTAAAACCGCATCCTCGCATTTCGTCAATTTGTGGAGATCGACTCTGCACATTGCGCCTGGTCATACTTCTTGACAATGATGGCCCCAAGTTATTTCGAGCGTTATGGAAAATTTCGTCTGGAAACAATATGGCTGACAACTATTGGCGGGATGGAAATTTCTTAGGACAACTAGACGTAACTAAAGGAACGGTACTCGATGTTGTCGATGGTGGCGGAGAGAGCCGGCGAAAGATTCGCCATCATCCAGATACGGGCAAAGAGTTGCTTGGGTTTGACCTGCCAGACTGGAGTCAGGCACGTAATTTGTGTTTGTCAGCCGCATCGATTATGCCAAATCTGCGAATACAAGGCTGGGATATCGCCTTAACAGATTGCGGTCCTGTCCTTCTCGAAGTCAATGTTGTGGGAGGGGTCGGACTACCGCAAAACGCGTACGGCAGAGGTATGCTCGATGAAGAGTTGCGTGACTTTATCGCTTGTCATACGAATCACTGAATGTCCACCGGCTCACACTGAGAATCTTTATGGGCAGATAACACAGGCGGGGTACTCTTAGCTTCATTCTTGAACGCTTATAACACAATAGGAGCGCCTATTCGCAAAAAACAACAAAAATAGCTGAGGATTGGACAAAGAGCTGCTATTGCAGCATAAAGGTTTCAAACGTGAGCTTTTGAAACGTTTTATCCAATTGATACATGCCAACAACTATGGCAAGCAACACAGCCCCCGCAAACCCATAACCATAGAACGGCATGCCACCCACTAAGGTCATCCAGGTCAACACCGCGTTGCTCAGAAAGAAGGTGACCGTCAATCGTAAAGCCAGAGCCCGTTTATCCAGATAGAATAAGGTATTCAATATTCCCAAAAACACCACCTGCAAGCTCGCGGCAACCACATCGATATAAAAAAGCGATTCATACAGCATGGAAATTCCCAACCAGGATAAGATCGCGGGCCCGCTCCACCAGCAAATCAAACATACCACAAACTGTATTTTCATAATCTCAAATAACCCATGCCTGGCGGTTCGCACCATACCCGACTTCGCATCCTCAATAAAATCTAACGAAGCTCCATTACGGACGCCATCATAAAACTCGGCATGCCGGTCCACAAAATCCGTCTCCATCCGCACCAGAAAACTGGCCATCCCCGGGAGAATGGCCAAGTACGCCAAGAATATTGGCAAATCATAAATTGGCGAATTTTTTAATGGACCAATGATCACTTCTCCGGTGTGGGGATAGTACCAAAAGAGAATTTTATCAACCCAAAGGGCGGCATTATAAAAAAATCCCAACCATATCAGTTCTCGAAAGAGTTGTCCTTTTTGCAAGAATTCATATGACCAGAAGTTCAGGGATCCATAATGCCGAAACGTAAGAACCATGATACCCAATAGAAGAAGAAATTGACCCAGAAAAAACCCAAATAAAAGCCCTTCAAGCCCATACACACTGCACCACCGGGCCACGCCAACCGTCGTCCCATAGCCTAAAGCAAACAAGAGTAGAATACCCTGATACTGCTTAATCCCCGAAAGAAAAATAGTGCCCACCCAAACATTTCCCAGTACCACAAAGCTACCAACCATTAACACGCGATAGATTAAGGATTGCTCTGGAAAGAGAAAGAAAACACCAAGAACCCCTACGAGAGCGGTTGCGACTGTGACCAAAGTGACCACGCCATGAAAATTGGGGAGCACCTGATCATCCTGTTTTTCAAACAACCGATCGGCGACAAATCGAGTAAACGAGGATTGAATAAACCCCGTAAGGATGAGACTGCCTGCAATAAGATAAGTGACGGAAATTTGAAATTGAGCAACTTGCTTCCCTGGTGCGCCAGAAGACACACCGGATAGCCCAATAATTAACAGACCCAGAATAGAAAGAATCCAAGGGCCCGAGCTAATGATCCCGGCATACCCGTAGGCCTGAAAGACAGACCAATAGCTATCCTTTCGAAGAATTTTACGAAGCTCGAACCCGATCCCAGCCATAATTTATCGCCTGTGTATAGATAAAGCGGTATCGCTCCAGCATTTCTGTGTCGGTATAATAGGTTTCGACGCGTTTCATTCCCGCCGCCTGCGCCGAGAACCAGTTCTTCTTTTGTAGCAACAAGTCGAGTGCCGCATGAGCTAACCCATTGGCATCGGCCATGCCAACCACAGCTCCGGCAGCCCCGCATGAATCGCCCTTGAGTCCTTCCCCTAACACCAATTGGCGGCACGCTCCGACATCAGTCGCGATCACAGGTATTCCAGCCGCAAATGCCTCCAACACGACCAACGGAAGCGCTTCACTAATAGAGCTCAAAACCAGAATTCCAATTTGAGGAAGGATGTCTTCCATTTTTTGAAACCCCAAAAATTTAATGGTTGTTCCTAACCCCAGACTTTGGACAAGATTCTGACATTCCTCGACATATTCGGCATCTTCGTTTTGTGGCCCGACAATCCACCCCTCAGCTTCAGGGATTCGATTGGCCACGGTCCGCATGGCTCGAATAAAAGTTTTAATATCTTTAATCGGGACGACCCGTCCGATCAGTCCTAATACAGGCGGAGGATCTAAAGGCCGCCTATCGCGAAGTGGATGAAATCGCTGAACGGGGATACCATTGGGAATCACCTGAGTACGCTTGGGATCAGCGCCATCAATAATCTGACGTTGGCGATTAACTTCATACAAGGACACAATAGGGTCAGCAGCCTGGTAACACAGCCGTCCTAATGTCTCAAAAAATCGTATCCAGAGATTTTGAAAGTATCCAACTTGTTGATTGCCCTTCTCAAACTCTAAACGATTATCCGGCAACCAGTTCATTTGAAATAAATCAATTTTGCGCTCTTTCGTATAGATGCCATGCTCGGAAAGAATGAGCGGCTTCCCTGTTTGATGATGGAGCAACGCGCCGAGAAACCCCGCATAGCCTGTGGAAACGGTATGGTACACACGAGAAGGGATGGATTGGATGGCAACCTGAGCCAACAACCAAATAGGTGCATGCACTTCTCGCACAGTCCAGAAATAGTCGATAAATGATGGGTCAGTACAATGTGTTCGAAAAATTTCACCGAGATAGTCCCAGGCATCCTCACTAAACAGGAATTGTGCCTGAAGACTTTGTGGATCTTTTAACAAAAGATTCATTAAAGAGCTCAACAGGGCCTCAGACCCCTCTAGAACGGAGCAAGAACGAAGGGCCTCGTGGAACTCCTTAACAAGTGCAAAAAAGGCCGGATCGCCTTTAATCCCCCGGACGGGAGGACGAAGCGCTTGAAGATGAACAAAATGTGCTTCAAGATGCACAACGTGCTTGGGCAACTCATACCGAATTTCTCCATAATGATCAGGGTGCCCACCAATAAATATGAGTGCAAACGTATATTCAGGAAACGCCTGAATGAGCTGATGAACCCATGCGGACACCCCGCCACGGATATAGGGATAGGTTCCTTCTAAGAGCAAGGTAATATCAGCTTGCGAAGCCCGTAGGTGAGGAAACTTAAACGAGGACACGATTGGGTTCCATTGAAGAGGCCGTTCCTTCCCAATATTCAAGAACCGGTTGGAGCGAAGCCACATCGTCGAGGCTGGTTTGAATAGACAGTAAAATTTTCAAGTTGGCAAAATCTCGCTGACTGAACAACACTTCTGCCATATAGGGCACAATACGAGATTCCGGCAAACCGCAGGTCAGAGCTCGGCTAAAACAATACCGGGCCACCTCATAATCCCGTGCTTGAATATTCACTTGTCCCAGTAAACTCCACATGCCGCCATCCCGGTCTTCATGAAACAACACCTCGGTGGTATACCCTCGCACTTGGTCCAGAGCAAAACTCAACACATCCCCCACAGCGGCTTGTTGATACACCAATTCCCAATAGGTATAGGCTAACTGCCGCCAATGTTCGATTTTTTGGTCATCGTCTTCGCAGTCTTCTACTAGTGATAATTCTCGGTGGATCCGGGAAAAAATAGATTTTTCCGTTTTATCCAGGAGACCAAAAGCGACTAATCGTAAATCTTCACTTTTATCGGTAAGTAATGTTCGAAAGGTTTCCGTTGTTTTCCGGCTTTGCAAGGATTGCATTTTGAAAAGCGCCTGCATACGCTGCGTGTCGTTAATGGACGAGGTTGATAAGATCGCATGTAAATCGCCGCTATAGTATTGTAAGCCGTGTGCTCGGCCTCCCCGCCTAAACGTCGCCTCACGAACTGTACCAATATCTACAGAGATTTCGGTCGTGCCCCAATATCGAAATATTCCAACCAAGGCTGCAACCCCCAAAGATCCCAGGATAGGAATACAAAGTGCAAAAATAGAACAAAACCCGAAGACAGCTTTGCCATCGGCCGGGTAAGAAACCTTTAGAACCATGGCACTGCCCAGTCCCACTAACAGACTAAGTAATACATGACTGGCGAATACATGCCACCACCACAACTCAAACACGCCTTCTCTGAGCAAGACCGCGCTGCCGGCGATTTCACTCGCCGCGGCCAGCGCCAGCAGCAGAAAGCCTGAGAGCGGCTCCTTCCAGAATCCGTTCCACCAACATTGTAGGGGTTGCTTCATCCAATTCATAACAGCGAACATGAACACCTGCTTCGATTAAAGTAAGACCTAACCGTTCCTTCAACAAACCTCGTACCCGCTCGATATAGCCTTCTGCCACAGATTCATCGGAAAAAGGCAATAACACGAGTAAGCGTTGCTCGACTTCTCCGCCTAAGTACCAAATTTCATCTAATCCCCTAGCCGTTTTGAGAATCATGCCCACGGCTTGACCTTGCACTGGAGTATCTTCAAACTGCAAAAAGACCAATTGGCTTTGCAGCCCAAGCTCTTGCTGCAGACGAGTCAGCCTCATCAATTCACGGGCAAATGGAACCGGACAGTCAGGAAATTGTTCTAAGATACTCTCAGAAAGTTGCGCGCTATAAACCCCATCGGCAAAGTACCCAAGAAACGCTTGCAGCATCAGCAAATTATCTCGATGCAAATTAAGAAATCGCATTTGTTTGACCACCAGCCACGCCACGATTCTGCCGTCGCTTCGCTTCGCAGGAGCCATAATTAAATAATCCGTGACATTTAAGAATGATCCGTCAGCCATGACAAGATGAGAAAATTCTTCAGTCGCCAACGCATGCGTGACTAATGGATCCTCCAGATCTAGAGGAGGAGGATCCCCGATGACCGCCAAAGGATCCGGCCGAAGTCCTGATGGACCAACAGAAAGCATTGATGCCACTTCAAACTGAAAATACTGTGCAACCAGAGTCAGAAATTTATGCGCACCCACCTCTGACATCTCCTCCTCTGTGTCCACAAAGAACCCCCGCAGGCGGGTCAGGGCATCCCGTAGCGTTAACGGACGGCTTGCCAAATGTTTTTCCAATTGTTGATGAGACATCCCAAGCAAATGATAGGACTGAGTAATCTCATGGACACGCCGCCGCAAATATTCATTCCATTCTTTGATTTGTGTGAGATGAATATTCCATTGACTCCCAAATTCACCTGCCAGCAAGGTCAAAAAGAGCAAGCCCACTACATAGGACTTTCCAATTGGGGGAAAAGGGCTCCCGAATACCTGATCTGTCACAAACCACCCTCCCAGGATCATTCCGCTGGACAGCATCCCAGCCCACATCCCATAGCGAAGAGCCACCAAAAGAGGTGCCATCCAAATCCAAGGGAACGGATAGGTGGACAAAAATGGATCGTCAGGCTGTATCCAGCTTGCCAAGCCGACAAGTCCAATCGTCAACGACACGGCTTCTCCCCATTGCCATCGCCGGGGAAGAATGCGTAGATGAAGAGGAACGTTCATTTAAATAGGCAGCTGAGCCTGCTCCAAGAGCTGACGAACAAGTTTTTGGGCCACCGCACTTACGGCCTCACGGCCCCACCCGGTTTGAGCACCGACTCCGCTCCACACCACATCTCCAGTGTTCACGTCTAGCACCTGCAAGGTCATTCCCACCGCGGGTTCACCATCTACGCCCACTTTATAGCGCCATTCATCCACAGCGCCCGTCAGCGCATATTGAGCCTTTTGCGTTTTTGCCCAAGACAACGCTGTTTCCCGAATAAGCGCAGGAGAATCTAGCTCCAACGGGTCGAGATTCTGAGTCAACGAAAACTGTTTCGAAGAGGGCGCTCCCATCGCCAACAGCATACTTGCAGAAATCGCTTCCACCCGTTGCCCAGCTTGGGGAGTTTCGGTCAAATTGATAAAGGGCAACACCGCCCAGGTCGCATTGCTTGAAAGCGAAGGCGCGACAGATGCATCCATCACCGAACAGCCTCCGCCCATAGCCAGAGCGAGAACCACCGCAAGCATCCATTCCAACTGCAGTATTTTCCGCATCGTAATCCTCCTTCACTAAAACCAGAATTGGTAATGCATTCCCCATTCCGTCACTGTCGCGTTTTGACCAAACCCACCACGCAAATAGCGTCCAAATACCGAGAGCCGGTCTTGTCCAAACAGGCTCCCGTTCACCCCTCCTGAAATATTTCCTCCCACACCCGTTTCCGCATTCACATTCACGCCACCAAAAAAGAAAGGCCGGATCGTTTGGCCGTAAGTGAACAAAACCGATTCCCCAACAGCTCCGCCTATTTCAATCTGACGAAATTCTTCGGGTAACACATGACTCACGGGAATCGTAGACGGGCTTGAAGGAAAGAGAGAAGGCAGTTTCCCGGAAACCTGTGATTGTCGTGAATACTGTTGCAAACTGCCTGACACACGAAGACTAAAATCAGGATAGGCTAATCGAAAATGATGCGACCAGGCTCCCTCAATCGCAACGCCTTGCCCTAAAAATTTCCGGTCCTGGCTATAAAATCGTGGGTAATCAAACTGAAGAAATGTATTATCCCACTTACTGACCTGATAGCTATGAGTGAACCGAAGGAGATCTTTTGTTCCACCTACTAACATGCCAACGGATGTGTCGGCTTCCAGATTTCTTCCAGCCAAGAATTCAGTCGTGGCCCTTCTGCCCCACTTCACTTGCGCACGTCCTCGAACTACAATCAACGATGAAAGGGCTTTGCGATGATACAGAGAAAACTCTCCAAGACTTGATCCCATATTCCATCGGAGATGTCCGCCAAATCGTGTGTCGGCCTTAGGGATACGACGAAACACATCCGTATGTGATATTTGTTGCCAGCGGCGGCTCACAAAAGGATGAAATTCAATGCCCCGGCCCAAGGGAATTGTCCAAAGATGCTCAAGATGTTGAGAGACAAGCGGAGAACGATCTTGAAAAAGAAAACGGGTCATCACATTGGGCGTATGACTCCAAAGTTGTCCGGTCAAGGGTAACCGGTGCAGAGAATCCAATGGAGAAGAAACATTGGACAGCATAGAATCAGTCAGGGCCTGAGCATAGAGATCTGGATCCGATGATTCTGCTACCCCTTCCACCGTTAGAGTTTGAGCCAACCGATTTCGATTGAGCTGCTTGGCAGCAGCCACTTTCTGCAAACGATCCAGGGAAGAATCCTTGGCTGTCAACAACCGATTGATTGCGACCCAATCGTCTTCAACTAGAGCCAACGCAATTTCTGCAAAGGCCGGCTTGGATAGTTGCCGGCCATAGAAACGCCATAGCCAGAACCGGGCAGGATCGTATTTTTCACGACTCAAATACCATGACAAGATAAGTTCTTGCGCGGAGGCATCCGTCTTATTCTGGAGAATTTTTGAGAAAATTAAAGAAACACGATCCCCTGTTTCCCGTGTTAGGGCCAATCGAGCATAGGCCAAGATGACCTCTCGATTCCAGGCCGTATCCTTGCCAGCTTTTGCTTCCTTTCGTAGGGTTAGCCACGCATATTGGCGCAACCTCCATGCACGTTCATCATACCCGGAAGTTTCCAAGGCATCTGCATAATACAGCACCCACAAATAGTCTTCTGGGTTTTTGCGATATTTTCGTTCGAAGTAGGGCAATGCTTTTCGCGGTTCCTCAAGCAGCATATAGGCGGTGGCAAAACCTCCCCAAAAACGCGGATCGTTTTCCGCCACCCTTTTCCACTTGCTGAGCAAAGGCTTGAGCCGGCCTAGTTTTTTGTAATCAATTAACAGCCACATCATCGCCAGCCGGATATCTCGAGATTCAGGAGCACGCCATAAGGCCTCTTGGTAACCCACCAGTGCTTCGTCGACTTTTCCTAAGTGAGACAAGGTTTCTGCACGAACGAGCCAATACTGTTGTTGTGGCTCAAGTCGTTGTCGTTGCGAAGGAGTTAACTCCTCAAACATCTGGTTAACTGCTTCCCATTCTCCCTCTTGAACCAGAATATCCAAAGCTAAAAAGAAAAACCCTGTGGTTGAAAATTTACTCCACCCCCTCTTCGCCAATTCAACAGCTTGTTGCGGTTGAGCTTCTTTCACCAATAGGACATATCGCTCAAATTCGTGAGCCAATAAATCTTCCTGTTTATACAGTTTATGGTACGCTTCGCGGGCGGCATGATCGTCTTGAAGATCCCAGGCTAAATCTCCCACTGTTCTCCAATAGTCAATATCCTCTAGTAACGCTTCATCTTGTTTTTCCAAAAGAATGGCCAAGGCCTCATTGACCTTTCCATGTTGATAAAACAAGTCTGCTCGTTTTTTGGTGAGTGCCAATGTGCTCCCAAATTTGGTGTCTATTTCATGATAGACCATCATCGCATCTTGCATGAGTCCCATACGCTCATAAAGTAAACCCAAATATTCGAAAAGCTGCGGCTCTTGGGCCTCCTCTAAGGCCTCTTGTAACTTCGTCACTGCTTTATCCGGTTGCCCAACTTTTTCATAGGCCATTGCTAAATCTTTTACTTGCTCCAAGGACAAACCAGATTGCTCATCAAGCTTTTCAAGGCCTAATACCCAAGCCTGAGGATCATTCAACCCGCGCCCTAACCGCACCAGCGCCGCCCAGGCCTCGGGCGTGGAGGCCTGCTGCGCCACCACCTGCCATTGCGCTAACGCCTCGGCACTGCGGCCCGTCCATTCCGCCGCCTGCGCCCACCGCTGCCGCCAGCGCATCTCTTGCGGCACCGCCTGCCCCGCCGCGCGCGCCACCGCATACGCTTGCGCCACCTGCCCGTTCTCCACATAGACCGTATACGCCAGCTCATACAGCTCGGCTGCATATGTTGGCGGGCCGGCAGTCCACAGTTGCCCCAGATAGGGGTGTGCTGCCGCCCCCGCGCCGGCGGCCCGTAGAGCCTGCACCGCACTGATTACTGCCGCCGGGTCCCGCGCTAACTCCCCCATCAACTGCTGGGCCACCGCCTCGGGCACCGCCGCATACGCCTGCCCCGCCACCAACGCCTCGAGCCCCGCCTCAAACGCCTCCCGCTGAGCCACTCGCGTCGCCGCCAGCCTTTGCACGACAAACCACCAGGCTGCGGCCTGCTGATACGCGCCTTGCCCTAACGCGGCCCGCGCACTCTGCGCATACCACTCTCCCTGCTCCTGCGCCGCCGTCCCCCACGGCACCAACCGCGCCAGCACTTGCGTGGCGAGCCCCCAGGCCTGCTGCCCCAACGCCACTGTCAGCAACTGCTCGCCTTCTGCCACTGTCTGCACCATCGGCAGCAACGCCACCACCTGTGCCTGTAAGGCATGAGCCTGCGCTGCCGTTCCCACTGCCGCCACCTGCCGCTGCCGCACCTCTAAGAGGGCCCATTGCGCTACGCGCTGTAGCTCTTCCGGCCCTTGCGCCCCCACCAAGGTTAAGGCCTCGGCGGCCTGGGCCAACTCGGCAGGGGCTGTCAGCGTCGGCGCCAGCCGCACCAGCGCCGCCCAGGCCTCGGGCGTAGGGGCCTGCTGTGCCACCACCTGCCATTGCGCCAGCGCCTCGGCACTGCGGCCCGTCCATTCCGCCGCTTGCGCCCACCGCTGCCGCCAGCGCATCTCCCGCGGCACCGCCTGCCCCGCCGCTCGCGCTACCTCATAGGCCGCCTCCACCTGCCCATTCTCCACATAGACCGTATATGCCAGCTCATACAGCTCGGCTGCATACGTTGGCGGGCCGGCAGCCCACAGTTGCCCGAGATAGGGGTGTGCCGCCACCCCTGCCCCCGCGACCCGTAGAGCCTGCACGGCACTGAGCACCGCCGCCGGATCTCTGGCCAACTCGCCGGCCAGGTGCTGCGCCACCGCCTCGGGCACCGCCGCATACGCTTGCCCCGCCACCAACGCCTCGAGCCCCGCCTCAAACGCCTCCCGCTGAGCCACTCGCGTCGCCGCCAGCCTTTGCACGACAAACCACCAGGCTGCGGCCTGCTGATACGCGCCTTGCCCTAACGCGGCCCGCGCACTCTGCGCATACCACTCTCCCTGCTCCTGCGCCGCCGTCCCCAACGGCCTCAAGCGCGCCAGTACTTGCGTGGCGAGCTCCCAAGCCTGCTGCTCTAACGCCACTGTCAGCAACTGCTCGCCCTCTGCCACTGTCTGCACCATCGGCAGCAACGCCACCACCTGTGCCTGTAAGGCGTGGGCCTGCGCCGCCGTCCCCTCAGCCGCCACCTGCCGCTGCCGCACGTCCAAGAGGGCCCATTGCGCCGCGCGCTGCAGGGCATCAGGCCCCTGCGCCACCACCATGGCTAACGCCTCAGCTGCGCCAGTCAGCTCGCCGGGAGCCATCAGCGTCGGCGCCAGCCGCACCAGCGCCGCCCAGGCCTCGGGCGTGGAGGCCTGCTGCGCCACCACCTGCCATTGCGCTAACGCCTCCGCACTGCGGCTTGTCCATTCGGCCGCCTGCGCCCACCGCTGCCGCCACACCAGATCTTCGGGCACCGCCTGCCCCGCCGCCCGCGCTACTTCATAGGCCGCCTCCACCTGCCCGTTCTCCACGTACACCGTATACGCTAGCTCATACAGCTCGGCCTCATACATCGGAGGACCATTTGCCCACAACCTGGCCAAATACGGCTGTGCTTCGGCTCCTGCGCCCGCTGTCCGTAAGGCCTGTACCGCGCTCACCACCGCGGCCTTGTCTCTCGCTAACTCCCCCATCAACTGCAGGGCCACCGCCTCGGGCACCGCCGCATACGCTTGCCCGGCCACCAACGCCTCTAGCCCCGCCTCAAACGCCGTCCGCTGTCCTCCCAGCGTTTCCGCCTGCCCTTGCCCCCTAAACCACCAGGCTGACGCCTGCTGATACGCCCCCTGCCCTAAGGCCGCCCGCGCACTCTGCGCATACCACTCTCCCTGCTCCTGCGCCGCCGTCCCCCACGGCACCAACCGCGCCAGCACTTGCGTGGCGAGCCCCCAGGCCTGCTGCCCCAACGCCACTGTCAGCAACTGCTCGCCTTCTGCCACTGTCTGCACCATCGGCAGCAACGCCACCACCTGTGCCTGTAAGGCATGAGCCTGCGCTGCCGTTCCCACTGCCGCCACCTGCCGCTGCCGCACCTCTAAGAGGGCCCATTGCGCTACGCGCTGTAGCTCTTCCGGCCCTTGCGCCCCCACCAAGGTTAAGGCCTCGGCGGCCTGGGCCAACTCGGCAGGGGCTGTCAGCGTCGGCGCCAGCCGCACCAGCGCCGCCCAGGCCTCGGGCGTAGGGGCCTGCTGTGCCACCACCTGCCATTGCGCCAGCGCCTCGGCACTGCGGCCCGTCCATTCCGCCGCTTGCGCCCACCGCTGCCGCCAGCGCATCTCCCGCGGCACCGCCTGCCCCGCCGCTCGCGCTACCTCATAGGCCGCCTCCACCTGCCCATTCTCCACATAGACCGTATATGCCAGCTCATACAGCTCGGCTGCATACGTTGGCGGGCCGGCAGCCCACAGTTGCCCCAGATAGGGGTGTGCTGCCGCCCCCGCGCCGGCGGCCCGTAGAGCCTGCACCGCACTGATTACTGCCGCCGGGTCCCGCGCTAACTCGCCCGTCAGGTGCCGCGCCACCGCCTCGGGCACCGCCGCATACGCTTGCCCGGCCACCAACGCCTCTAGCCCCGCCTCAAACGCCGTCCGCTGTCCTCCCAGCGTTTCCGCCTGCCCTTGCCCCCTAAACCACCAGGCTGACGCCTGCTGATACGCCCCCTGCCCTAAGGCCGCCCGCGCACTCTGCGCCAGCCACCCCTGCTGCTGTACTGCCGTCCCCAACGGCCTCAAGCGCGCCAGTACTTGCGTGGCGAGCTCCCAAGCCTGCTGCTCTAACGCCACTGTCAGCAACTGCTCGCCCTCTGCCACTGTCTGCACCATCGGCAGCAACGCCACCACCTGTGCCTGTAAGGCATGAGCCTGCGCTGCCGTCCCCTCAGCCGCCACCTGCCGCTGCCGCACGTCCAAGAGTGACCATTGCGCCGCGCGCTGCAGGGCATCAGGCCCCTGCGCCACCACCATGGTTAACGCCTCAGCTGCGCCAGTCAGCTCGCCGGGAGCCGTCAGTGTTGGCGCCAGCCGCACCAGTGCCGCCCAGGCCTCGGGCGTGGAGGACTGCTCGGCCACCACCTGCCATTGCACCAAGGCCTCCGCACTGCGGCCCGTCCATTCGGCCGCCTGCGCCCACCGCTGCCGCCACACCAGATCTTCGGGCACCGCCTGCCCCGCCGCCCGCGCTACTTCATAGGCCGCCTCCACCTGCCCGTTCTCCACGTACACCGTATACGCTAGCTCATACAGCTCGGCCTCATACATCGGAGGACCATTTGCCCACAACCTGGCCAAATACGGCTGTGCTTCGGCTCCTGCGCCCGCTGTCCGTAAGGCCTGTACCGCGCTCACCACCGCGGCCTTGTCTCTCGCTAACTCCCCCATCAACTGCTGGGCCACCGCCACAGGCACCGCCGCATACGCCTGCCCCGCCACCAGCGCCTCCAGCCCCGCCGCATACGCCTGCCGCTGTCCTCCCAGCGTTTCCGCCTGCGCTTGCCCCACAAACCACCAGGCCGCCGCCTGCTGATATGCCCCTTGCCCTAATGCCGCCCGCGCACTCTGCGCCAGCCACCCCTGCTGCTGTGCCGCCGTCCCCAATGGCCCCAAACGCGCCAGCACTTGCGTGGCGAGCCCCCAAGCCTGCTGCCCCAACGCCACTGTCAGCAACTGCTCGCCTTCTGCCACTGTCTGCACCATCGGCAGCAACGCCACCACCTGTGCCTGTAAGGCGTGAGCCTGCGCCGCCGTCCCCTCAGCCGCCACCTGCCGCTGCCGCACGTCCAAGAGGGCCCACTGCGCTACGCGCTGTAGCTCTTCCGGCCCTTGCGCCCCCACCAAGGTTAAGGCCTCGGCGGCCTGGGCCAATTCGGCAGGGGCTGTCAGCGTCGGCGCCAGCCGCACCAGCGCCGCCCAGGCCTCGGGCGTAGGGGCCTGCTGCGCCACCACCTGCCATTGCGCCACCGCCTCGGCACTGCGACCCGTCCATTCCGCCGTCTGCGCCCACCGCTGCCGCCAGCGCATCTCTCTGGGCACCGCCTGCCCCGCCGCCCGCGCCACCGCATACGCTTGCTCCACCTGCCCGTTTTCCACATAGACCGTATACGCTAGCTCATAGATTTCAGGGTCATAGGGGCGAAGCCTGTTCTTTGTTTCAATTGAATCGGTTTTCACAAACAACCGTTTCCATTTTCTTTCTTTTTGAATTCTTCTCCATTGAGAAACTTTTTGAAAAGATAGGAGCCGCATGTTTCGGTCGTAATCAGGGACTTGCTTAGAAGAAAGATATGAAACAAAACGGGTTTGGACATTATGACGACTGGATACATGCAAAAGTTTTTCAACATATTTTTTTGCAAAGGCTCCATTACCTGCAGCCCGCCCTAGTTTCACGAGAAATTTTAGGGTGACATCGTCCTGATCGAGATCCCCCAAATGTTTTTCTGCTTGCTTTAACGCCTCTGCTAATTGATTGCCTTCGACCAAGGCCTTCAGTGCGGAGAGAAAATCTTCCCGTTTTTGTTCAAATCCTTTACTCTTAACGCGGGCCATAAAAAAGAAATCAGCAGCTTTGGGATATGCACCTCTTTGCAAAGCGAGTTGCGCTCCTTTGCGGTACCAGCTCGCTTGATTGACGGAATCATGCTGAGCAATCGCCTCATAGACCACAGTTGCCAGCTCCCAGTCGCTGGCCAGTAGAGCTGACTCTGCTAAACTAGGCAGGATTTCCCGGGAAGGTTCGTCTTGCAATATTGTGCGTACTTTTGCCGATATCATCTGTTCCAGTTTTGGTCTATCTGGACTATCTGAATTTCCCGCTAACATCTGCATTTCCATGATCTGAAGATCTAGTAAATGCCCTCTTTTTCGTAATATTCGATTGTGTCCCTGTAGCAATGGCTTTAGGGTCTGCTGTGCTTCCTTCAGGGCGCCAAGCTCCAATTGTTGCTGAGCCAGCAAGATACGCCGGGAATCGTCTTTGGGATCCTGTTGCTGAAGATTCTTTAAAAAAAACAGACTTATATTATTCGGACTTTCAATATGATCAATTTGATCCAGGATTGGTTGATTGACATACAACATCCACATGACCAGTCCAACTCCTGCCGCTAACCCAATAAGTTTCCAAATTGGAAACAGTCGTTCTTCTGGCTTGGCAGATTTCGCAACATCATTGACAGGCGAGTGAAACAATTTGATTCTGCCCCTTACCAAAGTGAAGCCTGAGATCCGGTCCGTTTGTGGTTTTCTGTGAGATCGAGGGACCATCTAGCACCTCACAAGAGGCGACATTCCCTATCACACTCGTCAGAGGCCTATGCCCTCTTAGGGTGACGTTCAAGCCAGCGCGCGAACGTTTCCATTTCAAGACTTCTCCATTCGTTGACTGCAGATAGGGTTGTGCCGGCGGATTTGGCGCCATTTGAACCACTGGGGAACCAGAAGGATCGAGATGGATATATCGATCGCTCCCATGATCGGCATAGCCCAACACTCGAGGGCTCGCGTTCAAATCCGGATAGCCGGCGGACTGAGGCACACGAATCTCTGTTGCCTTCTCTAGATTATGCAACTGCCAACCGCCTTCATTTTTTGTGACAACCATGCGACTGAAATCTTGAACCAACTGCACATATTCCGACACAAAAATGGGATTGACTGGTTGCTCCAGGGCCCAGTCATAAACTTTGTGCAACGCGGCTAATGAAGCTTTTTTACTTGCTGAATAGGTGTGATAATAAATATCGATTGGCTTCAAACGCCTTGGCGATTCGGTTAGTTGAAAGGTTTCAATCACCTGCTCGTAGCCATAAAATGGACCTTTCCACAAATTGGTATACAAGTTTTCGTTTTGGTTCGGTGCGTATACTTGAAGAAAAGATCCTTTTTGAACGCCCAAAGGGGCAACGGCTGTAAGAGAGTTATTGTGCTTGGTCATAATCGTATCTCCGCCATTCATGTTTGCCAGCCCACGGGCGGAGACCAACTGCAAGGCTTCAGACGATGGGTTACAGTCCCCTGTCCATAAAAAAACTTTGGTCTTTTTATTCGGAGGAGCGAGTTTCTGATCAATGTACTGTACCGATCCTTCTATTTCTGGCTCTAAACGATCAGGACGAAATGTATAGCCTGGTATGGGCAGGTGCGGTTGCTTCACGCCCTCGACATACCGCTCCTGCCAAGCAAAGGGATGAGAATAGGAATGGCTAGCTATTTCCACAAATGGAAGTTCAAAGATTGTTTTGGCTGCTTGCTCAAAACGTTTTGATAGCTTCGGATAAAGGCCGGTTGTTCCAATTTCTCCTTCAATTATCGAGACGGTTGTTGGAATCGTGTATTGATTGAGAATATCCTCAAGAAGCATCTCCCCCGCATAGTCAACGTCTGAAATTGGATAGTGAAACTCTACGCGGCTTGGAAAACCATCCCCATCCACATGCGCCATCAGTAAGCGACGTCCATACCGCGTCGTAGTCTCGGGAACGGGCAAAGCATCTAGTTGTAATGCGCGTCGGAAAAATTGCACAGGATCAAACAGCCAGCGATTTCCCTGGTTATTCGGCATCGACACAATAGGAAAGGGGCGCAACGCATACCCGCCCCACCAGGACAGGCCTACCGCATCTTGAACACGAGTTTCTCCTTGAACAAACCGAAGAAGGGTCGTTCCTCCATGATTTTGAAAGGGGAAAAAATATTGTCGGTCTGCGAATGGTGGGAACTCGCTTCCAATTATGGGATCTAAGCCGCGAACTTGAATTGTCTTCAGGGACCGTGACTGTGTACCAACTTCAATGTCGAAAAGGCGAAACCGATCGCCTCGAATAAGGAAGCCGAACGTTTCCAAGAAGACAACTTTGACTTGCTGAGTAATTTGTCGGGATATCCATTGATGAAATTCTTCATCAAGAGGAGGTTTCAATTCTGGAAGCCACACCACAATCCCAGCATAACGGCCCGCCAATGGAGCAGCAGGAAGACCTTCACGAATATCCCAATGCTTTGGAACTAACCCAAGATACTGCAGAGGAAAATCAATAAAACGATGGATCTCACTTTGCGTAACATCGGGGTACTGGTGGCCGTCATACAACATCAATACTTTTCGAGGAATGACCTCTGTTGCCCCAACACCCAATGCATTCAATTCAGGAGTCGTGACCCAAGGAATAAATCCTAGCTCGTGAATTTTTTGAGCGACAACTCGAGCCTCCTTCCGTTTTTCCGGAGGGAGATAATCGATGACAACAATTGGAAGGTTGTACTGCTCACGAAAGGACGATAATTGCTCCAGCAACCAATCGCGTGCCTGTGGCGCGACGGGAACAAATTTCTGAATCGAAGGGTTCCATCCTTGAAATAAAGATTCCACAGCCAGCGCAAATATGTCCTGATAGATGTGGGGAAGTAATTCAAAACCTCGGTTACACAGAAGTTTCGCTTTGGGGTACCTCTGTTTAATCGCTTGAATTACTGCAACAAGCCCGTTCTGCTGCTGTTGTTGGAAGCGTTCATCCTGTTGCACCAATTGATAGGAATCCAGCGTATCAAGGAAGAATCCCCGGTACCCTTGTTTCCAGAGTGGATCAATCAAGTTTGTCAGTACGAACTCTACCCATCCATCTTGCGCTTGATTGACAATTTGGGAGTGCCAAGCCGTATTTTCTCCGATAATCCATGCCTGAGGAATATGCTTGGCATAAGCACGGGTCGGAAGGACCTCTCCGAGGCTGACATACGCAAACAGTTCGCTATTTGCCGTCTGATATTCTTTCGGATGAAAACCATGGTCTGGCTCTACCACCACCACATTAAACGCCTTGAGTTCATCCCAAGGCGGGGACTTTCCGTAGAATATGGCAGCACTAAATTCTTGTCCCCAACAGTTGCCTGCACTTATTCCCATGAAAAGAAAGGCAATAGCCAAATAGATTCCCACTGTTGGCCTATCGCATGTGTATTCTGATTTGCCCATTATTTATTGATATTTCAATATTTGACGTTCAAGGCATTCTCTATTCGGCATGACGAAATGAACAGAATAGGCAACTTTTGCCCATCTACAATCATTAATCCTTCGCATCTGGGTACACGAACCCTACTAACATGTCGAATAATTCAAGCCCTAAGACCATGCCCAGGGCATAGATGTGCACCTTGGAATCACTCAACGTATTAAAAGATACAGTTCAGCAGGACATCAGGAGAGCAAAAACAGTGCCTACATTATGTAGTCAAGGCAAGAAAGATCTGAGTAACGACGCAAAGATGATGTAAAAAGAGTCGCGCGGCAACGCCGGCAGCCGGAACATTCTTCTGAAACTACACGCTCAGAAGGTCGTGTCTAGATGCGTTTCTAAAGAATAATAGCTGTCAATACTTTATACCGACATGTAAATTTTTCTTTCTAAGATGCGATGGCATATTTTTTCTATCCAGCTATTTTGGTATGCTCATCCATAATTTTCGGATGAAAGAACTTTTGTTTTGCAACATCAATTCTCACTCACTGTGACACGTTCAAAACGTATTCTTCTTTCATCATTCTTTTGACAATGTTTCATCACATGCCTTAACCACGACACCGAGGGTCACGTGAAATCTTCAACTCAAGACATCGATCAAATCACGTCTAAAGCGCAACTGGCCGATCCGCACGACTTGTATCAAAAGAGTGTACAAAGCCCCGAGAATGACATGGAGTTTTTGTCTGAATATTTCAAAGAATATACTGGCAAAACTCTGCGAAAGTTTCGGGAGGACTTTTGTGGCACAGCGTATCTCTCTGCCTATTTCGTCAGTCAGCATGAAAAAAACTACGCCCTCGGCATCGATGTAGATTGGCCAACTCTCAACTGGGGCATCAAACACAACATTTCTCCTCTCACTCCCAATCAACAAAAACGTATTTCTTTAGTCCATGCCAATGTCTTGGATGTTCAGCAACCTCCCGTTCAAATGATCGCAGCCTTAAATTTTTCCTATATGGTGCTTCATGACCGTCACACATTGCTGCAATATCTGCTAAATGCGAAGCAGTCTCTTCAACCCGGAGGATTACTGGTGATGGATATTTGGGGGGGGAGTGAAAGCCTTGTCCTTCAAGAAGAAGAACGTGAAATCGAAAATTCCGATGATGAGCAAATAGGGGATTTTATTTTTACATGGGATCAAGATACCTTTGACCCATTTACCCACTTTTACACGACACGCATTCATTTTTCTTTTAGCGACGGCAGCGAACTCCGAAATGCCTTTGTCTATGATTGGCGGCTTTGGACTATTCCGGAAGTCACCGAGCTCATGACCGAGGCCGGATTTCAGGATGTTCATGTTCTTTGGGAAGGGACAGATCCCGACACAAAAGAAGGAACGTCTATTTATGAACGTGCGGAGAAAGGCGATGCCGATTTAGCCTGGATTGCCTATATTGTTGGCCAGGCCTAGTCCAGTCCACAGGCTTCTAGGCAAAACCATCGTTCAATTATCCTAAAGACGGCAGTTGAGCGCGAAAAAGCTGTGCAAGCAATTGATGTACATAGGAAATGGACAAATTGTGCGGTCACCTTGTGGGTGATAAGCAATTTTTCCATTTTCTAGGTGCGTCAAGGGGTTGTGCAGACTTTCGTGATCCAACTACCGTTTTTAGGATTATTGGGCCTTCGCCTTAAGGATGAGACCAAATAAGGATTTCCCTTTCCAGTCATTCGGCTCTAGGAACTTGAAATGTGCCGAAGCTCCTCCGAATACTCCAGGAAACTAGTTTTTCAATTGTTTTCTCTTTTTCAATGTCTGGCTCTGGCCCTCAGCCCTTTTTGAATCAGCTCTCCTGGAATAACTATACAAGAAGAAGTTAATGCTCGATGTCGCTCTCCTCTACTGACATTGAAGCCCTCTTAGAGGAAATTCAACCAGTCATTACCAACGGTTGGATTCAAAAAGTGCATCAGCCACAAGACCTGAGCTTAGTCTTAGAAATTCGATCCCACGGAACTAGTCACCTACTTTATTGTTGCGTGGACCCTCGATGGGCCAGACTACATCTCTTGTCAAAGAGATACCCTAATCCACCCGCGCCTCCTTCATTTTGCCGGTTTCTTCGTTCACATATAGAAGGAGGCCGAGTAGAACAAATTATTCAACAGCCAGGAGACCGCTTGGTTTATCTCACTATTCATAAAAAGGGAACATGCTACCAGGTAGTTATCGCGCTCACAGGCAAAAGGGCCAATATCTATATACTGAATGAAGGTGATGTCCTGCTACGATCCTTAAAAAATTCCCGTTTTCAAGTTGGTGATAGGTTTGTCCCACCGCCTATCGGCCCGTCATCTTCTTTCGTCAAACTTCCTCCTCCCTGGAAAGACGCACGCAACCAGAAGGACTCAAATCACGATACGATATTCTCTTCTACTTACCCTCTCTCCACTGCAACAGAAACCTACTATGGTCAACTCGCACAACAAGACAATGAAAAAAGACTACACGACCAGCAACTTGCCGCAACCAGAAAACTCTTAAAACGCGCGAAAGGGACGCTTTGCGCTCTAGAAAAAGATTTGCGCAAAGCCGAAGGCTACCGGGAGCATGGCCGTTATGGAGAGCTCATGAAAAGCGCACTCCACACCATACGCAAAGGCCAGGACTCTGTCACCCTCACCGATTATTGCGACCCCAAGATGCCAACACTCACACTTCCATTAGATCCAGCTAAAGATCCCGTGGGCAACATGAAGGATTACTTTCGAAAATATCAAAAGTATCTAGGCGCTCAACAACATCTCTTACCAAGGATTGAGTTGCAACAAAACGTCATTACAAAACTCCAGAAAGAATTGGCTCACATGGAGAAAGGCCCTGCGGATGCTGACCTGGCTTCCAAATCAGCAATCGCTATCCAGCAATCTCACATCGTTCGCCGATCAACAACTCAATCACCGAAGGCTACCGGACACAGAACATATGTGTCATCAGATGGATACTGTATCTTGGTGGGAAAAACGGCTAAAGATAATGAGCATCTGACTTTTAAGACCGGAAAGCCTGATGATCTGTGGTTACATGCACGAGGCACACCGGGCTCTCACACCATTATCCAGCTGAAAAAATCCGAAAAAGTTCCTCACGAAACACTCAAAGATGCTGCAACATTAACCCTGTGGTTTAGTGACTTGCGAAAAAGCGGCAAAGGCGAAGTATTGTATACCTTGCGAAAGTTTGTCAGAAAAGCCAAAGGTCAAAAGCCCGGCGCCGTCCATGTTACCCGTGAGAAATCTTTATGGATTGAAATTCAGAAAGACAGGCTGGCACGGTTGAAAAAGACCACAAAATAGCTCTATCTCCATGTTAGGAATTCCGTTTGTAGAGGCAGCCACGCCCTATCATGTCACAAAAAGATTCAGGGCTACTCATACGCCACAGGCTTTCAATCATTCGAAACAGAATTTTGTCTAGTAACCTTCTACGTTAATTCGAGACGCACCACAACCGATAAGAACTATGCCATTCTACACAGGCAAGGCACGAGGCATATGGAGCGCAGGTAACCTGTGCCACATTACCATGAAGAACCAATCTGCCAAGTTGATTCAGCTTCCATGAAAAGTGTATTACGCAACAATTTTTGCCTATTCCTCTACCACACCCAAAAGTGGCTGTCACTTACAGTTACGTTCTGCAGCCTCATGTTGCTTCCCTTCATTTTTGTTTGGCCTGTCTTTAGCTCTAGCTCTGTCATCATCGTGACAACCGAACAAGATATTTTTGATGGAGATACGCATTCTCCTCAAAGCCTGAAACAATTTCCTGGCCGTGACGGAGCAATTTCGCTACGAGAAGCGATAGAAACAGCCAATCAAAGTTCTGAACAAGTCACGATCATTTTCCAGCCGAAACATGAGACGATGACACTAAGGTTTGACTCCCCTTTACCCCCCATACGAGAGTCTTTGATTATTGATGGAACAACCTCTCCATCACATCAGATCATGTTACAGGGTAAAGGGAACAAAACGGGTAGAAAAATTGATGGGCTCATTCTAGAAAGTAATGGATCGATCATACGGGGCCTGACCATTACCAATTTCTCAGGAAACGGGATTATCGTACGAGGCCATGACAATCGCCTTGAAGGGAACTATGTCGGAACAAACTCATCAGGGACACCTGATATAGGAAACGGCCTTAATGGAGTGCTTGTCCTTGGAAACTCCAACCAGATCGGTGGCTCCTCTCACCCGGCCCGCAATGTTATTTCTGGAAACCTGGGTCATGGAATCGCCATTCAAAAGGGAACACAAAATCACATTGCTGGCAATCTCATTGGCGTCCACCCAACAAACGATTTAGCACTGCCTAATGCCAAAGACGGGATACTCATCGCCGGCGCACACAATATTATTGGTGGGATCACTCCTTTAGAGAGCAACATTGTGTCCGGCAATGGGAAAAATGGCATTCACCTCATTGCTTCCGCCCATCATACCCGCATTCAAGGAAATATTGTGGGGATTCAATCCTCCCTTCGACATCTTTTGCCAAACCAGGAAGACGGGATTTTTGTCAAATCTCAGGATAATCTTATCGGAGGGAGAGAAACTGGAGCTGGCAATATCATCGGCGGAAACTTACAAAGTGGCATAGAGATTCACCAGGGGCATAATAATCGAATTCAAGGAAATTTTATCGGCACAGATAAGGATGGAAAATTGGAATGGGGCAACCAATTGGAAGGGATTGTCATTTTTGCCAACAACACCCAGATTGGAGGGAAAAAAACTCACACCTATAATCTGATTGCGTTCAATAAACGCGGCGGGGTTGCCATTCCCTTTGGCCAAAGAAATACCGTTCAAGGTAACGCCATTTATCAAAACGAAGGTTTAGCCATTAATCTTCAACAAGATCAACTGACGCCAAACGATTCTCTCGATCAGGACAATGGACCGAATGGGTTACAAAATTTTCCAGTCTTATCCATTGCGACCGCTCGTTCCTCGGACGATTTATTTGTGATGGGGGAATTGGAGAGCCGGCCGACACAAACTTACGAGTTAGACTTTTATGCCGGCAAACCTGATGGCCCTCTTCGCTATCAAGAAGCATTTGCCTATTTGGGATCTGAAACCGTCACCACCAATGCAAAGGGAGAAACTCGCTTCTCCTTGCATCTTCCAATCGGCACTTCCCCTGGCCGATACCTCACAGCCACTGCCACTAATAGTGAAGGGAACACGTCTGAACTGGCTCAGAGCATTCTCGTGAATCAACCCAACCCGCAAATCATCTGGAAAGAAAAAGACACTTCGGCACAGGGACAACCCATTTTTCATACTTCTTATTCAGAGGGGATGGCTCCTGTTGGAATATTACCAGCAACTATAAAAATCAGAGATGTGGATAGTCCTCAACTGGCGCAACTCACTGTCACGCTCAACAATCTCCTTGACGGAGAGATGGAAGAGATCACGGCGAATAATCTATCCGAGCCTCTTTCACAATCATATGTCCACGGAACATTGACCATTACGGGCAACGCCCCTCTGGCAATATATGAAGAAGCCCTGCACGCACTGACCTACCAAAATCTGTCTCCCGCTCCCACCACTGCTCCTCGTGCTCTCACGATCGTGGCTTCAGATGGTGAATTTATGAGTCAACCGTTTACCACTCAAATACAGGTTGGCGGAGTCAATACTCCGCCAATACTAACCTGGCGAACAACCTCTTCAGCGAAAGCATCCACACGTTACCGTGTCACCTTTACAGAAGGTGATGCACCAATTCACGTGTTACCTGATACCGTGAAACTTACGGACTTAGATAGTCCTCAACTTACGCAGCTTACTGTTACAATCGATAGCCTTCTGGACGGGAAGCAAGAAATCTTACATGCTCATCTCACGGATCCTACCCTCAAGCAAACAGTTAAGGGCAAGTTGCTCACCATCTCAGGTTCGGCGTCAGTTGAAACCTATCAAGCCATCCTACGGTCCTTGACCTATGAGAATCGTTCATCGGCGCCAGCAGTTACGCCACGTATCATCACAGTCTTGGCTTCAGATGGTATGCTCACAAGCCAACCATTCACGACAAGAGTCACAATAAATGATGTGAATACTCCTCCAACATTAACTTTGCCACAATTTTCATCAACTACCACACTTCGGACATATACCACTTCCTATAGAGAAGGAACTAATCCCACTCCATTGCTGCCGACAGGCACGATACTCACCGACCTGGATAGCGAGACTCTCAACCAACTTACCATTACCCTGAAAAATCCGCTGGATGGCGCACACGAGATCTTGGATGTCAATCTGAAAGATTTCTCACTCAGGAAAATATTTCAACAGGGCACCCTCACCATCTCCGGCTCGGCTTCAGTGGAGACCTATCAGGCCATCTTACGATCCGTGACCTATGAAAATCGCTCGGTCGCCCCTTCAACAACTCCTCGATTGTTTTCTATCGTGGCTTCTGATAAGACTCTCAGCAGTACCCCGTATCGCACCCAAGTCAATCTTGTCGCGCACAATACACCCCCATCGCTAACGATTAGCCAATTAACATCCGAAAGTCCTCTTACGTTTACCGAAGGCGATGACTCAATGGCTTTGCTCACAAGCCACAGTCAGATTCAAGACCAGGACAGTTCAACATTCCGTGAGCTCAATGTGGTTCTCACCAACCCTGTAGATCACAATCACGAAATTTTGAGTGTCCAACTTCCAGATTCTGGATTAACCCAAAGCTACCACCACGGAACACTCACGGTGAAAGGAGAGGCCTCTAAAACAGTCTATGAGTCCGTCTTACATTCCTTAGCCTACCTCAACAAACAGAATCCACCGCAGGAAGGCAACCGAGATCTTGTTCTTAGCATTCGGGATAGCCAGGGGGGCGTCAGCCAACCCCAGAAGATTACAATTTTAGTACAAGCCCAACCTCAGGTTCAGGAACCGTTTGCCAAACCTTTTATTGCGTCTCTTGACTCTGTGGCTGAAAATGTGAAGACGGAAGCTCAGGAACAACAGGCTGCCAAACAATTGGTTGTCAAAACAGTGACTGGTTCAAGCCTCATGGTCACAGCTGGACTGTTGATTTGGGTACTGCGGGGCACCTCACTTTTGGCCAGCATGTGGGCAACAATCCCAGCTTGGAACAGCATTGACCCCCTGCCAATTTTAGGGATGAGCCAGGAAGAACGCATGCAAGAACTCATCGACACTCAACACATTGAAGAACAAGAGCAACAAGAGTTCCCTCAGATGCAGAAAATCTTTTCTCAGCAACACACCGCTCATCCATTGACCGATAAGGATCCGCCACAATCATGAAGCGTTGGAAAACACTGGTTCTCATTAGTTTTGGCTTAACGACCTTAACCATCAGTTTTTTGTTGATCGGCACATGGGTCTGGAATATGTTTCCAGAGGAATCTCAACACACATTCACATACCGTAAAATGCTTGTAGAAAATATGGCTGCCCAATATTCTAAACTAGCTGAAAAAGACGATCTTGCCACCATACAATCTGCCATTGATTTTCTTCTCACACGAAACTCTGAGATCCGTTCAATTGCGTTGGTCGATCATGAACAGACGATGCTTGCCACAACCGGACCACATAAGCAACATTGGACAAAGACGGCCAATGGACATTCAACCTTAACTAATATGGAAGTGGCCATCTATGACGGCAACCAACCATGGGGAACCCTTCAAGTTGCATTTCAACCAATGGCCCAACATCAAGGGTGGTGGGCAACGGTCAGCCATGACCCGCTCTATCGCCTCTTGGCATACATTGCACTCGTAGGCTTGCCTGGGTTTTACTTTTTCATGGGACGTGTGCTGCGACAATTGGACCCGTCGAGTATCGTTCCCAAACGTGTCAAAACCGTCCTTGACACGTTGATTGAAGGTGTCGTGCTCTTGGACCCGAAAGGAACGGTCGCTCTCGCCAATACCGCATTCACGTCGATTACCAATACGAATCTTCATGATCTGTTAGGGAAATCTCTAGATCAGTTACCATGGAAAGATCCAGTTAACCATCGCGAGCCCCTAACGGCTCTGCCCTGGCAAGACGTCCAACAAACCAATCAAAGCAATACCGGCACCCCTATTGCTTATGGTACTGCCGAAAAAGAGATCAAAGAATTTATTGTCAATAGCACGCCAATTCTGGACGATCAAAAGCATCTGCGGGGCATTCTTGTCTCACTCAGTGACGTAACGGAGTTATCCCGCGCCAACCAACATCTCTTCGCCACGCTTGAAGAACTACATATTTCTCAAGCCAACATTGAACACCAAAACGAAAAACTCCAATGGCTTGCCACTCGAGATCCCTTGACCGGCGCCATGAACCGCCATGCATTTTTTGAACTGCTTGAAAGCACTTTGGAAAAGGCCCAAAAAGGGGATAGTCCTGTAGGCTGTTTGATGTTGGACATGGACGATTTTAAAAAGATTAATGATCGCCATGGACATATCGCGGGAGACCGTGTACTGAAAATGTTTGCAGAATCCGTGGCGAGTTTAATTGGAGCACAAAACTTTTTCGGACGATACGGTGGGGAAGAATTTTGTGTGATTCTTCCGGGAATGAGCGAGCGTGAAGCTGCGCAAATGGGAGAGCGCATTCGTCAACATATTGAAGAACATGGCTCACACAGTCTCCGAGCCACATCCAATCTTTCGATTACAACTAGCATTGGAGCAACATCGCTCACTCCCGCAGATTCTAGTTCGAGCCAGCTCATCGAACAAGCTGACGAAGCCTTATATGCTGCAAAACACAACGGGAAAAATCAAGTATACTGTTACTCCAACCTCCCAACCCTCTCACATTCAACTCCCTAAAAATTAGGAAAAACCTAACTTATAGCGCCACCACACCTCCTACTGAAATAACTGTTGGGTCTGTTGAAAAAAGCCGCCAGCGGCGTTCTCGCCCTTTTTCCGTGCTCACGTACTGCCAGTACGCTCCGCGCGCAAAAAGGGCTGCGGCCTGGCTGGACGGACTTTTTTGAACAGACCCGTCGTTGTTGATCGCCAAAGGCTTCCTGGCGACATATGGCCCTTGATATCTTCATTATTCAACACTCCCCTGTTTACTCTCACTCTCTGCTAAAATTTTTCGTATGACTGGCCAATTTCCTTCGGGGAACTGAAACGAGGATAGTTCAGGAATGTTCACCCAGGCGACTTTGTCACAGCCAAGAGCCTTTGGGGTTCCTCCTGAAAAAGCACAGGTAAAGAAATGCAATTCCACTTCTTGTTCGGGATAGTGATGCCGCAAAGTATGAAAGTGTTGAACCTGATCGACATGAATATCAATTTCTTCTTTAATCTCCCGTTGAAGACATTGCTCTAATGCTTCACCAACTTCTTGTTTGCCACCTGGGAATTCCCAGAGCCCACCCTGAGGAACATCAGGTTTCCTCTTCGTCAACAAAATCTTATCATTCCAAAAGATAATGCCCGCAGCTACAACATCACGTCGCGCATTTGAATTAGGAGCGTCTTGAGTCATAACGATATCAAGAGTCATATTTTTCCCGGAAGTCGAGGGCGATCAACAAGAGCGGGACGGTTCAAAAAAGTCTGTCCAGTCCCGTCCTGAGGCTTTTCGAAGGGAAGGCCGCAGGCCTTTTTGCGCGCGGAGCGTACTGGCAGTACGTGAGCACGAAAAAAGGGCGAGAACGCCGCTGGCAGCTTTTTTCAACCGCCCCACTAGGATGATTCATCTGCTGAAACTGAGTGACAGATCTCTCGCATAGGGCAAAGCAGACAAAAGGGTTTTCTCGCTGTACAAACCATCGCGCCAAAATCCATCAAAGCTTGATTGAAATCATACCCTTTCCCCCTGGGAATCAATTTTTCAGAAAGCATCCATAGCACCGGTTTCTGCTTTTTGGGATCACCTTGCCCTATGAATATGCGATGTAAAACTCGCATGACATTCGTATCTAAGATAGGCGCGTCTTTTTGAAACGCAAAAGACTGGATGGCCCCAGCCGTATACCTCCCAATCCCTTTCATGGATAACAATTCTTTTTCTTGGCTTGGAATGTTGCCGCCATACCGTTCCATAGCTTCACAGGCTATCCCATGAAGACGATACGGTCGAATGTTATATCCTAGGGGATACCACGTCTCGCGCACTTCTTCCGGCTGAGCCTCGGCCAACTCCTGGAGCGTTGGATATTTTTGTAAAAACTCGTGATACTTTGGAATAACACGGTCGACTTGTGTCTGTTGCAACATCACTTCAGAAACCAGCACTTTATAAGGATTTTCAGTCCTACGCCATGGAAGATCCCGCCCATACTCGCCATACCACTTCAGTAAACGCCTCTGAAATTTACGCTTTTTAGAAGGCGGAATGTTCCCCACCTGGGATGAGGCAGCCACTGTCCTTCGCTTTCTTGGATTTTTTTTCGGAGTCGCCATAAGAAAATTTCTTCAATTCAGCGCCGTGAATAAGCGACAATCCCGCCTTTCTAAGGAATTACTAAGACCAATGTGAACGAAGTCTCATTCTCCAGAGTTGTGTGGGAGAATTTCAGAAGCCGGGTGTCATCCCCGCAGTGTTTGGCGGGGATCCATCCGAAAAAGACAGAACCTGGATTCCCGATAAAAGATGTCGGGAATGACAGAACCCTATCCCTCCACAGGTCTTAGCTTTGTTTATCCACCCACTGGAATCGACTAACAATCATGAGGCTTTGTTAACGTATTTTTTGATAATAGTCTTATCACTCTGTCCTATTTTGCCAATATCATGACCCTGGAAAAGGTCACATTATACTGGACAGTTGACATCTTATCAGCTATCATTCCTCTTCTACATTGCCGCTTTATTCTTCAGATTTCCTCTGCATTTATAACTCTTTTCATCCACGTTTCATAAAACGTTCCGTTCGGTATGCCTTTCTGCGGGTTTCATTCGTCATGTTCTAGAAACGACAACCCATAATTTCCGGGGCCTCTGTCCTATCGTATGGGCGAAATCCGGTTTTCTCTTACACATCTGAATGTTTCCAGCATTGGGGGACAGGCTCATAGTCAATCTCCCAAGTCTCATTTCTTGGACAACCTGCATCGTCTCCTACATTCTCGTGCCACCGGTACCTTGAGTTCTGTCTTCTCTTACTCACTCTCACTCAACCATTTTGGAGGTGTCGTATGTCTAGTCAAACAGCTGCTCTTGCTCAATCCCGTTCCAACACCACTACACAAGTCCACACACTTGTCCAAACAACTGCCAGCTATATTCAATCTCTCGTTCAAAAAGGCGGCCCGGACCGTGCGGACTACCCCCTTTTACAGTCAGTGTTACAAAATTTCTCGGATCCGTCGCTGCAAGAAAACCTTGCTCCCGAGGACATCGAATCTCTGCATCATGCTTTTGGCGAAGCGCTGTCGCCAGCAACCATTCAAGGCTGGGCCTTCCAAAAACCTTTGGGATATGCGGGGGATTTTAAAATTATTGAAAAAATTTACAACTTTGAACGGTCCTCAGTGCCTCATCTCCAGAAATGGGATGAGTTTTTTCATGTTCAAAAAGCTCCGCAAGCTGTCCGGAATCGATTGTCCTTTTTCCTGGATAAACTATGGAACACTAAAACACATACCCCCTCCACCACAGAGGTCTTGAATGTCGCATCCGGGCCCGGGCGCGATATGTTTGAAGCTTTACGGGTCATAGGAAGTACAGATTTACGAATTGATTGTGTTGATCAGGATAGTCATGCCATAGATTTTGCAAAAGAGCTTTGCCGCGACTTTCTGCCTATGATCAACTTCACCCATAAAAATATTTTTCAATTTTCCACAACCAACACCTACCATTTGATCTGGTCTGCAGGGTTATTCGATTACTTCAACGATAACCTGTTCAAGCGAACTGTTCGAAAACTTTCAACACTCCTGAAGCCAAACGGAAAAATGGTCATTGGAAACTTTTCGCCAGAGAATCCGACACGCGGCTACATGGAACTCTGCAATTGGAAACTCATTCATCGCAGTCAGGAACACTTATGCCAACTGGCCAAAGAATGCGGGTTTCAAGACCACCAGATTACGGTAGAAGAAGAGGCCGAAGGAATCAATCTGTTTCTGGTGCTTTCAAAATAACCAGGCTAAGTATTTCGTTCGCATGGCCAGTTTTTGTGCGAACGAAAAATCTATGGCCTGGAAATATTTTATAATTGGGTATGGAACGTCCAGCAGGATTAACGTGCCAGCAACTGACGAAAAGGCGGATAGGAGCCTCTGCCATGCAAACTTACAACGTTTACGACACCGATGTCTGCAGAACTGACTTCAGCGCGAGGCTCAAATCGATAAGGTTAAAAGGTTTGGCGACTCTTCCCTTAAATCCATATGCCCGGTAATTTGCCAGCACCGGATCATTCGAATAGCCACTTACAACGATAGCTCGCACGTCAGGATCCATAGTAAGCAACTGACCAATCACTTCCTTCCCTCCCAGACCTCCAGGAATCGTCAAATCTAAGATAACAGCCGAAAACGGATCGCCAGTTTGTTGAGCGTGACGAAACATTTCTATCGCTTCCTCTCCGCTATTGGCGGCTTGGTAATGATACCCGCATGTCTCTAACATTTCCCCAAGAACTTTCCGAATTTGACTTTCATCATCCATAATCAAAATTTTGCCTTCCCCAAATTTCACTTTTGACTTCAGGGGCTGCTCAACAATCTTATCAGGGGAAAGGGCAGGCAATACAAACGAGAACGTACTGCCTTTACCCACTTCTGATTCGGCGGATAAGACGCCGCCATGATTCTTAATGATGGAATACGAGGTGGCTAACCCCAAGCCTGTCCCCATCGATTTTGTGGTAAAATAGGGATCGAAAATCTTGGATAAGTTTTCTTTGGATATGCCGATGCCTTGATCAAGAACTGCGATGCGCACCCATCGCTCGGCAGATTTCACCCCAAGAGGACCATAGCGCAAACCGTCTGATGTATCTTCGCCCATATTGTGAGCTTGAATAATACATTCGCCGCCCTCTTCCATCGCCTGACGTGCGTTAATCACCAAGTTATGAATCACCTGAGAAATTTGACCAATATCAACATCGACCAGCCACAAATCTTGAGAAATTTCAAATACCGGCCTGACGTTTGAACCGGCCAAGACGAGGCGAGTATTTTCTTCTATCATCTTTGGAAGCGCTGCTATTTTTTTGACTGGGATCCCACCCTTGGAAAACGTTAAGAGTTGCTTGGCAAGATCTTGGGCCCGAAGAGACGCAAGCTCAGCTTCATGAATTCTCGAAAATAGCGGATGAGAGTTATCGAGTCCAAATTTGGCCAAAGATAACTGCCCAACGATCGCCGTCAACAAATTATTAAAATCATGGGCAAGCCCCCCTGCCAATAATCCCAGTGATTCGAGTTTCGCTGCTCGCACATGATCTTCTTCCCATTTTTTTCGTTCCGTCACATCTTGCGCCAGCCCCACAATCCGCGAGAGTTCACCTGACGGTTTCTTCAAGGGAAATGTTTGAATATGGACCCACCGGATTTTCTGATCTTTAGTCAGAATTCGATATTCAACATCTAACTTGGTCTGCTCAATCTGCTGCAAAAATAGCTCTTCGACCATTGCCCGGTCCTCTGGAACAACGACCGTCAGCCATTCAACCGGATTCTTGAGTAATTTTTCCGCGTCACCTCCCCAGAGTCGCTCATAGGCCGGACTGACATAGACAATACCTTGCACCTGTATGTCCCAAATAAAAAAAACACTATCGAGAGTATGGGCGAGTTGGGAAAATTTTTCATCGCTCTCTCGAAATGCCGATTCTGCAACTCGCACATCTGTAATATCTCGCCAAATAAGGAGAACCGTGGCAACCGTATTCCGCCTATCCCTCTCTGGCGCGACACGGACTTCATATGTTTTCTCTCCAAGAGAAGTAGGATGAGATATTTCAACGGACTCGGGCCGTCCTGATTGACACACGGCTTGCGTTTTCTTTTCCAACAGTTCGGCATTCTCCTGTGACAGCCCCAATTCCCACAAGCGTTTTCCTAAATACTGTTCCGGAACAATAGGTATTTGATCATCCCACAGGCGGTTGAAATATAAAATTCGGTTTTTACGATCCAGGCGACCAATTATGTCTGGAAGATTGTGCGTGAAAGAAGCGAGCTCCTGATCCCAACGCCGCAACTCCTCTTGCACCTCCCGATAACGGGAGATCTCGACAATGACGCCCTGGCAGATACGGCCTTCGCCGTGTTCATGCCCTAAAAAGACCGAGTGTTCTTGCAGCCAGGTCACGCGGCCTCCATCCCCCACAACCCGATATTCCACCGAGACCGATGTAGGAAGAGTCGATAGCTTGGACCACGCCCGGATGACCTTGTTGTGATCATCGGGATGTATTCGAGAGAAAAACGCCCCTGAATCAGACAGCAAATCGCATTGGTGTAACCCAAGAAGAACCTGCATATGGGAGGAAATCACCTGAAACTTTCGCTCAACTCCGATTTGCATGCAACGAAAAAATCCGACTGGAATCTGTTCAAACAATGAAGACAGGGCCTGTCCCATAGCATCCATAAACAGCTATCTCGAACTAAAAGTTCTACTAAATGAACTGTACCCTCTCAAGGGTATTGTCACAATTCTCCCCTAGGAGAAAAGAGAGTCAGGGTCTGAATAGGGATTGACTTGCGTGGAAGAAGAAGATGAAAGCAGAGTTGAGCCAACAAGCTGATTGGGCTCATAAGACGTACAGGTGGGAAGCTGTATTTGGAAGCCAAAAATAATATTGCCGCACGTGACCAGTCGAAAACTTCCCGCATGACGTTGAACAATCTTAGCCGCAAGAATAATTCCACGAGTCATTGCTGGATCACCTTTTACCACATGACGAAAATCCCAACTTTCCACTGAGACCAACGTCTGTTTCGATACAGGCACATCCGACTCCCAAGCGATATCCACTTGAAACCATTGTTGACTGCCAATTTGGTTATTTGATTGAGTTGAAACCACAAGCGTGCCGGTGGAATGTTCCACATCCTTCAGCAAAAACAGCAGCCCGTTGAAAATAGCTTGCATCAACCCTTGTCGATCCATGCGTATCGTTGGTATATGGGGACTGAGCCTCTTTTCAATGAGTATCTGCTGATACGAAGCGTTGTTCGTAATAAATAAGAGACACGAGTCTAGCACCTCATGAATATGAACGTGTGTCTTTGGGTTCGCAAGGGGCTTCACATATTCCCGAATTTCTTTTGTCAGTTCTTCAATTTTTTCCAAATCTTCTCCCACAACACCATGAAGCCGGTCCATAAACTCTCCGTCATGCTGTCGCATTTGCGCAACTTGCACAAAGGCTTTAATCGACACCAGGGGATTATGGAGTTCTTGGGTCAAACCATTAGCCATGGTTTCCAACGACCGCAATCGATCAACTTCGCAGAGCATACCCTGGGTCCGCCGATTTTCTTCACGGAGAAACGCATTTTCTAACGCTAACGCGGATTCGCGAATCAGCATATCCCAAATCGTTTTCCCTCCCAATGCCTGGACACCTTCCCTGGCATTTGGGCCAAATCCCAAAAACCCCAACAGCTGATTATTCCCGAAGATTGGATAAAAAAGTTCAAGGCCTGTTTCTTTGAGTTTGCCCGCAAACTCGTTTTCCCATTCATCATGAGGATCTAAATCTTCAATCGAAAATTTTCCCCGTGTTGCAAGTAACCATTGTGGAAGATCATCGAACGTTGTCCACCCGTTCTTGAGTAGAGGGTCACTTTCCAGGAACCCAATCGTAGCAATTGGCAGATACCGATTGTCATGGAGTTGGAGGCTAAACAGAGCGGCTTTAGGGCTCCCGGCTCCCTTACTGAGTGTCTGCAGAATCGCCTGACCCAATTCGGGAACACTTTGAAAATTTGTCACTTTCGATGAAAAATCAGCCAGGGTTTGAATGCGTAGGGCTCTGCCTTTCATAATGGTTCGAGCCACGGCGCCTTTCGTCCCAAGTTTCATTTGGAACGCAACCAGAACCGTCAGAAGGTGAAAAATAAGTTGAATGATGGCAAATTGAGGATTAATGCTGCCAAATACCCATTTTTGCGCAAGCAAAAGAACCGGATAAATTGGCTGAGAAAGTAGCAGTAACAACACAAAATACGAAAACCCTTTTTCCACGTAAACGGAATAATCTAACCAATGGAATCGCAAGAGGGTATAGGCCACAATTGAGATATAGATTCCAAAGCACACCGTGCCATAAGGCATGATTTCAATGCCGTACCATAGTGGGAAGTTAGTCGCTCCCCCCACATACCCAATTGTGGAACCAATGAGTAAATAATGAATCTGCCGACGAGGCAGTCCTTTTTCTTTCCGTGAGGCTTGAAAAAGCAGCACATGCGCCAGGACGACAAGACCTAACCACCAGGCTAAACAAAAATGAAAGGCAAGACCTGGGACTCCCCAGAAGGGGAACTGTGATATCGGCCGAACGGATTCTATAAACAATGGCGTGGCATCAGAGACCAGAAATACAGCACCTAGAATATAATTCCCTTTGATAATCTGTTGCCAACGCACTTCCTTCCCTAGCAAGTAGAGAACATGGTGTAAAAATGTAATCGGAATAAAAATGGCACCGGCCATTAACAATCGCAGATTGAATAATGCATAGGTCTCGGTCTCTGACACCTGCCATGCAAAATATCCAAAGCTCCAAATAGCCGTGGACATTCCAAACAATCCAAATGTCCAATGACGAGGATCTCTAGGGGACCGAAAATAGATAAAGGAGGCCAGACCAATAGCGGCAAGGCCATTGAGGAATCCGGTGATTGCAAATAATTCCATGCTCGTGGATGAAAAAATCCGTTCCATTAGCAAAAACACATAAATGTTAAGATCATACCTGTTCCATTAGTAAAATGCTACTACAGCCATGCCACATGAGCAACTGACCTGTAGGACTAACACTCGCTCGCACCCTTAAGGCTCAGGCCTTCAACATACAAGACGGGTCTGTTGAAAAAAGCCGCCAGCGGCGTTCTCTAGACCAGTAAGAAGTGAAAAGTGAGGAGTAAGGAGCACGAGAAAAACCTCAGGACCCTTCGACAGGCTCAGAACAGGACTGGACGGACTTTTTTGAACAGACTCAACCAGTTGATCGCTAAGAGCTTCCTGGCGAAACATGGCCTTTGCTATCTTCATTATTCAACACTTCCAAGACAGGGGAAGTGGAAAATTCTAATCTTCAGAGAGATTCAGGAAAGCCTGAACCTCTTAAAGGTTCGAAAGTTCCTCAAGAAGAGGATAGCTGGAGGAGTGGTAATGTCAACAAGGAAGTCAAACTAGGCAAGATATCATCATCTTGCCATAGGGCCTGGGAACGGTTGATTAGGACCGCATGAAAGCCTGCTTGCCGAGCAGCTTGGTAATCCTCGACTGGATGGTCTCCGACGTGAAGGGCTTCATCGGAAGTCAACATATGCTGTTCCAACGCACAAGAAAAAACCTGTAACGCAGGTTTGGCAGCCCCGGCCAAGCTTGAAATGGTCACGGAGTCAAAAAACGGATCAATTTCCAGCGCACGAGCGACCTGAAAGAAACGGCTGTCAAAATTCGTAATAATCCCCAGTTCAAACCCTTGTTTCTTTAAATGCGTCAAGACTTCACGTGTTTCGGGAAAGAGCTGCCAATGAGTTGCCCGACCAAATGCTTCAAAGACTTCATCAAAAAAATCATCAAACCCTTCAAACATCCCCACTCGATAATAGACCGCATGAACGACATCAAACCACCATAACCGTTCACATTGTTTCAGCTTTTCAGGACGGTCAACCGCAAAAATCGGCGCAGGGACGGTCTTCATGGTTTCGTTGAACGCCTTATTGAGTGCCGCAACCATTTCAGGCGAATCAGAAACGCCATATTTTTTAGCATATTGCGCATAGATTGCTCCCACTGAGCCCTTCACATCAAAGAGGGTTCCAACGGCATCAAAAAAAATAGCTTTGATTGGAGAAGTACTCATAGATAGTCGAAGATTTCGCTCTACACACTCCAACCCTGAAGAACGAAAACTCTGGAAGAGGAGGAGACTACAGAGATTCAGGCACTACGGCAGGATAAACAACTGGCAACACGAAAAGGCGCCTTGTTGGACACACAAAAATTTTACTTTGATTTCCCTTTTTCACGTCTAGCCGTTTCCAGATTTTTCATCCGGCGTTGATTCTTACGATGTTTCCTTCTTAGTTCTCGATCTTTTTCGCGGCCACGCGGCATAGCGATCTCCTTTTTAAGAATACGACAAACCAATCAACTCTATACCACAGCATCCCTCAATGGAACAAGACAGTATATTGCAGGGACTCAGATCCCATGCTACCATTTCAATCGCCTCCAGACATTTCGCCAGCTTCTATGCCATCTTCTCAATTAGACAAAACCTATAACGCCCCAGAAGTGGAACAACGGTGGGGCCGCTATTGGATTGACCAAGGTCTCTTTCAGCCCCAAAATGGGGAGAGCCTTCCGGCCTACTGTATTGTTATTCCACCCCCAAATGTTACCGGATCCCTGCATATTGGGCATGCCCTAACGTACACGATTCAGGACATTCTTATTCGCTGGAAACGCATGCAAGGTTTCCCGACCCTCTGGGTACCAGGTACAGACCACGCAGGTATCGCCACTCAAAATGTGGTCGAGCGACAACTGAAAGAAGAAGGCCTCTCACGTGAACAGCTTGGCCGTGAAGCTTTTACTGAACGGGTTTGGGCCTGGCGAGACCAATCCGGCGATGCCATCATTGGCCAACTCAAGCAATTAGGAGCCTCCTGCGACTGGACCCGCCTGCGGTTCACCATGGATCAAGGGCTTTCTCTCGCGGTGCGGAAGGTCTTTGTTCAACTCTACGAAGAAGGGTTGATTTACCGTGGCGAACGCCTCATCAATTGGTGCCCCCGCTGCCTCACGGCGCTGTCGGATATTGAAGTAGAGCATGAAGATGTCAAAAGCGCTCTCTACCACATTCGTTATCCACTTGCGAACGACCCTGAAGCCTTTCTGACTGTGGCCACCACACGCCCTGAAACATTATTAGGCGACACGGCTGTGGCGGTCCATCCCGAAGACCCGCGCTACCAAAACTTTATCGGTAAACAGGTTAACCTCCCCTTAACAAGCCGCACCATCCCAATCGTGGCGGACTCTATCATTGTCGACCGCGAATTTGGCACCGGGGCCGTAAAAATTACTCCAGCTCATGATTTCAACGACTTTGAGGCGGGCGACCGGCATGCCCTCCCCCGCATCTCTCTTCTCAATCATCATGCCCGGATGGACCCCAATGGACTTCTCCAGGCTCAGGTCAGTGAACCACTGCAAGACTCTTTAGCGTTCAAATCCGTTCCAGAAGCTCGCCCGGTTGTCCTGGATGCTCTCAAACAACAAAACCTGCTCCTCCATGAAGAACCTCACTCCATGGCGATTGGGAAATGTTACCGCTGCAAAACCGTGGTTCAGCCTTATTTGTCGCCGCAATGGTTCGTCAAAACCGCTCCATTAGCAGAGCCGGCTATTGAAGCCGTAGAAACAGGGAACATCCGCATCATTCCCGAAGGATGGAAAAATAATTACTTGGGTTGGATGCGGCAAATAAAAGATTGGTGCATTTCCCGGCAAATTTGGTGGGGACATCAAATACCAGCCTGGTACTGCCAACAATGCAACGCAGACCATTTTTTAGAGGCATGTGCGGTCACAGGATCTGACGCCACCTCAAGAGACTCCCCAAGTGCACAGAATATGAGCTGCTTTATTACATCGGCGGCCAAACCTATCGTGTCGGACATTGCGCCACTAGCCTGTCCTCAATGCGGTGGAACGAATTTCATTCAAGATCCTGATGTCTTAGACACCTGGTTTTCTTCATCATTGTGGCCTTTCTCTACCCTCGGATGGCCCGAAAAGACTCAAGACTTTGACACCTTCTATCCAACCTCCACATTGGTCACAGGGCTGGATATTCTCTTTTTCTGGGTCGCAAGAATGATCATGATGGGCATCAAACAAACGGGGGAAATTCCATTTAAAGATGTGTATATCCATGCGTTAGTCCGGGATGCTGAAGGTCAAAAAATGAGTAAGTCAAAAGGGAATGTGATCGATCCCCTCACCAAAATGAGTCAATACGGAACTGATGCACTTCGTTTCACATTAGCCTCCATGGCTTCACCTGGACGAGACATAAAATTGGCGGAAGAGCGCATCGAAGGATATCGGAACTTTGTCACCAAGATTTGGAACGCCGCTCGCTTCATCCAGCTCTATGCCGACCGGCCAAAAACTTCTGCGCCTTTAGCATCCCGTCCTTTCCCTGACCAATGGATCATGAGCCGCTTGAATCATTGCATTCGGGAAGTAAATAAAGCCTTGGAGCACTACCGCTTTGACCAAGCCTCGTCCCACCTCTATCAATTTATCTGGCACGAATATTGTGATTGGTTTATTGAGTTGGCCAAGCCAAGCCTTCAACAAGACCATCACCCAGATTCGACCACGACCTGCTACACGCTGGTCGAGTCCTTCGAAATCATTCAACGTCTGCTCCACCCTCTTATGCCTTTTATCACGGAGGAAATTTGGCAATCCTTTCCCCATGAAGGCGCCTCGATCATGTCCCAACCCTTTCCAGTCGAACAACCCGACTGGACAAATGTCCAGGCAGAAAAAGACTTTTCTGTCCTCCAAGCATGTGTATCGACAACACGAACCGGCCGTGCGTTATTGAATATTTCCGCTAACCAATCGACCACCATCTATGGCGCCTCTACGAATGCCGATGAAACGGCAAGCCTCAAACACCTGGAGCCCTACATTGAATCAATACTGCGCTCTCAGCTCACGCTGGCTCCCACAACCGATTGGCCCTCTTCCCGACTTTTACACCTTGTGAGCGGACATCTCACAATTGGTCTTCCCGTTGAAGCTCATGTTGATTTACAGGACGTTCTCAAAAGAGTACAAAAACAAGTCAAGACCAAAGAGAAAGAATGCAGCCGGCTTCAAGACCGGGTACGTTCGCCTAAATTCCGCGAAAAAGCTGAACCTTCAGTCATTCAAGAATCTGAAGAACGAGTGAGCAACCTCAAGCAAGAGCTTATGTTGCTCACCAGCAGTGAACAACAACTCGCCTCCATGTTAAGCCCATGAGGAGCATTGGGCACGTGGCTCCCCCGCCACTCTTCATGATTCGACCAATTGTCCAAGCAGCCCTAGAAGAAGACATTGGAGCTGGAGATCTCACCTCTCAGGCCCTTATTCCTAACGGTCAATCTATCCAAGCCCATATCATTGCCAAAGAACCTATGGTTGTTGCTGGCCTGGCCGTTGCGCAAGAAGTCTTTCACCTCATAGACAAGTCTCTCACCTTGCAACTTCACCACCATGATGGTGCCAACGTGCGAACCAATACAAAAATCCTAACCATCAAGGGAAACGCCTCCTCTATCCTTCAAGCCGAACGGGTGGCTTTGAACTTTATGCAGCGGTTATCTGGAATCAGCACATTGACCCATCAATTTTGTCAGGCGGTCAAGGGCCTTCCGGTGAAAATTGTAGATACCCGTAAGACGACTCCAGGGCTCCGAATTCTGGAAAAATGGGCAGTCCGTCTGGGAGGAGGGTATAACCATCGAAATTCTCTTCATGACGGCATTCTCATTAAAGACAACCATTTGCTCGTTCTTGCCAACAAAAAAATTTCGCTGAGCCAAGCCTGTCGACGGGCTCGAGAGCAGGCCCCGCATGGTCTTCGGATATGCGTGGAAGCTGAAAACCTGGCGCAAGTTCGCCAGGCGCTTCAAGGTGAAGCTGATAGTATTCTGCTTGACAATATGCCTCCCTCAAAGATTGAGCAAGCTGTGACACTCATAAAATCAAAAGCAATAATTGAAGTTTCTGGAGGCATCAATCTACAAAATATTCGCAGCTATGCTCTACCCGGAGTGGACATCATCTCCATCGGCGCTCTGACTCACTCTGCCAGAGCCATGGACCTCTCACTGGATATGAAGCCACAGACCACTCAGCAGAACCGACGACGTCGCTAACCTTCAGTGCAATGCTTTCTCAACCTAAGATTTCAACGATTTCGGCGGAAACATTAGCGGCATTACTCCCTTCAAAAACGTTAAACAGATCTCTTTTTGTTTTTGAAGAACTACCATCGACGAATACCTTTGCCTTAGAACTCGCGAAACGTTCAGCTCATTCCGGCACCATCATTCTGGCCGATCAACAAACAGCCGGAAGAGGACGGCTACAACGATCATGGTTTTCCCCGCCAGGAACGAATATTTACGGGTCTCTCATCTTCCTGACAGATCGATCCATTCAGGAACGAGGATGGATTCCCCTCATGGCGGGCTTGGCCATTGCTGAGGGCATAGAACGCCAAACGGCCATTCCTATCACCCTCAAATGGCCCAATGACGTCTTAGTCAATGAATCGAAAGTTGGGGGGATTTTATGCGAGTCCTTTTTCAAAAGAGAGACTTCTTACACTTACGTGATCATTGGATTCGGCATTAATGTTAATTTACCTCAATCAGCTATTCCCAAGGATTTGCTCCTAAAGGCAACATCCCTGCACTTGCATACCAGAGAAACCCTGGACCGCCACCTCCTAATTCAGTCAATGGCAACAACTCTGGAACAGGCTTGGGACAGGTTTAGTTCAGAAGGGCCCACTGCCTGCAAACGGTCGTACAACTCCCGTTGCAGCACCCTGGGGCAAACGGTTCAGGTTCAATTCTCTGATGGCCATCGCCTAGCAGGCATCGCTCAGTCCATCGGCCAAGACGGTCAATTGCAAGTAAGGCCCTCAATGCCGCAGGATACGGCAAAGCTGGATGGCTTGATTGATGTTCATGCCGGAGACATCTTTCATCTTCGAACACACCAGAACGAGCCTACTCAGAAATTCAAGTAATACAGGAGATAACTTTCGTGTTTCTCGCTCTTGATATTGGAAATTCTCAAATTGTATGCGGCGTCCTAGAAAAGGAGGCGCTCCTAGCAAATTGGCGGCTATCGACTGATCATGACAAAACGGTTGATGAGTATGGCATGACTCTCCGCTCACTTCTCACCTTCGAGAATATAGACGCCGCAAAGCTGGAAGGCTGCATCATGAGTAGCGTGGTTCCTCCGCTCAGCCAAATACTAGATGCGGCCGTACAGGGTCTGATTGGAACCCCACCCCTTACGGTAACCTCCTCATGCCCCCATGGATTAACCCTTCGATATGATAATCCAGAGGAAATCGGAACCGACCGGCTAGTCAACGCCGCCGCCGCCTATGCTCGTTACCAGCAATATCTGATTATCGTGGACTTCGGAACGGCAACAACCTTCTGCACCATAACACCACAAGGAGAATATCTTGGCGGGGCTATTGCCCCAGGCTTAAAAGGCGCCGCTGACTCACTTCACCTCAAGACCGCCAAACTCCCGGAAATAGATCTGGAAATTCCGCAATCAATCATCGGCCGAAATACGGCCACGAGCATGCAATCAGGCATCATGTATGGATACGCCGGCTTGGTTGATGAAATCGTCAAAAGAATCCAACGAGACCTTAAACAACCAGCTTACGTGGTTGCAACAGGGGGACTTGCCTCCACAATTCTGCCAATTTCACAAACAATTCAAGAAGTTAGACCTCATCTTACCTTAGAAGGCCTGGCCCTGCTTTATGATCGAATGACAACAACCTGTGGATAACATTCCGCTAGCCCCGCCTCAAGACGTTTCTCATAAAAAGTAAGAAGAATTTTTTAGAGAACGGGTTGACTTGATCCCCTCAGTGACTATCTGAACAATCAGAAGAGGCCATCTCTGTCAACATGGAAAACTTCACTATTTATGACAACATTTTCTGAAGAGAATCAGCCAACATCAGCTTCTAAGACCAATACGGAAGAGCCTCTCAATGAAGCGGTTGACCAGGAACAACCAGAACAAGATCACGTATCGGAATCCACTAAACCAGACGATGAGCCTCAATCAACCGAACAACAAGCTCAAGAAGAACTTAAAGTTTATCAAGATAAATATATGCGGCTGGCAGCCGAGTTTGAGAACTATAAACGGCGGACACAGAGAGATCAGAGCGATGCCATTCGCTATGCCAATGAATCCTTATTGAAGAACTTGTTGTCCACTATTGATAATTTAGAACGGGCCATGCAGAGCGGCAAGACTGCAGGGGCAGATGGACCCTTACTGGAAGGTATAGAGCTGACGTACAAACACTTCCTTGAAACAGTGGGAAAGTTAGGTGTACGGCAAATTTCCAGCATCGCCACAACATTTGATCCGAATATGCATCAAGCGGTCGCCCAAGTGGAATCTGAAACGGCAGAGCCCAATACCGTTGTCGAAGAATTTCAGAAGGGATATTTTTTACATGACCGCATCTTACGTCCGGCCATGGTCACTGTGGCCAAGGAAAAATCTGATACAACTGAGCCACCAACGACACCAGAAGCTGGTAAAGAGGGAGGAATAGAAGCATGAGTAAAATTATTGGAATTGATTTAGGAACGACAAACTCTTGCGTGGCGGTGATGAGCGGAGGAGACCCAAGCGTCATTGCAAATTCAGAAGGGGCCCGGACGACTCCATCCGTCGTTGGTATCACGGATAAAGACGAACGATTGATTGGGCAAATTGCAAAGCGGCAAGCTATCACCAATCCGGAAAACACGATTTTTTCCGTTAAGCGCCTCATGGGACGAAAAACCTCGTCCCGGGAAGTGCAGGAAGCTAAAGAGCGCCTGCCCTATAAAATTGTTGAAGGAAGTAATGGCGATGCCTATGTGCAAATTCGTGATAAAAAATATAGCCCAGCTGAAGTGTCGGCTATGATCCTTCAAAAAATGAAACAAACAGCTGAAGATTATTTAGGCGAAACCGTAACCGATGCCGTCATTACGGTACCTGCGTATTTTGACGATAGCCAACGGCAAGCCACAAAAGATGCCGGGCAAATCGCCGGACTTAATGTCTTACGAATCATCAACGAACCCACAGCCGCTTCCTTAGCCTATGGCCTTGATAAGAAAAAGGACGAACGGATTGCGGTGTATGACCTAGGCGGTGGCACGTTTGACGTGTCTATTCTAGAAATTGGTGAAGGCGTCTTTGAAGTCAAAGCCACCAATGGCGATACATTCTTAGGAGGCGATGACTTTGATCTCCGCGTCATTGATTGGCTCGTCGAGGAATTCAAAAAAGATCAGGGCATCGATCTTCGCAATGACAGGATGGCCTTGCAACGGCTCAAAGAAGCTGCCGAACGGGCGAAAATTGAATTGTCCAGCTCACAAGAAACTGAAATAAACTTACCGTTTATTACGGCCGATGCCAGCGGGCCTAAGCATTTAGTGCTTAAGCTTACTCGGGCAAAATTCGAACAATTAGTGGACGACCTAATTGAACGGTCTATTGAGCCCTGCAAAAAGGCCTTGGCTGACGCTGAATTGACCACTGGCGACATCAATGAAATTGTGTTGGTTGGCGGCATGACCCGCATGCCGAAAGTCATTGAGCGAGTCAAGCAATTCTTTGGCAAAGAACCTCATAAGGGTGTGAACCCTGACGAAGTCGTGGCCATTGGAGCTGCCATTCAAGGTGGCGTCCTCAAAGGTGATGTCAAAGACGTCTTGTTATTGGATGTCACGCCGCTTTCTTTGGGAATTGAAACCTTGGGAGGAGTCTTCACTCGACTCATTGAACGCAACACCACGATTCCGACCAAAAAGAGTCAAATATTTTCCACCGCGGCAGACAACCAAACGGCCGTGACCATTCGAGTCTTCCAAGGTGAACGCGAAATGGCCAATGACAACAAACTATTAGGTCAATTTGACCTCATCGGCATCCCCCCTGCTCCACGAGGAATGCCGCAAATTGAAGTCACATTTGATATTGACGCCAATGGGATTGTTCATGTGTCGGCAAAGGACATGGCGACTCAAAAAGAACAATCTATTAAGATCACGGCTTCTAGTGGCCTGAGCAAAGAAGAAGTCGAACGCTTGGTGAAAGATGCCGAAGCCCACACGGAAGAAGACAAAAAGAAGCGTGAGCTAGTTGAGCTAAGGAATCAAGCTGATACACTGATCTATAGTACTGAAAAGAATTTAAGTGAACACGGCGATAAAATCGGTGAAGAAGAAAAATCAAACATTACGACCGCTATTGATGGCCTCAAAAAATCGCTCGAAGAAGAAAATACCGAAGCCATTAATACGGCCATGCAAAACCTGACGACCGCATCACATAAGCTAGCCGAAGAAATGTATAAAAAGGCATCGGAGGACAGTGCGGCATCTGGAGACCCAGGATCGGATGACACCGCCGGCCCCTCGGCCTCAGGACCGGAAGATGCCTCAGGAAGCGATGAAAAGGTGGTTGATGCTGAATTTGAAGAAGTGGACAAAGGGAAAAGCTAGTTCAAAACCATCAGGCACCAACACACATGTCTTGTATTCTTCATCTTCAGCCGTACGTAGTTAGGTCTTATTAAATGTCGCAAACTGGAAAACGTGATTATTATGACGTGCTGGGAGTGGACCGGAATGCTTCAGAGGATGAAATAAAGAAATCATTTAGAAAACTCGCTCGACAACATCACCCAGATCTTCACTCAGAACCCGACAAGAAAAAAGCCGCAGAGGAAAAATTCAAAGAAGCCGGGGAAGCCTACGAAGTCCTCAGCGATCCCGACCGTCGCAAAAAGTACGACATGTTTGGGCATGCCGCAGCCGGACAAGGCGGCGGGGCGGAAGGCTTTGGCTTTGGAGGTGGATTCGGAGATGTCTTCGGTGACATTTTTGAAGATTTCTTTGGAGGCGGACGCGGGCGGAGCCGTGCCGAACAAGGAAATGACCTTCAATATAACCTCGAAATTTCATTTGAAGAGGCGATTAATGGAAAAGAGGCCAAGCTAAAAATTCCTCGATGGGAAGTCTGCGACTCCTGTAAGGGAACAGGCGCAAAGTCAGAGCAGTCCATTCAATCATGTTCAGGCTGCCGCGGGTCCGGGCAAATACGCCTGCAACAGGGCTTCTTCACCATCAACCGAACATGCGGACAATGCCAAGGGACGGGGAAAATCATTGCCGATCCATGCAGAACGTGCCGGGGACAAAAGCGCGTTCACAAAGAGCACGTGCTTTCTGTCACCATTCCCGCGGGTGTCGAGTCAGGAATGCGCTTACGCCTGGCACATGAAGGCGAGCACGGAATGAATGGAGGACCGCCAGGAGATCTCTACGTCGCATTAACCGTTAAACCTCACCCTCATTTCGTGCGAAAAGGCCAAGATATCTTGTATGACCGCCGTCTTCATTTTGTCACGGCCACGCTGGGAGGTCGTGTAGAAGTCCCGACACTAGAAGGCGCCACAATGGTCAAAATTCCCGAAGGTACACAACATGATCAAGTGCTTCGGTTAAAAGGCCTGGGAGCCCCAGGCCTCAAGTCTCAAACCCGCGGAGACCAACTCGTTAGAATTAAAATTGATATTCCCACCAAACTCACGCCCCGGCAGAGAGAACTCCTCAATGCTTTTGCGGAAGAAAGCGGTGTTTCAACAGATACACAAGGGGAAGGGCTTTTTGACAAAGTGAAAAATCTGTTTGACTAAGACACCTGCTGAGTTATCGTTCTCACCCCTTCGCCGACATGCCTGTCTTTTTCATCCATTCCACTGATGTTGGGAATGGAGTGATCAGGATAACCAATAGTCTCCTGAGCCATATCTCAAAAAGCTTACGCGCAAGGCTGGGAGATGAACTTCTCTTCAATGATGAACAAGGGTTGCGCTATCATGCAAAGATTAGTCAGCTTAATAGGCAAACGTTACAAGCCACGATTGAGCAGGTAGAATCCCCTCCCCGCTCTACCGGTCCTCCCACTATTCTCGGGCAAGCTCTCTTGAAGGGAGAGAAGATGGGATGGGTCATTCAGAAAGCCACGGAACTCGGCGTATCAACCATTGTCCCTCTCACGACAGACCGCGCCATTCTCAAATTGTCGGCCAAACAAGCGGAGACTCATCAGAAGCGCTGGAAACGAATTGCCCTAGAAGCTGCGCAACAAAGCGAACGGTGGAACCTGCCTATTATTTCAGCCATACAATCTTTTCAAACATTTATTGAAACACCGCAACAGGGGCAAGGCATTCTGATGGCAGAACGGGTGGAGGCTCCATCACTCTTAACCATCCCGTATTCAAATACACAAACAGATTCCGGAGTCACGGTGCTGATTGGACCGGAAGGCGGGTGGTCCATAGAAGAGATAGAAGCTGCGAGGTCTCACCAATGGGCATTCGCGTCATTTGGGAAGGAGATCTTACGCGCAGAGACAGCAAGTCTCGCGGCTTTGGCAATTCTTCAAGCACGACTCAAGAGATGAACTCTGGGCTATCCACGAAACAGAAATTGATTCCCACGAAGCCGAACAATCTCCTTTATTTTGGACATTCATGAATGCTCCGCTTTGAAGTAGAACAAAAAACTACGTAGAATCACCACTCATTGAAAGTTGGAAGAAATTTCTATTCCGTGAGAATTTTCGACCATTTTTGTGAACAACCCCATCATCGCCGTATTAGATGCTTTTTCTTAAAACAAGGCAAGCAAGCTCATACCGAAACGTGGGCATCTGTGTGTGCTCTTCGACGCATACGACGCGATATTTTTTCAAACGTTGGTTTCATTCGGAGATTGAGCTTTTCCAGCATTCTGACCATTTTATCAAGGGTAATCCCTTTAAAATCGGCGTTGCGAATGCGGGAAAAATCTCCTGCGTCAAAACCAGTCTCTTGTTGAGCATATCTCACGGACCAGTTCTTATCATCAAGCACACCGATGATTTCTGCAGCCAATTGGCATTTGAGATGTCTGAGCTCTGCATCGGGGTGGCCAAAATCACGAAAAATATTGCCACTCCCACGTATGATTTCTAGCTTTTCTTCTTTCTGTTTCACTTCAACATCTCCTTCAATCGCTTGAGTCGTTCCTTTACAAGATCGATTTCCTGCTTGGGGGTTGTAATGCCAGCTTTGGATTTCTTCTGAAAAGCATGCAGCACCCAAACATCCTCATCGAGTTGTACGGCATAGATCGTCCGATACGCATTGGTTTGGTAAGGTACTGCAATTTCAAAAATTCCTGCCCCTAAGCCTTTCATGGGCTTAGCAAAATCGGCTTTTCTCCCGAATGCGGCGATGTCCAGGGCATTTTTCATGTGATCCTGAACAGCAGTCGGAAACTTCTTAAAGTCCTTTTCTGCCGCGCGTATCCATGAAATGCGTCTTGCCATCTTTCCCTTTATATGTTGGTATATTTACCAACGATTGTCAAGTGAAAAGTTATGGGCAACTCTAAAAACTGAGGATTTTTTGCGAGGTGCTGACACCGCCCTCGGGAAAAACGACAGTTTTTAGAGGTGCCCAGATGATAAAGTCGCTAATTAGATGGCATATTTATGCGTATTTACGTGTTAAAAGTTGACAGCCTTGGCCGAAAGAGAAATAATGGATAGAGGAATGATATAAGGAGGACCACGATGGCCAAACGATTAAACCTGACTTTGCCCGATGCCCTCAATCAGTTCGTCGAGATGAACAGCGGGGAAGGGACAGCCTTTGTGAATGGACCCGATTATGTCAGGCATTGCCTGCGGGAAAAGCAGCAACAGATGATAGCCGAACACACTGACGAAGCCTATCAGTTTCACCTGGCAGCACTTGAAAGCCTTGCGCACACTATTGAGGGCAACCAAGGCATCACCGTTGATGATATGGAAGACCGCCTGTTTCGTGATCTGTAGCCGATGCCGCCTAAGAAAAAAGAGATCATTTTTACCCCGTTGGCCGAAAAGCAATTGCTGGCGGCCAAGCATAATTCCCTTCACAAGCGCGGTCACAGCACTGCCGCGACGAAAAAATACTTTACGCAGGTGATGCGGGATATTCGCAATCTGGCCACAGGAAAAAATGCCGGGGCGTGGTCACATTATTCCAACTTTTTTACCAAGGCCAAGGCCGGACGGCATAATGCCATGCTCTTTGAAACGCCCACCCGTATCTATATCGTCGGCTTTATTCATCCTGAACAGGATGCCGTGACCAAACTGGTTGATGAAGAGCAGTTATTACAACGGTTGGGGCAACGGGACTATACGGCCCGATTGGAAAGGCTGCGGAAGCAACGCCAACAATAAAGGTCGCACCATAAAGCGGGAAAAATCATACGTTCATCTTCTCCACTACATGATTGATGATGGACTGCGCATGACCAGCACAAAGCACTTTATCGTGGTCCCCCTGCTGGCTTTCATCGACGAGCGATTGTCTAACTGCCCAATATTGAGGAGCTTGGCTATCTTGGACAGCAGTGGGTGTAGACGACAAGACGATTAGGAATCTGAAGCTTGAGCTGGAGCTAATTGAAAATGAAGGATGGTTCCATGATCCCCAACAGCAAACCCTTGCGTGGCGTCCGGAAGGGAGAGGCCATAGAGCGTTTCCGAATTCAACGCCTCGACCTCTTCCCACGTAAATCCCGCATCTTCGGTCATCAAGACTGTTCCGCGTTCGCCAATAATCCTGCCGCTTAGTGGGGTGGGAAATTGTATATCAACTAAGTCAGCTGGTTTCAGACAAGGACTTCCACAGGATCTGGCCCGATCAACCCATTCTGCACCAGCATTCAGGGTTTGGAAAATCGCGCCTTGAGTCCCGACCGCCCAACCTGAAACGGCATCCGTGAACGTCACATCAAAAAATGTGGCAGGGCTATTCGTCGTTTGAGCGCTCCAAGAAGCTCCCCCGTCCCGTGTAACAAGAATTGTTCCGATGGCACCCACTGCCCACCCTTGCTTATCATCTAAAAAGTGCACACCAAAGAGGTCGGAGGTAATCCCACTATCTTGATCACTCCAGGTGGCTCCTCCATCGTTCGTGAATAAAATGACACCACGTGCCCCAACAATCCATCCCTGCTGAGCAGAAAGGAAATATGCCCCATATAGAGTGCTATTCGTCCCGCTGGCCTGAGGCGTCCACTGTGCCCCTCCATTATTCGTATGAAGCAACGTGCCATGTTGTCCAAGAATCCAGCCATGTTGTCCATCGGCAAACGTCACCGCCGTCAATAACCTGTTAGTCCTCCGAGGAGCCTTTTCCCACGTCACACCGCCATCTTTCGTATGCAACATGATCCCCCCTGCACCGACCACCCATCCATGCTGGGCATCTGTGAAATGCACATCTAACAACGTCCCCGGTGCAGGGCTTTTTTGAAGATCCATCACTAATGAAGATTCTTGTGACAATCCGATTAACGGCATGTTCACAACACCAACAATCAACAACATCGTCGATACCAATACAGCTTTCAGCATGATCTCTTTCACCATATCTTCAGCAACCCCATAGAATTTCACCACGCAACATTCGCCATGTGTTTACTGAGCCCGCCCTTTTTCCTTCCAATAATCCATATCGGGAAGTCCGCGACGTAGAATTTTGAACGGTCCTCCCACCACCGTAATCCATTGCTTTGGAGCACAACAATCTCCCGTCGGTAAGATATCCCAAGATCCACGCTTCACAAGGAGTGTGCCCTCCATCATATCCGTATCGAATCCTCCTGGACGCCCAACCCCGTAAGCCTGCCGTCGGGGAACACGCGCTTGAATTTCCGTGTCGGTCCACGACACGACGATCGCGGCCAGCCCGTTAATTAAGACTTCGGTGCGCGAAACATCTTCTCCCAGTCGATAGTTCTGCCAAGAATGCGCTTGTTGGTTTAGCGAAATCCGAGCTGCTTCAGATATTTTAAGAAATTCACCAAATCCAGAACCCTTGATCGTCACAATTTCATCGAGCCCGGCCTCTTTCGGCGTGTAATCATGAATTTCCGGCCGCACCACCGTAAATTCCCCAGCCTCAAATTTCACAACTTCCTGACGGGCGCAACAGGTTCCATCGGCATTGGGAATACCCCCGCCACGCTTCACCACAATCGGACCGCTTGTTGCGCTAAACGGCACCCACACATCAATTTGGTCATCTAACCAACGATGAACCACAGCAGGCACCCCACCAATCTCAACGCCATTATTAGCCGCCTCAAAGTCAAAAGCATAGGCCGTCTCGCCACCCTCGGAGTGCACACCAAAATTCTTACCCCGAATAATAATCAATGTTCCAATAGGGCCTTGCTTAGGAAAATAATCATCGACTTCTGTTTTCACCACATCAAAATTCCCGATCGTGCGATCCTGACCATCACGATGCAGGACTAACGCACCCGACTGAGCATTTAATGGAACATGGACTACAATCGTGCGATCCGCCCATTGCGCAATCGCGGCAGGTTGCCCGCCAAAAGAAATGCGCCCATCCTTCGGAGCCACCGCTCCAAAATTTTGTCCTGATAACACAACCTTGCTTCCAATAGGACCACGGTGCGGATCATAAGCAATAGGCGGAATTACAGTTAACGGCATGGCATTGCTGACCACATAGTCAACCGGCGCGCAACATGAACCATCTGGTAGCGGATCACTGGAAGCCAAACGGACTTGCACATCACCGGTCTTCGCATTCGCTGGAACCTGTACCTCTATCTTGTTGGGCCGCCACCTTCGCACTTCCGCCCGAATGCCATTCACGAGGACTTGGTTCACACCAAACATCGTATTGGGATCACGTGAACCCGCTGTGTTTCCAAAATTTTCCCCCTCAATCGTCACGAATGAGCCGGCTTCAACCTTCGAAGGAACCACGTTTGTAATTTTTACCGCTTGGAGCGTAAAAGTCCCCACTTCATGCTTTGCTGCACCATTCGTCACCATCACAGGACCAGACGAGGCTTTCAACGGTACTTTCACAAGGATAAAGTCCGGCTCCCACGACTGGATCAAAGCGGGTACTCCCTGAAACTCCACCCGGTTATCTTGGGTGCTCGTAAAATCCCCGAACCCTTCTCCACTAATCGTGACGGTGGTACCAGGTGGACCCTCAGCTGGAAAAATCTCTGCCTGGGCAATCGAACTGAGCAAGAGGACGAAAAAAACCGATGCACTCACCAACGAAAAACACGAAATCTGTTTCATAATGCCAACAACCTTATGAATAAAAATAATGTGAGAAAATGTCATGGATACACTTACTTGTTCAACACTGACCAACCTAAATCTGAGGGGTACCAACAACCCAGGTGGGACCAAGCAGTAGAGGTGGACAATCGACTATATCAAGCCCTCTTTTTTTTCGTCAATTTATAGAATTTCACCGTCTTTCCTGGACAACATACGTGGCGAATACCCCATTGGCAAGCCAGTAACAGACATGGTAAACACCAAGTAAAATTCCCTTGTCGCTATTCCTTCCCATTCTTTTTGTAGTCATCAGGCAACCTTTCGCGCTCAACCGCCGTCTTTAAGCTGAATAATGATATACTGAGAGCCATATGTCACAGGAAAACGTTAGCGGCTTTTTTCAACACACCCATGAGGGGAGAAGAGTATTGAAGACATAGCGGCTCATTGTCGCCACAATCCAACAACTGGATTTCACAACGGACAAGTTCATTTTCGCCTCACCACAAATCTTCGAATAACACAAACTATGAATTGCTATATGAAGGACAAAAAGATGGCATGAGTCTTTTGCTTCACATACTTATCATTCTCAGTTCCAGCACCCTAGCACATGGGAAACAAGCTGAACTTGATCCGGTGACCATTACGGAATGGAAGGTACCCTGGGAAAACACGAGACCGCGAGATCCCTATGTGGATCAGCAAAACAGGGTGTGGTTTGTCGGACAAACCGGAGATTACATCGCTCGGCTAGATTTAGAAGCCGGCATGTTTGAGCAATTCCCTTTAAAGTCTGGCACAGGCCCGCATAATGTAATCGTAGATGATCAGGGAATTGTCTGGTATGCCGGTAACCGCGCCGCACATATTGGAAAACTCGATCCTACAAGCAACCGCATCACAAAATATGCCATGCCTAATTCTTCCGCAAGCGATCCCCACACCCTCGTGTTTGGAAAGCCCAACGAAATTTGGTTTACAGTGCAGCAAGGAAACTATGTTGGAACATTACAGATAGACACAGGAAGCATCTTGCTTACACCGTTACTCACCCAGAACGCGCGCCCCTATGGTATTGTCATGGGTGCTACAGACAGACCGTGGTTTACTGAATTCGGCACGAATAAGCTCGGCACCATAGATTCAACAACAAAATCTGTAAGAGAAATTTCACTTCCACGAAAAAAAGCACGCCCCAGACGACTGGGCATCACCTCAAATGGTGCGATCTGGTATGTGGACTATGCCGAAGGATATCTGGGAAGGTTTAACCCTGCTACAAACAAAGTAAAAGAATGGCGATCACCAGGAGGGGAAGACGCACGTCCATACGGCATGGCAGTCGATGATCAAAATCGAATATGGTATGTGGAAACAGGAATGTATCCCAATCGTCTCGTCTGTTTCGACACAAAATCCCAACAAGTCGTCAGCATCACAAACATCCAAAGCGGAGGGGGAACTGTTCGGCATGTAGTTTACCACCAGCCCACACAAACACTCTGGTTTGGCACCGATGCGAACACCATCGCTCGCGTATCCCTTCCCTAATTTGACCGGCTCCAACCCCAGCGATTCTTTTAAGGTGGATCAAAACAGGGTTTTCAATGGTGCAATCGAGATCTTGGTGAGGCTACACCATAAAATATTCGTGATGCAAAAAGCTTAGAATCTATCTAGTTTTTAGGGGTTGTGAAATTCCCATTCACGGCATTTCCATCATCTGAGAAACACGTATGATCCCGCCATTTTCTAAAAACGGATCGGATTGTGCAATTTGAACTGCAGCCTCAATGCTTTCAGCATTAACAACTGCAAATCCTTTCATCGCATTTGGGTCACTATCATCTTCAACACCACGTAATGTGACAATTTTTGAAACGGGCAATGGCGTCCCTGGGTTGATGACCTTCTCACCAAGGCCTTCCACCCAAGTTTTCCATTTCACCATCTGAGCCATACCCTCCTCTTTAGAACTGGGTTGATCTCCTCCATAATAGGCAATCATGAATTTTTCCATCACTTTTCTCCTTGGTATGAGTTTTGATTTATGAGTCGGTTCTCCAGGATAAGGCACCTCAAGTCTTTGAATAGCGAACAAATCTATTGTTGCATAAACGTCTCTTCAGTTCTCGGCAAAACTGTCTCCACACAACCCTTTCGAGCAAATCTGCCTTGGATGCTTGTATACAGACAGGCCACATAGCCTAATCCAACGATTGAACAAACGTTACTTACCAAGTGGAACTTCTTACTCCCTCCTAGTCTATTCTTACACTTTGACCGAAACTCAAAAATCTCTTCGTGCGAAGCTGAAATCTTGAATGTTCATACCGGCTAACATGCTTAATTCAATCCTTATGCAACGCCATCTAAATACTTTTTTCTCTCTCGTTCAGGAAATTTCTCAATGGCATACCGGAGCATCGTCCTAGGCATCCGCTTATAATGGGCTTGCAAAAAGGCTTTTTCTGTGGCCAGATCACGCTTCCCGATTTCTCTCAACATCCAACCCACCGCTTTCTGTATCAAATCTTCTTTATCATTGAGCAATCGCTTCGATAAACTTAGTGCCTCCTTGAACTGGTTTTTCTTGATGAAATGAAAAGTCGCCATGATAGCCACTCGCCTTTCCCAAAGGCTCTTCGATTGTGAGAACATAAACAGCGATTGCTTATCTTTGTCTGCTAGATACGCACCCACGATCTGGTGAGCCGAGCTATCAACCAAATCCCAATTATTGATGTACTGCATGTTGCTCACATACAGCCTATAAATGGCCATTTTTTCTTTGTCATCGCCTTTGGCAAACTTCTGGACTAATATCAACAGTGCACATAAACGCTCTTCATGAAAAGGTGACGTCAGCAGGAGGCAAACTTCCTTTAGAGCTATACCACTGAATTGTTTCGCCTGCTCTCTGAGAACTGGCACTCGAATACCAAGAAATGTATCCCCTTCTCCATACTCCCCTTTTCCCGTCTTGAAAAAACGTTGCGAATGCGCAGCAATGGCCGGGTTGGCTAACTCTCGAAGGATTTCCTGTAGATGTTTAGCAGTCACGTTCCACCACGATACAAACGTTAAGAGAAAACGGATCTTGTCTTGCCTCCTTATCTGCTATCATCATTCAGTGTCCAACTGGCTGTTGAACCATAACCTTGGCAATTGCCTTTATGCTATAAGGAGCTATACGGAATCTACTCATTGTTAAGGCTGGGAACAACACCATGAAAACCTTGTATTTAGTCCGGCATGCCAAATCTTCCTGGAACAATGCCAACCTTTCCGATCATGATCGGCCTCTTAATGACCGTGGGGAACGTGATGCCCCTCGCATGGGAAAGCGGTTGCGCAAACGCAAGCCGCAACCAACAATCATCATTTCCAGCTCAGCAGTTCGTGCTACAACCACTGCAACGATTTTGGCCGAGGCGATTGGGTATCCCCCATCAGAATTGAAAATTGACGCACGCTTGTACGGCGCAGAGCCAAAAGACGTGATTGGCATTATTTGTGAGCTAGACGACGCCATTGATAGCGCCATGCTCGTTGGTCATAACCCAACCTTTACCAACTTGATCAATGCTCTTGGCGGGAGTCAAATCAACAATGTGCCAACCTGCGGGATGGCTGTCTTGAGGTTTGTTACCAACACATGGTCGAAAATTAGCGAAGTGCAAGGAGAACTTCTGGATTTTGATTACCCCAAGAAACACGCAAATTGATGAGGAATCATTTTCCGGTATTGTTAAATTAAGAGATATAGGCTACACTCATCTCCTACCCTTCTCCCTGGAGGTGCTGATGCTGAATTGTCCTCGATGTGCCAGTCCCAACAAAGTGAAAAGCGGCATGAAGGATGGGCGCCAACGCTACAAATGCAAACCGTGTCGCTATTTGTTTACCGTCGCCCAGAAGTCCGATACGGCGACCCCCGACCAGCGCCGCTTGGCGTTGACTCTCTACTTGGAAGGCTTGGGCTTTCGGTCCATTGGGCGGGCCTTGGGGTTTAGTCATGTGGCGGTCTATCAGTGGATCAAAGCGCTTGGGGAACAGGTGGAGGCGATCAAGCGGCCGACCGCTCAGATCGTCGAACTCGATGAACTACATAGCTATGTGCGGCATAAAAAAACTACTGCTGGGTCTGGATTGCTGTTGATCGACTTGGAAAACGCTTTCTCCATGCTGTCACGGGGACCAGAGGGGTCGTGACCGGGAAACAATTGTGGGAGGCGATTCAGAGTCCACTGATTGCTCAAGTGATGACAGACTATTGGGAGCCGTATGAACATTTTGTGCCACCAGAGAAGCACATCCAATCGAAAGCGGAAACGTTCACTGTGGAAGGGTATAACAGCTTGTTTCGCCATTTTCTGGCCCGCTTCCGTCGGAAAACGAAATGCTATAGCAAAAGTGAAACGATGTTGCGGTATTCGGTCATGCTGTTGATGGCTCATTGGAATGGCGAACTAGAATCTCTCTTAATTTAACAATGCCCTCTTTTTTTTATGTGCCTGCTGTTTCATCTCATTACACTTTCTTCAAAATAGACAGAGGATCACAAGATTCCATTGAACAGGGAAGCCGCTATAATCATCTTGCGTTCTATAGGTTGTAGCTGTTCCAATTAATTTCCGCATGATGACGTCTCTCAAGCAGATGACCCCGCCCCCCTCACCCTGCCCTCTCCCCTCAAGGGGCGAGGAGATGTTCGTCAAGAGGTTGAAGGCGGTCTCGCTGGGTCTTATTTGGAAGCACTATAAATTGATCATGACTAGGTAGTGCATGATGAGGAAACTCTATGTTTCTCAGAGCCTTGTCGATGTGGAGTCTCGGAAAGAGCTCCTTGATCAAGCTGAGATTCCCTGCCTGATTAAAAATCAACGCTCTGCGATGCTAGGCGGAGAAATCCCCTTCGTGGAAGTGTTCCCAGAACTGTGGGTGTTTCAAGATGATGATTTTGAACAGGCTGAAACGCTGCTACAAGATTGGGAAAAAGCCCAGCCTATGGAAGCCACCTCATGGACCTGTGGAAGTTGTGGTGAAGTTCATCAAAAAGAATTCACCACATGTTGGAAATGCGGCAAGGAAAGAACTTGACGAACGCCAGAGAATGCCGAGAAACAGATGCCATTCTTTTCCATTCCAGACAAAATTCTGAGGGCAAGGAAGCGACGTGCGTAGAACCGCAATGTTGTAAGGGAATACAAGGATTTGAGCACGCGGCTGACGCCGCCATCGCAGAAAAGGATAGTTTTATTAGAGAGTGTCGTCACAAGATTGATCCCCACAGCCAAATACAACGGATTTGCACCATGGCCAAAAAGGAGGACGCCTTTTTGGCATATCGGGTGGCAATGCCTCGCCAACGCTTCAGATGCAGAAACGCATTTTCGACTAGGTGGCGCATTCGGTACAAGTATCGATCGTACTCACGAGGCGTGCGCCGATTGGTCTTTGGGGGGATGATCGGTGCCATGTCTCGTCGCTCAGCTTCATGGACAATCGCCTCCGTGTCATAGGCCTTATCCCCCGGGCCTCGGCCTCGAAGCCGGCTATCAGTGGCTCAGCCTGCGTACAATCCGCCACGGGACCTGCTGTAACAAGAACTCGGAGCGGCAAACCATGGGCATCCACGGCCAAATGGACCTTGGTGTTGAGCCCCCTTTGGTGCGCCCCATCGCCTCATTACCCCCGACCGCCCCCGCCGCATGCGGATGGACCTTGATGTGACTCGCATCGATGATTAACCACTCCATGTCCGGCTCATCAATGAGCCGCTCCAGGATCTTCTCCCAGCGGCCGTGGTCCCGCCAGCGGCAAAAGCGACGATGCGTGTTCTTCCAGTCGCCGAGATCGGGCGGCAGATCACGCCACGGCGCGCCGGTCCGCAAGATCCAAAAGACGGCATTGAGAAATAAGCGATTGTCCCGGGCTTGCCCACCCCACTGGCCCTTTTGGCCGGGCAAGAGCGGTTCTAAAAGGCTCCACAGGCGGTCAGACAGATCGTGTCGTCGGTGAATCTTACTCATCGTAGCACCTCCTTGTTCTGCGAATCATAACAGATTTCTCATCTCGTGACGACACTATCTAGGTGCCCTAGTAATATTTCCGTTGAATCAGATGTGTTATCACAAGTAAATCTCCTATGCTCTCTATCCGTGGCTTCGGCACTTTTCTGATTTTGCTTCTAGGGTTACCGCCCTTCGGACTACTACTGGCAGGATCTTCACTTCCAACCACTCTGACTCTTTTTCCTTTTCCAAGCGAACCAGGACACTCTTCAATTTCATGGGTAGTCTTTGGAGCACTAGGAATAGGTATCTTGGCATCTCTGGTTGCTCCGCTCTGGCGATTGTTTAACGTCCCAGTGATCGCCAAACCTAAGTCCCACCATACCGCTAACCTCCCATGGTGGGGATGGATTGCGATTGTTTGGGTCCTCGCTTCATGGATTCTCGCCTGGACTCGGGTTCCTTGGTTTGCCCCGTGGCAGCCTCATACATTTCCACTCCTCTGGTTTGGCTACATTGTTGTGCTGAATGGCCTCACCTACCAACGCACGCGCCATTGTCTTTTGCTTCAGCAGCCGCGATTCTTTGGCCAACTATTCTTCCTTAGCGCAGGCTTTTGGTGGACATTTGAATATCTCAACCAATACGTAAACAATTGGCATTATGTGAACGTACCAGAAACTTCCCTTTTCGAATACGTCTTCTTCACCTCCCTTTCCTTCTCCACGGTCCTTCCAGCGGTACTCAGTACGTATGAATGGCTGAACACGTTTCCTCGCCTCACGAAGTCTTTCGAAAATTGGCATTCATATTCAAAGATAAACAACCAGCAGTCAGGTTGGATGTTTCTTGCTTTAGGCAGCTTCGGACTGGGGCTTATCGGCATTTGGCCCGCCGTTCTTTTTCCTGTCCTCTGGCTTTCGCCGCTATGCTTACTGGCCGGAATGCAACAGATACGCGAGGGAGAAGCTATCCCCTGCCTCGTTAGTCTAGCTCAAGGAGACTGGCGACCAGTTATTCTTTCAGCCGGAGCGGCACTGATATGCGGATTTTGGTGGGAATTGTGGAATAGCTACAGCTTAGTACATTGGGAGTATACCATTCCCTATGTTCATGCGCTTAAAGTCTTTGAAATGCCTGTATTAGGTTATTCCGGCTATTTGCCGTTTGGCATAACCTGTCTGGCTATCACAGAGGTTGTCCTCAACTATCAGTCATCTACTTCACGCCCAGAGGTGCTTTCATTCAGCCAAGACTTGCCACAAGTTCCTGAACTTGTTGAACTCACCATAGACAAAACCTCTCAAAATAATAAAAAAGATTGTGGCACTTTGACCTTGCACAAATGCTAGAGCGAATCCTTTGTTGGGGACTTTCGCATGGTCCATCCCAAGGATATTAAAAGAATCAACAGGACAAGAGGAACGGGAAAGGCACTCATTTCATGTGCCTTTAAGTGTGTCAGAGCAGCGCCAACCATCGTTATACTCAGAACGGCCACTCCATAAAATTGCGCCTTGGGAATGAAAAGGCAAATACCTCCCGCAACTTCTATCAGTCCAGTCACATACAAAAACCAGATTGGATAGCCCCATTGCTGAAAGTGTTCGACTTGAGAATGCTCACCCATGAGTTTAGCTCCCCCCGCAATGATAAACATGCCACCCAACACAATCCACAATGCAGTTTTGATATGTTTTTTCATAAATTTCCCAAATGAGTTACAAAGGAAGAGGGTCAACGTCTTTTGCAAATCTATAATTATATCTTGATCATCTTCTTACCTCTACTCCATGCTAATTGAAAGTTCTGCAATTTCTTGCAAAAACCTATTCAACAAATTATGTTGAGAGATCAGGTTTATCATGAGCACTTATTTAAAAGAATGCCAAACCAATTGACGATACTGGATGTGCGAGATCGGGTTCAGCAGGCGCAATCGGTCACCGTCCTGACAGGAGCTGGGATTTCGGCTGATAGTGGCGTCCCCACATTCCGTGGACCTGAAGGCCTTTGGAAAAACTTTCGGCCCGAGGAACTCGCCTCACCTGAGGCGTTTGCGCGCGACCCTCAACTGGTGTGGGAGTGGTACAATTGGCGGCGCGAGCTACTAGCGACAAAGAAGCCCAATGCGGCCCATGAGGCGCTTGTGCAACTCGAGACACTGATTCCAAATTTTTGGATCATCACGCAGAATGTGGATGGCCTCCATGCCGCAGCCGGCACTCAGCACCTTTCGGAAATTCATGGAAATATTTGGAAAGTTCGGTGCACAAACTGCTGCGTCGTTTCGCCAAACCATGAGGTGCCCTTGCCGTATCCCCCAACATGCAAAGCATGCAGTGGCCTACTACGGCCACACATCGTCTGGTTCGGAGAATCGTTAGCAGCAGAAGACCTCGAACAAAGCTATGCAGCCCTAGAGCGTTGTGAGATCTTGTTAATTATCGGCACATCTGGTGTCGTCTATCCCGCCGCCTCGTTTGCTCCGGTGGCCAAAGACCATGGAGCCTTCGTGGTGGAACTCAACTTAGAGACCACTCCTAACTCCTCTGCAGTTGACGTCTCCTTTCAGGGTCGGGCTAAAGAGTTGGTTCCTCTGCTAGTTTCAAGTTAACCCCCGGGCCATTTTCTTGACTCGCTTTGTAGGTGTTTGTTACGTTTTTTTGTTTAGGGTTTCCCAGTACTTATGTTGGAGTAAGCAATGCAATTAAGCATAAATGGTAAGGTTGAAAACCTAGATGTTTCTACGGTTATGGATGTACTCAAAGCTAAGGATATTGACCCGCAACTCGTAGCAATTGAAGTCAATACTGAAATGATCGATCAAGAAAATCTCGCCACGACATTTCTTAAGGAAAACGACAAGCTGGAGTTTTTGTTTTTTATGGGCGGTGGCGCGTGAACGCCCAGTTATTGCAGGGCATCACTGACGGCATTGGCGGCACCCCGCTCGTTCGACTCAATCGCCTCTCCCCTCCTGATGGAGCCACCATCTATGGGAAAGCCGAGTTTTATAATCCCGGAGGCAGCGTCAAAGACCGTATTTGCCTGAATATGATTGAGGAGGCCGAAAAGCAGGGCCTCTTGAAACCCGGGAGCACCATCGTTGAGCCCACTAGTGGAAATACAGGCATCGGATTAGCCCTTGTATGCGCCGTTCGGGGATATAAGCTCATCCTCGTCATGCCCGAAGGCATGAGCTTGGAACGGGCCAGCCTGCTCTCGTCCTATGGCGCACAATTGGTGCTGACACCCGCAAGGGAAGGGATGCGAGGTTCCATTAAGGAAGCTGAAAGCATTTTGGAGCAAAACCCTGAATATTTCATGCCGAACCAATTTTCCAATCCCGCAAATCCCGCCATGCACCGAAAAACCACGGCATTGGAAATTTTGGAGGCCTTGGATGGCAAGGTCAATGCCTTTGTGGCGGCTGTTGGAACCGGCGGCACGATTACCGGCTGCGGGGACGTATTTAAAGAAAAAGATCCAAACATGAAAGTCGTGGCCGTGGAGCCTTCTGGCTCACCCGTTTTATCTGGCGGTGAAGCTGGTCCGCATAAAATTCAAGGTATTGGCGCTGGTTTTGTCCCGAAAGTCTTGAACCGCTCATTACTAGATCAAATTATGACGGTGACGGATGAAGAAGCCTATCAAACCACAAAACAGCTCGCCAAGAAAGAAGGGCTGCTCGTGGGAATTTCAGCCGGAGCTAATGTCTTTGCCGCACAAAAAATTGCTGAATCGCTTGAACCAGGGAAAAACGTGGTTACTATTCTTTGTGACACCGGTGAGCGCTATCTTAGCATCGAAAAATACTTCAACATTTAATCGTTGTCTGGCACACCATCATGAGCTTCACTGAAGACCAGATTACCCGTTATAGCCGCCATATTCTTTTGCCTGAAGTTGGGGGAAAGGGTCAGAAAAAACTTGCGCAGGCCAAAGTCTTTGTCGTCGGGGCAGGAGGCCTGGGCTGCCCTGTCGCCTATTATCTGGGTGCGGCAGGTATCGGCACCATTGGCTTAATTGATAGCGATGTTGTGGACCTTTCCAATTTGCAACGGCAAGTCCTACACCATACACCTGATGTTGGCCGCTCCAAGACACAGTCGGCCAAAGAAAAAATTCAGGCATTAAATCCCGACGTTCAGGTTACCACCTATGACACACGGCTGACGGCTGAAAACGCACGAGAAATCATCAGCCAATATGATGTAGTGATTGACGGCGTGGACAATTTTCCCGCGAAATTTTTAATCAATGATGCCTGTTATATGGAAAATACACCTCTGGTCCATGGTGGAATCCTCCGCTTTGAAGGCCGGGTGATGACCATCGTCCCGAATCAATCGGCCTGCTATCGCTGTATTTTTAAAAACCCGCCACCACCCGGGGTGGTACCCACGTGCCAGGAAGCTGGCATCATTGGAGTGGTCGCAGGAATTATTGGGACTGTTCAGGCCACGGAAGCCATCAAGCTGATCCTCAAGATCGGGCAACCATTGACAGACCGCCTACTTGACTTTGACGCCCGAGCAACCACGTTTCGAGAAATTCGCGTCAAACAAAATCCGTCATGTGCGCTCTGTGGACCGCATGCATCCATCACCGAACTCATGAACTACGACGAACCAGAAGCCTGCGCGATATAAACATCCGCTATTTATATGGAGTATTCCAACCATCTCCTATAGTGTTGAGGACGAGGTTTCCATCATGACAAAGAAAATGCAGTCACTTGTCTGCCGGGAATGCGGGAAAGAATATCCCACACAAGATATCCACGTCTGCGAACTCTGCTTTGGGCCGCTAGAGGTGAAGTATGATTATGCCGCCATTAAGCAAGCTATCTCGCGAGACAAAATTCAGGCAGGGCCGAAAAGCCTTTGGCGTTATGTGGATCTGCTTCCCGTCGAAGGGACCAATTTCATTGGTAAACATGCCGGTTTCACCCCGCTAGTGCATGCCAAAAATCTTGGCGCCTTTTTAGGTTTGGACAATTTATATATTAAAAACGATTGCGTGAATCACCCGACCTTGTCGTTTAAAGATCGCGTCGTCGCCATCGCTCTCACTCGCGCACGGGAATTAGGGTTTGAAACAGTGGCCTGCGCTTCGACTGGCAATTTGGCGAATTCCGTCTCTGCCCATGCAGCGTCCGCTGGCATGAAATGTTATGTCTTTATTCCTGGAGATCTTGAAGCGGCCAAAGTGTTGGGCAATCTCATCTATCGCCCAAATGTGATTGAGATCGAAGGCAACTATGATGACGTCAATCGTCTCTGTAGTGAGATTGCTGGAGAGCGGCATTGGGCCTTTGTGAATATTAACGTTCGTCCCTACTATGCAGAAGGGTCCAAAAGCCTCGCGTTTGAAACAGCGGAGCAATTAGGATGGCGAGCGCCAGACCAAGTCGTGGTGCCGATGGCCTCAGGATCCCTTCTGACGAAGATCTGGAAAGGGTTAAACGAATTAAAAAAAGTGGGGCTGCTTGATTCGGTTCAAACCAAAGTCAATGGAGCACAAGCCGAAGGCTGCTCACCCATTGCTACAGCCTTTCGGAACGGCCGCGACTTTTTTAAACCCGTGAAACCCGACACGATTGCAAAATCATTAGCGATTGGGAATCCAGCCGATGGCTACTATGCGCTGAAAACGGCTGCCGAAAGCCATGGAGCGATGGAAGCGGTTACAGATGATGAGATCGTGGAAAGCATTAAACTGCTGGCTCAAACCGAGGGAATATTTGCCGAAACGGCTGGCGGCGTCACAATTGGCGTCTTGCGAAAATTATGCAAGCAAGGATTGATTCAAAAAGACGAAGTCACCGTGGCCTACATCACAGGCAATGGACTGAAAACACAGGAAGCTGTCGTCGATTCAGTGGGACGGCCAACTCGCATTCAACCCAGTCTGAAGCATTTCACACAGACGTTTGGCATTGAGGAGTCACCATGATTAAGGTACGTATTCCCACCCCCCTGCGTCCTATGACAGGAGGGAAAAATGAAGTAGAAGTTGCCGGAAATTCCGTGGGGGAAATTTTGGAAAATTTAGCAACTGCGCATCCCGGGATTAAAGAACGTATTTGTGACGAACAGGGCGAAGTGCGGCGTTTCATCAATATCTATGTCAACGAAGAGGATATTCGGTTTTTGACAGGCAAAGAGACTCCCCTCAAGGAAGGGGATGAAATGTCAATCATTCCCGCCATTGCAGGAGGCATGTAAATGGCCAAACTTCGTTTCCACATCCGATATCCTGAAGAACGCATTCCCGATCCAATTTTGTATGAAATTGGAAAGGAATTTCAGGTGGTCACCAGTATTCGGCGCGCCGATGTTCGTGAAACAACAGGCTGGCTCGATGTCGAGTTCACCGGTGAAGCAGATGAGATTGAACGTGCAATCACAGGGCTTCGCGAAAAAGGCTGCGTTGTGGATCCTATCGAACTGAATGTGGTGGAATAAGAAAGTCGTTAAGCAATGCAATTTACTGATTCCCAAATCAATCGTTATAGCCGCCAAATGATTCTGAGTGAGGTGGGCGGCAAGGGTCAAAAAAAACTGCAGGACGCAAAGGTCCTCGTCATTGGTGCAGGCGGGCTTGGGTCCCCTGCCGCTTTGTATCTTGTTGCAGCCGGAATTGGCACACTTGGCCTCACCGATGGCGATGTGGTTGACCTCTCGAATTTACAACGGCAAATTCTCCATACCACCAATCGAATTGGCGTGCCAAAAGTGGAATCCGGAGGCCAACTCCTCTCGGCGTTAAATCCTGAAATCACGCTGCAGCTCTATCCGGAACATGTTAGTCGAGACAACATCATGGCTTTACTTGAACAATATGACATCATCCTGGATGGCTCTGATAATTTCTCGACCCGGTTTTTAATCAATGACGCCTGTTTCTTTGCCAAGAAAACCTTAATTTCAGGCAGCATCTTTCGATTCGAAGGACAACTCGCGACGATTAAACCCCATGAAGGGTTCCCGTGCTATCGCTGCTTATATCCCGAACCACCCCCTGCGGGTTTAGTGCCCAATTGTCAGGAAGCTGGAGTATTGGGCGTCTTAGCCGGAACAATTGGGGTGCTTCAAGCTAATGAAGCCATTAAAGAAATTCTTGGCCTGGGAGAAACCCTCGCGAACAAACTACTCCTCTATGATGCGCTCGATATGAGTTTCAGAAAAGTTGGCCGACCCAAATCCCCTGACTGTCCTCTCTGCGGACCTCATCCCACCATCACAGAATTGGGAGAGGACTATGAGGTGGCTTGTAGCCTCTAACCCCCATGCTCCACATTCCTTCGGGTATCATTCAAGACATGATTGCCCACGCGCGAGAACTGGCCCCGCATGAATGCTGCGGCATTCTTTCCGGAAAGGAGCACACCGTCGCCGAGAGTTATCGCATTACCAATATATTAGCCACGATGTCCGAGCAGGAGTTATCACGATTTGAAGGGGCTAAACTTTCGGATCTCAAGCAACTCTCCCCAGACGAACGGGCAGATATCGCCTTTCAAATGGATGCACGGGAGATGGCGATGGCACAACGCGATATTCGATCGAAAGAGAATGACCTTTTAGGATTTTACCATTCCCATACCTTTAGCCCTGCACGCCCTTCCCAAACCGATATTACGATCGCCATGGAATTTGAAAGCTATCGTCAAAAACTCAACCTCCCTCAACCTCTCCACCTCATCGTCTCTATTGAACATCCAGAGAATCCTGCAATTCGGGCCTATCAAATACAAGACTCCCAAGCCACCGAAGTCGCGATCAAACAGACTTCTGTCTAAAAGATTTATCCTTCTTGTTTTATGGGCTTATTTTTGTCTGTATTAGCATAGACAGCGCAGCTATTCTCTTGAGATAATGAGACGTTTTCTCAATTTTCTCAGAAGGAGTCCCCCATGTCCCCCTACAGCTTTGTATTCAGTCTTATTGGTCTCGTATTAGTCTTGCAGTCAACTACCCCGGTCTTTGCCGAAGCCTCAACAAATTTCAAAAGTTATTACAGTCCTATTGTTCGATTAGAAGCTGACAAGGGATATTTTCTTATTACCACGGATTCTGGAATTCAGTGGATTCAGGTGGAAGAAGCAGCAAAAGCCCACCTGAAAACCTTGGAAGTCGGTGATATGATTGATGTTATTGTGGAGCTTCGTCCGGATGATGTTCCTCCCCTGCTAAAGTCATGGAAGCTAGCCAGAAGCTCTTCTCCATGTAAAATCTTCGATGGAAAATCCTGTAGTCCCCAGGACTAAGAAGGTCTGGCTGCCAACAATCTCATGCTTCACGTATTTGTTGAAGTTTGGGTGATTACGGAACACTCAATCCTTGCTTCAGTAATTCCTTTGCGGTTCTCCGGAGAGTGGGCGTAAGGGTTTCACCTCCCAGCATACGGGCAATTTCACCCTCCCGTTCAGCACCCGTGATTTCTTGCACTGTTGTCAGCGTTCGCTCATCTTCACGGGCTTTCTTCACCATAAATTGCGAATGAGCGTGAGAGGCAATTTGGGGAAGATGCGTGATACAACAGACCTGATGAAATTGAGCTAATTGCCGCAACCGATGCCCCATCACAATGCCCGCTTCTCCTCCAATACCACTATCAATTTCATCAAAAATCACAACTGGCGTTCGATCATTGCCTGCAAACACGGTTTTCAGCGCAAGCATAATGCGAGACAGCTCCCCTCCAGAAGCAATTTTGCTTAACGGCAGAGGCGGTTCTCCAGGATTAGAGGCCAACAAGACTTCAAGACAGTCCATCCCCGTAGGGCCAAATTTCTCACTTTCCTGATTCGCAACAAGGTTTATTTGAATCTGCATAGACTCCATCTTGAGCTCTTTAAATTCCTGTTGAATCTGCTTGACTAACCGTTTGGCGGATTTGCTTCTCTTTAACGATAATTCTTTGGCTGAAGCGTTCATCGCGGTCAAACTGCTGGCGGCATCGCGCTCCGCCGAAGCGATTTGTTCATCCTTGCGTTCCAGAAAGGTTAAGTCTTCTTTCAAGTTCTCGACAAACTGAATTAATTCTTCAACCGTTTTGTTATATTTCTTTTTGAGTCGTTGAAGTCCGGCGAGACGGCGGTCAATCACTTCCATGCGTTCCGGATCCGATTCAACTTCAGCGCAAAAATCTCGAAGAGACTGCGTCACTTCTTTCAAGGCAAGAATCGAAGAATGTAACAATGGCAACCATTCTTGACATTGTGCATCAATCTGACTCAGCTCTTCTATCCAGCTTTTCACCTCCTGGAGCTCCGCCAGAATCGACCCGTCCTGATCATACAATGCGGCATACGACTGGTGAGATAATTCGCCCAACCGCCCACTGTGCTTGAGGCGATGATATTCTTGTTGAAGAACTTCCTCCTCACCAGTCTGCAATTCCATTTTGATTAATTCTTCATACTGATACCGCAACATGTCCTGACGTTCGGCCTTCTCTTGCAACCGCCGCTGTAAGGCCTCCAACGCATGCTGTTTGGCTTTCCATTCCTCATAGCGCTGTTGAAAGGTTGCTACCACATCATGCAATCCGCCATAGGCATCCAAGAGCTCAAGCTGTCGTTTAGGAGAAAGCAGCGATTGCTGCTCATGTTGTCCGTGAATATCAACGAGTTGCTTTCCAATTTCTTGAATGGTCTGAAGCGGCGCTAATTGCCCGTTGATATAACTTCGGTTCTTTCCTGAACGCAGCACAAGACGCCGGATAAAGATTTCTTCCTGGTCCGAAAGCATATAGCCGTCTTGACGAAGTTGAGAAACTAGTGGATGGGATTCAGGAGGGACAAAACAGGCTTCGAGCAGAGCCTCGTTCGCACCAGTCCGGATTTGTTCAGAAGAGGCCCGCCCTCCAACCAGGAGCAGCAGGGCGTCAATCAGGAGAGATTTGCCCGCTCCAGTTTCTCCAGTCAACACCAGAAAACCGGCGGGAAACACCAAATGAAGCTGGTCTATGAGAGCAAAATTGGAAATTCGCAGCTCGGTAAGCATTACACCGAGTGATTCGCCCTAGCAACTAGGCTGTGGCAGATGATTCTGACAAGAGGGAGTCAATGGTCTCTTTGAATTGTTGCTTTGGTCTTGCCCCAACAATTTTTTCAACAACCTGTCCACCCTTAAAAAAGAGGATGCTTGGAATGCTCATGATTTGGTATTGCCCCGCAACCTCTGGCGCTTCATCGGTATTCAGCTTCATCACTTTGAGACGGCCCTGATATTCTTGCGCCAATTCTTCCACAATAGGAGCAACCATTTGGCAAGGGCCACACCACACCGCCCAGAAATCTACCATGACGAGCTCCGAAGATTTCATGACTTCCCCATCCCAATTCGATGCATCGGCTACGGCAACCAGATCAGACACAGAAGGCCTCCTTGTCGGAAAAGTAGATTTGAGAGATCCTCATCAGAGCCATCCTAAAACTGCCTTCTACAGACTGTCAACTCGTACGCTCATTTCCTTGGCATCGCAAAACCGTTCATCTATTGCCATTCCTTGGGCATGCCCTCCCACCAAGAATCAGGTTGCGCTTTTCGCCAGGCAGCTTGCTGCATCCACATTTCATCTGTGCGTGCGCGATTCAGCCTGTTGGCCATAGAGGCGGCAATATCAAACTGCTGACGCAACCCTTCATGAATCAACTCCTGAGCCATTCGGGGCATCACATTCGGCGGATCAATAATGTCGATGACTTCGCGTGCGGTTAAATTGAGGGATAGTTGTTCCACCTTCACGTAATCTTCCTGTTTCACCAAAAAATCCAAATACCCATCAATGGCTTGATAGACATAGGCCAAATACACATACGCTTCCACCGATGGGTCTTGATCAATATGTTCATTACAGGCTTCGATAGCCCGCCGATAATCCCCCGCCTGAAGATATATTTTTGTTCGGTCTAAATGAGAACTCTCAATTCTTTGAAAATCTTCACCCTGCGCCGCCAAAAGACGGCCATCGAATACGCCCCAAAATACAACAATGAAGAAAAACAAGGCCCTCAACGCCCAACCATTGTAATAGTTGAACGTCTTCAGTGCTGTCTTCTCATACATGGCATGACCCCCTGCTCCAATATTCCCTTACTCGGATTTCCTTTCTAGAACCTGCCCGAGGATTGTCATGTTTTTTATCACCTTGCAAAGACAAGAATTTCCTTTACGTTTCAATGTCCTATGAAATTTGTCTATCAAACCTTGTTCTTTTGAGCTATTCCGCATCTTCAAAAATCTCGACTACTAGCCCTCCTAGAACATCCAATCTTGGCTCCCTTTTCCTTCTTAGCCTCAACAATCTTACTCTTTCAGTCAAAACCACTATCAAAAACCACTGCAAACTCTTCTAGAAGACCAGTGGCACACCTCTTGCGGACATGCCTGTTTAGTCAGTCAACACTCCTTCAATAGGGCGCATTGTTAAAGGGGATTTACTCATTGAAAACAAGAACAGCGGGATTGACTGAAAGACAGACCATGAAACGACACTGCTCACTCTTCCATCTTAGCACAATCGTCAGCTTCGGAACGGCCGTTCTCTGTTTGTTTCCTCTGACTCTGAAATCGGCGAATACCAGCGATATCGGCGCACACCTTTCTGCCTATGCTCAAAACTCGCAAAGCTTAGAGAAGACAGGGCACCATATGCAAACACGGCATTCCGACGAAATCCTGGCCGCACTCACTATTTATCTTGAGGCGAGGGGGGAAAGCTTTGCGGGGAAAATGGCAGTGGCTGCGGTCATCCGAAATCGAATGAACCATAAGTATCACAGCGATGGGACGGTCAAAGGCACTGTACTACGAGCTTTTCAATTTGAGCCATGGATCAAACGATCCCCCGAAGACATTCGGTTCAACCCACGTAATAAGAAAATGCAAGAAAGCCTAATGGCCTGGAGACTTGTCCAGGATGGACGAAATATCGTAGAAGGCGCGGTACTTTTTTATAACCCAACCATTGTCAGTGCGCCGCGCTGGGCTAAAGTCAACAGAAAAGTCGCAACAATCGGAGGACATGAATTTTTCAACAGACATCAAATTTAATTTCCATTGCTTCGCCGCAAATTCTTAGGCCGACCTTTTGCTCGAGTGCCATTCTCAATACGGTCTAGTTCCACCCGCAATTGCCGCAACGCTCCAGAATGAACACGGCAGACTCCAGACTCCGTTAGACCCAATCGACCCCCTATTTCCTTCATCGTGATACCCGCATGATAGTAAAGCTGCAACACTTCCTGCTGACGTGAAGATAACGTCGTCAAGGCTGCTTCTAGGGCCGTCTTCATCTCCGCATCAGCACAGGCCATAAATGGATCACGGTGGTCAAGGTCGGGCAGCACCTCCCTCAACGTACACCCATCTTCTCCATGGCCAACTGGTTCATCCAAACTTAATAGCTTAGGATTACAGGCTGTAATACCCTCAACCTCCTCCCGGGATGCACCAATGGCTTTGGCAAGTTCTTCGGTTGTTGGATTCACACCGTTTTGTTGAAGATGTTCATCAACCGTCTGACGAATTTGTTCCCGGCGAGCCCGCACCGACCGCGGAACCCAATCCATTGCCCGAATCTCATCCAGCATCATGCCCCGAATCCGATATTCCGCAAAAGTGCGAAACTTGATATCTCTCGTGGGATCATAGCGTTTTAGTGCGCTCAAGAGCCCCATGGCCCCCACACTCGTAAGATCTTCAATATCTAATGAAAAAGGATTTTTTTGAACCATCGCTCCAGCCATACGACGAATCATAGGAAGGAATTCTTCAAGCAGTTTTCTCGTCCGCTCCTGATCCGCTTCTTCAGGATACGCATTCACCTCTGTCGAGGGCACGGCATCCGTTGAAGAATAGACCGCAACCGGCTCGGACATGTTTGCCGGCAACTCATTCGAATGTTCCACATATTCGTTCATATTCTGGCCTTCCCTTTTTTGACCAAAAAAAAGCGCCCAATTCCGAAGAACGGGCGCATGAACGAATGCAGTCGGACGGCTACAGTTCGGTAACCAGACTAACCCTGAACTCTCTCCTTCAACATCAGGGTCTCTTGGCTTTGCGCCCTACCCTTACGGATAGTTTGCCTTTGTCACCTGTAAAAATTTTTACGTTACAATCAACACTCCTTACTCAAATTCCCAATGTTTTGATCTTGTCGTTGATGCTTGCAAGACGGTCAACTTTTTTCATGTCACGAGTACGTCGCTGCCTTACTCCATGTTATCGGGATCGGGCTTTTTTGAATTAAGGAAAAAACTTGACTACTCTGGCAAAAAACATAGAAATTCATAGATTGCACAGTATCAATCAAGAATTGACTATGGTTTTTTCAGGAAAAATTCGGTTTGATGATATCAGTTACCGTAATCTCAGAAATAAATTGGCTCCCACGAGGCAAAACATGAGGGTGGCAATCCAGCTACCGATAATGGGCATCACGGCTCCGTTTTGCCCCAACACAATCCCAATCGAATGTGCCGCCCAAAACAAAAAACCGATGGCTAAGGTTTGGCCCACGCCTTTGGCCGCTCCTACGTTCCGGGTGCCGCTGCCCCGCAAACTGACGGAAACGCCTAGGATCGTCATCACAAACGGAACCAGGGAATACGCCACCCGGGCCCAATAATCAGTTAAATGGCGCTGCGGATTATGGCCGTCTCTGGTCACACGATCGATATATTCCCGCAATTGATAGAGCGTCATATTTTTTGAGTCATAGGAAAACCAGTGTTGTAAATCTTCAGGAGTCAGCGGAAGCGACACCGTGTGATGAGAAAACTCCTCAACGTTCACCTTTCCATCATCCATCACGCCACGTTGGACGACATTCTGCATTTCCCATTGTCCATTCACATATGCCGTATGTTCAGCTTCCATAATTTTCGACAGGTGAAACGGCTCGCTCAGTATGTACTGATGAAGACCAGTCATGTGGGTTCCCGTTGGCGTGATTGAATCTATCTGCCACAACTGGTTCTGCCCAACGCGAAGCCATAGGCTTCCAGGAGCCGATAATAGAGTTTCCGGTTTCTTCTGAATGGCAACGGATTTCACGTATTCTGCCTTCATGTTGGCCAACGGAATGATGACGGCCGTGAGACTAAAGCTCACCAAACTGATCACAAGGCCAAAGGCAAAAAATGGCATCGCAATCTGAGAGAAGCTTAACCCGCAACTTCGCATGGCGGTAATTTCCCGCGTCCGGTTCAGCCCGCCAATCGTGAGAATTGAAGCCATTAATGCCCCCAACGGCGCGAGCAAAAACACAAGTTCCGGAATACGATAGACAAAGAAACTTAAGATTAAAGACAAGTCGGCGTCGTATTTGAGGAACTTTCGTAACTTCTCAAAAAAATCGATAACCAGATAAATGGTTAAGACGAGAGTCAAGCAGAGCAAAAAATTTCGGCCAAATTTCCCAAACACATACCAAAAGATTTTGTTCATATTCCGGCCTACCCTAAACCTTCACTGCTTTCGAGCCTGATTCAACAGCCATATGGTCAGAAACATCAACAGGATATTGGGCAACCAAGCGCCGAGCACTGGAGCCATGCCTCCGGTCGTGACCAAAAACTCGCCCAGAACATTCAGCATATAAAACCCAATCACCACCAACACGCCAATAGCAAAACCACCAGCTCTTCCAGATCGTTTAGAGACAATGCCGACAGGAACACCCAACAACCCCAGGACAAACGTGCTCACCGGAAAGGCAGTATCCTTGTGATATTCAATCATTCGCCGAAGCGTACTGGAGTCTTTCCCATCACGATCCTTGAGCTGTTGAAGAAGTTCTTCATAACTTTTTCGCGTTACCTTGGCTTTTGCTGACTTAAACGGTGACGGCATCCAAAAATCATAGGTTTCAAATGTGACTCGATGGAATGCCGAAGCTTCTTGAGGAATCTGATGAATGGCCCCGTCAAAGAGCCGAATGCCCATTTGCCGGTTCTCATTCTGTTTCAACATCTGAAAATGCTTGGCCACAATAATTAGTGGTTGGGCCGGGTCGCGCTGATCGGAAATAAAAACCTGTTTTTTATCATCTGTCGCTTGTTCCGGATTGGGGACATAGACCATCAAACCAGGAATCGGCTCATTGAATACTCCGGAATCCACCCCCAATGTCATTTCATCCTCAATGACACTCAACGCTAATGTTTTGAGAGAAACATTGGCCCAAGGTTGCCCCCAGCGGGATAACGCCATGGTGACAACAAAGACCCCGCCGGCAAACACCGCGACAGGGACAATAATCCTCCAAAGGCTGACCCCAACGGCCCGAAATGCGATCACTTCATTGTCAAAAGACATCCGGTTAAAGGCGGAGATGGTCGCAATCAAACAGGCAATCGGCAAGGTTAAGACCAGGAATGAGGGAAGCAGATGCATGACGATGGATCCCACTGAGGCAAAACTAATCCCGCGGGAAATCACCAGATCCACCAGGCGGAGCATTTCTTTGGTAAAAATTATAAAGCAAAGGCCAACCAGACTTGTCCAGAACGGCGGCAGAAGCTCAAGGAAAATGTACCGGTCAAGAAGTTTGATCAATGTAGTTAGGACGAATGAAGAATCAAATGGGACAGCTCAAAGATTTCTGGAGAGAAGAGCTGTAATACTGAGATTTTAGGCGCAATTTCCGGCGTTTTCTATCTAAACTGGGCAAATATTCTGCGAACAGAAAGAATTCTCATGCTGCCATTTATTGACAGATTTTTCAAACTATGCTAAACCATCTTTCGTTTTTCTAGATAGGGATAAAGTGAAAGACTACTTTGTTTGAAGCCGAAAAAGGGAACAAGTCCTTTTCGGCTTTTTCTTTTTCCGAGATACCATTTTTCTACTATAAATTTTTCACTATGTAGAGGGGGGCACACACGTGAAAAGTAAAGGAACCGTCAAATGGTTTAATGACCGAAAAGGGTTTGGCTTTATTCAAGTTGAAGGTGGCCAGGATGTCTTTGTGCATTATTCTGCTCTCCAAGAAGACGGGTTTAAATCTTTAAAGGAAGGTGAAGCGGTCGAATTCGATTTGGTCGAAGGCGCAAAGGGCCCTCAAGCCGCAAATGTCACGAAAGTAGGAATGGCCCAGCCTTCCTAAGGATGTGATAGAAGACCCAGTTGAATAAGGGCTGTTTTCGTCAACGGCAATGCAGGCATGTTGCGGAGTCTCTCTCGTATCATGAGAAATTGTCTTGTTTGCCTTCCTCACATTCGCCCTCTTTGTAGCCTGTTTCAACTAGATCGACTCAGGTCTTTTTGCTTGCCTGCCGTTTCTTGACTTCTTTCTTTTTCCCCTGATAGACTTCCCACCTAAGTTATTGTATTTATTAGAAAAATCAACAATATTGGTGTGCCTTATTTACGCTAGGGGAATAGTATGACCACAAAAATTTTTCAGACCCTATTTTTAGGGTATCATCCTCAACCAGCCATCTTGACCATCGAGAATGAACACGAAGATTGGGGAGCAGGACAAAGCCAGGACACCCAACTGCCTCCGGCACCCACCAATGTCTGCGCCATTCCTGACCATAGCCGAACCACCATCACGTGGGATCCTGTCCCAAATGCGTTGTATTACAATCTCTATTTTGTCACGACCAAAGGTGTGCAAATTAAACCCTGCGACCTCTCAAGGCCTATCGCAGCACCCGAAGACTTTAGCCCCGTCGTTGGCATCAAAACAGACTCCGCGACCTGCATTGAAGGGGTCGCCTCACCGTATGTGCATAACGATCTTGCCAACAACCTTTGCTATCACTATGCCGTAACCGTGGTGACCGAAGATGGAGAAAGTCCAGTTTCCGAAGAAGTCATGTCACTTCCCTCTCCCTACCTCACCGTCATGCAAATTGGGTGTGAAGGGGTGGATGACGGTGAATTTAAATCACCAACAGGCATTGCTGTGGATAAAGATGGCAACATCTATGTTGGCGACACGGACAACCATTCCATCCAGAAATTTGACAAGACAGGAAAATTCATCGCGCGGTGGGGAGACGAACCTGATTCGGCCGAGGGAAGTTTTTATTATCCGCGAGGCATTACGACCTCACCTGAGGGTGATGTGTATGTTGCCGACAGCGGAAATAACCGTATCCAAAAATTTGACCCAGACGGTAATATCATTAATACCTGGGGAAAATTTGGTTTTGCCTACCGAGGCGCCGAAGCGGGAAAATTTGATGTTCCTTGGGGTCTGACCACGGATACACAAGGGAATCTCTACGTTTCAGATACCAGTAATGCCCGGGTGCAAAAATTTCTTCCAGACGGCTCGGCCGTTCTCACGTGGGGGCGAGACGGCGGGTACGATGGCGCATTCTTTTATCCCCGAGGTTTAGCGGTGGATTTCGTTGGCAACATCTATGTGGCTGACGAAGGCAACCATCGCATTCAAAAATTTGATTCCCGTGGAAATTTTCTTTTGAAATGGGGAAAGGAAGGCAATGCGCCTGGTCAATTCAAGTCTCCATGGGGAATCGCATGTGATCCTTTAGGTTTTGTTTATATCGTGGATAGTGGAAATCACCGCGTACAAAAATTCGAATCAAATGGCACCTATCTTTGCTCCTGGGGAAACCGGGGGTTAACAGAAGGGCAGCTCAACTTTCCCTCTGGCATTGCGGTCGATAAAGAAGGTTATGTGTATGTCATCGATAGCGGCAACCATCGATTAACAAAGTTTGCCCCAACCGAAGAAGAGTTACAACGTGGAAGGCAAGAGGCCCCTCAAGCCACCACAGACCTTTCAGCCCCACTTAATCTTGCCGTGAAACCCGGTGATACTGAAAACATCTTAAGCTGGTTAGAAATCCCCGGTGCCGTGAGTTATAACGTCTATTTTAGTACTGATCCTCACATTACCAAGGACACCTCTACAAAAATTGAAGGCGTCACCACACCCTATGCTCATAGCGGATTAACAAATGATACGCCGTATTTCTATGCCCTGAGTGCGGTGACGGAAGATGAGGCCGAAAGCCCGCTTTCAGAAGAACAAACGGCGACTCCGATTCTCATTGATATTGCCGCTCCGCAAAACCCGGATATCGTGTTAAATCACGGGGCCCATATGACAAACAGTCCTGATATGGTGGCCACCATCTCGGCAAAAGACGTCGACAGTGGTGTGGCGGCCTATTTTATCTCGGAAAACCCCATGACTCCCAGCCCCACGATGCCCGGATGGGTGGAGGGGGAACCTGAGCAAAAATTTGGGGCGACGATTCCCTTTACCACGTCACCCGGAGATGGGACAAAAACGGTTTATGTCTGGTTCAAGGACGCCAACAATAATGTCTCGGTGCCCGCCAGTGCCAACATCCTGCTCAACACCTCTGGTTACATTTGCATCACCAAATGGGGCAAACCCGGGCGTGGGGCTTCACTCCTTCACGGAGGGGAATTCATTAGTCCGATGTACGGGATGGCCATCGATCGGCAAGGGTCTATTTTCGTGGTGGATAACGGAAATAACCGTATTCAAAAGTTTGACCGAAACGGGAATTTTATTCTTTTATGGGGTAATTTCGGATCCAGTAACGGGAATTTTAATAATCCAACAGGGATTGCCTGTGATGCGAATGGGGATCTCTATGTTGCTGATACCAATAATCACCGCATTCAAAAGTTTGACGGCAAACTCGGTCATTATGTCATGAAAATTGGCTCACGCGGGAATGGTGAAGGCCAATTCAATGCACCCTGGGGAGTTGCAGTCGATCGAGTGCGTGGATATCTCTATGTCGTGGACAGTGCCAACTTTAGGGTCCAAAAGTTTGATGAGACCGGCGAATTTATCATGCAATGGGGCAGCTTTGGGAATGCCGATGGTCAATTCTATTTCGCGAGGGGTATCGCCGTTGACCAAACTGACGGAACCGTTTACGTGGTAGACATGGGAAATCACCGTGTACAAAAGTTTGATACCAGTTCCAATGTGTTGCCTCAATTGCTAACCAAATGGGGAGGCGGTATTGGACCGGGGCATGCCAGCAGCGCTCAGGCGCAAGAACCTGGACAATTTCGGTCGCCCTGGGGTATCACTGTTGATGAAACTGGTGATGTCTTTGTGAGTGACACAGGCAATCAACGGCTTCAAAAATTCGATAGGGATGGAAATTTTATCACCCAATGGGGTGGGTTTGGCACAAATCAGGGACAGTTTAATTTCCCGTATGGATTAGGTGTTGATAGCCGTGGCCATGTCTTCGTGGTTGATAGCGGCAATATGCGTGTCCAAGAATTTATGCCGGCAGAAGAAGCGGAAGATCATTTCCAAGAAGAAGAAGCTATGGCATTTATTCCGGAGGCTGCCGAATAGAGCAATCCAGTACCGTTACAGGGAGTTGACGGCCATACAACCTCATGAGTTTCCTGACCGGCGTGGGCATAGCGGCTCTGTGCCTGCACATGAGGCACCTGCTCCCACCAATATTCTTCTTTGAACACGGTCGCTCTTCGTAAAACATGTGGGATCAACAACTACGAGTCGGCCTGACATTTGATGACGTGGTTCTCACACCGCGTCATTCCAGCATTGTCCCTACGGACGTTGATACATCCACGCAACTGACGCGAAATATTCGTATCAATATTCCCATACTGAGTGCGGCGATGGATACGGTGACCGAAGGACGTCTGGCCATTGCTCTGGCGCGCGAGGGAGGGATTGGCGTCATTCACCGAGCGCTTTCTCCAGAAAGTCAAGCTGCAGAAGTCGATAAGGTCAAAAAGTCAGAAAGCGGGATGATTCTTTCTCCTATTACGATTTCACCAGACCATACCATTCGGGACGCTCATAAGCTCATGGCTACCTATCGAATATCAGGTATCCCCGTCACGCAGAATAATAAGCTAGTTGGGATTTTAACGAATCGTGACCTGCGCTTTGAAAGCCGCATGGACATTAAAGTCAGCCAGGCCATGACAAAAGATAAACTGGTCACGGCTCCAGAGGGAACCAGCCTTGAAAAGGCTCAAGCCATCTTGCATGAACACCGCATTGAAAAGCTGCTCGTCGTCAATGATGAGTTCGAATTAAAAGGGCTCATCACGATCAAAGACATTCAGAAAAGAATCAAATATCCCTTTGCCTGTAAAGATGAGCATGGGCGGCTTCGGGTCGGTGCCGCGGTGGGAGTGGGGCACGATGTCGAAGATCGTATCGAACGGCTCACAACAGCAGGTATCGACGTACTCGTCATCGATACCGCCCACGGTCATGCTCAAAGCGTTCTGGATCGAGTGAAAACCATTAGAGCCCAATATCCCAATTTGGAAATTATCGCGGGGAATGTCGCTACCGCAGAAGCCACAAATGACCTTATTCAGGCAGGAGCCGATGCCGTGAAAATTGGCGTGGGGCCTGGATCAATTTGTACGACACGTATTGTCTCGGGAGCGGGAGTCCCGCAACTTACTGCAGTCGCAGATTGCGCCTCGGTCGCCAAGAGCCACCAGATTCCGATTATTGCCGACGGCGGCATCAAATATTCTGGCGATATTACCAAAGCTTTGGCGGCAGGGGCCTCTACGGTTATGATCGGTTCCATGTTTGCTGGCACGGAGGAATCGCCGGGTGAAACGGTGCTCTACCAAGGCCGGACATACAAAGAGTACCGAGGCATGGGATCATTGGGAGCCATGGAACGTGGTGGAAAAGATCGCTATTTTCAAGAAGGCCAAGAGAACTCGAAGCTCGTACCGGAAGGCATTGAAGCCCGAGTGCCTTTCAAAGGCAACTTATCCGTTCTGATTTATCAGCTAGTCGGAGGGCTGAAAGCCGGCATGGGATACTGTGGTTGCCAAACCATTCCTGAATTACAGCGGGAAGCCCGTTTTATGCAGCTCACGTCTGCCGGCTTGCGGGAGGCCCATGTCCATGACGTCATTATTACGAAGGAGGCCCCGAATTATCGGGCAGACTAAGGTTCGGGATCTCCCCGAGATTCCAGATCTTGTGCGTGACATCAACCCCTATGCAGCCGCATCATGATACCATTGTCATTCTGGACTTTGGCTCTCAATACACTCAGCTGATCGCTCGAAGAATTCGCGAATTTAAGGTTTTCTCCGTTATCCTTCCCGCTCACACCCCTCTCCAAGAGATCCTCACCTACGAACCTAAAGGCTTAATTTTCTCGGGCGGGCCAGCCAGTGTCACGCAAACTATTGCCCCCAAGTTAGTTGCAAAAGTCTTTAAACTTGGCATACCTATCTTGGGCATTTGCTATGGAATGCAGCTCATTGCTCAGCATTTTGGCGGCAAGGTCAACCCCACACCGTTTCGAGAATTTGGCCGCGCGAACCTCCACCTTGATGACATCACTGATTTATTTAAAGGCATCAAAACAAAAAAGCCTTTTCAGGTCTGGATGTCTCATGGTGACTCCGTTGAAAAGCTTCCAAAGGGCTTTCGGAAAATCGCCCACACCACCCATGCGCCCATTGCAGCCATGAAATTGACGAATACATCCCAACAGGTATTTGGCATTCAATTCCATCCGGAAGTTGTGCATACAGAGCATGGATCCACGATCCTCAAAAATTTCACCTTACGGATTTGCCAATGCCGGCCAACCTGGACCATGGGCTCCTTTATTGACCAGGCGGTGACGGATATCCGCCAAACTGTCGGCAAAGGAACCGTCATTTGCGCGTTAAGCGGCGGCGTCGATTCCACAGTCGCGGCAGTCCTCGTCCACCGGGCCATTGGCGATCAGTTACGCTGTCTATTCATCGACAATGGCTTGATGCGCAAAGATGAAGTCGCCCAATTACAGAAAACCTTTGAGGCCTCGTATCACATGCCGGTACGCATTGCAGATCATGGCTCAACATTTCTCTCGGCACTCGGACGCACCATCAACCCCGAACGCAAACGGAAAATTATTGGACGGCAATTCATCAAGGTCTTTGAATATGAAGCCGCTTCATTGGGCACCGTCAATTTTCTTGTGCAAGGCACGTTATATCCCGATGTCATCGAAAGTCTCAGCGTCAATGGCCCATCAGCAACGATCAAGAGCCATCACAACGTCGGGGGACTCCCCAAGCGCATGAAATTTAAGCTGATTGAACCCTTTCGCACCTTATTCAAAGACGAAGTCCGTCAATTGGGCCTGGAGCTTGGACTCCCTGAATCCATTGTGTGGCGGCAACCATTCCCCGGGCCAGGCTTAGCCATTCGAATTCTCGGCGCCGTCACGACGGAACGGTTAACGATTCTTAGAAACGCCGATGCTATCGTTCGAGAAGAAATTGAACGCGCGGATGAATCCCGAAGCATCTGGCAATTCTTTGCTGTCCTGCTGCCAATACAGACCGTTGGCGTCATGGGTGACCAACGCACGTATGAATTTGTTATCGCCATTCGCGCCGTCACCAGCACCGACGGCATGACCGCCGACTGGGCTGAAATTCCCTACGCCGTCCTTGCAAAAATGTCCAACCGGATTATTAATGAGGTGCATGGCGTCAATCGCGTCGTGTACGATATTAGCTCAAAACCCCCGGCAACGATTGAGTGGGAATGATGATGGCCGCAGCAGCAAATACGGTCCGCCTGCAAAAAATAATTGCGGGGTCAGGCCTGTCTTCCAGGCGAAAAGCCGAAGACTTTATCAGGCATGGGCTTGTGACCGTCAATGGTGAAACCGTCACCACACTCGGCACGAAAGTTGACCCCCTCCACGATCACATTAAAGTCAATGGCCGGCATCTGAAATCACAACGCCCCGATATGTTTGTCATGCTGCACAAGCCACCTGGATTCCTTTCAACGTTACACGACCCGGATGGGCGCCCGACCATTAAACAGCTCATGCCCAAACCGTCTTTGCGGTTATTTCCGGTTGGCCGCTTGGATTGTGATAGTGAAGGCCTGTTGCTTCTCACGAATAATGGAGAAATTGCTCAGGCCTGCCTACATCCAAGCCATCATGTCCTCAAGACTTATCTCGTCAAGATAAAAGGGGTATTAGAAGAGCAGCACATCCAACAACTTCGGCATGGGGTCAGACTGGAGGATGGGCCAACAGCGCCAGCCAAAGTGAAAAAAGCCGGCAAAGCTCAAGCGAATTCATGGATTGAATTATCCATCCACGAAGGACGCAAGCATCAAGTCAAACGCATGCTTGCCCACATTGGCCATCCAGTTCTCCGCTTAAAACGCATTCAATTTGGCCCACTACGTTTAGGGAAACTTCTTCCTGGCAAAACGCGCTACTTAACCGACAAAGAAGCCAACGACCTCCGGCAGGTATTGGCTGTAACCCAAATACCATCTTCTGGACTTTCTCCACCGACAACACCCAAACAAAAGCGTTTTAAAAAGTCCATTAATGGTCGCGCAATAATAAAAAACTAAATCTCCAGTATTTTAGTTAAACGGGTGTTGCATCTAGGATGTGTAAATATTTCATAAGCCAACATACCATGAGTAAGTAAGAGGTTGTTGTGAAACGTTCCCATCATTGCGGCGAGTTATCTTTAGCACAGGTCGGGCAAACCGTGACCTTAGCAGGCTGGGTGGCCAGCCGGCGTGACCATGGCGGCGTGATCTTTATTGATATCCGAGATCGTTATGGTCTCACCCAAATTGTCTTCGACTCCGAAGAACATGCCTCCCTTCATGCCATAGCCGACCGGTTACGAAATGAATATGTCATCACCGTCACGGGCCTGGTCTCGATCAGGCCTAAAGAGTCCGAGAACCCTCATATTCCGACTGGAAGCATTGAGATTCGCGCCAATGCACTTGAACTCCTGAATGAAGCGACGGCTCTCCCCTTTTCCATTGAAGACGATGTCCATGCCTCAGAATCTCTTCGCCTTGAACACCGCTATCTTGATCTTCGACGCCCGAAAATGCAACAACTCCTTCTGCTGCGGAGTAGGGTGTCACATCTCACCCGTCAATTCTTGCATGACCAACAGTTTGTCGAAATAGAAACTCCCATACTGACGAAAAGTACTCCAGAAGGTGCCCGTGACTATTTAGTCCCTAGCCGGGTGAATCCAGGAGATTTTTTTGCTCTGCCCCAGTCCCCTCAACTCTTCAAGCAGATTCTGATGATCGGCGGACTGGACCGCTACTTTCAAATTGCCCGCTGCTTTCGTGACGAAGATCTCCGCTTGGACCGTCAACCAGAATTTACGCAGATTGACCTGGAAATGTCATTTGTGGATCGGGAAGATGTTATCCACCTGATCGAAAACCTGATCAGACTGATATTTCAAGAAACACAACAGATAGAGCTTCCCAACCCCTTTCCCCGCCTCTCTTTCGATGAAGCCATGAGTCGCTTTGGGACCGATAAACCCGATCAGCGCTTTGATCTTGAGTTGCAAGATCTCTCTGAATTTGCCAAGACCTGCGATTTCCAAGTCTTTCGTCGTGCCATTGAAAATGGCGGTATGGTGAAGGGACTGATCATCCCGAAAGGCGGAGGCTTTGCTCGAAACCGCATCGACAATTTAATCGATACGGCCAAAGATTTTGGGGCAAAGGGGCTCGCCTGGGTCAAAATTAACGAAGAAGGGCAGTTGGATTCGTCCATTGCCAAGTTCTTCAATACTGAAGCACTACGAAAGGCCCTTCCCTCTGCAAACCCTGGTGATTTACTTATCTTTGTCGCAGATCAAGCCGCCATCGTTCATCAAGTCTTGGGACGTCTCCGTCTGCTACTGGGGGAGGAGTTAGAATTAGTCAATCACCACAGTTGGAAACCTCTGTGGGTCATTGATTTCCCAATGTTTGAATATGATACAGCCAGCAAGCGGCATGTGGCCCTCCATCATCCCTTTACCGCCCCACATTCTGAAGACATCCCGCTCTTGGACAGTCAGCCGTTAGCAGCTAAAACTTTAGCCTACGATTTAGTACTCAATGGCTTTGAGTTAGGAGGCGGGAGTATCCGTATTCATTCTCCTCGCATACAGGAAAAGGTTTTTGAGTTACTCAACATCTCTAAAACCGAAGCACAGGAAAAATTCGGATTTTTATTGGAAGCCCTCGAGTCAGGAGCCCCGCCGCACGGAGGCATCGCTCTCGGACTCGATCGATTAATCATGCTGTTGGGAAATACCGAGTCCATTCGAGATACGATTCCTTTCCCCAAAACACAAAAGGCGCAGTGCCTGATGACACATGCGCCTTCCTCAGTCGCTCCCGATCAACTGCAAGAACTATCTATTCGGACGACGGCCAAGAAACCAACAGTACCGTCCTAAACATTCGCGACATCCACCACAATGGAATGAAGACCCGTCGCCCCAGCCGGTTGCGGGCGAGTCATCTCAGAGGTCTGGATCTTCCCTTGGGCATCAATGGCCCGCACAGATACCATATGCTTACCGGCCTGAGGAACATGCCAATCATAATTCCAAATCACCCAGGTATAAGGTGAGAGAGGCGCTTCTATATCAGCGGGCACCCAGGTTTTTTCCTGATCAAAACTCAACTGGACTTCTCGAATCGTTTCTGGGCCGCCAAACGCAATCCCTCTTAACCGTTGAGCTTGCCCCCGTAAGGTTTGGTAATGTCCAGGGCTGTCAATGCGTGAAAAAATATGAATCGTGCCATCATCCGTCCAGCCTTTTCGCTGCCAATATCCTTTATAGTCCCCATTATACACTTCTATCTCTGTGATCCATTTCACGTTTTTAATTCCATACAGACCAGGCACCACCAGACGAAGCGGAAAGCCATGATCTTTCGGAAGTTTTTCCCCGTTCATCAGATACGCCAACATTACATCGTCTTCCATGGCCCGGGCAAATGGAATACTATCGTGATACCCATCGGCTCCACGAAAGATGACATCCCTAGCCATCTCCTCATCAGTGCCCACATCTTTCAAAAGTGTTTTCAATGAAATCCCACGCCACATCGCCGTTCCCAAACTACTGCCACCAGGCAGCGTATCAATACACATGAGCGTCACGGCCTGATCAAAGGATTCACGATTCAAGAGATCCCGCCACTTCAGAACGGTAGGGGTTTCCACCACGCCCTTCACCAACATTTGCCATTGCTCTACATCCAAGTCGCGAGTGAAATTATAGGATCCTTCGTTGTAATTCACGCGATAAAACTTATCATTCGGCGTGAAGTACACCGTGTCTCGGGGAGGCACCGCAAACATGGAACCCAGGTCACAACCCGGTAAAACTACACTGGCAGTTGCCAGACCGCCGAGTGTAAGAATTCCGCGTCGAGACAGTGGCCACGATAATGGTGAAGATTCATCAATAGGCATAAGGACTACTAGTATTATCCAATGTTCCTCGTCTCTAAACAAGTTCCCGCTAGAAGACTCTTATCCCGGATTACTGGCCTGCAGACCAATAACCTTGATCTTATTCGAGAATTTTCCTAGGGTTTGCAACATGATCAACCCTCAGATCAATTTCTAACAAAAGGATTTGGATATGAAGCACGGAATGCTTGTCCACTCCAGTAAAGTTCTACTCTTCACATTTGTTGCCCTCATCGTACTGCCCGCATTAAGTCCAGCCGTGGAATTTGTCATTGTGGGGCCACGGGCAGTAGGAATGGGAGGAGCCGGGGTTGCCGTGACAACCAATTCATTGGCGACCTATTGGAACCCCGCAGGTTTGGCTCTTACCCAAAACATCGATATTCGCGTACAGCTTTCCGCACAAGGCATCGATCGGTTAGGTATCCGAGACACGCTTGAGGATATCGATGATGTCGATGACTCCGATACCTCGGCCGGCAATCAAGCCCGCCTCCAATCTCATTTGGATGATTTAAACGGCGCCTCGTTGTCAGCCCTCATTGCGGCTGGACTATATGTCAAAGGCCATTGGGGAGAACATACGTTTGGCATGAATATTTCTGATGTTGGAACCGGCGGCTCATTTTCGTCGAATCCCCTAACGGCCGTGGTTGCGGGAAGTGAGTTGGACATTGTCGGTGACCTTCAGGTGAATTTCCTTGAAGCCCGGCAACTCGCCCTCTCCTATGCCTATGCCCTGTGGGAAAAGAAAATAGCCATAGGGGTGACGGGAAAGATTATCAAAGGCGTCGCCTATAGCCGAGGCATTGATGTGGATGACTCTGAAGATAGCTTTGACATTTCCGACGAACTCAAGGATGCCAAAAAATCCTATCAGTTTGGCATTGATATCGGAGCAATGATTCACCCCATTTCCTGGTTCAAAGCTGGCATTGTTGGGAAAGATCTGAACAAACCTTCCTTCAAAACTCCTGATGGAGGAACATTTAGACTACGTCCACAAGTTCGGGGTGGGATCGCCTTTCTTCCTTTCTCCGCAACCACCATCACCTTTGATGCCGATCTCACGAAAAATAAGACACTGGTACCAGGCATTAGAAGTCGCGTCCTCAGTCTGGGCGTGGAACAAGGTCTCTTCGACTTCATCTTTTTCAGATTAGGAGCCTTAAAGAATGTGGAGGATGCCAAAACCCGCGTCACCCCCACCGCCGGACTAGGCATTCACCTATGGGCTCTCCAATTTGATATCGGAGGCGGCTATGACTTTGACAATCGCGGCGCCTTAGGGTCCTTTTCTCTCGCCCTCACATTTTAACAAGCATAAGTTACCCAATGTACCAAAACCGATCTTCAACAAAGACACAAAAGACTAAGGTGGGACCGATTGTTAAGACAGAAAGGACGCACCGAAGGAAAACCTATTTAAAATTTACGGCAGAGGGATGATCCATCACATCATCAACGACTCGACTAGGATCTGCTTGTCCCTTTTCCTTGACATCCTCTTCTTTTGTGATGTTGTGTGATTGTCGTTTCATGCGCATGAAAACGAATCCTACATATGCCATAACCGCAACATAACAGGCAGAACTAATCAAAATCATTAGACTCGCTACATACAGCCACTCTGCTAGATATTGTGAGAGCTGACCTAAAGTGGAAACTTGGGGCCACCCAAACATCACAACCCAAGAGGTACCGCCCACGATCGGTAACACGAGCACTGTTCTCCATGTTACATGTGCTTTAAAGTCGCCAGGGCTTTTTAGAGATCGACGAACTCCATGCCGTAACGCATCTTTTACGGTAAACGCCTGATTGGGATGTTGTTTTAACCAAATCAAAATGCGCCTCCAGGTCACCGCGCCTCGTACGAGATTGGCAAACAGGCCGGGGCGAGGTTTCCAACACTCCCACCAGGAATTGACCATACGGGAAATGAAACCTCTCTCTCTGTGCGTTTTCTTTTGATCTCCTGCAGAACTGTTTTCTTCTAATTGGGCGACTTCGTTGTGATACCCTTGCGCAGGCCGCGGCATCACCCATAGCAACAATCCCGTAAGAATCGACAACAAGTAGGACAGCGCAAAACCCTCTTGTTGCCACTGGATTATTCCGTACCCCAGCAACAGACTGGTCACCACTGCAGTGAGAAACGGAAGGCGAAAATAGGCCCATTCCAAAGCTTCTCTATAACATCCAGGCACTTCAATAAAGGAATCCTGCACAAATTTATCGGTTCCCTTGGGGACCTTGGGAATGGAAGGAAGGGAGTATTCGGAGTGAGTTGAAGTACGATCAATGACGGACTCAATCAAAATTTTAAAGAGTTCTTGATCTTTCCAGTATTGCGTATGCGCAACGCCAGGCACAGGATACCGTCGAAACACAATATCTCTATACGTGACAGGAATAGAGGTATCAAAAATTTTTCGATAATTCTGGCATTCTTCTGTCAACTCAAGATGGTGACCCACCGGGTCCTGCTCATCACAGAGATTGTAGTGAGGGATTTTAGGAAAGACCTCTTTTTCTTGCCAGCCTTCAGCCCATTCATCTGAAAAATCGCAATGCTGTAGCCCCATGTGCCGATAATTCTGATGCCAAAGCACATGAAATTTATCAATAGGCGAACCCAGAGTAATAAAATTCGCAATGTGTTTTCTCCAGAAAAGAGGGGGGATGCATGGAAATGTCTCAGTGAATTGAGGGTACATGCGTTTAAAAGCCACAAGGTTCTTTTCTCCTTTTGGCAAATCTGACCGTGCAGGGTTTTTTTGAATATCTTCAATCAATGAGTCCCAGGCCTCTTTCTCATATGCCTCATATGCTCTGTAACCAGGAAATGGCAACGAACCACTGGCATGCGGAGTTTTCCCAGCGCGAATACTTGAGTTCGCAAAGGCATAAACAAGTGCATCAAAACTCATCACACTACCCAAGCTGTGTGCAAGAATGGTATAAGACGGAGGCCTATATTGCTCGCCAGGACTAGTCCGCTCAAAGCGGCACCATTGCTCATAATCCCGAAGATGAATTTGGTCGAGGGTTGAGTGAAACCGACGCACAGCCTGCCCCCGCGTGCGGGCAAAATCCCCATAGAGATGCACATCACCAAGAATGTCATCAAAAATCAAATGAGCAACGGACGGCTTGTACCATTTAAGAAGTCGTTGAAAGGGAAGAATCGTCGCTTTTATTTCTTGAAGCAACGGATTCATCCATGGTGCACTCCAATTAGGAGGTGTAAAAGGCGGTTGAAGCCGATGAAGTAAAGCCTCCGTCCAGGCTTCAATGGGCGACGAAAATCTGGCCTGGTGCTCCTGAAGAATATCCGCCCAACGAAGATCAACAAAACGAAAGTTTTTCCCGGCAGTGGTCGATGCTCGAGTCCCATCAAATAGTTCTTTACCCTTATCCTTTGGGTCAACGGGAATGCCGCGAAATTCCGACCATCCGGGCCCTTGTCCCTGACGTCTAACAGCATAAGACGACAAATTGGCAGGAAGAAGAGCCCGAAATTCAGGCAATGTTGCTTCGCCTTGTCGCACTTCTGCAAACCGCTGGACGACTTCTTGCGACGTTTCATTCTCTGCTTGTTCACCAATGCCGTGAACCGTGATGATATAGTGAGGGGGTTTTCGCGTTGCCATAAGGGAAATCCTTTCAGGTTGACTCATCGATACCTTAAGTCTTTTTCAGGACTCGCAATCGATCAACTTATCGACGGAAAGGAGCAATAGTAATGCCAACACAAAATTTGGCAAAACTTGCTTCACTTCAGATGGACATTTGCAGTATTCCAACTTTTACAGGGTTTTAGAAAACAATGAAAATCCTCAAAAAATTGCGTTGTATGTATCCAAACAGATACCACGATGTACCATATTCGATACGGCAGGAGTATGAACCAGACCAACCAGCAATATGTGGGAGTGTTGAATAATGAAGATATCAAGGGCCATATCTCGCCAGGAAGCGGTTCACGATCAGCAGCCTCGGGTCTGTTCCAAAAAGCCTGTCCTGAGTCTCTCGAAGGGTCCGTCCAGTCCTGTCCTGAGGCCTCCCGAAGGGAAGGCCGCAGCCATTTTTGCGCGCGGAGCGTATTGGTACTACGTGAGCACGGAAAAATGGCGAGAACGCCGCTGGCGGCTTTTTTCAACAGGCTCTATAGGTAAATGCTCTCGGACAGGTAAGGTTTGGGCCTATTGTTGGGTGATCAGAACATTTTCTTTTCAGACTTTTTATCGGTTGGCTCGCGCTGCCACGGCAAAGTGGTAGAAATAGCGATCAAGGCCAGCAAAGTCGCTACCGTATACATCTCCTCCTAACATGGCATCGCAGAGAAATTCCCGTGCACGAGTCAGTTCTTTTCTTCGCCCCTTCCACCGTGGATCTCGTATGGTCAGGTCAAGAAGTTCAAGGGAACGGTTGAAAGCTTTTTCACAGGCCTGAAGATCTTTTTCTTTCCAACGAGAAGCGCGCCCAACCTCACTGCCGATATTACCCAATTGCTCCACTAATGGCATCGTATGCCATCTCCCTGCCGCCAGGTCTGTGTGCTGACTGGACATCCTGATTAGCCCTCTACCAATCGATGAACGATCTGTATCACCATTTCGCGAATGTCGGCACTTTCCACATATCTAGAACGATTTCCACTCGACGGTCGCACATTGATCATCGAATCAAATTCAATCCATTCCTCATCCGACTTTTCCGGATACAGGTTAATCCCCCACAGATTTCGTTGCGATGACCCTTGATCTAAGAGCATCGCTTCTTCGTCAGAATGAAGTTCGCCACCAAGCGCCATAATCTCCTGATCCACATCTACAACAGCCTTGACCATATCACCGAATTGTTGCCTCGCCATGTCTCCAATGGCAGCCCTGGGCACAGCCTTTCGAATGATTTCAACGTCCATAGCGCACACCAACTTCCCAATACATGAGATATAGAACCTAGCTTACCTTTTTCAATCCGTGCCCAGTAACGCTACCCATTGAATTCTTATTCCTACAACCCTTTGATTACAGCTCGTTGTTGCTTGACTGCGCTTGGAGAGAAGGCCCTTTCGCGCAATAGTCGCGGCTTTCCTGGACGTAGGTGCGGAAGGGGTCGGCCATGACAAAGACGGGGTTGCCTTGCAGTTGGAGGACCGACCAATTGATCACATAGGGCGGACGGCGGGGATCGAGGCGTACGGAGCTTTGTTCCAGGAAATCTGCCCAGCCTTCCCTGACAATATGCTTGATCACTTCTGAACGTCCAAAGGCTCGCGTGTTTACTGGGGGAGTATGTTTCGAGAGATTCACTAAGTCGTCCGTAGTGAAACGTGGAGCCTCACCTTCCTCTACCATCCCATGATACAGACCGGCTTGCAAATCCACATTGTGATATTCCAAATCCAGACTTTTCAACCAGGGATCGTCCCATTCCAATTTTTCAGCGTCACGAAAATTCTCTAATAACCAAAGCTTGGAGGCCCAGTCCACTCGACCGACCACCGCTTCATAGCCTGTTCGCAAATCTTTGAGTACTGATTCCCAATGAGTAAGCACCCAGTCAGTTTCTTCATCTTGCCCTGCGTAATGCTTGGACGCGGCTTCCCAAAACTCTTCTTGAATATCTATCGCCGAAAGGTGTTTGCCGGTTGAAAGGGTAACCATCCATTCTCGCGTTGGATCACGGGAAATAGCTCGTAACGTTTGAACAGGATCATCAAAATCTAAATCATAGGGAGCATAGCCTTCTTCGATGAGTTGCAGCACGAGTCCGGTAGTGCCCATTTTCAGCAAGGTGGTCTCCTCGGCCATATTCGAATCGCCCATGAGCAAGTGTAAGCGCCGGAATCGTTCGGGATCTGCTAGGGGTTCGTCCCGGGTATTCACAATGGCCCTATTGTGTTGAACCCATTCAAAAAAATCATTGACGATGTAATCCGCACGCTGGGAAATTTGATAGATCACAGACTCTTCATGAGATATGCGTGCCGGCTCCCCTCCCCGTCCTTCAATATCGTCTAAGCCAATCCATCCTTCCATGGAACGGGCCATCCCAATTCGGCCAGCTCCCGTAAAGATTTGCCGTGTCACGAGAAACGGCATAAGCAGTCCCAACCCTTTGTAGGTAAAAGGGAAATCCCGTGAGACCAGATAGTTTTCATGGCACCCAAACGTGGCGCCGGTCTCGTGATCAATATTATTTTTGATAATCGACACCTGATCGGACAGGCCAAGCTCTTCTACGCAATCCTGTAATAACAAATCTCCGGCACGATCAACAGCCAAGAGATCCCACAATGAATGACATTCCGGCGAAGCATATTCCAGATGCCCCATATCCACATACATACGACCGGCATTGAGCAGAAACCCTCCATTGCCAGGAGGTTCATCGTGCCCGCGATAATGCCAATCAATCACCCCATGTTTTCTTTCGCCAAACAAATATTGAATGATCCGGCGAGCTACCCAAGATGGAGACATCTCAGGGTTATCTGCCTTCATGAGCAAACCGTATTCAGTTTCTATGCCGAAGATGCGGTTTTTCATTGACGGGGACTGACAAATAGCTATTTTGGGGCGGGTTCAAAAAATTGTGGAACCAAATGGTGAATTTCGGACTGAGACAGCGCGCGATAGGTTTCCATTTTTCCGCTCTGCCGATCTAACAGAACGCATTCCAGGGTTTCATTGGACAATGTATCTCTAATTTGAGAGGTAATGGCTTCATCATCTGGAATCGTCAAAGTGGCAGAGGTGGGCGAAGGTGACAAAGCCTCTTCGTCCACCTCTGCCGACAGAGTTGCAATTTGGAGCGAACTCGCAATGCCCCATAAACGAAGGCTGATATTCAACGCACCTTGCAAAGAGGCCGGTGGCTCCTGAGATTTCCATTCCTCTGCGAGACGTTCACGAATGAACGGCGACGCGGCCAGCAACGCAAACCCCTGTTGTTCTTCATACATGCCGTCATAGTTGATACTCAAGAAACGGTCGCGTTCCTTCGTGGGTCCAACTTCGGCTAATAGCACTTTCGCAATGTACGGAGCTTTAAAAATTTCCTCAAAGGCTTGTTTAATCACAGGCGCTAACCCATTTTTCATTAAACGGGCAGCTGTCACATCCGATGGCGAACGCTGAAATCCTTCAACATGAGCCATATCCAACAAGGTATACCGCAATTTTTCTAAGTCCGCAGGATGCCCCATGCCACCCAATGCAATGCGATCATAGATTTCGTAAATCTTTTCCGTTCCGCGGTTCACCGTTACCAGAAGAATGCCTTGTGAAAACGAGACCGCGACTAACGGATTCCCTTGGCTGAACTGATCATTGAGGTACGTCCGCCGATTGGCGACGGCTTCAATCCAACGGTACGGTTCCTCATACATCGCTTACAACCTTCTGGGAAAACAGTGTCTGTAGTCGGTCAGCCGGAATAGTTCTGACGCCTTCAGCGGAAATGCGTTTGACGATGGGATACAGTTGGCCCTGCGCGTCAACCCCACCTGTCGCAGAATCGAACTCTGCCGCGCTCGTCATGAGGCGAAGCACGAAGGTCAGCGCATCTTCTTCATTGAGGTCAGCAACGGGTCCCGTACCCCATCGATTCATATAGTATAAGATTCCTCGAATCGTGGACGCTCCTGATCCAGAAACCGCATATTCTACGGCTTCAAATTCCGCCCCTAAGATATCGTAGAAAAAGATCTTGCCGCATTCTTCAAGCTGATCATAGCCAGCAAAAACCGGGGCCACCGTTCCGGTTCCGGCCAACGCAGCAGAAGCATTGTTTTTTAACAACGTTGATAACGCGCGTAGCTTGCCCTCAAAACTCAAATCCTGCAACTGGCTTCTTCGATAATACTTAAAGGAATGCTCTAAGATACGAGCCATTTCAAAGGCAGTCGCGGGGACCCCCGCAATCGCCATCACGGAAAATCGATCAATTTCCAGCACCTTATCCGTGCGATCATACATCACGACATTGCCAGCTGTGGCACGGCGGTCACCTGCCACCAACACTCCATCCGCATACTTCATGGCAAAAACAGTCGTCCCTGCTGTCACATCGGCATGACACGATACTCCATTTCCATTCGAAGAAGGAAACAAATCGCGCACACCATAACCCTGCTCTTGAAGCACTTGAAGAAAATCACCGTGCTGCCTCATGCGGTTTACTCCCCGGTCCGCTGCCGATATTTTTCAGCCTGTTTAGGGTCAACCTTGCGCATACGCTTCATGAGATTATCCCGCGATGGTGAATCAGTTTCGGGTCGCTTAGGACCCAAGTCTTGGTCCTCAGGACCTAAAGGCTTGGAGAGTGGATCGGCTGGACGCTCCTTGCGATTCAGCTCTCCGACTACTTGAATATCTTCGTATGTTTGTGTCATCCCTATTCCTCCTCATACACTAATTGATGACTGCTAAGGCCTCAATGGCTTCACGAGGACTATTCGCCTCTTCAATCACGGATCGACAGTGAGCGACCGAGACAGGATCCAGATGGTCCAGCCAATCAAAATGTAGATTGCCATGAAACCAAATGCCTTCCCACTGTATTGACGTAATATCATTCTCAAATTTTTGCACACAAAGACCGCGAAGACCGCCACGCGTATCTGGCGGACCATGTCTCATAGCCTCTTGAATCTCACCCTCGCACACGATCACAGTTGTTTGCCCCTCAGCTTCTAGTCCGCGGAACAGGCCTCGTTCAGGATTCAGGTTGTGATATTCCAAGTCTATGCTGGCCAACCAAGGATCATCCCACTCAAGACCTTCTTCCTCTATAAATGTTTGGAGCAACCATCGCTTCGTGACCCAATCTACTTTGCCAATTAACTTAAAGGGGTCGCTCTCTAACTGCTGAAGCACGTGTTCCCATTCCTGAAGAATCCATTCCGTTTCTTCATCAATGGCTGTTAACACTCGGCGAGCCTGAAGAAGATATTCTTGCTGAATCTCCAACCCCGATATCGCTCCACCGTGATCCCGCTTGACCACCGCCTTCAAATCTGGATCTTGAGACAATATTTGAATCGCTTCTACGGGTGAGGACAAATCCCATGCAGGCACAAAGCCTTCGGCAATCATATCCAACACCACCCGTGTCGTGCCAATCTTAAGGGCGGTGGCATATTCGCACATATTCGCGTCACCCAGAATGAGGTGCAAGCGCCGGTACTGTGCGCGATTTGCATGCGGTTCATCACGCGTATTGAGGATAGGACGGTTATGCATGGTATCCACGCTGAGTTCCGTTTCCATAAAGTCCGCCCGTTGCGAAATCTGAAACCCGCCGGGCGCAAACCCACGTTCTTGCGCCTCGCGACCGACCTTGCCCGCCCCAGCTACTAATTGCCGACTCACCAGAAACGGGAGCAGGCCACGAACCAGTTTCTCAAAATCAACGGCACGGGGCACTAAATAATTGTCATGGCATCCGTAACTATGGCCATGAAAATCTGTATTGTTTTTATACAGCTGGATCACTTGCTTACCCAGAACTTCATTGCGGCGTTGCGCTGCCTTCCATACAATACGTTCTCCCGCTCGATCATGGGCAATAATATCTTTGACAGATCGGCATTCAGGCGTGGAATATTCCGGATGGGTGTGATCGTTATACAAACGTGCTCCGTTGGGCAACATCACATCGCTTTTCATCTCATGAAAGGAGAATGGACGATGGGCATCCTGCTCGGCGAAAAGATCTTCTTCCTTATCTTGAGCTAATTGACTCACCCTAAACCCTCGTTGATCTTCATGGGGATGCTCGCCCCGATAGTCCCAGCGGCGAGTAAAACGGCCGCTCAAATATGCCCGCACCAACTCCATGGATTCCACAACGGGATCAGCCGTCTCAGAATCTTCCCGGGCAATTCCATACTCCGTTTCGATGCCAAATAAACGCATGGGCTCCATCAAAGCTTAAATAATTTGTGAAGTCCGGTATTCATTGATGTCGTTTCCAGATTGCAAAGAAGAGACGCCAACGACTTGGTCCGGATGATAATCTAAAAGTTTCAGCCATTCTTCCGCGGAGTCATCAGACGGGAAAATTTCACTTTCCTTAAATTCTTGATCCGTCGCGATAAGAAAATCCTCTAGCGTCAGTCCCGAGACATTCTGCGCGTCAGTTTGAATAGCCCGTTCAATGGCCCTTTCTTTGGCCCGCCGAACGATTCCGGCCAACACCGCCCCGCTCAATAAATCCCGTCTATACAAAACTTGACGTCGCCCATTGCGCAGACGGATAGCCAACACACGATTCTTCTGACTGGACTCGAATAACTTCTCAACTAATCCATCAACAATTGCTGAAACTGCCGCCTCCGTATCGATGGCAACATTTTCAGCATGGGACATGGCATAAGGCAGCCTGGATGTCACATACACCCGTAAAATGTCACCCACATCTTGCCGCCCCGGCCGGCCAACCTTAACCTTTCGATCAATTCGTCCAGGTCGCAATACGGCTGGATCAATCATATCAGGTCGGTTCGACGCTAAAATCACGACGACCTGAGACAGATTTTCAATGCCATCGAGTTCCGCGCAAAACATGGGCACCAGGGTATTGGAGACATTATACGACCGCATCGTCCGCCTTGTGCCTAAGATAGATTCAGCCTCATCAATAAAGACAAACGGCAACTTGCCCACCTGCCGATGCTGCCGGGCCTGAAGGAACAAATCACGAATCATCCGCTCTGACTCCCCAACCCACATATTGAGAACTTCCGGACCCTTGATGTGCAAAAATACTCCCCCCGTAATGGGAGGAAGGTTGTGGGCTGACTGTTGGATGTTGTCCTCAGCAAACACGGGGCTTGCTTCACTATTTTGGGCAAAGACCTTTCCTAAACTCGCTGCCGTGGCCTGGCCAATTAAGGTCTTTCCGCAACCAGGGGGCCCATAGAGGAGAAATCCCTTTGGTTGCTGAAATTGATATTGCGCAAACAAATCGCCATGAAGAAGCGGGTATTCAATCGATCGCCGTATCGAAGTAATGGCTTCCTGCTGTCCCCCGATATCCTTCCACTCCACAGCCGGTAATTCGGTTAAGATATGTGATCGAGCCTGAGAATTCTCGAGTCGTTCAATAGCGATTCGATGCGTCGGATCTAACCGAACCTCGTCACCGGCTCTAAGCTCTTCAAGAGTCAGATCCTCTCCTCGTTGCACAACAATGCTTTGCCTCCCTGCTTCTTGGTCAATACGGAGACGCCCTTCGCCTAGTACTTCTCGAACTTTCACGATGGGCCCGCTCCGATCATGCCCAAGAGACCGTATCACCACATAGGCTTCGTTGACTAAAATCTGGTGCCCAACTTTTGGCAGTTCTCCCTCAAGTTGCAGGTCCACATTGGCATAGTATTCGGCCCCGCCCACCACAATTCGGGCCACTCCGTCTTCGGGCAGCCCAATCAATGTCCCAATCCGATTCGCTGGAGCGGTCAACTTTTCGATCACAGCCTGCATTTTGGTTCGTTCGGCTTCATGCTGTTGCGTCGCGGTCGTGATTTCAATAAATCGATGCCGCAATTGATACAGCAAAGCAATCCGTTCATCTCCTTCAGGCAGTGACGCAAGACATTGATCAAGCAGCTCAAGTACAGAGACATCTGACGATCGTGTGGTATGTGCCTGAGAAGCACGAAACTGCTTCGCATCGGCCGAAGATGCCGGTGATTGGTGATCGCTCATATTTATTTATTCCATTTCGTCACAATGTGCCTTACCACACCACCTCACATAACCAAAATACGCGAGACTGCAACAGACACCCGTTATCAACAAATTCTATTTTACCTGGTTCCAGGTTCGCTACCCAAGTTTCACCAAAAAAAAAGCGGGGAACCTGTTTCCAGATTCCCCGCTTCACAACACAAGCATGTCTAGATTAGTCTATTACCAGCGATCTCCGCCTCCTCGTCCACCGCGTCCGCCACGATTTCCATCATAGCCACCGGTGCGTGGAGCTTGAGGCTTGGCTTCGTTGACCGTCAATGAACGGCCTCCTAACTCACTCCCATTCAGGGCCTCAATCGCGGCTTTGGCCTCGGCCTCAGACCCCATTTCGACAAAGCCAAACCCTCGTGATTGCCCGGTATACTTGTCGGTAATCACTTTAGCTGATTGAACACTCCCATGCTGTGCAAACAGGTCAGATAATTCCTGTTCTGCAGTGGAATAGGGTAAACCACCTACATAAATCTTTGAACCCATTGGGGTCCCTCCTTCTAAAAGGGATATTGTTCTGCATGAATGAAAGAGATACGAGGGGAAGGAATGACCCGAGCACGCGGAACAGGAGGCGACTTAGGACTGGCTTCCAACTCAGATTCCCTATGGATACATAGGCAAAACAACATCAGTAATAAAGGGCCACTTCACCTGATCCATTCATCACGCGGCCCAGAACATCGCGATGAACATCTTTCTTTAACAGCATAGTCCAGAATGCAAAATAATGCAACACAAGAGATTGCGCCCCATTACGCCCCTTTTCGCTCGTAAATCAATTCGGGAGCGCTGACGCCCTCAATGACTTGTTCGGTAATCACGACCTGCTTGACATGTTGTAAAGCCGGAACATCAAACATCAGATCCAACATCACCTCTTCCAAGGTGGCGCGTAATCCACGGGCACCCGTTTTCATCGAAGACGCACGCGTGGCAATGGCTTCAATCGCCTGAGGAGTGAATTCTAATTGCACACCATCCAAATGAAACAACGCCTGGTATTGCTTGAGCAGCGCATTTTTGGGCTCTTGCAACACCCGCATGAGATCTTCAACCCTCAAATCATTCAAAGACGCGAGAATAGGAAATCGCCCAACAAATTCCGGAATTAACCCATATTTCAATAAATCTTCCGGGCGAAGCTGCTGCATGAGTTTCTGAGTATTTGTCGAGACGCCATGAGATGAGCCGGCACCAAATCCCACGCGTTTTTGGTTCGTGCGTTGTGCAATAATATCTTCGACACCCACAAATGCTCCGCCACAAATAAAGAGAATATTGCTGGTGTCCACACGCAAAAATTCCTGCTCAGGATGTTTTCGGCCACCCTTAGGCGGCACATTGCCGACTGTCCCTTCAACCAATTTCAATAACGCCTGCTGCACACCTTCCCCGGAAACATCTCGCGTAATGGACGCACTTTCCGATTTGCGGCTAATCTTGTCGACTTCATCGATATAAATAATGCCAACCTGTGCCCGGGCAATATTAAAATCACAAGCCTGCAGCAACTTCAGCACGACGTTTTCAACATCTTCACCCACATAGCCGGCTTCCGTCACTGTCGTGGCGTCTGCGATCGCAAACGGAACCTGTAGCACTTTCGCTAAGGTTTTTGCGAGAAGCGTTTTCCCGGTCCCGGTCGGACCAATTAACATCACATTGCCTTTTTCCAACTCCACATCCGGCACATCTTTCCCGCTAAAGACTCGCTTATAGTGATTGTGAACCGAAACGGATAGGATTTTTTTTGCACGGTCTTGCCCTATCACATATTGATCCAGAATCTCCTTCAATTCCGGCGGCGTGGGTAATGGGCCAGACGGCAAATCTAATGACGGTTGGCCTTCAGGTGAATTGCTCGACAAAAATTTTGAACATTGCTGCACACAATCTGAACAGATCAAGACCGATCCTGGGGCCTGACATTCCACGCAAACCATCTTCGTAGGAGCTTGAATGAGACTCGTGGCGCCGGTTTTGGCTTTTCCACAAAAGGAACAGATTGCATCGCCACGGGTACGACCTTGTTTTGAATCCCAAAAAGCCACGGAGTTACCCTTTCTCGCAATAACGTGCAAGAACACACATTTTTGATATCAGTAATTGATGAGGCATAGTAGTTTTTGATTACACTATAAATTCAAATGCTCTTCTCATCATTGCACGGAGCTTGTTTCTGTCAATGGGACCGAACTCCAGGACATGCCCCTATCGGTACTTGCAAACAGCCCTTTTCCATTGGTCCCCGCATAGAGAATCTCTGAATCAATCGGGCTCATGGCAAGGGCTCGAATATTCAGATTCGTTAAACCCGTATTGCGAGACTCCCATGTTTTTCCACCATCTTCACTCTTCGAAACACCTTCCCGGTGCGCCACATACAGCATATTCTTGCATTGAGGATCAAGCAGCAACTCAATCAGCATATGGTCCGGCAACGATTCTCCCATGCCACTCCATGACTCTCCCGCATTCTCTGAATAGAAAAGTCCAGACAAGGTGGCTGTATAGACTCTATCGGGATTATGAGGATCAACCTTTATTCGTGTCACGCTTAGTGCCCGCGAAGATTTCAAGACATCAGGGTCCACTAAACCCGTATTCACTTTTTTCCAGGTCTTCGTCCCATCGATAGATTTATAGACACCCCCGCTAGTTCCCGCATACAGGGTCTGAGGTTGCTGAGGATCAATGGCTATGGTGACCACCATGAGAACTTCCTTCATGCCCTCCATTCGCTTCGCCCAGGTTTCGCCTCCATCTTGCGATTCGAACACACCCAGCGACGTCGCTGCAAACACATGATTGCTAGATCCTGGAGCAAACACTAGCTGATGCACAACGGATGAAATCGTGACATCATGCAGGCCTGTTCGCCGGGATACCCACCGCTGCCCTCCATCATAACTTTTGTAGACAGCATCACCTTTCGTTCCAGCGAGAATATTAGCGGGGAACAAGGGATCAATGGCGAGGGCAATAACACGTGAATGGGTCATGCCCGAAGACATGTTCTCCCAGTGCGCTCCTCCATCACGAGTTTTATAAATATAATTATTCGTAGCGATATAGACAATATTTGGCTTCGTGGGATGAAGGGCCACCTCGACAACTGTTTCTCCTTGCCCGCACCCATTGAGGACGACCCCGATCATGAAACAGAGGCCATACAACACCTTGAACCGAATCATGGTCGACGACTTGCAGGCTTAAACGCACACCTATCGGGTGTATTCTGTGACAGAGAGCTGCTCAACGATACGATTGGGTGACTCTTCTATCGAAAACGAGTTCCTCTTCCTGATGATGCAGGAGCCTGCGGTGGATCAGGCGTAATGACAGGTAACAACTTATCCGAAGCTTTTGATGAACCTTGGTAAATCTCCATGGCCTCTGGCATCCATTTATTGAGATCAGCGATACGGGTTTCATGCGCTGGATGCGTGGACATAAATTCAGGAGGAGCCCCTTGAGACGCGGCAGCCATACGCTCCCAAATTCGCACGGATTCTCGAGGGTCATATCCCGCATCAGCCGCCAACAAGACTCCCACATAATCGGCTTCGGATTCGTGTTTCCGGCTAAAAGGAAGCAAGACTCCAGCTTGGACACCTAATCCCATGGCTTGCATCCCTAGTTGGGCCAGTGCGGGATTGCCCACCTGCGTGGACAAAAGAATGGCCGCTGCCGACATGCCGACTTGAGCCACTAATCCCTGGCTCATGCGCTCTCCCCCATGTTGGGCCAAGGCATGAACTACCTCGTGGCCCATAATGGCCGCCAAACCAGCTTCCGTTTTGGCCATTGGGAAAATTCCTGTATAGACAGCAATTTTTCCACCAGGTAACGCCCAGGCATTTTTGGTATTGTCGTCTTTAATCACGTTGACTTCCCACTCAAATTTTTTAGCCGTTTCCGCATATTTCGACCGCTTGGCCGCCTCGATAATACGGGCCGCCACCCGTTTGACCGGCTCAATTTCCCGAGGATCTTTTGACAACACCACTTTAGGATCCTGCAAGGTTTGCCCATACTGCGCAGCCCCCATTTGATTCATATATCCAGAGGGCATAATGAGAAACTGGGAGCGTTTGGTATAGGGGTTTGTCTGGCACCCGCCAAGCATCACACTTAACAACACGATCCATAACAATGATGATGAAAACACATATTTACGTATTGATTTGACCATCTTGCCCTCCCTTAGTGAACATATTCAGACATACCTTATGATCCTCGCTCTCTAGTATACGCATACCGCACTCATATTCTCCATAGACACGATCTCTCAACAGTCCCTTTAAGCCCCTTCAGGAGGGTCAGGGATTCGAATATCCAATTCCTGAATATTCTCATAACCTGCTAATGCAGCCTGAGTCCCCTTCCGCGGCCCTACAACCAAAGTCGCAAAATCTTCGGGCCGAAGATGACGTTCCGCCGCTTCTCGAACCTGTCTCACGGTAACTTGCTCAATGCCCTGCCGAAAGGTTTTCAGCCATGTTGAAGGATACCCGTAATATTCATAGGTCAAATATTTACCCAACACTTTTGCCGGGGAATCAACAGAAAATACGAATGAGTTCAGAATACTGGCTTTAGCATTTGCCACTTCGTCGTCTGTTGGAGGATCCGATACCATCTTTTTCGATTCCGCGATCAATGCATCGATACCCTTGCCTGTGGTTTGAGTTTTCGTTGACATCGACAGAATAGCCATGCCCGGATGATCCCACTGAAATCCCACTCCCCCATGAACATCATAGGCCAGCCCTTGCTTTGAACGAATGTTTGAAAAGAGACGGGCTCCAAATGAACCGGAAAGGATTTGATTGACAATGACCAAAGAATAATAATCAGGATGATCCCGGCGAATTCCCTGATATCCCATGGCAATTTTGGCTTGTGTCATATCATTTTTTTCAACATAGAACATGCCCGCAGGGACGTGTTCCTGAATAAAAGCTATGGCATCGTCCGGCTCAGCCCCCCGCTTCCAATCCCCAAACACTTTATTCAGTAGCGCAACCGCATGATCTTTTTTAAAATCTCCCACAAGGCCTAGAATGATACGGTTCGGGTGAAAATACGTCTCATGCCAGCGCACCACATCTTCCCGGGTAATGGAACGGACTGTGGCATAGGTGGGAACCCACGTATAGGGCGAGTCATTCCCATACACCAACTTCTTAAATTCGCGCGAAACAATATTGCCTGGATCATCGTTTTGTCGAGCAATTCCGGCCATCATTTGATTTTTGGCTATCTTCAGTTTTTCGGGCGCAAAGGCTGGAGTCCGTAAAATATCCCCAAATACTGATAACACCTGGGGGAAATCCTCTGTGAGACAACTCATTGATGCCGTTCCGGCAGTTTTCCCGATACCCGTTTCAATCATGGCCGCTTTGCCCTCGAGAAATTCATCAAGTTCATCTCCAGTATGCTTGGTGGTCCCTCCCGTCCGTAGGACGGTCCCCGCCAGCGAGGCCAATCCAATTTTATCCCGGGGTTCGAGCCGAGATCCGGTTCGAATAAAGGCGGAAAGGCTGACTAAAGGCAACTCATGGTCTTCCATGAGTAAGACAACCATGCCATTTTGTAATACCACTCTCTCTGGTTCTGGAATGACTAGTTCTGGCAAGAGAGGATATTTCAATTCTTGCACATGCTTGACCTGAGCCTGAGCAGGCAGGGCAATATGCAACACAATCGCAGCTATGATATACCCCACACACAAGAGCCGCCGTTTCAACCAACATATCATGTTGCCACCTATCATGATCGCCCCTCCCCGCTTGTAACCGACAGGCTCTTATCAGGAGGAGAAATCGTCTCGATCATTCCCACCACACGATTGGTGGGTCGAAATAGTGTTTTTGCCACACGCCGAATATCTTCCTTTGTGACGGCATCAAACCGGGAAATATAACGAAAGAGTTCCCGCCAATCACCAAACAACAGATGGTAATCCGTCATATGCATTGCCAGCCCTAAATTGTTGTTGAGCGCACGTAGCAGGCCCGCTTTTGCACGGGTCCGAAATCGCGCCAATTCTTCATCCGACACATCGTGGGTGATCAGTTTCTCAAATTCTTCACGGAGGGCTTCCTGAACTACCTGATTGGACACCCCACGACTCGGTACTCCATAGGCCAACCACACGTGAGGATATTTATCGCCAGGATAGGCGCCATAGGCTCCAACTGACACCGCAATCTGCTTATCTCGAACCAAGGCCCGGAAAAGCCGGGACGTTCGGCCATTCGTCAAGATATCATCAATGGCATCATAGATCGGTTGATCCACATGGGTAACAGCAGGCTTATGATAACCTTCCAGATAGAGAGGTTGTGAAGGATCTTTCAAAATGACGATCTTTTCAGTAATAGATGCCGGTTCAACTGTGCGAATTGGTAAAGGCGGAGGACCCGGTGGAATTCTTCCAAAATATTTCTCGAGAAGCGGAATAACCTTTTCGGCCTGAATATCCCCAACAATCGCTGTCACCATATTGGACGGCACATACTGTTCTTCATAAAACCGTTTCGCGTCGGTCATCGTATAGGATTGAATATCGCTGGCATATCCAATGACCGGATGATGGTAGGGATGCGCCATAAAAGCTGTCGAGACAAATTGCTCCAGTAGCCGCCCAAAGGGTTGGCTTTCCGTCCGTAAACGGCGCTCTTCCATCACAACATCCCGTTCTTCATAAAATTCACGAAACACTGGCGCTAAAAAACGTTCCGATTCTAAATAGGCAAACAGCTCAACCTTATTGGCCGGCAATGAATAAAAGTAACCCGTGACATCGGCGCCGGTAAACGCATTCAAGGCCACACCGCCTTCCCGCTCAATGATATTGCCAAACTCATTTTTCATCACATAGCGAGAGGCCTCTTTTTGTCGTTGCTTGAAGACCTCAAATAAGGATTGCACCGTGTCCGGATCAGCTTTCCGGGAAAGCTTTTCTCTTTGATAAGCTTGATACGCCTCTTCCAATGCTTTCAAGGCTTCTTTTTCGGCTTCATAGTCTGTGGTTCCGATTCGTGGCGTGCCTTTGAAGGCCATATGCTCAAACATATGAGCCAAACCGGTTTGTCCAGCACCCTCCTGGGCGGACCCCACATTCACGCGAGTCATAAACGAAAAAACAGGTGCAACCGGGCGCTCAACTAATAGAAATGTCCATCCGTTTTTCAACGTATGCTGAGTAACGTGTTGCTCAAACGCACTCAGATCTTGAGCCCAAGCCCGGCCCATACACAACAGGCCGAACAGCATCATGACGGTCACACATCTTGCCGAATACTTGCTCACATCACCTACATGCACTCAGCACCACCCCGTGTTAAAGAAAAAAGTTGGTTTATTCATAGGCACCTCTAAAAACTGCCCTTTTTCCCGATGGCGGCGTCAGCCCCGTGCTCAAATCCTCATGTACCCCATACACTGCGGTTTTCCGCGCGTAGCTTCCTTGCCCTCAAAAAAAATCATCAGTTTTTAGAGGTGCCCTCATTTCATTTATCCTACCCAGGGATGAAGAATCGTGGCAAGCAACCAACACGTTCCAAAAGTCATGAGGAGCCATTCAAAAAATGGACAGGACAGTCAACCTGCCAAACGTTCGGCTCATGCATAACGATCATTCTCCCAAGGCAAGGCCGTATTGGAATAGCCTCGCACTTCCCAAAATCCTTTTTGGTCGCGATCTAAAAACGTAATCTTTCTAATCCATTTGGCGCCTTTCCAGGCATACCGTTTTGGCACAATCATGCGAACAGGCCCACCGTGCTCCTTGCTCAAGGGGCGATGATTCCAATGTGTGGCCAGCAACACATCATCATCGTCACAAACGCCCACCGGCAAATTTGTCGTGTAATCATCATAGGACTCAAACAAAATAAATTTTGCGGACGACAGCGGACGCACAACTTCCAAGACATGCTGAAACTTCACACCTGTCCAATCATTGTCCAACATACTCCAAGTCGTCACACAATGAAAATCAGCATGAATAGATGACACGGGTTGCGCTTGAAAGTCCTCCCATGTCCATGTCAGAGGATTGGCCACAAATCCATCTATTGTTAATGTCCAATCCGACAGAGCAATCTCCGGTTTAAAGCCCAGATCCAAAACGGGAAAATTATTGACCACATGTTGCCCTTCCGGAAGACGATCATCTTGAGGTTCATCCACCTCCCGGCATGAGAATTCACGACGGTGCCGCGCCATATTCTGTTTGGCCTTCACAATTTTATCGTGAGGTTCCATACATCATGCTCCCGCTCATCAAAAATTCCGACCGCCGATGTTTTGCCTATTCACAGACATAGAGCTCACCTAAGAGTACCATAGGGGATCCGCCGGAGTGCAATGAAGGGAAGTGTTGATTGAACAAAGGCCTAGTCACCTTCTTAAAAACTTGATATAGTTTTCATACCCATTCACCGTTTGCCTGGAACCGTTCGGCTCTTGGTCCCCCCATGGCTTCGCGCCTTCTTTTCCAGCTAACTGACTTCCACTTACTTTTCTCCTGGAGGATTCGTCGTATGACCGTGAAACCACTTGCTCAGGTGTTGTGTTGTGCCGCACTTGTCTTCGCTCATTCCTATTCTCTTGTCCTTGCCGACGACCAACACGGCACGCCAGAAATGACCATTTCTGATGGAAAGACCATTTCCATGGAATATACGCTAACCTTAGACGACAAGAAAGTCTTAGACACCAATGTGGGAGGGACCCCTTTGAATTTCACGCAGGGTTCACACCAAATTATTCCTGGCTTGGAAGCCGCATTGGAAGGCATGAAGGTTGGTGAACAAAAACATGTTGCGGTGGAACCTGAGCAGGGCTATGGCCCCATAAATCCGCAGGCCGTACAGGAAATTCCCATTGATCAAATTCCAGAGGATGCGCGCAAAGTAGGAGCTCAGCTACAAGGAAAGGATTCACAAGGCCGTATGGTCCATCCTCGGGTCACCGAAGTGAAAGAACAGGTTGTGGTACTAGACTTTAATCATCCACTGGCGGGGAAAAAGCTGTTTTTTGATGTCAAGATTTTGGATATTCAAAACAGTAATGAGACTCCAACACCTTAAAATTATGCGGGCCGAGAACCTCGCTTATAAGGCGAGGTTCTCGGCATCGTTTCACGCATGTATTTCAACACCAGGACAGGGGCGTTGCCTCTCATCAGGCAAAAATCCTCTCTGCTGCACGAAGTTGGGGTGATTCAAAATCTAAAGCTTGAGCCACGACTAAGCCTAATTCTGAAAATCCAGTTGGTTTATCCAGAATAGCGATGCAACTCTTTTGAAAAAAATCTTTTTTCTCTTTAGCCAGAACACTCCCGGTGTGCAGAATAATCGGAATGTCACGAAATACCACGCTGTTTTTTAGGTGCAGAATAAACTCCAGGCCATCCATGACAGGCATGTCATTATCGGTAATGATTACGTCAACTGCTGGCTCTCTCTCCAGGAAAGCCAAGGCCTCGCCTCCCTGACTCGCCACTTGACACCAATAGCCTTCAAGCTCAAAAAACGCTTGGAGGGCATGCAGGAGAATAGGCTGATCATCAACAATAAGAATACGTTTCATGATGCATACAAGCCCCGACTCTCATTCTAAACAGATGGAAAGTGTGAATTCGGCAACGCTCTTGAAACTAGATTTCGTTTAAATGTGCCACAGCTGACTTGGCATGTGTGGTCGCCACATCAGCATGTCCCGCTTTCCCATGAGCAATAGCCTCGCCTAGTTCTGCAATCCCGGCGCTCAAATGAGGATTGGTCATTTCTTGTCCTGCCGCCTGCGCATGTTGGAGAGACGCTTCCGCATGGGTCACAATCGCATCGGCATGCCCCATATCACCATGTTTCACAGCTTCCTGCGCATGAGTAATCGCTTCTGTCACATGCGGATTCCGCCCTCCCTTATCACTGGAATAACTTGCACACCCCACAACGAACATGCCCAATAAGGCGATAACCCAAAGACTGGCTTTCCATTGAACCTGATGCATATTGACCTCCTTAGTAAAGATAAAATAATGGAAACGATATATTTTCCTCCTGGTGTAGTGCTAACATACTTCCGCCCGCTTTGTAAAGTTTTTTATGTCAAAAGTAATAAAATAAACTTCGTGTCTTTCGCTATTGGGAGTGTTGAATAATGAAGATATCAAGGGCCGTATTTCGGCAGGAAGCTGTTTATCAGCGGCATCGGGTCTGTTCAAAAAAGTCCGTCCAGCAAGGCCGCAGCCCTTTTTGCGCGCGGAGCGTACTGGCACTACGTGAGCACGGGAAAAGGGCGAGAACGCCGCTGGCGGCTTTTTTCAACAGACCCCTATTCAACAATTTGCTAGCCTCTCATCTATAAAGGAACCGATAGATGTTTCAACAATTTGAATCACGCCAAGAACAAGTCTTAGCTATCCTGCAACAGCATAAAGCTGGGCTCACGATTGATGATCTGGTCTCACTCTTAGAAATTTCCCGCACTGCGGTGAATCAGCATATGGTGACCTTGGAACGAGACGGCCTGATCAAAAAGGCGGTGCAGCAAAAAAGCACGGGGGGGCGTCCTGGCTGGACTTATCAAATTACGGATGAAGGGATTAACCGCCTTCCCAAACAATACTCCTGGTTTTCCGAATTGCTCCTTGAAACGCTTAAGGAAGAATTTGGAAGCGAGCAGCTAGAAAATTACGTCAAAAAAGTCGCTGCCTCACTCATTCCACAACTTCGGGCACAATTAAAAGGCCACGACGTGAAAGAGCATGTCCAACAAGTCGCCGACTTGCTCCAAAGCCTTGGATATCAGGCGCACACCGAACCTGCTCCGTCAGACAAAGAATTGCCAATGCTCACAGCCCACAACTGCGTCTACCATGATCTGGCCATCAAGCACCCGGAAGTTTGCGCCTTCGATGTCGCCCTGCTCGAACACCTCATCAACCACAAAGTCGAGCAACAAGAATGCATGGCTAAAGGCGGCCACACTTGTCGCTTCACCTTCAAAGATTCGGAGTAAATACCGCTTGAGATTCTTCCATCATTAACACTCTCACATTAAAGAGTGCGGTCGCGTCGAAAAGCCTTCTAGCAAGTGCAGAAGTGGGACGACCTCAATAGTCTTTTAATACGACTAAATAAATTTGGATTATCGGACAATTTCATGGGCACAGCCTGGCGATGTTGCCATCGAGTAATCTGAACCTGATCAGGATTAAGTTGACGGCCAGCTTTCATGTCGACATTCAACGACACAAGCCCTCGGTTTCAGTGGCCCCTGTCTTGTATTTTTAAGCGATGAGTCTCTACAATTTGATATCAGTTTGTGATAAATTGACCTCAACCTTTTACCAGAATGAGGGCAAAGGCGTATTGTCGTCATGCTTCCAAAACCAACCCTTTGCTTAGTCAATTCATCAACCGAGCTGTAGTGGTGACTTTCCAAAACCACAACTTTCTCCTTTTGAAAAAGAAACAATTTTTACCTTCATCTAACTACACTCAACATAAACACCTCTGTCTTAAGAGTCTTGTATGCTCGAATCTCGATTCGTACTCATAGCTCTGTAGGCCATATTCTCCTTCATTATCGCTCGGGTACCTAGCCAAACCCCTATGTGGACCAACACGCGAGCTGGCGAAAAGCCTCCCAAAAGCTTTTTGAGTGAGTGAGAAAACACATATGAAAATTCTCGTGGTTGACGACAAGGAAGAGACAACCTATCTCTTAGAACAAATTCTAAGTGCGAGTGAACATGAGGTGGTGTCGGCCAGAAATGGCGCTGAAGCCCTCGAGCTCCTTTCAGCTCAGGAATGTGAGGTCATCATATCTGACATTTTAATGCCAGTCATGGATGGGTTTCAGTTTTGCATGAACGTCAAAGAAGATACCAAGCTGAAAACAATTCCGTTTGCCTTCTATACGGCAACCTATACAGATGAGAAAGACAAAGAGTTTGCTCTATCACTCGGGTGTGACAAATTCATCAACAAGCCAGTGGAACCTGAGGTCCTTCTACAAAATATCAAGGAAATGACAAGCAAGAAAAGATTCAAAAAAGAGGAAACCACACCTCGAAATGAATCTTTGCGAGAAAAGAAAGACGTTTTGAAGCTCTATAGCGAACGACTAGTGAATAAACTAGAACAAAAGCTCGTAGACTTGGAACGAGAAACAAGGGAACGCCAGCGAGGAGAGGAACGGCAAGGTGAGCTGCTGAGAATGCTAGAAGCCTCTCTCAATGAGCTGTATATTTTTGATCTGGAAACGTTTCGATTTCTAGAAGTCAATCGTGGAGCACGGGAAAATCTCGGGTATTCGATAGAAGAGCTATCTCGCCTCACTCCTTTAGACCTCATGGTCGAATTTTCGCGAGATGCTTTTATACAACTACTTGACCCGATCAAAACTGGGAAACAACAGCGCATTCAGTTTTCGACTGTTCACCGGAGAAAAAACGGGACATTGTATCCAGTTGAAGCCTATCTCGAACTTTCCACTTCAGAATCATTGCCTGTTTTCATGTCGATTGTCCTAGATATTACTGAACGCAAGCGCGCAGAAGAAGCCTACCGTCAAACTGAAACACAACTTCATCAGCTGCATAAAATGGAAGCCCTGGGCACCTTATCGGCCGGCATTGCTCACGATTTCAATAACATTCTAGCGGCCATTCTCGGAAACACTGAGCTTGCTCTCGTGAAGATAAGACCAGAAGAAGAAGTCCATCAGAACCTGGAGCAAGTCCTGAAGGCCGGCAACCGCGCCAAAGAGTTAGTGAAGCATATCTTAACTTTCAGTCGCCAAGTTGAACAACAACGCATCCCGACCAACCTTCATATCGTCGTCAAGGAAGCCCTCGATCTCTTGCGAGCCACCCTTCCTTCTACGATACATATTCAACAACATCTTTCCACGGAGTCGGGGGTTGTTCTGGCTGATCCGACACAGATACACCAAGTCGTGATGAACCTTTGCACAAATGCGGAAAATGCCATGCGAGAAAAAGGGGGAACATTGACAGTCTGTTTGGATAGTGTAGACCTTTCAAGTGGACAGGAACCCATATCCCCTGACCTCAAACCTGGCTCGTACCTTAGACTTTCAGTGAGCGATACAGGAAGAGGCATTCCCTCTGAGATACGAAATCGAATTTTTGAACCTTTCTTTACAACAAAGGCAATAGGAGAAGGAACGGGCATGGGTCTCTCCGTGGTTCATGGCATTATTGCTAATCATGAAGGTGTCATCGCAGTAGAGAGCGAACCAGGCTGTGGGACCACATTTATCATCTTTCTACCACAGGCAGATGCAATCGTTGAGTCTGAAGTCCCCGAAACGATCCCAATTCAGAAGGCACACGCTTGCGTCCTCTTTGTGGATGACGAGGAATCGATCACTCAACTCGCAAAAAAGATGTTGGAACATTTAGGGTATGAGGCGGAGGTCTGTACAGATAGTATTGAAGCGTTGCAGGCCTTTCGCAGTAATCCATTTCACTATGATGTAGTCATTACTGATCAAACTATGCCACATCTAACAGGGGATGCGTTCGCTCGTGAATTATTGAAGATCAGACCTGATCTTCCCATTATTCTTTGTACCGGCTTTAGTTATACCGTCACACCGGAAAAAGCGACCGCTTTGGGCATCCGGGCTTTCTTAATGAAACCTATCTTAAGTTATGAGTTGGCTCAAACCATACAGCGAGTTTTACAATAGGAAGAGAAAGTTTATCGAACACGAGTCGAGGACGAGTGAAGAGGAAGACGGATATGGAACGTGGTACCCACGCCAATCTGACTTTCCACGCTGATATGTCCACCGTGGGCATCCACCGCATCCTTAACGATTTTTGTTCCAAGGCCAGTCCCACCAGTTTTTCGGCTGATGGTTTGCTTCGTGAAGAGACTCGCACGCACTTCTGGAGACATCCCTCCACCTGTGTCGATAATTAAGATATTCACAAGCTGAGCATCCGACTCAAAAAAACCTCTAATCGTAATTGACCCACCTCTTGCGACCTCATCAATGGCATTATTAATAAGATTATACAAGGCATTGAAGAGACGACGTTCGTCAGCTTGAATGGAAGGCAACGAACGAAGATTTTCTGTCCGAAGAGAAATACCTCGTTCATCGGCCAGAGGGTGTAAAGTCTCCGTGACCGTAGTAACAACCTCCACAATATTACAAGGCCTGAATCTAAGTGGACTGCTCAGACCCTTAACCGCATCTGTGATTTCCTTGACACGTTCTTGAATAAGCCGGGCATTATTGCGAATCATAGAAAGGATCTTTTGCCCATCAGCTTGATCGGATTTCGTCAATTCCGCTTGACGGCTTGCCCTCGCCCCAAAGAGCCCGTCGAATTTCTTTTGAAGAAGCCACGCGCCATATGTAATAGGCATCATCATGTTTTTAATGTCGTGACTGATGTCTCCTAACAAACGAGCCACTTCACTTAATTTCGCCTCTTCAAATAAACGTGCCTGTTCAATCGAAATAGCCGTGAAGGCAGAAATGATGGTCAAAATACTTACATCATCATAGTTAAGGCTTCCAGATTTTTTGTTCATTACCTCAAGCACTCCGATGGGATCCCCATCCCATCGCTTAAGGGGCAATGCGATTAAATCCCTGGTGACATGATCAAATCTCCTATCAAGATCTCCAAAATGCCTGGAGTCATGTTGCACATTGCCCACAACAATAGCCTCTCCAGTTTGAAATGCTGCTCCTGCGATTCCGTCATCCCAAGAAAAGGCTGTCCCTAGTGGTGGAGACTTCTCACCAATTGCATGATGAAACACTAACTCTTCTGACTCTGGCCTGGCGATAAAAATAGCCCCTGCTTCTGCCCCAACAGTTTCCAACGCCATGCCAAGGGACTGCTTAAGCACATCTTCCAAACGGAGAGGTTTGAATAGCGTCTGACTAATTCGACGCGCAGCCTCCAACTCGCGTTCTCGACGACGAAGTCGGACCAAGACCTGTCGGTCCGTAGGGTCAGCCTGAGACTCAACGCCTATATCTTGCATATAGCGTTCCGTTCTCATGACAGTCCACGATAAGCATTGGGAGTCCAGCTATCACCACAATCTCGCCTTAGGATATGGAGCTATTGAAAAAAGCCGCCAGCGTGTTATCTAGATCAGTTAGAAGTGAGAAGTGAGAAGTGAGGAGTAAAAAGTAGGAGGAAAGATAGTCATCTCAAAATTCCTTTCTCATGTTATCTTTCTCTACTCCTTATCCATGACTCCTCCGATCGACAAAGGACTGTGTTGAGCCAACTCGAGTCATCTCATAGTCAACAATTCCCTGGAGAAATATGGCCTTTGATATCCTCATCATTCAACATCCACGATTTATATAGCTGTTCCAATTAATTTCCGAATGATTGTGTCTCTCAACCAGCTGTCTTCGTCCCCCAAAAAGGCCAGGAGAGGCCCGTCAAGAGACTGACGACGGTCTCGCGGGACCTTGTTGGGAATTACTATATTTTTCAAATAGTATGATCTGAAAAACCAAGACCTGATCAAGGCTGCATTTTTTTGTCGCGAAAGATGCTAGTAGCTTAGACTCCAGAGAGAAGGAGCCTATAGGCCATGATGATATCATATTTCTCTAGTATTTTTTCGAAATTCTGAATGTACTCGTCACATATAATCGCGCAGAAAGCAAATGATGTCTGCATGGAAGTGCTATCGTTTGAAGTCTTTTTCAGTTTTAGTTAGAGTGTCTTCACTTATGGGATAGATAGGGACTCACCCTATCACAACAAGCTCCAAAAACGAGTCGATATTCCCTCTATCCCTTAAGCTCTAGCAAACGTTCTTTACCCCCTCCCAATTTAGCCCTATGCCCAATAGGGGTTTAATCTATCAATAGATAGATAGTTTCGTCCTGAAACACAAATACTCTGCATTGAGGAGTACGACTAATGAAAATTCACGTTCTTGGATGTCACGGCTCTGATATAATCCTAGGACACCAACAACAATCTAAGTGTTGTCGAAGTACCGGATTCTTATTTAACGACCACCTTCTCATTGATGCTGGAACAGCTGCCTCGGCTCTAACTCTTGAAGTACAAAGAAAGATTGGTCATGTTCTTCTCACTCATGCCCATCTCGACCACATCAAAGAATTGCCCGCGTTAGCAGATAACCTTTTAGGGACTGATGAGGCCTCCCTCACCATATATAGCATTCCCACTATACTGGACGAACTCAAGCGCTATGTATTTAACAACCATATTTATCCTAACTTTTTTGAACTTCCTGCTGGGCGCAAGCCTATTCTGGTGGAATCGGCCATACAACCCGGTGAATCCATGTACATTTCTGAGCTTGAAATCCTGCCCATAGAGGTTAACCATACGGTCCCAGCCGTTGGGTACATCATTAAAGACAAACATTCCGCATGCCTGTTCAGTGGTGACACCTATCAAACTGAAGAAATTTGGAAAGTAGCTGCCACCGTTTCAAATCTGAAAGCCGTAATAATTGAAACATCCTTTCCTAACGAAATGTATGAGTTAGCTCAAGCAAGCAAACATTTGACTCCGGCATTGCTATTCGAAGAATACAAAAAAATTGGCCGCCCGGATATTCCTCTATACATCTTCCACATCAAGCCACAATTCCGCACTCAAGTCCATGCACAACTCAACGAATTGTGTCTTCCTACGCTTACAGTGTTGAAAGAAGGACAAGAAATTATCCTTTAGACCACTATTGCGCTCACCACACATATCACCAACGCTATTGGCTCGGGACGGGAGCACTCCATAGGTTGAGCCTACTCCATCAAAGCGGCATCAAGGGCCAGACCATGTACCCATGGATTTCTGCCGGTTGCACCCCGGAGATTTTCGCAAGCACAAGGTTACTCAATATGCTTACATTATGCAATGAAATCTATATGACCCTCGATAGGGAGTGTTAAATTATACAAAAGGACACCTATGAGCAAGCAGGCTTCATCAGACATGGTCTCCCATAGTTCACCATGTTCCAGGAGAAACGCCGACATCGCAGTGAAATAGAAAGGGCATCATGAGCCGATTCATCAGCCTTCTCATGCGTCCCCGGTCAATGGGACTGGTGATTCTCGCCGGCCTGCTCCTGATTCGTATTTGGGATCCTATTCCGGTACAGTCACTCCGTCTGCAAGTGTTTGACTACTATCAGAAAATTCACCCTCGAGTAACCCAAAGCAGCCAAGTTCTAGTTATCGACATCGATGAAGCCAGCCTCGCGCAGTATGGGCAATGGCCTTGGCCGCGAACGATCATGGCTCAATTAATTTCGACGCTTGTCAACGCGGACGTCAGAGCCGTTGGGTTAGATATCGTCTTCGCGGAGCCTGACCGCATGTCCCCGGGCCGCCTTGCCAAGAACTTGACCGGTCTGAACAAGCAAACGAGAGCGCAACTCAAAGAATTGCCCGACAATGACGCCACTCTTGCCCACATGCTTAAACAGACACTCGTCGTGGTCTCACAAAGTGCATTGGCGCATCACAGGCACAACAGACAGCTTACCCCGCCCAGAGCACCTCCTCTCGCCGAAATTGGCGAAGATCCAAGGCCTTACCTGTTCGCATACAACGGATTACTCCGCAATATCTCTGAATTAGAGGAGGCCGCTGCAGGTCATGGGATCATCACGCTTAATCCGGAACCTGACGGAGTTGTACGAAGAATCCCAGCGATCCTCCGTGTAGGCTCACATATTCTCCCTACCCTAAGCCTTGAACTCCTTCGCGTGGCTACCCCACCATCGACACTATCGATACATACTGACTTCGCAGGTATTCAACGCGTCACTGTTTCACAAATAGAAATCCCTACTGACAATCTCGGTCGCATATGGATTCATTTCGCCACACCCAATCCGCATCGTTACATTTCAGCGAAAGATCTTCTCAACGGCGCGGTATCATCAGAAAAACTCTCCGATAAATTAGTCCTCATCGGCTCATCCGCGATTGGATTAGGTGATAACAAAGTGACCTCGATCGAAGGGACACTGCCAGGAGTGGAGATTCATGCCCAAATTCTTGACATGATTTTCGAGAAATCTTTCTTGACTCGCTCGAACTTCGCTCTGGCTCAGGAATTGGTTTTAATTCTTCTTCTGGGGTTTTTCATTATTTTTCTCGTGCCCTTCTTCGGTGCCGTACAAACTCTGTTTCTGGGGGGATTCGTTGTAGCTGGGATGGTCGCCACTTCTTGGTATTGGTATGTCACCCACGGCGTCTTAATTGACGTCTCATATGGAGCAGTAGGGATCTTTGGGCTCTACAGTCTATTGAGTTACCTCAATTACGTGCGCGAGGAACTCACTCGTCGACAGATCAGAAACACATTCAGCCGTTATGTCTCGCCAACTCTGGTTGATCAATTGTCCCACCACGCTCAACCAATACACCTTGGAGGAGCAACTAAAAATATGACTATCCTGTTCTGTGATATTCGTAACTTCACGAGCATCTCCGAACAGTATCAAGCAGACCCACAAGGTTTAACGCAACTCATCAATCGCCTCCTGACCCCACTCACAGAATCCGTCCTTGATCATAAAGGAACCATCGACAAATACATTGGCGACTGTATTATGGCCTTTTGGAATGCTCCGCTCGATGATCCGGATCATGCACTCAATGCCTGCAAGGCTGCTTTGGACATGATTCAAAAGCTCGACCGCTTCAATCTCATGCGAAGAAAAGAGACCGAAGCGGTCGGCGAGTCGTTTCTTCCAATTACCGTCGGCATTGGCATTAACACCGGGGCCTGTGTCGTTGGCAACATGGGTTCCGAGCAGCGGTTTGATTACTCGGTCCTGGGTGATGCCGTCAACGTCGCTTCACGACTGGAGGGACAGTCAAAATTCTATGGCCTGGAAATTGTTATTGGTCCAGAAACAGCTACACTTATAGGAACTCATTTGGCTATTCTTGAAATTGATCTTATGACATTACGAGGAAAACGGGAGACGGCCAGAACCTATACTATCCTTGGCGGCCCTCAGGAGCGCGGAGACCCTCGCTTTCAATCCTTAGTCGACTCTCATTCAGCCATGCTGGAAGCGTTTCGAAACCGCAAGTGGACTCAAGTTAAAACTCTTTTAGTCGACTGTCGGAAGAATCCCTATGCGCCAGTAGGACTATATACCTTATATGATGACCGCCTCGACTTTTACCAGAAAAATCCACCCCCTACAGAATGGCTCAGCATTTTCGATTGAACCAGAAAATGGAACCCTATCACACACCAAAAGGCACTGACGTAAAATAGATATCTCTTGAAGGTATGGAGTGATCTGATGAATCCATAATAAGAAAAACTATGTCATATAGAATGAAATGGTGTATGATCAACAATCCCGTTTTCACACAGTGCAAACAAATCTTGAGATTGAATTTCCTCATGACTGCAACCACCCAGAGCGCAAGCGGTAGCTTTTTTTGACAGCACTCAAAGTAGAGCGTTCATGAAAAGAACGATCTCGAAATACCAAATAACAATATTGAGTAGCCTTCTGCTTATTGGCTTGTCAGCTGCTCCAGCGATTACTGCAGCACAAGAGAAGGCTATTGGAATCGTCAAACAGGTGAACGGGCAAGCGTTCATCATAAGAAAAGATGAACGAATCGATTGCAAAATTGGTGATGAGATATTTCAACATGACATTCTCGAAACAAACAATGCTGGATCGATGGGAGTGACGCTCAAAGACAACACGAGATTATCTCTTGGGCCCAAAAGCCGTCTTTCATTGAACGAATTTGTCTTTAACCCAAAACAAGAAGAGTTCTCGTTTGTCACAACAATCATTCGGGGGACGCTCGTCTACATCTCAGGAATCATGTCGAAGTTATCTCCTGAATCTGTCTCAATCAAGACACCAACAGCCACCGTAGGCATTAGAGGAACACGACTTGTCATCAAAATAGGAGATGAAGAAGGCCTTCACTGAAGATCAAACATTGGACGAATGTACAATCGAGAGTCATCTCGATTCATCGCACCGATATGAGGATACATTCAAATGCTGAATTGGGAGTTTCTTTATAAGCTGACTATCGGAGCACTGTTCTCTTTTTTTATTCTCACAGGCTGTGCCACACCTCCTAAGCCAGCGCCGCTACCAATTCCGGTGCTGAACCCAGCTTTGCTAGAAGGCCAAACATCTGTCACGGGATCTGGGATTCCAAATAGCACCGTAGACCTGTTCGTGAATGGAAAGCCTGTTACACGAGGCACAACTGCAACCAATGGAAAATTCCATATTGAAGTATCTCCTCTGTCCGGCAGACAACTCGTCACCGCAACTCAGACAATTAGTGGACGGACAAGTCCTTATTCCAGTCCAGTCCTTGTCAAGAAAGCCACGCTGTCACAGGTTATCATATATCCTGGATTCTCCATGACGATCGAACCGGGGCAAACATACTCATTGACAGCAAAGGGCCTTTTCTCAAATGGCAGGATTGAAGACCCTCTTTCTGGGATAACCTGGTCCATCCAGAACCCGACGATAGCTTCGATCGATGCCGAAGGAACCGTGACGGGCATAACGGGTGGGACAACAACAATACAGGCGAAGGCAGATGAAATCCAGTCTCTAGCAACTACAGTGAGAGTGAAGCCTCAGGCTCCATTGATAACCACGGCCTTAAAAGCTGGAGACACGACCATACGTGGCACTTCGACACCTTTGGCCAGTATCAACATTATGATTAATGAGATTCCTCTCAAAGCACAAGTCTTTGCAGACGCACAAGGTAGGTGGCAAGCCACTAACCTACCATCTTTCAACGAGGCCGATCAGGTCACCAGCATACAGCTGGTGAATCGTGTTCCAAGTGGCCCTTCAAATCTGGTAGTTGTCAGCCCTCCAGTACTCACGAAGATTGCTATTCATCCTTCGTCACCTACCTTTGTGCAACAAGGTGAAATTCAAGAATTCACCGCATCTGGCACTTTCTCAAATGGACGAATGGAAGAACCCATGCCTAGGGTCACCTGGGACATCAAGGACCTAAACGTCGCCACTATTGATGCCGAAGGGAAATTGACGGGCCTCGAAGCCGGGACAACCACCATAAAGGCTACTCGTGAGGCCTTGCAGTCGGCTAGTACCACAGTCACCGTGCGGCCCCAACCACCCCTGATCACTTCTTCTCTGAAAGCGGGAGACACAATCATGACTGGGACGGCTTCTCCCAAAGCCAGCATCCAGATTCTGAAGAATGGCATATCTCTGGGTATCGAGCTCGTTGCTGATGTCCAAGGCCGTTGGCAGGCCGACGGACTACCTCCCTTAAATGAGAATGATCAGATAACGGGCACACAGCTCATCAATGGTATCCAAAGCGACCCTTCGATTCCGGTCACAGTTGTGCCTGCCGTACTCACAAAAATTGAGATTCAACCCACACCAATTACCATTGTCGACCTGGGACACTCTCAACAGTTCACTGCCATTGGCACATATTCAGATGGACAAATCCAAAATCCGTTACCTGGAGTACAGTGGTTAAGTGAAAATCTTGATGTAGCAATCATTGGAGTCGACGGTATCGCAAAAAGCGTCAAAGCTGGAATCACAAGAATTCAGGCTACTGTTGACGGCATGCAGTCGGCTCGCGCAACGTTAAAGGTAAAGCCACAGCCTCCGGTTGTCACTTCACCCCTGAAAGCCGGCGACACCATCGTCGCTGGACTGGCGACCCCATCAGCAGACATCCAGATCCTAAAAAATGAGGTACCTGTTGAAACACCAGTTTTCGCGGATGCCCAAGGCCTCTGGCAGGCCAGTGGTGTGCCATCCCTAAATGAAAACGATCAGATGACAGCTATACAAATAGTCAACAATGTCCCCAGTAAGCCATCGGAAATCGTCAAGGTGCATCCCAACGACTCACCCGTGTTGAATCCCATTGGCAATCAAACGGTAGCGATAGGAGAAACCTTGAAGCTCCCCATTACGGCCATAGATCCTGAAGGGGATACGTTATCCTTTGACCTCATAGGCCAGCCACTGCTAGCGAACAGCCTCCTAAATCGAAAAACAGGTCTCTTTACGTTCACTCCATCGACAGACCAGGTGGGAGAATCCACACTGACATTTAAGGTTAGTGACGGATATAGTTCTCAGCAGGAAACGATCACTATCAAAATCACTCTACCCAATAGTCTAGTGGTTCTTCTGGATAATTCAGATGGAACGGTTGGGATGATTCAAGTCACTAATGCCATTGGCACGCAAACCCTCAATAAGGCCAGACAAGCCGTTGGACTAGGAAGTCCTAATGAGCCCCCTGGTAAGCCTTTCATGTTCACGGATAAAGACTTGAGCGCAACCTTTAGAAATGCCTTAGAAGCCACGCCTCAAAAGCCTCTCAAATACCTTCTCTATTTCGAGACAGACACTAAACTTACCACTGCCTCAGAAGAGAAGTTACCAGAAATCATTTCGGTCATTATCAATCGGGCCACGCCTGACGTCGGAATTATCGGCCATACCGACCGTACTGGTTCTGATGAGTATAATTTAGAACTATCTCTACGGAGGGCTACTGCTGTCCAAAATATCTTTCTGGCAAAAGGCATCGACCCTCAGGTCATGGAAGTAACAAGCCATGGCGAACATGACCCCCTCGTCAACACCCCGGATGGTGTAAGCGTCCCCTTGAACCGTCGCGTTGAGATCATTGTTCGCTAACAGGAGCATTGAAGCCATGACCCTTCCTCACGGATGAGATCTATAAAGGCCTTGTACGTTGACGGGGATGTATAGACGTCTTGCACTTTTGGCTCAACTTGACAATTTCACTCTATTCAGTCGACACACTCTCTTGATCCTCTTAATTTTTCTACTCTTGCCTCATCCATACACGTTCTAGATCTTTTACAGGTAGAAACCGCACACAACTAGCTAGAACTGATTATCGGCAGGAGATGATTGTCAGCAGACCGAATGAAGTTGATCAGACAGAATTCTGAAAGAGCCTTCAAGTTTTTCGATCCCATCTTCAAGACCCCAAAGATAATATTCCTTTAGTCGGCATGTAGGGCTTCGACGGGATCGATGTGAATGGCGCGGCGAGCAGGCGCGACACCAGACAAGAGTCCGGTGCCAATAGCTACAAGCAATCCAATAACCAGATACTGCTCATCCACAAAGATGGGTAAGCCAGGAAGAACAAACGTCAAGATGAAGGCACCCGCTATTCCAAGGAAGATCCCGAGCACTCCTCCCAAGACTGCAAGCATCACTGATTCGACCAAAAAAACAGAGAAAATTTTCCGCGGCTGAGCCCCCATGGCGCGCAACAGACCAATTTCCGAGACACGTTCGCCTACCGATATCCACATCATTGTCACAATGCCCAGTGCTCCCACAACAAGGGAGATTCCTGCTATCCCTGCTGCGGCCAAGGTCACAATTCGCATGATTTCATCTAACGACTCCAACATGGCAGCCTGCGTGGTAATACTAAAATCCTCGGCCCCATGATGGCGATCGATTAGGATGCGGCGAACCGCCTCCACCACGCTATCCACCATATGCGCCGATTGATAGGCCACATCAATTTCCATGAGTTCCGCCATGTTAAACATCCGCATGGCATTCGCAACCGGCACATACACGGCATCATCTAAATCATAGCCTAGAATTTGACCCTTCGGCTCCAAGACTCCAATGACACGGAACCGGTACCCCGCGATACGAATAATTCCGCCCAGCGGGTTTTCATCTCCAAAGAGTTCCCGTTTCATTTTGGGGCCTAAAACAGTAACGGAGGTCAACCGGTTGACATCTTCTCTTGGTAAAAAGTCACCTTGGCCAACCTTAAATTTCCACACGCCCGGCATGGCCCCCGTCACGCCAAACACGTTGACGCTCCGCCCTTTTCCTCCCGATTCCACCCGCCCTGTCCCCATCGCCATTGGCACGACATCCTGAACACCTGGGATACGTGATAGGGCCTCCGCATCCTCTAGGGTGAGATGATGTGTCGTCCCGCCCAAAATCCCGGGGATACCCAACGTCTTCGTCTTTCCCGGATTCACTGCCAAGATATTGGTGCCAAACTGGGTAAACTGCGCTAAGACAAAATAGCGTGTGCCTTCTCCGATAGCCGTCAAAAGAATCACTGCGGCGACTCCAATGGCAATACCGATGAGGGAAAGAATAGACCGGAGGCGATGCGCCCACACCGCTCCGCCGGCAAACCGTATGAGATCTAGCACTTTCATCGTTCCAGGACTATCGCTGTTGTAACGCCATCATTGGATCAAGCCTGGCCGCCCTTCGAGCAGGGACCACGCCGAATACTCCTCCCAGAATCATAGCCATTCCTAATGCTCCTCCCACCGCCCACAGCGGTGGAGAGGCTGGGATATCAGGATACCACCAAGTCAGCAAGGACACACCACCTACTCCCACAAAGAGCCCAAGGAATCCACCGAGTCCAGCCAACATCATGGCTTCCACCAAAAACACGCCAAGAATATTTTTTCGAGTCGCCCCTAATGCCCGCAATAATCCAATCTCCTCCGTCCGCTCCGATACGGTTACCAGCATCACATTCATAATCCCGATTCCCGCCACGGTCAACGAAATGGCTCCAATGGCCACTAGCACCAATGTCAGGGTTTGTAAAATCGATGAGAAAGTGGAAATGACCGATTTTTGGGTAATGCACGTCACATCTTCTTCACCATGCCGGTCGCGTAAGACAGCCAGCACTTGCGTACAGGTTGGTCCTAAATCTTTCGGAGAGCGCACCTTTAGGATGATTCGAAACAGCGATGACCGATTAAACATTTTCATGCCTGTAGCCACGGGAACAATGACCACCTCATCCATCTTGAATCCTAATTGTTTCCCAATCTCACCCAACACTCCGATGACACGCATCCGCCATTCACCCACTCGAACCACTTGTCCCACGGCTCGTTGTCCGGGGAATAACTCACGAGCCACGGTATACCCGATCACAGCTACCGGCGCGCCTCGCTCCACATCACGTGAAGGAAGAAATTGTCCTTGCGCGACCTCAAGTTCCCGAGCTTGCAAAAATTCTGACGTACTACCGAGAACAGCCACTTGCCGTCGACGCTCACCGTGGCTCACCGTTTCAGTTCCCATTGAGACCGGAACAATATACTGAGCCGAATGAATTGTTCGTCGAAGGGCCAAGAGATCCTGTAGCGTCAGATCATGCGGCACGCCTCCCATTCCTGGAATCGTGCCGGTGGTTTCGGTTTTTCCAGGGAGCACCGTCAAGAGATTGCTGCCTATTGATGTAAATTCTTGAATCACATACCCTCTGGCGCCTTCTCCAAGCGCAGTCAAAGCCACCACGGCGGCAATGCCAACTGCCACACCCAGAACAGTCAGCATCGTTCGTAGCCGATGCCCCGCTATGGCTGACCAAGCTAAAGACATCAAATCCCACAACATGGCTCATTTTCCTTTCTGGCCGCTCTCATCTCATTCAGAAAAAAGGTGTGTGGCTGTCCTCTAATTCTATGGCATCTACCCGTTTGACGATCTGTCCATCAGCCAACACAATGGCTCGGCTGGCCCGTTGAGCAACTTTGGGGTCATGCGTCACAACTAAGATGGTCAGACCTTGAACATGCAGAGAGTCCAAAAGATCCATAATTTGATGTCCGGAATGGGTGTCCAAATTTCCTGTGGGTTCATCTGCCAGCAAAAGTGATGGTTGCATAATCATGGCCCGAGCAATCACAACCCGCTGACGCTGTCCTACCGACAACTGATTCGGCCGATGATGCACGCGATCTGACAGTCCGACCGAATCAAGGGCGTTTTCCGCACGTTGTTGCCGTTCTGAAGAGGGAATGCCTGCAAAAACCATGGGTAATACCACATTACCTAACGCCGTGAGACGGGGCACTAAATGAAAGGATTGAAAAATGAATCCTATCTGCTGTTGGCGAACATAGCTGAGAGCCTGATCGTCGAGCTGAGTCACGTCTTGACCGTTCAACAGGTAAACCCCGGCACTAGGACGAAGCAAACAGCCAATGATATTGAGTAGGGTTGACTTGCCAGACCCAGATGGTCCGACGATCGCCACATACTCACCTGCTTGAATGTGCTCACTGGTCTCCCGCAAGGCGAAGATGGGCTGCCCCCCGACTTCATATCGTTTGGCAATATGCTGAAGTTGTATCACGGCTTGTCAGAGGAGGAACGCACCACAACTTGAAGACCCTCTTCCAATCCTTCTTGATCCAATGAGGTGACGATCTGATCGTGTTCAGAAAGTCCACTCAAGACTTCGACAAAATCCCAATTTCTCATACCAATATCGACAGATCGAATGGCGAGTCTCCCGTTCTCAACCACAAAAACCTTTTGGCCCTCAAACAACGTGGAGGGGGGAACTCGTAGAACAGCCTTCTTCACCGCAAGTATGATTTCCACATCAGCCGATGTTCCCGGCAACAATGTCGCCGCAAACGCCGCATCGTTGAGTTCCACTTCTATTTCGACCGTCCGGTTTTGTTCCTCCACATCTAAGACATAGGGTGCAATATGCCGAACTTGCCCCTCATAGTGCTGCCCTGGAAATGGATCGAGCGTCACCCGCACGGGCTGCCCGGTCTGAATTTTTGATGAATCGACTTCATCCATTGGCGCACTAATATAAATAGAGGAAGGATCGATGAGGTCCAAAATAGGCGGAACCGGCAAGGCCGGTGGCGACGGGGTTGTCCATTCCCCCACTTCAACATCTAATTCCGCAATGACGCCATCAAACGGCGCTGTCAAAACAGTTTTGGATAACTCCGCGTTGGCCTCATGAATGGCTGAACGAGCGCGAGCAATTTCCGCATGGGTTTGCTTACAGGATACTTTGGTAGTCTGTGCCAAATTTTCATACTTATCCAGAAAATCCGTGGAAACCAAATCACGCTCTTTTAACTGCTGATATCGAAGAAACTCTCGCTCTGAACGCGCCGCTTCCAAGCAGGCTCGCTCCTTTTTCACCTCTACCACCGCCAATTCTTTCTTGGCCATTTGAACAGCCGCTCGTTGAGAATCATCATGTAGACGAAGCAGCACATCACCTGTCCGCACGCGAGCGCCTTTTCTATGTGGGATCTCAGCAATACGCCCTCCAATTTCCGGAGATAACTTGGCCCGTTGCCGGGCCCGCACTGTTCCCGCGCGTGAATTGGTAACGGTCTCTTCAACGGTTCCCCGTTCTACCGATATCACTGAAACGGCTATCGGGTCCGGAGTCAACACCCACAATTTCAGCAAGACACCCACCCCAACAAGGGCCAGGACTATTCCCGCACGTCGCATCCAAGGCTTCATGACCACAGTGTATCAGATTGCCAAATTGCGCCAAAAAAGGGTCTGTTGAAAAAAGCCGCCAGCGGCGTTCTCGCCCTTTTTTCGTGCTCACGTACTGCCAGTACGCTCCGCGCGCAAAAAGGGCTGCGGCCTTGCTGGACGGACTTTTTTGAACAGACCCGTCGTCGTTGATCGCCAAGGGCCTACTGGCGAAATATGGCCGTTAATATCTTTATTATTCAACACTCCCAAAAAAGAAATGATGGATTATCAAGAGAATTCACACAGTCATTCCTGTGAAAACGGGAATCCAGGCAAAAAAAACCCCCAAGGATCAGAATGACCCTTGAGGGATAGCGTCGACCGCAACTCAGATTCTAAAAAGTATACGAGGATGAATGACCACGGCGGCTTGAGTCGGTTCGTCTCGGCCGATCAGACTGTGGTCTTCTTGGACCATTTCCATAACCTGGCCGGGCCCCTCGCGGACCGTGGCCCTTGCCATAGCCTGGACGCGGAGCACGGGTTGCTGCATGACTGGCCACTGGAGCCCGGCTGCCTGGCGCACAAGGCACGGCTTTTCCTAATAGCCGTTCAATCATCCGCAATGACCGATGGTCTTCTCCCGTCACAAAACTTGTGGCCGATCCAATGGCTCTATTGCGCGCTGTCCGGCCAATGCGATGGACATAGTCTTCCGGCACATGCGGTAAATCATAGTTAATGACGTGACGGATATTATCCACGTCCAATCCGCGGGCGGCGATATCTGTGGCCACTAACACTTCAAAGCGTCCCCGACGAAATCCTTCCAGAGCGGCCCGGCGCTGCGGAAGCCGACGCCCTGCATGTAACACCCCGGTGCGACACCCAATCTTTTCTAACGTCTCGCCAATCCGATCCGCACGATGCTTGGTCCGCGTAAACACCAGGACGGACCCTTCCGTCTCTTTCAAAATTTTGAGTAACAGAGAAGTTTTTTCGGAATTCGTAATGTGATGCACGGTATGGGTCACGCCTTCAGCCACCGTCGCCGATTTTGCGACTAAGGCCTTAACCGGATTCTGCAGCGACATGCGGGCCAGGTCATCCAAATTATCCGGCATCGTCGCAGAAAAAAGTAGGGTTTGCCGGTTCTCCGGCAAGGCTTCAATAATTTGATTCAGTTGCGGCGCAAAGCCCATATCCAGCATGCGGTCGGCTTCATCTAAGACCACAATACTGAGATTGGAAAATACGATGGTGCCCTGCCACATGTGGTCCAATAACCGCCCTGGCGTCGCAATGATGATATCGGGACGCTGGCGCAACCCACGCACTTGCGCATGCATATCGGCTCCACCTACAACCGTGGTAGAAAAAATTCGGGATGACCGGCCAAGCTTATCGACGGTTCCTTGTATTTGAAACGCTAACTCCCGGGTGGGCGCTAAAATCAGGGCACGCGGTTTCCCTTTAGAACCCGCGGCCAAACGTTCAATGATGGGAACGACAAATGCCGCCGTTTTACCAGTTCCCGTCTGGGCACACCCCAAGACATCATGCCCTTCTAAAGCTGGAGGAATGGCTTTGGCTTGAATAGGAGTTGGCTCTTTCAACCCCACTCGATCAAGAACTTGCACTAACCGCTGGGATACACCAAGCGCACCAAACTGAGACAATGCAGTTGCAGACATACTACTCTTCCTTTTGTTACAAAAGATCGTATCTACAGGTATTCAGAAAACCGAGGGAAGCAGAATCAGGTGGGAAGTCCGCTCCGAGCAGGATCTGGTCGCGATACGATCGCGAGGCCCGAAGTTTTTTTCATGTTTACGCTGTCGGACCGAATCAGCATCAACAGCCTTTAGAGTACAACACAATCTGAAAACTGTCAAATACCAAACAGAACGACTGCCCCTTCTCATACAATTGAAAGGTCCTAACCATGCAGAGTATTTATGACATCACCTGCAAGCGCATCACCGGAGAACCACAACCACTTTCTGAGTACAACAACAGAGTCTTGCTCATCGTCAATACCGCCTCACAATGTGGTTTTACCCCGCAATTCCAAGGGCTCGAGAAGCTTTACAAACAGTTTCGCGACAAAGGATTCGAAGTCTTAGGATTTCCCTGCAATCAATTTGGCGGCCAAGACCCAAGGAGCCATGAAGAGATCTACCAATTCTGCCAAACCAATTATGAAGTCACTTTTCCCATGTTCGCCAAAATCGAGGTGAATGGACCGAATACCCATCCTTTATACCAACACCTCAAAAGTCAGGCGCCCGGCGTCATGGGCTCCGAAGCCATTAAATGGAACTTCACAAAATTTCTTGTCGATCAATCAGGGAACATCCAAGACCGCTTTGCTCCCACAACCAAGCCGGAAGACCTTGCTCCGGCTATTCAAAAACTCTTAGCGGCTAAACTTCCATAACACATCAGGGAAATATTGCCTTGGCCTTCACAAAAAAATTTCCCACTTCAGAAAAAAACAGATGCGCTTTCCACATCAAACCAACTACACTATATCCCACAAACGAACCACTGCGTTCTCAAAATATCAAGCCACTTACACAGATGTCTTCACATTAGGAAAGGAAGTCGCACTCATGGCCGCTCAACACACGCACTATGCCGAAGGACAATCAGGAGAACTGTACGGATACTCAGGCACAAATCCCCCGGAAGGGACCAAGCCTCTTGTCGAAGCCGATGGAAAGACTCTGACGCCTGAGGGTCTTAAATTTTGTCAGCAGCGTGGCTATCCTTCTCCCATGGTTGAAACGCTGCGAGTGATACATGACCAATATCACGCACCAGCCGTTGGGCAAGCAATTGAAGCGGCGGCCCTCAACTCCGACCTCATGATCGAGAAACAAGACAAAACAAAAAAAATGTCAGAACGGCTCCGGCTGGATTGGGAACAACAAGACAAGGCCTTTAAAGCCAACATGGCTGCGGCTGCCAAAAAGTAATCAAAGCAACGTCCACGCCGTCATAGAGAGCAAACCTTACATTCAGATACATGGGCACCTCTAAAAACTGATGATTTTTTCTGAGGGCAAGGAAGCGGCGCGCGGAAAACCGGAGTGTATGGGCCAATACATGAGGATTTGAGCACGCAGCTGACGCCGCCATCGGGAAAAAGGACAGTTTTTAGAGGTGCCCATATGAATTTTTCACTCCACATGAAACATACAACCCTGGAACTGATGAATGAGGATCGACCAGACCTTGCACCAATCTCTATCGATTTTGTTTCCGGAGAAATGGCTTATCGAAGAAAATACGGCCATGCCGGCGGTGAGCCTATTAGTAAAGCTGTGGGAGTCAAAAAAGGTCATCGTCCGAGCATTGTGGACGCGACCGCTGGATGGGGGCGTGACGCCTTTGTCTTAGCGACTTTGGGTTGCCGTGTGCATATGATTGAACGATCCGCAATAGTCGCTACGCTCCTGGAAGATGGGTTACGCCGGGCAGAAGAAGATCCAAAAATTCGACCATTCGTCAAAGACAATCTCTCTCTGACTTGTGGAGATAGTCATCAAGAGCTTTTGCGCCTCCCATTTAAGCCCGAGGTCATCTATATGGACCCAATGTTTCCTCCTAGAGAAAAATCCGCTCTCGTCAAAAAAGAGATGCGCGTGCTTCAAGAAATCGTTGGGCCAGATACCGATTCAACGACCCTACTACAACTCGCACTAACCATAGGCACCAATCGGGTCGTCGTCAAACGTCCAAACCATGCAAACTTTTTAGCCAATGCTACACCCAACACCTCTATCAAAACCAAAAAACACCGCTTTGATATCTACCTCACCTAGACCATTTATAGGGGTCAGACTCGAATTCATAATTCGCGTCTGACTCTTTCAGAATAAGAATACGGTTGGCTCCGTGGGAATTTTTGGGTATTATGCTGGGATAGTGCATTTTCACCAACATCCAACCTAGATCCTTCCAAATTATTTCCTCTATTTCAGCTTGAAGATCAGAGAAAGAAATTTACGATGAAATCTCGTACATTTGCTAGCCACGCCCAAACAGCTCGTGAAGCATGGCATATCCTCGAACAACGCCGCCAAGGGGTTGACGGAACGGACTCTATTGGCCTAGTCGTGCAAGGCGGGGGAATGCGCGGGGTCTATTCTATGGGCGCCCTCGCCGCGCTTGAAGAAATGGGGTTTTGTCAATGCTTTGATCACCTGGTGGGTTCATCGGCGGGCGCGCTTAATGGCGCCTACTTTCTGACAGGTCAAGCCGCCTATGGAGTGGAAACCTACATTCATTATTTATCAAAAAAAAGTTTTGTGAATCCGTTTCGGGTAAAACGAATCGTCGACATTGATTATCTCGTGGATCAAATTGGAAAGAGGATACGCCCCCTTCATCTCGATACACTTCTTGACTCTCCCACAACACTGCATATTTCACTGACAGATCACTCGCATGCCCGTACCCGTTGGGTCACAAACCGCACTCCCGAAATTGATATCTGGGAAGCCTTTCGCGCAACGGCAGCCATTCCGCTTCTTTATAATAAGTCCGTGAAAGTTGGCAATGGATATTATGTTGATGGTTCCATTAGCGCACGGATTCCAATCGAACACATGATGACATTAGACTGCCGCTATATCATCGTCATTCTAACAATGCCTCATGATCATCGCATGACCTCTACCCATACCTGGCTTCAATCACTCACGTGGCCTGCCACGCGTCATTATAGCCCCGCACTCAAACAAGCCTTTTTTGGCGAAGACTCAGACTACAATGTGACAAAGGCTCATCTTGCACATCAAGACCCGCATGTCTTCGGACATGATAAGCGCGTAATCGTGATTAGCCCCCACAAGTTCCCGGAAATGTTTTCCACAGTGACCAGGAATCCCCGGCAACTCTTGCAGGGAGCCTTGCAGGCCAGGGAAGATACCTGGCATGCCTTCGGTCAAGTAGCGCCGTCAATTGCTAACCCTTTTGCAGCTTAACGCTAATACCTCCCTCTCCGTCCTGACAAAGTAAAGTTTTTTACTCGTTCGTTGCTGACGAATCAGCCTGAGTTTTTTGTTGTTTTTGCTGATACAGCGCTTCGAAGTTTACCGGATTCAGCATAACGGTTGGGAATCCGGCCCGTGTCACCGCAGAGGATACCGTCTCGCGTAAATAGGGAAAGAGAATATTCGGACACCCAATCCCCAACACAGGATTGATTTCTTCTTGAGAAATAAGCCGAATGCGGAAAATACCCGCTTGTTCAACCTCCACCAAAAACATCACCTTCTCCTTAACTTTCGCCGTCACCGTGACAGTGATAGACGTGTCATACAACTCTTCATCAATTTTCTGATTTTGCGTATTCAACTCCACATGCACGTCAGGCACCTCACGTTCCAGGAAAATACCCGGCGCCTGAGGCACTTCTAGCGACAAATCCTTCACATAAATTTTTTCAACGGCAAAAACTGGTTTTTGTTCGTCACCCATGGTCCATCCCACGTTTCATCAAAAGATTAATAACCTTATGCCCAATGAACCTAAGTCATATCGGCATGTATCCCTGCTGAAAAATGGGCAACATTGTCAACCAAATCATCTTTAATAGCAAGCGGCTTCATCTCAGCATCATTCATCGTGTACATGGCAACAATTGCTTCTAATCTCTGACTCGGGCACAATTCGTTATCTATGTTCTTCTATCATCGTGCCATAAACGAAAGGCCATGCTTGTGACTCCCTTTGTTGAACGAATGATACGAGCAGCCAAACTTGACGTTCAGCTCTACGAAGAAGTCGAGGCAGACAAGAGTACCATGGGACAAGCCATGGGCGTGGTCGCCCTATCCAGCCTGGCGGGTGGGATTGGATTTATGGCAAATGCCGGCTTGTCCGGACTATTCATTGGAACCGCTGGCGCTCTGATTGGCTGGTATGTTTGGGCCTTCTTGACCTACATCATTGGTACCAAACTGCTTCCAGAACCTCAAACTCAGGCGGATTTAGGGGAACTCCTGCGCACGATAGGTTTTTCTAGCGCACCGGGCGTGCTACGAATCTTTGGGATCATTCCTGGATTAGGCCTGCTGGTCAATCTTCTCACGAATGTATGGATGTTGATCACTATGGTAATTGCTGTGCGTCAAGCGTTAGATTATCATAGCACCTACCGCGCCATTGGGGTCTGTATCATTGGATGGGTCATACAAGCCGCCTTGTTTGCGGTGATTCTGGGTATAACGGGAGGAACACCAGAGCCCTTGTTAGAACAGTAATGAGGAACCAGAACTAAACACCACTCAACGATGAACAAACCCTTTTCTTATCGGATCTGGCGATGGCTAGGAATGGCATTGGTTGGTACAGCCTTAGGGTTTGGGTGTGCCTCGCCCCCGTCTACCAGTTCACCGGTTCTTCCGCGGACAACCGACCTGCCTGAGCGCGGCATCTCCGCTCATCGGGGAGGCCTCATGGGATGCCCAGCCAATACAATCGGGGCGTTTCAACGTGCAATTTGTCGAGGCGTTCATCAAATCGAGTTTGACGTCCGTTCCACAATAGATGACGTCATTGTCATTGCCCATGACAACCACGTGAGTGACGACAACACAAGCTTGCACATATCCCGAGCCACCTTTGATCAAGTCAAACAACTTGAACTCGGCTCATGCACTGGAGATACACAGCAACAACGTCTTCCCACATTCGAAGATGCACTTGCCATGATGCCAAAGAATATGTGGATCAATGTAGACATCAAAGACAATGATCCCCGCATAGCGACACTGGTGGCCAATATCGTGGGGCAAGCAGATCGCTTTGACCAAGTCATTTTTGCTGCGCGGGATAAGGCTGCTCCAGCCATACGGAAGGTGGCACAGGACGCAGGGCAACGTAGCTGGATTGCAAATATGAATCGCAAATTGTTTCGAAGCCAATATATCGATGCCACCATTGAATCCGGCGCTGAGTATATTCAGCTGATTGAATTGCCCTACTTTCCTTTTCTGCGAGGAAAACCAAGCCAAGAGACTATGGACCGCTTGAAAAACGCCGGAGTGCGGGTGAATTATTCTTGGCTGAGGGAACAAGACGAGTCAGAGCTCAAAAAAGACCTTGATGACCTGTTCGACCGAAAGGTGAACTTTGTCCTGGTGGATCATGTGGGCCCCGCCATGGATGCCGCAACCTCTCTAGGGATCCCTGCCCTCATTCCGGATTGGGATCTCTCATCTCCTGCCACGAGCGACTTCCCCTTTCAGTGTCCATCCTCCTCAATACCGCAATAAATCTACGGTGAACAATAGTGCGAGTCCCTCCCTAAACAGGAGGCACTATGTTATAGTCATTCCGAAATTTCACAATTCAAACGACAAAAAATATCAAGCTTTCACCTCTTTAACCCATTGGATATCTAGCATGAGTGAGCTTCCCTCAGTGGCAATTGAAGAATTTATGCAGCAAGAGTTAGAACTGGTTAGCGAGACAACATCCGCCGTTGAATCAGCCGCGCAGATGGCTCGTAAACGCATCGGGTGTCTGGTTGTTCAAGGAGAAGGGCCTGATGACGATCACCAACCCATCCTGGGGCTCGTTTCTGAAACGGATTTGGTCCGCAAGGTCATGGCCGTTAACCTATCGACCGCAACAACCACGGTCTCTCAAATCATGACTCCCTTGCATACCATTGCCGGGCATCGCCCCATGGTTGATGCCAGCCATGTCATGGAACAACAAGGCGTCCGTCATTTATGCGTGGCTCACAACGAAGAAATTGTGGGACTGATTTCCATTCGAGATCTTGTCCGCTTTTTTGTGTATGCCGAGTCGGGTCCCATACGTGAATTGGATAATGTCTATCGTCCTCTCAGCATCCTCATGCAACGGTCGATTGAAACGATTGATAGTGAGGCTCCCATCCAACACGCAGCCCAGCGGATGGGCGAGAAAAAAATCGGCGCTCTGTTAGTCGAACAGGATGGAACATACAAAGGAATTGTGACCGAACGGGATTTAATCACCAAAGTTTTGAGCCAGGAAGAAGATGCGAACAGCCTCACAGTCAAGGCCGTCATGAATCACCCTCTCATCAATATCGACATAAACCGGACCATCCATGATGCCAGCGACCTGATGGCCGAAGAATGGATTCGCCACCTTCCTGTCACGGAAAATCACCAGATTGTCGGAATTCTTTCGGTGCGCGATCTCATCCGCATGATCGCTTTACGCGACCGCCCCCGCTTCCTCAAACAACAATAATGTGTGATCAAACAATCGGGTAACAATCCTCGTCAATGGCATTGGCAGAGAGCGCGCCTTCTGTATTTGGGGTTTCGAGGCTGATGCGGCCCAAGGTTCCATTGCGAAATTCGGTGAGTAAGATTTTAGCAGCTTTCTCCCGGTCAATCTCTCCGCCTTTGCCTTTCCGCATACATCCCCGTTGTCTGCCTATGGCCTCAAGAACCCCGTAGCCATCCACCCCATTGACTTCACACTTGTAACGCTTCGACAGGAGTTTGGAATAGCGCACAAGGAGACTGGAGGCAAGAAACTCTGCGACATCTTCGTCAATGACCGCATTCGCACCAATCGCATGAATTGCCGCTAGCTTGTAACCGACAGCCGGATCTTCAATCTTTGGCCATAGCAAACCGGGTGAGTCGATGACCGTCATCCGATCATTCAGCGTGTGACCTTGCTGTCTCCTAGTCACAGCAGGTTCATTGCCGACTTTAGCAATGCGGCGTTTGAGTAGCTGATTCATAAAAGTGGATTTACCCACATTGGGGATACCCATGATGAACATACGGAGGGGCTTAAGACTGCTATTGCGATGTGGAGCCAAAGCCTGGCACAAATTGAGGACTTTTGCAGCCTGCCCTGACTTATTGCAGGACAAGGCCACGGCATTCGCACCGTCCTCCTGGCTGTAAATATTGAGCCAGGCTTTCGTGGCGACAGGATCAGCCAAATCAGCTTTGTTCAGCACTTTCACACAGGGCCGTTTGCAATGAAGCCTAAGTTCCGTAACCATTGGATTACTGCTGGCTTCCGGCGCACGCGCATCCAACACCTCAATCACCACATCAATAACTTCCATCCTCTTTGCCGTTTCTCTGCGCGCGGCATTCATGTGACCAGGGAACCATTGTATCGCCATCTCATACATCCCCACCTAAGGTCCGTCAGTGCTATCTCCATCAAGGTTAAAGAGTGGCGAGATTACTCTCTCTCCAAACTTCGTCCAAAAAGAATATGGCCATAGCCCACAGCAAATAAGAGATAGGCCCCACTCCAGCAACCGGCAGACAAAAGGAAGCCACGACCATCAAAAAGGTTAAGGCTTGGGGCAAAGACTCTCAGGGTTGCTCCGATATTCACCAAAAGGAAAATAACGACAGTCAGGGCGCCAGCATGCTTGATGCGCCCAGTATGACCGAGACTTGCGCGGGTCATGACCGCCAAGGTCATCACTCCCACAGCTCCTGTCGTGAGAGCATGGATGGCATCCTCCAGATGCACTCCGATCCCAAGCATGGCTCCACCAATGATCAGAAAGGAGATGGCCAGCCAACCATACCCCACGTGCAGAATCAAAACTAATGGCTCATGCCAAGTCTGCCAGCCATACCAACGGCTCAAGCGAATGATATGGACAATCCCTGCAAACACAAAGGCAAAACCTGTCATCGTTGTCTGCCATTGGATCATCCAAAGAATTCCCGCCACCACAACGAGCAAAATCGCAAGTGCATCAAAGCGAGAAAATGATGCCGGCTGCTGCTTCACCCCAATCTCGTCCAAATAATCTTCCGTGAAGCCAGGAGTAATCTTTCCCCCAATCAGCGCCAAGAATACCATGATCAACGTCAGGCCCGATCGTTCAGCCAGATCTGTTTCGGAACGACTAAGAAATAGCCCATGAAAGAGCAGGTTAGCACTGGAATAGAGACTGATCAGCACTCCCATCGGCAACCGGTCCCAAGCCCGGGCTGACAGAATTTCCCGCCAAACGATTCCCGCAACAACTACCAAAAACGCCCCATCAATCAGAGACAGGATTGGCAGAGGGAACCCAGAAAAGGCAATGGACAAGCGTCCAACCACCCAAAGGGTCCATAATACAATCAGCGGTCCTCCTTTCATGGGAGGACGCTCAGTCCAGTTGGGAATCGCCGTGAGGAAAAACCCCGTCATCACGCAAGGCAAAAAGCCAAAGATCATTTCATGCACATGCCACGCTCGCAGCAAGTATCGCAATGGAAGGCCTTCTAGGCCTGACACAAACAAGGCCCAGGCAGGAATGGCGATTCCTGCAAAAAGCGCAGCACTAAAGAAGAAGGGGCGAAACCCATACGACCAAAACGCGGGCCCTTGATAGGAGGATTGGTCTTGTTCCATTTCAGACATCTTGCCTTACTATCATTGAAGACTCAGCAAAAAGATCGTGTTGAATAGTACTCAACTTCCGCAGCAAATTTACCGGTTTGTACCAGTGGCATAAGCTCTCGTGCTGTAGAAATTGTTTGCAAGAATTCTTACGCTAAGACAAATATGTGGCCTCGTTACTTAGCATAGAGCCACATACAGAATGGACAGGAAATACTAGACCTGCTGTACCCGTATCATCGTCGGCACCAGACAACAGACTTCATACGTTAGGAACATCGTTGCAGATGTCGCCGCATTTTCATTGATACAGCCGAAAGGGTACCTCTAAACTTCACCCTACCCTTTGGCGAGTTGAATCGGTGGATAGGGATGCTCGGGGTCGCGTCGGGTTTTGCCTTTCTGAGTGGAAGATTGACTAATTTGTGCGCGATTGCGAGCGCTCACAGGATCTTCAATGTGACCACATTGAAGGCAACGGTCCATCAGAATGACTTGGCTACTGCCTTCTCTATCATATACCGACTCTTTGACAATGAGTCCGCCACATCTCGCACATCCCATGCTGCATTCCTTTCCTGGTAGTAATGGAATAAAAAATATCTGGCAAATATGCACCTAATGAATGATGACCGACCTAACCTTTTTCAAAATATAGAGATACCCAAAATGAAGGTAACTTGGCAATCATGTTCGAAACCTATTGTTTCAATGGTCCACTTCTTTCCATAAAGCAGTCCAGTTGGTCTCCATCATAATGTATTTGTTTCTATTGTCACCTATTTTCCAGATATTTGCTTGCAGACCGACCTAGCCTCCTCTACGACATCACTACCACCATTCACCAAAAACTAATCCTTCACTTTAATTTATGCAAAACAAGATCTGCGACAAATTAAATCTCGTTGCCATCACCGACTTCCTCCTCTCACTACATGACTCGAACAAAATTGCCAACGAGAACAGAGGAGTCTCAGAAGTATTTTTGGTGAAACAGAAGGATAGTGATACAAAAACAGCGTCATTACTATGGAGACGATTGTTCATCCGAAACAACATGGCCGCGCATAGATTTTTCAACAATTTGATGCTCGATTTCTAGCGCAATGACCTGCGCCACTTGATCGGCCGAAAGGGCGCCCATGGGCAACCCATTGGTAAGGGCATAATAGGGATCCTCTGGTGCGGCCTTTCTGTGCAGATTAATTAAGATTTTCGCCGGTTGAATGACTCGAAGCTTTTTCCCAACCTTGACCGCTTTATCTTTAGGGAGCACTCGCGTCCGCGTGGCCCAATCACGTGAGTCAATATGCACAAACGCCACATTCCAGATTTTCCCATTCAACAAACTTCGAACGGCTTTAGGTGTTTGTTCTTGAAAATATGATTCACGCACAATCCGCTGAAGAGCTTCTCGAACACGAATGTCATAAAACTTTATCGTAGAATCTTCTTGAGTTGGGGTGACCGGAGAAAAAGTTCCAATATCGTAGTATGGCTCATTCTCTAAGCTGTCATATTCATCAACCGTCGTCAGATACCGTTCAAAGAGCGCTTGCAAGGCTTCCTCGCGTTCGGCTTCTGTCATGCGATCAATGTTCTTGTTGGTTTGAATCGGGGCATGAACAAGATCTCTTCTGTTGGCTGAGGCTTTTCTTTTTCTTGTCGTATCAGCTTTGCTCACGACCCATTGAAACTCTCGGGCAAGAACAGGAATCAATTTTTCTGGATTTTTTATATACCCCCGCTCTTGAAGTTGGGCGGCATTTATGAGCAACTTGACCTTGCCCTTCTGTTTCGTCCGAGCCACAAGGAAAAGAAATTCTCTTCCGTCACGATTGAATACTCGTGGCTCAAGAATAACCTTGTGCAAGACTTCTTTTGTAAGGGCTTCGTCGAATCGTTGATAGTGGCCTCGATTTGCCATCATTTCACTAAATGCCGAGACGACCGCCTGGATAGCTTCCTGAATCTGTGAAGAGGTGACTCCCTCCCCCTCACCTGCCGTAGGATCTTTCGCCCAATACACTTGAAACGGAGCGCCAGGAATAGGTTGCCCATTAGATTCCTTTGGATGATTCGCTTCGACATGGACATGTCCTTCACCTGTTCGGTGATTGGCCATTAACAAGCCACTTCCAACCAGTAGCCAGCAAATCCCCCCTAAAAACAGCCTGAGTAATGTACCTCGATAGGGAAGACGTCTATTCATTTCAATCAAGTCCCTTCCATCCATATTCTCTGATTGAAAGTGTTGCATCCATGAGTAAATATAGGCACACATAGGTAGATGCGCAGCCTGAATTAGGCTTATATTACCGCAAGAAATCTAATCTTCAAAATCAAGATTTCATTACATGTCTTCGATATTTGAGCAGTTTTTTATATCTTTATTCTTAAGTGAGGAGAGTATTATGTACCAGACCGTTAGTAAAGTGACACGCAAAGCTATCTTATCAGTTGTCGTAGCCGGACTATGCATGTGGAGCACGTTGGCACTTGCCCATACCATTACATTTGATACGGATTTTGAAAATCCAGATGCCGGGCCAGGAACCATCTTAGACCAAAGCGTTGAAAGTCCAGCGCGCATATTCAGTTATGTCGAGGATGATCTCTATGCCACAGCCATTCGCGAACAGGACTCTGAGAGCCACTTCCACTTATTTGGCGACGGGATGGTTATCGGAGGAGACTCCGAAGGCGTACAATTTACCTTTGGAGGGGTGGATCCTACCACACCCTTCAATGTCGAAAGCGTCGAAATTTTAGAGTTTGGAGAGGTGCCTGCCTCATTTACTCCGTTCTCTGGTGGAATAGCCGGCCCCTCAACCGAAGTAACCACAACCGGAACGTTAGATTTTGATCCTACTGCTTGGAGTGGCATTTCACATTTTGTGGCTGCCTACGAAACTCCCCTACCCGGGGCAGGCGCGCGACTCGTCTTGACGGATCTTCATCTTCACCCCAGCGATGTCCAACCATCTACAGTGCCTGAGCCTTCCACCATGCTCTTACTAGGCACTGGGTTAGCCGGGCTTGCAGCCTTCCGGTACCGTAAACATCGCTCCCAAACGCGGCAATAGGCTATCTTTTACCCGATACATGAGAGACGCCTCGTTGATTCTCGACGAGGTGTCTCTCTTTCCTCAAAGGTTACTGTCTCTCTCAACTCTCTCAAAAATCTTTCTCAACAAGTATCATCGCACACGCTTATTGGGATAAAACACCATCCCGCCCTTTGTCCTCCAACACCTATAGTCGTTTAACTTTCAGTTAAGACATTTCAGAACCCCCTCGCCCTTGAGGGCTGGCCTCGAAGAAAGGACAAGGTTGGGGTGAAAGGCGTATTTGATAGTTATAGCACTATAGCTGTTCCTCACACTTCTTCAGTGGCAGGAAGGTCATCGGGATGCGTAGAGCCTGCAGCTTGGGCAGCATGTTGCAAAGCTTCCAAGCGAGTCGCAAATCGATGCCGTGGCCGAATATGCGAGAGCACATCCAGTCCTTCTAATGTCTTGATCACAGCTGGTTGCATGCCGACAAAAAACAAGTGCTGTTCATGAGCCCGTACAATCCTCAACATATCATCAATCGCAAGAGCGGCCGTCCCATCAATCACCGGCACATCCGAAAGATCCAATACGCAACTGATAAACGTTTGTAAGCCCGGCACGGTCTCTAAGCGTTTCACCATATTTTTCGCTGACCCAAAACTCATGGGACCATCCACATGAATCAAGACAATCTTCCCTACGTTCCGCTCCATGACAGCCGCCTCTTGCGCTGATAAGGGGGTTTCTTCATGAACCTCCGTAATGACCTTCATATTGGCTAACTGTAGATCAGCCATTTCCTTCACAAACAGCAGGCTTGCTAAGACAACACCGACCCCTACAGCCGTAATCAGATCAACTGCGACCGTAATCAGAAACACCACAACCATGATCCCAACATCGGCCCGCGGCGCTTCCATGACATGGCGCAAGAACCGCCAATCAATAATATCCACGCCAACTTTCAACAAAATACCAGCCAGGACCGCGAGTGGAATCTGTTCGGCTAATGGACCCAGCCACAACAATGTGGCGAGTAATACCAGCCCCATTAATGCACCAGAAATCGGCGTCCGCCCGCCCGAGCGAATATTGGCCACCGAACGCATCGTGGCACCCGCGCCAGGCAGCCCACCAAAAAATCCTGCCACCATATTGCCAATCCCCTGCCCAATGAGCTCCCGATTCGAATTATGTTGAGTGCGCGTCATGTTGTCACACACCAGGGAGGTCAACAAACTATCAATGGCTCCGAGTAAGGCCAAAACACAGGCCCCTTTTACAATCAAAGGCAGAAACTCCATCTCAATTGACGGGAGCTGAAATGGCGGGAACCCAGATGGAATGGAACCAATAACTGGAGCCTCGGGAAAAAACCACATGGCTGCTGGTGTACATACAAACAACGCCAATAATGGCGGAGGAATAATTCGTCCTATGGCTTTTGGGGTAAAATATACGATGGCTAAGGCTACCGATGCCAAAATTACCGCATGCATCAGTGGCTGTGAAATGAATTCTGGCATTCCCAAAATATTGGGAATGACGCCACCTGGCTTGGCAGCATGACCTAAGAGTGGCCCAACTTGTAGAATGATAATAATGCCCCCAATTCCACTCATGAATCCGGAGATCACTGGATAGGGCATCAGACTGATATAGCGGCCAACGCCAAGAGCTCCCAACAAAATGAGCCCTAAACCACCCAATACCACTGACGTAAACACTAACGATGGGTTACTCGCCATTTCTACGAAGAGCCCGGCAAAGACGACGGTCATGGGGCCCGTCGGTCCGGAGGCCTGCGCGGGAGTCCCTCCAAATAAAGCCGCGAAAAACCCAACAAAAATAGCACCGTAGAGGCCCGCTTCCGCCCCTGCGCCCGAAGCCACGCCAAACGCCAAGGCCAAAGGCACCGCGATGACCGCCGCCACGACGCCACCAAAAATGTCACCCTTAATATTGTTAAAATGCAGCCCGTGAACCAGCATAGGATGGATTCTCCGCGTTCAAATCAGTTGTTGTTGATAATTGTGTATGTCGGTAGGAGAAAAACAGGATTCATTCACGGTCAAAATTACAGGCCGTTAAGGTACGCAGTAGATTTCAGATCATCTAAGAACCGCTGATTCTAGTCATAGAAGAAGCTAAATGGTTATTCTTCCCCTTCCTGAAAGGAAATTGTACGATGCCTACTCTCATCACACAACCCAGCATTATTCCTCCCGTCGGAAATAAACCTAAACTCATTGAGGAATATGCAGGCCGTGTCGCCACTCAAAATGAAAGCATGAGCATCGCAAGAATTGTTTGCCCTGCAGGCTGGAGCGAAAATGGACAACAACCAGAGTTTGCAGAGACCAAAGTAGTCATCAAGGGTAGCATTCAGGTGGAACACAAGGAGGGCACATTAAAAGTTCAAGCTGGACAGGCTGTGACCAGTCATCCAGGGGAATGGGTTCGATATAGTACGCTAGAAGGTGCAGAATATTTTGCGATTTGCGTTCCGGCCTTTTCACCACAGACTGTTCATCGTGATCCAGATATTTGAAGACTCCAAGGAAGAATCGAAACGTCACAATACTTTCATATAAAAGGACCAGACAATGACCTTACACGCTCACGTTGAAGCTATCTATGAGAGCCTACATTCTTATCTTGGAGAACACAGTGCTAAGGAAGTACAAGCACGGTTAGAGCGAGATTTGCGCCACCTCTCACCTCAATGGAGTGACGATTCCCCAGACTGTCCTGGGTGGTATTGGTATAAACCACCAGGAATTGGAGAACCTCAGTTATTGTTCGTGAATCACGGCCGCATCGACACCAAGCTCATGGCCGATCTGGGCCCACCCAATAATTATGTGGATGTTCAACGAATTGCGGGCCAATGGGCTGGACCGTTACTTCCACCTAGCTAGAGCCATGCACTTCAGTTTCTCAATGAATCAATGTCTATCACAAACCGAAACTTCACATCGCCTTGAATCACTCGTTCATACGCCTCGTTAATTTGAGCCATAGGAATTACTTCGACATCTGCGGTCAATATATGTTTGCCACAAAAATCCAGCATTTCTTGGGTTTCTAGAATCCCCCCAATTAATGATCCGACTAATCGCCGCCGCCGAAGAATCAGGGAAAACCCACTGACCGAAAGCGCGTCAGGCGACGCTCCGACTAAAATATACGTTCCATCTGTTTTCAACAGTTCAAGATGCGTGTCCAAATCATGAGGAGCTGAAACCGTATCAATTACAAAATCAAAGGTTCGAGCTAACCGAGTCAGCCCGCCCTCTTGCGAGGTTGACGCATAGTCCATCGCACCTAGTCGCTTCGCATCCTCCTGCTTGGCGTCAGACCGGCTCAAAACCGTGACCTCCGCACCTAACGCTCGTCCAATTTTCACCGCCATATGGCCTAATCCGCCAAGTCCCACAACGGCAAGTTTGTGTCCCTTGCCCACGCCCCATTGCCGCAAGGGGGAATACGTCGTGATCCCGGCACAGAGCAACGGAGCCACCCCTTCCAACGGCAGTCCATCTGGAATCGCCAAGGCATATTGTTCATCAACAACAATTTGATTGGAATACCCGCCGTAGGTGGGCTTCCCCTCCTTATCCATCCCGTTATAGGTAAACGTCATACCCGTTTCACAATATTGCTCCTGTCCTTTCGCACAAGATGAACACGTCCGGCACGAATCCACAAAACAACCGACGCCAACAGAATCGCCCACCTGAAACTTCTTAACCTCAGCGCCTGTTTGCTCAACCGTTCCGACAATTTCATGCCCGGGAACCATCGGAAAGATGGACCCGCCCCATTCATCACGGGCTTGATGAATATCCGAATGGCACACCCCACAATAGTGAATCTTAATAAGGATATCTTTCGGCCTCACCTCCCGTCGTTCAAAGGTAAAGGGTTCAAGCGCAAACCCGGCATGCTGTGCCGCATAACCTTTTGTCGACAACATATTGGCCTCCTTCGTATAGAACTATGAAGAGATACAAATAGAAATGTCTTTAAGCGGAATCGTGGGAACCATCATGACATATCAAGGCCTGTCGAGCTAGCACCGCCCCAGGAGGTGTTGTCTCAGTTGACGAAAGCCTCTTGGATTTAGTTCATAGGACGCCTGGACAATAATCATGCAGACTGGCAAAACCGATTCACGGAGTGTTGAATAATGAAGACATCGCCGGCCATATTTCTCCAAGAAGCCCTTGGTGATCAATAGCGTCGGGGCGGTTCAAAAAAGCCTGTCCTGAGCCTGTCGAAGGATGGTTCGACGGGCTCACCATGATCCTCGTGCTCCTTACTTCTCACTTTTCACTTCTTACCGGTTTAGAGAACGTCGCTGGCGATTTTTTTCGACACACCTAGAAAAGAAGAGGTGTGACTTATTGAGGGCAGGCTTTGCGCTTTTGCGGGTGAGTAGAGGGTGTGTTCTGCATGTCAAATATTGATTGGGTCAGCAGATGAGCGACTTGTTGACTCAAGACTTGTTGCATCTTGCCGCGAGCCCGGACCTTGGCTTCCTTCGCGGTGACATGACCCTCTCTGCCTGTTTCAGAAATCACGCCAATGAGTCGTTGGGACGGATACTCATAAATATCGATATCTCCACACCAACGGACATATTTGAATAAGGGATCGGGCAAATCAATCGTCCAAAGTTTTCCTTGGCCGACAATGGCTACATCTACGGCTTGATATGAGTCCACTTCGTTGGGAGAAGTGGTCTGCCCCATTAGTCCTTCACGTTCCAGCTCTTGTAAAATAGCCCGCTCCAGATCTTTGTGGTCATCACCGACCATCGCCACAGAAATGATCAATTCGGCTGCCACAAAATTCTGAAATTCACGCTGGACATCCGAAAGACGGTATGGAGGAGGCTGACTTTTTCCACTTGCTCGAATCACTTGCAAGTCCGCATTCAGAAATTTTCGGTCAGTCAAATGAGCCATGGCTTGTTTGTATCCGCGAATTCGTTGAATTTTCTGAGAGTGAGACCTGCCTTGGTGAACGAAACTCCTAGTGGTTTCGTCTAAGCTTCTTAACCGATCAACTATCGCCTCTTCAGCTTGCTGGCGGTTCAAGCCTGCCAATGCAAAAAAGTGATTCGTTGACGGTTGTTGCCAGACCTGTAAAATTTTTACATTTTCCAAAGTCTTACTGGTTGTCACATGTGTGCGTTGAGCAAGTTGTATGGTTCGCTTGGCTCGACTCCCTCTATCAGTTTCCTTCATCGCATAGGATTCGTAATCCATCGCCCGTGACTGAACATCTGCTGAAAATATTCTGGCTACAGCCGCATAAGCCCGTTGTTCTGCTTGTCCCCGGGACTCTCCCTCTGCCAATCCCGTAAGATACTGTTCTGATGGATAGAGATTGTGTGGGGACTGGATCCATTCAGGCTGAACTTCTGCGCCAAACCAGGCGCATCCCCCTATGAGCATTGCGCATGCGAGACTCGCCCATGGGCTTAGCTGCACCCTCATCATTGGTTAAGGCCTGTTCTGTTGAAGAAGAAAGCGGGTCTCACCTTTTTCAAGATACAAGGAATGCTCTTGCGCCATTTCTTCGCCGGATGCGGGAAGCCCCCTAGAACTAGGACTAACGGAATATGTTCCTGGCTCGACCCATATGCGAGCCATTTGAATTTCTCCTGGGAGCGTCCGCCAAGAGCGAATATCCGCTTCTTCCGTCGCTAAGGCGATAACTCGTGCCAGCCCACCAACCAAAGGACCAATCCAATCACGGTTTTTTCTTCCTCCTGCCGCTCGTGCACCAATACGAATGCCTTCCGCTGCGGCCATTTTCATCGCTGTCCGGGCAACAGCCCGTAGCACTAAACCATCGTAATCATCAGCTAACGTTTTTTCAGCCACCGCATTGATGTCATACATCCGCTGAGATGGCACCACTATGGTATTTTCCCGACTGCTTAGCTGAACCCTACTCTGAACCCAGGGGGTTGTATTCAGGGAGAATCGAGGCAACGCAATCCGTGCAATACGGCCATGCAGTCCATAGAGAAACACCTCCCCTCCCCTCGTCCTGCGGGTGCTGCCCCGGAACCCTGGCTTCGCCAGCGCCACGAGTTGCAAGGCATCAAGACTCACCGGGACGTCGATAAAAAGATCTTCTTTAATAGGCCCTTTGCCATGATAGGTCAGGACAATTAATTGAGCGAGGTTTCCCTGACTGGCTGGGATAGACGTTGCGGCAGCATTCGGATATTTTTTCTGATAGCGAGAGACATCTTCATGTAAGCCTAAACGATTGGCTGTACGAATGAGGTCGCCTTTTAACACATCCGGAAGGGCAACGCGGGTCCAGGCTTGTCCCTGTTCATAGATTTGTTCAGCCTTTCGATATCCCACATAGGCATTGTTGAGGTCACCTGTAATGTCATACAACAACCCGACAAGATACTGCGCAAAAGGATCTTCTTGGTACGAATCTTTGTCTTGTACTTTATCGCTTAAAACATTTAGGCGGTGGTCGATTCGTCTGGCTTCAACCAAGGCTTCATTCCACTGCTGTTGCACCGCATAGTTCAGGGCTTTAATGACATTGACCATGACATGCTCATGCGGAGCCCCTTCATAGGGCTGACGGGCTTCATTGACCAACATGGCCGAGGCTTCATCCCGTATTCGTTTGGTATAAAGATCCTCGATCAGAAGATGAGCGTCTTCCAAGACTGCATTGCTTTCAGCATATCGCCCGGCCAAATGGAGCACCATGCCGTGATCCATGAGATATAGCAATCGGCTTTTCTTGCCGTAGCTATTTTTAGCCGATTCTATAATTTCAACCGCTTCTGCAGGCTGCCCAGCTAACAAGCTCCGTTCGATACTGGCATAATGGGCCATAGGGCCACTGCAACCCACAAAGACCACGGTCCCCAAGACCAGAGCGATAATTCGAATAAGGTGAAAACTCGGGAAAAAGAGGAGGCTTAACCGACGTGTGAAATCAGAAATTGAGAGAGGTGTTGCAAAAAAAACGGAAACTTGAGGAACAGAACATCTCGGGAAAAATGACACGGTGGCGCATGCAACTAGAACAACGTACGCTTTCGTTCGACAACCTTTTTAATTTTTTTCTGCCCATACCAGGATTTGACATTACTTTCCAAGTCAATCAAATCCAAATCAACTTGATAGTAGATGGCCTTGGTTCCAGCCGATTCGTCAAGAATCGTGGCAATAGAGCCTTTCAACATGTAATCGGCGCCTAGCTCCTGACCTGGACGTTTTTGTGTATCTTCACGCGCATAGACCCCTTGCTCTTTGCGTTCTTGCCGCACTTCTTCCCGTTCACTGCGACTCGCCACAAACAGAACTTTTTGAGAATTGGTCATTTCACGTTCTAAATCGGAGACAAACGTGCCCACATCAATATGTTCATGACTCTTATTGAGAATCGTGCCGACAATCACGACCGGCTCACGACCATGTGATCCCGTAAACCCTTCTAGCCACGGCCGCTTGACCATCTCTTGAATCATCGTTTCTGCCACAAGCTTGGAGTCGGTATCATTCCAACGGCCACTTAAATCTGTGACGACGCCTGGATCAACACGGGTCACCCGCTTTTCTTTCCCACACCCGATCATCGTCAAGACACAAAGAACGGCGCTGAGTAACACAACAAATCGAATAGGCTGCGGCATGATTACTTTCATTATATTGATGGAGATCTGGATACGATACAGTCCTACAATCCTCCGGGACGTTTGGCTTCTTCCTGCTCAAGTTTATTAAACACCCGCTCAGCGTTTTTTCGAACATACTCACGAACTTCCGCATCCAGTTCCTTCGCTTGTTGAAGCACTTCTTTCATTTCTTCAAAAGAGAGTTTCGTGAGCACGTAATACGTTGTCGTATCTTCATCCTTATAGCGATCCACTGGCCGCACACCATTTAAGGTAATAGCAGTGAAGGTTTTCACGGCTCGCTCAACATTCTGTTCTTCCGCGGATTTCGTAAAATTCCCGGCAGTTGTTGAGGCCGCATAATCTTCCATTAAATAGGCGGTATAGGCGCGAAACGTCTTGGCTAGCTCTGCTCTTGCTCGATTTTCAGCTGCTTCCCAAGCCAACGGCTCATTTTTGACACCCACAATCGAGCCTACGCCATAGATTGACTTTTCGTCATCTTGATTGAGGGCACCTGAGCCTTCTTCCACCCAATCAGGAGGCCCACCACAGGCCACGAAGCTCACGCTGACAAACGCGAAGGCGATACATCGTAAAAAATCGTTCATATTGAAATTATTCAATCTCTAAGGTACCTTTTTCCTAATTGAGTCAAGAAAAAACAAGAATTTTCAATAGAATAGCCATAGGCGAGAGGATAAGAAAATGCTAGCATTGCCCCTAGAAGCTGTCAAGAAATTCAGAGTTTCTAATGATGGCTATGTCTCTTGGTATAGCATATGAGTTCAACAAAAGGGGGATGCAGTGGCGGATGTACAAGTAGAGGATGGCATTATTCGCATTAAGGAACTGGATATTCAGGATCTTAAATCAGCGAAAGTCTTAACCGAATATCCTGAAGCCCGTTGGCCGGAAATTACCCGACGAGCGTTGAAAATTGGATTGGGCTATTTGCAAGGAGGGGCACAGGATTAAGCCTGCAATCCTTGAATGCGGCGGCCTCCGGCACCACTCAAAAGGTCTATGTTTTGAGTGGTACCACTAAGATCGTTCACTCAAACAGTTTGATGAAGGGATACCTGATCATAATCTTGAGGCAGAAGGAGTCCTTGTAGCCAGAGCCACCTGATTCATGAACGTCGCTAACTGGACACCACCTTGCTTAACATCAATGCTAGATAGATCGGGAAAATTCTGCTGCAACCGAGTAGCAAAAGTTTGTTGTTCTGACGAAGGGACATTGAGTACCTGGCCGAAAGCCTGTAGATATTCTCCCTCTCCTTTAGCGATATCTTGAAGCAAATTTTCATGATTCAATGCGACAAACAATTCTGCATGTTGTCCCTGTTTCACCAAACCATCACTGGTCCACCACGTCTCGCCTGTACTGGAAGACGTCATATTAGTCAGACCTTCAACCGTTGCTGTCGTGCTACATCCGCTGATGAGTATCGCTAACCCAGCCAGAGTCACTAGTATTCGAAATGTCATGATTCTGTCTCCTTGCTGATAAAATTGATGAATACAAAATGCCATCGCCCACCTCAAATGAGACTCATCCATAAATTTAAAGAAAAACTTTAGATCAACTGCACTATTATAGGTCAATTTATATGAATGCACTATACATTCGTGTACTTAAGTAGTGAGCCAGTGACACTTTGCTAAATCTTAACCAACGCGATCACCTGGCTCTGAACAAGCACGGTCTATCAATCGAACAGATTGACAACCAATACCAGTTGCTTCGACAGGGCGTACCACCGCTTCATCTTATACGCCCCTGCCACATTGACGATGGAATCAGGCAATTCTCCGCACAAGACCTTGTCGATTATCAGAAGGCATTTCATACCGCACATGCGGCAGGCAGAATCAGCAAATTCATACCAGCATCGGGGGCTGCCACCCGAATGTTTAAAGATATACTTGAATTTTTAGAGCAGGCCGATTCACTTGCTCCCAGTGAACAAAATCGGCTCCAGCCTCCCAAGGTCCTAACAGACGCCTGGACCCGACTGCATCAATTTCCGTTTATTCGAGATCTTCAACGACATATTGAAGCGGCAGGAATCAATTTCCAAAGCTTATACGACTCCGAGCATAATATGACCCAGATTCTTGACATCCTGGTCCATACACCAGGCTTAGGGTATGCCAATCTTCCGAAAGCCCTGCTTCCTTTCCATGATTATCCAGATGGAACACGAACCTCCCTTGAAGAACATGTACGCGAGGCCATGAAGTATGCAGAAACCGCCGGAAAGAACATTCAAATCCACCTGACAGTGTCAGCACAATTTGAGGAACAGATTAAGGCTCACTTGGAAGTCATTCGTCAGAAGGTCGCGACAAGCGGAATGACATTCGACTTGACCGTGTCAATTCAAAAGTCCTCGACAGATACGATTGCCCTTGATTCTAACAATCAACTTTTCCGGGATGACCAAGGGCAACTCATTTTTCGACCAGGCGGACATGGGGCTCTACTAGAAAATTTACACGATTATCAAGGTGATATTGTCTGTATTTCCAATATCGACAATGTCGTACCTGATTACCTCAAAGAGCCAATCATACAATGGAGAAAAGCCTTATGCGGGTACTTGATAGATATTCAGTCTCAAGCCTTTTGTTATCTTAGACAACTTCATTCAGCAGAACGCAACGCAACGCAGAAAGCTAAAGCTTTCCTCGAAAATCAACTCCAACACACATTCCTAGAATCTTTTCATCACTTAGGCAGCCAGGAGTCAGCAAACGAACTCAAACGGCTCTTGAACAGGCCCATCCGCGTCTGTGGTGTCGTGCCCAATACCGGTGATGCTGGTGGCGGGCCGTTTTGGGTGCAACATGCCGATGGATCCCAGTCACGACAAATCGTCGAACAGTCGCAAGCCGACCCCGAATCTGAATTGCAGCAACAGTTATTTTCAACTGCTACTCATTTTAACCCAGTGGATTTAGTCTGCGGTGTGCGTGATTATCAGGGCTCACCCTTTAACTTACTTGAATTTAGGGACCCCAATGCGAGTTTCATTTCCCATAAAACCTATCAAGGACGTCCGCTGAAAGCCTTAGAATGGCCAGGACTGTGGAATGGTGGCATGGCCAATTGGAATACTCTCTTTGTGGAAATTCCCCGTTCCACCTTCAACCCGGTCAAAACCTTCATGGATTGGCTCCACCCTCACCATCAGCCTCGGAAGTAAGCAATTCGCTCCACACAATCAAATCGACACATGTACACTTCGTGAAAATATCTCTCCGTTAGTGTCAGTTATGGATTGTGAACTCAACTTTCACGACAAATAACTTTCCATCTCAATATTCAGACTCACATCTTTCTTCTTCTTAGCCGACAAACAAAGAAATAACTTTCCGTCTTTATTTCATAGGAATACATACTATGACCGATCAAGAATTCTTTTCCTTATGGCAAACACTTGGTTTTCCCTGTAAATCTCATCCTTGGCATGGCGTGGAGATTGGAGCGGAAGCTCCAGAGTGCCTCACGGTCTATATTGAGATTGTCCCCACTGACAACGTGAAATATGAGCTGGATAAAAAGTCCGGACATTTACGTGTGGATCGCCCCCAACGCTACTCCAATGTCTGTCCAACACTCTATGGCCTGATCCCTCAGACCTATTGTGGACAATCAGTGGCAGCGCTGAGTGCCGAAAAAACCGGGCGCTCTGGTCTCATCGGCGATCATGATCCGCTTGATATCTGCGTGCTCACAGAAAAAAGTATTACCCACGGAGATCTTCTACTGGATGCTGTTCCGATTGGTGGTCTACGGATGATCGATGGCGAGGAAGCCGACGATAAAATCGTCGCTATCCTGAAAGGTGATGCCATGCATGAGCAATGGCAAGATATCAAGGACTGTCCCGTCTCCTTTGTAGAACGCCTTATGCATTACTTTCTAACCTACAAAGATGCACCGGGCTCAGAAAAAAAGAACTGTGAAATTACTCACGTGTATGGGCGGGAGGAAGCCCATGACGTGATTCGCCGCAGTCAAGCTGATTACGTCGCGAAGTTTGGACAATTGCAAAACCAAATGGCGTCTCTCGGATCAACCTTGAATTAATACGAAAACTTTCTGGCGCCAGCAGGTTTCACGTTCACCGAAATATTTTTACTAGCCACCCTCCCCAAAATCTTAATATTTCTAAACAACTATGCCATTTCACTTGATGAAACGAGAACAGGCTTGCATAATGGGCCTGCAATGAGATCGTTCATCATGCGTAGCCAATAAATAGTAAACACAAGAAGGAGCTTTCTCTATGAGTGAAAACATTGAGACCCTGCAACGCTCAACCCGTGTGATCCCAGCTCCTCCCGAGGTAACAGCGCAGGCGCATATTCAAGATTATGATGAGGCGTACAAAGCCTCTATCGCTGATCCTGAAAAATTTTGGGAAGGCATTGCTAAAGAACTCCATTGGTTCTCTCCTTGGAATAAGGTTTTAGAGTGGAACTATCCCTGGGCCAAGTGGTTTCTCGGAGGCACCTGTAATATTGCCTACAACTGCTTAGACCGCCATGTGCAAACGTGGAGAAGAAATAAAGTTGCCGTGATCTGGGTGGGAGAAAACGGGGAAGAGCGGATCTTTACCTACGCCGAGCTCTACCGTCAGGTGAATACATGTGCCAATGCTCTGAAAAGCCTTGGACTCACGAAAGGCGATCGTGTCACGATTTATCTTCCCAAAATCCCCGAACAGATTGTGGCCATGCTGGCCTGTGCCCGGATCGGCGTGATCCATTCAGTCGTCTATTCTGGCTTCAGTGCTCCGGCTCTTCAAACACGTATTCACGATTGTGAAGCCAAGGTCGTCATTACCGCTGATGTGAGCTATGACCGGGGCAAAACTCTTCCTCTCAAACCCACGGTGGATGAAGCCATGGCCAATTGCCCGACCGTAGAAAAGGTGATTGTTGTCCAGCGCGAAATATCACCGGCTCCTCTTCAACCTGCGAAGGAACTCAATTGGGACGACTGGATGAAGGATCAACCAGCCAAATGCGAAGCGGAACAGCTTGATTCCGAAGATCCTCTCTATATTCTCTATACCTCGGGAACAACGGGCAAACCCAAAGGCGTTTTGCATGTGCATGGAGGTTATATGGTCGGGACCTATCTCACGACCAAATATGTTTTCGATCTGAAAGAAGAAGATGTGTTCTTTTGTGTAGCCGATCCAGGGTGGGTCACCGGACATAGTTATATTGTCTATGGCCCCCTCCTGAATGGCGCTACCATCCTCACAGCCGAAGGCAAGCCCGATTACCCTAATCCCGGACGCTGGTGGGATCTCATCGAACATTATGGTGTGTCTATTTTCTACACCACCCCCACGGCCATTCGCTTGCTGATGAAGTATGGAGAAGATTGGCCCGCGAAATATGACCTCTCATCGCTGAAAGTTCTAGGGTCTGTCGGCGAACCTATCAATCCGGAAGCTTGGGAATGGTTTCATCGCGTGACCGGCGGCACCAAACCCATTATGGACACGTGGTGGCAGACAGAAACCGGCGCCATCATGGTGACGCCTCTCCCATGTGTCGATCTGAAACCCGGTTCGGCGACACGACCGTTTTTGGGCATTGAAGCCGACGTCACTGACCGGGAAGGCAAGAGCATCCCTTCCGGGGGCGGCTTTGCGGTCATCAAGAAGCCGTGGCCGTCGATGATGCGCACCATCTATAAAGAACCCGAACGCTATGAGCTTTATTGGAATACGATCCCGGGCGTCTATACCGCCGGAGATGTCTGTCACAAGGACGAAGATGGGTACATGTGGTTCATGGGTCGTGCAGACGATGTGGTGAAAGTCGCGGGCAACCGGATAGGCACGGCCGAAGTGGAAAGTGCGTTAGTCAGTCATGAAGCCGTTGTGGAAGCGGCTGTCATTGGCAAACCCCATAAAACAGCCGGCGAGATGATCAAAGCCTTTGTCATCCTGAAACAAGGACAAACTGAATCGTCGAAATTGATTAAAAGCTTAAAAAACCATGTCCAGCAAGAATTAGGAAAGATCGCCACGCCACGGGAAATTGACATCGTACCCTCACTCCCCAAAACACGTTCAGGAAAAATCATGCGACGGGTCTTAAAAGCCCAAGAACTCGGCCAAGACCCCGGCGACATTTCTACATTAGAAGAATAATTCCTCTTATTCTACTTCCTACCCCCATCACTGACGATCTATTGATTCTTCCTCAGCAGATCGTCGGTTAGTTTTTCCGCAGAGAGCTAGTCTACAAAACAGCCTCTTGGTCCTTATGAGAACTTTTTCAACACTTGTGCATCCAACCCGCATTTTCTATAAATTTCAAGAATAATCCCTTCTCATTGTAATGGAGAAAAATGGCTTTTCCAACTAGGAGGGAATTACAGACTTTTTTAAAACAAGATTGCTTTTATTGACGAAATATGGAGAAATACATTCTGTTGTGTTCACCTATCTGAAATTTTTGTCTGCAACTACTAGATAATCTAAAGTCGAATGAAACAGCAACTTTTCTAAATAGTCGTTCTTCATGCCCTGCAATGTCATCTAAACAACCATTGTTCCCACTTGTTTTAGAGATTCTCCTATTTGCCATAACCACAAGCTTGATCTTTCCGGTATTCTCTGAACCTTGTCAAGCAACTCTTGAATCTGACACGTCTGAAAATTTTGAGAATTCAACAAGGAAAAGTAACCGAGACTTAAATAAGGTGCTCAATCAGGTGATATCAACGTTAGATTCGAGGATTAGCCCACAGCTAGCAGAAAAAATTTTAAGAGAAAAGAATAAACCTTTGGTCTCGATTTATTCTGATGAGGAAGTAATTTGGCGTTTGGGTGCCGTTATTGGTTTGACAATAGTAGATTATGTAACTGGAAAAATTTCTTATGAGAAAGCCACCAAGGTTATTCAAGGCATGAGTATAATGGCAGATCTTTTTTATGCACAAATCCCTCCCTTCCCTAAACAACCAGAAAAATTCTTTGATGAGAATTCTGAAATACGTGATCAGCATTTATTCGAGGTTTTTCGATATTTAGCTGAGTCGCTATCAACACATATTGGTGAAAAAATTGGACCACCAAACTCCTCAAAACGAGCCATCTTCGAACTATCACTAGTATCATCATTCACACTATTGATATACGGCCCGGATGATGGTCCGATGAACGGGGATATAGCAAAAGAGTTATCCAAACAAGCCGCTCTTGCAAAAATTCCTATTGAATTTTGGGAGCCGGTTGTAAAAAAAATTCAGCAAAAAAATGGCATCACAGTTGTCGACCAGTTGATGAATACAATGATAAACAACGTCTCAATCTATTTAGCTAATTTACCCCCAAAACCTTCCTTAAAGGAAAAGCCAACTGACCAACTAATTTTCACTCCAGAGCAAGGCACGGAGGAGGACTTTCGCAAATGGCAAGAAATCCATTCCGAGCTGGGCGCCTCAGTAATGAACAAGGACTATGAAAATGCATTAGTAACTGCAAAGGCAGCACTTGACTTAAACACAAAATACTTTCCAAACCATCCTATCACTGCGGCGACATTAGGAGATCTAGCTGAAATATACGAACAGTTAGATAGACTTAGTGAAGCCGAAACCTTTCGCCGACTTGAGCTTAAAGCTCTAGAAAAAATACATGGGCCAAATGCTAAGGCTCTTCTTTTTTGCTTAAGGAGCCTTGGTTTACTTTTTTTAAAGCAAGACCAATTTAAAAAAGCAAAAATATATTTTTCTCGCGCACTCGACATCCAGGAAAAATTCGTTGGGGTCACACATCCTCTTCTCATAAGAGAATTAAAAAATCTGGCGTCGGTTTATTACAATGACAAGCGGTATCAACAGGCAGAACCCTTATACAAACGAGCAATTGCGATACATTCCGTGCAAGAAAAACCAGACCTATCACACATGTTTTTTATTTATAACAATCTAGGCATGATCTATGCTGGGCAAGAAAGACTCACTAAAGCATCCACCTTTCTAGAGCAAGCTGTTACTTTTGGAGAAACCATTTATCCTAAAAACCACAGTTTCATTCCTCGACAACGTAGACTTTTAGCGGACACATTGCTTCTTTTAAAGCGATACGATGAGGCATATCGTCATTTAGATTATATCTTTAACATTGAACAAGAAACTCTTGAACCTCTGCACCCTCGTATCGCTTTAGATTTGGTAGATTTAGCTGATATCAGAATTAAGCAGCTAAAATTCCCGGAAGCAGAAAAACTATTACGCAAGGCTTTGGCCATCCAAGAGAAAGTGCTAGATCCCAAAGATCACTATTTGGGCATGACGCTGGCGAAGCTTGGAGCAGTGTTGACTAAAGAAAATTCTCAAAACGATGTGCAAGCGGAAGAATTACTCCGTCGTGCATTGGAAATACAGGAGGGAACTTTTGAGTTAAATAATCCCTCCCGTATTGATTCAAACAATCCTGTTTTTATGAATACCCTTATTGACACACTTTATGGATTAGGGACTATCTTGGTCAAACAAGAAAAACCAATAGAGGTAGATAATCTTTTCGAAAGAATATTTGAATCAGCTGCGAATTGGCCAGGCGGTCGTAGCACGTTTTTCATCAATCTTTCGGAAAGAATATCTGTATAAGTCAAGACTTCATCTGACAGACAGCGAGTCCGGTAATTGTTAAGCGGCCAGCATCTTCTCCTTCGCCAACACGACACTGTCTCGCCAGGTTTGCATCGGCGTTTTCCCATAACACCACCGGCCTTGATGCGTCCGCTGTTCATTGTACTCCTGTAGCCACGTATCCAAATCGGCTTGTAATTCGTCGAGGGTCTGGTAAATCTTCTTGCGGAACGTGACCCGATAGAACTCATTCAACTGTGTCTTGTGAAACCGTTCGACGATCCCATTGGTTTGCGGACTCTTTGTCTTGGTCCGGGTGTGATCAATATTCTCTACGGCCAGATACAGTTCATACTCATGCCGTTCCGGAGCGCCACAATATTCCGTCCCTCGATCGGTGAGCACTCGATTCAGGGGAATCTCGTGATCGGCAAAAAAGGGCAGGACCCGATCATTCAGTAAGTCTGCGGCCGTGATGGGCGTTTTGCGATCATAGAGCTTCGCAAAGCCAACTTTGCTATAGGTATCAATGAAGGTCTGCTGATAGATCCGCCCCACGCCCTTGAGTGTGCCCACATAGAAGGTATCCTGAGCCCCACAGTAGCCGGGGCATTCACTCACAAACTCTCCATGTGCTTCTTTGTCGGCCTTGGCTTTCTCCAGGGCCACGACTTGAGTGTCCGTCAACACGAGTCCCTCTTGGGCCACTTTGGCCTCTAAGGCCTTCAACCGCTTCCGCATCGTCTCCAAATCATGCCGGAGCCAGATGTAGCGGATGCCCGCGGGCGAGAGCGTGATCCCTTGTTTTTTGAGTTCATTAGCCATGCGCACTTGGCCCCAAGCCGGCTGCTCGATGGTCAAATTCACCAACGCCTCTTCCACCTCAGGCGCTACTCGATTCTTGAGGATCGGCTTTCGCCGGGAAATCTCTTCCAGGGCGGCTTCGCCCCCAGTCTCGTACAGTTCTTTAAACCGATAGAAGCTGTCTCGACTGTAGCCCATGATCTGACAAGCTTTTGAGACGTTGCCCAATTGCTTGCCCAACTCCAACAAACCCACTTTGGTTTTGATGATCTTTTGTTCGGTGGTCATCCTCATTCGTCCTTTCTCCGGATCTCCCGGGTTCAAAGGACTCTAGCTGACTGTCAGATTAAATCCTAGCACTTACAACTAATGCTAGCAACAAGATTGTTGATGCAGGATATAAAGCATTTGTGATGTCAGCATACAAAGACTATTGCGACAGGCGAACCGGTCGAAAAGGTCCAGAACCAGCTGAAATTCCCTGTTGTCCTTCAAGAGTACCAATCATCGGCCCTATCCTCTTCAGCTTGTTAATCTTCAGTCCTTTTATTATTCCATCGAATGAAACAAAAACAGTTCAAAATATAGAACCTGCACCCATTACTGAAAAACAATTCCTTTCTGATCAACAATCTTCGTCAATTGCAGAGTTTTCTGAACATCGACAGGACGCTTCTTTCCGAGAATAAAAATCGCCTCTGCAACTTCGCTCTCATTATTAGCAAGCTTCACATTCGTCTCCACCCTCACCTCAATCCTCTCCCTACGAGGGAGAGGAAGCGTGAACAAAGCGATCAGGTAAGATTCAGCGAACTAGCCCACTCACCGTGCTAGTTTTAGAGGGCGATGGATTCGATGGTTTGGAGATCGTCTGAGGAAAGTTCGAACTGGGTGAGGACAGCGAGATCGTCCTTCATATGTTGTTCATTCGTGGTTCCGGTAAGGGGAAGCATACCGATTTGTAGCGCGAAGCGGAAAATGACCTGAAGAGGGTTGGCCCCTACCCGCTTCGCAATATCCCAGACCTGCGGTTCTCGTAAGACCTCTTGATTCGCGGTCAGAAGAGAAAAACCCTGATAGAGAATCCCCTGTGCCTGGCAAATGTTTCGCACGGCTTTATCCCAGCCCATTGAAGCATAACAGCGATTCTGCACGATCATCGGCTCCACGGTGGCCTTTTCGCAAAGTTCCTGAAGTTGATCAGCATGGACATTGCTCACACCAATGATCTTGGTCTTTCCTGCTTCATATAAGGCTTCCATGGCATGCCACACCTCCCAATCCCCTTGGCTTAAACCCCAACGAGAAGAGGGACCATGCAAGACATACGAATCAACATAATCTGTGTGGAGATGTTGCAGCGAACTCTCAAAGGATTGTTGCACTTGAGTCGCAAGATCCGCTGATGGATCATAGGGCGTGCGGTGATCTTGTCCTGAAACGGATGTAAATTTCGTCTGAAGAAATAGAGACTCTCGCTTCACGCCTTTTTGGGCTAATGCCAACAGTGCCTCTCCGACTAAGGCCTCCTGGTAATGAATGAGTTGGTTCGCCGTGTCAATAGCCGTAAACCCGGTATCTACCGCCAGTTCAACCAATCTGGCGGTCTCTTCTTTTTTCCAGGCTGTGCCATACATGAAGGCTGGAATCTTGATGTGATTATAAGTACTTCGTGTTTCCATTCCTACAAAACCTCGAGTGGTTACCTTGGGCCTCGCGGGCGAGCCATGCCTTCACATCCCCCCCACCAGGCACACAGAACTTCATAGAGTTGCACAATCCCCCACAATGTCGCGGGCACAACGATGACAAAAATTGTCACAATCCCAAAAAGACGCCACAGCGGATGCCTGGCTGCAAATGAAGAATCACTCGACATAGATCAATGAATTACAGCAAGCCACGTTTTTGAAGATAGTCTTTGTCTATGATGGGCGCCGAAGGAGGCGAGAGGGTACCATTGGCTTGAAGCAGACGTTCAACATACTTGCCAATCAGATCAGACTCAAGGTTCACAGAATCCCCAATTTGCTTAAGACCTATCGTTGTCACTTGTGCGGTATGAGGGATAATCGCAACGTCAAAAGATCGGTCTCTTACACCATTGATCGTTAAACTAATGCCGTCCATTGTAATTGATCCCTTGACGACGCAATAGCGCATAATTTCTTCGGGCGCTTCGATGGTAAGCTGGATGGCATTCCCATCCTGCTCACGCGTACGTAACGCGCCAATGCCATCCACATGGCCAGTCACAAGATGACCTCCCATTCTGGCATGTAACTTCATGGCCCGTTCGAGATTGACGGGCGTCCCAACGGCAATATTTCCCAGAACCGTCCGGTTCAAAGTCTCGGTCGAGACATCGACAGAAAAACTGTGATCTTCAATATTCGTCACCGTCAAACATGCACCTGACACACTCACACTATCTCCCACCTTCAGATCATCCAAAATAATAGAGGCCAAAATAGAAAACTTGGCCCCCGCGAGACCCTTATCCACAGACTGAATCGCGCCCATTTCTTCAACAATCCCACTAAACATCATATGCCTTCAAGCTACTCATCAGTTTCTTCGTCTTTTTTCAGCAATACCGTTTTCACAACAATAAGAAACACAATAATGAGGACCACCACACCCAAAGCCGCCAACACGCCAATGATGATATCGCCCGTTCCCATTTGTTCATCCATTAGTCCTTGCCCTCCATCTGGGAACCATTATAGCACGGCGGGTTTCTTCATCCCTATCATCATCACCCCAAAATACACGGCTGTGACCAGTAATATCATGCCAATGTAAAAAAACCCTTGACCATAACCAAGCTGCTGAATAAGTAACCCAGCCACGAGCGGCCCACCAGCATGCCCGGTATCCATAATCGTTCCGCGCAACCCCATACCGGCGCCAAGACCTTTCCCTTCTGATAAATCTGCGACTAACGCGGTTGTTGAAGAAGTCACGACCGCTTCTCCAAACCCAAAGGCTCCGGCCACCACAAGTAACAATGCATAGGCTTCAATCTGAGGAATGACCATCACCATGACAGCGCACAAACACAGTCCGCCGACAATAAGCGGGCTCCGCGAACTTCGGTCTGAGAGACGTCCCATGAATGGTTTTGAGATAAAAGAGGTGAGGGCTTGCACACCAAACAATACCCCGATCTCTGCGGGATTCAATCCAATCAACAGGCCATACAAGGGAAGAAAAGCCATGAGGGTCCCATTGCCCACCATTTTGGCCGCTTCAACCAGACTCGTGATGAGAATTGATGTATTCCGCCAAACACGACGCAAGCCATCACGCATCTCTGGCCATAGCGTGGCATATGAATGGCGCTGAAGAGGACTGGCGGCTGGAGAGGAAGGGATCAGATAGAAAAACCCGACGGCCACTAAGCCAAACATTCCTGCCAGAAAAAAGGCTGGTGTAAATCCAAATTCATAGACGATGAGCCCGCCAATCATCGGGCCTAGCAACCCACCACCTTGAGCCGCAGAAGTGTACCACCCAAACGCTTCACCACGCTGCTGTGCAAACCATTCACCGACCATCGCCAAGGCTAATGGTGTGTACATGGCCGTGGCTAATCCATGAACTAAACGCAGCGCCCCCAACGTGGACAAATCAGAAATAAATGGATAGAAAAATGGCGGGATTGCGAACGCTAAGACTCCGCCTGTCATTAACCGCTTCCGGTTTACGACATCTGACAAGATACCCATGGGCAGTTTCAAAAATATTCCTGTGACAGTCGACAGTGCGACCACCATGCCCACCATAAAAGGATTCGCTCCAAGGGAATCGGCCAATAAGGCCAGCGCAGGACGACGCACCATGTCGTAGCTGATAAAACAACACAGTCCAACAAGACAAAGGTATATAAAAGAGGATGAGGGCTTCATACAAGGCTCAACAGTTCACCTGGATCCGTAAACCTCTGCGTAGAACATACTGACAAAAGAGCAATGGAAGGCGGGACGATGCACGTAGTAGATTTGAGTTTTCTTAGCTCAAGCTACCAGTGGATATGAGCCAAGTCAACGAAAAGGCGTACTCAGATAATTTTGCGCCAGCGACGTTCTCGTGAGATTCGACGCAACCCGGACATGTCAGTGTCAAACACGAAACACTATCGTTAAGGTATTGAGCCTGCTAATGTGAGGAACGAGCTATCACTCGCTTTATGATCCGTCAACTCTCTGAAGAACTCGTTCTCCTCATTTATGTCCTTAAGTGGCTGATCCTGGCCGCTGGGATCGGCCTATGCGTTGGACTCACAAGTACGGGCTTTGTCTTGCTCTTACAGCTTTTTATTGACCACATGCAACGCATGTCGTGGACGTTTTGGCTGTTGCCTCTGGGTTTAGGCCTGTCAGCCTGGATAACCACGGCCTTAGTGCCAGAAGCTGGCGGGCAAGGGGTGGAACGCGTCATTCGCGCCATTCATTTGCAGTCTGGAAAGATTTCCTGGCAGGTCATACCAGCTAAAATTGCCGCGACGATTCTGACCATTGGCACGGGAGGTTCAGCGGGGAACGTAGGACCTTGCGTACAAATTGGCAGCGGCCTCGCCTCCTTTTTCTCTGATATCCTCCAATTCGATGCACCAGACAGGAAAACACTCGTCATTTGCGGGTTAAGTGCAGGCTTTGCGGCAATCTTTGGCACCCCCTTAGCTGGTGCATTTTTTGGGATTGAAGCCTTATTTGTTGGCTCATTAACCTATCATGTGCTCTTCCCCTCCGTCGTCGCAGCCATCATCGGCGCAATGACTGCGCAATTTGCAGGAATGCCAGACATGGAATTTGTCGCTTCAATATTTCCCATGATGGATACCACGCTCTTGGTCCTGGCATTGTTGGGAGGCGTGATATTCGGCTTGTGCTCTCTCGTGATGGTCGAATGCCTAAACGGAGCCAAGCGGCTGACCTATTACCTGCCCGCGTCTCCGTTTCTCCAAGGTGTTATTGGTGGAAGTCTCCTCTTTGGGGTGGCATGGCTGGCTTCGCCAGAAGTCCTTGGATTGGGAAAAGACACGATTCAACGAGCGCTGGAAGGCGGTACGATTGCCTGGGCCTTGGTGCTGGGAAAAATTCTGACCACCACCTTTACTCTGAACACCGGCGGAAGCGGCGGAATTGTTCTCCCGATATGCTTTGTGGGTGCCACAGCCGGTTCGGCATTTGGATGGGCGCTGGGTCAAGATCCCAGCCTCTTTGCCGCGTTAGGATTTGCGGCTCTTTTGGCCGGATCCATCAATACCCCGATTACAGCCGTTCTGCTAGGTCTTGAACTCTTTGGGATGGCAAGCGGCCCGTATCTTCTCGTGAGTTGCACGATGGCCTTTTTACTTTCAGGCCACCGCAGTGCTATCCCGACTCAACTGCTGCAATTCCAAAAGGCTCCAGCCTTGCAAGCACAAATCAATCAGGAGATTGGAAATCTTGAGCGAAAAACCTCAGAGACGTTGAAAAATGGAGACAAATAAACCGGAAGGAAAAACGAAGGCCTAGACCTTACGCGACTCCGAACCCTCTTCTTTAGCTTTCAAACAGCGCCGCACGAACCACATGAATCCCATAATTAACACGTGAGAAGACTCCTGTCTGATAGAAAACAATTATGAAAGGGCATCCTGCTCAGTTGGACAGATGACAATCAAATCATGAAGCTGTAAATTTTTAACCATATCTCCAACAAAACCTTGTGGTTCGATCCAGGAAATTTTGCGTCCCAAGTCTTTGAACTGCTGTGAACATAAAATCAGAAAGCCCAGCCCGGCACTATCTACAAATGTTAAGCCTTGCAAGTTAAGAATGAGATGTTCAAATTCTGTCTGGCAGCATTGATTAATGATCGCCTTCATATGCCACCGGGAATGCATATCCAGCCGGCCATGAAAATCGACGACCGTGGCCCCCGGACAACCTCGTACAATTACATCTATTGCCATGATATTAAGAACTGTATCGGCCTTCTGAGAAGAAGCTTGACAGTTTTTCTTCTGTGCCGTTTTGCCCACATACACGGGGTGAGTGTTTTTTCGGGCCACTCCTGATACAATTTTATCGTCCATGCCACCTGCCATTCATCCGATTGATCTTCTTGAAACCCTCCGTGAACACCGCTTAACCCCCGCTATTATCTTTTTGACCTCTCGACGCGGCTGTGACGAGGCAATCGACACGTTTCTCCACACGTCAGCCGGTATCTCCGCTTCACATTCAGCAGCCATCCAGACGTTTCTCAAGCAGTTTTCTGAAGAATTTCCCAGCATTGCGGATCATCCGCTTATCCCGGTGGTACAAGAATACGGAGTCGCTGCCCATCATGCCGGTCATTTACCTTCCTGGAAAATGGCGGTTGAAGAATTGATGCGACGAGCGCTACTTGATGCCGTGTTTGCCACCACAACCCTTGCCGCCGGTGTAGATTTTCCCGCACGGACAGTTGTCGTGAGTCAATCAAGCGTTCGCAAGTCACAAGACTTTACGGATTTGACGGTGAGTGAGATTCAACAATTAGCCGGACGTGGGGGACGCCGGGGAAAAGACTTTGTGGGCTTTGTCGTCGTCACGCCATCGCCATATATCGATTTACATGTACTCGGGAAAGGTCTCACCGGTCATCCAGAAGCGATCGACAGTCAATTCTTAGTATCCTACCCTATGGTCTTGAATCTGCTGAAAGCCCATTCGGTTGACCAAATAGAAGGACTGTTGGCCAAGAGTTTTGCCCAGTTTCAACTCAACCAACGAGCCCACGTTCATCAAAACCGGTTAGACGACATTCACGAGCAACTTGCCCCCTATGGACCACGGGAATGCACCGATTGGGTTGCGCAATGGAAAGTTTTTGATATGGCCCGCCGCCGCAAAGCTCATCGGCGGCCAATTTTCCATGCCGACACACCCTATCTAAAAGCTTCGCTTCCCTTCTTGACTCCCGGACGCCTGATTGCCTTGGCCAAAGGGCCAGCCATTGTCCTGCGCCAATACCGGAGCCGAGGCACCGGGGCTCCCATGTTGTCCGTGCTTCATGCACGAGGGACTGTTGGAGAATGTCCGGCACAACGGGTCGTCCAGATCTATGATCAGATGTACGAATTCCAACCTCTTCGAACTTTACCATGGTGCCCGCCTCACACACTGAAGCATCTGAAAACCGTTTTAGCACAACTCCCCTCCCGGCTTCCTACCGTGCCCATTCTTGAACCCAGACAGGACGAAGATGATCCAATGTTAACCTCGGTCTTAACCGATGAATTTGCTTGTCCATCCTGTCCCTCACATGCCGCATGCAAAAAAGATTTCCCAACAGCCTCACGCCTGCGCTTGAAATCCCAACAACTCACGAAAACAATTCAAGCCTTGCACGATGGTCTTTGGCATCAATTTCAACAAAAGGGTGATGTACTCCATAGATTTGGCTATATCACCGCCAACTTTCAATTAACCCCTGACGGCGAATGGGCGCGCCTGATTCGCATCAACCATTCACTACTGATCACAGAACTGATTCGAATGGAGGCATTTTCCGGCATCGCACCTTCCCTCTTAGCCGGAGTGATGGCGAGCATTGCGCATGATGATGACCGGCCCAGTTCGTATATACGCCTCTCACCAGGTATGAGTTCCATGCTTACTCAGGTCAGACACGTTGCCGACTCTCTTCAAGCCTATGAACCGCCCCCGCTTTTGCGAGCAGATGTGGCGGCCATCGCGGAACGATGGATTGGGCAACCGGACCTCAGCTGGACATCTCTCATCAAATCCACATCAATGGCTGAAGGTGATGTCTATCGGCTTCTAGCCCGAACATTGGAATTTCTGTCCCAAATATACGGGCTCAAGGCCACTCATCCAGGCCTCGCCGATTCAGCTCACCTGGCTATGGACAACATGCGGCGGGAGGTCTTGGCTGAACTACCTTAAACAAAGAAAGCAGGAACCACTCCCATGAATACCAATGATCTGAAACGAGAACTTGAACATTTGCCGGCGCGGTTGCTCCACCAGCTAGCGAAAGGGCGAATTTCCCGTCATTTTCGGCTGGGAAAACGCCGGCTCATTGAAAGCCTGCTGGCCTTGCCTTCAGAGACACGAACAATAGTCGCCGCCGAGTTACAGCAATTGTCCGTTACACCTCAACAGACCGACACGGCCTCGGAGACATTCTCGCCATCTGGACAACAACAGACTTCTTTTTCAACTCATTCACCATTTTCCACGAAACCTTCTTCTCGAAAATCACGGTCAGGTCCTCAATCTGCTGCTCCCGCCATCTCTCTCGATGAAGTGTTGGAAGGTATCGGCGTGCCGGAACCACAGCCATTCGTTCCCGATCGCTGGCAGCAAGAAGCTGTAGAATCCATTGCGCACACCGATGTCATTGTCAGTGCCCCCACCGGAAGCGGCAAAACCTACGTGGCTCTTGAAGCCATCAAACAGGCAATGGCTGCCAGCCAAACCGTAATTTATACCTCCCCGCTCAAAGCGCTCTCCAATACAAAATATATGGAGTTTTCACAAACCTTTGGCCCTGATCAGGTTGGCATCCTCACTGGAGATCGACGGGATAACGCTCACGCTCCACTTTTGGTCATGACCACAGAAATTTTACGGAATGTGCTCTATGACTCGGCCAGTGGCGACCTTGACCTGCGACTCCACACTTTAGGACTCGTCATCCTTGATGAATCGCAATATTTAGCAGATCCGGAACGAGGAGTGGTGTGGGAAGAAACGCTTATCCTTTGTCCCACGCAAACCCGTTTGTTGCTGCTTTCCGCTTCTATCGGGAATCCTCAGGAATTAGCTGACTGGTTGACGTCCATTCGTCCAACACCCTGCCATCTCATACGGCATACAACCCGGTTTGTTCCCCTCCGGGCGCTTTATTTACATCCCTCAGGACAGCTTGCCCCCCTTCTCGACAAACGTGACATTCGGCAACAAAAAGGTTATCGATTTCACCCTGACACCAAACGGTTATTTGCCAGGTATGAATTTAAACCTTCACGTTAATATTCTCAAAAGCTGGACGCTCGCTTGGTGCATAAAAACTACATCATGTTGCATAAAAAATACTCTATAAATAAATGTACCTAGCCATATATTTAAAAATGCCTTATAAATCATTGATTTTGTGGAGTTTAGTTTCAAGCATATAACTTGCTTTTCAATCGTATTCGACGTAACGTCAAACGGATGATACTGCCAAAAATCTGAATTATGACTCTGCATTCCTTTAGAAATCAGCTTCCCTTACTGACTGGGATATTCGCGCTAAGCTTTAGCCTAGTTGGCTGCCAAAGTTTTCAGCCCAAAAATCCTGGAGAGCTTGCGCTAAAAAATGATGCTTTTATCGATCTATGGGATGAATATAATCAGTGCGTGATTGGCTCAAATGCAGCTGACATGCTGCAAAGCCTTCAGATTTTACATTCCGCTCCATCGCCAATCTCGCTTGAAGACTCACCCATCCCTATTCCCAAGTTTCTCAAAGAATGGACTAGCGCTAGGAATTCGCGTTTATCTGTTGACCCTCGAGCTATGGCAGCCTCCTGCTCTATACACATTGCAGAAGCTGCCAGGCAGTCTTCAGATTGGCATACCGCGCTGTCCACATTACAGGCCATCATCAAGAATTACCCTGAACCCCAATATGCCTTCTACGTCTCAAAGGCTTCACGCGCCATTGAACAGTTTTCTTCCATCCAACCCGTCTCTCTCCAACCTCACAATCGCCTCATTCACTAAATCCATCTAGGGGGCAGCGTGAGCATGCGCCCAGAAACTTACATCTTCGGTTTTATAGCCATGACAAATAGCTTCCATTGATACTCTCTGGAAAGTTTTTTCAGGTTGTTTTTCACATCTACTCACCCTTTGGGGGGAGAGCAACGGTTCGTCAAGAGGTTGAAGGCGGTTTCGCTGGAACGTATTTGGAATAGCTATACTTCATGATATAGGGTAGGAATACAAACGAAATTGGAGCGGGCGATGGGATTTGAACCCACGACAACTTGCTTGGGAAGCAAGGACTCTACCCCTGAGCTACGCCCGCTCAAGAGACGAGGATAGGCATTCTATGTACGATAAGAAGGTTAGTCAAGACAATGACGGAAGTGGCTATCACTTCTCTGCCATTTCGACTACAGCAAACTTACGTTTGCCGATTTTTATAGGGACTTTTTGGTTTGGCGTAAAATGAATGACACTATACATATCATTCATTTTCTCTCCGTTGATTTGAATGGCATTTTGAGAAATGAGCCGCCGTGCTTCACCTTTACTTGGCACCAACCCGGTTCGCATTAAGATATCCACTAAGGGTAACGAAAGATTGTCCGGATTCGTGAAATCCTGCTCCTGCAGAACAACGTACGCATCTGGTTCATCTGGGAAGTCCCGTTTCTGAAACCGCTGCTGAAAGTTTGCCTTGGCTTCTTCCGCTTTTTCCAAGCCATGATATTGTTGCACCAACTGCATCGCCAATTGCTTTTTGGCTTCCATGGGATGCTGCTGCTTCACATCATCCAGATTCGACACCGTCAGCAACTCATAATACCGCATCATCAAGTCATCGCTAATTGACATGACCTTTCCAAACATTTCTGACGGATGATCTTCTAACGCAATAACGTTTCCAAAGCTTTTGCTCATTTTGCGCACTCCGTCCGTCCCCTCTAGCAATGGCATGGTGAGCACCACTTGCGGCTTTTGACCATAATCCCGTTGCAAATCTCGCCCGACCAGCAAATTAAATTTTTGATCCGTTCCGCCTAACTCAACATCCGATTCCAGGGCCACAGAATCGTACCCCTGAACTAAGGGATAGAGAAATTCATGAATGCTAATGGGTTTTTGGTCACGGTATCGCTTCGAAAAATCATCCCGCTCCAACATGCGAGCCACACTATAATGGGAGCATAAATCTACCAACGCTTCAGTTCGCATCTGACTCATCCAGTGACTATTAAATTCAATTTGAGTTTTTTCCGGATCGAGGGTTTTAAAAATTTGTTGTTCATAGGTTTTCGCATTTTCCAGCACTTGTTCTTTCGTTAAGGCCTTTCGAGTCTCGGAGACTCCGCTCGGATCTCCAATCATTCCAGTAAAGTCTCCTATGAGGAAAATGACTTGATGGCCTAAATCCTGAAAATGTTTTAGCTTCTGAATGAGCACAGTATGCCCCAGATGAAGATCTGGCGCCGTCGGATCAAACCCCGCTTTAATCTTTAAGGGACGTTGTTCTTTCAACGACCACGTCAACTTGGCCTTCAACTCATCAAGTTGAATGACTTCAACGGTTCCTCGCAAGATGAGGGCTAATTGCCGATCAAGTTCTGATAGCACGCAAGTGACCTTCTAGGCAAAAATGTCAACTTCCAAGATTGCCGACGGCGGTTTCAACGTTCACAAACGGTTGAAGACGTTGAAGTCGTTTCATGCCAATTCCTGAAACATTCACTAATTCATCGATATGTTGAAAATTTCCGTTGGCGGAACGATAGGTGACAATCCGATTGGCTAATACGGGACCAATGCCGGGCAAGGCTTCCAGCTCCTGTTGGGAACTACGATTGAGGTCAACTGACAATGCAAGATTACCAGCTCGCCCTTGCTTGTGGTGGATACTTACGGCATTTTTAGCAGGTTTCTTCTTTGAACCTTTCGTTGGGGCAGAAACAGTATGGACAGTCTGAATCTCCTGAGGCTGTGAGACAACCACTGCCGGCAATTCAGGTTCCGATTCGCCGTTGGGAGCAAGTGGCCAACCCACCCACATGATACCTGCAATGCCGACAGCCAAAATGGCACTTTTCAAAGCAAGCGATTGTTTCCAAGAAAGCTCATAAAGATGGGGACTCCAGAAAGTCATAATGATCGAGGTCTTTTTGACGATTAAGACTGGCGTTTTCTGGCTTGGTGAATGGCCAGTCCTTCAATGTCCTCAACCGCTTCCATGAAACCTTCCGATAGAGTGGGATGTGCATGAATCATGTTAGCTGCATCAGAAACCTTGATGCCTGACTGCATAGCTAATGCGCCTTCATGGATAAGATCTGCGGCATGAGCACCAACAATATGCACTCCCACAACTTTTTGAGATTGGCTATCGGCAATGACTTTAAACTGTCCCGTCACTTCACCAACCGCCTGAGCTTTTCCAAGTCCTCCATAACGAAACCGTCCAATCAGGGGTTGCCGACCTTGCTCCCGTACCTGCTGCTCTGTCAAACCAACCCGACCAATTTCAGGCAGGGTAAAGATGCCTGCCGGAATCACTTCATAATTCATGGTCTGCACAGCGCCCATGGCATTGGATGCCGCGACTTTCCCTTGGGCCGAGGCCACATGAGCCAGCATTGACTTTCCGGTCACATCTCCAATCGCATAGACGCCAGGCACCGAGGTTTCCATGCGGTCATTGACCAAAATTTCTTGACGTTTTCCAGTTTGCACGCCCACCGACTCTAAGCCAAGATGTCCAGAATTCATGCGGCGCCCCACAGAAATCAACATCTTCTCAGCCGACACCGTGTTCCCTGAATTGAGAGTCGCCTGAATCCCTTCGTCGGTACATGCCCATGTTTCAATTGTGGTATTGAGGTAGAGCTGAATTTTACGCTTTTTGAATTCCCTGGCGAGCATTGCACTGGTATCACTATCTTCGGCTGGCAACAGAGCAGGCATCATCTCCACAAGAGTCACTTGACTCCCTAGTCCGCTGAATAAACACGCAAACTCACATCCCTCAACTCCACCACCAACAATCAAGACACTTCGGGGAATGTTTGATAAATCCAAGGCGTCCTTACTGGAAATCACCTTGTGGCCATCCAGCGGAAATTGAGGCAATTGCGGCCATGATGATCCCGTCGCCAGCACAATCGCATCCCCCTCCAAGAGACTCGTATTTCCATCTTCATGGCTCACGCGCACTTGTCGCTCAGTCACCAATGTCCCCCGTCCGCTGACATGCTGGATATTCCAATGTTTAAATAAGGTCATGATCCCTTTCACTAAGGACTGCACCACCTCATTTTTTCGAGAAATCATCCGTGCGAGATCAAAACCTATCGATCCGTTAACAGTCAGCCCCCATGCCTCAGCATGTCGTGTACGCTCCGCGAGATCCACCAGATTCAAGAGCGTCTTGCTCGGAATACAACCCCAATTTAAACAGACTCCCCCCACGGCTTGTTCTTCAACGACCGTGACTTGAGCTCCAAGCTGTGCTGCACGAATCGCAGCCACATACCCGCCAGGCCCAGCGCCAATCACAATCATGTGTTTGGGTGTCACCATTATGCTTCAGAGGTCAAAAAGGCTTCATATTGCTCTGCCGTCATTAGTTTATCCACTTCACTGGGATCCGATAGCTCCAACACAGCGATCCATCCCTGGCCATAGGGGTCTTGATTTAACAATTCAGGATGCTCTTCCAGCTCTTGATTGATTTCTATGACTGCCCCTGACAATGGGGAATATATCGTGGATGTCGCTTTCGTGGATTCCACTTCGCCCAACTCGGCTTCGGCCGACAATGTGGCGCCAATCTGAGGAAGATCCACAAACACCACATCACCTAATGCATCTTGAGCAAAATTGCTGATTCCCAACGTCGCCTTTTTCCCTTCCACACGAACCCATTCATGTTCTTTGTGATAACGCAAATCCTGCGGTTCCATTGCTACCCCCTTTTTCCTCTATTCTTATTGTCTCGACAGTATTCTGTTCTCATTGCAATACAGTAGCTTTCCTAATCGATCGGTGTATGCGAGTTGACTGTTCCGAAAAAGCCGCAACACAGCTTTCAAGAAACATACAAAGACGTGGTTCCTTCCGACTTAAGAAAAGGCACGCAGATCGTGAACCACGCCAATGCCTGAAGGAAAATCTTGCAGAGGAGAATGCTCTCCCGACGCGGTTTGCAAACGGAGACGTTGTCCGCCTTTGGCAGGCATACTCACCCACACTCGCCGCGGGTCATCAACAGCAGGAAGTAAGCGATCAAGAACAGCTTTCGTGGAAATACGCCGTAATTTCTCTATGACGGCTTGTTCAGTAAATGTCGAGCGTCGATCAATTTCTGGCCTCACAAAGAAAAATGAAAAATGGCGGCCCGTGGCATCTAACGCGTCTTCCCCATACTCAACTAATGCGCCCACTGGGTCGGTCAATCCATGGGGATGGAGTTCTAGGCCAAACTGCACGGAAGGGTACTGGGAACGAACATGATCCACCACCGCCTCAAGGATATTTAACCGCTCCCGGGCTTTCCACCCTGCCCATCGCCAAAACAACGTATTGTTCTTCCCACTTTTTTTCACCTGAGACGTTCCTTTTGAGCCACGAGATATCTCAAGAGGATCAAACCCTTCATGAAAAATTTGACGGGGATCAAAGCTGGCCCCGAATTGTTTTTCAAACCGCTTGATCCCAATACGAGTTACTCCATCAAACAGCCCAAGAGGGTGATCCTTCAGGAACACCAAGCCGTCCACCCCATTCTTGCAGAGCCTGACAAGGAAACGTGTCAGAAACTCTTGATAGGCAGGATGAAAGAGGTCGAACTTTTTGGAAGGATTTGATGTTCGTGTGGCAATCTGATAGGTCAAGTCTTGCCAGGCCTGATGCTGAGAAGGAGCCCAATGACCCAGACAGCGAAGGTTCACCCCCACATACATGGATAGCCCAACAGAGTGAATGCGTTGAGCATAGTTCCGCAATAACGTTTCAAGCTTCACAAGTGCGGGAGAGGATTCTTGAGAAAATTCAGCGCTCAACACCTTTCGCTGGCAACCCAGATCGATGAGCAAAGTCGTCACCCCATCTTGCTTCATCTTCTGAATGCCCTGTTCAAACCCGGCTGTCACTGGCAACTGGTTCAACGCAAACCTGATGGCTTGAGTCTGTTGGGGGGCAGTCTCAATTTTCTTCAATAAGCCCTGAATTTCCTCAAGGCGCTGAGAAGCGGCCTCCTGATAGCGCTGCCCTGTGCCGGTCGAGGCCAACGTGGCATATTCCCGCTGCGCACCTTTCCAATCTCGTATCTGATCATAGGTCTGCCCAAGTAACCACCGTCCCTCCCGCTCCAGTCCATCTTGAGGCTGTAATGCCAATAATTTTGATAAGTCAGCGATGACCCGTTGAAACTCCCTCGCTTCAAAATGATGCCGCGCGTCTTGAAAAAGCCGCTCATGGATGTGGCGAATACGCTCGGCATGATCAATTTCTTGGATAGGCTGCTGGGTCGGATCTGGCTGACTTTCCACCGCTGGGGGAATCGTCTCTGTCATGGGAGGCCCCTGCATTGGACGAGTCCGCCCACAAGAGGCCAAAACCCCAAGGCAGAGCAGACACAGTGCCACGGCTTTAAGAAAAGAGACGAACGTCTTACGGGCCGGATACATACAACGCAGCTCCTTACTGCAATTCAGACTCAGCAAAAAAATATTGAATCTCAATCTGCGCATTTTCTACGGAATCAGAACCATGGACCGCATTAGTTTCAATCGATGCGCCATGCACGGCCCGAATCGTTCCTGGGTCGGCCTTTTTGGGATCCGTAGCTCCCATAAGATCACGGTGTTTTTTCACCGCGTTGGCCCCTTCCAAGACTAACACGACCACCGGACCGGAACACATATACGTCGTCAAATCATTGAAAAAAGGACGTTCTCGATGTACGGCATAAAAACCTTCGGCACAGGCTTTCGACAACCGCATCATGCGTATCGCCTTGGGGTATAATCCGGCTTCCTCATATCGCCGAATAATATCCCCAATGGCATGTTTTTCGACCGCATCTGGTTTAATAATTGCCAACGTTCGCTCTGCCATACAAATCAATCCTTTCAGATGAAGAGGTAAGAAGAACTGAGAAGACGCCATTTTACGACGCAACCGGCAAACTTGCAATCCCAAAATGACCGGAAAATTCTTTAAAAAACAGGCATTTACCGAATGGACAAGAACTGAAGAAGGAAAGGGCACATCCAGGTCAAAAGAATGGCCGTCACAAGGCAGTTCTCAAATTCACAACATCACAACCCAAAAGGACAATACATTCAAGACGCGGCGAACAGAAGAACGATGCCGCGCCTGGCTTACTTGGTCACCCCGCCACTGGCTTCCAATAACTGGCCGACAGCATTCAGAAAGCGGTTATCATTAAGCGGTTTTTCAAAGAAGGGAATAGGCGTGGTTGCCATCTCCTCTGCATCCTCTTTCTCCCGATACGCCGAACAAATAATAGCTGGAATTTCCGGTCGCAACTCTCGAACTTTTCCAATCAGCTGTTTGCCCGTGATTTTTGGCATGCATTGGTCTGCAACGAGTAGAGAAAAGCGTGAAGGGTTGGCTTGAAAGAGATCCAGTGCTTGATGCCCATCCGTACATGATTGTGCTTGATATCCGTGGGTTGTCAACAATGCTTCAAGAAACGTGGCAAAGCCCAGTTCATCGTCCACCACCAAAATCTCTGAACCATCGCCTCCGATCTCTTGCACGGGAGGAGCTTTTTCATCAAGCTCGTCTCCGTGGTCGTGTTGGTCATGTGTCAAAGGCGCAAAGAGTATGCGAAACGTACTGCCTTTTCCCATCTCGCTCTCCAGCAAGATATGCCCATGATGTTTTTCCACAATGCCGTAAATCACTGACAGCCCAAGACCGGTCCCTTTCCCAATATCCTTCGTGGTAAAGTAGGGATCAAAAACCTTCGGGGCCAGGTCTGCAGGAATGCCGGCTCCCGTGTCACTTACCCTCAATTCAATCCAGTCTCCCTGAACCCGTTTATGCGAAACTGACGACACCGCATCCAACCCGCGAGCCCAGCCTAGCGTAATGCGTAATTGCCCAGCACCATCCATCGCATCACGCGCATTGAGGGAAAGGTTCATCAAGATTTGGTGCAGTTGCGTCGGATTCATCATCACGCTTGGCAGATTGGCCTCACACTCAAGTTGAATGTCAATCTCAAACGGGAGGGTCGCACGCAAGATCTCAATATCATTTTGCAACAGAGGCGCAAACTGCATCGGAATATCATCCACTTCATCATTCCGACTGAACGCCAGCATTTGTGAGACCAAATTCCCCGCTCGTTTATTGGCTGCGCGCACATGTTGCATATATCCAACCAATCGCGCTTCCCCTAAATTTTCACAGCCCTTGAGTACAAGCCCTGAATAGCCCGTCATGATTCCCAATAAACTATTAAAATCATGGGCAAGGCCACCGGTCAACTGACCAAGCGATTCAATTTTTTGGACTTGTTGAAGATCTCGTTGCAAACGCTCTCTTTCCGTATTTGCAGCGTAGATTTCGCTCATATCCGAGAAAAGCCCGATAGCATACTGCAACACACCCTCTGTATCCACGACCGCATTGATTGTCTGCAGCACCGGATATTCCTCACCATTTTTGCGTTGATACCAAATTTCACCTTCCCAATGTCCAGTGACGGTCAGACTTTCTTGGATCGTCTGCAAAAATTTTTCATCATGCCGCCCTGAAAAGAAAAAATCAGGATGTTTCCCAATGATCTCCTCGGTGGCATACCCCGTTAGTTTTGCAAATGCCGCATTCACCCCAATCACCTGGTTGTCAAGGTCCGTCACAAACATCCCTTGACTGCTGTTCTGATAGATAAGTGCGGCGAGTTCCCGCTCTGTGATATCGGTTTGCGTTCCGACCATGCGTAACGCCTGGCCGTTCTTATCCCGACTCACGACTTTCCCTCGAGACAACACCCAGGACCACTGTCCCCCTTTTCGCAGGACTCGATGCTTGTTAATAAAAAAATCCGACTCCCCAGCCAGATGCGCCTGTAAATCAGCTTTGACGGATTCAAAATCATCCGGATGAATCATCGACTCTTTTTTGAAGGAACGCTGTGTATCATCCACAACATAAAAAACCGGGAGATCTACCCCAGAAAGATATTGAATGCTATTTTCAATATCCCAATCCCAGACATTATCTTCACCGTCACTCAGAATATATTTCAGGATGAAATTCCAGCGTTCTTCGCTTGCAGCCAAGGCCTGTTCAGCTTGCTTACGAAGGGCTTTTTCCCGCATGAGTTCCACGGTGCGCACGGAGATTCCTTCGTACATATTGAGCACCGTATCGATCAACACCCTCGTCGATCCACTCATCTCCGCATTGGCCAGTATTTTGGCTTCTTCCAGTGACTTTCCTGATTCAAGCGCCTGAATTGTTTTGGCCATCCGTTTGTCGGTATCCAGAATATGATAAGCCAGCCACTTGGAGAGAAACGTCACGACTTCCTGTATGACCTTATCTAAGGTTTTCTCGCCTTCTTCCTTTTTTAAACCTATCACCACACCAAAGAAGGTTTCATGAGTCTTGAGATGATTTGTATACCACGGATCATCCTTGAAGTAAGTCCTCCAAATTTTCTCTTCCGACTTGAAATGATAATCGGCATAGGCCGTTAACTCATCAAAGACCGCATTCATCTCCGCCGGCAACGAGCAATTCGCCAGATGTCCGGCCAACATATTCAAAATGTCCACCAATTTCTTGTGCTGTTCATCGATAAGGTCAATGCCTGTTTCAAAGTTTTTGGCCCAAGGAAAAATTTCGATTTTGTCCATAGTTCACTCCGGATTGGAAACTAGGAATGTGTATAAAACACAGAAAAAATTGAAGTGGGACAAGTTAGCCTAGAGTGTAGGACAAAGTCTGTAGGAGGTCAAACAGGATAGAATGATAAATTATAGCAAAAATAATAAAGTTTTACATGAATTATAGAGTCGTAATAAAATTAAAATCACAATAAAAATAATACGTTGTAGCCTTTCGAATGACTAAGATATTTTGCTTTTGGATCTCATAATCATGCTCAATTTTCGTTTCACAGACCATGTACTCACAAAATCTTTATGAACTTTTTGTGGATTACAAGAAAATATATATAACATTTTTATATCAAAACTTCTTTTTGGATGCCTTATTCTTATTGGTCCTCTGCACAAGCTTCAAGCGGACGAGTATCTTGAGAAGCGCCTCGAGAAAAGACGATGCGTGCGACCTGCTTCACATTGGCACATAGATCGCCTAAACCGGGCGTCACAAGTCGAAATGGCCCTCCTTTTTCAGAAGGGAACAGCTCTCCACGCTCTTCATAGAGCAAGATGCCAAACTGACGAGCCTGATCCACTGTGAGACAGGCTGAATATCCCTGATCGTCTGAATGAAAGGTGATGTGATCGACTCCAACTTGAAGAGTCACGGCCTCCAGCAGCGCCTGAATTTTCACGCCCGTACCGCGCATATTAGGCATCAGAGCGCCAATATCAGAAATTTGATACCTCTGAGGGAGATTCCGTAAATGTGCTCGAGAAAACTGTAAAGCACATTGAACATCGCCCTCGACACAGACAACTGGCTCCTCAACACACCGCTTGACCGTCATCCCCTTAATAAGCGCGGTCAACATCTCATTCATGGGCGTTGGCACATTCAATTCTTTTCCCTGTTTGACCACATACCCATTTAACTCATCAATTTCCGTCGGTCGTCCAGCCTTCCAATCATCGTACATTGACGTATGAATATCTCGAAGCTCTTGTGACCACTTTACAACCTTCTCAGGCATATCTCCGTCCAAAGGCACTCGATGGGCCGCCATCGCAATTGCGGCAACCTCCCGAACAATCGTGGCCATGACCGGTTGCAAGGCAGGTTCATCCAAAGCTCCTGCAACATAATCGTTGAGAACTATGGTCAAAGGATTAAAGACACAATTCCAACACATCTTCTCCCACTTGGCTTTACGAATATCATCCGTCAGATAACACGGAATCCAGGCCTGTTTAAAAAGCTCTCTGATCTCTCGAAGACGGGGCGTTTCCAGCCCCATCAATTCACCAATCGTCACCATGCCTTTTTTGAAATGCTCAATCACTCCCGGTTCAGCAATCTTGGAATAGATAAAGGCCACGCCCCCCACCACCCGCTCTCGCCCAAATCTCATTTTCAACGTATCTTCAATGGTAACTCCGTTTTGTAAGGTGAGAATCGTAGCAGCGGGCGTCAGAACAGGTTCAATCTGATCCATGACCTCATCCAGATCATAGGCTTTCACTCCCAAAATAATCAGGTCCGGTTGCGGCAAATCGCGCGGATCGGTAGCCGATGGAGGACGCACCGTGAAATTTTCCCCAATTGCACTTCGAATCGTAAGCCCGTTCTTGGCTACGGCCTCTTGAGTCTTTGGGCGCAATAAAAATGACACATGTGAATGCTTCTGCGCTAAATGCGCTCCGAAATACCCGCCAACCGCCCCCGCCCCGACAACCATAATCTGTTTCATGGGAAATCCTTCTTTGGATTGTGAACAAACGGCTCGAAGCTACCAGTATACCTAATGAACACCCATCGAAGCATTTTCCTATCGAGAGTCACTGCTGTCCGGACGTTTGATAGCTGAAAAGGCATAACCTCTTGTTTCTACATGACAAATAACCCATTTATGTCTGTCATCGACTTGAAACGAAAACCTGCTCTTCGCCATCCTCCTGTGGAACTCGGGGAGGACCTGGCTCATGTATACCGGCAAACTTATTTTTTCACAGGTGATGGATCATTTGCCTATGCACACGTTTCGGCGCTGTGTCCAACGCTATCGAGGCCACCACAAGGTCAAGCACTTCAGCTGTCTCGACCAATATCTCAGCCTGGCCTTTGCCCAGCTCACGTATCGCGAGAGTCTGCGCGACATCGAAGTCTGCCTGCGTGCCCGGCAATCCAAGCTGTACCACATGGGCATTCGCAGCCCCGTCACCCGCAGTACATTAGCCGATGCGAACAGGGTTCGCGATTGGCGCATCTACGCCGACTTTGCTCACTCACTGATCCAGATTGCCCGCAAGCTCTATCTCGACGAGGAGTTTGGTGTCGAGCTGACTCACACGGTCTATGCCCTGGATGCGACGACCATCGATCTCTGTCTCTCGGTGTTTCCTTGGGGGGCCTGTAAGATTAAGTGTGTAATTGGTTATCATCATGGATTTATTTTCTGAAGGAGGACTGATGACCAAGAACAGTACAAAAACCGATGCCTTGCTCGATGACTTATTGCAAGACTGTGACTCGCCTGAAGATATTCTTGGGGAGCATGGGCTGTTGAAAGGGTTGACCAAACGGTTGGTGGAGCGGGCACTGGCGGCTGAACTCACCAATCATCTGGGGTATGCTCCTCATGCCCGTCACCAGGCCCAGAACGGAAACGTCCGCAATGGCACGAGTGCCAAAACGATTGAGACCGCTCAAGGTCCAGTGGAGCTGGCCGTGCCCCGAGATCGATCAGGCACGTTTGAACCGGCCGTCGTCAAGAAACGCCAACGGCGGCTCGAGGGTTTTGATGACAAAGTGCTAGCCCTGTATGCCCATGGACTGACCACGCGGGAAATTCAAGGGCATCTCGAAGAGCTGTACGGGACCGACGTCTCGCCCACGCTGATTTCGACGATCACCGATGCCGTCTTAGAAGATGTGCGGCTCTGGCAAAGTCGGCCGCTGGAGACGGTGTATCCCATCCTGTATTTTGATTGCCTGTTTGTGAAATCGCGACACGATGGAGCGGTCAAGACCAAAGCCGTCTATGTTGCCCTCGGCGTGACGCTCACGGGAGAGAAGGAACTCCTGGGCCTGTGGGTCAGTGAAACGGAAGGAGCCAAGTTTTGGTTAGCGGTGTTCACGGACTTGCAACAGCGAGGCGTGAAGGATTGCTTTGTCGCTTGTGTCGATGGGCTGACCGGGTTACCCGAAGCCTTGGAAACCATCTTTCCCCAGACTCAGGTGCAACTCTGCATTGTCCATAAAGTGCGCCACGCCTTACGGTACGTGGTCTGGAAAGAACGCCGCCCGGTCGCCCGCGATTTACGAGCGATCTATGGCGCGGCCACGCTGGCAGAAGCCGAAGAAGCCTTGGAGCGCTTTGCGCAGATGTGGGATCAAAAATATCCCTCAATTAGTGCCAGTTGGCGTCGCGACTGGACACGGTTGACCGTGTTCTTTGACTATCCCCCTGAAATTCGGAAAGTGATCTATACGACCAATGCGATTGAATCCCTGAATTTCTCATTACGGAAGGTCCTCAAAAAACGCGGCGCGTTCCCAACCGATGAAGCCATTTTGAAAGTGCTCTACCTGGGGATGCAACGCATTGCCAAGAAATGGACCATGCCCATTCCAGAATGGAAACGAGCGCTCAATCAGTTTGCCATTCTATTAGGAGACCGAGTGTCAACGAAAGAGTAATTCACGATCAGTTACACAGAAGACTTGACAGGCCCGATCCAGAGAACGCCGCTGATGACTTTTTTCAACAGTCCTAAAAGGTAGGCGGGAAAGGCGTTGCGGTTAGTCAGAGGAAATATGTTTGACCGAAATGACCTGTGCTTCAAGGTACAATTCCAAACCTGCGCCTTCGGCCGGATGATCAAACCCTTGATTGAGTTTGTGCCCGATCGCCGTCAGTTGGAAATACTTCCCCCAATTGCTCGTCTGTTCAGGAATCACCATCGTTTCCGTCACGGTCATCAAAAGATCATCTGTTCCGTCCTCTCCTAACTGCGAATCATTAGAATCTTTGTCAAAAAAGGTAAACGTGATATTGACGACAATTTTCTCATGGGAAGGATTACTCCATTGTGTCCAAATTTCAAATGTCTTGAGGTCATTCTTATGGAACTTCCCAATTTCCGTTAAACCAAGCGGGAGAGGATACGCCTGCCGGTTCAAAAAAGTGGGACTCGCAAGGAGAGGACTCGAAAAAAGACCAACGAAAAGAAAGCAGAAAAGGACAACTCGAACTACGATCATTTTACAGCGCACCAGAATTTCTCCAATTTTTCATTTGTCACTCATCTCGTTCAGTCTCCTTCCTTTTCGGCAGCTTTGCCATATTCCTTGCTTGCTATTTCTACAACACATTTTGAAAAACAATTTCATCGTAGCCGACAAAATCAAATACAAAATAGACTAAGTCTCTGATGCGAATTTCGGCTTTCAATTTCTATGCTAATACCCGAGTTTGTTAACATTGCACTACGTTGTGCATCAGCATTCCGCGACACAGAGTACCCATAACCTTTGCCACGAAACACATCTTTGCTATTTTGTCTGGAAACCTCTCCACACACCGCTTACAGATTTCCTTGGGACTTGAGACAAAAGCCTGCCACCATGCCATCGCAAAAATGACGGATGCCGGATGCTTACAGTATGGTAAAATCGCACACAAGATCGGCAATAGTAGTCCACAAGAAACTCCCTAATGAACGGAAATGAACAACTTCTTCCCTAATTTATTGGCTTGAAAATTTTCAAGAGAACAGGAGGTCGTTGTTGGTCTTATCAACCTGGGAAAAAACAACGCGTCCAAGGCTTGACCTCATAGTTTTTTCCACAAAAGTGATCTAGATCATTGTTTTTTCAAGGTTTTCCTATATCCTGATGTGTCTAACAGACTTCATCGTTTATTCTTCTACTCAACATACTCTACACAAAGGAGAGTCGGTTTTATGACGAGGCATATAACATCTACAAATTTTACACGCCCCATGTGTGGCACTCTCTTTCTTACTATCACCCTCCTCGGTTTAACCACTCTGGCATGGGGCAACAACCTTCCCTCTGTCAAAGCACAGTTAACCACATTGCCAGAAGTGCCTACACCTGTGACGAGAACAAACCCGGCCAAAGTGGTAGTAGAGGTAGAGGCCAAAGAATTTGTGGGAACTCTAGCCGACGGTGTGCAGTATAAGTTTTGGAGTTTTAATGGCACGGTGCCGGGGCCCATGATTCGTGTGCGTGAAGGCGATACCGTCGAGCTTCACCTCAAGAATCACGCCTCAAGTCAATTTCCACATAATATGGATTTGCATGCCGTCAATGGTCCAGGGGGTGGCGCAGGGGATAATTTGGCAGCTCCAGGACAAGAAGGGGTTTTTTCGTTCAAGGCCCTCAACCCAGGTTTGTATATTTATCATTGCGCGTCGCCGGTCCCAAATATTCCGGCCCATATCGCCAATGGAATGTATGGGATGATTCTTGTGGACCCTCAAGGCGGTCTTCCTAAAGTAGACCGTGAATATGCAGTCCTTGAAAGTGAGTTTTTTACACAACCCAGTGCGGAAAACGGCATCATGGAGCTCTCGATGGAAAAAGGACTGGCCGAGCATCCTGACCATGTGGTGTTTAATGGCAAAGCTGGCGCCCTGATGGGCGACCAATTGCAAGCCAAGGCCGGAGAAACCGTTCGGCTGTTTATGGGGAATATCGGCCCAAATGGAGCGTCGTCTTTTCACATCATAGGAGAAATTTTCGATAAAGTGTATGTGGAAGGAGCCATTGGCGGAACCGTCAATAAGAATGTGCAAACCACGCTGATTCCCTCAGCCGGCGCCGCGATCGTTGAATTTAAAGCAGATGTGCCCGGAGCCTATCTCCTGGTCGATCATAGCATTTTCCGTGTGGCGAAAGGAGCAGTAGGAATCTTGACCGTCACTGGCGACAAAAATACCTCAATTTTCAATGCCATGAATCCATCGAACTAGCAGACGTAAGGGAGTAAGGAGCGAAGCGCAAGGAACCAAAAGAAACACCGTATTTTTGGTCAAATAATGTTGTTCCTAGCCTTTGCTCCTTACTCCTTACTTTTCACTCCTAACTAACCTCACCTTTATTGAGGATTGGGAGCCATAAAGACCAATACTCGAAGCCGTTGTTCTGTATGATTCAGCACGCCATGCTCCTCACCTGCGGGAGCCATCGTCCCTTGCCCCTCTTCTAAAACCTGACTGTCCGCTCCCACTTGGAAGGTACCTCGCCCTTCTAACACAAAGTACAACTTATCCTGATCACCATGCGCGTGAGCCTTCTGGACTTGCCCCGGCTCAAAGCAATAGACATCACAAAAAAACCGTGGGGTTTCAAACACATTCAGCTTTTTCATCTTTTCAGTGGAAAACGTCTGAAATTCCTTCAAACTGACAACCTTCATTCCCTTGCCTCCATAACTTATTGTTTTGATACACCTAAAAATGACACGATTAGATAAAAAAAGACTCCCTATGCCGTCCTTTGACCGTTTTCAGCTTGAAGCTGCCTAGGCCTGGTCTGATATGATGAGGAGTGCTTGATTCTATTTGATGGCTTAGAAGTTCCCTAAAGATAGTAGCGCATTGCACCTGAGGGATTCGAGACCCAGGCCCTCAAAATTTAGATATGACGAGTGTTGAATAATGAAGATATCAACGGCCATATTTCGCCAGGAGGCCCTTGGCGATCAACGACGACGGGTCTGTTCAAAAAAGTCCGTCCAGCAAGGCCGCAGCCCTTTTTGCGCGCGGAGCGTACTGGCACTACGTGAGCACGGAAAAAGGGCGAGAACGCCGCTGGCGGCTTTTTTCAACAGACCCACATGACGAAAGGACTCTCATGAACACATCACTCACCCGTTTAGTCCTACTGATAAGCGTCGCCTTCATTCTGGTCTTTTTTTCGGCCCTCCCTGCGGCCTTCAGTTCCTTGCAAGGTGAATATGAAATGATCGAGGGCGAACCTTCTCTCCATGAAGAAGGAAAAGTCATCTTGTTTGAATTTGCGGATTTCTATTGTCCCCATTGTCATATGTTCGAGCGAGTGGTCGTCACGAAACTTCAAAAGGAGTTCGGGGAAAAGTTTGAGGCCCGCATGATTGGCTTCCCTGTCATGCCTGGAAAGTTACCCACCGCCTTTGAAATGTATAATCAGGCTGTGACGATGGGAAAAGGCCAGAAGATGAAAGAGATTCTCTTTCAATCCATTCATGAAAAAGACATTCAGAATTTTGATAAGACCATGCGCTCGCTGGTAATTCAGAAAGTAGGCTTGAACCCCGTTGAATTTGAAGCCGGACTGTCGAGTGGACAGCCTTTTCAAACTTTGGGGAAAGGGAAGGCCTGGGGAGAACGCATCAACGTCACTCATACCCCCACTGTTGTGTTAGACGGCAATATTCGAATTAACAACCTCACCTACGAAAACCTCAAGCTCGTGATCCAAAGCATCTTGGATCAAGAAGGAAAATCTTAAAGAGTGATATTGCAGTTATCCAGATCGATAAGGAGGGGTCTCCATGGGACGCAAAAAAAGTGAAGCTGAATTCTTTCCTGAAATGAATGAAATTCTAGAAGGCATGCAAGACCTAATGTGCGATGAAGACGGCAAGCCTTTGTCTCCCGATCACCCTCAATACCAGAAACTTGCGGGCCTCATGGAAAACATCGCTGCACGTGCCCAGCGGAAGGAGCAAGGAGATTTTCCGAACACAGGCCCTCAGGGCACGGCATAAGCTTCCGAGCACAACGAGCTTCCATTTCAGGGCAAGCTAGTTTTCTTCATATCAAGAAAATTTCCTCATGCCGGCCCTTCCCTTTTTTCTGCCCGCTCACTTCCTGGAAAGATTATCGGCCTTTTACAGAAAACAGCGCGACGTGTTGCCCTTCAGAAAATTTTTAGCGTTTACCTGGCCGCTATTGATCATACTTGCCCTGGTTATAACCTATGTCGTGTGGCCGAAATTTTTTGTCTCCTACATTTTTCAAATTCAGGAACGCGAATTTCAATTGGTCGAAATTTTGACATTCCTCGCCGCAAGCATGGCAGGCGGCCTCCTGCTCATTTCCTTCTGGAACTTCTATCGGCAATCAAATTACTGGGCGGCGGGACTGGTTGGCATTATTGCCATGGCTGCCTTATTTTTTGCTGGAGAAGAAATTAGTTGGGGACAGAGCTACGTGCAGTGGAACACCCCTTCATGGTGGACGAAAAACTTTTCAAGTGAGACCAACCTGCATAATTCGCGGCTTCCGGTTCATCAACTAGCGGGGTTGTTCATATTTAGTATTTTTTTCCTCTTGCCATTATCGTGGAAATTCCGGCACATCTTTCATCTTCCCTCGGATCTAGGCCCGGCTATTCCAGAAGGACCCGTAATTTCGGCCCTGGCCATCGCATTGATTATTCGTGAAGTCAAAGGCATCTATCGTGCTTTTTCTCCATTATGGTATCAAGAAGTCTATATACCGTGGGTAGAAGTTCACGACAAATTTTATCAGGAATTCTTATGGGGCATGAATGAATATAGAGAAATGCTGGTAGCCTTGGCGCTGTTCATGTATGCCGGTTACCGCTTAGGCAAATCCAAAAACTTTTTGTCAGAACCATTGTTCATCACGAGTCACCGAAGATGACCAGGCGTTATACACACCAAGAGTCTTAGACATGAACTCTCATATACATTTTGTTGTGACCTAAACTGCCTGGGAAAAGAATACCATGACACCAGATCCAAACAGCCTGGAAAGAATTAAGATCTTTATGGAATTTATCCAAACTGCGATTCGTGATGGGATCAAGCTATCTTTTTTAAGCACCCCAACTGAGCACGGAGATAACATCAACGTCATCGCCACGATCAACGGTGAACGCGTCAGCCATGGACTTCTCTTTTGGGATGTCAGCCTTCTTCAGGAACACGGATTGGTCGATACGTTAGATTCAGAAGACAAAGCCCTCGGCCTAAACATTACGGATGGGATGGTGGAAGATGCCGAAAAAATTCTTGCCTTCGCCACTACTGAAATACAAAAGAGGTAACGACACCAGCTATCTTTCCATCTATTACTTTAATTTACCGTCAGCAGAGTTCCCCGCCTAGTGAGCGGGAAACTTTCTAATCTGACTCACTGCTGTCCGGACGTTTGATAGCTGAAAAGGCATAACCTCTTGTTTCTACATGACAAATAACCCATTTATGTCTGTCATCGACTTGAAACGAAAACCTGCTCTTCGCCATCCTCCTGTGGAACTCGGGGAGGACCTGGCTCATGTATACCGGCAAACTTATTTTTTCACAGGTGATGGATCATTTGCCTATGCACACGTTTCGGCGCTGTGTCCAACGCTATCGAGGCCACCACAAGGTCAAGCACTTCAGCTGTCTCGACCAATATCTCAGCCTGGCCTTTGCCCAGCTCACGTATCGCGAGAGTCTGCGCGACATCGAAGTCTGCCTGCGTGCCCAGCAATGGGCCTGTAAGATTAAGTGTGTAATTGGTTATCATCATGGATTTATTTTCTGAAGGAGGACTGATGACCAAGAACAGTACAAAAACCGATGCCTTGCTCGATGACTTATTGCAAGACTGTGACTCGCCTGAAGATATTCTTGGGGAGCATGGGCTGTTGAAAGGGTTGACCAAACGGTTGGTGGAGCGGGCACTGGCGGCTGAACTCACCAATCATCTGGGGTATGCTCCTCATGCCCGTCACCAGGCCCAGAACGGAAACGTCCGCAATGGCACGAGTGCCAAAACGATTGAGACCGCTCAAGGTCCAGTGGAGCTGGCCGTGCCCCGAGATCGATCAGGCACGTTTGAACCGGCCGTCGTCAAGAAACGCCAACGGCGGCTCGAGGGTTTTGATGACAAAGTGCTAGCCCTGTATGCCCATGGACTGACCACGCGGGAAATTCAAGGGCATCTCGAAGAGCTGTACGGGACCGACGTCTCGCCCACGCTGATTTCGACGATCACCGATGCCGTCTTAGAAGATGTGCGGCTCTGGCAAAGTCGGCCGCTGGAGACGGTGTATCCCATCCTGTATTTTGATTGCCTGTTTGTGAAATCGCGACACGATGGAGCGGTCAAGACCAAAGCCGTCTATGTTGCCCTCGGCGTGACGCTCACGGGAGAGAAGGAACTCCTGGGCCTGTGGGTCAGTGAAACGGAAGGAGCCAAGTTTTGGTTAGCGGTGTTCACGGACTTGCAACAGCGAGGCGTGAAGGATTGCTTTGTCGCTTGTGTCGATGGGCTGACCGGGTTACCCGAAGCCTTGGAAACCATCTTTCCCCAGACTCAGGTGCAACTCTGCATTGTCCATAAAGTGCGCCACGCCTTACGGTACGTGGTCTGGAAAGAACGCCGCCCGGTCGCCCGCGATTTACGAGCGATCTATGGCGCGGCCACGCTGGCAGAAGCCGAAGAAGCCTTGGAGCGCTTTGCGCAGATGTGGGATCAAAAATATCCCTCAATTAGTGCCAGTTGGCGTCGCGACTGGACACGGTTGACCGTGTTCTTTGACTATCCCCCTGAAATTCGGAAAGTGATCTATACGACCAATGCGATTGAATCCCTGAATTTCTCATTACGGAAGGTCCTCAAAAAACGCGGCGCGTTCCCAACCGATGAAGCCATTTTGAAAGTGCTCTACCTGGGGATGCAACGCATTGCCAAGAAATGGACCATGCCCATTCCAGAATGGAAACGAGCGCTCAATCAGTTTGCCATTCTATTAGGAGACCGAGTGTCAACGAAAGAGTAATTCACGATCAGTTACACAGAAGACTTGACAGGCCCTCCTTGGGCCCACTTCCGCCAAACCAAAGCGGCGGTCAAGCTCCATACGCTCCTCGATTTGCGAGGCAACATCCCCACGTTCATTCATATCTCCGACGGCAAGCTGCCCGATGTCAAGGTGCTCGACGAACTGCTCCCAGAGCCCGGCGCCTTCTACATCATGGATCGTGGGTATCTCGACTTCTCCCGACTGTCTGTGCTCACTCAATGCGCCGCCTTCTTTGTTATCCGGGCCAAGACCAACCTCCAGTGCCGCCGGCTCTATTCCCACGCCATCGACAAGCAGACGGGGCTCCGGTGCGATCAGACCATTCGGCTCACGGGGTTTTATCCCAGTCGGGCCTACCCCGACAACCTGCGGCGCATCAAGTATCACGATGCGGCACGCGACAAGACCCTCGTCTTTCTGACCAACAATTTTACACTCCCCGCCCTCACGATTGCCGAACTTTATCGGTGTCGCTGGCAGGTAGAGTTGTTCTTCAAATGGATCAAACAGCACCTCCGCATCAAAGCGTTCTACGGCACGACCGACAATGCGGTCAAAACTCAAATCTGGACGGCCGTGTCGGTCTATGTGCTGATCGCGATCATCAAAAAGCGACTCAAGCTGAAGGCCAGCCTCTATACCATTTTACAGATTTTGAGTGTGACCATTTTCGAACGAAGCCCGTTATTACAATCACTTATGGAGTCCGATAGCCAGGAACAAAGCCAGCATGCTCATAACCAATTGAATTTATTCGACTAAACGTCCGGACAGCAGTGAATCTGACTATCTAAAAACTCTGAAGTACTTCTTGGAATATATCCTTCAATGTCACTACAGAGCTGTCTGTCAAAGTATCTCATAGAATGGCCATGTACTCTTTTCAAAAACCGTCATTTGTTTTTTCCACGGCCCTTTCCGCCTCGGCCAGTTTTTTTCGAAAATGTCGCTCCTACTGCCTGATTACTGGAAAGCTGAACGGCACAGTCCCCTGTTCCGCTACAAGCACCCGTCCACCCAGAGAAGTTCCATTTCCGGCCAGCTTCAGGTCGTAGTGAAATAGTACTGCCAGTCTCATAGGAGGCTGAACAAGTCCCAGTCGTACAAAGGATTCCACTGGGGTCACTGACAACAGTCCCGTTACCAACTACAGACACCGTTAGTATTGAAGTAGCCGCCGCAATATGCACCGTCACAGGGACTGAGGTACTCGTATTACCCGCCGCATCGCGCGCCACGGCGGTTAGCGTGTAGGTCCCTGGCGTCGCGATAGTGGTATCCCACGCACGGCTATACGGCACTGTAGTGTTTTCAGCCCCCCAATTCGTCCCATTCATCTGAAATTGCACTCCCGCAACTCCTGTATCATCAGTTGCCACAGCCTCTACCTCTACAACCCCTGTCAAAGTCGTACCTGATATTGGCGAATTAAGCGATACCGTCGGCGGCATCTCATCTGACACAGGCTCAATGTAGGTACTCACCTCATCAGAGGGGAGACTTTCGTTACCACTTAAATCATAGGCTGTTACAGCAAGATAGTACGTCATGCCAGGGTCAAGGTCTGTTAATGTGTAGCTTGTAACATTTCCCACATCAATCGCAGACCCGTACGATCCTGCTGTAGCACCCTGATACACAATGTATCCAGCTAAATCCGGCTCCGAATTCGCATCCCACAGCAGTCTTTCAGCAGATTGAACAGATACAGGGAGGAAAACGATGTTACACACGAGACCAAATACTACCAGAGTCTTGTCAATGTCGAGCTTCGATAGAGCGTTGGACATGAGATACCTCCTTTAAAGAAGGCCTCATCTCTACGCTTTCTCTTCTTTCGGTAACCCGGCTATCAGTCACACTGACCCGTGGCTTTGCGTCCTCATCTCACGATGAGTTTGCCCTTATCGAGAAGAGGCCCTATATGTATATTTCCAGTAGAGGGGTTTCGTTCTCTGTTTCAGATTGACCAAAAACTCTCTCTCATGACTGTACTATCTCGGCAATAAGCCAAAAACCTGAAAGAGAAAAATTAGAGACTTTTAAGAGATACAACGCAGCAATTGGGAAAACAACAAGGAAGAAAAAACTCAAACAGAGGAGTTTTTAAGTCTCAATACTCGATCCTGATCACTCTAATTATGAGTAACGGTATACATGCAGTTATGTAACTGAGCGATCTACAGTATTAACTCATTCACTCGGCAACGTGGAAATGTTTCCATCGACAATCGCCGAGCCCTCAATGCGATTTTGTATGTGGCAGAACCGCGCTGTAAGTGGCGGGCGCTACCTAAACACTACGGCAATTGGCATACGATCTACACCTGCATGAATCGCTGGGCCAAAAGCGGGGTGCTGGATCGAGTGCTTACAGCGCTTCAGCAGAGGGAGATTATTCAAATGCAAGTCCAAGCTGTCTCGCTCGATAATCGTGCGGTAAGGGGCCATCCGGATGGGACGAGCGCATTAAAAAAAACGGGGCACAAGCAATCAGACAGTCTCGAGCCGGGTGGACCACCCAAATTCATCTGGTTGCCGCAAATGCTGGAACGGCGGTGAAATTCTCCCTCTCGCCAGGCAAGGCCGGAGATGCCACGGCAGGTCGGGCGCTGTTGGAGCAGACAACCTTGGCGACCACTTATATCATCATGGATCGTGATCAACAGCAAAGGCAAGACAAGCATGAATATCCTCTTTCGTCAGCTCAGGGAAATCACTGATGATTTCATCTTCAGTCATCCCCGATGCCAGATATTCCAAAACATCAGAGAGAGGTGGACCCCATTCATTGGACAGACTTATGTAGATGCTAAGTGAAATCTTCTGGAGTATATTTCTTTTTAACGAAAGGAGCAGAAGATGGCACGACGGTCCCGACGGAATCATTCCCCAGCGTTTAAGGCCAAGGTGGCCTTGGCCGCGGTCAAGGGTGAACACACATTAGCAGAATTAGCCGAGCAGTTTGACGTCCATCCGAATCAGATCCAAGATTGGAAGCAGCAGCTGATCATGAAGGCAGAGAATGTCTTTGGCACCCACGTTGCGGCCGCAGCCGATCATGAACAGATCCAGCAGAAGTTGCATGCCAAGATTGGGCAGTTAACGATGGAAAAGGATTTTTTAGCCACCGCGCTCAGACCCGGCCGATGACTGAGCGCAAAGCGATGATTAAGGCCCAGCAAAGCCTCACCGTGACCCGCCAGTGCCAGTTGTTGGCGGTACCCCGGTCGAGTGCCTATGCTCGACTCCAAGATGTTTCAACCGCAGCCCTTGCTTTGATGCGTCAGCTTGACGAGCTTCACCTGAAGTGGCCCTTCTATGGCAGCCGTCGTCTGTGTGTTGAGCTGCAACAACGGGGGCATAGCGTGAATCGGAAACGTGTTCAACGGTTGATGCGAAAAATGGGGCTCCGAGCGATTTACCCGAAGCTGCGCACGAGTCACCCAGGCAAGGGGCACAAAATTTATCCCTACTTACTGAGAGACTTGAGGATTGACCATCCTAATCAGGTGTGGGCGAGTGATATCTGTTATATCCCAATGGCCAAGGGATTCATGTATCTCACAGCTATTATAGACTGGTACTCACGTCGGGTATTGGCCTGGCGAGTGTCGAATACCCTGGAAACGGCTGCCTGTGTGGAGGCGTTAGAAGAGGCTCTCTTGCACTATGGGGCGCCAGAGATCTTTAATACGGATCAGGGTGCCCAATATACCAGTGAGGCCTTCACCGCGACCCTCAAAGATCGTGGAGTGCAAATCAGTATGGATGGCAAAGGCCGTTGGGTGGACAACGTCATCGTCGAACGACTCTGGCGCAGCGTGAAATACGAGGATGTGTATCTGCAAGCGTATGAGACGCCCGCAGCGTTACGGACTGGCCTGACTGGCTATTTCAGGTTCTATAACACCGAACGCCGTCACCAGTCCTTGAATCGACAGACCCCTGATGCCGTATATTGGGGCAACTCAATGGCGAAGAAGGTGGCGTGATGACCAGTAGAAATTTCACTTAGCACCCTGTCCAAGAATTGGGGTCCACTACTGAGACCGTAATACGCATCCCTCGAATACAGGGCTTACCGCTGCGCTTTCCTGGCTCAAGAGTGATGATGCTTGTATAGTCCATAGTGGTATAAGTACCGTTCCAGCCCAGAAATGACAGCTGAAATACTCTCTATCTCACACCTAGCTCGGGATTATAAACATTTTACCCCAAGAGCGTTCAAAAGCTTTCACCAATTGGTGAAAAGGTAGTGCCACTTATGAGGAAACTCCCCTTTTCTCATGCCCGTTCGACTATCCTGTTCCCTTGAATATATCAATGAAAGCATAATCGTTGAATAGCATCGATTGGAACCGGCAAGTTTTTGCCAGGGATGGAAAAATCTCGGGAACTTGATGCCTGGTTAGTGGAGGAATCCTATGAAGAGTAGCGACGAGAAAAAAACGCCTCAGGGAACACTCAACTACTCTTTCAGAGCTCAGGTAAGATTGCATTTTTGGGGCTTCGAGTTTTATGAGGATGAGGGAATCTGTTCCATCGTCTCTACAGTAAACTAATGGAACAACACACCCTTTTCTAGTGCCGTGCCGATAAAAGTTCTTTGGCCGTTATGAAGTTTTTAGGCAGGGTAAAGCTATCTGTAACCCGTGCAAGGTCATACTGCTTTTGTAGGTTCAGCCAAAATTCCGCACTGTTCCCAAAGAACAAGGAAAGCCTTACGGCGGTATCAGGAGTGATAGACCTCTCACCGCTCACAATGGCATTGATGCGGGTTTTAGGAATGTCCGTGGCTTTCGCAAGGGCATACTGTGAAATTTCCATCTCCTCAAGAAATTCCTCTTGCAGGATAATGCCGGGATGTTCAACGGGTATTTTTCTCATTTTATTCTCCTAGAGCTTGTCGTGATAGTCGCCAAATTCAACATTCATCGCGTCACCATTCTCCCAGATAAACCATATCCGGTATTGATCTGTTACCCGAATCGCATAATATTTTCTCCACTTGCCTTTCATTTTTTCCAGCCTATTACTGGGCGGTATCTTTAAATCCGTGATATTCCTGGCCGCATCGATCATTCGTAATTTTCTGAAAGCGTTGTTTTGCAAGGCCTCTGGAAGCTTCTTAACGTACCTTCTATTCCAAATCGATTCTGTTTTCTTGTCCCCGAATGTCTTAATCACACCTAAATAGTAACGCCAAGCGGTACTAGTGTCAAGATAAATAGGAACCGGTCACAAAATAGGGGGGCAGCATTCCCTCTTATCGTCCAAGATGAAGATTGGTAAGTGAATTTTCGATCTTCATGTGACTTTCCTCTTGGAAAAATCAAGTGCATTTCCTTAAGTTGAATTTTCTCAAGGGGCTAGAGTTTTTTTGCAGCCCCCGCTTTGTTATATACACCTTCATAGACAGACCCTATCAAACTCTTCCATCATACGCCCCCAGATCATTGCGATTGTGCCAAAAGACTTTATGCAGGTCTGGCCCGTAAGAGAGAAGGATTGTCTCAATCCTCATCCCGTCTTCAATAGCTACCTTAGCCAATGGGAAACGCAGCACTGCCGGATGACGGTCGGGAAGAAGGCTGTCTCCCATTCGAGAGCAACGACAAAGTGACGTTCGCCAGATGAGCGAGAGGCAAGCCCATCACAGAGCCGACACCAAACACTAAAATGGAAAAGCTGCTTTCAAGACAGGTGGGAGAAGCTTTTTAAGCCCAAAGGTCTTATGAGCAAACTCCCCATTTCTCATGATTAAATCTCCTGGGGCGTCGTAGGCGAGTCGTGCAAGTATATCCAGGTGCCTTTTGTTAATTAATGCTACCTCTGTAAAATTCTGGTAACAACAAAAGATTTGCCTCCTACTTCTTATGAATCCTACATTGATAGAGTGCATACGCACCTCTCAAATGCTGGAAGATGATGGTTTACTTCGCATCAAATCGCCGATGATTCTTACCGTTGCTCTCCAGACTTTCACGCACATGCAGGCACGCCCAAGTTCTTATAAAATACCTACCAGGATGCCACTCCAAGTGTCTCTCTTGCGCTCATATTCCACTCGTGACCACTCCTGAAAATCCCTGGCCTCCTTCTCAGTGCTAATATCAGGATAGCCCTGCGCAAGCCCTTCTGCCAAATACTGATTGACAAATTGCTCTCGTCCCATTTCCCGATACTGGCGTACATGTACAAGCTCATGAATCATGAGGAATAATGCATCTTCCTCGACAGAGCTGAGCTCACCGAACTTAACCTCGTCCCAGTTATGCTTCCAATTCGTTAACGTCCGATGATGGATATCTTTAATAATAACCAAGGAATCAAGTGTGATACCGTCGAATCCTTCCCTTAAATAGAGATCCCCGAGCGGAGCAGAACGGTTAATGATGCGCACCCGATCCACATCTATTGCGGAAAAGTATTTGTTAAGAGGCAATGCGGTTCCTTCAATAACATTATGAATGACATCTTTCAGTGTTGGACTGAGCTCAATTGCAGCACACTCAAGCGTATCGATATGTGCCGTACTGACCTGATAGAGGACACTCGAAATACCACCCGTCGTCAACTTAACCACGTCCGTAAAACGCTCTTGTGCGAGACCTTCTATCATCGCTTCGGGACTGACTTCCCTAAAATCACAATATAGCTCTCCCGCGTGCAGGACATGTGTGCCAACCTGCTTGGTAACCTCATAGGCTTTACAAATTGGATCTACATGACAAGCACCTGGGACATGGCAATGAGGGGGAACAATAAGAACTTCAGGCAACCCGGTAGGTACATCACAGAACACCTCCGTCTTGGGAACGACTAGCTCCTCAACAAGTGTTTCGCAAACATTGGTTCGTTGTGGGGCGGGGAGTCCCAGTCCTAGACATTCTGCTCTCACTAGCGTCGGGATTGTTATTGTGACAAGCAGCCAGCTTACAAAAACCAAGCCTCTTCGCAAAAATTTTTTGTATACTTGTGTTGTTTTCTTTTTCACCCTTACCCTCCTTGATTGGTCCTTATGTTGAAGCGTTGCGTCATACATAGTGATCAGTCGGTTTAACATTATGGCTACTCGTGAGACTTGGTCATGGTGCAACGTTACTTTATTTTTCAGGTGCCCAAAAACCACTAACCTGAGCCACGTTAGTCCCTCAGCGCCACTTCCGTAACCGCGCAGTTTGCTCTCTCAACGCTAACCGGCTCGCCTGCGAGCCTTGCTGCCACGAGCGTGCTTGCCATTCTATCTACCGCAGCAACACATACTGGATCATCAGAGGAGCAAGGTGAAATATAAAACCAGCTTGTATCGGCTTCGCAGCTGAATACTTGATTTCCATCACCAAGCTCACGGAGAGTGAAACTGACTTTGCCACTCTTTTCCACTCGTACAACGTCTACTTCCTTGGCCCCGAGGTTCCAGGCGACGGCTGTGTCTACTACGAAAAAAGTAAGAATGCTGAGAATGAACGATTGAAGTCCCTTCATCACAACCCCTTGCGACCAACTTGAGCAATGTGAATTTCGCATGAGAAGCCCTCCTTGTATGATGGTTGTTGATCATGAGTGTCTTTCCTTTTCACTTGTATACCAACTAGCCTTGCAAAGTTTGGGCCTGTGATTCCCCTAGTGGTTTGAGTTCAGAAAACATGAGGGAATACATAGGTGATAGCAGGAATGTTAGCCGATGTGAGTTCGGTTTTCAGGTAGAGGAAATGTATCTAAAGAGATACTACAGGGCATTTTTTTGATAACACGATTAATTATAAAATTTTGGCTCTAGTAGAGGTGGTCTCAAGAAACTGAACAACGAGTTAAGTGGATACGCTCTGCATCCTGTGGCATGATGATGCCACTGACAAAAGGAGTGGAGACGATGCAACGACGACCTCGATGGAGTCATTCCCCAGCCTTTAAAAGCAAAGTGGCCCCGGCCGCGATGAAAAGCGAGCAGACAGTGGCCGAACTGACGCAGCGGTTCGATGTGCATCCCAATCAAATTACGCAGTGGAAGACGTTGTTGCTGGAACGCGCGACCAATGTCTTTGAAGGCGGTGAGGCAGCGCCGCCTCTGGTTGACGTGAAGCAGCTCCACGCCAAGATTGGGGAATTGACGTTGGAAAACGGTTTTTTTGGAAACGGCGCTCACCAAAGCGGACGTGCTGAGCACCAGACGATGATCAAATGCCCACATCAGCTTCCGAAGGCTTTAGGGGGCAGTCGTGGGAGTGTGTATTACCGACCGAAACCGGTCTCTGAGGAAGACCAGCGGCTGATGAATCGGATCGATCAGTTACATCTAGAATTCCCGTTTGCTGGGGCCCGGATGCTCCGAGACCTCTTGCGCCAGGAGGACTGGCAAGTTGGGAGAAAGCCTGTGGCCACACTGATGCGGCGGATGGGGGTGGTAACGCTCTATCGCCGGCCGCGGACGACCCAGCGGCACCCAACCCAGAAGGTGAATCCGTATTTATTGCGAGATCTGATGATCAGCCGAGCGAATCAGGTGTGGGCCATGGACATCACGTACATTCCCCTGGCCAAGGGGTTGGTGTATCTCGTCGCGGTGGTGGATTGGCAGACGCGCCGGATCCTGGCCTGGCGCTTGTCCATCACGATGGACGTCCACTTCTGCCTTTGGGGGGGAGGCCATTGCGCGCTATGGGAGACCAGACATCATGAAGACGGATCAAGGCAGTCAGTTTACGAGTCACGCGTTTACCGGATTCATCAAGGCACACGGCATTCGCCTGAGTATGGATGGGCGAGGAGCCTGGCGCGACAACATCTTCGTCGAACGGTTATGGCGATCGGTGAAATACGAAGAGGTCTACCTCCATGCTTATAAATCGGTCTCCGCCGCACGAGCAAGACTGGATGCCTATTTTCAGTTCTATAATAGCCGGCGTCCGCATTCGAGCCTCAGGGGGCAGACACCGGACCAGGAGTATTTTAGCAACCAGCCGCAGACAGAAGCGGCCTAACTGAACCAGGAGCGATCCACTTATCGACTGGCCTTGAGGTGTTCAAAAAAACGGGGCCACCTCTGTCGCGACCGTCCCCCCAATACAGTGCCCCAACTTCATCTTCTTGAGTCCAAAACGGTCCCTCTCCATATTTCCGATTGGGTGCAACTAAGTAATTCGCATACATATTGGCACCTTCAATATGGTGCTCAAATGGAGGAGGCCATGTAAATGCGGCAGGCAATCCATCTTGGCGCAGATGGATGTACCAAATGGATACGCCCGGGCCAAGTCCACCAGAATCAAACCATCTTGGTCCTCCTCCCCTGCCCGGCCCGCGTAACTCAATGAAGAAGAACTCTCTTCTCCCGCGGCGAGGGTCATAAAACAACAGCGTCTCTCCACTATTCAGCTTAGCCCAACCATTCGGGTCAGTTATTCTATAGACGACAGGTCTTAACCAGCCGGCCCGCATGCGGTGCCATGGATCTAATCGGATCGGTCCGGGTCCCGGAGCTGAATGACTTGCCGCCATAAAACTTCCTCGGGAGTTAAGGGATGCGCCGGGCCCGTAAATGTGAAAGCCAAATCCAACCGAATGTAACAATTCATGTGCGAAAAGATTGACATCACCCCATTCGTTGCAACTGACAATTTCGGCCTCAACGACGCGTTCTCCTATATGAACAAGTGGTCCAGGGCGACGTTGACCACCAGCACGCTTTGGCGTATACGTCGGCAAAACTATGACAACTTTCAGTTCATCGCGCGTGATCCTGTCGTGCCGAAAACCCAAACGGGCTAAAGTGGGTTCATCTACTGATAGAAGACCGTCCCTTGTTGCAGTCCAATCTAATGCCTCGGCGTCCCGTTCTCTATCCATTTCTTCCAAATCTTTTCCCGTGAAACTCAATTGTCTTCTGACCAGACCTACCTTTTCGAACCTGACTCTTTGGCCTGACTCAATCTGATACATCTCAGCGACACTCCACTCTACAGTCTGAGGAGGCAAGACAAATCCTTCAAGCCGGTCATATTCGTACCCGATCTCTGGGGGACGCCTGGAGCTAAAGCGAGGGTCGCAGGAGGTAATGTGCTTGCCTTCAACCGGGTGAGTCCAACGAATCAAGCGTAGTGTCCCCTCTGGCTGTGGTTGTTCTGGATCGAACACGTAACCCTCCAGACGAAAAAGGCGATAGCCCCTACGTTGAGTACCCAGTTCTCCCCCCCATTCGTGATCGGTGGTCAGAAAATTATCTTGTTTATTGGCATGCCACCAATTGAACAGTGGAACAGTGCCAGCCGGTCTTGGCCGACCCGGATGAAACACTCGACCTTCAAGGTGGTCAAAGTAGTAGTCAGGACTACGTGTGTCGACACCCCCGTGGATTCCCGTTGCTATCAAATTGTCCTCTCGTCCTGGACTATACCACCCTACTAACGCGACTGTTTCTGGTGAGGGTTGGGATTGGACATAGCCCTCAAGTCGCCTATAGATGTACCCTGGGCTTCTTTCGTCTCCTGGGTTTCCATGCCAACCAGGGTGTGTAGTCGTGAAAAAGTCTTGTCGTTCTGTATTTCCCCAATTATGCAAGGGAAGAGTTCCATCGGGAGGTCGTCGAAAGGTTGGGTCATAAATGAATCCGAGCGTGCGCAACCTACGATACCCGAGAGGCAGAAAAGGGGAATGAATATTGGTAGTTGAAAAGTGATCCTTCTTCTCATCGTTCCACCACAAGTCCAATGGTACGGTTCCTTCAGGCGGCTCTTCATCGGGTGGAAAGATAAACCCTTCGACTCGCGTGAATCTATAGTCTTCTCGTCGTTTGGGCCAAGCGGGCTGGGTCCCTGACCACTCTGGATCAGACGTCGTAAAATGGTCACCACGTCCAGGGCTGACCCAGCGCGTAAGGGGAATCGTGCCTTCTTGGGACCTCCGGTCTTTTCCAAATATCAATTGGTCGTAATACACATCATCCAGCTCGACTAAATGATCAGCTAGATCAGCAATCACTACCAGAACATTCACCGGACCTTCGGTCCGTTGTGCGGCGTACCCGAATGGCTCGATATCTACATGATGATCCGATGGTGGGAAAATATATCCTTCTATCCGAACGAACTCGTAACCAGAACTATGTTCATCTCCAGGGGAACCAACCCATTCAGGGTGCGTCGTAACGAGATGATCGTTCCTTTCACGACTATGCCAGGCATACAATGGGGTCGTTCCCGTTACCGGCTTTTCAAAGACATAGCCTTCAACCCGTACTTGCACGTACCCTGAACGTCCGTTGGGATCTGTTGTAGTAAAGGTATCATGCGTATCTGGATGGAACCATGAAATGAGTGCCACAGTCCCCGGCAGGACCAAACCATCTGCGTTCCCTTCGAGTACTTGGCCTTCAATGCGAACCAATCGGTAGTCTCCCCGTTCGTCCCCGGGATTGCCTTGCCATTCTGGGTCCGATGTTATTTTGTTGTCTCCTCGATTTGGGTTATACCAGCCGTAGAGTGTAAGCTTGTTTGCCATCGACTTCTCCCTATTTGCTGCCGATTAGTTGTTGGGCTACATCTCAAATAGTGCTAAGCAGCGTATGCCAATCAGTAGGAACACATATTGGGCTAGCTTATTTAGGGCTATACTGTTGATACACATTGGCAATTTGTTGAAAGATTTGCAAATCGTAAACCAGTCAATAGTAACGCGGCATTGCGGTGGTACTACAAAGAACGATTGAATAAATAGAAGGATTTGGAGATGTTCGAACTGATATGGGTGGGGGATGATAAGTCCCGAAGTAGACACAGAAAGTATCCTTTCAGATACTTGCGATGCGAAGCAATCTTGAAGCCAGAGAATCATGACACATTCGCACCACTTGTCACATTGACCAACAGGTCAATAGTAACCATATGGCTGAAATTCTTATCACTCGCTTGGAAGAATAATAAATGATCCCCGCCACAAGCGGACGGGGTATTCAATAGATAAATAGTTTACAGCCCTCATTAGGTAACCCCGTAGCAAGCTAGGGGGAATTAGAGTCAATTAAAAACTTTGCTGCTTGCGGCTCCGATCTTTATTGCGATTTCACGTACAATTTGATGCCTTTTTCCGTGTGAATTTCAACACAGTTAGAGTAAAGAAATCTCTCTCGGGTCTGTGTAATGACTGCGGAATGTCTAGTGGAGAACCCTCTACAAAATGGGCAGAGTTATGGCTGGCAGTAAGACTGCAAGATCGTTTTCATCGCATACCGTTCCGACACCATCGCTGTCCAGGTCAGTTTGGGACGCGTTGGCATCCCACACACAGTTATCCAGAGTATCCCTTACTCCATCACTGTCAAAGTCTCCGCTTAAGAAGTGAAAGACCGAAACATTGTCCTCAAACACATCGTTGTTTAGCATCACGATGTGCACATCGCCGGTTGTAGCGCCCTCTGATATGCTGGTTAGGTCAATACCTTCCAATTCTTCCTCTCTATGACATTCTATCTCGCATTCAGGGGGGAACCAAGCACAGAAATGATTGGGAAAGCATAGTTCGGAATCGTAAGGAATATGAATAAACCCCACTCGACGGGCTCTAGTTCCGTCTGTGACCGGGGAATCAAGCTGGTAAACCCAAATCCCAGTATGTTCGGAATCGTCATGCTCCTTGTCATCCACTACGCGAAACAATAGTCCATTCGGTGCGAAAGCGCTTCCCTGCGTCCACCAAGCTGAGCCCAACACATCTTCGGGATGGTCGGACAACGAAACCGTCTTGATGGCCGATATTATGGTTCCATCAATAAAGTGCCTTGGAAAGGCCAACAGACTCTTTCGATCCGGAGCTTGGGTATAGAAGAACTCGTCATCGACCGGATTAATGGCAATCCAGGGGTGTATGCTGCCTTCATCGTCAGCTCGAAACAACTCAAATGTAGCAGTTCGTAGTAGATCAAGATCGTCATTAAACACCATTACTCTAGAACGATGATCTGAACAAGTGGAAATCGTCACGAAAAGCTCGTTCTCGAAGAAATCGAGCTCGTTAATATGCTTGCATTTTGCACCATCACCGAAATCATGCTGAATTGTAGAAAATTGTCCATCAGTTCTTCGAAAGTCTTGAGATAGTTTAAAAATTTTCTCCGCGTTCGCGTAAAACCAATGAGACCCACTAAATGCAATACCTTGAGCTGATTCTGAGTTGGCACCAATATCGGACAGCTCACGTTCTGACGGGTGAGTTCCGACTCTCGTGAACTGTAAAAGATCCTCCGCTGCGGCAAGTTGAGGCGCATATGCGACAACGAGTAGGAAGAGGGCAGTAGTACTGATAATCACAATCGAGCGTATCATAGATGTTTTCGATCTCCCATAACTCGAATCCATAGAAAATGTCCCGTTGACCATGACCGCAGGCCTCCACTGATTACTCATTTGAGGAACTTCTTAATTTATAATTAGGAAATTAACGAAATGAACTTCCACGGGTTAATCCTGTGTTATCTTCCCTAAAATCAAGCTTCGCTTGTCCCGCGTTTTCTTGGTCCAATTTGCCTAATTTCTTATTTTGCCTTAAGAAAAACTCCCCTAGCGATATTTGAGCTCCCGTCAAGTTGAAACCAAACCGGATTGCCACTCAGCAATGCTGATACCAATAAGGTTTCAATTCGTGATACCCCTTCTGATCCAAACCTACTTTCCTGAATGATTATGCTAGTTTCTTCGTCAGCCGGTCTATTTCCATTCCCCGTAAATTTAACTCTTGCACTAATGTTTTCTTTAGAACTTTCTGTTATCTGAACTTCTAAAACAATTCCTTCAGCGGCTACCGCGACACTACTCAAGAAAAGTAGGAAGAAAAACACACCAGATACGGCAATCAATTTCATATCTCTCCTCCTTTCATTAAATTGAATAATCCGCAGAACATGTGTTTGTTTACGGCACAATCCATCTACATGTCAGGCAGTGTGATGCCTGGGAAAATGGGTGCTCTCTACCAAAAAGAGAAATTAATTTAACTTTCAAATACTGCTAAAGTTGAAAAAATCGAATTCGAAACGATCCCTTCCACTGGGATTTAGAGCCAAATTTCTAAATTGGGCACAATGCTCTTTACAGAAATGATGTAAATGATTGCGTACGGGCCAATCGCATCCTGTGAAACAATTGTTATCGTTAGGCAGCCAGTAATTTCATCCAGGGTTTTTCAAATGCACATCGACTCTGGGTTCTCTCCAGTAATCTTCTCCGATTTTTTATGGTGCCGGCAAAGGTGCAAAGACATTGAATGCTGTCTGCGGCATCTCACCATTATCAAGATTCAAAATTCTCCAGGCCTCATCTTCGAAGGTCACACCCGTAGGGTGAAGGTTGTGTAACATAGGTAAATCTCGCCTATTGTATGGAGTCATATTATGCATGATAAACACAACCCCTTCTTCTTGGTGATAATCGAATTGTGGTAACGACATTTTGTTCCCAGAAGGCGAAGCGAACGCTGTCTCGAGTCGACCAGCATAAGCCGGAATACTGTTAGACACCCAGCTGTCAGATCGATATTTCCCGGCAAGCCCGGAGACAAGACAAAAACACTAAAGACCACGGGGGAGCCAAAAGGAGTCCCATCTTCACTTACAATTGCCCATTTTTTGCTAACAGGGTCATATTCGACACCAAGAGGATGATCGAAATATCCGCTTGTACAACTCCATTTCCTGTTTCGTTCATCGGTATTCGGTCCACCTAATGGTCGCTCCAGCTCATGCGGGACAACAATCTCCACGCAGGTCTCATTCACGTGATGCGTAGCGAAAATAATCGCATTAGGATTGCGGTTAAGGAGTGGATCATCAAGCCAGATGTGATCGGTTCCCCTGAGAAAACGATGCTTGAAACCTGGACCTTTATTGCCCATAACATAAACATTGAATTTGCTTCCCAATGGAACGATTGCATTTTCACGTTCGGCAACGATGGACCACCTTCCGATGCGTTCATCGTATTTAATGCCGAAATAACGAATGCTTCCTCTATGAATCCCTTTTGGTGTAATAAGAATAACGGCGTCTGGGTTATCATTGGCAATCCAGTGATTGATCTGCACTGCTTCGGTGTCTGATGTTGCAGTGACTTCAAAGGCTGGCTGATCGCGAGGTCCTATGTAAAGGTTTCCTCGGCCGATTAAATAGGCATCTCCGCCACCAAATCCATCGGATTGCCAATCAGGGTGGTTTGGATCAAATCTTAGGCAATTCGTATTTGGCCTTTCGAAAAATTCGTTCCGTAATTCCCGAAGACAGGGAGGCGGTGAACAAATATCACCTTGACAATCAAGACCAAAAAGCCTAATGCCACCGATAGTGTGGTTCGTAATTGCAAAATCCGCCTCTACTCCCATTGGCCACCTTTTGATCGTGTTGTCTGAGATAGCTGGACCGACGACGGCTGCCTCTGGAAACCACTTTAATGTGCAATCCTGTAGGTTGGCAGAACAGAATGAATAGGTTTCTGCCAACGCAACGCCAGAAATGGTTACTCTCGCTAACACGTTGCAATCCCCTATCCCCGGCAAATTTAAATTACCCGTCCAGTAGTGGTCTAAGGTTTTCTCAGTTATACGGAATCTAAAAAAGTGGCCTTCATGCATAATTGGGAAGGATGACTGATGATTAAGAAAAATGTCAGGCAAGACACCCACCTGCATTCACTGGTGTGAGGCACCGCAGGCAGCTAGGACAGGAGAGGAAATAACTAATCGTAGGAATATCGCCATCGCTAATGACACAAACAGATTCTTTATCATGTGATTGCTCCCAAGGATACATTCCTTCCGAGCGTGCTCGGTGTCCTTGCGTCTACGCTTTCCCATGAAGCTTACTTCATGTTTCCCGACAAATTTCCGCAGAAATGAGTGTTTGCTCATTCACCGATTGAAGCGCGAATAATGGCCTTACTGTCATTCTCTTGTTTTATGTACCTTTTAGCTCTTGCTCTTCAAGCGGGCACCATGTCCACTGGTCAAGGGAAAATCAGAGGCAGTAAATTATAACTAGCCCATAAAACTACATCTTGCCTGCTTCCTTCTGGCCCACTTATTTTTACCCAACAGCCTCAAGCAATTGCGGGTCATACTCACAATCTGGCCATTCAGGTTCAATACGAAAGTCACCTGGGCCAAAGATATTGGGGAAATCTGGGTGTTGCACGGGATAGTAGCCATTGGGTACGCGTTCTCCAAAGTCAAACAAGTAGGCCCAACGCAGATGCACGCCAAAATCGTTATCGTTCTCTAATTCCAATCGGGTCGGTGAATCGTTCCCAAGCCCACAAATCCCCCGGTTGCGTCCACCCCAAATTCGGTTGTTGAGAACAACCGGGGGGTTACTAAATGTGACACCCCGAGGTCTTTCGACAGAGAGTTGTCCACGTTGTGGGTTCAGTGACCGTTCAAGGGTGTTGTCCTGGATGGTTAAGTCAGTAAAGGTTCCCTTCATGGCAAGACGAACTGCCACGCCCACCTCTCTAATCGTATTTTGTGCAAGGTGCACGTCGTCAAATCTGTGAGGGCGATCTGCTTTCCCAGTCGAAAACACAATCCCATTCTGTATCCCCACCCGATCCCTATATGGATCATCCGAATCCCAATCTGGATTATCCGAGTGAAAACAGTTTACACATTCAATATAATTGCGAAAGACGTCGACGTTCGTAATGGGAGGCGAAAATCTCAGGGCAGCGTCAAGAAGACCCTGGCGCAAGATATCTTTTGGAGCTTTGGCAAATACGGCATTTTGGCGAATAGCGATATGGCGAGCTGGCCGTTCGTCATGAGCACGTCCTCGTGAAATTGCGATTCCACGCGGACGATTCCTGCTATCAACCTTGGAATCAAATGGAATATAGCGTTCGGCAGTGAGGACATTACCTTCAATCAGAACATTGTTAGTGCGAGCTGGCAGAATACCCCGTATACCATCCGCATAAAATCCTCCTGTGATGATATTTTTTCGAATAAACAGATCACGTAATTTCATTCGGTCATGATCGTTCACGCCACCATCGGACCCAAAGAAGATACCGACTCCCACGGGTCCGGTAATCCGATTACCTTCAATCCAAATACAAGTGTTGACACAATCGTTATTAAGGCATTGGTGTCTTTCTAGTACGTTTCTTCCTCCCGGTTTGCGTTGATCAACGACAGTAATCGCGTTATCATTGACAAAACCGATAGAATTACGCGCAATTAGAATATTGCGTCCTGGCCCCCCCACCTTGATCCTTCCACCACCTTCCAACGTATTGTCTGTGACCCGCACACCATCAGCACGACTGATATTAATATAGTGCCTCTGAAGCGTGGTGCAGGCATCTTGACCTTGAAAACAACCGGCCAGGCGGTAGTGGTTGGGATCGTTAGACGGAATTTGAGAATCAAAGAAATGATTTCTCGTAACAGTAATATTGTTCGCAGGATTTGACTGCGTCCCACCAAATGCCAGAATATCGAAAAAATCCACTGGGTTCCACCCATTCGCATCAAAGGCACACCCGTCAATCAAGATATCTGTGGCGGCAACCGTGCGAGTAAATTTAGGAATATGAGTGAACATTTTGGAAAGCCCAGTTCTGGAACGGCCCGAGTTTTTAAAAATCACCCCAGGCGCACAATGGATATGGGTGTGATTAGGGATGGCTAGGAAACCATCATTAACATTTTGAGCCATGATATACGTCCCCGGTGGCACGTAGAGTTCGGCTACTTCCCTCGATTCTCCTGCTCCGTCACGGGGAAACCTATTCAGCCATTCCTGGATGGCTCGCTTGTTACTGTGGTAGGCCTCCGTGTCCTCAACGGCGTGACGAGGAGACTCATTAAGTATGATCGTCCGTTCGGTCGGCACAATTTCTACTACGGTTCTAATGACATCGGTCACCGCCTCGATGGCCCCAATTTTGAGTTCGGTGGTGCTTCCGCTACTGGGACATTTCAAGCTATTCACACATACCACTCCAATAGCCTGGACATCCTGTAAATTCCTTTCAAACACCGTCGGCCCGCAGTCTCCTCGATTTTGGCGATTGCATGTTTCTTCCCCTTGAATCGCAAATTCAACCGCTTGCCAGCTTCCAGCCGTAACAGTGTCGGGGAGTCGGAGGGTTGCCTTACTGAGTCCAATAGTACTCATTTGGCCATCGATCAGAAGTTGCAGTTGAAGCTCACCCGGCTTCCAAGTCTGAACTGGTGATTTCAGCCATACGCGAAGAGCGTCACGATCTCCAAGTTTGAGAGACGGATCATCACCCTCAGTCAATGCGCTCACATCTAGACGACAAGAATCGCGAGCTTGCATGCGTGATTCCCGTACGGTCTCTGGCGGTCCACTCGCAGGTAACCCGTCAGGTTGATAGATGATCTTCCCTGCAGGATGCATCACACAGGCTACCGACCCAGTGGTCAGACCTGGTGGCGAGTCTATCGGATCGAATGTGATCGGTGCGGTTTCGTCCCCACGTGTTTCCGGGTCCTGAAGGGTCCATCGTGCTCGATCAATGGGGTCAGTGATGCAATTTGGAGAACCCGTAAGGCAATTGTAAGAACCTCCATTCTTAATCAAGATGCGATGCCCGTCCTCCCAGGAATCGATTGGACCGCCGGTGAAGGTAATGCTGTTTGTCGGTCTATCATCCACAACCACAACGTCTACACCTGTGAGCGGTTCGGCTACGGGGCTAACCTTAAACTCAGGATCCAATAAACTTATACGCGGCGCCTCAGGCGGTAGAGGAGGATGCTGTCGAGGGACAAGGTTGACATCGCATCGATCGCAACCCTCAGACGCTGTTACACAGGCATCACAATCGCCCACAAGCGGCCCCAGTTCGCGCACCAAATCGGAGACCAGACGGTTTTCTTCTTGGCTCCATATGACTCCACTGGGAATCAAGAGCAATACAAATAGGCCTAACGCTATTTTCAATAAACCGCCTTGACAAAGTCGAGAAGTGCCTTCTACCTTTGCCATTGCAATTCCCCTTCATGTTTGTTTGGTTTAGGGTGCAGCTGCGACATTATCTGCTGGACAAAGCTATCTTTCCAAATCAAGATCTCTGCTAAGACTAAAGATATAAAAAAAGCATTTTTCTGTGTTATGAGATTCTGGCTCTTATCTCACCACTGCCTGCGTCCCCAATGTACGGTCTCTTTGAGCCCCCCTATTGCCCCACATTAGAATAAAAAAGTCAAACCGTTTCTCAGAAGAAAGAGAAAGGCGGCCTTAACTTTCCAGATGAAATCCGGTAAAGTTATTTCCCAAGACGTTGCACCTTTTGACCATCGTGCGAGGAAGGCAGAGCATGGACAGGCGAATCTGGTAGAATGCCAACAGTTTTACGAGTCGGGCCGTATCGATTTTTCTTTTATGCTGGAGACCGTAACGAACCATCGCATGTTCATGTTGAACGGGATGAAAAGATCGCAAAGTTCTGGCTTGAGCCAGTCAGGTTACAACGGAGCGGTGGCTTCAATCGCGTGGACATCAAACAAATACAATCAATTGTCGTTGAACATCAAGAACAATTAATGGAGGCGTGGCATGAGTACTTCCATGATGCCTAGCTCAGTCAGTCCCCGTGCTGAAAATGTCACAATCACAGACGATACGTTAAGTGTCGACTTAGGGGACGGAAGAACCATTGCCGCCCCGCTGGCCTGGTTTCCACGGCTTGTCCACGCCACTCCCGATGAGAAAAACAACTGGCGGCTGATCGGCCAAGGCGAAGGCATTCATTGGGAAGATCTTGATGAAGATATTAGCATTGATGGATTGCTTGAAGGCCGGCCATCTGGTGAGAGTCAGACCTCGTTCCAAAAATGGTTAGACACACGATCGGCTCGTGGGAAATCGTCTTCGTAGCTCTTTACATGCGTGAGTTGCACTAACTACCTTACAATTCCAATCTTTACCTTATCCTCTCTTGACCAGCTCAATACAAGGGTGGTCGCTATCAATGCCTTCAAGTGCAAAGGCATGAGATTCTCCATTTCAAGAGGACTCTTGCGCTAAGGTAGAGCCCATCTAGCCTGCATCTAATCGCAGTACGAAGAATTGCGGCAGAGAGGTCTTGCCTCTTTCACCTTAGCCATTTGTCTCGTCTACACGTTCTTCCAAGTATTCCACTATGCTCAACCACTTCGCCATTTTTCAAGCTTACAACTTTCCCGTTTTTTCGTTTGTATGTTCTTATGGCGGGGAAACAAGCCAAGAGCATTTCAGAAGAATTCCGGCAAGAGGCTCTCGATTATGTTGAACACCACACCCAACACCCTCTGCGTAATCGCGTGATGCTCTTACTTTCTCACAAAGCCGGACTACGGGCTAAAGAAATTAGCGCCTTACAATGGACCATGGTGATAGATGGGAAAGGAAACATACTCGATGTGTTAGAGCGTCCCGATTCGGCTACGAAAGGGAATAGCGGACGGACCATACCACTTCATCGAGAATTACATGCCGCCTTAACCCTTCTAAATTGCAGACAACAGCCTCAAGTGAAAGATCCCATTATCCAATCTTCCCGCAATGGACCGATGACCCCCGCAAGCGTCGTTAGTTGGTTCTGGTATCTCTATCGTCGGCTTGGATTCTATCGATGTAGTAGTCATTCAGGTCGACGCACGTTTATCACAAAAGCGGCGAGAAAGATCTCAGAAGCTGGGGGAAGCTTGCGCGATGTGCAACAATTGGCAGGCCATGCCAATCTTACGACAACCCAACGCTACATCGAAGGAAGCGATTTGGCGAAAAGGAAGGTAAAGGCTCTTTTCTCATAATGGTTTCGTTACCTGTTCCCTTGAATCCACCAATGAGAACAAAAACGGTGAATAACTTCAACCACTCCTGAACACTTTCAGAAATATCGGATGAATCAAGACTGGTAACGCTTCAAAAAGAAGGTAGGCTGATATCGACACACAAAGTCATGAGGATTTGTGAGGAAAACTTAGTGGAACTCTTCCGTAAAAAATACAACCGACTCACCAAGACAGTGATGCATGTTCAAACAGATCATGTCATAGGGATACACGAAAGGATTTGCCGCCAGAATACAGGCTTATTGTATCTACATTGTTGGAACCTCTATAGTTCCGTGGCATGCTAATTTTGATGATGACGCACTCGTGGAGGAAACCATGAAAGGAACCGTGAAAAAATGGGGGAATAGCGCGGCAATCCGTATCCCTTATCGAGTCTTGGAAGCCGCTTCTCTCTCTTTAGAGGAGGAAGTACACATTCGTGAAGATCACGGGAAGATCGTCATCGAACCCATCAAGCCTAAGCGAACTGATCTCACCGATCTATTACAAGGGATAACTGTCAAGAACCAACATCACGCTGTTGACTTTGGTGAGCCGCAAGGCAAGGAACTCTGGTAGTAGCTCACGCGCATACGCCGGACACGGGTGATATCCTGTGGCTCAACTTCACACCTCAAGCCAGGCATGAACAAGCTGGCCATCGTCCAGCACTCATGATCAGTCCCAAAACCTACAATCAAAAAACAGGCCTGATGGTCTGCCCTATGACCACACATAAAAAATTACCCCTTCGAAGTCCATCTGTCCGGCGACCTCGCCAACGTCGTACTGGCTGATCAGATCAACAGTCTTGATTGGAAAATCCAAAAAGCCAAACGCAAAGGCAAGGCATCAGAGGAAGAACTCAGCGAAGTGCGTGGTAAAATTATCGCCCTTACTGGATAGTTCCTTCAACCTAAAGACGGCGGTTGAGCGTAAAAAAGCTGTACAAGCAATTGATGTGCATAGGAAATGGACAAATGGCACGGTCACCTTGTGGGTGATAAGCAATTTTTCCATTTGCTAGGCGCGTCAAGGGGTTGTGCAGACCCTTCGACAGGCTCAGGGCAGGCTCCTTCGATCAACTCAGGGCAGGCTCCTTCAACAGATTCATTGTGAGCAAGCCGAACAACTCAGAGCAGGCTTTCGTGATTTAACTGCCGTTTTAAGATAATATATCCAAGAAGCGTGTGATCATGGTATGGTGAGCACTATCGCAGAAAGGCATCGACTTCTATTAGAAGGTGACCATCAGCACGATGTCGGTGCCTTAGCTTCCCGCAAATTATCTATCCACATCTGCTCTTGAGTTATCTACATTATTCGTTTATAAGTAACTGAAACTATTAAAATATCTTGCGCGGAGAGGTGGCCGAGTGGCCGAAGGCATCGGTTTGCTAAACCGACGTAGGGTCACACCTACCATGAGTTCGAATCTCATCCTCTCCGCCATATCTGTTCATCAAGAATAGCTCGCCTTCATTTACTCCCATTTCTATCGTGGTGTAATTTCCTAGAACCTCTTTCCCTTCACCCCGAGCCTTCGCCCCTCTTCGGAACGAAAACCCCACTGGGGCAGGGAGCTTTGAACGGCATTAAAGATGAAATCCCTCTAGATAGTGTCGTCACGAGATGAGAAATCTGGTATGATTCGCAGAACAAGGAGGTGCTGCGATGAGTAAGATCCACCGACGACATGATCTGTCTGACCGCCTGTGGAGCCTTTTAGAACCGCTCTTGCCCGGCCAAAAGGGCCAGTGGGGTGGGCAAGCCCGGGACAATCGCTTATTTCTCAATGCCGTCTTTTGGATCTTGCGGACCGGCGCGCCGTGGCGTGATCTGCCGCCCGATCTCGGCGACTGGAAGAACACGCATCGTCGCTTTTGCCGCTGGCGGGACCACGGCCGCTGGGAGAAGATCCTGGAGCGGCTCATTGATGAGCCGGACATGGAGTGGTTAATCATCGATGCGAGTCACATCAAGGTCCATCCGCATGCGGCGGGGGCGGTCGGGGGTAATGAGGCGATGGGGCGCACCAAAGGGGGCTCAACACCAAGGTCCATTTGGCCGTGGATGCCCATGGTTTGCCGCTCCGAGTTCTTGTTACAGCAGGTCCCGTGGCGGATTGTACGCAGGCTGAGCCACTGATAGCCGGCTTCGAGGCCGAGGCCCTGCTGGGGGATAAGGCCTATGACACGGAGGCGATTGTCCATGAAGCTGAGCGACGAGACATGGCACCGATCATCCCCCCAAAGACCAATCGGCGCACGCCTCGTGAGTACGATCGATACTTGTACCGAATGCGCCACCTAGTCGAAAATGCGTTTCTGCATCTGAAGCGTTGGCGAGGCATTGCCACCCGATATGCCAAAAAGGCGTCCTCCTTTTTGGCCATGGTGCAAATCCGTTGTATTTGGCTGTGGGGATCAATCTTGTGACGACACTCTCTAGCATGGTCTACACAACCCAACATCAGATTCTCTATGCGTGAACATCGCTGGGAATCTGTTTCCCCACTTTCCTTTGACGAAATCAATTCAGTGGCGGATACACTGCGCCACCTTGGCCTGACCTCGATGCATCCCAAGAAAGAGATGATTGTCTATATCGAAGAATGGGAAGTCAGTAACCTTAACGAGATTCACCAGTTAGATGCATGGCCGACTGAAGATGTCACGCTTGTCAATGTATTACACCAATGGAAAGGTGATTTTTTTCTGCTGGCAGGAGGCTGCCATACGATTTTTCAGCAATATCAATCGGTCAACACCTACTGTTCAATCGCTCACCCCTGGCGTATCGGACGACCCCTTGCCACGCTACATCCTACAGCATGGCTTTGGGTCGGATTTCGGCATACACATGGCTTTATTCGTACCCGCGTCCATACGACAGAAATCATTGCCCCTGGAGAATCAATACCATCTCCTCAGGAGGAATATTGGGTGAGGGACCGCAGTGAAGCCTTTGGCACAGCCATCAAGGTACTTGATCTGCCTATTCAAGTCATCATCAATAACCAGAGAGTCTCGCTCTCGACGCAACGCCATGACACGCCCTTATTTTGTTCCTGGCCCGATGCATTTGGCCCTTGTCAATTTGAATTCAACTCTCCTGATCCTTTTGAGTTTCTGGTGCCAGCCAGTCAACTTGCCGCAACCTTTCCAAACCAAGCCGAGCAAGTCCGCATATACCTTACGGGGTTTTCGTCCCAAGCCTTACATGACTTTCATGATCTTCACTCACACGCACAATTAATGTATCGCTGTTCGTTGCATTGCCAATTAAATGAAATACCGGATATTTTCTCATTACTCCTTTCCAAAGGCCGCGTGTATGGCAGCTTGGCAGAATTTCAAACATCTGCTGCTCTCCCAGAAGGCCAAGACGCTGCGGCAATCATTGGACTCGTAGGCTCAGCAGGGCAATTTCGCTTGGAAGTTCGACTCAACCAACGTCCGCTGTCTCATCAACAGACCGAACAATGGCTACGACAATTGACAGGGCATGACCTGGTCTATGCGCCACTCCCTGTCTTTCCGTAGTTGCGGGTCTGTTGAAAAAAGCCGCCAGCGGCGTTCTCGCCATTTTTCCGTGCTCACGTAGTACCAGTACGCTCCGCGCGCAAAAAGGGCTGCGGCCTTGCTGGACGGACTTTTTTGAACAGACCCAACGCTGTTGATCGCCAAGGGGCGAGGAACAGGAGAACAATATGACAAAACTCTCCAGAGAGTATCGATGGAAGTTATTTGTAATGACTATAGACTGACTCCTTACCCCTAACTTTTCACTCCTAACTCTTCTTAAAATGCTTCCTTATGTTTTGAGAGAAGGAAGCATAGATTGGACCGTTTGGCAGACTTCTTCAACCGTTATGAGGCGCATGCAGCTCTCTTCTCCTCGTGAGCAACCAGGGTAGAAACATTCCCGGCAGTCCAACCCTTTGTAAATCACTTTTACATTCGATCCGCGTGGACCCCATACAGCTGGGTCGGTTGGACCAAACAAGCCTACCACCGGACAGCCCACTGCCGCGGCAATGTGTAGAGGGCCTCCATCATTTCCCACCAATAGAACACTCCGCTTCATTAAACTACCTAGAGCGGAAAGAGTGGTCTGTCCCATGAGGTTTCGGGGTTTGTGTGTTGCTCTATTGATAATTTGCTGGCCCAGAGATGCTTCGCGTTGCTCCCCTACCAACGCCACTTGCACTCCTTGTTGAATGAGCCAACTCGCTAATGCTGCGAAACGTTCTAACGGCCAGGCTTTCAACTCATACCGGGCCGATGGATACAACAAAACGAATGGAGAGTCCTGTATACCCTGTGAATCCAGCAAATCTCTCACGAGACGTTCAGCTTCTGCAGTCACAACTATTTCGGGATCTCCAACCGATTCAGTCACACCCAAGGCCCGTAAAATTTGTGCATGATACTCCACCATATGCATGGAACCATACACTGCACGTATCGTTTGTGAATACAACTTTCCTCTCCACAATCGATCCCGGTTATAGCCCAAACGCAGAGGGGCATTAGTCACCCAAGACAACCAGGCAGATCGATCGCCATCGGTCAAATCCAGCACCACGTCAAACCGGGATTGACGTAGTTTCAAAATGAATTGGCTTTGCTGAATCAAAGAACTTCGAGGGATAACCCATATGTCATCAACATGAGGATTGCCATGCAAGATTTCCTCTGTCCCAGCATTCACAAGGAATGTGATTCGAGCTTCCGGGAATTGCCGGCGGAGGGAAGAAAGAAGCGGAGTACATAACACCACATCTCCAATATACCGTAGCTTTATCAGTAATATGCGCTTCATATTTTCATTACGCGCATATTTGTGAGTAGATCTCTCACGCTTCTTCTTTATTCAATGCACAATCCAAATATGGCCACAAGCAAGCCATGGTGAAAACTGAGAGCACAAATTCCAAAAATTCCTCAATTTCCATAAACATAATTTTTCCTGAATCACCTATTCCCATAGCCGGAAGAACATAGGAACCAATTTTGTCAACCGTTAAGCAGAGAACAAATAGGAGCAAAACCACAACTAAATGATTCAACCAAGAATTCTTAATTTTCCATGCTAGTAGAACCGTCTCCCATAACCGAACACCAAGGATGACACCAACGCCAACAGAAGGAAGAACCATCAAACCCAGCACCAGTAACCTCTCAGTCAAGGGAAAGGCTGGATTCCAATAATTCGCGAGTTTGTCCAGATTCCATCCCGTTGCCCACACATGTGCATCTAGTTCTCGCAACCCCAACAAGAGAAACAACACTGAAGCACCTAACCATTCTATAGCTTTCAGCCGTTGGCAATAGGCCGCCGCCACACACCACGCAAACCCCATAAACCATACCGCGGCACTCATTCGCTCAACCGGCCCATTTTCAGAAGCAATGACGTCTCGCCAGCCTGGCAATCCGGTTCCCCATTTCGCCAACATAACCGCGACCACACAAAAAATAATGGCTCCATTCAGCTGCCGCCACCACACATATGCTCTTTGTGATCGCTCGATGCTTGGAACCTGATACCACGCAATCCCTAAAGACCGCTTTTCCATTACATACCTGCCGAACGTGTTATGGCAAAGAAATACAACGCCCCAAAGCTACAGGAAAGCACCAGGCTGCCCACTCCTAATAACCAGCTCCTCGGTCGTCTTCCAGCAGAAACTTGCCGTTCAGTCAGGCCATTTATGATGCCAAACACTCCCAGACTAAAAAATCCTAATCCAATATACCAGGAGACCAACGCTATCCCGCCCAGATCTTGGAGATAGGGAAGTCCTTCTTGATAATGAGGAACATGAGGCAACCCCATGACCACAATGGCAAGAACCAAAAACACCCAAGTAGGCCAAGATCGAATCATCGTCATAATTAGGCTCAATCTAGATAGACCAATTTTTTTCAACTCCTATTCATATAGTTAGGAAGCAACCTTAGCAACTTCCACATTCATTGCTCTCTAGATCACAGTCGACCAGTCCGGCATTGCAGTCGCGACAGTCTTCAAAACATCTTCCACAGTGATTTGGCACAAGAACTCATAGTCTTTTCGATAATCAACCTTATCCCAATAGGCATCGTCTTTTGAGCCTTTCGAAAGCATGATGGCACGTTTCCCCAAGGGGGCATATTGAACGGTATCCGCCGCGCCATATAACCCTAAAACGATCGGCTTGTATAAGGCAGAAGCCGCATGCATGGGCCCGGTCACATTGGAAATAACAAGGTCCATTTCAGCTAGCACCGCAATCAACTCCCGTAACGTGGTTTTTCCAGAGAGATCTAGAGGTCTAACCTGCATTCGTTCCCCAATTGTTTGACAAACAACACGATCCGCGTCTCCACCTAACAACACGATTTCTGCCTGATAGGTTTGACTCAAGGCATTCCCAAGTTCAACAAATCGGCCGGCTGGCCACATTCGCCAAGCCGAGCCCGCACAGGGAACGAGGCCAATGTGTCGCACAGGCCTCTTGGTTGGGTCTGGCAATAATCTTTTGGCTTTCAGCTGTTCTTGTTCAGTCACAAACAATTCACATGCTCCAGCTTGAAGGCTGTTGTCTCCCAGCAACGCCCGGACCAGATCAAATTTCTGTTCAACTAAATGCCTTCCATCACGCTGAATTTTAATGGGGTGAGTATAGAGAAATCCTCGACCATGCTGCCGAAAATCTTCTCCATATCGATTGGGCGCACCCGATAAGAACGCCAAAACTGCGCTACGAGCCCCGCTGAATACATCCACCACGATATCAAACCGCTCCTGCCGTAAATCACGAATCAGATGAACGTATTGTTTCCCTCGAATCCAATACGGTTCCTTCTGAGCGCGCGCGCGGTCAATTCGAATGTGACGGTCAATTGACGGATTATTGGTTAACACCTCTGCGCTGGGACCATCAGCCAATACGGCAAGGTACCCTGAAGGATATGCCTGCCTCAGAAGGGAAATAAGAGGCGTGGTTAAGACAATATCGCCAATGGCACGAATGGCAATAATCAGAACACGTATAGGCAAATTGGAACCAGCAGACGCTAGACGGGCACTCTGATTTTGCGAGTCATCGTCCATACAAGACTCATCCATGACCGATCAGCCCGGACTCGCTCCTCAAGACGAAACGCCTACCCTTTTGCCACAGCACCTTCATACAAGCCATATAGCCTGTCCATCATGACCTTGAGAGAAAACCGTTCAGCCACCCGCTTTTGGGCTTCGACGCCCATTCGCTGACAGATCTCAGGATTTTGGCATAGGATGAAGAGCCCCTTGCGTAAATCTTCTACATTAGCTGGCCGAACCAATATCCCGGTTTTTTGATGGTCAACGACTTCCGGAACACCGCCTACTTGACTGGCCACAACCGGCTTGCCCAAAGCCATCGCCTCGAGCAACACAATCCCAAAACCTTCCAGAACCGAAGGCAGCACAAAGACATCAAACTGGGCCATAAAACATTCAGGATGCTCTTGGAATCCGGCGAACAACGCATGCTTCGTCACATGCAACTGTTTGACCTGTTTCTTTAACTGACGTTCATACTCCTCATCACCCTTCCCCACAATCACTAAAACAAGATGAGGAAAATCTTTGACGAGACCTGCGACGGCCTCGATAAGATATTCCAATCCCTTTCTAGGAAAAAGATTGGCCACAGTCCCAATCACTGGCGTTCCTTTTATTTGATCAATAACAGCTGATGCTTCCGGCGAGGGACGGGGCAGCGTTCTATTTTCTATTGGAACCCCACTCCACAAGACATGAATGTCTTCCGAAGATACACCTGCTGTGCTGAGGGCATTCCCAATGCTGCAAGACACTGGAACAAGCACGTTTCCCTTGTTTAACCAATATTGCGAAATTTTTGGTGGCTCAATCTCCTGCCTGACATGAACCAGACAGGGCCGGCCCGTCAATCGTCCCGCGATGATCCCAAGCGGGGCCCACCAATAATCATTCACATGCAGCACATCAATATTCCATCGCCGAACCGCATTGATGATGCGAATGATCGCTATTGGCCTCCAAAAGACATGAAGGAGTTTTCGCCATGCGGGCAAGGTCATAGACGCATGTGGAATGTCCAACTTCTTCAATTCAGGATATAAAGGTCCATCTTGGGGACATACAACATGGGGGTGGATTCGTGTTCGATCTAAACATTCTAACCACGTTAACAGCTCTCTTTCTGCTCCCCCAATCTGAGAAACACCATGGATATACAGAACATTCACACTCTCATAAGACTTAGAGGTCATAACATTGAGGAATGCGACTCTTCACTGAAAGATTGAAGATGGCGAACACCTTCATCTTATAAGATACGGCTTCAGTGTTGCACTATTCCGACTTGTGATGAGACTCCCATAACTTGGCATATTTTCCAAATGTGTAGAAGCTTGAAAAACCACTCGCAATCAGGCCGTGAATGCCATCTCGATACCCTTTTCGAACCAAATAATATTTCAAGAACGTAAACAGAGGACGCCCAAGCAGATCCAGGTTCGTGGCATTTGGCTTCTGCTTTTGACGTTCCTTAGCTGCACGAGTAGTAAACGCGTTTTGTTTCTGAACATGTTTAGCAATGGTGGGAAAGGTCAAATGTTCCATCGGATGACAAAAATAACCCACCGACCCTGAGAGATGGAACCGTGGATGAACTTCTACTTCGCCATAGGTTCCTGCTCCCTTTTTGAACAACCGCAATTGATAATCTGGATAACACCCTCCACCTTTCACCCATTTTCCATAATAGAAATTTTTTCTTGGAATAAAATACCCTGCGTGGGTTGAAGTGTTGGCAACAAGGACGACTGATTCAATTTCCTCTCGCAAGAGAGGTAATACCCGCTCGTCGGCATCCAACAACAGTACCCAATCACAGGTCGCTTGTTGGATGGCAAAATTTTTTTGATCTGGCATCCCCGTCCATTTTCGAAAAAGAACGTGGGAGGCATATTGCCTGCAAATCGAAACCGTCTCATCTTGACTATAGGCATCAACCACAATAACTTCATCCATCCATTGAACAGACTCTAATGCCGCTCGAACATTATCCTCCTCGTTTAACACCACCATTACACAGGAAATCGTTTGCCGAGTATCTCTACCAGGAGCATTCACATCAACCCCCACCGCTAATTGCCGAAACAGAAGTTCCCCGAAGCATTTCGTCATAAAACTGCTCAACGCGATCAAGCATCCCGTCAAGACTATAGGTTTGGGCAACCAGCGCTTGCGCCTCCCTTATCATCTTCTGGCGTAAAGCCGAATCGTTGAGAACCACTTGGATACAATGGGTGAGCGCTTTAATATTTTTCGCAGGAACTAACATGCCAGTTGTTTCATGTATCACCACTTCGGGTATCCCGCCGGTAGCCGCGGCCACAACCGGAACGCCCATGGCCATGGCCTGAGTAATTGCTTGAGGCACTCCTTCTCCTGCCGTAGAAAAAAGAACAAAAACATCCAAGGTGGCCAATACTCGATGAACATCCGACCGAAAGCCAGAGAAATGAACATGCTTCTCGAGTCCTAACGCATTTACTTTCTCCCGCAACCGCACGCTCTCCGGCCCTTCTCCAACGACTACAAATCTCACATTCGGGAAGCGATGCCTGAGTAGGTCGACCGCATCCAAACATAAATGGACTCCTTTATAATCTCTGAGGAACGCAACGGTTCCAAGGACAATAGCATCATGAGTGAGCCCAAACTCCTCTCGCAGATTTTCACAAATGTTTGTCGCAGAATATACATCGAGGTCCACACCGGTAGGGACGGACCGTATGTGAGCAGGATCAAGCGCCTGACTCGTGACGATATCTCTTCGAATACGTTCTGAGGTGGTCATCACTCCATGGGGTAAATGTTTGTACAACCATTGATGCCTCCATGTTCGTGATATGGGTGTTGACTTATGCCGAGTACGAATGATGACTGGCTTCAGAGGGGATAGGCGACCGGCAAGAGAAGCAGCCCAACTATCTAATGACCCATGGGTGTTCACAATTTGAATACGGTGCCGATGAATGATTCGCAAATACGTGAAGACTAAATAACTCCAGGCAAGGTTTCCCGAGGATGTTGATTCATATGACAAGCCTTTTTGCTCTGCTAAGTCAGTCATCCGGCTATTTCTTGGAATGGCCAACATCGTAGCATGGCCGCGCTGTCCCATACCCCATGCCTCATTTAATACTCGATATTCTTGACCACCCAATCCCATAGACGATTCAGTGTGGAGAATTCGCCAGGACTTACTGCCACTCGATGAAGCTCTAGATACGGAAGACGTCATCATTGCGCCATGTCAGAAGCTCCACCTCAGGAGTGAGGCCCATCTTTTTGAAGTTCCCATAGTTTTGCATACTTCACAAATGTATAGTAGGCATACAGGATTGAAAGAACTAGGCCAGGTTTCCGATCTAAGATTCCTCCACGAACGATAAACATTTTGATAAAGGTAAATAGAGGATGAGACAAGAGTTGATGCGCGTGAAACTGTCGGCCTTCTTGATTCATGACTTCTGCGCGCAACGTTGAATAGCGATCCATTTTCCGCCAAAACTGATCAATATTTCGAAATGGGATTTGTTCGATAGAAGATTGGAGAACACCGGTTTTCCCAGTCACCTCAAACCCTTCATGAACCAGATCCTCTCGATAACGCATATGAGCTTTATGAAATAATTGCGGCTGCCGATAATCAGGATACCACCCACAATGCTTAATCCATCGACCCAGGAAGTAGTTCCGGCGGGGAACAAAATAGGCTTGCGCGAGTGGATTTCCCGATAAGAAAGACAAAATTTCCTCTTGCACTTCCCGTGTTGCCCATTCATCGGTATCCAAGCTGAAAATCCAATCATAGGTCGCATGGGTCATGGCTTGATTGCGCAACGCACCAAATCCTTCGAACCTATAATGAAAGACTTTGTCTGTATATTCCTGACAAATCTCTGTCGTCCCATCAGTGCTATACGAATCAACGACAACAATCTCATCGACCCAATGCAAACTGTCTAAACACCGGCGCATATTGGGCGCATCGTTGTAGGCAATGACGACTGCTGATATTTTTTGTCTTGATTGGGGAGTAGACATGAGCCACTTAGGTTACAACCACTGAAGGTCATCCCTTTTCGCTGCCCCTTTCGCAAAATTCGTCCAATCATGAACCAGGAGAGTCTAGAGATTGTTGAATGGATTCCAACAGCGAACTGACGGAAATAGATTCCAAACATTCCAAATGCTGGGAATTGTGACAGGTTCGTTGCCCGCAGGGGCTGCATTGGAGTTCGATTCGATGTACCACATGTTGAGATAAGGGATAGGGGCCCGTAGCTTTTGGTGATGTCGGGCCCAAAATGGCGACAACTTTTGTTCCGACTCCTGCGGCCAGATGAATAATTGATGAATCATTGCCCACGACAAGCTTCATGTGTTTGAGGAATTCAGGTAATTGGCGAAGAGAAAGTTTCCCAACGACATTGACCAATCCCTGTGATTCTAAGTAGCCAAATTCTTCTGCTGCCTGACGATCAGCAGGACCGCCCAGGATCACCACACCAACCTTCGGCAATTGCAAAAGTTTTTCAGCTAACTGCACAAATCGATCCAATGGCCAACATTTTAACGCAGAACGGCTCCAAGGAGCCAAAGCAATCACCTGGTCATGGCCCTTAGCCAACGTGAACTCCAACACATCACAATGAGAGATCTGCTCCTCCGCTAGCTCAGAAAAATGAAAGACGGGACGAGAGATATCGCCGTCAAGAAATTGAGCTATGGCCAAATTACGATCAACAGCATGGATGCCTAACAACCGCCAAGGAGAGGTTTCCTCTCCCTGCAACGAAACATGATGCGTGTACATCCATCCGGCTCCCTCCCTGGCCTGAGCAAATCCTACACGCCTATGCGCACCGGACAGAAGTCCGAACAATCCAGAACGAAACAATCCTTGAAAATCGACAACAAGATCAAACTGCCTTCGCCTTATTCCTTGAATCAGTTTGGGCCAATTGGGCCAAGACACATCCACAGGCCAAACTTCATTGATATCGGGATTTCCCTCTAAGAGTGAGGCCCATTCAGACTTCACAAGCCAACAGATATGAGCTGAGGGGAACCGTTGTCGCAGTGCAGCTACTGCAGGAAGTGTGTGAACGATATCACCTAACGAACTAAACTTTAAGACCAATATTCGCTGCGGAGATATATCCATGTGCTCGCTGCCAGAAAAAACCCAGGATCGTCCCGCTGAATAGCGTACTCACTCATCAGTCGGAAGGTCGTCCTGAAAGATCTCGTTCTATCCAATCAACAGCCTGTACAAACGATTGGGCGATATGAGCGATAGGAAATTGACCAAGATGACTGGCTGTAAGGGCCGCGTCACTATAGTCACTCGACATCACCAAAACACCTCTCATTCCTGTCTTGTAAGCTGTTTCTAAATCACTGGCTTTGTCACCCACAAGATAACACTGAGAAACATCAAGTGAAAAATCTTTAGCCGCTTGCTGAATCATCGCCACACCTGGTTTGCGGCACAGACATCCATCATTGGGATGATGAGGACAAAAATAGACCGCATCAAGTCTACCGCCACCAGCCTCTAAGAGTTGTTGTAGCTTGTGATGAATGTCCTCTAGAACCTGCACCGTCATGAACCCCCGTCCAATAGCTGACTGATTCGTTATCAAAATCACTCGAACATCAAGATGATTCAACCGCGCAAGAGCTTGTGGAACTTCAGAAAAAAGGACCAGCTGCTCAGGAGTCGTCACATACCCATGATCTTCATTTAAGGTGCCATCACGATCTAAAAATACGGCAATAGGTGTTGCTACAGCATGATTCATGACTCAATACATTCCCTCGTGCGCTGTCGATCGACGAAGCGATCAATGTGTTCCATGACTGACTTGACCACACGATCTGTCGAAATTTGACTCATGCAACGATGATCAATCGGACAGGCCCGTAGCAAACAAGGAGAGCAGCGAACCTGCTCTCGAATCACACAGGATGTTTCACCAACCGGACCCGTTGTTTCAGGATCCGTTGACCCAAAGAGCGCCACAACCGGAACGCCCAATGCTTGAGCCACATGCATCGGACCCGTATCATTGGTCACTAACATCGCACACCTCTTTAACACAGCGACAAGTTCTGGAATAGTCGTTTTGCCAGACAAAACAATCGGTTGCGTACGCATCCGGCGGGCAATATAGGCACCAAGCCTATCTTCTCCTTTTCCGCCGATCAGAACACAACGCACCGCAGACAACTCTGAATGTTTATAGATACGCTCAACAAGCTCATCCCCCAACTCTGCAAACCGCTCCGGCAACCACCGTTTAGCTGACCCGTAAATCGAGCCTGGATTGATCCCTATCAGCAAGGTGTTAGATGAAGAACACATCTCAGGAAATCGCCGATCAAAATCAGAATGATTATGCGTTGCTGCCAATAACTTTGGCGTTGAATCTCCCGAAGAAACATGTGTTACCCTCTGGACCAGTTGTTGGTAGTAGCCCGTGTGATGCAAACCAGCCTGTCGTGGAACCGGAATTGCCTGAGTTAGCAACCAACTTCTGCCATCAGCCGCATATCCAATTCTTCTTGGAATACCTGAAAGTACCGCAAGCATGGCAGCTTCAAAGGCGTTTTGAAAAAGAACGGCTGAATCAAACGCGCGTTTCCGAATGACCCGGCTCAGCCGCAACAGGCCTAACAGACCCCGATGTTTTGTTTGGTGCTCATAGACGATGACATCGTTGATCCCACATTGACCATTCAGCAACCTTGCTATCGCGGGCCTTGCCACAACCGTAATCTCTGCATTTTTAAACCCGTTGCGCAAATCCTTCAGCGCAGGCAGGCACATGACGGCATCACCAATCCAATTCGGTGCGCGAACCAGAATATTGTTTAAACCATCAGTCCCAGCCATCACCAACCGTCAAAATCCAATGAAGGGCACCTGAAGCCATTCCTCTTTCGCGTCGCCGTTCAAGACAGTCCGATACCTTCCAACAATTCAAAGATTCGTTCTCGGCCAGCTATGAATTCGACATCGATGGACACAAACCAAATAGGCTCTTCCTTCTTAAACCATTCACGTAGTTTCACTGCATCCTTTTCTGTGGTCACAACTATGTTGCCAGCGGATTCTTGAATTTTTTTCTGTATGACTCCTGCTTCGACTGAGCCATAAGAGCAATGATCCGGAAACACGAGTTCTTCACTAATATTTGCACCACACCCGATCACTAAGTTTCGAAAGGCAGAGGGATTTCCTATTCCGCTTACAAGCAGGAGCGCCATTCCCCGCAAAAATGATACGGGCCTGACTTCTCCGGTCCCTACATGCTGTATATGGCTCGGAACCGTTTTTACCAGGAGAGGTGTAAGAGATTTTCCAACAGCACCTTCAAGGCGAGCTTGAACAGCCTCAACGGATGAAGGAGATTCCGCCCGAGTGACAACAATGACTCCTGCCGCTTTCACCGCATCCAACGATTCCCGCAAGCGTCCGGCCGGCAAGACGCTCTCCAGCCCATCAACGTCTGAGGCATCGCATAACAACACATTCAAGTCACGATGCAAAGACACATGCTGAAAACCATCGTCTAACAGGAAACAATCACAGTTGTCGTGCTCCAACACCCATTGCCCCAAACGAAAACGGTCAGCACCCACAGCCACAAGGGCCCCTGGACATCGTTGTGCAATCATGACAGGCTCATCACCAGAAACCTGCCAGCCTTTTACCTGCCCGCGGCCATCAGATACGAAGAGATTCTTGGAGGTCTCACGGCGCCCATACCCCCGGCTTAAAATGGCAACCCGTTTCCCTTTGGCATGTAGTTGGTGCGCTAGCCATATGACAAATGGGGTCTTTCCAGTTCCACCAACGGTAACATTTCCCACACTGATGACAGGCTTGGGCAATTGCCGGACTGTTAACCATCCTTTTTGATAGGCCAATCGGCGAATTTTCCCCACTTTTCCATAGACCATCGCCAGTCCACACAACAGCCATGGACAGTATTGTTGCAACCAATCCCACATGCGTAGTTGACAAGAAGAGGGAACAGGAGAGAACGTGTTCACCAAGCACAACGATAGCAGATCATGGTGGACAAAAGAACTAGGAGGAACCCCTGATTGAGAAATCGTAATGGTTCTCTGTTTGGGAGGAAGGTTGAACACAATCTTTGGCTCCATTCCGCCGGACATGTGTTGCGGTTGGATCAGCATAACAAGACAGCTGGCGAATCATTCTATGATTTTTCTCCACAACTCCACGATTTTTTTGAATGACTGATAGGGCCTGCTGGCCCATATGTTCAGCCTCAAGGGGATGTGTCAACAAATGCAAAAGAGGATTCAATACCGTATCAGGCTCCTGTACCTGAAGCGCCCCTCCAGATTCTAGCAATTGATGCGCAATATCCCGGCAATGATCCACATAGGGACCGAAAATGACAGGGCATCCCCATTGAGCTGGCTCTAATAGATTGTGGCCACCCACAGGAACCAATGTTCCTCCCACAAAACTTACGGCCCCCAAACCATAGACATACGGCAATTCCCCTCGGGAATCCAAAAGAATAACGCGAGGAGAGAGATCTCCGGTTGCCAAAGTGTGCTGTTCACTCATTGCACTTCGTCGAATACATGTGAATCCATAGGCGACAATCACTTGTTCCAAGTCATTCGCCCGTTCAATATGCCTGGGAGCCATAATCAACACAAGATTTTCCCGTTCTGCTTTCAATGCCTGGAAGGCTTCCAGCAGAGACTCTTCTTCTTGAGGATGCGTACTTCCAGCGACAATGATCTGCTCCGCATCACCGACGCCTAACGATGTCTGCAATGCCTTCATTGATTCCGTATTCTTTTGATGTTCAAAGGACTGGTCAAATTTCATATTGCCCGTCACATGCACCACCTCTGCCGGCACTCCAAATGCTTTCATACGATTCGCATCACGACCTGTTTGCATAAGCGCCATATCAATAGAGGCCCAGATTGCCTTCATGAAACCCTTGATGATTCGATGTCGAGAATAGGACCGGGAAGAAATCCGGCCATTTATGACACATACTGGAACCTGATGTCGCTCCAAACTTGTGAGTAAGTTCGGCCAAAATTCTGATTCCACTAACAGAAAAAGACGTGGACGAAGCACGTGGACATAACGAGTGACGGCCCACCAAAAGTCTATTGGCGCATAACAATGTGTCGCAATACCTTCTAACTTGGACAACACCATCTCGCGGCCCGTTTCCGTGACTGTAGAGACAACCAGTTCCTGCCCAGGATTCTCCTTCTTCATGGCCTTCAGTAAAGGAACAATGGCTGTCACTTCTCCTAATGAAGCGGCATGAATCCATACGACGGGTCCGGATAGACGTTGCAAGGATGCAGGCACGTTCCCCAATCTAGCCAGGATGCCTCGTTGCGATCGTTTCTTGGTCAGAAGCAAGCTGACAATGACGGGAAAACCCAACAGCAACACAACATTATAAAAAAATAAAAACATGACGGTTCTACTTGATGGAGGAAGATGAAACTTGGCTCGTGCTGCGGAGAAAATAGGAACCGGGGTCGGGCTGTTGAACCGCCAGCTCCGCTTGTTCCGTCAACGTATTAAGGGCATGTTGCAGTGCCATCCCATCCCGAGTCCACTCATCTTTTGTGCTATCAGGTGACACCATGATTGGATCGCCCCACACAAAGAGACCTTTGGTCCATGGCCACGGCATTTGGAAGCGGTCCCAACTGGAAAAGACTTTTTTTTTGAGCAGGCAAAAGTCAGGGGCACGATCGGAAACCCTGTGAGTTTAGCCAGTGCAATGACACCCATCTGCACATGGCATGCGGGGCCGCGCGGGCCATCGGGGGTCACAACTAAATCCTGTCCCTGACGCCCGGCACGAATGAGATTCCTCAGGGCGTTCATGCCTCCACGCGAACTGGATCCTCGAACCGCACCAAACCCAAATTTCTGCATGATGCTCGCGATCATTTCCCCATCCCGATGTTGGCTAATCAAAATAGATGCGGACTGCCCCCGGTATGCCAGCGGCATCATGAGTTGCCGTCCATGCCAAAACGCAATAATAACAGGCTGTTTTTTGTGACTAAATACTTCAACCGTTTCGGCACCAACCACCGAAATATTCATCGTTTTGGCTAACCCCTTTATCCCCACAGCCGCGAGAAAAGGGATGACACGCACCTTCAACCATGTTGCCATACTAACACTCATCTTAGAACATTGCTCTCAATTGGTCGAATGAGGTGCAAGCTGGGTCAATTGAAACTGTGTTTGATAGAGCCTGGTGTACAGCCCACCCTTTTGCAGCAACTGAGTATGAGTCCCTACTTCCTCAATCCGCCCTTTATTCATCACCACGAGTCGATCAGCATGTTGTACCGTTGAGAGTCGATGGGCGATCACTAAAGTCGTACGGGCCCTCATCAAATTCGCCAAAGCCTGTTGCACCAATTGTTCGGACTCGGAATCTAAGGCAGAGGTGGCCTCATCAAGAATAAGAATCGGAGGATCCCGTAAAATCGCCCGCGCGATCGCCAATCGCTGCCGCTGGCCTCCTGAGAGTTTCAACCCATTTTCTCCAACCAACGTATCAAGTCCCTGCGGCAATCGCTCAATAAATTCCCACGCATAGGCCGCACGAGCCGCCTCGACAATTTGCTCTTCCGAAGCATCCGGTCTCCCATAGGCAATATTATTCCGAATCAAATCATCAAACAACACCGTTTCCTGTGACACAATACCAATTTGCCGCCGTAACGACGCGCGATCCACTAAACGAATATCCATACCATCGATAGTCACCTGTCCTTCCGTTGGCCGGTAAAATCTCGGAACCAAACTTACCAGAGTCGTCTTGCCACTTCCACTGGCTCCCACCAAGGCGACGATTTCACCAACCCGTACCGTCAGATTGACTCTATCCAGTGAGCGTTCCTTAGCGCCTTCATACGAAAAACTCACGTTCGAAAACTCTAGTTCTCGGGTGATCGTGGGAAGCAGAGCCTTCCCTTCATCTTTTGCCAACTCACTATCAAGGTCTAACACTGAGAAGACCCGTTTCCCGCCCGCAAGGGCCCGCTGAATCGAAGCATTAGCGCCTGCCATTTTCCTGACTGGCGCATAGGCCATAAACAAAGCCGCGAGAAAAGAAGAGAACTCCCCAAACTTCATTTCTCCGGCAATCACCAAACCACCCCCATACCAAATAATAAATGCCACACCGCAAGAACCGATAATTTCAAGCATGGGAGACGACAGTGCTGCAGCTTGAGAAGACTTGACTTGGACACGCCGAAAGGCGGTATTCATGAGTGAAAAACGTTCTTCTTCTTTTTCCTCTTGCCCATAGGCTTTGACAATCTTGATCCCCGAAAAGGCTTCTTTGAGGACAGAGGCCATACTCCCAATGGATTCCTGCCCGCGAGTCGAAAATCTCCGTATGCGTTTTCCCACGCGAACCAAGACATAGGCGGATAACGGCAACACCACTAACACGACAGAGGCCAGCTCCCAGCTTCGGTAAAACGCCACGCCAATCAGCACAGCAAAGGTTAAGCCTTGCTGGAACATATCTTTGAGTACGCTAGGTATGGCATTCGCCATTTCATTCACATCACTTATGACTCGGGCCATCAGCCGCCCCGAGCTATTGGCATCATGAAAACGGACAGGAAGACGGACAATATGGATGAATAGCTGCTGCCGAACATCGGCAATCAACCATTGCCCTACATAGCCCATCAAGTAGGACTGCCCATACGCAAAACTGGCTTTCATGACCGCGATCCCTAATAGGGCGAGAGGCAAGGTCACTCGAGATTCTGGCTTAAAATCAATGAAAATATCTTGTAACAATGGAGCCACTAACATGGCAGTGGCGCCCTGTCCCGCGGCAACCCCGCCTGAACACAGCACGGCCACAAGCAGTCTGAGGCGATACGGTTTAAGGTATTGAACGATACGCCATAAAATATTCATGAGCGGATTTCAGAGAGGATACATTGAGCGGCTCGCTGAGAGGCTCCTTTTGTTCCTAACAGACTTCGGATTGCTTGAAACCCTTCTTTCATGCATTGCTGACGAGCCGGATCGCCTAAAATGGCCAAAGCTTCTTGAGTAATATTTTCAGCCGTTGCCCGTTCCTGCAGAAATTCTGGCACCAGTTCCCGTTCCGCCAAAATGTTGACCAGGCCAATATAGGGAATTGTAACCAGACGTTTGCCTATTTGATAGGTCAAGGATGAGGTGCGATACACAATGAGCATTGGAGTCCCGATCAAGGCGGTCTGAAGAGTCGCCGTACCTGAGGCTACAAACACAAAATCTGACGCCGCAATAACTTCGTTCGGCTTTCCTTTGAGAAGCGTCACGCCGGAAGAGGCGCGAAGTTGGCCTTGAACAAACTCATCTGAAAGAGACTCAGCCTGGGCAACAAGAATCTGCAATTTCGGATGTTGTTGTTGAAGCATGGCACAGGCATCCAACAACATTGGCAAAAGGTTTTGAACTTCTTGAGCGCGGCTCCCTGGCAACAGGCCAATCACCATTTCATCCGGTTTGACACCCAGGCTTGTTCGCACCGCCTTCACATCATAGGCATCTTGAACCTCATCCAAAAGAGGATGTCCAACATAGTCACAGACGATCCCCTCTTTCTGGAAAAAACTCTCTTCAAACGGCAAAATTGCCAAAACACGCGTCATCACTCTGCGAATCAGATGGAGTCGACGTTGCCCCCAAGCCCACACCTGTGGAGCAATATAATAAATAATCTTCTGCGAGGCTTTGGCCGCAACCTTGGCAAGGCGGAGATTCAGGCCAGGACTATCAATCAACACAATCGCGTCAAAGCGGGTATCTTGCACCAACCTCGACAGCTGACGTAGCGTCTTCCAGCCTTTCCATAATTGCCGAAGGCCGGGCATCCCCATGGCATCAACTCTGGCAATATCAGGTAACAACTGTACGCCTGCTTGGGCCATATGGCTACCTCCAACCCCAACGAGATCAATTGAAGGTTCTAACTCTTGCAGAGCCACAGCCAACTTGGCCCCGTGAAGATCTCCAGAGGTTTCCCCTGTTACCAGCAAAATCTTTGACATGGACAAATAGAATACACCAGGATGGGTTTAATCACACAATGGGCCTATTGAAAAAAGCCGCTAGCAGCGGTCTCGCTATATTCTGACGCTACAGATGTGAGACATGAATCAAGGACACAATATGACTGGCAATCCGCAAGACTTCAACACCCTCATGACCGGAAACCCCTTCTGTCCTTGCGGTTCCAAGAATGGACTGGATAAAACAATCCAGTTCTCTGGTTAAGGCATCTTCCGTGGAGGCCGAGATTTTTTGAGACTGGACTTCCCGAGTAACGGCATCGGATGCTGGACAGGTATTGACCACCGCATTCTTTGCGCCCAAATCCACTGAAATATAGCAATTGGGCTGGTAGATTCTCATTTTTCGCAAACGGCCTGTGGAAATTCGGCTGGCGGTCAAATTCACCAAACACCCCGATTCAAACATGATCCTAACAGTGGCAATATCAGGATGCTCTGTAAAGACCGGCATCCCCCGGGCCTCAATATGTTGTCTGGGACCAAGACCCAATGACAAGATGAGGTCCAGATCGTGAATCATGAGATCTCGGACGACGTCCACATCTGTCCCCCGTGGCTGAAATGGGCTCAGCCGGTGGCATTCAATAAAACCTGGGTTGTGGACGAGAGGACGCACCTCGTCAACAATAGGATTGAATCGCTCCACATGTCCGACTTGAAGAATCTTCTTCCGCTCTTTGGCCAATTTGACAAGGTCTTCGCCTTCCCGTTCGTGACTGGTGATGGGCTTTTCAACCAGCACATGACAATCCTGATCCAAACAAGATTTCACCACGGAGAAATGAGAGGACGTTGGCACGGCAACACTCACCGCATCAACACGGGCCAGCAACTCGCCAAGTGCCGGAAAGAACGTGACCTTGAATTCATCGGCAATAGCTTGTCCTCGCGCAGCATCAATGTCCGTCACCCCAATCAATTCTGCGGCCGGTAACGTGGAATAGATGCGGACATGATGCCGGCCTAAATGCCCGACACCAATGACTCCGATTCGTAGTGACTGCGTCATAGGCTTACGTCGTTGGAGAAGAAGGGTTTCTTTGCAACTGAAACATGAAGCACAAAATTCACTGATGAACTACGGAGAGGCCAATCCGTCGCTGGACAGTGAAGCCGTTTTTCCAACGATGGCTATTCCAGCTTTATTGGCGAGAGATAAGACCTCGTCACGATCAAGTACGACTGTTCTTCCCGCTTCAATCGCGAGCACCGAGGCTTGCGCCGTAATCATCGTATGAATGGTTTGGGGACCCACAGCCGGCAAATCAAATCGCAAATCTTGGTGTGGTTTGGTCCGTTTCACCACCACTCCCTCTTTGCCGGCAAGCTTTCCCCCTCGAGTGATGGCCTCATCGGTTCCCTCGACCGCCTCGACCGCAACAATCACTCGATCCTTCACCACCACGCATTGTCCAATATCAAGCCTCCCCAAGGTTTCCAGCGTGTCCCATCCGAATACAATATCTTCATCTTCTTTTTTGCTGGGTTTCTTTTTGGTCCATACTCCTTCTTCCGCGAGAATACCTTCTAAGCCAAATGTCGATTCACAAATTTCAATGCCCTCCTTCTCCAATTCACCAGCCACCTCACGAAGAATGGCATCATCTTTCCAATGTTTGAGACGACTGAAGATGGCGAGGGCCCGGAGATCTGGGCGAAGGGTGGTAAAGACATTGGCCTTTTTAATGCCCCCCAACATCACGGCTTGACGAATGCCGTCCTTTTTTAATGCAGCCAGGGCTTGGCTAAACTGCCCAATTTTCAACCAATGGATACGTTCAACATGAGATTCCAACTCTGGAAGGGTAGAACCAAGATGGGCGATCGCAGAAACGGAAAAACCTAAACGACGGACATTTTCAGCAAAAATAATGGGAAAGCGTCCATCCCCGGCAATTAAACCGATACGTTTCCCATCTTCAGGCGGGTTCACGACAGGTTCTCATGGCCACCAGGCAATGTTCATTCTTCATCTTCATCCAGTTCCCGGGAAGACACCTGGCAAATTCCGCGACTTGTACTTTCTAAAAACGTGAGCAAACTTAACACGTCGGTACTTTCGCCATAATCATTTCTGGCGAGTTTAATGGCTTCCTGCAGCCTGTGGCCCTGTCGAAACAACAACTCAAAGGCGGCTTTCAATGTTGTCATCCGTTCAGCCGAAAATCCATGCCGACGCAATGCAATGGTATTCAGTCCAAACATTTGGGCCCGATAGCCTCCGGCTGCCCGAACAAAAGGCGGAACATCCCGGCCCAACGCCGAGCAACCGCCTACCATTGCGTATTCCCCAATCCGTACATATTGATGGACTCCCACTAACCCCCCGATGACGACCGAATTTCCTACAGACACATGCCCGGCTAAATTCGCTGCGTTGGCCATCACAATATGATTGCCCAGCTCACAATCATGGGCCACATGGGTATAAGCCATGAGAAAGTTATGGTGCCCAATCCTTGTGGTCCCATTTCCAAAGACAGTGCCCCGGTTAATGGTCACATTTTCACGGATGATATTATGGTCACCAATACACACCGTTGTGGGTTCATCTTTATACTGGAGATGTTGAGGTGACGTTCCAATCGACACAAAGGGAGAAATTCGGCAACACCGCCCGATCTCCGTATGCCCTTCTATACAGACATGGGCAGCTAATTCAGTTTGGTCACTGATCGTGACATGCTCGCCAATCACGCAATACGGACCAATACTGACATCTTCTCCAACTTCGGCCTTAGGATGGACAATGGCAGTAGGATGAATATTCATGACACTCTCATTGTAAAAATGGATAATCGAGGAGTACTAGCAAGCTTCCAAGAGCACACTGTCAAGTAGACTTTTCTTCTTCATCTCTTACCATCGCCGTCATTTCGGCTTCACACACTAATGCCGAGGCCACCGTAATGCGCCCGGCCATTTTCCAAAATGGATCTTTTCTCTTCAACACGTCCACTTCCACTCTCAACTGATCTCCTGGGACAACGGGGCGGCGAAATTTGGCCTTTTCAATGCCAGTGAGAAAGACTGTCGGCCTGCCTTTTCCTTCAGCGGTCTTTCTAGCTAAGACCCCGCCAACCTGTGCCATCACCTCCAAAAGGAGCACTCCGGGCATAATGGGTTGACCAGGGAAATGCCCCTGAAAAAATTCTTCATTCGCGGTCACATTCTTGAGGCCCACAATCCGCTTTCCCGCCTCAATCTCGATAATCCGGTCCACCAACAGAAATGGATAACGATGAGGCAATATGGCTTGAATCGCAAGAATATCCAACTCCGCTTGTGCCATGTCTTGTTCTCCTAACGTCCTAAGTCTGCCGCAGTAGTAATTTCCAGAGTACCGATTACATGCGAATCCAATTCGAAGACTATGGACTCTGATTCAATCGCTGAATAACATCCGTCGAAATATCCCAACTCTCTTGATGAAACAAGGTACCAGAATTAACGCCGTGCTCTAACACCAACCCGAGATTTCTATCCTCTGCAATCTCTGCAACGATGGCGCTCACTTTTTGCCGAAATTCGTCTTGCAGCTCTCGTTGTTTTTCCTGTACCTCTCTATTCAATTCCCCAATTTTTTGTTGATATGCTCCCATTTTTTGGCGAAACTGCTCCTCCTTGACCTGGCGAGCTTCCGGGCTCAGCACAGTTTGTTGAGCTCGCAATTCGTCTTCTAGATCGCGTAGCTCTTTTTGCTCCAGTTCCACGAGTATCTGTCGGTCTTTCATAAATGCATCCAGATCTTCAGAAAGCTGCTGACCTTGCTCCGTTTCTTGTAATATCCGTTGAGGATCGACCACCCCTATCACAAGTGCCGAAGATGGCTCACCTTGCACAGAAGCACAACTCCAGCACAGCAAACCTACAAGCATTAGCTTGACCAGAGAGCTATTCCTCCCTGTCACAAACCGCCCACCTCCAGCATATTTTTCATCTTGCCCGTTCATGCCACCTCATTTCTCATCTGTCACAATTTTCTACTTAAAACACCGATCCGACGGAAAACTCGAACACCCCCAGCTTTTCCTTAGGCCGACGATTCAGATTAAACCCATAGGCGGCCCGCAGAGGCCCAAAAGGAGAAATCCACCTGACCTCCACGCCGGCCGCCTCGCGAAGATTAAAATCTAAACTGTCCCCTTTCGCAAATCCTTTTCCATAGTCAAAAAAGATCACACCATTCAGTTTCGCATCGGGCAAGACTGGAAAAATTAAATCATTGTTAAAAATGAGCTGCTTATTTGCCCCCGCTGCCGTCCTGCTATCGGTGATGGGACCAGCCCTCCCAAACTTGAATCCACGGACCGTGTTAATACCTCCCACAAAAAAGAATTCTGGAACAGGCAGCCTTTCACCAGAAAACCCTTGTCCCACGCCAATGCGCGCGCGAATCGCATGGCGAAAATCCCAAAAGGGTAATGGGGTATATTTTAAGGCATCAAAAGCGACAGTATAAAAATTATTGGTGCCCCCTAAATGTTGGGTGCCAAGGCTTGTCCTCACCCCTACGCGTGTCCCCGTTCGGGGATCTAAGAAATAATCGCGAGAGTCTCGAAAGAGGCTGGCTCGAAATCCTGTCGTCGTTTGCGTCCCCTTTTGATCCTCAATAATCTCCGGCGCATCTGAATCCACATTATTGATTTTAATCTGTTCTGCAACCAGAGAAAATGTTCCGGTAATAAATTCAGAAAAGCCACGGCCGACTGTCACATTCGCGCCGGTTTTTGTCTCCAGATAGGTCAAAAAATTGGTACGGGTACGAAATCCATCGATTTGCAGCGAGGTTAAGCTATCAAAAATCGCTGGATTTCGAAAAGTCAAAATCCCCAATGTTCGGCGCTGTCCGACCTGCCCCCGGATACGCACCAAGTAGCCGCGCCCCAGAAAATTTCCTTCCGTAATATCGGCGATGGCCGTAAATTGATCCAGCGTACTAAATCCGCCCCCAATACTAAAGGAACCCGTTGGCTTCTCTTTCACTTTCACATCCAGATCCACCTCGCCCGGAGCAGTTTGCTTGGGAAGAATTTCGACGGTTTCAAAAAAGTTTAGATTATTCAGCCGTTCAAAACTGCGTTTTATGGCTGGCGAATCAATCATGTCGCGTTCATCCACACGCAGTTCCCGGCGAATCACATTGTCACGAGTCTTATTATTGCCGGTAATTCGAATATCTTTAATGCGCACCATCTCTCCCTCCTCAATCGAGAACCCAATCCGCGCACTTCGCGTCGCAGGATCCGGTTCAATCGAAGGAGTCGCATCCGCAAAGGCATAGCCCCGACCACCATACAAATCTGTCAACCGCGTGATTTCGTCCCTAATCTTGGCGCGCTGAAAGACATCACCAGGCTGAATATCCAATTCGTCACGCAATTCTTCATCAGAAAACACCTCATTCCCTCTATATTGAATTTGACTGACAATGTAGGGTTCGCCTTCGACTATGGGAAAGACTAATGTAAACCATTCTTGTGACTCGTCTAACTCAATGCTGGGAGTTCCCACTTGAACATCAAGATACCCTCGATTCATATACACTTCTTTGATACGCTCGACATCATTGGGGATTTCATTTCGCCGCAAGATCCCGGCATCAGAGAAAATAGACCACGGCCACGACCATTCCTGGTTAGCCATAAAATCCGTCAAATCGCTATGCTCCAGTACTTTGCGGCCTTCAAATTTAATGGTCTGAATATGCGCCGGCTCCCCTTCTTCAATATAGTATGTTAACCGGGCTTGATTCTCTTCAATCATATCCACAATCGGAACAATTTGAACATGATAATAGCCTTTTTCTTGATACAACTGACGGAATTCCTCCGCGGAAACTTTGACTTGCTCCTGATCCAAGAATGTTTGGTTGCGAATGGTATTTTTTTCGCCAAGTTTATCATCTGATAGTTCGTCATTTCCGTCATAGACCACTTCAACCGTAAACGGTTTTTCTTTCACCCGAAATTCCACCATGACGCCGTCTGCCGTTGCAGTCGTATCCACATCAACATCTTCAAAAAAACCCATATTATAAATTGTTTGAATCTGTTCGCGAACTCGCTCACGAGAAAAATCCTCGCCAGGCTTGATGGACAATTTACTCACAATGGCCTGGCTTTCAATATGATGATTGCCTGTAATGTGAATGCGCTGAATCACCGTTCCCGTTTCCTGGCTCCACGCCAGACTATGACCAAAAACCAAGAACACCAGCGCAGCCAAAAGAAAAGAAGCCATCTCTCTGGAAGAGACGGGGCCGGCAAGCAGACTCAGCAGCCTTATCATGGAATCATCGAGTCCCCAACAACATCGAGCCATATTTGTTTTTTTTACAGATGGTCAAGGGCAAGCAAGAACATGCCTACAAGAGAATAGGGAGCCGCAAAAGACGGAGTACTAGTCTTCGTGTGACTCCCTAATGTGAAATTGTGACGCTAGCCATGAGTGAGGGGAATCTACCCAATCTTAAGGCCGGAAATTCTCAAACAAGCACCGGAGGATTATATTCCTGGAACGATTCCTTGTAAAGCAAGCGGCAAAATCTCAGCATGCCCATTGAGATAACAAATGCGTGGCCAGCACACCTTGACAACTTTTTTCGCCTTCTCCTAGTATCGAACTCGATGCGCTCAACGAATCTTCACACCATGCCTTTTCTTCCTTTGCTCTTGTGCCCTCAACAGTAGGTCCATGGATCACGGGTCATGACCGAAGATACCCCTGAAATTGCCCCACCTTCCATCGAGCATATTCCCGAAGAATTACCTCTCCTGCCCGTTCGCGACATTGTGATCTTTCCCTATATGGTCCTTCCATTGTTTGTTGGACGGGATGTATCTATTAAAGCTATCGAAGCGGCTCTTTCCTCTGACCGGTTAATTCTCCTGACCACCCAAAAGAATCAAGAAACTGAGCTGCCGGCTTTTGATGACCTTCATCATGTCGGAACTGTTGGCGTCATCATGCGCATGCTGAAACTCCCAGATGAACGCATCAAAATCCTTGTGCAGGGATTGGCCAAAGCACGTATTCAGAAAGCCATTCAATCCGATCCGTATTTTTCGGTGACGCTCACGACACTCACCGATGAACCGCCCACCGCCTCTCCTCTCGAGCATGAAGCCGCCATTCGTTCTGCCCGGGAAGGATTAGAAAAATTGCTGGGCCTGGGCAAGGTCATCATGCCTGACGTCCTCACGGTCATTGAAAACCTCGATGACCCTGGTCGTTTGGCTGATATTATCGCTTCCAACCTTGGCCTTAAAATTGGCAGCACGCAGGAAATCTTAGAAATTGAATGCCCGCTGGCCCGCTTGAAACGCGTCAATGAAATTCTTGGCAGTGAACTGGAAGTGATGTCGATGCAGCAAAAGATCCAGGCCGATGCCAAAGGCGAAATGGATAAAACGCAACGGGAATACTTCCTTCGTGAACAGCTGAAGGCCATTCAAAAAGAATTGGGGGAACTGGATGACCGCTCGGAAGAAGTGGCCGACTTCCGTCATCGCATTCAAGAAGCCCATATGCCGGAAAAGGTGCTGAAAGAATCTGAAAAACAACTCAAACGATTAGAGAAAATGCATCAGGATTCGGCCGAAGCCGGAACCATTCGCACCTATCTTGAGTGGTTAGTGGACGTTCCGTGGAGCAAGCGTTCAACCGACAATCTTGACCTGGCTCAAGCCTCAACGGTTCTTCATGAAGATCATTACGACCTGGAACGTGTGAAAGAACGGATCTTGGAATATCTCGCCGTTCGCAAACTTAAAGAAAAAATGAAAGGCCCCATCCTATGCTTTGTCGGCCCACCTGGCGTAGGCAAAACATCATTGGGAAAATCAATCGCCCGCGCACTGGGCCGGGAGTTCGTACGGATTAGTCTCGGCGGCACGAGAGATGAGGCCGAAATCCGTGGACATCGCCGCACCTACGTGGGTGCGCTCCCAGGACGGATTATTCAAGGCCTGAAACAAGCCGGCACCATCAATCCGGTCTTCATGTTAGATGAAGTGGACAAAATGAATATGGATTTTCGCGGCGATCCCTCGGCAGCCCTGTTAGAAGTCTTGGACCCCGAACAAAACAGCGCATTCGTGGATCACTATCTAGGGGTCCCTGTTGACTTGAGCGAAGTGATGTTTATTACCACCGCAAATTTGACAGACCCCATCCTGTCCGCCTTACGCGATCGTATGGAAATCATTGACATTCCCGGCTACTCCCAAGAAGAAAAATTTGGCATCGCTCAGCGTTACTTAATTCCCCGGCAACTGGAGGAACATGGGATCACCAGCCAGCATCTTCATCTGACCGACAGCGGACTCACACAAATTATCGTTTCCTATACAAGAGAAGCTGGCGTTCGAAATCTCGAAAGAGAACTCGCACATGTGATGCGCAAAATTGCGAAACGTATTGCTGAAGGCAACATTAAACAGTATCGCGTGACACCCAAAAATCTTCATCAGTACCTAGGCGTTCCCAAATTCGCTCCAGACCAGGAACAAGAAAAAGATGAGATTGGCGTGGCGACAGGCCTCGCCTGGACGGAAACAGGAGGGGATGTCCTGTATGTGGAGGCCTCAGCCAGCAAGGGTAAAGGCCAGCTCACCTTAACCGGACATCTAGGAGAAGTCATGAAAGAATCGGCTCATGCCGCCTTGAGTTATATCCGGTCACAGGCCGCGCCTTTGGGAATTGATACGAGCCTTTTTTCAAAACAAGATCTCCACATCCATGTCCCGGCTGGAGCTATTCCGAAAGATGGCCCCTCTGCAGGCATTACTATTGCTACAGCCTTGGCATCCTGCTTGAGTGACCTGCCGGTCAAACGTCACATTGCCATGACCGGAGAAATTACCTTGCGTGGCCGCATTCTTCCCATTGGCGGGTTAAAGGAAAAAGTGCTGGCGGCCAAACGGGCGCAAATCAAGGCCCTGATCATTCCCAAGCGCAACAAAAAAGACATGGATGATATCCCTAAACACCTCTTGCGAGGACTGGAATTTATCTTCGTCGATACCATGTCAGAAGTGCTCAATACGGCGCTTTGCACCAAGGCCCGCCCTAAGCTGAAGGCCACAACGATTTCCTCGCAAACTTCTTCCGGACGTCGCAAAAAGATCGCCGCGTCTACCACACGATTACCTGGACGGCAAAAGGTTACCAAGGCTTCTTAAGCTACGCGCTATGGCCTCAATACGCCGCCAGGCGACTCTTGATACACTTGGGGAACATCGACTCATCCAGTCCATTCCCCCTCAATTTTCCCAATCTTCCCTTCCTCCAACCATCGGGCGAGGCGACGACGCGGCGGTATTGGCCTTGCCCTCATCACATCAGGCAGTAGTTTCAACCGACCTGTTGATAGAAAATATCCACTTTTCGATCAAAACCGCCACCTTTTATGACATCGGATACAAAGCTGCCGCCGCGAATCTCAGCGATATGGCGGCGATGGGCGCAATCCCTTCCGCAATCTTCGTTGCCATCGCCTGTCCTCCTTCTTTGAAACACAACGATTGGAAAAATTTCTATCGGGGTTTAGCCAAGCCTTGCCGGGCTTTTGATGTTGAGCTGCTTGGAGGCGACACGTCAGCTTCATCCACATCACTATTTATCGCAGTGACGGTGTTAGGCCATATCAAACCGGGACATATCTTGACTCGACACGGAGCGAAGACCGGCGACCTCATCTATGTCAGTGGAACACTCGGAGACTCAAAGGCCGGGCTCACATTCCTGAAAAAGTACAAACACCCACCCAATCTGTCTACATTCTCTCAATCTACAAAGTTCTTGGCACAGCGCCACCTGCACCCCACTCCTCAAATCCGTCTGGGACAACTGCTTGCCTCTCGCCCATTCGCCTCATCCGCCATAGATTTGTCAGATGGCTTATCCGGCGACCTTCGGCATCTGTGTCAACAAAGCGGAGTAGGAGCTCTCATTTATGAAGAGCACATTCCCATGTCCTTGCAGATGCGAAGCTATGCGAAACGAGTTCGTGCGATACCTTTGCAATGGGCGCTTCATGGAGGGGAAGATTACGAATTACTCTTTACGCTCCCACCCCAATGGCAGCAAACCGTAGAGAAAAGAGCCAGAACCCATCGCATACCGATAACACAAATAGGCGTCATTCAACCTTTGCGCTTCGGGATCCGAATAGAACGTCATGACCATATTCAGGAGCGACTAACTCAACGCAGCTATGAACACTTCTCAAGCTAAATCACGACGAGAGAAGGTTTCATGCTAACGCTGGAATCTTTGCGGCAGCGTCTCAGACAAGTCCTTCACCTCCAAGAAACGCCGCACCGCACGGCCCTGGCCTTCGCCATCGGCGCCTTTATAGCCTTTGCTCCCCATTACATGTTTCATACAGCCAGCGCCCTGTTTTGCGCCTGGGCCTTTCGATTAAATTATGTCGCCATTATGTTAGGGTCACTCATTAATAACCCGTGGACCCTGATTCCCATCTTAGCGGCCAGCCTCTATACCGGATTATTTTTAATGGGTGAATCACTCACAATGACTCTTGAATGGAGTCAACTGACTATGGACAATCTTTTTGAGATGCTGCGGCCCTATCTTTTTCCGTTTATTGTTGGCGCTTGTGCTTTGGCAGTCATCAGCGCCCTGCTGGCCTATCCGTTGATGCTGTGGACCGTCACTCGCTATCGAAAACTCCGGCATTACCAACCCTCGAATATGCAACCTTGATATTCGTTCAGCGGTAAAGCTTCTCGAACCATCAAGCACACATTCATGCTATCCACGGAACCATCGTCTTCTCCCCTTGATGGAGTTGCTCTGCTGGCAGACCCCATTCATGGATATATCTCACTGACGGTTCCTTACGCCCACGCCACCACAGTCGAACAGACCGAGAAAGATCTTATTGATTCGCCCTGGGTCCAACGTCTTCGATACATCCTGCAGCTTCAAAGCGCCCATTGGGTGTATCCAGGCGCGGAACATACCCGCTTCCAACATTCTCTCGGCACCATGCACTTGGCAGGACGCTTCATGGTCCAACTATATCCCTCGCTGCAAAAAATTGTGTCCGACCTCCCCTCCTTGCATTTTTTGGAGGAGTTTGCCCGAATCACAGGCTTACTTCATGACATTGGACATGGGCCTTTTTGTCATTTTTTCGACCACCACTTCCTCCACCACTATCAACTGACTCACGAACTTCTGGGCCAGCATATTATTCGAACACACTTAGCTCCGATCATTAGACACATTCAACGTAGTCCGTCGGGACCTTTTTCGTCAGGCGAATATATTGACCCCGAGCACATTGCATTTCTCATTTTGAAAAAGCCCGATCAATCGACGGCCGGCCTGCCGCCTTGGGTCATTGCGCTACGTCCGCTTTTGGGCGGCATCTATACTCCTGACAATTGCGACTATGTCCTCCGCGATTCCTATATGTGCGGAGTCGCCGTTGGCCCGGTCGATATTGAGCGTCTTCTGCATTACACATTCTTTTCCTCCCACGGCCTCACCATTCATCAGTCAGGGCTATCGGCACTCCAGATGTTTCTTCATGCGCGCCTGTATCTGTACACCAATGTGTATTATCATCGTACGACACGAGCTCTTGATATTCATCTGCAAGAAATTTTTCAACCAACCATGGAAATTCTTTTTCCCAAAAATCCGGTCAAGGCCTTACCGGAGTATTTGCGGCTTACTGATTGGCACCTTCTCGAATCCGTTCGTTCGTGGCCACGGTCCCGGTCCTCACACAAACGCCAGCTTGGCATCGAATGGGCCAAGATATTAACCAGGCATGTCAAATGGAAAACGGCCTTTAGTCTCCTCTTACCCATTCCTCAGACACCTTCCTCCTTTCGCCCTGATAAGTTCTTGTCCCGTATGCGGCGAACCCTGCCCAAAACACTACGCAGTCTGGATATTCGTGTAGACTTTGCGCATAAAGATCCCCGTCCTGTGAACTTGTTAAATATGGGAGGATTTCAGATTTTTGTCTGGAATCCTTCGACTGGTCATATTGAAAAGGAAAGTTTACACACCTACCTGCAGCACCTTCCTGCGAGAATGATCACATTGCGCATTTTCAGCCAAGACCATGCATCCGACGATCTGTTGGCCAAGGCGGCGGAGAAAACCCTGCAGAAACACTGGCCCGAACTGTTAACGTTTTCATAACCAACTGAATAGTAAAGTCAAGAAACCTAGAGGCACCGCTTATGGTGTTAACGAATGAACGACCCTAACTTCAGTTCAGACAGATCCTTGACTAAGGTAAGTTGGAGGCGAAGAAGGTGAGGGACGACATGGGAAGAAACGGGATCTGAGCGTTGACAGCTCAAACAATACCCTAAGAGACGCGACTTAAGCTCCATAAGACTGCGAGAGAACAATGGAGCATCCGGGTGATGAAGAAACTCCACCTTTTCAATTTTTCCAGCCGACAGGGACAATAACGCAACGGCTTTCTGCTTATTGGCCGGCAAATAACCCGCCACAGGTAATGTTTCCGCAATCGGGGGGTTCCAATGGGTGCGAATAAAATTTTTTAAGGGCAATAGATCGCGCAAGTCTTCCGCCCTGGGAATTGTGCTATCAGACTCCTCCGAATCAGAGATGTGAATAGGTTCGAGCGAGATAGTACGTTGTTCTCCAAAATTTGAGACCATCACAAGGTCAAACGTGACATGCTGTCCACCACGCTCCACCCAGGACAGAGGAAATTCGGCCAGCCCTCGCAAGAACGGTTGCGGCGATATGGGGAACACAATTCTTTCAGGACTTGCGACATGAACAAGCTCTTCGCTTTGCCAAGACCATTTCGAATAGACCGCCATCACTTCTCCGTGTTCATTAACAGCACGAACAAACAACCGGTGCGGTTGTCCAATCCGTTCGAAAAATAGTTGAGGCGCGCCTCTCACATTGGACTGACGCAACACCAAACCGTCCGAGACCAGTTGAATAGAAGGAGACAGATTTTCTCTCTCCTGGTTCTTGAGAATGTTTTTCATCAGATTTTTTTGCATAAAGACAGCAAAAGGAAGGCTAAGAAGCGACATTGGTTTATCGGTAGCCTGGATGAATCGTTCCAAATGATAGAAGGGCTGGCCAATTTCTGCTGACCAACTCTTTTGCCAAAAATCTTTCGCCGTTTGATAAGCCAGAATACGCTGATGAGTCAGTCGTTCGAGTGACAATTGCATATCAATTTGATGAATAGAATGCTCCGAAAACAATGGAGGCCCCTCACTGGCATAATCTCTCTCTAGGTTCTGAGCCTCTACACTGCTGTCATGTTGCACGGCACCTGGCCTATCCTCTATTCGGCCCGATGTACCTGAAGTGTCGGATTCAAAGAACGGAAGCATTTGCATCACGAGATCATATTCGATCTGCGGAACCTCGGTATTGGCTCCTTGGGCCCTCAGCGAGCCAACGATGACATCTGTCTCAACATCGATAATTTGAAGATCAACAATCAGGCTCTGTTGAAATTGAGCAATACTCCCACGCACTAGATAATGCACCCCCTGAATATGACCCAGTTCAACCGGAGCAGTGGAAGGAGAAAATCCCCGTTGCTGGAGCCACTGTTCTCGCAGCACAGATCCTAGCGCTTCACGGGCAATGACCTTGAGAAATGGCCATTTGGCTAGATCACTCGCCAACATTTCAGAAAAACTTTTCCCTACCCACTGCAAGTTTGGGTACGGGCTCACATTTTCTAATGGAAGAATTGCCAGCGTATAGGGAGGGGCCAGCGACCTAACAGAAGAGGCCTGACGGCCAGAAGAAGGAACAGAGGCAAAAACCAGCGGGTTAGGATCTTGAAGGTTTCCCTGGCAACCATTCAACCCAACCAGCAGAGACCCAAGGCAGCAGAACCATATCGTCGTCTTACCCAACGGTTGAATGAGCCGGCATACTAAGCTTGTGGCGTTGAATCGTGGCTTGAGAGCGTAACACATGTCGAATAATCGCTTCCCGATCATCCGGGGCAATTTGGGAGAACTCTGCGGCAATTTCAAAACCCGATTCCTCACCCTGCTGTGCCGGTTCAGTGCGAATAATCTTTACGACAGCCTGCATGGGAATAAAGGGGCGCAAAATCATTCGCAACACCAAATAGGAATTCACGGGAAATTCTTGTGTTGAAAAAAACCGGATTCCAGATCCGCTCAAATTGACTTTAGCCAGTTCAGGAATCGCTTGTCTGAAATTTTTATCTTTTCCTAATGTGCGGAGAATCGATGTGAGCATCCAATCAATGCGCGTCACCATTTGCAAGAGTACGGGATCGCGTACGGTTAGATCATTTTCATCCACCATTGCCTTAACAAGATCTGGAGAAACAGCCAATTCTTCCCATTGCCATTGACTAAATTCCGCTGCATCCAATTCAATTGGCTCATACGAAAACGCAAGAGGAAGCTCAATCCAAAGACACACAGGTATATCGACCCGGCAGTCCTGCCGTCGATCTTCCGATTTAATGATCCCGTTATCCATAGTTCGTCACCTCTGACTGCTGAAAAAGATCCTGGAAACTACATCCCACCTTAAACCTACAAACACAATACTGGGCACCTGCAACATCCTTGAAACTATTCTTTACTTTGTAGACTTCGAATCTCAGCAAGAAGATCACGTGCTTGTTCAGCGGCACCGTGAATTTTTTCCAATTGCGGTTTAAGTTGTGGTTCCTGGCACCGCCGCAACGCCAATTCCGAAAACACGACAATAGGCAACAATTTATTTGAAAGTGAATGCAATAATGGACCGATCTTGGACATATCGTCTGAGGCCACCGTTTTTTCAGATTGAGAAGAAAGGCTGTGTGAAGAGTTCATCGTTTTCCCTCAGTCAATACATTCCTTTTTGTCATTCTTACAATCATTCTGAAGCCACTCTTTTTACTTATCGGTCATTACTAGCATTTGCTGTACCCAAAAATACTGGGTCATATTTGTGCCGGTTTTCTAAAAGAAACCCGATTTGTTGACAGCTAATCAAATCGAAAAGAAGCGCAGTCGACGTGTCAGTCGTCAAACATTTGACAGGCCGATGGCTTATTCTCTGGCGTATCTGAAGAGCGATACTGCACAAAATCATCGCGGAAACTGGAATACTCAAATTAGGGAATCGAGGGGCGGGATTGAAGAATTTAGATGCTGAGACGATGGTGCGTTTGTGTCGTTTGCTGACTTAACCACTGCCGTTTGACACCTTCAAGACGACGGCGATGTTCCTGAGCTTCCCCTAGAGCTTGCTTGGTCAGGGCTTGCACTTCTCGAATCCGAGTCATCACCCATTGGTCGCATTTGATCAGTTTTTTGGCGACTTCGGGCGAAACCTTCGCCAGATGCCCAGAATTTTCACGTTCCTCGTAGAACTTGACGACCTGATCCCATTGACCGGTTTCAGCAGCGGTTACCGCTTTCTGCGTCAATGCTTCGACGACTTGGTCAGATTCAAGGACGGGGCTCATGTGGTTACATGCCCACCGCTTTGGATTTGTTCTCTTGAATGGCCAATTCTTGCCATGCTTCTCGAATTTCACTCATGCATTTAATGGGTCCCGCCAGGCGTCCCGGTTCATTTTTGAGATTGGCTTGAGTGAGTTCGAATTGAATGTATTCATAGATTCGGCGCAAGTCCTTGGCGACCACTCCACCTTCTTCCATATTGAGAGAAGCGGAAAGTTCCCCTACCACACGAAGCGCTCGATCCAGAAACCTTGCCTTATCATGAAAATTCAGCGCCAGAATACCTTCTTGAGCAAGCTTCATGGATGAAATCGCTCCGTCATAGAGTAAGACAACAACTTGAACAGAAGATGCGGTCGAAATTTGCGTTTGTGCATAGGTTTGAGCACCGGCCATCATGCGCGTGTCCCTTTCTTAGAAATTACTGATTCGATGTCAAGGTTGCTAAAGAATCCAGTTGACCTTGCAGGCTGGCCAGCAACCCATCTAAGTTGGCAAATTTGATGCGTTGTTGTTCTTCAAACCGGCTTAACGCGGCTTCTTGCGTCTCAATCTGTCGTGAAAAACTATCAATTTGACTAGTCAGCGCGTTTTGCCGGAGAGCAAGCGCTCCCGTTTCCACATCATCCAGAGCGTCAACGGCATCAACGATCAGTTCTGCGATACCCTCGGTTCTCGTCGTCGGGTTTTGAATAAAGAGGTCTCGAACCGCTGAATAATTTTCACTCAAGGCAGCATCGAGCGTCGTTTCATTTAATTTGATGGTTCCATCCGATGTTTGCGTTTCAAAGCCAATCTGGGACGCGCTGGAAAAAGTAGACAATCCGCTGATTTGAGAAAACGTTGACTGCCGGATTCGATCAATCACCGTACGAGCCAGTGAATCTCCGACAAAGAGTCCCCGTTCTCCTGAATCAACATCAAAATTGCTGCGTTCATTCACAAAGGAGACGACTTCATTGTAAGCATTGACAAAATTGGTGATTGACTCTTTCACGGCGGCATTATCTTGAGAGACAGCAATCGTCACCGGATTATCAACATCCGCAGCTTGCAAATTTAAGGTCAAGCCAGAAATCACATCTGTGATCGTATTGCTGGATCGCGTAATGGTGATAGCTTCCGCGCCCTGCCCGAGAACAATCTCAGAATCTTGCGCCGCTTGAAAGGTATTCACGCCGCTGGTCACGGTATCCAATGTCGTATTGTCAGCAGAGATGGCAATCGCATTACTGGATCCTGAATCATTTGCTGACAGCACAAGACGATAGGCAGGCGAGCTCTCTGTCCCAGTATTCAGAATGGAAGCACTCACTCCCCCTCCAAGATCATTAATCCCATCCCGCAAATCTTCCAGGGTCCCATCCGCCTCCAAGTTGACGGTTTGCGTGGCGCCGCCGCCAACGGAAAAAGAAAACGTCCCGGATGCTCCGCTCACAATATCAGTATCAATTGAGGAAACAGCCGTAGAAGCTTGTGAGACAACTTGATGAGACGAGGCGAGTTGATTCACGGTGACGATATGGGTTCCCGCACCGGAAATCGAAGACGCGCTGGCTGTCAAGAGGGTTTGGGGACTGGCCGAGGTCACATTAATCTGATTTTTGTCAAATCCGACTCTGGTGCGAACACTACTGGCCGCGCCTTGCAAAGCCAGCAATTTACCCCCCAACAACCCAAAGTCTGTCTGTTTGGCTTGGAGATCAAGCTTACGTTCATTCAATCGGTCAATCGGAATCCTCTTTGTTTGAACAAGAAGATCCACAATGGGACCGAAGTCGATATTATTTCCTAATCCACCGATACTAATCATCATGCACTCCTTGAAAGGATGACATGTCTCTTACGCAAAGGGCCGCAAACGCACACACGCCTTCTGTTGAGAAAACACGCCTTTCGTGGAAAACCGGCCAATAGAAACCGCGCTAAATTGTTTCTTCCACAAGCAATCCGGACTGTTCGGCAAAAAATCGATCCAGCTCCAACACTTCCTCCGAGGGTATCTGCTTGATGAGATCACCAGATTCTTTATCAAAAAGACGAAAAACGACTTGCCCCAATTCCTTATCAACTGACAATTCTATACGGGGCTCAACCTGCCTGAATGATTCTTGCAACTTACTGAGCACTTCTTCAATTTCCTCAGCCTCAAGCTCGACTTTTTGCGTTTCGCCAATTCTTTCCGCTTCTATGACGTCGGCGTCTTTTCCCTTGATGATACGAGGGGCATCCGTGCTTCCATCCTTGTCCCGTACGCGAACATCCTGTCCGACTGTGACGGCAATCAATGGAACGTTTTGTGAAATAGTAGAAATCATGATGAATGACTTCCTTTGTCGGGTGGGAGGCCAGATCGCTGACCTGGCCTCCTAACCCTTCCCTCTTACTGCAGCAAGGATAAAGCCTGCTGTGGCAAGGTATTGGCTTGTGCCAAAATTGATGTACCAGCTGACACCAAAATTTGATTTCTGGTGAATTTCGCCGTTTCAAACGCAATATCGGCATCACGAATTCGAGATTCAGCAGCCGACACATTCTCGTTGGCAACTTCCAAGTTCAGAACGGCTGCATCAATTCTGTTTTGCAGTGAACCAATATTGGCTCGGGCGGAAGCCACTGCACTAATCGCACTATCAATATTGCCTAGCGCGCTTAAGGCATTCGCGGCAGTCGAGACATTGACCGTCGACAAAGTCAAACGACTGGTGTCGAGATCGTTGAGCGAAAGTGTCAATGTGTCATTCGCGGAACTACGGAAACCAATTTGGATTGACAAGGAGTCATTCCCAGTACCGCTGAGCAATTTCACACCGTTAAATTCGGTAACGGCAGAAATTCGATCAATCTCAGATCGCAGAGCCACGAATTCTTGATCCAAGAATGAACGTTCGTTGGACCCTAAGATTCCACTGGCCGATTGTTCTGCCAGCTCCCGAAGACGGGCTAAGATGCCACCGATATTGCCGGCGCCGCCGTCAGCGATTTGAAGCAAGCTGATACCGTCATTGGAGTTCCGAACGGCCTGATTGATACTCCGAATTTGAGCACGTAAGGTTTCAGAAATACCCAAGCCCGCAGCATCATCAGCCGCGCGGGTAATCCGCAACCCTGAAGAAAGACGGGCCACTGACCCTTGTAACTGAGCGGTGGAAATACCCAAGTTCCGTTGGGCATTGATGGACGCGATGTTGTTGTTAACGATAAGTGCCATAAATTCCTCCTTGATGGCTAAAATCTTAAAGGATCCATCCTTTAAGGATTATTGTTATTTAAATAAGCCGACTGGCCTCCATTGAGATTGGTGAAAATGACCAATTCCGTTGTCTGGCCTCTTTATCGACCATCAAGGAAAAAACTTGAGCAGCGCGTTGAGCAAATATTTCAGTGGCGGGCTACGTAAAAGGAACGAACCATAACCTGACAAGACACGGCTCAAAAGAAAGGGAAAGCAAGGAACTAGTCCGGCAGCCGCGGGATCACTTCGTACTCCAACACATCCATCATTCGCACCTCATCCGATGTTTGTCTGGCATCCATGAGCTCACCGACCCAGTATGAAAGATCCCGAGTCTTGTCCGAGCCTCCCTCCCGGAGAGACTGTTGAATGTGCGCCCATTCTAGATAATCCGCCATTTTCCCAAACCATTGATCGAGTTGTTGTAGAACAGGCCGTCCCTGCCGGCATTCCTTCACGAACTGTTGTGCATCACTTCGCAGTTGTTGGCCGAACTTGTGTCCTGTTTCTTCAGAATACTCCAAAATATTGTTCATTTTTTGACTTTTGGCAACAATCGTTCCAAATGTACTTGCTGCCTTTGACAGAGTGAGCGGCACGAGCTCACGATCGGTCATCTGCTGATTGCCGACAATGAGCTCGGTCACCAAACGCCCCTGCGCTTCGGCTCGATCATTGACGTCAGCTAACACCTCATCCAATCGAACGGCATCGCTAACTTCCCAGGTCTCTTCATCCAATTGCACCAGCATATCGATCCCTCCTTAATGTTCCAGGTGAATACCGTGTGAGCTGCTCAATCGTTAACTGAGCGCGAGTTCGTAATACGTCATAGGCTGCAACATGTTCCTTGGCCATACCCACAAGCGTATTCTCTTCTAGGTTAAACGTGTCTCTGATCGACGCCACAGCAAGAGGTCCAAACGCTAATGACGGCGTGACCAGTTCCTTCATCGCCAAGGTTCCATACTTTATGGACTCTTGCACTTCCTTCAATTCTTGAACCGGCACAGGTTGTTGCTGGCAGAGGCGAAGCACATGTTCAGCCTGATCGCACAAGACGTCAAGCTGCGGAGCGAATTCCTCCCATATCCGAACCAACGCATCCAAATCCGGAGGAGGCCCGGAAGGCCCGGGTTGTAAACTTTCCTGGCCTGTGAACCATTCATACCAACACCTTTGCCAATAGTTGCCATACCACGACGAAACAGATGACTCATATCCGGCACGCAAAACAAAGGTGCCTAACTGATCCTCATTCGTTCCCCCTTCATAGACCCGTATCTTCGAGAGAAAGACAGGCAGGTCGCCGCGACCGAGTATGTGCAAGCAGAGTTTGGCGATCTCTTCCGGAATGATCAGATCTTTACAGGCATGATGGGGACAGACCTTGTCGAAGCCACAAGGGCCACAGACGATATCAGGCTGCACAACCCAGTGCCCTGGCCCAAACGGTCCCGTTTCCCAAAAATCCACATGCCCCACAGACACATTGACAACCGGCACATTCACAGCCACAGCCATGTGCATCGGCCCGGTATCGTTCGTGACCATGAGGTGGCAGCGCTGCAAGAGAGCAAACAGCTCCGGGACCGATGTTTTTCCGACCGCGTCGCACAGCATGCCCTGCCCACCAGCCTGACGATACACTTGAACAGCTTCATGGACGACAGATTCTTCTTTTTTCGTTCCAATCAGAACAAACCCAATGTTTTCCTGTTTACTGAGGGTCGCCATCATGCGTCCAAAATATTCTGGGCGCCAGGCTTTCATCACATCACTCGCCCCCACTTGCACCGCAACCCAAGTGTGAGGATTCCCGCATGGACGGAGAAAGTGACCCGCCCATTCCTGAAGATCCTTTGGCACCATGACCCGGATCGGATGAAAACGGCCAGGCTGGCTGCCCCCCAAAGAAAACAAGTCCACGATATTAAAACGATTAATCTGCCGGTAGACTTGAAAATCCAAGAAATATTTCATCCAAGGATTTTTCACCAGAAAACTTCCGTCTTGTGCCGTTGTCATTCCCCGTTCGTCCGCGCAGCCAAAAAACTTCACGAGAAAGGCGCTTCGCCGGTTGAAGGTTAAATTGACGACGCGATCGTAACCAACCTGGAGCAAAGGATTCGCCCAATTGGCAAGATCTTGATAGAGCGTGACCACATCACGAACGCAGGCCCGGCTGTCATCCATCAACTCCTGGAAATCAAATGCCACAACGTGGCGCAGGCCTGGGATCAGGTTCCCCACCTGCACGAATTCTTTGTCCACAATCAGATCAATAGCCACACCTGGCCACTCTTCCTCTAAACGAGACAGCAAAGGGATCATCTGTATCAAATCACCCATTCTGGTAATATTAATGATAAGGACTTGTCTCATAAAAAATCGCGCTTTTCCTGCCGGTATTCGTCCATCATTAAAATGAGTAATTCTTCCCGATTCAGTTTGGCGTCGGGTCCCTTCTGCCGAATGATCCGCGCCACATCTTCCAGCTCAACGCGGTCGGTTTGAGGAAACTGCTTCAAAATGGCATGAAGGTCAGGACAATCTCCACTGCGGGCCAAGAGGGCTTCGGCTTGCCGGTCGCCTTGTAAGATCGATCCAATGCGATCAGGCGATGCCAGACCAATCGTGCTCAATAATTCTTGCATACGATGGGCATAGGTGTGGGAATTCAGTGCGCATTTCCGCGAACGGTCCGCCATATCCTTCCGCGCCTCAGGTTCATGCAGGTACTGTCGAACCGCGGGAGTGAATGCGTCCGGACTCTTCACTACCGCCATCATCGTGTCATCAAATAATTCCGGCAGTAAGGTCCGGTAATCGATGATTTGAAACGCTCCGCAACTTGCCAATTCAAACGTTCGAGGATTCACACTATCGCCATTGGGATCAAATCCCTCTCCCGTATAGGAATGAAGATTGATATTCACCGTTGTCGCATTAAAGATTTTCACACTCGTTGGGGAATCAATCCGCGCCCCGTTTCTCTGCAAGACAGCGGATAACGCCCCCGCGTTTTCCCATTCATTGCCCCAAAGCTTAAATTGCCATTCTTGCCCTAATAAGGCAGGTAACAGTTCCCGACGGTTACGATATCCTGCACCCAAAAAGGACACATCCGCACCCAACTCCTCCCGTTCCTCCGGCGTTAACTCAACTGGTTGATGAATCGTTGGATCAGCGGCTAGCGGCAAATAAGAGACGTGCGAAGCCCCAGCTTTTTTAAAGGCTTCCAGGCAGGCCGCCTGCTGCATGACAAACCAAAAATCATAACCTTTGATCATCTGCTGCCAATAAGTTAAATGACGGAAGTTTTCCATAAACCACATGGCCGTCAAGACTTTCTTCCGCCGCATTTGCTCCAGCACCGCCATCGACAACGGCGCTTGTGACATAGCCAAGACCACATCGGGCGGATCTTCCGCGACATGCGCCAGGCTAATGACACCCAAGGTATCGCTAAATCGCTGTTGTACGGTGACACGCAGCCGATCATCACGAATGGTCTCCAAATTTTTATATCCCGCATAATGGAGGCTATGATCAACCCAACTCACTCGATGTCCTAATGATTCCAAAGCCCGCACGACATATCCCCCAATGGGAAGGGATCCTCCGTAAATTGGACCAACCACCATGATATGCAAGGTTCCATTGGCACGCGTGGACATTAACCGGCGAAGTTGCGCACGAAACGCATCATACCGTTCCTGGTGAATCATTAACGCTGGTTCGTAGGTCAGAAGCCGAATGCGTTCAGCCTGCTGGACCACACATGATGCCATCCGTTCAGGATCGTCCCATACCCAGCGGACCCGTTCACCCCATCCTTTCAAAGATCGAACCGTCAAGGCATCCACGAGCTCTGAGAGATTGGGAACCACGACAATGATGACCGAATCTTGAGGGACAACCGCACGCAACGCTTCGATGTGATACAACAACCCAAGACCCAGCACGACCAGCGTTTCACCGGCTTGGTAGTCTTGGGATTGATGTTGAGCCCACTGCTGAGCCTCACGCGCAGGGTCATAGGCACTATGAATTTGTCGCCCCGAGACCAGAGCTGACGGCATGCCATTTTTCGCGGAAATAATAGAGAGGGCCCCACTATGGGTTTCTCGAAGCTTCCCAACCAGATCCGGGTGATCCTTCTGTAGAATTTTTAGATTTTCTTGCAGTAAATTCATGTCACCTCACCCAAACGTCAATCCTCCAACTTACGCCCTTGCTTGGTATTGCGGCCAAGATCTGAATTTATCCCGAATCGCAGATAGCTCCCGGAAATGCCTGGAGCCTTGGACAACACGAGATACATGAGAGTCATATAAAGCTGAGACATACTCAAAGACTCGCGATAAGACAAATCGAATTTCTGCTAACTTTGCACGGCGTTGCTGAATCTTCCGATCCATTTCTTCCACAAAAAGGTCCGAGAGAATAGACTGAGCACGATGAACGTACGTATGCTTTTCCCTGACTTCCTGCTGACCGGCACGTGCTATCGTTTCTCGTTCGTGATCATGCGTTGCATAATAATTCGCCACTTCAATCACCTGTTCGACATTACCTTTTTCGTACAGGACCAAATGAACCCGATCCTGAAACAATTCTTCTAGACCATTGCCCACATGTTCCATCAACAATAAACTGCCACAGGCCATGGCCTCGAACGTGCGGAAGTTCACGTCATTCGCCACACATTGATTTAAGACCATTTTTGATTGTGTGAAGATGGGAACAAATTCTCCACTGGCCAGGTGAAGAGGGTACCGGGCATGAACCGCTTCAATAAATGCCCGGCGTCCGGGATTGAACGGTGACTGTAAGTTTCCCACAAAGCTTACATCATATTGTTTAGGAAGGTGATGTTCTGCATCAGCAACGGGGAATGTACAGAGTGGAAGCCACTTCACGCTTTGCCTATCTGGATCACGCACATATTGGGGCACATAGTCCCGTTGTGCGACAAAGATGCAATCGAAAACCGCCGCGTAGCCTCGATGCCATCCGTGATGTAGATGCGAATCAATGGCATACCACCCAAGAGGCAATGCAACCTCTTCTAGATCCCAAAACATGGGATAGGTGCTATCATCCGTCAACAAAATACCATCTGGACTCCAATTTTTAGGCAATTGCCCTAGAACAGACTGAATGGAGGTAGGAAATTCCTGGATTGCGATATCGCCTGCGCCATCGGTCGTACATGTCACCACGCTATGTCCTAATTCTCGAAATCCCGATGATAAGACTGCCGCACCTAGCAACAAAATATTCATGTTCTCTATGCCTGAGAGAAGAAATCACGCATCCTTGGGGATCTCATCTTATACAGCCCCCTGACAATGAGAACGCCTCAACATTTTCATTGGAACATTCCAATCTCTTGCCGTCTCTTCCGCCATCCGCCGCCATATCTGTTCCCGATTCAGATCCGGCATCACTAACCGGCCCCATTCTGAAAAAAACACACCCAAATGATCTCGATGACTGTTCCAAAGGCTCCACCCTTGAGAAATCGCTGGACTCGCGCCCCCGGCAAGCAAATCCACACTTCCTTCTACCGGCCATTGCTGCGGCACAACACCCGTATCACCTCTTCCGGTCCTATCTGCCGTCTGTGCTTCGGCTTGCCATACCCAATGCCCCTCTCCATAGGGGCCGGTTTCATGAACACGGGCACGGGAGAAATACCATCCGATGGCTTGCGCTCCGCACATGACTCCCAAATGCAATGGGCCCGTATCCGACCCCACAACCCATTGACAGCGGTTCAGCAACGATACCAGTTGCGGCAAATTTGTCCGCCCGCAACAATTGACGACCTGATTGCTGGTGTGGGCTGGTAGATTCCGTTCAAGAATGAGCGAGGTCTCCCGTTCTCCCTGACCGCCAATCAGCAGCAACCGTGCATGCGGAACTCTCATGGTGCAGGTTTGAATGAATTCCTGCCATACCGTTGTAGACACGCGGCGATCAGCATCTCCAGCGCCAAGGACCACCCCTATTTGTAGGGCCGAGCTATCCTGCACCAGCCATTCAAGGTCCTTAGGCAACATGACATCGCCACCTTCAAGAGCCGGAAGACGATGAGGCGGCATCACTCCACATATCCCGCAAAACGCATCGGCTAAATGGATCCGGTTTTCTCCACGTTCATGAGCGACTTTTTGCAAATACACCACCCATGGCGGCAGCTCTGGATTGAGTGGACCCTTCTCGCCTGCTCCAATGACCTGAGCGCTCAATAAATGTGCCGCGAGAATACTCCGTGGATGATTATTCAAGTTATAGGCCAGAGAATAAGGAGGAAACGCGCAATCCTCCAGATACCGCTCAGCAGCTGGCACCTGGTCTCTTTGAGCCGGTCCTTCCACACACGCCAGCGCTCGCCATTGTTCACCATCCCAGGGAAGAACCTGCTGAACCCCCGGGAAAAGCGCCCCTAGCGGAACTAACGGCGTGGCACACAACAGATCAATGGCTTGATCAAGATTATGAGCATGGAGAGAAGACAGAACCGGGAGGGACTGCATGAGGTCGCCCAAACGGGCCAATTGGAGAAGGAGATGTCGAGACATAATGTGCAGGACTGGGCAATAATTTCCTCCTAGGGAATGCTGAAAAAAGCCGCCAGCGGCGTTCTCGCCCTTTTTCCGTGCTCACGTAGTACCAGTACGCTCCGCGCGCAAAAAGGGCTGCGGCCTTGCTGGACGGACTTTTTTGACCATTCCCATTGCATCGAAGTCCCCATCACTTTGAAAGCCTTTTCGTAACTTGAAATTGAATGATTCAACCGTCCATCCTACCGCGCCGACATTGTTGGTTCTTGAACTTGGACATTGTTGAGGGCGTTGGCTAAATCTTCTAATCCTTCATAGTCAGGCTTGATGAGCTGAAACCATGACAGTTGTTCTCTTGTTTTCTCTAGATGGCCGGCACGAACGGCCACTCCCGCCAACGCAAAACGAATGTCAGATGCAGCCGGATTCCGCTCAACAAAATGACTCAATTGATGGAACAGACTGTCCCATCTCTCCAATCCCGTTCCGACTTGAATCAAGCAACGGATCGCCTCAAGACTATCTGGATCTTGTGAAAGAACTTGCTTGAATTGTGTCCAGGCCTCCTCATTCTCTCCAAGCCCCATACATGCCATACCTGCGCCTATTCGAGCTCTTTCACAGGTATGATTAAAATTCAGAGCCAATCCAAAGGCTCTTTTAGCCAAAGAATATTCTTGATTTTGCATGTAAAGAATTCCCTGTAACGTCCAACCCTCTTCCTCTAGAGAAAACTTATCCTTCAACACATCTAAGTGCTTTTGGGCCTCCTGCAGGTCTCCTGTCTTAAGGCTGGCCCTCGCTAATCCCAATCGCGCACTGGGATGATCTTGAATTGAGAGCAATTTCTCCCAAAACCGTTTAGCTTCGGCTTCACAATGCAGAGTTTCACATACTCGCCCAACCCACTCCAGAATCCCCAGATCTGATGGCCACTCTTCAACCTGGCCCAATAACGCTTCTATCTTTTGAGTTTCAGCCATGTCTTCCAAAGGTTGGCACTTCTTTCCCAGTAACAGTTGCTGTAACTTCGCAACATTCTGCCAGGCAGCCAGATGATTCATTTTCTGCCTAGGAACTAGACGTGATCGTAATACGTCATCAGAGACATATTGCTCCATGACATAACCACTTTCATCAGCGACGACATCTTCATCAACTAACCATAGATAGCTCCAACGGGATGAGAAAAGCTTCGCATTCGCCTCATCATGGATCTTTCTTCCAGACGATTGACTCTCTAAATGATACAAACAACTTCTCGGTTGATAGACAACCTTTTTCCCTAATTGCCGAACCTTCAAACAAAAATCTATATCTTCAAATCCATTGACAAACTCTTCATCAAACCCCCCAATCTTCTGAAACGTCTCCTTTCTCACTAACATACAGGCAGCCGTGACAGCCTGAAATTCCCTCCGGGAATTGACCGCCGGTAAATTGTTCGCGGCGCCAGCAAAGATATGATGAGGGGTTTGTTCAAAATATTTCGAAAAGACAACACCTGCATGTTGAATCGTGTCATCCGGGTACAACAATTTACTTCCCACAACATCCACAGTGGCATTCGTCTCCACTTCTTGAATTAAGTTCTCCAGCCATCCAGAGAGGGGAATCGTATCATTGTTCAAAAACACCAGATATTTGCCTCTTGAGAGGTGAGCCCCTTGATTACAGGCCTTGGCAAAACCTAAATTGGTTTCATTCGTGACTATCTGAATATCCCCACCTAACGCACTCAACAACTTTTTAGTCTCATCTGTTGACGCATTATCCACCACAATCACTTCATACCGTATCCCATCCGTCACTTTGGCCAATGCGGTAAGACATTGTTGAGTTAACTCCACCCTGTTAAAAACAGGAATAATGATTGAGCAGTCAAACTGTGATGACGGTGCTTGAGTGATGACAGAGTTTTCAGACAATGATGAGCTTTCTGGCATGTCTCGCTCGGCAGGGGATACAGCCGTAGATTGTGGATACATGATCCCAGTCACATTTTCCTGCAGCCTGCGTTCCCATGCCAAAAACTCGCTGACATACTGATCGGAAAATGTAAACCCGATACTTTCGGCAAGCTTGAGGATAAGGGCGAGGGGCTGACGATACACTGATTCAAGCGGTTTGGAAAAACTTCGCAGGGACATGATAGACGTCGTTAATGCCCGTAAGATTACATAGCCAACTTCAACGGTTTCACCATATTCCCACTCTTGATCAAAAAATGTATAAAGCCCACCCTGTCCGGCAATTAAGTTTCGAGGAACCATATCCATACACCTGCCTGGAACTTTCTCGTGCGCTACATTCGTGGAATGCTTGATCTTTGCGGCATCTTTAAAGGCGTCAAACCAGACCTGAAACCATTCTTGTACCTGCTCGAATGTCCAGCGTGGACTTGTCATGATATCGACAAGTCGATCATGCCAGAGTTGCCCTTGGATATAGGGAGTGTGTTCCAGGTGAAGTTTGATCGTGGAACTCTCAGTGGGAATAGCTTGAGGATACAGAGCAGTGGGAATAGCCATGATCTCGCCAGCTTGAGTTTTCAGAAATTCAACTTTTTTGGAAAACTCTGGCCGCCGGGCCGAGGCATAATGCACAGCCATGGTCCCATCCCGTGACTCTTGAATTTCCGTATTCGATGCGACGACCAAAAAGGAATTCGCCATGTCCCGGAGTAGACCATTTCGGATAATAGGGCGCCATGCCCTTTCCAGATTAAAAGATACGGATGATGGATATTGAAGGTCGTGAGCACAAGCATTCCGGACAAGTGAAAAGACATCCAGCCCATCCTCTGCCATCACGCCTTGTTCCGAAACCATGAGAGTGGAAAGTTTATAGTCAGGGAACGGATACCACCACTGACTAGAAGCAAGCCCAGCCTTCTTTAGTCGAGCACTCAGCTCTTTCCGGCCAAACGTGACGACACTATTCTCACGATAATGTTCTTCTATCCCAAACATGGCTGTTCCCATATGATCTTCAGGAAAACCCGAAAAGTACTTCAACCCTAATTGGTTTTCAATGGCAAGAACCAGGTATCCTCCCGGCTTCAAAAACCCTTGAACGTATTTCAACATCGCATCCACAGCATCGCCTTCGGTTCCCGGAAAAAATATTCGGGCATACTCTAAAACGCCAATCAGAGTCACAACATCAAATTGAGGTACAGGCTGAAGATATTGTATGGCTTCCGCTATCACCGTCACGTTAGGAAGATCCCGGCATCGAGCGGCTGCTATGGCAGCACGTTGAGGGCTTCCTTCCAAAGCAAAAACTTCCGCGCCAATCTCGCCGAGATATCGCGTAATCGCGCCACACCCAGCACCAATTTCAAGAATATGTTGACCGCGTAATCGCTCCTCAAACGGTCGAAGAATATTCCCACGGCGACCAGACAAATGGTACCAGGTTGGCCAATCGGTACATTGACTTGCCAGCTCAACAGACATAGCACTGACATCACCAGAGCTTTCCACAATACGTTTCAATCGTTGCTCAATTTCTTTCCCATCAGAATAGGCTATTCCCGAATACTCCGAACGCCTCCAGACTTTTGTGCGCAGGTCATAGCTATAATTCGTTAGAAGGCTTTCAAAAGGAGTCGTGAAATGTTCCTGAGACAAAAGGTGCTCCAGATCTACCAGTCCGTCAAAATCTGGCTTCATGATTTTCCTGCCCGCAAGCTGCTGTCTAGAGTGCACTGAATCTCCAGCTTCGGCTTCAATACCCTCATGCTCAAGAGATTTGACTGGTTGAATATTTTCTTTCAACTGAGTAATCAAACCTGGCACTTGGATAATGTTCTGAATTTTTTTAGATAAATCTTGCGCATTTCCCTCTTGGAAGATCAGTCCATTTTTTCCATCATGCACGATCTCAGGAATGCCGGCGATCGAAGCGGCAATGACAGGAACACCACCATGGAGAATTTCCCTAAGCATGAAGGGATCGCTCTCTCCTCGTGATGGCACGATCGCCATGTGTGTTTGCGAAAGAATTCCCGGAAGTTCGTGAGGCGAATACGCTCCGTGAAAAGTCACGTTCTTCCCTGTCTTGACCTTGGTCATTGTTTGTCCAAAATATTCAGGCTCAACGATCGCCCCATAGATTCGAAATTCGGCATTTGACGTATCCACACAATTGATCGCGTCAATCAGAAGATCCAGACCATCTCTATATGCGGCATTGCCCAAATACGAAAATACTACAGAGTCTTGAGGGAACCCTGAAGCCTCTGATGGGTGAGGAACGTTGGCGCTCTTCTGAGCGTGAACGTTTTTGGCGAGGCCGGCTTTGTGAGATTCAGAAGACGTCCCCCGATTCGTAGCATTCAATGAATCGTCATTGGCTCCTTGGCGCAATGCACTATTTTGTCGACGGACGGTGTCTTCCTCCATAGAATGCCTCCTCTGAAAACTCTCTTAACAGTGGAAAAACTTAAGATTTCTCACAAAGAAATGGGCTTCGAGATCGTCTCTTGGGTTTGCGCACTTTTTTTCAAGTCCTCTCTTGACCATTCACTCATCATCTTGAGGCATCGATTCCTTCAGCGAAAGGTTGAGCAACCTTTATGCCAACAGTAAAAATCGCAACCGACCCGAATCATGACTCTCCACTAGAATCACAATCCAACAATCTACTCACTACTCATAAAAGAGGCATCAAGTCTCTATTTGCATAGAATCGATACCTCTAACGCATTGAAAACATTAATCAAGGTTTTGAAACTTGGGGTCATAGCACTGAAAATGCAGTGGTATGGTATTTGCTTCAAAACATGGATTGACCAATTCTTCCGCCAATGAAATCCCCAGATTTAGATATCAAGAGGGTTAAAATTACCCTTTAGGCATAAACATCTAGGATTATTTTTCCTCTTTTTAAAGGGACCAAATGAGGTGGTGGGAGATGTTGTCTAGATTACCTTTGAGGTAAGGAAATTAGACTATTGGAAGAAAGACTCGCGCGGAAGGAAAAAATGGATAAGTACATTATATACCAATCGGCGACAGCGAACGCTCATGATGAATTAGCATTTTGCAAACAGTTCATCGAGTTGAATCACGGTAAAATCGTAAAAGTATACAAAGATGACAGGTCCCTCTCTCAGCTAAAGCTGTTAGTCAGGGACATTAATGAAAACACGTTAGGTCTCATTCACGGGTTTTTGTCCTATTCTCGGACGAGAATACCAACGGAACACGATGTTCAACACATCCTCCATTCCCTATTTCTGAGCAAAAATATTCATATTACCTATTTGCAACAGAATTTATCTTCGAGAAACCCTTCAGGGCAGTTAGCCTTCTTATCTGAATATTGGGGCCATCTGTATGATCAAGGGCATCTTAATTATTTCGAATTTCTGGGATCTGTCTCCCAGCAAGCGACCAAAATTTATAATGCCGTGACCAAACAGAAATATTGTGAATGTACCATTTGCGGATGGAAAGGCATGCGCTTCAATCCAGCATATTATAAAGATGGGTTTCTGGAAAATGTTATCTGCGTCAACTGTGATAGTTGGGGAAGGCACCGGCGAGCATGGGGATTGTTACATGATGGTGGGTATTTACAAAAGAACATGAAGATACTCGATACAGCTCCCATGAAAATGCTTTCGCAAAAGATTCAACAATGTCATGTGCATTACACATCCATCGATATTGAGACCGACAGGCGTCCAACCATCCAAGGAGATTTGACAAAGATTCCCTTCAAAGACAACTCTTTCGACCTAGTCCTCTCCATGCAGGTACTCGAACATATCATGGATGATAGAACGGCGCTGCGAAACCTCATTGCCGTCACAAAAGATACCGGCACACTTATTATTTCCGTGCCATTTAACAAAACTCCAGGAAGTGTCACTCACGAATACGGTGCGCCCAATTGGGAAGAGTTTGGTCATGTGAGAGAGTATGGCATGGATGTCATAGACAGATTTAGAAACGAAGGCCTTCATATTGAAGAATGTGTATGGGGCCAAGATAAAAATAAATTAGCCTTACTTCAGTTGGGAATAGACCCTACAGAACAAGAGGTGTTCTTTATTTGTAAAAAAATTTTGAAACCTACAGTCCCTCCGCCCCGCAATCACCGGGACACTGCAAGCCATCACTTGGCACACCTAGGGCAGAACATTGAGTTGGAACCCCAAAAGCCAAGACCTCAAACAATTTGCACTATCATTATTCCCACGTATAACAGAGTCGCCACGCTTCAAAAAACTCTGCGCGCATACAACGACCAAACGGTGTCACCAGATTCTTTTCAAGTTCAAGTTATTGATGACGGATCCACTGATGGCACACAAGATATGATAAATCGATTAAGAAATGAATTGCATTACACCCTGCATTACCACTACCAAAACAATCAAGGACCAGGGCAGGCAAGAAACTGGAGCATTAAAAACGCCACCACCGATTACGTCTTGCTCACAGGAGATGACATCATTCCAGATAAGAACATGATTTGGGAACATTGCAAAACCCATCTATCCGATCCCAAAGAAAATGTGGCCGTCCTGGGTCATATCGACTGGCCACCCGAAAGGCCCATGAGTCCATTGATGTATTACCTTACTGAACATACAGGTATTCAATTTGGGTTCAATCAGATCCAAGATCCGGAAAACGCGGGCTTTGGGTTCTTTTATACTTCGAATATTTCTCTGAAAACCAGCTTCTTGCAACATAAAGAATTATTTAACCCCAAATTTGTACATGCGGCTTATGAAGATATCGAACTGGGCTACCGGCTGCAAAACCAGGGCATGAAAATACAATACAATAAACATGCATTGGGCTACCATGATCACGTCATGACCTATGATTCCGTTTGTACACGACAACACAAATGCGGGCAAATGGCAGTCGTGCTGTGTCAATTACACCCTGAATTGCAAGGGATCGCTGGAAACATTGACTTAGCGTACAACGAAACACAGCATCGACGTCTTTCGCAGCAAATCGAAGAATTACACGTTAAGTTAAACCGCACAAACGTCAAAGAACTCATTCAGCAAGAACATTCCAGTTTTTCAGATGCACATAAGAAAAACCTATTTGAAATCTTTTCATTGGCATTCGCACTACACTTTCGTTTAGGCACACAAGATTATCTACAAAAAACTTTATATTCCGGCCAAAAAGTAGGTCAAAGCCATGACTGCCCCTCAAACACGTTGGCAACTAGTCTACGCTAGATAGCACTGTCCTAAACCCAAAAGCAGAGGATTGCTTCTCCAACAAAACCCACACTCTCATTTCTTAGCATGAGAAATTTTCTAAGAACATCAGGAATGTGGCAAACAACACGACCTTTTCCATTTCTACGAAGATGAGCATACTCACGACGGTAATAGTGAACAGGATTTCTGAAACTATCTTCGCCAACCTGAAAGTTGTCCTAAGAAACTATCCAGGCGAAAACCTCAAAGTCCTGACGACATTTCCAGGCACTGCCATGTTCCTCAATCAAGAGGGCTACTCCTGCGAATTGATTCAATTGCACCGTCATCAAGACAGGATTGAATCCATGAATAGATTGGGGTTAATCGCAAGTGGAGATATGTTTAGAGACTTCAAAGTCCCAGGCTCGGAATTACTGGCGTGGAAACCTCTTATGCACGACCGATTTTGGCAATTTACGGACTTTGAAACATTTGATGCAATCCATAAATTGGTAGACTTATTAAATACCCGAATACTGATTGCACCCATCGATATTCATGATTCTCTGAGTCAATATATGGCGAGACAAGCCAACAAGAAAGGTATTGCCACCATTGGATATCAAACAACACAATTGAGAACGAAAGAAAATCTCGATGCCTACTTAGGCTTTAACGAATATTGGGTATCTACCCAACAGGATAAAATGTTTCTGTCCATTCACAAAGGTATCCTCAAAGAGCACATCCATCTCCTCCCCCATTATTATTTCCAGCCCGCGAGGGAATACGCGAAAACCTCGCGTCATATCGAGAGAAAAACCATCAAGGAACAATTGAGGTTGCCTCTAGAAAAAAAAATACTCCTTATTCTCTTCTCAGTTAGGCACATATGGGAATCCCGCAAATTATTCGCGCACCTTCAAAAACTCAAGGAATTTTCACAGCAAGACATTGCTCAGCTCAAAATTCTCATTTTTCTTGAGACACAAAAAGACTCTGATGAATTTCCAGCTCTGTTTAAAAAAGAAGTCAAATCCCTCGAAATTGAAACTTTACCTCCTACTGCAAATCTCTTTGAGTATGCAAGAGCTACTGATACATTTTTTGCCTTCCGGTTTCTAGAGTACCTTGATGAAGTTGCTCTGCTTGCGGCTCAAACCGTGATCTATGATCCCTATTATTTCAATCGAAATCATTTATTGATTAGTGACTCCTCGCCTATTGAGTTGGATAACTCGAAGCATTCTCCTGATTACTTTGCCGTAGCCTAAAAAAAATGCCTACGAATCTTAAAGCCTTGTGCTTTACCGGAAGAGCCCATCATCTAGATAAAATGTACGATACCATCGAATTCTTCAAAAAACAGGGTATCGCCTCCGAATTCATTGTTTCGAATAATGTACTGAACTGGGATAACTATGAAAGACCACTGATTGACAAACAAGTACCCTATGAAACCATTTATGAATACCTAGATGACGACGTCATGCAAGCGATCAATAACCACAGTGCAATGGCCCATCAACATGTTAACAATACGCTTTTCAGTGAGAACAATGTCCTAGATTATGTGGAAGAGTTTCACGTTAGATTCAGTATTCGAGACCTTGTTGAAGTTATTGAACTGTTCCGTGCAGTTTTAATAAAAAAAAGACCTGACTTTACGTTTATTCTCCACGAAGCCAATTTTTGGGGAAAAATTCTTGCCTACGTGTCGAATGAAATGGGAATTAGAGCCATCTCCTTACAAGAAGCACCATACTTTGAGTATATCGACACCTTAAAATTTCATGGATACCAAATTTTCGCTGAATATTCTTCTCTCGTATTCTTGTGTGGTGAAAGAGATTTACAGGCCTATAGAGATTACGGCTGTGATAGTGACAATCTTAGAGTCGTAGGTCCCTATCAGTACGATAAGTTTATCAATCGGGATAGGAACACCCAAATTAGCCAATTAAAAAATAAATACCAGATTCAAGATCGCAAAGTCATTTTACTTTCAGTGTCTTCCAAAGATCTACTTTGCGGAGACCGGGTGGAATTACTTCAAGCAGTTATTAACTATGTAGGGCCCAACAAAAATTTATTTCTGATAATCAGATTTCATCCGTGTGAAGTGTACTGGGGGGAACAATTAGCCTATTTATGGAAAAGCTATGATAATATCATGTGGGAAAATACAACGGTCATTTACGACCTTTTTCCAATTGTCGACATATGTCTTGTACAGGAAAGCAATGTGCGAGGAGATTGCCTAGCTTTTGATGTGCCTATTGTTGAAATTAATTTCAGCACCGAACACAAGATAGGCAGAAGCTTTTATGACCAAGGATTAGCTGACAAAATATCTCACCCTCATGAATTGGTAAAAATTGAAGAGATCTTATTTGAACACAAAAGTGAAGTCATCCCATCTGCTGTCACCAAATTTGTTGAGCATCATTTTTATAAATTGGATGGTCAGGTCAATCAACGCATTTACAATGAAATTGCAAAATTATTTACATGTAAGTGCTAGGATTTAATCTGACAGTCAGCTAGAGTCCTTTGAACCCGGGAGATCCGGAGAAAGGACGAATGAGGATGACCACCGAACAAAAGATCATCAAAACCAAAGTGGGTTTGTTGGAGTTGGGCAAGCAATTGGGCAACGTCTCAAAAGCTTGTCAGATCATGGGCTACAGTCGAGACAGCTTCTATCGGTTTAAAGAACTGTACGAGACTGGGGGCGAAGCCGCCCTGGAAGAGATTTCCCGGCGAAAGCCGATCCTCAAGAATCGAGTAGCGCCTGAGGTGGAAGAGGCGTTGGTGAATTTGACCATCGAGCAGCCGGCTTGGGGCCAAGTGCGCATGGCTAATGAACTCAAAAAACAAGGGATCACGCTCTCGCCCGCGGGCATCCGCTACATCTGGCTCCGGCATGATTTGGAGACGATGCGGAAGCGGTTGAAGGCCTTAGAGGCCAAAGTGGCCCAAGAGGGACTCGTGTTGACGGACACTCAAGTCGTGGCCCTGGAGAAAGCCAAGGCCGACAAAGAAGCACATGGAGAGTTTGTGAGTGAATGCCCCGGCTACTGTGGGGCTCAGGATACCTTCTATGTGGGCACACTCAAGGGCGTGGGGCGGATCTATCAGCAGACCTTCATTGATACCTATAGCAAAGTTGGCTTTGCGAAGCTCTATGATCGCAAAACGCCCATCACGGCCGCAGACTTACTGAATGATCGGGTCCTGCCCTTTTTTGCCGATCACGAGATTCCCCTGAATCGAGTGCTCACCGATCGAGGGACGGAATATTGTGGCGCTCCGGAACGGCATGAGTATGAACTGTATCTGGCCGTAGAGAATATTGATCACACCCGGACCAAGACAAAGAGTCCGCAAACCAATGGGATCGTCGAACGGTTTCACAAGACACAGTTGAATGAGTTCTATCGGGTCACGTTCCGCAAGAAGATTTACCAGACCCTCGACGAATTACAAGCCGATTTGGATACGTGGCTACAGGAGTACAATGAACAGCGGACGCATCAAGGCCGGTGGTGTTATGGGAAAACGCCGATGCAAACCTGGCGAGACAGTGTCGTGTTGGCGAAGGAGAAGATGCTGGCCGCTTAACAATTACCGGACTCGCTGTCTGTCAGATGAAGTCTTGACTTATACAATTTACACCACCCAATCAGAAACCCTGTCCTCCTTCAGGCACTGTTTGATTTTGGGGACATCTAAAAACTAGCGCAACGTAAATAGTGGCTCAAGTACGTCCGTTTTAAGAAAGTGTGCCATCTTTTCATGATCTATGGCTTCTTTGATGATGGGAAACACCGCATCGTAAACCGTTAAAAGACTCTGAATATCGCCTTTTGTGTGCGCATAGCTCAAATTATGAGTACCTATAATCAAAATTCCCCTACGTAGCACTTCCTGCATAAATAAAGTACGAGCATGCCATTGATTGTAGGGTTGTACATCCTTGAACACTAAAAATAGCCAACATGGGTGTCCGCTCACATCTATAATGTGTGCAATACCGTGTTGCTTTATCAACCTGTTTAGCCCTGCCTTCAAGTCTTCACCTAACACTTGCAAGTAGTCACATATGCCTCTTTTTTGTATTTTTTCTATGCAGGCATTTGCAGCCGCCAAAGACAGCGATTCGCCTCCGAACGTACCAGAAAAGAAAATATCCTCCATTTTGGCCATTATTTCTGCATTCCCCGCTACCGCAGCCAGGGGATACCCATTGGCCATACCTTTACCCAGGCAAGTCAGATCCGGTATCACCTCATACAACTCCTGAGCACCACCATTGGCAAGTCGAAATCCCGTAATCATTTCATCAAAAATTAACACGGTCCCATGTCGGTCACACAACTCACGAAGGCGTACCAGAAAACTACCTTCTGGGGCAGTCGCAGTATGGGGCTCGAGTATGACAGCAGCAAATTGCTCTGGGTATTTGAGCAACAGAGTTTCTAATGAAGAAGCATCATTGAAACGGAAATTATGACTCAGAGATTGCACAGACTGAGGTACACCGAGATGCCGACTGGTCGTCCCAATATACCAATCTTGCCAACCATGATAACCGCAAACAGCAACTCTATCTCGATTCGTGTAAGCACGGGATAAACGGATAGCTGCAGAGGTTGCATCAGTCCCATTTTTTCCAAAACGAACCATTTCTGCAGACGGTACTGCTTCAACAATTTTTTCTGCAACTTGGACCTCTATAGGATGGGCCAGCGAAAAACTTACCCCACTCAACAGCTGCTCATGCACAGCTGCATTCACATCCGGATCATTGTAACCAAGACTAATAGACAGTAACCCATTCACAAAATCAACATATTGATTGCCATCTACATCCCATACGTACGCACCCTTCCCCTTACTGAGAAAATGCGGAGAAACACCGACAGGATACTGAGTAATACTCTTACTAAACGTTTGCGAGCCTAGAGGAATAACTTTAAGAGCCCGTTGCAGTAGTGACTGTGACTTTTCGTACCTCTTTAAATTCATATATTTAAAGTACCATTTTTGAACTTTTGATTGATAAATACTTTATCTTCCTGCAAGGACTTTTTCATGCCTTCATTTCGGGAGTATTTCGCATTCAACTGAAAAAGGTCTGGGTTAGCTTGGCAGTACCGTAGGATATCGTCGCATGTAAAATCGTGCTTCTCAGGATATAGGGCTTCATAAATATGAGTCACAAACTCAAAGTCTTCGGCCTCATCAACCGTCCAACGTAAATTCGACCTATCAGGGCTCTGAATGTAATTCCCCAGATTAAATAAGTCCGGATGTTGATAGATATAAGCCGTAACATGCTCGCGGTGAGATGGAAGCTTCGCACGCTCCCAAGCAACCTTAAGGACTTCAAACCTGAAGATTTCAATATCAAGACCGTCCGGAAAACACGCTGGATGGAAATTGGATGTATAATCTCTATCTTCCGCAAGATGGATATCAATAGTGTTATCTATCACTGCCGGTTCGGTGAGTGGGCAGTCCCCAGTCAAACGCACAACATGCTTGGCTGCGTACCGTTCGGCAGCTTGATAATAGCGATCTAATACATCATGAAGGCTCCCTCTGAAACAAGCGACACTAAGGGCTTCACAAAGCTCAGCAATAGGATCATCGGCTTGCTGATTGCTTGTTGCGATCACAAGTTTGTCAATCTTTTGACAACGCACGATACGTTCCAGTTGCAATGCCAACATAGGCTTTCCAAGAATCTTCATCATCACCTTTCCCGGAAGCCGCGAGGACTGCATGCGGGCTTGTACAATCGCAACGATCATATTAACAATCTCAATGTCACCACAGCGATGGATTAAGAATCTGCTCCTCAGCCAATGCAAATTTTGCAAACTGCTCAATATCACAGTTTGTTGAATAGGCGGCTATGATTTCCCCAAGTTGCACACTGGTATTCACCCCTACTAGAACTTTTGCAATCTGTGGCAAACTGGCCACGAAAGACAAAGCCCCCTCCACGGGACTAATCCGTTCTTGATTCAAATATGCATAGTAGGCAGCCCAGTGTTGGCTAAACTGCTGAAATTGGCTTGGCAGTCTGTCAGGGCTCATTAACAGTAGCCCCTGCAAGAATACCGACCTCGCATGTAACTCAACCTCAGCATCTGCTAACTCATCTAACACTCCAGCCTGCAGCAAGCGCTGATCAAAGACATTGATCGGCAATTGAATGACATCAAGATTATAATGTTCAAATAAACGTCGAATTTGCTCCGCGCTATACACAGAGGCACCCAAGCGGCCAATGAGCCCCTCGCGTTTTAACTCAAATAGCCTTTGATATAAATCTGACGAACCTGCTTTCAACAAATCGTCTGCATCATGTACAAGCAATGTATCGACCGTCTCCACTCCTAGGCGATCAAGCGATTCCCTAAAGGTATCAATGACCAACATGATATGACTCGCGCCTATTCTCTCGCTTCGACATTTCTTTGTCTTTGTGATAACCGAAAAGGAGGACTCAGGCCGCAACCAACGACCAATAATAGTCTCAGATTCACCATATTCGCATGAAGTATCAACAGCATGGATGCCCGCGCTGCGGCACAGGCTCAGTATCTTCTTCACTTCGCTAGGGCTCGTCTGGCCAATGGTATTACTAATACCGTAGTCCAAGCCAAACTGAACGGTGCCCAACACGAGCTTCGAAGATGGCATTGCTTATTTGCCGGCACTAAAAAGGATTATCCGGGTATGCATTGCACAAATCTTTTCTAAGAATCGTTACTGCAATGTGATCATCTGGCTGAATTGATGACTGCGAACGATCGTGGGATAGACTGCGGTGATAAACGCGTTGATAGGCAGGATTCCAGCTAAACATAGATGAATAATCCATTTTGTAACTGTATAGGCCATCTAGATGCCCATATGAATTCTTGTATGGTATCGCTGCATAAAAATCATAAACCACCATATGCCCACCATCAGTTAAAACCTTATCCATCTGTGCTGCAATTTGGAATAAATCGGAGCGGTCACATAGATACAAGCAGAAGCCAGCAATAACCACATCAAACTGCCCATTCACATAAGGAAGACTATCAGCGGTGCCTTGCTGAAGCTCTATGCCCGTCTTGACACTTTGATTGGTCGCGTGTAAAGAAGGGTCAATGCCACAACAGGACGCACCAAACATTTCATGAATCCTCAACAGTCGCCAGCCGTTCGCACAGCCGATTTCGAGAACTGAAGAAATCTCTGTATCTAATACCAGCAATGCTTCGATAACAGGGTCATCTACTCCTAATTGATATTCTTCTAGCTTCGACTTGTTACGATCAAACCAACAGTCGCCCTCTGAATTCAAAAACAGGTCCTTTTGCTTAAAGCCTTTTTTATTACAGCCCATAAGCTTCACCAACTATCACCTCTTAAAGCTCTCACTAAAAAACCCGGTTTGTTTCTTTTGCAAAATTGTATCGATCCACCGGTAGTTGAACGGGTTGTCACATTGGTAGTTCGAAGACATAGCCGTATCGTCATAATAAACCTTCTGACAAACGGTAGCGTAGCTTCCCGTCGCCATAAAAATCTCAGCATGAGACCCTGGCACCTTGTAATTAAACACTGAACCATCACCTACATGATGATTTGCATTCTTGGTGTATCTATCTGGATAAAAATCCCGAATAAACAAATACCCATCTTCAGCGATAACATCATCAATATTGGCGACGGACTGGAGGATAGTCTGCCGTGATACCCAACCAAATACGTCATCGACAATAACAAGATCGAAAAAAGCTTGGAACTCAGCACCATTATTGATCTCATTATTTGCAATAGTGCCGTGGACAAGATTGATTGACTCGCCATAGAGTTCATTCCCACAGGCAATCGCTTCAGAGGAAGCCTCCACTCCATAAGCGCAGCCTACTTCATCATGGCAAACCACATAGTTCAGTAGATCCCCATAATTACAACCGTACTCGAGCACTCGCTGAAACGCTATCCGGCTGCTTTTCAACAGCTCATAAATCCTCACTTTATTAGAACGAAGCTCAGGCACCTCTTTGCCTTGAAAATTACGCCTAAAAAAAGCATTCCCTTCGACCGTCAAATAACATTGGTCCTGAATCGAGCATTTCATCTAGAACCTCACTTATTGTAATGTCGATAATGTATTCGATACCGTACGAATTGCCCCTGGTAGCACTCGATTAATATTCTCTGGACCCAGGTTAAAGTACGGGATGACAGTATTACGAGCCAAATCGCCTAACTGAGATTTATAGTTATCCGCAACAGCTTCTATGCCATCAACAAACACGAACCCTCTCATCTCGGAGTTAAATTGGTAGTTCAATAAAATATTGTCCTTGGCAACCAAATTGAGTCTGGACAGACTTTCAAGCCAAGAATTCCTCCACTCCTGTTCGTTTAACTCATATTCCTTACCCGGATACATATACTCCACTTGTATTAAGTTATTTCGCTTTCCACTAAGAGTGCCAGGAAAAGAAATTCTATTGATCTGGTGTTTTAGACTGCCGACAAGGATTTCTTGATGCTCGCAATCAAAATCATTTTTGAAGGCAAAAGATCCCAATACCAAGAATTGCTTTTCTCCTCGAGGAATCTTACAACCGAGCTGCATACCTAAAATAGCCGGAGAGGCATTCCAAAGCCACAAATCTGCTGTCAGCTCCTCCCCAGCAATGTAAGCTTTCTTGATCGATTTTTCCTCTTGATCAACTTTAAACTTTACATCGTTGACCCCGGTTCGAATCTCGCAGTAGCTTTGATCAATGTCTCCAGCAATTGCATCCACGAAACCCGAAAACCCTCCGCGTTTTGGATACAGCACAAATTGATCACTCGTTTCACGCATTCGGTCGTGGAACTGATCCCATTCTTTTTCTCGGGTAATGAATTGATGGCGTTTTGGGAAAAACCAGGGATAAACCAAACCTAGAAACGTTTCCTCTAAAGCACCACGTTCAACTGCCCAACGATGACACGGATAGGACAACAAAACTTTATCACACATATAATCAGCGAATTTTTTGCCAAACACTCTACTCAATTCACTGCGGGAAGGCTGCGTGATCGGCTCACTTGAGTCGCATACATTATAAATAGCTTGCAACTCATGGGGGTAAACATCGATATCACTATTATAAGGAATCACACTATCCTCAAGAACGATGCCTCGGTTGAGCTTAAACTTATTGTAATTAGACTTTAGGACTTTTTTAAAAAACCGAGTGGCAATTTTAGAACGCTCATAGTCAAGTGCATGCCAGCCAGCATCAAAGACATTCCCTAGACAATCAGTGATGGAACGGTTCGCTCCCCCTAATGCTGGGCTACGCTCTATAAGTAAACTTTCGAAACCTAAATGGGCGGAAATATTTGCCGAGACAAGACCCGCAATTCCACCTCCGATAATTACCACTTCTTTATGCATAGAAATTGACCTTTTTGTTGATTGTCACAAATGCCGTTTCCCTTCGTGCTTGGGTATGCTTTTCTACCTCATTTCTTGATATCAGATTTTGATTGGATCACCAACTCCATACCTAGATCACAGGAGGCACGGGATTAGGGAAAAGAACCTCACCTCGAGATAATTGAAGCCAATAAATATTTGCCTCACTTAGATAATGGGCAACCCAACGAGAACTACCTATGCCAGAAAAGATGTTATAAGGGACATTGCATGAACCGCAGAGACATGAAATACGAGACAATATTGGCCTTCCTTGACCAAAGATTTATCCAATCGATCGTACTAATTCGAAAGCTTCCACATATTCCCGGGAAACCACCGTTCCCCATCTGCGACAAATTGTTTTCAAAGCCTCTACTGAGCGAGGATGGGGAAATGAACGAATTTCAGTTTTATAACATTCCATAGCTTTGAGTTTGGCCTCTATACTCTGAGACACATCAATAAAGACATTCGGCTTAAAAACTGGATTGTTCTGATGAAAACTCCATTCAGTGGCTGAAGGAGTCTCAAACGTATACAGCTCTTTGACTGAACTATTAGGAAGTGGGCGAGTCGCAGTTAAGACGGCCTGAAATGTGATTTTATGATCAATATTTAAATCACTGGGATGATGAGTATACACAACATCTGGTCGAATTTCGTCTAAGACTTTTTCTACCTGTTTGACAATATTTAACAGAGGAAGCTCATCAAATCTGTTATCAGGGAAAGATTTTAGAGTAATGGATTGAGCTCCCAACACTTTTGCAGCAGATCGTGTTGCCGCAGCAATTCGCTCTAGCTCAACTTTGTCTACGTCAGAGCGGGATTCGTATCGCGAAGTACACCCTTCGCCTAGTATGACTATATGGATGGCCGCTGATTCGCAAAACCTCGCAATCGTTCCTCCACAACCTAACACTTCATCGTCCGGATGAGCAGCGACAACCAGAATAGTTTTCATGGGAGGACTAGCCGGCATGGGCTTCCTTGGTTATGGACACGCTGGCGACGATTTTTCCCTCATATCGAACTGCTCTCGAAAACTCGTACCGAAACCCTTTGTAGGAAAGATAGGAAGTTGGATATCCCTCCGCATCAAGCATTCGTATAAAGTCATAGACCTCTTTCAACGATTCACAATGAGGAATCTCACTTTCGCTTGGCTTTCTCCTTTTGAATATTGTCGGAGTTCCTTCTTGGGGGGAAGGGACAATGTTATGCGTAATTAATTCCTGGATCATGTCTCCCGCCATTTCAGACCCGCGAATATAAATTTCTTCTGCGGACCCATCAAGCGAAAGATCTCTTTGAAGATAGACTGGCCCAGCATCAAAATCCTCGACCATCCGGAGGGCTGTTAGCTTGGTCTGAGCATGGCCTCGAACAATCAAGTTTTGCAGTGGACTGCCACCACGACCATAGGGAACATCTGTCATATGAAAACAGACACATTCAAATTCATTGATAATCTCTTGTGGAACTTTCCATGACCAATGAAGAAAAAAAATAAAGCGTGGAGAAACTTCTCTTACTCTATCGAGTGTCAATTCTTCCTTTGAACCAATAAAAACCCAGTTGCCTGCAAACCGGCTGATAATGTCTCGAAAAATCCTATGATTCCACGACTTGGTCGCCACAACCAGGTATGGAACAACCTCATCAGTCATTTTCAACCTTCCTCTTCTAGGGCGATTTTGATAAACACTTTTTTACCTTCATGAACAAGATATGCTCCTCTATAGGGCGGAAAGGTTCGGGCTCGGAGAAGATCAATGAGATACCGTGCAGAATAGTCCTGATCTAAAAATATTTCATCAATGCCGTCAACATCTCGAGTTCTATGATACGTTCCACCGGCTTTCTCTTGAGGGGTGCACTGTATTTCGCCATTTTTAAGGAGAGGCCACGTCTTTTTGAATAAGTCAATCGAGGCACTTTCCAGCTTTCGATACAGAGATTCTCCGGTATCAAATAGTTGAACAGGGACTTGTTCTTGAGAAAGAATATCGCCGGTATCAATCCCCTCGTTGATATAATGTATGGTGACGCCAGAGGGGGTTCCTTCAACAATACTCCAAACATTGGGATATTGCCCTCGATTGTAAGGTAGAAATGAAGGATGCACATTAATACATCCCGAAGGAAAGCACGAAAGAAATTCTTTTTTCAAAATATAATCAAAAAATATTGAAATCCCCAGATCTGGCTGAAGGTTTCTCATAGCTGCTAGAGTCTCGGGTGTTCGCAAGGTCGTGGCATCATATATACGATCATCACTCAGTTGAGAGCTTTTAATTATTTCCGAACGACATCGGCTACGTGCACAGGGATGAACAACCAAACCAACGGGCGGCTCTCCATTTTCCACCAGCCAATTTAAAATAGTACTGGCCACCGGCCCATTTCCTAGTACGATATATCTCACGCACCACCATCCTCATCAACCAAATCCCAAGCAAGAGGTGTTCCTTTTTTGATCGACACTTTTGCTCTTTTCCCAAGAACCTGATCAAGGAACTTTGGGGCTAGCCCGTAACCGGGCCGGATGGAACGAACGTTTTTAAGAGTCACTGTGTCTCCGGCATTGATATCCTGAACAACAAAGAGCGAACGTCGAAAGCATAAACTCTTCTGCTCTTCGGAAGTCCGTTCAAAAGTAACTTTCCCTTGCGCTTGTTCTACATCTCGAATCGCTGCCACCATAGAGGCGAACTCATCGGGTTCCATCGAAAAACTTGCATCTGGACCACCATCAGACCGAGAAAGAATAAAATGCTTTTCTACAATATTGGCTCCCAAGGTCACGGCAGAAATGGCGACGTGTCCGCCCAGTGAATGGTCAGATAACCCAACGGGCAAATTATACAACTGCAAAAGATAAGGTATCGTTTTTAAATTCATCCCACTCGGAGAAGCTGGGTAAGCACTTGTACATTTTAGTAGTGCGATCTCCCGTGCCCCCGCATTTCGCAAGGTAGCGACCGCTTCATCAATTTCGGCGAGAGTGGACATGCCTGTCGATACAATCACAGGTTTTCCCGTTCCTCCAATCTTTTTCAGGAGAGGCAAATCAACAATCTCAAACGAAGCCACTTTGAACACCGGAATCTTGAGTTGATCCAAAAAGTCCACAGCCGTTTCATCAAAAGGCGTGGAAAAAAAATCCAACCCACATTCATGAGCAATAGCTTGCAGCTTGGGATGCCACTCCCAAGGGGTGGAGGCTTCAGCGTACAATTCAAAAAGTTTTTTACCTGACCACACACTATCACTGGGAATTTGAAAATCCTCTCGATCACAATCCAGCGTCATAGTGTCTGGCGTGTACGTTTGCAGCTTCACGGCATCGGCACCGGCCTTTTTGGCTGCACGTACTATTTCTTTTGCAACCTCAAAGCTCTGATTGTGATTGGCAGAAATCTCTGCAACGATATAGCAAGGCTGTCCTTCCCCAATGAGCCGGCCACCGACCTTCATTTGTGTGTGACTCACGAAATGGCTAGCTCCTTTACGGCCTGAGCAACTCGTTGAGCTCCACCACCATCAACAATTAGTGGTCCAGATTTACTCATAGCCTGTCTGTCTTTTTGGGATCCCACGAGGCGGGCTAAACCATGCTCAAATTTGTTCTTTAGATCGACATCACTCGCGCTTCCAACCCAATTCAACGTACCGAATCGTGAGAACCCTTCCAGATTATGGATTTGGTTCTCTGCCAGCATGATAGCTAAAGCTGGCGTCCCTGTTGCCGCTAGTTCATAGGTTGTTTGGCCTCCTCCAGTCACGGCAATATCACACTCCATCATAAGATCATAGAAATTTGGCGGATCTTGATGCATACACACGAGCGGGTCACCCTGCCATTGGCTGAGGTAACCACAATCGTTCATTTCCCGGACAAAGGGGCCAAGGACAAGATCGATACGAGCTTTTTCAATGATTTCTCGAGTCCATGTAACCATATCAGCCATAAGTGACATCGAAGCCATCCCACCTACCGTAATAAGAATACGGTCGATGTGTTTTCGTATACACCGATTAACTTTCTGGCTAAATACGTCCCTCAACAAAATGTACTGAGGACCTAGTAACAATTTTGTCAAAGGTAATTTTCGATATATACATGCTCCACCAGTCACAGATCCATTAGTGATCAAATCCACTGGCAAAGAACGGTCACATAAGTCATCGATCACCACCACCTTACCCCGAAACCCCTTGATGTCTTTCGGTTCAACCGGATACGAATCAATGATCAAGACATTGGCACAGCTCTGAACACAATATGCCAGGCTCTCTTGAAGACCCCAGTCAGCATTTTCTTTTAAAAGTGTTCCAGAGAATCCATACTTTTCTAAAAATTCAATGCCACTTTGCTCTCCTCTCAACAGAAAATGAACCTCCGCGTTCATTTCCCTTAACACTTGAGCTAAGGTGAGGCACCGACGCAGATGCCCTAGTCCAATCGTTGGCCCAGCGGCTGTGGAAAACACAACGGGCCACCCATTCATTTTTTTGAATGTGTCACAACTTTTTTCACGGATTGAATGACCCGGTTAACATCATTGCCCGTCATCGCAGGCCAGATTGGCAAGCTAATCAGTTCTTCGTACGCTGCCTCTGCAACGGGCCACTCATTCTTTCGATAGCCAAGCTTTTGATAATAGGGATGCCAGGGAATAGGAATATAGTGAACGTTGACTCCCAAACCACAATCTTGTAGATCCTCAAAAATTTCTCTGCGGGTTTTTGTGAGTTGTTTCAGCTGCAACCGGATAGGGAACAAATGATAAGATGACCGGACTGTGGGCAATTCGACAGACAACCGAATTTCTCGAAGGTCTCCTAGGCCTTCTCGATAGCGTCGTGCGATTTCTCGGCGACTGTCGACAAACCCTTTCAATTTGTCCAGCTGACTCAATCCAAGCGCACATTGAAAATCCGTGATTCGAAAGTTGTGTCCTAAATCCAGCATTTCATAGTACCACGGGCCGTGATCTGCCCCGCGGAAACATTCCTGTTGTCGCGTAATACCATGGGTGCGAAAACGTCTCAGTCGTTCCGCGAATTTAGCGTGATTCGTAAGAACCATCCCTCCTTCCCCAGTCGTAATATGCTTCACAGGATGAAAACTCAATACGGTCATATCAGAGAGACTTCCGACCGGTTTCTGTTGATAAAACGCACCCAGCGAATGAGCGGCATCTTCAATCACAATAAGGTTATGTTTCTTTGCAAGCCCGAGAATTTCATCAAGCTCACAGGGGTGCCCCGAAAAATCGACTATGATTATGGCTTTAGTCTTTTTTGTGAGTTTTTTTTCTATCTCACCAACATTGATGGTGAGAGTATCGGGGGACACATCAGCAAAGACAGGCACGGCGCCACAGTACAAGACGCAATTGGCCGTTGCGACAAATGATAAAGGAGTCGTAATGACTTCATCCCCTTCTCCTATACCTGCGGCCACACATGCCGCATGGAGTCCGGCAGAGCCGTTGGCCAAGGCGACTCCTTCAAGCGCCTCACATTGGCGGGCAACAGCTTGCTCAAATCGTGGAATGAGCGGCCCTTGGGTAATCCACTCTGAACGCAATGCCGATATCACTGCATCAATATCGGCATCATCGATCCACTGCCGCCCATAAGGCAGAAACTTTTTAGCCTCACAGACAACATTGTCTTCTGTCAGACCTGCTGGCGAAGCTTGGGGCATCATGTTTTGTAGAGAACACTCCTTCAGCTCTGCACCGAAATAGCCATTCTCGACCAAATCGCTTAACAGGCTACAGGCTCTGACACACACAGCTCAGGAATTAACATGCTGAGTTGCTCAGCTGAAATCCACCTGCTATTCGTATTGCTGGCGAAACTGAACCCATCTGGAACTGGTTTTCCACCATTGCTTCCTTTCGCATGGTCTGCCCACCACCTATATTCAGGCTCAATGACGAAATATTCATCATATTCCCGTGTACGTGGTCCATCGTCCTCAGAAATAAGCAATTCATGCAATTTTTCACCAGGCCGGATGCCAACATATTCATACTGACAGTCTGGTGCGATCGTCTTCGCTAAATCGATAATTTTCATACTGGGAATTTTTGGAACAAATATCTCTCCACCTTTCATCAGCCCCATGCTCTGTAGAACAATATTGACACCTTGTTCCAAGGTCATCCAAAACCTTGTCATTCTTCGATCTGTGATAGGAATAACACCCGATGACCGCAAACTTAAGAAAAGTGGCACGACACTCCCCCGACTCCCAATGACATTTCCGTATCGAACGATACTAAACCGAGTGTTTTTCCGGCCAGAATAGGCATTTCCTGCGACAAAGAGTTTGTCCGAGCAGAGCTTCGAAGCCCCGTATAAATTTATTGGGCAAGCCGCCTTGTCCGTGCTCAACGCCACGACTTTCTGCACGCCATTATCAATCGCGGCATTCAAGACATTTTCAGCCCCCAGCACATTCGTCTTTATTGCCTCTATGGGATTATATTCTGCAGTGGGCACCTGCTTTAGCGCTGCGGCATGAATCACATAATCAACCCCGTCAAACGCTCGATGTAGTCTCCCGAGATCTCGAACATCTCCAAGAAAAAAACGAAGACACGGATGCCTTTCGGCACCAAGATCTTTTGCCATATGGTATTGCTTTTCTTCATCCCGGCTAAAAATAATCAGCTTCTCAGGCCGAAACCGCTCCAGAATAATTTCGACACATTTTTTTCCAAACGAACCCGTTCCACCGGTTATCAAAATGGATTTTCCATTTAACGTAAACTGAGTGTCCATGAAACCATCCTTTCCTGGCTTGTATTGGCCGAGACCTAAACTGGGACTATTGAATACGTCTATTGCCAGTCACCTAAAGGCCCTCAGAGCCATATCTCTTGCAAATTCTTATCCAATTTTTTTCTTATTTAAATCTGAAAACGGCCGTTTGATCACGAAAGCATGCCCTGAGTTGTTCGATGTATCATCCTGAGCTTGTCGAAGGATGGTTCGACAGGCTCACCATGATCGTTATCACTCACCCCGAACCGTATGATTTATCATCCTGAGTCGTTCGACAAGCTCACGATGCACTCGCAAAACGGCTGAAGGATACATCCTGAGCCTGTCGAAGGATCACAATGAACCGTTCGATAAACTCACGATGTACCTGTCGAAGGAGCCTGCCCTGAGCCTGTCGAAGGGGCTGTCTTTGTTCGGATGGATCTCCGCCAAGAATGGATGACTCTTAGGTCGAGTTTGACGGGGACTTTTTAGGGGAAACATCTCGTCTGGGCAAGGCCTGGACTTGTGCTGCATCGACAGTTGAGGCTTTGAGATTTTCTTGACGGACGGCTTCGTAGAGTTCTTCTCGAAGGACCCTCATGTCCGATGGGCATTCAATGCCGAGACGAACTTGCCCACCTTTGATTTGCACAAGGACGATTCGAATATCTTCACCAAGACGTATGGCTTCATCTTTCTTTCTGGTTAGTATCAGCATGTGACCTTCCTTGGCTAAAACATCCTAGACAATTGATGACCTTACAATCGCCAATGGCTTCAAGCCAATCGGCTTTACCATTGATAGCCACAGACATTACACCGAGGCGGCTTCTTTCACAGCCACATCTGCCTCCGCTTGAACGGTCTCTTCCTCTGGCATAAGGCGAAAATGTAACGGAATCGATTCATGCAGAATCAATTGCTTGCCCTTTCGGGTCCGTAAATTCACCACGAGGGGTGCCCGGAGATTGGCTGTGGCCTGCTCTGGCTGACCAGATGGAATCGTCACCACCGCCAAAATGAGCACAGGATCGGATTCCGTGATACCTAGCTCCACGAGTCCTTCATCTGAGACTTGCGCATGAAATTCCGGATCAATTAAATGAACATCGATGATCACCAAGGCCAAATCAGGTTCCTTGATCGCCTGCAACCATTGATAGTGGCAGTCTTCCGACACATCTAACACCACAAATTGTTGAACGTCGGGAAATCCCACTAACCCGGAAGGAAAGGTCAAGAGTGTCTCTTCACGCACTTCAAGTTCACCAAATCGACTGGTTTGGATAGTCATCATGTTACGTTCTCCTCAAAATTATGGATCTGTTGAAAAAAGCCGCCAGCGACGTTCTCGCCCTTTTTTCGTGCTCACGTACTGCCAGTACGCTCCGCGCGCAAAAAGGGCTGCGGCCTTGCTGGACGGACTTTTTTCAACAGACCCGATACAGCTGATAGTGAATAGCTTCCTGGCGAAATATGGCCCTTGATATCTTCACTATTCAACACTCTTATTATCTGTCATTCACTCAATTTATGACTACGTGTTCCCATTGTCTCATGCGGCTCTAAGCCTGATTCCCGGACAAACAGGTCTCCACAGATGGCGGCTTTTGCAGCGCCTCCGTACATACCCGTGACAGTTCATCGAGATCATACGGTTTTTGAATGAACCCCATGACCCCTTGATTGAGCAATTCTTGTACCGCATGATTGCGATCGTACCCACTGCAGAGTATGATCCTGCTTTCCGGCCTGAGGCGGCGAATGGCGGCAAAACTTTCCGGGCCGCTCATATCGGGCATCACCATATCTAACAACACCAAATCCACATGATGTGTTGAATCTTGCAAATATGTGACCGCGTCCTTTCCGCTATAGCAGACAATCGAGTCATACCCTAAAAACTCCAATATGGCTTGAGCCGCCTCGGCAACATCTTTTTCATCGTCAATGATCAAGACCGTGCCGGTGCCTGACGAATGAGCGGTGATTGGGGCGGCAGAACTCTGCGGGTTCTCACAGGGCACCCATGGCAAATAGACCCGCATCATGGTCCCCGCACCCAATGTGCTCGTGACCCCAATATAGCCATGATGATTTTTAACAATGCCGTACACCATGGCCAGTCCCATTCCCGATCCACGGCCTTGCTCTTTCGTCGTAAAAAATGGCTCAAAGATATGAGCCTGAACCTCTTGTGAAATGCCCTCACCCGTATCCGTCACCCGGATCACGACATACTCCCCAGCCGTCAAGCCCGGCACCTGCGACGCTTGCTCAGACGATACGGATTCATTGGTCGTTTGAAACACGATTTCCCCTTTATCCGGCATGGCATCCGTGGCATTCACCGCTAAATTCATTAACACTTGATACAGCTGATTGGGGTCACCAACCACCCACGATTCATTCGCTTCCAGATCGGTGTGCAACGTAATGCTCTTATCAATTGTCCGGCCCAGCAATCCTGTGACTTCCTGTATCACGTTATGAATATCCACAGACACATGATGATGCTTGCCTTGCCGCGCAAAGCCTAATAATTGCGAAGTGAGTTCCTTCCCGCGATGCACCGCTTTTTCAATAACATCTCCCGCCGTCCATGAAGGATCAGAAGAGTCCGCACGGGCCTTTAATAACCCCGCATGGGCTAAGATCGCGGTCAAGATGTTATTCATATCATGTGCGACACCGGACGCTAACCGCCCAACGGCTTCCATTTTTTGAACTTGCCGCAATTGATGTTCCAGAGCCGCGTTTTCACGTGCCATATGTTGTCGAGCTGTCAAATCCCGCGCGACCAAGAACGTTTGACGTTGGCCTTGAAATTGAACGGTTCGGCCGATCATCTCAACTGGAAGCTCAGTCCCATCCTTTCGCTGGAACACCGAATCAGTCCACTTCGGGCACCCAGCCACCTCATCAATCTCTAAGGAATCCTCTGGAGAATTGATATGAGAGGATTGAATACTCGCCAAAGGCCTCCCAATGAGTTCGTGAGATGCATACCCAAGCTGTTGCGCTCCATTCGCGTTAATATGTTGAATCATGCCTTGCCGGTCATAAATCACCAACACATCCGGAAGCATTTCAAACAATTCTTGAAACTGAGCCTCAGATGCCTGTAAGTCACTGGTCCGTTGTTCAAGAAGATGCTCGACTCGGGACAATGCGCGTTCCCACCGCAACTTTTCGCAACGTGCCATGAGCGTCGCCGGATCGCAATCCTGAGGGAGCACTCTTCCCGCCTCATGTATCATGGAGACGCTCTCCAGCAGTTCACTCTTCGAAGCAATTACGAAATGCAGCGCATGGGGATACCGCTGCTCACAACGACTCACCAAATCATTGATGGGCATATCTGCAACCGGATGCTCGATCACAATAATGTCGGGATGCACGCTCTCCGCCGCTGACAGCACACTGGCTCCATTCTTCCATACCTCTACCAGCCAGCCCCGCTCTGCCAATGGAACCCGAAAACGTTCCATCTCTGGATCACGCGAAGAAATCATCCAAACACGGAACCCTTTGGGCACCACAGGTTGCTCAAGCAGATCGCGAACCTGTTGGCGAATTCGCGCAGGTTCAGCAGGTAATGACAAAAACGCCGAGGCCCCAATATCTGTCACCAATTCCTCGGTATCGGCTCCGGAATAAGTCGCAGATACGATGAGGACGGGGGGAATCCGATGCCCCGGCAAGCCATTGGTATGAAGCAGTTCGCAAAACTTCCATCCATTAATCCCGGGCATATGCAAGTCCAAGACAATGCCATCCGGCACATGTCCCTCCTGCAGCCACTGCCAGGCCGATTCGGAACAAGAAAACCGGACAACACGTTCGTGCTCGGATTCTAGTAAACTTGCAAGCAGATGGAGTTGTACCGGATCGTCATTAATGACAAGCAGGGTGGCCATGCTACGACTTAAAAACCAGGGGAGCGCTATAGTTGGACAGGAATTTATCATCGAATTGAGGATCAAACTGCACGTGCTCCACACCGTTTCTTCCACTATTCTTCACCCGGTATAGAGCTTGATCAACGGTATGAATAAGCCGTTCAACAGGAATGGAGTCGGGCTCGCTCCATGTGGTCACCCCTTGACTGACGGTGACAGTCAAATCAGCATGATGAGACCGGAACGGCTCGGACGAAATGGCCATCTGTATACGTTCCGCCAATTGAACGGCTTGCGAATCATCGCTATTGGGTAAGACAACCAAAAATTCCTCTCCACCATACCGGCCAATCGAATCATAGGAACGCAGACAATTGCGCATACGCCTGGACACTTCAACAAGCACTTGATCTCCAGCAACATGTCCATAGGTATCATTGACATTTTTAAAACCATCAAGATCGGCCAAAATCAGACTCAAGGGTTGGACCTCTCGATGGGCCCGGTTCATCTCACCCAACAGCACTTCAAGAATTGCCCCGTGATTCAAAATCTGAGTCAAGGGATCTTGCATGGCCTGCACACGAAGGGTTTCACGTGCGGAAATCAACTCGTTTTGCAAATCCACAATCCGCTTGCCAGCCCGCAAACGTGCTTCGAGTTCTCCAAGATGAAACGGCTTCGTGAGATAGTCATCCGCTCCGGCATCCAACCCCGCAATCCGATCATCCGGGTTGTTTCTACCAGTCAGCAGCACCACATAGACATACGGGCAATCTGTCCGTGCGCGGATTTTTTGACAAAGATCCGGACCATCCACACCAGGCATCATCCAATCCAAAATTGCGACATTGGGCGACAGCCCGCCTTCCAGCTCTTTCCAGGCAGCATCTCCATCCGTGCAGGAAATCACCTCATGCCCCCATTGACGCAACCGGTACACAACCATATGAAGCGTCAATGGATCATCGTCAACCACTAAAATTTTCATATGATATCAAGCCATCCCATTCTTACGGCTTCGTAAAATGTCTTTGCTTGTAGAGCCATCACCACTTGCGGAACCACAGAGGACCAAACACTACCGAATGAAATTCAACAAACTCGTTTCAAATTGACGGCTCAAGGTCGCGAGAGAAGCATCCAATGTGCCTTGCAACGAGGTCAGCTCCGATGCGACTTTTGCAAAATCCGCATCTTCAAACGAGGACCGAAGCGTTTGTGTATTGACGCTTAGTAACTCCAAACTATCTTTTACCGTATCTAGACGATTCACGCGCGCGCCAATCGAGGCCCGCGCATCCGTCACCTGTGGCAGCGCCGCATCAAATTGCCCAATGGCGGCGGCAATGCCGTCAACATCATCCGTCACAAGCGCTTGATGAAAATCTTGAAGATTTTGAAAAAGGTCTACGTTGGGACCGGAAAATACCTGATTCCCAGCGACATTCGACGCCACAGTCTGCCCATCGCCAATCTCTACATCAATTGGCGCCCCATCCCCTTGATAGACATATCCGACTCTTACAGCAAATCGATCGCCTGCGGCAGGAGCCGTCCCAGAATCCGACAGCGTGATATCCACACCATCAAACGAAAAAGGCGTGCCATTGGCATAGGCCTGACCGGCCAGAACGGTTTGCCCCGTTGTCAAATTGATGACATTAAAATCCGTTGGCGAAGTAAATTGAATTTCATATGCATCGGGTTTTAAGACCGTGGGATCTCCCACTGCCGTTGCAATGGCCGCGCCGCCTATGTTGTCGCTATGGGCAGCTCCTGTCACTGATCCCGGAACATAGGGAGCTGTTTGCGTTTGACTGCCGGCAAAAATAAACCGGCCATTTAATTCCGTATTTCCAATACCAGCCAGCCCTTCAAGGAGTTGTTGAACTTCCTGCGCCGCATTCCGGCGTTCAACTTGGGTATTGGTGTCATTGCGCATTCGAATGGCTAACTCTTGAGCCCGTTGAATGGCAATCCCTGCCCGGTCCAAGACACTGTCTGATAAATTCAAACGCCCGACACCTTCATTGACCGTCGACAAACGATGTTCCGTCGTTCGAAGCACATTGCGAAACTGATTGATGCGTTCGGCCGCAATAGGATCATCCGACGGACGATTGACCTTCTTGCCAGAGGCAATTTGCTCCGTTCGATCAAAAATATTCGTGCGCAAATTCTGAAGCGCCGTCACGAGGGCATTGACTTGTTGTCGTTCAGTCACTCTCATAGGCTTCGTCCCTTTCCCTGACGAAATCAAAAACTTCCACACTGCGAGAAGGCTTCGTTTCCGGAATCACGCCTTATCGCTTAACGGCCCATCGCTAAGACCGTTTGAAATAATTCATCAGCCACAGTCACCATCCGCGCCGAGGCTTCGAACGACCGCTGAAAACTCAAAAGATTTGTTAACTCTTCATCCAAGGACACACCCGACACACTTTCCCTCAGGCCTTCTAATTGGTCCATTTCCAGCTGCACGGTATTCAAGGTGAGTTCGGCTTCTCGAGCCGCACTACCCACATTCCCGATTGAAATGGTTTGATAGTCATTTAATGTCAAATTTCCTAAAACGTTTAACCTTGAAGTATGGAGGCCCACCAAAGCTAATCCATTACTATTATCACCTGGAACCTTTGGCCCGGTTGGCGCGGTCGAAGGCTGTGAAGCTGCAGCAATTTGTTGAGTATCTGACAAAGCCACGGCAAAACGAATCGCAGCTCCTTTATGTGCGCCGACATGAAAGACATCGCCGGCAGCCGGCGCTCCGGTCAAAACCACATCTAAACCATCAAAGCTAAAGGCATTTCCAGACGTATAGGCACCCCCTGCCACGACTGTGGCGCCAGTATCCACGTTGACCACATCAAATGTGGTGGGGTCAGAAAAACGCACTTCGTAGTTCTGAAATGTTTGTAAGGGAGGACCGGTGACTGGTGTAATGCCGACCGAAGTCCCCACCGCCGTCCCCTGATTCACATCATCGGCTAATGGCGCTGGAGGAGCTAAGGCAGAGAAAAAGAGTTGGCCCGTCGAATCGTCCAATCCGTAACCTGATTGATGTTGCTCATTAAATTCATTGACCAAACCGGCCGCTAAACGATCCAAACGGTCTTGAAAGGCCACCACATCCGTATCCCTGGCTGTCAGCAACCCGCCAATTTTTCCGCCTTGAATTTTGTGTGTGATAGCAAACACGTTTCCATCGGCACGAACAAATGCCACATCTTCAAAGGGAGGATTGTCGGCATCAGGGATGGTGGAAAGCGCATTGGCATGATTGCCTCCCACCAGCAATTGCCCACCAACGTTTATGCCGATACCGTCCCGTAATTGTACCTGTTCCACATCTACCAACTCGGCTAAATCGTTGATAAGTACGGCTCGCTGATCCCGTAAATCAGGAGCTTCTCTCCCACTGGATTCTGCTTTAAAAATTTCGTCATTTAAGGTCGCAATCCGCTCAGCCAGCCCATTGACCGTTTCCACATGCCTGCGGATTTCTTGATTGGCATCTAATCTGATTTGATTAAAGGCCTGTGCTTGCTCCACAAACACTTGGCGTAACGACTGGGCCTTGGCTAAAACCACCGTTCGTTGAATGGGGCTCTCCGGATTCGTTGCCACATCTCTCAGAGCATTGAAAAATTCCGTGATGCCATGAGACAGCCCCGAGTTCTCCGTTTCGGTGACAATGCCATCCGCTTGCGACAAAAATGTGGAGCGTGTAGAAATGAACCCCAGGTCTTCATTCCCGGCCGTAATTTGGTTTTCTAAAAAGACATCAACAGTCCGGCGTATGTGCGCCACCTGCACCCCGCTCCCGATGACCCCTTCGGCAGGGCGGTTGGTGGCTAAGACCACTTCCTGACGCGAGTAGCCTGGCGTGTTAATGTTAGAAATATTGTGGGATGTCGTGGCTAGGCCTTGTTGATGGGCCTGTATTCCCGATCGTGCAACATTGAAGATGTGACTAATGCCCGCCATAGTATTCCTATCCGTGGAGATGGACCGAGCTCAACACTGGTGGAAACTGTAATGTTCCAGACCCTTGATAAACCGGGCCGTTTCCTAACCCGGCATAGATGAGATTAATGGCTTCACGCACCACATGTTGCGTTCGGCCAATCAGGACTTCGTTCTTTTTGCCCTGTTGCTGTATGGTGTGCGTCAATCCCTTTAATTCACGAAGGATTGTATTCACAGTTGTTGCTTCAGGTTGTTGCGTCTTCTGCAACCATTCCCCTAGCCGCTCCTGATTCTCCGGACCGGCCAGCTCCTGCATCGTCGCCACCACCTGTTGTTCGTATCGGCAAATCTCATCTAAAACTTGCTCTTTCTTTTCCGTCACACCCGCGATACTGTGGCGCTCCATCTTTGCGAGTAACACCTCTTCCTCTTGAAGTAGGCCAAGAAAATTTTCAAACTTTTGACCAATGTCCTTTAAGAGCCCCACGAGTTGCTCCCAAGACTCCTGTGTGCAATTCTTCAAGTCACCACCCTCCTTATTCACCTGGAAGACTTAGACGCTCAACGCATCAAGAATGGTTTGGCGTACAATGGCATCCGCCAGTTGCTCGGACGTGGCCAGTTCTTTTCCTTGAGCCAAGGCATCCTGAACCGACTGAATCCTGGCCGTCCGCAGATCTGGCAGCTGTGTTGCTTGAGCCGTGTGAGTACGAATATCTTGAGCTAAACGGGAAAGATCGACCGCATCGGTAGATGTTGCCGGGACAGACGCAGATGGGCGGGAATCCTTCTCATGGCTGGATTTGGAGTGGATGTGAAAGAACAGTCTCCCCAGTTCTCCGCTGGGATCAAGGCCCGGTATCGTCATGGCATCTTGCCTCCTTCTCTTTCTTTATCGGAGACAACACGATAAAACTTTACCCAACACCCTAAGATTTCATGAAAGTGGAAGGACGGAAGGACTACCGCCGAAGATCTTCATTTTGAGCGACGGCGGCCAAGACATAGTCGGAGAGCCCAAAGCCCCCAGCTTGCGCAATTCGTTTCCCGATCTCTTCATCATAAAACGAATGATACATTTCACCCATTTTATTAGCCGTGAGTTCCCCCTTCGGAACCGTTTCGCGCATCACTTTTAACATATAGGACACAAAATATGACTCAAACGCTTGACTGGCTCGCAGCAAATCTCCTCGTTGAGCCAATCGTTCAACCTGCTTCACTGTCGTATCAGCTTGGGCAGCAGGAATTTGAGAGGTCTGGAGTGGCCCGATGGGATTCAACATGATGTATTTCTTGACCCGAGGTTGAAAATAACAGCCTTAAATTAGCTCTAGATCCGCTTGCAACGCGCCAGCCGCTTTCGCGGCCGTCAAGACCGCAACCAAATCGCGGGGCGTGACGCCGACAGAATTCAGGGCATTCACGAGATCACCTAATGTGACCGACCCGTCCACCTGAATCACACGTTTTTTCTCCTCTTCCACATCGGTTTCGACATCTGGAGTCACCACCGTTTCTCCTGCCGCTGATCCAATCAGGCCCGGGGCTTCAGGCTGCGAGACATTAAAATCGGTTTGAATCTTAATCGTCAGACTTCCGTGGGAGATCGCCATGCTGGCTAACCGGACATGCTCGCCCATCACAATTGTCCCAGTGCGTTCATTCACCACAACCTTGGCGCTCACATCCACATTGACATCCAAGCCCTCAACGGCCGCGATCATTTGAACAATTTTCCCCTGAAACTTCGCTGGCACCGTCACCTGTACCTGGCCGGAACTGACGGCATCCGCCGTTCCTTCACCCAGATGAGTATTGATGACTTCCGAGACTCGCAACGCCGTCGTGAAATCGGCTTGATGCATGGTGAGGGAGAAGGAGTCCCATTCATTCATATCCAAGCGAACAGCCTGTTCCACAATCGCGCCACCTGGGATGATTCCTCCAGACTGTTGATTTTTCACCACCGAGGTCCCCCCTCCACCAACCTCAAACCCTGATGTGGAAATTGGACCCTGCGCGACCGCATACACTTGCTGATTCGCCGCCTTCAAGGGTGTCAGCAATAACGTGCCGCCTCGCAAACTTTTGGCATTCGCCAAAGAGGAAACCTGCACATCCAATCGCATACCTGGCCGGGCAAACGGAGGCAGCTTTGCGGTGACCATGACCGACGCGGTGTTTTTGGTCAGAAGCTGAATCGGATCAACCTTAAGATTCACTCCCATGGTATTTAACATAGAGATAATGGCCTGAGCGGTGAATTGCCCCCCCACGACGGAATCCCCGGTTCGGTCTAAGCCAACGATTAAGCCATACCCGATAAGTTGATTGTCCCGGACACCTTCAATCGAGGCGATATCCTTAATCCGTGCGGCTTCAAGGACGTCGGATGATCCGAAACCCACGGGAAAGAGCCAAGCACATAAAATAATCACCAACCAATATAATACACGCCCTGGCGCATGACGCTCTCTCGGCACATTGACCTTTCCCCTCCCACATCCATTGTTGTCTATCAACTTGTTCATTGTTCGTATCATTAGAAAGGAGTGATCCAATCAAATACCCGCGTAGCCCATCCCGGCCGCTGCACATCATCGACTACTCCTAGGCCTACATAGGCTATTTGGGCATCCGCTACAGCCGAAGACATCACGGTGTTTTGCGTATCCAGATCAATCCTGCGCACGATTCCCTGAATCGTCATCTTCTGTTTTTCACTATTGACGGTGACTTCCCGTTTCCCTTGAATACGAAGATCGCCATTGGGCAGCACCTCGACCACTTTCGCGGCAATAGTCCCGCTTAAACTATCTCGTCGACTGGTTGAGCCCTCGCCCTCAAACTCATTTCCTGTCGTCGCGTTGACATCAAAGAGATCCACAAACTTTTTCCCTAACGAATGAATCCCAAATAAGCCACCACTGGCTCCGGCACTCAAGGTGGCCGCTCGATCGGCTGTGGTGTTTGCCGTTTTCGACCCACTATGCTGTTCCTCAATTTTGACGATCACGATATCTCCAATCCGACTGGCTCGGCGATCCTCAAACATAAAGGCCCGGCCATTATCCGGCTCCCACAGTGACCCCAACGAAGACACTTCTTTTTGAGGAACAACGATTTCATCCATTTGCATATCAGGAGGTTTTCTGAGTTCTGAACAACCCAGAAGGCCACTTCCGCTACACATGAACACGATGCTTCCCAACACTAGGCCACGCACACCAAACGTCTGCCTCAAAATCCAACCTCCACCAGCCCTGCACTCACAATCGTTCCGATCACTTCACGACCGGAAGTTTTGTTTTCGACAGGAATCGTCTCACCGGCCTTCCCGGAAGCTTTGGCCAAACCAATCGTTTGCACATACAACCCGCTTCTTCGCACCTCCAGCCTTACCCGGTCCCCCTTATGCACAACCGGAGGATCATCCAATAAGATTTTTCGAATAGGTTGACGGGGAGGAAGAGGACGGAGAACCTGCTTCCCGATCACATCATCCAGATCAAGAATAAAATCATGCGTGAGTGACGGAAGGTCAACGGTCATCGCCGTGACATCTTCAGCTCCTATAACCTCCTTGGGCTTTATCCACCGTACCGGCGTGCTCACCGTAGCCTGAGCCTTGACTTCGCCTACCACATTCAAGGTCTTGAAAAATTTCCCATTCACAAAGAGTTTCACCCGAAATGCCCGGCGTCCTGTGCGGGCCCTGCCTGAAAGTTTTTCCACCGCAAGATTCAGCTTTCCGGCTGGGACATCTATGGCCTCTTTGGGAAAGAGGATATGTACCTTCACGCTATGATTCGGCCGCCCATATTGGCGGGTAAGCGCCGAATAAATGGCTCGCTCAAACGCAGAAACCGCGACGGTTTGCTTTGAACCCTTCATCGAGCCGGGTTGAGCGGCCCACCCGGATCCAGATAGGCCCCACCCGCCAATACCCACACACAACATTCCAACCATAACGAGAGTTTTCATAAGTTACCGCCTCAATGTATTCACAACTTGCATCATGTCATCCGATGCTTGAATGGCTTTGGCATTTAGTTCATAGGCTCGTTGAGCAATGATCATATTCACCATTTCATCGGCAATATTGACATTTGAGATTTCCAAAAATCCTTGTTGAATCAGCCCAAATCCCGTTGAAAATCCCGGGGTCCCCTGTTGCGCCGGACCAGATGCGGAACTTTCCGTGAACAAATTATTCCCTTGGGCAATTAACCCGGATGGATTATCAAACCGCACCAACTGAATTTGACCCACTTGGGTGGCCTGCGAGACACCTGGCAGCAGGGCGGACACCGTACCATCCTGTCCGATATTGACCGTGAGAGCGCCCGACGGAATCGTAATACTTGGAATCAATGGATCGCCATCACCGGTCACGACATTCCCCGTGCTATCACTTTTAAACGACCCAGCCCGCGTATACATGGTCGAACCATCCGGCCGCGTCACCTGAAAAAACCCGGCCCCTTCAATCGCAATATCCAGCTCGTTAAATGTCTGCTTTAAACTTCCCTGCACATATTCTTTCGCCACCGTCACCGGCCGGACCCCTAACCCCACTTGCATGCCAACGGGAAACACTCCGACATTCGAGGCGCTGGCTCCCGGCGAACGCGAAATTTGATACAGAAGATCAGCAAACTCCGCGCGGCTCCGCTTAAATCCGGTGGTATTCACGTTGGCCAAATTGTGGGCAATCGTATCGATATTCAGTTGCTGGGCAAACATGCCCGTAGAAGCTGTGTGCATTGCTCGAATCATAAATCTCGTTCTCCTGCCTTCTGACTGTTCACTCCTTACCCTTGAACTCGTCCGGCTTGTATGGCTTGGCTTGCCATTTCATCCATGGCCTGAATGGCTTTTTGCATTTGCTCAAATTCTCGTGTCACTTTTATTAGCTCCACCATATCTAAGGAAGGATTCACATTGGATTTTTCTAACATGCCCTGATGCACGGTTGTCCCTTGTGCAGCCGTAGGCCTCTCTGGAACTGTCCAATAGAGATCGCCTATCTTGGAAACGGTTTGGCCTTGAGGCACTCGATCAAGGCGCAACGTTCCGACCGTGACACCATCCACGCTGATATTTCCGCCGTTATCAATGGCAATTTCTCCCGGCGGCACGGTGATCAACCCTTTTTTGCCTAGCAAGGGATCACCTTGATGGGTTACCAAATTTCCGGCCAGATTTCGTTGCAGCTTTCCTCCCCGGTAATAACGCAGTCCATCCGGAGTTTGCGCTACCAAGAAGCCTTCCCCTTGTAACGCAACATCTAGACTTTCCCCGGTATGGTACAACACCCCCTGCGAGCGATCCGGGGGCAACGCATCAATTAAAGGAAAGAGATCAATGCCAGCCACGGAAGGCCCTGAGGTTTGACCAAGAATCGTCGCAAAAATTGGCTTATCCTTCTTGTACCCGGTTGACTGCACATTCCCGATATTATGTGAAAGGATTTCGAGACGGCGTTCTAAGGTAATCGCCCCTGCCAAGGGAGGATAGATGCCACGATTCATGTGAGTCTCCTTTTCATAGGTTCAACCAGATCGTGCAACGCATGTGCCATGAACCGTTAGAAAACAATATTTCCAGGAGACTCCATCGTGGAGGAATCTGAGCATCAGATACTCCAAATTTCTGTACAAATTTGATCCAATGAAACGGAACTGGAGTTTCTTGCCTAGAAAAATAAGCGTGCTCCGGTCGACACCAGAATAGGGCTTGGGCTAATCAGTTAGAAACGTATGGGCAGAACTTTCCACCTATGTAGAAAGCTGCCTAGCTGTTCTGGGAACAGTGAGAAGTAAAAAGTAAGGAGTGAGTGGTGAACAGCAAAAAATAAGAGTTCCCTCTCCCTTGAGGGAGAGGGGTAGGGTGAGGGTGAAAGGCGTATTTGACAGTTAAAAAACTATAGTCGCCTCAATGTGAGACGTTTTTAGGGCAGAAAAGGATGAGATTCTAGGGCGCGGGGATTGGTGTCCCGCAGAACAATCATCTCAACTCGACGATTGGAGGCCTGCCCCTCTGCGGTGTCGTTAGAATGAAGAGGACGGGTGCCTGCAAACCCCGTCGAGGAAAATCGATTGGCTTGTAACCGGTGATATTCTGTGAAATACCGGACTAACGCATTGGCTCGAGAAGTGGAAAGATCCCAATTTGAAGGAAACGCCGCCGTTCGAATGGGTTGATTGTCCGTATGCCCTTCCACGGCAATGAGATTGGGCAAATCTCTGACCAGCCCCGCAATGAGATCCAGAAATTCTCGGATCTGCGGATTAAGGTCTGCGCTCCCACTGGTAAATAATGCATCGTCGGCAATCCTGATGCTTAACCCGCGATCGGTGGAAGTAATTTTTACACCCTTTGGCACTTTTGCCGTCGTAATGGCATTGGCCACTTTGAGATAGGCCCGGGAATTACTTTTAGAATTTTGGCGTTCCTGCACGACAATCTGCCGGCTTTTTGAAACCGGCAGGTCCATAATCGTTAGCTTGCCAACCGGCTTGGTGTTGGAAAATGAATTGGACAGTGAATTGCTCAGGACTCTGTATTTGCCCTCATTGACCGAGGACACGGCATACATCACCACGAAAAACGCAAAGAGCAGCGTAATAAAGTCAGCATATGAAACAAGCCATCGCTCATGATTTTCATGTTCCTCATGCTTTTTCTTCATGGACTATTAGCCTGCCGCATACGCCGTCATAGCTCGTTATCTATTTCTTTTTTTCCGAACTTGGTAAAAACCCGCTCAACTTTTCTTCAATCATGCGGGGATTCTCTCCCTGGGCTACGCTCAATAAGCCTTCGATCACCATCAATTTCCCGGCAACAAGGTCCTTGGCCTTTATCTTGATTTTATTGCCCATTGGCAAAAAAATCAGATTGGCCAAACCCACTCCATAGACCGTGGCCACGAATGCCACGGCAATGCCGCCACCCAAGGCCGAAGGATCCGCAAGATTTTCCATCACATGAATCAGCCCTAACACGGCCCCAATAATTCCCACACAGGGCGCATAGCCTCCAAACGCTTCATACACTTTCGCATAGGATGCATACTCGTCTTCTAACACACCCAATTCCACTTCAAGGATTTCTCGAATTTTAGGCGGCTCGGTCCCATCCACAACCAATTGAACGCCTTTGGCCATAAATGGATCACTGATATTCTTCATCTGCCCTTCCAGCGCCAACAGGCCTTGCTTCCGGCTGACATTGGACAGCTCCACAATCTTGGCAATCACGCCTTTCATATCCACGTTGACGTTGCCGAACACCATGCCGGCCGCGCCCAACGACTTTAAAAAAATATTGAGAGGAAACTGGAGCATCACCGCCCCTATCGTGCCACCAAAGACGATCAGAAACGCTGTAAATTGTAGAATGGAACTGAGGTGGCCGCCTTCTAAATGTTGGCCGCCGACAATCGCGCCAATCGCCACAATAAGCCCCAGGACCGACAATATATCCATTCCGGCTCGCTCTCCCTATCCAACAGATTCAATGCCAAAAAGCAGATCCAGATTCAACAAGATCAGCAACCGCCCTTCGACACGCCCAACACCCTTATGAAAATCATCGGCAGTCCCCCGATTGGCCGACGGAGACGGTTCAATAAATTCTTCCGGAAGCCGGAGCACCTCTTCCACTGAATCCACAATAAATCCTAAGATCAGATGCCCAACTTCCACCACCACAATCCGCGTATCTTTCGTCGGTTCCGCGGCGGGCAATCCTAAGCGGGTGCGAAGGTTAATGATTGGAATCACTTTGCCCCGAAGGTTCACGACCCCTTCAACATAATGAGGTGCATTGGGAACATGCGTAATTTCTACTAACCGGATAATTTCTTGGACACCCAAGATATCAATGGCATATTCCTCAGGGCCTAATTGAAAACTGACTAGCTGCAACACCTCTCCGGTACCCTCATAGACTTCTTCTTCAGGCGCAGTATTGGTTCCGGCATTCATGATGGATGACTCCTCCTGGACTGGTAACAATTCGCAAACAACCACACGCTCATCATGCAAACGTTCACAAACACCACCCTTGAAGACCCAACGATGCGCAACCAGGCACGCCTTCCGACAAATCAGTTTGCCGGGAACGGGTCAAGACCATCACGAATCTCTCATAATGGGCAGCAACACCACACATTTTCCAAAGGTCTTTGACGAGTGACGCCTTGTGACATTGCTAACCGCTCTGATAGGGTGGAGAATATTATTCTTCATTTTCTTATCATAAAGGACATTCATTATGGACAGACCAGCTAGCGCACAAGCTGAACGCTTGATGCTTGACGCCAAAAAAGCCATCCTTCAAGAACAACATCAACGCTTTCAAGATCTTCAACGGGAGGAACGTTGGGATGATGCCTGGAAACAACTCCATATCACGCTGACCTGTGCAGCGGATCTGCTAAAAGATTCCGTTGGGTTATTGGAAAAAGTTGTGACCAAAAAGAAACAGATTTCTCCTCCAGCGCCATCTGATCCTCCAGCTCCCAACTAGGCGGAAGAAGAAGCATCTCCCGCTTTTTGGAAGCGCTTCACGCGGGGAGGCAGAGCCTCCCCAATCCCTACACCTTAAAGCTATTCACCGTTTTCTGAAGATCGCCGGCCAACGTGCTCAGCTCATGACAAGCCTTAGCGGACTCCGCGATCCCGCTCGTCGTTTGACGGGTATTTTCTGTCATGGCCTCCAAATCGCCCGAGATCTGCCGCGTGGCATTTGATTGTTCTTCTGCGGCACTGGCTATTTGTTGAATCATACCTGACGTGGCGTTGATCATCTCTTGAATTTTGGAAAGCGCCTCTCCGGTCTTCGTCGCTAATTCCACGCCTTGTCCCACTTGGTTCGTGCCCTGCTCCATGGAAGCCACCGCACTTTTGGTATCTTGCTGAATCTGTCGAATCATATCTCCAATCTCTTTTGTGGCCTTGGTGGTTCGTTCAGCCAATTTACGCACTTCATCGGCCACCACCGCAAACCCTCGGCCTTGTTCTCCCGCACGGGCTGCCTCAATCGCTGCATTGAGCGCTAGCAGATTGGTTTGATCGGCAATATCTTCAATCACCCGGACAATTTCTCCAATTTGATCGGAGGAACGCCCCAAGGTCGTAATGATATTCGCCGCCTGACCCACGGCTTCGGAGACTTGCTGCATTCCCGTAACCGTTTGGGTCATCACGTCTTGTCCGCTTCGTGCAGTCTCAGCCGTTTCCTGAGCAATTCGTGCCGCTTCCGTGGAATTACGGGCCACTTCACCTGCTGTCATGGTCATTTCTTCGACCGCCGATGCAGATTGCACCGCTCTGGTATTTTGCTCTTCCGCCGTCCGAACCACCCGGTCGGCCGTGGAAGACAATTCAACGGTCGAAGACGCCAACCGGTTAGTGGATTGCCCAACAAGTGACAGCGCTCCATGCATTTTCTGAATGAATAAATTAAAGTCACGCGCCAGATCGGTAATTTCATCTGAACCCGCGCCCACCGGAACACGCTTGGTTAAATCCCCTCGACCCTCTGCAATATCATGAGAAATCGCGGCTAAGGCATGAAGAGGCTTGAGCACAAACAGATGGATGAGCCAGTACACGGCAACCAGAAAGACAACAATGATCCCAGTCATCCAGAGCCCGGAATACATCACGGAACTTTGCATGGAAGCCTGAGCTTGAGCCATGGGAATCGCCAGAGACAACATGCCGATCACATCTCCCACGTTTTTTCCGGCATGACAGCCGACGCAAGCCTCCACCGAAGCTCTATCCGAGCTGGCCCGTAAAAACGTCGGCACCCCATTGATAACTTGCACATCGCTAAAACTTTCTGCGCCCTTCTTAATGAGTTCCATCGCTTTTGCTTCGAAACCTTCCTTGGGAGCATTCGCGGGATTCATCGGTTGATCACTCACCAAGCGGGCCCGATACACTCCACGTCCAGCTAGCTCCTCACCGATTTCTTGAGTGGCCGTAGCCGGAAATGGAATAGCAACGGGATCTTCTTCATAATTTTGTGAAATATGAAGATCGACCCCCAATGGAGATTTTTTCAGTTTTCCCACATAATTTTTGGCCAGATAGGCTCGCGTCACTTCGATTTGTGCTTGGATGATCCGTCCTTCCTCTTCCAGCAATGTGCGCACCCGTCCTTCTTCTTGTAGATAAATTCCCCAAAGTCCACACACAATCAAGACCGTGGCCAATACAGCAAGGGACAACACAAATTTTGGTCCAATCCTCAAATTACCCATATTGACTCCTACTTAGAAATTTCTCTCCATTCTCATCATAAATTACGCTTTCAAAGTAAACCGGCTCAGTGACGTCTGTAGATCCGCAGCCAATCCGGCAAATTGCTGTGTTGCGGCAGCCACCCCCTGCACATGTCCTTCATTGTCTTGGCTCAGTTGCGCCACTTGTTGAATACTCGAAGACAATTGTTCAGAGATCTCCGATTGTTCCTGCGTCGATCCCGCAAACTGCTGGATCATCCCAACAACCTGTTGAACGCCATTGACAATTTCTGTGAGTCGAATACCGGCTTCTCTGGCTAAGGTCATGCCGCTTTGAGCTTCTTGCGTTCCCGCTTCCATGGAACTCACCGCCTCATTCGTGCCTTTCTGTACCGACTCAATCACTGTCGCAATTTCTTTCGTGGCCTTCCCGGTCCGTTCGGCTAGTTTCCGCACCTCATCAGCCACCACGGCGAACCCGCGACCCTGGTCTCCAGCCCGTGCAGCTTCAATAGCGGCATTGAGCGCCAACAGGTTGGTCTGCTCCGCAATTTCTTCGATCACCCCAATGATATCCCCAATCTCCTGAGAACGCTGGCCTAACGATTGAATCCGGCCCGCCGACTCCTGCATCCGGCTGGAAACGGACTCCATCCCTTGAATGGAGGAGGAAACGATCTCGCCCCCACGCACAGCCGACTCATTGACCTCGGTCGCCGTCGCAGCCAACCCTCGAGTATTGCGAGCCATATCTCCAGCGGTCGAAGCCACTTTTTCGACCGAAGTCGCAACCTGAGTGGCTTGATTGAGCTGCGATTGACTCACCTGAACAACCTGCTGTCCAACCGTTGACAACTCATCAGATGCATAAGATAAGGAATGCGCCACTTCTTGCGTTTGAAGCAGCATGCCATTCAATTGGTCCAATAAGTGATTCAACGCGTCTCCCATTTGGCCCAGTTCATCTTGCGTCGTCACCGGAACCCGATGCGTTAAATCGCCTTCAGAAGCTTTTGCGGCAACGTCCCAGAACGGTCGTAACCGGCTAATGACTTTTCGTCCCATCACAATTCCAATGGGCACCACAACCAGCAATCCCACAAACATTTCTAACAAGGTCTTGTTGGTAATGGCTGTGACTTGCTTAAACGCTTCCGCCTCAGGAATCTGCACCAACACCGACCAATGCAGTCCCTGAAACCCTTGGCCTTCTTGAAGATGGCTAAAGCCAATGACCTGTTCGCTTTGCTTGCCGGGATGGAAATTCTTCGAAAAGCCCGAGTGGCCTTGTACGGCCGACTGAGCCGCTTCCAATCCCAGTTCAGCTAAATTAGTCCGAAACAACACGTTATCAAAATCATGAACCAGTTCTTCGGTGTGATACACCGCCGGAGCATAATTGACAATGGTAAAGCCTTGCCCATTCTGCATAGTTAATTCCGCACCAGGAAAGCCGGATTTTTTTAGACGAAGATAGGCCTGTTGAACAATCTCTTCCACCATGGAAAACTTCATGCGTTGAGACCAATATCCGACAATGTTTCCATGTTCATACAGAGGAATAGACAAACCCACCGTCAACCCGCTGTCCGATGGAAAAACAGCAGCCACATCACGGTCAACGGCAACATCCTCAATAAACACTGAGCCATCAGCAACCGAACCGCCCCCCTGCCGTAGAGCTTGAAACCATACGGCCGAACGATAACTGTTGCCATAGAGTCGTTCAGTCGCAATAGGTTGCCCTTCACTGTTCCGATTATTCACCGCAACGAGTTGTCCATCCCGATCCACGATTTGTATGAGGTGATAGGCTCCCGATGCATGGACATATTCATTTAATGCTTCCACGATCTCGTTCGATTCGCGATCCGGTTGATACCACAGGGTACGGTCAAGCAAGATCCGATTCCGGCTCATGGTTTGCGCATCGGCATACCGCTCACTGAGATATTGTTGCACCGTGCTGGCCAATCCTTCAGCCACAGCCTGATATTGCGCTCCCACTTCTTCCTCTAACACCGCTGCGGTCTCAAACAGGGAATACACCTGAACACTCAACGGGATCAACGAGAAAAAGACCAGAATGGACACGAGCTTGCTTGTGATGCCAATATTTCGAAAATAATTCATAATATTCATGTCTACTCTTTCCATCTTGTTATAGATAAAGCCATCCCCACACCTGTTGAATCTCATTGTCCATCCCGAGCATCCTGTTCATCGCACCACCGCTTCACTCTGCGCACGGCCAAAATGTTTGACAAGTTTGTCGCGCAGTTCCGCGGGCTGAAACTTGGTGACATAATCTGTCACACCCATGGATTTGCCCCGTTCAACATTGCACTGTCCGGAAAGAGAAGAATGCATCAACACAGGCAACGCCTGCATACGCGGATCTTCCCGAATATGTTTCGTGAGCGAGAATCCATCCATCTCCGGCATTTCAATATCGGTAATCACACCAACAAAGTAATCATAGATAGACTGGCCAGCCCCCTCTGCGGTTTCGGCATAGTACTGTAGCCGCGTCAACGCTTCTTTACCGGTTTGCGTTTCTTCCCATTTCATCCCTAAGCGTTCCAGCGTTTTCATAATTTGCTTTCGAGCCACCACTGAGTCATCGGCCACCAGCACACGTTTCCCAGCAAGTTCATTCACCATTTCGATGCCGACAAGCACCTCCTCATCGGCTTTGGGATGCAACTCGGCTAAGACCTTTTCGACATCCAGAATCAGCACCATCCGACCATCTTCCAGTTTCGTCACGGCTGTCACCGCACCTTGCCGGCTGGACTGAACCATAGGCGGCGGCACTTGAATACGTTCCCAAGACATACGGATTATCCGGTCGACACCACCCACAAGAAACCCTTGCTTATTATCGTTGTATTCCGCAATGATGAGTTTCGCGCCTTCAGACTCCATTGGCCCCAAACCAATCGCCTGCTTTAAATCAACTAGTGCCACATTTTCACCTCGAAGGTTTACTAACCCCAGGATTCGAGGATCAGCATCAGGAAGTTTGGTGACCGGAGGCAATTGCATCACTTCACGAATTTTGAACACGTTGATGCCATAAATTTCCTCGGTGCCGAGATGGAACATCAAAAGCTCCATTTTATTGGCTCCGGCTAGCCGGGTCCGTTGATCAATTTCCGCCATCCATTTCGCCATTACATGCTCCTCACTGCAGCTGTGGTACTACCCCATCGAGGCGAATTCCGGCCCAAGAACATTTTGAACCAAATCCGCCATATCTAAAATCAACACAACTTTTCCATCACCGGTAATGGTGGCTCCTGCGATCCCTTGGACATTCGACAAGAAATCTCCTAAGGACTTTATGACGACTTCTTCCTGAGCCCGCAAACGGTCGACGACGACGCCAAACCGTTGCGCTCCAATCGCCACGACCACCACATAGCATTCATCGCTGGTCCGTTCACTCGGAATTTGAAACGTGTTGGCTAAGTCCAACAACGGAAGAATGCGTTCACGGAGATTCAACACGGCTTGCCCATTCACAGTTTTAATATCTTCTTTCGTCACTTTGACCGCTTCAATGACCGAGGCCAAAGGAACCGCAAACGTGGCGGATTCCACTTCAACCATCAAGGCTTGAATAATCGCCACGGTTAATGGCAACTTGATCGTCATTTGACTGCCGCGACCAGGTTCGGAATCTAATTCTAAACTCCCGTTCATGCGGCTAATGTTCGTCCGAACCACATCCATGCCAACGCCGCGCCCAGACAAGTCACTGACCTGATCCACGGTGCTAAAGCCAGGCAGAAAAATCAGGTTCATAATATCCCGGGGAGTCATCGAAGACAGCTCGGCTTCACTGACTAATCCTTTGGACAAGGCTTTTTCGGCAATCTTGTCAACTTGCAGTCCCCGTCCATCATCTTCGATGCGAATGACAATGCTATTACCTTCCTGATAAGCCGCTAATCGTACAGAGCCTTCAGGGTTTTTTCCTTTCTGCTTGCGTTCTTCGATGGTCTCCAACCCATGGTCCATGGAATTCCGCACCAGATGCACTAAAGGATCACCCAATTCATCGGCCACCGACTTATCAACCTCTGTCTCTTCTCCGACCAGATCCAAACGCACCTGCTTCCCTAATTTATTCGACAAATCTCGTACTAAACGTGGGAACCGTGAAAACACTTTCCGGATTGGAACCATCCGGGTTTTCATGACCGCTAACTGTAAATCCGAGGTCACCACATTAAGTTGGGCCAGCGTCACACCTAATTCACGAACAAGCGGATTGGTTTCATCTTGCTCTTCAAGGCCAAAGCCTAACTTCATGAGCCGGTTACGGCCCAACACCAATTCCCCGACCAAGTTCATGACATGATCCAAACGTTTGGTTTCAACCCGAACAGTTGTTTCCTCTTCTTTTGCCCCAGATTTAGAAGGGGCAGGAGCAGAAGCTTTTGCAGTGCGGGACGCCGCCTCTTGCATTTTGGCCAACACCTCTGTCAACGCGGGAGGCGCCGTCTCCGCAACAGGCTCCGGAGGCGGAGAAGGGCAGGCGGTTTCTTGCGCGACGGGTTCCGGCTCTATCCCTGGCTCTTCCGGGACGACTTCTTGAGATACCGCAGTCTGTTCCGGTTCCTCTGCAGGTGGAGACGGGGCACTTTCTTTCGGCGCGGACGGAGGAGGCAAGATATCTTTGAGATCTTCAGCACTATCCATGGTGAGCGTGAGTTTATTGACGATCAGTCCCGTCTCAACATGTGAATCTTCTCCCGTCGACCGGATATCGTCATGCAACAATTTGACGGCATCGACGGCTTCAAGAATAATGTCGATAATAAAGGGCGAAACACTCATTTCCCCTTGACGTAATTTGTTGAGGAGACTTTCTGCCTGATGCGCGACTTCCACCAAATGTGTAAATCCAAGGAATCCAGCAGACCCCTTCATGCTATGCATGCACCGGAAAATCTCATTCAACAAATCAGCATTGTTGGGCTCGGCTTCGAGTTTCACGAAATGCTGGTCTAGTGCTTCCAGCATCTCTGAACTTTCTACAAGAAAATCACTCAATATCTCTTGCATTTCATCGTTCATAGATCACCCTTCTTAGCCCTCAGAGGTCCCAACGTTCCAAGCAGTCAACCCAGCCATCGTTCACGAAAACCCGAATTCGGACATGATGTCATCCACTAAATCTTGATCGAGAGCCGTCGTTTTGGACGCCTCTAATTGTCGAAGCATCTCCGTGCCACGTCCGTCGTCCTTGGTGCCGTCCTTTTTCTGCTTAATGCCAAACACCACAACCAGCTTTAACAGCTTATGCTGCACTTCATTCAGAATCGTTACCAATTTTGCCACGCGCTGTGCCACGAGATCTTGGAATGATAGAGCCACATGAATATCCATCAGCCGGCCTTCATCCTCCTTCACCAATGCCAAGAGTTTTTCGGCATCGGTCGCACATGATCCATCCAGTTTTTGACGCAACTCCTCCAATCCACGTTGCAACCTGACTCGATTGGATTCGATCGCTTCTGTGAGTGCAAGCACTCGGTGTGTGCCCTCTTCCGTCAGCTTGGCTAAGTCATTGAGATGGGAAGTCGCTTGCGGCAGCTGGTTGGATGTTGAAGCCACAGGTGACTCCATATCACGAATTGTACTAGTAATCACTTCTACATATTTGGTTAGTTCAGCGAGTTCACTATTGATTGAACGGTCTTCTTCAGGGGACTCCACATCATCGTCCGTTTCGATATTACGATCTACCAGCATAAAACGCTCCTTAATCCAACAAAAGAAAGGGGACGGCTAGCAGCCTTTCACTCCCTACCCTTTCGCCGGTTGAGTTTTGGCAAAAATTTTCTCTAGCTTTCCTTGAAGTGCTTCGGCGGTAAAGGGTTTGACCACGTAATTACTCACACCGGCCTGCACGGCTTCGATGATATTTTCTTTTTGGGCTTCAGCCGTCACCATTAAAAACGGAAGATGCTTGAGATCGGGGTCGGCTCGCACGGCACGCAAGAGTTCGATGCCTTGCATAACCGGCATATTCCAGTCGGATACGACCAACCCGAATCCGCCGGCCTTGAGCTTTGTCAAAGCATCCTGGCCATTTTCCGCTTCAGTGAGATCGGAAAATCCAATTTGCTTCAACACATTTTTGACAATTCGCCGCATCGTGGACATATCATCCACAACTAAGACTTTAAGACTGGTATCAATCATGCTGAACTCCTTACGACTTGAGGAAAGCCCCTCTGTGAGACATCACTACCTGGTCATGATTCGACGCAAAAACAATGGATGACAATTCAAAAGTACTGAAAACATGTAGTAACTTGAAATTCGGCTAGTTGCACAGCATTCTTTAGAGAATCCATTAAAAAGTTTCATATTGGAAGTTTTCGATGGGCCAGACGCGCACAGCTCTGTAGGTGGGACTGTTGAATAATGATGATATCAACGGCCAAATTTCGTCTCTGCAACGTGACATGTCAGAGGCCTCGGGTCTGTTCAAAAAAGTTCGTCCAGCAAGGCCGCAGCCCTTTTTGCGCGCGGAGCGCACTGGCACTACGTGAGCACGGAAAAAGGGCGAGAACGCCGCTGGCGGCTTTTTTCAACAGATCCTAGGTGTGCCGTATTGCAGATTCCGGTCTCAAACCTGGGTCATCTAGAAATCTGGCAGCTATAAGCCAATGAGATTAAAATTAAAGGAGAGGGTGAGGGAAAAAGAGTTCGTGATCAAATAAGGTGAGTCAGGGAACAAGGACTTAACAAAGGGAACGAACATTCACACCAACGAGGGAAGAGGGAGTACGCGGCAAAAATCGGCAAATTCTCTTGTAGAGCAAGAATGTTTCTTCCTCGCAATCTGGCCGATCGATACTTTGCAAGCCATACATATGCTCAAAACCAGGGGCTTTCCCTTCCTTGCTGAGGGGCAACAAGGCTACTCCGGAGCTAGTTTAAACTAAACCGGTCGCGTCCACTGGTTCCTGAGACCGCTCCAACCATGGCCTCTTCGCTACCGGCATTTTGCACCCAGGCTTCAATTTCTTCACGGACAAACCGCCAATGCTTCCCAACCTTATGCCCTGGAAGACGTCGCTCTCGAGCCAATTTGTAAATCGTTGATTTTGGAACTTTTAAAAACGTCGAAACTTCACTTAATGTCAGCAAATCTTTCATTGTTGTACCCTCGTTAGATTTTAGCCAATAATGTTTTCCGTATCGGATCGATAATTAGAAAACTTGAGAGTTTTTCCCTAATAGGAGGTTTTTTTGCCTTGCAAGCCATGAAAACATTGCCTAGGGCTTCTTCAAGCCCCTGCAAGATGGAGCATCCTGACTCATTTCCCCTTGCATACCCTCGAGTGTTCCCATAGTTGTCTTGAAAAGAGTAAGTAAATTCTGGACCTCATGTTCCAAAATTCGGAAACTACGCTGCAGATCGTCAAATTCAGTCTCCAACGCTCCTTCCTCAAGACATTCCGCTAATTTAGCTTGGTCATGTGCCATTAAAGCAGAGAGGGCCCCTTTCAATTGATGTGCAACATGCCGGACAACAGGCCGATTTCCTTTAGCCAGAGCTTCCGCTATCTCTTGAATGATGCCCGGAGCCGTCTCGAAAAAAATCTGGAACAGGGAATGTAATAATTCGGCATCGCCCTCCACCGACTCCAACGCCGCTGAAAGATTATAAGTCTGGTCGGGTCCCCGATCAGGCACGGGCTGCGGTCCATCGTTAGACCCTTCATCAGTATGCGACTTACCGGATCCGCGCCCACACCATCGTTCAAGCATGTCTGCCAACTCTCGAACATGCAGCGGCTTGGAAAGACAATCCTCCATGACATGAGCCCATCGCTCTTGATGTTTCTCCGATAACCCATGGGCGGTCATCCCGATAATAGGCGTTGTCATAGAAGATTCATGTAGCTCTCTGGATAATTCCTGACCTACGGGTTTGCCGCATGTCAATCCTTGAAAGCGGCCTAGATCCCGGATAGCTTGTGCCGTTTCAAAACCATCCATTCCTGGCAACTCCCAATCCATGAAAATGACATCAAACTCTAATTCTTGAACAAGCGTTAAGGCTTGATCGCCTGATTCAGCAATCGTGACATCACAACCCAGTTTGCCCAGCAGCCCAGTGGCCACTTTTTGGTTCACAAGATTATCTTCCACAACCAAAACGGAAAACTTCTGTCGTCCATTCTTTTCTGAGCCTTCAACCGCATCATTGAGTATAGAACTATGACTTGAGGAGTCCCTTTTCCCGGTCCCTCGGTCATCGAGTCTGTTGTCACCATCGCATTCAGATAATGTATCAAACTTTTCGGAGGCATCCGGTTCTTTGAATACACATCCGTACAACTGCTCCCGGTGAATAGGCAGGGTGATCGTACCGTGAAAGATTTTCGGACCATGTTCATTTTCCTGACGCAGCCAAAATGGGCGAAGGGCCCAGCGGGGCACGCCGGTAAACGGAGCAGATTGGATCGTCCGAAGACAGGACTTCCACATTTCCTGCTTGACTTCTTCCCCGAAAATCACACCGGATAGAGTAGAGGGAGAGGTGCGCTTTTTTTCTAAAAATTCCATGGCACACTGCATATCCCTCGCCCACACCACTCTCAACCCCCTCTCCTGTAAATACCATGAGATCACATCACAAGACATTTCCATGGAAGAACAGATGAGCACATCTTTTTGAACCTCACAAGATGGGGGCTCTTGTACTTCCTGCTTCCTTCCAGGAAATTGGAACGGAAGATTGCACCAAAATGTTGATCCAATGCCTTCTTGACTCTCTACGCCTATCGTCCCATTCATCAATTCAACCAGTTGTTGACATATCGCCAACCCTAACCCAGATCCTCCAAATTTCCGGCTCATAGAACTATCGGCTTGCGTAAACACTTGGAAGATTTGTTCCTGAGACAACCGTGAAATTCCAATTCCCGTATCTTTCACAGAAAAACACACAGCGCCTTCCAAAGAACGGGCAACATTTTCGGAAATGGCCACGGAATCCGCAGAAGCCTGCCACTCAGTCGAGGAAGACCATGTCACTTCGATCAAGACTGAACCCTCGTCGGTAAATTTCAGAGCATTCGACACAAAGTTAGAGAGAATCTGCCGAAGGCGATGGGGATCACCAATCAGACGACAAGGTATATCTTTATCAACATAGGCCGCTAAATCTAAGCCTTTTTGATAGGCCCGTTCAAAAAACAAGTCCAGCACCTCTTCAACGAGATCCCTGAGATTAAATCCAATCCTTTCCAACACCATATGCCCTGACTCAATTTTCGAAAAATCCAAGATGTCATTGATAATCGCCAGCAGACCCTCACCGGAATTTTTAATAATCTTCGTGCAGTCTTCTTGCTCAGGGCTTAAGCTCGAGTTTAACAACAGCTCGGCCATACCAATGACACCGTTCAACGGCGTCCGAATCTCATGACTCATCGTCGCCAAAAACGCCGCTTTTGCCTGGGTGGCGCCCTCAGCCTTGATCAACGCTTGATCTAATTCCCGGTTTTTGACCTCCAGCATGTCGGCAAACGCTGTGAGTTCGGCTGCCGCTCGCTTTGGCTCTGTGATATCCATGCCGTATCCACGCAGTCGGCCCAATTCAGGATGCGAAGAAAACATCCAGGCGTAGTACTTGTCTCCCACTTGAACTTCAACATTGGTTTCTAGATAACCTTGCGCCAAACATCTGGCCGCCAAATAAGGAAAGTGCTCAGGTAACGCTGTCGAGAATCCATCGGAGCCAATCTGTGCTTCTTCCATTAACCGCTCCATGGAAGGATTGACGTATAACAAGTGCCCTTTCGCATCAACCTCAATGATTGGGAATGGACTTTCCTGGGGAATCGACGCCAAACGGCTGTATTCCTCCGCCAATCGCGTTTCCGTACTTAAGTCACGGAACATCACAAGGTATTGCAGGGGCTCTTCGTCTTCCAGCAGGATTGCCTTCATTTCCACCCAGCACCAAGCGCCCTGCCGGCATCGAATACGCATGCGGGGAAACCACCCTATTTTTTTTTCTTTTACTATGCTCAGAAACGACTGACAGGAAGCCTGTTCCCCGATGACCGCCGTCATATCCTCAACCACATCATCAATCGTAAGATCGACCGGGCACACCGCCCCCCAGCCAAGTAAACGGGAACCGGCTATATTCATCTGCGTGACCCGCCCATGACGATCAAGCAGACACGCCCCCACAATTAAGGCATCCCATAAATGCTGGACAAGCGATGACGGGGTCCCGGACATGCTCAGAGATACTCCCGGGGATGAATGGTATATTCCGACGGTTCCAATACTTTCACAATGCTCACGTCATGCCCTAAATTGGAATCCTTCGCTAAATCACAGACCCATGGCCTCTTGATAATCTTTCCATCGGAATTCTGAAAAATTTTAACCTGCGGCTTGAGACCATGTTCCAAATTTTGCTTGAGCACCACAGCTTGTTCGCCTAAGGACAATTGCACCACCGTACCCACTGGAAACACGCCAAACGTTCGGATCATGGCCTCGATACACCGGGTCGCAAACTTTCCCTTCTGTGCTTCCTGATACATCCGTCGAATCGCTAACGCGGCAGGAAACGATCCTGCTATTCCCCCGACCGTTAGCAGCTCATCAAAATAGTCCATCACACCTAAGAGCTGTCCAAACTCGGAGACATGGTCTGTTTCCGCTCTTTGGGCATACCCTGAACCGTCTTGATAGGCATGGTGCTCCCCAACCATGCGCACAATCTCTTCAGAAAATTGTTCTTGACGTCGAAGCAATGCTTCACCGATGGCTACATGCTGTTGAAGTATTTGAGAATCACCGCCGCCATTCCAATGTTCTTTCACAACATTCTGGGGCAATCGCATATACCCAACATCATGCAGCAAGGCGCCCACCCCGATCTTTTCCAATGCCTCGTCATTCCATTTCAATTGCAGCCCAACCACGATCGCATACACGGCCGTATCCACAACATGAGCATAGAGCGTTTTGTCGAACTGATTGAGTGCATCAATCAGTACCATTTCTGCCAGAAGCGTTGGATGCAGCAACGCCTCCTGCACCAAGTTCTGTGCCGCGGCATGAAGAACAGGCCGTGAAATAGGCTGTCCAGTCTTTACTCCATGAAACATCTCTTCGACAGCTGCCAGAAGATCTTCACGGAGCTGCACAAGCTCTGCACGCTTTTGAGCATCCTGGCCACCTGCAGATGGAACAGGCTGACCATCAGATGGCAAGACATGGAGACCGCCCTCGTTCAGCACAGGATTGGACGGCAACACAGCTGGGGGTTCTATTAGTTGCTCATCATTCTGCGCTTCAGGCTCAGGCGCAATGCCCACGCCCAGCGAGGTATCAATTTCGACTTCTTTAATCCCTGACCGAACTAATTGTTCAACCTCAAGAGACGAATGTAGTAACCGACGATGCGTAAAGAAGGGCGACTTCCACCAAGAATCAACCACCCTGACCAAAAACATGCCTGGCCGTAAATCAGCGGTCAAAATACGTTGAAGCGTGGAAGGAGAACAACCAGAAGCAGTCTTGGTGACCTTAGACATACCAAGCCCCACACATCATCGTAGAGCTGGCAGATGCGGCTTTCCCTATTTCCGAAGATACCGATACAACGAGGAGCCTGAGGGAAGACAATTCGCAGAACATGCCATTCGCTGGAACCTATGTATAACCAACAATCCGAGACAACCGTCTAGGCTGGCGCCGTGACGGGAACAGATCCTGCCGGAACATCCGCCACCGACTGGAAGATGGGAATCATTTTCCCAATATTCGCCAAGTCCAACACCTGCTTTACATAGGTTTGGGGATTTACGAGGTAAAAAGGCACCCTTTTATTCTTAAGATTTTGGTGGCAAATGACAAGAAGCCCCAACGCAGAACTATCAATAAAGGACACTTTTTCCAAATCCAACACGACGGGTTTCCCGTCAGCAACAAGCGCATCAACCGTATCCTTAAATTGCTTTCTGGCCCCAAAGTCAAAGCGTCCCTCTAAATGCACAAGACTCATTACATCAGTTTTTTCTTCCGAAATATTCATACGCTTCTCCTTCCCTATACTCTTGCAAGCCTATGTCTGTCGCTATAGCCCTCAAAGCCATTCATCAGTCTTATCGGTTAGTCGTCAAAAAGAATTAAGAACAGAAGAGGAAGAAGAAAACACGAAAAGGAGGTACAACCGTCGGTAACGTTCTTCCAACTCCTTACTTCTCACCCCTCACGCGTTACAAATTTTTATTACGATTTGGCTTGAAGCCCTACATGTGACTCAAACTCTTCTTCCACCTGATTCGCCTGAGCCCCGCTGTTATACAACACTAGGTTTTTCAGATGCTGCATACTCTCATTGCCAATAATTTCCTCAAATTGCACGGCGAGCTTGTGTGTTTCCTTACGCGCCACCACTCCACGAGCCTCTATAGTTGGGCCACCCTGACCGCCATCTAAATGAACAAAAATCAAGCACGGAGTTTGCTCAGGCAACATGGTCTGGCTATGAAGCAAGAGCCCGTTCAAACTCACATTATCCAATTCTCCCTGGACGACCACATTACCGCCAACACGCAATTCGGCATGAATTGCCACTTTGACACGTGTAAATTCTCGATGATTTTCAACAGCAGGCATAAGCCACCTTTCCTTTACAAGAATTATCCATCCTGACGCTGCCAGACAGAAACAAAGAGCGGTTGATCCTGACAATCAAACACGAGTTCGCTCACCCGTTCCAGTCCCGGGATTTGTAAATGCTCATCCGTTGTGGGTTCCACACAGGGAATGGAAAGCTGGCAAGGCTCCGGAAGCAAGGATTTAATGTTGCCACCAATAATGTTCGTGAGTTCATACATGGCATCCAATGAATCTTGTTCAGTGCCCGCACCGTCTTCATGGGAAAAAATCACCGAAGCGGCAGCCGCGGCCAATTCCCGCGATCCATGCAACAGGACCGCTCCAGTCCACGCCCCTGAAATTTCGACTTTTCCTGTCAAATACCCTGCGGCAAGCCCCATGGAGGCCGGCAGGGCGCGAGGACGAATATCCAGACCAAGAATCGACTGCCATGTGGCTTCCGTAATCTCTAAAATTTCCTCTTCAAGAAATTGCATACGGGTTCCTCCTATCCCTTCTTTAATCGATACAATGAAGTCCCACTCACAGCGACTCGCTCATATTGATCATCTAGATTGATTGTCGTTTCCGATCCGCCTAAAAACAAATAGCCTTGGGGATCCAGAAATTTTCGAATATTACCCAAAATTTTCTTTTTCGTTTCGACATCAAAATAAATCATGACGTTTCGCAAAAACACGATATCCATCGTGGGAAACGGCAACCACGTCCCAACCAAATTCATAGATTGAAAATCAATTTTTTCCCGAATCTCATCTTGAATCTGCCAACTCATACCCTTCTTGGTGAAAAACTTCGTTAATGAAGCAGCAGGCAATCCGCGGTTCACTTCCAATTGACTATATTTGCCTTTACGGCATTTTTCGAGCATCTCCTCCGAGAGATCAGTCGCGAAAAATTGTATGTGCCAATTCTTCAGTTCCGGGAAATGCTCCCAAATCGTAAACATCACCGAATACGGCTCCTGCCCGCTGGAACTGGCTCCACACCACATATTCAACCGCTTGGTTGCCACCTTTCTGGCAATAATGTCTGGAAGCACATGTTCACGCAAAGCCTGGAACGGAGTCAGGTCCCGGAAAAAACTGGTTTCATTCGTGGTCATGGCTTCAACCACTTTTTTGTGCATCGTGCCATAGGGCACTTTTTTCAGCTTTGCGACCAATTCCCCGATGGAAGCCAACCCCTCACTTTTCGCAACAGGCTCGATCCGGGACTGAACCAAATAGGCTTTTTCCGGTTCCAAGACGATTGCGGCACGAGTCCGCACCATTTCGCGAATATAGTCTAAATCTTCCGGACATAAGGCTGATTCCGCCATTCTTTTCCTTTCAGCTAAACGGGCACAGGCTGCGCCTGTCCCATTCGCACTTTCCTCATGATTTCAGTTGCCATCTGCGAGAGCGGCAAGACCGCATGCGCCAGGCCCGCCTGAACCACTGCTCTTGGCATGCCCCACACCACACTGGAGGCTTCATCTTGAGCTAACACTACCCCCCCAGCTTCACGAACGGCTTCAGCCCCCCGCATCCCGTCTTGTCCCATGCCTGTTAACACGGCGCATAAGACATTCGCGCGATACACCTTGGCAACCGACCGGAACAGCACATCCACAGCGGGCCGGCAAGAATTTTCAGGCGGGTCTTGATTCATGGCTAACACAACCTGTGTGCCTTTTCGTTCCACGCCCATGTGATAGTCGCCAGGCGCAATCCATGCCTGCCCAGCTATTAACACATCACCAGGCTGTCCTTCGTGAATCGGAATGCTGGCTTTGATAGACAAACGTTCGGCCAAACATTTGGTAAAGACTGGCGGCATGTGCTGAACAATGAGAATCGGCACCGGACAATCTTTCGGGATATGCGGTATCACCTCGGCTAAAGCATTCGGCCCTCCAGTCGAGACGCCGATCGCCACAACATCCACAGGCTGATCTTTCTTCCCCGCTGAGGACGTGGACTTTTGGGAAACGGCTGGCTTAGAAACAGGGCCAACAGGTTTGTGAAGCTCTGTTGCTGACTGTCCTGCCAAGGCTTTGATTTTTGGAAGAAGTTCGTCTCGAACACGCTGCATGGCCAATGCCGCACTCCCCACATTCGCCGGCTTGGTGACATAATCATTGGCTCCACGGGACAAGGCTTCCAGCGTTTCTTTGGCGGCCCGTTGGCTCAATGTGCTGAACATAATAATCGGAAGTTTGGGATGAGTTTTTCGAATTTCGCTCACCGCCGTTAGTCCATCCATTTCCGGCATTTCAATGTCCATGGTGACCACATCAGGCGGAGTTTGCTGGATTTTGGCTAAGGCAATTTTCCCGGTGGCGGCCGTCCCCACCACATCGATGTTGGGATCTTTCCGTAGTTCGTCCGTGAGAAGCCGTCGAATCACCACGGAATCATCAACAATCAGCACACGAATCTTTGGCATTGCGATCTCCAATTCCAGTGAGGAGTGAAAAGTAAAGAGTGAGGAGCAAGAGAGGAGAAAAATTTGTCTATCCAACTCAAGACCACAAACTCCCTACTCCTCACTTTTCACTCCTCACTTCTAACTTCCTACTTCTCACTTCTAGCTTATTACTTACTTGATTCCAAGAATCTTCAGTTTTTCCTGAATCACATCTTTCGTAAACGGCTTCATGACATATTCGTTGGCCCCGGCCGCTAAAGCCTTGCCCATTTGCGACGATTCCGTTTCCGTCGTCACCATCATCACGGGCAATTGCCGGTAGGTTGGATTGGCGCGAATAGCCCGGACAAAGTCCAATCCATTCATCACGGGCATATTCCAATCCACCAGAACAAGATCAGCGGTCCCCATGGATTTCAACTTATCCAGCCCTTCCTGGCCATTACCAGCTTCCTCTACAGTCCCGCCAACAGATTGCAAGATCTGCTTCAAAATTATCCGCATCGCTTTTGAATCATCGATTACTAAAGCACGCATACTTCCTCCTTTACCAAGTAAAATGTAAGAAGTGAAAAGTTAGACGTATGAGTCAAGAAGAACGCACATTCGCCTCTTGCCCTGCTCATACCTTTCATATCCATACCCTTCATCTTTTCGTTGTTCCTTCTCACTTCTTACTTCTACTCACTTTTTACGTCAGCTTGGTCACCACTGTTTGCAAGTCAGCAGCCATCCTGGCCAATTCAGCCGCAGCCTGTTGCGTTTGCGTGGCCCCTTCTGTTGTATTCTTGGCCGCTTCGGCAACATTCACAATATTACTTGAGATTTCCATACTGCCTTTGGAGGCCTCTGTCACGTTTCTAGCCATCTCATTGGTGGTCACGGTTTGTTCTTCGACGGCACTGGCAATCGTATTCATATAATCATTGACTTGCTTAATAATTGTCGTAATTTGCGCAATGGCATCCACCGACCCTTTGGTATCGCCTTGAATTGTTTCAATCATGCGGCTGATACTTTCCGTGGCTTTCGTGGTTTCTTTCGCCAATTCCTTCACCTCGTTGGCGACCACAGCAAACCCTTTTCCTGCCTCGCCGGCCCTTGCCGCCTCGATGGTGGCATTCAAGGCCAGCAAGTTTGTCTGCTGGGCAATAGAATTAATCACCTTAATAATACTGCCGATTTCAGCGCTACTCTGCCCTAATTTACCCACCGTATCATTCGTCGCCTCCGCTACACTTACGGCTTGGGCTGCGACCTTGGCAGCTTCCGTCGTATTCTGCGCAATCTCCTGAATGGCTGCGGTCATTTCTTCAGAGCCGGTGGACACCGACTGCACATTCGTGCTGACTTCTTCAGAGGCCGCCGCCACGACATTGGCTTGGCTGGAGGTTTCTTCTGCGGTGGTACCCATCTGCGCACTCACCGATGTCAGTTCTTCAGAAGCTCCGGCCAAGTTGCTGCCGATCTGAGCTATCTCCTCCACGCCCGCTTTCAATTTTTCCTGTTGTTCCCGTTCACGTTCCCGGTTTTGCTCTGCTTCTTCTTCCAATTTTTTGGCTTCAGTAATATCCGTCGCAAATTTCACGACCTTGTAGGTCTTCCCGTTATCATCAACAATGGGATTATAGGAAGCCTGAATCCACACTTCTTTGCCGCCTTTCCCAATGCGCTTATACTGGCCCGAATCAAACTCACCCCGGTTCAGCTTTGCCCAAAAAGCCGCATACTCGGGACTAGCCGCATAGTCTGGCTCGGCAAACATCCGATGATGCTGACCTTTAATTTCATCTAATGTGTATCCCAACGTTTTCAAAAAATTCTCGTTTGCATCAAGGATGATACCTTCGGGCGTAAAATCAATGACCGCATTACCGTTCCCCACCGCAGCATTTCTGGCTTCATACTCTTCATTCAGCTTTTTAAACTCGGTAATATCTGTCGCATATTTGACCACCTTATACGCCACGCCATCAGCATTGAAAACCGGATTGTACGAGGCCTGAATCCAGATTTCTTTGCCGCCCTTTCCAAGGCGTTTATACACCCCCGCATCAAACTCGCCTTTATTCAACTTGTCCCACAAGGCCGCATATTCAGGGCTGGCCGCGTAGGCTGGCTCCGCAAACATCCGGTGATGCTTGCCTTGAATCTCAGGCAGGGAATAGCCAACCGTCGTCAAGAAATTTTCATTAGCCGTGATAATCGTGCCATCCAGCTCAAATTCAATCACCGCTTGCGCCTTATTGATCGCATTCATTTTACTTTCAAGCTCGGCCGCCCGGTTTTTGGAGTCAGTGATATCCGTGGCAAACTTCACAACTTTATATGGCTTCCCTTGTTCATCAAAAATGGGGTTATACGAAGCCTGAATCCAGATTTCTTTTCCCCCTTTCCCAATGCGCTTATATCTCCCCGAGTCAAACTCCCCACGATTCAGCTTGGCCCAAAAGACGGCATATTCCGGACTTTCAGCCACGCCCGGTGGTGCAAACATGCGATGATGCTGCCCCTGGATCTCCGGGAGGGTATATCCCATTGTTTGCAAGAAATTGTCATTGGCCGTAATAATCGTGCCATCAAGGTGAAATTCAATCACGGCTTGCGCACGATCAATGGCGGCTACCTTGCCTTCCAAATCCATCATATCTGCCGGCGCTTCCATCGTAGCGGCCCCTCCGTTTTTCTGTGATCCATTTTGTGTCATTCTCTGCTCCTTCCGTTTTTTCCTTTTAGACTGTGTTGTTGAAATTGTTTTTGTTTGTACGTTCATTGCGGTATTCACGATTTCGGCAGCCAACGGTCCAACCGTCTGCACCACCGTATCAATATGTTCAGGAGCCACACCTAAAAACTGCAAGGTGGCCACGAAATGCTGTACGAATCGATCAAAATGCCGTTGTTCAATGGCTAAACGGGCATGAGCCGTTTTGAAATCCGGCCCTCGATAGATGTTCGGCCCGCCTAAGGCTTGGCTAAAAAAATCAACCTGTTGGCGTTTTAACCTTGCGATATCAATACCATCGAAAAATGGCTGCAGGAGAGGATCGCCAAGCACACGCTGATAAAACGTTTCCACCGTGACCAAGATCGCGTCTTCTCCGCCAATCTTTTCAAACACTGACGTAGCTTGTTTAGTTTCGGGCATGGACATCACATCCTTCATCACCGGCACAACCGGTGTGTTCTAAAATTTTCTCAATCATGTATCGCTATGCTCCCTTCAGTTGTGACACCATCACCACTTTTTCCAAATCCAAAACGAGCAACAGGCGCTCATCCAATTTATGCACGCCGGTGATGAGCTCCCGCGCCACCCCTTTGATGGTTGGCGGCGGCGGCTCAAACGTGTCATCCGACACATCCAAGACATCTCCAATATCATCAACCAACAAACTGACTGGACCATCTTCCGTTCGCACGACCACATTCATGGGTGGCATCTCCTCGTCTCTCTCGTCCAACTCCAAGCGCCGCCGGAGATCAATCGCTGTGACGATTTGCCCTCGAAGATTGATCAAACCACTCACCACCTCCGAAGCCAGGGGGACATGCGTCATAGGTTGAAATTTAATGACTTCTTGGACATTCAAGACATCCACACCAAAAATTAGTCCGTCCAACAAAAACGTACAATATTGTTTGGGTTCGCTCATGTATTAGACTCCTACTAATTCGCCCGTGAATTCCTCTGCTGGAAGACCCGAGTAATCCGAAATAAGTTGTTGGACATCCAAGATATCGGTGACATGTTCCTGAATGACCGCCGAACAGAGAATGGCGGGCTTATTGGCTGCCCGTTCGGCCTGCAAATGCTCATCCACAATATCCACAATGCGATCCACGACTAACCCAACCCGCCGCTGTTCGTGAGAGATGACCACCATCTGAAGCGCTTCAGCCATGCTGGCCTCAGGAGACTCCGGCAGACACAAGACCTGAGACAGCCGGATAATGGGAAGGATATCACCCCGATATTGAATGACTTCCTGCCCGCTGGCTTGCTCCAACGAAGAGGTTTTAATCTCTTCCAGCCGTGCCACCATTTTTAGCGGAATAGCCATCTGCCCGGCTTCGCCTACCTTAACAATCAGGAGAGTTTCCCGATGACCTGTACCACCGGCGCTGCTCCCGATCTGGTCCACACGGGTATCAGCGCCCTCCGTATGCGGCGTGGCCATCCCCTCGCGGTTGACCAAGCCCAAGACATCGAGTATCAGTGCGACCCGCCCATCACCCATAATCGTGGCGCCCGCGAAGACTGGTACGCCTTTCAATTGTTTACTCAAGGGTTTCACCACAATTTCTTCGGTATCATTAATTTCATCAACCACCAATCCAAATCGTTGAGAATCGGCTTGCAACACCACAATATTCACGACATCTTCGCTGTCATCATCTTTGGCGTGCTCCGCAAGATGCGATTCCAACCCCACCATCTCATTTAAATAGAGGAGCGGCAAAAGAGAGCCGCGGAGACGGCAGACCGAGGCGCCATGCACGGTATCGATAAATTTCTTAATTTGTTCGCCTTCCAAGCGTACCAACTCCAGGAGACTGACTTGCGGGATCGCAAACCGTTCTTGCCCGGTCGTGATAATCAGCGCGGGGATAATGGCCAATGTCAGGGGGACCTTCAGCTTAAACGTGGTGCCTTTGCCCAAATTCGTTTGGATATCAATGGTTCCGCCAATTTTCTCAATATTGGTTTTCACCACATCCATGCCAACGCCACGGCCCGAAACATTGGTGACTTTTTCCGCCGTGGAAAAGCCCGGCATAAAGATAAGATTCAGCAATTCCCGTTCACTCATCCGGGAGATTTGCTCTTGTGTCACCACACCCCGCTTCACCGCCGTCTGGGCGACCCGTTCAGTATTGATCCCTCCCCCATCATCGGTGATTTCAATATTCACCTGTCCGCCTTCATGATAGGCTCGAAGTAACAACATCCCCTCTGGAGACTTTCCGTGACTCTGACGCACTTCTGGTTTTTCAATGCCATGATCCACGGAATTCCGCACAAGATGGGTCAGCGGATCTTTAATGGCTTCCACAAGGGTTTTATCCAACTCCGTGTCCTTGCCCTCCATTTCAATGCGAATTTGCTTCCCGCAGTTCATGGCCAAATCCCGGACCACCCGAGGAAATTTTCCAAAAATATTGCCAATGGGCTGCATGCGGGTCTTCATGATGCCTTCTTGTAGTTCGGATGTAATCAGGCTGAGGCGTTGGGAAGAGGTTTGTAAGGAGGCATCATCTTGAATCACCGGACATTGCAAAATTTGGTTACGCGTCAGGACAAGTTCCCCCACCATATTCATCAATTTATCGAGCAGCCCCACATCGACTCGAATACTGGAATCCACCACTGATTGTGGCTTTGCGTCTCCAGCCGGCGTGGCCTTTTCTTGTTTTTCCAAATCACCGGTTCCTCCACCAATTTCTCCTGCAGGGGAAAAGGCCTCGCAGACTTCAGGCTCTGCTTGGACTTCTGCCGAAGTCGAGGCATCGTCCTCTTCAATTTCAGATTCCGGTTCAGCTTCAACCACAGCGCCCTGCGCATCGTCGAACTCGCTTGTGGCCATGGCCGAATCCGGACTAAAAGCCGCCTCTTCGCCTTTTTGTAAATCAGTCAGTAGCGCTTTCAACTCACGATATTCTTCTTCACCATCATTTCCATTTTCTTGAATGCAGGTCAGCATTTGCCGAATCGCATCAACCATTTTGAGCAACGCTGACGTGATAGTTGGCGTTAATGAAATATCGCCATCTCTCAGCAAGCTCAACAATGTTTCTCCCGTGTGGGCTAAACTTTCAAGCTTGGAATAGCCTAGAAACGAACAGGTCCCCTTCACGGTGTGAATAGCCCGGAAAATATTGGCCAGAATATCTTGGCCGTCGGGATGGTTTTCAAGTTCCAACAGATCCCGTTCGACTTGGCTAAGATTTTCATCGCTCTCAACTAAAAACTCTTGTATCGCTTCATCCATTTCACTCATGTATGATTCCCTTTCAGTCAATCGGTGCCATTGGGTTCTCCGCTTGATGCGGGTACGGAATCCTGGCTGGCTGGAGCATTCCATTCCTGAACCTGATCCCGAAGGCTACCCAATTGATTCACCACTTTTTCCAGTTTTTGTCGTGAAATATCTTGAAACTGCATAGACATCACAATATCGGTGACTTGATTGGCATGTTTTTGCGCAGACGCCGTGGCATGCAAGACCCCATCTTCTAATTTCGAACTCTTCGCTTGCATGATCTTCGTGATTTCTCCTACACGCTCTTGTGTCGTGAGGGCTCCGGTCAGATCAATGGATGAAAACCCTTGAAGAGACGTCATGGCCCGTTCGGTACTGGCATTGACCGCCTGAACCACATCTTGAATATTTGCCGCCGCAACCCGTGACCGGTTCGCCAATTTGGCAACCTCTTCCGCCACCACGGCAAACCCCCGGCCAGCCTCTTTTGCCCTTGCCGCTTCGATCGCGGCATTGAGTGCCAACAACCGTGTTTGATCGGCAATGAATTCAATTTCTTCCAATAAAGGAGTGATCCGCTGGGTGCTCCCTTCAACTTCCTCCACAACCATGGCCACATCCATTCCCAATTGCGATGACTCCACCACACTTTGCGCAAATGTACTAATGATGAGATTGGTTTCATCCAACAACGACACGTCATTTTGACCATCGCTATCTGAAGAACTTTGAAATTGAGAGGCCGTCACATTGGCTTCTTGAATCGCCTCATCGGTAATTTCTTGAAACCGGCAGATCAATTCGATGACCGCTTCTTCTACGATATTGACCACTTCTTGAATTTGACTCGTGACATTGTCAAGAACTGGATGCAACATCTCGGCATCCTGTTGATGCGTTTCAGCCCGCACCCGGTCTTCGATTTCTTGTGCTAATGTCTTTTCTCGTTGCGGCCAAACTTTTTGACGAAGCCAATACATCGAGCCGCCAATGCCTGCGGCCAGCCCGAGACTCAGGAACAGGATTTCTGTCATCATCAAATTTCTTTAGATTTGCGCATCAGGAGAACATCGGGGCGTCCAGACGACCACAAGTCTGCGGACCTACGCAGCCGGATCGGGTGTATTGTTCACCACACCGTGTTCCTGAGTATTTCGGCTTACTTTGTGAAGATCTTTAACAATGCGAGAGCATTTTGAGATGCGAAAGAAGCGCCGAAGGAATATCATTCAAGGGAAGAATTTTATCGACTCCACCAGCTTTGATGGCCTCCTTGGGCATACCAAATACCACGCAAGATGCCTCATCTTGGGCAAGATTAAACGCTCCAGCCTTTTTCATATCCAACATGCCGGCAGCTCCATCATTGCCCATGCCCGTGAGAATCACGCCAACACTGTTCGCCCCGGCAAACTTCGCGACTGATTGAAACATCGGGTCGACAGCCGGCCGGTGCCGATTGACCGGCGGCTCTTGACTGAGTGTCACGTAGTAACGGGCTCCGCTTCGCCGCAATTCCATATGATAATTTCCAGGAGCCAGCAACGCCTGCCCAGGCAACACGCTATCCCCTTCTTGGGCTTCCTTCACCCCTATCTGACAGAGCTCATTCAGCCGGTCCGCAAACGTTTTTGTAAACCGTTCAGGCATATGCTGGGTCATCAGAATCGGAGGAGTATTGGGAGGCAACACTTCCAACAATTCACGGAGCGCTTCGGTTCCTCCCGTTGAGGCTCCAATGGCAATAATGGTGTCCGTGGTTTTAATCATGGCTGACTGCGTGGCAAGTGTTTTAATCCGCTCCGAGCAGTCCGCGGCTGGAGTTCGCTTTTTGACTGTGGCTTGGGCGGCGGCTTTGACTTTACTGGTAATTTGTTGTGCAAGATCCGCAAGACCATGTTGAATATCCACGGTGGGTTTGGTGACAAAGTCTACAGCGCCCGCTTCCAAAGCTTGCATCGTGGTGGCCGCACCCTTATCAGTCAGCGAACTCACCATCACCACAGGCATGGGACGCGCGGCCATGAGTTTTTGAAGAAATGTCAATCCATCCATCTTAGGCATTTCAACATCCAGAGTCAGAACATCCGGCGTTAAGGCTTTGATCTTGTCGCGTGCCGCATAGGGGTCCGGCGCGGCGCCGACTACTTCAATCTCAGGATCTTCCGAAAGAATTTCCGTCATCACTCCGCGAATAAGCGCGGAATCATCAACTATCAGCACACGAATTTTCTTGTCACTCATATCCTTCTCCCTGAATAGTGAAAGGTAAGAAGGGAGAAGTAAGAAGAAAAAGGATCCGAACTCTTTGCTTCTCTCCTACTTTTCCCTTCTCCCTTTTCCCTTCTTCCCTTTTTCTCAAAAGAGTGTTACTTCCGACTGCGCCGGCGCTTGTTGCAGTTTTGCCCGGTACTGTCCCTCTTCTTCCGCAATGGTTTTTGCCACAACGCGGTCTAGTTTCTTTAACAAGACTTTTCCTGAATCCGTAAAAAAATAAACTTTCCTTGGACAGACATCTCCCACATTGGCTTTCACAAGAGGCAGTCCTTCCTGCTCCAGAAAAGCTAAGGCCCATGCCGCATTTTTTGCACCAATATCGATCGTGCCATCATAAATTTTCCCGCCACCAAACACTTTGGCTTCCAACCGATCCTTCTTTCCACCGCGCTTGAGAATTTCATTAATCAACATTTCCATCGCAAAGCTTCCATAGCGGCCAGATTCAGCCCAATTATCATGGCCATCGGTCTTGGAGGGCGCTGCTAACATAAAATGATTCATCCCTCCGACATTGACCAATGGGTCCCGCAAACACACGGATATGCAAGAACCCAACACCGTATACACCACTTTTGGTTCTTCACTCACAAAATATTCGCCCGGCAAAATAACCGCCACTTCATAGGGGAAACGGGTATCTTGAATCCGGCGGATATGCCCAAATTCCATGTTGGTAGCAGACATAAATTTCTATCGTAAGGAGTGAAGAGTCAGGGGTAAGGAGCAAGAGGCAAGAGAAGAATCGTTCAAGTTATTACTCCTCACTCCTTGCTTTTCACTCCTCACTACTTTCTGATTACTCAAAACGGTTTTTGATAAATCGTGGGCTTCACATAGTCAAATTGATGCTCAATCCATTGGAGACTTTCGGAATGCCCGATAAAGAGATAGCCTCCAGGACGCAAGTAACGATAAAACTTTGCCATCAAGGTGGCTTGCGTTGGACGGTCAAAATAAATCATGACGTTTCGACAGAAAATCACATCTAAGGGCGTACGGATGGGAAAAGCCGGCGCCATGAGATTGATTCGACGAAAAGCAATTATGTTCGACAACTGCTTGCGAACCCTTAACTTCCCCGCCTGTTCCCCTTTCCCCCGAAGAAAATGACGACGAACAATATCTTTTGGCAATTGCGCGACCCGCTCTTCGTCATAAATTCCCGAAGCCGCTTTGGCCAGTACACGCGTGGAAATATCGGAGGCCAAGACTTTCACATCCCAGCTGGCAAAGTCTGGCAACGCATCAAACAGCGTCATGGCAATCGTATAGGGTTCTTCACCCGAGGATGAGGCAGAAGACCAAATTCGAATCGTACGGGTGGCCTGCAATTGAGGAAGAACCTGTTCGCGAAGAAAATCAAAATGGACGGGCTCGCGAAAAAAGTCCGTTTTGTTCGTCGAGACCAGGTCCACCAAACGGATCAACTCTTCTTCCCCGTCTTTGCTACTGACACGATCAAAGTAGGCTTGATACGAGGTCAGCTCTAACTCCCGCAAGCGTTTCCCAAGACGCGAGGTCAACAAACTCTTTTTTGGCGCATCTAACTTGATTCCGACATGTTCATAGATCAATGTTTGAAATTGCTGAAATTCTTGATCGGTTAACGTCGCGCTCATAAATTAATCCTATATAAAGAAGTAAGGGGTAAATAGTGAGGAGTAAGGCGTATGCCCAGAAGCTTCTTTTTACTCCTTACTACTCACTGTTCACTCAAACCAGACAAATAGCATGAGATACACCAGATACGCCGTCACAATGGTCCCGCCAAACGTCCATTCCATGGTGTGCCCGAGCCTGCGATGCAACGACACCCCGGCTACCATAGCTCCCGCCCCAATTCCATGCTGCAGACGCCGCAAACCCATCACCATATTCGTTCCGCCCAGCCCAATCGTCACAAGAGCCAGTCCGGTATGCACGACCAGCACGGGTATATAGAACATCCAATATTCTTCAGGCGTTCCGCCAAAATGATCCCGCCCGAAGAGACACTGCTTTGTGACATAGGCAATCAGCCAGATGCCAACTAACCCACAAGAAATAGTCATCCATTTTCGGTGGGATGTCACATCATGACGTTTGGCTGCACGCACACCCACGACCGCTAAGCTGAAGGCCAACGTCATCCCCACTAAGACCATGCCCCACAGCAAATCAACAATTCCCATTCGGATAGCCCGGAAGATTCGATCGAACTATCAATCGCTTGACTGACGGCCCAAGCTTCAAACACATGAGACATGAATAGAAAACCCGAGACCGGTTTTCTTCCTGGTATCTATCGGCACAAAACTGATGAGAAATAAGGGGCTGACGAGAGAAGAAGACAAAAAAATGGCGTGGACGGTTTTGACCATCCACGCCATCATTCTCAGGCGGAATGAAAAACAGCGTCGTTACTTCATACGAACCACAATCGCCCCCATGAAATCACCTTTTTTCCAATCTTTTTTGGTAGTTTTGGGATGCTTGTTGTGGCAATCCGCGCAACTATCCACAATGGCAAAATCTGCTGACATGCCAATCGTTTTCCCGCCATCTTCAGCCGTGATAACTTTCTGTTTTCCGCCCGCTAATGCAGCCAGCATTTCTTTTTCTTTAGGACTTTTTGCCGCATTTGAGGCATACAATGGATCCGTTCCAAGAAGACCAATTTCAAAATCCCGAACTTCCTTGCCAATTTCTTTCACAAATTGTGCAGGGAGCATGATGCCATGATCATCCTTCACCCAATCTTCATTCCCTTTTAAGCCCCCTTTTTTGGCATCAGCAAGCACACCCTTCACAAAGACTGTTCTGGCAGCTTTAATCGCCGCCAACACATACTCAGCGGCTTTCCCCCTGGAAATATCCGCCGCTTGTCCAGCCGGCAACACCATGAGTAACCCCAACACACATACTCCAAACATCATTGAGATTGTCGCTCCTCGTCTCATAGCTCCTCCCTCCGATAAATGTTGGAAAACATTATGTAAACGTTACCATCCATAGTAATTGGGGGAGCTGAAGGGTACACGACAATACCTGGAACAGTCAACTTTAGGAAGGGAAAAAGGGAGAAGTTAGAAGGGAGAAGAGGGAAGGAGGAAAGAAGGAAGGGAGAAGTTAGAAGGGAGATGTAAGGAGAAGTGTATAAGTCAAGACTTCATCTGACAGACAGCGAGTCCGGTAATTGTTAAGCGGCCAGCATCTTCTCCTTCGCCAACACGACACTGTCTCGCCAGGTTTGCATCGGCGTTTTCCCATAACACCACCGGCCTTGATGCGTCCGCTGTTCATTGTACTCCTGTAGCCACGTATCCAAATCGGCTTGTAATTCGTCGAGGGTCTGGTAAATCTTCTTGCGGAACGTGACCCGATAGAACTCATTCAACTGTGTCTTGTGAAACCGTTCGACGATCCCATTGGTTTGCGGACTCTTTGTCTTGGTCCGGGTGTGATCAATATTCTCTACGGCCAGATACAGTTCATACTCATGCCGTTCCGGAGCGCCACAATATTCCGTCCCTCGATCGGTGAGCACTCGATTCAGGGGAATCTCGTGATCGGCAAAAAAGGGCAGGACCCGATCATTCAGTAAGTCTGCGGCCGTGATGGGCGTTTTGCGATCATAGAGCTTCGCAAAGCCAACTTTGCTATAGGTATCAATGAAGGTCTGCTGATAGATCCGCCCCACGCCCTTGAGTGTGCCCACATAGAAGGTATCCTGAGCCCCACAGTAGCCGGGGCATTCACTCACAAACTCTCCATGTGCTTCTTTGTCGGCCTTGGCTTTCTCCAGGGCCACGACTTGAGTGTCCGTCAACACGAGTCCCTCTTGGGCCACTTTGGCCTCTAAGGCCTTCAACCGCTTCCGCATCGTCTCCAAATCATGCCGGAGCCAGATGTAGCGGATGCCCGCGGGCGAGAGCGTGATCCCTTGTTTTTTGAGTTCATTAGCCATGCGCACTTGGCCCCAAGCCGGCTGCTCGATGGTCAAATTCACCAACGCCTCTTCCACCTCAGGCGCTACTCGATTCTTGAGGATCGGCTTTCGCCGGGAAATCTCTTCCAGGGCGGCTTCGCCCCCAGTCTCGTACAGTTCTTTAAACCGATAGAAGCTGTCTCGACTGTAGCCCATGATCTGACAAGCTTTTGAGACGTTGCCCAATTGCTTGCCCAACTCCAACAAACCCACTTTGGTTTTGATGATCTTTTGTTCGGTGGTCATCCTCATTCGTCCTTTCTCCGGATCTCCCGGGTTCAAAGGACTCTAGCTGACTGTCAGATTAAATCCTAGCACTTACAGGAGAAGAAACGTTCGTCGCGTCCTTTCTTCTTACTTCTCCCTTCTACCTTCTCACTTCTTACTTTTCACTTTGTTTAGAATTCTTCAAAAAAATCATCATCGACTGAACTGGCCTTATGGCCATTGCTGCTGCCAACTGACACCGGCTTCGGAGCTGCGGACGGCACCATGCTCGGAGAGGCGTTCGCCGGACTCGGAACGTTCTTCTTGTCCTCGAACAAATTTGACGATTCGCCCGATGACTGATCACCCGCAGTCGGCGTCTTATGACTAATACGTTGCCCTTCGGTCTTGAAAAACTCTACTTGCTCCAACAGGGCTTCCGCTTGTTGTTTCATGGACTGCGAGGCCGATGTGGCTTGTTCAACCAATGCCGCATTCTGTTGCGTGCCTTGATCCATCTGCATCACGGCTTTATTCACTTGATCGATCCCGCTGGCTTGCTCCTGCGAGGCCGCACTGATTTCGGCAATAATATCCGTTACCCGCTTGACGGAATTCACGATTTCCTCCAGCGTTTTACCGGATTGATTCACCAAATCACTGCCATCGCTCACTTTCTGCACAGACTCATTGATCAGAGATTTGATTTCTTTGGCCGCCGTGGCTGATCGTTGCGCCAAATTCCGCACTTCGGAGGCCACCACCGCAAATCCCCGGCCCTGCTCACCGGCACGCGCCGCTTCAACCGCCGCATTCAAGGCGAGCAAGTTCGTTTGGAAGGCAATTTCATCAATGACATTGATAATATCAGCAATTTTCTTGCTACTCTTGTTGATTTCATCCATGGCATTCACGGCTTTATCCGTCACCGTTCCACCTTTTTCGGCGACTTCCCGCGCCGCCACCGCTAGTTGATTGGCTTGCTTGGCATTATCCGCATTTTGCTTAATGGTGGAAGTCATTTCCTCCATGGACGCACTGGTTTCTTCTAACGCGCCAGCTTGGGCAGAAGTCCGTTGTGACAGATCTTCATTCCCTTGTGAAATCTCTCTCGTTCCTGTCGTAATACCCGACACAGCCGATTTGACGGACTGAACCACTTCACTGACACGATCAAACATGACATTAAAGGATTCGCTGGCCCGCCCAATTTCATCCCGGCTGGCTGTCTGAGTCCGTACCGATAGATCTCCATCTTTGGCCATGGCAGCCATCGCCTCTAACTCTTTCATTGGCTTAATGACCATTCGGGAGAGCAACATCGCCAATAGTCCCACAGTCACCAACCCAACCAAGGCAATGCCCATATAGACATTATTCAAATTTGAATTGAGCTGTGCTAACGGCGCCCCCATAGGAATTTGCACGGACACCGCCCCTAGCATATCACCCACCTGTTTGCCTGCATGACAGGATACACAAGCTTTGACGCTCGCTAAATCGGCGGTCGCACGCCGATACATCATCGCACCGTCAACTGGTTCGATACTCACAAATTCTTGCTGGCCTGAAGCCAACGCTTTCAATGCTTGCTCTTCAAAAGAATCCTGAGGACGATTGGCCGGGTTTAATGGCGTGGAGCTAATCACCCGTGCGTTATAGACACCTTCTTTGGCAAGAGTTTCCGAAGTTTCCCGAGTGAATGTGGCCGGGAAGGGAATCGTATCAGGGGCATCGTGCTCCATGCTCACCTTCATACCGGCGCCTTTGGCTTTCACAACAAATTGCTTGGCGACATAGGCTCGCGTCACCTGAATCTGTTGTTCAATAATCCCGGCTTGATTGGACATGACCCGGTTCAAATCCCCACGCAACTGCTCCCCAAGAAAATAGGCGCCCGTCACCATTAAGACGGCAAAGACAACAATCGTAGCCAGGATAACCTTTGGGCCAATGCCTAATTCGTTCCATCTTCCACTCGTACTCATAAACAGTTCTCCTCCCAATAGTGCGCTAACTTAGTTAAGTTAGGGACAATTTATCTAGAATTCTTCAAAAAAATCGTCATCCGCTTGCCGCCGGTCGTGTCCATTGCCGCTCCCCACTCCCGCTAACTGTGGCGCAGGTTGGGTCATCGGCTTCACTGGCGTAGGAGGCTTGATCGCCGCACTCGCGGGCTTCGGTGCCGGGACCGAAGGGCTTACACTTGGCCGATTGCCCCCACCGCTACTCCCTTCCGTCACCTTGAAAAACGCGACTTGTTCTAATAGACCCGCGGCTTGCTGTTTCATGGACTGCGAGGCCGACGTGGCTTCTTCTACTAATGCCGCATTCTGCTGCGTGCCCTGATCCATTTGCATCACAGCCTTATTCACCTGATCGATCCCACTGGCCTGCTCTTGCGAGGCCGCGCTAATCTCGGCAATGATATCCGTTACCCGTTTCACCGAATTCACGATCTCGTCCAACGTTTGGCCTGATTGATTTACTAACTCACTGCCATCCCCTACCTTCTGCACCGACTCGTTGATCAACGACTTAATTTCTTTGGCCGCTGTGGCGGAACGTTGCGCCAAATTCCGCACTTCCGAGGCTACCACTGCAAACCCGCGGCCTTGCTCACCGGCCCGGGCCGCTTCCACAGCCGCATTCAGGGCTAATAAGTTCGTTTGGAAGGCGATTTCATCAATAACGTTAATAATATCCGCAATCTTCTTACTGCTCTTATTGATTTCATCCATTGCGTTGACAGCTTTGTCCGTTACCGTCCCGCCCTTCTCCGCCACTTCACGCGCGGTCACCGCCAGCTGATTGGCTTGTTTGGCATTATCCGCATTTTGTTTGATGGTGGAGGTCATCTCTTCCATGGAGGCACTGGTTTCTTCTAAAGCCCCGGCTTGCGCCGAAGTACGTTGAGACAGATCCTCATTGCCTTGTGTAATCTCTGCGGAAGCGGTAGAGACATGTTCAGCCGCCTGACGCACTTTCCCAACGACTCGGGAAATATTATCCAACATGGCATTCATGGCTTGGCCAAGTTGGCCTAACTCATCTTGAGTCGTCACGGTGGCCCGCTGCGTTAAGTCGCCGTCGGCTGCTTGTTGCGCGACAGTACTGATAGCCACAAGGTTTCCAGCCCCTCGACGTCCGACCCACCAGCCTAGGGGAAGCAACACCGCTAGGCAGATTAACCCGGTCATGAGAACTTTGCTTTGTATGGCGTTAGCTTCGGCTACCGCCTCGGCTTCGGGCACCCGGACTAAGATAGACCAGTTCATACCGGGAAACCCCAGCGCTCCTTTTAAATGCGTATAGCCACCTACCTGCATGATGCCCTTACGAGCATGTTCGCCAAAATCAAAGCCGTCTTTCCCTTGTACAGCGGCCTGAGCCACTCCAACGCCTTTTTCTACAAGATTAAGTTTCAAAATGATATCAAAATTGCGCACGACCTCCGTCGAGCCGGACACGGATGGATCGTAATCCACGAGCACCTGCCCCTCACTATTTAGCAACGTCAATTCCGCTCCGGGGAAACCTACATTTTTTAAGTTTTCATAGGTATCTTGGAACATCTGTTCGACGACACTGAAGTTCGTACGATTCGACCAATAGGCCACCACTCTCCCATCTTCGTCATACACAGGAGCACTGAAGCCCATGACCATTCCGTCATTCCCATAGGCTTGCTTCACATTCGCATCGATATGCACATCTTCGATAAACGTGCCGGAAGAAATGTCATTGCCCGGAGCCGTAAACGGCATCTTCGTCGTATATTCTTCCGCTTGCAACGCCTTGAACCAAGCCGTATCCTTGAAGTTTTTTTCAAACAAGAACTTTGAATTAATGGGCTCCCCTTGCGCATTTTGAAAATTCACCGCAATTAACTGCCCCGTGGTATCAACAAGCATAGCTAAATCATAAATGCCATAGGCCGCCACATATTTATTCATGATTTGGCTAATCACGTTGTAATCCGAGTTGTCGTACCATTGCGATGTCCGGGTAATGGCATCATTAAAGCCAAAAGCTTGCACGTCCCCATAGCGCTCAAACAGGTTGCGGTCAATCTTATCGGCCAAGCCCTGCGCCTCCGCCATGAACCGTGAGCCTGCCTTCCCTTTCATGTCGTCCGCAGCCCCGAAAGCAATCAAACCCACCGCAATCATGGGCACGGCCCCAAAAATGACAAACAACGCCACTAACTTCCCCGTAATACCTAGACTGAAGAAACTTTTTTTTGCACTGTTCATGATTCATTCATCCTTAGCTTAAAGTTTGCTGCTCGCATCTCGAGATCTTGAGATTGACCCTTCACAATCCGCAGCCAGCATACCCAACCTGGCTTGACTGTGGTTCATACTGATATTGGGGCTCTTGAGACACCAACTCATCTTATGCTGTCCCTTCAACATTTTCCGGATCCACTGGGATCTCACCCACGGCTTTGACTTCCTCATCCGTTAACACTCTGTCGATATCCAAGAGCGTCACAAGGTGATCATTCGAGTTCCCAATTCCCGCGACAAATGTCGTATCAACTGAACTGCCTAATTCCGGTGCCGGCTGAATATCTTTTGGGTCCAAATCCAGCACATCGGATACCGCATCCACCAAAAATCCCATCACGCGATTGCGAACATTCACCACGACGACCACCGTAAACGAGGTGGGCTCGGTCACTCCCATGCCAAATTTCAATCGAAGATCCACAATGGGAACAATTGTTCCCCGCAAGTTTAAAACCCCTTTGAGATACTCCGGGGTATTTGGGATTTTTGTGACATTGGTATAGCCTTTGATTTCTTGAACTTTCAAAATGTCTACACCATAAAATTCATCGGCCAGATTAAAGGTCAGGTACTGTTGACCATCACGGGAATACGTGGTCTGAATATCCTGTTGTTCAGTAGATTCAATAGTTGCCGTGGACATGATTTTCCTCCTTCATGATCAATGTCGACCTGATCACATTTTTTATAGATGCGGTCCCATAATTGTTTCTGTGTGAATGAGTGAAATGTAAAAAGGAAGATGTGAGAAGCAACAAGAAAAGACATACGCACTCATAAATTCTTCTCTTTTGCATCTCACTTCTCCCTTCTCACTTTTCACTCCTTACTTTTTACTTCTTCCTCATGCCGCTGCCGTGTGGCCAACTCTGGCCAGCTTGGCTAATCCCGGTATATCCAAGATCAAAGCCACCTGCCCGTCACCCAATATGGTTGCCCCTGAGATTCCATCAATACGCCGGTAATTTTCTTCTAAGCTTTTAATCACGACTTGTTGCTGCCCAGTCAGCTCATCCACTAAAACCGCCACTCGCTTCCCTTCGGCTTCGACAATCACCAGCAAGGCTTTAGAAGGATCGGTCACATCGGGAGTGGTATTGAATACCTCATAGAGCCGCACCATTGGCACCCATTCTCCCCGCAACTGCACCACTTCCCCCTTGCCCGTAATCCTTTGCAACTCACCCGGCTTGGGACGAATCGACTCGGTCACGGTGATGAGCGGAATAATATAGTTCTCTTGTCCCACCCGAACGGTCATCCCATCGATAATCGCCAACGTAAGCGGCAACTTGAGCGTCAGCTTCGAGCCTTGGCCGGGCTTGCTCTCGATGACCACTGACCCGCCCAGGCCTTCAATGTTGCGTTTGACGACATCCATTCCGACGCCACGGCCAGACACATCCGTGATGGTTTCCGCAGTTGAAAATCCTGCACGAAAGATCAACTGATAGACATCTTCATCACTCATGGTCGAGCCATCGGCAATCAACCCACGCTCGACGGCCTTCTTAATAATTTTCTCCCGGTTCAGCCCGCGGCCATCATCCTCAACCGCAATACAAATATTGCCTCCGTCATGATATGCATGAAGCCGAATGGTGCCGCGTTCAGGCTTGCCGGCTGCCACTCGTTCCTCCGGCCCCTCCAGCCCATGATCCGCCGAATTCCGCACGAGATGAGTCAAGGGGTCCCCGATGGCTTCAATGAGCGTTTTATCCAACTCCGTTTCTTCCCCCGACATCACCAACTGAATCTGCTTCCCACTCTTCCCGGATAGATCACGGACCAAACGGGGGAAGCGATGAAAGGCCGACCCGATCGGCATCATTCGAATAGACATGACGCGCTCTTGCAGTTCGCGGGTATTACGCTCAAGCTGGACGATTCGTTCTTGGAGAACCGCCAATTGGTCCATGGTAAATTTTTCGCCAAGATCGGTAATCATGGATTGCGTGATGACCAGCTCCCCGACTAAATTAATGAGCTTGTCAATCTTTTCGGTATCCACTCGAATAGAAGCCGCCTCGCCTTTTTTCAACTGTTTCTGCTTTTGCAAGGCTTTATTCACTTGTTGTGGCGTGGCCTTTTTTTCCTCGACTAAAATTTCTCCTAGCGGTTTCTGTTTGGCCAAGCTGTCGGAAATTTCTCCCGGAGTGACGACTCCTTCTTCTAGCAAGATTTCTCCTACCCGTTTATAGGGTTCCGCCTGCTTCGGCGCACAATCCGTAATGGTCAACTCACTTCCGTCTCGCACGAAATCAAAGACGGTGTCGACTTCACTCACCGCAGCGTCGGTTTCCAACTCTATCGCCCAACTGAGGTAGCAGCGCTCAGGATCCATCGCCTCTAACGCTGGAATTTTGTCCGTCCGGACTTGCAGGACTTTGATGGACCCTAAGTCATGCAGTTCTTTAAAAATTTGCGCGGGATCCAAGCCCCGCTGAAAAAGTTCCGGTAACGGCACCCAATCAATTTTTATTAAGCGCCAGGGACTGACTGGGGATGCGCCCTCCCCTGAGGTTTCTTGAACTGGCGTGGCCACGTGTTCCGCTTGCGGGCTGTCCTGGCAAGCTTGTAGTTCCTGCTCAACCCCTTGAATGGCAGCCTCATCGGCTTCAGCGCCGCCCTGCGCGGCATCCAACAGGCTTTTCAACCCATCTAAGGCCCGCAACAGGACATCGATAACCTGAGGAGTCACGGGCATTTGCTCATTGCGGAGAAGATCCAACACATTCTCCATCTTATGAGTCAGGCCGCCAATGGCCGTAAAATTAAACATCCCCGCATTGCCTTTGACCGAATGCGCGGCCCGGAAGATACGATTTAAGAGATCTAAGTCTTGCGGACGCTGCTCCAGTTCTAAAAGCCCTGACTCAATAGTTTCCACATGCTCAGCAGACTCCGTAAAAAATGATTCTTGGAATTGTGATAAATCAACAGCCATGTTATGCCTCGTGAATAGTCAGAAATGAGAGGTGAAGAGTCCAAAGGAAGCGATAGGGCAACATATTTACCATTTCGTGTTTATGTCTCTATAAAGTATCCATACGCATCTAGCCATGGCCGACAGATAGCATATTCGCCGCTTAGCCTGGCAAGACTTTTTTTATAGTGGCTAACATTTGGTCCGGATTGAAGGGTTTCACCACCCATCCCGTCGCTCCCGCACTTTGCCCTTCTTTTTTCTTGGCGTCTGATGACTCGGTCGTGAGCATCAGAATCGGCGTGAACTTATGCGCAGCCATGCCACGCACAGCTTTAATCAGGGATATGCCATCCATATTGGGCATATTCAGATCGGTAATCACGAGATTGGGTTTGGCGCCGCCATTCAACTTATCCACGGCTTCTTTGCCATCTCCAGCCTCCACGACTTCATATCCGGCGCCCGTGAGCGTAAAACTCACCATTTGCCGCATGGAAACCGAATCATCAACCACTAAGACTGTCTTACCCATGATTATCCCTCTCTGTTATCGGGTTACTCGGATCTCGTTATCAGAACAAGGTCACATTATCCTCTTCTTCCGTGCCCCCGGTTGTCCCAACCACCACGGCTTCCTCGCCGGCCTGAGCCGCTTCAATAGTCATCCGCTCGGATTCCATGGTGTAGCCATGCTCAAGGGATCGTAGAACGTCGAGCACATCAGACAGCTTATCGTCAGGTCCCGCATCCTCTACAACGGCCTGAAGCGGACCATGGATACGCTCCAGCGGCTGATAGACATGCTCCAGCTTCTGTCGCGTAATATCTTGAAACTGCATGGACATGACAATTTGTCCAATATGATCGCCCAGCTCCTTCGCCCGGCCAGAGTTTTGTCCCACACTTTCTTTCAGCGCTTCATTTTTCGAAACCATGACTTCGGTCATTTCCATGATTTTCTCTTGTGCCTGCAACGTTTCCGTCAAATCCAAACTGGCCAGCACCTCAAGCTCCGACATGGCCGACTCCGTCGTGCTTTTCACGGCTGTCGCCAAGGAACGAATTTGTTCGGCAGCCTGTCCCGAGCGATTCGCAAGCTTCGTGACTTCATCCGCCACCACGGCGAAGCCTCGACCATGCTCACCCGCCCGTGCCGCTTCTATGGCGGCATTGAGTGCGAGCAGTCGTGTTTGGTCAGCGATAAATTCCACCTCTTCAACCACCGTTGATATTCGAGAAGTGGTATCCACCGCTTCTTCCATGACTCCGACAGTTGAAACGGTCACCGTGGAAGTCTGCGTCACCTGATTCACGAACATTTGCATGGTCTCTTTTGTTCGATTCAGAATGGCTTCCACGCTCATCTCATCATCAGGCCCGCTCCCTTCTCCCATACTGAGGATGCTTTCTGTTTCAGACGCCTGTTCTCTTGCCTGTTGGGAAATTTTCTGAAATCGTTGAATTAACCCTGCCGAAGCCTGTTCCGTCTCTTGGATGACCGCTTTCAGTTGTCCAACAAACACGGGCAACATGGGAGCCAAGCATGCACAAAATTCTTTCCAGTTCTCATGAAGGTTCTTATCCTGTGCTTCTGATTCCTGTTGCACTGTTTGATCAGGAGCACTATCTGATTGCCCTGCCCCTCGACCCAAGACATATCCCATACCACCTCCCACAATCAGCAGTATTCCGCCTACTATCCAGTCAATGGCCACACATCACCTCTCCCTCATTTCTCCGTTTTGCATCCTCGATACTGCATTACTACTCCACCGGCGACTGTTCATCCGCAGCTGGAAGGAACTGTGCAAAACCAATTTGCTCAAAACGATCCCGAAGTTGCGGTGAATATTCTTTCAAACTCAACCGCCCGGAACGAGTCGCCGCCACAATGAGTTGGACGCACGAAGAATCCATTCGATCCACTTCGGAAAAATCTAATTCCAACGGTCCTTCTTGCTTATGAAGGACGACCAAATCTTCATGAAATTGCATCGCTTCAAAAATAGTCAGATCGCCAACAGGCTTTAACACCGCATTGGGAGAAACGGTTGTACCTTCGCCTATATCTTCCATATCTGCTCCTCGCAACGTTAGGCCATACACGGTTGTTGTCTATTACTTCACGCCCCCTCAGGTTGGCATAGGGTGCGCCACACATTCTTTTCGGGAGAGAAATATCTAGACTTGAGATCTCTCTCAAAAAACTTACGAACACCAACGTGCACGAAGCCTCATTCTCCACAGTTGTGTGCGAGGGATTCAGAACCTGGGCTAGAAGCCCCACACGGGCACGATAAGAAGAGCGCAGGAGAAATTTAGGGAACAACAGATCCGGCAGGTTGAGTTACTTGAGGGCACCTCTAAAAACCAGGATTTTTATGTGAGGGAAGGAAGCCACGCACGGAAAACCGCAGTGTATGGGCGAATACATGAGGCTTTGAGCACGTGGCTGACGCCGCCATCGCGGAAAAGGACGGTTTTTAGAGGTGCCCTTGAAAAGCTCCAGCCATGGCAGCTTCGCTCGGCCGGGTTTTCTCAGTCAGGTTAATCACGCACACGACTTGGTTGCCGGCTCCCAGATATTCTAGATAATCAAAACTCAAGGCTTTGGCCATGGCGATTCCGCGGCCATGACTTGCAAGTATCCGGTTAGCCTTGATTTCTTCGTATTCACTCCAGTCAAATCCCGGGCCCTGATCGGTGATGGTCACCAGAATTTTCTCCGGACAACGTTCAAAGACCACCTCAACAAACTTTCCTGCATGTTCAGGCAAATTTTGCCGGCGTACGATTTCGTCTTCCCAAATATTGGCTTCCTGCAACCGGGTTTTCTCTTGGTACGTGATCCCTAAATTGCCATGCTCCAAGCCATTCACGAGCAGCTCATTAAACCCAAAGGCCACTTTCTCAGGATTGGGACAGGCCTGCGCTAACAAAACAGCCAGATCGTACGTTTCTTCCAGCGTTCGCAGACGAAATTCTCCACGATAGAGACAACCCATCGTCTTGGCCTGCACACGAAGCGTGAGGGACAACTCCAGCCAGCGACGCGCCTGCTCGACCGCAGCACCGACGATACGAAGGAGGATGCCAGAATCATAGGGTTTGGTCAGATAGAAAAAGACCCCCGCTTCGACACCTTCACACACTTCGGCAGGAGATGCCGCAGCCGTTTGCATCACGACTGGGATCCATTTGGTGTTCTCATCGTTCTGCAACTGCGTGACAACTTCGAGACCGCTCATGCCCGGCATCATGCGGTCCAAGACAATCACGAGAAACCCCCGGGTATCCTTCGCAAGAATTTCCAAGGCTTCTTCGCCACTATGTGCTGCCACAACCTCATAGGGCTCTTCTTTGAGGCATTCCACCAGCACATCAAGACTTGTCGGATCATCATCCACTAATAGTATTCGGGCAGGCTTCTCTTGGTTCATCATCGTCCCGGTTATTCCTCGAAGATGGTGCTCACAATTCCATGCCAACAAGCGCGACATCATCGCCAAATGAGCCATCCACTTGCCACGAACGGCTCTTATGAATGATATTCTTGAGTCCAAGCCGCATCGTTCGTGAGTAGACACCTTCCAACGCTTCCTGCAAGCGATGGGTGCCCCAAATTTCTCCGTCCGCGTTTTCTACTTCATAGATGCCATCGCTAAATAAATACAGCCGGTCGCCTTGTGCCACAGTGGTTGAATGGGTCTCATAGATTTCATCCGTGGAAAATCCCACAGGCCAGGTTCTGCCACCAAGCACTTCCGAAGGAGCATTTTTTCGTATGAGGATCGCTCCGGGATGACCGCCGCTGGCAAATCGCAGCACTCCAGTTGAAAGCTGTAAAGCCCCAATCCAAATTGTGAAATACTCCCCCTGTTCCGACATAGGATTCTCTGCATTCAAGCGGGTAACAATCTGCCCGGGATCATAGTCAGGGAAGGCTTGCGCAATATGGTCCCCCTTAAACCACATAGACAAGGACACAGCCCTCAGAGCCGGCCCCGTGCCATGTCCCGACATATCCAAAACCAAGATGCCCAAATGATCTTCTCCCCACTTCGTGACCTGAAAGAGATCACCGCCTAGCTGGGCTGACGGGAGGAACTCCCAAGCCAAATGTATTCCAGGCGCGACTTCCCCAGGTACGGGAAGTAACGACCGTACAAACCCCGCCGCTGATTGAATTTCGGCATCCATCTCGGCCTGTTTTTGCGAAATCAGACGATTGGATTCTTTTAAGTCTAAGAGCAATTGACGAGTCCGAAGCCCAGCTTCAATGCGAGCATGCAGTTCTTCATCTGATGCTGATTTCGGAAGAAAGTCATCGGCTCCACGACTCAAGCCTTCCGCAATTTGCTGAGGCTGGTCCAAGGCGGTCATTAAAATAAAATGAATGGAGCGTAAATGATCATCCCGTTTCATCATCTCACAGAGTCCTAGGCCATCCAATTCAGGCATCATCCAGTCAGACAGGACTAAGTCCACCTGCTCCCGGCCAAGAATCTCTAAGGCTTCTTTGCCATTTTCCGCCTCTAGTAGACGGTGATTCAATTTTGCCAATCGACGTTTCACGATCATTCTGACGACTTTTTCATCATCAATCAGTAAAATGGTATAGCGAGATTGAGATAACGGGTTGTTATCACTAACAGGTTTCACTGCCGCAGAAATTTCAGACTCAGACACATTCATCGATGAGACCTCACCAAGATATTTTCTGAACCAGATCTTTCGGTTCTTTTTGCTGAAAACTCAAATAGAGTAGTGAATCAACAAGCTTGTGACTATGGCGCTTTAGCCTTTACCTTCATCCTCACCTTGTCCTCTCCTCAAGGCCAAGCCCTCAAGGGAGAAGAGATGATTTCAGTTGAAAATTACTAAGACCACTGCTTACTAAGCCACATTCTCCAGAGTTGTGTGCGAGGGGTTCAGGACCCATGTGTCATCCCCGCAGTGTTTAGCGGGGATCCATCTGAAAAAGACAGTACCTGGATTCCCGATTAAGGATGTCGGGAATGACCGAAACTCGTTCCTCCACGAGTCTCAGCTTTGTTTATCCACCCACTGGAGTCGATGAAGAATTATGAGGCTTCGTGAACGTATTTTTTTGTACTATTCTATAACATCAGGGAATGGAAACCTTCTGGGAAGGAAGTGGAAACGCAGAAGAAGAGCCAGATACAGCCAACCCTCTTCTCAGGTCTCTGTCCATTTGAGCATTGACCTGGCTCCTCCAATTAAGAATGTGCTACCGGGCAAGTCTATGATGAAGGAGAGCTTTGAGCCGAACCATCGATTGCGCATGCAATTGACAAATTCGAGATTCTGTCACATGCAAAATAACCCCAATTTCTTTCATGGTGAGTTCTTCAAAGTAATACAGGGTTAAAACGAGTCGTTGCCGTTCGGGTAACCGTTCAATAGCTTCCACTAAGGCCCGGCGGGCATCCTCCGACACCAGGGATTCCAAGGGATTCGGCTGATCCCGGTCAGCCAAGGCATCTAAAATTGGATGAGAATCTTCGTCATTACTCCCCAAATCATCTAAGCTCAACACCACTGCCCCTTTTGCTTGAAGCAGCGTCTCATCAACTTCTTGCGCTTCCATCCCTAACGACTCGGCCAGTTCAGCTTCTGTGGGAGGACGGCCTTTTCGTTTCGTCCATTCATTGGCGGCATGTTGAATTTTTCCAATACGTTCCCGCAACGATCGCGGCACCCAATCCATGGCTCGAATTTCATCCAGCATGGCCCCGCGAATACGGAACTCGGCATATGTGCGAAACTTAATTTCACGGGAAGGATCGAATTTTGTCATGGCATCCAGCAGGCCCACCATACCGGCACTCATGAGATCTTCAACATTCAACCCGCTTGAAACCCGGATGGCCAACCGCATCGCGATATATTTGATGACCGGCAAAAACTCTTGAATAAGTTTTTCACGTTCCGATGTCGTCAACGACAGCTTGGTCGGAAGAGCCGTTCGAGATTTTTCAGGAGCATCCGTTACGCCACCTTGTTTCATTCCTTATCCTTCCGTCACATGTTGAGTTGCGGTTAATGCTGAGGGGCCAAACAATTGAAACCCGCCTTGCCACGAATGCTGGGATTTCCAAGCATGAAGTGTGGGCACCAGGGCTTTCAGTGCCCGGCTTGCCGGGGCACGCGGGTAGAGATCACAGACGGCACGCTGTTGAGCCACCGCCATCTGGACGTAGTCATCAACCGGGATACAGCCGACATAATCCAATGAAATGGAGAGAAACCGATCGGTGACTAAACTAAACTTCCGAAAGACTTCTTTGCCTTCTTGCACATGTTTGACTTTATTCACCAGCAAGCGGAACGTTCGCAGGTGATAGCGATTGGAAAGAATTTTGACAAGCGCATAGGCATCGGTCAGCGAGGTCGGATCCGGCGTCACCACAATTAACGTTTCGTGCGCGACTAAACTAAAATAGAGAACGTTGGCTGAAATGCCTGCCGCACAATCGATCAGCAAAAGATCCGGAGGGGAAGGCAATTCCAAGAACGCCGTCTGCAGCAGGAGTTGCTGTTCATAGCTCAGTTGGGTAAAGGCTTGTCCTCCTGATGTGGCGGGAAGCAGTTGGATACCCTCCGGGCCTGAAACCAAGACATTCTCCAACCGTTGTTGCCCTGACAGGACATCTTCAATGGTGTACTGCGGAGTTAACCCCAACAGGATATCTACATTCCCCAGCGCTAAATCGGCATCCATTACTAAGACTTTTCGTCCCCGCCGCGCCGCTGCCACGGCTAAGTTCGTCACGACATTGGATTTCCCCACGCCGCCTTTTCCAGAACTGACCGCAATAACCTGCACTTCTCGACCATTGGAAGACGGCGCCTGCATGGCGGCGCGGAGTCCGCTGGCTTGGTCATGTTGTCGAGATGGTTGATGACCTGCACTCAAGACCGATGAAGGAGCTGACATCGACATTAGGAAGCCACCTCCGCCAACATAGGCGCCGCCGCGTTCTTCATGTCTTGGCGATCCCATATTAAGTCCACCAGCAACTGCCGCGTGGCCACATCCAAATCTTCAGGCACCCGTTGGCCGGCCGACAGATACGAGACGGGAATCCCAGCCTGAGATAATACGGAATACATGCCTCCATACTTGGCGGTCTCATCAAGTTTCGTCATGATAATGTTGTGGACCGGCAGTCCTTGATACCGTCGGATCGTATCCATCAAGACGGCCTCCGTCATCGGCGCCGCCAGCACTAGGTGCGTGTCAATGTGAACCGGCCCGCGCGTCATTGCCACGAGTTCCTCATGCCCGGTTTGATCTTTTGGACTTCGGCCCGCCGTATCAATGAGAATCAAATCCGCATCCTGGTGCCGTCCGACACATTCCAGAAAATCCTGTTGCGACACGGCCACCTCAAGCGGAATTTTCAGAATTTTGGCGAAGACCCGCAATTGCTCCACGGCTGCCACGCGATAGGTATCAAGCGTAATCAGGACTGTCTTTTTCTGTTCGTCTCGTTCGCGCGCCAACCCAGCAAGCTTGGCAATGGTTGTGGTCTTTCCCACACCCGTCGGACCCACTAGCATCATGATTTTCTGGCCGTATTGCCGTACACCCTGACTGTCTGAAACCGCCAAGGCCTCTTCCATACGCTCCCGCAAGAGACTGGTCACCACCTCCCGATTCGCCATTCCCGCTGTGCCCAAGGTTTCCACAACTGAACGCAGGAGGCGATGGGCAAGCTGTGAATCTACATCCTGACTGACCAGACTCTGAAAGTCTTGGAGGAGATCGCCCGGCAACCCTTCCACCCGTTTCTGCATTTGGCTGCCGAGGGCTTCACCCACCACAACTCTCAGGCCTTCAATCTCTTGGCGTAACGTTCCCAATGTCTGCTCGGGGTCTTTCTGCGATTCCCTCATGCGCTGAATTTCTTCCTTCATATCCTGTAGCTGTTGCGTCACAGGATCTAAGACGGTCGCGACCTGTAATTTCTCCGAAAAGGTGGGTTCCTTTTTGGTCTTTGGCTGTTCAGGAGCAGGCTTGGCCGGAAACGCCGGCTTTTTCATAAGGGCCTTGAGGGAACGATCCAATGTCACAGCAGGCTCTGCGTCCTCGGGTTGTCCAGACTGGTCCACGGCAGCGGTGACTTCAATCACGGATTGACTGAGCAACCCAAATAACCCTCCGGCTTTTTGTATCCTGCGTGAGGATACAATCACAGCATCCGGTCCCAATTCAGCTTTGACTGCTTGCAGAGCTTCCTGTAACGAAAGAGCTTCAAACCGTTTCAATTTCATGCGGCAACCTCACAACTTCAATAGCTTGAATTTTAGTTTTTGGATCCAATTCATTGGGGGATAACACCGCCAACGCATGAATCCCTGGAGACACAAGTCGGTAAAGCTGCGATCGAATCGACTGGGAACATAAAACAATGGGTTGATATCCTTGACTGACCACTCGTTCCAGAGCCTGGCGCACAGCCATAATCACGTCATTGAACACATTGGGCGATAACCCCGTTTGTTCCACCCCGCTGGGCTTGATCGCCTCGGTCAACCGGCGGTCTAAGGCCGGGTCCAAACTCACGACATGTACAAAACCGTCGGCATTGGCATATTGGGTAGAAATCGTTCTAGATAAATTTTGCCGGGCATATTCCGTCAGGGTGTCAGGATCCTTACTCACAGTGGTGTAATCCGCGACAGTCTCGAGAATCGTCCGCAAATCGCGGATGGAGACCCGTTCACGTAGAAGATTCCTTAAGATTCGCACCACAACTCCTAACGTTAATTGAGTGGGAATAAGCTCATCCACCACCTTGGGATACGTCTTAGCCAGGTTATCCAGCAAATTCTGGACCTCTTGGCGACCCAGCAATTCGTGCCCATTCGTCTTAATAAGTTCCGTTAAATGTGTTGCAATAATGGCGGGACCATCCACCACGGTGTACCCCTCCATTTGGGCGCGTTCTTTCTCCGTGGGGGCAATCCATACGGCCGGCAACCCAAAGCAGGGGTCCTGTCCGGGCTTGCCTTCCAACCCCTTTCTGGCATGTCCAGGATTAATGGCCAGTAAATGCCGTGGGACAAGCTCGCCTTTGGCAATTTGGATGCCTTTGAGCAAAATGCTGTATTCATGCGGCTTCAGCTGCAGGTTATCTCGAATATGGACCGAGGGAACCACGAACCCCATATCCAACGCGGTCTGCTTGCGAATGGCTCGAATGCGTTCTAAGAGTTCTCCGCCCTGCGCATGGTCCACAAAGGGCACCAGGCCATATCCTACATGCAACTCCAACAAATCAGGCGGCGCCACACTGTCTACGGATTCCGTGGCGGGCGCTTCGGATTTGTCGGCTTGAGCCGCCGCCCCCGGCTGAGGACTGGCCGCTTCTGTCTGCAGCAGCTGCTTCCGATTCCAAAGTATATAGGCCACTCCCGCCGTCATGGCTCCAAGAAGCAAAAAAGCCAGGTGAGGCAAGCCCGGCAACAGGCCCAAAAACACCAACATCGCCGCAACAGCGGCAACCAAATGCGGATTGAAAAAAATTTGTTCCGTGAGATCACGGCCAAGACTCGTCGTCGTGGATACCCTTGTGATAATAATCCCGGCCGCCGTTGACATAATCAGCGCCGGAATTTGCGCCACAATGGCATCCCCGACCGTCAACAGCGTAAACCGTTTGGCTGCCGCCACAATCGACATGCTATGCTCCATGACGCCAATCATGAGGCCGCCCAGCACATTGATAAAAATTATCAGCAGTGCAGCCACAGCATCTCCCCGGACGAATTTACTGGCACCGTCCATCGATCCATAAAAGTCGGCTTCTTGCGAAATCATTTCCCGGCGCTTGCGGGCCTCCGCTTCGTCGATAATTCCCGCATTGAGATCCGCATCAATACTCATTTGCCGACCCGGCATCGCATCCAAGGTAAAGCGTGCGGCAACTTCGGCAATACGAGTCGCGCCCTTGGTAATGACCACAAAATTAATAATCACCAAAATGGAAAACACGACAATGCCAACGGCAAAATTTCCTCCCACCACAAATTCGCCAAATACGCGAATCACTTCTCCCGCGGCAGCCGGCCCTTCATTGCCATGCAACAAAATGGCTCTGGTCGAGGCGATATTCAACGCTAACCGGTACAGGGTGGTGAGTAAGACAATTGACGGAAACACTGAAAATTCCGCCGGTCGCCCCGAATGCATGGTGACCAGCAAAATGAGCATCGCCAATGTGATGCTAAACGACAAAAACAAATCCAACATAAAGGAGGGAAGCGGCAGGAGCATGAGCAGAAGAAGGCCCACCACGCCAACAGGCAACAACACATCGCCATAATGCGCTGGCATCAATTCGCTTTTGAATCGTTCACCATCAAATGCCATGAGAATCTCTAGCTAGCCTGACCCTGTGAATTTCGCAAACGATAGACATAGGCCAACACTTCGGCGGCGGCCTGATACAGCGCAGCGGGAATCTCTTGCCCCACTTTTGTGGCTTTAAAGAGGCCACGCGCTAGACTGCGGTTTTCTAGGATGGGAACGCCGGCATGGCGGGCAATCTGCTTCACTTTTTCCGCCATGAACCCGGCGCCTTTGGCGACCACGACAGGCGCATCCATACTATTGGTATCATAGCGAAGAGCCACCGCAACATGGGTCGGATTCGTAATCACCACATCGGCCTGCGGCACCGCCTGTAACATGCGCTGCCGCGACCGTTCCCGTTGCAAGCTGAGCCGGCGAGAACGAATCTGCGGATCCCCTTCAACATCTTTCGACTCATCTTTGACTTCCTGCTTTGTCATTTTGAGATCTTCAGTGTGCTGCCACTTTTGATAGATGAAATCGATAATGGCTAAGATGAGTAACGCTCCGCCGACCGACCACACAATTTTCTGCACCAGCCCCCAGGTCTGAGCAATCGAACCAGCCACTCCGATAATGGGAAACTGAACCAATTCTTTCAGGCCATGAGACAGCACAAAATAGATAATTCCGGCTACCATGCTGACTTTCAGGATCGACTTTAAAAGTTCCGCGATCCCTTTCCACGAAAACAGGCGTTTCAGACCATTCATAGGGTTGAGTTTTGAGGGCTTGGGCTTTATGCCTTCTTCAACCCACAAGAACCCCGTTTGCATGAGAATCGCTCCTAATGCTAAGACCGCGACAATCAGCACAAAAGGGATAAGAGGCACAAACGCCTGCGTAGTAATATTGGCCAAGAGGATATGGAGCGTCCTCTGGTCAATCTGGAGCGTCCCTGCCTGTTCAAACCACGACCGATAATGTCCGGAAAATTCTTGAAAGAATTGAGGAGCCCACAAAGAAATCGCGCCAACCCCGCCCAGCAAGACAAACAACGGAGGCAATTCGCGCGTCATGGCAACCTGCCCTTTCCGGCGAGCCTCCGCTAACTTTTTACTAGTCGGTTGTTCTGTTTTTTCTCCGCCGTCTTTATTCTCAGCCATGTCCTAATCCCTGCAAGAGTTCCCAGAGAATGGTTTCCATGTCCAGCACCGATTGCTGAAAGACGAGAGCGATAAATGGCAATCCCAGTCCCAACACAATGAGCCCCACCGATATCGTCACGGGGAAACTGGTCAGCATGATGTTCATTTGCGGAACCAGGCGTCCCAGGAGTCCCATCGCGACATGCACCAGAAATGTGGCGGCCATGACCGGAAATGCTATCCGCATCCCAGTCTCGTAGGTCCGTTGCATCAACCCGGTGACATCAGGAAGGAGCGGCGCGCTCAAATGCGCCCCGAACGGGGGAATGAGCTGAAAGCTGCTCCCTAAGGCTAAAAGCACTAGCAAATGCCCGTCCACTTGAAAATAGAGGAGAGTCGCCAACACCGTCATCAACTGGCCGAAGACTGGCGTTTGTACTTGCGTGACGGGGTCCAAGACATTGGCCATGGCAAATCCCACTTGAAATCCGAGCACATTCCCCGCGACTTCCACCGCTGCCATCACTAAGCGCATCGCTAACCCAAGGACAAGCCCGACAAGCAATTCCGCCCCTAAGGCGATCGCCATATGGCCTGGCTGTAACCAATTGGGCGGCAGAGAAAATGTGACCACCGGAGCGAGAATGACAGAGACGGCCACCGCCAATCCGACCTTGATACGTTGTGGCACCGTCCGGCCTCCTAACAGAGGCAAAGCCGCCAAAATCGCTCCGGTCCGCACCAGCACCACCAGAAACTGCCACACCTGTTGCATTGCGATATCCCATTGCAACACCGGTCACATCACTTCCTTAGAAAAAATATCCCAACTGCTATTCTGTGTACTTCTCACTCCTTACTTCTCACTGTCTTCACTGCGCCATCTGAGGAATCTGCCCCCAGACACCCGTCATGAACCCCACAAGAGTCTGCAGCATCCACGGGAACATCACCAATAACACAATGAACATGGTCATAATTTTGGGCAAAAATGTAAGCGTCATTTCATTAATTTGAGTCATGGCTTGAAAAATACTGACCATTAACCCCACCACTAAACTAAACCCCAACATAGGCCCTGCGACAAATAATATCGTTTTAATGGCTTCCTGGCCCACGGCCATCACACCTTCAGGAGTCATATCTGTTCTCCTTGAAAATAGTAAAAAGTGGGAAGTAAGTCGTAAGGAGAAAGGAAATACTCAACATTCCATGTTGCCTTGCTTTTCACTTCTTACTATTCACTCCTTACTGTCTATTTTTATTGAAAACTGTTCATAAGGGATCCCACGACCAAAAACCACCCATCCGCCAACACAAATAGGACAAGTTTAAAGGGCAATGAAATCATGACGGGCGGTAGCATCATCATCCCCATAGACATCAACGTACTGGCCACGATCATATCGATGACCAGAAACGGCACGTAAATCAAAAACCCAATTTGAAATGCTGTCCGCAATTCACTGGTCACAAATGCCGGGACTAGTACATGCATGGGAACATCTTTCGCGGTCTGAGGGGTGGCAATTTTTCCCATGCTCATAAACATGCCCAAATCTTTCTCCCGGACTTGTTTCAACATAAACTCCCGGATGGGTTCCATGGCTTTCTGCATTGCAACCTCTTGGGTGACCTGACTGTCTAGAAAAGGATTCAGCGCCTCGGTCCGGACCTGTTCCCACACCGGCATCATAATAAAAAGCGTTAAAAACAATGCGAGCCCTATCAGGACTTGATTCGGAGGCGCATGGACCGTCCCCAAGGCTTGCCGAAGAAGACCCAGGACAATCACAACCCGTGTAAAGGAAGTCACCAACATGAGCAGTGCCGGCGCCAACGTCAGGACCGTCAGCATGAACAGAATTCTGATGCCAAAGGTCCATGGTTCGGTCGCGTCTAAACCGGATACTTGCAGACTGATTGTGGGATCTTGCGTTCCTTGTGCCAATACCGAAGAACCTACGCTCATCACCCCGCCCACGACACCGAGCCATAACATACTGAACCATCCGAACCCCTTCGACACCGCAGACCGGGCAGCCATGTTTGTTTGACGTTTCATGAGCATTTCGATAGCGGGAAAGACAACTCGCGGGGCCCTGACTCGGACGGACCCGCTGCCGAACCTTTCTGTGACCATTGACCGATCCATTCCCCTAAGCGGCCAATCATGGGATCGGCTTGCACCCGCATCTGGTTGGCTCGTTCCTGATCGGTGATTTTGGTTAATAACGTCATTTCTCTCGCAGTCGTTCCTAAGACTAAAACCTCTCCAGCCACATCAACGACCATGATTTGTTTGCCAGTTCCAACCCGAAGACCACCCAGCACACGCATCAGTGGCTGCCCATTCTTTCCCGCATGCTCTCCAAATAGTCTCCGGGCTACTGCCAACCCGCTCAACAGAAGCAACACGACTAGAGCCAAGGCCCCGGCCATCTTAACTATTTCATCCGTAAAATCCATTGATTTTCCTACGCAACATCTACGAGCACCGATTCCGTCTGTCTGCCCTCATGCGAGTTTATTTACTCGCTCAGTGGCACTCACAACATCCGTCAACCGAATACCAAATTTTTCATTGACCATGACCACTTCTCCCCGGGCCACAAGCCGCTCATTGACGAGGACCTCTAAAGGTTCGCCAGCTAACTTATCCAACTCCACAATGGATCCCGGACCGAGCTGTAATAAATCTTTAATCAACATTCTGGTATTACCCAGCTGCGCCGATAGCACCAATGGGATATCCAATATTCGATCAAGATTTGTATCTGACGGAGCCGACAACTCGGGCGTAGCGGCAGGCGGCGGGGGGGGAGGGGGCGGCGGTGCGACTTCTTCACCTTTTTCAGCCGCTTCCTGCGCCAGGGCCTCCATCATTTCTTTTTCAGCGTCAAATGTGTCCATATCGACATTGTCATCATCACTCATAGGTCATCTCCATATCGTTCAAGCATTGCTATCATTACTCTCTACCGTAAGACCCCCGCCTTACTCGGGAACATCCAGAACTTCGTGAACCTGGAACGATTGCATGCCTTTTGACGTCCCCGCAAAGCCAAGGAATTTCGGCACGCCTTCGACCGTGGCCGTTAACGGCTGGGATGTGGTTTGATTGAGCGCAATCACATCACCTTCTGAAAAATTCATAAATTCTTCGACTGATAACTGAGCTTCTCCCAATTTGACGGAGATGCTAACCGGAGCTTCTTTGACTCTGCTGGAAAATCTTTTGATCCAACCATGGTCCAATTCATAAAAGTCACTTTGAAAGCTGACTTGCAACCGCTCCCGAATCGGTTCCAACATGGCATAGGGAAGACACAGATGAAGATCTCCGACGGAATTACCCAGTTCAATACCTAACGTCACAACAATGACCACATCCGCCGGCAAGACGATCGACGCTAACTGAGGGTTCATTTCCGCCCGCACGGCCTTAATCGCCACTTTTTGAACGGGCTCCCAGGCTTTCTGTAAATCTCTGAGCCCCATCGCCATCACTTTGCGCATGACCCGTTGTTCGATCAGAGTAAAGTCTTGTCCTTCAGGTTTGACATGGGTTTGCCCGGCGCCACCAAAAAAATGATCCACAAGGAGATAGACCGTCGCGGCATCCGTTGCCACCATGGCTGTCCCTCTCAAAGGTTCCATGGAAATAATTTGCAGGTACGCCGGCACGGGGAGACGCTTGGTAAATTCTCCAAACTTTTGAACAGTTTGATTCGTGATGGTGACTTCAATCGTTTTTCGTAAAATATCGCTCAGCGCTAAACGAAAGAGCCGGGAAAATTGTTGGTGAATGACATCCAGGGTCGGCATGCGGCCCCGGATAACCCATTCCTGATTTCCAAGATCGTAGGGAACCGGCCCGTCTTGAGGTTCTTCGGGTTCGGGAGCTTCCGTTTCAACATCACCGTCCGATACTCCTCGAAGGAGAGCATCGACTTCATCTTGACTAAGAATTTTTTCCATAGACCTGAGTTAGTGAAAATGGAGAAGTTTTCCCTTGGTTATTGAATAATAAAATCTGTAAAGAACACATTAGAGATCTTTCCCTTGCTCATGACCCCATTCACCCGTTTCATAATTTCTTCTCGAACTCTCCGCTTTCCATTCACCGTCCGTAACAATTGAGACTCCTTGCTGCTTAAGAGGACAAGCAACGCATCCCGGATAGCCGGGACCTTATGTTGGTAGTCTGTTTTCTCTTCCGGTCTGTCCAGTTCCAACTTGATACTGACTTTGAGGAATCGAAGCTCGTCTCGATCCGCCAAATTCAATAAAAACGGATCAAGCTCCACCACCGGCCCGGGCTCCTCGGCATGTTCATCGCCATGCCCATCCGCCGCATGTTGCTCACCCTCTTCTTTTTTATCACCGCCCATAAAAAACCATGCGGCGCCTCCACCCCCGCCTAGAAGCAACACTCCCACAAGGCCTAAGATAATCATCTTTTTCCCGGATCCCGCTTTTGCCGGGGCTTCTTCTGCGGCAGATTCGTCAGCCATACCGTAACCTCACATGCAAAAATTTATGGTGCCCAACACTCCTCTCTCAAACTCAGCAACCTCTATGCCACCCTCCCTCTCTTCCCCTCTCATGCCTGTTCCAGAAAATTTCTTTAACAAAAACAGGACGTTTACCCCTCTCCCTAGCCACGATCCTATGGTTTTTCCAAAAATGTCTGGGTGGATTTTCGTCAGTTTCCTGGCATTTTGCTGGAAGCTTTGACGTAAGGAAAAAATTGCCTCTCCTACATATGTTGTTGAGAGTCTTTTGCAAAAAAAAAAGCCCTCTGTCAGCATACGCTGACAGAAGGCTTCTGATTCAGCCATCGGCGACTAACGACTAACGAGCCAGATTGACTAACTCCCCTAGCAAGTCATTCGTGGTGGTGATAATTCGTGAATTGGCTTGAAAGCCCCGCTGCATCGTAATCATATTCACAAGCTCATCACCTAAATCCACATTAGAGGTTTCGAGGGTGCTGGCGGAGACTTTCCCAAAAGAGCCGGTTCCAGGCGTGCCCACCGTGGGCGTTCCGGAGTCGCCAGATTGAATGAACAAATTCCGACCAATTGGCTGCAAGCCATCAGGATTGATGAAGCGGGTCAGCGCCACCTGACCAAGCGCCCGCGTCGTCCCATTCGAAAACCGTCCCGTAATCACTCCGTCTTCTCCGATCGACGTCCCGGTCAGGGTCCCAACAGAAAATCCGTCTTGCGCTTGTTCTAACACGACAGAATCAGACCCCTGTTGCAACATCCCATCGGTCCCTAATCCGGCATCGGTGGTAATACTCGATCCGAAGTCAAAGATGATTGTCTGGGGTACGGTCGACCCATTCACAAATGATATGGTATGCCCCCCTGGAGTACTCTCGACATCTAACAGCCCATTCGTATTAAAGGTTAATGTTCCTTGAGCCACTAAAGAGTTTCCGGTGGTCGCATTCGTCGCAATGGGGGCGGTGACCTCTGTATCAGGCGCCACTACACTATATGTCCATTCATTGATGTCGGTTTTGGAAAAATACACCGTGAGATCATGTCCTGTGCCCAACGTATCAAACACCCGAATTCCTGAACTAAATGTGGCATTCGATTTACTCGTTGGATCAGCCAAGAGGTTGGCATTGGTGAAACCCGTAAGAACAGGATCGGCCGCGTTCAAGTTTCCGATCATGTCGACTTCCGTGGTCGCAATACCAGTTTGTTGCGCATTAGTGAGCACGATATTTCCAAGGCTGGGTGAGATGACCCCCGACGTATCGGCCACATACCCTTGCAGGAAGAGTCCCGCCGGATTCACGATATTTCCAGCTGAATCAATATTGAATTGCCCGGCTCGCGAAAAAAATGTATTGCCTCCGGCATCCTGGACTTGAAAAAATCCGTCGCCATCGATCGCCAGATCCAAGGCATTTGATGTTGTTTGAAGCGAGCCTTGAGTAAAACTGGGATCGATACCTAAGACTCGCACGCCACGCCCTTCGACTAGAGCGGTACTCGTCCCGCCACCGCCGATCGTTGCGCCAAACAAATCACCAAAGGACACGGACCGGCTTTTATACCCCACAGTTTGCGCATTGGCGATATTGTTTCCAATTTCACTGAGCGCCCGGCTCGTTGCATTGATTCCACTGGTCGCCGCAAAAAATGCTGATGTAATGCCCATTGATTATGACTCCTTTGTTACGAGCACTTCGGACATCCATGTTCGGCATGCTGCTAGGGTTATTGAATCGAAATAATGTCCTCTTGTTTCAGTGCATTCCCGCTTTGAAGGACAATTGGCTTTTCGGCTTCAAACACAATATTTGCCACAGGCTCCCGCCCAAACGTTAACGCCGGCACAACATTCTTTTTCAAATCTTCCGCCTTGACTCTAAACTGGTAGACCCCGTCTGGCACGCGATTCCCATCCGCGTCTAATCCATCCCACTGCACTTGATTCGCGCCCGCATGTTGAAACGCTGTGGATTCCAGCCGCTGAACAAGTTGCTTATTGGGTCCCAAAATGTCAATGGTCACACGACTGGCATCCCCGCTCAACGCATAGGAGAGAACCGGTTGATTACCGTTACCGATACTGACCGTATCCCCGGCAGACACCACCGTCCGCCCGATAAGATTCACCAAATTCATCTGGGTCCGTTGCGTATCCTGGACAATCAATTTTTCAAGAAGTTCGTTGGTATTGGTCGTTTGTTCCAATGTTGTGAACTGCGCCAACTGAGCCACAAATTCTTCATTCTGTACAGGGCTTGTTGGATCCTGACTCTGCAACTGCGTTACTAGTAGACGTAAAAAGACTTCAGACCCCAGCTCCGACACCGCGGCTTCCACATCATCTCTTCGTGTTGCGGTGGAGGAACTACCTGTCGCAAGTGCCGATGCGGCTGTGACTGAGTCCATTTTTTATACTCCTTCTGTGAGCGTTTCACCGTGACTAGGCTTCATGCCACAAAATGCATTCCCTGCTCTTCTTGTTGATGAACCACGGGCTTCATCAGATCGGCCGTACCCTGCGAAGACAATCCGCCGTCTCGTGGATGATGGTCTTGGGGAGATTGATACAACAAACGGTCCGGTTCTTGTTGCTGATCCTCACGCACTTCGGCCGAAAACTCCTGCAATTCCAGATCAGCTTGCGCGAGTTGGTTTTCCAGTTGAGGGACAAATTGAGCCGCCAGATTCCTGAGCACTGAATGATCCATCACCAAGCCCGCATACACTTGACGGTTTTGGACTCCAACATCAATTTGCACCCGTTGGTGTTCGGATAGCTGCACGTCCATTTGAAGCCGTTGCAGGGCTGGCGCAGGGAAGGCCGCCGCGCGTGCATCTACTGTCCGCACGCCAGCTCCCGAGTTGTGCGAAGCTGTCGACTGCTGAAAACTTGACTGAGATTGAGAAAAATTGTTCATACCCATGCCGGCACTTTGCCCTTCGCTTGTTTCGATACCGACGCTTCTTACTGATGCCTCAGCCAGGCTGTGGACACGCTCTCCTCTACCCAACACCCCTGGGTCCGCCACGAGATCAGCCTGGATAGCTGGACGAATATCCGAAGCCTGACGAGCAGGCTCTTGCACGCTGAGTTGATTGGGAATTTGCGGTCTAAGGGAAATGGAATTGGCCGCGCCCTGTTCAGTGAAGCCGGCAGGCCCGTCAGCATGAATGGCGGTGACAGGAAGAGTCTGGCTTGACTGTACAACCGCAGCTTGTCTGAATTGCAGTGTCTGCTGTTGTTGTACTGGGACATTCGAAGAAGCATGTTGAGGAGTTGGTTTTTGGATCTGATCAAGGCCTTTGAGAAGAAACTGATCAAGTTGAGACACTGGACGTGTTCCTCGTTCCCCTTTCTCACCTACTGCTGCCGTTGAATGTTTGCTGACTTCTCCTTCTACATGCTGCCGAGGACCTTCTCCAGCATTGAGCGTTTTAGCCGGCAAGGCTGACTGAGAAACCAGTGCAGTATCAGTTGTTTTCGGAACAGGAATCGGCTGGTTTTCTAAAGGCCGGGATTCATGCGCGCGATCCTGCCCAGCATAATTCGTGGCAGGATAGGTCCCGAAATTAATGACCTGCTTGACCTGAACCGACGAATTCTCCGGACCATGTATATAGTTGACGGGAACGGAATGGTTTGACGGGAACGCTTTCGACAAGAGATTGTGACTTTGAACACCCACATCATCCGCGCCGCCGGTTTCTACAACCTTGCCCTTGACAGCTACCGGAGAACTCTGCGGAATAGCCAATCCTGGTGGCAGTTCAACATGAGCCTTCTGAGGAACCACTGTTTCAGAAAAAGTCTCTGCAACCGCAATGGAACTTGATTCGAGGGGAAATGGGTTTGGATTAACAGAATGGTCTTGTACGAGAAGATCTAGAGGTTTCTCTTTTATGTGAATATCTCCCGATTCAATAAAACGCAGTTGTTGTAAAAACACCGATGTCCCACCGGCTGCGTTCTGATTCTGTTCAAGGTTTGATGAAACACCATGGCCCGGCTCCTGCCGCGTTGGCTGAACCGTTTGACTTAATGGCTCGGGAGTTCCCTCCCCTCCTGCTACGCTGTTAGGGCTAGTTGCCAGATTTCCAAAGATGGGAAGAAAGAAACTCATGTCCTATTTTTGAGGTTTGCTGTTGACACGACGATTCAGTTTAATTTCTCGATATTTCCGAAGACCTTCGGACAACCTGGCTGCTTTCTTCGGCTTGATGCCGGCTAAGATTCCCGCGGCTTTCTTATTTTTAATCCCTGCAAGAATATCTAAAGCTAAACTTTCCTGCATTTGCTCGATGCGCAAGGCCCCTTCTTCAGGATCCATCGACTCATAAATTTTGAGCAAATGGATCAATGCAGGATCTTGCTCGAGATACCTGCGCTGTTCTTCATCTAACGCCGAAGCTTCTTTGTCCAGCCGCTTGGCTTCTTTTGCCTGCCGTGCAGCCAACGCTTCGATATCCCGCTGTAATGCTTGCACCTGTTCTTCGCGAAGCTGCAAGCTACGTTCCCGTTCCTCCACAGCCTTCAACCTGGCTTGCAGTTCTTCTAAAAGGGACGCCTCTTCACTGAGAGGCTCATCTGTAAAACTCTCTTCAACATGTTGATTTTCATGTAAATCATTCGATGCGTTTTCGGTGGTAGCCTGGACAGACCACACGGCTGTGGCGGACAGCACGACCGCCACCAACCACCAAGGAATGATACGAGGACTAGGCAACATTGGACTACTAGGTCATTTCTTCATGGCTTGATGCCGCAAAAGCATGAGCCGACAAATCTTCCTGAATGCGCTGCTCTTGTTCCGCAATTTTCTTGAGCACCGCCGCCTCTTTTTTCGCAATGACTATCTCAACCACTCGTCTGGCATGATGAGCCTTTTTGAGTTTTTCCCGTAATTCCGAAAGTGTTTCTTCAATTTTATTGATCTGCTGCGTATGTCTTTCCATGCCGGTTCCCAGCCGGTCCAGCCACTCATAATGCTCTTCAACAGACAAAGCATTTACTCCCGCCTGAATGCATTCTTCAAGTTCTATGACAATTTTTTCCATATCCCGGCTCAACTCCTGACGCTTGGCCAGCTCCTGGCTTTTTTCCCATTCAGCCAGCACGACTCGCTCCCGGGCCAGATCTTCAACCTGTTTTCTAAACTTCAGCAGAGTTGTCCAATTCATGACGCGGCTCCATTCGTTCCGGCAAGACTGTCATTCTGTGCGGCTAAGGCCTCCAGGTTACTGATGCTTTCGGTCAAACTTACAGCCTTATCCCGGGGCTGCTTCAAATATTGATCAATCGGATCTTTCATGGCTATGGCTGCATCAAGCCGCTTATTGGCTCCTGGTTGATAGGCGCCTAGGTTAATCAGATCTTCGGAATTACGGTATTCCGCCAAAGATCGAATAATCGTTTTTGCGGCTTCGGCATGGGAGTCCGACACAATATCTGCCATGACCCGGCTAAGACTCTGCAGCACATCAATAGCCGGGAAATGTCCCTGCATAGCTAACTGCCGTGACAACACAATATGGCCATCGAGTATGGAACGCATGGCATCCACCACAGGATCATTGAGGTCATCCCCGTCCACCAGCACGGTATACAAACCCGTAATCGATCCGTTTTCCAGAGGCCCCACCCGCTCCAGGACCTGCGGAAACAGGGTAAACACGGAAGGGGGATAGCCTTTGGTCGTGGGCGGTTCGCCTGCCGCTAATCCGACTTCCCGCTGGGCATGCGCCAATCGTGTGAGAGAATCAACCAATAACAGAACCTGGTTTCCTTGATCCCGGAAATATTCGGCAATAGCCGTCGCCACAAAGACCGCACGCACACGAACCAATGGGGATTGATCTGACGTGGCCACCACGACGACCGACCGGCGCAAACTCTCCGAACCCAAATCCCGTTCCAAGAACTCTTTGACCTCCCGTCCGCGCTCGCCCACTAAGGCCACGACATTGACGTCTGCTGTTGTATGCCGGCATAACATACCCATGAGCACGCTTTTCCCTACACCGCTCCCCGCAAAGATTCCCATTTTTTGGCCCACGCCACAGGTCAATAACGCATTGATTGACTGTACCCCGAGATCCATCGGCACCGTGATCCGTTTGCGTCGCAGCGGATCCGGAGCCGAAGCATACAACGCATACCGTTGACTGCGCGGCATCGGACCTTTTCCATCCACTGGATGTCCTAACCCATCCACCACTCTACCCAAAAGATGTGGGCCGACCAGCAACCGGGGGGAACTGGGGTCATACCGAATTAAATCTCCGGCACCAATGCCCCGTACAGGACCAAATGGCATCACGATCACCCGTTGTTCCCGAAATCCAATCACTTCACCTTCTAAAACTGCTTGACGCCGCTGGCTAAAAATATGACACCGCTGTCCGACAGAAGCGCTTAACCCTGTCGCCTCTAATGTCAGGCCAACCGCTTTGACCACGCGGCCGGTGACGGCAACGAGCGACAGCTCATCAAGACGTTGTTGAATACTGGCTAAGCTCATGAGGAGGAAACTTTCAACCCAAATTCCATGGCCACGGTTTCTAGTTGCTGCTGAAGACGCGCATCCAACTGGAGAGACGACTGTTCAACCAGACAGCCTCCCTGTTCGACCGTATCATCCCCTTCGATAACCAAATGGTCGTTTTCCGCACATTCAGCTTTTAATTCCTGATGAAGCGCTTGCAGAGACTCCAAATCTTGAGGATTGACCTTTAACGTCACAAGACTGTTGTTCAATAGCAGTCCAAGAGTGTGGCGAACCTGGCGAACCACGAGCTCCTGATCCGCCTTCACTTCTCGAAGAAGAATTTTCTGAGCAATCGTCAACGCCACTTCCACAATATCTTTATCCTGTTCTTCAAGAGCTGCCACACGTGCCCGGCCAATTTCATTCGCCAACTGAATCACGCGCTTCAGCTCAGCCTCGACTTTGGCCTGGCATTGCGCCCGCCCCTCCTCAATACCTTTCTGACGGCCTTGCTCGTACGCCTGCTGTTGCAGTGCGGAACAATCATGGCGCTGAGCCTCCTCATCTTGGGCCTTCGTTCCCTTTGGAACCAATTCCGCCATATGAAATGTCTGAACGCGCTGAGGTTGCTCCATCATAGCCCTAAACCATCTGCTCCTCGCCTTTTCCTCCGATTGACACACGGCCTTCACCGGCCAAGCGCTGTACTGTCTTAATAATATTTTGCTGGGCCATCTCCACATCACTCAACTTGACGGGGCCTCTAGTCTCCATATCTTCTTTCAGGGATTCAGCTGCGCGACTCGACATGTTCTTGAAGAATTGATCGCGCAGCGGCCCGTCCACAGGCTTTAAGGCCAACAGTAGTTCCTCTTTACTCACTTCACGCAGCAATTCCTGCATACCCCGGTCGTCCACTTTATCCAGATCTTCAAACACGAACATTTTTCCGCGTATTTCCTCCGCAACATCCGGATCTTTGGTTTCCAAGGCTGTAAAAATTTCGCCCTCCACGTTTCGCTTCACAGAGTTCAAAATTTCCGCCACTAACCCCGTGCCCCCAACCGGAATAGCATTTTTTGAGGATCCCAAGCGCAATTCTTCTTGAAGCACGCCATTCAATTCATCAACCATGTTGGGGGACACCTCTTCAGTGGTTGCCAAGCGGTAGACAATGGCATCCCGCTTATGCGCCGGGAGTAGAGATAAAATTTGTCCGGCCTGATCAGATTCCAGATTCGCCAAAATGAGCGCTCCTGTTTGCGGATGTTCATAGGTCAACAAATTGGTAATCGACACGGCATCCAATGACTTAAGGAGTTCAAAACCGGCATTATCTGAATTGTTGAGAGAACTTAAGATTCGCCGCGCCTTATCTTTTCCTAATGCGGCATTCAAAATTTTTGCCAAATAGGCCTTTCCTTCGACGCTGAGCCCCGAGGCTCCGGCCAATTCCATGTATTCTTTCAAGACATAACGATGCTCTTCTTGACCCACTTTCACAAGGGCGCCCAAATATGCCCCAATCTGCCGGATATCTTTTTGATCTAAAACCTTCAAAACCTCCACGGCGGATTCTTCACCAATCGCCAGCAGTAATATGGCGGCTTTTTCATATCCTGATAAATGTTCGCTCACGGACTAGGCCTTTTGCTCTTGCTCTTCTTTGATCCACGTCCGAATCACCTGAGCGGCGGTGGCAGGATTTTCAGCAGCCAACTTCAGCGCTTGCTCCTGGGGGGTTTCAGTAATTTCTGTTTCATATTCCGTTACCGTGGTCGGCAATCCGGCCTGCGGCAAGACAACCGGCTCAGCCGACGGCTTCGTGAGATTGAGAGCCATCGGACGAATCACAAACCAGAGGACCATCACGCCCAAGAAGAAAAACAGGACCGGCTTTAAAAATCCTCCCCAGGTTGCCAGAAAAGACTGGACTCCCGCCGTCATGCCCTCTTCACCTTCTTGAACCGCCGGTGTTTCAAAAGGTACATTGGCCATTTCGATTTGATCGCCACGCTCTTCAGAAAATCCCACAGCCTTTTTTACAATTTGTATGAGATTTTGAATTTCCTGTTCCGAGCGGGGAACATAGGTCCTGCCCTCCGTGGCATTTTCTGTCTGGGCGTCCGCGCCATCCGCCACTTCGTAGGTTCCATCAACGAGAACGGCCACACTTAGCCGTTGAATCGCACCGGTGGGCTCAATAATTTTGCTGACCTTTCGATTCACCTCATAGTTCAATGTTTCATTCTTTCTTTTGGCTTCCTTGGGTCCTGAACCTCCGATCGGCTTCAAATCGTTCGGAACATTGCTGCGAACGCCCGGGACACCCGCCCGTGCGCCCTGTTCTGTCACTTTCTCCTGACTCCGGTTTTCACTCCGCACAACTTGGCTGTTTGGATCAAAACTTTCTTCGGTAATTTCAATTTGCCGGAATTCCAATGGAGCCGTGACTCGCACAACCGATTTGTCCGGCCCCAATACTTGATCCAGCATCGTCTGAACCCGTTGTTCCAGATCACGCTCCACACGACGCTGAGTGGCAATCTGTGTCGCCGTTAATTGTGCATCGTCATCTACCGAATTTTGACTCAATACCTTCCCATGGTTATCAACAACCGTCACTTGGCCCGGCTCTAGCCCTTCCACGCTACTTGCCACTAAATGGACAATTCCCTGCACTTGTGTGCTCCCCAAAGTATTACCTCGGTTCAAGGTGAGCACCACTGCCGCTTGCGCCGGTTTTTGCTCGGACGCAAACAAACGTTTTTCCGGAATGACCAGATGCACGCGCACCCGCTCGACTTGAGAAATCTGGCTTATCGTCCGCGCTAACTCTCCTTGAAGAGCTCGCCGGTAGTTCATTTGTTGGGTAAACGGCGTTACCCCCAGTCCAGTCCGATCGAAAATTTCAAATCCCACTCCCGCCGATTCCGGCAACCCGACCGACGCCAACTGCAGACGCAATTCATGCACCCGTTCGGCGGGAACTCTGATCGTATTGCCGCTTTCTCCCAACTCATAGGTCACACCTTGTTTGCCCAATTCTTGAATAATGGCCCGCGTATCATCGGCTTCCAGTTGGGAAAAGAGGACCACAAGTTCCGGTTCTTTCCCCAGAAGAAGCAACATGGGTATCGTCGCAAGCGCCAAAGCCAACACCACGATCACACCAAGACGTTGACCAAGAGTTAAGGCCTGGAAGTTCGCAACGAGACTATCTGGGAATGTTGCCATGTGGGTTAAATGGGTGCGAAGGACTTAGATTGTAATGTGCCTGTCTCGTTCATTCATGAATATTGCACGTCAGCATTGGCTACACTTGCATTCGCATGACTTCTTGATAGGCTTCAACCATTTTATTTCTGACTTGCATCAGCAACCGAAAGGACAACCCGGCTTTTTCCCCTGCGATGACCGCTTGGTGAATATTGACGTTTTCCCCTCTGGCCACCGCTTCTTCCAACCGCCCAGCTTCATGTTGCATCGCATTCACGGATTCCACCGCATGTTTTAAGACATCCCCAAACCCTTGCCCCACACCGGAAGCGGGCTTGACGGGGGTACTGCCAAATGGCTCTGCAATCGGTTCAATGCTCCGAAGCGTGGAATAGTCCATCTCTCCAATCCTTTCATTTATCTATCAGCATATCTATCGGCCCATTTCTAAGGCACGGAGTGTCATCGTTTTTCCGGTTTCCATCACGGCAAGATTCGCTTCATAGGCCCTTGTGGCCGAAATCAGATTCACCATTTCCTCAATGGGATTCACATTAGGCAGATGCAAATATCCTTTCGCATCCGCATCTGGATGATCAGGGTCGTAGATGGTCCGTAGAGGTCTCGAATCCTGAATGATATCGGTGACGCGGACTCCGGCAGGTTCTAAAGGATCACCAAAGGCGCTTGAAAACACTGAATGAAACGGAGTTTGAGTCGACGTGGTCTGAAACACCACATCGCGGCGGACATACGGCCCTCCATTGGGAGACCGTGTCGACTCGGCATTGGCTAAATTAGTCGCAATAATATTTAATCGTTGCCGCTGGGAATCTAGTGCTGAACCCACAACAGCAAACACTCGATCAAGATTCATAAATTTCTCCTTTCTTCCTTCTCCCTTCTTCCTTCTCACTTCTCACTAATATCATCGGCCTTCATCTATCGCCCGCTTCCAACCTTCAAACCTTCCATCCAAAAATTGATTGACGGCCATATATAAAATGGTATTTTCCGCCATAAGCGTCATTTCTTTTTCTAAATTCACCGTATTCTCATCAATGCCGGCACCGGCATCTTCCTTGATGGTATGATGAAAAATTCGACTGTCATCCTGGCCAAGGCGAATGTGCCGCGGGTGTGTGGTGACAGACTGCAGAGGGCCTTGCCCTTGGAGAACAGCTGAAAATGTTTCTGAGAACGGCAAATGCCTGGCTTTATAGCCAGGTGTTTCTTCATTCGCCATATTCGAGGCAATGGTCTCATGAACGGCGCTCCGCACATCCAAAGCCCGTTCAAATAAGTGCGTGCCGGCATCCCAGGGAGAAATCATCATGATGTACCTCTTTCACCTCCATCTATCATAGGTGACGTTCCATTCAAATAGGTCAAGAGTCCGCATTGAACCTTCTGTCACACGCCTAATGGCAGGCCACCATTTTTTTCCCGATATTCCCGTAATTTATTTCGTAAGGTTCGAATACTGATACCCAAGGTCTTCGCCGCATGCGTGCGGTTGCTGTTATGATGTTCTAACGTGCGAAGAATCAGATCCCGTTCCATTTCCCAAATGGTGCCAGTGGGAGGCTGAGCGGCTCCTGACGTTAATGTTGGTTCGTCAAACTTGAAGTGATGGACTTGTAAAGGTCCATTGTCGGCAAGGAGCACACCCCGTTCAATGACGTTCTCAAGTTCACGGACATTGCCTCGCCAAGGCCGGCTTTTCAAATACATCATGGCTTCATCAGAAATGCCATGCCAGGCACGCTTGTTACGGCGCAGTGATCGGAGCGCAAAATGCTCAGCCAACAATTGAATATCTTCAGGCCGATCTCGGAGCGGAGGCAGTGTGAACGGCATGACGCTCAGGCGATAATACACATCCTCACGAAACCTTCCGGCTTGCACTTCTTGCGCAAGATTCCGGTTGGTCGTCACGATCACTCGCACATCGACTTGAATAGGTTGTCTCGACCCCAACCGATCCACTTCCCGTTCTTGAAGCACACGAAGGAGTTTCGCCTGGAGATTCAAACTCATCTCTCCAATTTCATCCAGCAACAATGTGCCTTGGTGAGCCAGCTCAAACTTTCCTGCTCGCCTGGCTAAGGCTCCTGTAAAGGCGCCTTTTTCATACCCAAATAATTCACTTTCTAATAAACCTTCAGGCAATGCCGCACAATTTATCGCCACAAATGGTTGATGAGCGCGCTGACTCTTTTGATGAATATGCCTCGCTAATACTTCTTTCCCCGTACCACTTTCTCCTTGGATTAATATTGTGGCCGTGCTGCCTGAGACCATATCCAGCATTTTTAAGGTTTGAAGCACCTTAGGATCACGGGTGAGAAATCCTTCACGGGCTCCTCCCGAAGCCGGAGATACAACTACGCTATGTGAGGCAGGCGACTGCTCACTACGATCATCATCCAGTTGTTGAATAAGTTTTTCCAACCGATCAAAGGGAAATGGCTTTTGAAGAAAATCCGTCGCCCCTTGCTTGATGGCCTCAACAGCCACATCAACCCCGCCATAGGCGGTCATCACCACGACCGGCATATGATAGCCCTGGGTGCGAACTTCCCGTAAAAACTCCATGCCACCCTTGCCGGGCAAACTGAGGTCAGTAAGCACGAGCCACGGAGTCTTCCGTTCAACATACTCCAAACCTTCATGCCCATCTCTTGCGATAGTGACTTCGTAGCCATGCTGGGTTAGCGCTTTACTCAACGCGGTCTGCAATTGTTCGTCATCTTCTACAACCAAAATACCCCGACTCACCCCGCTCTCGGTATCTAACATGCCATTCTCCTTTAGAGAGGAAAGAAGAGATCGACCGTCGTCCCTTCCCCTTGTTGACTGGTAATATCAATCACACCCTGATGACTATGAACAACCTGTTTTACGATCGAAAGTCCCAGACCCGTCCCTCCTTTTCGTCTGGAATAAAAAGGATGAAACATGCGCGCACGCTCTTCCTCCGTCATGCCACAACCAAAATCTTGAATGCGAAGGAGAATGCCTTCCTGAGATTGTTGTTGCCTGTGTTTCGTGACCCATCGCGATTCCCGCCGGCACTCTAGAGCAATCACACCACCCTGTTCCGAGGCATGAATCGCGTTCATCACAAGATTCAAGATAGCCTGTCTGAGTAGAGACTCCTGTCCATGCATGATCATGTTTTGTGCAGATTGATGGCGTTGAACCCTGAGTTGTTTCTTGTGAATATGATACGTGGCCAACAATTCCACTTCTTCGATCAACGCCAAAAGATCCACACATTCCTGCTGGCCCTGAAGAGGGCCGCTAAAGGCCACAATATTTGAGACCAGCTGATCGAGCGTTCGCACCGCCTGGATACAGTGCTCCGCCATTTCCCGCCGTTCATGTTCCGTATAGTGATCACGCCCTAATAATGTGGCAAACCATTCAATACTGGATAAGGGATTTCGAATATCGTGCGCGAGCCGTCCCACCTTTTCGCCTAAACTGAGCAACCGTTGACGATGCAGCTCATCTCGAGCGGAAATGGCATGAGGACCAACGGCCTGATGTTCGTCGTTTCGGACGGATAGATACAATGAAGGTACGGCTGCATCACTCCATTCAAGATCAGGAACCGGTTGTTCCTGCTCGACTGTTTCATCCATCAAGGGCATATGATGTTCTCTAGCTCCCTTCATTGACCCTCCTTCCTTGCGGTCTCCCTTTCAGAGAAAACTCATCCAGCACGGCACTGGCAGCGGCACGGATCGTATTTTCAAATTCCGGGGCTCGTGTCTCCAATTGTTTCACCTCTGCCAGCAGCTTTTGCGCTTCCCCGGCCTGCCCTTGATAGTCCAACGAAAGCCCCCATCGATATTTAGCCCATGCTTTCAATTCCACGGGAGCATCTGAAGCAAGCACTTTGTCGTACAACGGTTCGGCTTCCGCAAAGTCTCCCTGATCAAAGAGAAAGTCCCCCAAGCGGATCACGGCGGCCATATCCAAAGGATCATGTGCCACCACTTGTTGCAAGTCTTGCAGGGCCAGATCGCGTTTTCCTGATTCCTGGTAGGCACGAGCCCGATTTCTCAGCACGAATTGTTGGCGGTGTGTATCCTCAGTGTGATTCAGCCCATCAGACAGTTCGTTTACCGCCTGGACATAATGTTGCTGTTCAAGGGAATCAATGCCCAACAAAATGGAAATATCCGCCCGCCATTGGCCCTTAGGGTACGCCTGCAGATAGGCCTGGGCAGCTTCTCGCATCATCTGAGGTTTTTCCTGTTCATCAGCGGTAAATACCCGTTGAGCAAATATCTCTTCACGAAGGGGGCTATCGGGATATTTTTCCAGGAGTTGGTCGTACCATCGCATCGCTTTGGATGGCAGATTGACGGCTTGGTAGCTCTGCGCAACCAGTTGCACCCGCTCCAGATTTAAGGGGACTAAATCGAAGGCTTCTTCTTGGTCTTCATAAAATTTGAGGAGTGCGACCCAGGCTTTTCGATCATACAAATTTCGGAGTTGGGCATCTAAAATCACACCTAGTTGTCGTTGCGCTTCTTCTCGCCGTGGCTTCGAATTGGCCACAATCGCCAGATGCTTAAACGTCTGAATGGCTGCCGGCCGGTCTCCTAACTGGTCATACCCACGCCCCAACCACATCAGACTTTCTTCAACCAAATCAGGTTCGGGGGCGTGGCTCAACGTTCGCGCCGTTTCAACCACGCTGTCCCAGGAAAGGGACACATAAATTTCCAAATCATCTAAACGCTCATAGACATCGTTCCATTCCTCTTTCGAATGCTCTTCCGACAAAAACCTGATCACCCATCGCGTGAGCGTAGCCTGCCCGCGGCGTCCGGTTTCGTGGTCAGGAAAACGTAAAGACGCCTGTTCTGCAAACCAGAGAGAAAGGAATTCATGACCATCCTCTAACAATTTTTCTGCAATACGATTGAACGCGTGACCGGCGATTTTCCGGTCAGGATGAAGGTTTGCTGTCGTCAAAAATCGGGAAATGGCTTTTTGAGGATCCCCGACCGCCAACTCCGTCAGTCCAAAATAATACGAGGAGTGCTCCGACTCTCTAATAAGCTCCGGACGTTCCGCCTCAACCACGCGATACCAGTAATAGGCCTGTTTCCATGCTTTAGACATGGCCGTCGCGTCAGCTAGGCCCAGCGCCCCTTGCAGTCGGAATGCTTCCCATTTCGGCTCTTCGACAACCCGGCGCAGGATCAGAGCCGCTTCCAGGTATTGCTGATTTTTCAAGTACCCTAACCCCGCTTCGACCATCACACCGCCTGCCAGGGGATCTTCCGGGTATTTGGTAAGAAATTCCTCAAACAATCCGCTGGCCTCCGAGTACCATTCCGCATCCCAATACAGTTGTCCCATCGAACACAGTGCCCAGGGAACATATTGGCTGTCCGGATGAGCGGTTTTCATCGTTTGAAGACGGTCAATTTGGGCCAAGAATTCTTTCCCTTTTTCATCGGATTGATCGGGAAGTGATGCCAGCATCCACTTCGCGCCTTGGGCAAACACTCCTTCTTTGTGTTCTGAAAGATAAGCCGTCAACAATTCACGCCCCTCTACAAGAGAGCCATGTCGTATAGCCTCCTGCCCTTGCTGCACCAATTCCGGCATAATCATGTCTGGCGGATGTTGCCAAGGAAATTCCGAGCATGCCTTCCCAAGAGCCAAATGTGGCCAGAGGACCATGACACCAACGATGCAAAAAATTCCTCTGAGGTTTCGTACGTTCTTCAACTTGATACCGTATTCAGCAAAAAGCAGACCCGAGAATTTCTTACCGGGTTCCGGCACATCGAATAGAGAACCAGTTGAAAAATTGGAACTTTTTGAGAGAGCGGAATTGATGGGAAGAAACTGCCGACGTCAGGGCTCTGACGGGAGAGTCAAAGTTCTAGGCTAAGACATGCAGAACAGGAGGCAGAATGGAACAGGAGGAGGTTGGGGAATTCTCAGGCATCCACAAGATCTTCAGGGGGGGCGGCACGCTGCGCGACGACTTCTGCCAGTGACTTCTTTTTTAGTTTTTCAATGAGAGTTGTACGATTGATCTGCAGGAGCCGTGCAGCCTTACTTTTGACCCAGTTCGTTCGCTCCAAGGCTTCAAGAATTAACCGGTTTTCAAATTCTTCAACCGCACGGGAAAGATCCAGGCCGCCAATCGGAATAGCCGCCGGCACGGTGGGAAGCTGATCGGAAGGAAGACGGCGGATTTTTTCGGGTAAATCCGCCGGTTCAATGACCCCCCGGCGCTTGAGGATAGCGATGCGCTCCACAATATTACCGATTTCTCGCACATTTCCCGGCCAGGGATATTCGCAAAGCAAAGCCATCGCCTCATCAGAAACGCCCGCAATCTCCGCTTGCCGCCGTTTGTTAAACATCTCGATAAAATGTTGCAATAAGAGTGGAATATCCTCAACACGCTGGCGCAATGGAGGCACCAGCACCGGCACAACATTGAGACGGTAAAAAAGATCTTCCCGAAACTGTTTGGCCGCGACCAAATTTTCTAAATCTTGATTCGTCGCCGCGATGACTCTAGCATCAGATTTATAGGTTCGAGTGCCTCCAACTCGCTCGAACGTCCGTTCCTGCAATACTCGAAGCAACTTCACTTGAAGAGGAGGGCTTAAATCCCCAATCTCATCCAGAAAAATCGTGCCGCCAGTCGCGAGCTCAAACCGGCCCACTCGCGAAGCCACCGCTCCGGTAAACGCACCTTTTTCATGTCCGAACAATTCACTCTCTAAAAGCGCCTCAGGAATAGCTCCACAATTCACCGGAATCAAATTACCCTGACGTCTGGTGCTGTTATTATGGATGGTTTGTGCAATAAGTTCCTTGCCGGTACCGCTTTCCCCCAAAATAAGCACGGTACTATCCGTATCTGCCACGCAACCAATCAGTTGAAACACTTCTTTCATGACCTGACTGGAGCTGACCAATTTCCCTAAACTGAACTGCCCCTTGACCGTTTTCTTTAGTTCAGTGTTTTCATCCTGAAGCGATTTCACCCGCAGGGCGCTGGCCATCGTAGCGCTCAACACATCAACGGAAAAGGGCTTAGAGAGAAAATCAAACGCTCCCACTTTAATGGCATTCACCGCCATTTCTACGGAACCATAACCCGTCATCACAATAGTGACGGGAGCGTTGGGCACTTGATTGACCCGTTCTACAAGTTCGATCCCGTTGATGTCAGGCAACATGACATCAGTCAACACAACATCAAACGCTAAGGATTCCATGATGCCTAAGGCTTGGCTGCCGGATTCCGTTTCGGTCACCTCATACCCCTCGTCTTCTAACTGCAGCTTGATGGTTTCCCGGACATCCTGCTCATCTTCAACCAGCAGAATTTTGGCGCCTTGCACGCTATCCGGGGATTCAACTGACTCTGACGTTTTCATGAGATAGCCTCCTTCACCATCCTACCAGTTACCGGGAATGTTCAATGAGCGTTGACTCTCTTCCGGTTTCCCAGGGCCATTGCTAACCCATTTCCTCCAAGGGGTCAAGTAAAAAATGAGGATTTCTGGTATTCCATCTCCCTGGGACCTTCTATCTATCTGGTCTATAAGGCAAAAAACAACTCATCTTAAGAAATTCATGGAAATGACCGAAAAGTATTATAAGCCAAAGAGGAGTGATCAATGCTCAACGACGAACAAACCATGGATATGCCACAACTCCCGGAACCTTCTTCGCCCATGCCAATTTTTATCCTGTTTGATACACAAACAGGCTATCTCTATGGGCACCTCTTTGCGACTGGCCCGGAAGACCCCTTCCTTCAAGAAGTCATCCAATGGTGGAGTCAATACTGCTCCAACACGCCAATCGGCGTGGATTATCCCGGCCTCACAAAAGAACCCCAACCAGCGGCAAGCTCTTCTTCTGCCAACTAAGGCAATTCTGTCCAAATCGCCAATCCCGATCGAAACACCAATTTGCGGAGTGGCAGGTGAAGAATAATCACATTGTCATTGATCTGAATCTGGTACTCCAGTGTCGCCACGGGTAAATCTGCCGCAAAAAACCCTCCGGTCTTTGCTGAAAACGCGACCGCACGCCGGTTTGTCACAAAGAGCGCCACATGATTCTCAATAGCATAATCTCGCACTATCTCTCCAGCTCCCCACACTTCTCGTTTCCAACGCGCTTGCTCACTCACAAATCCGTAGACAGAATCTTGCCCTTGAACAACCACCATTCGAGGCATCACCGTTGCGGCTAGGATCTGTTCGCTTGCTGGCAGGCGTCTTTCAACCCAGAGTTGCCGTCCTCTTGAAAATCCCAATAGTCGAGTAGAAGTCTGGACATATCCTGTCACACCCTTGGATTCAGTCCGAAGCACCTTCTCTCCAGCAGCCAAGGGCGTTCTGGCGATACCTTCTCCCGATGTGATCGCAAAAATTTGACGTCGATCAGCGGTGATACTCACCTTATCCATCAAGACGTCTTGTGCCTGAGCGTCACCCACCAATCCCGGGTTGCCAAGGATCACACAGAAAAGCGCCAAGAAACATTTCACGATCAAGCCTCTGCCAACTGTTTTCAACAGACCCTTACCGGTAATCCCAGGGAACGCCCCTTTCTCCTTGCATAATGGGTCCTAAGATAGATTGCATCAACTGAGTCCCATTTCCTTGGGACGCCCATAGGCCAGTCAAACTAATCAAAAAGTCATATTCTTCACGATCGGGGAACCGAAGATAATACAAGCCAACGGAGAAACAACGGCAAGGGTTCTGGTAGAGACCCACCACATCCAGTTCCGCTGTTTGACCTGTGCGAAAATCATGATACCAACGAGACCCAATTGTCACCCCTCCCGGCAACCGGATGCCACCTCCCGCCGTCAAATAGAGAATTTTTTCAGCCGGCAGCAGAACTTCGTTGAAAGAGACAGGATTCCACACATCTCCTCGCCGTGTCTGGCGCCCTGTTTTGGCATAGCGCTGTCCAACCAAGAGATACCAAGTTTGATGGCCTTGAATCAGTCCATCAATATTTAATTGCCGTAACTTTTTCTTTTTGTGATCCACAAATGTATCAACAAGCAGATCAAAGGCCGAGAGAAAGGAAGGAAACCGCAGAGGTTGATGAAATTCTCCACGCCCCCAAATGTCTGAAAATTTTGATGCCAAGGGGGGAGGGTCGTTAATATGGTAACTTTGCGCTAACAACACATTCAACAATGTGCTTGATCCAGTATCCACACCTTGGTGTCCCAAACGGTTGTTGAGGGAATAGGTGATCAGGCTTTTATTGATCAAATCATCCACAGCATCGACTAGGACCAATTTATCTTGCTTGGTCTGCGGCACATATTCATAAATCACTCGCGGTTCAATGGAATGCCGCAACCAACTCTGTTCACCAAACTGAAACCGTTTGGTTAAACTGCTGAAGGCTTCTGCCCCAAGCCAATAGGTTTTTCGTTGTTGCCGTGATTTCTCAGTTTGACCGCGCGAATACACCACTTGCCGGAATTTAGCTTGAGGACGAATTCCCAGCACATGTCCCACATGCAAACCTTCCAGCGACAGGCCAGGCAAGAAATCAAAGCGGCTGACCTTAAATCCTTCTTCCCGCCAGAAATGCACAAAGGTAGTATCGGCCGTCGCAGCCACCGGGCTGCTTAACAACCCTGGATGAAAGAATCGATGCCCGATTTCAGGCAACCGCTGGAACGTCCTCTCTGCCCCAATAATCAGTGGTTGGAGATATTGGCCCCAGAGATACAGGGCTCCATGATCCAAACGCTGCATCAATGTCAGATTCGACTCTTGACTCGGCAAGGCCCGTTGAACGCCCGAATTACTCAAATCCTGTAACAAGCGGCGATCAGTAGAATAATTAAGATTCATCCGGAATGACAGGTCCGGGTTAAATTGCTGAACATGTGCCCCTCGAAACCTGAATCGTTTCTTATTCTCTTGCGTATCACGAATGCCCTTCATGAACCATTGCCCTTTGGCTTGACGGCTCCAGACATACCGGTAATTCAAATCTCCGCCATAGCCCCGTTTCGTCATGATTTGAGGAGAAATCGTTAAATCCTGCGTGGGATCTATGGCCCAAAAGAATCCTTGACGGTACTTCACGCCAAACGCATTGCTGATCCCCGGCGTCGGCAGAAGAAAGCCAGACTTGCGGTCCGCGCCCAACGGATACTCAAACGTTGGGAGCGGGATGACCGGCACATCATTCACATGAAACCAGACGCCCCGCCCCGACAAACTATCCTCATAGTCCAAATCAAGATCATCAAAGGTAAAACGCCATGCCGGGATTTCCCCATCTTTGGCATCACAATTGGTAAAGGACCCTTCTTTGATTCGATAATGCGTTTCCGAAAATCTCTGCAACCGCTGCCCTGTCACAAAAGAATTCTGCTTCTTTCGATAAATCTTTCCAGTGGTTAAAACCCCTGATTCCGTGTTGATATTCAGTTGCATGTGCTCCGCCCACACATCAGACTGCCCATCCTGAAAATGCACATGCCCAATAGCCTTTAACCGCCCGGTCAGTTTTTGAAGGGTCGCGTCGTCCGCCTTCAGTCGAATGTGACCTTGGATGATATCAACATCGCCTATTGCGTGATATTCCTCCCGCTCTTGATCATAGTCAATTCGATCCGCCGAAATTTCTACAGGAACTCCGCGAACATTCGTCGTGCTTTCGTTTGTTTGAAAGAGAGATCCCTGTGCAAGAACATGATGGGGGGTAACCACGGCCAGCACAAATAGCCCTGCGCAGATCCTCAGGTACCGCATCGTCATATTCAGACATTGCCCATTGACGAATTTGGTTGCTCGAAATGTTTCAACATTTCTCCCACCAGAAACAACGAACCCGTCACGCAAATCACATCAACGGGTGTCGCCAGATCCAACGCTTTGCCATAGGCCTTCCAAGGATCGGCAATCGCACGAAGCTCTACCTGATCCTGCGGCACAACTTGTTGAAGTTCATCTACTGTCATTGAACGATTCGTCTGAAGTTGAGTCAAAATGAGCGTATCAATGAGCGGGCATAGGATTCGTATAAACTCAGCATGTTGCTTGTCCCGCACCATTCCTAGCACGACAATCAGTCTTCTACCAGAGGCATCATGAAGTTGTGTCTGCAGAAAGTCAAACAAGACCCGCGCGCCCAAAAGATTATGCGCTCCATCTACAATCACCATCGGATTGTGCTGCACCACGTCCAAACGTCCTCTCCAACGGACATGCTGCAGGCCGGACCTGATGGCTTCATCCGAAAGAGGAAATGACCGATTCGACGCCGTCTCTAATAAAGCCAAAGCATTCCCGGCATTCTGCATTTGATGGCGCCCTAAGAGATTTGTTTGTAACGCTAGAAATTCGCGAGTCAGCCCATGATAGGAAAATGTGGTCTTCGTTGTTTGAGAAACGGAAAACTCCAAACCATGCCGATAGAGAGGAGCATGATGTGTCTGCGCCACATCTTCAAAAACCTGTCTCACATTTTCTGACATTGTCCCCAACACCACAGGCGCATTGTCATGAATGATTCCGGCTTTTTCCCGTGCAATCGTTTGAAGGGTGGATCCTAGATGCGCTTCATGATCCATACCGATTCCCGTAATCAGAACGCCTAACGGATGTAAGACGTTAGTGGCATCACAGCGTCCTCCTAACCCCACTTCGACCACCGCAATGTCCACCTGTTGTCGGTGAAAATAATGAAACGCCAGGGCCGTGGTAAATTCAAAAAACGTTAAGGAGCCATCTGGACCAGCAAGCCTGCGAATCGCTTCAGTTAACTCGCAGATATCTTTCTCGGAAATTTCAGCGGCTCCTACCCGTATACGCTCACGAAAATCGATCAAATGCGGCGAGGTATACAAGCCCACCCGATAGCCACCAGCGTGCAGCATGGCCGCCGCCATCGCGGCAGAAGATCCTTTGCCATTGGTCCCGGCGATATGGAGCGTGGCATATTGCTGTTGAGGATTGCCTAACCGTTGAAGAATCGTGGTAATGGCCTCAAGACCCAGCTTGACACCAAAACGGCGTAGAGCAAACAGATAGTCAAGGGTGGCAGAATAGGTTAACACAGAACCGCCAAGTGACCGGCAGGGAACGGGGAGGAAGGACGTCGCCTATGAGGCCATCGCGGAGGCTCCACAATGTGTGAGCAAGGTAGCGAGGGTTGTTTTCAAAACTTTTCGTTTCACAATTTGATCAATCATGCCATGCTCTAATAAAAATTCGGCACGTTGAAATCCTTCAGGCAAACGCTGTTTAATGGTCTGTTCAATAACACGAGGGCCGGCAAAGCCAATAAGCGCTTTAGGCTCGGCAAGAATGACATCCCCCAACATCGCCACACTGGCCGTCACCCCGCCAAACGTTGGATCCGTTAAGAGCACGACATAGGGCAGTTGGGCTTCCTGGAGATTGGCAATCGCCGAAGCCGTCTTTGCCATTTGCATGAGCGACAAGGTTCCCTCCTGCATCCTGGCTCCTCCAGACGTCGTGATCAGCAAAAAAGGCATGCGGGCATCAAGCGCCTGATCAATCGCGCGGCAAATCTTTTCTCCGACAACTGAGCCCATGCTCCCACCCATAAACGAAAAATCAAAAATTCCAATGGCCACGGGAATTCGTTCAATCCGGCAACATCCAGTCAGAATCGCCTCCTGCTTGCCGGTTTTGTTTTGCGCTTTTTCTATCCGGCTCCTGTAGGACACCGTATCTTCAAAATGCAGGGGATCGCTGGGCACCAGATCAGCATCCCATTCTTGAAAGGTGTCAGGGTCAGCAATCAGGTCAACACGCTCCTCGATGGTCATCGGAAAGTGATACTGGCATTTCGGACACACTTTGAGGTTCCGCTCGACTTCGCGCTTGAAGATGATGGCGCGGCACACGGCGCACTTAATCCACATACCTTCCATAATGTTTATTGTCTTGTCTTGTGAATCTTCCGACTTCGCCCGCTTAAACCATCCCATACGATCAGACACCTTTCCGTATACAACAACCGGTAAAGAAAAGCACGAAAGGTTGAATCAAAGTTGAAGCGACAAACATACCTGGGACAAAGAAACTTGCGTTTCTACAAACCTGTCAAAAAACTGTACCATAGGGTTGAAGACCCGGCAAGAAATTCTTAGAGAGGCACTGAGTTCAGAAGCAGTCAGACGTTAGATCATCAACAAAACCAAAAAACTTTATCCACCACGGGAATGCATCTCTAAGCGGGGGTCTTCGCGTAACCGCTCAATTTCAATATACCGGCCCCGGCCCGCACTGGACTCCAACTCTTTCCGTTCCTCCGCGCCGCGATCGCGGCGAGTTTCCCACACCGAGTGGATTATGGAGACTAAATCTTCGCGGGAACGGCGGTCCCGAATGAGTTTCCGTAAATCCAACCCGGTTTTTGCATACAGACACAAATACCACATGCCATCCGCAGTCAAACGGCTACGGTCACACGTTGCGCAAAAGGGCATGGTCGTCGAGGGAATAATCCCAAAAATCGTGCCATCGGGAAGCCGGAACCGTTGCGCCGGAGCTGAGCTTGATTCATGAACAGGTTCAATTGCCCCATAGTAGCGGGAGAGTCTCTCAAGAATTTCTCTGCGCGAAAGCACTTTATCAGCCGACCAATCATTGGCTCCGCCAACATCCATATATTCAATGAAACGCATCTCGCCATTGACCCGCTTGCCATACTCGATCAACGGAATCAATTCATCATCGTTATAACCTTTTATCGCCACCGCATCCAACTTCAGACCTTGAAACCCAACCTGCCCCACAGATTCAAGACCTTCGAAGACCTGCTCCAAGGAATCCCGCCGAGTCAAAGCCTTAAACCGTTCCGGCTTTAAAGTATCTAAACTCACCGTAATGCGGTGCAAGCCTGCATCAAAAAGATTCTGTGCATGCTCAGCCAGCAACACGCCATTCGTGGTCACCGCAATATCTTTGATTCGCGTATTCTTCTGAAGCATCCCGATCAATGATGCTAAATCTTTGCGTAAGAGCGGCTCTCCCCCGGTGATCCGCACTCGATCCACGCCCTGCTCTGAAAAGAGCTCCGTCAGAAATACAATTTCCTTAAAAGTTAATAAGGTTTCACGCGGCAACCACACATACTCTTTTTCCGGCATACAATATTGACACCGCAAATTACAGCGATCAGTGACCGATACACGAAGCGACCGTAACGGCCGCGCCCACAAGTCCTGCACGGGAGCCGGTGAACGATGTGTCCCTTTCATGGACATTACGGATGCTCCTCCACCCACACTTCGCCATCAGGGGTTGTTTCCATTTTCCAGATCGGCGTTATTTTCTTGAGTTCGTCAATGCACCATCGGCAAGCCTTAAAAGCATCGGCTCGATGCTCTGCTCCCACAATAATCAACACGATATTTTCACCAATCTCAATGGGACCATAACGATGCAGCACCAACGCTTCGATGATCTCAAAATCCCGCAAGGCTTGTTCACGAATCTCTTTGAGCTTCTTCTGCGCCATGCCCTCATAATGTTCAAAACTCATCGAACTGACATCGTGCCCTTTCGAATGATCACGAGCGGTGCCTAAAAACATTGCGATACCGCCAATACGAGTCGAGCGGGCCCGCACACGCTCTAATTCTTGATCAATAGAAAAATTTTCTTGCTGGATGCGAACCAACATACTCTCTTCAAGTTGAACGGACATAGTAGATTCTTCCTCCCTCAGCCTCATCTCAGACAACACCACCTTACAAATATCTTAATTTTATGCGCCTCCCGCAAACGGCGGCAATAAGGCCACTTCATCAGTTTCCTGCAACACCGTATCCCAATGGGCAATCTCTTGATTGACCGACACCACAACCTTCTTCTGACACAACAAGTCCCCGATTTGGGGATACTCGGCTTGCAGACAATCCACCAAATCTTTCACGGGCTGTCCTGCCGGAAACGCCACATCCAATTCTTGCCGGCCTGGCACCATGGCTTTCAACATCCCGAACAACCGTATTTTCATAAGGCCCCAACCAACTTCCATGCCTGGCATACCTGAGCACGGCCACGGTTACCCACTATGTTGCTCCCGTGTATAGGTACCAGACTTCCCTCCAGACTTAGACACCAAGGCAATCTCACCCAACTCCATACCCTTATCAATCGCTTTGCACATATCATAGATCGTCAACGCAGCCACGGACACGGCTGTCAGCGCTTCCATTTCCACACCGGTATTTCCGGCGGTTTTTACGGTGGCTTGGATCGTAATGGTACAACGTCCCCCGTCTTTCAGAGAGGGGTCTTCCTGAAAATCCACATCAACGTTCGTCAACAATAGTGGGTGACACATGGGGATCAAATCAGGAGTGCGCTTGGCCCCCATCACACCAGCCACCTGCGCTACCGCCAACACATCACCCTTTGCAATTCGTCCCGCTTGAATTTTTTCAAGTGTCTCTGGAAGAAGAAAGACTTTCCCTTGCGCCACGGCTATCCGCTCAGTGGGCGCCTTATGCGTGACATCCACCATTCGAGCCCGGCCTGCTTCGTTAAAATGGGTTAGATTGCCCATATTTCAGTCAATAAGAAAAAGAAGAAAAAATTACCTGAAAAATCAATCAAGTATAGAGAGCTGAGAAAAACATCGTCAAGCAACCAGAAACCTGCATTTCACTTGACAGGATGAGGCAATGTTCTTATAAATCAACACACATCTCTGTGACTGCAGGGAATGCTTTCTCATGACTGAGCCAACCGCCTCCACCACCCCTTCATTAGCCGGGAAAAAACTGGGCCTTCTCCTTTCCACCGCGCCAGATCATTCGAATGCCGAGACCGTCTATCAGCTCTCGAAAACGGCTTTAGCGAATAAGGTAGACACCTACCTGTATTTTATTGACGAAGGGGTTCTCAACCTGAAGGATGCCAGGTTTCTCGAATTAGCCAAGGAAGGACTAAAACTGTTCGTCTGTGCCTATGGCTGTCAGCAACATAACCTTTCAACGGACGGCTATGGCAAAGAAGTCAATTTCTGCGGCCTCGTCATCCTTTGTAACATCATCGACGGCTGTGATCGCTTCCTCGCCTTCAACTAACGACAAACAGCCCATACATAATAAGGGGTCAGACACGAATTAATTAATTCGTGTCTGACCCCTATTATATGACTAAGATAGTACTGTCAAACCAAGACCCCGAAAGTCTTCGTCAAACGCCAAACAGGGCATATGATCAAGAAGAGTCGTGACAACAATGAACGAAATGGCATCACAAAAGGACAGACGATGATCGCGTCCATACTGCCGAAACACCTCTTCAGCCTCAACCCGGACACACTCTCCATAATGAACCATGCGCAATGCTGGTTTAATGTCATCTAAAAAAATTAAAGCCGCACGATAGTTGCGACGATAACGAAGCAAGGTGACCGTTTCACTCACAATGTCCCAGGTGGCACAGAATCTGGTCCCGGATGAGGCGGCATCAGCAACCGCCGCCCGAGCCCGGAGATGATTCACGTCTTTGGAATCAAAGCAAGCGTAAAAGAACGATGTGTCACAAAACACATCGGGCGGGAGAGGCATCAGGATCCAGAAGTCCCATTGCCATAGAGATGAGCTTTCACATGCGACGACACATGGATTTGGTGACCACCACGTCGAGGCAATCCTTTCATCAATTGCTGCAATTTCTGGGCAGCCGCACCGGGAGCAGGCTCAGGCTGGCTGGCACAAAGTTCGGCCACAACTTCGTCATGCACCGTAATCTGGACACGGGCACCCGCATCCTGTTGAACCTGACGAACCAATGCAGGGAGTCGCTTTCGAACTTCGCTAATAGAAAGTTTCATGGTGACCTCCATAGAGATAGTCATTATTGTACAACAATGTACAAAAAAGATCAAAAAGAATCTCTCCCCCTTGCATGATGAGCCAAGGAGGGTATCTCAGTAACTGACAGGATGACTCCTAATATTGGCAGCAGCTTACGTAGGAGATAACCAGCCGCAAGGCATCAATACCTAATTGGTTGATTCATAGACCAAAAGAAAACAGCAGGCTGACATCCGAGGCCATAACTGCAACAAGCCAGAAAAAAGGACGCACCAAAAAACCTAAAGTCGAACAACCTCCAAGGCTAAAACAATTTTCCAGAAATGATAGGCAGTCGTTTTATCTAATATGGATAAACCCTCATATATTGCTCACAGACGGGAGTCTGATGGCACAACCCAGAGTCTCGAAAACCACCTTTTGGAAGTGGCCAAACTAGCCAAGAGTTTTTCCGCCAAAATAGGCCTGGAAACGCAGGGCGAGCTTATAGGATTGCTCCATGACCTGGGAAAATACAGCGAAGAGTTTCAGAATTATCTCAAATCAGCTGTTGGACTGATTAATCAAGACGAAGATGAATTTGTCGATGCACGTGGGTTAAAAGGCAAAGTAGACCATTCCACCGCAGGCGCTCAACTTGTGTGGGAAGAATTATGTAAGAAGGGGAAAATGGGTCCAATTGCAGGACAGGTTCTTGCTCTATGTATCGCCTCTCACCATTCTGGATTGATTGATTGTCTATCCTCAGACCTCAATAAACCTATTGAAGATAATTTCACCAGGCGAATAGGTAAAAGAGATGATCGTTCTCATCTCCAAGAAGCCTTGAACAAGATGGATGCATCTGTCACCAAGCACGTTCAGGAATTGACTTCGTTGTCGAGTTTGATAAAGGGCATCGAAGACGCCATACGAAAAATTGTACAAAGTGGAGAGACTGAGACCGTTACTTTATTCAAGGTTGGCCTGCTTGTGCGCTTCTTGTTTAGTTGTTTAATTGACGCAGACCGTATCGATACGGCTGATTTTGAATATCCCAATAAGGCAAGCCATCGTCCCAACAACCAATATAAAGAATGGCCCTTGTTAATCGAGCGGCTTGAAAAATACCTCAAAGAATTTACTCCTCTGAATCCTATCGATGAAATCAGACAGCGGATTTCCGACCATTGCCGCGAGAATGCCGCACGTGACAACAGTCTCTTTACCCTCACCGTACCCACGGGAGGTGGAAAAACGCTTGCCAGTCTGCGTTTTGCCTTACATCACGCAGACCATCACAAGATGGATCGGGTGATCTACGTCATTCCCTTCACATCCATCATTGACCAAAATGCCAAGGTCGTTCGTGACATTCTGGAACCAACAAAAGCCGAACGCGGCCACATAGTCCTTGAACACCACTCTAACCTGACATCTGAACAGCAGGGGTGGAAGGAAAAGATGCTGACGGAGAACTGGGATGCCCCAGTTGTCTTTACCACCAGTGTACAGCTTCTGGAAACGTTATTTGGCAAAGGCACGCGTGGCGCACGACGGATGCACCAGTTAGCCAATGCAGTGTTGATCTTTGATGAAATACAGACCTTACCCATTAACTGCATCCATCTCTTTTGTAATGCAATGAATTTCCTCCTGGAACACTGCGGCAGCACAATGGTGCTTTGCACGGCCACACAACCCTTGTTGAACAATATAGACCCCAAAAAAGGTGCGCTGAAGCTCACCAAAAAGAATGAACTCATGCCAGATGTTACGGCACTCTTCGAAAACCTCAAACGCGTAGAAGTCCTCAATCAGCGAAAACCTGGAGGATGGACTAACAAAGAGATTGCCCAACTAGCTCTGAATGAAGTCACCAAAAATGGAAGCTGTCTCGTGATCGTCAACACCAAAAAGTCCGCGCAAGCCCTTTATCAGCTTCTCCATGAAACAGCAGGGATTCATCACTTTCATTTGAGTACAAATATGTGTCCTGCACATCGCAAGGAAAAACTCGACCAAATACGAAAGCGGCTTGACACTAAATCTCCCGTACTCTGCATCAGCACTCAGTTGATCGAAGCTGGCGTGGATGTAGATTTTGGTTCAGTCATTCGGTATACAGCTGGTCTAGATTCCATCGCTCAGGCGGCTGGTCGCTGCAATCGAAACGGAAAACAAAAGGATGCTGAAGGAAATCCTAAGACAGGTCGGGTCCACATAGTCAATCCAATAGAAGAAAACATAAGTATGCTCAAGGAAATTCAGTGTGGCAAAGGCATTACAGAGCGATTATTTGCTGATGTGGAGGCTGGCACAGAGAACTTTGACGGCAACCTCATCGGGCCAGAGGCCATAGAGCGGTACTTTGAATACTTCTTTTTCGCACGCCACAAAGAAATGGACTACCCCGTCTCCGCACAGACAGTCGGGCGTGACGATACACTCTTGAATCTACTCTCGATCAACTCGTTAGCTGTTGCAGAATACAGCCGCAACCACCAAAGCGCAGCACCAAACATCTACCTCCGGCAATCCTTCATGTCTGCTTCTCGTGCCTTTAGGGTTATCGACGCGCCAACCCGAGGGATTATCGTGCCCTATGGAGAGGGAGGAAGGGGTCTGATCAACAAGCTGTGCTCGGCCTTCGAGGTGGAGAAACAATTCAAGCTGCTGCGCCAAGCGCAGCAGTATACCGTCAACATTTTTCCCCATACCTTGGATCAGCTTCAGAAAGCCGGAGCCTTGCATGAAATTCAGCCAGGAGTTGAAATCCTTCATCTATCAGATTCTCGATATTACAGCCAAGACTTCGGTCTCAGCCAAACCCCTCAGGAAACCATGGAGGTGCTGAATGTATGACTCCCTGAACAGTCACATTGAATTCAAAGTGTGGGGGCGATTTGCCCTGTTCACAGATCCACTAACGAAGATCGGTGGTGAAAAATGTTCCTATCACATTCCAACCTATGAAGCCCTCAAAGGCATCACAAAGTCTATCTACTGGAAACCCACTTTTACCTGGGTGATCGACGAAGTACGAATAATGAACCGCATCCGCACACAGACAAAAGGCACGAAACCTTTAGAATTTGGAGGAGGCAATACCTTAGCTATTTACACCTTTCTTGTTGACGTGAAATACCAAGTCCGTGCCCACTTTGAATGGAATCAATATCGCCCAGAATTGGTGGAAGACAGGAATGAATCCAAACACCACATTATCGCTAAACGAATGCTGGAGCGCGGCGGACGCCAAGATATTTTTCTGGGTACTCGCGATTGTCAGGGCTACGTGGAACCATGCGAATTTGGGACAGGGATAGGCGCCTATGACAATGATCCGGAAATCGCCTACGGACTCATGTTTCATGGCTTTGACTATCCCGATGAAAGCGGAGAAAACAAATTTGAGGCACGGTTTTTCCGGCCTAAAATGATTGATGGCACAATCAGATTTGACCGCCCTGAGCAATGTGAAATTCGAAAATTCATTCGGGAGATGCACCCTAAACAGTTTAAACCCGGACGTAATTTCAACAATGTGGAGGCAGAAGCCGTAGGGTTAGGGTGCTGAAATGAGTTGGATGGAAAAACTCTATGACACCTACGAGAAATGCTACGATGCCCCACAGTTTGCAAAACAGCCTTTGCTGCCCATCAGCCATACGATCCAGCAGGCACACATTGAGATTACGATAGACGAAGATGGCAATTTTCGCCGCGCCGAGCTTATTGAAAAAATTGAAACAACTCTGCCAGCAACGGAAAAGTCCGCAGCAAGAACAAGTGGAGAAGCACCTCACCCCTTGTGCGACAAGGTTCAATATTGCGCCTCTGACTATCCGGATCATGGAGGAAAGAAAAAGTCTTATTACCCCGGCTATCTCGCACAACTCACAAGTTGGGCAGAATCCAGGTATTCTCACCCGAAAGTTAAGGCCACCCTTGAATATGTACGCAAAGGAACCGTAATAGCTGATCTTGTGCGAGAAGGGATACTTCATGTTGATAATAATGGTGTTCTCCTGACCACACCAAAATTGGATGAACCGGTTCCAGAGATATTCAAATATCTGACGGCGAAGGCAGGAAAGCGCGATCAAGGTGATGCTTTTATTCGTTGGCGTGTAGAAAAACCTGGAGACCCTGTTCCGGAAACGTGGGAAGATCCTACTCTAAGGAAAGAATGGATCAAGTTTGATGCCAGCTTACACCAGGGAGAGGGCTTATGCATGGTGACTGGCGAAAAAATGTTGTTAGCTCAGAATCATCCTAAACGCCTTCGGCATGGAGCAGATGGTGGCAAATTAATTTCATCTAATGATCTAAACGGATACACCTTTCTAGGCCGTTTCACTGACGCTGAACAGGCGTTAGGAGTTGGATCTGAGACCACACAAAAGGCACATAATACTTTGCGTTGGTTGCTTGATAAAAATCGCAAACAGGCATTTAGGAACGGAGATCAAATAGTAGTGGCTTGGGCAGTATCGGGCAAAACATTGCTAGACCCATTTGCAAATTCCTTTCAGCTATTTGACCTTGAAACCCAACAGGAAAATGTTTCGCCCATGTACCAGGGTGATGCGGGACAAGCCTTTGCTATGAGTTTAAATAAATGTATCGCCGGTTATCGTGCACAACTCGGCTCATTAGATCATATTGTGGTTATAGCACTGGATTCTGCCACTCCAGGCCGCCTAGCCATGACTTTTTACCGAGAGCTAACTGGCTCTGAATTTCTTGAACGCATTCAGCAATGGCATGAGGCCGGTGCTTGGCATCAAAACTTTGGAAAAAATTTAAGATTCGTAGGCGTCCCTTCCCCCAAAGACATCGCTGGGGCCGCTTACGGTCGGCAAGTGGAAGGGAAAGCTGGTGAAAAGCTCCGAAAAACCACAGTGGAGCGCTTACTTCCCTGCATCATCGATGGGCGGCCTATTCCACGAGATCTCGTAGAAAGCGCAGCACACAGAGCCGCCAACCGGTCAGGATGCGAAAAATGGGAATGGGAGAAAACCTTGGGAATTGCATGCGCCCTATTCAGGGGGTATCACAAACAAAGGAGTTACCAAATGGCATTAGAAAAGGAAAGAACTTCGAGAGATTATCTCTACGGAAGGCTCTTGGCCGTGGCTGAGCATATTGAGAACAGAGCCTTGTTTGTCGGTAAAGAGAACCGTGACACCACCGCCGCCAAGCTCATGCAGCGCTTCTCCGATCACCCCTGCTCAACCTGGCGAACCATCGAGCTTTCACTGCCTCCCTACAAAGCTCGCTTACGTTCCAAACGCCCAGCCTTTTTGATCGAAATGGAAAGGCTAACCGACGAGATTATCTGTGCATTCAATGATCAGGATTTCATGAACGAGGCCAGACTCTCCGGCGAGTTTCTTTTAGGATACCACTGTCAAAGACAAGCCCTACGACCGAAGGCTGATTCGGATTCACCTGAAGAGCTAAAAGAAAATCCAACCAATGAAGGAGAAGCAAATGACCATTCTGCAAAATAAAATCGATTTCGCCGTTATTTCATGTGTTAAGAATGCTAATCCAAATGGGGACCCACTTAACGGTAATCGCCCCCGCACCGACTACGACAACTATGGTGAAATGACTGATGTTTGCAATAAAAGAAAGATCAGGGATCGATTGCTGGAAAGATGGGTTGCAAACGGCAGGAATGAGAACGATGGGAAAGAAATATTCGTACAGTCTGATGACCGAAAAGAGGATGAACACAGTAGTCTCAGAGCACGTGCTGAGGCTGGCTTGGGAAGTAAGCTTGGCTCGAACGAAACCGTCGTATTGGCATGTAAAAAATGGTTAGATGTACGGACTTTCGGGCAATTGTTTGCCTTAAAAAAGAGTGCAAAAAAGGTCAAAAAAAATGAAGGGACTGAGGAGGAAAGTGATACCGGCATCTCTATAGGCATTCGTGGACCTGTCACAGTGCAATCCGCATTTAGTGTGGGCCCTGTCGATATAACCAGCACTCAGATTACCAAGAGTGTGAGTGGAGAGGATACAAAAGATGGAAAGAGAAGTTCGGACACTATGGGAATGAAACATCGAGTTGATCGTGGCATCTATGTCTTCTTTGGGAGCATGAACCCCCAATTGGCTGAGAAAACAGGATTCACCGACGAAGACGCCTCTGTGATCAAAGAAGTTTTACCGAGGATGTTTGAAAATGATGTCTCGTCTGCCAGGCCTGAAGGAAGTATGGAAGTGCGGAAAGTGCTTTGGTGGAAGCACAATTGTAAAGCAGGGCAATATTCTTCCGCTAAAGTACATCGCACCCTCACCGTAAATTCTGATGGCAGCTATGAACTTGAGAACCTTGATGGGCTTACACCAGAAGAAATTAACGGATTCTGATTTAAACCGTGGAGAATCCAATGCTGGATGAAAAGACAGACGACCCCATCATGATTTCCGCATTGGAGCATTGGAGCTATTGCCCACGGCAGTGTGCGCTCATTCATGTCGAGCAGACGTTCGATGAGAATCTCTATACCTTGAGGGGTCGTGCGGTCCATGAGCGGGTGGATGAACCGGAAATGGAAATCCAAGATGGGGTGCGGATCGAACGCGCTCTACCTTTGTGGTCAAAGCGCCTGGGGCTTATCGGTAAAGCGGATGTCGTCGAGTTCCATGGAAAGGTTCCCTTTCCAGTTGAATATAAGCATGGGTCTAAAGCAAAGACCTGGGGTTATGAAGACCTTCAGCTCTGCGCTCAGGCTCTCTGCCTGGAAGAAATGACCGGAGTAGAGGTTCCATGCGGCGCGATCTATCACTTCAAGTCTCGCCGACGGCGGGAGGTGATCTTCGAGCAACCCTTGCGAGAGGCCGTCACCAAGGCAATCCAGGACATTCGCCAAATGCTCCAGAATAAGAACATTCCCCCGCCGGTCAACGACAAACGGTGCGAACATTGCTCGTTACAAGATTCCTGTATGCCATCCGTGCTTGGCGAACACAACCGGGCCCATGCGTTAGCGCGCAACTTATTTACTATCCAGGACATCTGAGACATTCTCATGCAGCAACTCTTAAACACACTCTACATCACAACAAAAGGCGCCTATCTTCATATTGATCATGAAACACTCAAAGTCGAAGTCGAGAAAGAAACCAAGCTACAGGTACCCATTCACCACATTGGCGGAGTGGTGCTCTTTGGGCATAGCATGGTCAGTCCTATGGCCATGGCCCGGTGCGTGGAAGACGGGCGGTTCCTGGTGTTTCTGAATCGAAACGGCCGGTTTCTAGCGCGTGTGGAAGGCCCCGTTTCGGGCAATGTGTTACTCCGGTGTGCGCAACATGATGCCCAGGCCGACCGCAAACAAATCCTGCGGATTGCCAAAAATGTTGTGGCGGGGAAACTCCAAAACACCCGCCAGATTGTGTTGCGAGGCGCGCGGGAGGCCCGGACTCCCGAAGAAGGCGCGGCGCTCCGCCACACCACTGAGCAATTGGCCGGATCCATTACGCGTTTGGCTTCGTGTGATAATCTTGACTCCTTACGCGGCATTGAAGGCGAAGCGGCACGAACCTATTTTTCCACCTGGGATCGCATGGTTCGGGAAGACCGCAATACGTTCGGCATGACCGGCCGAACCAGGCGCCCTCCCAAAGACCCCGTCAATGCCTTGCTCTCTTTTCTCTATGCACTGCTCATGAATGATTGTGTCGCCGCCGCCGAAGGCGTCGGCCTGGACCCGCAAATAGGGTTTCTCCATGCCCTGCGGCCCGGCCGCGCCGCCTTAGCCTTGGACTTAATGGAGGAATTGCGCAGCGTCCTCGCCGATCGGCTGGCGCTCACCCTTATCAACCGGAAGCAAGTTTCAGCTAAGGATTTTGTGAATCGTCCTGGCGGGGCCATCCACTTGGACGATGAAGCCAGAAAAGAAGTCATTACGGCCTATCAGAAACGCAAGCAAGAAGAAATCACGCATCCGACCTTAGATCAGAAAATGCCACTCGGCCTGGTCCCTCACATTCAAGCCCGCCTCTTAGCCCGTGTGCTCCGGGGAGATATGGAGAACTATGTTCCTTTTCTCTATCGCTAGGACGAAGGTATGCATATTTTGGTAACGTATGATGTGGCGACCGAAAGTCCTGCTGGACGCAAGCGGCTGCGGCACATTGCCCAAGCTTGCCTCAATTTCGGCCAGCGCGTGCAACAGTCGGTCTTTGAATGTTCTGTCAATGACATGCAATATGAAGAACTCACTCGCTGTCTACTCAAAATTATCAATGAAAAGGAAGATAGTTTACGGATCTATCGTTTAGCGCAGCCCAAAGACCAGTATCTTCAGGTCTATGGAATTGATACGTCTATCGATTTTCATGAACCCCTCATTTTATAAGCGCGGACCTGAAGCGATCTCAAAATCCCGAAGTGTTCGCGTAGAGCAAAAACCCATGAAAATTCAACCACATCAGAACCAAAAGGAGGAACCACTGGACAACCAACGAACCAGGTTTGCACCTGGTTCGCGAACCATCCCACCTAAACCCACACTATCATTGGCGTTTCGGGTGGTACGGTAGCGCCCACCTTTAGAGGTGGGCGAGGATTGAAACCTTGATCCGGCTGGAAACGAAGCTGGAGGATCTAGTAGCGCCCACCTTTAGAGGTGGGCGAGGATTGAAACATACTCTGTATCGATAACAGCATACGCATAAGGCGTAGCGCCCACCTTTAGAGGTGGGCGAGGATTGAAACTATGACTATACGAAAAGCCCATACATTTTACAGGGTAGCGCCCACCTTTAGAGGTGGGCGAGGATTGAAACATCCCGATGTCCCCCCGCATTTCGATCGCTTATCGTAGCGCCCACCTTTAGAGGTGGGCGAGGATTGAAACTCCATCACGGACTGGTTATCAAAAATCCGATATCGTAGCGCCCACCTTTAGAGGTGGGCGAGGATTGAAACATACGCTGCCTCAACCTCTGCACAGACTTCGGGAGTAGCGCCCACCTTTAGAGGTGGGCGAGGATTGAAACTGGCGTTCTTCTAACTGTTGTGCCAAGCTTCGATGTAGCGCCCACCTTTAGAGGTGGGCGAGGATTGAAACGACAACGACATAAACGTTTGTTTATGGTTGGCTAGTAGCGCCCACCTTTAGAGGTGGGCGAGGATTGAAACACCAATAGCCCGACAATGATCCCTTCTTTTGGGTGTAGCGCCCACCTTTAGAGGTGGGCGAGGATTGAAACAACCGAATGAAAGAATCGGCTTCCCCCGAAGAGAGTAGCGCCCACCTTTAGAGGTGGGCGAGGATTGAAACATGTAGCCTCATCTCTGCCAACTTCGCTTCCCACAGTAGCGCCCACCTTTAGAGGTGGGCGAGGATTGAAACCCGATATCTTCAATGAGACGGTGGTCGCGATATGGTAGCGCCCACCTTTAGAGGTGGGCGAGGATTGAAACGTAGTAATCGCAGTCTAAACAATGCCAGGACAACGTAGCGCCCACCTTTAGAGGTGGGCGAGGATTGAAACCGTATTGCCCGTATTGTATTAATAATGAGCAAGAGTAGCGCCCACCTTTAGAGGTGGGCGAGGATTGAAACATTTTCGCTGCCCCTAGTATATCTCCTGCAAACTGTAGCGCCCACCTTTAGAGGTGGGCGAGGATTGAAACCTCGCCATTAACCCAATAGACCTCTTTACCCGCGTAGCGCCCACCTTTAGAGGTGGGCGAGGATTGAAACCGCACGATGCCAAGTATAAGAAATGGAATCAGATTGTAGCGCCCACCTTTAGAGGTGGGCGAGGATTGAAACAAGTTAATTATTAGGCCACGATGAAGTATGGGCAGTAGCGCCCACCTTTAGAGGTGGGCGAGGATTGAAACATTAAACCTCTTCTTCAGAAAGATCGTTGTTATCGTAGCGCCCACCTTTAGAGGTGGGCGAGGATTGAAACTTCCTCCGTGTACCGTGCTGACACAAAGATCCTGGTAGCGCCCACCTTTAGAGGTGGGCGAGGATTGAAACCCTTACCGCTTGCTTGCCGCCTTTCTTCCGCTCAGTAGCGCCCACCTTTAGAGGTGGGCGAGGATTGAAACAACGGCGGTTGATACAAGTGGGAATGAGAGTGATGTAGCGCCCACCTTTAGAGGTGGGCGAGGATTGAAACTCGCATTCCCTCAGGCCATTGTTGTATTGGTCAAGTAGCGCCCACCTTTAGAGGTGGGCGAGGATTGAAACAACCCGATAGATCATATAGGTTACCCTTTTATATTGTAGCGCCCACCTTTAGAGGTGGGCGAGGATTGAAACAGCTGATTTCCTGGCGCGTGCAATTGGTCCAATGGTAGCGCCCACCTTTAGAGGTGGGCGAGGATTGAAACAGCAGACGAAACTGCTTAATGATACGGGGGACATGTAGCGCCCACCTTTAGAGGTGGGCGAGGATTGAAACAATTGCCGGTGGGGTTGCTTCAGATTCTTGAAACGTAGCGCCCACCTTTAGAGGTGGGCGAGGATTGAAACATGAGGTTGTTGATCGAAGAAATAGCAAGCGCAAGTAGCGCCCACCTTTAGAGGTGGGCGAGGATTGAAACATGGTGAGTTGTTGTAACGCTTTCTTGGCGAAGTGTAGCGCCCACCTTTAGAGGTGGGCGAGGATTGAAACAAAGGATTTTTTGAACATTTCAAGGGCTTCCTCTGGTAGCGCCCACCTTTAGAGGTGGGCGAGGATTGAAACCTCTTGATCTGGAACACAACGGGCTAAGGTGTCAAGTAGCGCCCACCTTTAGAGGTGGGCGAGGATTGAAACAAGTGGGGTATAAAATAGCCACCTTAAATCAGGAGGTAGCGCCCACCTTTAGAGGTGGGCGAGGATTGAAACATGTTGGCTTTATTCTTCTGAATACACGCGAGACGGTAGCGCCCACCTTTAGAGGTGGGCGAGGATTGAAACTGTCCTCCATGTTATTCCTCACATTCCGTACAGTGTAGCGCCCACCTTTAGAGGTGGGCGAGGATTGAAACACATTCACCCACCTCCATGACAACTGGCCCGGCGGTAGCGCCCACCTTTAGAGGTGGGCGAGGATTGAAACACTTTTCCCCGCTCTCGTCTGGATCGAGCGCACCGTAGCGCCCACCTTTAGAGGTGGGCGAGGATTGAAACATAGCTGCACTCCTTTGTTTTTAACAAGTTAGCCGTAGCGCCCACCTTTAGAGGTGGGCGAGGATTGAAACCATACACAAGCGATCCAATACTGAATACTGGCATCACCCCGCGTAGTGCCTACCTTTCGCATAAAGGAGTCAGACACGAATTAATTAATTCGTGTCTGACTCCTTTATGCTCCCTTTACATAACCCTCCTTTACCGCTGAGCGTCGGGTTTCCAGTTTAAGCCGATGTTGAGGATTCGTTGAATCAGAGCCTCATAGGACATGCCAGCGCGTTCCGCAGACTCGGCCAGATCTTCCCCATAGGCCAGTTGCGCATTCGGATTCGCTTCCAGAAAGTAGAGACGACTCTTCGCATCCAAGCGAAAATCCATCCGTGCGTATCCATTCAATCCTAAAATATGATATGCCCGTTTAGCCGTGCGCTGAATAGCACGCACCAGCTTAGGACTTAATCCCTCAACCTCTCCGGATTGGATATCATATTTTTTTTGATATTTCACACTCCATTTGACCCGCGCCGTGGCAATCGGGGACGCATCAGGCGGAAGATTTTTCAGATCCAACTCCCAGACAGGCAACACCTGCAGCCGCTTGTTTCCCAACACGCCTACATAGAGTTCCCTGCCCTCAATGTAGCGCTCGGCAATCGCGCTCGTCCCGACATTTTGATGAACAAACTCCACGCGCTCTTTAAGTTTTTCTTCATCATGAACAATAGAGGCTTGTGAGATCCCTAACGAGGCTTCTTCACTAATAGATTTGACAATCACGGGAAACGGAAAATCATGCGTCCATTTAATAACCCGCCCGATGGGAAACACCGCAAAGTCCGGACAACGAATACCATGATAGGCCAGAATTTTTTTGGACCAGCCTTTATCGCGCGTCAGCACCAGCCCTTTAGGATTGCAGCCGGTATAGGGCACGCCTAATAACTCCAAATACGAGACAACGTTCTGGTCAAATTCGGGATTGCCGTTAAATTCTTCTAACAAATTAAAAGCGATATGCGGCTTCCAATCACTGACCACTTGATCAATGACTCGTAAATCGTCACGGACCCCCAATGCCGTCACCTCATGCCCTAAATCCGTTAAGGTCGTCAGCACATCAAACTCCGTTTTCCATTCCACCGAAGCCAGGTCGACACCTTCCGGGTTATCGGGGGGAACCAAATCTTGATGCATCAAGACCATGACTCTAAGCTTCTTCATAGCACGACTCGATGCCGGCCTCCATGCAAATAGTTCATAGTTTGAACCGTTAACAAAATGGTGAAGTCAACTTTGGCGCGATCTTCCGGTATCGCCAGCCGCAAATTTTTTTTCCGGCAGTGGGCAATCATGTCTCGCAACACTTGGTCGATCGTATACTGATATTCTCCCGTCCATTCCGCGACTTTACGGCGAACTTCTTTCCGAAATTTTCGAATAAATGATGCCGCTGTCGGATAGTCGGCTTTTTCAGGATCGCCTGAAAACAGTCTCCGCAAATCACGGTCATAAAAATTTGGATAGTTCAAGCCATAGCGTTCCCGTTTGTTGTGGTAATGTTCCCGTAACGTTTTCTGGAGCCGCTTGATGGGATCCACCCGTTCTCTTTTTGTCACGATTGGCGGGACGCCAACCAGTTCTTTCATCAGCTCATCCACATATTCCAGCTTTTTCAAAGCCGGCCAGCCGACATATCGTTCCCGCCAATGAGAACCAGGCGTCAACCACACCGCAAAGGTTTCGGCAAAATCCTCGTCTGGATGACTTTGGGCATACCACATATCTAAATGCAGGACAAAACTTTTACTGTAGGGCTTGGGGAGATAACAGTCGGGATACGGCACCGAACTTTTGCCAAAGATCTTCTGACGTGTACGGCGCCGGCGCAAATGGTAGGCATTTTCAATCGCATGCCCCGTCTCGTGACGAAGGATCCGCATACACCCGTCAGCGGTTCCGCCTTCCACCTCTAACATTTGGTTTAATTCCAATTTGGCCAGGCGCGGATGCGCCATATAAAAGGGTACAGCTAAACCTGGCACCCCGTCTGGAGAATACCAATCGTCCGACAACCAGACGTGCGGACGAAACACCAGCCCTTGAGCCTGCAGCTCCCGGCCTAATTGCCTCACGCACTTGTTCAGTTCCGTGCCCGGAATCCGCAGGTTTAAATCGCAAATCCGGAGATCCAGGAGCTGCTCATCCGGCAACGACACCCAATCAGGTTGATCAGATTGTCTCTCGAGTTCACTACCTGCCATAAACTCCAACGTATGGTGAATATCCTATGCAGCAAATACCGATGAAGGTGTCGATTCACATATCAGCACATTCGTCATATGTGTACCATAAAATATCCAACGCTTTATGACTAGTCACTCACAACTCACGAACAATCTGTTGAGGCAATCAATTTTTTGGAGGCCATGTATTCTGCTATTAAAAAATATGTGACGGAAGTCTCATGATTGTTCGTCAACTCTAGCGGGTGGTATAAATAAAGCTGCGACCTGTGGAGGAAAGGATTTCTGTCATTCCCGACATCTTTCATCGGGAATCCAGGTTCTGTCTTTTTCGGATGGATCCCCGCTAAAAACTGCGGGGATGACACCCGGGGGCTGAACTTCTTCCACACAACTCTAGAGAATGAGACTTCGTTAACCTAGTCACTCAGCACTCATTGCTCTGAAAATTATTGGACAATATTCATAGCTTTTTCTTTGAAGGCTGTGCTAAATTGCGCATCCTTTTTTCCGTGGCTTTTTTTTGATCATGCCTCATGATTTGGCCAGGACGTTCACGCTTTATTATTATTATTTTCCACATCAACACTTCTTGGGGAATGCATCATGACTCGTGATGCACGCACAACAGAGCTACTTGTCACTCATTTATGCTAATATGAGACGGTCAATGAAAGCATGCCGCACCATTCCCTCTGAAGTAAGACTGTATGGAGTCTCTCTATGCATACGTGCGAAAAGTGCCAAGGAAGTATGTTGTTGGATCGAGAAGTGGATATGGAATCCGGCCTGTCACTACTCGTGTTAGTTTGTATTAATTGCGGAAGAAGGAAACAAGCTGAGCGCACACCTCTTCCCTTAATTGAAGTGTCGTAAGAGACCTATTGTCTGGTAAGTGAGAAAAGTTTTGGAGAGGAACTGCGCTCAGAGAAAATAGCGACTAGGGAAACAGAGCACACAATCTATGCTGGACTAGGGCTCAGCATCTAATTCCATATTCCAGTACAGATAATCTCGCCAACTTTCTGGCGCATTCCGAACCCCAATCATCAGCGTGAGTCGCGGCGTCCATTTGGGCTTAATGGGGTCTTTCAACAACTTCATGCCAGCTTCCTTGGGCGTTCTGCCACTTTTTCGATTGTTGCAACGCCAACAGGCCGTCACAATATTCTCCCACGTTTTCCGCCCCCCTTTGGCAATCGGAACGACATGATCAAAGGTCAGCTCTTCGGTTCGGAATTTCTTGTAACAATACTGGCAGGTATATCGATCGCGCGTAAAAATATTGATCCGGGAAAATTTGACGGCATGATGCTGAGACCGCAACTTCACAAAATTCAACAATCGCATGACAGAGGGCAGCTTAAAGGAGATCGACACGCCACGAATGTCCCTGTCATAAAACTCTAGGACCTCAACTTTCCCCTGCCACAACAAGCTGATCGCTTTTTGCCAATGAACCACCCGCAGAGGTTCATAGGAAGCATTGAGCAGTAAGGTCATTTCCATAACTAGCGATTCACGAAAGTACAAAATTTGGCAAAACTCATTCGGTATATCATTCAATAAGAAAGAGAATCAAGGGCATGATTCCTTGTGTTGTGGCCGATACAGGATCTTGCTAAGATAAGAGGTTTTCGCCGATACAACCTCCATGCCCCCACATTTCATCACGATTGCCAAGGTCGCAGATCTTCCGCCTGGCACGAGTACCAGCATTGAGCTAGAAGAATATGGCGTTGCCCTCTTTAATGTCGAAGGGACAATCTACGCCCTCGATAACACTTGCCCACATGCGGGAGGTCCGCTCGGAGAGGGCCGGATAGAAGGCGAACATGTCGCCTGTCCCTGGCATGGGTGGAAATTTCACATCCCGACCGGCACCTGCCAGAAAAATCCGACCCCAAGCTTGAACGTCCCTTGCTTTGAAGTCCAGGTCGTTGACGGGACTATCCAAATTGCCTTACCGCCTCACCCGGCCTAACCAAGAAAGAAACTTCATCCTGGTGAGGAAGAGGCGGCAAATTTTCAAAAGGCATTAATTGTTGGGCGGCTAACGAAACCACGCGAATCGATTTCTCTTTCATATCTACCCGCCAGGCGAACTCCCGTTCAATCCACCCGGTTTCTCCCTTCTCTCGAACAATCTTTCGCACCATAAATTTCTGATCTTTTTGAGGCGCCACCTGCCAGTCTTCTTCGCGATAGGGCACGCCTTTCTTCTGTAATCCGTCAACAAACAGCTGAAGTGATTCTTCCAGCGTATAGCCTTCACGGGACAAGTGTTGTTGCACAAGCTCCAATGCTTCCTTCGCGACAGGATCCGTATCCTGCAACCGCGCCGCCGTGGGCTGAAGCACATCATTCACTACCCATAGCCCTACGACGAAAAGTAGTATGAGAAAAAGACCCACTAACGTTCGAGTCTGTGGCATCAGATATTGTTATGCCTCTCTTCTTTGAATGGGATATGAAGTCTGGTCCTTCAACAAACGGCTATCTCTCCCAAAGAAACTCCGGCTCACCTTGAACCTTCGCGACCCAGCGGGCAAACACAAAAAAAGCATCGCTGAGCCTATTGATAAATTTGATCAAGCCTGGGGCAACCTCTTCCTCACGAGAAAGCTTGACGCACACACGCTCGGCCCGTCGGCAAATCGTTCGAGCAAGATGAAGATAGGCCGAAATTTCTCCTCCGCCCGGCAAGATAAATTCTTTCAACGGTGCCAAATCTTTTTGGCATTCATCAATGGTTTTTTCCAAAGACTCTATGTCCGAATCTGCAATCACCGGCATATTGGCGAACGTTTTTCCCGGAGCAGTTGCCAAAATTCCACCGATATCAAATAACTTATGCTGGATCCAGGTCAGCACTTCCTTCAAGACAATGAGGGACTGTGCGCCATCACTGTTATGTAAACTCATTCGAATAATTCCGATTACTGAATTTAACTCATCGACTGTCCCATATGCCTCAACCCGCAAAGAGTCTTTCCAAACTTCTTGCCCTCCAGCCAACCGGGTTTTTCCTTCATCCCCTGTACGAGTATACACTTTGGAGATACGCATGATTCATCTTATTGAGTGTTAGCACACAGCAAACAACTACTTCACGGATAAGAACAATCAACTATACCATCCCCTTTGTAAGTGTGTCCTACGGATTCTCTAAACAAGCCAAATTGAGTCGTCTTTAGAAAGGAAAACTCTGAAAACGATAATTCACTCCGCCGAAAAATCCAATTCCTGGCGCGGGAACGACAAACTGCTGAGTGGCTCCTCCACCAGTAATTCTATTCGCCGCGTAAATCCCAGAAGTAAAATAATTGTTATCGAGCAAGTTATTGATGGTTAAGAACCCTTTCAATATTCCACCAGGCACCGCATGTTCATAGGCGATTCGACTGTTGAGGACGAAATATCCCGCTAAACGATCGCGAGTATTGCTTTCATCCCCTTGCAAAAACTGAGTGCTGGCATAAAGACCGCTGAGCGAAAGGCTTAAGCCTTTGATCGGACGCACGGTTCCCGTCACAGTTACTCGGTTTTTTGGCACAAGCGGAAAGCTATCGCCAACATCCACCACACGAGTCGACGAGATATTAAATCGACTGCGGAATTGCGCCTCGGTATAGGTATAGTTCACCACACTATCAAAAAATTCATTGGGCTTCACCTGCAATGTCAATTCAACACCACGTCTTCTGGATTTATCTACATTTCGATTTTGGCCATCGCCCGGACTGAAATCACATGCCAAGCACGTAAAGAAAATTTCATCTCGGATATTCGATTGAAAAAGCGCAATTTGCAGATTTCCCCAGGTACTGATTGCAGATTTCAAACCCAGTTCATAATTATGCGAACGAACGGCTTTCAAATTCGGATTTGAACCAAAGGGTCCCTGTGCGAACAATTCATCATTTGTTGGAACACGAAACCCCTGAGAGTAGCTGAAATACACACTAGAATGCGGGGTCAGAAAATACGTCAATCCTGCGCGCGGCGTAATCCGTCGAAACACTTTTCGGCCATCATTGGCTGAGGTGATACGATCTCGAAAATCTAGTTCGTTGCGATCATATCGAAATCCACCCACCAATACGATGTTTGAGAAAAGATGAACCGTATCCTGAACAAAGATGGCTGTGGCCTCCTCTTCAGACTTTCTACGGATACGAAAAGGGCCAAAGTCAGATTGTGACAACAATCTATTCTTAAAATCATTCCAAACGGCTTCGCCTCCTACCGACAACACATTCCGAACATCACCAACTTCCAACTCATGGGTAAGCTGAAACGTCCCACCCCATGATTCCGTATCCACGAGATTCTTACTCGTGGAGTTATTGCCCCCAACGGTAAACGGCTGACTCACCAGAAACGACTCCCGCTGCAAACGACGATAAAACCCATTTCCCGTAAATGTGAAACCTCCAGGGACCACCTGTTTCGCATTCAATCTGACAAAATTATTCTCCCTATCCACAAAGTCTCCCGGAGTAAAGTTAGCCTTGGGATCTTTTCCGGCCAAGTTTCGTGGAAGAGATCCAGCTTGTTCAAGATTATCTTTCACATACGTGTAGGACACATCCAGGTCAGTTCCTTCTAACGGACAGTAGCCAATCCTTCCAAACCCCCGCCACAACTTGGCATCCGATCCGTCACGATACCCATCTTCCCGTTCCCGACCCAAAGACCCATAGTAGTCGAATTTCCCAATCGGACCACCAGTATTAAACGTATAACGCTGGCGCCCAAAACTCCCCCGTGCCGTTTCACCAGTCACTTGACGCGGCTTGGCTCCCCGCTTGGTGACAATATTCACAACGCCGCCCATGGCATTTTTTCCGTACGTCGCCGAAGCGCTAGGAATAATTTCCATTCGCTCAATGGTTTCTAAGGGAATGAGATCAAAATCGATAAAACCGAACTCCGGATCATTAACCCGAACCCCATCGACAAACACACTCGTTGACGAGACAGGGTTTCCATTAAACCCTCGAAAATCAATCCTTTGCTCAAAGGCGTTACCGACCTGGTTATACATCACCACTCCTGTGGCCTGAGAAAGAGCGTCCTGGACAGTCGTGGCACCAGACCGTTGGATGTCTTTCTCAGAAATCACCGTCAGCTTGGAGGGCACAGCAAGAATATTTTCTTGCGTACTGGGAAGTCGCGTATCAGTGACCAGGATTTCGGGTAATTGTTGGATAGAAGTTGGACGCTCTTCCGGAACATGACTGGTCTCTGCATGGACCAATACAAGCGGCAATTGAGTGAAAAGCCATACGTACACTGAGGTAAGAAGAACAACAACCTTCGTGGACATCATCCACCTCCCTTTAGCTCGAAGGGGTTTTATGGAAGCAACGATTGTTGGATGTCCTGACTTGCGGATTGTCGTTCCTCTGCGCCTTCCCATCCAAGCCTCAGTAAGGAGTGAAAAGTAAGGAGAGGGTTCTCTTGCCCCTAACTCCTCACTCCTGACACCTTACTTCTGAACAGTGGCGTTGTGCAGAATCACTCCCCGCTTACAGTGGCGGCACCGTGCTGGATTTCCACCAGCTTCCCCATGACAACCGTCAAAACTCCGTCAAATAACCCTCCTCCTTTTTGAAATGATTAATAATAGCGACCACTAACCAATGATCACACCGGCAATGACACACGCGGCAGTCCAGACTGTGGATGCCGATCTATCAGAACCGAACAGCCATAAACTGCTTCAAGCACTTCGGATTGCATGACGATATGCGGCGATCCCATAGCTGCTAAACGTCCTTCATTCAACAGTAACACATGATCGCAATATTGACTGGCTAAATTCAGGTCATGTGAGACCAGGATAACGGTCAACCCTCGCTCACGATTCAACCGTTTGATAATTCTGGCGATATCCAATTGATGATGAAGGTCCAAAAAAGCCGTCGGCTCATCTAGCAACAAAATTTGTGGGTCCTGCACCAGCGCCCGGGCAATCACGGCCCGTTGCCGTTCGCCCCCAGACACTTCATTCACTACACGATTTCCCAGATGTGCCACATCCAGTTCTTCCATGGCTTGCTGGGCCATGGCCCAATCCTGAGCATCTTCCCAATGCCACCCTCCCCATCCCTGATGATGCGGCGACCGTCCCATCAGAACCATCTCTGCGATCGTAAAAGGAAAGACGTGCAGGGTTTCTTGCGGTACGAGCGCCACGCGCTTGGCAATGTCTAACTGGGATAAACCTGAGAGTGATTCACCAAAAATATCAATCGTGCCTTGTTTAGGTTCATAGACTCGCGCCAACAATTTCAGCAACGTACTTTTCCCCGACCCATTTGGGCCAAGGATACCTAACACTCGTCCGGAAAGAATGAGACAGGAAAGTTCATGTAAGACAGTGTTAGATTCCGAGCCAGCTCCCCGTGCATACGAAAAACTGACGTTCTGTAAAGAATACGCTACGCAAGAAGCAACTGTATCATTGGACATCGTTATCACTTCATCCCCAGGCGTGCTTGGCGATTCGTCAGCAACCATAAAAAGATCGGGCCACCCACCAAGGCCGTAATGACACCAACCGGAAATTCACTAGGACTTAACGCTGTGCGAGCCACCGTATCGGCCATCATTAAAAACATCCCTCCGACTAACCCCGCAACAGGCAGCAAGAGACGATGATCAGCTGATACGACTAACCGTACTGCATGGGGAATGATCAGACCAACAAAACCAATGATCCCACTGAAGCTCACCACCGCTCCAGTCAGAAGGGCAGCGGCCAGAAAGATCCGCTTTTTCACTCGATCCACGTCAACGCCTAACGTGCGAGCGGTTTCCTCACCCAACGTGAGCACGTTTAACGACTGCGCATACATCACAAGAATGAGAAGCCCCACTCCCAGATACAACACCAACATGCCCAATGTTGGCCAATCCGGCCCAGTTAAGGTTCCCATCAACCAGGCATACATGCCAAACGCACGATTGGGTTCAGCGATACTCGTCAAGAACATGATGAAAGCCGAAAAAATCGCATTCAGCACGACGCCAGCTAACAACAGCGTGTAGACAGAAAATCCATATTGTGCGGAAGAAATCCAATACATGATTATGAGTGCAAACAATGCTCCAAGAAACGCACAGACAGGCAGAGCAGAGAGACTCAACACCGACATCCCGACGCCGAAGAGTAGTGCCATCGCTGCCCCCAGTGCCGCCCCGCTGGAAATACCAATGACGAAAGGATCCGCCAGAGGATTGCGCAGCAAAGCCTGCAGCGCCACACCAACCATCGCCAAAGAGCCTCCTACAACACAGGCTAACAACACACGAGGCATTCTGACCTGCATAAGGATAATGGCAGCCGGGTCTACCGTCGACTGATCTATGGACGCACCCACCTGCGCCTCTCTGATGACAGCCAAAATTTTCGCATACGAAATTGATTCCGTCCCAAATCCCAAACACACGACAAAAATCCCTACAGTTGAGAACCCCACTAGCCCCACCCACAGAAACCAGCGTGATCGAGTGAGGGTTGGGAGAGACTGAACAGGCTTTGGTTTTGTACGCGACACCGCACTCAATCCATCTGAAATCGGAGCAACAGACTTTTTGCTTACCACTGGAGTTTCAAGTGCTGGCTTCATCACAGGGTCTGTTGAAAAAAGCCGCCAGCGGCGTTCTCGCCCTTTTTCCGTGCTCACGTACTGCCCGTACGCTCCGCGCGCAAAAAGGGCTGCGGCCTTGCTGGACGGACTTTTTTGAACAGACCCGATGCTACTGATAACGAACAATTTCCTGGAGAAATATGGCCTGTGATGTCTTCATTATTCAACACGCTCTCACGCGATGGCCGAAAGGAACGCCTGAGCAAGGAATGCCTTCTTGTTTAGGAATGACATCATGCGCATGGGTAACGACAGATTCTTATTCCGAAAACAGATCAGGGTGCAGCAATTTCATTAACTGGCGTAGCCCTTCAATCACCCTTGGTCCAGGACGGTTTAAGAGATCACTGTGAATTTGAAAGACTTTTCCATTTTGGATCGCTCGTAGAGAATTCCAGCGCTGCCATTGATCTTGTTCGGCTTGGGGAATTCCCTCATATTCTCCGACGGGAAACAGTAAAATTTCAGGATTCTGGGTTAACACTTCTTCCATGGTCAGCCGGGGATAGGGAGCAGTCGCTCTCTCTGCGGCATTTCGTCCACCAGCCAGTTCAATCACATGATGAATAAAACTACCTGGTCCCACGGTAATCAAGGGTTCTGAATTCAGAATATAAAGCAATGTCGGACGTGGACGACCCTCTACTCGTTTGGTTAAGTCGGCTACTTGCTTACGCATCGCGACGGTAAAGGCATTGGCCTCCGCCGTCCTTCCGATCATGCGTCCTAACAATTGAATATGCCCGTAAATACCTTCAACCGTTTTTGACTCGAGTACAAAAGTAGGAATCTTAAGCTGCTCCAACTTCGCCAACAAATCTGCACGCAGAAACGAAGGCGGAGCCACAATAAGTTGAGGCTCCAATCCCACCAAAACCTCCAAGTTGGGTTGCGAATAGCCCACTTTTGGTTTCTCTAATGCAGCTGGCGGATAATTACAAAAGTCCGTGACACCAACAATTTCATCTTCGGCCCCAATAGCAAAGAGTATTTCTGTAATACTAGGCGCTAACGACACAATCCGCTTGGGTGGCTTGGCAAGGTACAATTTCCGATCTAACTCATCCACAAACGTGCGAGGCGCAATATTCGCCATGAACGGCATGCCCGTCAAAATACCTTGTTGCCGGCGTCTCATAGAATCGTTCTCTTCAGCATAAGCCTTTGCAATTGGATAGGGAGTCGCAAGAAAGCAAGCTACTATACCAAACCATATGAACCAAACGGAGAGCTGCCAATCATATCCCCTCTCCCTATGAGGGCATGGCCTCGAAGAGAGGACAGGGTGAGGGTGAGAGTGTAGGTATCGAATATACTCACCAACTCGAACCCAGCAATCTGCGAAACGTCTCAAAATAAAAAATCCCCAAGGCTTCATGAACCTTGAGGATTGCACCCGCTTCTTCATCCTCACCTATTCCCCAGCCCTCGAGGGAACATTCGGTTTCCGATCACATGAGGTATTCTGGCTTCTAGGTGATAACCTACTGCCCGCGCCTTCCCATCTCTCATCAGTGAGGAGTTAGAAGTGAGTAGTAAGGAAACGATTTCTGATGCTCCTCACTCCTGACTATTTACTCCTTACTTCTTCAGACAGTGGCGTTGCGGGGGTCGTTCCCAGTTACAGCGGCGGGACCGCGCGGGAGTTTCACCCGCTTCCCTCCATGTGCTCCGCATATGTGTGCCATGACAATAGGAAGGGTTAGCACCCTTTGTCAACTCACAACATGGGTCTGTTGAAAAATGGCCAGAACGCCGCTGGCATTTTTTCAACAAGCCCATTGACCTTATTGTCTATTTCCAATATTGTGGGCACGTTTGCTTCCCCCACCAACGTGTATTTCTTTTTCTAGTATCTTCAGAACTGGTTGTGGAGTATGCAGAGCAACAGCTTTTGCTCTTCAGAGAGCCATTTGTGAATGGCTCAGAAGCCAGACCACCATTCAGAAGATCGCACTTTTACCAGGAGGGGTTCTCTATGTCACATGGATTGTTTGTTCGAGTCACCATCATACTTGGGCTATGGCTCACTATTTCAACACTTCCGCAGCAAATGTCCTCCTTTCTTGCACCACCTGTTGCTCACGCTGAGGATAAAAAGGCAAAAGACAAAGTTTCCATACATGATATTCAAGCCAAACATGTAAAATTCCCAGTACAATTATCAGACGGCTCAACCCACACCATAGCGGGAGTCTTCTATGTGAATCCTGCACAGCGGGCGATCTGCAGCCATAAAAATACCCCACGCAAAGTCGAAAAATGTTTTTTAAAACTCACCACACTCCAAGTTCTTGTTCATGGATGGACCTACAATCATACCTACTGGGACCCATATGGCGCGGACAAGCCGGGGCGTTCTTATGCTCGCTTCATGGCCAAGAAAGGGTATCTCGTTCTCGCGCTGGATTTATTGGGCACTGGAGCATCGAGTGTGCCGAATGGAGAAACGCTCAATTTCACCGAAAACGTGTTGAGCCTCATACAAGTTCTGTCCCAGATTCGATCGCAACAACATCTTCACAAAAACCGTATTCAGCATATTGCCCTCGTTGGACATTCGGGTGGAACAATTCTCTCTGTTCTTACGGCAGGAACTGTTCCTAATATCGTTGACTTTTTAGTTGCCACCGGGTGGTCATATGTACCCCATCAGGTCTTTCCTCAACGCTTCATTAAACTTTTCCTGCAACAAATTCCCTATATTCGTTTTCCTAGTGACGTTCGTACCGCGCTATTCTACTACGAACCTACCGCAAGACCTCGGCAGATTGCCTTTGACAACAGCCAATTAGCTGATCAATTTCCTCATGGAGCCTTAAAACAAGGCGCACCTATACTCGACGCTCTGGAAAATGGAGACATTGAGCTCATCAAAGCATTTTCACTTGTTGACCAAGTCAAGATTCCAGTCTTCGTACAGCTAGGAGATATGGATATGATTGCCAAACCCACCATACCGGAAGCAGAGGAGGAGTTCTATTCGGGCTCACCAGATGTCACTGTGCAGGTGCTGGAAAACATAGGACATTCGTTAAATTTACATATCGATAGAAAAACTGGTTGGCGAAGTATTAATCGCTGGCTTAAAGACCAGCTTTTTAACTAGAGAACCCCGCCTGTCCAAGCAGGGCTTTCAAAAGCAAGCTTTCGTAGTCATAAAAACCGAAAAGTATACAAAGGAAGGAAAGGTGAAAAAATAGACGGGAAACGGGGAGCGTTACCTCATACCTTGTAACTTGAGACTATCACAAGGAACGTTCCTCAGACCAACCCAAAAATTATGTTGATGAGGAAGATTGAGGTGGAGATGTGGCGCTTGAAGTCAACGACGTAGTGGAAGTCGCCCATTCAACCGTGTCTTCCGCGGCGACATCCGAGGTCACCTCGGGAACTTCTAAAAGTTTAATCGTGGGACTGGCCTCAGGTTCCGGCTCTTCGACAATCTCTTGAGGTTCATCATAGGAAGGCTTCCAGGGAGACACCTCTATTTCACAGCCCTCGCCTGGATACAGACGGGAAAAATCCCATTCAGTGACCCAACTTTTCACGTACTTCCGCATGCTGGTTCCGGCCACTATCGTTGGCAACTCCTCGGAGGCATCCTCCCACATTCGCCACCCATGCCCCTTCAGATGAAGCCCGCGAACAATCTGATGAACTTCCTGAATCATCTCTAACGACGGCTGCCCAAGTGGAATTCGCTGAGACTGTAACAGGCTCATACCCAGTTCCGCTTTGTCCGCTAAGACTCGATCAGCTTCTGTCTGCTTGTTGCGAAGTTTCTCTAACAGCTTCACACTATCGCCCTTTTTCTCTAAAATTTCTTCCCGGAAATCATTAGTGAGAGCAATCACAGTTCCTAACCCTGGCAGCAGCTGTCCGTCAATCATGTTCATTAAGCGAGCCACTTCGGCATAGGATTTCGCTCGTTGGTTGACAGCATAACGCCCGATAAGTTCAGCTTCGTCAATTAACAAGATCCAGCCAGCGTAGCCGGCCGCCTGCATCAACCGGGACGCGAACTGGAACCGTTGATAAGCCAGTTCGGCAGCCGAGATACGGCCAAACGTATATTGTCCTCCGAATCCCGCTTCTTTCAGATACTTTTTCAACTCACCAACCCCAATGGGATCTCCCGTCCAAAAACGAGCCATTCTGTGCCCTAACTCCAAATCCGAACTCATCCGTTCGTAGAGCAGTAAGGTCGCCGCAAAACGCGCATCAATAGCATGTTCGGGATTGTTGACCCATGCCACAAGCTCTTTATAGCGGGGTGCCCACACATCACATTCACTGGCAATTTCCGCAAACACTTCCCCTTGTTTATTCGGAACCACCGCCGATTCAATCGCCGAATAAAACAGCCGGACTGGATGATAGAATGGCGTTTCTTTACTAATCACCACACGGCTGCAGATAAAATTGGCCTCTAACGCCAGATGCTGCAGAAATTCAAGAACGTGAGACTTCCCGCTTCCAAACTCGCCTTCAATCACCATGCCCCGGGGACAGGAACCTGTCGTAATATTTTGTTGGGTCGCCTCTAACATCCGGCGAAATCGCCCCTCAATCTCAGGCTGCAAACACCCTAGCGCCGTCACCACACTTTCATTTGGCACCCCTGCCCGTAGACCTTCAATCACCCGCCGCGCTTCGACATCCGGCACCGTCACCGGTGCCTGAAGCGTTGGCGGATCCAGTTGACTCGTGGCATGTTCTCCCTCTTCGGCACCTTGAATGCGCACCATCGACGCCAAAGGGTTTTGCCGGTGTTTTGGCCGAATATCATCCCACACTCTCAATTTCAGCGCTTCATAGCGATCCACACTTCGCCGCGAATCTGTCAGAAATTCTTGAGGAGCCATCACCACCATGAACAGGCCTTCAATCTCATCCGCCGTATCCAGAAACTGTCGAAGCAATTCGAAGAGATCCATGGTGGCAGACGGTGTGAATTTCAGCGAACCATCATCCGGAAAATCCTGTCGTTTGCCAAAATAGCGGGAAATATCCAGCGTAAGAATAAGCCCGCCTTTTCCAGTCAACCGCAGCCACCGCGTCAGAGAGGTCAACATCAGACGAGCATTGTGTCGCGCCACTTTTTGATAGATCATGGCTTTTTTGACGCCAGATATGAGACGAAGATCCCCGCACAACCATTGCTTCACCGCGGTCGCCATCACACGGTCTGAATCGCCGGCCTCTAACTGCGCCATACATAAACGGATCATCGCCATGCGAAATTCGCGACAGAGCTTGGAATCCCCTTCAATAGACTTTTCCAGCCACGTTTGAACATCCCGGCGCAGCATGGGTTCTTTGCGCTCGTTGAGCGCCGCCATCTGACGCAAAGAAAACTCTTTCCGGCTATCCGGCTGTTGATACCCATTTTCTTCGAACAAACGAAGCAGAAATCGATAGGCGAGATCATCCCAATCTATTTGCTTGGCAATTTTGTGAAAGAGCCGCTCGACCATATGAACTTTGGTAAACCGCGCATCCACTTTCACAAAGTCATAGGCTTTCTTTTTGGCTAATGCGTCTAACTCCTGCTGGCAACTTTTCAAAGAGGTGTGGTCAGAAAACACCGCGACTTTGACAGCGCCGCCACCCTCCCGCACAAATCTACTGAGGTATTCCTGCTGGATCACACCAAGCCAATCATTGGCGGCCATATTGAACAATGGCCTCTCCACATCTACAGTCTTTTTTGCGGAAGCCTTGTTTGAACCTTTTTCTGATGGCGTGACAGAGGTCAAGGCTGACGAAGCTTCGAGATGTTCCACAGGTTTATCAGGTTCAACAGAACTTGGTTGAGTCACTGTCGAAACAGGACTTTCATCTTTCATAGTCTGCAATCGATTGAGGGCTTCAATTAATTTACTCATAGATCATCTTTCGTTCCTGGTTGAGATCACCTGCATATCGCATCATGGGAAAATACGTGTGTGCAGTTTTATGTCTGGCATGCGCACCGTTTTTCATCATGACCATGCTTTCACCACGCGTTACGCCGGAAAATGCAAACTGATTCGGCAGGCCTGTTTATACAACTGGGCAATGCGCGCTTCAGCCTCTTCCTCATCGTGCACATCTAGAATGGTCTTCCCTATTTCCCGAAACGGCACCCCTACCTCCACGGCATCAAGCACTCGCAGATACAGCGTCCATTCATCCCGGCATTTCCTTCGCTCTACTTTTCGCTCCACTTGATGCTCTTGCCACTCGAAAAGATCTGCTTTCACCTTCTCGATTTGCGGGGCAAGAGACTTTTTTAAGTCAAAAATCGCGGCAACCCGCCATTCAGACAAACACAAACTTACCTCTTCTCCCCCACCTAACCAATCAGGGCCCTGCCCAAAATAGATCCGCCCGTAATTCGAATCAAATGAGAGCATCCACGGCTTTGCAATACCAGGATTGGGCAGTCCACTCAGGTGATATTTTTCCAAGGAATTGGGCATGCGGGCTTTAAAAGCCGGATGATCAGGGGCAAACACTTTTTTTTGATATCGGGTCGGATACGTGGGATCATTGGCACACACGACATCATATTCATAAGTTTGCTGAAAATACTTCTCCCAATCTTGCCGGTAATCGGCCCGCCGGCGAAGAAACTCCCAACGCCAAAACGTGTCATTTAAGCTATCAGGCTGCGGATACCCTTCCCCCGACGCCCAATGTCGGCCACATGCGGAATGCACCTGATGGCCCTTCACTTCGCTGGCTGGAATGAGGCTATCTGACGACATAAGGCACCACGACCTCTAATAAACAATTATGAGATGAAGGAGGATTGAATCCTGTACTAATAAAGTCGTCTTGCTTCCAGGACGATTTAAGGATTTCTTACGTTAAACAGGCAGGGAGGAAAAACAACCAGGACTTACACGTGACCGGGAAAACTCGTTCTTCGACGGGACCACGAAATGCCATGCACCCATCCAAACCACGAGAGCACCGCGACACAACATGCTAAACCCACAACAGCTAACACAAAACAGGCTTTCCCAAACATATGAAAGACCCCTCAATTGAAGCGGTTCTTCATTCCTGCCAGTTATAGGAATTATCGGCAGGATGTTCAAAAATCTTTACTCAAAATTCTTCAATATCAGATTTGTTTCTTTTCACTAGGATATGCACCTATCTATATTAACCAGTCCTAAACTGCTCACACTATACATATATTTACTTAGAATAAAATAGCTATACATTTTTCGCGCCCAACCACCGTCTTTAGATTTAATGGCTACCTCTAAAAACTGGTGATTTTTTCTGAGGGCAAGGAAGCCGCGCGCGGAAAACCGGAGTGTATGGGCCAATACATGAGGCTTTGAGCACGCGGCTGACGCCGCCATCGGGAAAAAGGACAGTTTTTAGAGGTGGCCTAATGAAACGTACGGCATGTTTGGACCCACCGGCCTTTCGTATTCAGCGTAAAGTAGGTTGATTGCAACGGCCTCCGTAAATGAAATCGCCATAGGGGACGGAGACGGGTTAGGCAAAAGACGGTTCCCGGGGGATGCCCTTTGGGATGAGGAAGGTCGCATTCGACGTATCGACGGGTATGTAACCGCCCCCAGAACATTTTTCGTTCCAAGAGAATTTTTTTTGAAAAAGAATCAATTGACTGCTCACGTTTGCGCCACAACATGACTCGCCCTACGATTTTTCATTGCGCTATTGTTAACCGTTGACTCTAAAAACTTTGAACCGTAGCCGCCCCCCAACACTCGTTATTTTTTCTGAATTTTTGCCCAAGAATCACGAAGGGATACGGTCCGGTTAAAGACTAATTTTTGGCTCGAAGAGTCTGGGTCCAAACAAAAATAGCCTTGCCGTTCAAACTGAAACCGGCTCCCAATTTCGGCATGCTTGAGGCTGGCCTCAACCCGACATGCTTGAAGAATCTTCAAAGAGTCTGGATTGACCGTCAAGACAGAGTCCTCCACATCAAGACCCAAAGGCTCCTTTGATAGTAATACATCAAAGAGCCGAATCTCTGCTGAAACCGCATGAGCAACTGATACCCAATGAAGCGTGCCTTTGACTTTTCGACCAGCCTGTGAGCCACCCCGCTTGCTCTCCGGATCATAGGTACAGCGAATCGCCGTAATTGCACCTGATTGCTCATCCTTTTCTACACCGACACATCGGATGATATAGGCATAGCGAAGACGCACCTCTTGCCCAGGCGAGAGACGAAAAAACTTTTTGGGCGGATCCTCTAGAAAATCGTCTTCTTCAATATAGATTTCGCGGGAAAATACCAGTTGCCTGGTCCCCTGGCTCTCATCTTCAGGATTATTCACCGCCTCAAGATACTCCGTCTGACCGTCTGGATAATTTTCAATAATGACTTTCACCGGACGCAACACAGCCATGACTCGAGGGGCTGATTGATTGAGATCGTCACGAACCGCATGTTCTAGTTGCGCAATTTCAATGACGCTATCCCGCTTGGCCACACCCACTCGGTCACAAAAATTCCGAATGGCCGTGGGGGTATAACCCCGCCGTCGCAGCCCTTTCAACGTTGGCATACGGGGATCGTCCCATCCAGAAACCTGCTGTTCTTCCACCATTTGTAACAGTTTGCGTTTACTCATAACCATGTGCTCTAAATTTAAACGGGCAAACTCAATTTGCTGGGAATGACAGGCCACCTCGCATTCCCGCAACACCCAATCATACAAGGGCCGGTGATCTTCAAACTCCAGCGTACATAGTGAATGTGTAATCCCTTCAAGCGCATCAGATAGGGGATGGGCAAAATCATACGTGGGATAGATACACCAGGCATCTCCCGTTCGATAATGCGTCGCATGACGAATCCGGTACAACGCCGGATCACGCAAATTAATATTTGGCGACGCCATGTCAATTTTGGCGCGTAAGACATGGGCCCCATCCTCAAACTCTCCATCCCGCATGTTTTGGAACAACGTCAAATTTTCATCGCAACTTCGGTGCCGAAAGGGGCTTTCTTGGCCCCGCTCCGTTAAGGTTCCCCGGGACAACCGGATTTCTTCTGCTGACAAACTATCAACGTAGGCTTTGCCTTTTCGAATGAGCTTCAACGCATATTCATAGATGGTCTGGAAATAGTCTGAGGCATAAAACAACCGATTCGCCCAATCAAACCCTAACCATCGAACATCCTCTTGGATCGATTGCACATAATCCATATGCTCTTTTGTCGGATTCGTATCGTCAAACCTCAGATTACAGAGGCCGTCGAATTCTTGAGCGATGCCAAAATTCAAACAAATCGACTTGGCATGGCCAATGTGTAAATGTCCGTTCGGCTCAGGCGGAAACCTGGTATGCACCCGTTGGTCGAATCGCCGCTTCTCTCGATCAACAAGAATCGCGCTGCGAACGAAATCTATTGGAGCATTGGGAGGAGGAGATGTCATAACACAAGAAGGAAGCAGGATAACGCAAGCTGAAGAGCTTGTCTAGAAAGTCTGGATAGGGATTGACGCTGCTTGAGAGAAACAGCCCCAAAACCAAGAACAGGGCCTTGAGCTGCCCCTGTTCTCAGTTTATGAAGCTTGGGGGCGGGTGGTATTTCAGGAAAATGTTTTTGTATACACAAAGTTTTGCCGAACAGACACTCCGTCTTTGGAGCCAGCACCAGGCTTCTCTTCCGGCATCGGATCTTTTTCTTTGGAACCTTTCGGAGAATTTTCTTTCGTGGGCTTCGAAGCAGCCACTTCTTTTGGTTGTGAGGTACTCTCGGCTTCTCCCGTCTCTTGGCCCATTTTTAATTGTCTAGCCCACATATTGGGTTGACAAACAACATTAAAGTTCGGCGCGGGTACCGAGTCGTCAATACGCCATAGTTCCAGCTCGAGGCCATAAAAATTGACATCATCCCGTGACACCATATTCAGCCAATCAAAACTCTGGCGAATCTCTGCGGTGATTCCTTGCCCCACACAAATAATGGCCTTGGCCTCTAATCCCGCAGAATACATAATCAGCTTTCCGAACGCCTCATGGCTCATGCCACTTAAATCACCCAGGATTAAGACATTGTCACCCCGTTTGACATCTTTGGCTAACACTCCACCCGGCAAGGTATCAAGGGGAATCTCGCTCCCAGCGGGTTTCAAGGTTAATTCCAACGCCTCCCCTAACATTTCTAGTATCTCTTCTTGCTGGAGCCAGGACGCAAATCCATCGGCTTCATTCGACCACACTTCATTTAAATTAATCTTTCTCAGTTTCCCAACTGGTTTTCCCATAATAACCCTCAAGTCTCTTGAAATTATTGATCTTCTTCCAGCTGACTAAATACACAGTATGTACAGATACTTATCGACATCTTTGAAGAAAAGTTAAGGCAAAACGACAAAAACTGTCACTCGTTTCACGAGGACAACACTTCATTCATGTCCTTATTCGAAAATCCTTATGCCCCATTTCCACAAATGCTCTTCCCTGAGAAATCATGGCAGGCATTCATCCCATTGCTCTACTGTCATTTTAGGTTACAATATACGTAGTTATAGTTGGTTTCTTAGAGGAGCGATCATTACACAACTCTATCCGCCCTGCCTTTTTACGCTCACCTCGATGGTCATCCGGATGAGGATGGCTATCATCACCTCAACTATTTTTCACAGGAGGTTTACCAAATGAAACACATTCACACCCTAAAACTATTCCCCATACTTATCTGTGCGATTGCTCTCTTCTGTGTTGCATGTGGTGAACAAGAAGGTCCTGCGCAACGGGCCGGAAAAGCCGTGGATGACGCAGTTGAAAGTACGACAAATGCGGTGAGTGATGCGATGGAAAGCACAGGAGAGGCAATCACCGACGCAGCTGAAGATGCTGGCGACGCGATGAATGACGCCTTAGAAAGTACAGGAGACGCCATTCAAGACGCCACAGAAAGTGCTGGAGAGGCTCTGAGCGATGCAGCCGATGCAACCAGCGAAACAGTAACGGAAGCTGTCGGCCTCAAAGATTAGCAAGTAAGTCATTCACTTCCTCAGCATCGGCCTCAACACCGGACCACAAATTTCCCGCGACTATCCTTGAGGGTCTGTTTAAAAAAGCCGCCAGCGGCGGTCTTTAGACCAGTAAGAAGTGAAAAGTGAGAAGTAAAGAGCACGAGAACCCTTCGACAGGCTCAGGGCAGGCTCCTTCGACAGGTACATCGTGAGTTTATCGAACGCCTCATTGTGATCCTTCGACGGAGCTCAGGATGTATCCTTCAGCCGTTCTGCGAGTGCATCGTGAGCTTGTCGAACGGCTCAGGATAATAAATCATACGGTTCGGGATGAGTGATAACATCATGGTGAGCCTGTCGCACCATCCTTCGACAAGCTCAGGATGATACATCGAACGACTCAGGATGATACGCCGAACAACTCCGGGTGAGCTTTTTTCAAGATACCCATAGATGAAATGACAGGATTGACTAGGGTATAGTGATCTAGGTAAACGAATTGTAAAACTCTAGATCGGCGTTAGGCAGGGTACAGTTGTGAGGCATTCCTGACATGATTGGCAGATGGATAAAAACCGTATTAGCCATTTTGGCCCTGCTCTTTTTCTACTCATTAGGAAAGAATACCGCATGGGCAGAAAACTCTTGGGGATTTGGCTCCGATATCGGCTTCCTGGCCGATACAGTGAATGACACCGTCTTCACCCTCAGTTTTCAAGGTGACTATTACCTCGATTCAGATTTTTCAGTCGGACCTCAAGTCCTCATTACACCCGGCGGAGATTTAACCCAGCTCACCTTTGCGGGCATTGCCCGGTATCACGTTCCGATGGGTTCCGTTTCTTTAGTCCCATTTGGCGGAATAGGCTTTGTCTATGGAGATTATGAACGCAAAGGCAAGGATGATCGTGAGGCAAGCTACAGCTTCCCGTTTGGAGCCACCTTTGCCTTTCATGTTAGCCAAAAGATTTCTCTGGCGAGTACGCTCATTTTCACGCTTCAAGATCTTGAATTCGACAACCGCAACGATCCTGACCGCCTCAATGTCGGCGTCTTATTTGGCTTCCGCTTCCATCCTTAAACTCTGACATCCCTCCGTCGTGTCCAACATTCGCCCTTCGGCAAGCTACTCCGTGATTTTTTCTAAATAGGTAGCAATCCTATCCAAGGCTTGGGCATTCAATCGTTTTCCATACCACCGCGGCATGACTCGATCGGCATAACCAGGAACAACATACGCGCCAGGCTTCAAGATGGATTCGTGAATATATTCCCGGACACTTTCGGCCGTTCCCTGATAATCCGGATCTGCCAAACGTGTTGGACCAGTTGTACCCAACACGAGCTTTGGGCCTTGCCGCCCTTTCGCCGGACCAATGCCCGGAATGGTATGACACACGGCGCACCCAGACTGTACAAATAATTTATCAATCGGCTCATTCCCTGTCGCCAAAGGGACATCGATCAAAGCCAACGGTTTCTCTTTCTTTTCTTTCAAGGATGGTTGAGATTGCTCGGTTTTCTCCTTACCGCTTTTTTTCTCGAAATCTTTTCCTGGCTCCGTCACGGAATGAAGCGACACTGTTGCCAATAGACCACAACCTACAACCATAAAAATTAGAAAACTTTCCCGCCCTCCAGAACCTTTTGACGGTTTCGATTTTTTCATAAAAGAACTTGCTCTGAATATTTCGGTTGCTTCGTGATGACGGTTTCAATGCGTTTGAATTCGCTGACTCATTGCTCCTGTACCTAAAATCACGAGAACCTGTCAATCAAGGGTCTGTTGAATCAACTCCGGGCAGGCTCCTTTGAACAGACCCAACGTTATTGATCACTAATGGTTTCCTGGCGAAACATGCTTGACAGCAGGAAACAGCGCATGTTCTCTTGATAGCCGCCTTCGCCTTGGAAGTCTTGCTCAAAAAACATAGGGCCTTTCACGACTAACCCACGCAACTTCCAATTTGAATTTTCCGCCATTCCATCCACATCCCCTATTACGGGGCCCCCATCGGATGACGCTCATTCCAAGATGGTGGCCGCGCAAACACTCGCCACACAACATGAAGACACATGTCCGCACATTCCAAATCACGCCCGAAACCCGCCTCCTCGCTAAATGTCACTGGCAACCAGACCCACTCAGCAAGCCGGTCGTTCTGATGGTTCACGGCCTCGAAGGGTGCACCGAATCACATTACATGATTGGCTTAGCCCAGAAAGTGTGGAGCAGAGGATGGAGCTGTATCCGCATTAATCAACGAAATTGTGGCGGCTCAGAACATTTGACTCCCACGCTCTATCACAATGGATTGAGTGAAGATTATGGCAAAATTATTCAAGAGCTAACGGAACAGGATGGATGCCGTCATATTTGGTTGATCGGCTATTCCATGGGAGGCAATTTAGCTCTTAAGTTGGCAGGAGAACTGGAGCAGGCACTCCCGTGCTTGCGAGGTGTGGCTGCCGTCTGTCCAAACATCCAACCAGCCACATGCGTTCGGGCACTCCAACGAACCTCCAACTGGATCTATCATCAATATTTTTTACGCAGCTTAAAAAGAAAGTTGCAACACAAAGCTCGACTCTACCCTGGAAAATGGGACCTGTCACATCTGCCTTCCATTCGAACCATGTGGGAATTTGACGACATCTACACAGCTCCTGACGGAGGGTATCAACATGCAGAAGACTACTACACACAAAGCGCAGCACAACAGGTACTCCATACGATTCAGTGTCCCACGCTTATCGTGGCGGCACAGGACGATCCGTTTATTCCCTATTCCATTTTTGAGATACCTTCCATAGCCCAGAACTCTCATATTCAAATGCTCGCACCGATCTACGGAGGGCATTGTGGCTTTTTCCAACGGCAGGACCCAAACGAGGATCCGTTTTGGGCAGAAAACCGTATCCTAGACTGGATTCAGCATCAACTGGAGAATGAACCAAGCCGCTCACCTCACATGTCCACGACGATATGACTGGGATGTTGACCAAAATACTGTGTACCCCCTTGCTCCGATTCAACTAACTACGGTAGAACCTGAAAGAGAGACACCCACTATCAACATACAAACCTTCCAATTCTTCTCATGAGTCTCAAACCCACATTGCCTGGAAAAGGCCTCCTTCACCACCTTCACAAATCTCAAGAAAAATATTTAGAGGGATGGCTGACTGCGCCCGCGCACATTCATCATACCGCTCACCGGATGGCCAATCCAAGCATTGAACGGCCCCAAAGCCGGAAAGAATTTGAACAACTCCTCACCTGCTTAGATATTGCCCCGTCAAATCAAGTAATTGAAGAAAAAACAGGATTTGGCGTCACCACCGGTTCCAATGGAGATCGTCTCCTTGCACGGTGGGAAGCGCACACAGAATACTATAGTTACCAGATTTGGCATATCCCTCAAGACCACACTCAGCCACTCGGGTTTGGTCCTTTGACGTTTCCCGGGTATGCCTTTCCCCTATCGCCATTAGGACTTGCCGTCAATGCCCTAGATCTCCTGGTGACTCCGTCGCAGACCTATGACCAGGAAGACCTCGCCACTCGCTTACCGGGACCGCAAATATATGCGAGCAGAGTATTGGGAAAAGCGATTTCAGTCGCCACAAGTTTTACTCCGGATGAACACGGCCGTGAACGTTACCTGATATGGTCTTCGGACTCCCAACGGCTCCTGCCAAAACTTCCACAGCTCATTGATATCCTCATTACACTTGAGAATTATACACACCTAATTCTCTTGCCATATCAGGCGTTTTCGCGCTCCGTTGATCAGGTCCAGATCTACGAACAACGCCATTTGTATCAACGCAGCCTCATTACTGCACAACTCAAAGGAGCCACCCATGCCACCCTTCAACAATGGCTGGAAGGGCTCACGCAAGATTTTTTGGAAGTCGGTCGGCTTGCCGATTCGATGCGCTTTCGGCTGTCGGCATCAGTTCCCTATGACCGAATCATCCAAAGTAACCTCCAAACTTTACAGGAGGAACCCCTAGCATTTGGCCGGACCCTGAATAATTACTTTCGGTGGAAGATTACAGGAGTCGCGGACGGTTACCAGCAACTCCTAACGAGAATCCATGCCCTGGAACAAGACTTTGAAGGAACCATCGCCGTCTTACGAACCCAGGTTGAACTGGCGAGGCAGGAACAAAACCTTCTCCTTCAAGATCAAAATACGAAACTGTTGGCCAGCGTCGACCAGACGACTAAGAGCCAAGCTATGCTTCAACATACAGTCGAAGGGTTATCCGTGATCGTCATCGCCTATTATCTCAGTGGGTTAGCGCACTATCTCTTTAAGGCTCTCCATGAACTCGGATGGCTTCCCAACGCGATTCTCGCATCAGGCATCTTTGTTCCCATCGCCTTAGTCCTATCTTTCGGACTCATCACGTGGGGGAAAAATCGAATCCAGCGACAGTATGCCAAATCAGACAATCAGAACAATTCCCAATCCTCCACCACGCATCACCGTTCTTGACTTCACCCCCAACCGTGTAGATCTTGCCACCCAATCTTCAGCGCGTAAGCCGTACGCAAGATAGTTTCCTCGCCAAATTACCTAGGTATATACATTCAACCTACCCCATCATCATTCGGTACGGTCAAGATCAAACATTGAATAGCCGAAAAGAGAATAAGAAATATCACAAAAAATGGAAGAGCCTCACAGCTGAAAAGGTCATTCATGAAAACCGCTGAAGAACTTGTCGCGCATTGCTCCTCACTAGTTTCATTACCAGGCGTCTACCTGCAAGTAAAAAAAGTTATCGACGACCCCGACGCCACAATGGCCGACCTTTCGGCTGCTATCAGCATCGATCCTGGCATGACCGCCATGGTACTCAAACTGGTCAACAGCGCATTTTATGGCATGCCCAGAAAGATAGAAACAATTTCCCGGGCCGTGGGAATTTTAGGGATGCAGCCTCTACATGACTTGGTCTTGGCTGTCTCAGTCACCAAAACATTTGGAGGCCTCTCTCAACAGGTCATGAACATGAATGTTTTCTGGGCCAATAGCTTCTTTAGCGGATTAGCCGCTCGGGAGTTAGCCCGAAAATGCTTCTTGATTGATAGTGAACGAATGTTTGTGGAAGGCCTGCTTCGGGATATTGGCCATCTCTTGCTCTACCAGCACCTTCCCGAACAAGCGGAAGAAGCCCTAAGAAAATCCAGAGAAACAGGTGAACCGGTTTATGTCATCGAGCAAGGCCTCATGGGGTTCGACTACACAGAAGTAGGACAAGCCATCGTCGACATATGGGAACTACCAAAAAATCTGGGCGAAGCCATTCGCCACCAGCACAATCCCAGTGGGACGCCCGACTATCAATTCGAGGCCGCCCTCCTTAATCTCGCGGGGACACTCACCGATGCCTTCCAGGACCCAAATGGTCAAGGGGATTGGGAGTCCCAAGTCGCCCCAGAATCCTGGACACTCACTGGTTTGGACCAAGAAGCCGTCAATATGTGCTTATTGGAAGCCGGCAAGCAACTTTCTTCCATGCTAGACCTGATGGATGAAGCTCAGGTTCGTGTGGCCTAATCCACAACACGCCACTTGACTGAGAGCCCCTTCATGTCCAAGACCATCACTCCTTCAGTCCGATACCAAAACGCCCCACTCATTGATGTCACCTGTCAGGTGACTTTTCCACAAAACCTGAAAATTTCTGCCGCTCCGCCTGTGGGATTTCAGGAAAAAATTAACGCCACGCTGCCAATATTTTCTCTGACACAAGATAAGACCGCTTACACCTTCACCAGCGCTGATCAACGGAAGCAGCTTGTCTTGAGCAAAGGAGCCATGACGCTTACAGCAAGACAATATGAGGGCTGGAAAAAGTTTTCTGAATATTTTGGAGAACCGCTGACGGCACTCGAACAAGAATACCCTCCGCAATTTCTCTCGCGCGTCGGACTACGGTTCCGCAACATCATCCGCAAGTCTGCTCTCGGCGTCACGAATACAGAATGGGCAGAACTGCTCCAGACGAAATGGACAGGTGATCTGGCTTGGGCAGGAACCGCCGGAGAAATGAAGGCAACGCACAGTGAAGTGCTCATGGGATTAAATGGGGGCAATGATCTGGTCTGTGTCCGACACGGCTTGGTTCCCATTGCTCAGCCCGTCAAAGAAATGGGATATCTGATTGATCATGACTTTTTCATCGACGGACAATTTGCCTTAGCCGACGTCACCGCAAAACTCGATCTGTACCACCAATCCGCGCAGCGGTTTTTTCAACTCTGGATTACGGATACCCTGCACCAGGCCATGCAACCTCAGGGCTAGTCGCTTAGCCAAGCCTATCGCCCCTAATTGCTAGGATAATGACCTGAGAAACTCTTCCGTCGGCAACACTCCGGCTACCGGGCCGGTGAGGGTCCACTGCCCAACCTGATTGCGCCCTCCTTGCTTCGCCGCATACAGCCCCTTATCCGCTTGATCGACGAGCTCTAAAGCATCGGCAGCCCCAAAGGATAGACTGGAAATGCCAAAACTCATGGTAATCTTGGTGGAATGAGTCGTTCTGATGGTTTGAGCGGCCTGTGTTTCAACAGCATATCGAAGACGTTCAGCAGCCATCACTGTTTCTTCTGGTCCCTGCCCCGGAAGTAAAATGCAAAATTCCTCTCCCCCATATCGAGCAATAATATCTGTTGGACGTATCGTCTCAGAAAGAATGTTCGCAACCACTTGAATGACTTGGTCTCCAACCGCATGGCCAAATCGATCATTGAAGGATTTGAAGTGGTCAATATCCGTCATAATACATCCCAGGTCATTCCCTTCAGACAAACCCAAGCTACACAGGTCTTCAAAGGCTTCAAACAAGGCTCGGCGATTAAAACATCCCGTGAGAGGATCCCGCATGGCTAAAGTTTCCAATTCGGCCTTGGAAGACTCGAGCTCACGAATCGTTTCTTCTAGCTTGGTCACGTCATCAAGCGACACTAACATCCCCTGGACCTGTTCTTGCTCATTCAAAATCGGTGTACAATTGACACGAAACTTCAGTAACCCGCCGGAAGGATCTGGCAGCATGATCGGCACATCTAATTCCAAGCATTTGTCCTGTTGCGCCGTCACCCATGGCAATTGAGTTAACGGTGGAGCCGGCGGGACCGACGTCCAGGAAAACTCATCCAAGCGCTTCCCCAGCATGTCAGTTGTGTCTTGAGCAACCACCTTTCCAAAAGCACGGTTCGCTAAGACAATTTCTCCTTGATTGTTCAAGAGCACCACGCTTTCGGTCAAAACGTCAAACGCGGCCTTCACCCGCAGAGGCACCACTGAACTAGGATCAAGTTGACGAAGGGTCCGCTTCATATACAGAAAATAACCCAAAAACGCCGTACCGATCACCATCCCTAAGAACCGAACCCAGGGATCCTGAAGCCATTCTCGCCAGCCTTTTCCCTCAAGCGTACGGAACCGGAGTTGTACCGTGCCCCAGCGTTCAGAGCCATTAAATATGGGAACTTGGATATGATCAGGAGTTGAGGAATCTCCCGGGGGCTGCTCCCAGACTTCCAGATGCCGCCCGGCAAAGGCCAGCATTTCCCCACCATCAAGAACCACGGCAGCAGACACAATGTCGTCATTACGTTCTACTAACAGATCAAAGGCCTCTTGAATCGCCCGGCTATCCCCATTTTCAGCTAAGAGGGAATATTGCACCGCCAGAGCCTCGCTATACCTTTGCCGGTATTCAAAAATTTTGACGGCTTCGTCAGGGATCAAATCAACAACAAGATCGCTCATTAACAAGATACTGAGCGTAAGCGAAACCAAACCAAAACTAATCCAAAGGAGCGGAGTGGGACGTTTCATAAGGAGATCGTCGTTTGCGGGGTATCCGATGTCATCTTTACCACAGTCAAAGCCGGTGACTCTTTTTCAGCTTTTTGGAAAATTTTATCTCGTCCTTGGTGTTTGCGAGCTTCCATGATGGCAGCGTCCTTCACGCGCCGGGTCCAGACGGCTAGACCTTTTTGTCCATACTCCATATCAGCACAGGGTTAAGCTGACGCCATGCTGGTATCGCCAAACCCGTACTTTTCACCATATTGACCAACATGGGGAGCGACCCCTGTCTCTTCTTGCACGTTTTTCCTTAATTCATCGGAAAATGAGGGCAATTGCTGAAGGAATTCAGCCGACAATCCTGTTTTTGTCATATGGGCACCTCTATGTTGTGTGGGGGCAAAAAACCGCAATGTATGTGGGAATACAAGGATTTGAGCACGCCGCTGGCGGCTTTTTTCAACAGACCCGTTCCATATGTTGGCGTTTCTCAACCCCTCTGATCCGGCGCACTAAGAATATGAACCAGAATTTGCCTTCGTCGCGGATGAAGTTTCGGCTGTAACTGCAGAAAACTCTTTCTCAGCCTCTTGAAGAATTTGCCGCAACCCTTGATGTTCATGGGCTTCCATTGTGGCAGCTTCCTTCACACGGCGGGTCCAGGCGGCTTGATCCTTTTTATCCATACTCAATATCGGCACCGGATCAAAATGGCGCCAGGCCGGAAGCACCGCCGCCATCAACCCCGCCAGTAATGTACCGCCTCGAACTATCCAGGCAACGACCCCGGTGGACAGTGCCAACCCTGTACTCTTCACCATAGTGACCAACATGGAGCGGGCCCCTGTCTCCTCTTGCACGTTTTCCCCTAGTTCCTTTGAAAATGTATTCAATTGCTGAAGGAACTCGGCCGGAAACCCTCTTCTTGTCATGTCCACCGGATCAGCATAATAGGACCGAATCTGCTCGGAGGTGGTCGCCCAAGAGCCTGGCCGTAGTAGCGGCGGCAGATTCCGCACATCCACAACCTCATGGTTGCTTCCAACCGGGAGGAGCCTCTCCAACCCACGACTCGCTAAGTCTGTATAGGCTCCTTCACGACTCCCTTCGCCTCGTCCCGAACCACTTGGTGGCAGCGTTGGTATTTCAGCCTCTACCTCGGACTCGGGCATCGGCTCCGGCGTGGGCGTCGGCTCCGGAGTTGGATCCAGGGTTGGATCGGGTGGCGGAACCATGCCCTCCAAGACGTCCGTCACCGACAGAGGTGGCCCCAAGAATCTGAACAAGCCGATAAGTGGATACGCTCTCCGAAACGTGGCATGATGGTGCCACTGATGAAAGGAGCATAGTATGAGCAGACGACCTCGGCGGAATCATTCTCCCGCCTTTAAATCGAAAGTGGCGCTGGCTGCCATCAAAGGGGAACAGACGGTGGCCGAATTGGCCCAACGGTTCGATGTGCATCCGAATCAGATCACCCAATGGAAGACCCTGCTGCTGGAAGGAGCGGCAGGCGTGTTTGAGGCCGGAGAATCCTCACCGCCTCCTGTTGACGTGAACAAACTTCACGCCAAAATTGGCGAGTTAACGTTAGAGAATGATTTTTTAGAAACGGCGCTCACCAAAGCGGGCGTGCTGAGCGCAAAGCGATGATTGACCGCACGCATCAGTTATCAATTACGAAACAAGCCAAGGCCTTAGGAGTGAGTCGCGGCTGTCTCTATTATCAGCCCAAGCCAATCTCGGAGGAGGATCTGCAGCTCATGAACCGGATTGATCAGTTGCATCTGGAATGGCCCTTTGCTGGGGCCCGGATGCTCCGAGACCTCTTACGGCAGGAAGACAGGCGAATTGGGAGGAAGCATGTGGCCACGCTGATGCGGCGGATGGGCTTGGAAGCGCTCTATCGCCGTCCGCGGACGACGCAGCGGCACCCAACCCACAAGGTGTATCCATATTTGTTACGGGGCGTGGCGATCACTCGTGCCAATCAGGTCTGGGCCATGGATATCACGTACATCCCCCTGGCAAAGGGATTTGTGTATCTGGTGGCCGTGGTAGATTGGCACACGCGCCGAGTGCTGGCCTGGCGGCTCTCCAACACGATGGATGTGCAGTTCTGCCTTGACGTCGTTGAGGAGGCCTGCAGTCGTTATGGGAAACCTGCCATCATGAATACGGATCAGGGCAGTCAGTTCACCAGTTACGCCTTTACCGAGTTGCTCAAGGCCCAAGGTATACGCCTCAGTATGGATGGTCGAGGAGCGTGGCGCGACAACATCTTTGTCGAGCGGTTGTGGCGAAGCGTAAAATATGAAGAAGTCTACTTACAGGCTTATGAGTCAGTTTCAGCGGCACGAGCGGGACTCGCTCGCTATTTCCAGTTTTACAACAGCCGCCGACCTCATTCAGGGGTGGCTGGCCGGACACCGGATCAAGCCTATTTTCAAGAACCGCCGCGCTCCCATGCGGCCTAATTCAAACAAGGAGCAATCCACTTATCGAAGGCTCTCAGGCTGTTCAAAGAAACGGGGCCACCTCTATGCTGGCGGATGACGAAGCCCTGGCCACCGCCATCTTAGACCGATTGCTTCATGCCAGCCATGTGGTCAACATCAAAGGCCGAAGCTACCGCCTAAAAGATTTAGAGGACACCATACGAGAGCGAGGCGTGTCAGATCCGCAGGCGGCACAAAAAACGGAAGCGCTCACATAACGGCAACAACCGAAAAATCCATGAACCTCATTCGTAAGAGTTCGGGTTCGCTAATTTCGTAAAGGTTCGGGTCTCTTGACAAGTGTCATGGATATAGAGTCCAGAGGCACTATTTGCCAGAATCCCTGTGCCAGCTGTATTGGTCCCTATGAAGTTACCTGTGATCGTATTATTGTCTGAACTGACATCAATCCCATAACTCCCAAACCGGTTGATCGCCAAGCCCCGAATCGTACTGCCACCGCTGCCTGTGCCTAGCGTTAAACCCGTGGCAGATCCTCCGGCACTCGTCCCATTTAGCTCAATTACAGGTGTACTCACATAATCCGGCTCGGTCGTGCCGTCGATGATCACGGTATCCGTGATATTAGGCAGGGCACTGCTTAACGCAATGGAGTGAGGCCCAGCCCCAGCGATATTGAAGGCAATCGTGTCTGTGCCAGTATTGGCGTTGGCATCCAGAATAGCCTGCCGTAAGGAACCGGCTCCGGAGTCGTTCGTATTCGTAACCGTGTACGTCGCCAACACGCTTTCCCACGCTTCTTGCGTGGTTTCGCCAATAACGATGGACGTTTCGATGGTGCCAGTGATGACTTCCAATTCCCAATTGGCATATTCAGTTGTATGCCCGGTGCGATCAGAACTGGCGGCGATATCAGCTCCTGTCAGTTTGCCTAAAATATCCATTGCCTCTTGACCGGCTTCTCCCTGCCCAAAATTACAACCATAGATCAATAGGTCAGCTTCGGCAGAGAGACTTTGCCCAATTTGTGTGAATAGGTTGGCGTAGCGACCGCTGATGACTTCTTGCGTGAGGAAGGTATTACCCAGATGCAGTTCGGCCTCATGTCCCTCGGCAATCAGATGAATAGCGTCGATGTTTGTACGACCATTCAAGGCTTCGGCAATCTGTTCAACCCCATCACGAGTTGAATCGAGAATAATGACTTCAGCATTGAAATCAATGCCTTCCATGAGTGTCTGATAATCGTCTACACGCGTGTCGATAAAGACCATTTCTTTCTGATCGAAAGACGTGGCCCGCATTGACAAGGCTGAAAAGAGATCAATGCGATCGGTGAAGGGGTTGGAGGATGTGTCTCGTTCTGTATTGGTGTCGGGTGCTTGCGAATCCTGTTCTTGAGTCGCATGATCTTGCGTAACCTGGTCTTGGACGACTTCTGCACCAGTAGCCAGTGTTGCACCGTCAAACATGATGCGCTCCTCGAGTGCGAGCAGCGTGCCGATTCGACTGGACGGATCCATTTCTCCCAACTGTTCCAACGGTTTCGTCTTTTCCTTTTTGTTGGCTCCTGCCCGAGATTGAGACTGTATGCCTTTCTGCTTTTTGACAGCATTCACCTTGACAGGCTTGCGTACCTTTTTTTCTTAAGTAACTTCATCGTAAAATCTGAATTGTTTGTAACATTCTGACAACAACCCAAACCTCGCACCTCACGAGGTCCCACTCGCTGAACAAAGGCAATGCCCCTCCTTCTTATCGGATCTCGGAAACAGCCAAATTAAGTCAATTGGAAAAGGTTTTTCCGCTTTATTTGGTCATAGATATTTGCTTCTCGATATTGTTGAATGTTGTTATTCGCTTTAAGAGTTGAATAATATAAACTAGTTTGATAAACTAGTTATTATAAATGGTTAGCATTTATCCGTAGAAAAACTGTAGAGAAAATGAATTCCCTATGACCTATGAGAGGTGATCCATGAAATCAACAACAACCAAAGACGTCAGTGCGTTTGATGCAAAAACCCACTTATCCGCATTATTGCGTGAGACCGAAAAGGGACAGTCTTTTGTCATCCATCGACGAGGCAAACCTGTGGCCTGCCTCGGCCCCCCTCCAAATTCCCAACGAGATCAGAATATTTTTTCAATTCACGAAACCCTGCAAGCCATACGACGAGAAATTCCTGGGTCAGTCAATGTTCGGAAATTGATTGAGGAAGGGCGCCGCAAATAATGAGCTGGGTCATTGATTGCAGCATGGCCTTAGCTTGGGGATTGCCCGATGAACAATCACCCGCAGCCGATGATTTTTTTACCACCAACCATTTTCAACAGGACATTTGGGTTCCCTCTCTTTGGTGGTATGAATTCACCAATGGACTGAGAATGGGAAAGAAAAGAAAACGAATCACAGAAGATCACTATGTTCGCCTTCTTCAGGTCTACGATGCCCTCCCCATTCAAACTGATACCAATTCCGGATTCGATTTCGTCGACGCTCTTCAACGAGTGGCTAGCCAATTTGATCTCTCCGGCTATGATGCGGCCTATCTTGAATTAGCCTTACGAAAACATGCGGGCTTGGCCACCCTTGATTCACATTTAGCCAATATGGCACGACATGCTGGCATATCTTCGGTCTTTCCTTCTTGACAGATGTGATTGATTTTTTGAGTTGTCATCCTGAGCGGAGCCTCGCAAAGTCGAAAGATTTCGCTAAGCCCCTTCGACTACGCCTATCCTGAGCCAAGTCGAAGGGCTCAGGGCAGACATAGCCTAGTTAGGCTGGACATGGACCTTCGTTACACTCAGGATGACAAGGCAAGATGGAATCAACATTTTATGACCTCACGCATAACGCATTGACGTCTCGACTCCCACTTCGTCCTCTTCACTTCTCACTTTTCTCTTTTTTCCTCTGAATCTCCTCGCGCTCCCTTGACGATTTCCTTACATAATAGTAAGATTATTAGATATTTGAAAGGATATTTTATGCCTGTTGCCACATTGACGAGTAAAGGACAAATTACGATCCCCAAAGAAATTCGAGAACAATTGCAAGTTCAAACAGGTGACCGCATTGAATTTCTGATCGGAGGCAACGGGCAAATTACGATATGTCCAGCAACCTCGGATGTCACCACACTGAAAGGTTTGATTCCGAAACCATCAAAACCTGTGACTCTAGCTGATATGCAAGACACGATTCGCCGACGAGGCAGGAGATTGTGATTGGAATTGATACCAATATCTTAGTTCGATATCTTGTTCAAGACGATCCCGCTCAAGCCAAATCTGCCACACGTTTGATTGAAGGAACCTGCACAAAAGACGATCCAGGATTTCTCAATCACTTAGTGCTCTGCGAAACGATGTGGGTGTTGGAAGGATGCTACAAGCAACCCAAGGATGTCTTGGTAAAAACGATTGAGCAAATCTTGCGTGTTGCACAACTCCGGATCGACGAGCCACAAGTGGTATGGCAAGCGCTCGAGGATTACCGGAACAATCAGGCAGATTTCTCCGACCATCTTTTAGGACGGATTAATCGAAACAGGGACTGCACCACCACTATGACATTTGATCGTCAAGCCAGCACATCCCCTGTCTTCACGTTATTGAAGTAGGTAACCCAATCAAGCATCAGAAGCTATCCTCACTGGGACACCCACAGTCAATTTCTCCATTTGCTAGGCACGTCAAAGGGTTGTGCAACCCCTTCGACAGGATCAGGGCAGGCTCCTTCGACAGGTACATCGTGAGTTTATCGAACGCTCATTGTGATCCTTCGACAGGCTCAGGATGTATCCTTCAGTCGTTCTGCGAGTGCATCGTGAGCTTGTCGAACGACTCAAGATGATCCTTCGACAAGCTCAGGATGATAAAGCATACGGTTCGGGATGAGTGATAACGATCATGGTGAGCCCGTCGAACCATCCTTCGACAAGCTCAGGATGATACATCGAACGACTCAGGATGATACGCCGAACAACTCAGGGCAGGCTTCGTGATCAAAACTAAGGAATGGGGTTCTGTTATTCCCGACATCTTTAATCGGGAATCCAGGTTCTGTCTTTTTCGGATGGATCCCCGCTAAACACTGCGGGGATGACACATGAGTCGATGATAACCAGTGACACAATTTACTTCTATCCTCGAAGGGACGGTGTTTAGAGAGGTCCTGAAGGCTTTGTCGGGCCATCCTGAAGAATCTGGTCCAATCCTTGATGTTCGCGGGCTTCCATAAGCGCCGCTTCCTGTACGCGCCGGGTCCATGCTTCTTGGTCCTTTTTATCCATGCCTAAAATGGGAATCGGATCCAGTTGACGCCAGACCGGCAAGGAGGCGAGTAAGCTCCCAAGCAAAGTCCCTCCGCGCAACATCCAGGCCACGGCTCCCGTGGAGAGCATGAGCCCTGTGCTCTTGACCATATTCACAAAGCTCGACCGGGCGGCTGTCTCCTCTTGCATGTTCTCCTCAAGTGCCTCAGAAAATCTATTCAATTGTGCAAAGAAGTCCGTCGGCAACTCCCGTCTCGTCATATCCACTGGATCCGCATAATACGAGCGAATCTGGTCCGACGTGGGCCTGTCAAGTCTTCTGTGTAACTGATCGTGAATTACTCTTTCGTTGACACTCGGTCTCCTAATAGAATGGCAAACTGATTGAGCGCTCGTTTCCATTCTGGAATGGGCATGGTCCATTTCTTGGCAATGCGTTGCATCCCCAGGTAGAGCACTTTCAAAATGGCTTCATCGGTTGGGAACGCGCCGCGTTTTTTGAGGACCTTCCGTAATGAGAAATTCAGGGATTCAATCGCATTGGTCGTATAGATCACTTTCCGAATTTCAGGGGGATAGTCAAAGAACACGGTCAACCGTGTCCAGTCGCGACGCCAACTGGCACTAATTGAGGGATATTTTTGATCCCACATCTGCGCAAAGCGCTCCAAGGCTTCTTCGGCTTCTGCCAGCGTGGCCGCGCCATAGATCGCTCGTAAATCGCGGGCGACCGGGCGGCGTTCTTTCCAGACCACGTACCGTAAGGCGTGGCGCACTTTATGGACAATGCAGAGTTGCACCTGAGTCTGGGGAAAGATGGTTTCCAAGGCTTCGGGTAACCCGGTCAGCCCATCGACACAAGCGACAAAGCAATCCTTCACGCCTCGCTGTTGCAAGTCCGTGAACACCGCTAACCAAAACTTGGCTCCTTCCGTTTCACTGACCCACAGGCCCAGGAGTTCCTTCTCTCCCGTGAGCGTCACGCCGAGGGCAACATAGACGGCTTTGGTCTTGACCGCTCCATCGTGTCGCGATTTCACAAACAGGCAATCAAAATACAGGATGGGATACACCGTCTCCAGCGGCCGACTTTGCCAGAGCCGCACATCTTCTAAGACGGCATCGGTGATCGTCGAAATCAGCGTGGGCGAGACGTCGGTCCCGTACAGCTCTTCGAGATGCCCTTGAATTTCCCGCGTGGTCAGTCCATGGGCATACAGGGCTAGCACTTTGTCATCAAAACCCTCGAGCCGCCGTTGGCGTTTCTTGACGACGGCCGGTTCAAACGTGCCTGATCGATCTCGGGGCACGGCCAGCTCCACTGGACCTTGAGCGGTCTCAATCGTTTTGGCACTCGTGCCATTGCGGACGTTTCCGTTCTGGGCCTGGTGACGGGCATGAGGAGCATACCCCAGATGATTGGTGAGTTCAGCCGCCAGTGCCCGCTCCACCAACCGTTTGGTCAACCCTTTCAACAGCCCATGCTCCCCAAGAATATCTTCAGGCGAGTCACAGTCTTGCAATAAGTCATCGAGCAAGGCATCGGTTTTTGTACTGTTCTTGGTCATCAGTCCTCCTTCAGAAAATAAATCCATGATGATAACCAATTACACACTTAATCTTACAGGCCCACAATAGGGGAGCCTTCTTTACCTTGCGGCTCTCCAAGCTGAAGCAAGACAATTTCATCGCCAGGCTTTGGCCGACACCATATCAGTCAGTAGTCCCACACAACACAAAAGCTTCCGCTGGTGATTCGCAGAACAACTCAAAGGAGAATGGTGAAGCATGAGGATACCCATAACCATATGTCGCCCTTGAACCGTTGACGATGAGAGGTCTCGGAGCGGTTCAAAAACGCCCCAAACGAGCGACGTTTATAGTTGCTCTAATACGTTCCGCATGTTGGCATTTCTCTATTCATCTGACCCTGCCCCCTCCCTTTCCCGCACGTTATTGGGGGAGAGAGCGACTGCAAGGCCGTTCTCTTACCAGACAGCGCTTGAGGGAATTCACTTTACAAGGTAAAGACAGGACTGGAGTTGGACTTTGAAAAACTTAGAGAGGTAAGGGCTAGATTTCTACGGGTGGGGTGTTGTTTCCGTGTTTTACGACTTGATCGAGAATTTTTCGATATTCCCGGATACGGCTGACATATTGGACAGGTTCCCAGCCTCGTGCGTAGCGATGCGGAAGTTGCCGATAATATTGTTTTTGGGCGAGAAGCGGAAGCACTTCTTTGATATCTTTCCATAAATTAGGGTTTTTACCTAGCTTTCGACTCAATAACCGTGCATCTCTGACATGCCCTAACCCGACATTATAAGAGGCTAACGCAAAATACATCCGGTCTTCTTGATTCTGAATTGCCTTAGGAAGGCGCTTATACAATTTTGCTAAGTAGCGCGCACCACCCGCGATGCTTTTCTTGGGATCCAGCCGGTTTTTTATCCCTAAGTCCGAAGCCGTTGACCGCGTTAACATCATGAGACCACGCACACCGGTTGGACTAATGGCGTTCCGGTTCCATTTCGATTCCTGATACGCCATCGAGGCCAACAGAACCCAAGGAATTCCCGTTTGTTCGCCAGCTTGCTGAAATTCTTCTTGATAATTGGGTAGCCGGGTGGAAATATGCTTCAGAAACATTTGTACTTCATAGGAAGGTAAATTGGTACGTAGTTGAGGGACACGATCTTTATGTGACAGGGTATTACCCTCATTGTGAGGGATTTCGCATAACAACAGAACCCCGCCGATTAAGATCACAACAAGAATTGATTGCTTTGCAAGATCCAGCATGGTTTCACACAGGTTAGAACGACTTACCATTAATTTCCTGAATTGAGCATACCTCAGGCCACTGACCAAGTATAAACCATACTCCCACGTTTTGACGAATCAAACAAGTCCTATCCTTTATGAAATAATGAATAATTTCATCAATTTATGATTTTTTTGATAAAATCCTAGGATTTTCCAATAGCTATGCCCCATCACTGCTGTCCGGACGTTTAGTCGAATAAATTCAATTGGTTATGAGCATGCTGGCTTTGTTCCTGGCTATCGGACTCCATAAGTGATTGTAAGAACGGGCTTCGTTCGAAAATGGTCACACTCAAAATCTGTAAAATGGTATAGAGGCTGGCCTTCAGCTTGAGTCGCTTTTTGATGATCGCGATCAGCACATAGACCGACACGGCCGTCCAGATTTGAGTTTTGACCGCATTGTCGGTCGTGCCGTAGAACGCTTTGATGCGGAGGTGCTGTTTGATCCATTTGAAGAACAACTCTACCTGCCAGCGACACCGATAAAGTTCGGCAATCGTGAGGGCGGGGAGTGTAAAATTGTTGGTCAGAAAGACGAGGGTCTTGTCGCGTGCCGCATCGTGATACTTGATGCGCCGCAGGTTGTCGGGGTAGGCCCGACTGGGATAAAACCCCGTGAGCCGAATGGTCTGATCGCACCGGAGCCCCGTCTGCTTGTCGATGGCGTGGGAATAGAGCCGGCGGCACTGGAGGTTGGTCTTGGCCCGGATAACAAAGAAGGCGGCGCATTGAGTGAGCACAGACAGTCGGGAGAAGTCGAGATACCCACGATCCATGATGTAGAAGGCGCCGGGCTCTGGGAGCAGTTCGTCGAGCACCTTGACATCGGGCAGCTTGCCGTCGGAGATATGAATGAACGTGGGGATGTTGCCTCGCAAATCGAGGAGCGTATGGAGCTTGACCGCCGCTTTGGTTTGGCGGAAGTGGGCCCAAGGAAACACCGAGAGACAGAGATCGATGGTCGTCGCATCCAGGGCATAGACCGTGTGAGTCAGCTCGACACCAAACTCCTCGTCGAGATAGAGCTTGCGGGCAATCTGGATCAGTGAGTGAGCAAAGTCGGCGTAGATGCGCCAATCGCGAACCCTGTTCGCATCGGCTAATGTACTGCGGGTGACGGGGCTGCGAATGCCCATGTGGTACAGCTTGGATTGCGGGGCACGCAGGCAGACTTCGATGTCGCGCAGACTCTCGCGATACGTGAGCTGGGCAAAGGCCAGGCTGAGATATTGGTCGAGACAGCTGAAGTGCTTGACCTTGTGGTGGCCTCGATAGCGTTGGACACAGCGCCGAAACGTGTGCATAGGCAAATGATCCATCACCTGTGAAAAAATAAGTTTGCCGGTATACATGAGCCAGGTCCTCCCCGAGTTCCACAGGAGGATGGCGAAGAGCAGGTTTTCGTTTCAAGTCGATGACAGACATAAATGGGTTATTTGTCATGTAGAAACAAGAGGTTATGCCTTTTCAGCTATCAAACGTCTGGACAGCAGTGATGCCCCATACAGAATTAACCGAATGTACTGCTAAAACTATATTTTCTTCGGTTATCAGGGCTGCAACATTAAACTAAGCAAAACACCTTATGACACAGATTTTTGCTGAGAAAACACCGTTGCATCACAGGAGAAATATTTAATCTGCTTGAGTGGAATAATCGTGACTTCTTTGGGAGTATCGATTTCCAAAATCTCCATGTCATCACTAATCGTATGCCGAACCGCATCCTTAAATTCGACTTCTTTGTTGTCCGTAAACACAACTTTGATCCAGTATTGCACTCTAGACTCCTTTCACAAAGGGTCTGTTGAAAAAAGCCGCCAGCGGCGTTCTCGCCCTTTTTCCGTGCTCACGTACTGCCAGTACGCTCCGCGCGCAAAAAGGGCTGCGGACTTCCCTTCGGGAGGCCTCAGGACAGGACTGGAGGAACTTTTTTGAACAGACCCGACGCTATTGATCGCCACGGGCTTCCTGACGACATATGGCAATTGATATCTTCCTTATTCACATTCCCACAAAGACAATTCGTGTGTGGCAGAATACAGAGAGATAGATTGATTTTGTTATTTTCCCAGCTCAACCGATCGATGGGTTGCCGCTTCGATGGCATCGATAAGAGTAGCCCGCAACCCTCCTTCCTCTAATTGTTGCAGCCCTGCGATCGTCGTACCGCCTGGCGAGGTCACCTTATCTTTCAAAACTGCCGGATGCTCCCCCGTTTCCCGCACCATTTTTGCCGCACCTAAGACCGTTTGTACCGCTAATGTTTGCGCGATATGCCGTGGAAGCCCCATTTTCACTCCACCATCAATAAGGGCCTCGATAGCCACATAAACATAGGCTGGTCCGCTTCCACTCAGACCTGTAACCGCATCCATCAACATTTCATCCACCACAACCACCTGTCCAACCGACTCAAAGATCTGCTGCGCCACATTCAAATGTCCTAAATCCAGATCAGCCCCCCCCGCAAGCGCTGTCACACCTTCTTGAATCACGGCCGGCGTATTCGGCATGGCCCGCACAAGAGGAATCGTCCGGCCGATGATCGATTGAATATGACGTATTGGAAATCCTGCAGCCACTGAAATCACAAGTTGCTTTTCAGATAATCCAGCATGAACCTCAGTTAAAACTTGAGAAACGAACTGAGGTTTCACGCAGAGAATCACAATATCGGCCCACGAAGCCGCGTCGAGATTATTCTCCCCAACCTGGACACGATAGCGATCCCGTAAAACTTCCAGGCGCGAAGAAGAAACATCCGTAGCCAGCAGGGTATCAAGATTTGAACGCTTGGAAGCAAGAAGGCCACATATCAGTGCTTCTGCCATATTCCCCCCGCCAAGAAAGGCTATTTTCATATCAAGATTCATGACGCGAGTATAGCCCGAGCTTAAAAGGGGTTCAACTCAGGGGCTATTGAAAAAAGCCGCTGACGGCTTTTTTCAACAGACCCTATTAGAAAACGTGTGACATTCACACATAGGCAATATTGATCCATTCTGACCGATGGAGGTATATTGAGGAAGCTTCGGACTCTCTCCTCTCCCCCCACCTTCTCTTTTCGTAAGGAGGATTGTATCCTATGACTAGAATTTATTTTTCACACATGCATTCTTGGAAACCAAGCTGGCTTATCTTTTTCCTTCTAACATCGCTGTGCTTGAATAGCACTCTTTCAGAAGCCAGGAGGGTTCATCTATCCCCGGAGCAAAAAACCCAACTCGCCAAAGCAAACACTATTTATGTCAATGTTTTAGCCTTAACGGAAAAAGGTTCAACAGACAACTCAGCTCTATTACAAACTATATCGTCCCGCCTGGAAGAAATGAACTATGCCGTCACCACGGATCCGAAGCAGCCCCATGATATTGAATTTAAAGTAAAATGTGAAGAACGTAAAACATGGACAGGGACGTCTACGACTGGAGGAGATGTGGATCTGCCTGATGCTCCGGATCGAAATTGGAAGGGCCCAGCTTGTCTCTTGACGTATCAACTAAACCATCGCGACCTTGACTGGAAAAAAGAAATTCGCACCTCATTTCCCGATGCCCAACAAGCTGCTCAAGCAGCCAACGAAGCGAACCCCGGCGACTATGCCATGCAGCATTTGAATGAGGAGTTGCAGGTTTATGACTTCCCGGTTCTCCTCTCAGCTGAATGGGGCCAAATTGATCGATTGCTTGAACTTTTAGAAAATCCTAAAACGTCCAAACTACGAAAAGCCAAGGTGCTGTCTGTCCTCAGTGGATTGAATGCAGAAGAAGCCTTACCAAAACTCACTCAATTACTTGAGTCAACTGATCTCCAGCAGGAAACAATCAACGCCATGGCTGGGGCCGGCATTGACTCTATCCCCTTACTTATCGACTTTTTTCAGACCAGTAAGGAATCTCCCATTCGGACAGCAGCAGCAAAAGCCCTTGGAAATCTCGCCGCAAAAACTGGCGACCCCCGTCCCATACCTCCCTTGGTCCAGTATGTTGAAACAATTTTACCTCAATTGAAATCATCTGAAGATATAGATTTTCCTCTTCTCACCGAGGTGGTCTGGGCCATCGGCAAATCCCGCTGGGAAGGATCATTTCAGCCAATTGGCAAACTTCAAGAAAAAGTTTGGCTTATTTTTGATAACTCAAAGGCCATGGCGGATCTTCGAGAGGCCACAAGCTGGACATACAAACAATTAGATTTAGATGGTCATGTCAGTTGATGCAATTTATACAGAAAGTCATGTGGAGGAGGGTACAATGAGGGTTTGGCTTCTTACAGTTTTATTAGCAATCATGTTTATAGGGATCGTTGCCTCTGAAGGTTTCGCGCGCCGCACCTATTTTACTCCTGAACAAAAAGTCCAACTGCAAGCGATCCAAACAATTTGGGTAAAAGTCTTGGCATTGACCGAACGTGGAAAAGGCGATGGAAAAGCCATCCAGGACATCATTCAAAAACGGCTCACGTCCCTTGGCTATGATGTCGTCACAAGCCGCGATGATACATCAGACATCATGCTAATGGTGAAATGCGAAGAACGAAAAAAATGGTCAGGCACCACACGTGCCGGCGGAGATGCTGACCATGCAGATTCCCCTGCCCGCTTATGGACCGGACCGGCCTGTCACTTCTCCTATCGTCTCGATGGTAGAGATCTGGGCTGGCAAAAAGAAGCCCGGACGGACTTTGAAGATCCGGTGAGCGCCGCGAAGGCAGCTCAAGCTCCAAAGTCCGGCCCCTACGCACTCGACCAATTGGCAAAACGGCTGGAAACCTTTGATTTTCCGGTTATGCTGGCAGCTGAATGGGGACATGACACCCGCCTCTTCACGTTGCTTGAAAATCCGAAAACTCCCAAATCAAGAAAGTTAAAAATCCTGTCTTTACTGCCTGAAATGGAATCCCATGACGCTCTGCCCTATCTCAAATCGTTTTTTCAGGACCTGGAAATGGCGGAACCGGCTGTCGTCGCACTAGCCGCCATCGGTAGCGACGCCATTCCGCTGCTCACAGAAGTCTTTCAAACGCACTCTGACTCAAAGATCCGCGCTGCGGCGGCCAAAGGCTTGGGAGAAATTGGCGCGCATACGGGTGATCCGGCAATTACCCCGCCGATCCTTGATTACCTCATCGAAAATTTGCCGAATATGAACTCATCCGCTGATATCGATTTCCCGGTGTTAACTGAAGTGGTCTGGAGCTTAGGAAAACTCCGCAATGAAAATTCTATTCCACCCATGAGAGAATTAGAAAAAAAGGTGTGGCTTATCTACGACACCTCAAAAGAAATGACCGAACTTCGAGATGCAACAAATTGGACCATTAAAATGGTAGATATGGATGGCCAAATTCAATAGGGGTCTGTTGCAGTCTATGATTGCAAAGTCCACGCTGCTTATTCTTTTTATCTTCCTTCTTAACTCTCTTTCTATTCTAGCGTGTTTTGCGCAACGAGTTGGCAATCAAGCTGAAATGGACCGTCTCGAGCAACAGGCAGATGATCTTGCTGCCCAACAAGACCCAGAGGGAGCCGCTTCGGCAATTGGCAAAGCTGCCATGATGGCTGATCTACTCAGCAAAGATGCCAAAGAGCCTACCGTAGAAAAAATTTTCCATGGCGCTTCCCATCTTTTTCGTGCTGAAGAATTAGGGCTACGGGCGTTAGCCCTATTCGAACGAACTGGAGGCCAACCACCCGCACCCGCAGGAGTTTGCCATTATCTTGTCCAGAGCCACAATAAATTACAGCAAGCCAACACGCTGCTGGAAACTCCGCTTGCGATAAACCAGGAAATGCTTCAGATCAGGCAAAAGAATTTCTTGGCAAAAAATGAGGAATGGAAAGAGTTACTGGCCGATCTCTACAAAGACTTTGCCTGTCCGCATACGCTTACCACGCAATAAACTTTCTTCCTCAATTTTGGCCGGTTTCTCGAGCCCCCTTTCCACATTGCGCTACACAATGCCAGCCTCCGTTATCACAGCCTCCATGCTCTATAACCTCACAAGCTGCGAACACCGTTTGCATTTAGATATCTTTGGGGATCAATCACAACGAGGGGACCCCAATACCTTCATTCAACTACTCTGGGAGAAAGGCACGCTCTTTGAAAAAGAAGTAATGACCAACCTAGAGCTCCCATTCCTCGACTTGTCCCCCTACCAAGCAGATGAGAAAGAATCTCGCACGCGGGAGGCCATACAACACAAGGTACAGCTCATCTATGGCGGGCGCCTCTCCACAAATCATCTGTTGGGAGAACCTGATTTGTTACGAAAAGAACAAACGGGTTATGTCGCCGGTGATATCAAGTCAGGCGCTGGGGAAGAGGGCCACGAAGACAACGGCAAACTCAAAAAATCCTATGCCGTCCAATTGGCCCTATATACCGATATTCTGGAACAACTGAATTATTCCGCGGGCCGTTGGGGCTTCATCTGGGATATCCATGGGAAAGAAGTACAGTATGATTTCAGTCAACCTCAAGGATTACGGACGCCCCAAACCTGGTGGGAACTGTATCAATACTATTATCACTGTGCGCAAACCATCTTGTCCCAGCAACATCAAACCCAGGCAGCCTATAGTAGCGGAATCTGTAAACTGTGCGAGTGGTATCGGCCATGCCTACTCAATCTACAACAACAGGATGACCTGACATTGCTTCCAGAGTTAGGACGAGCCAAACGCGAGAGTCTTCAGCCTCACTTCACCACAATCCAGAAATTTGCTTCGGCCAGTCTCAGCACCTTGATCCAAGGTAAAAAAACTCTGATCCCTGGCATTGGAAAAGGAACGCTGCAAAAACTCCATGCTCGTGCTCAACTCATCGCGAAGGGCGACCAGGCAGCCCCTTACATTCGGGCACCCGTCAACTTACCCAAATGCGATTCCGAGATTTTCTTCGACATCGAAGTCGATCCCCTGCGCGACCACACCTATCTTCATGGATTTATTGAACGCCAGCATCAAGACAATAAAACGGAACAATTTGTCAGCTTCTTTGCTGATCAACCCACTCCAGAGGCAGAACAAACAGCCTTTGCTCAAGCCATGCACTACTTGCACGAACATCCACATTCAAAAATTTATTATTACTCCAAGTATGAACGCACACTCTACCGAAAACTCCAAGCTAAATATCCGGATGCCTGCTCGGCTGAAGCGATTGAAGCCCTCTTCGATCCCGAGCGGGCCATTGATTTATATTTTGATGTTGTCTTGAAGGCGACGGAATGGCCCACCCGGGATTATTCCATTAAGTCGTTAGCAAAATATTTAGGCTTTATTTGGCGGGATACTCATCCTTCCGGAGCGGCCTCCATTGAATGGTTCCATCGGTGGGTCGAAAGCTGTGATCCCGCCATCAAACAACGCATTTTGGATTACAACGAAGACGACTGCCGAGCCACGCGGGTTGTGTTGGATGGAATCCGGCAGCTACCTCTTTCCACCACCTTACCCTGAACTTAAAAACAGCAGTTAGATCACGAAAGCATTTCCTGAGTTGTTCGGCTTGCTCACAATGAATCTGTCGAAGGAGCCTGTCCTGAGCCTGTCGAAGGGTCTGCCCAATTTATTCGCCCACGCGGACGAGCATGCCTTTTTCTTTGCACACCCGAAACGTGTGATAAAACCACATGACGATGACGACAAAGAACAAAAAATTCAGTCCAGTTGCCCAAAGGATGTGATGAACAGGGATCACGCCATCCACGAGCACTGCGCGCATGCCTTCAAAAATATGAGCAGGAGGGACCATCCATGCAATAGACTGGAGCACAGGGGGCAGCACTTCAAGGGGATAGAACACGCAGGAAATTGGCTGGAACAAAAAGACCATGCCCCAAGCTAACACTTCAGCTTGTTGGCCGAATCGCATAATAATTGATGTGGTCAACACCCCAATAATCCAGCCTGAGAGCACCAAGTTCATAATAAATGGCAAAAGGGACAGTCCCATCTTTAGCATGTCATACGCATACAATACCCAGGCAAAGACCATCATGAGACTGGCCACAGCCGTCACCTTGAAAATGCTCATGATCATCGTGGAGGCCAGGTATTCTCCAACGGTTAGTGGACTGGCAAACAAGTTCATCAGATTCCGCGACCACATTTCTTCAAGGAAGGAGACCGCCACTCCTTGCTGAGAACGAAACAAGACATCCCACAGGATTAACGCACCCAGAAAAAATGCCACAGCCCCATGGAGAGACACTCCTGAATCTTTTAAATAGACCGTAATAAATCCCCACACGACCAAATCGACAAATGGCCAATAAAAAATTTCCAGCATGCGGGCAAAGCTGCGTTTATAGAGATACAGATGACGGGAGAGCAACCCCCCAATACGCCCAATGTTCATTGCGTTTTGGCTTCCCGGGCGATCTTCAAAAACACTTCCTCTAGATCACGTTGTCCATATCGTTGAATAATTTGGTCCGCCGTGCCTTCCGCCACGATACAACCATGTTGAAGGAAAATGATGCGATTGGACATTTCTTCCATTTCACGCATATTGTGCGACGTATACAGAATACTTAAGTGAGAGGTTCGCTGATACTCTTTCAAAAAGGCCTTAATCTTATTCACGATGTCCGGATCTAAACTGGCCGTGGGCTCATCTAAAAAGAGCACTTTCGGTCGAGTCATCAACGCTTTCGCTAACGTCAACCGGGACATTTGCCCTGAAGAAAGTTTTCGAGTCAATTTCGAACGAATATCTTCCATATCCAAATTTTCAATAACAGCGTCAATATGCTTTTGGATATGTTGAAGGCTATAGAGTCGAGCAATCACTTTCAGATTTTCTTCAACTGTTAGTGAAAATGGCATCGAGATATAGGTTGAGGAAAAATTGACTTGTTGCAGAATCGTTTCTCGATGCTGGGCAAGATCAAGTCCAAACATGTGAATCGAGCCGGACGTGGGAGAAATCAGGCCTAACAATGTGTGAATCGTTGTGGTTTTTCCAGCGCCATTAGGGCCAAGCAGCCCTAAAATTTCTCCTTCATGAATATCAAAGGAGATATTGTCAACGGCTGTAAAATCACTAAACCGTTTTGTCAGGTTTCGCACTTCAACGACAGGTTTGGACATGGGAACAGAAGACATGCTTAGAACAAAAATCCGCCAATCTTGTCCGGCAGGTGACACGTTTCACAACGGTTACTGAGGACTTCACCTTCATGTGTTTGTTTGCCATCATGACATCGCATGCAATCGGCCATTGTACTTTTCCAGAGCATGGAATCTGAAGGCAGTGCAGGTTCATGTGGCTGGTCATCAAGTTTGACATGCCCGCGGGGAATGACAATCGGATAGTTTTTGATCGGCGTTCCATGCACAACACGAGCATGGCAGGTCGTACAGCCTTCTCCCTGCGCACGCTTTTCAAAGGCATTCATGTGGTCTTGATGGCTCATGATCAGTCCCACCTCTTTGACAGGAGAAGGTAAATCACGCGTGGACACTTCACTGACTCGAAGAATGGCACGATGACAGCCTAGACAAACTTCTGTCGACACATGTGACTGAAGGTTATGAGGTTCCGTCGGAGTTCCAAGGAACGTAATAGCCACATCTTCCAAGCCGGCCAAAACTTTATCTTGAATAAAACCGGAGAAGCCAGGCCGGACATGGCAATCCACACACGTCACATCCTGATGGCTGGAACGCGTCCACGAATTGAATGACGGCTTAATGGTATGACAACTCGCGCAAAAGGTAGGCTGATTGGTCAGGGGAATGGCTGCCGCCCCTCCTACGGCCAACACAATCAGCGTGGCCAAGATGAGGGTCAAACCTTTACCCATAAGATTTACGAGTCCACGTGGCGGGGAAATCGGGAGATAAGAAGCTGGGCCAACCCCTGCACATCGTCTCGGTCAAACCAAGGGACCTGCGTCTCAAGAGGCTTGATGGAAGCCACGGCAAGTAAGCCCTCAGGTGAAACATCCACTTCTTGAAGCTCCTCACGCACCACAATCACTTTGGGAAATCCCTGGCTTTTCCAGCCTTCGGCAATAATCAGATCGGTCTCATGATGCACAAATTGATCTCGTACGTCTTCCAGAGGCAACTCGTCGGATACATCGGCAAACATGGCAAGACTGCTCTTTGAGAGCACAACCACTTGACTCGCCCCTGCCCGCTTATGCCGCCAACTATCTTTGCCCTCGGTATCCAAATCAAACCCATGCCCCGCGTGTTTGATCGTCGCCACGCGATACCCCGCTCGAGTGAGCTCTGGAATTAATCGTTCGATGAGCGTGGTTTTTCCACTGTTGGAATGCCCCACAAAACAGACTATGGGTGGAATCATTTTGAAACCTACATATCCTTGTACTAATGCGAGAAAAAATCAATGCCGTAATTAAGAAATTTATCGTTTAAAAATTCCGAGACAACACTTGCACATTGACGACATCACCGGGTTCAAGCTTTTCGACTTCTTCTGGAACATCGATAAATCCATTCGCCTTCACCATCGAGGTTAAAATCCCGGACCCCTGTTTCCCGGTTGTCCTCACGACTAAAGCTTCATTTTCATATGCTAAGACGCCCCGAAGGAAATGACGGCGATCTGTTTGCTTGGAAAACATTTCTTGAAAACGAGCCTTGACTATCGGCCGTTCCCAGGCGGTATGTCCTCCCAACTTCAGCATAGCGGGCCGAACCAACTGATCGAACGTGACCATGGAAGAGACCGGATTTCCAGGCAGGCCAAACGCCAGTTTCCCTTGAATTTTTCCAAAAGCTACTGGCTGTCCAGGCCGGATTGCTAATTTCCAAAAGTTCATATCGGCTCCAAGCTCGGCAAAGACCGGCTTGGTGAAATCATAGTCCCCCATCGAGACACCACCGGACAGCACTAAAATATCGCAGGTCAAGCCTTGGCGAATTTTATCTTTCAGAGAGTCAGGATTATCCTTGGCAATACCCAATAAGACTGGGATACCTCCTGCTTCTTGGACCGCAGCCGCAATGCCATAGCTATTAGAATTCACAATTTTGTTTTCATCGAAGGACTCATCCAGATCAGCCAACTCATCCCCGGTTGACAGAATACCGACACGTGGCCGTTGATGTACCAGAACAAATGACTTCGCCAAGATCGCCAGCATGCCAATCTCTCCCGAACGAAGTGCGGTGCCCTTTGCAATAATACAGTCCCCTTCTTGAACATCATCCCCCTTCGGTCGAATATTGGCGCCTTGCCCATACTCTGGCATCATAATCCGCACCTTATTCGCCTCGGACAGTTCCGTATATTCCACTCGAACCACCGTGTCGGCTCCGGCCGGCATCGGCGCGCCGGTCATAATTCGAATAGCCTCCCCAGAGCCCACGGCCTTTATCGCAACGGCACCTGCTGCAACATCTTCAATAATATTCAATTCGGGTATGGTTGAAATTTCATGTTCAGAATGAATATCGTCCCATCGGACCGCAAATCCATCCATGGCTGAATTATCCCAAGGAGGATTGGCCCGTGGAGCAATGATATCTTCTCCCAAAACTCGCCCCAGCGCTTCAAGCAAGCCAACTTTTTCGCAACCTAAGACACTTGTGGCATCTAACACGATTTTCTGAGCCGTGGTTAATGACGTTAAAGCACTCATGATCCAACCTAATACGTTGAAACTACGGTGATTGAAAATTCACGGACTTTCAAAACAACTATGGCTTTTTAAACGGCGCAGGGCGGGCCGCAACGTTGACTAAGGAACCCTTTTTCTTGCAAAACTCTTCAATTTTATTCGCGACGCCATGGATAGCATCAGCGGTGGGCAGGTCCGAGTGAAATAAGGCATACGGTTCCCCTCGATCACATTGGAGCACCATTTCCGGGTCAAGTGGAACACGGCCCAGAAAGGGCACACCCATATCTTCGGCCGAAGCTTCCCCGCCACCTTTGCGAAACACTTCAATAGCCTTATGACAATGCGGACAATCTAAGCCGCTCATATTTTCTACAATGCCAATAATCGGCAATTCACTATCCCTAACAAACGTGACGGATTTGCGGGAGTCTAAGAGGGCCACTTCCTGTGGCGTGGACACGATCACACAACCTGTGACTTCCCCGATCAGGTCCATGGTGGTGACTGATTCATTGCCAGTCCCTGGTGGCAAATCAATAAACAAATAATTCAAATCTTGCCATTCGATCCCACCCAATAATTGATTAATGAATTCGAACTTATAGGCATCCCGCCAAATAATAGGATCGTCGGAATTTTGAAGAAGAAAAGACATCGACGCAATCTTTAAGTTATACACTTGATGAGGGATAATCCCTCCCCCAGTGCTGATTTTGAGCTTTTCTCCTTCAACGCCCATCATTTTCGGAATATTGGGGCCATGAATATCCATATCACACACACCCACTTCATAGCCCTTTAACGCCAGACTAATGGCTAAGTTGGTCGTCATGGTGCTTTTGCCAACTCCGCCTTTATTACTCATGACGAGGATCTTGTGCTCAATACGTTCCATCCGCTTGGCGACTAACCATCGACTATGCCCTTCCCGATCCTTCTGACAAGTTTCGGTTTCGTCACAAATTGCACAGGCCCACATATACGTGCAGACATCGCCACTTGACGAGGGAGAAGGTTGAACCATTTTCAGTTCGGTTGCCATATATGCCTCCAACAAAATAATGCCAATAAATGTTTACGAACCCTCACTGACAAAGAAAAAAGAGGGCCTTTTCTTCTCTATCTTCTACAAAACATCTTCCCAGATCAAAGTCTTGCAACCTGACTACCTGCTTTAGTTCATGAAAGTTGCACGACCCATCACCAGGGATACTCATGCTCACATCCAGTCTCACCGCGAATCTGAGTCAGGCACACTCACATAGTCATCATCACCAGCAGCGACAGTACCAGCAGACTGAACAATTGGACGAGAAACCGCAGGTGCCGATGGCGTGACGGAGACATCATCCTCTGATTCCTTTGGCTTCTTTTTTCCAAACATCTGAGCACTAATAATACCCACTTCATAAAAGAAATACATGGGGAGCGCCATAATGCACTGATTAAATGGATCGGGCGTAGGCGTTAAAATTGCGGCAAACAAGAAAGAGCCTAAAAACGCCCACTTGCGATACTGTCTTAACAGTACGGCATCTACCCATCCGAGTTTTGCCATCAATGTCAGGGCCAACGGCACTTCAAAGATCAGCCCAAATACCAGGAGAAACCATAGAATAAATCCTACAAAGTTTGCGATAGAGATTTGCGCAATAAATCCTGATTGTAGCCCGTACGACAGCAAAAAATTCAATGCAAACGGGAGAACAAAAAAGAAGCAAAAGGTGAGTCCCAAAAAAAATGCCACCGTACTGATGGCCGTAAATGGCGCCACAAACCGACGCTCTTGGGCATGCAGTCCAGGAACCACAAATTGCCAAATTTCCCATAGCCAATAGGGAGTCGTGAGCACCAGGGCACACAAGCCGGCTACTTTCACATTTTGCCAAAGAGCTTCAGCCGGAGCCAGAAACACCAAAGGGATTTTGGGCAAATCCGACGGCACCCACTCCCAGGAATCTAAAATGAAGTAATTTTGAAGGGGAACCCGCAGCCACGTCACCAAGGTATCGGCATAAAAAAATGTTCCCACAAACACCACAGCCATCACCACAACGGCGCGGGTCAGCCGTTGCTGGAATTCATGAAGATGCTCCATAACGGGCATCTTCTTATCTTCCAATGGTTTAAAGACTTTCTCTTCAAACCACTGACCCATTTGACTTTGTTTGGCCATCTCCGATGCCTGCTCTTAAAAAAAAGAGAGGGAGGCCTGAGCCTCCCTCTGGATTCACATCTGGTCTTAGTCTTATTTCGGGTTCACCGCCACAAATAAATTATTGCCGCGACGGTTGACTAACAGCACCACTAATTCGTCTTTCGCAATTTTTGAGGCCACTTGCTGATATTCTTCAAGGGTTGCGACCGTGCTGCGGCTCACTTCTTGAATCAGGTCGCCCGCTTGAATACCAGCGGCTTCGACGGCACTTCCTGATTCGACTTTCGTCACCACGACGCCCTTAGCATCTTCAGGAATACCAAACTGGCTACGATTCTCAGCCGTAATGGCACCCACAGTCAAACCGGCGAGCACATTATCCAGTTTCTCCATGGCGGGAGGCTTTGCTCCAGGTGCAGGAGGAGCACCTTTGGCTAACACCTGATCCGAGGGACGCTCTCCCAGCACTAAGGTGAGCGTTTTTTCTTGGCCTTCACGTAACACCTTAATGTCTTTCTGTTTTCCAACTTTGGTCCGGGCCACAATATTCCGCAGATGATTCACATCTTTCACTGACTCACTCCCATATTCCAAAATCACATCACCACGCTGTAGGCCCGCTTTGGCCGAAGGACCATCCTGATGCACTTCACTGATCAGCACGCCTCCTTGCTGTCCTTCGGGCAATTGAAAAGACTGAGCCAAGGCAGGAGTCAATTCCTGAATTGCCACGCCCATCCATCCACGCACGACTTTGCCCGATTCAATGAGACTTGCCGTAATATCTTTGGCAATACTGACGGCAATAGCAAAGCCTACACCTTCCGAGCCGCCCGTACGAGAAAAAATCGCGGTGTTGATGCCAATTAATTCACCGTTCATGTTGACCAAGGCCCCTCCAGAATTTCCTGGATTAATCGCCGCGTCCGTTTGAATGAAGTCCTCATACTCAGTAATCCCTACACTGCCGCGCCCTAACGCGCTAATAATCCCTAATGAAACCGAAGACTTCAAACCAAATGGGCTTCCAAGAGCAAGCACCACATCTCCCACTCGAAGAGTGTCATAACTTCCCCATGGAATAAAAGGAAGCTGCTCGTTTTCTAATTTGACTTTAATCACCGCCAAATCGGTTTTGGGATCTGTTCCCACAATCGTGGCTGACACTTCACGGCCATCGCTAAATGTCACTTTAATATCACTCGCATCTTCAACCACATGATTGTTAGTCAGAATAAAGCCTCGAGCATCAATCACCACTCCAGACCCAGCGCTCATTCCCGGTCCACCAGGTCCAGGTGGACGGCCTGGAGGTCCTCCGCCACCTGGGGGAGGCCCGCCTGGAGGCCCTCCAAACGGTCCAGGGGGTAGTTGGCGTCCTGAACCGCCCCCGCCTGTCACCGCCACATTCACCACGGCCGGCCCGACCTTTTCCACTATATCTGCGAATCCTTCCACAAAAGCACTCGGCACCGTCGCTTGCGATTGAACGGGCGACAACCAGCCATTGCTCCCTAATGGCGCTACGCTAAGAAGGAGAAACAAGAATCCCCAAAAGGGCGCAAGCCGTGACCGCCGTGTCGAGCCTACCAACATCCGTGACATGTGCATTATCCCACTCTCCTATTTAGAGAAAAATGTAATTGAACCTAGATCGCAAACCAGTTCTTTAAGATTCATAATTTGGCAAATCTCATTCCTCCATGTGGCGACAAAAGCCGACATGGGCACAAGTTCTTGATTCTACAATAATTGTTTCTCTAGCTTCAAAGTCAAATCCGGTCTTTTTTGAGCACAGACCAAGATTCTGGCACCCAAGAAGAGATCACGGAGCCAACATAAGAATTCATTGGTCAAACTCACGTGCAAGAAGTTCTGGCAAACCGGAAGTTTTTGAAGACCAGGAGTGAAAAACAATAAGCTATATCAGAGAACCAGAGAGGATAAGAAGGGGACGAGGTCTAAGGCCAGCTACTCAAGAATATCCAACAAGGAGCCTAATGTTTGATCTTGGAATCGGGCACTGGCCACGTTCGCCTCGACAAGATTCGATGCGCCCAAGGCATGAAGGAGTTCTTCCTCTAGAGCGACGTTCGAGCCTTGTTGGGAGTGTGAGGCAAACGGATCGTCACCGGTGGGAAACTGCACTCCCGGGCGAATGTCACTACTCACAGACACCAGCACGCCCCCTGAAGCTGATGTTTCAAGATTGGCTTGCGTGCGCTTAAAATTCTCGGTCTGGGCATTCGCAATATTGTGCGAACTCACTCCAAGAACTCGATTGCCGGCTTGTATGCCTGATATTGCTGGTGCAAATCCGGAAAACACGAGGGTCAATCCTTTCTACAAATAAGATATCTATTTGCCTATTCTCCTTATCGACATATTTCTCGGGAACTTTCCAGGAGCATTCGCTGGAGACATTTCGGTCATAATATTGGTCTTTCAAGCAATTTGGACCTACTTGCTGAAGGCTATTCACCATTTTGGTATCATTCAGATCGTTTTGCCATCTTTGAGACGAATGCCCCCTTGACGTGAGAAACCTATGCGAGGATTAGTCTGCACACAAAGCCTGAACCTTCAAACGAATCTTCCCACGCCAAAAGCCAAACCTCAAGAAGCCATCATTCACGTCTTACAGGCCGGAATCTGCTCAACGGACTTGCATATTGTGAAGGGTTATATGGACTTTCAAGGCATTTTAGGCCATGAATTCGTTGGTGTTGTGGAACAGGCTCCAAATCAGTCATCCCTGATAGGGAAACGCGTGGTTGGGGAGATCAACGCCGCGTGCGGCATATGCCAGACATGCATACAAGGCCGCCCAACACATTGTCCCGATCGCACAACGTTAGGAATCATGGGACGCGACGGAGCCTTTGCCGATTTCCTCGCTCTCCCCATCATCAACCTCCATACCCTCCCTGACGAAATATCTCACGAACAAGCTGTATTTGTTGAACCACTGGCCGCTGCCTGTGAAATTCCGCAATTGATTGCTATTAAACCAACCGATCGCGTCATCGTGATTGGCGATGGTAAGTTAGGATTGTTATGTACGCAAGTTCTTGCCTTGCAGGGCTGTGACATCACACTGTTAGGAAGGCACCCGGAACAGCTTAGCTGGTTGAATACAAAAGGCATAGCAGTCACGTCGGAAGCCCAAGATATTTTGACAGGCGCAGATATTGTTGTCGAAGCCACAGGCAGCCCTGAAGGACTCGCCATAGCGACAAAATTGGTTCGTCCACGAGGAACCATCGTTCTTAAATCCACCTATCATGGGCACGTCTCGGTCAATATGACAGAATTGGTCATCAATGAAGTTTCAATCATCGGCTCACGCTGTGGTCCATTTGCTCCGGCACTTCGTGTCTTGGCGGGAGGAATGGTTGAAGTTGAGCCGCTTATTCATAGCCGATTTTCATTAGCCGAAGGCGTGAAAGCCATGGAACAGGCTGCGCAACCTGGGACATTAAAAGTGCTCCTCAATATGACATAGGCCCTAGACAGCAACTTTTTCATATCACCCTCCTGGTCCCATGTCCAAAGCTTTGGTAGGATGCGTGTGTCTGTTGAGTCTTGAGCTGGCGTGGAAATGGTGCAAATAGCCAAATATGGCTGTTTGTGAGTTTCTATCCGGTTGATTTTCCAAAACTTAATTGTGAGAATTTTCTCAAAAGACAAGTTTGCACCATTTCCTTTTAAGCCCCTATTAAACAAAAGCTCTTGACATTCGGACAAATTCGTCCGAAACTAATCATGTGTTACCATGCGAGGGCATGAATGATCGGGAATTTAAAAAACGAGTTAAAAAACTAGCCAAACAAAACAAGGTCTTCTTTCAAGAAACCAGACAGGGCAAAGGCTCTCATGCCCGTGTTTATTACGCAAACAGTTTTACTACTGTTAAAAAGGGCGAACTAGGCATTGGATTGCTCAAAGCTATGTGCTTTCAGCTTGGTATCACAACAAAAGAGTTAGAAGATGTTTAATAGGGAATTTGCTTATCCCTTTACCGTACGCAAACAGGGCGGAGAATACATCGCCACCTTTCCCGATGTTTCTGAAGCCATCACCGGGGCAAAAGACCGCGACCAAGCCACAGTTTTGGCTCGGGATGCTTTAATTGCCGCTTTGGGTGCCTATATCGAAGATAAAAGGGATATTCCCGTCCCTTCCCCTAACAAGCAAGGACAGCAAACCGCTTATCTACGCCCCCTAGAAGCCGCAAAACTGGCGCTGTACATTGCCATGCGGGAAAAAAACCTAACCAACTTAGAGCTGGCAGCCCGCCTTTCAATCGATGAAAAAGCGGTGCGTCGCATGCTGGATCTAGACCACCCCACAAAAATTGATACCCTCACCCAAGCGCTACGCAACGTGTTTAGTTACCGCTTGATTACATCCATGCGCAAAGTGCCCGCTTAAGAGCGTATCAATTCAAAGGATGTCGAACACTGGGAACAACGACGACGCGTGAATTACGATATCAATCGCTCGAGACGAAGACAATCGGCGTTGCTCCATCAAATCAGCCAGAGAACTCCGAAACTTCTGGAAGGTTCTTGCGGGATCCATGCTTGTCGAGGCTGTGTCTGGAGAACGGCTCAAACACTGGGCGACTGAATGGGTTAGGACACAAGGGAACTCCACAGGTCGCGTTAATCGACGCATGAACTTTCTTCTCAAGGGCTATCGACTCGCCCTTCGATCAGACCCACCCAAAATTGCAAGAATGCCATACTGGAAAAATCTGAAGGAAGCTCTGCCGCCTCATGCTAAAGTGGTCGTCACGATCTGTTACTGGACTGGCATGCGCAGTGGGGAAGTCATGACCCTCAGATGGAATCAACTCAAGTTTGACTCGCGGAAGAAGACGGTTACAATGGAACTATCAGGAGACGACACCAAGACTGGAGAGCCCCGGATGGTCATCATGGGCGGTGATTTGTACTGGACAATGTGCTCCTGGTATAAAGACACGCGGATACGATATCCCCACTTCGAATGGGTGACACACCTTAAGGGACGACGCCTCAAGAGCATTCGCGTGGCCTGGCAGCTAGCCTGTGTGAAAGTCGGGCTGGGACGCTGGAGAAAACCCAAGGAAAAGGACGTGCTGAAGCGTCAGTATCGTGGGGCCCTCCTCCATGACTTTCGGCGTACAGCCCTCCGGAATCTGGTCAGAGCGGGCGTCCCCGAAAAGGTCGCGATGAAAATTACGGGACATAAAACGCGAGCTGTCTTTGATCGGTACAATATTGTGAATGTGCAAGATCTCGTGGAGGCCGGCCAAAAGGTGGTCCAACTCCATGACCAACACCTAGCTCAGCCTCAGCGTGGGCATTTGGTGGACACTTCTCGAGACGAGAAACGCGAAAACCCTTGTGAGCTGGCGTAGCTCAGTCGGTAGAGCAGCGGTTTTGTAAACCGCCGGTCGGAGGTTCGATTCCTCTCGCCAGCTCCATTAAATCAATGGTTTACAATTTTGGAAGTAGCAGAGAAAACGGTAGGTGTTATTTAGGGTGTTAAGTTTGGAGGCAGCCAGGAGTAGGTCGGCTTCATCCACGCTGTTATAACGTCGATGCATCTTTCCAAATGATGCCCCACAATCAGCTTGCTATACCGTGGCCTGCTGGTTAGTCCTACTCAAGAGATCAAATTCGTTCATAAAGTAATTAATGTCAGAAGCATTGTATCCTCGCTGTTGCAATCTCTCTGCTGTCAAATTGACCAACATCACAGATTCCCCAGCACGCAAGAAGAAGTCAGAAGCCGTAAATGAATAGAAATTGTCCCAAATGACCTGTTTTTTGAATTCAAATAATTTTGCCAGATTACGTACGGTCTTCTCACCTTTCTTGAAAAGAATATCTTTAACAACGGCCGTTCCAAGACCAGAGTTCTTCAAACTGACTAATTTTATCCCCATAAATCCTGATGTCCCAATACTTAATAATGGACGGATGTTGGCTTTTGCGATCTGATTACTCTGCTCTAATTGTTTGTCAAATCGCTCAGCACTTCTATTTTCCGTTTGAAACGTAAAAAACAACGCTGCCACAGCGACAACTAGAGAACCGATATTTGCTGCAATTTGAAGCCATTCAATAGATTGACGGCGTTTTGACAAACCCAACGTTTTTCCTTTCGATCATAAAATTGACAGCCGCAAGCACCCTGTTTTGGGGCAGATTGCCGGGAGAGACCACCTCATTGAGATGACACTGGGTAGCAATGATCCTATCTTCGGCTATACAGCCTTTAGGACACCATCCACCGTGAGATAAGCCGCAGTGAATCGCGTCATCGAATCCACCACAATCGGTCTCCGTTTGCCCACCGGATGTTCTTAGTGATCACAGGAGAAAAACTCTAGCGTCGTTTAATAACTACATTGGCCTGATAAATGAATTCATCAGACCGTAAATCAAGTTTAGTCAGGGAGTTAGCAGCTTGGGCCGTAAGTTTTTTTCTCTCATCACATTTGTGCTCAAGACACTCCTTTAACTTAAGTACGTTGTCATGAGCTAACCAGAAATGTCCATGAATACTTGTCGGTGTATTGGGATGCAGTTCATCTGTATAATCCAAAAATTCTGTTGCTTTTTTGTCCCCCAATAGCCTACGGATTTTTTCCTTATTGGAATTTAGCTCATGATTCCAATCTTTTACGCTTTCATAATAATCTTTCCAAATTTCGTTTGCCTTGTCTACAGAGTTTTTGTCTAAGGCCCAAAATACTCTTTGGAGGCCAAAGTGACGTTTGTTAATTAAGGAAGAAATAGAATCAATGGAAGCTATTTCTTGCGCAGAAATATTTGTAATTAGGCTTGAAGGTTTTATAGAAGATTCCTTCTCGATGAATAAAAACCACGCCACCACACCACTGGCGACAATCCCACCAACTACTGACCAGAATGTATTTTAGCCCATAGCCAAGGCCATTGGAATAACTTTTCTAAGGCGCCACATAGTCGACCAACATCGATTTGAAAATCAGGGTCTGGCCGAATAGACAGGCTCTGCAGGTATGGTAAAAATTTCAGCGATGACGGAAGTTCGTCTACCGTTGGAAGACAAATATTGCCAAGAAGAACCGGGATAATAGGTATTTGCAAATCTTTTGCTGTTTCAATTTCCAACCTAACAAAATCTTCGGGGTCCTGAAGGAATCGCTCTCCATGCTCGTTTCTGGCACTCAACCACTCAGGACCAATAACTACAACTACAGCCTTGGCTTTTTCTAGAGCATGCTCAATAACTTGTGGAAAATTTCCACCCGGTGGAATAGAATTGACATCTTTGAATATTATCCGTTTCCAAAAGTGTTTGATTAGCCGCTCATAGATCCTTCCCACGACATCCTCAGAATCATTCCTCCTATAACAAATGAAAATGACTGACATGTCAGTGGGCTTTGATGGCTATCAGTTTAAAATATTTTCTATTCCACACATTCCCGGAGGTCCAGCAACAGTCGATCAAAGGCTTGGATATATGAATCATATTCTTTCCACTTAGAAAAATCAGGAATAAAGAATTCCCGTACTTCCGCAGCTAAGTCCTTTCCACTATCCGCGTCAAAGCATTCCCAGCTTTGGATTGTCTCCATATCTACCAACCGAATAGGAAAAAGTTTGCGTTTGCCTTCGCGTTTCTCAGTCTTGCGACACCGACGAATTTCAGTCACCACCCATTCACTTTTCAGGCTTTCCTCTGAAAGCACAAGCAGCAGTTTGTCATGTAAACGAATTGCGGAATCAATCTGATCATAGAGTTTTTCTCCGCCCTTTATGTCTTCTGGAGCATACCAACAACGAACACCTTTTCCCTGTAAATCATTAAATAAACGGTTCACAAACTCTTCGTCCTTAGAGGAATGACTTATAAAGCAAGAGAAAAACTGGAAGGGAGATTGCTGAAGGAGAGAGGGAAGATAGTCGATGAAAGTATCAGGTAGGCCACACCCTTGGAGAAAGCTAAGTGGGAGCGGAAAAGATTTCAAAAAGGTTCTATGGTCTAACGTACTGTGTCCTAGATGATAACAGGCTTGTAACCCTTTAACATTTTTCAGAGTCGTATCTGCAAATACTGTTTCAGAAAGAAAGGCAGACATTAAATCTGCCCCTTTAAAATCAACACCAATAAATTTTGCTGAGGTGAGTATCGCAGACCGGAGGTTAGCATTTTTGAAATCAGCCTCCCGGACACTCACACCATGCAGATCAGCTTTTTCTAAATTAGCCCAAGAAAAGTTAGCCAACGATAATCGAGATCGTTCAAGATTGGCATCATGAAATGATGTATGGGAGAAATCAGCATTTGACAAATCTTTCCAAGTGAGTTCTGCACCCGAAAGATCTGGATTTATTTTCGGGTTTCTTGTTCTCCAGCTATTCCATACCAATACTCCTTTCTCCAAAATCTTCAAATGTTCGAAACTGGCCATTATTTGTCCTTATGAACACTGTGTAGTTTAGTTTCATTTATATGACTCACCTTACAAGGTTTCTTGAATAAGGGAAATAGAACATCTAAAAAAAGATATTCAATGAGGAATCCCTTCCTACATATCTGAACAGTCGAACCTAGAGTGAAACTCCACCAGTTTAGGCTAGCGGTCTTAATGCGCAGATAAAAGACTCACGTTTCCATTAATCTCCACCGCTCCCTTTCTACTATAAACCCAACATTCACAGTCTCACTTCCTATCTTCCATCGCTAGCTAGCCCGCTGCCACACTCCAATTCTCAATCTGCTTACAAAGGGCTCCCTAACATCCAGAGTCTCTACAAAGCCCCCTTCCCCCTCCTGGCATAAGCTAGCAACCTGCACAGTCTCTTGAGAGAGCATGGGCTTAAGACAGACGAACATACTGGGTCTGTTGAAAAAAGCCGCCAGCGGCGTTCTCGCCCTTTTTCCGTGCTCACGTAGTGCCAGTACGCTCCGCGCGCAAAAAGGGCTGCGGCCTTGCTGGACGGACTTTTTTGAACAGACCCAATGCTATTGATCGCCAAGAGATTCCTGGCGAAATATGGCTCTTGATATCTTCATTATTCAACACTCCCATACTCACTTAACCGTCAAAATTAGGGCCTAAAAACATCACAGCCCACGATTACTGAGAATTTCCCAGGCAAAAAAATAAATCGGCTCTGCAAGTTTTGGAAAAATTTGACGAAAGAATGGCGTGAATCAAAATTCATTAGATTGGCACTCTGGGACCGTCCACCAATAGCACAGAGAACACCTTCAACCAATGGCAAAACATTTTATACTCACAATCCTACTCATAACCATTGCCGGGTGTAGCACCCAAATCAACCATCGGCATATTGACTCATCTCCTCAGAAGCCACAGTTTTTTCTTCCTCCTCCTCAAAAAACCTCAACACATAAACCTGCGCTGCAGTATGCACCCTATCCCCTCTATCCAGTTGACGAAAATTATACCGTCTATGGCAGATACCAATGACGATATAGATAATTCTTAGGTGGTTGAGTCGCAAATAGTCGACCAGAATAAATCCAAGAAGTACACCGACGGGCAGAAGAAACCAATCGAACAATCGATGGATCCCTGGTCGATTAGCCAGGTTCGAATTGTCCCCTATTGGTCTCGTGAACAATACCACTCATTCGAAAAGTCACCCTCAAACATCGTCGGAGGACCGAGGCCATGGAACGCATCCGCCGAACTAGCGACAGATGGCGTCAGTTGTCAGGATAAAAGCAAGAAAAACCTTATGCCCCGATAGCGAGTCCTACCCACCCCGCCAAATGTCTACCTTGATTTTCCAGTCATTCTCTCGCGAAAAAATATTTGGGCACCTCTAAAAACTGTCCTTTTTCCCGATGGCGGCGTCAGCGGCGTGCTCAAATCCTCATGTATTTCCATATACACTGCGGTTTTCCGCGCGCCGCTTCCTTGCCCTCAGAAAAAATGATCAGTTTTTAGAGGAGCCCACTAAGTAGTGAAGGAACGGGCTGCTATATCGAATCTTTCTACCATTTCCCTACGCCTACCTGCTGAAAACTTGTTTTCTTTGACGTTTTGGGTATACTTTTCCAGCAATTAATTGCCCTAATAGAAAAATCGCTATAGAGGAAAGCAAAGCTCCATCTCGACATTTTTTACAAACCCTGCACGTGTTTCTCAAAAAATTTTTTGCAAGAAACATGACGGGCATTTTATGCACGAACAATTTTTTTCTAAAAAATATCAATTAAAAAAGGAAATCGCAGTCGGGGGAATGGGCACAATTTTTTTGGCGACCGATATCAAATTAGGACGAGACGTCGCCATCAAAATCCTTCACCCGCAGTATAGTGGAGAGACCGCTTTTGCCCAAAGATTTCTGCAAGAAGCTCGGGCCATGGCCAAACTCGATCATCCGAACATCATTCGCATTTGGTCAGTAGAAGAAGAAGAAGCCAGCCACTGTATCGTGATGGAATATCTTCCGGGCAGTGATCTCAAACAAATTATTCGTAACAGAGGCCCCCTTTCTCTGGCAGAAACTCTTCCCATCGCCACCCAAATTATTCAAGGCTTAGCATATGCGCACTATATGGGCATTATTCATCGTGACATCAAACCTGCAAATATCTTGGTTGACCAATTAGGAAATGTCAAAATCACTGACTTTGGGATAGCCGCTGCGTTTAATGAGTCATCGCTCACCATTGAAGGAACCATTATTGGAACACCAGAATATATGGCCCAGGAACAAGCTAGAGCCGAACCTGTAGGCCCGCATACCGATCTGTATGCAGCTGGTATTCTTTTATATGAACTCTTAACAGGGCAAACACCGTATAAAGGGATTCCAGCACAGGCTCTTGTCGCCAAATTGGCGTCAAGCTCCGACAACCCTTCATTAACTTTTTCAAGAAACATCCCCCAACCCATACAAGATCTTATTAGGGACATGACTCAAACCCGTATTGAAAACCGGATCGCGGATGTGAATGAAATTTTACATATTTTAAAATCTGATTTTTCTGAACATCCAGCACTGGATATTGAAAACAATGACACGACTCTCATTCCCTCCAAAGAAGATTCTTTAGCAGATGGAGTTTCCGAAACCAAAACAACCCTTAGACATTCCTCCAATCCAACAGCTGCTCAAGAGAAAAAGCCTCAACTAACTTTCCCCAACCCACCAACTTCTCCTGGAGACACCAGCACCTCGTTTCAAACTCCTTCTCTTACATCACCATCGACTCGAAAACTTCTCTTAAGTGCCATTGGGCTCCTAGCCATAATCACTGTCATCATTTGGAGCCTTTCTCGACAACCAGACACACCTGATCCAGGACCGATTGCCATAGTCATTGAAAACATTCAACAAGACTCCCAACAGATACAAGTACTACAAAAAGAGATGAAAAAAAAATTTCAGACATTTTCAACAACTGTGAATACTGTCCTACGAGAAATAAAAGGCAAAAATGAATTTGCCACTAAATCAGATATTCAAAGATGGCTTCTTAGACTAGAAAAGAAGGCAAAAGCTCTATCAGAAGGCAGAGATACACTTGAAAATTCCCAAAAATTACTACTCAATGAAAACACTGAAAAAGTAACAGCTTCCATACAGAAAGGAGCTAAACTCCTTCTGGAGGACTTCCCAAAAGACCAACATTCCCAATTATCCAAAGCAACAAACGCACTGGAACATGCACAACAATCTTTACGGGAAACGTTTTCAAACCAGACTCTTCATACACAGCAGCTTCTTACAAAATTAAACGATGCAATTCTCAAGTCAAAGCACACGATCGTAGCAAAAACGCAAGAACCTACACATCGGGAAAAGTCCCCGGCTCAAATCAAAGAGCTCGAGACGGAGAAGCCTCTTAAAGACCGCAGCAGTCAGAGGGAGGCTCAGCCCCCCCCGTCGCCGTCGCCGACATCCCAGGGCCCAATCAAAACTGTTAAGAAAGAGAAAGACTCTGTAGACCAGCCCATCAGAGAAAACGATCAAAAGCACCCGATCGTAGTAGAAAAACCCCCAATTCAAATTGGCGAGTTCGAGAAAGAGAATCTTCCTGAAAACCACACTAATCAGGGGAAGGATCAGGTGCCACCCTCGCCGCCGCCGACACCCCATATCCAAATCGGTGCTCTCAAAAAAGAAATTCTTTCTTTAGATCAAGCCATCAAGGAGAGGGACCTCTCGCTTAGACAAGCCATGGCAAAGTTCACAGGACAACTTGGCAATATACAAAATACTATTCAACAGATAGGCAATGCAGCAGCAAGCTCAACCCGTTTTGAACAACTTATCGAGGCGAAGACTAAGCTTGAGCAGCTTCAACAAGATGTCAAGGATCTGTTCAAACAAGAGAGTGACCACCAACAAGATTTGAAAAAATCCCTTGAGCGGGCAACAAGCAATTCTCAGGTGATGGCAAAGAAGATACAAGGCTCCTCTCAAGAACCACAATTCAAAGAATTAGCCGAAGTACTTAAACGCAACCAAGAACGGCTAGCATCTTTCCCTCCTGACGAATGGAAACACGTTGAAACGACATCACATGAGACCACAGCCCTGATGACGAACACCGAAAAGCGTATCGCCCAAATCAAACGAGAGGAACAGATCAAAGAAGAACAAATAGAGGAACTCAAGAGCAAAGTGGACCAACTAGCAACTAACATTCATCAGTTCCGCACTCAAACAATAGCAGAACACCAACAGACCACAAGGCAAGCAAACCACTACAAAGCAGAAGTGGATGGGTTGAAATCCAAAGCCACCTCCATCAATACGGAAGGAACAAAAAACAACATTGACCATTCTTTAAAAAAGCTTAAGGAGGCTGCCAAGAAATCTTCAGAGCGACATCGGCAACAGGTCGCAGGGTTTACCCAACAACATGAAAAACTTCTTCAGAGCCTTAATGATTTTTCAGCACCTTCCCTTTCTCCTGATCTCCATCAAAAAATTTCTGAAATTCGTCATACAGTTGAATCCAACCAACAGGAAATCGAAAATGTAAAATTAGTGAACTGGGATAAGCTATCGAACAATATAGAAACAATCCATATACACTACAAGCACACACAGAATTCATTCAAAAAGAAAACACCACCCAAACCCGAGCCACCTGGAGAGCTCAAAAATCTCGAAGTTCTCAAACAAATCTTAGACGATTTCAGAAATGCTTATGAGGGACGCGATATCCTCCACTTAAAACTCACAACATCAATGAGCGAAGCTCGAACGCGAAACATTGAATTGATGTTCAAAACATATAGAAATATTGCTGCCCATACAGAGATCCTCTCCACTTCCGAGTCACAGGCGAAAGTCAAAATTTTCATTGATAATCTTATCGACCAACAAGGAAAGACGATTACTCCTAATGCCATAATCCGTGAAACCTCAATTACCATTCCGTGGCAGGACGGACAATGGGGAAAGATTCAGTGGTAACCTTATGATCGAATTCAAAATCCTTATGGGGTCAACAGTTGTCCATAAAATAGTTTTCTCAAAAACTCGGGTCACGATCGGGCGCAGTGAAGACAATGACCTTGTGCTAGCCAACCCTCATGTTTCAAGGTTAGAAGGAATTATTGAGCAAAAGGATGGAGCCCATACTCTTATCGATAAGAGCCGTAATGGCGTTTTGGTCGACAATCATCGTGTCGACGGCTCAATGACGCTCCCTTCATGCTGCCGAATAGCCATTTATCCTTTTGAAATACAATTTGCCAATTTGGGGGATGAGGAAACCATGACTATTCCCTCTCCAACACACCCAGAAACATCTCCCCGCTCGATTGGGAGTCCTCCCCAGCATACCAAGCCTGTCAATTCTCACTTTGCCGGATTGATTGGTGAATCCCCACCTATGGTCAAATTATATCAGCTCATCCAAAATGTCAGCGACAGTCCAGCCACAATACTCATTCGCGGAGAACACGGCACAGGAAAAGAATTAGTCGCTCGAGCCATACATACATCCAGCGCCCAGAGCCAACATTCTTTTATTCCAGTCAATTGTGCCGCCATTCCTGTTGACCTGATTGAAAGCGAATTATTTGGATATGAGAAAGGTGCATTTACAGGTGCCAAAGAAGCAAAAAAGGGCAAAATCGAAGAAGCCGAAGGCGGCACCATATTTTTGGATGAGATCGGTGAACTCAGTTTAAATGCTCAGTCAAAACTTCTGCGTTTTTTACAAAACAAAACCATCATGCGGGTCGGAAGCGCAAGAGAACTCAGCGTCAACGTGAAAATCGTAGCAGCGACTAATCGAGATCTGGAACAGGCCGTACAACAACAAGAATTTCGAGAAGACTTGTATTATCGCTTGCGAGTGGTTCAAATAAAGCTGCCGGCACTCCGGGAGCGCATGGAAGATATTCCCCTGCTCGTTCAACATTTTGTCACAAAAATTAGCCAAGATATTGGCCTGGCTCGAGAACCTCTTGTTTCAGAAGATGCCCTACGACGCCTAACCAGTGCGAGCTGGCCAGGAAATGTGCGGCAGCTGGAAAACACAATCTATAGCGCCATGATCAGGGCCCCCCAATCACCGATCATCGAAGAAGCCACTCTCATGGAAGACATGGCATCCTGGATCAACACAGAAACAGTCAGCAAGGAAGCCCCTTTAGAGACACTGAGTAAGCAGGCGCTCGTACAAGTGTTAACGCAACATCAATGGGACACGACAAGAGCTGCAGAAGTGTTACAAGTCAGTCGAGGAACAATTTATTACAAAATGAAAAAATACGGGATTGAAGCTCCACGAGGAATACGAAGAGGGAATTAAAGAACGGAAAGCAACCTACTCAACCGCCGTCTTTAGGATAATACATCTAACGCGTCTGAGCTTCGAGCGGATTCGAAAACGAAAAACCAAACAGGGCAGGATTTTCCCCAATTACTGCAGCTGAAAAAATATAAAAAACATAGTCATAGGTTTCTCGCGGAATCGTAAATCGCTTCAGCAACTCCCAGAAATTTCGCTCGCGAGGATTCTCGGGTAATTGACGAATCAGTTTACGCACACGAGTCTGACCCCAATTATAAGAGGCCATCACCAACAAGCCCGAGGCTTGAGCTTCTGTCGTATAGATATGCTTTAAATATTTGGCCGCAGCCTTAGTGGCTTTTTGAAAATTATGTCGTTCATCACCTGGATCATATTTTTGATAGGCCACCAGTGGTCCAGTCTGAAGGCCAAAGTCACTTGCCGTCGAAGGAATGAACTGCCACGGTCCTTTAGCTATTCCGAAACGGGTCGGAGGACCAACCGCTTGCGTATTAAAATTACTTTCCTGGAGACCAAGATAAAAGAATTGGGGTGGCATATGCTGCTCAAGCATAATTCGAGAAACCTTGCGTCCATACCCGCGACTCTGTGCGAATTGCACGGCCTTAGGTAAACGGTCTGTCGATTGCCATTTTTGAATATACGATTTGACAGTCTGAACAAAATCGGAGGGCATCCCAATCTCACATTCTCCAAATAATCTCGCCATTTTCATGATCTCACGATCAGCTTCATTCATCGACGACGAATACAACCCAAGCTTCCCTAAAAATTCCTCGTATTTTTTCTCCATTGTTTTCAACTGCTCTCTTCGAGCCAAAATGTCCTGTAGCTTGTCAGGAGAGAGTTGATCCACCACTAAACTCTCCAGTTGAGACAAACTTAATTTCATAGTTTTCATCGAATAGAACAAATCAGAAGCCGAATCTTTCATGCCCTCAACTTTAAGATACTGAACCCATGCGACTCCGCCTAAGAACAGGGCAAGCACACCAATCACCCCGACAAACATCTGATAGCGGCGAGAACGTTGCTGGAATGCTTCCTTTAACGCCGCACGGATGACCACGGTACTGGGTCCGGCTTCGGCAGCAGGGTCATCCCGAAGGACTTTGCGAAAAATCTGAGTTGCCGATTCTTGTGAAGTTCGGCGACCAAATCGAAAAGACTTGACGCCTTGTTCAGAAGGAACAGAACCTTCAGCCTCAGCCGATGGACACAATGGCTCCTCGGGTGTAGGGAAACCTTGATTATCCAGTTCTTTCAGATTGGGAATAGCCCTCTCACCATGACCAACGTCTGATAGATTCTCTTCTTCTTGTAGGCTAGGAGGAGGCTGCATTGGAGAAGCTTGCAGCTCGGAATCTAATAAAGGTGTTTCTTTGAAAGGCCCTTGCTGTAAGTTACGGAGAGAAGGGGAATCCTTAATCAAAGAATCCTCTTCTATAGAAAGATCGTCTGAACGAATACGTGGAACAACATGATCAGTGTTATTCAACAAATTCTCGATGTGCAAAGAAAGGGTTGGCCCATCTTTTCCCAATTGAATGGAACAAGAATCTTGAAGGCGAACCCGTTCTACTTTCTCTTGACCAATAAACACACCATTACGACTGTGATGATCTTGCACCCACCATTGTCCGCCTTCAAACAGCACATCAACGTGAATCCGGCTAACTGAACGACTGATGCACCGAACTTCACAGTCCTCGCCTCGCCCAATACGAAAGGAGCCAATAAACCGCAACGTGCCAGGATAAAGGATACCTGCCTCCGCCTCTACCGTAACGGGAAAGTATGTGGACAATTGGACGGTATGATCGTCACTCATAATTGACTAGACACCTTTCAACATAGGTGTTCGAAGGAGGCCCCCGAAATAATTTCGAAAAGAGTATCATATTGCCTAATTTATGAAAACTCGTCGAACATTTCGCCCTTGATCTTTTTGTGGAATATCAGGAAAATGCTCTAACGGTTCGCCTGTGATAGAAACCCGCTAGAAGGTTCGTTTATTCCTCAGAGGAAATTTTAGGATAACAAACAATGGGAGCCCTGCATTGGAAAAGGAGACCCTATGATAATGCCCCGCCACCTATGGATCGGAATCTTACTGGTTATGACAGTTGGACAATTGGGATGTGTGCTTGATGGCATACCAGAAGAACACCAACAATCAATAGCCCAACAAGGGGCAGACATTCAAATGGCAGATTTTCGTTTCGTTCCTCAAACATTGGAGCCGGCAACAAAGAGTCAAGAGAGTCAACCACCTAATCTGAAGCCAAGTGAGACACCTGTGCCACCGCAACCAACACAGATAGAAGATTCAATACCTCAACAGCCGGAAGCCTCTGCCACCGCTCGTACCAATTCTATACGTTCACAGAACGCCGCTTCCAAACCAGTGGGAATGATATTTGGTGAATACGCAGGGGTAAAAACGAAATGGGAAGAAATGAAGCAACAACTCACGACTCAACTGCGGGAACAACAACAAAAAACTAACGAATTAACCGTCAAATTACAACTCATTGAACAAATCGCGGAACATGTCAATTTCACAACAAAAGCGTATGTCAATCAACACAATACCTTTTTAGCCGAATTTACTATCGACAATGCCACCTCCTATCCTATCAAGGACATCTCCATCACCTGTGACCAAATAGCCCCAACGGGCACAATCATTCGTTCTCATGCAGAAACCATCTACGACATTATGCAGCCTACCACGCGTTCTCGGTACGCTCCTCTTCCCTTTGGACCTAAACATCCACAGACGCAGGCACTCCAATGTCAAATCACCAACTTCACAGTCCACAACGCCTCATAGGCCCCCTCATTTCCTCATCCTGAGCTAGTCGAAGGATGAGCTGGTCGAAGCATGAGTTGTTCGATGTATCATCCTGAGCCTGTCGAAGGATGGTTCGACGGGTGCATTCTGAGCTGGTCGAAGAACTCACCATGAAGATGACGGAAGGGTCGAAGGAGGCAGGGCACCACCAGCAACCACGATCAAGCAAACTCCAAGGTCTGTATCTCGAGGATGGGGTACTCACTCTCATCGCATTCAAGCAATCGCTGCCCTTTACCCATAATAATCCCTTCCCCCAATTCTTCCCAGATCGTCTGCCGCCCTAATTTTACGGCTTCATCCGAGACAGAAAAGCTGCGGGGGTATAGGACAGGAATAAAAACCGCGTGTTCGTACCCTTCACGCAAGAATAACTGTGCAGGAATCCAATAAAGATCACGAAGATATTTTGGCTTTTTGAACCGTATCGTTTTGATCTCATCCCAAGGCACCCAATAATACCGTGAACCAACCATCACTTCGAAAACCGGTCCCAGGAAATTGCAACAATCACGAATGGCCGTAAAATAACAGCCATTCACCTTCCCTGAAACTTCTGGCCAGTTCTGACACGAGGCCTCTAAAATTTCCCGCGCTTGGTCATACCGTGTTTCGCCGACATATTTAATGGAAGCTAATAGCATCTGAAGATAAGGCGCAGGTTCGCAGAGAAACTCAGGCCCGCCACCATAGGAAAACACGTTCGTTCGTTGTTGTTCCGCGAGCAGAAGATCTCGGTAGAAATGGAGACCTTGGCGTTCGGATGAATTCTGCTCTTCCAACAACTCTAATTGCCGCGCAGCCTTCTTAAACTCACCCGAGAAACATTGCACTTCAAACAAAAAAGTTCGTGACGTTTGGTCGGCTGGATTAGCCCGCACCGCTTGCATCAGCTGGTGTGTCGTCCCATCCAACTCCCCCGCCTCAAAAAAACTCCTAGCATCCACTAACCTAAAACCTCACAAAGTTCATGGTGAGTTCTTCAACCAGCTCAGAATGCACCTATCGAACCATTCATGGTGAGTCGTTCGATCTATCATCCTGAGTTGTTCGGCAAGCTCACAATGTACCCGTCGAAGGACATCCTATATGTATCGAGTGAATGAGCAGGAGGAAGAAGCAATGTACATGGCAGAGAGCAACAAGTTCAGGTCTTACCTATAAATTGAACAACCAAAGATCTGGCCTTTTATTTGTGAAAAAAGATAAACAAGAAAGCATGGCACACATTCAGCTTTCAACCCATTCCTTTCCTTTTTCTGCTAACAAACACAATTAGATTGGATTCCAGTTTCCATAGATCAGCCGAAAAGGACAGACGACATGGAAACGTGCTCATTTATAAATGCGTGACAATCTCTTTCAAGCGAAAAGGTCTAATCGCTTTTAAGCCATCGGCCTCCATCTGTCTGGCCTTATACAAGTCCCACCGGAGTTGAAGACTCATCCAAAATCCTTCGGACACCCGAAAGAATTTCCCCAGTCGCAACGCAGTACTCGGTGTCATTCCCCGGCGTTTATTCACGATTTCATTAATCCTCTGGTATGGGACATGAATCTCTTTAGCCAATTCCCTTTGAGTCAGACCCATTGGGGTTAAAAATTCTTCAAGAAGCATTTCCCCAGGGTGGGTCGGTTCTCGATGTGTAGGAACACGAACCATCTCTTCCTCCATACTAAACGTGGTCATGAACGATCAATGATAGTCAACAATTTCCACAAGTTCTGGTCCAGATTCTCTCCATTCAAAACAGATGCGATACTGATCATTGATCCGTATGCTATGTTGGCCTTTTCTGTTCATTGTTAAGGCCTCTAGTTTGTTCCCAGGAGGAACACGGAGTTCCTCAAGAACATGAACAGAATCAAGTTGATCAAATTTCCTGAAGGCAATTTTCCACAAGGTCCGTGGACAAATTCTTCTGGCCTCTTTTGTATTTCTTCCATTGAACAGATCTTCAGTCCCCTGATTTTTAAATGATTGAATCACAAATACATAATAGCACGGTATTCATGTTATTTCCACGTCGACAAGCTTGCCCTAAATCATATAACTCTTCATCCTAAGCTGTCCCATTCATCATCCTGAGCTTGTCGAAGGATGGTTCGACGGGCTCACCATGAAATTAATAGTTGCATCCTGAGCGCTTCGATAAACTCACCATAAATTTTTAATGGGTGCATCCTGAGTTGTTCGACTCTTCGACAAGCTCAGGGCTCACGATGCACCTGTCGAAGCCTCATCCTGAGCTTGTCGAAGGATGGTTCAACAAACCTATCCTGAACAAAACTGAAGAGCTCATGCATTGAAGACAACAGTACATTGTCTTCCGCATCAAGAATCATCTAGGATACCCGCGGCAAGTAATCCTCCAGTCCTTGCGTAGCAAAATATGTTGCGAGATGTAAGTTCACAATATGCATGAAGTAATCTTTTCAAGGAATGGGGTACCGATTCGCCTCACAGACGAAAGATGGTTACATATTACGGATGAACACTGCGAATTAGCCGGGATGCGCTTGGAAATTCTTGAAGCCGTGTCGGACCCACAATTCGTTTTTGAAGGTAATGCCGGAGAATTTCTGGCCATTCGAAAAATCGAAGAAGGAAAATGGATTGTGGTAATATATCGAGAACACGAAACTGATGGGTTTATCATTACGGCTTTTATCACAAAGCGACTCCACACGATACAAAGGAGACCACAGATATGGCCACCACAAACATAAAAGAATATCTTAAACTCATTCCTGTTCTGTCAGATTCACCCAAAGGATATTTGTGGTCTTCCTACGACGCGGAGGCCGATACGCTTTATATCAATTTTAAGAAACCCAGCCGCGCAACGGACAGTGAACTGACCAACGACAATGTCATTATCCGCTACGAAGACGACGAAGTGATCGGCGTAACAATCCTTCATGCCAGTCAACGCTCCCCTCAATGATGGGTAAAAAAGCCGTTCCCTGGCGCCATACAAATGCAACACAGGAATAATCCCGCCCCCTTCCATCATCCTGAGCCCTGTCGAAGGGTCACCCGAAGCCGTTCAATTCATCGTGAGCTCCATCGAAGAACACTAGACTCAGCAGATTCCTCTTGAACCTCGATAGGAGCTGAATAAGACTTAAAGGTTCCTGACACCTATTTGATAGAAATTTGGATTTCGCTCACCTCATAATGGCTTGAACCTCCTGATATGGATCAATAGGTAGCAGCTATCGACATGGCAAATAAGCTTCGCTATGATACAATGATGAAAATGCAAGTCTGATCTGGCTCAAAGAAGAGGGGACAATGGAACGAATTGTGAACCTGCATATTGAAAAATTACCAGAAGGTGTCTACCTGGCGACATCCGATGAAGTTCAAGGGTTAATTGCCCAAGGACGTACCATTCAGGAAACCATTGAAATTGCCCGCGACGTGGCGAAAAAACTTCTTGAGGTACAACAAGAACGCGAAGGAACCTTGCCCCATCCACCCACATGTAACAAATTCGACTACCCCGTCATTGTGAATGCCTAATGGGGCGACTGGCCGGCTTTAAATACCGGGAAATCGTAAAAAGATTAAAGCAACTGGGATTTGAGTTTGAGCGTCAAGCTTCAGGCAGCCACGAAATCTTGGTTTAACTCTGAAACTCATCTCTACACAACGATCCCTAATCACCCTGGTGATATGCCAGAAGGTACGCTGAGAGCAATTCTAAAACAAGCAGGCGTAGATCCCGATGAATTTCTCAAGAGCTGACAATAGGGGAGTTTCGCATTGAACCAATTTAAGGGCACCTCTAAAAACTGATGGTTTTTTCTGAGGGCAAGGAAGCCGCGCGCAGAAAACCATAGTGTATGTGGGAATACATGAGGGCGCAGGGTGCAAAGAGCACCACGTTTGTACGCGCCGAAGGCTGTGGGCACGCGGTTGACGCCGTCATCGGGAAAAAGGACAGCTTTTAGAGGTGCCCTTAAATCTCTACATGATCCCCCAAAGTCCACCACCTCCACTACGCGCCAAAAGATTTTGTGGCATGATGCCTTGATGAAAGAACATTGTCAGTTTCGTGTCATCTGTACTACAATGACACATAGCTACTGGGAAAGCTGCACTCATGAAATACCGCGTCGTGATCGAACAAGATGAAGACGGCATCTATGTTGCCGAATGCCCGTCCCTTCCAGGATGTGTCAGTCAAGGGAACACTCGAGAGGAGGCTTTGACCAATATCAAGGATGCCATCGCAGGCTACCTTGAAAGCTTAAGAATCCACAATGAACCAATTCCTCCATCTATTTGGGAAGAAACCGTGGATATCGCTCTGTGAGCAAACTGCCTGTCGTATCAGGCGAAGAAGCTATCCGTGCATTGAAGAAAATTGGCTATCTCGTTGATCACCAAACCGGAAGTCACATCATCTTGCGACAACGTAATCCTCCTCATCGGAGACTTACTGTCCCTCATCACGCAGAACTAGCAAAAGGCACCTTACGCAGTATCATTCGGCAAGCAGGTCTGACGGTGCAGGAATTTTCAGCTTTGCTCTAGATGCATCACCACACATTCAAAACACACATCCTTCGGCCATACACTTTGGACAGCTTTACAATCACACCGATGAAGGAGATGCAATCATCAGCTTAGTTAAGCTCGCAAAAGTAGTCGCAAAGACACGCAAGGGGTAAAGCGGGCAGTACTCGTCACCGACAGTGAGCAACCCTTCCCTCTCGTATGGCACATAGCATCAAGATTCACGCAAACTACATCCATCGAACAATCAAAGCATCGTCCTGAGCCCCGTCGATTCATCATCCCGAGTTGTTCGGCGTATCATCCTGAGCCGCTCGATGTATCATCCTGAGCCTGTCGAAGGATGACTCAACAAACCTATCCTGAACAAAGCTAAAAGGCTCCTCCCCCAAGTCTCACTCCACTTTACTCTACTCCTTCCTAGAATTATGATCATCTGCAATGAACTGTATCAATCAAATCACCATCAATCCTGCGCAATGTGGAGGACGCCCCTGTATCCGAAACACACGGATGCGAGTGAAGGATCTCTTGGACCTACTCGCGGCTGGAGTCACTACTGACGATATTCTGCAGGATTATCCGTATTTAGAGAAAGAAGATATTCAAGCTTCGCTCGAATTTGCTGCAGCCCAATCAGACCACGTCATACTTCGTACGGGATGACCTTTCTTATACTTCAACATCTCGATCAAGGCGAATATCTCATAGAACGGTACCTATAGAGATACGCAAGAAAACGGTGAAACATCCTCCCTGCTCGCTTCATTGTAAAATGACAAAGAATTATCTGCGCAATTCAAATTACACCCATCGAGTTACTACCCAAAAACACAAGACTTCCCTCTACCCTAGGCCTAAGAGACCTTTCTTATTGCTGAAGAAAAAATAAAGGTTCCTGACACTTAATTCCAATAAGTACCGTTTCAACTCGGCACTACAACAAAAGATTCATTCTGAGCTAGCCGAAGAATCAAACACCCGTATGGCCCTGGAGGAAAAGTCATACAACAATTCATCAAGCAACAACTCAAGACCTGTCCCTAATACACACAGACATAGCTATCGTCACCTTTTCTACGCAATGACAACTTTTGGGACTGAATCCTTGCCTTTATCTCCTTCGCCTTTTCAACAATTACATCGTGAGCTGGAAGTTCATAGCCAATATCTGGCAAGTAGTATTCGCCCTGCTTATCTTTACATAAACTCACAATTAGAGCACCCTGCCCCACACTCTCAAAGCCCCCACTTTTTTCTATATATTCCGTAAAAACAATAGTCTTCTGGTCGTTTCCCACATAGCTTTCAAAAATTCTAGCCGTATATTTTATTGCAACCAAGTCTCCTTCGTCCTTAACAATGTCACCCTCAGCACTGTCCTCAATATCTACGTTAGTAATTTCCACCAACGCAGTATAGTCCGTTGTTAATATATTATCCTCGACAGCGGCTAAAGCAAAATCGGTCTTACCATTTTCTTCGCCATGGTTTTCAGAGGCACAAGACAAAGACAGGAATAGAAAAACAACCAGTCCAAATATCTTCACATCTAATCTTCTCTCCCAGCCTTACCTGATTTTCCTTTATAAATCGGCAATTCACCTTTGGTTGCATCATAATTCAGTGGAAAAACAAATGCGTCCCAGACTTTCTTAGGGTACTCTGAGATTTGCACCTTGTCCTTCTGATTCCCCCCTAACATAAAATACTTCTTACCATCTTCACTTTGGCCCACAATGAACGCAACATGCCCTCCACCTTTTCTCGATTTAATACCGATGGCTCCATAGACAGGTTCATCGATTGTTTCTCCGAAATTCTTCCATTCTTTTGCTCGAAAGGCCTTCGCAACTGGTTGAATATTATTTTTCTTCATCACCCACGCGACAAAGCTTCCGCACCACGCATTTTTCCCTCCCGAATCATCCTTACCCCAAAACATACTTGCTTTAAAATATTCCAAGATACGCGGGTTGGCTTTGTGCATGCCCTTCACTTCCGACACTCCGATTTCACCCAACGCGGTTTCCATCCAGGGTGCAGTTTTTTCGTGTTTGTCTTTATCCGTGGAAGGCGCCGCTGCAGAAGGGTAAAGATCATCAATATCCCATCCCATCAATGGATTCGAGTGATACCATAGACTCGATCCATACCCAAACCAACCGCATGCTTTAGGGTATTCTCTGCCCTGTGTCGGCCGTGTACCACCAAACACAGAACGCTGTGGCGCAAAAATTGGTACAATCCTCATAGACCTTACCCCTTTTCAGCAAGTAATTGCTGTTGGCGAAATCCTGGAGCGCGGGTTTCGAAGAGTGGTATGCCTGGTTGGCGAATTGCCAATTCGAAAGCGGCAGCGATCCGTTGACGTTGAAAGCCATTCCGAAGCACTCGGTTGAGTGAGCCAATTGACATCGGTTCCCCACAAAGATAGCGAGTGCCCTTCTGAAAATCTTTCTGGTGATGGTGCCACCATTGCTGAACGAGTTCCACATTCGGCCAAGGTAAGTCCTCATCCGCATCCATCTCGACGTTATCATCCTCTGGATCGTCAGTTGGCCCAGCTTCAAATCCCTCTGGCCATTCACCTTCCATATTTTCATACTCAAGATCCACGCCCGTGATCATACTAAAGGACTCACCAGCCACACGGGCTAGATCAGGAATGGCCATCTGCTCAAACAACCAGGGCACTAACACGGGATCGCCAATCGCCCCCACACCTTGGACCGCCAAGCGATGCAGGTCTGGCCGATCGATTAATTCTCGATGCCATTCTAAAGCAGCCTTACCTCCTAATCCGCGCAAGGCAAATGCACAGGCTCGTTCTTGAAAAGGCGATTGTTCCAATGCTATCTGCTGAAGTACAGGAAGTGCCGCCCGTTCTCCCAAAAGAGCCCCTGCCCACCCAGCCCAAAATCGGCAAGGCAAATCCTCACTTGTAAAACAAGCCTTAACTTTTCCAAGAAGATCCTGCCGACGCAATTCGCCTGCAGCCTTGAGGGCACGTGCCTGGAGAAATACATCATCCGAATCGAGACAATCACCAAGTAACGGGCCAGGACCTTGCCGATGGATAGAACTTGCAGCAATTCCAATTCGTTTAAGAACGCGAGACTCTTCAAAAAGTAATTTTTCAATATGTGCCGATGCTTGCTCAAAAGACAGCCAACCCAAAGCAGAGATCACACCTCGAGAGACTTCGTAAGACATTGATCCAACTTCCAAAACTGTTTCAATCCATTCTGACCGTCTAGACTCAAAGGCGAGCACGGATGCAGCAAACACCTCTCCCGGTTCTTCTTCACCAAGCGCTTCCTTACAAATATCCCATCCCTCTTCACCAGCAATACGAAGCCCATCTAAATGGGTATATACACGCTCGTCTAGTCCGACAAGGTCTTTGAGGACATAATGAGTTTCAGAAACCGCACTATCTCTTCTAACCCATATGAAGGACGCTTCAATTACATGTTGTTCAACGATCTCGGGAATAACCATTTTGCTTTCAACCTTAAAATCTAGAGAATCAACGGTTTTAACTATTTTGTTGATCACTCAATCGTGACCTCAGCAATTGGGATAAAGCGGTGGTGCAACACTTGCAACATATTTATGAAGCAATAGAAACCTGCATCGTCTATGACAACATCATCGAATACTCCACCAATACCAGTACTCGTGACCCGCAATTCGTCCTCTATAAAAATCTTGACTTCTTCTGGTAGAAAGTCTTCGCTGCAGAATCCACCATGCGCTGCTACTTCGTACCAACCGTCCCAGGCCTGATGAAAAGGCTCGGCAGCATTTGGGGGCTGTCGATCACGAAAATCTACATCAATCACCACCTGACCGCTCTCTATTTCGTAATTGACAGTAAATGGGTAGGGCTCATAGTCATAGGGGAGCTCTTCTTTAACCGACAATCCGTCGCGCAACAACGGACTACGAATCACAAGTGCCTCGATAGGAGTGAGGTTAAGATGAAGAAAGTGCCCAATGTTTTGAATCACGAAAGCCGTGCCTGGGTGAACCTGGGTGGTGTCGAAACCCCATTGGATTTCATTAGATCCCAATAGAGCACCATCATTCACTAAGGTAATAGTTGACTGATGGGGCTCATACATGTCACCAGCCATACCACCCCACTGCCCCATATTGGCCAACCCCCGAAAAGGACGCCTGAGGTTAACAATTAAATCCTCTGTAAGTTCTATGTTTCTTTTAAGTCGTAATATAACCTGCAAATTTCCTCCCCCGGGAAGAGGTGTCGAATGGCAAAAGGTCTCAAATGGTCTAGTAAGCATCGGAATTATCCCAAGGGCGTACATCCATATTGTCCATACGTTCAATCCATTCTATAGCGTCAAAGTCGGGGTTCTCAGTTGCGAAATAGGTTTCTTCTATATTAAGTCTCAAAGGCTTTAGCAGCCGAGCGACTTCCGGAAGATAGCCTAAATCTGACGCCTTGCGATTAACGTCGCCGATAGGAGGGAGCTTGGCTCCACGGATTAATACACCCTTTGTCAGTTTTCGGACATCACACTTTGACAACCTTTTAGCAATTGCATCACGACCACCCATGGAAGCGGCAAGATCATCGTTGACGTAATTGAGCCAATGTGCAGTAAAAGTATGTCCAAGCATCTCGTAGCGTAGGTCACAGTCACATGGGCCAAAGCCTAAGTACCTGGGAAGTTTCTTGTGGATTTCCAGCGTTGCATCGCGCTCAGAGCCCGTTGTGCACTTGAAAGTGAACCCCACGTTTGCAGATTGTACGTGTAACATCTGTACATTCTTAGAAACGAAATCGATAAACTCATCAACACCATGTTCTTCAACCCATTGCGCCGGAAAATCAAGGCGCAACAAACTCATCCGTTTTTCAAAATCCTGGTTTTCTTCGTTGGAAGCAATGTAGATCCCGAAATTACCAGGTTCGCCCCCTAAACCCGCATCATACTCGATATGTATAGCAACATGATCTTGTGGGAAATCACGCAGGAGTTTCAAGTCCTTGTTGAGCTGACGCTTCGTCATAGATTTCCAGTTACCGCTCTTGGCTACATAGCTTTTGATAAAATCGAAGCTCACGAATTCAAAGTAGTGCTCGATTCCATCTGCTAGAACTTCAGCAACCTCATGGACTCCAGAGTCAAAATAGAAAAAACCACAAAGAGCAGGGACGAAAGGACGATCACCATCACTATCAGTGAAATCAAATTTCCCCCAGTTGAATTTCTTCATTTTTTACATCCCTTATTGTCAATAATGACTGGTTTTTTAGTGATCGGCGGATTCTGTTTCTTTCCTACAGCTTCATACTTTTCTTTCTGATTCGAGCCGTCTTTGTATTCAGTCCATGTTGGCCATCTACCAGGGCTACTTGACTTTGTCTTAATCCAGTTGTGGCCCCCTTTCTTTTTTTTACGTACAGGTGTGTTAGGAGGACACTTGAATTTGAAATCCACAAATCCTTTTCTCCCATTCGTATCAGTGATTGTGCAATCGGGCCAACTTGTGCCTCTCGGTGGATGCGCAGGTTTGGGACCGCTTATGGGAGCATAATTAGGTGGCTTACCATATCCCGATTCTCCATCTATCTGAGGGGAATTCATGGCTTGAATCGCCTTTTCACAGCAGTTATGTTTCTCTGTACCTAACTGAGCGCAGGTCTTCTGTTTTTTCTTTGGTGGTGCCTGTTGGACCTGACGATTACACTCGCAAACTATCTTCTTGAGTGCGGCCTTGATTGAGGCTACTGGTGCATCTCCCTGTTTCACCCCCATCATCGTTGCTCCCGTATTGGGAGGGACTCCACTGGCACCACAATTATTCAACATCGGCTCACCAAGCAGGTGAACGCTTTTTCCTTCAAACCTCACCGTCAATGAACCTGGCGTAATAAATTTAGCCGGTCCATGAGTGTTAGCCGAGATCAATCCGCCTCCAGTTCCCTTACTGGCTATATCGCCCATGCTCTTAAATGTCGCACCCAATATGGCTACGGTCTTGCCCTCAATTTTGACTTTTTTTGTGTAACCCTTAGGGGAGCTTCCGGATTTCGCAATATTCGGAAGGGGTGCAGGAACGAACGGTGCAGGTGGCCCAGGCATTTTACAAACATTGGGGAGAGTAGCTTTAGCGATACCACTGCTACCTTTTGTGACAGGGGTTTTAGGAGGGTGAATACCAACGCTAGACATGGCGAAGTCCCCTTCTCGCATTACGATCTGTACCCTCAAAATTAAGAACAGCAGCAGCCCGCAGTCCTCCTTCTGAACTTGTCCACAACAAGGTTCGTGGTCCGTTGGAATAACCACCTGCATTGGCCTTACAGGCAAGCATTGTAAACAGGAGTCCAGAAGCTGCCCCCATATCCCCCCAACAGTTAGCGGGTGAATTGTAGGTACTTGGATCGTCAAAATACTGAGACAGTCGTAAACAGACAAATCCCCATTCTTCACTACGGTAGCGCTCGCTATTGATATCGCAAATGATATCGTTGATGGTTTCATCGGGGGAAACCAAGTGTTTAACTGCTCCTCGCACGGCTTCGGTTAAACCTTCACCAAGACAAGTATCAGATGTCTTGATAAGATTTTTCTCTCTTTCTATTGCTACTTTTTGAGCCCCTGCTACTGCATTTAGTCCCAAGCGTTTTTGAGTAGGCGCGGCCATGAGCAAACAAAAGCCTGCCCCTTCACCAGGGACAAAGGCAGAACGTGCGTCTTTACCAGCAAGTTGGCGATTATCATCAAGCCATTCCATCGTATCGGGATGAAAATAACTTTCCACACCTCCCACCAAGCAGGCCTCATATGTGCCTTTCAACATTTGTTCTGTCGCCACAGCCAGTGCGGCTAAGCCTGCTGCATGTCCCTGCGTAAATATTTTTACCTCTGAAATTTGGCATGGCAGGCCCTTGGCGTCTCCAAGCTTCTCTTGAATCGTTTCTGCATCTTTCTTACTGAAACCAGGTCGGATTTCTGGTAATGCAAGGTATATAGGCAATTGAAGAGATTTCTCGGGTACCGTACTAAGTGGTTCACATGTTTCACGCATCGCAGCCTCTGCCATTGACAAACAGCGATCTGGCCCTATCACATTGCCGTCGAGCTGGGCATCAAGGGCACCAGGCATCGGATCGCCTATTCGATCGATCATGAAGGGATGTTTGCCCATTCCACTAATCCCAGCTCTGACAGCAGCCGCGCTTGGTGCAGCCTGAAGACCTAATGGAGTTCGCGCGCCAATTGAAACAATATGTATTTTAGTAGCCATCAGATGTAAGGTTTTTCCCGAACAATTGTTTGTTCTAAATAGTCAATGTCGGTGCGGCAGGTGAGTGCAGACAGCCACACCATCATGACACGCGGATGATCTGGCTCAATGATAACGGTGGCGAGTTTACTTCTATGCTCCTCTATTCGTGTATTGATTTGCGTTTTAAAGTTGAGGTTGACCTTCGGCAGAGAAAATCTTAACTTCCCCTCCTTGGTTAGGTTCGTCAATTCAACCGGTTCACCTCCACGCAAATAGTTTTTGGGACGTTGATCGGTTGGGGAACAGAGTAAGGAACGCGAATCCCAGTCCTTTGGCAACAAAGGACATCGTTTCTCTAACCATTTTTGATCATACGTGCCGTTGAACTCACGCCGTGGGGACCAATGACTGGCAATTGCACCAAACCCGGCAGGTCCGGTTTTTTCTAGGCTTCCCTTTGGATATTCAAAATTTGGCATTGGTTGTCCTAATCGGCGCCGTGACTTGGCCACGACACCCGTACCGACGGGATTGCGAGCATCCATTTTTTGTTTTTTAGGATCAGGATCAAGTTGATCGTACCCTCCGTATGCATGTTCATAAATGATCGGCAACCTCGTGATGGGTTCTGCCCAGGATGCCGTTATGCCAAATAATCCGCGTCTCCATTTCCTGTTGCCCCGGACTCTTAACACTTTCCGAACATGCCCAACACGGGCTGAAATTAAAAAGTTCGAACTCGGGCGTCCCTTTGGCGCATAGGCTGTCCCATTGATCACAATATCTGTCGCAGGCTTAGGAGCAACGAGATCAGCCTCATAGCGAAGACTAGACAGGCCATCTTCCCCGTTGTATTCAGGGGCATACAGTGGTTCAAGCTGCTCGTCCGCAAGTGAAATCTTGCCATCAGGCTTGATATCGAATGTTCCTTTTACCGCGACAATCCACTCATGTACGCCATCTTTGTCTCGTCCCCATGTACTCTCTACTTTATACGGGGTTTGATTACTTGTAGCCCACATTATCTCAATTTCTCCTTGAATTAAATGGGAGCAGATTCCCGCGTATGATAAATCGTTGTCTTGTACCCACCCCAATCGTTTTCAAGACTATTGAGCAAATCACCAGAAACCCCAAATTCACCTGGATCAAGACAACGCAACTCAATGAGTCCATTGCGATGCAAGAGCCTGAGATCAGCCATGACATGTCCTACGTCAGGAAATATTTCATATACACGTAACCCATGAGGCCAAAGTGGTTGTAATTTCTTCATGGCATGGAGAATGACGGCTTCCTTGACTTCCACTTGGTAGCCAGATGGATGTTGGAGCATGGGGTTCTCAGATTCGTTTGAGAGAATAGGAGTAAGACATGATGCGATAAACAGGTTTCCAAACTCTTCGAAATTCATTGGCTTGGAGTTCCATTGGCCTTTTGTCAGAATTGGCGAATGGAGTTGGCGGTAAGACAAAAGGTCTACGGTATCCATTGGGTCTTGACCTGTAATTTTCTCTTTCATTAAACGGAGGGGCAAATCTTCAGAAACTCTCCCTGTGGTGTAATTGAAGTCTGCATCAGCCACATAATTAAGATCGTAACCATCTGCGAGTGTCATAAATTCGCTTCGCCAGTACGCATAATTATCTACTGCGAGGTACTCATGTGCCACATAGGAAACATGGTTTTCACATATAAAGCGAAACTCGTTAGCCATAAGTTGCGAATAAGGACTTTCGTCTTTTTCCAAGGACGCGACCAGCTTTTCTGCTACCTTTTGTGCCATTTCAGCCTGAAGCCTAAGATCGGTAATTTCGGCAGTCTGTCCCAGCAAAAACTCACGAACCATTCCTCGAATATTCCAGCCAGGTCGGGTATTGTAATTAAGATAAAGAAGCCCACCCGGAGGAAGGTGTTCTGCACAAATCTCAAAAAGTGCATTACGAACTTCATGAGGCACCCACGAAAAGACACCATGGGCAATGATGAAATCAAAATAGCCTGAAAGCTGTTGTCTAATCGAGAGAAAGTCGGAGTGAATGAATTCAACATTATCCAGACCCAACGTCTCTTTTCGGGAATTCGCTAGGTCAACCTGGCTTTTTGCTCCATCAATGCCAATAAACGTTCCCTGTCTGCGATAGTGCGCTAATGGCAGAAGATTGGCCCCATCGGCACATCCCAGTTCCAGGACTCGGTAAGATTCGAGTGATGGTTGTGGGCCACCATGTAGGCGCGAAGTCAAGGCTAGACGCTCAGGTGCAGTCCATTCTATTGGGAGGGATTTGTACGGTAGGTGATCATACGCATTAGGTGAGGCAATTACTGTCGAAGTTTCTGGTAAGGAATACGTTGCAAGCATCACGATCTACCTTAATTGATTTGCACCGATCCACCCTGTATACGATTGACCCCAGATGCTCTATTGAGCAGGTATTCCCCTTTTATGAGAATCTTTCCCGCTTTTGTCAGGGTAATACTTGCTTTGCCACATTTAAGTACAATTTCCTTTTTTGCTGTAAACGTGAGTCGTTCACCATCCACATCAACCTGAATAGGTTCTATTGGATCTGGCTCTTCATACTTGGCGCTTTTGTGAGGTGGAGGAGTCAGGGAGCAAAGAAAGCCAATGATAATGGGCTTTCTCAAATCACCACGTTCAAACATGAGAACCACGTCTTGACCAAGATCAGCTTTTCCCAAATGAACGGTGGAACGCGCTTGAACCAGATCAAAGGATTCTTTATCGATAAACTCTACGAAAGGTTCGCCGTGATCATTAATGGTTTTCAATTGGCCGACTATAACACCTGCTTGCTTACAGATGTCTTTACCCTCACCCCAACCCTCTCCCTTAAAGGGAGAGGGAGAATCATTAGTTTTTTTATCGGAGCCAAATCGTTCTTTGGAACCCACACCAAATTCATTGGACAGTGAAGATTCCTCTGAGAGGACTTCCAACATGAGTTCTTTAGTATTTTGACTCATAAATTAGTTCTCCAAGATATTTTGTCCCTCTAACACTAAGTTTCCAGAAGCTGTGATACAAATCTTTTTCCCTTTTATCGTAATATTTCCATTTTTTTTCATATTGATCATCGCATCACCACATTTGAGCGTAAGCTCGTCTTTGATCGTGATAGTCCCTTTTTTATCTCCTGAGATGAAAAAATCATCCCCTGAGGAGAAACTCATTTTCTTACCCGAACTTGCAGAAAGATCATCGGCAGCACTCATACTCACGTTCTTACCTGCACTTTCGGAGATATCGCCACCAGCATTTGATGAAATATTACCTCCAGCATCAATAGATTTATTGGCTCCCACGTTTTCGCTACTGGCTGCACCGACGTTCACAGATTTCAGTCCACCAATTTCTTCGGCTTTCAAGCCGCCGATGGTTTCATTCATGGCTGCGCCGACGCTGACTTGATAGGCAGCACCAATGGTCAAGGCTTTGGCGGCGGCAATTGTGTGTGCGGCGGCAATGCCGACAGTCACTGTCTCATTGCCGCCGATTGTTTCTGAATGATTGCCACCAACATTCAGGGTCTTGTTGGCCGCAATGGTTTCGTCATGATTCGCACCAACACTGATCGACTTATTCGCACCCACTGACTCGCTTTGATCCACACCTACGCTTTTGGTGCGATTGGTCGTGATGGTAATATCTTCGTTATTACCTACCGACCTTGTACGATCATTGCCAATGGCTTGGGTTTCGTTATTGCCCACAGTTTGGTTTTTGTCGTTATCGATGGCGATGGTCCAATCTTTCGCCCCATGTAGATAGACTTCTTCTGACCCAGCCTTATCTTCAAAGCGCAGCTCATTGGAGTTTCCTCCGCCTTTCGAACTATTTGATTTGATCGTGCTCTTCGTGGCTTCTCCGGGGAGCGCATAGGGGGGCATATTTTCGGCGTGATACACTCGCCCTGTAATTATCGGGCAATCTGGGTCGGCTTCTAAGAACTCCACGACCACTTCGTGGCCAATCCTGGGAATGAACATGGCGCCCCAACCCTTGCCCGCCCAGAGTTGGGAGACTCGGACAAACATCGAGGAATGTTCATTTTTTTCTCCTTCCCGATCCCAATGGAACTGCACTTTGACGCGTCCAAATTCATCGCACCAGATTTCTTCGCCGCTGGGACCTACCACAATGGCTGTCTGCGGTCCTTGAATGACTGGTTTGGGAGTGACACGTGCGGGACGAAAGGGTACCGAATGGGGAATACACGTAAAGGAATTGGAGTAAGCCTCTTGCTGTCCCGAGGCTCCTCCAGGCGAATAAGTATTGCCCATGGAAGCCATGTGCGAGACTTCGGTTAGGACATAGGCTTGGTTATAGTCTGGGGGATTATAGTCCACCAGATCAAACCGATACCCCGTAGTAAACGCGCGGCATGAACTGGTTCCTGTAATGAGAAAATGTTCGGCTTCTTCTTCTTCCATGCGCACTTTGACAAGCGTTTCTCCAGGCGTTTTTTCGGTATATTCTCCAGGGTAATCATAAATTTCATATTGGCTATTGCCACCAATATCAATCACACTATCGATGTTGGCAGCTAGGTTCATGCTGGGTGTTTTAAAGTTAAACTCGGTATGGGCAAATTTCCCCGGCATGAGCACTTTTTCAAATTCGAGACTGGTGATGACGTGCTCTTCGAGTATGCCTCCTCCAGTTGGGTCCCATTCCACGACAGGCTGCGTAGGCAACTCGGCATGAGCATCCACATGGTCACTAATGACCAAGGTATGCTTTTCCTCTTCATGTTCAAAGAAATAGAACATGCCATACTGCTCCATCAGCCGGCTGACAAAATTAAAGTCGGTCTCTCGATATTGCACGCAATATTCTCTGGTGGGATACGTCCCTTGTAGGTCGAATCGATAATCGGTGAACCCTAAATCTGTAAAAATTTCTTCAATGATGTCTTTGATTTCTTTTTCTTGAAAAATCCGGCAGTCGGCCGTGCGTGTGAGAAACCAGAGCCAGGGGACTAAGTCGGCACGATAATGAAAAATCCCCGTTTCACTGCCAATTTGGGTAAAGCGGCTGATATGGCCATGAAAAAACCGCTCCTCATTTCCTTTAAGTTTCACTCGTACCGTCACAGGCTGACCAATCAGATCTTTAGCTGGAATGTGTGGGCCTTCAGTCAGCAACTCCAATTCAAATTTATACAGCCTGGAAATGCCTTCTTGCCCCGTCAACTCTTTTAGAAGTAGGACGTTTTCACCAAGTGGTGTATCAATTTGCAAAAGTCTGTCAGTCTGTGTGAATGGCATATACGACCTCGCTTCTCTCTCCAGCGCCTAACTTCTATATGACCTGGCTCGTTCCTTTGTTCCTTTTTTCACATTGATAACAATCTGATTCTGCAAGAGGAGTGCCATATGATTACTTCAGCTTTTACTTGCCAGGCTCCGTACAAACCACAAGCAAAATTTCTTTATTCTTACCTTGTTCTTCAGCGCATAGCCTCTTTTTGATTCACCTTCTTGTGCCTTTTGATTTGCCATGAAGTTGTAACTCTTTAAATGCATTTTGAATTTTTGAAATGCTACGCGTGGCGTTGAATAATTTCAAGTGGGGTGGGTGATTTAAATGCGGCATTGTTGCGTTTCCCTATTTGCATCCTTCGACGGGCTCAGGATGATAAATTGTTGGCTCAGAATGATAGATAGCAACAGCTCAGGATGGTAGCTCAAAAGACACATGAATACGCCTGTGGTCCTCACTTCCGTCATCTTCATGGTGAGCCTGTCGAACCATCCTTCGACCCTTCGACTAGCCCAGGGCTCAGGATGCACTCTTCAACAGCCTGTGCTGAGTTTATCGACGAATCGAACCATTCTTTTTTTTCGCTAGACGACTGAGTTTGTTCCAATCTCCTTTGATGAGCGCTTCCTTTTTCTTTCGAGTCCAACCTTTGATTTGGCGTTCTCGTGCGAAGACGTCTTTCCGTGAGGCCATTTCTTCACAAAAGACCAGCTTTATGGGTCTTCGTGTTGCGGTGTAGCCTGAGATTTCTCCTTGTTGGTGTGCTGCGACTCGTTTTTCTAGGTTGTTGGTATGTCCGGTGTAGTATGAATTGTCGGCGCATTTGAGAATGTAGACCCAATAGGGCATGGCTTTTATTTTTTTCGTGCATCCTTCGACGGGCTCAGGATGAGGAATCACTCAACTCAGAATGAACATAGCCTCTTAACATGGTGAACCCTGAGTTTATCGACGAGCCTATGCTGAGTATATCGAAGCATGCATTGTTTTCCGCACCCTGAGCTTATCGAAGGGTCGAACGACTCAGGATGATCCTTCGACGGGCTCAGGATGATTGATTCAGTTAGGAGCCGGCTTCTACGGTTGAGGGTTTGGACGTTAGGGTGCTGATGTTTAATTTTGATTCTTTGGGTTTCACCTGATCAGAGAAGGTATATCGAAACTGTCCTTCATTGACAGACACGTGCACATTTCCAACCGCCTCCCCCTGGCTCATACGTGAGAGAAATTCTCCCGACATTTCTGGCAAGAGGGTTCGTGTAAGGATGTGGTCCACATTTCGAGCGCCGCTTTCGACTTCTTTGCACCGACTAGCAATTTCATTGATAACGGACTCATCATACGTAAACTTGGCAGCATGATTGTGTTGGAGACGTTGTTGAATGCGGCCTAATTGCAACACAATAATTTCCCGCATGACGGCATCCGAAATGGGGTAATACGGCACGACAACCATTCGGCCCAATAACGCAGGTTTAAAAATTTTGATCAACTCAGGCCGAATAGCTTCCACCAAACCTTCCGGTTCTGGACAGGTATCGGGATCAGCACAGAGCTTCATCACCACATCAGTGGCCGCATTGGATGTCAGTAAAATCACAGTATTTTTGAAATCGATCTCTCGCCCTTCTCCATCTTCTAACATCCCTTTATCAAAGACTTGATAGAAGAGCTCCATGACATCAGGATGAGCCTTCTCCACTTCATCCAGAAGTACAACGGAATAAGGTTTCCGCCTCACGGCTTCCGTCAACACGCCCCCTTCTCCGTAACCAACATATCCGGGAGGAGACCCTTTAAGCGAAGACACCGTATGGGCTTCTTGGTATTCACTCATGTTAATCGTAATCAGATTGCGTTCCCCGCCATACATGGCTTCCGCCAAGGACAAAGCCGTTTCTGTTTTACCCACACCACTTGGCCCCACAAGAAGAAACACGCCTATTGGCCGCTTGGGATCCGTCAGATTTGCTCTGGCTGTTCGGATACGTTGGCTAACAGCTTCGAGCCCATGCGATTGCCCAATCACTCGCTGTTCAAGTTTGTCTTTTAACGACAACACCGTTTGAATTTCATCCGTTAACATTTTGCCAACCGGAATCCCCGTCCACCCCGAAATCACCTCTCCCACTGTTTGCGACGTTACACAGGCTTGCATTAGCGGCGCGTCACCTTGCACCACATCTAATTCCGTATTGAGTTGATCGAGTTGAACTCGCAATGCTTCTTTAGAGACGGTCGGCTTCGCAGAAGTCTCAGCCTCGGCCTCTGCGGTAGCTACTGGATCGCCTTCGGCCTGCGTTTCGAGCTGCTCACGGATTTCGCGAATGCTGGTGACTAATTCACATTCCTTTTCCCATTGGGTTTTGAGTGTCGCCAGACGTGTTTCTTCCTGCTTTTTTTTCTTGGTGAGCGCATCAATTCGCTCTTGATGACTGGCTCCCGTAAGGGCCTCTCGCTCTAATACGCCAATTTCAACACCCAATTGCGTGATCTGTCGCTGTGCGTCCTCTAAGGGACCTGGCGTCGCCGCTTGCCCAATAGCCACCCGCGCGCAGGCCGTATCCAGCACACTCACACATTTATCGGGTAATTGCCGCCCCGTGATATATCGATGAGAGAGCTTCACGGCATCTTCCACCGCTTCATCGAGAATTCGGACATTATGATGATTTTCCAAGGTGTCAGTGAGCGCTCGCATCATGACAATTGCTTTGTCTTCGGTCGGCTCCTCGACTTTGACAACTTGGAACCGCCTGGTGAGCGCTGGATCCTTTTCAAAGTATTTTTTGTATTCAGCCCACGTGGTTGCGGCAATGGTTCGCAGTTCGCCACGGGCCAATGCCGGTTTTAGTAAATTCGCCGCATCATTTTGCCCAGCTTGGCCACCGGCACCAATCATGGTATGAGCTTCATCAATAAAGATAATGATCGGTTGGGGTGAACTTTTCACTTCCTCAATGACAGTTTTGAGACGATTTTCAAATTCTCCCTTAATGCCCGCCCCCGCTTGCAGCAGCCCTAAGTCCAGCGTACGAACGGCTACATGCTTGAGCGGCTCCGGCACATCCCCTTGGGCAATGCGCAAGGCAAACCCTTCGACGACCGCCGTTTTCCCGACTCCCGCTTCGCCAGTGAGAATAGGATTATTTTGCCGTCGTCTCGTGAGAATATCGATCACCTGCCGAATTTCAAAGTCGCGACCTAAAATAGGATCGATCTGCCCAGCTTTGGCTTTCGCCGTCAGATCAACGGTAAATTGATCCAGGGCTTTGGTGGGTCCGCCTACTGGAGCTTGTCCCTCTTCACTCCCTGCTGGTTGTTCTCCCAATCCCACTGCTGATTGGGCTTCGGTTGATCCAGCCGTAATTTTTCCAAACTCTTTATCCAATGTTTCAACGGAAATAGCCGTAAATTCACGGGAAATGTCACGAGCTACCCTCGCCAAGGTTTCCTTGCTCAAGAGCGCCAATAAGAGATGGCCTGAACGAATCTTGGCTGCTCCAAACTCGAGGGAAGCTAATAACCACGCTTCTTCTATTAACGTCGAAAGCTGAGGCGCAAAGGCTGGTGTGCGGGCATTACCTGTTTTGAACTTGTCTAAAGCCAGCGTAACATCTCGCTCCAGTCGAGATGCATTGACGTCAAAGGCTTGCAAGATTCGCTTGATATCAGAATTTGGTATTTCCAAGAGCTTCAGGAAGACATGCTCCAGATCCACATCATAATGTGTTCGCGTCAGACAGAGCCCCGCTGCACCCTCAAAGGCCGTCCGGCAGGCATCGTTTAATCGTCCGACTAATGACTTTAATGTGACATGCATGATTTCACCATTTTGAGGGTTAGTGGGTTAATCATCCTTCGATCATTCCTTACACACCACCAGGGGTTAGCTCTCCGGTAAAGACGACTTCGTCTGCATCTTGCGTAAATTCCTGACATTTCAACCAAGTGGTCCACCCCAATTGCGGAGGACTCAGGCTGGCCTCACTCAATCGGCAATAGGGCACTTCTTCAGCCTGCAATCGTAGCCGCACATCAAATTGCAAATGTTGTCCTGCGAAAAACCGTATGAGTTGCACCAAGGTTTGATATGTTTTCCCTGATGGAAGAAACCCTGAAAACTTCGATAACGACAATGGGCCTAATTCGACTTGAAACCGCGCTTGTTGGTCCCAAATTCTGCTACCAGCCATGCTAGTTTCACCCAACCGTAAATTTTGTTTCGGGCCACTTAAGGTGGACTGGTCTTCTGGTTCCAGCGACACCCATTCTCCAATAAACTGGCGAATGTCGACCGCGACTTCAAAGAAATGGGCCAGTATTTGGCGTAAGGAATGGGCTGACCGTGACCGAACCGACAGGAGCCCGGCATAGCCCAAAAGTGCCTGAGGCGGAAAAGCCAATTGTTCAGCTAACCCTTTCGTGCCGAGACCAATGAAGGACAACATGTGTTGATAGATGCGATCGCGCTTTTTTTCCTGTGTCTTAGCTCCTTCAAAACTGACTGCAACATGGTATTTTTCCCATGATCGATAGAACAAGGAAGTCATGCGATGGGTGAAGATATCAAAGAAATCTAAGAGCGTTCGATCTTGATACCGCAACCGCTCCATAATCAATTCCGTATAGTGTTGCGGCAGCACTCCTTGAGGCCCAGTCATTCCCATAAACGCGATGACCATGTGCATGGGCTCCTCATGGTTTTCGCGTCGGGCTATGTCACAAATGGCACTTGGAGGGAAACTTAGACTAGGAAGAGAATGAAATCGCACCGCCTCACGTTGAGGAAGTGAGGCATACCCGATGGGGTCCTGTCCATTGGCCATTCGATTCAGCATTCGCACGGCCTGAAAAAAGTCAAACCGATAGCCTTCGGTCAACAATTGTTCGGCGACACTCAAATCACGATTGGCCATTGACAGTTTCTACTTTCCATTTCCATGGTGAGCTCAGTTTACCCTGAGGACCACGAAGGGTCGAACCATGCTTTTGCTGATCATACTAACAATTGCTCCCCTGCCCGTGGGGCCCATCGCCGTAAGGGTTCTTCCCGCTGTTGTGTTTTGGCGACCAATTCCACAAAAGAATTCAATGACGCATACAGGCCTAAAAACTTCTCTAAGACCGAAGCAAACAAAAAGACACTCCCACCGACATACTTCTCCTCATCGAACACTAACGACACTTCCAAGCCTCGACAAAACCCGTTCCATCCCATGGAGGGTGGGCGTCGAACGACCGATCGGCTTTTGACGCTATTCAATCCTGCAATGTGTTGTCTCACTGTCGCGGTTCCGGCATAGTCATAGAGTTTGAGAATTTCCCGCAAGGCATCTTCCCCACCTTCCACCAAAGACAAATAGTTTAAAGAGAGATGCGAAATGAGTCGCCATTGACTGGCGCCTCCCAACGAGGGCCGCAATGTTTTCGTAGGCTTGACTAGATAGCGAATGCGTTCTAGTGGCGCAGCCCCTTCCAATTCGAAATACCCGCCTTCATCACTAAGCGGTGGGAGATTGCCGGGCAAGTCGCGATTGGAACAGGTGGTATGCAGGGTCAACGTATCTGTACTGGGTTGCGACGCTTGAAATTGCAAATCGACCAGGGACACATAGACCTCGGTACCATCATCGCCTTTTCGCTCGGAAGGTTGGCGCTTTGCATACCAATAGGTTCCTTGAGGATTTTCAAGAGACGCATGTTGAAGCGAATAGAGCGGAAGCACGGGTTCAACATATTCTCGGTGTGGGGAGGTACAAGTCACCGAATTAATCGAAAACACCTCCATGGCCTCTTGCCGTCGAACATCTGGAATCACACGATACTCTGACTGGGTTTGATCAACCCGCACCGGTTCGGCGATATGGTCAAACAAATTCACGATTGGCGTACAACCCAACCGGAACACACTCGCGTCAACAGCTTGGTCAAGATGGGGAACACGATCCAGAAACACGATGAGTTCTATCGTGTCCCCCAAACCTTTTGCCTGTATGTCCTCCAGGCCTAAAACATCAAAAAACAGAAACTTCTTCGGGAATGTAAAATATTCTTGTAACAGTCGATATCCAGAAAATGAGCGTTGGGTATAGGGCAACAGCCCTTCATCTTCCTTGAAGCCAACGGGCTGCAGGCTCGCTGGTGGTAATTCGAGGGTTTGGGTGTTCCCGGTCTCATCTTTGCCCCGGATAAGCATTCCACATCGCTCATGAACAAAGAGTGAATTATTGAGTAAAAGATCATACATGGTGTAGGCCAGAACATTTTCCCCATGTAAGTAAAACCGCAGATAATCTAATTCCAAATCACGAAACGCTAAGCCTCCTTGACACTGCAACGTCAGTCGCAGAGAAGATTCTGCAGATATCCCAATTGGCAACCCTTCTGGAGGCTCTAATTGTGCAGATACAACTTCAATAGGCCACAGCGTAGTCGGGTAACACGTCCGAAATCGACATTGCGTCCCCTTGACCGGACGTGAATACAAGAGCGCGCCCTTATCAATCTTGTACCCAGAAGTGAGCTTCCCCTGAAGAGGATCCGGGACAAACTGCACAATGGACATCGAAGGAAGAGGCGCTAAAAAATGCGGATACAGTAGATTGAGTAGCGCGGTGGTTATTTCAGGAAATTCGTCATCTAATTTGTGGTGGATACGAGCCGCGATCAAGGCAAAGCCTTGCAACAGACGCTCGACATGAGGGTCTTCGCCTTTGCCAGCCTCTAATTGCAAGCTCCCAGCAACATTAGGATATTCTTGGGCAAACTCTTGCCCCATCTTTCGCAGAAAGGTGAGTTCATGCTCGTAATACCGAAGGAGACGATCTTCCATGGCTACGGGGTATTCACCGAATATGTTGACGTACTCAATTGCAACATCGCATCAAACGTCACGGCTTCCGGATTGGGTTCTACAAGCAACATGGCATCAATGCGAAAATGTAACGCATGTTCAAACTTATTGGGACCTTCTACCGTCACCTTAATGGCCCGTAATCGTGGCTCAAATAATCCCAATGTCGTTTCTATCTCTCTGCGAATCGACTTTCGATCTTTTTGGGAATTTAAACTCAGAGAAGTAAAATCGGGAAGCCCATAGGTCAACACTGATTTGTTCACTTCTTGAAATTCCGAAGGTAACTCGGCCAAGAGTTCTCGACGAGAATTGAGCAGCGCCTCAATATCTCGTGAGACCGAGCGCTTCAGCTCCTGAAGGGTATAAGGAGTTTGCCGAACGCGGCGCGTCTTCAGATGTCGAGGATAGGCATCTTCTAAAAGCATCCGGTTTAAATTCATCAACCCACGGCCTTTGGGTTTATGCTCATACAACCGGATCACCTCCTCTGAAAGTTTCACTCCCTCAAATCGTTCGGCATCATAGACACATTCTCCATCTACAATTCGATTGAAAACCTCCACCAAACCCTCTTTAGTCGACCCCGGCACATCATCGGCAATATTGTAAGTATCAATTTGATTGATTAACTCAAGTGAAAACTGTTCCTTCAAAAAGACCGAAATAGGCTGCTCGGCCTTCCGAAACAAAATAACTAACCCACTCACATTCAACAAATCAAAGACTGAAAATAACGGAGAAGCCTGTGTCACATCGGCACCCAACAGCCGATCTAACAGCGAAGGCGTCAGCGGAGCATTACCGTCAGATAATCTCATAAAGAGGGCGTTCGCCTAAAACTGCATTCCCCAAAAGAGCACTAGCATACCCCATTGAATAAAATAAGGGAAGAATACATTTCATTCTTATCCTTTGACTGACTCAGAATGATCCAAGATAGTTCATGGTGAGTTCATCGAACCATGCTCTTCGACAGGCTCGTGCTGAGTTAGCGGAAGAGCTCAGCCTTAGGTTGATGAGTGAAAGTGCAAGCCTTCTTACGTCCAGCTCTTTTGAATTGTTAATCTGGTGTCGCCTGCTTTCAAGGATCTATCAAATATCAAATTTCTATTATCGACTATTTATATCTTCTTCGTTGACATTGCTGTGCTTTTGACAAAGGTGCCAGAAAAATTCTTATCTTCCAGGGTCACCTTGATCTTTCGATTTGCCTTTCCAGGGAGATTCATAACCGTATGTCCCACAGGAGGAGATTCTTTAAACAACGGAACTCCTACTCCATCATTAATCGTTGCATAAGCTTCGAATGCAGGAAAAGCATCTATCTTTCCATCGAATGTTAGCCTACGAGTTGTCAAATCAATAAAAATTTTTCCTTCATAGTCAATGTCCCCTCCTACGCGAGAACTAGGGGAACACGGATTGTTCGAACAACAAAGCATTTTAACAACATAAAGGCCCTTCCTTTTAATAAAGGCATTCGCCATATCCCATGTAAATTTCATTCGATCTGTGTTCCCCTTTTTCTTGCACTCTTCTTCCCCATCTTCACAGTCACATTCAATTGTAAAATCACACTTATGCCGCTGTTCTAATTTGGGCATAGATCTTGTAAAGACCAACCTAAATTCCGAGTGCATTCTTGACGATGCATGAATATTGTTACTGAAAGTTCTCTGATCCGTATGAAAACAATCAGAGCCAGGGAAAGGACCTGGAATCATTGTATAAGTTGGTTTTCCTGGGACAGGTTTAGTATATTTAGGAACTTTTTTGGGGATAAATGCATTAATCCAGAATTTTATAGAACGTATAGGCACCGCCATTTCCATTCTCCTTATGGGCCTCATTACTAGAGAAAAATACGTTGCTTGAGAAGTCACAGTATCATGGGCAGGAGCAGCAATTGTCTCCTGCCCTATGCTTAATTACCTTCCACTTCTTTAATCTGTCGCAGCCGCTAAATCATACGAGGTCGTAGCCGTGCCGTAGCGCCAGGTGGCTTTGCGGTAGCTCAAAGTGACATTTTCGGAAGGCCGTGTGTCACCCGTCGTATAATCGACATTCACGCCTGTCACGATGACTTTTTCACACGTCACGGTTAAATAGGCATCGGTGCCAGCGACCAGATTGAGTTCGACTTTGTCAAACTGGGTTTTCATCGCACAGGCATGTGCCAAAGCTGGGCTGCCGTTATCCATCACCTTGGTAATGTTCAGATCACCAAACATGGTGACGCGACCAGTAATTTGTTCCCCCTCTTCCCATTCTCCAGCTTGCGACACGCCATACGAGACCGACTGCACTACGATTTGATCTTCATACCCGCTAACCGTGGCGTTCCCTTTGATTGCCCCACCATCGATGTCTAAAAATCCATTTTGTTCAACAGCCATGATGCGTGCCCTCCTCCGTAAGAGTCTTTGTTAATAATGAATTTGAAAAACTACATGTTGCTCCAATTCCACATGTACGTTCATATCCACAACATAAAGCAATCAACATGCCATGAACTCACTATGTCGAGTACACTAAAAAACTTCTTTCTTAATCAGGCCTTTTGGAGTATTGCCCCTACGTGTAGCTCTAGAATGATTGACTAGTCGAAACAGCCGTTTTGTATTTTTCAAACTGATGTTTCAATTTTTGAAGATCAAGGCCGCAAGAATTGCTGTTTCGTTCATATTACAGATGTCAATTTCGTATCCATTTAGATACAAAAAATATCTTTTTAGATACAATTTTCTCTGATGGTGCATATCGGCCCCTCAATGCTTTCATACCGAGTGTCACCATCTTCATCCTGAGCTCGTCGAAGGATCATCCTGAGTGTGTCTCTCACGACAGCTTGGCATCACTGATTTGACATTGAACGGTTTCAAAATCATTGTGGACATAACCAAAGTTGACCTGATCCCAATAGACCGACTCACCAACTTGAAGGATTTCATTCAAGGTGCTTGAAGTCTCCCGAACTACAGAGTCGTTCATGTTGTATTCAACGCATTTGACCGTAACATGATTGACTGACACCACATTATTGTTTCCAATCGTCAGATCGGCCATAAGCTCTCCTGCTTTCGAAAGGTAGAGCCTTGAAGCTAAGGTGATGTCCTCGCTTAATGACAAAGACTGAGGAGCCAGCTTCATGCTTTCATTCATAGTTGAGGTCGGTTGAGGTTGTGATTCGTGTTCTCCAGGAGTTGGAACCTCATAAATCACCGGAGTGACTATCGGCTCGGGAGCATGATGCACCAGTTTTTGTTGGGGCGGTTGAATCTCATGCTCAGGTCCACTCCATTGATGTTCAACATTACTTCCACACCCCACTAGTCTCAAAACAGTCAGGACTAAATAGAAGCGTAATAAGATCGTCATCATTTCACCTCTCGGTTTTGGAATTCAGAAAAAAGAAGGTTGTTTATGTTATTCACAGAATTCATTATCGTTATGTCCCTTTCGTACTTTCTGATAGAGCAACCTCTATGCCATACTCGCATTGAACGATCTTAACCGAGAAAAACTCCTCCTAGACCGCGTTTTGGCATTTCAAAGGACTTGAGCGTTTGACGAATTTGACCGATAGAATGGCCAGTCATTCATCAAATTTCAAAAATCATTTCAATTTTTGAAATGATTCACCCAGGGTAAAAAGGGGATCCTATTGATCTATGGCATAACTAGAGCTTGCTGAAAAAAGCAAAAGGTATTGTGTCGAGTGGATTTTTGTTTCTACAACCAGGACGAGGTGCATGGAAATATTCGTTCGCCCTTCAAAACACTTACGCCAAGAGTGAATCAGTTGGCCTTTGACGCGTATGTGAACGAGTTCGTCCTGCCCTTTGACGGGAAACTCAGGCGTCACAACCGCTCAGGCATGCTCGCGAACTGGATCCCTTGGGCAACCGTCAAGACGATGTATGCGCAGCAGTTTTCTCAAGGAGAGTGTTGAATAGTGAAGATATCAAGGGCCTGTTTCACCAGGATACTCAGACTCTACAGATAACTAAGCTGTTGCTGCAGGGGTTGTTGAGACATCCGACGAGGGATTTTCCTCGGTCGCAACTGAAGGCTTTGTCTGGCCGTCCTGAAGAATCTGGCCTAAGCCTTGATGTTCGCGCGCTTCCATGGTCGCGGCTTCCTGTATGCGCCGGGTCCAAGCTTCCTGATCTTTTTTATCCATCCTCAGAATAGGCACTGGATCAAATTGTCGCCAAGCCGGCACAGCTGCGGCCATTAAGCTTGTCAGCAACGTCCCTCCTCGAAGCATCCAGGCCAGAATCCCAGTTGAGAGCGCCAGCCCTGTACTCTTCACCATATTCACGAACATGGAGCGAGCGCCCACCTCTTCTTGCAGGTTCTCCTCTAATTCATCGGAAAATGTATTCAATTGCTGAAGGAATTCTGTCGGCAACTCCGTTTTTGTTATATCCACCGGATTCGCGTAGTACGACCGAATTTGATCAGACGTGGTGGCCCAAGCCCCTGGCCTCAACAACGGCGGCAGACCCAGGACATCGACGACGTCACGGCCACCCCCATCGAACGCCTGCTCTTCCGGCCCACGACTGGCAAGCTCTCCATAGGCCCCCTCGAGACTGGCCTCGCCTGCCCCATCTGCTCCACTGGGAGGCAGTGTCAGAGGGTTCCCTTCCACATCAGGTTCGGGCATCGGCTCCGGGCTGGGATCTGGTTCCGGCGAGGGTTCTGGCGTTGGATCGGGGGGTGGCGGTGGCGCTATGCCTTCCATGACGTCCGTCACGGTAATGGCAAACGCTTGTACATCCGTGCCCCCTTGCCCATCACTCACTTGTACCTGCACCTCATAGAGATTATCCTCACCCACATCCGTCGGCTTTTCAAAGTCCGGGGCGTTCCTAAACTGTAACGCCCCCGTCATGGCATCAATGGTAAAACGGGCGGCATCCGCGCCCCCCACAATACTATAAGTCAATGGATCCCCATCCGGATCCGTGGCGGTCATGGCCGCCACACTCGTAGAATTCTCAGCTACTGCCAGGCTCGCGCTTGTCCCCCCGCCATGCGACGTAATGACCGGAGGATCGTTTACACTCACCACAGTAAGAGTCGCAGTGGCTTGGGCACTGCCCCCATTCCCGTCTGTTATCTGATAGGTAAAAGTATCTGTTCCACTCCAACCCGTATTGGGCGTATAGGTAAAGCTGCCATCCGCATTCAGGACCAATGTCCCGTTTGCGACGTCCACGAGAGGGATTGTGTTCACAGTTAACGTATCGCCATCCACATCCGTATCATTGGCTAGGACGCCGGTCGCAAGCGTCGTCGAAATCGGAGTGTCCTCTGGAGTGGTAAAGCTATCGTCGTTTGCCACCGGCGCATCATTGACATTCGCCAGCGTCACACTGACCACCTGCGTCGTCGTGCCCCCTTGATCGTCCGTCACCGTCACCGTGAAGCTGTCACTCCCAAACCAGTTGGGGTCCGTCGGCGTGAACGTCCACACCCCACTCGTCGCATCAATGGCCGCTGTGCCGTTGCTGGCTTGGCTTGTCACCGTGAAGTACGTCCCGTCCGTCAGCCCATCCACGTCCGTGGCATCCATATCACCACCAACCGCGTCGCCTTCGTTGCCACTGTAGCTCACATCGCCGGTGATCACTGCTGCGTCATCCACTGCAGTTACCGTGATGGCTACGGTGTCCACATCCGTGACGCTATTGGCATCGGTACTCGTCACCGTCAAAGTATCGCTGCCGTTGAAATTGAGATTTCCTTGGTAGTTGAGGGATGCCAATGTCGCATTGATGTCGGCTTGGCTGCCACTCAACGTCAAGATGCTCGTGCCATTGCCCCCCCCGCTGATCGTCGCCCCGCCGCTCAAGATCACATTTAGGATGCCATTCGTCACCTCCAACTGTACTGTGCTCAGATTGCCATCCACGTCATTGACGCTGACACCGCTGATCGCTAAGGCCGTATCCTCTGCCACTGTCTGCGCCCCTGGCACCGTGTTCACCGGGGCGTCGTTGACGGCCGTCACCGTGAGATTCGTCGTTGCGACATTGCCTGAATAGGTCCCGTCATTAGCTACAAACTGGATAACCCGTGTCGTGGTAACGGGATTGTCTGATGTATTGTCATAGGTCACGGTCCGCAACACTTGCTGGTAATTGGCCACGGTATCGCTGCCATTTAACGTCAACACGCCTGTACCACTATCATAGCTTGCAGTGATACTGGTTCCGGTCGTGTTGGCTGCCAACACTTCCAAGGCCCCATCTTGCAAATTGGTAATCGTGACAGTTAACGAGCTGAGATTGGCGCTATCCAAATCGGTGAGTGTGGCGTCGCTGTCGGCCAGGAGTACGGGTCCCCCATCTTCGGTGAACGTGTTCACGAAGTTGGTGACCCCAGCGCCGGAGCTGTCGTCAGCATCTAAATCAATAAAGGGAATGGGATTACCAGCAGCTCTATTGGCGGCGAACTCTGACGTATCGCCATAGGAGCCAGCGCCCAAATCCACCGTAGCGGTGGCCGTGACAAATTCCCCTAATCCCACAACACCAGCCAATGTCGTGTTGAATGACGCATTGCCACCACCATCGGTGGTGACCGTCACAAAGCCCAAGTACCGTTCGGCTTCACCGTGACCAGAAGCATCGGCGGTCGCACTGGCAAAAAATTCTATGCGATAGGTGGTGCTGGCGGTACTATTGAATGTCCCGATGAGATTGACATTCGCGCCGTCAGTCGTCACCGAAGAAAGCACCGGGAAGTTCTGGAAATTATTCGCACCAGTATCGGCATCACTGGAATCATTCGCCGTGACGCCATCGTCACCCACTTCGATCCCAAGCCCGCCATTGGCATAGATCTGATTACCAAGAATGGAGTTGCCAGTCGCACTGGTTCCTGACTCGCTAATGAGAATGCCGCCGTTGTTATTTTCAGCAATGCGGTTACCCGCCCCCGGCGCCGTCCCGCCAATCATCGTGTTATTGGCGCCATTAAACAGTTGAATGCCTCGATCGGTATTGCCTAAGTCCAGCGTTCCCGTCGCATCCGTCCCGATGTCGTTGCCCTGAATGATCGTTCCGGTTGAATTCGTGATATAGATCCCATCGGCGTTCCCAGAGATCACGTTTCCGGCGCCGGCCGCGGTTCCCCCAATGGTCATGTTCGTGGCATTATTCATCGTCACCCCACCGGCGGCATTGCCCAACGTGCTCAGGCCATCAGCCGTCGTGCCAATATAATTGCCTTGGATCACATGGCTAGACCCTCCGCTGATCCAAATACCATCCGCAAAGGTTGCGAGATTATTATTCCCGGAAATCACGTTGCGGGCCCCGGCTGTTGTCCCGCCAATCGTGACATTGGTCGTCGCGTTCAACCGAATCCCGTTGGCATCATTACGCACCGCAGCTGTCCCGGACTCATTGCTGCCAATATAGTTACCCTGAATGACCGTCCCGGCACCGCCACTAGTGACTTCAATCCCCTGCGCATCATTCCCCGAAATGACGTTTTTCGCACCAGCCGTCGTGCCGCCGACGACGGTACTCGCGCCATCGATCCAGAGGCCATGGCTGCTATTGCCGAGATCATTAGTGCCCGTAACATCCAGACCGATTAGATTCCCTTGAATCACATTGCCGGAGGAGATGGCATCATGAATTTCAATACCTTGCCCTGTGTTACCGGAAATCACATTGCCCGCGCCGGCAGCCGTGCCGCCAATGGTATTCGTCGAGGTGCCGCTGGAAAAATAGATTCCATCTCCGCCATTGCCCAGCGCCGCGGTGCCATTGGCGTTCGTTCCAATGAAATTCCCTTGAACAACATTTCCCGTGACAGACGTTCCGGAAAAATACACGCCATGCTGTGTATTGCCCGAGATGACATTGCCGGCTCCGGCCGCCGTCCCGCCAATCGTGTTGGCTGACCCGGCGGTCATCCACACACCGTACGTATTCCCCAATGCCCCAGTTCCAGCCGCAGTCGTGCCGATATGGTTGCCCAGAATTTGATTGCCGGTCGCATTCGTAGACCCGATGGTGATGCCAATAGTGTTGCCTGCAATGACGTTGCGTGCTGCCGCCGTGGTCCCCCCAACCATGTTATTGGGTCCATTAAGCCGAATACCGGCTACCGCATTTCCCAAATCCTGCGTGCCGGTCACGTCGGTCCCAATGTAATTGCCTTGTATGACATTATTGGAGGTCGTCGCGTCTCGAACCTCAATCCCATCACTGGTGTTGCCGGAAATCACGTTTCGTGCGCCTGCCGCAGTTCCCCCAATAGTATTGTTAGACGATCCGCTTCGAATATGGATACCGTCCTTATTCCCAAGCGCTACAGTTCCCGTCACATCAGTCCCGATCAAATTCCCTTGCACAACATTTCCCGTCGCAGAGGTCCCCGTAAGATAGACACCGGCAGTGGAATTTCCAGAGATCAGATTTCCCGATCCGGCCGCCGTTCCACCAATAATGTTGTCCGAACCAGAGACGTTGAAACCAATCGTCATGCCACCAAGCACAGATGTTCCAGCGGCATCAGTTCCTACATCGTTGCCTTCAAAGACATTGCTTTGGCCACTTGATTCAATCCGCACACCAGCAATCACATTGCCTTCGCCTGCACCGGTTCCCCCAATTTGATTGCTATCCCCATAAATACGCAAGCCATACGAATTTCCCAAACGCGCGGTACCGGTGACATCCAGGCCCAGATAGTTGCCCTGAACGATATTCCCGGTACTGAAAGTGCCCAAAGTAATTTCCGCTTGATTGTTTCCTGAAATAATATTACGACCCGCCAGCGTGGTCCCACCGATCACATTGTTATCAGCCGAGCTAATCTCAATGCCATTGATCCGATTTCCGAGATCCATCGTTCCAGTGACATCCGTACCAATGAAATTGCCGACAATCGTATGACCACCGGGTCCCTTGACTTGAATACCCGCCCAGTCAAACTGGTTGATGACGAGTCCACGAACGGTGCTGCCTGCGCTGGAACTCAGCGTCAACCCATCATAGTAGACGCCGGTCCCTGCCAACGCCCCATTGACCTCAATCACGGGCTGCCCCGCTTCCCATCCAGCTTGAGTTGAGCCATCTATGATCACCGCATCGGTAATATCGGGAAGGAGAGACGTGGGTTGCATCCGCCACCATGAGAACCCTTGTGCTGCACCGCCGACATAGTCCGCATCAAAATCGATAATGCTGGCATCATCTAAGGTCGTAGCCACGATCGTGGAGAGCGAATCGGCCACGCCATCATCTTGATAGTAGACGTGATTGGCATCGGTAAGCGCGAGGTTAAACCCAATCGTATCCAGACCCGTCGTATTATTGGCCGCAATGATGGCTTCACGAAGAGAAATCGATGTATCGCCCCCCATATTGGCATTCAGCCATTCTATGGTGTGAGCTGAATTGCCATCTGTAATACCGCTATCGTTGTTATCAGTCGTCGTGGTCACCGTGAGCGTGTTAGCCACATCGGTCACCGTCACCGAGATCGTTTGGGTATCCGCTCCGCCATTGCCATCCGAAACTTGTACTGTCACCACATAGACATTGTCGCTATCAGAGTCAGTAGGGTTTTCATAATCTGGAGCTGTGACAAACGTTAATTCGCCAGTTGAGCTATTGATACTAAATTTGGCGGCATCTAGCCCTCCCGCAACAGAATACACCGCCGTCCCGCCATCCACATCAGTTGAGGTCACGGTCGTAACAGCCGTGGTATTCTCCACCACATTGACACTGGCTGTCGTACCACCTCCATCGCTACTAATCACCGGCGCATCGTTGATTGGGTCAACCGTGATCGAAACCGTATCCGAATCGCTGACGGAAACCGGAGAGGCCACGAGGTCGGCAATCTCGCTGGCAGTGAGTACCCGGTCATAAATCCGCACATCATCGACCATGCCTTCTAGATCCCAGCCTGGCGAAGTCGATGGATGCCGGCCGATGTAGGTCGTCGTGGCACCCGCATAGTCAATTGTATTCGTATTCGCGGCTGAAGCGACTTCGACTCCGTCAATATACAGACGATGCACATCGTTAGCGCCATCAAAGACATAGGTGATCTGATGCCATCCAGTCCCAGCAATAAACTGATTGCTATGCAAGTCAGTCCACACACCTGGCGAAGTTTGGACTGACCCTTTGACGCCATTACTGTCGTCCAAGGCAATATGGACGCGATCACCAATGGAAATAAACTCAGCCCGCCCACTCGAGCTTCCCGATAACTTCACCCAGCCGCCAATCGTAATATTTTGGGAACCGCCAAATGTACTAGCAATCTGCAGGGAGTCACCATTCCCATCCAAGCTTAAGACCTCGCCTCGCTCCACATCGTTCACCACGGTGGCATCACCATTGAGGGTGCCATCATTCGTCCCACCCGGGCTGCTGTCGTTGCCGGGGTCGCCACTGGTGAATTCATAATAGCCTTGCAAGTTGGCATCCAAATTCAATGCCAACAATGTCGTATCATTGGTCGTCAGCGCGAGCGTATCGCTACCGTGGTAATCAGCGGTCGGATCATATTGCAGGCCATCAAGAGCAGCATTGATGTCCTCAACCGTTCCCGTGACCGTCATGGTATTTGTTCCATTCGCTCCGGCGGTGACGATCAATCCTGTGGTCTGAGAAAGCGTCAGAGTGCCATTCGTCACCGACAAGGTCATTTCCAGCGTTTCTCCAGTATCATCGGTGATTGAGATCAGATTACTGCTTGCGGAATTGAACACCAGCGCCGTATCTTCGTTGGTGTTCTGAGCGGCTGGAACCGAATTGACAGGGGACAGAGAGAGAGCCAGAACGCTCAATCCAAACTCCGAGGTGACACCATACGCCAAAGCATCATCAATCCCTACCTGACCAGCATCATCGATCACCGTGGCTGTCGCTGTCACATATTCACCAGCCGCGACCACCGCGCTCAGTGTTTCACTAATAGTCGCATCGCCACTCCCATCCGTCGTCACCGTCGCAACACCCAAATATCGTTCTGCCTCACCATAATAACTACCATCTGCCGTCGCACTGGCAAAGAATTCAATGCGGAAGGTTGTTGATGCGGTACTATTCAGCGACCCATCGATAGTCACTTGGGCACCAGTCGTCGACACCGTGGAGATTACAGGATAGTTTTGCAGGTTATTCGCACCTGTATCGGCATCGCCAACATCATTGGCGGTCACTCCAGCAGCATCTTCTGTTCCACCTCCCAGGTCTATCCCTAAACCATCATTCGAGTGGATTTGATTACCTAAGATCGTATTACCCGTGCTGGTAGAGGAAAGAGCAATTCCATCGATATCATTGAAGGCAATCACATTACCTTCCCCTGCTCCAGTTCCCCCAATGAGATGATTCGAACCACCAGAAAGATAGATCCCATTCTGGGAGTTCCCTAAATCGAGAGTTCCCGTGGAGTCTGTTCCGATATAATTACCTTGAATGGTATAACCTGAAGAGGAATACAGGATAATTCCTTGATTTGTATTTCCGCCGATGACATTGCCTTCGTTCGCGCCAGATCCCCCGATTACGCCATTGGCCGAACCCGTCCACGACTGAATACCGAAGGAATTGGCGAGCGTAGCCGTCCCTGTCACATCAACCCCAATATAATTCCCTTTGATGATCGTACCCGATGAACTCTCATCACGAATGCCGGCACTCGTATTTCCCGCAATCACATTGCGTGCGCCTACCACCAATCCACCAATGATGGTGTTCGTGGCACTGGTGAGTTCAATGCCTTCATCGCCGTTCCCAAAGTCCATGGTGCCCATCGCATCCGTACCGATATAGTTGCCTTGGATGACATTGCCGGTCCCACTGACCTGAATCCCATCATCGGCGTTTCCGGAAATAATATTTCGTTCTCCCGCGGTGGTCCCTCCAATGATGTTCGAGGAAGCACTCGCGCTTATCCGGACCCCATCTACACCATTGCCAAGGACTGCTGCTCCGGTTGAGTCGGTCCCAATATAGTTGGCCGACACGGTATTACTGTCTGTCCCCGACCCCGTGATATGGACGCCCTCTGCCGTATTCCCCGAGATCACATTTCTATGGGCGTTGGTTGTTCCACCGATCGTATTACCCGTCGCTCCCCCACTCATAGAGATACCGGTATCTCCATTAGCTAGAGCCACTAGACCCGTGACATCCGTTCCAATGTAATTGCCTTGGACAACATTACTACTCGTCCCCACATCATGAATCTGCACTCCATCAAACAGATTGCCCGAGATAATATTACGGGCACCCGCAGTGGTCCCCCCAATCGTCGTATTAGTCGCACCCCCCCCAATCCATACGCCATCATCATGATTCGCAACAGCCGAAGTACCCGCCGCATCAATACCAATATAATTACCTTGCACAACAGTAGTACTCGTTCCAGTGCCCGAGATCACAATACCGACATCAATGTTTCCAGAAATGACATTCCGGGCCCCAGCTGTTGTTCCGCCAATAGTCGTTCCCGTGGCCCCTGTGCCTACCCACACGCCATCATCCCCATTCCCTACCCCCATCGTGCCAGTGGCATCCAGACCAATATAGTTGCCTTGCACAACGTTGCCAGAGGTCCCCGTGCCATGCATATAGACCCCATCAGCATCGTTGCCGGCAATTACATTACGCGCGGCAACCGCTGTACCTCCAAGAATGTTAGTACTCGCTCCATTAAAGATGCGAACTCCGTGGCTCCCATTGCCCAAATCAACAGCTCCCGCGACATCGGTCCCGATATAGTTTCCCAGAATCACATTCCCTGTTGCGGTTGCCGTACCAATTTCAATGCCATCTTGGCTATTTCCAGAAATAATATTCCGCGCACTTGCCGAGGTCCCCCCGATCGTATTATTCGCACCAGAAATATCAATACCATCATCGATATTGCCCAGAGTGAGAGTCCCCGTCACATCCGTCCCAACATAATTCCCTTGAACAGTATTGCTATTCCCATCGAGATCAATCCCTTCAACACTGTTACCTGAAATGATGTTGCGGGCAAGAGAAGTGGTGCCACCGATTTGCGTATTATCTGCATTCACGGCAATCCCATCCCCAGTGTTGGCAATCGTTCCCGTTCCTGCAACGTTTATCCCGATATAGTTGCCTTGGATAATGACGCCGTTAGCACCCGCCCCAATGGAAATACCATCCATATTATTGCCGGAGATCACATTACCTGCCCCCACCACAGCCCCTCCGATAGTATCCACCCCCGACCCTGCAAACGCGATCCCATTTTGCGCATTGCCCAGATCGAGGGTTCCAGTCACATCCGTCCCGATATAATTGCCTTGAATAACGTTGCCGCCATTAGAGCCTTGCCGCAAAATGCCACTGCCTTGATTGCCGGAAACAAGATTGCGATCTGCTACCGTGGTGCCTCCGATAATGTTGTTCTGTGCGCTAAAGAGATAAATCCCCGCGCTGCCATTTCCCAGGTCAACGGTCCCGGTCACATCGGTCCCTATATGGTTGCCAGCAATGGTATTGCCGTCGGAATTATTAATTTCAATGCCTTGCGAACCAAATTGATTAATGACTAATCCACGAATCGTACTGCCATCACTTCCTGAAATGAGTCTTAAGCCATCAACCAAACCCGCGCTACTCCCGTCCAATTCAACAATAGGCGTGCCCCCAAAATCTGGGTCCGAAGTCCCATCGATAATCACGGCATCCGTGATATTCGGTAGTGCGGAGAGGACATCAATCGTATGAGCCCCACCGACAAGCGGATCCGTGACATTGAAACGAATCGTATCGAGACCTATCGTATTGTTCGCAGCTTCGAGGGCTTCACGAAGTGAAATGTTTCCATCGGCACCCTTATCGGCGATGAGTGTAGAAATGGAGGTTGTATCACCATCGGAAGTATCACTGGTGGTATCCACCACGAGCGGATTACTGGTGGCATAAAGCTGATCAATGTCGGCTGCGGACAGCGCACGGCTAAACACTCGCACATCGTCGATTAACCCGCCAAATTCGTTCCAGCGACCAAAGGAATCCTCCGTGAGGCCAATCTGCATCGCATCAAGATCGTTTGTGTCATTGACGTCATCGAAAAAGGCGGTTGTGCTGGCATTGCCGATATGATGAGTCAAGTTTGCTCCAGTAACCTCAACGCCATCTACATAGAGTTTATTGCCCCCACTATCGACCGTGACGGCAACATGATGCCAGGTGTCATCATTCAGAGACAGATTGGCTTCCACATCGAGGAGAACTGGACCGTCTTCTACGGTAAGGAACAGCTCGCCATTCTCGGCCCCCAGGGTGACTCGGCTAGTGAACGTACTCGTGTCGCTAATGCTATAAATCACCTGAAGACTGGAGCCAGTAAATTTCACCCAAGAGGCAATGGTGCCCTCGGAAAAGTTACGGAAATTACTTGTGTGGGACGAAAGCTCCACATAATCGTTGTTCCCGTCTAACGAGACCTTCCCACTGCCGATCTTGTTGGTTCCCGAGGTGGTATCAATGGAGGCATTATCTTCCAACGTGCCGTTATTGCCATTGCCACTGGAATCGTTCGCATTCGCATCAAACGTCCAATGACCTTGCAGATTGGTGGTAATATCTAGCAGGCCACCAAAGCTGGCTTGGGCCTCTGTATCGATGATCACCGCACTGTCAATCAAGCCGGCTCGCACTTCCAGGTCCCAGTCGCCGCCCAGTGTCGCCGCACCGGTCAGGTCGTCGCTGGCCCCAATGTCCGCACCGGTGAGGTCGGCCAGCACGTGCGCCACCTCTTTTCCTGCCTCGCCCGCCCCAAAATGACAACCATAGATGAGCAAATCGGCGTCTTCCGCCAACGCCTGCTTGATGATGGCCAATTCATCAGCATAGGCGCCTTGCATGGTGGCCAGATTCAGCACACCGGTCCCGAGCCACAACTCGCCCTGCTCACCATGCGAGATCAGATGCACCGCATCAATATCCGAACGCTCCCCTAAGATCTCGGCAATCTGTTCCATCCCATCACGAGTAGGATCCAACAGAATCACCTCCGCATGCGGATCAATGCCTTCCAGCAATATTTGAAAATCCTCGACACTCGTATCGATAAAGACGATGTCTTGGCGATCGGAGGGAGGGATAAGCGAACGCTCCGAAGCCCAAAGCATCTCATTCGTAACTTCAAGAGGTCCGGGGTCAGCAGAGGGATCCCCACCTACTCCCGGCACCACAGTAGTATCTTGGAGCAATGTATCCTGAAGAACTTCGGCTCCAGTCGCGACGGCCGCGCCATCAAACATGACTCGTGGCTCTAATGCCAGGAGGTTGCCGATGCCTCTCAAGAATGAAAGAGCTTCTACAGGTCGTGCATCTGTCTTTGGCTTCGCGTTCGCATTGGCCTGGCAAGCTTTCTGCTCCAACACTTGACGATTATTCACTGAGACTAGCTGACACAGAATTTTTCTTATCATGTATCCATTCTCATAGCTGCCACTATTTCCAATCCCCAACGAATACGGCTAACCTCACGCACGCAACCAACGAGTCCACTACCGACTCACCTCACACCCACGGCATGCGCCCTATCTCCTCTTGTCGGGCACTTCACAAATCCCTTGAGCAGTTGTAGGAGTTTTTCGTACCTCAACTGCTCGTTAATATCAGACATTCGACATTTCGGAGCGTTAGTGGATGTTGCAGAAAAGATATTCCCTGCCGCCATTCCTCCAGCGCTACATAAATCCCTCGACCAATTGTAGGCCTCAACCGCTGATGAGAGCCAGACATTCGATGCTTCAGAACGTCAGACGATGTTGAAGAGAGTAGTAAATGGGAGTGTTGAATAATGAAGATGGCAACGGCCATATTTCGCCAGGAAGCTGTTTGCTATCAGCAGCATCGGGTCTGTTCAAAAAAGTCGTCCAGCAAGGCCACAGCCATTTTTGCGCGCGGAGCGTCCTGGCATGACGTGAGCACGGAAAAATGGCGAGAACGCCGCTGGCGGCTTTTTTCAACAGACCCTAAATATAATGGGGAATGTTGAAAAAGGAACCGCCAGCGGAGAAGGCAACGGCCTTTTTCCGACCCTGAAGCAACAGGTGAGATTCATCCGACGAAAGCCCCAAGGAGATCAATCATGCGGACACACGTATCCCCAGGATTATCCGAATGAAGATCAGCAAATTGTGAGAAGTGATGTGATAGAAAACTACGCTGTTGGAGCTGAGTTTGGCGAGGTACCTGACGAGGGATTGTTCTCGGTCGCGGGTGCAGGCTGTTTCTTGCCGTCCCGCAAAATCTGGTCTAAGCCTTGATGTTCGCGCGCTTCCATGGTCGCCGATTCCTTGACCCGCCGAGCCCAAGCCTCTTGATCCTTTTTATCCATACCCAGGACGGGTACCGGATCAAAATACCGCCACGAAGGGATAATCGCCGCCATCAACCATGCCAATAAAGTGCCGCCTCGAATCATCCAGGCCACAAGGCCAGTGGAGAGCATAAACCCCGCACTCTTCACCATATTTACAAAGGTCGACCGGACTTCCGTCTCCTCTTGGATGTTTTCCTCGAATTCCTCAGAAAACGTATTCAACTGCGCAAGGAAGTCTGTCGACCACTCTGCCCTCGTCATGTCCACCGGATCCGTATAATACGCTCGAAGCTGATCCGCCGTGATCAGCCAGGCCTTCGGACGCAGCACCGGTGGTAACTCCAGGACCTCGCCCCATTCAGACGCACTGGCGGACACTCGTTCCTCCGGCCCACGACGCACGATACCGGCATCGGTCCTGTCATGACTCCCATCACTTCCATTTCCCACACCACGAGACAAGAGAGCCGGGGCTGTAGGCTCGGACACCGCATCGGACATCGGATCAGACATGGGATCGATGTCAGGCATCAGGTCGGGGTCAGACATCGAGTCGGGAGAGGGCTCCGGCAGAGGATCAGACAAGGGCGGCGGGGTGCCCTCAAGCCCATCCGCGACGCTCACCACGAGCGTCTGCATGTCGGTGCCGCCTTGGCCATCACTCACTTGGACTTGGACCTCATAACGATTATCTTCCCCAAAGTCTGACGGATCTTCATAGTCCGGAGACGCGACAAAGCTGAGAGCCCCGGTCGCACTATCAAGGGCAAACGCCGCGGCGTCCGCTCCGCCGACAATACGGTACATCAAGGCATCGCCGTCTACATCGGTGGCAGTCATCGTCGTCACGCTGGCTTGATTTTCCAGCACATGCAGGTTGGCCGTCGGCCCGCCCCCATCACTGGTAAGCACAGGCGCGTCGTTGACCGCCGTGAGAGTAATGCTGACGCTGTTGCTGTCTTCTTCACTGCTGCCATCGCCGCTCAGGCCGGGATCGGCGCCAGTATTGCCCGCGTCATTGACCGTGAGCGTGAGCGTGGTGGAGGCTGATGGGTTGTCACTAGGGTTCAGGTACGTGAGAGTCCCGGTGCCAGCACCGGTCAAGAGCCGATCGATTTGGGCGATGGTGCCGGAGAGGACGACGGTGCCCGTGCCATTGCCGGAGTCGATGGTGACGCCCGAATCGCCCACGCTCACCGTGAGGGTGCCTTCGCCCACGGTCATGGTGGCCGTGGCACCAACGCCCGCTTCATCTGCATCACTGACGGTAAAGCCTGTACCATCAATGACCAGCGGGGTTTGTTCGGTGGCACTGAGCGCACTACCTGGGGCACCGATGACCGGCGCGTCGTTGACCGCCGTCACCGCCACGGTCGTGTCATAGTTCGCACTCGTGCCCCCATCCCCATCCGTCAGCACATACCGCACCGTCCGATTACCCGTGGTCGGATTATCCGTATCCGTGTTCTCATAGGTGATGTTCTGGAGGAGCGCACTCACCGCCGTGGCATCCGCCGCACTCTCCAACGTGATGACCAGGTCGGTCACGCCCGTGCCCCCCGTGAAGGTGCCGATCTGCGTGCCCCCATAACTGACCGCATTGCCCGCCACCGTAATGTTCGTCGCCCCCGCCCCTTGGTCGCGGATGCTCAGCACGTCCTCCGCCGTATCCTCGCCCCCGGCAAACGCCACCGTCAGGGTGCCCGTGTCAAAGTCACTACTATCCACGTCACTGACCGCCGCGTTGCTACTTTGGTCAATGACCGCCGCCCCCGCGCCCTCCGTGTAGGTCAGCGTGTCGCCCCCCAGGTTCGTCACTTCCGGCGCATCATTGACCGCCGTCACCGCCACGGTCGTGTCATAGTTCGCACTCGTGCCTCCATCCCCATCCGTCAGCACATACCGCATCGTCCGATTACCCGTGGTCGGATTATCCGTATCCGTGTTCTCATAGGTGATGTTCTGGAGGAGCGCACTCACCGCCGTGGCATCCGCCGCACTCTCCAACGTGATGACCAGGTCGGTCACGCCCGTGCCCCCCGTGAAGGTGCCGATCTGCGTGCCCCCATAACTGACCGCATTGCCCGCCACCGTAATGTTCGTCGCCCCCGCCCCTTGGTCGCGAATGGCCAGCACGTCCTCCGCCGTATCCTCGCCCCCTGCAAACGCCACCGTCAGCGTGCCCGTGTCAAAGTCACTACTATCCACGTCACTGACCGCCGCGTTGCTACTTTGGTCAATGACCGCGGCCCCCGCGCCCTCCGTGTAGTTCAGCGTATCGCCCCCCAGGTTGGTGATGACCGGAACGTCGTTGACCGCAGAGACGGTGAGATTGAACGTCCCGGTATCCGCCACAGCGCCATTTTCTCCACCATCGGCCAAACTAAAGCCGAAGCTATCGGTGGTGGTTTCAGAGCCATTGTGAACGAACACCACCCGATTGTTATCGATGTCATCCTGAGTAAAGCTGGTAATGGCCACGCCGGTATTGGTGGTGAGTTCCAGTTGACCGTTGGCAGGTCCGGAGGTCACGGTATAGGTCAGTCCGGTACCCGAATCGTCCACATCGGCTTCACCGAGCATGGCGGTGGTGAGTGTCACGGTACCGCCCTCGGCCACCGTGGCTGCATTTGTACCCGTTGAAACCGGTGCATCATTGACAGGAGTGATACTGATATCCCGGGTCAGGGTATTACTGTTGGCCTCGCCATCATTGACCGTGAAGCTGACGGTCCGGGTCGCGGTGCTGGGATCCTCACTGCTGTTGGCATACGTCACACTGCGCAGGGCACTTTGATACTCCGCCACCGTGGCCGTGCCCGACAAGCTCAAGGTGCCGGTGGTGGCATTCCAGCTGCCGGCGATCCCGTTCTGGTTGGTAAAGGCGAGCACGTCTTCGCCCGTGCCATAGTTGCCGGTGATCTGGATGACGGCGGACTCCAGCTGGGTATCATCGACATCACTCAGGGTCAGGGTACTGGTGATGGCGGTGGCGGCATCGTTCTCGGTATAGGCCAGGGCGGTTCCCTCGATGTTCGCTTCAACGGGCGCGTCGTTGACCGCCGTCAGGGCGATATCCCGGGTCAGGGTATTACTGTTGGCCTCGCCATCATTGACCGTGAAGCTGACGGTCCGGGTCGCGGTGCTGGGATCCTCACTGCTGTTGGCATACGTCACACTGCGCAGGGCACTTTGATACTCCGCCACCGTGGCCGTGCCCGACAAGCTCAAGGTGCCGGTGGTGGCATTCCAGCTGCCGGCGATCCCGTTCTGGTTGGTAAAGGCGAGCACGTCTTCGCCCGTGCCATAGTTGCCGGTGATCTGGATGACGGCGGACTCCAGCTGGGTATCATCGACATCACTCAGGGTCAGGGTACTGGTGATGGCGGTGGCGGCATCGTTCTCGGTATAGGCCAGGGCGGTTCCCTCGATGTTCGCTTCAACGGGCGCGTCGTTGACCGCCGTCAGGGCGATATCCCGGGTCAGGGTATTACTGTTGGCCTCGCCATCATTGACCGTGAAGCTGACGGTCCGGGTCGCGGTGCTGGGATCCTCACTGCTGTTGGCATACGTCACACTGCGCAGGGCACTTTGATACTCCGCCACCGTGGCCGTGCCCGACAAGCTCAAGGTGCCGGTGGTGGCATTCCAGCTGCCGGCGATCCCGTTCTGGTTGGTAAAGGCGAGCACGTCTTCGCCCGTGCCATAGTTGCCGGTGATCTGGATGACGGCGGACTCCAGCTGGGTATCATCGACATCACTCAGGGTCAGGGTACTGGTGATGGCGGTGGCGGCATCGTTCTCGGTATAGGCCAGGGCGGTTCCCTCGATGTTCGCTTCAACGGGCGCGTCGTTGACCGCCGTCAGGGCGATATCCCGGGTCAGGGTATTACTGTTGGCCTCGCCATCATTGACCGTGAAGCTGACGGTCCGGGTCGCGGTGCTGGGATCCTCACTGCTGTTGGCATACGTCACACTGCGCAGGGCACTTTGATACTCCGCCACCGTGGCCGTGCCCGACAAGCTCAAGGTGCCGGTGGTGGCATTCCAGCTGCCGGCGATCCCGTTCTGGTTGGTAAAGGCGAGCACGTCTTCGCCCGTGCCATAGTTGCCGGTGATCTGGATGACGGCGGACTCCAGCTGGGTATCATCGACATCACTCAGGGTCAGGGTACTGGTGATGGCGGTGGCGGCATCGTTCTCGGTATAGGCCAGGGCGGTTCCCTCGATGTTCGCTTCAACGGGCGCGTCGTTGACCGCCGTCAGGGCGATATCCCGGGTCAGGGTATTACTGTTGGCCTCGCCATCATTGACCGTGAAGCTGACGGTCCGGGTCGCGGTGCTGGGATCCTCACTGCTGTTGGCATACGTCACACTGCGCAGGGCACTTTGATACTCCGCCACCGTGGCCGTGCCCGACAAGCTCAAGGTGCCGGTGGTGGCATTCCAGCTGCCGGCGATCCCGTTCTGGTTGGTAAAGGCGAGCACGTCTTCGCCCGTGCCATAGTTGCCGGTGATCTGGATGACGGCGGACTCCAGCTGGGTATCATCGACATCACTCAGGGTCAGGGTACTGGTGATGGCGGTGGCGGCATCGTTCTCGGTATAGGCCAGGGCGGTTCCCTCGATGTTCGCTTCAACGGGCGCGTCGTTGACCGCCGTCAGGGCGATATCCCGGGTCAGGGTATTACTGTTGGCCTCGCCATCATTGACCGTGAAGCTGACGGTCCGGGTCGCGGTGCTGGGATCCTCACTGCTGTTGGCATACGTCACACTGCGCAGGGCACTTTGATACTCCGCCACCGTGGCCGTGCCCGACAAGCTCAAGGTGCCGGTGGTGGCATTCCAGCTGCCGGCGATCCCGTTCTGGTTGGTAAAGGCGAGCACGTCTTCGCCCGTGCCATAGTTGCCGGTGATCTGGATGACGGCGGACTCCAGCTGGGTATCATCGACATCACTCAGGGTCAGGGTACTGGTGATGGCGGTGGCGGCATCGTTCTCGGTATAGGCCAGGGCGGTTCCCTCGATGTTCGCTTCAACGGGCGCGTCGTTGACCGCCGTCAGGGCGATATCCCGGGTCAGGGTATTACTGTTGGCCTCGCCATCATTGACCGTGAAGCTGACGGTCCGGGTCGCGGTGCTGGGATCCTCACTGCTGTTGGCATACGTCACACTGCGCAGGGCACTTTGATACTCCGCCACCGTGGCCGTGCCCGACAAGCTCAAGGTGCCGGTGGTGGCATTCCAGCTGCCGGCGATCCCGTTCTGGTTGGTAAAGGCGAGCACGTCTTCGCCCGTGCCATAGTTGCCGGTGATCTGGATGACGGCGGACTCCAGCTGGGTATCATCGACATCACTCAGGGTCAGGGTACTGGTGATGGCGGTGGCGGCATCGTTCTCGGTATAGGCCAGGGCGGTTCCCTCGATGTTCGCTTCAACGGGCGCGTCGTTGACCGCCGTCAGGGCGATATCCCGGGTCAGGGTATTACTGTTGGCCTCGCCATCATTGACCGTGAAGCTGACGGTCCGGGTCGCGGTGCTGGGATCCTCACTGCTGTTGGCATACGTCACACTGCGCAGGGCACTTTGATACTCCGCCACCGTGGCCGTGCCCGACAAGCTCAAGGTGCCGGTGGTGGCATTCCAGCTGCCGGCGATCCCGTTCTGGTTGGTAAAGGCGAGCACGTCTTCGCCCGTGCCATAGTTGCCGGTGATCTGGATGACGGCGGACTCCAGCTGGGTATCATCGACATCACTCAGGGTCAGGGTACTGGTGATGGCGGTGGCGGCATCGTTCTCGGTATAGGCCAGGGCGGTTCCCTCGATGTTCGCTTCAACGGGCGCGTCGTTGACATCGTTGATCTGGATGGTGACAACTTCATCGTGGGTCAGGCTCCCACTGTCGGTTACCCGTACCGTGACCGTCATGCTGGAAGCGGCTTCGTAGTCGATCAAACTGGAATTGGCCACCGTGATTTGCCCCGTTGCGCTATTGATCGCAAATGCGCCACCGGCATTGTCGACCAGACTGTAGGTAAACCCATTGTCGTCGTCGGGATCAATCGTCTGTGAGGCTATCGCCACCACGGTGCCATTCGGAGAATTTTCATTCAGCGTGGGCGTGAAGATACGGCCGACCACCGTATCGTTATCCCCATCCTGACCAGCAGATTCATAGATGGCAACCACACGCCCATCCTGCAGGACCGTCAATTCGACATCGGCTTGTGAATTGGCAGTCGTCGTGTTGATCTGGAATTCCCCATTCACCTTATTCGCCGAAGCATCGAACTGTTGCGCATAGACACCGTTGCTGTCGCCATCCTGGGCCCACGAATGCCAGGAGACGAGAAACCCGCCATCATCTAGACTCACTACCGAGACTTGCAATTGATCATTCGTGACGGTGGTGTTGATTTGAAATTCACCACCAATCGCGGTCCCACTGGCATTGAAGCGTTGGCCAAACAAGCCGTCATCGGAGCCGTCTTGCCCGTTGGATTCCCAGATCACCACAAAGCCGCCTCCCGTCAGGGCGGTAATCACGCCATCATCCTGCGAATCGGCCGTGGTAGTATTCACCTGGAATTCGCTTCCGACAGCAGCCCCCGCCGCGTCAAAGCGTTGGGCCATGATCTCGGAGCTGCCGGTGGCATTACTGTCCCACACAATCAGGTAGCCACCGTCATTCAGGGCGCCGACGCGAGGGTCGAATTGGCTCCCCGCAGTTGTCGTATGCACTTGCGTTTCACCGCCTTGAGCGACACCACTGTTGTCATAGCGTTGGCTGTAGATACCCTTTTGATCACCATCTTGTCCGTCACTTTCCCATGTCACGACAAACCCACCGCCGGTCAATGCCGCAATTCTCACATCATTCTGGTCATCCGTCGTGGTGGTGTTCACCGCAATCTCACCCGTGAGTGCCGTCCCGGTTGCATCAAAGACACGAGCATAGACCCCAAGATCTGAACCATCCTGGAGGTTCGAGTCCCACGCCACCGCAAAATTGCCATTGCTTAAGGCCACGATACGTGGATCGCCTTGCGCATCCGTGGTGGTCGAATTGACTGGTGTCTCCGAGCCTTGCGCCGTGCCATTGGCATCATACCGCTGAAAGTACACCCCATATCCACTGCCATCTTGATCGAACGATTCCCACACGACTACGAATTCTCCATTGGCCAATGTGGTGACATCAGGCGTATCTTGATTGTTTGCGACCGTGGAATTGACGATAAATTCCGTGCCACCGAGATATTGCGTATAGTGCAGGTCCGTCGGCGCCTCATTCACATCGTGCAGCGCAATGGTTACCACTTCGTCATGCGTAAGGCTACCGCTATCGGCAACGCGCACCGTGACCGTCATGCTGGAAGCGGTTTCGTAGTCAATCAAACTGGAATTGGCCACCGTGATTTGCCCCGTTGCGCTATTGATCGCAAATGCGCCACCGGCATTGTCGACCAGACTGTAGGTGAACCCGTTGTCGTCGTCGGGATCAATCGTCTGCGAAGCTACCGCCACCACGGTACCGTTCGGAGAATTTTCATTCAGCGTGGGCGTGAAGATGCGACCAACCACTGTATCGCCATCCCCATCCTGAAGATTAGATTCATAGACGGCAACCACACGCCCATCCTGCAGTACCGTCAATTCGACATCGGCTTGTGACTTGGCAGTCGTCGTGTTGATCTGGAATTCCCCATTCACCTTAGTCGCCGAAGCATCGAACTGTTGCGCATAGACACCGTAGCTGTCGCCATCCTGGTTCAGCGATTGCCAGGAAACGAGAAACCCGCCATCATCAAGACTCACGACCGAGACTTGCACTTGATCATTCGTGACGGTGGTGTTGATCTGAAATTCACCGCCAATCGCGGTCCCGCTGGCATTGAAGCGTTGGCCAAACAAGCCGTCATCGGAGCCGTCTTGCCCGTTGGATTCCCAGATCACCACAAACCCGCCTCCCGTCAGGGCGGTAATCACGCCATCATCCTGCGAACCGGCCGTGGTTGTATTCACCTGGAATTCGCTTCCGACCGCAGCCCCCGCCGCGTCAAAGCGTTGGGCCATGATCTCGTTGCTGCCGGTGGCATTACTGTCCCATACAATCAGGTAGCCACCGTCATTCAGGGCGCCCACGCGGGGGTCGAATTGATTCCCTGCAGTTGTCGTATGCACTTGCGTTTCACCGCCTTGAGCGATACCGCTGTTGTCATAGCGTTGGCTGTAGATGCCTTTTTGATCGCCATCTTGTCCGTCACTTTCCCATGTCACGACAAACCCACCGCCGGTCAACGCCGCAATTCTCACACCTTCCTGATCATTCGTCGTGGTGGTGTTCACCGCGATCTCGCCGGTGACAGCCGTTCCGGTGGCCGTAAAGACGCGAACATAGACCCCAAGATCTGAACCATCCTGGAGGTTGGAGACCCAGGTCACCGCAAAATTGCCATTGCTTAAGGCCACGACATGGGGATTCCCTTGGTCATCCGTAGTGGTCGAGTTAACTTGCGTCTCGCCCCCCTGCGCCACGCCATTGGCATCATACCGCTGAAAGTACACCCCGTTGTCGCTGCCATCCTGATTCCACGATTCCCACACGACCACGAATTCCCCACTGGCCAATGTCGTGACATCAGGCGTATCTTGATTGTTCGCGACCGTGGAATTGACGATAAATTCCGTGCCACCGAGATATTGCGTATAGTGGAGATCGGTTGGCGCGTCGTTGACCGCGGTGACGGTGATATTACGGGTCAGGGTATTACTGTTGGTATCGCCATCATTGACGGTGAAGCTGACCGTGCGTGTGGCGGTACTGGGGTCCTCACTGCTGTTGACATACGTCACACTGCGCAGGGCACTTTGATAGTTTGCCAGCGTGGCTGAACCGGTAAGCGTCAAGGTCCCGGTGGTGGCATTCCAGCTGCCGGTGATCCCGTTCTGGTTGGTAAAGGCGAGCACGTCTTCACCATTGACATAGTTGCCGGTTATCTGGATGACGGCAGAGTCAAGCTGGGTATCATCCACATCACTCAGGGTCAGGGTACTGGTAATGGCGGTGGCGGCATCGTTCTCGGTATAGGCCAGTGCGGTTCCCTCGATGTTCGCTTCAACGGGGGCGTCGTTGACGGCGGTGACGGTGACCGTGGTGTCATAGTTGGCGGAAGTGCCGCCATCGCCATCGGTGAGGACAAAGCGGACGGTGCGATTGCCGGCGGTGGGGGTGTCCGTGTCCGTATTCTCATAGGTGATGTTCTTGACCAGCGCCGTCACGGCCGTGGCATCGGCATCGGGATCAAACGTAATGACCAAATCGGTCCCGCCGGTGCCGCCGGTGACTGTCCCAAAGCTCACACCATTGTGGTTCACTTTGAGATCTCCGGTTAACGTAAAGCTTAGACCATCCGCTTCATTGATAAACAACCGATCGTCCGCACTGGCCCCGCTCTCGATGCTGACCGTGAGAGAACCGGTGTCGAAGTCGGAAGAGTCCACATCACTGACGACCGCCGCGGCATTTTGATCAATCACCACGGCCCCATCCCCCTCCGTGTAGGCCAGCGTGTCGCCACCCAGGTTGGTGATCACGGGGACGGCATTGACCGTCGCATTCAATGCAAATTCCGACGTATCCGTAAAGGTACTGTAGGTGTTCACGCTTTTGGTAGCGGTGGCAGTAACATACGCCCCCGAGGCCACGGACGCGGTCAGGGTGGTGTTGAATGAGGCGTCGCCACTGCCATCAGTGGCCACATTCACAAAGCCCAGATAGGTCTCGGCTTCCCCGTGCCCGCTGCCATCTTGCGTCGCACTGCTGAAAAACTCAATACGGTAATAGCTATTGGCACTCGAATTCAGAGTGCCCACAATCGTGATTTGTGTGCCCGTGGTTTGGGCACTGGTGAGGACGGGGAAGTTTTGGAGATTATTCGCCCCGGTATCCGCATCCCCTGAGTCGTTGGCGGTCACGTCAAACCCATTCTCCGTGCCGCCAGTTAAATCGATCCCGAGATCGCCATTGGAGAAGATCGCATTCCTTAAAAAGGCATTGCCGGTCCCAGCAGCAGCATCCCCTCGAATGCCACGACCATCGTTAAAGGCAATCGTATTGCTTTCCTCAGCTAAGGTCCCGCCGATCATGTTCCCGCTGGCACCAGCCCCAATATACACACCCACCTTGGTATTCCCTCGATCAAGGGTGCCCGTAATGTCGGTCCCGATGTAATTTCCCACAACAACGTTGTTGTCGCCGTCGATCTCAACGCCATTGTTCACATTGTTAGAGATAATATTGCGCTCTTCTGTCGTTGTTCCACCAATCGTGTTGGAATCGCCTTCGACATCAATCCCGTGATTACCGTTCTGGACGGCAATCGTTCCTGTGGCATCAAGCCCAATGATATTCGCGCTCACCGTATTGCCGCTTGCGTCAGCATGCAGCAAGACCCCTTTGTCGGTATTCCCAGAGATGACATTGCGAGCCGCTACGGTGCTGCCACCAATTGTATTGCCGGTGCTGGTACGGATGTACACGCCTCTCCCGGTATTGCCCTCATCTGTCACACCATCAGTACCCAGCCCAATATAATTGCCGGCAATGGTGTGATTGTCTGACCCATTGATTTCAATACCATCACCACCAAATTGATTGATGACCAGACCACGAATCGTACTGCCATCGCTCCCTGAAATGAGACGGAGACCATCGACCGACCCCGCGCTACTCCCATCTAATTCAATAATCGGCGTGCTGCCATAGTCCGGCTCAGTCGTCCCATCGATAATGACGGTGTCTGTGATATCCGGGAGGGCACTGCTGAGGGCAATGCTATGCGGGCCAGCCCCGGCAATCTCGAAGTAGATGTAGTCGGTACCGGTATCAGCATTGGCCACAGTCATCGCTTCGCGTAAGGAAATCCCATCACCTCCATCATTACTAATCAAGGCGGCTTTTGATGTCAGGGTGCCATTACTCGTATCCGTCGTATTGGTGACCACAATTGCTCCAACATGGATATCGATGGTGTCACTATCGCTCTGAGCACCACCCGAGCCACTATTGCCTTGATCATCTGTCGTGATCGCAAGTTGGGCCAACCCTCGAAAACTCGTGGCCGGTGTATAGCTCAAACCATTGAGTGCCGAATTGATCGCACTCACCGTGCCCGTAAACGTCATCGTGGTATCAGCCGTGCCATCCCCCGAGGTAAAGCTAAGCCCTGTCGTGCCGGCTAAGGTGAGTGTGCCGTTGGTGACACTGAGGGTGACTTCCAGATCACTGCCCCCTGCATCAACATCACTCACACTGATCTGATTGCTATTGCCGCTCGAAAACACAACTGCCGTATCGAGAGCCGTCAAGACATTGAACGGGACGGCATTCACCGGCGCGTCATTGGCCGCACTGACGGTGACGGTGGTATCGTAATTGGCGGAGGTGCCGCCATCGCCATCGGTCAGGACATAGCGCACCGTCCGGTTGCCCGTGGTGGGGTTATCCGTGTCCGTATTCTCATAGGTGATGTTCTTGACCAGCGCCGTCACGGCCGTGGCATCGGCATCGGGATCAAACGTAATGACCAAATCGGTCCCGCCGGTGCCGCCGGTGACTGTCCCAAAGCTCACACCATTGTGGTTCACTTTGAGACCTCCGGTTAACGTAAGGCTTAGACCATCCGCTTGATTGATAAACAACCGATCGTCCGCACTAGCCCCGCTCTCGATGCTGACCGTGAGAGAACCGGTGTCGAAGTCGGAAGAGTCCACATCACTGACGACCGCCGCGGCATTTTGATCAATCACCACGGCCCCATCCCCCTCCGTGTAGGCCAGCGTGTCGCCGCCCAGGTTAGTGATGACCGGAGCGTCATTGACGGCGGTGACAGTTATCTGAGCGCCTTCGCTAGTGGTGCTAAAAGCTGTACTTCCGCCACGGATGGATGCATCGACGAATTGTCCAACACTTCCGGTGGTCTGGTCCCACGCGACGAATCCGAAGCCCTCAATGCCGTTGAAGTCTGCATCCGGCACGAATCGAACCAGCGACGTTCCGTCGAGCAGCACAGCATAGAAGCTGCTCAAGCCAGCCAGACTCCCCCAGTTGCTGCCGCCGTCGATTGAGTATTGCCACTCGCCAGTAAAAGGACTATCTCCATTGATCACGGCGATGCCTTCCGGGTCACCGTCAGCGTCGGTGATGATGTCCATGCCGCTGCTAGCGATGATCGCAGCCACCGTATCGCCCGCTGGATTGGTGTCGTCTTCGGTGATGGTGGTCATCGTCGTTAGGTAGGCGTTGGTTAACACCGGTGCACTGTTGGGGAGGAGGTATTCCCATTCGGCTTGCGTCGCGACGCTAAAGACAATCTCCGACTCCACCTCGCCCACTTCGTACTCCAGCTCCCAGTCGCCCCCAAGGTCCGCGTGGCCCGTCAGGTCATCACTTGCCGCCACGTCGGCGCCGGTGAGGTCGGCCAGCATATGCGCCGCCTCTTTTCCGGCCTCGCCTTCCCCGAAATGACAGCCATAGATGAGCCAATCGGCCTCCTCTGCCAACGCCTGCTTGATGATGGCTAACTCGTCAGCATGCTCCCCTTGCATAGACGCGACATTCAACACGCCAGTGCCCACTCGCAGTTCCCCTGAATTGCCATGCGAGATTAGATGCACCGCATCAATATCCGAACGCTCCCCTAAGATCTCGGCCATCTGTTCCATCCCATCACGGGTGGGATCTAGCAGAATGACTTCCGCATTCGGAGCAATACCTTCCATGAGCATGTGATAGTCATCCACGCTCGTATCAATGAAAACAATTTCTTTGCGATCGGAGGGAGCCGCGAGTGAGAGTCCAGACGCCCACAGCGCATCATCGACGGTTTCGGCACTCGTGGATTCGGTAGAAGCCTCGCCAGCACTACCTGGAATCGTCGTCGCCTCCTGAGTTGTCGTCTCTTGGAGAACCTCGGCTCCAGTTGCGACAGCCGCCCCATCGAACAGAATCCGCTGTTCCAGGGCGAGCAAGAGTCCTGACCCATGGGCCTGTGCATTGGCCTCCGGCAAGGCGTGGGTCTCCTGAGGCTGGTCGTGGCCCGCCGTCGTTGCCAGCGGACGCTTGACTGGCTTCCTACCCAACCTGTTGATAGAGGAACACGTCGTCCGTTTCATCCTGTGTCTCGACACCCCATTCTTGCGATCCAGTTTGCCGACAGTACTTGCCTGTGAGACGGTATGCAGACGTCCCCACCTCTATTTTCGGTGATGTGGACTCATCCCTTGACGAGAACAGCCGCCAGGGAGGAACGTTGTGCTCCGACTGCTCCTGCAGCTCAACGCATGGGTTATTGCAAATATTTTGTCGTTTGAGGCCAATAGCGTGGCCTTCTACAACTTGCCGCTCTCCACCATGAAGACGGATTACAGTAACTACAGATATTCACCGATACCACTTCAATCGATAATCCTACACCAAATCTCGACTTCCTGTGATAATCCTAAAAACAACAGTTGGATCACGAAAGTCTGCACAGCCCTTTGCCGCACCGAGAAAATGTACAATTCACTCATCACCCACAAGGTAACCACGTCAATGTAAAATTTCCTATGCACATCAGTGATTTGCACAGTTTTTTCACGCTCAACTACCGTTTCTAGGATAATTGACAGAACAACTCAAAGGAGGGTGTTGAACGGAGTGTTGCATCCTGAAGACATCAGGAGGCACATTTCTCAAGGGACCCATTGATAATGAGACGGGTCGGGTCAAAACAGCCCGCTCGCCGGCGCAAAGCCGCTTTCAACCTTTGTAGCCTCTCGAGTTCCTCCGACAGAGTAGGCGACAGCTTTTTTCAACAGGCCCTTAGTGAATTTTGAGAAAGCAGGTAAGATTCAACAACGATAATCCCCAGAGAGCCCAATCACGCGAACATATATACCTCAAGGATTATCCGAATGAGCACCAGCGCATTGTGATAAGTGATATGACAGAGGGCTATACTGTTACAGCAGGGGTTGTCGAGACACCTGACGAGGAATTGTTCTCGGTCGCGGGTGCAGGCTGTTTCTTGCCGTCCCGCAGAATCTGGTCCAGTCCCTGATGTTCGCGCGCTTCCATGGTCGCCGCTTCCTTGACCCGCCGGGCCCACACGGCTTGATCCTTTTTATCCATGCCCAGAATGGGCACCGGATCAAAATACCGCCACGAAGGGATAATCGCCGCCATCATTCCCCCCAATAAGGCACCGCCTCGGACCATCCAGGCCACAAGGCCCGTGGAGAGCATGAGCCCCGTACTCTTGACCATATTCAGAAAGGTCGACCGGGCCTCCGTTTCCTCTTGGATAGTCTCCTCGAGGTCCTCAGAAAACGCATTCAACTGCGCAAGAAAGTCCGTTGACCACTCTGCCCTCATCATATCTACCGGGTCGGTATAATACGCTCGAATCTGGTCCACCGTTGTCAGCCAGGCCTTCGGGCGCAGCAACGGTGGTAAATCCAGGACGTCGCTCACTTCATCCCTTGCTCTTGTAGACACTCGTTCCTCCGGTCCCCGGCTGGCTACATGGGCATACGCACCTTCCCGACTCATCTCGCTTCCACCTCCAACGCTGCTAGAAAGTAGAACCAGGGCTTCAGGCTTGGGCATAGGATCCGCCATCGGTTCGAGGTCAGTTATGGGGTCGGGAGACGGCTCCGGCAGAGGATCGGGCGACGGCGGCGGAGCCCCTTCGAGCCGATCTGCTACGGTCACCACGAGCGCCTGCGTATCAGTACCGCCTTGTCCATCACTTACTTGAACCTGGACCTCATAGCCATTATCTTCACCCACATCCGTTGGCTGTTCATAGTCCGGAGATGCGGCAAAGCGTAGCGCCCCGGTCGCTTCATCAATCGCAAACGCCCCGGCGTCCGCTCCACCGATAATACGATACACCAAGGCATCACCGTCTACATCGGTGGCCGTCACGGTCGTCACACTGGCTTGATTTTCCTCCACGATGACACTGGCCGTTGGCCCACCCCCGTCACTGGTGAGCACCGGCACGTCATTGACCGCCGTTACGCTAATCGCCCGAGTCAGAGAATTACTGTTGCTCGCCCCATCATTGACCGTGACACTCACCGTCCGTGTGGCTGAGCTCGGGGCCTCACTGCTGTTGGCATAGGTTACACTACGCAACGCGCTCTGATAGTCCGTCACCGTCGCGGTCCCCGAGAGGTGCAATGTCCCCGTCGCCGCATTCCAGCTCCCGGCAATGCCGTTTTGATTGGTAAATGCCAGCACATCTTCGCCATTGACATAGTTGCCTGTCAGCTGGACCACTGCGGAGTCGAGGTGCGTGTCATCCGCATCGCTGAGTGTGAGGGTACTGGTGAGGACCCTGCCGCCATCATTCTCGGTATAGGCTAACGCCGTCCCCTCTATCCCAGCCCCCACCGGCGCGTCATTGACCGCGGTGACGGTGACCGTCGTGTCATAGTCGACACTCGTCCCGCCATCACCATCGGTCAGGACATAACGGACCGTCCGGTTGCCTGTGGTGGGGTTGTCCGTGTCGGTATTCTCATAAGTGATGTTGTTGAGCAGCGCGGTCACGGCCGTCGCATCGGCATCGGGATCGAAGGTAACAACTAAGTCAGGGCCTCCCGAGCCACCGGTGAAAGTGCCGAACTGCGTGCCACTGTACAGAACGGTATTGCCGATGACGCTCACATTGCCCGCACTCTGAATGGCCAGGACATCTTCATTCGTATCCTCCCCGCCTTCAAAGGAGACGGTTAACGTGCCGGCATCAAAGTCGCTGGAGTCGACATCATTAACGACCGCTGAAGCACCTTGATCAATGACCACCGCCCCATCGCCTTCCGTGTAGGCCAGGGTGTCGCCTCCCAGGGCCGTGATGACCGGCGCATCGTTGACCGGCGTCACCGTGACCGTCGTGTCATAGTCGGCACTCGCCCCCCCATCCCCGTCCGTCAGCACATACCGCACCGTCCGGTTGCTGGTGGTGGGGTTGTCCGTGTCGGTGTTGGTATAGGTGATGTTCTGAATCAGCGCCCCAACCGCTGTGGCATCAGCATTACTGTTGAATGTCATAACGAGCGCCCCACCGCCACTGCCCCCGCCTGCAAACGTTCCAATGCCAACCGCGCCTGCGCCAAAGTTGTACGTGACGGTGCTCCCACTCACTCCAAGCTGCCCAACACCCGTGCCTTGGTTGCGGATAGCCAGTTCATCTTCCGCCCCGTCACTGCCTGCTTGGAAGGAGACCGTCAGGGTTCCCGCATCAAAATTGGCCGAATCCACATCACTGACCGCCGCATTGCCGCCCTGCTCAATGACTTGGCTCCCATCCCCTTCCGTGTAGGCCAAGGTGTCACCATTAAGACCGGAGATGACCGGCACGTCGTTGACCGGCGTCACCGTGAGGTTGAACGTTCCCGTATCCGCCGCGGCGCCGTCTTCGCCGCCATCGGCTAAACGAAAGTCAAAGCTATCGGCAAGGGTCTCGGAGCCATCATGCACGAAGACCACACGGTTATTGTCGATGTCGTCCTGCGTGAAACTCGTAATCGCCACTCCAACGTTGGTCGTGAGTTCTAGTTGCCCATTAGCCGGGCCGGTGGTCACGGTGTAGGTCAGGCCGGTGCCCGAATCGTCCACATCGGCTTCGCCAAGCATCGCAGTCGTGAGGGTAACCGTACTGCCCTCGGCCACCGTCGCCGCGTGCGTCCCCGTTGAAACCGGCGCGTCGTTGACCGGCGTCACCGTGACCGTCGTGTCATAGTCGACACTCGTGCCCCCATCCCCGTCCGTCAGCACATACCGCACCGTCCGGTTGCTGGTGGTGGGGTTGTCCGTGTCGGTGTTGGTATAAGTGATGTTCTGAATCAGCGCCCCGACCGCAGTGGCATCAGCATTACTGTTGAATGTCATAACGAGCGGCCCACCGCCACTACCCCCGCCTGCAAACGTTCCAATGCTAACCGCGCCGGCGCCAAAGTTGTACGTGACGGTGCTCCCACTCACTCCAAGCTGCCCAACACCCGCACCTTGATTGCGGATGGCCAGTTCATCTTCCGTCCCGTCACTGCCCGCTTGGAAGGAGACCGTCAGCGTACCCGTATCAAAATTGGCCGAATCCACGTCACTGACCGCCGCATTGCCGCCCTGCTCAATGACTTGAACCCCACCCCCTTCCGTGTAGGCCAGCGTGTCGCCTCCCAGGTTGGTGATGACCGGAACGTCGTTGACCGCAGTGACGGTGATATTACGGGTCAGTGTATTACTGTTGGTATCACCATCATTGACCGTGAAACTGACCGTCCGGGTGGCGGTGCTCGGGTCATCACTGCTGTTTTGATAGGTCACACTGCGCAGTGCACTCTGATAGTCAGCCAGCGTAGCGATTCCTGAAAGGCTCAAGGTCCCGGTCGTAGCGTTCCAGTTGCCGATGATGCCGTTCTGGTTGATAAAGGCGAGCAGATCTTCGCCATTGACATAGTTACTGGTGATCTGGATAACAGCAGAGTCAAGCTGGGTATCATCGACATCACTCAAGGTCAGGGTACTGGTGATGGCGGTGGGGGCATCGTTCTCGGCATAGGCCAGTGCGGTTCCCTCGATGCTCGCTTCAATGGGGGCGTCGTTGACCTGAGTGATAGTGACGATCGTGTTGCCGATCGTGGTCAGGGCCCCGCCGCTGCCCTGCGAGCCAGTATTGCCGTCGCTGAACGTCCATTCAATGTCGACGCTCGCAGGTGGCGCATCGCTGCTATTAGCGTAGGCGATCGACCGCATGACTTCATTGACTTGCGCGTTGGTCGTCCCTGCCGCGAATGTCAAGACGAGAGTCCCCCCGCTGTTGGTGTAGGTGCCGACGTTCGCGGCGAAGAGTTCCAGCGTGCCCGCATTCAACACCAGGTTGCCGGTGGCGGAAAAGACATCTTCCGCGTTGGCTCCACCAGCTCGCACCAACGTCAGACTCGTTCCACCAAAATTGTTCAGTGGGGTCAGTTCGTGATCGAAAATCTGCACGTCGGCATCTAAGACAACCGCCGCGCCCCCTTCGACAAACGTCGGGTTGCCGTCAAGCGTCGAAATCTGGCCGCCGCTGCTCTCCTGCCACTCAAGCGTATTGCTACTGGCCGAGCCCGCTAAGACATCCAGATTTCCGTCGTCATCGAAATCCGCCGTTGCCACTGACACCGCACCCGTGACGATATCGACGTTTCGAGTTGTGAAATTCTGATCACCGTCATTCTCATACCACGCGATCCTGTTGTCACTGAAGGATGCGGACAACACATCCATATCCCCATCGCCGTCCACGTCCGCTGCCGCCACCTGTTTGGCACCGACGGCCGCGTTGCTAATCGTGTGCGGCGTAAAGTTTTCGTAGCCATCGTTCTCATACCACGCGATCTCGCTGTCGTTCCACGAAGCGGACAGAACGTCCACGTCACCGTCGCTGTCTACATCCGCTGTCACGACTGAATACGGAGCATCCGCACTGGTGGCGATGATATGCCCGGAAAAATTCTCGTTGCCATCATTTTCGTACCACGCGATCTTGTCGTCGTACAGCGAGGAAGACAGCACATCGATGTCGCCATCGCCATCCACATCTGTCGCGGTCACCGATGTCGCTCCGTTAGCGGCGGAAGTGATCGTGTGAGTCGTAAAGCTTTCGTTGCCGTCGTTTTCGTACCACAGCACCTGATCGCCATCGAAAGCGGCAGCCACGACGTCCATGTCGCCATCGCCGTCGATGTCTTCCGCATCCACGAAATAGGCACCAAGAGTACTCGTGGAAATCGTGTGCGCCGTGAAACTCTCATTGCCGTCGTTCTCGTACCACGCGATTGTGTCATCGAGTGCAAGAGCGGACAGAACATCCAGATCGCCGTCGCCATCCACATCCGCTGTTGCTATCGAATAGGGCTCGCTGGACGTCGCGGCGACTGTATGCGTCGTAAAATTTCCATTGCCATCGTTCTCATACCATTCAATCTCATTGCCATTCGTGGCAGCCAGTGCATCCATATCGCCATCGCCATCGACGTCCGCTGCCGAAACCATTTGAACCGCAGTACCACCGGACGTAAAGTTGTGCGGCGTAAAGCTCGGAGTGACAGTGATATTAAAACTCGGCGCCGTGTTGGGACTCATGGCAATCGTGAAATTAAACGTCCCGGTATCTGCGACGGCGCCGTCTTCCCCACCATCAGCCAGACTGAAGTTGAAACTCCCGGCACCTGCTCCACCGTTATGGACAAATATGACTCGATTGTTGTCGATGTCGTCCTGCGTGAAGCTGGTAATCGCAACGCCCGCGTTGGTCGTCAGTTCCAGTTGACCGTTGGTCGGACCGGACGTGATGGTGTAAGTCAATCCGGTTCCCGCATCGTCCACATCGGCTTCGTCAAGCATCGACGTGGTCATCGTGATCGTGCCACCATCAATCACGCCAGCCGCGTGGGTGCCTATCGCAACTGGAGAATCATTAACAGCGGTGACAGTGACTGTCGTGTCATAGTCCACACTGGTCCCGCCATCGCCGTCCGTCAGCACATACCGGACCGTCCGGTTGCTGGTGGTGGGGTTGTCCGTATCGGTGTTGGTATAGGTGATGTTCTGAATCAGCGCCCCAACCGCTGTGGCATCAGCATTACTGTTCAATGTCATAACGAGCGCCCCACCGCCACTACCCCCGCCTGCAAACGTTCCAATGCTAACCGCGCCGGCGCCAAAGTTGTACGTGACGGTGCTCCCACTCACTCCAAGCTGCCCAACACCTGTGCCTTGGTTGCGGATAGCCAGTTCATCTTCCGTGCCGTCACTGCCCGCCTGGAAGGAGACCGTCAGGGTTCCCGCATCAAAATTGGCCGAATCCACATCACTGACCGCCGCATTACCTCCCTGCTCAATGTCTTGGGCCCCACCCCCTTCCGTGTAAGCCAGCGTGTCACCGCCCAAGTTGGTGAGAACAGGGGCATCATTGACCGGATCGACAGTCACGGTGGCGACTTCGATCCCAGAGCTGAAAGCCGAACTGCCACCGGCGAAGGCACTGGAGGCATTGACTCCGGTTTGTCCGATGCTTCCAGTTGACTGATCCCATGCGCGGAACCTGAGATCAGCAGCCCCAGTGTAGTCTGCGGCTGGGACGAACCGAACAAGAGATGCGGCGTCGAGCAGCACAGCATTACTGGCGCTCACTGCGCCGAAACTCAACCAGTTGCTACCGCCATCGAGCGAGTATTGCCAGTCGCCGTTGGTGTTATCGGCATCGATCACTGCAATGCCCTCCGGATCACCGTCAACGTCCGTGATCCGATCGCCTCCGGCGCTGGCGATGATCGCTGCTACCGTATCGCCCGGCGGATCAGAGTTGTCTTCCATGACAGCCGAGGGCGTCATGGAGCCACTGTTGTCCAGCACCGGTGCGCTATTTTGCAGTTCGGCAATGTCGGAGCTGCTCAGGGCACGATCGTAGATGCGCGCGTCGTCGATGAAACCATCAAACTCGTCGTCGAGTATGCCGCCGTCATACTTGTCGATTCCCCAGGCCACGAAATCCAAATCATTGACATCGTCAAAAAAATGCGTTGACGCATTGGTAGCGACGCTATTCCCATTGACATATAGCGTCGTCCCCAGCGTGCTATCCACGGTCACGGCGACGTGCGTCCAGGTACTGTTCGGCACCTGATTCGTAGGGCTTACCAAATCGATGAGTGGGGCACCCTGCGTGGCGCTCTCAGCAATAAAGAAAATCAGTTCACCGTTGTTACTGTTGTACAACAACGCCAAGCGATTATCGCTGTCGCCACTGTCCGATGCTTCAAAAATTACCGGAAAGCCTGAATTGGCGTCAGGACGGACCCATGCGGCAATCGTGCCTTCTGTCAGACCACTATAATCGTTGACGTGACTCGAAAGATTGACATAATCACCCGCACCATCTAGCGAGACCTTCCCATCGCCAATTTTATTGGTGCCCGAGGTCGTATCAATGGCGGCGTCACCTGCCAAGGTGCCGTTATTGCCATTGCCACTCGCATCATTAGCATTTGAATCAAGTGTCCAGTGCCCTTGCAGGTTGGAGGTGATATCCAGCAGGCCACCAAAGCTGACTTGGGCCTGTGTGTCGATGATCACCGCACGGTCAATCACGCCCACTTCGTACTCCAGATCCCAGTCGCCACCCAGGTCCGCGCTTCCCGTGAGGTCACTGCTGGCAGCGATATCTGCCCCGGTGAGGTCGGCCAGCATATGTGCCGCCTCTTTTCCGGCCTCGCCTTCCCCGAAATGACAGCCATAGATGAGCCAATCGGCATCCGCTGCCAACGCCTGCTTGATGATGGCTAACTCGTCAGCATGCTCCCCTTGCATAGACGCGACATTCAACACACCGGTGCCCACTCGCAGTTCCCCTGAATCGCCATGCGAGATCAGATGCACCGCATCAATATCCGAACGCTCCCCTAGGATCTCGGCAATCTGTTCCATCCCATCGCGCGTGGGATCTAACAGAATAACCTCGGCCTGCGGATTAATACCTTCCATGAGCGTGTGATAGTCATCCACGCTTGTATCAATGAAGACAATTTCTTTGCGATCCGAAGGCGCGGCCAGCGTCGACAAGGCCGAGAGAAGGTCAACAGTATCGGTGAATGGATTTGAAGGTGTCTGTGCTTCTGCGTTGTCGTCGAATGTTTGCGAGTCTTGCTCTTGAGGTGCCTGGTCTTGCGTGCCCTGCTCTTGGACCACTTCCGCACCGGTCGCGATGGCCGCACCGTCAAACATGATGCGCTCTTCCAGTGCGAACAACCCACCGATTCGACTCGATGTCTCAATGGCCTGCAACAGGTGTGTATTTATCCTTTTGTTGGCTTCTGTCTTAGGCTGAGACGTCGTGCGTTTCTTCTTTTTGACAGCATTCATCTTGGCTGACATATGTACTTTTTTTTCAATAGATACCCACGGGCTTTCGCCACGTGACCCTCCACGCGAGCCTTGATAGATTCATCATACAATCAGGATCGCATTCATCTTTCTGGCAACAGCCCAGACCTCGTACCTCACGAGGTCATACTCGTCCTGGAAAAATAATCTCCCTCCTCCTTATCGGGCATTGGAGACAATCACATGACGTGAATTGAGAGGAGTTTTCCCACGTTCCCTTAGAGAACGATGGTTGTTACGGTCGGTTATATCAGGTGAAGAGAAATTGCTTGGATTTAGGTGAAAGGAAAAAATAAACTTTCATTTTCTACTATGGAATGGCAACAAGCCAAAGTATTCAGTCATACCAATTTCCAAGTTTCTTGAAGCTTGACTTCAATAAACTAGTTTTATAAACTAGTTTTTACATGGGCAGACTTTAGAACAATCTCCGACTAGACGACTTCCTTATGAGAGGCGAACCATGAAATCAACATCGACCAAAGAGGTCAGTGCATTTGATGCGAAAACCCACTTATCTGCATTATTGCGTGAGACCGAAAGGGGACGATCTTTTATCATCCATCGACGGGGTAAGCCTGTGGCCTGCCTTGGCCCTCCTCCACATTCCCAACAGGATCAGAATATGTTGTCAATCCGCGAAACGCTACAATCCGTACGACGAGACATTCCTGGATCAGTCAATGTTCGGAAATTGATTGAGGAAGGGCGCCGCAAATAATGAGCTGGGTCATTGATTGCAGCCTGGCCTTAGCTTGGGGACTGCCCGATGAACAATCACCCGCAGCCGATGATTTTTTTACCACCAAACATTTTCAACAGGAAATTTGGGTCCCCTCTCTTTGGTGGTTTGAATTCGCCAATGCGTTAAGGATGGGAAAGAAGAGAAAACGCATCACAGAAGAGCACTATGTTCGCCTTCTTCAGGCCTACAATGCACTTCCCATTCTAACTGACACCAATTCCGGATTCGATTTCGTAGACGTTCTTCAACGGGTATCTAGCCAATTTGATCTCTCCGGCTATGATGCGGCTTATCTCGAATTGGCCTTACGAAATCATGCAGGCCTGGCCACTCTTGATTCACATTTAGCCAATATGGCGCGTCGCGCTGGCGTGTCTTCGGTCTTTCCTTCTTGACAAATGTGACGTATCTTTTGCGTTGTCATCCTGAGCAAAGCACAGCGAAGTCGCAGGATCTCGCTCACGCATGACCGGGTTGGCTAGGCTCAGGATGACAAAGCAAGATGGAATCAACATTTTATGACCTCACCCTTCACACCTCACTTCTTCCTTTTCACTTCTCACTTTTCTCTTTTCCCTTCCTCACATGCCGCTTTCACGGATGAAGACTGCAGCGACATGTTCCCAGAGTTGTCGAACGACGCTTCGGTATTCCCCTTGGACTTGAACCATTCCGCGCACGGCTTGATTCCATTCCCCCTCCTGGTCGGCTATCCCTAATGTCACACGGTAGATTGAAGCTTCGGGCTTGATATTTCCCTGCTCATCTTGCCGAACCGGAATGGGGCCTGAATACAACGAAGCCAAATATGACAAAGAAAATTGGGACTCATCCACCTGCCTCAGATCTTGCACCTGTGCTCGACGTGGCTGACGCACTAGATCATCGGGATAAAACCAGCCTTCACTTTTAGCCGTTAATCGAAGCTGCTGCTCTTCCGTCGCATAGGCCTGAACGACCAGATCCTGTGGCTTAATCACATGCACCAGCGGCAGTTCCGATTTGACCCACCGGCCTTCATGAAGAGATGAGGCCATATCTGTGATATGACCGGAAAATGGTGCGCGCAACTGTAATTGCGCGCGCACCTTGAGCAACCCGTCTAGCTCGTTCTGTTCGCCTTGCAACCTTTCCCATAAGACCTGATGATCATCCCGATCTTCCTGATATGCCGCCTCACGCTGTAGACGCACTGTTAAGGTCACAATCCGTTGTTCGAGCCCTCTGATCTGTTGATCAAGATGTGGCGATGCTAGGCTCACGAGGAGTTCACCTTCTTCCACCTCATCACCCTCGCGTACCTGAACGTTCACAATTTTTGCAGGAATCGGCGAGAAGATTGTTGCCCGCGCCTTGGCCTCGAGCACCGCCGGAATCGCGACCATGCGATCTAATGGAATGAGCCCTGCCAGAACCACCACAACCATTATCGCTCCCACGGTTCGCCCGCGCCAGGATTGCATGATCTCATCGCGTCGTGCCCACCACACCTGCACTTCTTGATACACTGGCCATGCCAGAAACCATCCAACTTCCACGACAAACAGAATGATGCCCATGACTTTGAAAAAGAAATAATAGACCAAGACCGCAATACCCAAAAACATGATGGCCCGATAGACCCACGTAGCCCAGGCATAGCCTATCATGATTCGCTGACGCCGCTTCGGAAGTTCTTCAGGCGGCGGATCTCCCCAGGCAAACAACCATTCCCGCAACTGCCATTGCCCAAAGGCAAACGCTCGCGATTGAAGATTGGGAATTCCTAGCCAATCAGACAGCACATAGTATCCATCAAAACGAAGCAAGGGGTTCAGATTAATGAACAGGCCCATAATCCAGCTTGTGGTGGCCAAGACAAAGAGCACACTTTTGATGACTCCTTCCGGACACAGATGCCAGGCAAACGTCGCCAGCATCGCGACGGCCAATTCAACCACCGTTCCCGCCGCGGCGATGGCCGCACGCTGCCAACGGGATGTCAACTTCCACGAATCCGTCGTATCTGTATAGAGCACCGGCACCATAATAAGAAATCCCACACCCATCGTATGGACCCGGCATCCATATCGCGCGGCGGTATACGCATGTCCTAATTCATGCAAAATTTTGATTCCTACCAGGCCGAACAGATACACCGTCATCCCCTGCAGGGAAAAGAAATGCAAAAAGGTATTCGCAAAGGATTCCCACTGGCGCACGATTCCGGCGCATCCCACAATCCCCAGAAGCACGATCACAATCAAGGCTGTTTTGGAGTAGAGGGGCGCGACGACGGGTAATGTCCGTTGGAGAAATCGATCGGGATTGAACAATGGAATGCGAAAAAAGAGATAGTGATGAAGAATTTTCAGGAGCCAATGTTGCTTACTTTGCTCCGCTTGCGCGTAGAGACCTTTGCTCCCCCCCATGAGCGCCTCTTTGGTGAGATTATGGCGATAGAGAAACTGCACCAGCGCTGTGACATCCCGTTGCCCTACATGGGCTGTCGTCGAATTCGAGACCTGGTCAATGAGCGTGTTTGCAGACCCCAAATGCCATTGTGACAGGAGTTGAAAGGCCGCCCAGCCTATTTGAAAATACTGATGCCGCACGGGGTCAAAGATATTCCAGGTGGGCACGCCTTCGGCCGTCGGCGTGCCGGGCAAGATTTGCAGATCATCCCGCAAGGGGGGAAGAGCCATATCGTCTTGTGTGGGCGCGGGAGACACTACCAGCCTATGGTTTGGCGAAACACGGACAGCGGCCGGCGAAATAGATAGAAAAAGAGCGACACCCGGTCACCGTAAATTTTGGCGGTACCTTGCCATCCGATCCGAATCGACTCTGGAGGCTCCGTCAACCGAGCTTTCACCCGATACGCCAAGACATTATCGGGCAACACTTCGGCGTGATAGCTCGCATGGGTCAACCTGGCAGGAACCGCTTCCAAAGGATCGGCATTTAAAAACACCTCGACATCGGCTCCCTCTTGCAAGACAATCGCATCTTCAACCGGCAAATCAATTTTTAGTTCATATTCTTTAGGATTCGCCACTTCCATGATGCGTTCGCCAACCACCACCGGTTTACCAATCCAATCGGATTTATCATTGAACAGGACCAGCCCATCTCGCGGGGCTTTCACTTCCACGCGCTGCAAGACCTCCCAGGCATAGTCTCGTTCGGCTTCTTTGACCCGAACTTCCGAGGCCTGCACCGGCATTCCCGCTCCTGTTTCATCATCCACGAATGCACCCTGCGTCATTTTGCGATATTCCATGAAACCCACTGCCAGGTTTTTTTCTGCTACTTCATAGTCGTTGCGAAACTTGGTGTCTTCAAAACGGTACAACGGTTCCCCCTCCTTCACCATGGTATTGGGCTCCACCACAATGTCTGCAATGACTCCATCGAGCGGCGCCGTAACTACCGCTGGCTCACGGGCCACCACTTCCACGGGAGCTAAGGTTGATAGCCGAATCGGCACACACATCACGCCAACCAGCAAAGCCAACCCCACCCATAACCAGCGTCGCGAGAGGGTCCAATGTTTGACGGACGATCTCGTCTTGCCCAACGCATTCCAGGCATGGGCAGCCGTTTCCACAAACCGCCTGATTAGTTGAATCTCACCTTCTTGCCAGGGACGTTCCCGTCCCAACCAGATTCCTCCCATAACCTGTTGGGTCTTCCACATAATGGGACACCACAACACATAGGGGAAGGCAAATCGTTTCCAATCTTCTTGAAGCTGTGTAGGACATTGCTCCACATCTAATTGACAAGGAGCGTGTAGAGTCTGGCTCTTTAATAACTTCGAGACGACCTCCTCAAGCCATTGCACCATGGGCGATTTTCGGTCCACGACTGCGATACTCGACACGGCTTCGACTCGGCAGGCTGAACCCACCGTCGTACCAACAGACAAGACACAGGCTTGACGAAATCCAACCAGACGGCGTGTTTCATTGGCTAAGAGAAAGCACAATTCTTTTACACTTTGGGCTGCACGAGCCTGACTTTCTAGTTGGAGAAGGGCAAGCAGTAACTGAGAGTCGCTCCCTGAATCCGGCGTGGCTGCCTTCGACGAGAACCGCTGATCCAACGTATCGGCAGCGGGAGCAACTGGAGGCTCCAAGACCCCAGCCCCGGAAGCCATGGGGCGGTCGTGTTGCATATCAGTGCTCATCGCAATACTGGGGAAGAAATGGAACGTAGAAGATGCTCACACGTACAGATGATGGCACAGACATCTATTTTTGAGCTGTTTGGGCTGAAGGATCTGGAGAGGTCCTGGGCTTGAACGTTTCGTGTTTCTTTTGGGAGACAAGTTTTCGATCGGTAAATCTCGCACTTCCACTCATACCCGCTAACACATGCTTTGGCTGCTTGCTAAATTGGCCAAAAATACGAATAGTCTGACTGACAGGATCCACGCGAGCGCCAATATCGACCACTTCAGCAGCATAGACTTCTTGGGTTTCATCAATGAAAAATTTAAACGGACTTTTTTTTGCTACCCACTGCAGAGATGTAGACGGGAGAATGAGCTCAATATCAAAATTCTGATCGTTCAACACACTCATGACTTCGTCATATGGATTCACACTTTCAAACGGATGGACTAGCGTTTTCACCACCCGTCCGGAAAATGGGGCCGTAATTCGGCAATGCCGGACGGCCAGATTCGCGCTTCTCACCGCCGCTTTGGCTTGCTTGACCTCTGCCTGAGAGATATCAACTTCCAACTGACCAATCCCATGGAGTTTGGCGAGTTCCTTATTATTGATGGCCGTTTTGTCCCGAGCCTCTAATTCAGCTTTGGCCGCCGCGAGTTCCGCCCAGTATTTTGAACAGTCAAATTCAACAAGCAGGTCTCCTTTTTTAAACCGTTGCCCATCTCGAAAGGGGATCTGTTTAACTCGAGCCTGCAATTCACTCGAAATGACAGCTTCTTGAACAGGCTTGACCACTCCACGCACGGCGTTTAAATCGGCAGATTTCCCTTTTTTCGCAAAACTCAAGCCTCCTGTGATGAACAAGAGACTGCTCGCACAGATGACGAATACTGAAAATTTCCTTATCATGGCTGCCCCGCTCCTTTTGATTGTTCCGGTTGCGAATATGAAACCATGGCATGCTGCTCTAACCATTCCCACCGTTGCTCCAAGGCATCGGCCAATTCATCTAGATCATCATCAGAGAGATTAGCCGGGAACGGATCCTCGCCGATGGCTGCTAGCAGATTGGCATACGCCATCTCCAATTTGGCGAGTGCCATTTCATGCCGCAATTCGGCTAACAACCCCTGAACCTTTTCCCGAATCACACGATGTTCACTCAGTCGATTCAAGGACCACGCCCGCTGAACATGCGTCGCAATTTTCAGTTGCGTCGCGAAATACCGCTGAGCGATTTTGACTTCCTGTAAGGCCGCCTCGTACTGAGCAGCCGCCACATGTACCTGCGTCATAATCGTCATCGTCAGCGCCAAACTTTGTGCATTCAACACTTCCTGTTGGGCATCAATGACTTGCAACCGGGTCGGATGCCGGAAGACGTTCATGAGGTTCCAACTGATCTTTGCCCCGTAACTCAGCCAATTATTATTAAACAGAAACGAATTGCTATCGTAATTTCCCCCAAAATAGCCATTGAGGCTCGGCAATAGTTCTAAAATGGCCACCTTGGTTTCTTCGGCATTAATACGTTTCTGATAGTCCACCGTGCGGAGCTCAGGACGATTGAGTAAGGCCTGTTGCTCCAACGCCTCAAGCCTGTCCTCAATTTTTGAGACTGCTGGCACCCGCTTCGGCTTCACCAGTTCATAGGGTTCTCCTGGCTGCAAATTCATCAGTTCCCCAAGTTGAATTCTCGCGACAGACAGCTCTTGATACAGTTGCTGGATTTCTTGTTGAGCTTGCAGAAGTTCTCGTTCATATTGGAGAGAAGTCAGAGGTGTTTCCAACGCCTTCGCACGAATCACCCGGGTCTCCTGGATAGCTTGTGTCACCCAGTCATCTAAAAAGGATAGGCGGCCAAGGGCTCGTTCTGCCCCGATAGCCTTCCAAAACGCCGAACGGACTTCTTGAATCACACGATTGGCAATACGGCGTTTATCTTCTTCCGCGATCAACACATCATTGGAGGCCTGTTGTGCTCTGACGTACGACAACCCGAAATCTAAAACATCCCAGCTCAAGGTTAAATTCGCCGAGAACAAATCCTTATCCGACGAGGTGGACGGCTCCAGAGATGTTTGCCCTGATAATAAGGAGCGGCTCCGCGCGCCAGCAAAATTTGACCGTCCGTTATAGGCCCCATCCGCGACCAGTTTTGGCAACATATCATAATGTGCGAGATCCAATTGCCGATGCGCCACCATTTCCTTCAGCCCTTGGACGCGAGCTTCCAAGTTAAACTTCAATGCCCGAGCCATCGCATCATACAGCGTAATGGGACGGGAAACCGGGGCCTGATATTCATTGAGATGTTGAAGATCGTCTTGAATACGCTGTTCTAATTCTTCCGAAGTGAGAGGTTCGGGAGTAATCGCACAGCCTGCACCGAGCCACATGAAACCACCCACGGCCAACAGCATCCAAGCCTGAACCAGTTTTGATGTCATCACTACAGCCTTACAACTTTTCTTCATCATATGTTTCACAACAGATCAAAGACGTCTTAGTTCAGAGAGACTGCAATCACTTATCATCTCTCACAGAACGTAGGAATCTTCTCTGTAAGATTCCAGTTCAATCTTTCGGATAATCTTTCCTTGATATTGAATACTTCCACTTTTTCTTTTTTCCACACCTCACATTCTTTCAGCAAAAAACGCCAATGAGAAAGAATCTCTCACAACGACCAGTGTTCGGAAAAATTCTCTAACAAGACCTTCCAGATCGTCATGCCAATTCCCGAAAGGAGAGATGGAGGCATGCTATGTTCGGGAGATTTGTGGATATGACCAGAGTGACCTGCAACAAAGGGAATACAAATCCATGCCACCTTGGTCCTTCTACGCCATATAAGAATCGGGTCCAACAGTTTTTTCAAAAAAGCATGAGTACGATTCTAGGACAGGAGTTCAAGCAAGAGACCTCACGCAAAAAACATCCTTCCCATTGGCCTTCTCAGGAGCACCAACCGCTACACGGCATTGGCGTCCTTCTGCCACTGGAGCCAAGAATCATGTTTGATGGGGCCGCCCTCGTCACCGGAGCGGAAGTGTTTCAGGGTCAGATTACTCAAGATCACAACGTTCCAGAAATCAGTACACCGTCCGACTCTGCATCTCGTTCAGACCCATTCACGGACAGCCTTAGCCTTCAGTCTGCGCTATCCACCGTGGCACCGCCCACGGATCGACAGGAAATTGTGTTCATCGACACCGCTGTCGATGATTACGAGACACTCCTGCGAGGGATAGATCCAAGCGCTGAAACGATTCTGCTCAACCCCAAGCAAGACGGGATCGAGCACATCGCGAGCATCTTGGGCGAACGCTCAGATATTGATGCCATCCATCTCATTTCGCATGGCCAGCAAGGCGAACTACGACTAGGCACGGGGATTTTGAATCTCGCGTCCATGCAGAACGAATACGCCGATGAACTGGCGATCATAAATCAAGCGTTAACGGACGAAGCAGATTTCCTGATTTACGGCTGTAACTTTGGGGAAGGCACAGCTGGACAGGCGGCCACCTCGCTGCTGGCAAAGCTCACAGGAGCGGATATTGCTGCCAGTACCGACCTGACCGGGAATATCAAACATGGGGGTGACTGGGAACTTGAAGTTGCCACAGGGGCCATTGAAACTTCAGTACAGCTCAGCCAGCAAACGCAGCAAGACTGGCTTGGAGTATTGGCCACGTTTAACGTGACAAACACCAATGACTCAGGTGCCGGCTCCCTTAGACAAGCTATCAGTGATGCAAACGCCGCCGCCAACGGCGCCACACCGGATCAAATCCATTTCAACATCGCCGGCACCGGACCACATACCATTGCCGTTGCGAGCGCCCTGCCGGATATCACCGAGGCCGTCATCATCGATGGCACAACTGAACCAGACTACGTCAATACCCCCGTGATTGAACTCAATGGAACCTCAGCAGGTAATGGGGTTAGTGGGTTAGACATTACTGGAACTGGGTCTACCATTCGCGGACTCGTCATTAATCGCTTTAGCGCACATGGCATTACGATTTCTGGAGATAATAATGTCATTGAAAGCAACTATATTGGGGTTGGATTGGATGGGGTAACTGATCTGGGCAATGCCAATTTAGGCATCGGCATACTTAATGGGTCGGACAACCAAATCGGAGGGACATCCACTGGGACTGGAAACGTAATTTCTGGAAATAGCTGGAGTGGAGTCAGCATTCAAGGAGCAGCCTCTAGCGGAAACTTCGTGAGAGGCAATTTCATTGGCACCGATGCCGGCGGAACCATAGCCGTGGGCAACGACCAGTACGGCGTCGACATTCGGAATGGCGGTCCAGACAACACCACCGTAGGAGGCACCACTCCCGCCGAACGCAACATTATCTCTGGCAATAATTGGGCTGGCATTAACATCAGCGGCACCGGAACAACCAGCAATGTGGTGTCAGGCAACTATATTGGCACTGATATCACCGGAACCCTTGGAATTGGCAATGGTGCCGGAGCCTTCCCTGGCGGTATCGACATTGACTCCGGTACCACCAGCAACCGAATTGGAGGTACAGCTACCGGGGCCGGCAACATCATAGCCTTCAATACGGGCGCCGGCGTTGGCATCACAGAAGATGCGACGGACGGCAACTCTATTCGGGGCAACCGCATTTTTTCAAATACCGGATTAGGGATCGACCTCAACATTGATGGCGTGACTACCAACGACCCTGATGACACGGACACCAACGAAAATCAGTTGCAAAACTTTCCAGTCCTGTCTTCCGCAAGCATGAGCGGGGCCAACGTCACCGTCACCGGCACGTTACACAGTACGGCCAGCACATCGTTCGACATCGACTTCTATGCCAGTACAATAGCCGACGGCAGCAGCCACGGGGAGGCCGAACGCTACCTGGGCTCAACCACGGTGGTGACCGATGGCAGTGGAAACGCCACGATTAACCACTTACTGACGGGAGTAGGAGGTGTAGCGGGAGAATTCGTGACGGCCACAGCCACCGGCCCCAATGACAACACCTCAGAATTCAGTCTGAACGTGACCCTCACTGTCACCAACGCTCCTCCCACGGCCACTCCCGACACGTACACGATCGATGAGGATACAACGCTAACAACCGAACCGGGTTGGTTTGCCCCCGGGTGGCAGAGCAGGCAGAAGCTGACGTTTAACAATACCGCACAGACCGAAAACTTAACGGATTTCCCCGTGCTAGTCATGCTCAATGCAGGAAATATTGATTATACCAAAGTACAGAACGCTGGCGAAGATCTTCGGTTTGTCGACACCGATGGCACCGAGCTAGCCTACGAAATTGAAAGTTGGAATGAATCAGGCACATCCTCTATCTGGGTCAAGGTGCCGCAAATTGATGGGGCATCCGGCACGGATTACATCTGGATGTATTACAACAACGCCAGTGCCACTGACAACCAAAATGCCGCGGGTGTCTGGTCCAACAACTTCGAAGCCCTCTCACATCTTCACAATGACTTTGCTGACTCAACCGGCAACGCTCACAATGGAATCAACAATGGTTCGTCAGACATCACGGGAAACATTGGTGACGGACAATCCTTCGATGGCGTCGATGACCGAATTGATATTTCGTCCGGTGCGGGCATTGACAATCTCTTTACGGGTGGAGCCACCGTATCGGCCTGGATCAACCCGAGCAGTTGGGGTGAGGGTGGTTTTGGCCGTATCCTTGATAAGGGAGATACCACCTCGGTCAATAACGGCTGGGCGCTCCAAGTTGGAAGCCTCGGTAATCTACTGATCTTTGATATCGGATTTTCGGGCAACACGGGACGGTGGTGGTCCTCCATCAATTCCATCTCACTGAACACATGGCAACTCGTCACCTTGGTTTACGATAGCGCCTCTGACGCAAATGACCCAACGATCTATGTGAACGGAGTGCCCGTCGGCATCATCGAATCGGACACACCGAGCGGCACAGCCAATTCCGATGTGAGCTTGGATTTAGCGATCGGGAATCGATCCGGGTCAACGGATCGCACATTTCAGGGAATGATCGACGAAGTGCGGCTTGAAACAGGGACGCGTTCCGCCGATTGGATTCAAGCACAATATCTCTCAATGACCGATGCCTTCATCACCTTTTCGGCATCAGAGGGTCCTGGCGGTGTGCTCACCAATGACACCGACGCGGATGGTGATCCGTTGACGGCCAGCCAGGTAAGTGCCGATCCCGCCAACGCCCAATCGTTCACCTTCAATGCGAATGGTACCTTCTCTTACACACCTGTGACCAATTTCACTGGCGTCGACACATTCACCTACAAAGTGAATGACGGCACGGTTGATGGCAATACCGTGGTCGTTACGATCAACGTCAATCCTATTAACGATGCTCCCATTGTCGCGACAAACACAGGAGCCACGGTGAATGAAGGCTCATCCGGCAACGTGCTCACCACGGCAATGCTCAACGAGGGAGACCCTGATGATGCCGGCACCGGCTTAACCTATACGCTCACAGCCGTCACAACCAACGGCACGTTGCGACTTTCAGGCACGGCACTCGGTCTGAACGATACCTTCACACAGGACGATATCGGCAACAATCGCGTGACCTACGATCACAACGGCAGTGAAACCACGACCGACACGTTCAATTTCTCTCTGGCTGACGGCGGCGAGGATGGTGCCGTTCCGGCAACCGGTATATTCAACTTCACGGTCAATGCCCTCAACGATCCTCCGACCTTCATCAACCTGGACAATACCCCTACCTTCACCGAAGGCGGCGCTCCGGTAGTGCTAGATCCCAACGCGACGATCAGCGACCCCGAACTGGATGCCGCCGACAACTATGACGGCGCCACACTTACTCTGGTCCGCAATGGCGGCGCGAATGCTGAGGATATATTCGACGGCCCCGGCACCTTCAGTGAAGGGAGCAACCTCGTGTTAGGCAGCACCACGATCGGCACGGTCACCACCAACAGTGGCGGAACCCTCGTTTTAACTTTCAACAGCAACGCCACCACCGCATTGGTCAACAGTACGCTCCAGCAGCTCACCTACGCGAACGGTAGCCACACCCCGCCCGCGAGCGTCCAGATCGACTACACCATGAGCGATGGCAATACCGGCGGCCAAGGCAGTGGCAGCGCGCTCACTGCTACCGGCTCGATCACCGTGACCATCAATGCCATCAACATCCCTCCAGTCGCGGTGCCTGACAGTTTGACTGTCGGCGAAGGTTCGACGAGCACATTGAATCTGGCCAGTAATGACAGCGATACCGATAATGGGCTGGATCTGACCAGTATCACCATTATTTCGAGTCCCTCCAATGGAACCATCACTCAGATCAATACAGATGGGACCGTTGAATATACCCACAATGGCTCAGAAAAACTGGCAGATAGCTTCACGTACACAATCCGCGATGTTGCCGGAAGCGCATCAAATGCGGCCACAGTGAACTTGACGATTACCCCTCAAAATGATGCGCCCCGCATTACCTCGGATGGCGGAGGCTCCAGCGCAACCGCTCAGGTCTTAGTTGGCAATACCGCCGTCACCAAGGTCTCTGCGATAGATCCCGAGGGCACGCCACTGACCTATAGCATTACCGGGGGGGCTGATGCCGCTCAATTCACGATAGACTCTGCCACCGGCGCGCTGACCTTCACGACGGCTCCAGACATACAGGCCCCGGCCGACGCGGATGCCGACAACGTCTATGAGGTAACCGTGCAAACCTCTGATGGAACCTTAACCGATACGCAGACCATTGCCGTCACGGTCAGCGACCTGCCACTCGTTGTTCTGCCGCCTTCTCCGGAGCCATCACCGGACTCTCCACCGCCGTCTGATGAAGGAGATACACAGGAAGAGTTACCGGGGACCGGAGGATTTTTTGCGACCGGGAATCAAGGATTTGGTTTCGGTGGTGGCTCTACCCTCTCCGAACAAAGCCAGAAGGATTCGGGTGCGTTCAATAAATCTCGTGGACCTGATGCCGAAACACTCCAAACTCTCGACGGCGCGAGAGGCCGAGGGATAACCGCCAATGAACTCTCGAGTCTTTTGCAACTGCCATTTGAAAGCATCGATTTCAAACATGAGATTCAGGACTTGCTGAATCCCGCTTCCGGACTGCTGAACAGCCTTGACCAAGCACGTGACACGCTCAAGAACATCTCTGAAACGGAACAAATGTATGTGGTCTCAAGCCTCGCGGCTTCCACCGGACTCTCTGTTGGGTATGTCATCTGGCTCCTTCGAAGCGGCGTCCTGCTGACAGCGCTCTTGTCCACGGTTCCGGCCTGGCAATTTGTGAATCCCTTACTAATCTTGGACGCCCCGGCAAGAAAACGAAGAAAGAAAGGCGGAAAGAACCAGAACCTCTCTGAAGAAGATTCTCTTGAAACCATGTTTGAAAAACCAGACAGCGCCCCTGAATCTCTAGAAAGAAAGCCTGGCTCGACACCATAGTCTCACTGACCTTGGCAGTATTGACCATGAATTTTCTTTCAACAAAATCCCGGCTGGCCATTGGCCTCGTCTGCCTGGTTGTGAGCATTCTTCTCACAGCCAGTTTCTTGGGTTTTATCCCAGATCGAACAGCGGCTGTGCGTCATGGACGAACAGCCTTGGCTGAATCTATTGCCGCCAACACTTCAATTTTTCTGACGCAAAAAGATCTTGACCGGCTCGAAGGGATTTTACAGTTAGTAGTCGACCGCAACGAGGACCTCCTCTCTGCAGCCTTGCGAACTGAAGCTGGAGACCTCTTAGTGACGATTGGCGAGCACGAGAATTACTGGGATCACAATAAATCCTCTGAAGATGCTTCCACCCTTTCTCAAGTGGCCGTCTCAATTTGGGAAGGAGAAACTCAATGGGGACAAGTGGAGTTACGATTCAATTCGATAGGCAGCAATGGCTTGGTTGACATGATTGCCGGTTCTCACCTGCTGGTCTTGATTTACGTGGCGATAGCATGTTTCGTCGGGTTTTATTTTTATTTGGGCAAAATGTTGAAACAGCTTGATCCCTCGCAAGCCGTCCCCGAGCGAGTGCGGTCAGCGCTGGACACCATGGCAGAGGGCCTGTTGGTCTTGGACAACAAGGAACAAATCATGCTGGCCAATAGGGCCTTTGCCGCCTTACTCGGCACAACACCTGAAGCATTGCTCGCACGGCGAGTCGAGGAATTCCCATGGTCAGATGCCGATGGACAATCTCTCGCACGAGAGAAACACCCGTGGCATGTGGCCTTGGAATCGGGCGAGGCGCAAATCAATCAGCGGGTGCGCCTGACGCCGCCAGACAACGAACGCATGACGTTTATGATCAACTGCTCACCCATACTCGGCAGCGGGGGACGGCATGTTGGAGTCCTTGCCAGCTTTGATGATGTGACTCAGTTAGAAGAAGCTGAAATAGAGTTGCTGAAATCAAAAGAAGCCGCCGAAGCGGCCAACCAGGCCAAGAGCGCATTCTTAGCCAACATGAGCCATGAAATCCGCACGCCCATGAATGCCATCCTCGGGTTCACGGAACTCCTCAAGCGCGGCTTTGGGCGAGACTCGGAAGAAACCCGGCATCACCTGGAAATTATTCATTCCAGTGGAAAACATTTATTGGAACTCATCAACGATATTTTGGATCTTTCCAAAATCGAGTCCGGCCGCCTGGAGATCGAACACGTCGAGTTTAATCCCTATGCCGTCATTCTCGAAGTCGTGCAGGTCCTCGGCGTTCAGGCCAAAGGCAAAGGGATAGGCCTGGATCTTCAACTACAGGATGATGTGCCATCATCCATTATTGGCGACCCGGGACGAACACGGCAAATCATCACGAACCTTGTGGGGAACGCGGTGAAATTCACGGAGGAGGGCGGGATTACCGTCAAGGCCTATGCTAAACCTCTCAATGATCACACGCTGCAATTTCATATTGACGTCTCCGATACCGGGGTGGGCATGAGCACCGAAGCTATGGAACGTATTTTTGAAGACTTCACACAAGCCGATGCCTCCGTGACGCGAAAATTTGGTGGAACCGGACTCGGGTTGACCATTAGCCGGAAATTTGCCCGCGCCTTAGGTGGGGACATTACAGTGGAGAGTCAACCGAATGTGGGAAGCACGTTCAAGGTCACCCTGGAGACACCCATTCCCGATGCTATGACGTGGATATCTCCAGAGCACGCCCTGACCACCCTCAATCATTCTACCCATGAAGCGCCGACACATTGGGAGTTTCCTCCCGCGAAGATCTTGGTCGTGGATGACGGGCCGGAAAATCGTGAATTTGTCAAAGTCGTGTTGGAAGACTATGACTTAACCGTTGAGGAAGCTGCCAATGGACAGATCGCGGTGGAAATGGTCTCCCAGACCGATTACGATCTCGTGCTGATGGATATTCAAATGCCTGAACTCGACGGCATAACTGCGACTCGAATGCTGCGGGATCAAGGTTTCCAGATGCCAATCATCGCCCTCACCGCGAACGCCATGAAAGGATTTGAACCAGAGCTTTTCTATGCCGGATACAGTGATTACCTCACCAAACCTATTGACCTGAATCACTTTCTGAGAAAGTTGGCCGAGATACTCCAAGCCACACCCATAGAGGCTCAGCAGCCATCCGGAGATTCCGTCAAACAACCCCTCCGCGTAGAAACAGAAGATGCTCCTATCGTATCCAGACTGGACTCCAGCAATCCCAAATTTGCACGGATTATTTCAAATTTTGTGGATCGTTTACACAACCAGGTACAGGCGATGGATACGGCTTACTCGGAACATGATTGTGATGCCATGGCAAAATTGGCTCATTGGCTCAAGGGCGCGGGAGGAACCGTTGGATTCGACGTGTTTTTTGAACCGGCCAGTGAACTTGAAGCTGCCGCAAAAGCTGGGAACTTACCTCTCATGAAGCAGCAGCTCGAACAGATACAGGCGCTGACATCCCGTGTCAGAATCGAGGAAGTGCTCGTCTCCGGTAGCCAACCATTTCCAGAGCACTAACCGACACGACTGCCCTCATCAGTTTGAAATTTCAGAAAAGTCTTGAGAATTTCTTAGGATTATTCCCCAAGTAACCGAGAAATTGGGAGATAAGCTTGGTGTGTCAAGAGGTTCGTTGCGCACCATGGCCTTGTACATGCCAATGACGTTTAAGCCATACGGTCAAATTTAGTCTTATAAATAGGAACACCTACTAAACGGGGAAGCGCAAAACATGGAATCATCCAGCCTGCTCCAAACTCCAACAGACACCCTGGATCGCAAGAGCTCCTCCGCCATACAGGGGCTGCCTTCTGAACTAGGGAGTGATCCCTCCTTACTCAGTCAAGCGACGATCATGATGGTTGATGATGAAGTGACCACCATGGACGTGATGCAAACCTTTTTAGAGGAAGCGGGCTATCAACGCTTTGTTCTGATAGAAGATTCCTCTCAAGCTATGTCAGAGATCGAAACCTGCCGTCCAGATATCCTTCTGCTGGATCTGGTTATGCCGGAAGTCAGTGGATTTGAAATCTTGCACCAGGTACGGTGTCATTCGGTATTCAAACATCTACCAGTCATTATGCTCACTTCCTCCTCCGATGCTGAAACAAAACTAGAAGCCCTCGACCGGGGAGCCACAGATTTTTTAGCCAAGCCGGTCGATCCCAGTGAATTAGTACTCCGTGTCCGCAATACACTGGCGGCAAAAGCGTATCAAAACCAACTGGCCTACTACGATGCTCTCACACACTTACCAAACCGGAGTTTATTTCTGGACCGGTTGACCTGGTTTCTCCAACAGGCTGAATCCCGGAACAATCATCTCGTCATGTTGCACATTAGCCTTCCACAGTTTAAACGCGTCTACAATACATTTGGACCGCAAGTGGGTGACGAGGTCATTAAGCAGATCGCTAACCGCATTCAAGCCTGCGTCCGGGGAACCGACCTCCTTGGACGAGGCATACAGGAAGAGCAGGAATTGACCTGTTTGTTTCACGTGAGTGGAGATGAATTTTCCGTGGTCTGCCCGCGCATGGCTCACCCCGAACATGCGATGAAGGTTGCCTCGCGAATTATTGAAGCGATGTCGATTGCCTTCGATGCCGACGGCACCGAAGTGTCCATTCCCCCCAGCATTGGCATGGCAAGTTTCCCCGGTGACGCGCGAGATGTCATGACCCTGGTTCAATGTGCTGTGGGTGCCAGCGCACAAGTTTCCCCTCAAGATCAGGGAAGTTATCAATTTTATTCGAGCGAGATGAATGCCAAAAGCCACAAGCATCTCGAACTGGAAGCCGCCCTACGCCACGCCATTGAAGACAACCAAATGATCTTGCATTATCAACCCCAGGTGAATGTGGCAACCGGAGACATCTTTGGGGCCGAAGCCGTGGTTCGGTGGCAACAACCCGACGGGACGTTCGTCTTTCCGAATGACTTTATTCCGTTAGCCGAGGAAACGGGGATCATTGTCCCACTTGGTGAATGGGCCTTACGGGAGGTGTGCAGACAACTCTCTTATTGGCAAGCTCAGGGGATTTGGATTCATCTGTCAGTGAACCTCTCCGCCAAACAATTTCGGGGAGGCACAATTGTCCAGTCCGTGAGAGACGCCATACTATCTCATCATGTCGATCAACAATATTTGACGCTGGAACTCACTGAGAGTCTCATCATGGAAAACGTTGAACAGACCGTGGACACCTTGAATCAGCTCATCGCCTTAGGGGTCAAAGTCTCCATGGATGACTTTGGCACGGGATACTCCTCACTGAGCTATTTAAAACGTCTTCCTCTGCACGAACTAAAAATCGACCGCTCGTTCATGATGGGCATCACCGACAATCCTGAAGATAAGGCTCTCGTATCCGCAATTATTTATCTAGCTCATGAATTCCATCTCAACGTCGTCGCCGAAGGTGTCGAAAAGCAGGAACAACGAGATCTCCTGGCAGCCCTACAATGCGACCAATACCAAGGATATTTCTTCAGCCCGCCGGTTTCCGCCGCAGACCTCACAGCAATGTTTGACACTCCATCGGGTTAATCGCAGTAAGCCCAACGTCTGTAAGGGGCCTGTTCAAGAAATCCGCCAGCAACGTCCCCGCCCTTTTTCCGCGCTCCCATACTAAAACATATATTAACGAAGTCTCATGATTGTTCATCGACTCCAGTGGGTGGATAAACAAAGCTGGGACCTGTAAAGGAATAGGGTTCTGTCATTCCCGACATCTTTCATCGGGAATCCAGGTTCTGTCTTCTTCGGATGGATCCCCGCTAAACACCGCGGGGATGACACACGGGCTCTGAACCCCTTGTACACAACTCTGGAGAATGAGGCTCCGTTACTGTTGGTTTGTTCTCGTATGGTCGTTTTCCTGGCGATCTCAATTGTTTGGTGTGATCTGCCGACAATAGAGACAGGGATGTCTGTGTTTCCACCATGCCCTGCGCGCGGCGTAATACGAGTGATGAACGATCCATGACGAACGCCATAGACCAATATGGAGATGTGTTTGTCGCACGACAGCCAATTCTTGGACCGACCTTCAAGACCATTGGCTACGAGGTACTCTATCGCAATTGTGAAATCGGCCAGGCCATCTTTACGGATGAGAATGTGGCCACGGCTACCGTGCTTCTCAATACCTATTTGGATATTGGGCTGGAACATGTCGTGGGGTCGCATTTGGCCTTCCTGAACATTCCTAAGCCATTTCTCGTGGAACATTTTTGCGAAGCCCTGCCAAAAAATCAGGTCGTGCTCGAAATTCTTGAAAATGTCGAACCCGTTCCCCAGGTCCTGGAATCACTTGAAGGACTCTCCAGGCAGGGCTATACCATCGCACTCGATGATTTTGTGTTGAATGACCGCTCACGCCCGTTGTTAGAGTTTGCCGATATTGTCAAAATCGATGTATTGGGAAAAAGTGAAGATCAATTGCAACACGAGATATCCCATCTACGTGAGTCACGCATTCGGCTTCTGGCTGAAAAAGTGGAGACCGTTGAAGAGTATGAGATCTGCAAAAAACTGGGGTTCTTTTACTTTCAGGGATATTTCTTTTTTCGCCCTGATGTGATTCAGGGCAGCGAAATTCCGGCGAACCGCATCGCTCTTTTAGAATTGTTGGGGAAAATTCAGGATCCTCATATTCCCTTCAAGGAACTCGTGCAACATATTCGCAACGATCTGGCTCTGAGTTATAAAGTCTTACGATATGTCAATTCGGCCTATGTCGGGCTTCCCAGACGAGTGGAATCCATTGACCATGCCGCCTGCATGGTCGGCATTGACCGTATTCGGACATGGGCCACACTCATCATCATGGCACGCGGGCAAACGCAGGCTCATGAAATTCTCGTCATGGCCCTGGTCCGGGCAAAAATGTGCGAGCAGCTGGGAAACCACCTCGGAGCGTCGGCTACAGAAAAATATTTTACGATGGGCCTGCTTTCGGTCTTGGAAACTTTATATAATTCACCCATGCAAGACATTCTGGACAAGCTTCCGCTACCTGACGATATTGCCGATGCCTTGATCTGCGAACAAGGAGAAATGGGCGCAGTCCTCTCTTGTGTGAAGGCGTACGAAGCCGGTCAGTGGATGAAACTCAAGTCTCTCAGACTTGAACCGTCAACGATCCGTGATTGCTACCTTGATGCCATTGATTGGTCAAACCATTTCTCGCCGCTTGTCACATGATAGCAAACCACCTTCCTTGCCTCATCCTTTTTGATTGCTGATCCTTGAATCTATGACCTAGAAGATTTAGATACAGCGACATGATATACTCGCCATATCTACTAAGCCTCATTCTCCAGAGTTGTGTGCGAAAGGTTCAGAACCCGAGTGTCATCCCCGCGGTGTTTAGCGGGGATCCATCCGAAAAAGACAGAACCTGGATTCCCGATGAAAGATGTCGGGAATGACAGAACCCTATGTGTAAACGATGACGAATCTCATTCCGCTATCTGACATCAAATCTTCAGCACCTGCCCAAACAGAATCAGCGTCACACCATCGATTGCCTCCCTGGTTTCGTGTTCGTCTCCAAGCAGGCCCTCATTACCAAGAACTTCGCCAACTGGTGGACACACACCAGCTGCATACCATCTGCGAAGAAGCCCGTTGCCCCAATCTGTGGGAATGTTGGAATAACCGGACCGCAACCTTTCTCATTCTTGGAGACATTTGCACACGACGCTGTCACTATTGCTCCGTCACGACCGGACGTCCACTGGCAGTCGATACCGAAGAGCCTCAGCGGATCGCGGAGGCCGTCAAACGGCTGAAGCTTCGCCACGCTGTTATTACATCGGTTAATCGAGACGACTTACAGGATGGTGGTGCCGGCTTATTCGCAGAAACGATTCGACGTGTCCGGAGCTTCAATCCAGACTGTACGGTGGAAGTGCTGATTCCAGACTTTCAGGGGAAAGAAAAGGATGTCGCGACGATCCTCCGCGAACGTCCCCATATCTTCAATCATAACATTGAAACCGTGCCACGCCTTTTTCCAACCATCCGGCCGCAAGGGAAATACCGGCGCTCACTTGCCGTCATTGAATGGGCCAACACACATGGAGCCCGCACAAAGTCAGGACTGATGGCTGGACTCGGAGAGACTCAAGAGGAAATTCGATTGGTGATGAAAGATCTTCGGCAAGCTGGCTGTGACATGATGACGCTCGGGCAGTATCTTCGTCCAACTCCGCACCATGCACCAGTGGCTCGATTTTATAGTCCTGAGGAATTTGAGAAGCTGAAAGAAGAGGCCCTTACACTTGGATTTCAACATGTGGAATCCGGACCATTAGTCCGAAGTTCCTACCATGCCGAACAACAAGCCGTCTCTCATCCCAACAGCCCGACAACATAGTTGCTGGCTCAGAACAGAGCAGAGAACTACCTGCTTCTCACCCTACGACCGGGCAGAAGAAAGTAGGTGATCAAGCTCCCTGTTTTCCCTCGTAGCCTGGTAGGCGAAATTCCAATCGGGATTCAACTTCACAGCCAATGAGTCTAAATACAAGTGTTCGCACAAATTTCGTCGGGTCACAAAATCAACGACCGTGCATTCATGGAAACAAGTTTCGCACCTCATCATTGGCCTCCATTCCAAAATGTGGTACTTCTCAATAGATAGCGGAGGCTCGAACACATCAGGATTCCCACTGAATCTCCCCCAAGTGACAAAGTGAACACCCTGAAATGCCCGATCCTCACGCATTCTTGCCGCATCTACTTGCGTCCCTCAGTCTTAACGAATAATCAACGCATGACCATCGGTCGTGGAAATCAGAGCATGAAGCGTTTGTCCCGGCTCTTTGTGCCCATTTGGAAAAGCCGTGTCGCGTCCAACCTGCACTCGAATCATCTGCTGTGAATCTGCCCCTTCCACGATATACACATCACCTTGAATTTCCTTCAGCGTTCCTTCAACATTTTGAAACTTGGCCATGGTACCCGTCGGCTTTGCCGACTGGGCTTGCACACCTTTCTTACTCAATACAAGTGCGCTATTCGTTTCCGCATTGGCAGCAAGACTCGGGATCACGCCCTGACATCCTAAGATTAAGGCTCCTAGTAAAAGAACACGTATCATCAGACACCTCCTTAGTCATTTCTACTGAGAAAGCCAAAAAAATTTGGCTTTATCAATAATTGATCAGTTGTCCAAGATTTTGCAAAGACCATTCCGTGTAGGAAGCCAAAAAAAAATTCTAAAATGAATCCGATACTTGAGCCCGATTTGTCATGTTCTCAGTTTTACAAACTGTCCCAAAAAATGAAGGGGAAACCATACATTCTACCCATAATGCCTGTATGGCCAGCCGTACAGGAAAATAAGTATAATAAATTAAATAATTACTCATATTAAAGAAGAATCGCATATTCCAGCCATAGAAGTGTTGAATAATGAAGATATCAAGGGCCATATTTCGCCAGGTAGCCCTTGGGCACCAACACATTGGGCCTGTTCAAAAAAGCCTGCCCTGAGCCCGTCGAAGGATGGTTCGACGGGCTCACCATGATGGTTATCACTCATCCCAAACCGTATGATTTATCATCCTGAGTCGTTCGATGTATCATCCTGAGCTTGTCGAAGGATCACGATGCACTCGCAAAACGGCTGAAGGATACATCCTGAGCCTGTCGAAGGATGGTTCGACGGGCTCACCATGATCGTCATGCTCTTTACTTCTCACTTTTCACTTCTTACTGGTTTAGAGCACGCCGCTGGCGGCTTTTTTCAACAGGCCCGCGCATTAATTGGCTTTGGAGAATAGACACGTCTAGAATAGTTTGAGAAAGTCACATCTACTTTACATTCTAAGAAATAACATGCGTGATTTCTTCCCTGGGTTAGCCGGCATTCCTGCGGCCAAGTCTTCTATTAGTTTCGTTGATGGCGAAGCGGGAATATTAGAATACTGTGGCATTCGGATTGAAGATTTGGCTCAACACAGTTCCTTTCTTGAAACCACGTTTCTTCTCCTTTTTAAGAGGCTCCCAACCAAACAGGAATTGGAAAATTTTACCCGGGATGTTTTCCTGCACCGTCGCATCAAATACCGCATCATTGAACTGTTGAAATCGCTTCCGGAACATGGACATCCCATGGACGCCCTGCAAGCCGCCGCGGCCGCCTTGGGCATGTTTTATCCCGTCGACGACGTACGTGAAGAAGCCAATCGTTATCTCACCGCTGTCAGACTGGTTGCTAAACTTCCCACCATTGTCACGGCCTTTGCCCGGCTACGACGAGGAGACGATGCCATCCAACCCCGCGATGATCTCTCGTACGCCTCGAACTTTCTGTATATGTTAACGGAACAGATTCCAGAGCCAGCCCTTGCAAAAATCTTCGACGTGTGTTTGATTTTACATGCTGAGCACACCATGAATGCTTCAACATTCAGCGGCATGGTAACCGCGTCAACGCTGGCCGATCCCTTTACGGTCATCTCATCGGCTATTGGGACTCTGAAAGGCCCCCTTCATGGTGGTGCGAATGAAGCGGTGATTCATATGTTGGAGGAGATCCACTCGGAAGACCGCATTTCCGATTATGTTGACGCGAAATTATTGAATAAAGAAAAAATTATGGGATTCGGCCATCGCATATACAAGGTGAAAGACCCGCGTGCGATTGTCATGCAGACATTCGCGCAACAATTGGATGCGCCCCGCGAGACCTCATCTCTCTACGAACTGGCCAGAGCTGTTGAAAAATTTATGGAAGCCCGCGTGGGATCAAAAGGCATACGTCCCAATGTAGATTTTTATTCAGGTATTATTTATCATCGCTTGGGAATCGAAACGGATCTCTTTACTCCAATTTTTGCGATGGCCCGGGTCGCAGGATGGCTCGCCCACTGTTTTGAGCAGTACCAAGAGAATCATCTCTTCCGCCCAGACCAGATTTATGACGGCCCCCACCGCCTTCCATACACAAAGATTGAAGAAAGAACGGAAGGAAGAAGTGAAAAGTGAGGCGTAAGGAGTAAGTGGTAAAGAGCTAAGATCAATGAATGAACCCGGAAAATATTGTTTCTGCTTCTATTCCTTACTCCTCACTCCTAACCCCTTACTTATTCTCCAATTTCATGCACAACCTCACTAAACTTCAACATTGTAAAACCCTGCTTTCTGCCAACATCAATTACCCTGCAGCATGACATCTCCTCCTATCTATGATGTGCTGGTTGTTGGCGCCGGTCTTGCTGGTATGCGGGCTGCCCTCTCCGCTTACCACCATGGAGCCCATGTGGCCATTCTGACAAAGGTCCATCCTGTTCGCAGCCATTCCAATGCTGCGCAGGGCGGGATTAATGCTGCCCTGACAGACCGGGGTGATAAGTGGGAAGACCATGCCTTTGAAACCGTCAAGGGGAGCGATTATCTTGGAGATCAAGACGCCGTGGAAGTTCTTGCACAAGAGGCGGGGCAGGACATTATTGCGCTGGAACATATGGGAGTCATTTTTAATCGGAATGAGGAAGGCCGCCTGGGCACACGCCGTTTTGGCGGGCAAAAGAAGGCTCGAACGTTTTTTGTGTCAGATTTTACGGGACAAGCCATGCTCCATGTTCTCTATGAACAACTGATGCAGGCGAAACTTCCCGTCTACGAAGAATGGTTCGTCACTTCCTTAGTCAAAGACGAGAAAGGTCATTGCGCGGGGCTGGTAGCCTTTGAAATTCGAACAGGACAGTTTGCACTCTTTCGTGCCAAAACCGTGATCATGGCCTCAGGCGGATTAGGCCGTGTGTATGAACCCAGCACCAATGCCCTGATCTGCACCGGTGACGGCATGGCCCTCGCCTACCGCGCTGGCGCACCGCTCATGGACATGGAAATGGTGCAGTATCACCCCACCACCCTCAAAGGCAAGGGATTGCTCATCACGGAAGCCGCCAGAGGCGAGGGCGCGTATCTTTTGAATAACGATGGGGAACGCTTTATGAAGCGCTATGCCCCAACTATGCTGGAATTGGCCTCCCGGGATGTGGTCTCCCGTGCCGAACAAATTGAAATCAATGAAGGCCGGGGGATCAATGACTGCGTCCTATTGGATTGCCGGCATTTGGGACGGTCATTTCTTCAAGAGCGCCTCGGACAAATATATGCAGAAGCCAAAACGTTTGCCAATATTGATCTGGCCGAAGAACCCTTACCCATTCGTCCCGGCATGCATTATCAGATGGGAGGCATTAAAACGGATACCCATGGGCGATGCTGGGATATCCATGGAACCTGGACCGGGCTTCCAGGGCTATTTGCGGCAGGAGAAACGGCCTGCGTCAGCCTTCATGGAGGCAATCGACTAGGGGCCAATTCCCTTTTAGATACCATCGTCTTTGGCCGTCGAGCCGGAGAATGTGCCGCTGAATATGCCCGTTCCATTCCCGCGCCCGTCATTTCCGAACATATCATGACCGCGGACCAACACCTCGTCACCAACCTATTGGCTCGTCAAGGGCCAGGAGAACGGGCGGCGAATCTTCGCATGGAAATGGGGACCACCATGAACCGCTATGTGTCCGTGTTTCGAGACCACGACGGCTTAGAACATGCGCGCCGGCACATCCAAGCTTTGAAGGCCCGATGGCTGGATGTCACGGTTCAAGACAAGGGGCAGATCTTTAACACTGGCGTCCTTACCGCCCTTGAACTGAGCTTTATGTTAGATTGTGCCGAAACCATTGTTGCCGGCGCCTTGACGCGCAAGGAAAGTCGTGGAGCACATTTCCGTACAGACTACCTGGATCGCGATGACCAAGCATGGTTACAACATATCTTGCTCTACCAACAACCCAATGAAAGCCCCCACGCCACTTTCCTGCCCGTCACGATCACTCAATGGCAACCTCAGACGCGCCTGTACTAACAAAAGGCTTCCCATTCTCTCTTCTCGATTTTTTGCTACAATGAATTAAGGCTTTACGTTTACGATTGACTTCCCGACTTATGCATACGACATTTCGCGTCCGCCGGTATAATCCCGAACACCCGCAACCATCATCATTCTTTGAAAATTTCGAGCTTGAACTCGATCCATCCGACTCCGTTTTGGATGGGCTGATCAAAGTTCGTGAAACACTCGACGACTCCCTGACGCTTCGGTGCTCCTGCCGCGGGGCAATCTGTGGTTCTTGCGGGATGCGGATTAACGGTCATGCCACATTAGCCTGTAAAACTAAAGTCATGTCTGTCGCACCCTCAGACGGCACGATTCATGTTGAACCCATGAACAATATGCCGGTGATTAAAGATTTGGTCACCGACATGGCGCCGTTTTGGGAAAAGATTCGGCAGATTCAGCCATGGCTTCAGCCTTCAGTGCCACCTCCGCCTGCCGAATACCATGCACCGCCTGAATCCATGAATCATTTGGCCGGCGTGATGAGTTGCATCATGTGTGGCGTCTGCGTCTCCGATTGCACGGTCTTGGAAGTTGATCGCACATTCGTCGGCCCTGCCGCGCTCGCAAAAGCATATCGATTCGTTGCCGATCCTCGTGACACCACACAAACCAACCGCTTAGAGGCGCTCAATCAGCCCAGCGGCATGTGGGATTGCACGCGCTGCATGGAGTGCATTCAGGTCTGCCCCAAAGGCGTTGGCCCTATGGACCGCATCATGGCATTACGATCCAAAGGGCTGGAAGCCAAGGTGCCATCCACCTGTGGCTCACGCCATGCAGAAGTCTTTACCGACATCATTAAACATAAGGGGATTCTGGACGAACCCATGTTGGCGGTGAGAACCTTTGGCCTCAGATATCTGGGACGGTTACTGGAAATGATTCCCATGGTCATCCAATCTGCTTTGAAAGGTAAAATCCCCATGTCGGGCCCACTCCATCGCCCAATCTCGGGCATTCAACATATCCAACGAATCTTTAAACGCGTCAGAGCCAAATTATGAAATACGCTTTCTTCCCAGGCTGCGTATCCAAAGGCGCATGTCCTGAACTGTATCAATCTGTTATGCAGGTCTATCCCAAACTGGGAATTGACCTCGAGGAAATGACGACGGCCTCCTGTACTGGCGCAGGGGTCCTGCAAGAAAAAGATGAGAAATTAGGCGATGCGCTGAATGCCAGAACGTTTGCGCTGGCTGAACAACAGGGCTTGCCTATCATGACTATTTGCAGCACATGCCAAGGCGTCATGAGCCAAGCCAATCATCGCCTACAAACCCAATCCGGCTACCTTGAAGAAATCAATCAGATCTTACGTGAAGAAGGACTAAGCTATCGCGGCAGCACAACCATTAAACATTTCCTGTGGATTTTATTAGAGGACGTTGGCGAGGACGTTCTTCACAAACATATCACCAAGCCGTTAACAGGTCTTCGAGCCGCTCCGTTTTACGGATGTTATATCCAACGCCCGACTGACGCGTTAGGCTTTGAGGAACATTCTGACCGTGGGAAATCATTGGAACGCATGATTGAAATACTCGGAGCAGAAGTCGTGGACTTTCCCGGAAAAACACGATGTTGCGGGTTTCCCATTCTCACTATCAATAAGATCAATTCCCTATCTATGGTGGCCACTCACACTCAAGACGCCAAATCCCATGGCGCCGATATCATGGTGACCCCCTGCCCCCTCTGTCATCTGAACTTAGACGGCATGCAGGCCCAAGCAGGCACACAACACCATGCCTCTATCAACTTGCCGATTCTCCACCTCCCCCAACTCCTTGGCCTGGCCATGGGCCTAAAAGCTGACAGTCTTGGGTTGCACCGAAACCTGGTTTCACCAAAAAGCGCCCTAGCAAAAATCCCTATGACTTCTTAATTCAGCAGCGATCACACCCTTTCCACCCGGCGTTGCCAGGTACTATTCCTTACATCAAATGGGGGATGTTGACGTACAATGCCTTGGAAGGTATTTTCTTGTAGGAAAATTACGGAGCACAGAATTTGCTATTGTTAGTTAAGACATTTCAGAACACCCTCTCCCTTGAGGGAGAGGGACAGGGTGAGGGTGAAAGGCGCATTTGATAGTTAAAACGCTATACTTACTTCCACTCTAGTTAATAACAATGTTGATGGCTGCAACCCAAAACTCCATCAACCACGACAAACCCTGACTCCCCCAGTCTACAGATTCGTAAAGGATACATGATGCACAAACCAATACTATTTCTCATGCTCGCTGGCTGTTTACTCACCGGATGTGAGAGCTTGTCGGGGATCTTTGGCACAGAGGAAACACAAGTGGCTCCCTTAAAAATCCAAACAGGCGGCCCTGACTCGGATGCCTTTAAAGTGGTGGAAGCGGAAGAAATTAAGGAAGAACTGCGTCCTGAAGTACCCGACCCCGAGCCACCTCCATCACCTATTGCCCCGGTGGGATTTGGGAAACGGTCGCGGCCGGACGGCCGTTATTTCCCGCTGGTCCTTTTTCCTTTCGACTCCTGGGAATTGACGCCCGAGGCGGAAAAAACATTGCAGGAGGCCGGCCATTGGTTGCGGACATCGCTTCACGGAGAGTTGACTATCGAAGGACACACGGACACCAAAGGGACGAAAGCCTACAATCAGGCTTTGGGCCACAAACGAGCCTTAGCCGTCATGAACTATCTCCAGGATATTGGCATCAACCCCAAAATCATGGAATCAATCTCATTTGGGGAATTGGATCCTATTTGTGAAGAAGAGGATGAATTTTGTTTTGACATGAATCGCCGCGCCTTTATGTTCGTGTCCGACCGCAAACTCTCGACGCTTCTCAAATCTTTTGAAATGCCGCAATCCGATGAACTCCAGCCTCGTAAGGAGAAGAACCCATGAATCATCGTCACACCAGTTGTTTTCCATATTGCCCTCTATGGTTCATTCTGGCTTGCCCGATCATCGTGATGGCACTATCCGGCTGTGCAGAACTACTGACTCCCGTGGACCAGTCTACCCTCACGGAAGCAGACCAAACGCCTCCACCGCCGACCCTTGAAGAAGTACGGGAAGCCCTCGCCTCCACAAAGGCGTTGTTGGAAGATCAGGAAAAGCAAATTGGCAGCTTGCTCTCCCTGCGGGGAGAGGTCAAGCAAACCCTGCGAGAATTCCAAGACCAGCATCTCACTCCGATGAATACTACGATAGAGACATTGCAACACCAAGTTGGTGGGTGGGAAGACACGGTTCATACAAATCAAAGGACGACCTCTTCAACCATCGCACAACTGGAAAAAGATCTGGAAATGGCTCAAGCTCGAGTCGCCGTCTATGGAGACCAAGTGACGGCGTTAGTCGACCAAATCGACCAAAATAACCACCGCTACGAAAATCTCCTCACCGAGTTTCAAGACTCGCTTATTGGATTCAAAGACGTGATGGGTGAATACACGCTCACGCTCGCTTCGGAACAAGAGCGGGCCACTCAGAAAGAACAAGCGCTAGAAGACCAACTGAAAGGCCAACAGGAAACGTTGGATCAGGTCTTGCTACGAACCAACGACATTTTGGTGCTCCAGAAACGCCTGAATCAACTCCATGTCTATATCAACCAAGTCAGAGATGCCATCACTTCCGATACTGCGGCATTAAAGGCCGCGTTGAAGACGCAACATTCTGTCCCGTCTCAAGCATCTGTGAGAACGTCTTCTGACAATCCTGCCTTGGCTGAACACTTAGAAGCATTAGAAGAACGCATAGAAATCTCAGAAAAACACTATGCGGAAACCGTGAAGGCCCTTCATGATGACATGCAAGACATATCTTCCGGCATGCAAGCGGCGCTCACAAATCAAGGTGCAGAGAACCTGGAGGATCTGAGCAACTCACTTGCATCACTTGAAGAGCGGTATCAGCAATTAGCGCAAGGGTCCCCTGCAAACCCAGCCCTGGCTGAGCACCTTCACGCACTCGAGCAACGCGTCAAACTATCCGAGGCCCAACAGGCTAAAACCGTCGCGGCACTCAAGCGTGACATTGGGGAAGTCTCAGCCAGAATGAACACATTGGCAAACTCGATGAGCGCCGAGACAGTGGAAGCTTTGCACCACGATATCCAAGAAGTCTCGGCAGGAATGATGAAATTGGCCCAGTCAATCAGCCATCTGGAAAAAACCAAAAATTCTCCGACCGCTATTCACACCGAATCACGATCAGTGCCGGAGAGACCAGAATAGGTCAGATTGTACTTGATGTGTCCGCGTCATCCAGACAGACTTAACGCAATGGCATAAATCCCAAATTGCGGCACCCAGTGGCCATGCTTCCGATAGTCATCCCGCCAACACTCCGGCAACTGCATGTGCGTCACAATATGCTCCACATACGAATTTCGGTAATGCTCCTCGCCCGTACAGACATAGAGCGTCCAAAATGTCCAGGCACGGCTGAAATTGAGGCCCGCCGAATGGGGAGTGGAAGCTTGACTCAAAGGGGTCAAGTAAAGAGCCTTTGCGTAAAACGATTTGAGCCAAGCTTGAGATTCGTCCCGTGGAAGAACTGTGATGATCACTCTGGTCCGTTGCAGAGAAGCCGCAAAAAACTCATCGGTTACTTCATCATATGAGGGAGGCAGCATCTCATCAAGCAGCACCACCCACTTCCGCGTGAAGTCCAGAAGCTTATCAAGCAGGAGCTGATTGGCCGTCCATTGGCCCCACTCCCACACGTTCAATAACGCCCATGCTAAATTTCCATATTCCCGTCGCTTGAAATGACGGATGACTTCTCCGGCAGTGAGTGAAAACATCCATTGCTCTAAGCGTAAGCCGATTTCTGTCGCAAGAGGACGCAGGTCGCACCTTCCCCACCCTCGCTCTCGTTCTATAGCTAACGCTAAAAACCAGGAAAAACCGTACGGCAACTCATGATCCAGCTCTCCTTGCTGTAGTGAAGAACATTCCGCATCCAGACAGTCTTTTGTTAATGTCGCATCAACCACCTTCGCCCAGTCCCGGCGTCCAATCAAACGGGCTGCGATTAATAGTGCATAGGCGCCATGCACACTGGAATGCCAATCAATGCACCCGCAGAATGCCGGATGTTGGGTATCTCGACGAATAAAACTCTGCTCGACGACCTCCCCAAGCGCTTGAAGATAATCCAGACGCGACTCACAAAATTCCTCCCAGCTGTTTGGTCCCGCACTTGCTGACTGAGGGCTATTCACCGTAGGCTAGTTCCTCTCGATAAATCACACACCCTACAACTCTCGCTAGCAGAAGTACAGATAATAGTATGAGTTCTGAGACAGAACGCGTCGACGTAACGATCACCACCTCTTCAGGAGACCTACAGGCACACATAGATGTGCCCATCAATTTCATTCCTATTTCCCGAATTGTTCCTCTCATCCGCACATTGGGAGATCAAGCGCAAGATTTGGAAATTACCAAAACAATCCAGGCAGGAAAAACTCTTTCATGCCAAAAAGGATGTGCCGCATGTTGCCGGCCTATGATTCCCGTCTCCCCACCGGAAGCCTTTGCATTGGTTGACATGATCAAGGACCTCCCTCAAGCTGACAAAAATCGCATTCAGAAAAACTTGGCCGCAACCAAAGATCGACTCCAGAAAGCGGGCCTTCTAAGGCAACTAGAAACTTTGATGGATGCTCCGCACCAAACCTCAGACCGCGATCTCGATTCTCTTAACCGGGCTTACTATTCCCTTCGTCTTCCCTGTATTTTCCTTGAAGACGAAATCTGTTCTATTTATCATCATCGACCTGCCGGGTGCAGAGGGCATCTCGTTACTTCACCCGCAGAATGGTGCTCCGAGATGGACAACCATCCAATTGAAGCACTTCATATTCCTCTGAGAGCCGGCACCGTCTTAAGCCTTCTCTGGAGCACGTTGTCTCATGAACCTGTGCGTCTTTTACCTCTACCGCTCGCGATAGAATGGGCAGAGACACATCAACACCTTAATACGTCTAACACGCGAGGCACAGACCTCATGAACAGCGCGATGGAGGCTTTAGGCACATATTTGCAACACACCGTTGCCTCCCCCACCTCAAAGCCACAAGAGTATAAAGAATGATTGAAGATCCAGAACACGCCAACCCGCAAACATTCAACGAAAGGCTATCATGAATTTTGATCCCGCTATAGCCGCACATCATGCTCTTCAACAAGCAGAGCTACACGGAGAACTGAAAGATTTCGAATCCGAGATTGTAGAAGCCGAAGAAATCTTTTCCACGGACCAAGGCCAAGAAGCCAAACAAGCCTATGAAGTCCTTCAACAATATGGAAAAAGACTCCCTGAAGCCAAATGGTTCCAAGAATTCTTAATTTATATCACCTGGCAGCAAATCACCGAAGGCCCGCTGACTCGTCATTTTCAACATGGCTTGAATGCCTGCAACCAGTTTTTACAACAATTTGGACAGGAAATCGAAGGCACCCCAACCCATCATCAAATCCTGGCCATTCGAGAGTCGTTTCAAGGCGGCTTAGGCATTGAAACCCAAGACGTGGTTGAAGAATATGAAGAAGATTCGTTTCAAGGCGGAGACTAATTACTCGAATACCTCATACACACCCTCTATAGCATTCAATCTTTCACTAAATTTTTCAGAGTTCCCTCTCCCTCACAGGGAGAGGGCCAGGGTGAGGGTGAAGGATGTATGTGAACGTTAAACCACTATTGGAGGAACAAGATGAATACAACTATCACACCTGAAAAAATAATGCACCTGGGCATGGCCTTCTGGGGCTCCAAAACGCTGCTCAGCGCCGTTGAACTCGAAGTGTTTACCGAATTGGCCCGTCAACCATTGGATGCGGACAGCCTACAGACCCGTTTAGGCTTGCATCCACGAAGTGCCCGTGATTTTTTTGATGCCCTCGTCGCATTGGGTATGCTCCAACGTGAGAACGGGACGTATACCAATACGCCAGAGACTGACTTGTTCCTGGATAAAGCGAAGCCATCCTATATGGGTGGATTTCTAGAGATGGCCAACAGCCGGCTCTACCGCTATTGGGGAGCGCTCACGGAAGGGTTGAAAACAGGCCTTCCCCAAAATGAAGCCAAAGAAGGCGGAAATTTTTTTGAAACTCTGTATGCCGACCCAGACCAACTCAAAGCGTTTCTCCAATCCATGACAGGAATCAGTATGGGAGGCAACAAGGCCATTGCGCAACAATTCCCCTGGGCTCGGTATCAAACCTTTTGTGACATTGGCTCGGCACAAGGCGGGCTTCCGGTACAAATCGCATTGGCCCATGCGCATATCAAAGGCAGCGGGTTTGATCTTCCACCAACCGGACCAATCTTTGAAGAATATATTCAGTCGTTTGGCCTCGGTGACCGCCTCAGATTTATTCCCGGAGATTTTTTCAAAGACCCCTTGCCCCAAGCCGATGTCCTCACCATGGGACACATTCTTCATGATTGGAATCTTGAAGAGAAACAATTCCTTATTGGCAAAGCCTATGACGCCTTGCCAAAAGATGGCGCTCTAATTATTTTTGAATCGTTAATTGATGATGAACGGCGCGAAAATGCCTTTGGATTACTGATGAGCTTGAATATGCTTATTGAAGTGCCCGGCGGGTTTGACTATACCGGCGCTGACTGTACCGCCTGGTTGAAAAATGCGGGATTCCGTGAAACCAGAGTCGAACATCTGATTGGGCCGGACTCTATGGTCATTGGCATTAAGTAGCGGGCCTGTTGAAAAAAGCCGCCAGCGGCTTTTTCCAACAGACTCCTCAATCACCTAAGCAAGTGATGTCGACGTGCCCAACGCCCGCGCCACATCCTGCGCCAGCACCTTCTCTCCCTCACTAATTTGCTCACCACCAAATCCCAAGAACCCGCCTTCTTTCGCCGCCTTGGCCACGTTCTCCGCCACCTTCATCACCCAAGCTTTATAATCCTGGCCTTCCTGCGCACTGACTTTATTCGCTAACAAGGTATTCACCTCTCCACAATCCTTGATTAATTGATCGCGCAGCTGCTCCTGCGTCTTGATGCCTTTTTCTTCTAACCGGGCCTTCGCCATTTCCTGATATTGTTTAGCTTTCTCTATGACTTCTTCCCGAGATTCCAGTTTTGGCAAAATGGCTTGAATCAACTGATTGTTCGGGTAATCTTTAGGAGCGGAGGCTTGAGACTTCATACTGGCCCACACTTCCTTCATCGTGCCAAACACCCCGCTTTTTTCAGAGAATGCCATCGCGGTCCCAATCATGGCCGGAGTACTGGCTAATAAGAACAACTCTTCTTCGGTTAAGTTTTGAACATCCATTTGTCACCATCCTTTCAAAAAATAAATGATATGAAAATAAAAGTTCCCCCTTGTTAATGCAATGTTTTCTGCGATGTGCCGTTAGAAACGTTAGCACTTTCTTCCAAACACAAACGCAGAAATCTAAAGAACTCGAGGGAAAAACTAATAAGGAGGGGGCACAATCACCATGCAGTATAGCAGGACATTTTGACTCTTGCCTACAAGCAACCTAATGGCTTGGAAAACTCACGCAGTTGAGTGAAAGGAGGTCTCCGTTACGCTTTCGAAATCAATCCAAAATCTTACCGCTCGGCAAAAATTGCCCTTTCGTTGACCAGTATCCGTTTCTTGATACCATGAATGAAGTGGTTTATCCAAAAAATCGTAGCAAACTATTAGAACTTTTGATCACTCTGAGTATCTCAACCAGCAGTCCACAGATGTGCTTTCACTTAAGGAGGAATGAATGACTTGTTCAACACATTCTGCGCAGCAACCCGTCCAGGGCCGTTCCACAATACTCTATGCCCTAGTCACGTTTGTATTCATCGCAGTAGCAGGACTATTAGCTTCCCCCGTTTGGGCCGGTGAGGGAAAGGGGCACCACAAGCATACGCCTGAAAAAAAGCTCGAGAAGCTCACGAAGAAGTTATCCCTGACTGATGCACAACAGGCCGCCATCCTTCCCATTCTCAAAGAGAAACGTCAAAAAATGGAAGCGCTGCACAATCAGATGAAAGAAGTGCGCCAGAATGCCATGGCACAGATCAAGGCTCAACTCACGCCGGAACAACAAGAAAAATTCCAAAAGGCCCGAGACAAACGCCGGAAGAGAATGAAGGAATACCGGGAAGGTCATGGCAAGAAAGGCCAACACCGCAAGATGCACAAAAAACATAAACATGGGCACGACGATGATCATGACGAAGATGACGATTAGGATGAAGAAGATGAACATGACGACGACAATTACAACCATGGAAAGAAAGGGAAAAAGAGCACGCAAGGAAAAGGCAGACCTTAAACAACTGCCATGCCTCTATAGTCTCATCTACGGGCATCTCAGCATTTCCGCAACCTGTGCCGTGTTTTCATTAATATTGAGTTATTGACAGCACGGCATAGGTTTTTTGCTAGAATGCTCATTAGGTACGTTCTCAATTTTTACCTTGCGACATTCATGACCCATCCAGCAGAACTTCGAGTGAGTAGACGCTACCTAGCAGAACATCCCTGGGTCATACAAGGGATTACTGGATTTCTCTCTGCTTATTTTATGGAACACCCTGGGTTTCAGGTGACCAAGCATTTCGAAGAACCAGAAACAGGCATGCATGTGTGGAAGTGTGACATCCCCCCCAATATGAAAATCCCTCGCCTACTCCGGCGCCTACAACAAGATATTCCTCTTTCAGATGCCAAGGAAATTTCGACCGATCCAAGAGACATCCCTCAATATCTCATCGATCTTCCCCAATCAGAATCCAGGGACTTCCAGTCATAACCTTGAGGGTTTGATAGCCCCAACACTTATAGTGCTTTAACTATCAAATAGGCCTTTCACCCCAACCTTGTCCTCTCTTCGAGGCCAAGCCCTCAAGGGCGAGGGGGCTCTGAAATGTCTTAACTGAAAGTTAAACTACTATATTCTCTGTAGATGAGGTTTTGGTCTAGAAATAGAGACATTCTTGTACAAGCCTTGAGGCGTCATTTTCCGGGAGTGTTGAATAATGAAGATATTAAGGGCCATATTTCGCCAGGAAGCTATTCGCTATCAGCAGCATCGGGTCTGTTCAAAAAAGCCTGCCCTGAGCCTATCGAAGGGTCCGTCCAGTCCTGTCCTGAGGCTTCTCGAAGGGAAGGCCGCAGCCCTTTTTGCGCGCGGAGCGTACTGGTATTACGTGAGCACGGAAAAAGGGCGAGAACGCCGCTGGCGGCTTTTTTCAACAGACCCTTTCGTGAAAACGGGAGCCCGGGTTTAGGCCAGTATTTTGGATACCCGCCTCCGCGGGTATGACGTAGAACCGCGCCGCCTGTGGTTTTCCCAGCGAAGATTCAAATAATTCTGGTCGGACGAGTTGAGGTCTGCTGCTTGAGGATGGAATGTCTCACGCCATGTTGACGTGGGGAGCAGATTGAAAGTTCTCGAGTCGCGATCCAATTTCTTCTTGACGCACCTGACCCTGTTGACACAAAAAGAGCAGTCCTTCCGCAATGGCCTGCCGCACCGAACTTTGAGGAAGCCCTAGTTCAGTCACAGCTTTGGTGCAATCAAACACCATCGAGGCACCCGCTACTCGAACTCCCGTTAAAGAAGCTTTGGGAGGTGAATTCGTAATGGTGTCAGCAATCACTTCTGAGACCGCCGCCACGCCCAAGGCTAAAAAATACGGAATCCGCAATCGAGGCATTGGCAACCCTGTCAACTCGTGAAGCATGGTTAAGACCTGTGACAACCGCAGATTTTCGCCGCCTAATATATACCGCTCACCAATCCGGCCCCGCTCGGCCGCCAAAATATGCCCCCAAGCCGCATCCCGCACATCAATCATATTCATTTCGAAATCCAAGTAAGCCGGGTTTTCTCCATTCACAAAATCCAGCAACATTTTGGTGGGAGGCGTCAGCAAATAATCGCCCGGCCCGATGGGCAAGGTGGGATTGACGACCACGACCGGCAGCCCATCCTGTGCCGCCGCCAGCGCTTCTTGCTCAGCGAGAAATTTTGACTGGCAGTACGGACCAGGCATATCGTCCAACGTTCGCTCCACGCGTTCATTGACGAGATGATCGGCCTTTGCCTGGTGGCCTTTCAAAATGGACTCGGTAGACGTATGGACCATACGCCGGACGCCTGCGTGCTTGGCCGCTTCCAGAACGGCTCGAGTGCCCATAAAATTGACCTGATGAAATTCATTCTTATCAGCGACCCATAAATTGGGATTCGCGGCAAGATGAAAAACATAGTCTGCCCCTTCCATCACCGTCCGCAAGAGCGCGTGATCTAAAATGGAGCCTTGGACATATTCAACACGTCCATCAAAATTCTTACGCTCTTGAAGATCCACAACCCGCACGTGGAACCCACAATCCAATAGCATGTTCACAAGATGCCGCCCAATAAATCCCGCGCCTCCTGTCACAACCGCAAGCAAACCAGACGATCTCTCCAGGGATGAATGAGCGTTGCTCTCAGCAAGAAAAGAGGACAATTGGGTCATATACTTCCTACTCCTTTCCCAACTTCACGGGTTTCAGACGCATCACAAAGAAAGAATCCCCTCGACACAATGAATCTTTCTACTGCTGTCAAGAGAGGGGGAAATTCGCCGGCTATTTAGCACGTCGAGACAGTTGGAAGAAAAACTCCAATAGCTGAAACTACTCTCGCCAACCTACGACAAAATCCAAACGACCAAATAGCAACGTGAGAGGGAGTATGATTAAGGAAAAATAGGGAATAATAAAAAAGCTGTCTCTGATATTAATCGAAGAAGGTCTGTCAGTCAAAAAAAATTACAACAATATACAGGGGAAAGTTGGAATAGATTAGCCTTTTCCTGATTGTTCAGCAGCAGGAACATCAAGCGCCTTCATTTCCAGACCGTCGATTTCCTGAAGGGTTTTCCCGGCAATACCTTGGAGATCTCCGTACATGCCCACCGTCGCTTGCATCACCCGGTCAACTTGTGCCTCGCGCTTCGCCCATTGCTTCATGATCACCTTACGCTCTTTCTCTAAATCTTCTTGCATCGTCTTGAAGGCCTCTGCAATGGCTTCCACCCGCTGCCGAAAACGAGGCCCCATCAAATAATCATACATCATCTCCATTTTCGTCTGCTGTCCCTCGTTAGCCTGTTTAGCCAATGCAACTTCTAGCAAACTGTGTCGGAGAGCCATCGCAACCGGAATCGCCGATTGAGGATCAGTCACCCACACACCATCAATCAGTCCAAAGGTGGTCAGGTCCTTGGGAAGCGTCTGACTCACCATCACGGCTAATTCCGCTTTGGCTCGCCGCTGATCCTCTCGCAGCTTCACAAGCCAGGCATTGGTCCAATTTTTGGTCCGCTTGCACTCCCAGAGTATGGTGCCGCAGACCTGACCATACGGACCGCCCACATGTTGCAAGACATCACCGCCATGCTCACCCTTTGGCACTGGCTGAATCGTATCATGTGTAAACTTCGCAGCCAGAAGCCCCTCCAGTTCCAATTCCTGAACTTCGCCCTGTAATTGCTGCGACCCTTGCTCCGCTTTACGCTTCAATTCTTCCACTTGTTTTTGCATGGAAGAAATTGTTTGCTCAGCTTCCATGAGTTTCAACTTCGCCGCCTCATCGGCTTCTTTCTTGGCTTGCTCCCGTGTCACCGTGAGACCCTCTTGAACACGTTTCTCCACAGTCAGATCCAGTTCACGCTTGGCATCATCCAACTCACGCTGCTTGCGAAGTAGATCAGCTTGAGCCTTCTGGGCTTCAGCCAGCTTTTCTTCTCGCTGCTTCAGCAGGCCTTGCAATTCCAGAAGATCTTTTGATTTCTGTTCAAGATCATGCGTCAATGCTAGCTTCGCTTTCTTTGACTCCTCAGCGACAATCCGCATGCGTTCTGTCTTTAGTTTCTCAGCTACTTGTGCATCAAGAGCTTCTTGCGACTTCGACAGCGCCACTTCCCGCTCACGAATAGCCGCTTCCCGCTTTGCCGATTCGGCCTCCTTTTGCACAAGCCGTTGCTCAAAGTCGCGCTTCGTAGCTTCCAGCAGCGGAGCGGCTAAAGATTCCGTCAGTTTGATCTCAGATTTGCAACTTGGACAGATGATCGTTGGCTCAGTCATGGAATCTATCCTCACCTATGTCATTCCCGACATCTGTTATCGGGAATCCATCTTTATCATCACACATTCCAAGATGGATCCCCGCTGACTACCTGCGGGGATGACAGAAAATACAAATCGTTCTACGCTCTCAATCTCTTATGCCCCTGTCTAACCGTGCTTCAACTTGACGAAAGAGTTCCAGGGTAAATTGCTGGCGTTGGGTGCCGGAGCATTCACCATACGCCTTTGGCGAGGCAAATCGTGGGCGGTCTAGTCTGAAAATTTGCGTACGCTGCAGCCCCTTTAAATCATGCCGGTCTAAATCTATCGGTTGCAGCAGTACAGGGATCACGGCTTTCCCTCCCCGCTTCAGAAATTTTGGCAATTCATGCTCTTGAATATACTGCGAACCCAAAAACGCCGGGCTGATCAACACTAACCCCGCGTCACACTTCATCAAAGCTTGTTGTATTTCTTCGTGCCATTTTTCGCCTACAAGAATATCTGAGTCCCGCCAAAATGTATAGGAATAACGCTTTGAGGGTGCGACCTGCTCCTTGAAGTTCTCCAAAAACCGTGTGGCCAAATCCCGGTTAGCCCTGGCATACGACACAAAAACAGTAACGCTCGTTTTCATATATCGAAATACCTTCCCACCAAGCTTCATCCTAGCCAATACATTTTCAAATGTACAGAATTTGCCATTCGTTGATAGAACGATAGGCATCAAGACATTGAATGAATCATATCCTGTCCGTCAGTGACGATATTTTTCAAGCACCAGGTACATTGCGGCTGACATTCCTGAAGCTCCGAATATCATACACATGACCACAATCTGATATTTGGCCGCCACGAAGGGAGACACGCCGGAGAGAATTTGACCAGTCATCATCCCTGGCAAAGACACCAACCCAACGGCAAAGAGCGAATTAGTCACTGGAATGAGCGCGGCCTGGAGTGCGACACTTCTCGCCTCATCATAGCAACCGCCTTTTCGCATCTCCGACTCAAACCGCTCGGCTGCAAGACTGACCGCGTTCATAGAGCTAGCGATGATCATTCCAGCAAGAGGCACAACATATCGAGGCAAAAACCACGGTTCAACGCCCAGGACCAACTGCGTCACCAGTGCAAGAGTCAGCATGCTTCCCACAAATATACCCAGAAAGGCATTTCTGTACAGGAGCGTCTGTTTTTCCTGAAGAGGGCGCAGCGCAATCCAACTTGCTGCGACAAGCATGACCGCAAGTACGAGCATGATGATTCCTGCATGATCGGTCTCAAAGATTGCCACCAACACATAGCCGATTAACAACAACTGAAAAAGCATTCGTGTGACGGCTGACAAGGAGGTCCGAACATCCAACCCCCATCGATACAGAATACTCATGACCACCGCCGCCGGCACGAATGCCAGCATCAGCCCTAACAGCGATATGGTATGGACGGAGTTCATCCTTCCCGAGCCTTGTTCGCCATGAAAAACGTCGATCTGCTTTTGAAAAATACCAGCATGAAAGACCGGGAGACAAAGCCTGTGGCTCTATAACCCGACTGCAATGTATCCAAGACGTCGCTAACAGTACAGCCATGGTCTGTCATGTGGTGAATCCTGTGCTCATCGATTGTCGACAGACTCGGCACCCTTTTGTTAAGACTATGACGGACAGTCAACGAGACCCCATCAATGTCTCACGACGTCACATCCGTTCAATCTACTATTAAGAAGGAAACCTTTCATGTCGAACCCTGTCATTGCAGATAACAGGCCCCATGTTGTGAATCTCAAGAAAGGCGAGGAATATTATTTCTGTACCTGCGGGCGCTCCAAGACGCAACCATTTTGTGATGGCTCTCATGCCGGTACCACCTTTAGGCCAAAACCTTTTACGGCAGAAGAAGACGAGGAAGCCTATCTCTGCGCATGCAAGCATTCGAAGAATCTCCCCTACTGCGATGGCACACACAAGAAATTCAAGAATGACCAAGTTGGGACAGAGGGCCCGGGCATCGATACCAGCCTCGCAGCCCCCCAGGCAGCACCCACGGCGGAGGAACCCCATGTCGCGTTTATTCATCAGTTGGCCAAAGACGGTCTGAGCAAGATGGGGCATCACGGGCCAATGGGTGCTATGGGGGTCCCGAGAGAGCAATTACCAAAATGGGATGACATTCAAATATTAGTCGCCCAGGTACATCGCAAACCTTTGTTTGAAGATGTGGCGGTAGGAACCAATCTCATAATTGGACCTGAAGCCAAGAAACCCCTGGAGCTTAAGATTCCGCTGTTGGTTTCGGATATGAGTTTTGGGGCGTTGTCTGAAGAAGCCAAGGTGGCGATGGCCAAAGGCGCCGAACTCGCCGGAACCGGCATTTGTTCAGGTGAAGGCGGGATGTTACCGGAAGAGCAGCAAGCCAATAGCCGATACTTTTATGAATTGGCCAGTGCCAAATTTGGGTATCGGGAAGAACTTCTCACGACAGTCCAAGCCTTCCATTTCAAAGGCGGACAAGGAGCCAAAACAGGAACAGGAGGGCATCTTCCCGCAGCAAAAAATATTGGTAAAATTTCCCAAGTTCGGGGCATCCCTGAAGGACAACCAGCTGTCTCTCCGCCCACATTTGACGACCTCACGACCCCACAAGATTTTGCCAGATTTGCCGATCGCGTACGCGAGATCACCGGCGGCATCCCGATTGGATTCAAACTCAGCGCCAATCATATTGAACAAGATATCGAGTTCGCCCTGCAGGCCGGAGCAGATTACATTATTCTTGATGGCCGAGGCGGAGGCACAGGCGCGGCACCGCTCATCTTTCGAGATCACATCAGCGTTCCCACCATCCCCGCATTAGCCAGAGCTCGCGCCTATCTACACAAGAAAGGAGCCAGTGGTCGCGTCACGCTCATTGCAACGGGAGGCCTGCGTGTGCCTAGTGATTTTGTGAAAGCCCTGGCCCTAGGCGCTGATGGCATCGCGCTCGCCAATAGCGCCATGCAAGCCATTGGCTGTGTCGGCGCACGTATTTGCAATACCAATAATTGTCCTGCAGGCATTGCCACGCAAAAACCCGAGCTCCGAAAACTGGTAAACATGGAACAAAGCGCCAAACAACTGGCCACATTCTTCGGCGCGTCAGTGGAACTCATGCAAGTCATGGCCAGAGCCTGTGGTTACGCTCACCTGAATCAGTTTACCCCACAGGACCTGACCACCTGGAATCGAGAAATGGCCGATCTCACCGACATACAATATGGAGGAATTACTCAACAGTGACCTCATCAAGAGGACGGTTTAGGCAAAAAATATTTTTATATTAGGGGTCAGACTCGAATTAAATAATTCGAGTCTGACCCCTTGTAAGTTTGCCAGTTGTGCGGTTTGGCTACGAGTTCGATTCTTCTTGGCAACAACCCCTGCCGGTCTCATTGGCCCTTGGCGTATAATCGATGATGCTGCCGCGACGATCTTGCTCAAAGGAGCAACAGGCCTGGAACAAGCCTTTTAATTTGGTCCGGCCCCGTTGCACCCTGGATTTGGCCCCAGAAAGGGAGAGGCCAAGGTCTTCAGCCAGTGCACGCTGTGGTTTTCCCTCTAGTTCGTATTGTTTCACTGCGACACGGTAATCATCCGGAAGCCGGTCGATCATCGGCTCAAGCCAGCCTTCAACCTGTACATTCAAATTGGTGGGGGCTCCCGTGGTGGAATCATCCAGCGGCGGGGCGATCTCCTCAAGGACAGTGTCAACAAGATTCCGACCTTCGGCCCGGTAATGGTCGACCACTAAATTTCTGGCGACTTGATAGACCCACGCAGTCATCCGCCGGAAGTCTTTCATCTCGTCGAGCTTTGTATGCACACGCAGGAACGTTTCCTGGAGCAAGTCGTCCGCGACCTCCGGATCCGAGACGCGTTGGAGCAAGAAGCTTCGCAGTTTGCCGCTGAGCTGCTCCCACAGGTGTTCGGTTGCTGTCGCCTTGTCATTCATACCGTTGGCTCCTTCTGCCTCATCAGGCTCACTTCGCCCAGGCAAAGCATTATGCCTGGGCAACTTTCGGGGCACAACATTGTGACCCTTCTGCTGCACCGCCCTCTGCATCTGCGTCCAGCACCACAAAAACCTCCCACTGGTTGCCTTCCGGGTCTGCCACCCACACCTTGTCCTGGACAGCATAGCAACAGGTGGCGTGTTCTTCTACCCTTGTGGGTAAGCCCGCCTGGGCAAATCTGGCCTGGGCCTCCTGCACCGCTTGCGTGGTTTTGACCTGGATCCCGTAATGCCGCGTCACGTGTCCCATCCTGTCGCCCTCATCGACTTCATGTAAAGTCAGGTTGATGGAGGGATCTTCTGGCTCAAATTTGATGTAGCCGGGCCGTTCTTTGGTCGGGGTTACCCCCAACAGGATCTTGTAAAAGGTTCGCGAACGCTCCAGATCCGATACCGCCAATCCGATATGAACCCGACTGGCCCCTGGAAATTTGATGGCTGATGGTGTCTTCATGACCTATCCTCCTGGGTCGTGTATGTTTCAAATTGCCTTTCATATATATATAGACGAAGAACCGGCGAAAAAGACGCAAGACACGCCTGACAATACGCGGTTTGATCGCCGGGGTCTTCCTGACAAAATATAACCTTTGCTATCTTCACTATTCACCATTCCCTGAGTAGCAAATTTGGTCGAAAGTCATGCTTTTGGTAAGGTGGCCAAAACATGTTGCAGCGTTATTTGAATAGTATTTCCCGTTTACTTTTGATAAAGGAGTCCCCGAATGACCGAGAACACTCAACACCAGTCAGCGAATCCTGAAATGATCGCGCACCTTGGCCCGCTTGGCGCATTAGTCGGTATCTGGGAGGGCAACGAAGGCATCGACATTGCTCCAGCTCAGGATGGATCCAAGGAAACCCATTTTCGCGAGCGTCTCACCTTTGAACCGTTAGGCCCGGTCATTAACGGCGCGCAAACCTTATACGGCCTCCGATATTCCACTGTTGCCTGGCCTTTGATTCAGGAACAGCCCTTTCACGAAGAAGTGGGCTATTGGTTGTGGGATGCTGAACGGAAACAGGTGATGCGATGCTTTATGGTTCCTCGAGGAGTGGTGGTCAATGCCGGAGGAACCTCGGAAGCTGATGCGAAAGAGTTTTGCATGACGGCCGATGCAGGAGCCGCTGTGTATGGGATTCTGTCCAATCCCTATTTAGATGCACAGATGAAAATCGTGCGTTACGAACTATCCGTCACCATCCATGAACCTTGGCAATTTAGCTACAAAGAGGATACGCAGCTTCAGAGACCTCAACAGCCTGATGTCTTTCATCACACCGATCAAAACACGTTGAAACGCATAGATTAATATAGGCCAATAAGAAGACTATGCATTTCTGAAAACAATCAGTACACACACTCATGATGAAGGAGCCGCCCCATGAAGGCCGTTGGCCTCTATGAGTACTTACCTATAGAGCACGAACAGTCATTGGTGGATGTTCAAATCGAACAACCGCAGCCGGCTGGCAAAGATCTTCTGGTCCACGTCCAAGCCATCGCCGTGAATCCCGTTGATTGCAAAGTGCGCGCACCGAAAAACGACGTCGAAACCACTCCCCGTATCTTAGGGTGGGACGCCGCTGGTGAGGTCGTGGGAGTAGGAGAAACAGTCGAACACTTTGCGATTGGCGATCAGGTGTTCTATGCCGGTGACATTACCCGCCCTGGCAGCAATAGCGAGTATCAGCTGGTGGATGAGCGCATTGTGGGCAAGAAACCCACATCGCTCACGTATGCCGAAGCAACCGCACTCCCTTTAACGGCCATCACCGCCTGGGAAGGCCTGTTTGATCGCCTGAACATCTCACGCCACGGGAACGACGCGGGAAAGACCATCCTCATCATCGGCGGCGCAGGAGGCGTGGGATCCATTGCCATTCAATTGGCAAGTAAAGTGGCTAAGTTACATGTCATTGCAACCGCCTCGCGAAACGAGTCACGCACTTGGTGTCAGAAGCTTGGCGCCAATCACGTGATCAATCACCACCATGCAATTGCTGAGGAACTCGGCGCATTGGGAATGACGGTAGTTGACTATATTTTTTGCCTCAACAATACCGATCAGCATTGGCCAGTCATGACCGATGTGATCACTCCGCAAGGCCGCATGTGTTCCATTGTCGAAACCGAAAAACCCATGGATCTTGGACCTCTGAAACGTAAAAGTGCATCCTTTGCCTGGGAATTTATGTTTACCCGCTCAATGTATCAAACGGCCGACATGATTGAACAACAGCGATTGCTCAACACGATTGCGGAGCTGGTGGATAACGGAGAACTCGTGACTACCGTGAATGAAGTCATACACCCAATCACTGCAGAAAACCTCCGCAAAGCCCATGCCATGATGGAGCAAGGCCGTTCGATTGGAAAAGTCGTCCTGACAGACTGGTGTTAGGATGATGTGAACGAAGCCTCATTCTCCAGAGTTGTGTGCAAGGGGTTCAGCACCTGGGTGTCATCCCCGCAGTTTTTAGCGGGGATCCATCCGAAAAAGACAGAAACCCAATGCTCCACGGGGCTCAGCTTTGTTGATCCATACACTGGAGTCGATTATTTTGACTTTCCGGGATTCACAAAATCGTTTTTCTTTGGGTCGTAGGCCCACACCTCCCCGGTTCCAATGGAATACACCCAGCCATGCAACCGCAAATCTCCACGGCGCAGGCGTGTGGCGACGGACGGATGCGTTTTGAGATGATCCAGCTGAACCAGCACATTTTCCCGTATCGCGGCGGCAAATAACTTCTCGCCTTTTAAATGTCCGCAATGATCTTTGACAATTCGCATGGTGGTTTCCGAATGTTGGAGCCAGGCTTTCACCGCAGGAAGCGCTTTCAATTTTTCAGGATGTAACAGGCCTTTCATGGCGCCACAATCCGTATGCCCACAGATAATAATGTCTGTGACCTGGAGGACTGCCACCCCATATTCAATGGTCGCCGTGCTCCCTCCAATTGCGGCCCCATATGTGGGAATCAAGTTTCCGGCATTACGAATAATAAACAGATCGCCGGGGTCCGTCTGCGTCAACAATGAGGGATCAATGCGTGAATCTGAACAGGTGACAAACAACACCGTCGGCTTTTGTTGTGTGGATAACGACGTAAACAATTTTTTCTTTTTGGCAAACACTTCTTGTTGAAAGGCCACTAACCCTTTTAGCACTTTTTCCATATACTCTCCTTTTTACCGAATGGCTGGTTCTAATCCTCGCAGACACATTAGCCTTTTACGCTCTGGCTAGGGTACATTGCCCTCAACACTCTATCAACCCCTGGACCGCCCAAACTCCCATGTTGAATGACCACGACACCCAGCATTTCAAACAGGCTTTACTCCAACTACGCTCTGACCTTTTAGCAGTCGAACAATCTGGCCAGGAGGCCGCCCAAACCGTTGCACTGGATCAAACCACCGTCGGACGCGTCTCGCGCATGGACGCCCTACAGGGACAAGCCATGGCGAAAGAATCACAGCAACGCCGAGTCATTCAACTTCAACGGATTGACGCAAGTCTTCAGCGGCTCCAGAAGGGCACGTTTGGCCTCTGCCTGCATTGCGAGGAGGAAATTCACCGCAAACGCTTAGACTTTGATCCAACCACTTTCTTCTGTATTGATTGCGCCAATCAACGCAGTCAGAAATAGGGTCCAAGATGAAACGTTTTCATATTTCTATCGGTGTCTCCGATATTCAACAGTCAATTGACGATTATTCAATGCGCCTGGAGCAACAACCCGATGTCATCATCCCCCATGAATATGCGTTATGGCGTACTCCAACACTCAACTTTTCTATCCGAACCGTGCCCCACGATCAAAGCGGCACATTGCGGCACTTAGGGTGGGAGTCGTCAGACGCGGAAAGTTTTTCAACCACGATTGATGTCAATCACATCCCTTGGGAACATTTCACTGCCGCCCAACAAGACGATGAAATTCGGCACACCTGGCCTGAGCGTACCGACAATACGTGAGCAGGGGAAAAGGGCGAAAACGCTGCTGGAACTTTTTTCAACAACCCCAACTTGCATCTAACTCGCAATTCGGTCATACTTTTAGTCCCTCTCAAGAACGACCTTTTCAGAATTCCCCCTCCCAGTTCTCAGTTGTTATCAATCATCATGCTCTTCTCCCGTACAAGAGTATGCTATCTTGGGTATTATACTTACGCCGATGGCAGAGAAAGGGGGAACGCCAGAGGATTTCGATTCAGGTATAACCATCTGCGAAGATGTCAAAACCATGTCCGCAGACGTGCAGGCTCAAGTTTTACATCATTTGTATTCTTCAACGTGTGATTCTTAATTCTTGAGGAGACGAAACATGCAAACATCTAGAAAAATATTCGCCATCGTGTTGTTACTGAGCAGTATCCTTGTGACAAATGGATGGGCCCAAAACACCACAGGAGATTTTTGTCAACGACATGCAGACTTGTGGGACAGTGATGGGAACATCACGTTAGAAGGCCACAAGAGGTTGTATATTGAAAATCGCGGCTGGTGGCAAAACTCCAATCCGCAGGAATGGGACGAGTGGCCGACTCAGGACACCCGATGGACCTTAGATGAGCACAAAAACTTGTATCTGAATGGGCAAGAATGGTGGTTCAACTCTAAGAACAATGACTGGGAGGACTGGCCGCAAGATCAAGATGAAACATTGGACTGTCATAAAAAACTCTATTTGAGTGGCCCGCAATGGTGGTTCGATTCAGCCGCGAAGGAATGGAAACCCTGGCCGAAGTGATAATCATATGTTCAACAACAAGGCTACATTCCTCTTCGTAATTTCAGAAGCCGCAAAACCCTAACCATCTCTCCAAGCATTGGGGCTCGAGTGGAAAATGCCTTTCGCATCTATCCATTCGAGCCCTTTGCCAAACTAGCCGCACAAACACTTGCCTCGCCCAAAATCCCACCAAGATTCTGCTACCATCAGACCCGTATTCTTGAAGAACATAGAGTTGTATTGGCATACGGCTAACAGTCTGACAGATGATTGTCTTCCCACCAGAAGGCAAATGGAATATTCTTCTCTAAAGCACCTAACTTCTCATCCACCCGCACTCATTACTCAACAAGGCTTCTTCTCTCTTGAACAACTACGTCGACATTGCCATCGTCGGAGCTGGGGCGGCTGGGCTTGCTGCGGGTATTTTTGCTGCGGAAACCAATAGATCTCTCAACGTCGTCGTCCTCGATAGCGCCAAGTCTGTTGGAGCGAAAATTCTGGTCTCGGGCGGTGGGCGCTGCAATGTCACCAATCAACAGATGGCGGCTTCAGACTTTCAGGGAGACCGGAAATCCATTGACCGCATCCTGCGCCGTTTTCATGAACAAGACACCATTCGCTGGTTTGATTCGCTTGGCGTTCCACTCCAAGCCGAACGGACCGGAAAGATTTTTCCCGCGAGTAATAAGGCTCGAACTATTCTGACCGCTCTCCTGAATCGATGCCAAGCATTGTCCGTAACACTTCTGACTCAACACCGCGTTCAATCCATCACACGGCACAGCCAAGAATTTGTCATTCACCATTCCCAAGGCAGCATTCAAACGCAACAGGTGATTATGGCAACGGGGGGACGTTCACTTCCCAAAACCGGATCAGATGGATCTGGGTGGGATATGGTTCAACAGCTTGGCCATTCGGTCACTCCAACGTATCCAGCACTTGTGCCATTATTGCTAGATCCCAGATTTTTCCATGCTGATCTCTCAGGCATTTCACATGAGGTGATGCTCACGACCCGTGTGAATGAGAAAATTGTTGATCGTCGAACGGGAAGCCTGCTGTGGACCCACTTTGGCGTGAGCGGGCCGGTGGTGCTTGATACCAGCCGATTCTGGGTTTTGGCTGCGGCACAAGGCCATCAGGTCCAACTCCACCTCAACTGCATTCCGGGCTCCACACAGCAGGAAGTAGAGAAATGGTTTATCCAGAGAGCGTCACAACCAGGCCGCCAAACCGTGCGATCCATATTGACGGAACGCTTGCCGAGTCGTGTCGCCATGCAACTCGCTCAGTTTCTTGACGCAGATATGCCCAATACACCAGTCAACCTGCTCAGAAAAGACTCGAGAACAACCTTAGTGCATGCTCTCACCAATCTTTCCATTCCAGTCATTGGATCACGCGGCTGGAATTTTGCTGAAGTCACGGCAGGCGGTATTCCACTACAAGAAATCAATCCTTCTACCATGGCCTCAAAAAAAGTCCAGAGGCTGTATCTGATTGGAGAAATGCTAGATTGCGACGGCCGGATCGGTGGCTTCAACTTCCAATGGGCCTGGTCAACCGGCTATATTGCCGGTTGCCACGCATCGCGGTCACTGGAAGGTTAGGGAAAGAAAGGGCCGCACCCTATTATGAGCACATACATCTTTGACAACAATGCCGAAGAGCGAGAATTTCGACGGCTGCAATTGGTGGAAGCCGCGAACGATCCCACCACCATCCGCTTATTGAAGGAAACAGACATTCAACCTGGCTGGCGATGCTTGGAACTAGGCGCCGGGGCCGGCTCAATGTTGCGTTGGTTGGGCAACTATGTCGGCACTGCCGGCTTGGCTGTCGGGTTGGACAAAAACACCACATACCTTCAGAATTTCACCTCGCCACCGTTCCAAGTCCATCAGACCACCTTTCTAGAGTTTGAGCCGCCCCAGGCTTTTGATCTGATTCATGGCAGATATGTCCTCATTCACAACCAGTCCGATATTGCCATCCTTCAAAAAATGTGGGCCCTGCTCAAACCAGGAGGCTGGGCTCTCTTCGAGGAACCAGACTTTACGTCTGCGACACTACTGGATCGAGAGGTCGAAACACCGCAAGCACGAGTCAACCGAGCCATATGCCAAATGTTCGTCAATGCAGACTTAAACCCCGCTTATGCCCTGAGTCTTCCACAAAAATTGGAACAAACCGGATTTCATATTGTACGAGTGCAATCGACCATGCACCTCTGCCCTGGCAACTCACCCATGGCCCAAGTCATGGGTGAGTCAGCGTTAGTTCTAGAACAGACCTATTGCCAAACCGGCCTCTGCTCTTCAGCAGACATCCAGCACTACGTCGCGCTTGCCCAAGATCCAACTCATTGGATGCTGTATCACTCCACCACCTCCGTCATTGTCCGTCGATAGCTAAAGAAAGGAACAATCCTGCTTCTTTTCGCCCTACATCTATAGCTGCTCCAATTAATTTCCGAATGACGATGTCTCTCAAGCAGATGACCCCGTCCCCTCACCCTTCCCTCTCCCTCAAGGGGCGAAAGATAGGACTGGACGGACTCTTTGACAGGCTCGGAACATGCTTTTTGAACAGCTCCAATGCTGTTGATAACGAACAGCTCCCTAGCGAAATATGGCCAATGCTATCTTCATTATTCAACACTCCCATAGATGATATTTTGATCTGGTCTTGGTTTCGATATAATATTTTGAAATCGACAGACAAAACCTTAACTTTTGGCTTTTTCATCATGAGGGATCACAAGCATTCTAGGCATCTCATTTTTTGAATTCAGGTCGAAGTCAATTGTAGGCGTGACTATCTTCTGAAGGGAAACCACATGGACTATCAAGAATTTATTGGACGTGATGCCCAAATCTGTGGAGGCGAGTTGATCATCAAAGGGACGAGGGTGACTGTGCGCACAATTCTGGCCAGTTTAGCAGAAGGTGCGACGGTCGAAGAAATAGCTGAAGACTTTCCGACGGTGACAGAGGAAGCCATTCGTGCCATCATCGCCTTTGCTGCAGCATCGGCTGAAGAAGATCTCCCTTTACCCAGCGTGCCAAGTCTTTCGTGAACATCAAACTTGATGAAAACCTGCCTGATCGGTTGGCCCAAGCTCTTAAGCAACTGGGACATAATACAGACACGGTTCGTGAAGAACAGCTGACTGGACGGGATGATTTGGAAGTTTGGAACACTGCGCAAGCAGCTGAGCGGTTTTTCATCACACAAGATTTAGATTTCTCAGACATTCGCAAGTTTCTTCCCGGAACTCATCATGGCGTGTTACTCGTTCGCCTGCGAGACCCAGGACGGAATGCGCTACTGAAACGAATTCATGACCTCTTTCAAACCGAAACTGTAGAGAACTGGAAGCGCAGCTTTGTCGTCGTCACCGACCGAAAACTACGCGTTCGATATCCTAAGACCGCTGATAATCCGAGAGCATGACGAAATCTGGCGAAACTCGAGGCTCAGAGTCAACGGTCATCAGTTATCACCGCTCAAACACGGTAATTGTTCATTCAGGGTCTGGCGAAAAAAGCCGCCAGCAGCGCTCTCTAGACCAGTAAGAAGTGAGAAGTAAAGAGCACGAGAACCCTTCGACAGGCTCAGGGCAGGCTCCTGCGATAGATTCATTGTGATCCTTCGACGGAGCTCAGGATGATAAATCATACGGTTCGGGATGAGTGATAACGATCATGGTGAGCCCGTCGAACCATCCTTCGACAGGTTCATTGTGAGCAAGCCGAACAACTCAGAACATGCTTTTGGGAACAGACCCGAGGTCTCTGACATGTTCAGTCGCAGAGACTCAATGTGGCCATTGATATCATCATTCATCAACAGTCTCATTCTTACGACTGCTGATGAATGCGCTCTGTTACCTCTTCGTACACACTTCGCCGATGTCCTATCGCCATCATGCGTATGACTTTGCGTCTTCGGTCAATAGCATAGACTATGCGAAATCGTTGGACGCGGTATTTCCACAACCCCTCTAATTCTTTGACAAGCGGTTCACCCTCATTGGGATTCATGCATAAGGCACGCACGGCAGCCTTAATGCTACGTTTGAGATCTGGCGAAAGATGTCGAATGATTTCTGCGACGTGGGGAGGGATATCAGCCCGAAACACCGGCATTACCGCCGACGTTGCTTGCGGGGAACCAACGGCTCACCAAAGACCTCATCGAATGATAAGCCCTTTTTCCCTGCGGCATAGAAGGCTTGGCTTTTGCGGATTTGCTGCATCAGATCAGGATCGCTCAAGATATCAATGGTTTCTTTTACCCGTTCGTATTCGGCATAGTTAACCAAGACGGCTGCCGGTTTGCCGTTTCGGGTGACGACCACTTCCTCTTCCCGTTCATCGACCCGCGTCACGAGTTCGGGAAGCCTGGCTTTCACTTCAGAAATTGGTAAAGTCTTTCCCATTTGGCCTATCATTTCTTTGACCATAATTTTGGTCAACTCCCTCCACTCTACGACCTTGCTGAAGTTCTGTCAAGATCTGCCCCGATAAGAATCCATTTTGGCTCGCTCACAATAGGACTCTTTGCCCTCATCCAAACTTCATACAAAAGGTGACCAAGCCGGTATGGGTGGTGGAATGATCCCCCTGGGCGTATTTGTGTGAAAGGATAATATTCTCTGATCTCTGTGCCCAAAACTCACCGTGCATGTTGACCTCTTCCTTTTTCATCGATATCGTGTGTGTGTCTCTCAGCACGATATATCGCTATGACATTCCTTGATCATTTTCTCGAAACCTTACCGCTCTATCTTCCCGTTCTCGTCACGCTGGCTCTTGTGGGTATTGGGCTCTGGGTGGGGTATTGGTCGTTATTTCTCCGAAACGGTGGCGTGAAAGAAGAAGCGCGCTTTTCGGCCAGAGTGGGCATGCTGCTATTGGTGGGAATGGGAATTGTTCTGATTCTTCTGACACTCCCGTTAGACAGCGAGACGCACAAAGATCTCTTTCAACTCCTTGCGTTGTTGATCACCGCCGTCATCACCTTATCATCTACCACATTTGTGTCCAATGCGATGGCGGGATTCATGCTCCGGGGCATGAAAAGTTTTCGATTAGGCGATTTTCTTCGCGTGGAACAAGAGTTTGGCCGGGTAACGGAACGGGGATTATTTCACACCGAAATTCAGACCGAAGCTCGCGATCTTACGACATTACCCAATTTGTTCCTGGTTTCACATCCATTTACCGTGGTTCGAGCATCCGGCACCATTGTCTCAGCAACGGTCTCCCTGGGATATGACATTTCGCACAAGACAATTGAAAAGTTGCTACTGGAAGCCGCATCGGCCGCCAAGCTGACTGACCCTTTTGTCCATGTGCTTGAGCTGGGCGATTACTCGGTTAACTACCGGGTTTCAGGTTTCTTAAGCGACGTCAAGCAGCTCCTGACTACTCGCTCCAAGCTTCGAGCAAAAATACTGTCCACCTTGCATGAAGCTGGGATCGAAATCGTCTCGCCCAACTTTATGAACCAACGTCAGCTGGACAGCACCGTACGCGTGCTTCCAACTTCAAAGCTTCCACCTGCGTCAAATACAGAGGATGCGGCAGATACGACCGTGGAATCTCTTATTTTTGACAAAGCCGATGCCGTGGCTCATTTAGAAGAGCTAAAAGAACGTCGGGACTCACTTCGAGAGGAAATTTCTGGATTGGAAGCACAAATCAAAGCAAAAGGGGAAACTATCGGCCCATGGATTGAGCGCCGCATCGTCCGCATTCGGCGGGAGGAAGAACATCTCAACACCATGATTCAAAAAGCAGATGAGAAAAAAATTGAATAAGACGATTTCCTTTTCATCGACCTTTTCACATATGGCAATTGGGCAATTCTTTTCGTTTTGTGTATTACCCATTCTCCATTTCTTTTGATACTGTCTTAAAATATGCCAACAGATCCCGAACAGAAACCACCCCCACAATTTTCCCATCTTCTGTCACCCCTAAATGGCGTATTTTTCGGTCAGCCATGAGGTCGCGCGCATAATGGGGAGACATGTTTCGTTCGACAGTAATGATGGGCTTCGACATCACTCTTTGAACCGTTAACCGGGGGATTTCGTCCAACTTGTCTGCGACCGCCTCCACCACATCCGTTTCCGTCACAATTCCAGAAAATTCATCCTGTTCCTTTACCAACAACGATCCAATGTGTCGGTCATGCATCGCCCGTGCTGCTTCTTGAATACTCGCCTCTGCAGCAATAAAACTTAAATCCCGCGTCATTAATTGTCCAACAGTCGCCATGGGCATCCTCCCGAGTCTTACGTTAAGACATGTCCGGCCTATATTGAAGGATTTCCAAGAAAAGGTCTAGACTAAAAATCTTTTTGTATCCCGCACGTTCTTATCAGGCATTGGAGAACACCAACCCACTCAACTGTTCTTTTATTGTATCTTGGATCCGTTGTTCTGTTTGACTGCCCTTCGGTGGGCACCATTCAGAGTTAACGGACCATTTCATGACCACCGTTGAATCAAAAACAGCAGTTGGATCATGAAAGCATGCCATGAGTTGTTCGGCTTGCTCACAATGAATCTGTCGAAGGAGCCTGCCCTGAGCTTGTCGAAGGGGTTGCCCAGCTTTTTCGCGCTCAACCGCCTTTTTTAGGTTTATTGACCGTTTTCCTAGCTAGCTAGTAACCTAGCTATATCAACCTTCACTCAAGGAGTAGCCCATGAAAGTCGCCAATACCGTGGAGCTCAAGAATAAGACCAACGCTCTCCTTCGGCATGCCATAAACGGAGAGCCTGTCATCATTACCTATCGAGGCAAGCCGGCCGCCTCAATTACCTCCCTTACCGAAGATGACCTCGAAGACTTTGTGCTGGAACACGGTCCGAAAATTAAACAGATGGTCGCCGAGGCTGAGGAAGACAGGCAGGCAAACGGGTTACGCCTCTGAAAACCTACCAGACAAAACGCCGAGCACAGTGAAGACTTTTACTGTCCAACTTACCCGATCCGCCGAACAAGACCTCAACCGGTTATCAAAAAAAATCGTTACCAGGTTTGCCTTGCCTTAGAAACGTTGAGTACACAACCCGTGGGCAAATCTCCGCGTATTAAACGTCTCAAGGGGTTTGGGTTTCCACTATACCGTCTGCGTTCTGGAGATTGTCGGGCATTATACTGGATCGATCAATCCGTCGTGACCATCATGAGGGTGTTCAATCGAAAGGCCCTAGAGGAAACATTGCCCAACTTGAACCTTTCATGACATTGATCTCATCGAACCTCCTCCAAACCGGTAGTACCCGTGCTGTACCTGAGATCGTCATTGCGGCTCTAGCACAATCGAAGCAGCCACCGTACACAGCCTCGATACAGATTTCAAAACATCCCTAGCATTCGCCTCTAGTCACCAGTCATCCACCCACACTTTCAACACATATGCCATCTCTAGAAAATAAAATTCATAAAAATTCTACTTGTGTAATAATTTTTCATAAAATCCCAGTAGTATCCAGCAATATTCCCACCTTCCTCCACATCAGCGACGGCAAGCTGCACGAAGTCAATGTCCTCGATCTGGTACTCCCCGAAGCCGGGAGCTTTTACATCATGGATCGCGGCTTCACCGACTTCGCTCGTTGGTACGTGCTCCAGCAAGCCCAGGCGTATATTGTCATTCATGGCAAATCCCATTTACGCTTTCGGCGGCTCTACTCGCGCTCCGTGGACAAAGCCACGGGACTGCGTTGCGATCAGACGATTGCGTTGACGGCGACGAAAGCCAGCGGGGAGTATCCGCAGTACCTACGCCGCATCAAGCTCTACGATGCCGAACACGACCGACAGTTGGTCTTGCTCACCAACAACTTCGACTTGCCGGCGCTGACCATTACACAGCTGTATCGGTGCCTCCGGCAGGTCGAGTTGTTCTTCAAGTGAATCAAACACCGTCTGCGGATCAAGCAGTTCTACGGCACCAGCGAGAATGCCGTCAAGACGCAAATTGGGATCGCCATCACAGTGTACGTCTTAATCGCTATCGTGAACAAACGGCACAAGAGCGAGCCGTCGCTTTACACAATTTTACAGATTTTGAGTGTGACGCTGTTCGAGAAAACCCCACTCGATCAATTACAGACAAATATGGAACAGCCAATGCCCACACAGCAAAACCATAACCAATTGAGTTTATTTCAGGGCACCTCTAAAAACTGATGTTTTTTCTGAGGGCAAGGAAGCGGCGCGCGGAAAACCGCAGTGTATGGAAGGATACATGAGGGCGCACGGCGCGAAGAGCGCCACGTTTGTGCGCGCCGAAGGCTGTGAGCACGCAGCTGACGCCGCCATCGGGAAAAAGGACAGTTTTTCGAGGTGCCCTTAAGTAAATTGCCGGACACTACTGAATAGATCTGAAATAACGAACTAGAGAAAAAGTCTCGTGAACACCACAGAAAGTTACTACGACCAATATTAACGAAGCCTCATTCTCCAGAGTTGTGTGCGAGAAGTTCAAAACCCGGGTGTCATCCCTGCAGTTTGTGGCGGGGATCCATCCGAAAAAGACAGAACCTGGATTCCCGATGAAAGATGTCGGGAATGACAGGAACCCATTCCTCCACAGATCTCAGCTTTGTTTATCTACCACCGGAGTCAATTAACAATCATGAGACGTCGTTAACATATTCTTAGTCAGTTGTAGAGATAGGCAACTCCACTTCTACTGTCGTGCCTTTCCCCAATTCACTGTGAATACGAAGTTGCCCGTTCAGCAGATTCACCAGATGTTTGACAATCGATAAGCCCAAGCCTGTCCCACCCTCTTCCCGTGAGCGAGCCCGATCCACGCGGTAAAAACGTTCGGTAATCCTCGCCAAGTCAGTTGACGGAATCCCCTGTCCAGTATCTTTCACTTGTAGAACAAGAGACCTGTCCAATCGCTGCTGCTGAAAAATAATACTCCCCCCCGTTGATGAATATTTAATGGCATTATCGACAAGATTCAAAAGGATTTGGATGAGGCGGTCACGGTCAGCCCAGACTCGCGCCTCCTCATCAATCTGGTTATCGAGATGAATCTGTTTCTTTTGGACTTGCGGCTGAAACATCTCAACTACTTCATTCACAATGCCTTGTAATCCAACAGCTTCGCATCGCAAGACCACTTTTCCTGATTCGATTTCTGAGAGGCTTCGCAAGTCATCTACTAACCGGCTGAGCCGTTCAGCATGTTGGTGTGCCACATGGACAAATTTTCGATTATTGGGCGTGTCCAGAGAGGGTTCATCTATCAACGTTTCCAGGTATCCGATAATCGCGGCCAGAGGCGTTCGCAACTCATGCGACACATTATCAATAAACTCCGCACGGACCTGTTCTAAACGTCGCAATTCCGTAACATCATGCAGCACGAGCACACTGCCATTTTTCTCATGGACTAAAGGAAACGGCAATCCGTAGACTTCGACCGCCATAGGCGTTGGAGCATAGAGATTCATTTCCACACGGTGACTTTCATGAAGATCTAGCTCTCGGCTTCGTTCGACGAGTCCTGCTAATTCGGCATGACGAATCACTTCCCACACGGATCGCCCCATAAGTTGTTGCCCGTCTAATCCAAGAATCCGGCATGCGCTGGGGTTGCTGAACAAGACCTGCCCCTGAGGATCAAACGCCAACACGCCCTCCACCAAATTCTCCATAATCGCCACAATTTTCGTCCGTTCATCTTCAAGATTGGCCATACGGGCTTTGGCTTGAACGACAGTCTGTTGAAGCGCGGCGCCAAGAGCCTCAGGCAGAAGAGGAGAACGGCCATCCGCCCCCTGTACAACCTGTTGCAACTCATTCACACTTGCGCGAATCGTTTCATCATTGGCTCGACTCTGACTCCAAGTATTTCTCACCGTCATATACGCAGTACTGAGCAGGCCAATCCCTAGCAACCCAATCACCCACCAGGTCCATCCCCACGCGGCCCCTCCTCCCACAACAACCATAGATACGAGCATCCAGCCCCAAAGAACGAGAGGAGCGTTACTCATACATTGTGTTTCCATTCATACACAGCCGCACATCAATCCATCTCCGCATCAAAACGATACCCTACACCTTTCACGGTCACGATGCGCTTCTGCTCTTCGCCTAATTTTTCCCTGAGTCGACGAACATGCACATCTACCGTACGAGATTCAATATCGACGGCATTCGAGTAGCCCCAGACCGCTTCCATGATCTGATCACGATTCAGCACACGTCCGTTAGCCTTTATCAAGCCACACAAGAGATCAAATTCTTTGACCGTCAGTTCCACCACTCTCCCTTCCACAGACACCTGATGCTTTCCCTCATCAACCACAAGCGCCCCTATTCGTTTGTGAGTCGTAAGGTCTTGCGTTTGTCCTCGTCGCAACACGGCTTTCACACGAGCCACCAGCTCACGGGGGCTAAAAGGTTTCACCATATAATCATCCGCGCCCATTTCCAAGCCAACAATACGATCAACTTCTTCTGCTTTTGCGGTCAGCATAATAATAGCAATTGAAGCAGTCTTGTGATCTTTTCGCAGCTTGCGACAGACTTCCAAACCATCTACACCTGGCAACATGAGATCGAGGACAACCAGGTCAGGCGTCCGTTCTCTGGCCAATTGGAGTGCAGTTTCTCCATCTCTGGCTTCCAAACATTTAAGACCATCTTTTTCAAGATGATACCGAACTAGTTCTAACAAATCCTTTTCATCGTCGACGACTAATACCGTGGCAGACATAGTAGATTCTCCTCAAGATTCCCCGTGAAAATTCTGATGTTTCACTTGTCCTGCATTTTTGTTTTTTTATCGTGCAAGCTGTCGTTCATTACCAGCACAACATAGCCAACCTTTGCCCTATTGTGAATAGGCATCATACACGACTTCCCCAATTGCTGGAACAAATCCCCAAAATCCCTTATTGCCTCTCTCGCCGTCACCCACGATTTTCCAAGAAAAGATGAAAGACGAGACAGAGTACAAAACTCTTGCGTTACAACCCTCAATGCAATATGCGACGAAGCACTATCACAATACACTACAAGAAATTGACGCTGGCTGCGTAAAATCTTTGTAAATTATTTGTAAACAATACAAGAAAGCCTCCCGTGCCTGTTTTAGAACGGGAGGCTTCTCATAAAATACGCTGAAAATGCGGTTAGCTGGAGGTTTGATCGTATTCGGCAGCCTCGACAAAGAAGTAGGTATGGCAGGCTCGGTCAATGAATTTTTTCGACAAACACGGTGGAGTACTATTGAATTTTGCGATACTAATGATTTGCTCTAAAATATCCCGTGGGTGACAACTCCGCATATTCAATTGATACTTCTCGTATATCTCAGTGAGCAGATAGTCAATGGCTTCAGAATCCCAAGGCACGCCTTTTTTCTTACAGACTTCTTCAAAGATCTGTTTAAAACGCTCAGGCGTGGGATCCGCAATGTAAATTTTATTGCGGATTCTTCGCAGGAATGCTTCATCCGCCAACTTGGCCGGCTCTAAATTTGTCGCAAACAACACAATGGTGTCGAAAGGCAGTTGAAACACTTTCCCGGTGTGCAAGGTTAAGTAATCGACTCGTTTCTCCAAAGGAACAATCCAGCGATTCAACAGATCTCTTGGACGAACCAACTGACGGCCAAAGTCGTCAATGAGAAAGACGCCGCCATTGGCCTTAATGTGCGGGGGAGCCTTATAATATTTCGCAGATTGATTAAACGACAAATCCAACGTGGCCATCGTCAACTCGCCACCCGCAAACTCAATCGGCCGTTTGCACAACACCCATCTCGTGTCATACTCCTTTTTGGTTTCAATTAACGAACGAGATGCTTCTTCTGGCGCGTCTACTTTAATGTGAGTGATCGGGTCATAGACTTGAATAATCTGTCCATCCACTTCCATGGCATAAGGAATATAGACTTCTCCACCACCAACCGATTCCAGCATTTTCCCAATGGCTTCAGCCATGACCGTTTTCCCGTTTCCGGGAGGGCCATATAAAAAGATCGCCCATCCGGAATTGACTGCTTCGCCGAGCTGATCTACCGTGCCAGCCGTTAAGACCAAATGCTCGGTCGCATCCGTCACCGTCTTTCGATCAATCGTCAACCCATTCACCGGCTGACTTTTCACCATATCCACATATTGCTGCAAGCTGACCGGGGCCGGACCTACATAGCGACAGAGATCCATGTATCCCTTTGCCCGTTCACGACCGGCATCTGTCAACACATATCGAAGCAACACACCGAGCGACTCTCCATGGCCTCTCACTTCACAGTATTTCTCTTTTTGGATAATGGTAAATAATTCCTTCATCACCCCAAGAGGCAGTTTCATAATCTCACCAGCCGTCTTTTCGGTGAGCTCTCCCTGGGTAAACAACGTACGAATCAAGATTTGTACAAGTATTTCCTCGGGGACACCGGTTTCGGCAATCGACGTCGGTGCGGGCAAGCTTTTCACTTTGCGGATTGGTTTGGGCGTTTCTTCCTCTTTCACTAGGCCATTTTCATTGTTCTTGGCCAAGATCTCACCGGTGGCATTCCCATAGCTTGGAAGGGTAATGGTACGACTCATTCATGCTCTCCTTTGTTCCTGCTGAGTAGTTTGAAGCCAATCACATCAATGAAAGGTTTTCTCTTCCCTGACATCTGCTTTACTTGTAAAATGTCCTTAACCCTTCAAATTGTCTTTGTCAGCGTGCTTTCACGTACAAGCCCATAACTCAAACCTGAGATATCAGTGATCCTGACCCGGATTCTCTTCGTCGTCATATTCGTTTTCACCGGCTGTACGGAGCCCAAACCTGATGGCACGATCCGTTTTGGTCTTTCCAACTCTCCTACAAATTTTGATCCTCGCTATGCGACCGATGCCACATCAGGACGAATCAATCGTCTCCTGTACTCCCGTCTAGTCGACTTTGCCGAAAACGTTCGCCCTGTTCCGTCCCTCGCAACCTGGGAAATCCTTACTCCTACACATTATCGATTCACTCTCCGGGAACCTCGTCCCACATTTCCTGATGGAACACCCGTATCGGCTCAAGACGTCCAAGCGACATATCTCTCGTTATTAGATTCACAGACCCCCTCCCCGCACCAAGGCCTTCTCCAAACGATTCTTCGGATTGAAACCCCCTCGGAATCAACTGTGGATTTTTTCCTCAAACGACCAGATTCACTCTTTCCTGGCTATGTCATTATCGGCATTTTACCGGCAAACCTTATTCAATCAGGCTACTCTTTTCACGACCATCCCGTCGGAAGTGGGCCATTTCTATTAGAGGCAAGACCCGATGATACCCGAGTCATCCTGCGACGCCGCGCCGACAACCAATATATTGAATTTTTGCGGATTCCCGACCCGACCGTCCGAGCCCTCAAGCTCCTGGCTGGGGAAATTCATCTCCTTCAGAATGATCTCCCGCCTGAGTTAGTCAACTATCTCGCGGAGCAACCCTCTCTGACGCTGCGTCAGCGCCAAGGGGAAAAATTTGCCTACCTTGGGTTTAATCATCAAGATCCCATTGTCGGAAACATATTGGTACGGAAAGCCATTGCCCATGCCATCGATCGTGAAGCCATTATTCAATTAGTCCTAAGAAATCGCGCCCGTCCGGCTCAAGCCCTCTTTACGCCCGATCATTGGTTAGGCACTGCCGCACTCAAAGGGTATTCATATGATCCCGTTCAAGCTAAAATGCTGTTACGGGAAGCCGGATTCGAGGGCAATCACCCCCCCACGCTCATCTATAAAACCTCAACGGACCCCTTTCGATTACGTTTAGCCACAATCCTTCAGGATCAGCTCCGTCAAGTCGGCATTGATGTTTCAATTCATAGCCATGACTGGGGCACGTTTTACGGGGATATCAAAACAGGACGCTTTCAAATGTACAGTCTGGCATGGGTTGGTCTAAAAACACCGGATATTTTCCGGCATATCTTTCATAGCCGCTCCACTCCCCCGGCAGGAGCCAACCGGGGACAGTATGCCGATGCACAAACCGATCAATTAATCACACAAGCAGAACGCTTGACCGAACCCAGCCAGCAACGAGAACTCTATCAGGCTCTGCAAGCCCGCCTCTTGGAGACCTTGCCGTATGTTCCGCTCTGGTATGAAGATCATTATGTTGTCGTCAGCAATGCCATTCAGGGATACTCCCTCCACTTTGATGGGAACTATGACGGCTTGTTACATATTCAATGGGCCTCTGAATCGAAGCCCTTGGCCCCGGCCCTGACCCAGAACGTTTCAGCATCATGAATGCCCATTCCGATCTCTTGATCAGCAACCACGTCAGCCAACCCGCTACCACAAGATGTCCCATTTCATCCTGACCAGAATCAGTAGCGCATTGGTGGGCATACTCGGCGTGCTGAGCCTCGTCTTCTTTTTGATTCATCTCATCCCAGGCGACCCAATTGACGTCATGTTAGGGGAATCAGCTCTGACCGTGGACCGGGAAGCTCTCCGTCAACAATTAGGGCTCCATCTCCCACTCTACCAACAATGGTGGAACTATCTTGGAGGACTGGCCCAAGCGGACTTTGGCCACTCATTATTTTCCGGCCGGCCCATTGTTGAACTGCTTCTTGACCGCATACCGGCGACCCTCCATCTCAGCCTCGCGGCCTTATTCGTCGCCGTGAGTATCGCCTGCCCGCTTGGCTTCATCGCAGCCATTCGCCAGCACTCAATTTACGACCATGGGGCCATGGGATTTGCCCTGTTCGGGATGTCTATTCCCAATTTCTGGATGGGTCCCCTCTTGATTTTGGTTGGCAGTCTTTGGCTGGGGTGGTTTCCCGTGAGCGGACAAGACGGTTGGAATGCGGTGTTCTTGCCAGCGCTCACGTTGGGCACCGCCATGGCGGCGATTTTGGCACGCATGCTTCGAAGCACTCTGTTAGAAATCTTGGGGGAAGACTTTCTCCGCACGGCTCGTGCCAAGGGTCTTTCATCCTTGCGCGCGGTTCTCATTCATGCCCTGCCCAATGCCTTCTTGCCTATCCTCACTCTGCTCGGTCTTCAACTGGGAGGCTTACTGGGCGGCGCCGTGATTACGGAAACCGTGTTCGCATGGCCGGGCCTGGGGCTCCTTGTGATTGAAGCCATTCAGCAACGTGATTACCCGGTCGTTCAGGCGGCCGTGCTGTGTATCAGCCTCACCTATATGCTCGTCAATCTTATCACTGACCTGCTATATGCCTGGCTGGATCCGCGCATCAATTGGCAACGCCACTCATGATACGGTTGTGGCTCCCACTGAGCATTATGAGCATCTGGGGCATCATTGCCATCCTGCAGCCTCTCCTCCCCCTCACACCCAACACCATTGACCTGACCAATATCCTTGCAAAACCTGACTTGGCCAACTGGTTCGGCTTTGATGAACTGGGACGTCCGATAGCCGACCGCCTCGTGAACGGCGCGCGAACCTCATTTTTCGTAGCCATCAGCGTCGTGGCATTGGGGATCACGATTGGCGGAATCTTAGGAATGGCCAGCGGATACTTCAGCGGCTGGGTGGATCAAATCTTCGTGCGTGTTGTGGATATCATGTTGGCGTTCCCTGGCTTACTCCTGGCCATTGCGTTAGCAGGAGCTCTGGGACCAGGGATCGAGAATGTGATTTTTGCCTTAGTCATCGTCGGCTGGGTGGGGTATGCGCGGCTTGCGCGTGGACAAGTATTGGCCATCAAACATGCGGATCACGTGATCGCCGCGCAAGCTCTGGGAGCCTCCTCATGGCGTATCATGTGGCGCCACCTGTTCCCCTTGATCACCGCCCCTCTCCTCATCGAAGCCAGCTTTGGCATCGCCAGCGCGATCATTGCCGAAGCGGGATTATCGTTCTTAGGGTTGGGCGTTCAACCGCCTGAAGCATCCTGGGGAAGCATGATCCGCGATGGCACCCGCTATATGCTGGTCGCCCCACACCTCGTGATCATTCCAGGCCTGACACTCATGGCTGTCGTGCTGGCGGCCAACCTTCTTGGCGACTGGCTCCGCGACTGGCTGGATGTCAAAGACCACAAAACCATTCAATAAAACACTCATCATTTCTGACACCATGCTTTATTAGGCATTTCGAAGGTAGATAGGGAACATTGTGAATATACGATCTAGCGTATCTCCTGACATTATCTGTTTTAGCACATATACATTAGGGGTCTGTTGAACAATTCAATTTCAAGTTACGTAAAGGCCTTCAGAGCCATAGGCACTTCAATTCGACGGGTCTGTTCAAAAAAGTCCGTCCAGTCCTGCCCTGAGGCTTCCCGAAGGGAAGGCCACAGCCCTTTTTGCGCGCGGAGCGTACTGGCAGTACGTGAGCACGGAAAAAGGGCGAGAACGCCGCTGGCGGCTTTTTTTCAACATTCCCATTAGATATGCGAAATGCCGTATAAGAAGGAACAGATATCCGGAAGGCGCTTGGTCTCAGACATTGAGAACGATGCAACTACGGCCAAGCTCGATATTGTCATGGGGGTGCCGGAGGCACTCGATATGGACCTGTCCGTTGTCCCGCACGGGGCCACAAAATTTGATCCGAGGGAGTATTGAGTATAAGACGTAAACGCCAGGGGCGAGGTGCGTATGTTTGACGGCAAGCCTGTAACGGTCGTAGAACGTTTCGACCGAACCTGGCAGGATGGCATACCGTACTGACTGCGACAGGAGGATCTTTGTCAGGCGTTGGGCTTGCCGCCTATGCGGAAATATCAGAGTGACGGCGGGCCCGGCATTGTGGATGTGATGGCATTTCTCAATGGTGCAATTACGCCTTATGAAGACCGACTTACCTTCATAAAGACGCAGATCGTGTCTGGCTGCTGGCTGCCATCGATGGCCATTGAAGCCAAGGAGCATTATCGCCTGAGCCAGATCCAGCTCCGGCATTTCTACGAGACCGGCAAAAAGGTTAGTCTATCTGAACAGGACATGAATTATCTCTTCTCGTATCTAGGTACACGGGTGGAAGACGCCATCACTGATGCCGAAGCTCTGGCTACTGATGACGGCATGCCGGCATCAACGTCCGGCCCAATACTGGACGGGGTAAGAAAACGTGCGGCAATGATTGGAACAACATAACTCGGAATTGATGAAAACGGACTGAACGCGATGCTGCAACTCGAACACATGGAAGCCATTGAAAAACGTCTGTGGACCGCGGCGGATACGTTGCGCGCCAACTCCAACTACGCCAGTAATGAGTATTTCCTGCCGGTGATGGGCCTGGTGTTTCTACGCCATGCCTACAGCCGCTACCTGGGCGTGAAGGAAACCATCGAAGCCAATCTCCCCAAGCGCGGTGGCAAGGCACGGACGTTGACCAAGGAAGACTTCTCACAGCAGAGCGCCATCTTCCTACAACCGAAAGCGCAGTTTCACACCCTGGTGGCGCTCACCGACGCCGACGATCGCGCCCGTGCCATCATCGAGGCAATGGAGTCAATCGAAAACGACTACGACAACCTGCGTGGCATTCTGCCAAAGAGCGAATACCAGGAACTGGACAACACCGTGCTCGGCCAATTGCTGCGCACCCTCAACCCGGACGAACTGAAAAAAGTCTCGGGCGATGTGTTCGGGCGAATCTATGAGTACTTCCTCACCCAGTTCGCCGACCAGAAGGCCCACGATGGCGGCGAGTTCTTTACCCCCATCTCGCTAGTCTCGCTGATCGCCCATGTGCTCGACCCCGAGGGCGGCACCGTGCTGGACCCGGCCTGCGGCTCCGGCGGCATGTTCGTGCAAAGTGCCCGCATCGTCGAAGAACACGGCGACAGCCCCACCGAAAAACTCACCTTTCGTGGATTGGAGAAAAACGCCACCACCATCCGCCTAGCTAAGATGAATCTAGCCGTCCATGGTCTGGAAGGCGACATTCAGAAGGCCATCACCTACTATGAAGACCCGCACGAACTGCTGGGCAAGGCCAGTTATGTCATGGCCAATCCGCCCTTCAACGTGGACGAGATTGACGCCGACAGGGTCAGAAGCGATCCACGCCTGCCGTTCGGCCTGCCTGGCGTGAACAAGAAAGGCAAAGTCAGCAACGGCAACTACATCTGGATCAGCTATTTCTACAGCTACCTGAACGACAAGGGCCGCGCCGGATTCGTCATGTCCTCCCAAGCCTCCAGCGCCGGGCGCGATGAGGCGAAGGTCCGGCAAAAGCTCATCGAGACCGGCAATGTCGACATCATGATCGCCATCCGCTCCAACTTCTTCTACACGAGAACGGTCCCCTGCGAACTCTGGTTCTTGAACCGCAACAAACCCAAGGCCCACAAAGACAACGTGCTGATGATCGACGCACGCAACATCTATCGCAAGGTCACGCGCAAGATTTACGATTTTAGTCCCGAGCAGCAGCAAAACTTGGAAGCCATCGTTTGGCTCCACCGAGGCGAGATCCAACGCTACCTCGACCTCGTGTCAGGCTATTGCCAGCGCCTGCTCGCCGAAGGCGTGGCCTGTTTTGCACCTTTCGATGATCATGACGAAAAGGTAGAGGCACGGCATGCCGTGCCCCTACAAGATTTCATCGATGCGCTGTCAACGCTGCGCGGCATCATCGAACCGTTCTGCAAGACACTGACCTCGGACACGGCCCACGCCGATACGCTCAAGAAACTGAACGACGCCATCCCGATATTCAAGACGGACGTGGAGGCATTCCGGAAGAATGTTTGCAAGCAGCAAGCGGAATGGGAACAGCAAAAAGAGACTAATGGCCAGTTGAAAAAGGCCGTAACTCGGCTCGCAACGCTAGATATCGTCGTCACGAGATGAGAAATCTGGTATGATTCGCAGAACAAGGAGGTGCTACGATGAGTAAGATTCACCGACGACACGATCTGTCCGACCGCCTGTGGAGTCTCTTAGAACCGCTCTTGCCCGGCCAGAAGGGCCAGTGGGGTGGGCAAGCCCGGGACAATCGCTTATTTCTCAATGCCGTCTTTTGGATCTTGCGGACCGGCGCGCCGTGGCGTGATCTGCCGCCCGATCTCGGCGACTGGAAGAACACGCATCGTCGCTTTTGCCGCTGGCGGGACCACGGCCGCTGGGAGAAGATCCTGGAGCGGCTCATTGATGAGCCGGACATGGAGTGGTTAATCATCGATGCGAGTCACATCAAGGTCCATCCGCATGCGGCGGGGGCGGTCGGGGGCAATGAGGCGATGGGGCGCACCAAAGGGGGCTCAACACCAAGATTCATTTGGCCGTGGATGCCCATGGTTTGCCGCTCCGAGTTCTTGTTACAGCAGGTCCCGTGGCGGATTGTACGCAGGCTGAGCCACTGATAGCCGGCTTCGAGGCCGAGGCCCTGCTGGGGGATAAGGCCTATGACACGGAGGCGATTGTCCATGAAGCTGAGCGACGAGACATGGCACCGATCATCCCCCCAAAGACCAATCGGCGCACGCCTCGTGAGTACGATCGATACTTATACCGAATGCGCCACTTGGTCGAAAATGCGTTCCTGCACCTGAAACGTTGGCGAGGCATTGCCACCCGGTATGCCAAAAAGGCGTCTTCCTTTTTGGCTATGGTGCAAATCCGCTGTATCTGGCTGGGGGGATCGATCTTGTGACGACACTATCTAGGTGAGGCGAGCCGCGACTTGATCAAACAGATCGACCTCATCTACAAACTCGCCACCAGCCTCATCGACACCTGCGAAAATGAGTATAACGCCAAAGAGAGCGACGCCTGGGTCAGCCGGGACATTATTCGCACCCGCAAGGCTGCCGACGAAGTGCGCCAGATTGCCGTCGAGCAACTCAAACTAGTGCGCTACTTCTGGAAACAGGCCCACTGGCTCACCGAACGCTTCCCCGAAGCCAAGCTGCGCGACGTGGAAGGCCTGGTTAAATTGGTTGACCTCAAAGAAATAGAAGCGAACGACTGGAGCCTCACCCCCGGCCGCTACGTCGGCGTCGCCCCCGAAGAGGAAGACGAAAACTTCGACTTCGAGGAAACCCTACGCGAAATCCACGTGGAACTAGAAGACCTCAACGAGGAATCCCAAGCCTTGGCTAAAACAATAGCTCAGAATTTTCTTGAGCTTGGGATATGAAGTGTGAAATAAAAAGTTTGAAGTGTGAAGTTTGAAGAGAGAAGGAATGAAATCGGATATTCCGGAAAGGACATTTCTGTTTGCACAGCAAATTGTAAAGTTGTGCATGGCTATGGATACAAAGCCAGGAGTCTCACGCACGCTTGCCAACCAGTTGCTAAGATCCGGAACCTCGATTGGTGCTAACGTTGAAGAAGGACAAGCCTCGCAAAGCGAGGCAGACTTCGTGAGCAAGTACAGCATCGCCTGTAAGGAAGCACGGGAGACACATTACTGGCTTCGGCTCTTGGCCGCCTGTGATGTTATCCCAGCCCTGCGCCTGTCAGAACTTGAAACCGAATGCAACGAACTGATTGCTATCTTAACGGCAATCATTAAGAAAGTAAGGGCGAGGCAATCATGATTTCAAACTTCACCCTTCTCCCTTCACACTTTTTTCCGGCCATCAAAAAGAATGTTGAGGAATTGGGGATCTGATGAAAAAAAGGAAGACATCCAGCCGGACCAGACCAGCCGATCATGTACGGGCACGGCATGCCGTACCCCAACCCGCAACCTACGCGACAGCGTTCGCGGAGATCAAGGAACGGATTCGCAAAGCCCAACATGCAGCCCTGAAATCGGTCAACAAACAACTGGTCGGGCTGTACTGGGATATCGGGCGGATCATCGTCGAACGCCAGACAGCCGAAGGCTGGGGCCGGTCCGTCGTGGCGACCTTGGCGAGCGACCTGCAAAGGGAATTCCCCGGTGTGAGCGGATTTTCCGCCTCTAACCTTTGGAGGATGAAAGCGTTCCACGAAACCTACCGCACTTCGGAAAAACTCGCACCGCTGGTGCGAGAAATCGCCTGGAGCCACAACCTGGTCATCCTGGAGCGCTGTTCCGATTCCCTTGAACGGGAATTCTACCTACGCACGACCCGCAAGTTCGGCTGGTCAAAGAATGTCTTGATCCATCAGATCGAAAACCAGAGCTACCAGAAAAGCCTGCTGGGACAGACCAATTTCGACAAGGCGCTCACCCCGGAATTGCGCGCCCAAGCCAAACTCGCCGTTAGGGATGAATACACCTTCGATTTCCTGGAATTGGGGGAAAAACATTCGGAGCGCGAGTTGGAACGCGCCTTAATCGGTCGCATCGAGGATTTTCTACGGGCCATGGGCGGGATGTTCGCATTTGTGGGAAGCCAGTACCGCTTGGAGGTCCAGGGCAAAGAGTATTTCATTGACCTACTGCTGTTCCATCGCAGGCTCAAATGCCTGGTGGCCATTGAACTCAAGATTGGCGATTTTGAGCCCGAGTTTGTCGGCAAGATGCAATTCTACCTCACCGCCCTGGACAAACAGGTGCGCGAGGAGGGCGAACATCCAGCCATCGGTATCATCCTCTGCAAAGAGAAGAACCGCACCATTGTAGAATACGCCCTCATGCCTGCTGACAAACCCATCGGCGTTGCCACCTACCAGATCGTCAAGCGACTGCCCAAGGCGCTCAAAGGCCAACTCCCCAGCCCTGAGCAAATCTCCAGAATCCTGGAGGAGGGAGTATGAAGGGTGAAGGTGGAAGTGGGAAGGGTGAAAGGAAGAGGAAGGGTGGTTTTTCACACTTCACCCTTCTCCCTTCACACTTCTTTCTGGTCATCAAAAAGAATGTTGAGGAGTTGGGTATATGAGTTGGCCTATGCACCCCATTAATGAGTTGTGCGATTTGGCAGTTGATTGTGTCAATAAAACAGCGCCAATAGTTGACTACGAAACCGAATTCAAAATGATTCGGACGACCAACATAAAGAATGGTTTCATTGATTTGAACGGAGTTCGCTACGTTACGGAAGAAGTGTTCAAAAAATGGACTCGAAGATCTCAGCCGCAGTATGGGGATGTAATTCTTACCCGCGAAGCACCAGTTGGAGAGGTCGGGCGATTCACATCAGACGATGACAAGATATTTTTGGGACAACGTCTATTTCACTACCGACCAAATCCCAAAAAACTCGACTGGAACTTTCTAGCATATGTCCTCCAATCTCCTTCGGTTCAGGGGCGTTTCAAAGGAATGGGATTTGGAGCAACCGTTGATCATGTTCGAGTTGGTGATGCTGAACATCTACCTATCCCATGTCCTCCTTTGGAAATTCAAAAGAAGATTGGAGGCATCCTCTCTGCCTACGATGACCTGATCGAAAACAACCGGCGGCGGATACAGTTGCTGGAACAGGCCGCCCGACTGCTCTACAAGGAATGGTTCGTCCACCTCCGCTTCCCCGGCCATGAACATTCAAACTTCACACCTCCCACTTCAAACTTCCCCAAAGGCCTCCCCGAGGGATGGGAAAAGAAACCGTTGGGGGATGTTGCAGCTACAAATGCTGAAAGCTATAAGGCAAACAACTTGCCGCATGAGATCAATTACATAGATATATCATCAGTGAAACAGGGACAAATATTTTCTAAGAATAAAATGTCATCTTCAAAAGCACCAGGCCGGGCACGGCGGAAGGGAGCCGATGGTGATGTTATTTGGTCAAATGTTCGCCCAAATCTGCGAGCGTATGCGTTGATTCTTGAGCCAGAAGAAAATGATGTGTTTTCTACCGGATTCACGATTTTGTCACCAACGGTCATTCCTTTTTCTTTTTTGTATCTTTTTGTAACAACAGATGAATTCGTAGGTCACTTAGTAAATCACACAACCGGTGCAAGTTACCCAGCGGTAAGACCAGACGATTTTGAAAGAGCTAACATGCTTGTACCTTCTCGGCAGATTCTAGGCCTGTTTCATGAAAAAACAGGACCAATCTTTAGGCTTATTTCCATGCTACAGAGGGAAAATAAACCCCTCGCCAAAGCCCGCGACCTGCTTCTTCCGCGTCTCATGAACGGCGAGGTGACAGTGTGAAACTGAAAGAAATAACAATTGACAACTTTCGCGGCATCCGTTCGCTACATCTGCCGATTGATAGCTTGACAGTGCTTATAGGCGAAAACAACACTGGCAAGTCAACGGTGCTGGAGGCTATTAGACTGGTGCTGACCCGCGGTTTCGGCATCCGGCGAGATGGGCGGTTCACCGAATACGATTTCCATCTGAAAGACCCAGATGCTACTCCGCAAACGGCTGACCCAATTTCGATCACCCTACATTTCGCAGAGGAACAGGAGAGCGAGTGGCCTGATCCGGTAGTCCAGCAAATGAACGAGGTGATTCAATTGGACCAGGCTGGCCTAAACCATATCTGGTTACAAGCTAAGGGGAGCTTCCAGGAGGAATCAGGATCGTTTGATACCAAGTGGGTCTTTCTGAATACAAGCGGCGCAGAGCTGGTCCTCAAAAACGCGACGCCACTCAATCTGATTTCCCGGTTTGTTCCGATCTTCTTCCTCTCCGCGCTTCGGGATGTATCCCAGGAATTTGGGCAGCGCGGTCAGTTCTGGAGCGGATTCCTGAAATCCATCCAGCTTCCCGACGAACAGCGAGAACAAATCGAGGAAATGCTCCGTAAGGTCAACACGTCAGTAATCAGCGCGAATTCCGGGCTGACCCAGGTCACGAACAAGATCGCCGACGCTGGGCGCCTCGTCCCGCTTGATTCCGCCGATCCTGTCGCGCTGGAAGCAATTCCGACCCGCGTTTTTGACATGATTGGGAAAATTCAGGTGCATCTGAGATCGAGTTACGGCGCGAAACTCCCTCTGCACCGTCATGGCGAAGGTACCCAGAGCCTTGCCGTGCTGATGCTTTTTCAGGCCTTTACCGATGCCAACCTGGCCGAGGCCTACGCTCCGGAATCAACACCGCTTCTGGCTCTAGAAGAACCCGAAGCGCATCTTCACCCCTCGGCAATCCGTTCGTTGGGATTGCTTTTGGAAAACATGGCCGGACAGATTCTCGTTACGAGCCATTCCGGGGATCTAGTTTCGCGGGTACCAATCATGGCGCTACGCAGGCTTTATAAGAAGAATGGGGAAACGCTAGTTGGAAAAATCGAACAGACAACTTTGACGTCTGATGAGAAACGTCATTTCGACTACCATGTCAGGGTGACCAAGGGAGCCCATCTCTTCGCTAGATGCTGGCTCTTGGTTGAGGGGCAGAGTGAATTTTGGATGTTTCCGCGAGTAGCAACACTCATGAGCGCTGCTATAGATGAGAAGAATTTTGCAATTATCGAGTTTAGCCAAGGCGGAGGGCCTCCCCCATTTATCAAAGCCGCTAAAGCATTGGTATTGAATGGTTAGTCGCTGCTGATGGTGACAATGCTGGGTCAGATTATATTCAAGCAGCAAGGGGATGCCTTGATTCCAATGAACAAGAAAGCGATCATTTATTCCAATTGCAGAGTAATGATTTGGAACATGAGTTCTGGCTTGCTGGGTACGATGATGTCTATAAAAGCGCTGTAAAATCAGCCGACCTAACCTCTTTAGAGCAACAATTTGGGGTGAAATCGGCTGACTTCACGAAAGCAGTTATCGAAAAAGCGATCTCGCGTCGATCAAAGCCAGAACTGGCTTTTGAGGTAGTGGCCGAAGTTGAGAAGAAAGGGATCAAAACTTTGCCCCAATCAATCAATGACATTATTACCCGCGTTGTCCAACTGGCTGGAGACTGAAAGAAATGACCGATTTATCCTCGCTCAACGAAAACCAGCGTGAGGCTGTGTTGTGGGACAAGGGGCCTCTTCTTGTACTGGCTGGCCCAGGCTCGGGCAAAACGCGGGTGCTGACCAGTCGCATCGCCCGTATCCTGGAACAGTCCGCTGGCCAGCACTTCCGAATTCTGGCGCTCACTTTCACCAACAAGGCTGCCGCGGAGGTGCGCAACAGGGTCGCGGAACTGGTACCCGGCGAACTTGGCCGGGTGCGGCTCACCACTTTCCACTCTTACGCTGCCGAACTTCTTCAGCAACATGGAAACCATCCTAGTTTCCGTCCCGATTTCCAGATTCTTTCCAATGCCGCTGACCGCGAAGCGTTACTGGATGATGTTCTTGGAAAGCTCCGAAAGGACCTAACCTACTCGCTCCCCAATCATTTCAAGGCCGCACAGCTCCTTCCGGCGGTCACACGGCTTCTTGAGAAATGCATACCACCGCATCAGGCGGAAATCCTGCTTCAGCAAGCCAACGTGGAAAATGCCATACCATTGGCACGTGTCTACATTGCCTATCGAGAAGCACTGCGCCAGACAAATTCCCTTGATTTCCCGAGCCTGATTGCAGAATCGCTCGACCTCTTGAGTGAATTTCCATTCCTGGTCAAGCATGTTCGTAAGGTCTTCAAACATATCCTCGTCGATGAGTTCCAGGACACCAATCATTCCCAATACCGAATTCTCTCGCTTATCGCCCAGCCCGATCCTTCCACTCTGTTTGTCGTGGCGGACGACGATCAGATTATTTACCATTGGAACGGGGCGAGTCCCAAAAGGATTCAAGCGTTGCGGAACGACTTCGGCGTCTCTGAGTTGCAACTTCCGGAAAACTACCGCTGCCCACCGCTGGTCATCGAATTGGCAAACGCTCTGATTGAAAAGAATCTAAACCGTTCAGCCGGGAAAAAACCGTTGAAAGCGGTCAAGCAGGGTGAAAGAGGCAATGTTGTGCGGGTATTCCGTTTCGACTCCGTGGATGAGGAAGCTGTGTGGATCGCGCATGACATATCACAAAGGAGCATGGAAGAACGGACAGACTGCGCTGTTCTCGCCCGCACAAAGAAGCTTCTTGATTTGGTTGGGAAAAGACTTGAAGAGGTGGGAATCCCGGTTTATTTTGCGGTCCGCAAGGACGAATTCAAAAGTGCCCCCTTAAGAATGCTGCACGCCATCCTTCGCCTGGTGAATTCAAAAGAAGACAAACAATCACTAGCACGTCTTTCAAAGGCGTTTTATGAGTTGGAAGGAATTAGCATCGAGCTGGCCCCGGTTCTTTCCCGCGCATCCGCAGATGGTAAGGACTTGCTGCATTCCTGGCTTGATGAGGTGAAGCACTACAATACCCTTGAGGAACGAACACGAAGCCTACTTGAAAAAGACATCAGGCCGCTTTTGAACTCGTTAAATTACCATAGTTTCGCGGACAATCTGTTTAGCTGGTCAGATGCTTGTCAACCCGATCCGCAGCTTGATGAAAACACCTTTAATGAATTTGAGCAAGAGCGTGAGGTCTGGAAAATGCTCCTGGGTGAAATAACCAAAAAATTTGAAGGCGAAAACGTGAGTCTGCATCAGATGCTTCAGGAACTCGACCTATTCTCTAAAACACCACCGAAACCGCCCGAAGCAATCCCCTGTTTCACTATCCATGCTTCTAAGGGAATGGAATTCGGACACGTCTATCTCATGGGCCTGGTAGAGGAGCAGCTTCCAAGTTGGGCTGCCGTTAAGAAGGGGGACAATTCCCTTGAAATGCAGGAGGAACGCCGAAACTGTTTTGTCGCCATTACTCGCGCCCAGGAAAGCCTAACCATGACTTTCTCAGCGCAGGTTTTCGGATGGACAAAAAAGCCTTCCAGGTTCCTTCTTGAAATGGGAATCGAGCTATAGAGCTATACAATGAAGGATGTGAGAGTTTGACGCCAATTAAGGATTCACCAAAGACGCCTCATTAAACAGATTAATTGTGTGGGGGGAATGAATCATTAACACCACGAAGCAAGGCCTCTTGACCCTAGACAAACCAACGCTTGCAATCAGCCGAACCGAAACCTATCAATTAGCCGATCATCAACCTTGCAATCAGCCGATGCCTGTTCAACCGTTGTCCCCATGTTTCGACGATGATGTAATGGCGAGGCAGTCGCGAGCTTCGGGGATGGACTGTACGCCGTGCCCATCTCCAGTCTTTGGGAGAGCGCCTAGTGCCTTACACTGAAGACACGCTGGTTCAACAGACCACGGCCGAGTACCTGGAAAAAGAACTTGGTTGGAATTCGGTGTATGCCTATCACAACGAAACCTTCGGGCCGGAAGGGACGTTGGGCCGGGGTTCTGAGCACGAGGTGGTGCTGGTTCGGCCGCTGCGTGAGAAGCTGATTGAGCTGAATCCCGATCTGCCTGCCGAGGCCTACGATGATGCTGTCCGCCAGATCGTGGCAACCGTGGCGTCGCAAACCCTGTTGGCAACAAACCAGGACAAATATGACCTGATCAAGAACGGCGTGCAGGTTATTTTCCGCAAGGCCGACGGTGAACGCATGCGGCAGCGCCTGCGGGTCTTCAATTTTGCCGAACCAGAGAACAATCATTTCCTGTGCGCCCGTGAGCTATGGGTGCGCGGTGACCTGTACCGGCGGCGCGCGGATATTGTGGGATTCGTCAATGGCCTGCCGCTGCTGTTTATCGACTGCAAGAATATCCACAGAGACCTGAAGGCCGCGTTCGAGCAGAACTATTCCGACTACCTTGATACCATTCCTCACCTGTTCCACCACAATGCCGTTGTCATGTTCGGCAATGGCGACAAGGCAAGGATCGGATCGCTGACCAGCAAGTGGGAGCACTTCCATGAGTGGAAGCGCCTGGCCGAGGATGAGCCAGGCGTGGTGGAGATGGAAACCCTGCTTAAGGGCGTCTGCAATAAACGCAATTTCATGGATCTGTTGGAGAACTTTATCCTGTTCGATGATTCCTCCGGGGAGACCCGCAAGATCGTCGCCCGCAATCACCAGTTTCTCGGGGTTAACCGGGCTATCGAGGCTGTGCGCGAACGGGACAGCCGCCAGGGGAAGCTGGGCGTATTTTGGCACACCCAGGGTGCCGGCAAGAGCTATTCGATGGTGATGTTCACGCGCAAGGTGCACCGCAAATTGGGCGGCAATTTCACGTTTGTGATTCTAACCGACCGCGACGACCTTGATACCCAGATCTACAAGACCTTCGCCGGCTGCGGGGTAGTGGACAATGACCGTGATCCCTGCCGGGCGAGCAGCGGGCAACACCTGGGCAGTCTGCTGACGCAGCATAAGTCCTACATCTTTTCCCTGATCCAGAAGTTCAACCAGGACGTCAATCCTGACGAGGGCTACACCCAGCGTAATGATATCATCGTCATGACCGACGAAGCCCACCGCACGCAGTATGGCACTCTGGCACTGAATATGCGCAATGCCCTGCCCAATGCCAGTTATATTGGCTTCACGGGCACACCGCTGTTCAAGGACGACGAAGTCACGCGCCGGGTATTTGGCAACTACGTCTCCACCTACGATTTCCAGCGGGCGGTAGAGGACAACGCGACCGTGCCGCTTTACTACGATGCCCGGGGCGATAAGCTCGGTATCGCGGTGGGCAATCTCAACGAGCGCATCGCCGAAAAGCTAGAAGAGCTGGAAACGGATGATATTGACGTTGAGCAACGGTTGGAAAAGGAGCTGAAGCGTGACTATCACATCATCACTGCCGGTAAACGGTTAGATCAGGTGGCACGCGATTTTGTGCAGCACTTTTCCACGGCCTGAGAGTCCGGCAAGGCCATGGTGGTATGTATCGACAAGATTACCTGTGCACGCATGCACCGGCTGATCGAATTTTACTGGCAGGAACGCATCAAGGAGCTAGAACTGGAGCTTGATGCGATCACGGACGAGCAGGAAGAAATTCTGGCGCGCCGCCAAATCGACTGGATGTACGAGACACGGGCTGCCGTGGTAGTCAGCGAAGAGCAGGGCGAGATAGAAAAGTTCCGCAAGTGGGATCTCGATATCACGCCGCATCGTCGCCTCATGAAGGAAGGCATTGAATTACCTGCATCCATGCGCGAGGATTCTCGGTTTCGTAGCATACAGCGAATGGATCTGGACCAGGCATTTAAGGAGCAAGAACATCCCTTCCGGGTCGCTATTGTCTGCGCTATGTGGCTGACTGGTTTTGACGTGCCCAGTCTGTCCACTCTGTACCTGGACAAGCCTCTCAAGGCCCATACTCTGATGCAGGCCATCGCCCGCGCCAACCGCGTGCATGCGGGCAAGAACAACGGGCTCATTGTCGATTACTGCGGCATTCTCAAAAACCTGCGCAAGGCCCTGGCGACGTTCACCGGCAGCAGTGATACTAGCCACAGGGGGGAAGAGGTTGATCTTGATCCCGCCCTCCCGGACGAAAAACTGCTCGCTGACCTGTCGGAGGCTATTGCCTTTGTGCGTGGGTTTCTAGATGAGCGAGGCGCATCGCTCAATAACATTGAGGAACAGACCGGTTTTGCGCGCAATGCCGCCATCGTTGCCGCAAAGGAAGCGGCCAACGAAAATGATAAGACCCGCAAGCGCTTTGAGGTGATGTGTCGCGAGGTTTTCAAGAAGTTCAAGGCCTGTATCAACGTCCAGGGGGTGAATGCGCACCGCGCGGACTATGACGCGATCAACGTGGTCTACAAAAGCCTGCAGCAGGACCGGGAGCAAGCAGATATCAGTGGCTTCATTCGTCAGTTGCACCAGGTTGTTGACGAAGCGATCGAGACACAGTCTGACCGGATTGCCGAGGCATCGGAAGTGTATGACATCAGCAAGATCGACTTTGATCGCTTGCGCAAGGAATTCGCCCGCCGTCCAGATCGGCGCACCATGCTACAGAATCTGAAAGCTGCCATTGAGACCCGCCTGCAACGTCTGCTGGCGCAAAATCCGCTACGCACGGATTTCCAACAGCACTATGAGAACATCGTAGCCGAGTACAACCAGGAGAAGGATCGCGTCACCGTCGAACAGACCTTTGAGGCGCTGCTGAAATTTGAGCAGTCGTTAGAAGATGAGGAGAGGCGGTCACTGCGTGAAGGTCTCGACGAAGAGTCACTGGCGATTTTTGATCTGCTCAGAAAGCCGGACCTGGATGCCGCAGATATCATGAAGATCAAGGCCGTTGCGGTCGCACTGCTGGCCCGTTTGAAAACGGAAAAGCTTCGAATCAACCACTGGCGCGACAAGGAGACGACCCGCGATGCTGTGCGCATCACGATCCGGGACCATCTGTGGAGCGATGATACCGGCTTGCCTGTCGCTGCTTATACGGAAGCGGATGTGAATGAAAAGACGGAGGAGGTATTCCGGCATGTCTATCGAGCCTACCCGACGCTGCCGTCACCTTTCTATTCGTCACCGGTGGCCTGAATTCCAGGCGGGATAAGCTGTTCTGAAAGTTTTCCTTCAGCAAATCCAGCTCATTTCATGGCGCCTACTCCTTAAGATTTCCAATTCGCGGTCAACGTCTTTCGAACATCCAAGATCATAGAAAATGCGTCAAGAGAGCAACGCCTCTCTTTCGTTTCCTAAATAATCCAATTCAAGTAGAGGCTGCAGGACTATTGAGGAAAATCATCACAGACGTGACGATCCTTTCCTTCTTCCATCAAATCTTCAAAACCCATTTTGGGGAACATCCCGGCCGCCTTTTTGCCACATTCACGCATTTTCTTGATTTCCGGCCTGCTCATCATCTCTTTGGCGTACTCCATGGCTTTGTCCTGTGCCTCATCACGGCTTCCACTTCTGCACAGAGCCTTAACCTCGGCCTTCATTTTCTTTCCTTCTTCCTCCAGCCCTTTTAAGCCAGATCGATCAATACCTTCCATACACGCTATAACCTCCTGCATCTTCCCCATATCCATCTGCTGCATCTTTCGCTGCATCTCTTGCATTCTCTGCATCTTTTCCTTATCCATTGGCATGTTGGGCGGCATATGGGGTGGCATTCCAGGATCGGTTTGCGCAAAAACCACACCAGGAAAAAGAACCACAATAATCATGTAGATGAGCATTCTCATAAAACCATCTCCTTTGTCTAAATACCGTAAAGAATAGTAAACCCGCACTTATCGTATCATTCGGCTCTCCTTCCGCACCAGAAACATAGACACAAAACGCTCACCCTAGTCTCCGCAGCTCATCATATAAAAACTGCCCTTGACTGAGCGATATCTGAGCGATTATTCTCATTTTCATGCCCTTAACACCAAAACAAAAACAGGTCATAGATTTTATCCGGGAATTTACGCATCGGCATGGCTATGCACCATCCAATCAAGAAATTGCCAATCATTTTTCATTTAAATCACGCGGCACTGTGTCAGCCTATGTCCGGCGGCTCAAAGAACAGGGGCATCTCACAACCCAGGCTCGACAAAGGAGCGTGGCTATCACCCAAACAGCCAATCGCCTTCCTCTGTTGGGCAAAGTGGCAGCAGGCAAACCTATCGAACATGTTATGCATGGGGAATTTACAGAAGTCCCAGCCAATTTCCTCAAGACTGGGTTTGATCACTATGTCCTGCAAGTTCGCGGGAATTCAATGATCGACGATGCAATTCTTGACGGGGACTATGTAGTCATTCGCAGGCAATCCACCGCTCATAATGGACAGACGGTTGTGGCATCAATTGATGGTGAGGCCACACTGAAAAAGTTTTACAAAAAACGTCACGCGGTCGAATTACGCCCGGCCAATACTCAGTATGATGCCATCACCATAAAGCCACCTCACGCCTTCAGAATTGAAGGAGTCTTAGTGGGTGTGCTTCGTTCATTACCATCAGGGCACCTCTAAAAATGTCGTCATCTTTAGAGCAACTCCGCGCTCAAATTCGAGCAATTCATGAGTCACCGACCAGGGAAATATTCCCATGTTCGCTCATACCATCTGGAGTACCGCGAGGAATCATGACCGAAATTGCTGGAAACGGAAAAACTGAACTCGTCATACAATTGCTGGCTGAAAACCCTCATATACAAGCCGCCTGGGTAGAAGCTGTGCTCTCGATCTATCCTTGTGCCATCCTTCAGCGGCAAGTCACTCTGGATCGCCTCTTGTTTAATGAAGCCGGGAAAGACGTCGCGTGGGTGACACTCCAACTCCTGCGCAGTCAATTTTTTCAGATCGTGATTGTCGATACGGCACGCTGTGACTTGACCATATTACGACGCTTTCAGCTGACAACAGAACAAGCCAATTGTGGGTTAATTCTTCTTTCAGACTCTCTACAATCTGCGTGGCCAATCCGCATGCAACTTCATGTTCAAAGGAAATCTGCCACAAGTCAATTCACAACAACAGTGGTCAAACACCCATGAACGTTGTCTGTGCACTATGTCATGCGTCCTCTCCTATGACCGCTCTTGCTGAAGCTTGCTTACGCTGGACATCGCAAATTGCTGTGAGTCATGAAGCGGTTTTTTTAGAAATTGGTAAATCTCGCCACCTTTATACAGACGAAGTCGTCTTAGCCGGCTTGCAAGAGATGCTGGCATCCTTTGAAGTCCAAGCCAGCCTTGCTGTCGGTGACGATCTCCCAACGGCTTTAGCTCTCGCCCGCTATCAACGTCCAACAAAGTCGAGGCTGCCAATTGATGCCATCACTGATTATTGGGACCCATTTCATTCAGGTACCACCGTGGACAAAATGCTGACTGCGCTCAAACAATTAGGAATTCGCACCATTGGGAATTTCCTCAAATTTCCAGCCCTCATGTGGGGCTCACGGTTTGGCACACCCGGTTTATTGATTGCACAACGAGCCAACGATGCGACTTCCCTCCCTTGGCCGATCTTTACCAAACACGAGTACATAGTGGAAACCATTGACATTGATGAAAGTAACGCGATTCAAAGCCTCGAACCGCTCTTGTTTATGCTCAAAAGATTGCTCGATCGATTGATGATTCGACTACGAGGACGGGCCGAACGAATGGGCGCTCTAGAATTACATGTGAAACAAGAATCGTATTCGACGATTCGAGAACCAGAGCGCACATGGATTATTGATTTTCCATTACCTCAATCGAATCCTCAAACCATTCTGGCCATCATACGAGAGCGGTTGCATCGAGCAATCAGCACACAACCCTTAGAATCGCCTGTGATCTTTCTCTCTCTCAAAGCCCTGGAAACTTCACCCTGGCATGGTTCACAAACCCATTTATTCAGTCGCCAAGAAGACGAGCACGAAGCTTGGGCTTCACTCATTGCACGCATTACAGAACGGACAGGAAAGGGAAGCACCTTTCTGGCCTCTCCAATTGAACATTATTGTCCGGAACGGGCATGGCACAAAACCATGGAGACCCCATCAACCGGAAGTCTTCCGTTTCCGAAACGCCCCCTCCGGCTCCTTCAGCACCCCCAGCGTGTCCAAAAAACTGATTCATCTCTCACCTGCGGCACAACACAATGGACAATCATGAACATCGATGGCCCTGAACATGTGTGCGGTGAATGGTGGGATCACTCCTTTGACAGAAACTATTACACGATACACACACAGACTGGAGAGCGATTATGGATTTTTCAGATTCCAGGTTCGAATGATTGCTATCTGCATGGATATTTCGATTAACACGGGCGATCGAATAGATGTATGCCGAATTGCAATGCAAGACCAATTTTTCGTTTTTGACGGGAGCCTCCCACCCCGAAGAACTGATTCACCGCGCTGCCGAGCTTGGATTATCAGCCATCGCCATTACCGATCATGATGGTGTCTATGCCATTCCTAAAGCCTACTGGGCAGCTAAGCAATATACAAAGCTCAAGTTAATTGTTGGCGCCTCGCTAACACTTTTTCAACATCCCCGCCTCACACTCCTCGCACAAGATCGCCAAGCCTATAGCCTCTTATGCCGAATGATTACGGCCAGCCATCACGACAAACCTAAAAGACAAGCTTCGCTCACGTTGGAAGAACTTCAGCAATTCATGCACCACCTAGGCCATGACGGACTTCTCGCTCTCCCTCATGAGCAGGCCCAGTTTCCTCTTCTCAAAGAGTTATTCGGTAATCGTCTGTATATTCCCGTATCTCGCTTCAAAGACGGCCATGACCAACAACGTATCAACGAAGCACTAAAACTTGCCCATAAGTGGGACAGCAAAATTGTGGCCTCTAATGACGTGCATTATCACGCGCCTGAACGCCAGAGATTACATGATGTTCTCACGGCCATTCGACATGGGCAATCGGTGCAAGCCAGTGGATTCAAGCTGTTCCCGAATAACGAACGGTATCTCAAGTCGCCTCAACAGATGCGGCAATTGTTCGCCGATATGCCGGAAGCCCTATCCAATACTTTAGAGATTGCTGAACGTTGTACCTTTTGTCCCAGTGAATTGCGGTATCGCTACCCTTCAGAATGGATTCCACAACATCACACGGCACACAGTTACTTGGAACAGGAGACCTGGGAAGGCGCGCGCTCACGGTATCACGGACAGATTCCTGAAGAAGTCGCGCGGCAAATTCGTCATGAGCTCATGCTCACGAAAACTCTAGGTTTTGCCGATTACTTTTTAACAATTTATGACATCGTACAATTTGCCAAAAAGCAAAAAATTCTCTGCCAAGGACGAGGCTCCGCTGCAAACAGCGTAATGTGTTATTGCCTAGGCATTACGGCCATTGATCCTGTTCAGATGAATCTCCTGTTTGAACGATTTCTTTCAGCCGAACGCGGCGAACCGCCTGATATCGATGTGGACTTTGAACATGAACGGCGAGAAGAGGTTATCCAATATATCTATGACAAGTATGGTCGTGATCGTGCAGCCATGGTCAGCGCGGTCGTGACCTATCGCCGCCGGCAAGCCTTTCGGGAACTCAGCAAGGCTTTAGGCATCCCTCTTGGCAATCAATCAGCCAAAAATGCAGAAAAAAACCTTGATGCGCTCATAGCCAAATCGAATCTTCCTCATGGCCGGCAACAGATCGAAGCGCTCACCAAAGAGATACAAGGATTTCCCCGTCATCTTTCTATTCATAGTGGAGGTTTCACCCTATCGGCTGATCCCATCATTGACATCGTGCCCGTCGAACCTGCTCGCATGGAAGGACGAACGATCATTCAATGGGATAAGTATGACTTGGATTATCTCGGGCTTTTGAAAATCGACATTCTTTCCCTGGGAATGCTCTCTGCCCTTCGAAAGAGTCTGGATACGATTGGCATACAACTCCACGAAATTCCTGCCAATGACTCCAAGACGTTTCACATGATTCAACATGCTGACACCGTTGGAACCTTTCAAATCGAAAGCCGCGCTCAAATCTCAATGCTAGGAAGGCTCTTGCCAAAAAATTTTTACGACCTGGTCATTCAAATTGCTATCGTGCGTCCAGGCCCAATTCAAGGGAAAATGGTTCACCCGTATTTAAAACGGCGCCGTGGTATAGAGAAAGTTGACTACCCCCATCCAAAGCTTAAGGCTATTTTAGGCAAAACCCTCGGCATTCCCCTGTTTCAAGAACAAGTCATGAAAATGGCCATTGAGCTGGCAGATTTTACACCTGGAGAAGCTGACGAGTTGCGCCGCGCGATTGCGGCATGGCGTTCGGAAGGCTCTATTGAAAAAACTGGCGCACGTTTGATGGCTGGCTTACAGCGTAACGGACTTCCACAAGCCTTTGCTGAACGTGTCTTTCAACAGATCAAGGGCTTTGCGCAATATGGATTTCCGGAAAGCCACTCAGCAAGTTTTGCACTTTTAGCGTATGCCTCGGCATATGTGAAATGCCATTATCCGGCTATTTTTTTGTGCGCACTCATTAATTCACAACCGATGGGCTTCTATGCCGTGCATACGCTCATTGACGATGCCAAACGCCATGGCGTCAAGATTTTACCCGTTCATCCCAATCAATCACAGTGGGACTGTACATTGGAGGACAACGCCGTACGTTTGGGATGGCGCGTGGTGAAAGGCTTAGGGAAACGGCAGGCGCAACAACTCATCAATGAAAAACCATTTCATGACTTGCACGATTTTCTTCGCCGCGTCACATTACGCGGCGACATCCTCCATCGTTTAGCCATGGGGAATGTCTTTTCGTGCTTTGGACTCGATCAACGCCATAGTCTGTGGCAAATTCTGGAATATCAGCTGAACCATTACTCACAACAACCTCATATTTTTTCACCTCTTCCATTGAGCCGTCTTGATCGTCCGGTTTTCCACGCACTCAGTCAACACGAAACGATCGCAGAAGATTACAACACATTTCATCTTTCACTTCATGGACATCCGATGGAAGGACTTAGGAAGGCTCTCATCTTGCCCTATCTCTCGACGCAAATGGCCCGTCACACAGAAAATGGCCAGATGATAACAGTCTGTGGGCTCCTTCTGGTTCGGCAGCGGCCACAAACAGCTAAGGGCATGACATTTGGCACCTTAGAAGATGAATGGGGATTTTTGGATTTAGCCATCCCACATCATGTGTTTGCCAACACACAACAAAACGAGATTTTTTCCGACAACTGCCTGTTGATTGTGACCGGCATACTCCAACGCGACACACATTCCGTCAGCCTTTTGGTGCAACGATTTCAACCCATTTGGAATTTTCTGAAAACGTCTGAAGAATTATTGATGATTGAACCCCGCCAATTTTATGATCAGGGAAATATCGCCAAACACCTTCTCTCTTGAATAGCTCTACATGAGGTGAAGATACCGAGGGTCACATGTCGCCAGGGAAACGTTGGCGGTCAGCGGTTTTTTTCAACAGACCCTGAACGGCAAACCTCATAGAACAACACATCCTAAGATTAACCAGCCGAATCAGAGGATTCATTGCTTTCTATAGGTAAAGGGAACGAGATGATAATCCCTCCCATGACATCTCCCAACTTAAAGTCTCGCTTGCCACTCAAAATATGTCCATTGTGGCAATTCACACAGGCCTTAGAGACCGCTCGATCGGCATAGATGGCCTTAAAGAATCGTTTATCCCCTCTCGTGATAATACCGCTATAGACCTCTTCAGGATCCTCAGCCACTACCTTTAACCCCGTTTCTTCAAAGACGTTACTTGGGCCATTTTCTTCATAAATAGGCCAGAGACTTGCCAGACGATATCGAAGACCAGACCCACCCATTTCAACAACCCGTCCCGCCATTAACAACATTTGTGCCGGGAGCGGAAGCGCCTTTCGCTGTTTCCACGCTTCAACGGCAATCACCACACGCTCTTCCTGTAACCGATCGACAACATGCGTGGTATACAACCCGCGATCCGCTGCAATAACCGCATGAATATAATTCGCGACAACTTCAGGTGAAAAGCTGACCTCAACCTTTTCCTCATCAGCAGCAAAGGCCGCCCCCACAGATCCAAAGGCAAAAACGGAACTCACGAGGAATCCGATCATACGACATGTCGCATTCATAACCGCCCCTCCTTTCAGTAGAGTTGGGAACAACCTCAGGCCACACTCAATCAGCATGAGAACGCTCGGATTCGTGCCGGATATTTTCGATACATTTCCATCACCGTATCGCGGATCAAAACCTACATCCCTCCTACGGAATGTTCAATAATGAAGAAGATATCAAGGGTCATATTTTACCAGGAAGCTTTTCGCGATCAGCAGCCTCGGGGCTGTTCAAAAAAGTCCGTCCAGCAAGGCCGCAGCCCTTTTTGCGCGCGGAGCGTACTGGCACTACGTGAGCACGGAAAAAGGGCGAGAACGCCGATGGCGGCTTTTTTCAACAGACCCTCCTACGGAATTTGTAGCCGTTTCGAGGGAACAATCTCCTGTCCCTCTTCCAATAACTCTAACCCAAACCGAGGGTTATCTTCTATTTCATGGGCACTCCGCCGGCCCTGCGGAGATTGAAAAGTAAATTGTGCCGAAGTCAGACCCTTGGCTTTGACGTTCACCGTTTGCTCTATAAACTTATTGACCCCAGGATGCCAGGCTGACAACACATATTCTCCTGGCGGAATATCCTGAATCATAAACTTGCCATCTTCTTTCGTGATAGAAAAATACGGATTTTCGACAACCAACCCCCAGGAAAACATATAGGGATGAAATCCACATTGCATCACAAACACATTCCGCCCTTTCCGCAAATGAATTTGTTCCACCATGGGTTCGCCAGCCATATATTTCTTTCCAAAAAACCCTGCATACTCAAGAAAAGGATTCATGGGTAGCGGCCGATTAAACAGGACTCGTGCGCCACGCTTTCGGGCCGTTTCATAACCTTGAATATCATGTTCGACGGGATCCATATTCACCACTTCAATTTCATCGCGATCCTTAATGACATTCACAAATGGCAGAAACTCACAATCGATTGACTCAATCCTGACCTTCGGCAGGGAAAACGGCTTGCCTTTGGTCACGCCCTTGAGCATAACTACGACATCCTTTAATTCCCCCTTGGGCCCAATGATAAAATCGTCCACCAGACGCCACCCCGTGCCCGTTGAAATGGTTCCACAAAACACCGGATCTGGAATGGTCACCAGATTGAAGGCCATGGGTCTTGGTTGCCCGCCTTCGATTATCACCGTACCCTGGATCGTTCCTCCATTTGTAACGTTGATTTCCTCGTAGGACCAAACTGGTGCCGCCAGGAATTGTCCAAATCCTATTCCAATGACTCCTATGACAAATAATCTCCAATTCATGAGTTCCTCCACATATCAATTACCGTACCAGGGGGTTATCCTCTTTACATGATCATCATATCGTCTCGTCTTCCTCAGCTAGACTCTTTTCGAACAAGCTCTTTGGCCTTCTCAATTTGCTCGGAGGTCATCGTTACCTCCAACTTTTCCAGATCCTTTTTTGCGATCCTGTCCCCTTTTTGCGCCGCCAATGTTAACCATTTATAAGCTATAAGAAAATCTTCGGGGACTTTATCTTCCCGTGAAGCATAGAGGTACCCTAAGTCAGCCTGAGCTTCTAACAAACCTTGAGCGGCTGCTCGCGTATACCACTCAACAGCCTTCACCACACTTTGCTCAAGACCTTCACCATTCAGATACATTTGCCCAAGCGCATATTGGGCCGGAGCCATCCCCTGATCCGCGGCTTTTTGAAACCAACCCACAGCCTTTTCTATATCATTTTGGTCTCCTCGCCCTTGACGATATAGCACACCCAAATTATTTTGCGCCCCGGGATGACCTTGCTCTGCAGCTAATCGAAACCACTTAATGGCTTCGGAAAAATCCTGAGGGACCCCGGTGCCGGCATTGAACATCCATCCCAACGTCACTTGTGCATCCACATGTCCCTGTTCAGCAGCCAGACGATACCACTTCGCGGCTTCCGGCGCATTGCGATCGGTACCCTTCCCACTTACATAGAGTTCCCCAAGAGCGGCCTGGGCTCCCGCATGCCCTGCCTCCGCAGCGGAACGAAACTGCTTCAAGGCCGTTTTGTAATCGCCAGCTTCCAGCGCCCTGACACCCTCATGATAATTGGCTTCGACATTTTGACAGCCAATCATTCCTGCCCCCAAAACCAAACAGCAGCCCAGCATGAAAGGCATGCATACACGTCGTTTCAGTAAATAAGTCATCATCGTTCTACTCATATCTATCCCACTTTTGAACAATAGAGGTAATGGGCATTGCTCCATCTCATCTCGATTGATTATACACAAATCTTGTCCTGAATGGCCCGCGAAGTATGATCCTCCCAGCGTCATTAAAAAAAACGGGGGAGCCCACTAAGGACTCCCCCGTTCAGAACTTCCCCGCGCTTCTCTAACCGCTCTCGGTTATTTAAAAGACGTGGGTGTCGGCTTAATGGGTTCAGCTTGATCCAACTCAGCCGATTTACTTCCTGCCGTCGCTGATCCCCGGAGCGGTTGAATCCGTTGATCGTTTGGCGGCAATACTCGGAAGTATCCCCATTGACCTGACTGGGCATAATTCAGACGCCCATTGGACCAAACATAATCCCCGCTGTTGGCATTACGGCCACCAGCTGAGGACAGGAACACATCCAACCCTTCAGAACTGGCAAATTCCACCGTGCTGATCATGTCAGCACCTTCCATGAAGGGCTCAATTGGCCACTCATGATCTTCGATGGTGAACATCCCATTCTGTTCACTCGCCGCACCGAAGACATGGATCCGAACCGGATCTCCTGAGTGAGCCATGATGGTAGGCGTGACTGGGTCTTTTGGATTATCCACCTCACACGGTTGGAACATCCGACCCAGTGAACAACCAGCTTCTTCCCGGTACGGATACGGTTCCGTCCGGTAGTTCACGCCTGTGAGCCCGGCCACATTCTGTACATAGGGCATAAAGGCCGTCCCCATGATGTTATCCTCGTCTTGGAAGTACAAGGCAGCATCACGGTAATTGGCCCGATTCTCTTGGCCCGGGATCGTCCGGTCCACGATCACGTCAGCGACCCAGCTATTTTTCAGAGAAATATCGGCGCCGGTTTTAGGATCTCGATACTGTGACCCTTTCGGACCAATGATCACTCCTCCGAACAGCCCGTTTCTGACATTCATCGCGACATTTCCGAAATCCCACACCACCATTTGCATCTCCCCGTTGAAGGGATCGGCATAGTAGGTGTAGGTCCGGCTCTCGCCTGGGCCCACAGTCTGATCTCCAGGATTATTTCCGAGGTTCACCCCCAAGGAATCCTTTGGATCAAAGGCCATGCCCATGGCCGAGAACGATGCCCGGCTTTCTTTCATCTTGTTCGTGAGCTTCACTTTCATGCAATCGCCCACGTTAACACGCAGCGTCAACGGCATCGGTTGCTCACCGGCTACCCGCGTTAAATCTTCTTCCAAGACATAAATCTTGGCGTCAGGATTTTTGACTTCAATCTTTCGCTCAAAGTCCACTTCAATGGCTTCGGGCACATTCGGATTAAAGTCCATTTGCGGATAATCTATGGCGACCACATTGAAGTTTTTCACAGGAGCATCTTCCGGACACACTGGCAGCGCCTCAGGAATCCCCTCGCTACCCGTTGCCTGGTTCGGCAAGGGTTGGAGATCGTCAACAGGCTTATCCAGCACTCGAATGATTCCCCATGACCCTTCAGAAAATTTAGAAAATCTTCCGTTGAAGAGGATATAGTCACCAGGTTGCCGCCGAGGACCGCCGGCATCTGGCAAAACCAAGTCATACCGCTCCGCGATACCAATATGCAGAGAATTCTTCCGATTGGCATCTTCAGCATACCGCTCTGACAAGAACGTATGCCCCGCGAGGGTCATGACATTACTTTCATTCATCGTGACATCCAACATCCGAAGCACCATCGTATCTCCTACATAGGCACGAAGCATCGGGGTGAATGGATCACCGTGCGCCGCACTGCTAAAGAGTTGCGAGGTATCCGGATTGTTCGCCAACCGTTGGGCAAATGGTTCAGCTCTCCAGTTGAACGTTCCGCCTGTCGTATGCGTTCCTCCATTGAGGAATGGCATAGGCGTCATTTTGATCAGTTCAGTCGCTGGCATAATGAAGGCCACCGTTCTGCCAGCCTCCAACGCCACTTCTACCGGCTGCCCGGGAGGATTCCCAGCAGTCACGACATTGACCGTATGCGGAACAGTGTCTTGAATGTGCAGCATATATTCACGGAAGCTGCCGCCGACACCATGCCCAATCCGCTCGGTATTGTGAATATCCGCAATCGGACCGGTACGAATACGTTCCCCGGTCTTTGCGTTATGCCACGTTGACCCGAAGGGCTCGATGATAATCGTTCCCACCGCCCCATGAGGCCAGGTGGTTCCACCAAAGGCATGATCGTGCCAGAACGTGGTCCCGACATCCGCATCAGCCCAGAACCGCTGCCACACGTATTCCACAGTCGCGATCTCACCAACGGCATGGTCATGCTTCAATGGATGCGTGAAGGTCAGGGTTTTTCCGTCGATTTTGGCAATTCGAACGATTTCCCATTTGCCCACTTGATCCACGCCAACCATGATGGGAATCCCAACATGATACTGTTTAGCATTGGTAATATGAATGGTCTTGTCACCGGCCTTAGCCGCCTTGGTCAGCTTGGCGTTCATGGGAACCGGCAAACCTTTCTCTTTTTCTTTCTTAAACTGATGGAACGGCCGCATGGACTGTTCATACGAAAAACCCGAAATCACGCCATCCGAGGCTTGATTATCAAACTGAATGAAGTGAAAGTGGGTATTGATTTTCGATGATTGGAAGTTCGTGAGATCATCGTCCGTCCATTCACTGGTCAAGAGCCAATCCACACAATCATAAATATTGGCCCGTAAAATCAGAGGATACTTCAGGTCGTTATTCGCCCGGACGGCCTCTTCCTCTTCATGAACGACATAGATCAACCCATGCTTATCCACGATCGCCGGTTCACTCCCCTGAGCATCCGCTAAGGTAATCTCGGTTTCAATGAAGTGAACATTGTATTCTTGACGGCCAGCCCGCTCTGGGCAGAGACTCCACCGTCCGTTTTCACCAGGCTCTGCAGGATAGACGCTGGGCGTTCCATCCTCCGCATGCTTGATGGGTTCGAGCCAAGGCGCTCCATTATGATCCTTGGAGAAGGGTACCCGCTTTCCAAAATGTGGGGTCAACCATGGCCAGGCCACCTTTCCGGTTTTTGGCTCAAACCAAATAGGCCGCCGTTCTCCTGGCTTATACCCCTGCCATTCCGGTTGGTATTTGGGATTTTTGCCCAGAGTGGCTTCTTTTTCACTCATGGCCGTATTGCCATCCCAGACCCAATCCAGCACCGTGGCATCATAGGCCACAAGCTGGCCTTTTTCGTCATCGGTATTTCCAGGTTTCCCCTGGTTTGCTAACTGCATTTCTACCCAATCTTTGATTGTCACGACCGGTGGATCACTCTTCCAATCGCTTTTCCCACTGGCCACAATCTTAAAGAGATCTCCAAACCAATTGACGGTCTTCCCAACCAATTTGTCCGACGTCACTGGCTTGGCAATTCGGCCCATACGGTCCGGAAGCTCGCGCAATGGCGGCATGACATCATTTTGGAATCCTGGCACCTGCATGGTGTTATAGACCCGCCAGTACCCCCACATCCCTGCCACATAGTGATGTGCAACATGACAGTGATACAAAAAGTCTCCGGCTAACCATTGGCACAGACCGGAACCACACTCGGTTTCCATATCCAACGCTTCTGCTGGACCAATAAGTTCCACATCAACCCGGTCGGATTTCGTCCGGATGACCGGATATTTTTGCGGTCCGTTTTGTCCGGTGCTCCAAACCGGCATTTGCGTGGCCCGAGGGCTGCGCTGCCAGCGTATCGATCCCCCATGTGGATGGTGGGAATGAAACACTTCTGAACCACCGTGAATAATACGGAACTTTGCTGGATCGCCTAAATAGCTCCGAGGAATCGTCGGAGAGGCGTCGGCAAAGGTATAACTGCTATACGCCATGGATTCATCTTCAAATCCAAAGTACTCATGTTGAATATGCATGTTGTTGATGCCAAAGGGTTCGCTTCGGTAATTCAACGCCCGGGCACCAGGCCGATACGCATCGGTCAATGGATCACGTTGGGGAAGGAAGTCCCCATGCTTATTGACGGGCCGGAAGGCTTCATCACCAATTTCATGGTAAATGACGACGAATTCACGAAAAGCCGGTCCCGTTCCATTCTCGATCATCACCTGCCAGCCACTTTTGGCCTGTGTGGCCGGACCAGTTCCCAACGGCTCCCAATACTTGGAACCCCGAGGTTCAACGATGAATGCGCCAGCCAATCCCATCACCGTCAACTCACGGTCATTGCTCCCATTGGTGTGAAACTGACGACCACCTTCTTGCGTATCAGGATGAATGTACCATTCCATTTTAACGGCTTGGCCTTCTCCCGCTACCGATGCAGGGTTGGTCGTGAGCGCAGGTTTCCCTGTATCGCTCATCACCATGTCAGAACCATGAATATGAAGACTGACTTCTTCGCCAAACTCTAACTGGTTGCGCAACGTAATTTTGACACAATCTCCTTGATTACCCCGAATGACTAAGGGTTGAATCCACTGATCCTGAACCCCTGCAATGATTCCGCCGGGATCACTGTGTCCTGGTTTCTCTCTCGCTGCAGCATTCTTTGCCTCTTCCGCACGAACCTTGTCCAGGTTTTCGGTCAAGACATACATATACCCGGGGTAGTAGTCCAACCACGCATTCAGAGTAATTTCCACATTAATGGCGGAAACATCATACTCTTTGACCGGCGCTCCCGCGGGGCATCGCCCACCCTTGCTTGACACAGGCTGAACATCCGGATCGGACATCAGCAACCCGTTTCCTTTTCCTCCACCATATTGATGCATCATGGACATCCCATTAAAGGTGCCGGTCTCAGCTCCTCGGTGGTCCATCTCCTTCTGCATTTGCTCCATGAGACGTTGATGCTGCAGCTCAACCTTGGCAGCTCGCTCCGCTCGTCCCTCGACTGAGTTTTCCACGACGGTTTGCCCTTTGAGCTTTTCCGCCCACTCGGGTGAGTGAGACGTCATCCCCACGGAATGAACATGTTGAGAACTTACATCTTCAGCGCTAACAAATGATGGAGTTCCCCATAGGGTCGCCCCTCCAAATAGCGCCAAAAATGCCGAAATCGTAAATACAGCCCGCTTGCCGTAATACATTCTCCGGCCTCCTTTACATAAGGCGGTTAGTGAATAAGAAACACAACTGAATTTGCACATTGATATATTGTGATGAAACCCTTCTCAATTTTTCAGGCGTTTTTAACACGTTGAATATCAATCGTTTACCAAGAATTAGTGCCGACACTGGACGTCCTCAATTTAGGTCAGGAGGCTGGGCATTCCGGAGGCCGGTCCATCACACCCTACCCAATGTCGGCAACGTACAGAAAAGCAACATAAATGCCAAAAACGTAGCATATGGTGCAAATAACCGTTTTACCCAGTGTCTGCAAGCCAATAAAGCAGTCGCAATAGATTGACGTGTTAATCTTAAAACGTAGAAATTTCTTTCCATATGGACATGATCAGCACAAAATAAACCATAACACCATATAATCAACAACTTATGTGTCCATACTATTAGACACTCAAAACTCTAAAATGGAGAAAAATGGGGCACTGCAAAGAGATATCCGGGAGTGTGGCAAAGAGTCAGGAAAGATTATACATCCGCAACTTGTTATAAAGACCAGAGCGGCTAATCTTGAGAAGCCGTGCCGCACGAGTTTTATCACCTCTGGTCTCAGAAAGCACTTGAAGAATTCGATTCCGTTCGGCCATCTGGCGAGCCGCCTTACTCACCGACTGCAAATCTCGAGAACGATACTGAACATTTTTCTTCCCAAAAACGTCAGCCAGGTGAATCGTGGACTGTTGAGACGTCACGACAGCTCGCTCAATAATATTTTCTAACTCCCGAACATTCCCCGGCCACAAATAAGAGGAGAGCGCTGGCAGCACATCAGCATGAAACGTTAATGTTCCTCGCCGGTGTTGGCGCACGGAGCGCTGTAAAAAGTGATGGGCTAAGGAGGGAATATCTTCTGAACGGTCACGCAACGCGGGAACCGTTAAAGGCAACACCGCCAACCGGTAATACAAATCGGCACGGAATTGTTTGGCTTGAACCAATTTTTCTAGCGGCTTATTTCCGGCGGAAATCACCCGCACATTCACTTTGATGGATTGATTACTCCCAACCGGCTTAATCTCTCCTTCTTGTAGGACCCGCAGCAACCGGGCTTGAAAGGCGGGTGTGGTATCGGCGATCTCATCCAAAAAAATCGTGCCGCCTTCGGCTTCTTCAAACAACCCTTTCCTTTCAGCGACAGCCCCGGTAAATGCCCCGCGTACATGTCCAAACAATTCACTTTCTAATAAGGTCTCTGGCAACGAGCTACATTCCACGACGACAAAGGGGTTCTTCCGCCGGCGACTCGAGGCATGAATCGTTTTAGCCACGAGTTCTTTTCCGGTACCGCTTTCTCCCTGAATTAACACCGTCGCTTCGCTATCTGCCACTAATTGAATCATTTGCTGCAGCTTCTGCATTGGTTCACTTTCACCAATAATCGTCTGTTCGGACATTTCATCCGTCAATAGTTCTTCGGAACATACCGCAACCTGTCCATCGATCAACGGCACTTCCTCACACGCCCCTCGATCAGAATGCGCCGCCATGAGGACGGCAAAACGCGCACTCCCGGATTTATTGTAGATAGGCACCACTCGCGGTAAAGGACATACCCACGTGCTTTCAATCGAAAATGAATGCTCGACGGTCTCATGCGGCCGGAACAGGCTCATGACATGACAAGGCGTACAGTTGGGGTGTTCGTTCACCGCCTCAGACGAAGCGGAAACATGAGGAGGGATAGAAGGACAGTCTTTGATCAGTTGATCCGCCGACGAGTTGGCATACACGACCTTCAAGTCGGCATCAAGAATGGCAATGGGCTCATTGACATGTTCGGCGAGGAACTTCAAGCCTTCAAGGTGTTGCTGAATATCATCAGGACTATTTGCTCCTGTGGGTCTATACGATCCGGCCATCGTACTGATCTGCTCCTTTCAGTTTTTCGCAAACGGCTTAAGATTCTCTTGTATGCCTGCATGGACTTTCCATACAGCTACCCGAAATCCAGTCTTTTAAATGCTGTAAATGTAGGGGCTTTTCAAAGTAGGCCTGGGCGCCGCATTCAAGCACTTTGTTCTTTGATTGACTATCACCATGAGCCGTAATAACGACAAGAGCACTTTCTGGAGCGGCTGCTTTTAGTAATCGCAAATATAAATACCCTCCATCGCGAATCTTCAAATCGGTCACAATCACATTCGGCATCACCTTCTGAAGAACCTCCAACGCTCCTTTGCCATCGTCTGACTGCACCACTCGGCAACCATTCTCCTCCAACACATCAACCAGCAACGCTCGCATAGCCTCATCCTGATCCACCACAAGAATGGTACAGCCTTTCACCGACACCTGGTAGTGGCGAACTGGGATCTCTCCCATACTGGCCTCTTTGCTCGCATCAGGTTGTGGGATGCAGACTCGTCTTCAGCCAAATCAGCTGAACAAGAAATCATACTGAGATCTTGGAGCAATAAGGCAAAATCCAGACCTCGATGGAAACTGCCTAAATTGGCAAAAAATTGTCCCCTTTTAGGCACGCGGACAGGTAACACCTTAAAAAATTTGTGGATTTTTTCTACAGAAACTCAGGAACAATTCTCTGAGAAGAAGTGCCGACTAAGGAACCTATGTGGACAGGAAGCCGCGAGGGGGTCGACGGCTATCAACAGGCCCTCTAGACAATCGGCCTTGTGGATTCTTTGTCCATGTCCGAAAGACCCAAGGAATCGCAAGGAAGGAAAACGCTGATCTTTGTCCCTAGCCCAGGAGTACTCTTCACCGAAAACACTCCGCCATGATCAAAAACAATTTGCCGGGAAATAGCCAATCCCAAACCCTTCCCGCCGGCTTCATCTTTGGTGGTAAAAAACGGGTCAAAGATATGCTCTTGGATCTCCTGTGACATCCCCACCCCGGTATCGCACACAGTTAGACGGAGACAGGACCCATCCAACCCGGTCTTCGTCGAGAGGGCGCTCTTATCGCTCCCCTGAATCTTGCCTCCATCCAATCCAACCGTTTCCCACTCTACTTCCTCCAACGTGACCGTTAGGGTCCCATGTTCATCCATTGCCTGAATAGCATTCACACACAGATTCATTACCACCCGATGTAATTCCTGGACGTGCCCCTTAATCGGAACACCAAAAGCGAGCAAGTGATCCTGGATCACAATGTTGGACGTCAGCCCTACGCGGATATAACCCAACACCTCCCGGATTACCGGACCAAGCGCCAGCGATTTCCACTCCTGCACGCCGGGAGATGCTGCGTCTAAAATTTGTTGCACAAGATGTTGCCCACGGGCGACGGCCACTTGAATTTGCGAAAAATACCCAACCAACTTGTTCGACGAGGGCATCCCCACTAACCCCATATCCGTCAACCCTGAGATCACGGCCAGAATGTTATTGAGATCATGCGCCAGGCCTTTTTGGATACAAACCGGATGTTCCTGTACAGGCTGGCGCACATTGGAAATTTTCAGAAATCGATCAATGATGTCCGGAACCATCCGGTCACTACACGCTTTGATTTGGGAGAGAAAATTCTCAGAGGGTGCGTGCAGAACATGCCCAACAAGTTCAAGGATAGCAATCACGGATTCCTGATAGATGACAGGGAACGCAATAGCGCCAAGGCTTCCAGACGGGAGTGCTCTGGAGTAAGTCGGCTCATTTGCCACATCGGCAATCCAAACCGGGTGACGATCCTCCCAGGCCTTTCCCGCCACCCCTCTCCCCAACGCACATGTCCGTGATCGACCGTAGCATAAGGCTTCATGCCATGGATCCAGGACATTCACCCAAGGTTCGACCCAACGCAACACACGGCGGTCCGAGTCGACATACCACACCAATCCCATATCCAGATGACAGACCCGACACAAATCTTCAAGCGATTGAGCAAGATGGTCATCCACAAACGGCGCTGCAGGTTTTGCGTCCGTCAACACATGTACCTCCTGTACCATACCGCACCCCCTTTCGCCATGACACGGTTCATGGCTTTCACGTTACGTTGATGGGTCTGTTGAAAAAAGCCGCCAGCAGCGTTCTCGCCCTTTTTCCGTGCTCACGTAGTACCAGTACGCTCCGCGCGCAAAAAGGGCTGCGGCCTTGCTGGACGGACTTTTTTGAACAGACCCAATGTCTCTGACATGTTACATCGCAAAAAGGAAATTTGGCTGTTGATATCATCAATATTCAGCAGCCCCTTAATTGAACCAGCAAGAGAAGAGATGACAATGACTCCGCCTTGTCCTTTGCAGTTTCCCGCTGTACCGGTCAATACCATCCAGTGACATCAAAGAATCGTCTGAACCTAAACAGAATAATAGCCACGCATGGAAGAGAAAAGGGGCGAAAAGAGAAAATTTGGAAGTTTTTTGTCCCTAATGCACTAAGGACAAAGTGGACTAGGAGCCAAAGTTCTTGGCAAAAAACGCGACAGCTTGTGTCCGGCGGGTGATTTGCAACTTCTCGAAAATAATCCCCAGGTAATTTCTCACAGTTTTTTCACTCAACCCAAGCGCCTGAGCAATTTCCTTATTCGTTTGACCTTCAGCTAATAGTTCCATGACACGATATTGCTGAGGAGAAAGCAGATGGCCCTTTGACTCCGCAGGTTCAGGAGGATTCGCCTGAGACTTGACCCACGCCTGGACGCGTTGAATCACATTATGATCCAGGATTGATTTTCCTTCCGCAACCATTTCAATCGCTTGAATCAGCCGCTCCGGACCAATCTCTTTGAGCAGATACCCCGACGCGCCGGCCATCACCGCTGCCATAACCGAATCCTCATCCTCATAGGAAGTCAAAAAAATCACACGGACGTAAGGATGCTGAGACAGAATCTCGCGGCAGGCATCGACCCCTGTCCCATCTGGAAGGCGAACATCCATCAGGACGACATCACAGGTCACCGTGCCCGCGCATTCGATCCCTTCCTTGACGGTTCCAGCTTCTCCAACCACTTGAATCGTTCCGCTGTCATCCAGCACCGTCCGTAGGCCAATACGCACGACCTCATGATCTTCCACTAACAAGACACGAATTGGTTTTGGTTTAGACTTCATTGGAATTCAGTTCGGACGCCATTGTGGGTCTGTTGAAAAAAGCCGCCAGCGGCGTTCTCGCCCTTTTTCCGTGCTCACGTAGCATCAGTACGCTCTGCGCGCAAAAAGGGCTGCGGCCTTGCTGGACGGACTTTTTTGAACAGACCCGAGGCTGTTGATCGCCAAGGGCTTCATGGCGAAATATGGCCTTTGATATCCTCATTATTCAACACTTCCATTGTGACGGTGATGGCCGTCCCATGCTGAGTAGATGTGATATTCACCATTCCACCCAATTTATCGGCACGGTCCTGAATGTTTCTCAGGCCATGTCCTTTCTCAGACACGTTCTCCATATCAAACCCAACCCCATTGTCCTGAACCGTCAAGCAGATTCGATGCGCATCTAATCCTAAGACAATAGATCCATTCGTCGCCTGGGCATGCTGTGTGGCGTTCCGGACGGCCTCCCGAATGATGTTGAGCAGATGCGCTTTTTGATCATTCCGCAGGCGACTCACGGCCTCCGGATCAATCGATTCCGTAAACCTGATCGTTTGAGGAAGATTGACACGATGAACCAGCACTTTGATCTTCGTCGAAAAATCAATATCTCCGGATTGCTGGTGTTTGAGCGATTCAATAAATTCACGAATTTCCACAATGGCCTGGTTTAATTGCTGAATACTAAGTTCGATATAATTCTGTGCTTTTTCCGCCTTATTGGAGAATAGGGGCTTTTTCGCCGCCGAAATAATGAGCCCGACCGCATAGAGGGACTGCAGAATATGATCATGAAGATCCTGACTAATCTGAGTCTGGACATCCAAGGCTTCTCTCAAATTCTGCTCACTGTGTTTTAACGCCTGCTCAGCCCGTTCCCGCAACGTAAAACTTTGATAGGCATTCAGAAGCATTCCGCAGGTCGTCACTAACGGCTGAAGAAACTCGAGCAGGGCTTGGTCATACCCGCCTGGACGGTTGGCGATCCCCACCATCCCGACCAGCCGGTCTCCATGATAGAACGGAAGACCAAAAAACGCCCGGATCGGCGGATGCCCTTGAGGAAGCCCGCCTCGCCGATGATCATGCAGCGGATCATTGGCAATGACAGGCTGTCCGGTTACGACGACTTCGCCAAACAGGTTTCTGAGATTATGAAATTCGAGATTTGGAGCCATCGAGTCACACTGCGCCCGAGTTTCCTCATCCCACGCGATATCGGTGATCGCATGGACCTTGAGATAGGGCTCCCCATCCTTAGCATGGAGCACCTCTCCAATAAATCCGTATTCGCTCTCGGTTAAGGACAGGATTTTGTCCAGCAACGTGCGAAAAGTTTTTTCCGCATCGGCACTGGTAATAAATTCCGACTCGGCCTGATGAATAGCTGCCAGTAAATCTTCACGTGTCTTACGCTCCGTAATATCGCGCATGAAGCAATGATGTCCAATCGTATTCCCTTGCGTGCTGGCTCCCTTGACCATCAGGCCATGCTTATAAAAGACCTTCCCGTCTCTCCGGACGCCCCGCACTTCAAATTCTCCTTTTCCGGTCCGACACATTTCATCATACGCCGCATAGACCCGTGGCAAATCCTCAGGTACCACTGTGGGCTCCCAAGACGTGCCAATAAGATCCTCGGGCTCGCATCCCAACATGTGCGCGTAATGAGAATTGACTTGAACATACCGCCCTTCGCGATCAAGAGCCGAAATGCCCGGCATGGCATGAGTCAACGCAATATTCATTTCCTTCAGAACTTCTTCCGCCTGTTTCCGTTCAGTAATATCAGTCGAAATTCCACATAGGGCATAGGGCACACCCTCCTGCGTCAAAAAGGGGAATTTGTTAGACACATACGTGTGTGGACCATCGGCATGCAGTGCGACTTCTTCAAATGTCATGGGCGTTTTTTTCTCAAGCACCGCGCGGTCATTTTCTTGAAACCGTGCCGCAATCTCAGATGGAAAAAGGTCGACATCGCTCCGCCCTTCAACTTCTTCACGTTTCTGATTGAAGATGGATTCCCATTGCCGATTCACCATGAGGTAGCGCCCTTGCAGATCCTTGACATATATGACAGACGCCGAACTATCAAGAATATCCCGCACCTGCCGCTCGCTATCCCGAAGAGCTGATTCAACCTGCAAACGTTCCAATTCTCCGGATACCCGCGCCGCGCAAATTTGGAAAATTTCTCTCACATGGTCAATACGTTGCATTGGCCCCGTGTTCATACCCGCCATCAGGCCAATGGGTTGACCGTCAGCATCAACTAACGCAATGCCAACATAGGAATCCACATTCATCTCCACGAGTAACTGATCATCCGGAAACTTCGATTGCAGACCAGTCAAATAGTAAGAAAAGGACTCCTTAAGTACTGTTTCGCATGGCGCCCCCTTTAAGGGATATTCAATGTTCTCTCCCTGCCGCCCCTGGGCCCACACCGCCAGCGTTTGAACCTTGGTCTTGTGCCTCTTCAGACGGCCAACGCAGACATAGTCGAAGTCCAAAGCTTGAGCAAGATGCTGAACCAGGCCTTGAAAAAATTTCGTCCCTGTTCCTGCCGCGACGCCTGCCACAACATGCTGGAGCACTTTTTCCGTATGCTTCCGCTCCGTAATATCATGCGTTAGCGCTAAATGTTCCACGTGACTAGTACTGGGATTATTGAATGGCACGGCATGGGTTTCCATCCACCGCTGGGTTCCTTGTTTCCCCTGTATCTGGAATTGGAGCGTTTCAGGCTGCCCCCCGATCACGCGTTGGTGCATCTGCTCAAATGCCATGCGGTGCTCGGGCATCACCAGATCAAACACGGACAGTCCCAAGACATCTTCCTCCCGTGAATACTCAGCGAAGTTCAAGCCGGCAGAATTGACATGAAGCAACGTGCCATCTTCCGCAACTCGTTTAATGCACCCGGGGCCTGTCTCCAGCATCAACTGCAACAATCGCTCACGCTTTTCTAGCTCCACGGCTTCGTGTTTTTGCTTCGTGATATCCCGGATAAAGAAAAACCCATATTCCTTCTCTTCAAACACCACATATTTCATCAACACATCAACCGTAAACGTTTGTCCGCCTTTCGTCCGATATACGGATTCGTACTGATCATGCCCCTGCTCCTTCAGCCTCGACCAATGGTCTGCCCATTGGTCGTGTGAATAATCCTGCTCAACATCGGCGAGGGACATCGACAGCATTTGCTTACGGGCATATCCGAATTTCGTACAGGCGGTTTGATTGACATCCACAAACTCTCCGTGCGCATTGATGGTAAAAATGGCCTCTGCAGCATTATCCATCCCAAACGTCAGCAAACGGATTCGCGCTTCGGTCTTTTTCTGTTTGGAGATATTTTCAAAAATCCCACGACGTTCAATCATTCTTCCCTGACGATCACAGATCACTCTCATCGTGACTCGCACCCATACCGTGGTCCCATCGGCCCGTTGTAATTGCAATTCTTCGCCTTGAAACGACAACCCTTTTTGAGTCTGTTGATTCAAGTACCGAGCCTTCTCCTTGCCGTCCGGAGTCGGTGCATACAGATCATCGATATGCCGTCCAATGAACTCTTCTTTCAACAACCCCACCAGCTCCACCATCCGGGAATTCACCATTTGGATAAATCCACCCGGAGATACCGTCACATAAGCCAATGGAGCAGTGTCATATAAATCCCGGAACCGTTGTTCATTTTCTTTCAATGTGCACTCAGACTTCTGTCGTTCAATGGCAAGCCCCATGAGATACGCGATACTTTCCAAAAGACTTCGCTCAAAAGATGTGGGGCGACGTTTATCCAAGCTTGAAATGGCAAACGTGCCAACAGGCTTGTTGGAAACTGAAAACACCGGGATAGACCAACATGCCCTGATACCAAATTCCCGTGCCAGCTCCTGGCAGGCCTGCCAGCGTCGATCTTCCATTGTATCCTCAACCACAACCATCTCCCCTGTATAGACTGCCGTCCCACAGGAACCAGCATTCTCTCCAGGAACCAACCCATTCAATGCATCGCGCAACTTTGACGGTGCAGAAGGAGCCGCGGCGACATTGAGACAGTGCGTTTGATCATCAAGCATCATGATCGAACAGACCGAGCAGGGGATAATTTGCTCAACTTGGAGGCAGAGAAATTCAAAAATATCCGCAAGGGAAGATCCCGTTAAAATTTTTTCGAGGACAACTTTTTGAAACTTTTGAAAGGCTTCAGCTAGCTTCCAGTTGGCTATCTCGGACAACATGTCCTCAGAATCTCTTGTGAGTACAGACGTCTCATCTTTCACAATCGAGAGATTTCTTGATACGGTCATGTTCAATTCTTTCATAGCGAGGCTCCTGTCTCAGAGGGCGCTAGTAATATGTGGTTCTTACACTTTTTCTGGTGTTCCATGATCATACGATCCTGTCGCCCGTTTGTCGAAGTGGAAGTCTCTGCATGTGACGAAGAACGCGTAAGTATGAAGGATGGGATCAAAAATGCCTAGGGGACAACCTGGTAAAATCGCGCACTTCTATCTCTTCAGACTAGGGTCACTTGTCCCTATTTCCCAAAGGCTCGAGATCATCCTGTGCGCGTCCAGTCATCGGAACAAAGCGCACGGGCAACAAATTTTTTGACTCATACCCCTCTTTGGTTCGTTGAATCAAAACCAAATGTTGAGAATGCGTCCCAACCGGAGCAATAAGCCGCCCGCCTATTGCCAACTGCGCCAAGAGCGGTTCGGGGATATGATCTGGCGATGCGGTCAAGATCACCGCGTCAAACGGGCTTTCCTCTGGCCAGCCTTGATAGCCATCTCCCATTCGTACTCTCACATTGTCGTAGCCCAATTGTGCGAGTATTTCTGCGGCACGCGTGGCCAGAGGCCTCACGATTTCAATCGTCAACACGTCTGCCCCAAGCTCGGCCAGGATTGCCGCCTGATACCCTGAGCCGGTCCCAATTTCTAAAACCTTTTCCCCCGGTTGTAACCTCAAAGCTTCCGTCATAAATGCGACGATAAATGGTTGGGAGATCGTTTGTTCATACCCAATCGGAAGCGGAAAATTACCATAGGCTTCGTCAGATTCCTGGTCGGGAATAAACCAATGGCGAGGAACACGGCGCATCGCTGCAATCACGGCTGGATCGACAATGCCCTCTGCGACAATTTGAGCATCGACCATTTTGTTCCTTTCAATCTGTCGCGAATGATCCTGATCCATGCCTGACCATCCTTCGTCTACCATTCCCGGTAACATCCACGTGAAAAAGCACACAAGGAAGAAGACAGAGCTATTATGGCACATAACGTTCATCATAGGTGAACGCAGCTAGCAGAACGTTTACCTACTTTGGTATCGCTCAAATCCCAATTCTTCACTTATGGCACCTCTAAAAACTGCCTTTTTCCGCGATGGCGGCGTCACCCTCGTGCTCAAATCCTCATGTATTCCCCCATACACTGCGGTTTTCCGCGCGCGGCTTCCTTGCCCTCACACAAAAATCCTAGTTTTTAGAGGTGCCCTTATGAGACCATTTCCAATCACGGATTTCTGGCATATCATCCCCATAGGTCGAGATATACGTTTTATGATCAATGCGTTTATCACGGATGGCTTGTTTGGCATATGCAGCCAGGTAGCCTAACTTGGGAACACGATCAATGACATCAGCTACAAGATGAAAACGATCAAGATCATTCAAGACGACCATGTCAAACGGCGTCGTTGTGGCCCCTTCTTCTTTATATCCCCGAACATGAAGATTTTTATGGTTTGTTCGACGGTAGGTCAGACGATGAATCAACCAGGGATACCCATGAAACGCAAAGATGATCGGCTTGTCGGTCGTGAACAACGTGTCAAACTCCTGATCTGACAGCCCATGAGGATGTTCACTCTGTTGTTGTAGCTTCATGAGATTGACCACATTCACGACACGGACCTTAAGATCGGGCACTTGTTTCCGGAGAAGATCGACTGCCGCCAATGTCTCCAACGTTGGCACATCGCCAGCGCAGGCCATCACCACATCCGGCTCTTCCCCCGTGTCGTTACTGGCCCATTTCCAGATGCCAATGCCAGCCGTACAATGTTTAATGGCCGCATCCATACTGAGATACTGTAATCCCGGCTGTTTACCCGCAACAATCACGTTCACCAGGTTTCGACTGCGTAGACATTTATCGACCGTGAATAACAAGCTATTCGCATCGGATGGCAAATAAATCCGAATCACTTCGGCTTTCTTGTTCACCACATGATCAATAAAGCCAGGGTCCTGATGCGAAAAACCATTGTGATCTTGACGCCAGACATGGGACGTTAATAAATAGTTCAATGACGCAATAGGCCTGCGCCAGGGAATATCTTCACATGTGACCTTCAACCATTTCGCATGTTGATTGAACATGGAATCAATAAGATGAATAAAGGCTTCATAGCACGAAAAAAATCCATGACGCCCAGTCAAGAGATAGCCTTCCAACCATCCCTGACAGGTATGCTCACTGAGCATTTCAAACACCCGGCCGTCTGGTGAGAGATTGTCATCTTCTGGAAGAGTCTCGGCCATCCACCGGCGCTTGGTCGCCTCGAACACGGCACCCAACCGGTTCGACGCGGTCTCGTCTGGCCCAAAAACCAGGAAGTTCCGGTTACCCATATTGCATGTCATCACATCTCGAAGAAACTGCCCCATCACTCGCGTCGCCTCGGCTGTAACGGTGCCTGGGCTAGGAACATCCACAGCGTAATCTTGAAAAGCCGGCATCTTCAATTCTTTCAGAAGAAGGCCTCCGTTGGCATGAGGATTCGCTCCCATACGCCGTTCACCCTTAGGCGCCAAAGCTGCCAATTCCGGACGAAGGCGGCCCGTCTCATCAAACAATTCTTCAGGCTTGTAACTCTTCATCCACTGATCAAGCAATCGAATATGATCTTTCTTTTTAACCATTTCGGAAAAAGGAACTTGATGCGAACGCCAGGAGTCTTCTGTTTGTTTCCCATCCACTTCCTTAGGACCAGTCCATCCCTTAGGGCTTCGCAAAACAATCATCGGCCAGCATGGGCGGACAGTTTCTCCTTTTTCCCTGGCCCGGCGCTGAATGGCATGAATCTCTTTCATCACCGTATCCAACGTATCTGCCATGATCTGGTGCATCGTTTTTGGGTCATCCCCTTCCACAAAAAATGGCTTGTATCCGTAACCTACAAATAAACTGTTCAATTCGGCATGGCTAATTCGGGCTAACAAAGTGGGATTGGCGATTTTGTACCCATTTAAATGTAGAATAGGCAGCACCGCTCCATCCAACTTTGGATTGAGGAACTTGTTGGAATGCCAGGCGGTCGCCAAAGGACCGGTTTCCGCTTCTCCATCACCCACCACGCAGGCCACAATTAAATCAGGATTATCAAAGGCCGCGCCGAACGCATGAGAGAGTGCATAGCCAAGCTCACCTCCTTCATGAATCGACCCAGGAGTTTCAGGCGCCACATGGCTCGGAACGCCTCCCGGAAACGAAAACTGTTTAAACAGTTTTTTCATGCCCTCCGCATCTTGGGAAATATCGGGGTACACTTCGCTGTATGTTCCCTCTAAATAGGTGTTGGCCACCAAACCCGGCCCCCCATGCCCAGGACCAGCTATATACAACATGTTCAGATCATACTTGTTAATCAGACGATTTAAATGCACATAGATGAAATTTAACCCTGGCGTCGTGCCCCAATGTCCCAGTAAACGTCGCTTGACATGTTTAAGCGTGAGTGGTTTCGTTAATAAGGGATTATCAAGCAAGTAGATTTGTCCAACGGATAGATAATTTGCCGCTCGCCAGTAGGCATCGATAACTGCCAGTTCCTGTTCTACACTACTCATTGACATGTTCGTCTCCTATCCAGGGTCTATTGAAAAAAGCCGCCAGCGGCGTTTCCTAGATCAGTAAGGAGTGAATAGTGAGGAATAAAGAGCATGACGAAAGATAGTCATCTCATGATTCCTTCCTCCTGTTATCTTTCTCTACTCCTGATACCTGACTCCTTGCGATCGGCAAAGGACTGTGTTGAACCAACCCAAGTCTTCTCATAGTCAACAATTCCCTGACGAAATATGGCCTTTGAAATCTTCACTATTCAACACTCCCCTATTCAGTCGATTCCTGAAGACAACGGCAGGTTTCTTGGGCTATCAGTGTTTCTTCATCTGTCGGGGCAACATAGGCTGCAAGGCGTGAGTCATCACAACTTATCTTCGCCGCTTCACCTGCTCTTAGATTGACAGCCTGTTCATTTCGAGCAGAATCTAATTGTAACCCACACCATTTCATTCCGCCGCAAACTTGTTCCCGTACCTGCCATGAATGTTCACCAATCCCTCCGCCAAATACGATGGCATCTACTCCCTGCAAGACGGCCATATAGGCTCCAAGATATTGCTGAATGCGATAACAAAACATGTCGATTGCCAATTGAGCCCGCTTCTCCTGGTCCTCACGCGCTGCCTGAAGCAAAACTTTCATATCCGAGGAGCACCCGGAAATCCCTAACAGGCCAGATTGTTCATTCAGAAGTTGTTCAATTTCTTCCAGCTTCATGTCATGGTGTTTCATCAGATAGTAGACCACAGCAGGATCGACATTTCCCGACCGTGTTCCCATGACTAAGCCTTCTAGAGGAGTCAAGCCCATGGAGGTCTCAATAGATTGTCCCCGATCAATAGCCGCCATCGAACAGCCATGTCCTAATTGCAGCGTGATCAGACGGGATTCATAACGTGATTGACCTGTGAATTGGGCGTAACCCAGTGCTAACGATGCATGAGCAATACCATGAAAGCCATATCGTCGAATACCTGTCCTTGTCGCGAGTTCCAACGGTAGCGCGTAGGTTCGAGCATACTCAGGCAATGTGGAATGAAACGCCGTATCAAATACCGCCACCATTGGCAGCTTTTCACCCATCACCTGTTGCAACGAACGAATACCTGCTAGGCAGACCGGATTATGCAACGGAGCTAAGTCATTCAGTGCTTCTATCTGGCCGATCACGTCGTCATTGATGCGCACAGCTTCGGTGAAGGCATCACCTCCATGCACAACTCGGTAGCCAACCGCTTCAATGTCCTCCCAGGTTACCGAAGACCGTTGAGGATCTTGTAACATTTCAGACATCCATGCAATGGCGGACTGGATATCGGAAATGTTCCGACAGAATGCTTGAGTCGAACCCTGGTGGTCGGCTAGAACACTCTTCGCCTGTCCCCCAATCCCAATCATTGTTCCATAGAGCAACCTCTGGTCTTTCCTCAGTTCCCGATCCTGAGAAAAGCCCTCCATCGCATACACCGAAAACTTCAGGGATGAGCTCCCACTGTTGACGACGAGAATGTTCACAGCGCCCCAGTCATTTAGACCAAAACCGTTCAACGACTACTGTTCGCATGATAACAAAAATTCGTTCCTTTCTAATGATCAAGTTCCCACAGTACTTTAACTTTCAATCCAGACATTTTGGCACTCCCTCCCACTTTCAGGCTTGGCCTTGAAGAAAGGACAAGGCCGGGGTAGATGGTGTATTTGATAATATATAGTTATTCCAAGTAGGTTCCAAATACATCATTGAGAGATAGCTCAGAGCCTATCTTATGATATCCCCTCGACCCCCTTAGGGGCTTCGTTCCGAAGAGGAACGAAGGCAGGGTGAGGGAGATAGACTCAGAAGGGACCATGGCCATGAACATGTGGAGGTGAGTTGGAATGACTCTAATTGTGAAGGATCATCGCTTGGTATTCTTTTTGCTGATTTTGCTAATATCCCCATACAGGTAGTCCATAACGTATCGAGTTCTCAAAAGAAAATGAAGGCTCAATTAGCACACACCATTGGATGATGGAAAAGGAAAGATGATGACAACACCCAATCTTCACATGAAAGCCCGTGATCTGATGCAAACGCGCATCGTGGCTGTGACGCGCGAATATAGTGCACGAGAAATCGCGATCCTCATCCATTCTGGAACATTTAGCGGCGTGCCTGTGATCGAACCTGGCAATCACCTTGTCGGAATCGTCACAGAATTCGATGTGTTAAAAGCTTTAGCGGCCGGAAAAGACTTGCAGGCATTAAGCGCCGGAGAGATCATGACTCCACAACCAGTCACGGTAGAAGAAACAGCCACAGCCGAGATGGTCATCAAACAAATGATCAAACATCACATTATTCGTATCCCGGTCGTCCGTGATGACCGACTTATCGGCATGATTTCCCGCACAGATCTCATGAATCAACTTATTGACCACCATTTGATCAATGTCTACGGAGAGTGAACTCTACATAGCGCCTAGGCAAGATTATTGGATGTTAGTAACCAAGACTGAAGTTTCACCTATTTTTCCACTTTCATTTTCCCTCTCCCTACAGGAGCACCCAAACGTTTTCACAGTTCCATAGGACCTGAGCGCAACACTCTCAAAAAATGAGTGAGGGAATTTGCAACAACTCTTCTCTCTCTTACCTGCTACGGCAGGTAAAACGGCAGATTTCTAGAGTCAAGCCCAAAGTTAGTTGAAATTCTCTGTGGCTCCCGCATTGATATTAGGCGACCTTCCGTGTGGTGCTCGTCTCCAATCTTAGTTCTCGTTTCAGGGCCTCGCGCAATTGCGGCAGATGCTGATAGTGTAAGCTTCCCCGTCAAGCGGACAGTGGATAAGTAGAGTTTTCCGGCTTAGGTTTGTAATAGGTACAGGGGGCTTTTCCCTGGAGCGCCTCGTGGGGCCGGTGCTCATTGTAGATCGTCATCCACTCAGCCGTGAGTTCGCGCACGTCGTCCAACCTCCGAAACAGGTAGAGATCGAGCACTTCGTTCCGATATGTCCGATTAAACCGTTCAATGAACGCATTCTGCGTGGGCCGTCCCGGTTGAATATGATAAATCAGCACGCGATTCGCTTTCCCCCAATCTTGCAGGGCTTGAGCCAGGAACTCGGGCCCATTGTCGACCCGAATCATGTGGGGTAACTCCCGCTCAGTCTTCAAACGTTCCAACACACGCACAATTCGCTCAGCTCGGAGTGAGGTATCAATCTCAATGGCGAGGGCTTCTCGATTAAAGTCATCAATGAGATTGAAGGTCCGAAACCGTGAACCATGGTATAAGGCATCGCTCATGAAGTCGGCTGACCAGACTTCGTTTGGTCCTTCTGGGACAAACACCGGGAGCGACGGTCGTTTCGGGAGCCGACGCTTGGTGCGACGCGGCTGATTGAGCTCTAACTGCCGATAGACGCGGTACACTCGCTTGTGATTCCAGGCATGGCCTAGGGCCCGTAATCGCCGGATATATTTCCAGATGCCCCAGCGTGGATGCTGCTCCACTAACTGATTCAGGGCATCAATGATTTCCTGGTCACGGACTTGCCAATCAACTGGAGCTTGATAATACGCCGACCGAGCGAATTTGAGAGCCGCACACCCTTGCTTGATGGAGACGCCATGGACTTCCTGCATAGCGTGGACTGCCTCCCGTTTCTCCGTCGGCGTTAGAGCTTTTTTTCGATCAAATCCTTCAGGGCCCGATTCTCGAGGGCCAGATCCGCATACATCCGTTTGAGCTTGGCGAGTTCGCCTTCGGTCTCTTTGAGGCGTTTCAAATCCGACGCCTCCAGGCCGCCGTACTTGGCCTTCCAGTTGTAATAAGTCGCATCGCTAATCCCATGCTCTCGGCACAAGTCTTTCACTTTGATGCCCGCATCCGCTTGTTTCAGGATCGCGACAATTTGGGTTTCGCTAAATCGTGTTCGTTTCATAAGAGCCTCCTGGTCGCATTGTGCCAGAAAACTCTACTTTTGATTTGTCCACGATAAAGGGAAGCTTACAATAGCCCTTCACCTTACGCAGTCGCGGCTCGATCTCGAGAAGGGCCGTCGCCAACCATCTCTGCCGTTGATTCGAGTTCGTCCAGTGATCCACCTTCGCACAGCGCTCCTCGACTAAGGCATTGATCGACTCCACACAATTCGTCGTCTTGAAGGAGAGACCTAGTAAGGGGAAGACGCTCAACCGATGCAATGTTAACGTTTCCTCCAGGCCTTCGGCTAAACTCCGGGCTGCGGATTGGTTCCGGGTCTCGAGCTCTTGCTGCAGGCGCCCGAGTGCCTTCTTGGCTTCCGTATACGTCGGCCGTTGATAGGCTCGTTGGAGCCGCTGGCGCCACATGCCTTGCTCGCCCTTGGGTAAATGCTTCACCACATTCTCACGCTTATGCCACTGACAGCGTTGCACAACCGCGGTCGCCCTCCACGCCTGTCGCACGGCGGCGCGCAACCCTTTGCCCCCATCAATGATCACTAAGAGGCCTTGGGAATTCTCGAGGCCACGCTCCCCCAACGACCGGAGGAATGGCGTCAAAGTTGTCTCATTTTCCGTGCTGGTTTCCACAAACCCGAGGACATGTTTCTCCCCCGTGAGTGTGATCCCCACCGCGATCACCATGGTCATGTCGGCAAAGGTCTTCCCAGCGAGAAACACTGCTACCAGATCCAGGTCTCTGAGGTCCCGCTCTTGTAATGCCTTCAATTGCTTGGCACTCGCTTGCACAAAGGCGCGTGACACGGTCGAACTTGACAAGCCAATCGCCCCTGGGACCGCCGCGGCTGCAGCTTCATAATTCCGACACGAAATCCCATAGAGCACCCGTTTGAGCAGGACATCGTCTAGGGCACCTTGCTGACGTAAAAGCGGGAGAGTAGTTAAGGGAATTTCCTCGTCGTCCGTCGCTTTGCGGACACGCGGGATCCGGAGCGGTACCTGCAGCCCCGCCAACCGCACACTGCCAGGATTACTGCCATGGCGTCGGCCTGGGAGCTGCGGGGATTTGCGTGTATAGCGGGGACCTGCCAACGTACAGACCTCTTTTTCTAACATGGCCTGCACATGTAAGAGCCCCAATGGAATGAGTGCTTGGATACAGGCAACCTTCGCCTCCACAGCAAATCCTTCGTACTGCGCCGGCGTTAAGATCTCGACCGGTCCCAGACACCGCGTCTTCTTGCTTCTCCGCTTCGTTTTCGTCACACTGCTCATGAAGTGGCTCCTTTCGAGTTGTGGCCGTGATGACTTTCTTGGTCGAACGTCATTTCATCACAGAGGAGGGAGCTGCTTCAAATTTCAACTAACCTTAGCACTCATTCGATTTCTATATTCCTATAGTATTGTAACTTTCAGTGAAGACATTTCAGAATCCCTGGCCCTTGAGGGCTTTGTTCCGAAGAGGGACGAAGTGTTGATGTGAATGAGAGTAAAAGACGTATCTGATAGCTCAAGCACTACAGTGAGCAGCATCAATAACACTATCTTCTAGAGCACCACTTGTCCGGCTAGTAGTGAGAGAGAAAGGAAAAATATAAAAGGTTCCTGACACCTAATTTCTGGGATACCCAATATCTGACCATCAGGGCATCTTGGCGACGGGACTGGGCGCGACGGACGGTGTTCTTTGATGACCCGTCAGAAATCCGCAAAGTGATGTATATCACGAATGCGATTGAATCACTCAATGTCTCATGACGGAAGGTCCTCAAAAAGCGCGGGGTGTTCCCGACGGAGGAAGCAATTGTGAAAGTGCTCTATTTCGGGATGCAGCGCATCGCCAAGAAATGGACCATGCCGATTCCAGAATGGAAGCGAGCACTGAATCAATTGGCGATTTTGTTAGGAGATCGGGTGGCCCAAGGCGACTAACAGAAATCAGTTACACAGAAAACTTGACACGCCCCGTATGAACGAGTCTTTTCCAAACGGCCGAAGCGAGTTCGCTATCGCGGGGTGGCGAAGAACCAATTCGCCGCCTTCTTCCAGGCCATGGCCTTTTACATCAAACGGGTAGTTGTCCTCGATGCGGATCTGGTGGCCACCTAAATAGGAAGGCCTGAGGGAAACCGCCCCAAGAGAGAGTGGCCGGTTTCACCAAGCAGATCGCAGGACCACTCCCCAGGGAGGGCGCGCATTTTGGTCTCTTTCAACCGTTCATCGGATGATTTTATCCAGAATCGTCACACGAGAATGCCTCACACTGCTTTATTCAACAGGCCCTTCTTCTATTTTCAATGGCTGGCGTTTTAGGTTCGTGTGTTCTTCGGCATCGCCGGTTATGCTTTGTTCTCATCATTTAAGACATTTAATTTCCTCGTTGTCAGAAAAACTTCCACAGATTTAGTGCTGCGTTCTCTGCTCTGCTTGGCTTGCCGAACAGTTATCTTCATCAACCTCTTGTAACCATCAGCCATCTCTACAGTCAGAACACGTTGTGGTCGCTGATAAGTTCATGGGCTAGCCCTGTCGATATTGATATGTCGAAACAGTTAACAGGCAAAAAATAGAACGTCTCATTTTCTAGAACTATCCTCCAAAAACGAATAGAGAGATGATCAAAGTTTCAAGGATGTCATAAGCCACTCTAGTGGCATGTGGCTTGCGTAAAGGAAAATAGGTTCAAGTAAAAACTTTGAACATGTCATTATTGTATCTTTTACATGAAGGAGGAATCGTATGAAAAAGACAGTATTGAGTGCTTTGGCAGTCATGGTTCTCGGAGTGGGTTCGGCTATTCCTCAGACCCCTTATGTAGACTTGACACGTTTCGTCCGATTCGAGGAGCTTTAAACGCACCGAATATAGTGCCTTATTTCTGTGCAATCTAGGACAAAAATCAAAAGAAAGGAGAGTAAAATTCGCTTCTAACGGAGCAAAACTCATTTGGGGAAGAAAGAGGAGAAAAAAGAAATCATACTTTATGTATAATTACTTATGGAGATTCCAATGATGATGAAGACAAAAATGAAGGGAGCGAGTATCGCGGCCTGTACGTTGCTCCTACTAACAAGTCAGGCCTTTGGGGCCACGGTCACATATATGAACTACGGTTCAATCGGTGGGGGCTTCGGCAACTCTGATACGAGAGCAGCTGACAATGGTAGTACCATGGTGACAGCAACAGCGTGGTCCTGGAAGAATGGGACCTTTGACACAGCTCAATTACAGGAATATGACCAGGGGTTGGGCGTATGCAACAAGGGCGAAGGGCTCGCAGGAGGCTACTACGGGTGTTCGGGTGCTTTTGGCGAACATACAGCCGATAACGATCAACACCCAGGCACGGATGGCCAGTTTGATTTTGTACTATTGCAATTCGACTCACAGGTCACGTTAAACCAAGGAACCTTGAGTTACTGGTCGACTGATGACTTTGCAGATGCCGACACAGATATCACCTTTTGGACAGGTTTAGCTGGGCCAGGCAGTGATCCACAAAGTAACATCTTTAACAACCTAACCAACCGTGTGGATCGACTAGGAGGTCTTGTAGCACCAGGAGCAACAGGCACAGTCGATTTTTCAAGCTTGATCTCGGACTCTCCTCTCGACTGGCTATTGATAGGTGCACATGCCCATACGAGTCCGGGAAATGAACCGGAGCTTAACGTTCCCGTTTGGGATGCCATAAAGGTAAAGGCTATCGACTTTACCGTGGTGCAAACCCCTCCCGCCCCGGTGCCAATCCCTCCCGTGTTCATTCTGTTTGGCACGGGCTTAGCAGGGTTAGTGGGGTTAGCCAGACGGCAGAAAGCAACATCGCCACGTTCTAAAGAAGAAACTTCTTTGGTATAGCAGCATAACGAGCGAAACCTGCCATCGGTTCAAAATCAGGATGAATAATGAAAAGATGGATATTTCATTATTGTTATTTCAAATTTCATTAGGAGGACATTGAAGATGATATCATCATTATTCTCTAAACTTACCTTTACCAGTGCTGTGCTTGGACTGTTATGTACTCCAGCACTTGCTTCGGCAGCGCCATTTGTTGACCTTCTGAACGTGAATGCTACTTGGTCGGTTCCCGCCGATGGAGGCGGAAACTCTTCTACCTTTGGATTTTCCGGCAATGGAACTCAACATGCGATAGTTAATTGGGGGACACCGCAAGATGGCACGAACAAAAGCGGCTTTGAATTTGAAGGTACTGCACCACCAGCACAAAACAATATTGATGTTGGCTCTGTTCAACCATTTGACCTCGGAAAATTCACTCACAACAATTTTGTGATCACCAATGGCGATGATGCTCCTGGCAAGTTAGATTTAGTACTTGACCTGACGTTCAATAACGTAGATCCTGCTATAGCCACTACAACTTTCAACTTTTCGTTCGAAGAAACTTCGAATTCATCACCATGTGTACCTGCCGGAAGCACAATCTGTCCTGATGTGGTTGGCTTCACCAACAATGGTCTCTCTCAAGAATCTGTAAGGATTGATGACCAGGATTTCTTTCTCGAATTACTTGGCTTTAGAGAAACGCCTGGTGGACCACTTGTCACAGAATTTGTTACAGAAGAGGGACAGGCTAGTTCTGCAATTTTGCAAGCACAATTTACACCTGTTCCGATACCTTCATCGGTGTTCCTGTTTGCCACTGGTCTTGCATCGTTGATTGGTTGGAAACGATATCAGGGCAAGAACGTCTAAGCTCACCAGTCAGTCATAGTTGCGTAGCACTTGTGCGCAGAAAACTTTTCAACGGCTCTGCCTTGTGGCAGAGCCGTTTTTTTTCGACTGCATTCAAGGTTTCTCTTCCGTATCCCTCGCTATATTGATAGAAAAGGCCCTTCAAAAGCGCTGATCTAGACGAACCTAGGAGGAGTCTGTCGGACTGCGGGAAGCGAGAGCGAAAACGTGGCTGAGTGAGGGCAGATGTTGGCGATTTCGCCGGCTCATAGCGGACCTATGGGCCAAGAACTCGGCGAAATCTGGACTGCTCAGACACTGTTGCAGCCGATTCTTCCTAAGTCCGACAGACTCCTAGGGCTCCTATTTTAGTATTTCAAAAGACTCTCTAAAGTGAAACCCCTAGATTTTTTGTAGCAGTTTCGCCCAGGTTGACGTGATCTCTTATGTGGACTTGACACGTTTCGTCCGACTCCAGTAGCTTATTTTTTATTAAACTAAACGAACCTAATATAACGCCTTATTTTTGTGCAATATGTAGTGCTCCCCTGCAATCAAGCCACCTGCAAGTCTTGGTGTTGTCGATATTGACGAGGACTCCGGTATTGCAACGCTTGATGGGGGCGCTCTTCGGTGTACCAGCGCATCCAGGCGGTAATTGTATGCCGGGCCTCCTCGAAGCTATCAAACCGAGGTTGCCAGACGCACTCCTCTTTGAGACTCCGAAAAAACCGTTCGATTAACCCATTCTGTTGCGGTGTGTAGGGAGTGATAAACTCCTGCGCCAAACGATAGTCGCGACAGGCTTGGCGAAAACGGCGACTCTGAAAAATCAAGCCCTTGTCACTTCGAAGGATTGGGGGAGGGCCCACAGGGCGGAGGGTGCCGAATCGAGAGAGGCAGGCCGCTTCGATAGCGCGTTCGGCTTCTTTGGCCCGGCCTCTCAAGGCAAACTCATACCCGACAATCTCTCGATCAGGACAATCAATCACGGCGGGCAAATGCCCCCAGCCATCCTGGCCACAGGGGATAGGCGTTACATCCATGGCCCAGCGATGATTACTCTTCGTCGTTCGACTGCGACGAGCCGGCACCCGCGGACGTGGGGTCGCGGACCGTTGATGCACCAGCCACCGCTTCAGGCGTAAAGCCCGATACACCGCTTTGCGATTATGACGAGGCCCGTGGCGAAAGCGTAACAGCGCCCACAGCCGGCGATACCCATAGGTCGGATATTCTTGAATCAGCGGTTCGAGCTTGGCCACGAGTGCCTCGGAGAGGCTCGCACCAGCTCGCCGGCCGTTGGTCGACCGATGCAACGCCGCTCGGCTCACCTGGAGCAGACGACAGGCGGTTCGTTCCGAGATGTCCGGCAGGGCGGTTCTCACCCGTCGGACATCTCCCGCGCTAAAGGGTAGGGTGTCATGGCCTCCCGTAACACATCATTCTCCACCACTAACTCGCCAATCTTTTGGTTGAGCTTCTTGATTTGCTCATCCTTCAAGGCCGCTTCGGCCTTCGGCCGACGGCGCAGCCCATTCTCCGCGGCCCGGAGAAACTGCTCATGCCAAGTTTCCACTTCCCCAACTGTCAATCCATGTTGCCGAGCCGCTTCGGCCAAAGAGGTTTCCCCCTTCAAGATCCGCAGGACCAACGCCGCTCGTCGTTTCGCCGTCCACCGTTCAATCGGTTCTTCTTTCCCCTGTCCCATAATCTCCCTCCTTTAAGATAAGTTATATGTCTTAAAGGTGGTCTCATTTGCAAGGGGGGCAGTATACAGGGTTGAAATTTATCATGTTTCATTGAATTCTTGGAAGAAATTCACTTTTTCAGGGACAAGAAATCATATTTAAATTGATTTATGGAGGTTCCAAGGATGATAAAGACAAAAATAAAGGGAGCGAGTATCGCGGCCTGTACGTTGCTCCTACTAACAAGTCAGGCCTTTGGAGCCACAGTGTCGTTTAATGGTCTTGAAAAAATCGGGTCAGGAAATGCGGGGAATGTCTTACAAAGAACCGATAATGATGGAACAGGAGTAACGGCTACAGCACATTCTCTCCTGGGCGACACTGCCCCGTTCGTTGATTCACCGTTATATAGCTGGGATGGAGGGCTCGGGGTCTGTAATTCCAATGAAGAAGGAATTTCTACCAATGGAGCTTGTGCTACGGGGCACCACACAACGGATAATTTGGGAAGCAATGATTTCATTCTCCTCGAATTTGACTCGTCTGTCATCCTGAATAGTGCACGCATTCAAATTTGGGATCCCGAAAATTTCTATGCCGATGGGGACTCAGATGTGTCTTATTGGTTTGGGACCGGAGCGCCAACTTTAAGCTTAGGCGCGTTGGGCAGCCCAACCAATAATGATGAGCTTCTTATTCTCGAAGAAAATTTTCGCACTGTGGGATTAGTGGCATCTGGACCAGCTGACTGGCTGTTAATTGGCGCCAAACTGAACGATGCTGATGGCTACTATGACGGGTTTACATTGAAAAACGTCATATACACGGAAGCACCTCCTGTTCCCCTTCCGCCGGTGGTCATTCTCTTTGGGTCTGGGTTGGTAGGGTTAGTAGGTCTGGCTCGACGACATGGAATCTTGAACAAATCATAAGAGAGCCTCACAAAAGTATGCGTGAAAGGCAGACCTTCATGGACGAGCAGGCTAGAATAGAGAGGTTTCTTCATTCATAAAAGTCTGCGGATACCCCCAGCAAGCTAGAAGGTTCATCCTCGAGACACCTAACAACGTGTAAGTGTAAGGGCTGTAGGGTTTTATGATGGCTTCACCTCAGGGTGATGGCCCAAATATAACGGCTCTGCCTTGTGGCAGAGCCGTTTTTTTTCGACTGCATTCAAATCAAACAGGCTTCAGTAGGCTATTGAACCTCTCTCTGTCTTCCTGGAAAAAGTGAGGAACACTGGGTGTACTGAATATTAAGGAGAGCCACGGAGAGAAGCATGAACTCTGAACCCTACTCACTCAGAAGAACGAATACCCGGGACGGGTTGACTCTGCTTTCGAGAAAAACTCCTATCAGCGAACCGAGCCTTCTTTGGACACTGATTCTGAGACATCCATCGTAAACCCTCGGTCATCTGTTAGTACCTCACCGCTGATTTTAACCGAAGCCAGATGGACAGTTTCTGGTAAGAGATACACAATGAAGGTGCCAGAAACAAGGGACACCACCTTAGTACGAATATCAGATTTCTTGTTGACCGCTCCCGTCCACATATCCCTCACAAATGTATACCCCTTGACCTTTACGATACCATCTTCATAAGCCTGCACAGCTCCCACAAAAAACCGTTCGCTGTCTTTTTCAAACAACCGGCGATGGACAATTAATAGCTTCTCTCCCTGTTCAAACATCATTCCCTCCTTTGCATATCCCAGATTTTTCTTTTTTCTATCTGAGGCCTGTTGAAATAAACCGCCAGCGGCGTTCTCTAGACCAGTAAGAAGTGAAAAGTGAGAAGTAAAGAGCACGAGAAAAACCTCAGGGCTGGACGGCCCCCTCGACACGCTCAGGGCAGGCTCCTTCGACAGACTCATTGTGAGCCAGCCGAACAACTCAGGACAGGCTGTTTTTGAACAGACCCGTCGTTATTGATCGCCAAGGGTTTTCTACCGAAACATATGGCCCTTGATATCTTCACTATTCAACACTCCCACCAAAGCACGCACGCCTTCATTAGCAGCGGCATCAAAATTATCATGAAGGCTCCATACGGGAGGCACGACAGACTTTTTTGATGTGCCCGTGTTCACTTCATTCAACATCTCGTCACGAATTACTATATAATTCACCACTTGCCGATATTCCGGGGGACGATCAAGCATTACCAGTACGGATTAGTTTTAAAGCCTACGATAGGGGAAGCTCATATCCATGAGTATGTCATCCGAATCTACTGAAATTCCCAAGGGGAATTTTGATGGGTGTAAAACCCATGCCAAAAACGATATTCTCTCTGGATTTTTAGTTTTTCTTATTGCGTTGCCGCTGTGTCTGGGAATTTCTTTGGCTTCAGGATATCCCGCGGTGGCGGGCATTTTTACGGCAATTATCGGCGGTCTCGTTGCCACCTTCCTCAGCAATTCAGAACTGACGATTAAGGGTCCTGCTGCTGGCTTGATTGTTATTGCATTAGGGTGCGTTCAAGATTTTGGGTTTACGGGTGGGGAGGACCCGGTGAAGGATTTTCAGGCCTATCGTTTGGCGCTGGGTGTTGGGGTTGTGGCAGGCATATACCAAATTATCCTCGGACTTTTTCGCGTAGGAATCCTTGTCAAGATTTTTCCGAAAGCGGCGATTCACGGTTTACTGGCTTCCATTGGAATCATCATCATCGCCAAACAATTTCCTGTCTTAATGGGATTGAATCCACAGGGTGGTCCTCTAGAGTTACTCGCTGGTATCCCTTCCTTTGTCATGAACATGAACCCGAAAGTTGCATTAATCGGAATTCTAGGTCTGACGATTGTGATGGCGTATAGCTATATACAAAATCCCAAAGTGAAGGTTATTCCTGCACCCATGTTGATGTTAATGATCACTGTTCCCATAGCGATATATTTGGGAATTGGGGAGAATGGGTCTTATACCTTCAATAACCAAATTTACGAGCTCGGCAAAAAGTTTTTAGTCAATGTTCCCGGTAATCTGCTCAATGCTATAACTTTTCCCGATTTTTCAGGAATAACCACAGAGACGGGAATTAAATATACGGTCCTTTTTGCGATCATTGGAAGTTTGGAAGGCATTCTCAGTGCAAAGGCTATTGATGGGATCGATCCGTGGGGTCGACAAACAAATCTGGATCGAGACTTGTTGGCCACCGGTATCGCTAACACCCTGTCGGCTTTTATTGGCGGGTTGCCCATGATTTCTGAAATTGTTCGAAGTAAAGCCAATATTGATAATGGGGCAAGAACCCGGTTTGCTAATTTTTACCACGGGATGTTTTTACTGATATGTGTTGCACTGATTCCAGGGATCATTAATCAAATTCCTCTCGCGGCCTTGGCTGCGTTATTGGTCATCACAGGATTTCGCCTGGCTTCTCCCAAGGAGTTTGTGGCTGTGTATCGTGAGGGAACAGACCAGTTCATTATTTTTGTCTCTACCATATTAGGTGTCCTTGCGACTGATCTCTTAAAAGGGTTAGCCATTGGAATTGGAGTCATGTTGGTCATCCGTTTTATTCGCGGGGGGTCCATGCTCAGATTGAATGCCAAGATCACTCATGAAAGAGATCAGTCTGTCACGATTTTACTACGAGGTTCCATTATTTTCAGTTCTTGGATTCCTCTGAGAAAACAACTTGATCGTTTCTTTCAGGAAGGGAAGCGGGTCACCTTGGATATGACCGAAACGAAATTTGTGGACCGTCGGGTCAGGTCTAAGATTGACGAATGGAAAAGGAAATTTAGAGAAAACGGTCTAGAGTTGTCCGTGCGAACCAGAATGCCATCATTCGATGAGTGATTCTATAGTATTTTAACTTTCAGCTGATAGCTTCTGAAATTCCTTCTCCCTTGAGGGAGAAGGTTAGGATGAGGGTGAAGATACCAACGAGCTATTAATCGACCATAATACCCTAGTGTATACGCCCGATAACGCCACCACTGGCGTGAGGGGAGTAATTGTAGAATTCCAACTACATAAGATATCATGCTTTGCGCGCATGCGCGCCATGGGGACCTCTAAAAACTAGGATTTTTTCGTGCGTGCAAGGAAGCCTCGCGCGGGAAACCGCGGTGTATGGGCGAATACATGAGGATTTGAGCACGAGGCTGACGTCGCAATCGCGGAAAAGGACAGTTTTTAGAGGTTCTCCCATGTAATTTTTCGCAACAAGTCAGTTTTTATCTTGTGACTTTTCTTCCTGCAATCGATCCAACAGTTGGTTGAAACTTTGGCTCAGGGTGCCCAATTCATTTCGGGCATGAACGGGGAGGCGTTTTCTTGTGTCATGTCCATGCGCCAGCTCATCGGCCTGTTTGCAAATATCCAGGATGGGTTCGCTGATTGAGCGAGTGAGATTTGCCCCCAACAAGCCACTGATCAGTGCCGCCGTCACAAACAAGGCCACTAAAAGCACGATTAAATAATGCGTGCGGCTGGAAATCTCCTCCACATCATTTTCCAACAATTGCTCCTGAACCGCAGTCATTTCATTCAAGAGTTCCTTGATTCGAAATGCTAAAGGGGCAGCCTCCGTTTTCAGCCAATAATTCGCCCGGTTCCAATCTTCTCCTGACCGAATTCGGATAATGTCTTTCAGTAAAGAATCGAACTGATTGAGTGCATCTTGCAGGGATTCAAAGTTCTCCAACTGTTTTTGACTTACGTTGTGTTCATGTTCCTTTAATGCTTCCATCGACGCAGTACTTTTTCCCCAGTTTTCCAGAGATTCTTTTTTAAATTCTTGTTTGCCAGATAACAAAAACTCGTCGGCTCTTTCCAAAGCCAGACTGGTTGTCGTCTCGATATTCGCGAGAATTTCTACCAATCGCGTATTTTGGGGAGTCATGGCGCCTTTCATATTCTGCTTGATCATTCTAGAAACGGTTGCCACGATGGTTTTCTCCAACGGTTCCGCTTGATCGAATAGAATTTTTTGTGCAGGAGAATTGTCCGGGGTTTGTGCGATATCTTCGATCTTCTGTTGGGCCTTGCGAAAATCGCCGATCTCTTTTTCGATGGTTTGTAACCGGGCCTTATTTTCCGGATCTGTCCAGTTGGGAGCCAGCTGATGCATCTGCTCCAAGGATGGGTTGATTTGTTCTGCCCAGGCAAGAGCTCGTTCTGTCCGGAATTTCGGATCTCCCAGGAGAATCCACCCACGCAGCGAAGCCAGGGAATGGTTGATCCCATTTAACATCATGAGACTGGCGTGAGCCGTGGGGGTTCGAAGGTCGACCACTCTCTTCGTAATGACCTCCATCGTTTTTACTTGCTGAATAGTGAGCAATACCACTCCCATTAAAATAAGTGTGATAGCCCCAAACCCCAGGCCCACTTTCTTCCCTATCGACATATCCCTAAAATTCAACATCTCAACCCTCAAAAAATAACCAACCCTGAAAACTCTTGCATCTAACGTTTCATCACCTCCACCGCCGTAGCGAGGAGGAGGAATGTATCAAATTGTTTTGTTTTATCATAGCAACACTTCAAGTCTGTACTAAAGTAATAGTGTTAGTTTTGTATAGTGGACTGAAAAATTTAGACCACGCTATAAGTAAAATAAAGTTTGAAAACGATCAATGAATGAGCCGCGCAGTATCAGGTGCATCCGACGAAAATTAGCCAATGGAAGCGCAGGTCACGGCGAAAGCCAAAGAACTTTTTGGCCCCGCCATCGGGCAGGGCAAGATGCTGAAGCCACGCAAGCAAAATTGTATGAGGAAGTGGGACGACTGAAAATGGAATTGGATTGGTAAAAAAATACCGGCTTCTTCGGTTGGGGTGAACCAACGACTAATCAGATTAAGACCACTATACAATGCATCCGTAGAGAGATATAGCCCGCAGCCTCCAGGATGGCCAGTTGCACGGTACGCCCTTTTCTCCCCCCTTCTTGCAAGACTTTTCTTTGGGCGCGTTCCGTCTCCACCTTGCTCTTTTTAACTAATCAATAGTTGACGGGTCAATACATATCAGAGGCCGCAGTTGTATTCGAAAAAGTTGTGTAAGATATTTGTGTGTATGGGGAATGTAAAAAACTCGTGGTCACCTTGGGGGTGAGAAGCAATTTTTCCATTTGCTAGGCGCGTCAAGAGGTTGCGCAGACCCTTCGACAGGCTCAGGGCAGGCTTTCGTGATCCAACTGCAGTTTCTAGGTTTATAAGTCAGCCCTTTCGCCATTTTTTGAAAAGGTGAACCGGGGGCAAGAACGATGGGTGATGTGAAAGTACAAACGCTTTCGCCGGAAACCCCATCATGCCAGACATTGACTCGGCAAGCTGACCAGGAAGCGGTGAGGCTTGTTTGTGCATCGGACTGTGGGCATTCTTCCAACAATTGAGAGTGAAGAGCCGGATGAATTGAGAGGTTCTAGTCCGATTCTGTGAGAGGGGAAGGGCAAAAGACCCTCCTCCTACTTGATTCAAGTTCTCCTTTTACTGAACCTCTGAGTGTGGTTTCTTGACTACGTTCCTTTTCTATTCCAACAATTTATCTGAATAGATACGTTTTTAATCAATTTAGATACAAACTTGAAGAAGCCGACTGGATAATAGAGAAGCATTTACGATAACTTCTTCACTTTTCGTAAGAAATGCAACATGAGAACAATCTGATTATGTTTTCGCGTCTAGGCCTCGTCTTTGCAGACATAAGATATGAGTACCTCTAAAAACTGTCATCAGACCCAAAATGAAAAGTAAGATGCTGCGGTGTTATTTGGTTAAATACAGATCGTTTTTGTCATCTGGTTCTTCGTGAAACTTTCAAGCTTGTGGAGGGCTTATGAAACTGTATCCACTCACAGTTGGTCCGATCGTTGGAGAAACAACCCCTACTCGAGCGCGTATTTGGGGACGTGGTATGGCTCATATCATTGAAGACCAACCGAGACGGTGTTTTGGTGCCTTGCGCTTTCGTAAAAAGCAGACGGAGCAATGGGGTAAACCTCTCACCTTTAAAATGAACCCGAACTTTGATTTAACAGGGATTGCTATTTTGGACAGGCTAAAACCCGAACAGCGCTATGAGTATCAAATCGGGTACTACTTTTCGGACTCCGAGTTAATGGATGAGATTTTTGCGGAAACCGATTGGGAGGGCGTGAGTGGAGGCCAGTTTCTGACTGCGTCGGCCAATACCAAAAAGGCGCGGACCTTCGTTATAGGGTCTTGCCGCTATTTACTAAAGACGTTTCTTGGTGATTTTTTCGATGATCGTGGAGACAAGATATTCAAATCAATTGTTCAAGACATCATTCAAGAAGAGGGCGTCGAAGTGCATCAGCTGATCATGATGGGCGATCAAATTTATGCGGATGACCTTAATGTGTTCAATCCGGATAAATCTGTGAGCCAGTTTTACCAACGATATCGAGATGCATTCTCTCAAAAGCATATCCGGAAATTGATGAGTCAAGTTCCCACTTATATGACGCTTGATGATCATGAGATTGAAGACAATTGGCCTGCGAAATCTAACAGCAAAGACTGGAAAACACTGTTTCCCAATGCGATTCATGCGTATCAAACCTATCAATTGAGCCACAGTCCTCTTATTCCTATCAAGCAAGGAAGGCTAGAGGGAACGCCCAACAAACTTTGGTACAAGTATGCAGACGGGTGTTGTGATATTTTTGTGACCGATTCAAGAACCGAACGGCTGTTGGCGCCACATGGTAAATCTGAAATGTTGAGTGTTGAGCAAATGCGCGCACTCAAGCGGTGGTTGAATGATGGGTCGGGGCAGGTCAAAATTATTGTCACATCTGTCCCCTTTGCGCCAGATTCAGGCTCGGAAGAGGCTCATGACAAGTGGGCCGGGTTTCAAAGCCAAAGACAGGAAATTCTTGCTCATATAGAGGAGAACAAGATTCACAAAGTGGTATTTTTCTCTGGCGATGTTCATGCGTCCTTGTCAATAGAGCTGATATCGGAATCAAATGTGAAAATTATTTCCGTCGTGTCTTCAGCGTTCTTTTGGCCGTACCCGCATCCATCCGCACGACATTTTCAAACAAGGGGGGTTATCGATGGGGGAGAGGCTGGCCCATTTCGACTCGCCAATCCGAGCAAAGTCATCTCCGACGATAATTTTACAAAGGTCACGATCCGTCCGACGGAAATTGAAGTAGAAATCATTGCCCGAAAAAGAGCCAAGCGTTTAGAGAAAAACATTCATAAATTTTGATTTTTAGGAAGAAAGTTGTGAAATCACAGCATATTATTTTGGTTCATGGCCTATTCGGTTGGGGGAAAAACGAGTTAGGCGGATTGCCCTACTGGGGGTACGCTGGTGAAGTCGATCCCCATGGTTTTATCGTATGTGAGGCAAGTTGTGGTCCGGTGAGTTCCTTTCATGATCGTGCCTGTGAAGTGGCCGCTCAAATCAAAGGCACGCAAGTCGACTATGGCGCCGCACATAGCGAAGCCCAAGGGCATAGCCGCTTTTCTGATGATTATACGGGTAACGCACTTGTTTCGAATTGGTCAGAAGGTAACCCCGCCATTATTATCGGGCATAGTGCCGGGGGCCATACCGCGTTGCGATTGCAACAATTGTTAGCAGATGATTTTTGGGGATGGGGTTCCAATGCCCAATGGATTGAGGCGGTGGTGTGTCTGTCCGGGGTTCTGAATGGATCAACCCTTCCCTATCTGTTGGATTGTGATAAACAATCTGGTCTGTTAACTGGCTCCTTTGGCCCATTCCTAGGAAAGGCCATTCAGTTTTTCGCGATGGCGGGTGGAGGGTCCATAGAGAATATTTTTGATTTTGACCTCGATCAATGGATTGGAGAAGGAAAGGGTGGGAATTTCCATGAAATTGTTGCGGCGATAGATCGCAGCAACTTTGGTAAGGGAAAAGATAACTTGGCATTTGATCTGACGCTTCAAGGGGGATACGAAGCGAACCAACGTTGTCAAACGCATCCACGAACATACTATTTATCTCTTATCACCGAGCAGACGACCAAGGGGTGGTTTACGTCCTTTCACTACCCAGACCCTTTAATGAATCCTTCGTTGGCGGCCACGGCGGCCTACCAGGGTGTTGTGGTGGACTTTGAGCATCCTCCCATCCCTGGTTGGGGTTCCGGTGATTTAGTAATTGAGAAGTGGAGAGAAAATGATGGAGCGGTAAGTGCCATCTCGCAACGCTATCCTTTTACGGGAAAAGAGCATTCAGTAGGAGGGGAAGGAATATTAACGAGAGATTTCATTGAGCATGGAAAGTGGTATTACGAGAGGGTCAAAGAAAGTACAGGCCGAAGCTTTGATCACCTGGATATAGGGTTTGGCTGCTTGACGGATCCCAGCCTGATTGGCGCACAGAAGAAACTCTACAAGAATATTTTTTCACTCTTGCGGGAATTGCCATAAACCAACAAGACAGTAATGTCTCAACGTTTATTCGAATAAATTCAACTGGTTATCGCATGCGCCTAGAACTGCATTGCCTACAATTTTGGCAAGCAATTGATCTATTGGGATTTTTTCGAACATGGTAAAGCTCAAGATTTGTAGCATTTCATAGAGACTCACCTGGACATTGAGATGCTTTTTGACAAGAGTCACTAAGACATAGACAGACACCGCGATCCAAATTTGTTTTTTGACGGCATTCTCTGATGTCCCCAAAAACGCCTTGATCCGACTATGTTGCTTGATCCGTTTGAAGAACAATTCGACCTACCAGCGACATCAATACAACTGAGTAATCGTCAAAGCTGGCAGGGAGAAATTGTTGGTCAGGAAGATGAACGTCTTGTGAATATTGAGATCCTTGAATCAAAGACGGCGTAGCGGCGCCTCGAAGTGTTGGCCGGTATAGAGCCCAGCAAGTAGAGCCGCTTGAAATCCAGAAAACCTCGATCCACCAACAAGCAACATTTTGCCTAGTTTTTGAACAGTTTCAACTACGCTACAGTTGAGATGAATAGAATTCATGGATTTTTAAAGGGTTGTTTGACGATGAAAATATTCCAGTAATCCCACTGCTGAATTCGGATTGAAAAAATCCGCCAGTGGCATTCTCGCCCTTTTTCTGCACTCACGTAGTGCCAGTACGCTCCACGCAGAAAATTGCTGCAGCCTTGCTGAGCCTGGCTTTGCTGAAGCGGCTTCGCGCAGGCGAGCGGACCTATTAAACTGCCCGAGGCCGCTCAGAGTCCAAGAATCTTTGGAAAAATATGACCTTTGATATCTTCGCTATCCAACACCCTCACTCATTTTTTATTAGAACATAGAGAGGGTTGATGACCTTCGAGGGCCCTTGGTAAAGTGCAGGGCCGTGTCAATCTCACCTCCAGTACAATTTCAGAAGAAAAATCCCAAAGCCGTAATTTCTACAGAGTTGGGCGACATTGAAATCCGATTTTTCACGGACGATGCTCCGCGACATGTCGAGAACTTTTTGAATCTTGCGAGATTGAAATTTTTCGATGGCACATCATTTCACCGCGTCATCCCAGGGTTTCTCATACAGGGAGGAGACCCACAGAGTAAAAATCCAAACCGTAGCCTTCATGGCACAGGCGGGCCTGGCTTCAGCCTCCCTCCAGAAACCAGTGATCGACCGCACCGCCGGGGCACGGTTTCCATGGCCAAAGTACCTCGTTCGGAAGACTCCTCTCGGGATATTGCCGATAGTGGGTCGCAATTTTTTATCTGCGTGGAAGACCAAGGCAGCCTTGACCGCACCTATTCAGTCTTTGGCAAAGTAGTAAAAGGAATGGATGTGGTCGATCAAATCGTCGCAAGTCCACGGGATGAACGGGATAATCCTGTAGATCCCGTGAGAATGACGATTCGCGCTGAGGAATAGCTACTAAGTCACAAAGGAACAAGTGAGAAGTGAAAAGAAAGATGATTCGCGGTGAGGAATTTGAAGGCCACAACTCCTGGCAACAATAAGGCGGAAGGCCTTTCAAACACCCCTCTCAGACAAACGCGATAGAAGCATACGTCACAGTCGAGTTAAACTGATCTGTGATACCCCGGTCATACCGTAGCACCTGCCCTTTGAGAGGTTCACCATCGCGCTGCAACAGCTTCATCAACGTAAATATAACCGCGAACCCTAAGATACGGCGTTGATTCCCTTCTTTGAGAATAAATTCCGCAAACCCTTCGGGATCAGCTTCCTCAACTTTCTTCAACATTTCCAGATCAATCTGCATACATCGATGAAAGGAAAAGTCGGTAGGTGGCGTTTTATCGCCATAACGAATACCAATATGCGCCAAATCCGCACTGCCAATCACGCAAACCTGATGACCACTGGCGTGAATGGCCCGTTTGGTAATGGTCAAGAACTGATCAATTCGATGAAAGAGCCGCTGATATTCCCCGCCTGTTAACGTCTCAGGAGGAAAATCCACAAGAATAGGCACAATAGAAATATTTCGGTCGTCGCCCATAGCATGTTGGAGAAACGGCAATTGAAACTCCAGGCTATGTTCACGAAGATGCGAGAGATCTTCGGCGAAAAATGTCTCGCCGGCTTCCTGCCGAATGGCATCCAGAATGGCTCGATTCACCGGCACCCGGCCAAATGGCGTCTCAAAATCTTTGTCCGTAAAGGCCATGCCTCCCTCCAGACCCGCATGGCAGGTACCAATTAGCACGAACACATCCGGCACCTGGCTCTCTTGCAATTCCTGATATCCCCAGGCATAAATGGACCCCGCTTCTTTTATATCAAAATTCGGTGTGACCAAACCTTTGACTCGCTGACCTGCACATTCCGATTTCCCTTTTTCAGGCCCTTCCTTGGACGCATAAAACTCTTCAATTTGTTCCCGCAATTTGACCGGATCGGCTTCATACTGTTTCCCGGCGAAGGCCATCGGCCTCACCTCAAGTTTTCGATAGGCTTCAAACGCCTGTTGTTGCGCTTGCTTAAGCCGGTCACCTTCTAGAAACAATTTCTCATCCAAGTCAGATACCAATTTGGTGAGATGGTCAGGCATCATGAACTCGCCATATTTCTTCAGATATTCCCCACCCACCTGCTCCAAGGAATGTTCCCCATCAAAAAACTGAAACAGATAAAAGTAGTTCAGCGGCAACACCAATTTTTCAGATGACAAACCCGTCGGATCCCACAACACAATATATTGCTCGTCACCCTGCTTGAGAGGTGAATACTGCAAATTTCTAAGAATCGGATAATTTTTTGAATCTTTCTCCAACGTCTCCGTACTCATACAAGGATCCAATCTTGAAAACAAAAGATGATGCGTCAAAGACGGTTATTATACGGGCCACTTCCGCACCCCCGCAACCACACTTTAGGGGTCAGACTCGAATTAAATAATTCGAGTCTGACCCCTAATAATATTGTTGTTTCAGGAATGCAGATGACACCAGACTTGGTGGCCTTGCTCTGGTGAACCAATGGTAATGAGGGGAGGATTGGTGGTTTTACAGATATCCATGACTTCCGGGCAGCGGGGATGAAATCGGCATCCACTGGGAGGATTTAAGGGGGACGGAACATCGCCGGAAAGTATTGTTCGTTTGGACACGGCGGTTGGATCCGGCACGGGATTGGCCGATAAAAGGGCTTGGGTATAGGGATGTTTGGGCGCAGTAAAAAGATCTTCTGTCGGAGCGATTTCCGCTAATTGGCCTAAATACATGACAGCAATACGGTCGGCTAGATATTGTACGACATTCAAATCATGCGTGATAAAGAGGTAAGAAAGATGAAATTCTTGTTGCAAGTCACGCAACAAATTTAAAATTTGTGCCTGAATAGAAACGTCCAACGCGGACACCGCTTCATCGCACACGATAAACTTCGGATTTAGAGCCAGCGCACGGGCGATCCCGACCCGTTGACGCTGTCCGCCAGAAAATTCATGAGGATACCGTGACTGATGCTCCGGCCGAAGTCCGACCTTGACAAACAATTGATTCACCCGTTCCTGTAATTCCTCCCCTTTGGCAATTTTGTGGATAATCAATGGCTCGGACACAATAGATCCAATCGTCATCCGGGGATTCAGCGAACTATAGGGATCTTGAAAAATGATTTGCATTCGACGCCGGGCTTGTCTCAGCTCACGCGGCTTAAGAGCCAGGACATCTTCCCCCTCAAAGGTGATTGTGCCAGCCGTCGGTTCCATGAGCCGGAGAATGGAACGGCCAACTGTTGTTTTCCCGCAACCCGACTCGCCGACCAACCCCAGAGTTTCGCCATGCCCCACATGCAGCGTGATATCATCAACCGCTTTGACCCAAGCTGATACCCTGGAAAAAATTCCGCTTCGCACAGGAAAATATTTTTTCAGTCCAGTGACTTGAAGAAGTGGGGGAGAGGTTGATGTCATGAATACTCAGCAATCTTTACGGCTTTAAAAAGCCATTCCATATGCCTTTTGCCCGAGGGGAAAAGATTCTCCACATTGTCATTTCGATTCATGCAGCCAACACACGGCTTCATGTGACTCTCCTATCTGCACCCTTGGAGGAGGCTGGGTAGGGCAATGATCTAGAACGTCAGCGCATCGTGATGAAAAATGGCATCCTTGAGGATACTGCAAAGGCGACGGCACCGTACCAGGAATAGCCTCCAACCGCTCCTGCCGTTCGCCAGGACGCGGCAAGGATTGTAAAAGCGCACGTGTATAGGGATGACTTGGTTGCTGAAAAAGCCTTTGCACCTCAGCTCGCTCTGCAATTTTACTGGCATACATCACAATCACCTCTTGTGCAAATTGCGCCACCACTCCCAGGTTATGCGTGATCAGTAAAATAGCCATGCCTAAATCTTTTTGGAGATCGGCCAACAGCTCTAGAATTTGTGCTTGTATCGTCACATCTAGAGCCGTTGTAGGTTCGTCGGCAATTAACAAATCCGGATTGCAGGCTAAAGCCATCGCGATCATCACCCGCTGTTTCATGCCGCCAGACATTTCATGGGGATATTGATCGATGCGTTCCTCTGGCGACGCAATACGCACTTTCTCCAAGAGACCAATGACTTCTTTCCGAATTGCCTGACTCGACAAATCAGTATGAATCTTTAAGACTTCCCCTATCTGATCGCCAATACGCATCACTGGATTTAAGGATGTCATGGGCTCTTGAAACACCATGGCAATAGACTTGCCTCGTATCTGACGCATCGCGGACTCAGACAGACTCAGCAGATCTTGCCCCTGAAAATTGATCGTCCCGCCAACCACACGACCCGGAGGTGAAAGCAATCGAATGATCGACAATGCCGTGACAGATTTCCCGCATCCCGACTCGCCCACCAAGGCTAATGTTTGCCCTGCATGAAGGACAAAACTCACGTCATCAACGGCTTTCACCTCGCCTTTGTCAGTAAAAAATGACGTTTGAAGATTGTTAACTTGCAACAGTGGATGGCTTCTGGATGTCATCTATCGGCTTCGCAATTTCGGATTGAGGGCTTCCCGTAATCCCTCACCCACAAGATTAAATGCCAGGACCACAACAAAGATGGCCAAGCCCGGAATAAAAAAGAGCCACGGCGCATCGAAAATGAATCCTTTCCCGTCCGACAGGATATTGCCCCAGGTCGCATACGGGGGTGGGACGCCAAAACCTAAAAAACTCAAGCTGGATTCTGTCAGAATCGCTGAGGCCACACCTAAGGTCGCCGAGACAAAAACAGGCGCCAGCGCATTGGGAACCATGTGGCGAAAAATTATGCGGCCTTCAGATATCCCCAAGGCTTTAGCAGCCGTGACATAGTCCAATTCTCGAATCGACAAAAACTCCGCGCGTACAAAACGGGCTGTCCCCATCCAACCAAAAATTCCAATGATAACCATAATGGTGAAAATACTTGGTGTACTTAACGCGATGGCTGTCAGGATAAGGAAAAAGACCGGGAAACACATCATAGCATCGGTAAAACGCATAATGAGCGTATCGACCGTGATAAAACCCAACGTGACCTGACCATAGTATCCCGCTAACCCTCCCAAGAGAATTCCAATGGTGAGAGATATCCCCACTGCCACAAAACCAACCGATAACGAGACAAAAGATCCTTGAAACATCCGGGCAAACACATCCCGCCCTAGCTCATCAGTTCCCATGAGATACACCCCCCCAAACGGTCGATCGCTCGAAAGGCTATCGGGGGACGGCACTGAAAAAGGAGGAAGAAACTTATCGGTTAGCCGGACAACCTCCGGATCAAACACTACCCACCATTCGGTCAGAGCTTTCCCAGCGAATGCGATCATTAACAGCGCGATCAAGACCCAGAATCCAAACAATGCCTGGTAATCCTTTTTGAAGATACGGAGAAATTCCTGCCATGGAGTTTCAGGAGGCGCCATCGCTTCAGGATCAAGCGACAGCGCAGCCTCCTGGCTCAAAGCCGCTGATTGAGGGCTGTTCATGAGTACCTAGCTTTCAATGGCTCTCCATTAATGCAAACGAATTCTTGGGTCCACGACGGCATAGAGAATATCGGAGAGTAAGGTGCCCGCCAACGTCAAGACCGCGGCAATGAAATTCAAAGTCATAATGACAGGAAAGTCCCGCGATAATATCGCTTCATACGCCAGTCGCCCTAATCCTGGCCAGGCAAAAATCTGCTCAAAGATGACTGAGCCGCCAATAAGTCCTGGAAGCAAAAGTCCAAACATGGTCACAAAGGGGAGTAAGGCATTTCCCAGGGCATGCGAATAGATCACCGTATCTTCCTCAAGACCCTTGGCTCTGGCCGTCCGCACATAGTCCTGGCTTAGGACCTCTAACATTTGAGACCGCACATACCGGGACAACACGGCGATGCCTCCAATAGCCGTCATAATAGACGGAATCACGAGATGCCAGAGACGATCCATGATTTTATAGGCTGGCTCCGCGTTCTCCATCCCAAACGTTTTAATGCTAATCACTGGCACACCAAACCATCCTACCACCCACATGATCGCCAAATAGGATAAGAAAAACGGCGGGATGGAAATTAGCGCATAAGACAAAAACACCGTTGTCCGGTCGTAGATTCCTCCTCGAAACACCGCCCCATAAATTCCAGTCGGAAACGCCAGCGTCCATACTAAAATGGTGCCTAAGATAAAGAGAGGGAGAGAATTAAGAAACCGGTCCCAAATCTTGGGAAGCACCGGCTGGCTATCCTTAAATGATTTGAGTTCTCCAGATGCCAAATCCCGAATCCAATAACCATATTGCACATGTAGTGGGTCATCCAAGTGAAACGCCGCCCGTATCTTGGCAATATCTTCAGGTTTCATCCGGGGATTCATCGGGTCAACTTCACTTGGTTCCCCTGGGGCCAGGTGGATAAAGGAATGCGCCACGAACGACACAATGACCAGCAAAATCAATCGTTGCCCAATATTACGAAGAATAAAATTCCACATCATTCATTCCTAAGGAAAAGATCAGATACACTTTATACTCTAGAAATCTGGCGTAAAGGCCAGCTTGCGCCATTTATGGAAATGGAAGTTAATATCTCCAGTCTTAAGAGGATAAATCTTTCGATACTCTTCCTGGCCGTCATCTCCCTGTTCCACCAAGACAATTTTCTTATCCAAGACCCTGGTGCTTAAGGGTCCATACAAGAAGGTATAGGGTTGATCTTCGTGGATCAGTCGATGCAGTTGATGCGTGAGTTCACGTTGCCGATCACGATTGTATTCCTGCCGGATGCGAACCAGGAGGTCATCAGCACGCTGGCTTGTATACCCTACGAAATTCAATTGTTGAGGCCCGGCCTGACTAGAATGCCAAATCTGATACAGATCCGGATCGATTCCGATACTCCACCCCAACACGACCGCATCAAAATCTCCCGTATTCACAAAATCATTCAGAAACACAGCCCATTCAAAGACCTGTGTATTTACTTTCACGCCAATTTTCTTCCAAGCATTCTGTGCAATCGTCATCAAGTTTTTTCGAATGGGATTGCCATTATTCGTAATGAGATTAAATTCGAAAACTTTTCCGTTCTTTTCCAACCAGCCATCATCATTGAGTTGCCAACCCTGATCAAACAGAATGGCTTGAGCGCCTTGAGGGTCATACGGCAGCGGTGGAATCGTGTGATCATACCATTCGGTGTTCTTGGGATACGGTCCCGTGGTCCGTTCCCCTTCTCCATACACCAGGTATTCAATCACCTCATCAACATTAATGGCCATTCCGAGGGCTCTTCGAACTTCCGCATCCTTAAACAAAGGTTTTCGAATATTGTACCCAATATAGTTATACGCAAAACTTAAACTCGAAAACCATTGATACGTGGGATCATGTTTGTACCGGTCAACCTGATGCGGTTGCGCGACATAGTAGTCAATTGCGCCAGTTCGAAATTCCACTTCCTGGGTGAAAAGCTCAGGAATAATCCGCATATAGTAATCGTGATATTGAGCGGGTTCTTCCCAATAGTCATCAAACCGTCTCAGATGAATGAATTCATCGCCCTTCCATTCCACAAATTGAAAACGCCCGCTGCCCACAGGTTTTCGATTAAATGCGCTGTCGCGCATTCCAAAGCCGTCTTGCGCTTCCTTTGACAAACCTCGTTGTTGCTTCTCGCGATTTAACGCCGCATCGTTGAGCAAATGTTCTGGAAGAATTCCCATCATCCACGCATTAACCGCGGGGGAATACAATCGCTTATAGATAATTTTCACGGTATACGGATCCATAATTTCGACGGTTTTGATGGGCTCAAAATCTGGCGTCCGTGGGGAAAGATTCTTAGGGTTCATGATCGCTTCATAGGTAAATTTCACATCTCCCGCGTCGAATTCATGGCCATCTTGAAAATACACGCCCTTCCTCAGATGAAAGACAATCGTCGGATTGTGTTCCCCGACTGGAAGAATTTCTGGAAACTTCTCCCGAAGCGCTTCCTCTGCTTCCTTGGCAAGTTTTTTTGGATACCGGATCATCGCATCAAACGGAAAATGCTCGAAGTACCGTTCTCCAATAATTGGTGTGAGACGATCAAATAAATCTTGGTCGACTTGAGAAAGAGTGAAAGCCACCCGGGCAGGAACCTGCACCGTCACCGGCACCTCTTGAATCTGTGGTTTCCCCTCTGCATTGGGCAGTACTAAGGAAACGGTTTCTTCCCGTTGGACTTCCGGCAAGAGCTCAAGCGATTGAACATATTTTTTCAAGTCATCATCTGTTCCTGTAAGCCAGGCTTTTTGAAGGCGCTGAAAGAGGATGCTCCCTGTCACTTCGGTCCCATCAGGAAAATGATGATGAGGGTTCACTAATAAGTACGCCCGTTCAGAAATTTGCCAATCGGTAGCCAGTCTCCCACGAAGATCCAGATTCTCATCCATATCCAGAAGGCCTTCAAACACTTGCGCCACAATAGTGGCGCTCGACATATCGGCATTCAAAATCGGATTCAAGAGTTTTGCATCCCCGCTGGAGGCTTCAATGTAGGTCACTAAGCGATTGGGATTTCCGGCAGCTTGATTTTCATAGGTCGGTACCCAGAAATAGGACTGAAGGAGTAGAACAACCAAGACTAAGGGGACGAAAAGAAGAAGACGTTTAACGGTCATATCTAGAAGAACCTACTTATGAAAAACTTCATCGTATCAAGAACTTTCCAGGGAAACCATGCTTTCCTGTTGTTATCCACAGCTAAGACGAATATCCTCAACCCCCTTGCTCGAGATAATAGCATCCACGTCGTCACTTCTCTTGCAGTCTTTTTCTGATTCCGCTACACTGCATGTTCCATTTTTTTCACATGATGTTTTCCGTTACACATTCGGCCAATTTTTGAATGTCTCATTCCTCTGTGGCAGGTCAGCGTTCCATTTATTTATATCCTATGCTGGCCGCTCAAGCGATCCCATTTTCTCCCCTCCCTCATCAACCTCGGATGAGTTCTGTGCCTAATTCGTCTTTATTTTTTGGTCAATCTGACGTTCAACGCGCAGGATTCAATTTTTCTGTTTTGGGTTTTCTGTTGATGGAGGGTTCTTCATGGAGGATCGATCAGATTCACGCACCGTCTTAATTGTTGACGACCATCCCGGTCTCATCTCCCTTATCCAACGGTGTCTCACTCGAGAAGGATTTCAGACAGCCTTCGCCCATAGCGGCGAAGCGGCGCTGGCTTGGCTTTCACGCCATCAGGCTGATCTTCTCCTTCTTGATTTGCAACTCGCCGATATGTCCGGCGAAGATCTCATTCATCAACTCAGACAACGCGATCTCTCGCCTCCATTTATTGTGGTGACCGGCCAAGGTAACGAACAGCTTGCCGTCAAAATGATGAAACGTGGCGCTCGCGACTACGTTATCAAAGACAGCAATATTATCGAACTGCTTCCCTCGATTGTCACGCAAACATTTGAGCAGATTCAGCAAGAGCAACGGCTCAGAGTCACGGAAGATACATTACGTCAAGAACGTGAGCGTATGACCATTACACTATCCGCCATTATTGAAGGCGTCTTGACCACAGATATACAAGGGCGCATCACCTATATGAACACAATGGCTGAAGAACTGTGCGGCTGGCAACAGCGGGACGCGATGGACCGTTCCATCGAAGAAGTGGCGCGGTTTCTAGATGCCGGCTTGAGCAAGGCAGACGACCATCCCGTCACCCATGTCCTGGAGCATGGCACTGCACTCCACCCGCTTGACCATTACCCCCTGTTCGATCGAGCCACAGGCGAGCGGCCCGTGGTCTACAGTGTGTCTCCCTTACGAGGGGAAGGGGGGAATCTTTTGGGAACCGTCTTGATCTTGCGCGACATGACCGAGCGGATTCGATTGGATGAAGAACGTCTGAAGGCCAGCAAACTGGAGTCGCTGGGACTCCTGGCCGGCGGCATTGCACATGATTTCAATAATCTCCTTACCACAATCCTGGGCAATCTCTCCATGTCGAAAGCCTGGTTCAATTCCCGTGATCATCTTTACGACTTTTTGTCCGAGGCGGAACATGCCTCCCTTCGGGCGAAAAAACTCACCCACCAGCTCCTCACATTCGCCAAAGGCGGGACACCGCTCAAAAAGACACTTGGCCTGCAGCAGGTTATCTCGGATGCCGCAACGTTTGCATTATCGGGTTCCTCAACCCGGTGCCAATGTGACATTCCTGACGACATCTGGATGGTAGAGGCCGATGCCGGTCAAATAGGCCAAGTGATTCATAATCTCGCGGTCAATGCACAGCAGGCCATGCCCCACGGAGGCGAATTAGTCATCCATGGAGAAAATGTCACACTAAACCAGGAACAAGCACACAAAGCCTCCTTACCCACACAGGGGAAATTTATCAAATTAACTCTCCAGGACCAAGGCACCGGCATCCCGCCTCATGCATTGCACAAAATTTTTGACCCGTACTATTCAACGAAAACAACCGGCAATGGACTGGGCCTCAGCACGGCCTATTCGATCATTAAAAACCATCATGGCTCGATTACCGTCACCTCCGTTCATGGCCAAAGTACGACCTTTACCATCTACCTGCCGGCTGCCCCGGAAACGTTACCAGCCTCCACCACTCCGCCTTCGCCCCTCACAGGAGAGGGGCGAGTGTTAGTCATGGATGATGAAGAATCGATTCGCCTCGTGTTACGCGAAATGCTCCAATACTTGGGCTATGATGTACAATGCGCGGCCGAAGGGAAGGAAGCTCTAGAACGCTATCAAGAAGCGTTTCATGCTCAAAAACCTTTTCATGCGGTCATCCTGGACCTCACGGTCCAGGGGGGGTTAGGGGGGAAAGATACCATTCAACAACTGCGCCAATTTGATCCGCACGTAAAAGCCATCGTGGCCAGCGGGTATTGCAATGATCCGGTCCTGTCACGTTATTCAACATTTGGGTTTCAAGGCGTCGTCGCCAAACCCTTTCGACTCACGGAATTGAGTGAAGTGCTCAATCAAATCGCCACATAGTCACCGCACAGAAGCCCAACAAAATAGCGAGAACATGCTCAACGCACCATTCTCCATTTTATGATAACTCTATTTTGACTGTCCCCTCCTCCACAACCGTCGTGTATGCTTTGACGTTGCTGGACGGATTGTTCAGACAATGTCCTGTCTTTACCTGATACTCCCACCCGTGCCACGGACAGGTCACCGTCTCTCCCTCAAGATCGCCCTCGCCTAAGGGCCCGCCTCGATGGAGACACAGGTTATCTGTCACATGAAACGTCCCATCAACGTTAAAGACCGCCAGGCATTTATCGTTGACCTCAACAACCATACCACTCCCAGAACTGACTTCATCGGTTTTGACAATGTCGATCCACTCTCCCATACGCTTTCCTCACAAATCAGATACACGTTCAATACCCTATAGTCGCTCCAATTACGTTCCGCATATTGGCGTTTCTCACTCCATCTGACCCTGCCCCCCTCACCTTCATCCTCTCCCCCCAAGGGGCGAGGAGCACACCATTAAAGACTCTCAGAAAGTATCGATGGAAATTATTTGTCATGACTTTATGATGATTTTTGTATTGGGTCTTTTATTTTCTTCAGCATACTCGACAGAGTCTTGGCTGATCCGGTTTCGTCCTTCTCCCCTTGTTCAATCTGACTGACAAGGGTTCGTACAATTTGAAAAAAGGCCTCCGTTTGAGGTGACTCGGGATTATTCACCACAATCGGACTGCCGGTGTCACCTCCTTCCCGAATCGCAGGATCAAGAGGCACCCGCCCCAAAAACGGGACACCAAATTTTTTGGCGGCCTGCTCCCCCCCACCATAGGAAAAAATCTCGTTACGTTCCCCGCAATGCCCGCACACAAAGTAACTCATGTTTTCCACGACCCCCAATAGCGGCACATTTACTTTTTGAAACATCATCATGCCCTTGCGGACATCAGACAAGGCCACTTCTTGCGGGGTGGTGACCGTAATCGCTCCCGTCAGCGGTACTAGCTGAGACAGAGTCAACGGAACATCTCCTGTGCCCGGTGGCAGATCAATCAAGAGATAATCAAGTTCGCCCCAGACCACATCCCGGAAAAACTGTTGAATGGCTCCATGGACCATCGGCCCACGCCAAACCACAGGAGTATCCTCCGGCACAAAAAACCCCATTGAGATAACTTTCACTCCCTGCCCTTCAGCAGGAGTAATTTTCTCACCTTCCTTCGTAGGTTCTTTCGTCACTCCCATCATCATGGGAAGATTCGGCCCGTAGATATCTGCATCCATGACCCCAACGCGAAACCCTTCTTGTTGCAAGGCCACTGCCATATTCACCGTGACGGTTGATTTACCGACTCCCCCTTTTCCGCTACTTACAGCAATAACATGCTTCACCCCCGGAATCAGATTCTCCTGAGGCTGCTCCGGAGCAGCATGGGCACTCTGAGATTGTTGTTCATCAGCCATACAGTATTCTCCTTTCACTCCCTTAATTCGTTTCGCTCAGGGTCTGGAAAGCCTGACGGGCGACCATCACGAAAAGCACAGTCCGAACCACTCTTGTCAAAACACACAAGAGTAACCCCTTTTCAGCTCTCTCCGGTAGACCCAGGAAAACGTCGCAGAATGGTGAGAAGAGGAGTAGGATTAAGATTAGGAGGTAACTATATTCCTATCCTAATTGCGTGGCAAATTTTTTACGCGAACGCCCAATGAGAGGCTCATGATGATGAGTACGATTTGCTGCAATAACGGGATCTAAAATCTCTCCACAGGTAATACAACGCCACCCTGAAAAATACATGGCGCCGGCCTCATCAGCCACATCACCAAATTTATCTTGAATCATGATTCCACGACATCGAGGACAATCCATACTGCACACCCCTTCCTAAAATTCGGATAAAATATAAATACACCTGTAGGAAGAGTAAATAGCAAGGAAGATACCGAAAAGTATAATTCCTAAGTTATTGAATTTCTACGTATTTTTTAAAGATGTGCATAAAATATGTTTCAATTTGAAACCATACAACAACAACAATCATTAGTAAGTTATTATAAGTTATTGATTATACTATAAATCTTAAAATATGAAACCAATTGGTAACAAATGATTCCAAAATGAAACTTTTCGATCCACAAATAGCTACCGACTAATCTCTAGACTTGATCCCAAACTGTTTCATCTTGCGCCACAACGTCGATCGCCCAATCCCCAATTGCTGAGACGCTTCCTTATAATGCCACCCTGATTTCTCCAACGCGCGGCAGATCGCCTGACGCTCGATGGATTGCAACGACTCTGTATCGGCCCATTCTCGATGCTCTTGGTAATATCGTTGCAAATCTGCCGGAAGATGTTCAATTTGAATAGTTTCGTCTTCGCAACAGACGAATGCATGTTCCATGACATTTCGCAACTCCCGAATATTTCCTGGAAAGGGATACTGCTCAAGAACCATCAAGCATTGTGGTGAAAGGCCGGTGATATGCTTATCCATTTCCTCATTAAATTTCTCGCGAAAGTGATTGACGAGCAGTGGAATATCATCGGCCCTCTCACGAAGAGGCGGCAACGCAATCGGAATGACCCGAATCCGATAATACAAATCTTGGCGAAATCGACCGTCTTGCACAGCCTTGTCCAAATCTCGGTTCGTCGCCGCCACCACTCTGACATCGACTCGGACCGTCTCATTCGAGCCCACACGCTCAAACTCTCCGCGTTCGAGAACTCCTAATAATTTCACTTGGGCGGTCAAAGCCATCTCGCCAATCTCATCTAGAAAGATCGTCCCCCCATTCGCCAGCTCAAACCGTCCAGGCTTATCCACATGCGCATCGGTGAACGCGCCCTTCACATGCCCAAACAATTCACTTTCCAGCACACCTTCTGAAAAGCTGGAGGCATTCACCACGATAAATGGGGCATGTCTTCTAGAGCTGTGCGCATGCAAGGCATAGGCAATCAATTCTTTTCCGGTCCCACTTTCGCCCGTAATCAACACTGACGACTTTGATGCTGCAATCGATGGCAGCTTGGAAAAAATATTTTCCATGAGGGGGCTACGCCCCACAATATTCTCGAAGTGACTTTGCTCACTCAGGCGATGTTTGAGCGCAGAGACTTCGGCGGTTTTAGCCGTGAGTTCTCGAACCAAGGAAATATCCCGGATGACCTCGATCAGTCCTATCAACTGACCGTCCTTGTCTAACAAAAAGTCGGTATTGATACTCACGGGCACATGTTTCCCATCCCGCCGGCGCACGAGCGCCTCAAAATTTGACACTCGCTCACCACGAAGCGCACGTTCCAACACACAGTCTTGACTTGAACAAATATTGCTTTGAATGAGGACATCGCACACCACGAACCTTCCCGTATCTGCCACTTCATAGCCCAGCATCGACTGCATGGCGCGATTGAGAAATGTCACGCGCTTTTGCAAATCAATAGTGATCACTCCATCACTAATGCAATCCAAAATTGCCTCCGCTCCGTTGGAGCGAGAAATTGATTGAGTCTCTTCCATGGCGCTCACACCGCGATGTGAATACTTTCTGTTAACCTCGAAGTCGACCTTTGCGTTCCAAGATTGGTATGGTAAAGAAATTTGCCTGCATAATAAGAGACGGGCTCATATCTCCAGGGTTAACTAGTTAGTGTAAGCGAGTCGTATTCCATTCCACAATTCCAGAGCGCCACGTCCCTTAAAGAATTCCACCCGAATCATTCATGAATTTCCCTCCCAGCCTTGCCCAACTCTCCTATCCAGAGATCGATCCCATTTTTTTCCAAGTCGGCCCTCTGGCCTTCCGTTGGTACGGGTTAATGTACTTGCTCGGATTAGGTGGAGCGTACTGGCTCATCAAAGCCCGAGCCGCACAAAAGCAGATCCCTCTTTCCCCACAACAACTCTCTGATTTAATCGTATTTGCCGCATTCGGAGTTTTTATCGGAGGCAGGCTAGGCTATGTCCTGTTTTATAATCTCCCATTTTACTTGGACAATCCACTCAAAATTTTTGCGGTGTGGGAAGGCGGTATGTCCTTCCATGGCGGACTGCTTGGCGTGTGCGTGGCCCTTGTCCTGTTCTGCAAGCGACGAGGATTTTCTATAGCCTCCATTGCAGATTTGGCCGCAGGCGCCGCGCCAATCGGCCTAGGGTTTGGCCGAATGGGAAACTTTATCAATGGGGAACTATTCGGAAGGACAACAGATGTGAACTGGTGTATGGTCTTCCCTCAAGGAGGACCCGAATGCCGGCACCCTTCTCAACTCTATGAAGCGGGGCTAGAAGGCATTGCGCTCTTTCTTCTCCTTGCAATTATTAGTCGCTGGTCCACGCCGCCCGGCACAATCTTTTGGACCTTCATTGCCGGCTATGGGGTTGCCCGCTTCTTTGTGGAATTCTTTAGAGAACCCGACAGTCATTTAGGTTTTATCTTTCAGTGGGTCACCATGGGCCAACTGCTCTGCATCCCCATGATTGCTCTCGGCCTCTTCATGATTCTTCGCGGTTATCGAACCCCACAAATCTCGACTTAACGAATTGTCAAATTCACACGTTGTTTTTGCAAAGACAACAGGAAAGTCCTCCAATTTATTGCGGTAATTCAGAAATACTGTTATCCTGTATTCATGAAAAGCAAAGTGACTATTAGTGAACGAGGGACTCTCACCATCCCTGCAAAGATGCGAGAGAGTTTTGGGATTAAGGCTAATGACGAATTAATCATCGAGGATACAGAACAAGGCTTGCTACTCCGCCCAGCATTCAATGTGCCAATAGAAATCTATACCGAAAACCGGATTAAGGAATTCGCCAATGACGAAGAGGCCATTGGCAAATTACTCCCCCCTAACCCATAGCCTCCTCAACGCATCATGCTCCGAGTCTTTCTTGATGCGAATGTATTGTTCTCTGCCAGCAATCGAGATAGTCACATCGCTCGCTTAGTTCACCGCCTCATTGAGACTGCCGAAGTAGTAACCAACGACTTCGCCGCCGAAGAAGCCCATCGAAACATCCAACTCAAGCGCCCAACATGGAGAACACATCTAAAAAATTTGCTCCATCAAATTCAGGTTGTCCCATCAAGCCAATTCCATCTTCGGGTAGAACTATCCGACAAAGATCAACCTATTCTCTGTACGGCTATTCGCTCTCAATGCCAGTACTTGGCTACGGGCGATCGGAAGGACTTTGGGCACCTTTATGATCACAGTGTTGAAGGGGTCACAATTATCTCGTTGGCCAGACTTGCGGAAATCGTTGCGTCACCACACCCCCCAGGAAAAACCGATGAACATCTGCCAATTGAAGATAAGAATATGCGAGAGAATGACTAGCAAAGTGTTGCAATTCGATCGACGCCGCATGAGAAGACAAGACCCATACATGACAGCACAGGAAGACAGGCCATAAACAAATCCTCAATATTCTTGTTAAACCTGTGATATTGGGATATTGCCATATCGCAATATCCCAAGTTTGTATAGTATGCTAATACCAACGAGCACAACATATGGGCACCTCTCAAAACTGGGGATTTTTTCTATGGTAAGGAAGCGGCGCGCGACTGACGCCGCCATCGGGAAAAATGACGGTTTTTAGAGGAACCCACATATCATGGAGGGCATAACATGTCATTTGATCGAATTCAGATTGACCCTCAAGTCTGTAATGGGAAACCGACAATTAGCGGACTACGTATCACTGTAGACTTTGTCCTTAGACTCATTGGTGATGGACACACGATTGAGGAGATCGTCCAAGAATACCCGGAGTTAGACAAGGAAGATGTATACCAGGCAGCAAAATATGGCGCATGGCTAGCGAGTGAGCGGACCTCGGTCGTTTCATGAGGCTACTCGCTGATGTTCATATTGCCCCACGCACAGTTCACTTCCTACAACGTTTGGGACACGATGTTTTACGTGTGGGCGAAATCTTGCCACCAACAGCTCCTGACACCCTGATCGTCAAAACTGCAAATGATACAAAGCGAGTGATCCTCACACAGGACTTGGATTTTTCCGCCATCATTGCCCTATCAGGCCAAACAACACCCTCACTTATCTCTCTCCGTTTGTCCTCCACTCGCGTTGACTGGGTGAATACGACTCTGGCAAACCTGCTTCCCAAACTGGAAGAAATTACCCAAGACGGATGTATAGTAACGGTTGTAGATCATACTTTTCGAGTTCGTCTCCTACCCATTAGCGACTAATACGCTCATCAATTAGATGACATACTTTCTGGTGTGTATATCTCATATTAGGACCTTCTCCAGATCACGTGGGACATTTCTGGCATCTTGTATTCCCCTCCTTTGTAAGGAGGGGCTAGGGGAGGTAGAGACATTGAGTTGGGAACTATGCTCTCCACCTGCTTGAACCCTCTTCGGGTTCAAGCCCCTTACAAAGGGGAGGGATGAGGAACCTGAAACCTCGAGAAATACTGGCACCGTTCCCCACAGTGGAACACTCCACACGTCCTTCTCCAGCAAGCCGTTCAGAAAAGGACTTGCCCCAATTGACCCACTCGGTAGGGAGAAGAGCCATAAATTAAAATGATGCCAATGACTGATTTTGGTCATCGGGAGACGATTGTGAATGGCCTTCGACTACATTATGTCGAAGCGGGGGACGGACCTTTAGTTGTATTGTTACATGGATTTCCAGAGTTCTGGTATTCTTGGCGATTCCAAATTGCGGCACTGGCCAAAGCGGGATCTTACGTCATTGCTCCAGATCTGCGAGGCTACAACACATCTGACAAACCTACCGGAAAGAATCAATACCGAATCGATATTCTTGCTGAAGATGTCGCAGGACTTATCCATAGGACTGGCCAACAGCGGGCAACCGTCATCGGGCATGATTGGGGCGGTGGGATCGCATGGAAGGTGGCCATTGCCTACCCTGACCTTGTAGAACGTTTAATCATTCTCAATGCCCCTCATCCCGCGACTTTTCTGCGGGAAATGAAAACACTCATACAACTGCTCAAGTCATGGTATATTTTCTTTCTTCAAATTCCATATATTCCCGAAATTCTATTCAAAGCGGGTAATTTTGCGTTGATGGACCGAGCCCTTCGCCGAGACCCTGTGCGACAAAATGCATTCACCGCCCAGGATATTGCCCTGTACAAATCTGCATTGTCAGAACCGGGCGCACTTACGGCAGGCATCAACTATTATCGAGCTAATTTTCGGAATTTTTGGAATCATCCTGCTTGGTTCACTGAACCTATAACTTCACCAACATTGGTCATTTGGGGAGAGCAGGATTGCTATTTAGGTATTCGTCTCTTAGATGGGCTCGACCGATGGGTTCCTAACCTCCGAATTGAAAAAATTTCGCAAGCCAGTCATTGGGTGCAAATCGACGCTCCAGAACAAGGCAACGAATTGATCATTCAATTCCTCAATAAAACGTAATCGATCCAATAAGCTTCCTTAGGCTTCTCTAAGAGAAAAAGCCACCGATATCATTCCAAGATGCGAGAGAGACCATCAAAAACATAAGGGATGGTTTGTAGCTTTCTTTAAGACTATCAATCACATCTCAAATCACTTTTCACTGAGTTGAAAGAATAGCAGGATCTAGCTTACATCAGTACGAAAGAGTCAATTGCCCACTATGGAAGAATTCCATCGGGTTATTGAATCGAAGTCATCTACCTTGCATTAGTAGCACTTCGGACCTTATTAATTCAGATAGTTCCAGCAAATTGCTACAGTGACCAAAAGCATCTGGATGCGTCACTGCCCCAACAAGAATACAATCAATCCCCGCGTTTTTTGCGCCACCGAGATCCCGTCTTAGAGAGTCCCCAACAACAATGGCTTGAGTTTTAGGCAAATTGAGCTGCCTCAGAACCAATTCAAATGGTTTGGGAGAGGGCTTGACCATCCCATGGTCTGAAGAAAAAGAGATGCCTGCAAAAAGAGATTCAATACCGCTTTCCTGAAGAGCCTGCAGCCAGACTGCCTTCGGTGACCAAATATCTATGACGGCACCTAACATGAAGCATTCTTTCAGTGTACGTAAGGCATTCGCATACGCTGCGGGGACATAGCCAAGTTCGTGATGAGCAAAGGTGGCGACAATCCGTTGAATCTCATCGTCTTCCAGAGTATGGTCTGCAATGGCCTGTAAAGCTTGTTCAGTTGAAAGGAAACAATGACGATACCGTTCGTCCGAATATCTCACACTCAAATAGTCATACATACGCCGGATAAGGCCGTTGATTGTCGATCGAGAAAGCTTCCCACCAATAGCTGAGTAGTACAGAGAAAAGTCTTCTGTAGGACCAAACCGATCTTCGCCAAACATGAAAGTCCCGTTCATGTCCAAGAGCAAAGCCTTTTTCCCGGCAAACATCTTCACATCTCTATCCCTTTTGCAGACCGGGCTTATCAGGCTAGTCGACATATCAAGTATGATCGCATTCGGAAGCTCAGCCCATCACGTTCAGATATCGATAGTTGTTCTATCATCTGACTGGGATTAGTCTTTCTGTCCAGTTTTTTTAATGATGTGATACCCAAATTGCGTTTTGATGGGCTGACTTACACTTCCATGTCCCATACGTTTCACCGCGTCTTCAAAAGCTTTGACCATTTTTCCTGGACCAAACCACCCCAGATCACCGCTTTTGGATTTGCTGGGACAGGTGGAAAACTCTTTCGCCAACTCCGCAAATTTTCCACCCATCTTCAAACGTTTTCTCAGTTCAACGGCTAATCCTTTTTCTTTCACCAAAATATGACTGGCTCTCCACTCCATATGCTCTCCTTTCCCTTTATCATTCCCTCATTGCTATGAGGACAAGTCTATCAATCGCAGTTCTTTTTGCATCTTAAAACCCTCCGGTCGGGCCGGTGCTTCCACCACCAAATCCAGGAATGACCGGAGACGCAGCGGGTTCCACTGGTGCATCAGGAACATTGCCATAGCGCCGAAGAGGAGGGGAATTCCAAATCACCTTATGACCAGGCGCCAGATTAGCGGCTTCAATAAAATGAGGCTTTGCTCCTACTGAGTCTCCTAAATGTTCCATGGCCACGGCCAAATTGTAATGCGCTTCTGCCAGATCAGGCTGGGCTTGGACCGCTGCTTGAAATTGCTGCCGCGCTCCTTCCCAACGCCCCTCCCGAAACAGACGGTTCCCCTCTGCAAAGAAGTTCTGCACTTGCGCCATGGAATTGGCAGGAGGATCGAGCACCGTCAAAGGAGCCGGTTTATCCGAGGCACAGCCCACGCTGACCAAAACATACAGACAACACAAAAAAAACATGATCAATTGCAATCCCTTCATAGATTCCTCCTTCTGAAAACGATATTACGCTTTAGTGTCTTAACGATTAAACGAGCCGTTACCCACTTCCTGAAAGGAAAAGAGGCTACTTTCTCACATGCTCATGACAACATCTTACCCGTCGAGTCACGCCCAACAGTCACCACTTCTCCAATTCGCAAAAAAAACAATTTACACCCTCTGACATCAATACCCAATGCCTGAGAAGCCGCGTTCGAATACATTTCCGCCTGCGGACGATATTTCTCAGCATACCCGGGCAGGGAAGAATTCATCACGTTGTCTGTTTTATAGTCCCCCACCCAGACCTCCCCGGCCACTTCGTACACGACATCCATATATCCTTCCATCACCCGGGGTTTCGTATTGTTCGTCAGCATTTCTGTCTCAATCCAAGGGACAAGAAACGGGACTTCTCGTCCCAAGATTGTAGCATGTTGCAATTCATCGTAGGCTGAAGAACCAATAAAAGTTCTCATCAATTCTTCAACATCCTGAAGAACAGCACCCGCCTCTTTGTCAGGGACATTATGAAGAATAGCATGATGTAAGAGTTCTTTTAGCGGCTCTCGAAAAGTATGGTCATCCCATTGAAAATTCCATTGCTCCAGAATCCGATGTACCAGGGTTCCAATCAATTGGCCGTCTGGCCCCGGAGATGTGCCCCGCATACGGGACAGTCCATGCGTCTGTGACAACTGAAACAGCGAGGGATGCAAAAAGGCTCGATCTTGAAGAGTCTGCCGCCAAACGACCTCACGCTCACGTTCTATTGCCTGAGAAAGAAATGGCACAGATGTAGGCTCAGAGTCAGGGCTAGAGAATGTTTCCTTCGTTTCTTCTGGTGGGGGTATATCCTTGGAAGTCACCACAGTTTGCCGAATACTCGCCTCACCGATACGAACCCTGTCACACTCAGGATTGCCAATCTCTCCAGCAGTAACATCTTGGAGAAACCCCAGAAAACTATCCCCAATCGGTTTCGCTAACTGTCCTCCAGACAACACCAGGCGATCGCGAGCCCGCGTCATACCCACATACAACACTCGTTGTTGTTCTGCTTTCTCCCGAATACGTTCTTTTTCCCATAAAAACACTTGTCCGGCATTCCAGGTCGGGGGGAACACACATCCATACACTCGACTCATCCAATCAACAGACACCTGAGCCTTACGATCCCTCCCTGCTGATTTTTGGTGCAAACCCGGCAACACAACGACAGGAAACTCTAAGCCTTTGGCTTTATGAATCGATAAGATCCGCACGGCATCTAACGATTCCTCCTCAAAGGCGGCTTCGGGCTCAGGAGGGCAAGTCCTGATGGCTTCAACTAACCGCTCCACCCAACCAGAAAATGAAAGATGGGGGATTGCCGCCTGCGCCGACATCATGTCTCGCAGCTTCCAAAGATTCCTCACGGCCTGTTCCCTGTGACTCGACGCAGCAGCGAGTTCCAAAACAGGAAGTTGCAAGAAAATCTGATCGATGCATTCAGAAACAGGTCGTCGTTTGACCTGAACGTGCAGGGCGGTCAATCGCTCGAAAAGCAAAGCCACCACTCGTTTTCGTGAACTGGCCCATGCGCCTACTATGTCGGGCCGGCGAATATCTAATGGCCCCTTCCTCGCCAAATCCATGATATCTTGATCAGGCACGCCACCCAAGGACGAGCGCAAGATCCCAACCAACGCCATCCCATCGGTGGGATCATCTAACACTCTCAGGACATTGACACAATCAATAACCTCTTGCCGGCGATAAAAATGCCGTTCGCCATCGGTTAAGTAAGGCACACCTCGGCGATGCATCGCTTCTAAATACACATGAGCATTGGTAAACTTCCGGAATAAGACCGCCACATGCCCAGGCCGCAATGGACCACGCATTCCTCTCTCCCATATGCCGTGTGTGTGGGAGGTCAACTGTTCTTGAAGCCACGCCGCTAACCATTCCGCTTCCACGCGCGTGGCCCGTTCGGCATCCCATTCTTCTTCTCCATCCCTGGCGATCACACACAGCTCAACTCCTGCCATCGGCAAGGCCTGTTCTTCCCGTCCCGCCATCAAGGGCACATTGGGCGGCTGAACATGCTCTTCTGGGACAAACAATTCGTCAAAGACGGCATTCACCACATTCAGCACTTCTCGATCACTGCGGAAATTTGTCGTCAAGGTACAAACCATTCCGCCATCATCCGTCAGCTTACGCACGACATGATCAAACGCTTGTATATCAGCACGACGAAATGCATAGATGGATTGTTTAGGATCGCCCACAATAAAAAGTTTTCCTGGCGCAAATCGAACCGCCTCCCATTCCTGAGACTGTTTGCCCAACTGCTCGCCCAAATACAAGAGAATTTCATACTGCAAAGGGTCGGTATCCTGAAACTCATCAACCATGATGGTCTGAAAGTCTGCCTTGAGCTGTTCACGGACTTGCGGAAAATCACGCAACACATTTCTCACGTGAACAAGGAGTCCATCAAATCGAATCCATCCTTTGTCGGCATAGAGACAGCGCACCTGTTTCACAAATGGTTCAAGGAGGCAGACCATCTTTTTCAAATACCCATGGTCCACATTCACAAGACGTTGCGCACTGTGAACAAGCCGTCGCGCTTCCTGAAAGTCTTCAGCCTCCCAGCCCTTCGTCGCTTGTCCAATAGCCGAACCCAGAAGAGTTTTTTCATCGGCACCCAGAGCGCTGGTTTCGACATATCCTTCTCGCAGCACACAATCAAATACGCATTCAGCAACGCCTAACATCTTTTCAATTTTTCTCGGATTCGCGACACCGTATTCCTGCAACAAATGGACAATCCGCTCTCTGCTCTTCTTGAGCCACGAGATAAGAGCTGGAGATGTGATTTCCGAATCCAGGTGTTGATGAATATCCGAAAATGTGACCTGCTCATCACACAACGCCAAGGCACATTCCCGAACCCCTTTGAGATCCATGACTTCTAAGATCTCCTGCCATTGGACATGATCGGCTCCATCTTGGCTGAGCGCCGCATCAAGCCAGCGTTCCCACGACTCAGAAAATACCTCCATAAATTGAGTTCCGTCATCTTCTTGAAAATGAGGATCCACGCCACTTTCCAACGGATAGAGCCTCAAGACATGCGCGGCAAAACTATGAAGCGTCGTGATATGGGCTTGTTCAAGATCATTCAATGCCCGGAGAACCTTGTCGTGAATGTGTGGAGTTGAGACATGATAACGCGCTTGAAATTGTTGAACGAGAGGATGCTCACTTGCTCCATGTGGCACAGTTGCCTGACAAGCCGACAATAGCTCACGCAACCTCTCATGCAGCCGCGCTTTCATTTCATGTGCCGCTTTATTGGTAAAGGTTAACGCCAATATTTCGGTGAGCCGAAATGACTGTGGATCCCGCAATAACGCATGCAGCAGCCGGTTCACTAACAATGTCGTCTTCCCTGTTCCAGCACCCGCTAACACGACAACATTGCGGTCAAATGTTGTTTCTCCCAGATACCGCGCCTCGGCATCTGATAGTGAGGGCCCTCTAGACATGCACAGCCTTTTGTTTATGGAAGACACGGTAGGTTCTGGCGAGAGGCAATCCATACGCACGAGACCAGGAAGGATGATGCTGCACTCTGCAAGTCGCGACATATTGACAGGTTCGGCAGTGCGCTCCAGGCATCAGGAAGAATTGGCCTGTACGAATCCCTTGCACCCAGCTCTGGATGGTCCGTTTCAGTTGCACCCCTGACGCCGTGTTCCATACCGCGCTTGAAAATGACGCCGTACGCACAGACTCTTCTTGCAACGGCCGCAAATAGCGGAAATCAACGGATTGAATAGGAATGAGCTTCTCTTCTCCACTTTCTGAATTTTCTTTTTTTGACTGAGGTTGCATCAAAGAGTACAAGGGAGGTTGCAACTGCCGCCCCTGAAGGGCCCGGGTTACCAGATCTAATTCATCATCCTTAAAAGTCCGTCGCATGGAAACTTTATAATCCACAATACGAATTCCCATCTGATCCCTTGTCTGATCGACTCGATCAAAACGGCCACACATCTTGAGTGACTCCAACGGCCCTTGCCCAATCTCATTCAACTTCCCCACCGCTTCAACTTCATAGCCACAAGGACTGAGACCTTGCTCGCAATAATCCTGGCCTTCATCTTCAATCATAAACATCATCATGCGGACCAAACGGGCCATCATCCAGTCCCAGACAAAGTCGTACCCCTTTCCAAATTTTCGTGCATAAGCATCGCTTGTCTGCTTCACCTGCCTGTTAAGAAGATCCGCTACATGCTCCGAGTCAACCGCCCATTGGGGCCACCCAACTTTCGATAAAGCCTGATAGACCTCATGCAGAACCTGATGCACAAATTCCCCCCACACACGGCTAGGAAGCTCTTTTGACAGGAGGTCTTGAGTGCCTCCCACTTGAACTACATAGGTCAACCAATAGCGCATGGGACATTGGGCATAGGTCGCTAGTGCCGTGGGCGAAAGACCGTGGTTCATCAGATCCTGCCAATATGCATGTTGATCCTGTATCAGGCCATCAAATGGCCCAGCCCTTCCAGTACTCTTTTCAAGAGACTCAATCGCGTTTATCCCTTGATCAAAGATAGCCCCCCATGAAGGATCTTCGCGCATCATATGCTGGAGCGTTTGCCCTCCCAACACACCGCGCAAACGTGACTCCTGCGCGGTTTCACTTTGCAAGGGCAGAACTCCCGCACGTTCACCGAGCCGATTTGGAAACGTCACCCCTAATTCCGAAGCTTGGGCTTCAGCCTGATGAACATACTTCCGCAAGAGCGATGACGGAATCAGAGGACGGCCTTCCTCATCAGCACGCTGATAGAGAAGATAAAGGTCATCTTTTGCGGAATTGTGAAGGAGCGCAAACAACAGCTGTTCTTCATCAAAGCCCTTGAGTTTTTCATCAATTTTATAGCCCAGACTTTCCGCCAACACCTTTCGTTCTCGATCACGTAAAAAGGCATCTTCCCGTACAATCCGTGGAAACACATGATCGTTCATCCCGAGAATATATAAGACTTTGAACGGACGGCCGCGAGCCGTCATCACATCCAACACCTGCACACCCATTTCGGCTTGATCCAGGATAGGCAGTTTGGTGTTTTCCAAAACATGACGAAAGACGCCTGTCCATTGTTCCCAAGTTATGTGACGATCCAATCGATCAAGTTGCCGAATGGAGGCCATAGCTTGTTCAAACCCATTCTGTAACCCCGCACGTTCATCACATGGCAGAGAGAGCGGTGAGGAAAGCGGTTCTTGTGGAAACCAGGCATACTTCTTGACAAGTCTTTCATACGCATCGGTTAAGTCCCGAACAGACCCGGACAACGGAAGCGCACGACTATCTGCCAAAAGTTCTGCAATTACTTCCGCAAGCACCTGCAAGGAAACAGATGCTTGTTCCAATTGCACGCCACTATGTTCGTGCCACGCTTGAACCGCCGCTGGATCTGTTGAGACCAAGGCCAGCCTTTCCCAATCTTCATCGCCGCCTATGAAACGAAAATACCGAATCGCCTGCATCCACACATCCGCGCACTCCTCAAGCGGCCATCCTGTCTTGGAAATTCGTGGAGACCACGGGGAACCCAGCACATCCAACATTTGTCGCCAGGGAAACTGATTTTCACGAAGCCCAGCAAGAATCCACCAAATTTTTGCGAGGGGTTCCTCCAACAAGGGTCGGGTTGCAGTTGTCCAAAGTGGAATACGATGAGCCTTGAAGATTCTTGAAAGGTTAGCTCCATAGGGTTCAAGCGTTCGAGCCACAACTCCAATGTCGTGCCAGGGATACCCTCTCCGTTCCACATGTTCCACAATAGACTTGCAGGTGAATGCGAGTTCACCTTCGACTCCAGCAGCATTGATGATCTGAACGTGGGGAGTCCAACATTCATCAGATTTTTCGGAAGATACTCCGTCCTCCGTGACAACGGATTGATGGATGACTCCGGCTTTCAGAAGATGCCGATCGAAAAATCGCCGCGCAAACTGAAAGGCATCATCTTCACCAAGCGGAAAAAACACAGACACATCGGACGCACGCGCCACCTCTTCCAACAGCGTCAGCTGTACTTGAGTGACATCGTAAAACCCGTAGTAGAGAATTTCAGAAAGACCCGCAATAAATGGAGAATGCGAAATCCAGGGAATGACGGAATGAGCCAGATCATCCGGCAACCCTACGGCCAGTTGTCTGCTCCACACCTGCAGCCTTTCCTGCAACCGGAAGACCCCTTGCAACCGTTCCTTGGCGACTTCATCGAAGAGATCTTCCTGAACACCTTGCAGCGCAATACGAGGATCAACTTGGGCTTCTTGTAAATCCCGAATCGTTCGCCACAGGGCTTGGCGCATGCCCGACGAACCCGCCCGCAAAGGTAAAGGACTGGACATGAATTGGTTCTCTTGCAACAGAAAGGCTAATGCATGATCAAAAAACAGTTCATCAACAAGTTCAAGAGAAAAACCCGAGATGGCCGATGAGCCGGCCGTTCGCCGCTCTGCATCCAATTTCAAGACAAGCTGATGAAAAGTGAGTAGGTGCAGGTTAAAGAATGCGCAGTCTTGTTCGACGCACAACAACCACTGAAGACGGCGTCGCAGGGACTCAGAAGGCACGACAATCGCCAAAGGTACACGAACGTCAGCGGATTTGATTCGCTGAACGGCTTCAACCAATTGCGATTCTAGGTAGGGATGGAACGGTCCGCTGTGAAGGGTAAACATTCAGACAGTAGCCATTTCATTGTGGCCACAGGAAGAAAAAACGGCAGGGAGCGCGAACTTAACCTGTTTCAGGACCAATCAATTCGCCATTACAGTCTGAACAGCCCCAATCACCATCAATCCGGGACATCGGGTCACCGCAAAAGGGGCATTCCGGTGGAGGGCCGGAATCAACAACCGGAAAAATAGGCAATTCAATATCTAGTTCCGGCTCGTCATCATACATGATAGAAGTTCCTAATCTTCGTCAGCCTTCTTTTTGGGTTTCGCCTTCGCTTTAATCGCCTTCTCGGCACTTTCCCGCGGCGGCACCCCAATGAACGTCAAACGCCCATTGATAATCGTAGCCGGCACCGCCCGGATAGAATGTCGTTCCGCAAGTTCTTGCCCAGGTTCAGTTGCGATATCGATTTCCCTATACGTAAAACTATATTTCACCTTCATCCCCTTCCACATCGTTTTCGCGGAAGGGCACGCCGAACAGGATTTCGAGACCAACAACGTCACATTTGCCATACTTTCATACTCCCTTTAACTGAATCGAATAAGCACTCATGTTAGCACCGAACAAAACAGGCGAGCAAGAAATTTAGGGAAAGAACCCTAATCCGCAAGACTGAGGCTTGTCAGGTAGGAACAGACTCAATAGATAGGCCCATGGAATCATCTTTTACAGAAAGATTGATGAGGTTTTGGGGGCGGGAACCAGGTTCTCAGAACTATTGACCGTTAGACATAACAAACAGGGACGATATCAATATGTTTTTCTCCTTCCATAGGAGACCGTAGGGGAGAAGTGCTTGTGGGCCACTGGGTCCTGTCTTCATATACATAGAGTTGATACATAGGAGAAAAAGAATCAGAACGAGAGAGCTCAACTCGGGAAAAAAATTTGGAGTATCGATCAAAATAATCATACCCTGGAGCTCGTACGTGATAGGTTTCGTGGGGGTTGGGCTCAGAATACTCTATGGTTTTTTCGACAACTATTGGGACAGGAAGAATTGCGATGCCACGAGGCTTCAACACTCTTCTTATTTCAGAAAGCGCTTTTTCGTCGTCCACAATATGCTCTAAGACGTGAGAAGCAAATACAACATCGTAAGTAGCGTCGGCAAATGGCAACTGTTGAATATCCACTTTGTGATCAACATCTTCCATGTGAAGATCAGCCGTCTCATATTGCCCAAACCGAGAAGCGAAAAAACCCTGAAAAAACGGCTCTGGCGCGAAGTGAAGCATGCGAAGTCGAGCGGTATTCATCCCATTCAGCAATCCCTTTAGAACGATATGTTGCAATCGATGTCGTTCTAAGGAATTACACTTTGGGCACTTCGCATGCTTTCTTAACCTCGTAGGAGGATTAACGTCATCAAATGGCCCCAGATATGAGCATATGGGACAAGTAAACTTTTCCTTTCCTCGATTTTTCCATTTAAAAAGACACAACCGTAGAACTTTTTGCAACTTTCTCATAGCACCTTTTGTTCGTATCTACGGCAACAGCAAAATGGATTCTACTGTAAATGTCCCCAAGGTGGGGAAAGACCGAATCCTTGACTCATTGTGACACTAGCCCCAAGCCTAGAACGCAGCATGATAGGTCCACTCTCTATCGTCTTCACTGGTTTTTTGAAATGCCACGCAACGTCCACGAAGCCCAAGTGACGCATCGCGATCTACCAATTCCACTTTAAACACCTTCTTTTTCAAATTCGTGAAGACCGGAACAGCCAGCACCTCTTCTATCACTCTTCGACTCATACGTTCCTTATCATCTTCCTGGTTAGGGTCGGCAACGACGCGATAGGACAAGTTCGTGGCAATGTAGCGGCAAAGCTTTCGAATGCTCGGCATATTGGCATCATCGAGAGCAACGATTCCCCCAACTTCTAACATTTTATCGATATAGAAAAAGTCAACGAAAGCATAGTCGAAGGTATGACAGCCATCGATAAAGGCAAAATCGATTCTTCTCCCTTCTTTCTCTAGTTGCGGCAACACTTGGTGAGATGGAAGACCGTGATATTCAACGAAGGGTTCGTAGCCTGCCTTCTGGAGATTGTGCATACCCACCCCGTGCCACGTTTGGCTATCCAACCCTTTATATTGATATGGATCAATGACGATGTGCTTCGTATGTGGCCCCTTCTCTAACGCTTCACAGATATGCAGAGCCGAGATTCCGTTGGCAAGCCCGACTTCCAACGTTACCGTGGCGGCACATCGGCGAACGAGTTGTTGTAAGAACACACCCTCTTGTGGCGGGATGGCTGCATAGCGCACATCAATGCTTTCCCCGCTTGGAGTTGACGAATGACCAGTCTCAACAATCTGTTCAAGCACTGCATTCATCGGAAATCGCTTAGGTGTAGTGAGCAAATAGCGACGGCATAAAAAAAGAGCCTAACAAAACGCACAGAAAAGATCGAGTGGCTCATTACCCACAAACGGTGGCTGTGGATATCATGCAGGAGGTACACACCGGCTTTGACCGTCGTCTATTTTGAAGAAGCGCAATCTGAACGATCGACTGGATGTTCCATGAGCCCAAGTAATTTCTTGACTTCTGTTTCAATATTGCAATGGGTCAACACATACTGCCTTCCGTGCTCTCCCATCTCTCTTCGTTCTTGATCTCCCATTTCATAAACAGTTCGAATGGCTTTGGCCAGTGCAACGGAGTCGCGTGGAGTGACAAGGATTCCCGCATCTTTGGAAACGATTTCAGGGATTCCTGCCACCGTTGTTGAAATGATAGGAATTCCCAGAGCCATCGCTTCGATGATGGCTGTGGGTGTCGCATCACGGTCACCACTATCCGTGATGATACAAGGCAAGATATACACGTCAGCCATATCGAGGACTTTCTTAACCTGATCAGAATCCATAGCGCCAAGTAGCTGGACTTTGGATTCAAGCTGGTGCGCTTTAATTGATGATTCTAGATTTTCATACTCCGGCCCTTCGCCGACAATCAGACTTCGAAATTCCAGACCTTCGTCTCTCAACGCCGCGAGTGCATCTATGAGGTACATCAACCCCTTCTTTTCTACGAGTCTTGATACCGAAACCAGCTGGAAAGGCGTGTTCGAGGCTTTCTTATCAATGTTGCCCCTCGACTTGAACGTATCGGGATTAAAACCCAGCCTTTGAACATGTATTCTTTCTTTGGGGTACTGGGGGTTGTAGTGAGCAAGATAATCTTTGCTGTATTGACATTCCGTTGCGATAAATGCAGCGTGATTCATCTTATCCCGCAGAAACTTCTGAAAGACGTAAATATCGATCGCATGAGGAGCCATGCTGTAGGGCACCCCTGACAACATACTAACCAACATCGCATGCTCCGCGGCTTCCAGAGCAAAATGCGCATGAATATGTCGCGCACCCAGACGTTGGACTTCGCGCGCCAGAAAAAATGAAGTTCTCAGCGACCATTTCAACTCTTCGGCATTCTTCCCCGATACATATCGAAAGGTCTTGAATGCTCGTAGTGGTCCCGTCAATAACAAATACAATAGACTCAGCAGTTTCTCTTTTTTGCCAATTTTATCAAGATAGACGGTATCTTTTATTAAAGGCAGGGCCTCTTTGTGCACCGTCGATTCATTGAGTTGATCAAGCGAATAGATCCTGACATCAATCCCTTGACGCCTCATCTCAAGCATTTCATTTAAGATAAATGTCTCCGACAGTTTCGGAAACGCTTCCAAGAGGTATACAACCGTACACTCTCGACTATGATGAGGTGTATCACTTCGAGTCATCACCATGTCCTCGTGAATAAGCTTTCCAGTTAAACGCCTACGCTGCAAGAGTGCCCAGAACACGCGCCAAACGCTTTCAGCCACGCGGTGACGAACAGGATCTCAATTGAGAATAGGTATGCCAATACTTTGCAAGTTCGTCAGAAATGGTTCCAAATGGGACTGTCCACTGCGGAATCTTGACAGTGGCGGGCTGGGATTTACCGAAGGATAGACAACCTCACGTCCGAGAAGACAGGCGCCGACAAGGGGACGAACATCCTGTTGCACAGCGCGATAGAGGTCAACCTCAGAAACAATTTTTTCGGCTTCCGGGCCATGATAGCCAGAGAGAACGAGACAGTCTGTTAACTGCCTCACGATTGACATGTGGTGTCCTTGCCACATCGCTCCTCGACACCACAAACTCTCGAAAAAAGACCTCTGCGTGATCGTCGCCCAGTCAAGAGTATCTTTTACCTTTTCCCCCATTCGCATCCAACGTACTTGTGCATCTGGTACATAGCCTTTTCTCCATGATGCGTATAGGCTTTCCACTGTGGGGGCATCACCTGCGCGCCCAATTGGCCTTTCCAAAAGATGCACTGCTTGGACAGTCGCTCAGACACCGCCCTGAGAGCAGGCCCCCACCGACAATGCTCAAGGTTGTTCCTGCAGACATTCACCATCACTTCAAGAGGAAGAAGAGAATCATCTGCATCCTCTAACAATTCCACGTCAAAGGCTAGCGCATTGTCCTTAATAAAAGACTTCACAAGATCATAGTTAGGTGCTGCGCTCACGACTAGGACTGGATTCCTCCACGGAAGAAGAAGCAGATTAAGACTATCCTTGCCTCCGCACAAGATGACATTCGTGACACCTGGATGCGTGTATTCGATAGCTGCAATATCCTTGCGCATGGCGTCAGCCAGGCGTTCAGCATACTCTTCTGGCCACTTTATCGACAACTTTGGTTTAATCGGACTTCCAACACGAACAATTTCACAATCGAGTGTATCCGTTCCGCTATAGTACCACTGTTCCCTTGGCCACGTAGCCACCTTCTTGGCTACAGTTTTATTCAGATCTAAACGACCTTTCAGCATGATCAAAGAAAACAAGCTATAAGAGTACAGATCTTTATACTTATAGACTGGATAAAAATGGGGGTTTCCGACAAATCGTCGAGTTCGCCAAATGGTCGGGCCGTGCTGTGACCATAAGTCACGTTCTGACAACTCTCGACACTCTTGGACAGACTGTTTCGCTTCTTCAACGAATGGTTGAGCGATCGTCTTAACGGCTGTCATGCCTTAGTTGTACCTCTTTTTCGAAAACTCGTCAATCTGTTCTGTTGATGGCGCTTCCCGAGAAACTTTCACTCGCATTAGGCTTGACTCAGTCGATAGATTTTTATTGGATACATCGCCGGCTTAATGATTATCATCAATTCGTATTGCCCCTCAAGAATTTCCGCCAGGAAAGGAAACTGCTTGATATAGGTTTTCTCTGTATACCCGTCAAGAATAACAACTCTTGGAGGATGTTCCTCCATCTCCTGCTGCATCGCTTTCTTTTTATCTTTTGGCATGGTAAAGGCCATTCCCAACGGATGCGATATCAGCATGAATGGTTTACGTCGACTTTCAAGCTCCCAGATTACCGCACCGGACAAAATTTCGTCATGTTTATGAGTATGGGTCTCCAGATATAGAGCCGCTGCCTTCACTGACCTTGGTGACCACACACTGTCGTATTGAAGGTCAAGCAACACTCCAGAATAGCCAACACTAAGGACAAATGCACCTCCGATAAGTGACAGTCCAACAAAGCCAAGGTAGTCCTTAAGTTTTTCTGGGTAGTTTTTTTCTAAAAGCTTCCAGGTCAAACCATACATGGTTGGGACTATTATAGCTAAGACCAACATTCCGGAAATGTAAGGCTTCAACCATTCTAATCGTGAAACGACAATGAGCCCCATCAAACCAGCCAGGCAAAACATAAAGACTAGCCGTCGAGCTCTAGATTCAAAAGATTTCGAATATGTGAGAATAGAAATTAGCCCGATAGCCAGACCAGCATAAACAGGCCTCGTGTAATATTCAGGGGTATATGATGCGATAAAGAACAGGGCAACACCAATGCTCCCCCCTATCCAAATGGCCTGATTTCTTATATTCTCACGGTCGATACTTGGAGCGATATATCGAATGGTGGCTGCAAAAAGAATCACCAATGGGGGAAGAAATTCTCGAGCATAATCAATATAAAACCCTACCGTAGCGTAGTGGGCGGCATAAGACACGAGTAGAGAGAAAACCCAGAGGTACATCAGTGCACAAGAAAACGCATATTCCCTTTGCCTTTCGTTACCTTGAGAGACAATCAAATGATAGGCAAGTATTCCAGGTAATATGAGGGCTCCAAGTATCAAGAAAGAATGAAGATTGAGACTGTGTTTCACATACTCTAGATAGAGCCAGTTTAGACCCGAAGATTGAGCCAGCTCCATGGGCAGACTATCCCCAAACAATGCGGACCGTCGCACAAGCTTTTTCATCATCGACAACGGTAGTTGAAAAGGGCTGAGTGGACTCGTAAAGAATTCTGTCAACGTCAAGAATTTGCTATAGAGTATATACACGACTGAAATAGTACCAACGTAACCGACCAGAAATAGGCTATAGGTCTTTATACTCTCAGCCATGCGCTTTCGATATTTTAGGAGAAGATAAATTAACACTGCCGAAGGAATGATAAGAGCCGATTGGCGAACATAAAACCCAGCAGCAGCACATATTCCCGAGACAATCATCCAACTTCTTACTGAGGTTTGAATCGCTCGAGTGACCGAATAGAAGCTGAGGCAAGTGAGGAGCACAACAAGTGGTTCGGTTTTAACAATAACAGAGTTGTAGATCTCTATTGGTAGCATCCAATAGATCGCACACGCGAGGATTCCCTCGGATATACCAAACAATCTTTTCGTTAGAAGAAATATCACCGCTCCCGTTAACATCGAACACGTTAACGGAACCAAACGTCCCACAATGTAGGTTGTCCCAAATAGTTTAAAATAGGCCGCAATGACATAGACATTAAGCGGCTGCCTTGCCAGGAAGTCCAGGTAGGGTATTTTCCCATCTAGCACCAAGGCGCCATCCATGAGGTGCGCACCCTCATCTGGATTAATCCATCGTTGATCCAAGAACCACAATCGCACCGAAAGGCTTACTAAAAAGATCACCAGTAATAGGAAGTAGCTCTTATTGATCTTTGATAGGGCTGAACCAATAGGTTGCATGCGCTTTAGCTTTATACTGTTATTCCATTCAATTTAATGGAGAGTGGGGTTGATCATTTCACAGAATAAGTGGCAGATCAATTTGTGATCGTGGTTTTGTCCTTTAGCGCACGCCTAAACATCAGTTGGCTATCAGACGCCGAGGTATAGTCCCAATCCATTGCATTGCGGCTATTATCTGCGGTTCCAATCCAATTTGCCCATTGGAATTTAGCGTCTCTAAATCAATCACCGACATGTTATTGACGTTCTTGCTCAAACATTGCTAGTAGAACAGCAATTCACACGTACCCTACTGCTTCTTAATTTGATGTGTGCCGCGGCCAACGGCTGAACGACCAAAATCAAATTGCTTGTATCCATTTTCACAGGCTCACCGAATCATTTTCCAACAAAAATGTTGCTCGGACAACTTGAAAAGTATGATCTCAAGAAAGAAGCCCAGGGCATTTGAAGCGTGCTTCTAAACAAAAACTTTGACCACCCCCCACAGTTTCTTTTTCTGTACGGAGAATGATCAGCCTTGCAGCATTGGGGAATTCATTTAAGATAGCGGAAAAGAACTCTCGGCTATGAACGGGCGAGCCAAGACCTCGCGTGTTTTTCAGAAAAACATCGTGTAGGGACGAGCGGAAAACTACCAAAGAAGCAGCAGAGGGGTCAATCATCCAATCAGTGTTCTCGAAATGAGTGGCTACAGGCTGCGAGAAGTGCCGCACCGTCCCCTCTATCTCCCGTTCCAAAAGGTGGAGGCTCAAAATCGAGTATTGGAATATTTTCCTACGCCAATTCTTCGGCCCAATTTTGTGAGTGGATGCATATTAATCGCGATCGCCGACGAATATATTCTTTTTAAGAATCTAGCCTCAAGACCCACGCAAAGCTCAACTCCGTCAAGCGTTCACGATCTACTAAAGAACCCTCTGCAAAAGTAACGTATTAAGGTAGACTACCCCCTCATACAAACCACTATGAGGTACAAGATGAAACCGAAGCCATGACGGATTGTGCGCTTTCTCGTTGAGATGGATCAGGTCGTGCCGTGGCAACAATTGGAAAAGGTCATTCAGCCGCACTATAAGAGCCCTGGTGGGCGCCCCCCGCACGAACTGCGGGTGATGCTGCGCATTCATTGTCTCCAACTCTGGCATAACTTGAGTGATCCGCTCATGGAAGAGGCCCTCTATGACCGCCTGAGCTTCCAGACCTTTCTGGGGTTTGACTGTTGCGGGGGCGTGATTCCCGATGAAAGTAGCATCTGTCGGTTTCGGCATCTGTTAGAAGAGCATGGCCTGTCGCAACAGATTCTGGAGGCGGTCAATGCCCACTTAGACGCGAAGGGCTTGGTGCTGAAGGCGGGGATGTGGATGCGACCTTGTTGGCGGCGCCCGTGAGCAAGCAAAACCGTCGAAAAGAACGGGATCTCGAGATGAGTTCCACTCGGAAGAACAACAAATGGCACTTCAGGGCCAAAGGGCATATCGGTGTGCAGGCGCAAGGGCCCCCGATTATTCATTCAACCGAATTTACGACAGCCAACGTGCATAATAGTCAGGTGCTGGAGGCGTTGCCACACGGCGAGGAACAAGCCCTGTTTGAGGATAGCGGGTATAGCACGCAAGCGGCCAAACGCCAAGCCTGGCAGGACAGCTTCTATTATGGCCTCTCGGATCGCGGGGGGGGGGCGCCAGCATCCTTTATCCTCTTCGCAAAAGAAACGCAATCGCCGGCATGCGAGTATCCGGGCCAAAGTGGAACATCCCTTCCGGATGATCAAGCATCTGTGGGGACACGGAAAACTGCGGTATAAGGGGCTCGCCAAGAACGCGGCGCAGTTCACGAGACTCTGTGCGCTCTCGAATGCGTTCTTGTATCGACGAGTGTTGCTGAAGGCCGCCTAACGGAGGGCAATCTCTAAGGAAGCGACATCAAGAGGTCAGAAAAGAGGAGTCAGGAACAAGGAAAACAGGGGGCCAGCCACAAAGAACCCTTCAAAAAAACCATCCAAGAGCCCAAGACCCTCAACTCAGGTGACTTTTGCAGAGGTTTCTATAGTCTCTGGAGAGGGGCCGAATACCATATTGCAAAGCAGAAAAAATGGAATGACAGAGCAATCTGTTCAATTTGTTAAGCTATGGTTGGGAGTGAACATGGTAAAACGCGTAATGTTAATTCCCAATCACCTCAACGTTAGTGATGCTACCGGCAGAAAATAGACAATTCATCAACATCCCAGACATAAAAGACAAAGAGGAAACTTTAGGTCTAATGACAATATCCAACAATAGCAATGTCTTTTTGTGACCCAGTGCTTTCATACGAGACTCATCAAGTACCGTCATCAAGGAGCAAAATGCTGCCCCGAAAAGACTCTAGAAAGAAGTGTACGCCTGAAGAACCTTAGAGAGATCGTCAATTAGCACTAGGGGAATTCGAAACAGGTCATTGTGCTGATCGCAGCAGAACAGATATGTTAGGTTTTGGATGGGTGGCAGAAGCAGAAAAACCCGAGAAATCTTGACCAAGTTTATTAGATTCGGCATGAACTCAAGAGCCAGACCGCTACGCAGTCTGATAGTTTTCAATTTTTGCTCACACACCCTCTCGGCATAAACCTTTGCCTTACCCATTCTAGGAGTCTCGCGACCTGATGGATAAGCAAAAGAACAATATCACGGACTCGGAACATGCTTGGAGTCGGTTCCGACTAAGCAAACTCGTCACTGGCATTTGGACCCACCTTCAGTTTCCACAACACTTCCTGTTCACGTTCGGCTAGAATATGATGCGCGCGCGCATATCGTTTACTGAAGCAAATACATTATGCGAGATATGCTTTGATCGGAATTGATGCCACCGGCTGGTGGGGAGACACATATGGAATTCACGTCTATGCACGCCAGCTTACTGAGAACCTCCTTAGCCAATATGGAGACTCTCAAGCATTTCGTGTGTACTGTCGTCGAAAAGTACCAGACCCGTTCGCTCCATACGCTCCCACCACTGAGTTTCCTGTGGCTCCGTTCTCCAATCGCAAGTTTTGCGAACAATTTTGGCTTTCATCCCAATTTCTTTTTCGTAAGGTCGATTTGTTTCATGCAACATATGGAAAACCACTATATTGCCCCGGCAAGTTTGTCATTACTGTGCACGATTTGTTTCCAATGCGGTTTCCAGATGAGTATCCTGCTACCTTCAAAGCTTATCACCGCCTCGCCGTTGAAAACGGCGCGCGAAAGGCCGACTTGATTCTCACACCTTCAGAATTCACTAAGCAGGATATCATCAAGTTCCTTAGTATCACTGCAGATCGCGTTCACGTGATACCACTGGCCGTGGATCAGAAAGAGTTTCGACCAGCAAGCGCTGAACACCAACAACAGGCCATCTCTACCTATAAGCTGCCAGAAAGATTTGTACTCCATGTTGGTGGCTTTAGCCCAATTAAGAACACTGTTCGGTTAGTTGAAGCTTTTCATCAAATCGTCAACGAATCAACACTTAAGGATCTTGGATTGGTTTTCGCCGGAGGTACTGGGGGCAGTCAGTACCAAGCAACGTTAGACGCCGTGGCGCAGCACAAGCTTGAAGGTCGCGTCACATTCACTGGATACGTGCCAGATGATCATGTCGTTGCACTTTACTCCGCCGCCCAATGCCTCATTATCCCTTCGCTCATGGAGGGTTTTGGCTTACCCGTTCTTGAGTCCTTTGCTTGTGGTACGCCAGTTATTTGTTCTGAGCGAGGCTCGCTCCCTGAAGTTGCTGGAAAGGGTGCGATACTCGTACCAGCACAAGACTCCGAATTAATGGCAGAAGCAATGAACAGTTTGTTGAACAATGAGCGCCTACGTGCCGATCTCATACAAAACGCTGAACTACAGTCTACAAAGTTCAGCTGGGAACGTACTGCACAAAAGACCTACCAAGCCTATAAGCTTGTAGACAATTCCGCCTAGCCGATGAAAAACATGTCGCGCATCTCCCGTCTTCAATCGGATACGTTGTACGCAACCCTATCCAATGGATTAGACAATACCATCGTTGTACTGATGGTCGCTATTGGTCGGTTTCTGGGGGAAGAAGAATTTGGCAAACTAAGCTATGTACAGTCTTTGGCTATGGTGTTCCTTTCTTTGGGAAATTTTGGATTAACAGCCATCATCATGAGAGATGTGTCTCCTGATAGTTCTAAAGCTCCTTTATATCTTCGGTCTGTTGTGCCATGGATTGCATTGCTATCGTTGACCGCCATCCTGCTGTTGACAAGTTATCTTTATCTGAGCGGTACTCAAAACCGTCATCTGATCTGGATCGGCCTCGCCATGGGATTCGCAACCGCGTTCCGATATATGATTGTAACTCTTCGAGGATTTTTTCAAGCTCTAGGCCGATTTGATACAGAATTTCGATGTGTATTGATTGGAAACGCGCTCCTCATCCCGCTTTGTCTTCTCCTGCTGTTCTTGGGATATGGATTGCTGGAAGTAACACTGGGCATTATGTTCAGTAGAGTTTTTGAATTCATCATTCAAAGCATTGGTCTTAGTCGCACCATCGGAGAAAAGGCCTGGCATTGGAAGCCCGATTGGGCCACCGCATTAAGGCTTCAGAAAGCTGCGATGCCGATCGGTACTGGCATCGCAGTCGCCGTCTTGAGCTTAAACGTAGATACGATCTTGCTAACTTACTTAACTGATTTCGTGCAAGTGGGACTCTACAATGCTTCGTTCAAAGTCTTTTTCGGATTATTAATTATACCGACCGTTGCTACTGCGATTCTTTTACCTCGCATTGCACGCGCTGTTAGTACTGACGACGCCTTGAAGGAATTCTGGATAGGTAGTGGTTTTCTACTACTCATTGCAACTGGATTGGTTGCGATACTCGGTGCATTCTCAACAGAAATCATCGTTGTGATCTTCGGCTCGAGTTTTTCCGCTGCTGGGGACTTGTTTTTCTGGCACCTGGTCACTTGCATACCAGCCTTTCAGGTGATGATGGCAAGAATCTATCTCATTGCGGTAAGTAAGTCCCAGGCATTTCTTATCCTCTCATTTCTTGGTTTGATAATACGTGTTGCTCTCCTGTGTCTAGTTATACCAAGATTTGGGCTCGTAGCAGCTGTCCAAGCCGTCTTCGCTGCAGAGATGATCACGTATCTGATTACTCTTACCTTTCTCCTGTCGACCCGTCGTCGCCCAGCGATGGTAGCTGGCGATTTATGAATCTTTGATGCTTGTGCCTACGGTAGCAATGTTCAGCCAGAGGCCTGTCAGGTTATGTGTGTAACTGAATGGTAAATTACTCTCTTGTCGGCACTCGATCTCTCGCAAATTGATGCAGCGCCCGTTTCCACTCCGGAATGGGCACGATCCATTTCTTGGCCATGCGCTGCTTGCCCAGACACAACACGTTGAGAATGGCTTCGTCTCTCGGAAACGCCCCGCGCTTTTTCAGGACTTTGCGCAAGGAATAATTTAAGGACTATCGAGTAGATGCGGAGGTCACCCTCCGCACCCCTCACACAACCCAGCATGCGAATTTCCCGCACTGGGCTGTTCAACGACAGACATTCACGGCCTTACCATGTGACTGCCTTGGGCAACCAGGGCTTTTCCAGAGGAAACCGTTCAAGCAGGGCGTGAAAGGCCTCCCAGGAAATCCTGGCCCGCTGGCTCCGCGACTTAAAAAGCGGTGCAACGCCCATTGAACATGGCGGTAAAAGGCATGGATGCTAGGATAATTGTGCGTAACTCCGAAGTAATGGTAGTGCCCCCGGAGAACGGCATTGAGGTAGCGTGCCTGCCACGCCACTTTCTGATGCCGGTGCTGCTTGCACCAGGCGGTGACGCGCGTCATTGCCGCCGACAGATGTTTTGATGCCGTGCGACAACCCACGGTGTACTTCCCTCGCCGACTGGTTTTGTTATACAGGGTGAAGCCCAGGAATCGTAGAGTACGTCGGGGTTCACCCAGTCGCTTCTGATTCCCTTCCGCAAAGCGGCAGAGCTGACTTTTGGCTTCATTCACCCGTAATCCAAACTTTGCCAAGCGATGCGTCAGGGCCTTCCTGAAGCGCACCGCATCCTCCCGCCGCTGAAAGCCAAACAGACAATCATCGGCATACCGCACATTATACATGTCCCCCTGCAGGTGTTTTGCCACCACCTTCGTCACCCACAGGTCAATGACGTAGTGTAGATAGACGTTGGCCAAGAGGGGGCTGATCACCATAAGCGCTAACTTGTTTTATTCATATTCGAAATAATCCGTTAACTGGATGGTTCGTTGTCGAGGACGCTCGGCCAAGGCTCTCGAGAACTCACTCCAATCATGGAGTACTGCAGACAATGGCAGCTGTGGTTCGATGGCTCGTTTCATTTGGTTGAGGAGAAAGCCAAACTCACGCCACACACTGGGTGGTTGGTGATTCTTCCAACTCATATCCCCAGGGGGAAAGAGATTCCGCATGCGCCCGTAGCTTCTCAAGCAACAGGGCCACAAGGAGCTTGCCATACAGCCAGGCCTTTGCGCTTTCCTCATCGTATTTGGGCAGGTGCCCCAGTTGCGCCAGTGACTTAAATCGCTTGAAAACCAGCTCCACCTGCCATCGAATTCGATACCACTGCAACACGTCTTGTGCGGGAAAGGTGTCCTCTGGGAAGGTGGTGAACAGAATGATGTATTTGGCGTATTCCAGCGTACAGGGCTTGACAGCTCTCCCCTTTCTCGCAGCTGTGGTGCGAACAGTTTCTTGTGCGCAGTGAATCGCGTGACGGGATTTTCGAATGACGCACACTCGCCCCTTCATTCTTGTCCCGGCTTCGATGACGAGCCCCGGCCAGGACCGAACGGTCCCTGCTCGGGTGAGCGCTGACACGGCCTCGAGTAAGTCAAAAGGGGTGCCGCGGCGGGTGTAGAGCGGCAAGCTGGCCGTATGGACTCGCACGGTGACATACGCGCCCTTCGCAACAGCATACCGAATGCCTTTGGTGGTGGAGTACCCGCGATCCGCAAGGATATAGTCGCCTTTCCCAATAGGAAACTGCGTCAACGAGAGGGTTCGCATCGTTGATCAACCCTTTCATGAACTCGATCAAGCGGGCCGCCTTCATCCTGCCCTCAAAGAGCCGAAACCGCACTTTGCCCTGATTCGTGACCGCCGAAATCATGGTGAGCGACTCACGGTTGATGTTGAGACGCAGCCCCGGCATCCGGCCCTTTGGGGCATAGCCGCGGGCATGCTGACTGTCGGTCCGTAGGCCGGTCGCATCGCCCCAGTAGATCTCCGCCTGCTCCTGCTTGGCCTTGGCCTGAATCGCGGGATATTCCTTGTGCAACCACCGTCCCACTTCAGCAGGCCGTTGTTCATAGGCCTGCTTTTTGGGCTTCTGCACGGTAAACCCCCAGCGGTGGAAATACGCGCCGACGGTGCGGATGGGGAGCCACACGCCGAGCTAAAGTCCAATGTAGTGTCTGAGCGGTTGTTCACGCGGCGACCGAGTCCTTGAGTTGTTCTGGGAGCCCTCAGAGTCTGACCCCTTTTAATTTCATTTTGTCGGTGATTCACGATCTAAAACAACATGGAAGTAATATCGTGAAAAATGCGTAGGGAGAATATCAGCCTCTGAGGAACAGCAGGATTTGAAAAGAGCTCAAATATTTTGTAGCCCCATTGCTATATCTACCTATCGGCATAGATCGCACTCAACGATGCCAGACACAGAAAGTCCTGGCATGCGAACAACTGGGTTTGCGCCGAAGAAATTCTCAACAAACGACTTTCCCTATGGGTGTGTTGAATAATGAGCATACCGAGAGCGATTTCGCCGGAAAACCATTGGAGGTCAGTGGCTTCGAGACGAAATATGACTCTTGATATCGTCATTATTCAACACTCCCTAAAAGTCAATATTTTCTTATGTTTCGCTTTCTAGATGCCGACAAGATACACCAAACTCTTTGTGTGAAGCTGTTCGTTGAACGTAGATTTTCTAGTTCTCTGAAGTAATTTGTCCCAACTCACATAACCGTTCCCTGAGGGAGAATGAAGAGATTGGATTTCTTTTAGAGGTTCAGAAACCGTTCGACCATTATCTCAACATCTCGTCGTAATTTCTTCAAACACGGTGTAAAGAATGTCACGTAGGGTAAAAACCAAGTTCAACAAGATCCCCTTAATCGTAACGGTGCTTTTGATAAGTGGAAGCGCCTCCTTTGTCCTGGCCGAGTCCACGCTACGAATATTGGGGATCTCTTATCCCGTGTTTCACACATTTGACGGGGAGCGGGGGAAGGCACTTGTCCCCGGAAAGAAGGGCTGGTACCGAGGAGAAGGCGAGGCGTACATCAAGATCAATTCAGCAGGCTATCGCGATCGTGAGAATTCGGAGGAAAAGGAGACTGGGACTTATAGAATTGCAGTATTAGGTGATTCATATGTCGAAGCTCGACAAGTTCCTTTAGAACATACCTTTGTGAGACGTTTAGAGAATTATCTTCAACCGTGTCAGTCGCCTTTGTATGACAAGATTGAGACCCTGAACTTTGGGCAAAGTGATTATGGAACCACGGATGAGCTCCTCACCCTAAAAAAAGATGTCTGGCGCTATGATCCTGATATGGTTCTTACGGCGTTTTTCCACGGAAACGATTTGATAAATAATTTTCCAGACATCTGGTGTAAAGAAAGAGGATGTTCTCGTGCACTTCGCCCCTTCTACTACTTTGATCAAGGAGTATTGACGCTTGATACTTCATTTCGAGACTTGACTCCTAAGTTAATATTGAATCGGTTATTGTTAAGTGGCGTGCATAGTTTTCGGACTCTTGAGCTCGTAAACCAGGGGGTTCGTGTTGTCGGGACTTGGAGAATACAGAGTAATATGGTGAATGCGTTTGAAGAAACTGGTTTGACGGAATTTGTCTATGCCCCACCGAGGCTTCCAGTGCATGAAAAAGCCTGGGCGATAACAGAAGGAGTCCTTGAATTGCTCTATAAAGAAGTCATGGCTCACCAGGCACAGTTTTTTCTTGTTATGGTGACAAACCCTAGTCAAATCGATCCTGTTCAGCGAAAACTGTTGAAAAAGCGTCTTAGAGTCGAAACACTTGATTACCCAGAGCAAAGATTAATCAAATTCGGTGAAAGAGTAGGGTTCCCCGTTTTAGATCTCGTGCATTCTTTTCAAGAATATGTCGACAAGAATCAAGTGCATCTCCATGGATTCTCTAATACTAGGATGGGAGCTGGACATTGGAATGAAAAGGGTCATGATCTTGCTGCCAAATTGATGGCCGAAAAGATTTGTCGCGATCTCCTTCCTCATCAGGAGTTTTGAGGATGGATCTCTTGTAGGAGAAAAGATCAGACTCTTTCTGATTGCTGAGGCGACAAGAAAATTAGAAGGTGTTTTAGTCTAGCTTTAATGTAATACTGTCCAGTCGAACCTTGACTACATGGGACACATTCTAGTATGTCGGTGGCCCAACTTGAACTTTAAGCTGAATGTCCTGATGTACGGAGAGGGAGAAAACTTGCCAGCCTTCCTATTAACCCAGCAGCTAAATAGATATGTTATACTAGCCGCATGAATGACGATGCGCGGACCCTTCCTGCGGCAGCCCAGGAAGAAAAACGCAAACAGGCTATCCGGATGTGGAAACGGAATATTCCACGGAAAGAGATTGCCGAACAAGTTGGTGCCCACCTGCTCACGGTTGGCAAATGGATTCGGCAGTACCAGACTGGAGGGCTCAAGGCCTTGGCCTCGCAGCGCTGGGGACGGCGAGAGGGATCGGGGCGCCAGTTCAGTCTCGAGCAGGAGAGGCGGGTGCAACAGACTCTCATCGACAAGACCCCTGACCAATTGAAGTTCAACGTTGCGCTCTGGACCCGCGCTGCGGTCCAGGAGTTGCTGCACCGCGAGACCGGGTTGTGGCTCTCCATCCGCACCGTCGGCGCGTATCTCCACCGCTGGGGCTTGACCGTGCAAAAGCCCAAAAAGCAGGCCTATGAACAACGACCGGCTGAAGTGGGACGGTGATTGCATGAGGAATATCCCGCGATTCAGGCCCAGGCCAAGCGGGAGCAGGCGAAGATCTACTGGGGCGATGCGACCGGCCTACGGACCGACGTCAGCATACCCGGGGCTGCGTCTCAACGTCTCAACCGGGAGTCGCTCAACATGATTTCGGCCGTCACGAACTAGGGGAAAGTGCGGTTTCGGCTCTTTGAGGGCAGGATGAAGGCGGCTCGGTTGATCCAGTTCATGAAAGGGCTGATCAAAGATGCCCCCCGCAAGGTCATCCTGATTCTGGACAATCTGCGCGTGCACCATGCTCGCCCGGTCAAGGCCTGGGTGGCGGACCATACGGACGACATTGCTGTGTATGACCTGCCGGCTTACTCCCCCGAACTCAACCCCGATGAGTATCTCAATGGTGACTTGAAGCAGGGGGTCCACAGCGGTCCGCCGGCTCACAGCAAACAGGCGCTCAAGAAGACGATAGGGCACATGCGCAAGCTTCAACAAACCCCAACCCGAGTACGCAAGTACTTTGAGGCAGAGCCGATTCGCTATGCCGCATGAGAAACATATTTGATTGCCGGGTTAATAATATTCAAGAGAGCCTTTTTTGGTGTCGACCCTTAAGACATGGTATCTTCAAGGAACTTCTTGCCAGCCACCTCTAAAAAATGTTTACAAGTTTGAAATATGACGTTTCTATGTAGGACAAACTAGATACACTATTGACCGAATGTCGGGCTGATGGTGAGTAGAAATGGCCAAGCGCGTTTGGCTCTAGTTTTCTCTATCCAAACTGCAAGTAAAAGGAATGAGGCTGTGCTATGCCAAAAAAATCGAAAATTCGTGTACTTCATGTAATGGATAAGCTTGGAGTCGCTGGTTCGAGTATACACGGTGTTTCACGAGCCATCACATGGTGGATTCCCCGCTTCGATCAATCGCAATTTCAGTTCTCAGTTTGTAGTTTACGTAGTCCGGAGACTGCCGGAGAAATATTTTCACAAAACAACATACCATTGTTCTATCTCAGTAAGGGTAAATTTGATCCAACCACAGCGTTGAGTTTAGTCTCTCTTCTCAATAAGGAACAACCAAATATTTTGCATCTTCATGGATACGGGTCTACAAATTTTGGACGAATCGCCAGCTGGATAAGTGGAATTCCTAATATCGTGCACGAACATACCGTGATTGAAGACCAGCCTCTCTACCAAACCGTAGCAGATACAATTTTATCGCCACTTACGACGAAAGCTATTGCTATTTCCGAACCTGTTCGAAAATTTATGGTGCATCGTCGAAAAATTAAAGCTGAGCTACTAGACACATTTTTCTATGGTCTTCCGCTGTCGAGCTTTCAAGTTCCCAAAGAAGGAAGCGTTCAGGCTATCAGGGCTGAACTAGGTATTCGTGACAGTGATCTGGTTGTGTCTAACGTGGGTCGTCTCGACACTCAAAAGGGTCAAATTTACTTGCTAAGGGCGGCGTCACAGGTCATTCGTCAAGTTCCAAACGTTAAGTTCCTCATCGTCGGAGATGGCCCAGATCTAACATTGCTCGAATCTGTGGCAAAGGAAGAAGGGATTCAAGGCAAGGTCATTTTTGCCGGGTATCGAGAAGAAATTCCCCTTGTACTCGAGCTTTCTGATGTGGTAGCTATTCCTTCGCTATGGGAAGGAGGTCCAATTACGCTCTTTGAGGCAATGCATTTGCGTAAGCCAGTCGTTGGGACCCCTGTGGGGATGATGTCTGAAGTTATCAATGATGGGGTGACGGGTTTTCTTGTGCCTTGCGAAGACAGCTCTCTGCTGGCAGAGAAGTTAATTCTACTACTAAAAGATCCCCAATTAGCCAGAACTCTTGGCGAAAAAGCTTGGGAAGCCTGCCAGAAGTATGATATTTCGTTTTCAGTAGCACGTCTCAGTGAGATTTATACGCAATTAGCTGCAAAATAGGGTATTACTCAGAAGTGGTCAGAAGTGGCCCCAATCATTGGACAGGAATTTCTAGATGCTAAGTGGAATCTTCTGCGGTATATTTTGGTTCAACGAAAGGAGCAGAAGATGGCGCGATGATCACGACGGACGCACTCCCCCGCGTTTAAGGCCAAAGTCGCCTTGGCAACGGTTCGAGGAGACCGAACGCTAGCCGAGTTGATGAAACACTTTGCGATTCACCGGCTGCTCTTGACTAAATCGCAACATTGCCCACAACCGCTGTAGAGGCAGGAAGAATCGTGGACATTGAACAGCCGCCAACCGAGGTGGAGAGGGTATGATCCCATATCTCCCCTCCGGATCCAGATACTCGAGTGCGCTACGGAGTAATCTCCAACCCTTTTGGAGCATTCGGTGGAAGGTCCTCATTGATGATCGGGTGTGTGCGAAGTCTGATCTCAGTTACATGCCAGGCCGGGTCTTCGCTGTAATACCATTTCCATTCGTCGCCATCACGAAAGATCTTGCTTTGAGAGGGCCCATTGGTATCGACCACTCTTTCATTTTGAATGGTGTTCATATTGTTGAGATGGGTTGTGGCAAAATAGATATTATCGTTGCCCGTCCCCGGATGTGTGCCACCATGCGGATTGTATATGAGGGTAATCGTATTGTTGTCGTTGTGAAGATAGGCGTCGAGTCCTGCCCAGCCCCAACTGAGTGCATTGACTCGACCTTGGTATGTAAGATTCAATGCGTTCGAACCCTTGGCGGCCGAATGAAAGAGTCCACCTTCCGCCGTCATTAGAAATAGGCCGAAAACATTCCCATCGTGCACCCAGCCTGAGGGATAGACTTCACTCCCCCCTGTAGAAGTGCCACTGACCTGCCCTTTCACGGTCCAGCTCACTCCGTCGACCGACGTGGCCAAAAACACCCGAGCATCCACGCCAACATTGCAGCCGCAGCTTCCACCCCCACCAAAGTCGCATGTCTGAGCTCCCCCAGGGGACTCGACGCCAAAGTAGCCATAAAACTTTCCCTTGGAAGGGACGTACCGAACATACCCAGCCCGGATACCTTCTTCATGTGAACTTACCGCTACAAAATCATGGGGTATCAAGACTGGATTTGCAGAATGTCTCGTGAAATTAATTCCATCCCTACTAGTCGCAAGGCCAAGAGATTGGTGGTTGACATCTGCATCAGCATTCCAACACCCATCAAACCCTGCCAGGTAGTGCATGTAATAGGTGCCCCCAACTTTCGAGACACCAATCGCTGAGATACCAGACCTTGACTCCCAAGCAATACCCGTGGTGTTTCGAAGAACCACCCCCCGCTCGGTCCAATCAGAGAGATCTTCAGGAATAGTATCAAGGGCCTGTGCCTGAACCGTCATTGACAACGTTATTATCGCAACGAGTAAAATTCGCACTGCAAACATAGAAATATCCTCCTCAAATTTGTACTGAGCCGAATCTCGTAAGGTAAATGTTTTGTTCCAGTAATTCCTTTTCTCTCTTTCGGCAAAAATCCCCCAGCCTTAAGGCCAAAGTAAAGTGGCTGGAGGTTAAGTTGAAATAAATTGCAATTAAAGAAGTGTAATTCCACATACTATGGCATGAAAAACCCCAAACGTGGGCTTCCCCGTTTTCGTGGACGGGTGAGTTCAGGGGTTGAGTCTCCTGTTTTCACATAGATTCCAGGTGGCAATCCTTGTGAATAGGAATGCCTACGCTGACGATTCTAAAACCGCTCGATAGAGTCAAAGATATTCGTACGGGCTTCGGCTCGAGTCAGATAGCACCACCGGTGGACTCGTTCGCGTATGTATCAATAACCCAATGAAACTTTCCGCAACAACCTTGTCATAACAATTGCCGACCCCACTCATGCTGCTCACGATCCCAGGGGGCTTCAAGAAAGCTTGAAATTCCTTGACCGTATACGGCACGTTACGATCCGAGTGCAAGATAACCTTCCCTGAGGTTGTCCGTTGCCACACCGCCATCAGTACTGCCTTACTGCCTGGACAACCAGCTCGCGCCCGAGTTGTGAGTCATGGCCCAACTAATCACTTGACCGGAGAACAAATTGAGGACGACGGCCAGATATAGCCACCCCTCGGTCCGTGCAGATATGCGTGATGTCGGCCACTCATTTCGCATTGGACGTCTCTACCCCAAAGTCGTAGGCTAAGTGACTCGTCACATTCTGTGATCGGTCACGTGACTTTCGACCTTGCCTTCGCGTCTGGGACGGAATTCGTTGGAGGCTCTCTTATTTCTAGAGTCGAGCCGTCCGATGATGACCACAAGCTTGCCCCCGGGCTCACAATTCCTGCCAGATACTGGAGAGGGCTACCGTAGCCCCATCATGCAAAGTATGGACCCCCTGAATCTCTTACACGAATAGCACATTGTCCTCGCCCGTTGACTGAGCCCCCGTCGCTGTCTCGCGTAGTAGCCGCTGGGTGAAATCTATATGAGCCGATACATCATCCGTATCGGAAATCGCTTGCGCCAATATTAGATCGTAGCATACCTCACATCACGTTCTTGGCAAAAAAGGCCGCGCCTTTTTCTAGTTATTCAAATTAGGTTCCATAGTCTCTGATCATTTCCTCCAGTGTGGTTTCTGGCAGTGCATATTAGCGGCGTTTTTTCATCGCGGCAAAGTCCTGTTCGATAGGATTGAAGTCCGAGGAATACGGGGGGAGATAGAGCAGCGTATGGCCCACCTGTTCAATCAAAGCCCGAGTCTTTGGGGTGTGGTGAAACGCCGCATTATCCATAGTAAGGATGAAGTGGGGTGGGAGTTCCTGCAAGAGATGATCGTTCAGTCAGGCGTTAAACCACTCGGCATTGGTCCTCCCCTCGAACAGCACGGGGACGAGAAACCGAGGTGAGACCACCTCAGCTTGACATCTTTCAACAGAAGGGTGCGACCTACACCAAGGAGGATGAGGCCTACACTAGGGTCGTGTCCGATTGTTCGACAGTCTCGCTACATACGATTATTCGAGCGGAAATCGACCTTGGAGTGCATGGTTCACTTGGACGGAGGCGAGAGTACATAGGATTGTGTGCGTCGACATTGTAGGTATCAGCGGCATCTGCAAGCGCCTCATGACAGAGATGAATTTACTTGTAAGTGCTAGGATTTAATCTGACAGTCAGCTAGAGTCCTTTGAACCCGGGAGATCCGGAGAAAGGACGAATGAGGATGACCACCGAACAAAAGATCATCAAAACCAAAGTGGGTTTGTTGGAGTTGGGCAAGCAATTGGGCAACGTCTCAAAAGCTTGTCAGATCATGGGCTACAGTCGAGACAGCTTCTATCGGTTTAAAGAACTGTACGAGACTGGGGGCGAAGCCGCCCTGGAAGAGATTTCCCGGCGAAAGCCGATCCTCAAGAATCGAGTAGCGCCTGAGGTGGAAGAGGCGTTGGTGAATTTGACCATCGAGCAGCCGGCTTGGGGCCAAGTGCGCATGGCTAATGAACTCAAAAAACAAGGGATCACGCTCTCGCCCGCGGGCATCCGCTACATCTGGCTCCGGCATGATTTGGAGACGATGCGGAAGCGGTTGAAGGCCTTAGAGGCCAAAGTGGCCCAAGAGGGACTCGTGTTGACGGACACTCAAGTCGTGGCCCTGGAGAAAGCCAAGGCCGACAAAGAAGCACATGGAGAGTTTGTGAGTGAATGCCCCGGCTACTGTGGGGCTCAGGATACCTTCTATGTGGGCACACTCAAGGGCGTGGGGCGGATCTATCAGCAGACCTTCATTGATACCTATAGCAAAGTTGGCTTTGCGAAGCTCTATGATCGCAAAACGCCCATCACGGCCGCAGACTTACTGAATGATCGGGTCCTGCCCTTTTTTGCCGATCACGAGATTCCCCTGAATCGAGTGCTCACCGATCGAGGGACGGAATATTGTGGCGCTCCGGAACGGCATGAGTATGAACTGTATCTGGCCGTAGAGAATATTGATCACACCCGGACCAAGACAAAGAGTCCGCAAACCAATGGGATCGTCGAACGGTTTCACAAGACACAGTTGAATGAGTTCTATCGGGTCACGTTCCGCAAGAAGATTTACCAGACCCTCGACGAATTACAAGCCGATTTGGATACGTGGCTACAGGAGTACAATGAACAGCGGACGCATCAAGGCCGGTGGTGTTATGGGAAAACGCCGATGCAAACCTGGCGAGACAGTGTCGTGTTGGCGAAGGAGAAGATGCTGGCCGCTTAACAATTACCGGACTCGCTGTCTGTCAGATGAAGTCTTGACTTATACAATTTACTAAGGGAACAAAACTCATATCAAGAGCATTGAAGGATTTCGGAGCAGCGCGAAAAATCGCCTGTTCTGTTCATTACGCGCCCATTCCAGAGGGCAAACTACTCAGCTTTGTGTTTGAACTCCTGACTGAATTTTCTCCACTTCATTATGACACACTTCCTGTTCCATTGTGACCCTCTTCGAATGTGTCCGCAAAGTCAGAGGAAGACCAGTTCCCCTAAACAATGATTGATCCGAATAAGAGTCACACAACCAATATGTCTGTAAACCTTCCTTTTGTTCCCAAACTCTCATACAGCCTTTCAATGTTATCTGAGGACAGACGTTTTGGTGATGGCTGTTCTTCTGCTAAATCAAAAAATATTTCGTAGCCGTTTCCAATCAATGAGGTTTTTAATTTTTCGTACGAATGCGCTCTAACCATAGCGTATGGCATAAACTCAAGCACTATTGGCAATCTTTTTTGTAGGGTGTTTTTAGCGCCACTAAGCACTACACCTTCGTAACCTTGCGTATCCATCCATATAACAACATTCGGAGAGTCATAACCTTTAAGAATGGAGTCTAACGTGGTGGAGCAAACCTCAATAGTTTTCCGATCTGCCTCGTTATCTAGCCCATTGGTCGTTGAAACCACAACACGGTGATCGCCATAGTTATCTTCGCTTAATTCAAAAAGTAACTTTTCATCATCGCTTTCGCCGAGCGCAACATTGACAGGATGAATGAGGTCATCTAAATCGTTTAATATAATGTTTGCGTGCAACAGCTTAAAGTTAAGTGGTTCTGGTTCTATTGCGATGGCCTTACTTACCAATCCTCGTTTCACAAACGGAATGCAAATTGAACCTATATTCGCCCCCACATCAACCAACAAAATGTCGTTCGAGGAGGGCTTGATAAGGCTACGCACAAGTGTTGCCTTATCGAAGTCGTAACTACCATTTACATAGATTTTCCTTGCGATCATCTTATCGCCTGTATTTAGGACAAACTTCTCATTGTTCATACTTGAGATAAGGAGTGAGTTATTAGGAGCACTCAGAAATAAAAAATTTCTCACAAAAGAGAATTTTTTCGCTCCAAAATGAAAGATCCAGAGGACAAAAAAAGGAATTTCTCTTATAAACCTCCGCACCCATCGATAAGTCGACCTAACATATCGTATTTCTTCTAAGGCATCTTTAATATCTCTAACGGACATATTATGACCTCTACCTCTTTTGCGTCTTACTCCCACTTGCGAACAAACCTTTAAGGTTTGCTGCTGAAAAGCAGTACTTCTTTCACAGTGCTTTGACAGTCTTCAGGAGCTTTCCCTGTATTTGTGGACAGGTAGTTAAGATTTTGTGATTCTCGCAACGTGCGCACCATACTTCTGCTCCAATTGTCTATCATAACACAACGCCTTTGAGCTGTCCCACTTGAGTTATTGTCAAATGTAGTGTCTGAGCGGTTGTTCACGCGGCGGCTGGGTCCTTGGTTTGTTCTTCGATCCCATCGGTAAATTGAATGCCTGCGAGCACTTTTGGCAACTCCCGGAATCCGCGCAATCGCCTCCACCTTTTCTCCGCACACTGCCCCAACTTAAACATCACGTGCAGGATACCAGAGCTATTGTCAAATGTAGTGTCTAATGAGTTGCTCGTATCCGGATGCCACGCTCAAGGAACGTGCTCAGCACTTTGGCGTTCAGGTTAATGCGATCTGGGTGGCGCTTAGACGATTGCAGATCACGTGTAAAAAAAACTCTACGGTACGCTGAACGAGATCCCGACAAACGTGCATCCTATCTCCAACAGGTCCGCCCCCTCCATCTAAGCCAGAGGGCGGATAAGCTGGTATCTGTGGATGAAAGTGGTTTTGAGCGCACCGCCGAGCGGAGCTGTGGGTGGGCCTGCAAAGGCCAACGAGTCGCTGGGGAGCGCAGTGGGAATCCTCGACCGCGCACCAGCTTGCTGGCGGCCAAATGCGGCCAGCGCCTGCTCGCCCCGTGCTATTGAGGGGAATACCAATGCCGAGTGGTTTAACGTCTGGCTGAAAGATCATCTCTTAAGGGAACTCCCATCCGACTCCATCCTTATTATGGATAACGCGGCGTTTCACAAAACCCCGAAGACTCGGGCGTTGATCGAACAGGCCGGTCATACGCTACTCTATCTCCCCCCGTATTCCCCGGACTTCAATCCCATCGAACAGGACTTTGCGACGATGAAGAAACGACGGCAATATACCCCGCCAGAAACAACACTGGACGAAATTATTAGAGACTATGGAACTTAATTGGAGTAGCTATACAATACCGAACGTCGCCATCAAAGATTGAATCGACAGACACCCGATGCCGTGTATTTTGGGGAAACACCCGTAAAGCAGGTTGCATAATGGCAGACAGAAATTTCACTTATGCAGCTGTCCCAAAATCTGGGACTACTTCTTATGACGGGGTTTAATCACTACCGCAATGGCAATAAGTGTCGTGTGAGAAATACTGACGGCACAAGGAATGGGATTAGGACTTCCACGTGAATAAAGTCGGAAGGTCGGGGGCGTTTCACTGTTAGAAATTAACTCTATATTTTTCATTTCTTCAGGGAGATATGATGGTTGGCATTTTTTGAGTGCTTCTTTTGCACACCAGCGGGCCGCAAAATGCATCGGTGGGTTTTCTTGTAAGAGGCAATAGGCAATCTCTACCGAGGAAAATGAATTGGTATAAAATGGGTCTTTCCAAAAATCGTCCACTTCTGGAAAATTCTCGACCATTTCAATATCTATTCCACAACTCAGCCCAGCCGCTAATCCTAGACCATTCCCCGAAAATACCATGGGAGCATCAGTATTCGTGACAGGAGATGCCATCGTCGACTCTGAACTGCTAGAAGACATTTTGAGTACCGCGTTCTGTAATTCCCCGTAGGTTTTGGCCGAATACACTGTACGGCATTTCACGCCAAGACGATGTCGAATAGCCGCATCGAGCTTAGCCCGAGCCAATGAACCTTGCATGCGCCTTGTCGACAACGGAAAATCTTCGTTGATCTGATGAAGATCAGCCTCAAATAGTTCCGCGACGACTTGCTTCAATTCATTCTCCATACAACTGTCTACCACCCTCTCATGCAGACACTACAAAGGTACCCACGCTTTCCATCCGGTTGCACCGTTTGCACCATGAAATGATCCCAATGCTCAAATTTATCCCAGTCTTGAATGTTCGCAAGCGGGGTTAGGCAACGCGAGCAGCTCAGCTTTTTTAGTTCCTCCGTTTCTTGGTTCCTTTCGAAATCTCGAGCCACTGCAGCTTCATACGCCTGGAGATGTTCACCGAGCTCGCGCAAAAACTTTGCTGCCTGACGCCCTTCTGAAACTTGATGGTCAAAAGCCAACATTAGGTTAAACATCCCTTCTCGGCTGCCAGGCGGGAAAAACTCTCCGCCCACGCCCAGAATAGCTGACTGCCCTTGATTGAGAAGCGGGTGGAACGCAAAGACGCCCTCACCCGATAGATCAGTCACCGTACATGTTCCACCTTGAAGATTCGGGCTAGACAGAGAGTTTTCAAGGTACGCGACCATCAGGTCCTGCATTTCCTTCGTGATACTCGAGATGCTTTTCTTATCGGCGGCATGAATGACCGGAACCTTCAATCCGAGATCGCCATCAATCGCAAACCCAACATTGACTTCCTCATAGAAATTAGCCGTTCCATCTTGATAAAACGCATTGAACCACGGATAGGCCCGCAACAAACGAGCAACTTCGAAGATAATAACCGCCGTCGTTGTGGCTTCGATGTCTTGATGTTGCTCAACAGCTTCCCGCAGTCCTCGGGTGGGAACAGACACAGTAATGACGCTCGGCAACGCATTCTGATATCCAGACGATAAATACCCGATTTCTGTTCGTTTACTTTTTGATAACTTTTCTGTTCGAAATGGAATACCCACCGCGGGGATCGGTTCAGTTGTCGATCGCGACCGCTCCTCTCTTACGGCCCCGTTGGAAGAAGAATGAGTCGGTGGCCGAGATACTTCTCCTAACTCCATGAGGATATCTTCAGTTCTGACAAGGCCCCGACCAGCAAAACGCTCCGGGGCAAGACCACGTTGCTCTAACAATGCCTGGGCCTTTTTTGTAAAGTGTGTCGAAGATCCGTCGGCCGAGTAAGAAGCCTGAGTACTTTCTTCATTGTTGCCAGTATTCAGAGAAGCCGTTGTGGCCTGTTCGCTAGCTGGTGACATGTCTGCCGTTGTCTGAACGCCCTCCTCACCATGTATGCTGCACAAGATGGCACCGACATCGATGTCATTCCCTGGTTCGAGAGAATACTCCAAGACCCCGGAGGCTGGAGCTTCAATTTCCATAACCGCCTTGCTGGTTTCGATCTCGGCAATGACCTGCCCTTGGGTGACTTGTTCTCCATTTGGGACAGACCAAGACAGTAACGTCACCGACTCATCGTTCACATTATCTTGTGGAATGACAACTGGAGTACTCATTTTCATCTGTTCATCATCTCGAGGACCGCTTCGGTGATGTGACTTTCACCAGGCAGACAGTGTTTCTCGAGAGGCCCACTCGACGGAATCGGATGGTTCGGTGAAGCCACCCGCCAAACCTGCCGCAGCACACCGGGCTTCAACTCTGAAATTTGCGCAAGCAGCTCAGACCCAAGGGCCGCAAAACTCATCCCTTCCTCAACAATCAACAGTTTGTGCGTGTGTTGTAGGGATTCGATCACAGGCCATGGATGAAAAGGATAGAGCTGTAGAGGACAAAGTATTTCGCAAAAAATCTCATGCTCATCACAGAGCTGTTGGATGGCACGCTCCGCATCCACAAGCATCCCACCATAACACAATACTGTGAGATCGGGGGCGCCAAGAGGTCGGATGCGTGTGGTCGGAAATTGTTCCTGGTTATGTTCAAGAACAAACCCATCAGGAACCTGATCTGTCACCCGAAGGCCATATAACAATTTATTTTCAATGACAATTGTCGGTCGATCAATGGACGATAGGAGTTCGTCATACACCAACCCTGGATCATAACGAGAATGGAGTGCCAACATTCTGGTGCCCGGTAGTCCCATAAAATGCTTTTCGATACTTTGACTATGCGTTGGACCATAGCCTCGCTTCCCGCCCATTGGCGTACGGACAACCAATGGCACACGAACTTGCTCATTGTACATGTATCGAAACTTTGAAGCGTGGTTTAAGAGTTGATCAAATGCAAGCCCTAGAAAATCGCCAAACATGACTTCGCACACAGGCAACATCCCATTGAGCGCCAATCCGTTTCCTATCCCAATCAATGCTGACTCGCTAATGGGCGTGTTTCGCACTCGACCGGGATATTCTTGACTCAGATTTTTCGTCACTTTGAAGGCTCCCCCATAGGGCCCCTCAATATCTTCACCGAGTAATATGATTTTGCCGTTTTGTTGCATATTTCGCTGCAACGAGAGATGAATCAAATTGACCATTCGTTCGCTCGAGGGAATATGCGTCGCCATCCACTCAACTGTTTTCGAATCCGACCCCTCGTCGTCAACCACACTCATTGCAGAATAGGCAGTGGCATCAGACCGGGAAACTGCTGTGTCAATGATTGCCTGAACTTTTCGATCAATTTCCAGGATGTGTTTTGAATCAGTGTGTTGACGAAAGATTTCAATGGGATCTTTTGTCCAATACTCTTTGACCTCTTCGGGGTCGCGATCATCATCTCCCTTGGAATGGGCCATGAGCCGATAGGTATCAATTTGCAAAAAGAGTGGCCGAGATTCGTTTCGGACATATCCAACACAGTCGGCAGCAGTTGTCAGTAATTCATCTGGATCCCAGGTGTTTGAATGAGCCGTCTTGATCCCAAAGGCGTCGCCGCGGGCAAGAATACTGCCTGCTAAGGTCTGTTGCTGTGAGGTACTCTGGGCATAGTAATTGTTCTCCAGAACGACTAAGAGGGGCAATTCCCACTTAGACGCAATATTGAGCGTTTCATAGAGCACACCTTCGCCTAAGGTTCCATCTCCAATAAACACGACGGCAATCAACCCAGTTCCTGAGACCTTTTGAGCCATAGCCAAGCCTGCCGCCACCGGAACAATACCGCCCTGAATCCCGTTACTATAAAATCCTTGCGAACAGATGTGCTGGCTCCCCCCCCTTCCGCCACACATGCCATTCTGCTTTCCCATAATTTCCCCGATGAGACCTTCAACATCTCCGGTTTTCGCTAAATAATGACCATGACACCGGTGATTGCTAAAAATAAGATCGCCATCTTGTAAGGCTTCGGCAATCGCGACTCCTGTCCATTCTTGTCCAATGCAAGTGTGAACCGTCCCAAACAGCCTGCCTTCCTTGAAGAGCTCTAGCAGCCTCTGCTCGACGCTTCGTATCAAAATGGCCTTGGTATAGAGGTCAACGCCTACCTGTATCGATTTTTCAGAAATCATCACCTTTGCATTCCATCAAAACACAGCCGCTCGGTTCAAAAATAAACACTAGACCAATGACTCACCGCGAGAAAGAAACAGAAGCTTCCGGTTCGGTATCACAACTGCGAAATCTGGTATATCTTCTGTCACCACTGTCCCAGAGCCGATCACGCAACCCTTTCCAATTCGCACGCCATCTTGTACAATCACCCCAGAACCAATCCACACATCATTCCCAATAATTACAGGGCCATTAGAGTACAACCCTTGTTCCATCATGGGAATCTTTTTGTCAACCGTATGATAACGCCCACCACCTATATAACATTGTCCTGCAATCATCACCGATTTTCCTAATGTAATGCCACCAACTGAGCTCAACTGACACTGACTACCAATTGAACAACGATCCCCAATACATATTGGACCGGTTTTGGCCTGTATGATCGAACTCCGTGCGATCAAGACATTATTTCCAATTTTAATGCCTTGAATGTCCCCTCCTTTGGCATCCAGCAAACAATTATCATCAATCGCAACGCGATCGCCAAGCTCGAGTTTTCCAGGATGACGAAAAGAAATATTTCTTCCCCACACGACACCAGTTCCAACTTTTTTACACAACGAAGGGAAAAACTGCTTTCGCAGCAAAAGCCCCAGTGCTCCCGGCATAGGGCCCAGCACTGCTATCATGAATTCATACTTAACCAGTGACCCTATACTGGACGAACCGACGAAAAAATTCTGATACTTTTTCAACGCCGAAGTATCAGTTTCTGACAAACTATTAACAATCGAGTCCTTCGAGATTACCTGGTCCGGCTTTGTCACGGTCATCTTGGCTCCTTGCCCATATTGAGGAAATCATCCTCATAGCTTTCCACCGTCTTTTCAGTAACACCAGAACATCGCTGCAAACCTCAACCTCTCTCTCCTATCGGCCATAACAGCTCATGGATTAAGACGAGAAAACCTTCTCCGTCCCTAGCTAAAGCCAACCATGGGCCTCATACCACTCAATGGTTCGTCGAATTCCTTCTCTCAACGTCACCTCTGGCTTATACCCTAATGCACTTTTCGCTTTTGCGATTGAAAACGCGCGGTTATTTTGAAAAAAGCTCATTCGTCGTCGATGCAACGGCGGTTCAATGCCAAATGGTACACAAATTTTTTCACAAAGCGAAGCCGCCCAGAGCGCCGGCTTGAGTGGAATATGCCTTTGGGGGACTGGAACGTCAAGTTCGTTTGCAATTATGCGAACCAGTTCTTTGAGAGAGACATATTCCTCTCCACCGATAATGAAAACCTGTCCAACAGCTTGTTTTTTTTTCAAACACAGCAGGAAACCAGCAACCACGTCATCAATATATGCGGGCTGAAAAAAGGCTTCACCCTTGCCAACCATAAGGAACCGTCCCTTTTTAATCATTCGAAACAGTTTCAACATCCGCAGGTCGCCGGGACCAAAGAGTGAGATTGGTCGAATTACCGTAATCGGCAACTTCGTCTCTTCATAACACTTCCAAACAGCTTGTTCTGCCACTAATTTGGTTTCTTGATATAGATCGGTGGGATTGAATGGGGTTTGCTCGTTCGCTGGAATCTCTCGAACATCTCCATGGACTCCAATGGTGCTACAATGGATGAAACGCTTGACTTGATGCTTGAGTGCCGCGTTCAGCACATTCTGTGTTCCTTCAACATTCACAGCATACGCGTCATTCTTGTCCGATCCTCCCTTTCGAAAATTTGACACCAAGTGTATGATAATTTCTGTACCTCTAACCGCTTCATCCACTACCTGTGGATCCCGAATATCTCCATAAACCACCTTCCGGTCTTGAGGTGGTTCCTCTCCAGGCTTCGCCGCTCGTACTAATACTCGAACTTGCTCACCACTTTCGATTAAACGAGCGACAAGCATCGACCCAAGATACCCGTTCCCCCCTGTAACCAGTATTGTCCCCATAGAATGATTCATTGCCAATGAATACACGGATCAACAAACAAAAGAAGAACACCACATCGGCCCATTTCTACCACCTGAACATTCATCCTGCGACAAAATCTTGAAATCTAGTTAACAATCAACATAGACAGCACCTATGGGATCATGCCTCTCAAGATTCTCCCACTCAATACCTCACATAAGACGGCCCCGGAAGATATCGTTATAGTCAGGAACGATTACTTGCTTGCATCGATCAATGCTCTCAGTGGGGCATCAAACCCATAATGAACCTAGGAATCCCGTTCCTGCAAACCAGGGGGACCTCTAAAAACCGAAGTTTTTCTAAAAATGTGGTGCATAACTCATTGAAAATTTGAGGTTGAATTTTTGAAATTGGAATTTTTAGAGGTGGCCATAAGAGGAGAAAATAAAATAGGCTCTCTCTATATCATATTCGTAAGACTAAAGAGAGACTCAAAAACCTCCCCTCTTAAAGACCCGTTCAACCGTCACAACCTCACCAAGCGACAGGTTCTCAATGGACCAACTTATGTTGTGGCCATAACCACAAACGATCTCTGTGGTTCTCTGTCATCACTACTTAACCCCATGCATAGATAGCCTTGGCCTCATTTATTTCCTGCTGTGTTTTTCTCTCTGTCCATCCAAGCTCATCACGCATGACATACGCGCAACGTGCGATCATGTCGTCACCGGGGTTCGCTGCAGACCCGAGTTCTGTCCGGCGACAAATAATATCCGTCAACTTCTGTGCCATCTCCGAACGAACCCCATGCAGAATCTCCGCCCGCAACACTCCCCATGATTCCTCACAATCAGGATGTTTCGCCACCTCAACATAGGCCGTTACATCAGAATAAGCTGAGCCATAGTTTCTGACTAAGCGTTGAATTGACTTGGCACTGAAATCATGAGAATGTTTCTTTATTTGAGCTTCGAGAAACTTTTCAAAACATTCAATACTTCCACCATAAACAGGAGTCGCACTCGATCGTGACGGCAATGATGGCTTCCCCCAAACTTGGAACACTTGATTAACCACTTCTTCTGCAACCTGTCTTGCTGTCGTATATTTCACTCCAACGACGGAAAGCACGCCTTTCATCCCATGTTTATCATGTCGGATAATCTGATGGCGTTTCGAAAGTTGAACATCTTTCGCCTGTTTGCGCGACCCAGTACTCGGAATGAGTCCACTGTGCACGAACGAAACATCATCGAGTTTCAACTGCGCAGAGGGGTAGACCTGATTGATCTCATCCAAAAATGCACTGATTTCTTGAGCAGTGGCCTTCGTACTATCTGGATTACCGTTACAGCACGAGTACGCCGTACCAATCATGGAACAACCTCGCCATGGCACCACGAATAAGAGGCGCTTGCCTTTCTGGATCACAGCATCCATGTCCCTATAGACACGATGACTTGTCAATCCTACAGCGTAGTCTGAGAAGATGGGCTTGGTGATAATATTCATCGCCTTCGCGAATGGAATGTTTTGTCGAACTGAGGTCTCTTGTAAGAGCGACCTCATACGATTGATCCAGGGCCCGCATGTGTTAATCACAACTTTTGCCCGTATATCGAATTGATCAGTGGTCAACACGTCTTGTGCATGGACTCCTATCACAGCATCCATCTCCTTAAGAAAGCCAGTGACCCGGACATAATTCGCCAGTTGCGCTCCAGCATTCCAGGAGGACCGCAAAAATGACAGGAGGAGTCGTTCAGAGTTATAGACTTGAGCATCATAAAAGAGTACTCCTCCAGTGAGTCCCTCTTGATGAATCCCAGGCGCAATACCAAGCATCTCTCCCTTAGAAATAGAACGGCCGCAGGGAATATGTTTCTGTGGATCACCCCCCATATTACGATCAAAGCTCATGAGATCATTAATCGCCAAGGCCAGGCGCAAGATTTCTTTTCCCTCCAAGCCATGCCGATAGGTTGGGATCAGCACTGGAAGTGGATACACTAAATGCGGGGCTATTCGCATCAATGTCCGTCGTTCTTGAATAGATGCCCGCATGCGCGTAAAATCAGCGTGCTGTAAGTAGCGCAGACCGCCGTGGATTATCTTCAGACTGTTGAAAGAGGTTGCCGAACCAAAATCCGATTGTTCCACCAACGCGACAGATAAACCACGAAGACAGGCATCCCACGCAACACAGGCTCCATAAATACCCCCACCAATCACTAGGATATCATAGATATTCTGTGACAGCTCTCTGACGTTCCTTTTCATTTTGAATAGGTATTACTCTGGGCGAGACATTCTGTCTTTCTCGTTGGTGGAACATGGATACCCAGAACCCCCAGCACAGCCCTCCAACTCTGTCACAAGCCAGTCGTATAGTTGATTAACCTTTTCACAGAACGCACCATAACTATATTTTTGTTCAACCAACCGCTTACCAGCTGCACCAAGCTTCATGCCTAAGGCCTGATCATCAATTAGGCGAATCATGCCACGCGCAAATGATTCAGAACAGGGTTTAGCGAGTACTGCCACCTCCTCATTGAGCACTTGGGTGTGTGTCGGTAAATTCGTCGCAACAATGGGTTTCCCACTTTGCAAATAGGAATAGAGCTTCATCGGCGTATTATTGCCCTTTCCACGAGGAGAAACCAATATATCCGCCTTTGCCAGAAACGACGATAGACGGTCGATAGGCTTTGCCCCCAAAAAAACCACTCGCTCTTCAATCTCCAGGTCGCGTGACTTCTGCTGGTATTTATTAATGTCTGCTTTTGCCCCACCAACAATGACTAAATCAACATACGATACTTGTGCTGTGACCAGGGAAAAGCTGTCTAAGAGTAGATCGAGTCCCTGATACACTTCCAAGTTCCCCACATACATTATAATCATTCGATCATTAGCAATCTCAGTATCCACGCTATCACTTTTTGGAGCATTAAAATGCTCAAGCAAAGGAACATCATGGAGTATGCATACCTTTTTTGCCCCATAGCTCAAAACGAGATCCCCAAGGGCCTCACAAACAGGGACCACCGCTTTGGCATGCTTGACCGCTAACGACTCCAAATACGTGAATATCGGTTGGAATGCCCCTAAAACAGGATGCTTTTCTACCATTTGCTGCGCTAGCGAGGAATCCATGTCATACACGTACGGAACTCGAAAAATCGCCTTTAGTGCAAGTGCAATAAAAACAGCTTCTTCCACAGCGTGAACAATATGGTATCGTTTTCCCCAAAATTGCTGAAAAGTTCGAACGATCATAAAGCCATCACAAATAAGCTTCTTAAAAGAAAATCCAGGGCGTACGTTTTGAATAAAAGGAAGACGGGGAATTCGATGCAATGTCATTCCATCATGCTGCATATCGTTTCCTTCATGATACGTGATGACATCGACCAATTCTTTCCGTTCCGATAGCACACGAAGAATCAAATTAACCGCAATGGGTGTTCCGCGATCTTGATAGAATGGATGAGGGGCGAGAAACAAGATATTCATTCTGTTACTCTGATCCTTATAGATACTTGTTTTCCCAATTCACACAAGAGATGCTCCTAGCATCATAAAATCTTCAGCCCTTCGCTCAATTTCACCCACAGTATTCCTTACGAATTCAACTGGGAAACAAGCAGTGAAATTCTCCCCCGAAATCAAACCACTCATGAATATTGTGCGTGGGGAAATTGCCAAACAATCCAACACAGTAGAGCTTAGTGCGAACGGCCCTGTGTATCCAATTCCTAATCCTCTAGAAACAATCAGTTCGAGTTTCAACCATAAGGGACGGATTTCTCGCTTACAGTAGGTTATCGAGAAACCCTTTTAAGACAGTACCAGCCAGTTCGTGTCCCGTATCGTTAAAATGGTGGTCCGCATCACTAATAGTCAGTTTCCTAGGGGATGTTAACACTTTTCAGTGCATCGGTGATCAGGGCCAAATAAATAAAAAGGTGAATGTAAGCTTCCCCGTCAAGCGGACAGTGGATAAGTAGAGTTTTCCGGCTTAGGTTTGTAATAGGTACAGGGGGCTTTTCCCTGGAGCGCCTCGTGGGGCCGGTGCTCATTGTAGATCGTCATCCACTCAGCCGTGAGTTCGCGCACGTCGTCCAACCTCCGAAACAGGTAGAGATCGAGCACTTCGTTCCGATATGTCCGATTAAACCGTTCAATGAACGCATTCTGCGTGGGCCGTCCCGGTTGAATATGATAAATCAGCACGCGATTCGCTTTCCCCCAATCTTGCAGGGCTTGAGCCAGGAACTCGGGCCCATTGTCGACCCGAATCATGTGGGGTAACTCCCGCTCAGTCTTCAAACGTTCCAACACACGCACAATTCGCTCAGCTCGGAGTGAGGTATCAATCTCAATGGCGAGGGCTTCTCGATTAAAGTCATCAATGAGATTGAAGGTCCGAAACCGTGAACCATGGTATAAGGCATCGCTCATGAAGTCGGCTGACCAGACTTCGTTTGGTCCTTCTGGGACAAACACCGGGAGCGACGGTCGTTTCGGGAGCCGACGCTTGGTGCGACGCGGCTGATTGAGCTCTAACTGCCGATAGACGCGGTACACTCGCTTGTGATTCCAGGCATGGCCTAGGGCCCGTAATCGCCGGATATATTTCCAGATGCCCCAGCGTGGATGCTGCTCCACTAACTGATTCAGGGCATCAATGATTTCCTGGTCACGGACTTGCCAATCAACTGGAGCTTGATAATACGCCGACCGAGCGAATTTGAGAGCCGCACACCCTTGCTTGATGGAGACGCCATGGACTTCCTGCATAGCGTGGACTGCCTCCCGTTTCTCCGTCGGCGTTAGAGCTTTTTTTCGATCAAATCCTTCAGGGCCCGATTCTCGAGGGCCAGATCCGCATACATCCGTTTGAGCTTGGCGAGTTCGCCTTCGGTCTCTTTGAGGCGTTTCAAATCCGACGCCTCCAGGCCGCCGTACTTGGCCTTCCAGTTGTAATAAGTCGCATCGCTAATCCCATGCTCTCGGCACAAGCCTTTCACTTTGATGCCCGCATCCGCTTGTTTCAGGATCGCGACAATTTGGGTTTCGCTAAATCGTGTTCGTTTCATAAGAGCCTCCTGGTCGCATTGTGCCAGAAAACTCTACTTTTGATTTGTCCACGATAAAGGGAAGCTTACACAATTTATCGAACCGAGTGAAGATTCGGCGGAAACCTTGCAGGCGGCGGAAGAGCCGCTCCACTTCATGCCGTTGCTTGCATAACTCTCGGTCATAGTCCCACGGTTCTTTGCGATTCTTTGTAGGCGGGACCACCGGCACACAGGCCAACTCACGCACGAGCTGGCGCGTCTCGTCCCCTTCATAGGCACAATCCATCATGGCATCTGTCGCCGCGAGCGACGTCTGTTGCAACAGGCCCCGGCCTTCCGGCTCATCCCCAGCATTGCCCGGCGATAAGGAGAAGTTCACCGCGTTGCGAGCATCTGCGGCAACCAGATGAATCTTGGTGGTCCAGCCGGCTCGGGACTGGCCAAGAGCTTGCGGGCCGTTTTTTTTCGAGCACCGGTGCCATCCGGATAGACTTTCACCGCCGTGCTATCGAGCGAGACTGCTGCGACTCGCACTTGAATAATCTCCCTCTGTTGGAGCGCCGTAAACACTCGATCCAACACCCCGCTTTTGGCCCAGCGATTCATGCGGGTGTAGATCGTATGCCAATTGCCGTAGTGTTTAGGAAGCCCCCGCCACTTACAGCCCTGTTCTGCCACATACAAAATCGCATTGAGGACTCGGCGATTGTCGATGGAAACATTTCCACGTTGCCGCGGCAAAAAGGGTTGAATGAGTTGATACTGTAGATCGGTCAGTTCCATAACCGTAGTATACAGCAACTACCATTTAGTGTTAACACGCCCTAGAACACGAATCACTTCTTTCAAATGTTTATCAGAATCAGGAATATGTTCAAATACATCGAAACTCATGACAATATCAAATTCTCTATCCTCAAAAGGCAATATTTCAGAGGTGACCCTGGATATGGGTATTTTCCCGTAAAGCCTCCTACTTTTTTCAATACTTGCTTCATTTTTTTCTATTCCCTTGATGTCATAGCCCTTCTCATAAAAAAAGTTCAACAGCCTTCCCGTTCCAGAACCTATTTCTAAGAATTTTTGCCCCTTCCTTAAAATGTTCGCTTTATGCAAAAAAGCAAGATTGGCCTCGAAATTTCCATAATCAGCCCGGTCATCAAAGGCACTATTCTCAAAATTCATATTGTACCTCCAAAACAAAAGGGATTATTTTGATTGAGGGTCAATTCTCTTAATGAGTTGCATGCCCACTTGATTGCTGAAAAATCTATACCAATTGTCTCGGTTGGTATTATATGGAGAAAAAACAGAAGCTGGATCAATGAGAATCCGTTTAAGGTCGGTCGCAGGGCTATCCTTTTCTACCAAACCATTGACCGAGAACCCAATGCTACACGGGCGCCAGAATTCGGATGCAAATGGGAGGGGATCACTCCCAGAAAGGATTTTCATACCCAGTTTTTTGGCCTGTTTGAAATGCGTTGGGTATGGAAGAAACTCGGGTCTGTAACTTGTGTCGCCTAGAAAAAAATGAGTTCCTTCATGAGACCTTAATACCTCTGAAAGAACCTTTCCCCGCTTCCCCCACCACTTGCCGAATCCCCATGGGATCACAGGGATCGCACCCCGATCCCTTATAATTTCAATTGCATTTTCTATGGGAATTCCCTCCTTAAAAATACTATCCGTCGCCAATGCTAAAACCTCCAGATTCTCTTTGGTGACAATTTGGCGACCAGCAATTAATACCAATTCGCCCCCACTAGCCGATTGTGCCAGCAAAGAATTACTCTCATTTGTACGATGAAACCTCCAGGCACAAGGGCTTCCCGAGGATACCTCCATCTTGTCATTGTACGATGCAAGACGTTGAAACCAATGATCTCGGGCTGTTTCCGTCAAGAACAGAACACCCATGAATTGACCATCTTTTCCCAGACGACAGACTTCTGCTTTACAGTTTTGATATGCTGAATTTAGAAAATTTGTCAAATTAAAACAGTCGTGAATATGGACGTGGGCATCAATAATGATCAAATGTGTTTTAATATCCGTAGCCATGCCAACTTATGCTCGACTTTGAGGAAAATCTCTGAGGAGCGAGTTACTCCTACCTAAGGAACCGCAGTTCAAAGAATACGCTCGAAGTAGGTAATGGTCTTTGAGAGACCGTCTTCAAGAGTAATCTTTGGCTCCCAGTCTAAGAGACGCTTTGCTCGTTGAATATCTGGCCGACGGACTTTAGGATCATCTGTCGGTAGGGGGTGATATTCAATCGTGCTTGTTGAGCCAGTTTGCCTTAACACCATCTCGGCTATTTCCAAGACTGTCAATTCCCGAGGATTGCCGATATTGACAGGGTAGTGAATGGTTCGCCCATTTTCTGAGGCGTCTTGAGAAGCCAACAGCAACGCGACGATGCCTCGCACCAGGTCATCCGCGTAACAAAAACTCCTCGTTTGGGATCCATCCCCATAGACACTCAAGGGTTTGTTCTGGAGAGCTTGGACAATAAAGTTTGAAACCACTCGACCGTCTTTCGGTCGCATCCGAGGTCCAAAGGTATTAAAAATTCGCACAATTCGAGTATCCAGACCATGGTAGGTATGGTAGGCCGTTGTCAGTGCTTCTCCAAACCGTTTCGCTTCATCATACACGCCCCTTGGACTGATGGGGTTCACGTTTCCCCAGTAGGTTTCTGGTTGAGGGTTGACAAGGGGATCCCCATAGACCTCAGAGGTACTCGCCAGCAGGAACCGAGCGTCCTTAGCTTTGGCGAGCCCAAGAGCCTTATGAGTTCCTAAGGCTCCAACCTTCATCGTGGCAATGGGATATTCGAGGTAGTCCTGTGGGCTTGCGGGAGAGGCAAAATGCATGACGGCCTCTAAAGGCCCATCGATGTGCAAGTAATCACAGACGTTGTATTGAATAAATGTATAGTGAGCATGACCGAGGAGATGTGCGATATTTTCTGGCCGGCCTGTAATAAAGTTGTCCATACCAATAACCTCGTGTCCCTCCTGTATGAGAAGGTCGGATATGTGACTGCCAAGAAATCCGGCTCCGCCAGTAATCAACACTCGCATGACTATTCCCCCTAATGTTCTAGTATTCTGGTGAGTTTCAATGATCGTCGCTTTGCACAAATACTTCAGGGAAGGCTTACTCTTTATTCACACTCTCTTTAGAGATCATCATACCGGATATTCATGTTGATACAACCTACGCAGCCACGATCAATCGTTGAGAGAGTCTCCAAAAGGCGGACTCCAGGAGACATCAATATGATACCTGGCCTAAGACCTCAGCCTACTTTTGACCCGTGATAGCAAAGAACACACTGTATTCGGAATAAATACCGCAAGGATCTGTGGATCCATTTTGATAAAACTTATGATTTCCTCTTTATTGATAGGCATTCTATGTGACAGACGATGCAGCACTTCGTCCACACAGGATTGTCGTAGGCTCCCAATTCTTTGATCGAGTTCGTGTTGTTGGACAGGAGTCAATTCATATCGTTCCCTAATTCGCTTCCGATATCGCATATCATCATAAATCTTTTCGATGGCACGCTCGTGTCCCCACCGCGTGGCGGAATAGACATTGAGCCCTTCTTCGTAGCGACATTCACAAAGAGTAGAAAAGACGATCTTGTCAGTCGCTTGTGCAAGATCCAACCAAAACAAGTATTCTTCCCCTGTAATGGTAAAATCCACCGGGTAACGAAGATCAGGAAATTTCTTCACTCGATAAACGATCGTCGACTGCCCCAAGATATTCCCCACGATAATTTGTGTAAACATATCACCGCAAAACTTCCTGAGCCATGTCGTGCCTTCTATCAGATGATGGTCTTCGATATTAATTCGCTTCGAGCGATGGAAGGCAGAAATTGTCTGATGTAGTTGGTAATGATCCGAAAAATAAAAATCATACCCTTTGTCCAATGCAAAGATCGCATGTGACAGGTGGTCTTCTGTCCAGACGTCGTCAGAATCTAAGAAGGCCACGTATTCTGTTTCTGGATGTAATTCATCTAACGCGCGGTTTCTCGCGCGACCTTGTTTCATATTTTTTTCTTGCTTGATGATACGCACTTTTCCGGGATTGTCTACAATGAGGTCCTGCACTTCAGACTCAGGCGTCACCGGCGACACATCGTCAACAATGATAATTTCATAATCATGAATATTTTTTTGGTCAATCGCCGCCGCGATACACTTCCTCAAGACCCCTTCCTTCTTTTGAAAGTACGGAACGACGACGGCGGTGCGAATGTTCATCGCAATTCCTTTCTCAACAGCACGTTCTCATGAGGCTGGCTTTATTTTCCTCTTGCATCCGCAATTGACTTCCTTCAACCACCAGCGAATGCGGGACTCGACATCTTTGAATTCCATTGACTTGCAGACCTTACGCGGGCTGTAGGACTTCTCTAGAGGGCACCTCTAAAAACTGCCCTTTTTCCCGATGGCGGCGTCAGTCGCGTGCTCAAATCCTCATGTATTGGCCCATACACTGCGGTTTTCCGCGCGCGGCTTCCTTGCCCTCCCACAAAAATCCTGGTTTTTAGAGGTGCCCATTTGTTGTTTACTGGAAATAGCAACACAAGGATGCTACATCTAAATTCTACTGATATTTTAGAATACTCTGTGACCTAAAGGCATACCCACTATGCAAGGGCAAACTATGATCTAAAACATGCAGCACCCTGGGGGCAAATTTATCATTACCCACGAACTCGCTCACTTAAAATCTTGACTATGCGCGCACCGGCTTTGCCATCCCAATACCGAGGCTTCACACGTTTGGGCCTGGCTCGCAATTGCTTCTGAGCATGATGAATAATTGATCGGGGATTCACTCCCGCCAATACATTCGTGCCTTGTGTCACAGTAATTGGCCGTTCAGTATTTTCCCGAATGGTTACACAGGGCACAGCAAGAATGGTTGTTTCTTCCTGTATACCTCCGGAATCCGTTAAAACCAGCCGGGCATGTGCCGTTAAGCACAGAAAATCCAGATAACTGAGAGGATGAACACAGTACAACCCCGCCTCTCCGATTTTTAGGCTTACTTGGCTCTTTCCCAGGGCATTGGCAAAATAACCTTGGAATCCAAAATCTCGCAGCCGGGTCCGGGTACGTGGGTGAGCAGGGAACACAACTGGCAGTTCTTTGCCAATGACCTTCAACGCATCAAGAATAGGTTTTAAGACTTGAGGATCATCCACATTGCTGGGACGATGCAGTGTCAAGACGGCATAGGGCCGACTGGACTGCACGCGAGCCTTCCGTTTTGAACGAGACGCCCTACCCAACGGCCCTCCTGACTCTTTCTGTAAGCCTAGGGCCTGAAGAACGGAAGATTGCATGGCCTTCTCACGATGCTTCAGCAACGTATCAACCATGGTATTTCCCACAAAGAATATTCTTTTTGCAGCAATGCCCTCATCCAGCAAATGCTGCTTAGCCGTCTCTTCTGTGGTGAACAGCATGTCGGACAGCGCATCAGTCAGCACTCGATTCACTTCTTCTGGCATGTCCCAGTCAAAACTCCTGAGCCCCGCTTCAACATGCGCAATGAGTGGTCGTGAGACCCTTTTGGGGCCGGCAGACTGCGGATAGACAATCTTCGAAGCCACAAGCGCACAAGCAATCGTGGAATTCACATCACCCACCACCAACACCACCTGGGGCTGCGATTTCAGTAATACGGGTTCAATGCGCCGCATTATTTCTGCAGTTTGTTGAGCATGTGACCCAGACCCCACTTCCAAATCCACATTCGGCTTGGGCATACCAAGATCCTGAAAAAATGACTGTGACATTTGCTGGTCATAATGCTGTCCGGTATGGACCAACTGATACCCGATCGGACGAGCATGAGTTTTGTTGTAATGTTTCAATGCATCAATGATCGCCGATATTTTCATAAAATTAGGGCGTGCCCCTGCGACTAACAATAGTGAAAAACGCTTTGACGATCTCATAAACCTTTCATCTCCTTCATGACGATCCAGAGGGAAATGGTACTTCATTTCCCATTTTTTGAATAGGGACGAGCGACTGAAACACGTCTTTCACCGCATCCGCCGTGTGATTCCATCGAAATTGCTGCGCATGCGCTAAGATGCTTGACTTTGACCATTCCCGTTCCAGGCTCGCCTTCAAGGCCTTGGCGACATGTTCCGGTTGTCGTGGCACTAAGATTCCAACCGTTGAAGAGGTAATAATTTCTGGAATACCTCCCACAGAAGTGGCAACCACGGGAGTCCCACAAGCTAAAGATTCCACAATCACGTTAGGCCATCCTTCTCTCTCGCTCAACAAGCAACACACATTCGCCGCATTAAAATACCAAGCCAACTGTTCATGAGGCACCGATCCACAAAACTTGACATGCGAGACCAAGTCTAGAGATTGCACGAGACCTTCCAGCCGCTCCCGTTCGATACCATCTCCAACAATATAGAGCGACCACATCAAGGACGGGGTTGTTTGGGCTAACAGAGCTAGGCCCTCTAACAACACATCCAGACCTTTATTCTTTGTTAAATGACACACGGACAACACCAATGAACGGCTTTCTTCACGAAAACCAATTTTTTTTCTGGCTTCTTCTTGGGGAATCGGGAAAAATTTTTCCGGATCCACTCCATTTGGGATGATATGAATTTTGTTTTCATCAACTCCCAATCCCTTGGAAACCTGTTTAAGCGCATCGGAAACCACAATGACCGCATTAGCCTGTTTAAGCACCCAGGTTATCAGTTGCCGAATCAAGGGGAGATCTTTGAAAAGATTCACATCACTGCCGCGAGCCGATACAACCACTGGAACACGGGTCACCCAGCCTAACAAAATAGCCGCAAACCCATCTGGATACACATAATGAGCATCGATCAGCACAAACGGAAATGTCCGCTGAAGCACGCGCACCTGCCAACACACCGACAAAAACAGACACAATCCCTGCAACCACATCCCAATTTTAGGGATCATGACATATCGAGGATGCCGTACCTCTATGCCTTTCAGAACTTCATGGGGAGCAACCTTCCGGTACTTCGCGCGCCATCCTCCCAATCCAGGCGGATAATAGGGAACCGGAGCCATCACCTTTACGTTCCAGCCATGTCGGGTCACGTAATGCTGAATTCGTTGTTGAATAAATATTCCATGATTCGGAGACTGGTTGTTGGGAAACAAGCTCGTAAACACCAGGACGTCCATTGTCAGTCACCGTCCGCCGTCCACTGTCGCGCCAAACTCCTTTTGCCACATGCGAAACATCAACACAGTCCATAGTTCTGTTGCTCGATTATGTAGTCCAGACTGATGATCCTTCCAGAGTTTTGAAATCGTATCCATATTTATCATCGAATCACCCGGTCTATCAAAGAGCACACTATGAGCCATATCCTTTAATTCCACCCGAAACCAGCGTTCCAAGGGGACCGCAAACCCCATTTTTTGCCGATATAAAATATTATGGGAAAGGAACGGAGAAAACGCCTTCTTTAAAATATCTTTTCCACTCGTTCCCTTTAATTTGAATGAGGTCGGAATCCTGGCAGCCAACTCCATAAATTGAGTATCCAACATCGGCGCTCGTACTTCTAGCGAATTCGCCATGCTGGCACGATCCACTTTTACCAATATGTCATCGGTCATGTAGGTCTTCACATCCACATACTGAATACGAGCCATGGGATTCGCACCAACCGCTTTATCATAGTAGGTGCGAAACACATCTGCAGTATTGTAAGACCCCAGCTCTTTCCAAATATCCGGATGCAGCAACGTTTGTTTGATTTCTGGTGAGACGGCTGAAACCGAGCGAAAATATCCTTCTATATGAGACCGCGCGAGATTTTGAAACGTGGCTTTGCCACGAAAAACCCGTGGAGCCCAATCTGCTTTGGGATACAAGGATGCCAATGTTCCAAACAGCAATGTGCGTAGCCCAGGAGACAACAGCCCGCGAATCTGCTCCTCCCGGTGATCGAACCTGTACCGGCGATAGCCGCAGAAAAATTCATCGCCTCCATCGCCTGATAAGGCCACCGTCACATGTTCACGCGCCAGTTTGGAAACATAATAGGTCGGCACGGCCGAGGAGTCGGCAAATGGCTCATCATAATACCATGCGAGTTTTTCGGTAATGCCTACAGCATCAGGCGTCACGATTTCTTCAAAATGCCTGGTGCCATATTGCTTGGCCACTTCCCGAGCATACTCAACCTCATCAAATTCTTTTTCTTGAAACCCTATGGATGTAGTCACCACCGGCTCACCCGTGATTTGGCTCATCAACGCCACCACGGACGAGGAATCAATCCCGCCGGACAAAAACGCTCCCAACGGCACTTCACTAATTAATCGGGATTGCACCGCATTCCGAAGCACATGAACAATCTGATCACACCACTGCTCTTCTGACTGTTCTTCCGGCTGAGAGAAATTGATATCCCAATATTCCCTTTCATAAAAACCCTTGGGAGAGACCACAACATAATGTCCAGGCCGCACCTTCCGGATACTTTTGAATATGGATTTCGGCGCCGGAACATACAGCAAGGAAAAGTAATCAGACAGGCCTTCCAGATCGATTTCTCTTTTGAGACCAGGGACAGGGAGGAGGGACTTCATCTCCGAACCAAACACTAAACGATCGCCATCACAACTATAAAAAAGAGGTTTTTTTCCGACACGATCTCTGGCCAAAATGACTGAGCGCTTTGGACGATCCCAAATGGCCAGCGCAAACATCCCGTGCAATGACTGAAAACAGGCCTCTCCTTGCTCTTCATACAGGTGAACAATCACTTCCGTATCTGAACGTGTCTTAAACACATGTCCTTTCTTCTCTAAGAAATGCCGCAACTCCTGAAAGTTATAAATTTCACCATTAAAGGCCACCCATATCGATTGGTCTTCGTTGCAAAGTGGTTGATGCCCCCCTTCCACATCAATAATAGAAAGCCGGCGGTGAGCCAATCCCACAGGGCCATCAAAAAAGAATCCTTCATCATCCGGCCCCCGGTGCACGAGCGTATCCGCCATATTTTTTAAGAGAGTCCCTGAGACAGGCTCTCCAGACCCCACGTTAAACACACCACAAATCCCACACATACTAATTTTCCATTCTTATTTAGTGGACAACCGTCTCAGTCCGGCTCTCTTGATTCACACCGAGCAATCGCCTCTACACCATAACCCCCTCAAGAATACTTTCAAATTCCCGAAGAATTCCTGACCAATCGTAATGTGACGTCACAAACTCCCTTGCCGCAACGCCTTCAGCTCGAGTTTGCTCAGGATTGCTCAAAAGTCTTACGACAGTCTCGGCAAATTCACCGGGGTCATCAACCACGTGCATGCCATAATCAGCGTCTACAGTTAGCCCTTGGAACGAGCAGGTGGTACCCACTACGGGCAATTCCATCGCCATGGCTTCAAGAATTTTATTCTGGATTCCTCTGGCAATCCGCAATGGAGCCACCGCCACCATTGCCTCCGACAAATAGGGACGGATATCTGGCACCGTACCAGTCACCTGTACCTGTGGAATGTGTTTGGCTACGTTTCTTAGAGAATCTTCCGGATTGCGGCCTACAATCAGAAACTGCGCATCAGGTATGACTTGGTGCACTCGAGGAAGAATTTCCCGGCAAAAAAATAAGGCGCCATCAACATTCGGGAAGTAGTCCATGGCCGCCGTAAAGACGATGATCGGCTTTGTCCTATCTGCCTCAGCCGGTGGTGAAAAATATTTGTAATCCACACCATTGGGAAGCACCTTGGGCTCGATCATCTTCTCTGACCGCTCACGAAGCACATGGGTTTCCTCCTGGGAAATCACCAGCGATTCTTGAGATATCCTCGCCATCTCCAATTCATACCGCCCCAATCGATGGGCTTCCGTCTCGTACAGTAACGAAAGCGGAAACGGCTTTCTTTGCGCATAGGCTCTCCACTTTTCAGAATCCATGTCCACAAAATCCATGATCTTGGGTATAGCCGACTCATGCCTGACATACTCAGCCATTGGCGAAGAGAAGATAATGATTCGATCAATCGATTCCCGCGCCAAAACAGCCTTCACTTTTTCAAGAAGGGCCGGGACAAAAAATGCTCCAAGAGAAAAAGGCTGTCCGCCGAGGAACGCCATCCCCATTCTCCACCATTCTTGAAAGCCCTTCCGGTCCACAACTTCGACATGACGACACATCGCGCGAAGAGGAGCAACATATTGCCAATCATCAGGATCATCAATTAAACAGGCTAAGTAAATGGAATGGTGCTGCGATAAATATTGAATCTGGTGATATGATCGTATTTTGTCGCCTTTATCTGGAGGATAGGGAATCCGATGGCATAGATACAAAATATTCATATTCTGTGGGAATAGCACACCCCGGCCCGCAACGGTGGGGACATCCTGAAGATACCCCGACAAAGACATGGCACTGAATCCTGTTAGTCGTATTCTAGCTGATTCGGCCACTCAGGGAAGATACTTGATGAGAAAGGCACTCAACTGCTCAGGCTAGATAGTCCGCTTTGTATAACCACCCATGGGAAGGTTGAAAATATCTACTCTTTAGCGATCAAGATATATGGGGTCAGCAACAGCCGTTAAACCAAGAAAGAATTGGTCCACATTGAGGTCCGTTGCGGCTGAGCCACTGGAGCTTTGTATCAAATGGGAATAGTAAAAATTTCCGAATAGCCACGAGGTAAAGGAATATCCAAGCCCAGCTTGAATCCGATACGTGGTGGAATCAAAAGCGTTCCCATCCAATGACTCATTTTCTGCCCACCCCACAGAACCAAAGGCGTTCATGCGCCGGCTTAAGTCATGATTGATTCTTCCAGTCACCGCACGTGTTCGAGTGGCTTGAGCAGCCAAGCCTCCTCCGTTACCCACAGTTTGCGTGAAATTTATTCCAACGTCTCCTTGAGTATACTGCTTGGTAAGATTGGCAGTTCCAATAATTCTTGTCCGGAATTTTTCCGGAATTTTCCTCCTGATTCGAGTGTTTCCAGGGCCTTGTATTAACTCACTCGCTCCGATCTGTTTGGTAAACGAGACTCCTCCGCTCACTGAAAAGGATAAAGTAGGAGTAATTGCGTGAGAAATTCCAAGTAGCGGGTTGTGAGAAATAATTTTATCACCCTGAGTTCCTTGAACCGTTGATTTTCCTATAAATTTGGTATAGGAATAGGAGTAGGACGGAATCACACTCGTCCGCTCACTAAGACGGTACGTCAGAGAGGTTCGTCCAATATGACTCAAGGAATCTTGAAAACCTTTAGAAAAGAAATGGAGATAACGGTTGGCGTACCCTATGGAAGCCTGCAAACGGCGAGTCCACGTATACCCAAAATTAATCCCCGCGTTATTACTAAAAGAACTGCCGCGAGTTCCGAAGACCCCAGTTCCTCCCCCACCACCATACCCTCCTATACCGCCCCCAATCCCTGCAGCCCCAGCTGCCCCTACCCCACTATTTGCACCACCGATATTCCCCGCACCACCAACTCCTCCAAACCCTTGATTTCCCCCTCCTGCTAGTGAAGCATCTTCAGCCCCTGATAACGAAAACGCATCCAACTGCGGAGTAAAGGTCATAGACTCATCAATACTCACTGTTAAGTTCTTATACTGTTTGGTTAAAAAGGGGAGATCGAGAATAACATTGGCATTCTGAATATACCGATTAGCATCAGGATTGTTGGCAAAGAACGACATGCGGCCCAAATAGGTTACACCAATAACGAGGTCTGGGTCCTTAAAAAGTAGCGTCAGGTTTGGACCGAGAAATGTTCCAAAATCTTCTCTCTGTGATTCGTCTTCAAAAAACAAATTAGTTGTATACGATTGCTGCAATGAAAAAGATGATAACAGGCTCAGTTCTGCCATCGTAGACTCACAAATCACCCCTAAAGCAAAGCCAGTACAGACCGCAACTCTCATAACTTTGGAAACCTTCATAGCATGACAATTCCCCAAAAAATATGAATAAAAAGGTGTGAAGGGACTCCGACTACACTGAGATCCCATCATATGACATCAATGGGATTGTTGAATAACGAAAATATCAAAGACCGCATATCACAAAAAAAGACCTTGCATATCAACAGTTTATAGCATTTCAACTACCTTATAATCCATGGTCGAGCAACCATTCCGATCAAGCTTATCGCAACCTAGAGCTCTTCCATTCACTTCCCATGGAATATTGTTTAAGTCAAGTGCCCCCTCCATCAAGACTCAACCTCCCATGCCTAGTAGGAAACGTTTCGTTGTCATTACAGTTAAAAATTTCGAGATTCATAAAATCTTGTCAATGTCTTCCCAAAAGTTAAGGCCTTTCAATTGAGGAAAAAGCGTGAACAATCATCAAAACTTGGTGGATGACACACAGGAATTGCCATACTGATGAATAGAAATACGGCCAAGATAAAGATTCAATGTATCCGTGAGTGACCAACTAGCCATTTGGGAGAGTGCTGGAGGCATTCCTGGCTCGAATGGCGTCAGCGCGAGCTTCCTGCACGGCGGCTTCATCTGCACGATTCATTTCTCGTAACAACACGGAGTAATTCCGAATGGCGCGTTCGACTTGGACGTGGGTGTCCCCTAAACTGGATTTCGTTAAGGTAATGGCTCGTTGGAACAACGTGTCGGCTTTGGTGTGCTGGCCGGTCTTAAGGAACAGAACGGCTAAATTATTCAGCGGCCCGGCCAGGCTTGGATGTTCCGGTCCTTCTGCTTGTTCAATGATGTGGATGGCTCGTTGAACGAAAGGAATGGCTTGTTCGGGTTGATTCTGAAGACGATGAATCTCTGCGAGTTGATTGAGGGTGACCGCAACGCGAGGATGGTCTTTCCCGAATCCTTCTTCACTGATTGCAAGCATCCGTTCTAACAATGGGGTGGCCTTGGTCCATTGCTTGGCTGAACTATAGAGCAGGGCTAAATTATTTAAACTGCCAAGCAGTCGAGGATTGGACAGGCTCAGCTCTTGTTCTTTGATCGTGAGCGCACGCAATAGTTGGGTTTCGGCCTGGTCATATTGCTCCTGAGCGCGATAGAGAAGGGCCAGATTGTTGAGGGGTTCCACAAGTTTGGGGGAGTTTGCTCCGTGAGCACTCTCCAAACTTTCTAGGATTTGTTTGAGATAGGGTTCTGCGTCCGAGTAACGAGCTTGCCGGACAAACAGTCCGGCCAAGTTTTCCATCTCCCGAATCGTTTCGGGATCGTCCAGTCCTTGGGTTTGTTCACGAATGGCGATTGCACGTTCGAAATACGGTTGTGCTTCGTCGAATCTTTTTTGCGTGACGTATAAGGCGCCCAAATTGCTGAGACTGACAGCCCTTTCAGTGGTTTCCGGAGTTGGAGCCGCTTCATGAATGGCAAGAGTTCTCTTGAGCAGAGTTTCCGCCTGTTCGGCATCGCCTTTCGCGTTGTGCAAAATGGCCAGATTGGTGAGGGATTGAATCAGGCGAGGGTCTTGTTGGGCAAATTGTTCGGCCAAGGTGAGCGCCTTGTTTAACTCCTCCTCGGCTTCCGGGAATTTCCCCTGCTCCATGAGGGCGGTGCCTTGTTCCGTATGGAGATCCCAGGGCTCTTGTGGTTCAGAACAACCCCAGAAAGCTGCGTAGAGGAGTAGAACAAGGAAGTAACGAGACCAGTTGATGACTGTGGGCCTTCTACCTTCGGTCATGAATGATTGTGTTCCGTCGTGGCGTTATTGTGGATGTGATCAAGAAGACAGAGGGTGATTGTACTGGAGGCGATAGAAGCTTGCCAAACGCTAAATGGTCTTTTCCGTGTCCAGACCTTCTTAAAATAAGGAGAGCTGTGTGACGCCCGGCCGCCTGAAAGTGACAGGAATGGGAACCTCTGGAACAGCCGGAAACCCATGCTTTCGATACGCTTGCTCAAACAATTGTGAAATGACATCCCACGTTTTTCCTTGTCCTTGATGCCGTTTAAAAAAGGTCTGTGTCCCGACAGCTCCTTCTCGCATTTCTCGCAACCGCGAAAGGATTTTCTGAACACGGTCAGGAAAGTGACGGGTCATGCGGTCGATGAAGACTGTTTCGACATGATCGTTGAGGCGGAGGAGGATAAAGGTGACATCGTGAGCCCCAGCCTCACGGGCACGAGAGATAATTTGTGGAATATCATGCTCATTGAGCCCAGGGATAACCGGTGCAATTGAAACCGCTGTAGGAATGCCAGCTTTGGACAGGGTTTCTAGAGTAGCAAAGCGTTTTGAAATGGATGGAGCTTGTGGCTCCACTTTCCGTGCCATTTCATCTGATGAAAACGGGATGCTGATAAAGACCCGTATCCACGCAGCTGCGTGGAGTTCTTGGAAGATATCAATGTCTCGCAGAAGGAGCGCAGATTTTGAAATGATTCCTACAGGGTTTTTATAGGTGGCGCAGGTTTTGAGGCAGGCACGCGTGAGCTTGTATTCTGCTTCAAGGGGCTGGTACGGATCCGTATTGCCTGAAAAGACAATCAGCTCGCCCTTCCATGAGGGTTTGTTAAACGTTTCTTGAAGCTTCGTGTTGGCGTTTATTTTCACAACAAGTTTTGAGTCAAAATCCGTACCGGCTCCAAATCCCCAATATTCATGGGAAGGGCGGGCATAACAATACGCACAGGCATGAAAGCACCCTCTGTAGGGATTGAGGCTCCAGCGGAAGGGAAGGTCTGGGCTATGATTTTCGCTGAGGATCGTTGAGGAGGTTTCTTCAAAGACTATCGGAGAAATCGTTGGTGCGGGCCCGAGGTATTCTCGGCTTTCTGAAAGAAAAGGATTCGGGGGGTTCGCAATCTGTTTCATAGCCATATGGGCGCCCGGCAAATTTACTTGTTCTGCCTCATAAAAAACGGTACATTGAGGGTGTAGCCGCTATGTGTATGCCTTAGATGACAACTTCCTGAATGTGTTGTGACGCGATTCTTGCATTTCTTGGCTATGCCCCCGTAGCTCAGTTGGATAGAGCAGCGGTTTCCTAAACCGCGGGCCGCACGTTCGATCCGTGTCGGGGGCACCAAACACGCTATCTTAGCTCTCATTGTGGAATGTAAGCCAGCATGGGCTTTGCAGAAGAAAAGTTTTTGAGCTTGCTTCCCCCTATGAAGTCTGGTTTTGAAGGGCCTTTAGAGTAGGGGTTGGAGGTCTTGCATAAGAATCGACTTTCTTGCAGATATTTCTTAAGAAAGATATGATACGTAGTTCTTTTTATTTTTTGAGATATTATGCAGGTTAGTATGTGATGTTCTCCTTTGATGATGTGCGAGGAGATAGAAGTTTTATGAAATCGGCGTCTGAAGTCTGATCTTACTTGAGGAACTGATCAATTCATCCGATAGAGGTTATATCTTGTTGGGATTTCATTCAATGCTGACAAAAGTGTTACAAACATCCCGCTTAATGAGGAAGAGGTGCAATATGCAGGGGATTCAAGTTCGTGGAAGGTTGTGCGTTTCGATCGTCCTCCTTATTTGTTTGGGAGTGCTGGGAAGTATTCCAGGTACGGGCTTTGCCGAGTCAGGTCTCACTGAATCAGGTATCACCGTTCCGCAAACAACCGAGGCCAAACGAGCCGAGAGCCGTGCGGAAAAAAAGGCCCTCATTGTAACTGATGATTACATTATTGGGCCAGAAGATGTTCTGGAAATCAGTGTGTGGCGAAACCCCGATTTATCTCGGGAAGTTATGGTCCGGCCAGATGGAAGAGTTTCTCTTCCGCTCATTGGCGATGTCGTTGCTGTGGGTTTAACGACTTCTGAGTTGCGTGATGATATCAAAGAAAAATTGCAAGCCTATAAGGAAAATCCTACCATTGCCATCGTAGTGAAAGCCGTGAATAGTTATTATTTCTTTACACAGGGTGCAGTGGGGAATACTGCGAAAATTCCGTTATTAAGCCGGACCACACTGATTCAGGCAATTACAATGGCTGGGGGGTTAGCGCCAGATGCTGTGCGTAGCCGTATTACGATCTTTCGGCTAGGGCGTGGAGGTGAAGAACCCAAAAAAATTGTGGTGAGTTATGATGAAATTATTTTACGGGGTGCAGAAAACATTGTGCTCAAGCCTGGGGATACATTGGTTGTGCCATCTGAGACGATGGTGCTTCTTCCCTAAATCTGATGAGTTGTATCTATTCTAAGGGAGATGTTGAGTGACTTGTAAATCCTTGTTAAAGCATGTGTCTCTTCTGTTGAGTGTTTCGCTCTTTTTGATACTCGGTGGATGTTTTAAGCCAGATGTGATTATTGCTCCTGGACCACCGGAAGAGGGCTTTGTCTTAGGACCGGAAGATGTCATTGATGTCGTGGTGTGGAAAAATCCTGACCTTTCACGACAAGTTGTGATTCGTCCGGATGGGAAAATCTCGCTCCCGCTCATAGGGGATGTGCCCGCCAGTGGCTTAATCGCCGATCAACTGGCTAGTGATATCGCTGAGCGGTTCAAAGCCTATAAGGAAAACCCTTCGGTATCGGTAAACGTTGTATCGGTAAACAGTTACTATATCTTTGTGGTCGGAGAAGTGAATAGTCCCGGGAAACTGCAGTTGAAGTCGTATACCACGCTCCTTCAAGCGATTTCCTTGGCAGGAGGATTTACGCAGTTTGCTTCACGTAACGATATTCGAATTGTCCGCAATGTAATTAATGCCGATGGCAAAATCCATGAACTTCGCATACCTGTTCGTTATGATGACTTAATCTCAGATGAAGGCGGAGTCTACAATATTACGCTGAAATCTGGAGACACCATCGTCGTCCCGTAATTGTAGCCTTAGGCATCATTTTTTGAAATAGAATAGTGTAGAAGATGGCAGATTCAACTTTTCTCTCAAATGGCGGGCAGGCGGAAAAAGATCAGTCGGTCCTGATCCAACGGTATATTAAAGATTTTCTCGACCTCATTGTCCGTCGAAAATGGCTTATTATTATCCTCACAATTCTCGGCCTTGTTGTTGGTGGAGTTCTGGCTTGGATGAAAAAAGATATTTATCGTTCGAGTACTGTAATCTTAGTCGAACAACAAAAAATCCATGAAAACTATGTTCCTTCGGTAGTTAAAGGCAGTGCTGCAGAGCGGGTATCCACGATTACTCAACAAGTGTTAAGCCGGACCAACCTTCAAACAGTGATTGATGAATTTCAATTGTTTCCGGAAGTAATTAAGACTCAAGGCTATGAGCCTGTTATCGAAGGCCTAAGAAAAAATGTAAAAATCTCAACGAAAGGTCGTCGACAACTGGAAGCGTTTACAATTTCCTTTGGTCATGAAAATCCTATGTTGGCGATGAAGATCACATCAAAGTTAGCCTCTCAATATATCGAGGGCAACATCAAGATTCGTGAACAGTTTATCGAAGGGGCAACTAATTTTTTGGAACAAGAATTAGCCTCTGCAAAAGAGGCGTTAGATGAAAAAGAAAAATTACTGAGTGAATATAAATTGAAGTATGCGGGCGAATTACCTGGCCAACTAGAAACCAACCTCAGAACGCTTGACCGATTACAGGGAGAAAAAATACAGATTCAAGAGTCTATTAATGCAATGAACGTACGAATGGAGCTTCTTCAAAAATCCATTCATGACTATGAATCTATGGCTGGCACCCTCAGAGAATTTGGCAATACTTCCTTTTCGGACCCTGCAGCGAGCACAGCCTCTAATCCACTGGAGTTGCGAATTCAAGAGATGAAACGAGAACTCACCAAGATGTCCGGAGAGTATACTGACAAGTATCCTGATGTTATTTCGCTAAAAACCCAAATACGGATCTTGGAAGAAGAACTGGCCCAAGGTCCTGAGGTATCTGAAAGTGAAGAAGATACTATTGAAATGGATCTGACAACTGGCCTTGAAGATATTGATGTGCCAGTCTTCGATCCCTACTTATCGGATCTCAATAATTCTAAAAATGAGCTAAAAGCTCAAGTTCTCAAGATGCGGTCTCGGTCAAAGAGAATTACCAGAGAGATGGAGGATTTGGCTCAACGCATTGAACGCACTCCGACACGGGAACAAGAGTTGCTCGTCCTCGAACGTGACTATGGAAATATGCGAGCAAACTATCAATTGCTTCATAAAAAGCGGATCAATGCCAGGATGTCGGAAAACTTGGATAACCGCCAAAAAGGTGAACGATTTCGAATTTTGGATCCGGCTAACTTGCCAAGAAAACCTGAGGGCTTGGATCGACAGTTAATGGTGTTAGGAGGATTAGTGGGGGGCATGGGCTTGGGATTTGGCTTAGCGTTTCTCCTGGAGTTGTTATCACCCACCTTCCGGCGCTCGGAAGATGTGGAAGTGTCACTCGGGTTGCCCATGTTGGCCACCATCCCCAGTTTTCAAATGGCGTATGGGAAGACAATGCAAATGTTACCGGAAACCTCAGGCCCTTTAGTCGGAGATACATTACGAAAGAATGGAAATGGCTCATCAAATCATTATTTTGATGACGAAGGATTACGGAAGGGTAAATCGCTATTTTATAGCGCCGCATCCAAGCCTCAAGCGTTCCCCACACAACTTAACTTGGTGTCGAAATGGCGGCCTCAGTCCGTCGTGGCAGAACAGTTCAGGGTCGCGGCCACGCGGTTGGATCTATTGGGAGACCGTCCCTCGGGGAATGTCGTCCTGATATCAAGTGCCTTGAAGGGAGAAGGCAAGACTTCGACCGCTTCGAATTTAGCGTATACCCTAGCGCGTGACCTTGATGAGCCCACGTTGGTGATTGATTGTGATTATAAACGTCCGAATTTGCATAATGTGTTTGTGTTGCGCCATTATCCGGGAGTGGCAGATTACCTCGCTGGACAAGCTCCCTTGGAATCCTGTTTTCAAAAGATAGAGGATTTGCCTCTATGGTGCATGTCTGTGGGAGATATGGATGCGTATCCTGTTTCCTTATCAAAGTTGCAGCATATTTCCGCTCTCATTGACGCGGTCCGGTCCCGCTATCGTTTTATTATCTTAGATGGTCCTCCCATTCTTCCCCTTGCTGATATCAATGTATTAAGTGGTCTGGCGGATATTGTCCTGATGATTGTCCGATCTGGAATCACACCAAAAGATGTTGTGCAAAAGGCTACGGAAATGATTCATGGCTCAAGCCCTATCAGGCTTATTCTTACTGATGCTTGGTCCGAGGGTGTGCCGTATTATGTCCGGCATGGCTATTCTGTGCCGTACGCTCTTACACATTCAGAATGAACGAGACCTACCTCGATTCTTCGGCCACTGTCATGCCGAAATCAGATCTTCTCCTACATTCTCCTTATAAATGGTTGGGGCTCAAAAAACGCGTCTTAATTTTAGGCGATGGCAATTTGGCACATGATCTTGCCAGGGTTTTGGTTTATGACCGCTCTCATCGATATGAAGTCGTCGGCTTTCTCTCTAACAACGAATCTCGAGTCGGTACAAGCATCGTCAATCCCAAGGTCTTGGGCACGGTCGACCAATTATTTGAGCTTTCGGAATTTTATCAAGTTCAAACGATCGCCGTGTGCGTGGAAGACCGGCGCGGGGCGCTGCCTCTGGATGCCTTGTTGGACAGCAAATCAATGGGTATCGATGTCTTAGATGGGCATCGAATGTATGAAGAGGAATGTGGTCGTTTATCTATTGACGAGCTGAAGCCGGGCTACTTGATTTTCTCTCAAGGTTTCAAACGAAAGCCTGTCGTCATGGCTTTGAAAAGGATGGGAGATTTGATCGGAGCATGTTGTGGCTTGGCATTTTTAGGCCCATTGATGAGTGTCATTGCTCTGTGCATAAAATTGGATTCAGCTGGGCCTATTCTGTATCGTCAAACACGGGTAGGGCTGCATGGTTATCCCTATGTCCTTTTGAAGTTTCGTTCCATGCGGCACGATGCTGAGGCTGATGGGGCCAAATGGGCCGTACTGGGTGACTCCCGTGTCACAAGGCTGGGATACTGGTTGCGCAAGCTTCGGTTAGATGAACTGCCACAATTCATTAATGTGGTCAAGGGCGAAATGAGTCTCGTGGGTCCCAGGCCTGAGCGCCCTCACTTTGTGCAAGATCTTCGAGAGCAGATTCCCTATTATGATTTGCGTCATACAGTCCGACCAGGTATTACAGGATGGGCGCAAACGTGCTTTCAATATGCCGCGTCGCTGGAGGACTCGCACGTTAAGCTCCAGTACGATCTCTATTATGTGAAAAACTTATCCTTGTGGTTAGATCTGAAAATCTTTTTACGTACTATCCGAGTCGTCTTGCAAGGCAGCGGAGCGAGGTAGCCATATTCCCTGGGAGAAAAGGTCAACCGAGCATATGATGCATGGAATAAGCTTTGACATTGAGGAACATTTCCAAGTTGCAGCGTTTGACTGTGCCGCCCGTCGTCGCCACTGGGAAAGCCAAGATAGCCGAGTGGTGCAAAACACCGAGGTGATCTTAGAGGTTTTGGAGCAACGAGGAATACACGCGACGATGTTTGTATTGGGTTGGGTGGCGGAACGCAATAAGGCCTTAGTCAAACGCATCGTGAACGCAGGCCATGAATTAGCCTCTCATGGATATGGCCATGAATTAATCACGGGGCAAAGCCCCCAGGCGTTTCGAGACGACGTGAGACGCGCCAAGAAACTATTAGAAGACATTGGCGGACAACCGGTTCTGGGCTATCGCGCGCCGACATTTTCTATTATCAAAGAAACCGATTGGGCGTTGCCGATTTTGGTTGAAGAAGGCTACCGGTATGATTCAAGTATTGTTCCTATTGTTCATGATTACTACGGCATTCCTGGGGCCAACCCCGCGATCCATACCTTGAAAACAGACTCTGGACCTTTGGTGGAAGTTCCGCCATCGACCTGTCATGTGGCAGGATTCACTTTGCCTATTGCAGGTGGCGGCTATTTCCGGCTATTCCCCTATCCACTTCTTAAAAAGCTTTTGCGTCGCGTTGAGAGCCAAGGGCAACCGCTTATTATGTACCTGCATCCCTGGGAGCTGGATCCTGGGCAACCACGCATGCAAGGGTCTTTTCTTTCTCAGTTTCGCCATTATTTTAACCTAGACAAGGTTCAAGGGCGTCTGACTCAACTTCTCCAAGATTTTCACTTCGGTCCTATTTGCTCTTTGATCCCCGGGTAACTCATAACACGCATCCAACTGAAACGCAGAATTGGGAAAAACGATTGCTGACCCATTTGCTCACCGTTTGCCGCGACACACCCACTGCCTCTGCCGCCGCTTGATGAGTCAATGATTTGTCTTCAACCAAGCAAACGGTCTACCGTCGTAAGGCTTCTTGCGTGGAAGTATCTGACCAGCGCGCACGCCCAGATGCATGCGCGGTGTTGAGCAGAATCGTCCTCAACTGTCACCTATTTTCTTACTCTATTAGCTACCTCAAAAATTCTGTTTGCCTAAGTGTCAGGACCCTATTCAAACAAACGGGCGAAACACCCTATCGGACTGTGGATTGCATCAGACTGTTGGCCTGAGGTGGTGAGAACCCCTGAAAACCCCGGTGGCGTTCAGCCAACTCCAACACTGAAAACGTTTGACCATTGACCTGTTCAGGGACTGAAAAAATCTGACGCAAGTCTTCGCCAGATTCCCCAACAATGGCTCCGGCAAATTCAATCCCTTTCTCCTTCAATTGCTGTATGGCAACTTCGATATCAGCGACTTGTATCGCCACATGATGCAGCGTTTGATCTCCAAATTGCTGAACCCAGCCCGGGATAATACTGCTACGGCCTCGTTCGCCTGAAAATGCCTGATCTACAAACAATGCTGGACACCCGGGCGCCCGATACACCTTTGCCCACCAATCCTCATACTCTAGAGTTTCAGCATAGCAATACCCCTGATCCAAAAACTCTTTTGCCCGATCATCAATGGATAATGTCCGAACCGTAATATGGTCCAGCACTGGAAATATTCCAACGCCAATCTGCTCCAGCGCATCACACACAAGCTGAGCCGCGCGATTTCGTGAGACATATTCATGCACATATTTCATGATCAATGACTCTAGGGCATCCAGTTGACTCATCATTGGCCTCCTTGATCCACCCCAAATGTGATTCCTTGAGCTAGAGGTAACTCCCTTCCCCAATTGATCGTATTGGTTTGCCGCCGCATATAGGCCTTCCATGCATCCGATCCTGCCTCGCGGCCACCGCCTGTTTCTTTCTCTCCTCCAAACGCTCCACCAATTTCGGCTCCGGAGGTCCCAATATTGATATTGGCAATACCGCAATCACTTCCCTGACCTGACAAGAACTGTTCGGCATGCCGCACATTCAATGTAAACAAGGAGGAGGATAATCCTTGCGGCACGTCATTTTGCTTCTCTATGGCTTCATCCATCGTCTGATATGACATGACATACAATATTGGGGCAAATGTTTCACGCTGGACAACTTTCCACTGGTTCTGCGCGCGCACCAACGTGGGTTGAACAAAAAACCCAGCTTGCTCTAAGACATTTCCACCAAAAAGAATCTCCCCGCCATCCTGCTTGACTTCTTCCAAGGTAATACGAAATTCTTCTAAAGATTTACTATCAATAAGGGGCCCCATCAAAACATCAGACGCCAGGGGATCACCCACCTTCACCTGTCGATAGGCTTGCACAAGACGCTTCACGACATCTTCATACCGTGATTCATGGACAAACAAACGACGAGTCGTGGTGCAACGCTGCCCCGCCGTCCCGACCGCGCCAAAGACAATGGCGGGAATGGCCAAATCCAAGTCCGCCGTGTCATCCACGATGACGGCATTATTTCCGCTCAATTCCAACAAGGTGCGTCCTAACCGGCCCGCCACGACTTGAGCAACATCACGCCCCACCGGTACCGAACCCGTAAAAGAAATAAGCGGCAGCCGCTCGTCGCTCACCATGGCTTTGGCAATTTTGACTTGATCACTTACGAAGACGGAAAAAATTCCCGGAACACCCTGCTGCGCCATCACCTGATTACAAATATTCTGGACAGCCAATGCACAGAGAGGAGCCTTGGGAGACGGTTTCCAAATAACCGTATCGCCGGCAATGACCGCCAAAAAGGCATTCCAAGCCCACACGGCCACAGGAAAGTTAAACGCCGAAATCACCCCAACCACTCCAAGAGGATGCCATTGCTCATACATCCGGTGCTGCGCGCGCTCGGAATGCATCGTGAGCCCGTACAACATCCGGGATTGCCCCACTGCAAAGTCCGCCATATCAATCATTTCTTGGACTTCCCCATCCCCTTCAGCCTTGATCTTTCCGACTTCAAGGGACACCAATGAACCCAAGGCATCTTTTTTGGCTCGCAATGCCTCTCCCAGCATTCGCACAACCTCCCCCCGTTTGGGAGCCGGGACTTTCCGCCATTCCCGGAAGGCCGTCAGAGATTTCTCAACCAACGCATCGTAGTCGTCAGCAGAGCAGGAGGAAATTTGCGCAAGGACTTCTCCTGTAGATGGATTGACCGAATCCAACAGCCCTGTATTGGTGGTCGAAGTCCATTGCCCTGGACCTGAGCATGCACCAGCATTCAGAGGCTCGATCTCAAGCTCATTGAAGATGTCCGCCACATTCGTCATCCTAGTCTTCCTTGAGAAGGCATCTGCGTGGAACCGGCTTAATCTCCCGCATAATATTTTCCAAATCGATTGGCAAGAATAGAAGAAAGATCAAAGGTTTCTTGCGTCACAAAACCCTGATACGACTCAGGCCGCTCAAACACAAGATCGACCACGCTGCAAATCCCGGCGGCCGTGGTCACTTGAATGGCCGACCACAGTTTTCCCGCGATCGATCGAGGATAAATCTTCTTCACATGATTCTCTTCAAACAACTCGCCCTCCCGCATTCCCGTCACAGATGTATAAATAATCACCACATCCTGCAAGGTCTTCGGTACCGCATGTTCTAAGATGCGCTTCAATGTTCCCCGATCTTGATTGAGTTTCAAATCATTCATGAGCAGATGAATTTTTTCGCAATGTCCAGGGTATCGAAGCGTTTTATAGTTCATCGTTTTGACTTTTCCAGCATACGTGTCGGCAAGCGTCCCTAATCCACCTGACGTATTAAACGCTTCATAGAGCAACCCGTCCACTTCGATCGTTTCGTACCCTTCTAGCGGACGCAAGGCCACTTCCTGGCCATCTTCAATGCCGTAACAGATATTTCCATACTCATTAATCAGCCCATCCGTCGACCAGGTCAGCGAATATTTCAAGACATTGCTGGGATTCACTGGCAATGCTCCCACCCGCATTTTGACAATGTCGACGGAGTCAAAATGAGTCATAAGATCATGCGCGACAATGCTAATAAACCCCGGGGCTAATCCACATTGAGGGACAAAAGTAGCAGCAGATCCCTGGCTTACTTCACGAATCTTTCCAGTCACTTCCACATCTTCCGTGAGATCGAAATAATGAGCACCGTGCGCCCGCGCCAGTTCCCCAACCAGCGGATTGCAGTAATAAGGAAGACTCGAGAGAATGGCCTCAGGTTGCGTGTGTGTAAGAAAGGCCTCCAGAGCAGCTTTGTTCTGAACATCAACAGAACATGCGTCAAAACGGCTTGAGTGTATCTCTTGTTTTAGCCGGGCGACGACATCAGAATCGACATCTCCTAGTGAAACGTCATAATCTCCACTCTCCACAAACAAGGTGGCAATCAACGATCCAATTTTTCCTCCCCCGAGAACGACAACCTTCTTCATAGGCAACAATCCCCCCTCTTTACTTCTATTCTAGGACAATTCAACCCAAATGCAACGGATTGACCTTCTGACCGTCCATGAATAGGATAGAGGAGCCCAATGACCAGGAAAAACATGGATACACCCATTCTACGCCAGACAAGCAGGACAATCATTGTCCTTATAATCCTCCTGTTGAGCGTGCCTACTGAAAAAACACTCTGGGCAACAGACAAACCGGATGATCCTGAAAACACTTCTTCGTCCGAACTGATGTTCAAGGGAACCGGATCAGAGGAAACCAGAACATTTACCGTTGAAGATGGTTGGAAAATAGAATGGGAAACAGAATCTCCCTCTTTCAAATTATCCGCCCACGGATCGTCGCGAAGACCCTATGTGGGTGAAACAACGGAACGAGAGGAAGCCTTACGATGGTTTGAAAGGCTTGAACCTATTGTGTTGGCCAATACCACAGAGACCCATGGTTCAGCGGTCCATCCTTTGGGAGGAACCTTTTATTTCAAAGTCGTCGCGAATGGCCCGTGGGAAATTCATCTTAAAACCTTCAAAGACACGAAAGACTACCTGGATGTCCCCTACACCGGTGCGCCATAACGGAATCGATCGGACTTCTTCAGAGGAATGAGGACTGTATTTTGTCATAGGCTCATTTTCACATAAGGGAAAGAAAAAGGATGGCCAAGCTCATTGCACAACCCACAAGAATCGAAGCGGCAGGAAACAAACCTAAGCTAATCGACGAATTTTTTGGACACGTCAATTCCGGAACCCAAGGAGTTAGCATCGCCCGCATGCAGAGCCCATCGGGCTGGGTTGAACCTGGGCAAACTCCCGAATTCGATGAGTATACGGTCGTTTTACGTGGAATGCTGAAGGTTGAGACCAAAGAGGATAGCTTGGAAGTAAAAGCCGGGCAAGGCGTGTTAACGACTAAAGGAGAATGGATCCGCTATAGCACGCCAGGACCCGAAGGCGCTGAATATATTGCCGTCTGTCTACCAGCCTTTTCGCCAAATACGGTCCATCGGGATGAATCATAGTCGCCAGCTTAAAGAGTCCAAGCTGAAGAATCTAAGGGGTGATTTTAGGCTTATCACAATCGATATCTTCTCTTGACGTTTCACTTCTCCCTTTTCACATTTCATCTCTAAGGCACCTCTAGTACCGATACCAGTCACGATGCCCATAGCCGTACCATCGCGGACCATAGAACCAGGGAGCTTCATAGAATAACGATCCGCCAAACAACCGATCCCGGCCAAAACGAAGACTCAGGCCCAGGGGTGGATACGCATACACTGGCGGCAATCTATTCCAACGAGAACGGCTTTGAGACAGCTGGCGTCTCATTTCATTCGCCGCCGATGCCTGCTGGTTAATCTGTTGCTGTAACTGCTGAACCGTCTGTTGTTGAATCTCTAACTCTTTCTCCAACTTCTCAATTTTTTCCTGTTGAAGTTGGGCAAATGTTTTAATGCACCGGTACTGAGCGTCACCTTCAAACCCGGTACATTCCCATGGTACGGCTGATTCCTTCGCACTCACAGGCATGGCACACAACATTGCAATGGCACATATGCTGACAAAACTCCAGGCTCGTAGAGAGTGATGAAATGGCAAAGATATATTTCGCATAAGCTTCTCCTCTCTTCATTCAATAATTCAATTATACCAAGAAATGAGGGCCAATTGCTGGCTCAGTGCTTCAACCCTTCTGATAGCTACATAATGCGTCAAAAATATTGACACCTCGTCTTTGAAATCGTAGCCTTTTGCTTTTCCCTAAATACATAATCGCCCGGTCATATGCCAAATAAGCCTATGGCAACAACTGACAACAAAACCCGCTGCGGATGGGTTGGGAATAAGCCGCATTTTATTCCGTACCACGATAAGGAATGGGGTAGACCTGTTCATGATGACCACCGCCATTTTGAAATGCTCATTTTGGAAAGCGCACAGGCTGGCCTCTCCTGGTCCACGATCTTGCTTCGCAGAGAAGGCTATCGCAAAGCCTTTGCGAAATTTGATCCCGTCAAGGTCGCTCGCTTTGATGCTCGCAAACAAGCTGCTCTTCTTCAAGACAGCAGCATTATTCGCAATCGTCTCAAAATTCAATCAGCTATTACCAACGCACAGGCTTTTCTCAAGGTGCAAGAAGAATTCGGATCCTTTGACGCCTATATTTGGCAATTTGTAGGTGGGACAACAAAAGTCAATTATTGGAAAAACATGTCTCAAGTCCCGACGACAACGGGAGAAAGTGATGCCCTCTCTCGAGACCTCAAAAAACGTGGTTTTCGTTTTGTGGGCAGCACGGTTATCTATGCTCATATGCAGGCTGCCGGGCTCGTCAATGATCACACCACCGATTGCTTTCGACATCCCAACAATTCCACATCACGGCGAACGGCAAGGAGAAAAACAACAGAAACCCCGAACATCCATCTTCAGCGGATCTATGAGCCCCCATCCAAAAACGATGGCTATCGAGTGCTTGTTGATCGTCTTTGGCCACGAGGTATTTCAAAAGAAACGGCCAGCATCGACCTTTGGTTACGTGAAGTCGCACCTTCAACAAGCCTACGTCAATGGTTCAACCACGATGCCGGCAAGTGGAAAGAATTTAGACAACGCTACACCGCAGAACTGGATCGACAGCCAGAGACGGTTAACAAACTCCGAGTCATCGCGCAAAAAAGCCAGCTCACACTGGTATATAGTGCAGCAAATAAAACAATCAACAATGCGGCGGCTCTCAAAGCCTATTTGGAACGGACGACCAAGTGACTGGCAAAGGCAATGATCGCCTCAGATTTCGAAGAACTTCATATGAGCCTGACGGAGCTTCTTCGTAGAGTCCATTTTTGTGAACGCGATAAAGCACTATGAACTATCAAGAAATTTTAGAAGAAATTCATGAAGACGTGCGACACAGATTACCGTCTGGAAATGTCGCCACTTATATTCCTCAATTGGCGAATATCTCAAAGCATAAATTCGGAATGGCGGTTCAAACAATCGATGGCGGGACCTTCCATGTTGGACAGGCTTTGGAGCAATTCTCGATTCAAAGTATTTCAAAAGTCTACACGCTGGCCCTTGGATTCGCCCTCGAAGGCGACAAGATTTGGACTCGGGTTGGGTTGGAACCTTCTGGCTCTACCTTTAACTCTCTTGTACAGCTTGAATATGAACAGGGCATACCCAGAAATCCGTTTATCAATGCAGGAGCGTTAGTGGTTTCTGATATCCTCGTGTCTCATCTGAACGATCCTTCACCGTCTTTTCTCGAATTTGTCCGGCAACGTGCACATAATGCCTCCATTCAGGATGATATTCAGGTGGCTCGCTCTGAGCGTCAAGCCGGATTTCGGAATGCGGCCATGGCCAATTTCTTGAAAAGTTTTTCTAATCTTCAGAACGATGTTGAAGAGGTCTTAAAGTTTTATTGTTTTCACTGTTCCTTATCTATGAACTGCGTGGATCTCGCGAAAGGATTTCTTTTCTTGGCCAACAAAGGCCTTTGTCCATGGACCAATCAGACTGTCCTCACTCCCAGCCAAACAAAGAGAGTCAATGCCCTCATGCTCACGTGTGGGACCTATGACGCGGCAGGAGATTTTGCCTTTAATGTCGGGTTGCCAGGAAAAAGTGGCGTGGGCGGAGGCATTGTCGGAATCATTCCAAACCGCCTGACTGTGTCAGTGTGGTCTCCCGGCCTAAATGAAAAAGGGAATTCAGCTGCTGGACAATATGCCTTAGAATTATTTACCACCAAGACAGGCGTTTCCATTTTCTAAATGATGAGATGGTATACAATTGTGTTGTGGGGTATCATGGGGACGCTGAATGGAAACGGGTCCCTGTCCGCACAAATAGCGCCATACCCAACAGAAAACGTTAGAGCACCGGGAACTCCCGTCACCAATGAATCGGTGGAAAGCGAGCTCCGCAAAAATCGTGAACGTCTCCGCGCTTCAGCTGAATTTCTTCCTAACAATACCTCCACCCATCTACAGTTAGGCAAAATCTTGAGTCAGCAGGGAGATCCAAACGGCGCCATCGAGGAATTTTCAGCCGTCATCAAACTTAATCCTGCATCTGCAGAAGCCTATCGCGAACTCGGGGCTGTCTACATTGACAAGCATGCCTGGAGGAAGGCGGAGCAAGCCCTGCGAAAAAGCGTAGAACTCAACCACCAAGATTACCAAGCCTTGTATTGGCTGGGACGTTCCCTCATTGCACAAGAAGATTTCGAGCAAGCTCGTCAGACACTGACCTGGGCCATTCAACTAGATTCAACACAGGCAGAAGCCTATTCAGACCTCGGCCTTGCCTACATGGCGGAAGGGTACAGTCAAGAAGCTCAAACAACCTTGGAGCAGGCCATTCGCCAACAACCAGATTTTGCAGAAGCACATGACCGGTTGGAACGAATTTACGCCGCCGGGGATAGTTCAGAATTGCTGATTCAATCCGCCCGACAAATTCTTAAAACCTTGTTTCGCCGGGAGTGACTTTCTTTATGGATAGGGTCAGTTTTTGGCACTACCCTTTCACACACACCACTTGCCGTAACGTATGGACAATTTCCACTAGATCCTGTTGGGCTTGCATGACGGCATCGATTGACTTATAGGCTCCAGGCGTTTCATCCAGCACATGTTTATCTTTTCGGCATTCGACTCCCTGCGTGGCCTGTTCATGATCCACGAGTGAAAACCGGCGTTTCGCGGCTCCCCTGGACATCGCCCGGCCCGCTCCATGACTACAACTGTGAAAACTCTCAGGATGACCCTTGCCCCGGACAATATACGAACGGGCACCCATGCTTCCCGGAATAATTCCCATATCACCAATTTGTGCCCGCACCGCTCCCTTACGCGTCACCCACACCTCTTGTCCATAATGTAACTCAACCGCCACATAATTATGATGGCAATTCACGACTTCGTGAGTCAGATCAAACGGCGGAACCTCGCCAGATTCACGAAGAGCCTGTACCAAATTCTCCATCATGAGCCGGCGATTCGTCATGGCAAAATCTTGGGCCCATTGCACCGCCTCTACATAATCATCAAACGACTCCGTGCCTTCTTTCAAATAGGATAAATTCACATCTGGCAAATTTCGCATCCACTTCCGCATATCACGTTTGGCCAATTCAATAAAGTACGACCCAATGCGATTCCCCACGCCCCGCGATCCGCTATGCAACATGAGCCACACCGCATCCTGAGCATCAAGACAGACTTCAATAAAATGATTTCCGGTGCCTAAGGTTCCAAGATGGTTCACATCATTTCCGCGATTGAGTTTAGGATGTTTCGACAGAATCAATTGGTAAGTGGGCTGCAATCGTCCCCATTCCCTCAGATGGTGTTGGGGAATATGCCCCCACGCCCCGCGATCATGCCTCTGCCCATTATTGGTTCTACCATGCGGGACAGCCCGCTCAATCGTTGCGCGAACCTCGCGCAACGTATCAGGCAGCTGTTTCGCATTGAGCGTCGTTTGCACAGCCATCATTCCACACCCAATATCCACCCCCACCGCTGCAGGAATAATGGCACGTTTCATCGGAATCACGCTCCCAATTGTGGCGCCCATGCCCCAATGCACATCCGGCATAGCCGCGACCCATTTGTAGACAATCGGCAAGGAGGCCACATTGCGCAACTGTTGTTCGGCCTCTGGCTCTAAGGGTACCCCCTTGACCCAGGCCTTAATTGGTACGCCCTGTTTCGATTGAATGAGTTGATAGGACCGTTCAGCCATAAATAGTCGGCAACCTTCAGCTAGTGGACAGACGGTCTTTAAAAGTCAGTTCGGCAATGGCGGATTTATCCAGTTCCCCTTTTCCGGATTCAACAAGCCGTTGATATTGTTCCCACGTGGTTTTCGCCAGTGGCAGAGTAAGCTCGGCAGATTCTGCCATGGCACAGGCAATTCCGGAATCTTTCGCAGCATGTGTAGCAGAGAAATAGCATTCATGATCGCGATTCTGCATATCAGCACCATCCGTCTCCAGCACACGAGAAGCCGCTCCTGTTTGACTGAACGCTTCCTGTAACATTGTGAGATCCAATCCAAGTGCGGCCCCCAGCCCCAACCCTTCTGCTAATCCGGCCGTATTGATATTCATCACCATATTCACTAACGCTTTCACCTGTGCAGCTTGTCCAGCTTTGCCGATGTAGCGAAGCTTAGCACTCAACGTTTCCAAAATCGGCCTTGCTCGATCAAAACTTTCTTGTTTACCGCCACACATCAAATACAACGTGCCTTCCCGCGCCTGCGGGATGCTGCTGGCCATACAGGCTTCAAGGGATTGTCCACCCTGTTGTTCGACGAGAGCTTCCACATCAATATGTACATCGGGCGAAACCGTCGCACAGTTCACAAAGAGACGTCCTTTTGCCTTCGCCAACAAATTCTCGGAGCCATCAGCAGCAAATATTTTCCGCATGGAGGCATCATCCGTCACCACCGTAAAAATCATCGTGGCCAATTCCGCGACGCGAGCAGGTGTTTTAGCGCATTCTGCCTCGATTTCCTTGGCAACTGATTCGGCCTTCCTTGCATCCACATCGTACACGGCTGTGATTACTCTTCCAACGTCTTTTAACCGGCGAGCCATATTGGCTCCCATACGTCCCACCCCAACAAATCCAATTCGCTCCATAGGCTGTACCATTTTTAGTCCTTTCTGCACTCTAGGTCCGCATCAATGAAAAAGAAGACCGTCACCACTGCTTTTGAAGTTCACGCACTACATCTACCAAACATCACCAAACCAAGTATAGATGGCATCAACACACTCGACGCCATGCATATTCCAACGTCTCAGTGAGAAATTTCTTGGATTATCAACCATATTCTTCTTGTCCACAATTCACGCCCTTTTCAGAATTCTCTTTTTATTAAGGAATATTCCTGTACTTTTATTTGCCGCTTGGCTATCCTTTTAAATCCTTGCACGCACGCCCAACAAGGCATTGTCACAACCATTGTTACATTTATAAGGAGCCATAATGACGACAACATTGACAAGAATTCTTATGGGAATCGCGTTGAGTTACGTTTTATTCACTGGAGTAAGTCTGGGTGCCGAACAAGAAGAAGTCGGGAAGTTTGTGAAGGCTCGCATTGAAATCGGCGAAATGATGATGAATTATTTTTCCGGCGGACGATCGTATGGAGGCGGTGGAGGCCGCCCGTCTCCAGGGGCCATGCAGGAAATGGGAAGAGATATTAACTCCAAGGTGAGCAACGTATTAGCCAAGCACGATTTAACAATCGAAGAATATCGTGAACGGAGTCCGGAAATCTTTGCCGACGACGCGGCCGTCCACACCTTTCTCAGCAAACATCCAGCCCTCAAGGAACGCTATGAAGCCCTCCCACTAGATCGAATGGGACGCGGCGGCAGCACCGGCAGAGGGTACTGATTTTTCTTATCGTGCCCACTATATACCTCACCTACCTTTATCAATATCACTCACTAAACTACCGAATAGTAACACATGCCATATCAACCTATTGAAAATTATGGCCTGATCGGAAATATGCGGACGACCGCATTGATTGGCATGAATGGGTCGATCGATTGGCTGTGTTTTCCGCATTTCGATTCGCCAAGCGTGTTTGCCTCCATTTTGGACGACAAAAAGGGCGGGACCTTTTCCATTGCCCCAACCCCTAATCACGTGAAATCCAAACAATATTATTGGCCGGATACCAATGTCTTGGTCACCCGATTCCACACGACAGACGGCGTGGGCCGCGTGATCGATTTCATGCCAGTTGGCAAAGATGCGGCCGACTGCACACAACATGGCATCGTGCGGCGCATCCAAACCATTCGGGGAACCATGACGTTTAAATTGGAATGCCGCCCGGCTTTCAATTATGGCCGCGATCCACATACCATCACTATCAACGCCCAAGGAGGCATCTTTGAATCGCCAGCCCTTGCGCTTCGGTTGGGCGCAACCATCCCCCTACACCGAGAAGGCGACGCCCTCATCGCTGAATTCACGCTGGAAGAGGGAGAAAGTGCGGATGTTTGCATTCAAGGGATAGAATCTGAGGAACTTCCGGCCTTTTGTCCCGAGCACTATGCTAAAGAACTCTTCACGCAAACGGTCGTGTATTGGCGATCCTGGTTAGCCAAATGTACCTACTCCGGCCGCTGGCGTGAAATGGTCCATCGCTCGGCCTTAGTTCTGAAACTCCTCACCTTCAAGCCCACAGGCGCCATTGTGGCAGCACCAACCTGTAGCCTTCCAGAGGATATTGGCGGCGTACGCAATTGGGACTACCGCTATACCTGGATTCGGGATGCGGCCTTTACACTCTATGGACTGCTTCGTATTGGATTTACCGATGAGGCGTCAGAATTCATGAATTGGCTGGAAGCCCGATGCCATGAGCTCGCACCGGACGGCTCTCTCCAAATCATGTACGGCATTGATGGTCGACATAGCCTGACGGAAGAAACCCTTGAGCACCTGGAAGGCTATCGCAGCTCCTCCCCTGTTCGTATTGGCAATGGCGCCTACGATCAATTGCAGCTGGACATTTACGGCGAGTTACTGGATTCGGTGTATCTCTACAATAAATATGGCACACCCATATCGTATGATCTGTGGAAACACCTGCGCCGTCTGATCAATTGGGTCTGTGATAATTGGCAGCGCCCTGACGAAGGCGTCTGGGAAGTGCGCGGAGGGCAACAGCATTTCGTCTATTCAAAGCTGATGTGTTGGGTGGCAATTGACCGGGGCATCCGCTTGGCCGACAAGCGCTCTTTTCCTGCGGATCGAGACCGCTGGCTCAAAGTGCGAGATGCCATTTATGAAGAAATTATGGAAAAAGGTTGGGATGCCGACCGGCAAGCCTTCATTCAACGATACGGAAATGACACGTTAGACGCGGCCAATCTGATGATGTCGTTGGTCTTTTTTGTCTCCCCAACCGACCCGCGTATGTTGAAAACCCTAGATGCGACGATCAAATCCCCTGAAAAAGGTGGCTTGGTCTCCAACGGACTCGTGTACCGCTACAATCTCGCCGAATCCGCCGATGGCTTGAGCGGTGAAGAAGGCACCTTTAATATCTGCACCTTCTGGTTGGTGGAAGCTCTGACGCGCGCGGGTCAGACAGATCGCGGCAAGTTAGAAGCCGCCAGGCTCCTCTTCGAACAAATGTTGGGCTATGCTAATCATCTTGGGCTCTATGCCGAGGAAACCGGTCACCATGGCGAAGCCCTTGGCAATTTCCCACAAGCCTTTACCCATCTTGCGCTCATCAGCGCGGCTTTCAATCTCGACAGAGCCCTCGGCAAATAATTCCTCCCCTTTGTAAGGGGCTTGACCTCGAAGAGGATTTCAGGAGGGGAATACGTCATCCCTGTGTCCTCGCATTCATCTTGTTGTCTCTTTTCCCCCCTGCTAGAATGAAATGGGAAGGCAAGCATATCTATGACGACGGCCACCACTATCCGACGTTTTTCACGTCACGAGTATCACGAAATGGCTCGAACAGGCATTCTTCGCCCCGAAGAACGCGTGGAACTCATTCACGGGGAGATTCTTGCCATGACGCCTCAAGGCACACCACATGCCGCCTTTATTGATTTTCTGGACGCCCAACTCCAACAAGCTTTTGGGGAACATGTATCAGTGCGCACACAACTCCCCTTAGCCCTTGGTCAAACATCAGAACCCGAGCCAGATTTAGCAGTCGTCACCGGTCATCCCTTAGATTTTGTCCAAGCCCACCCCACCACCGCACTTCTTGTCGTGGAAGTGGCCGAATCCAGCCTACTATTTGATCGAACCACCAAAGTAACGTTGTACGCGGAATACCTCATTCCTGAATATTGGATTGTGAATATTGTCGATCGTCAACTTGAAGTTTTTCGCGATCCATCTTCATCCGGCTATAAGACACAAAAGATCTTGCGCGCAAGTGAAAGCATCACGCCTCTACATGCCTCAAACTTTTCTCTCCCACTCACCAGCTTATTCTCCGCACTCCAGTAGTACACTCAAAAAGATCGCATTTATAGTCATTCCAAATAAGTTCCAACGAGACCGCCTTCAAGCTCTTGACCGTTTATTCCTAACAATTTTCTAAATTTGAACACATGTTCTTCTACCGAAAATTTAAGAAGAAGATTGCCTTCGGAAAATGAGGACAGCGCTTTCTAATTCTGGCGGAACCACCAACGCACTTAACTCTGGATCAATCGTATAGTCGAAATTTCCTTGCTTGGCATAGTCGCCCCAGTTTCCACTCGCAAATTGATATCGGCTGCCAATGACCACATAGAGTTGAACGCTGTTGGTAGAAAATACGTGTCGTTCAAAATGGTTGGCCGGTGGCGGCCAGGAGCAGATGACGACCTCTGGTTGATATCGTTGTAAGGCTTGTTTCGCCTCGATCTTTTGCACATCATCTGGATACTCAATGGCATGCTGCCAACTTTGATTGTCCGTGGCAGCGATATTAACACCTTCTTCAGCAAGAAAGCGCGAAAGCGTTCCATCTCCAGCAGCAATCTCTAGACAAGATTGCCGACCAATCATCATCGCAAGTGCCTTAATAAGCTCACGAGTATAAAAACAATAGATCCCTTTTTTTTGGACTAAGGGCATCAAGAGACGTTTTTGAGAATTCATCCGCCACCAAAAACGAAACCAGCGTAGCGAAACAGGTTTACGAATGAGGTCGTGACGGAACAGCAGTTGTTGCATGACATAGCCATTCAGCCAATTGAACCGCACAGGACCGGTCGCCACGCCTGTCGCAGCCGAAAACAGACATTTGTCGACTGCCAAGAGAGACATTCGGCTACGAATCAAACAAGGAAGAGCTGATTTCAAAGTGTTAAGATTGTTCCTATCTTTACGCAGTCGTTCCATCCATGTTTTCTCCAACGACTTAGCCTCAATGGCAAACCCCTTTAATATCTGAACCCCACCATTCTCCAGGGATGACACGAGCTTCGGCCCCACCTGCTCCCATTCGGCTGGATGCCGCTCCATCAACTCGTGCAAAGGCGGATTTGCTTCTAGCCATCGGAATTCCGCTCTCAGCGAAGAAACATCGAGAGATTTCTGTCGTCCTGCTTTCTTCATGGGCATGCTTCCACTCAAATATCCTCATGCAATAGTACTGAACGCGTGTTCAAACAGCCGGTCAACTCATCACATTTTATCATTAGGGCACCTCTAAAAACTGTCCTTTTTCCCGATGGCGGCGTCAGCCGCGTGCTCAAATCCTCATGTATTAGCCCATACACTGCGGTTTTCCGCGCGCCGCTTCCTTGCCCTCAGAAAAAATCCTCAGTTTTTAGAGGTACCCATTGGCCATTCTTAAGCCCAGAAGCAGATCGCAGAGTAATTCTGTTGTGGTATGGATAAACTGGGCACACACCGGAAGTGATGCCATGTCAGAAAAGGAAGAAGTTTTCAGTAAGAAGTTAAGTGCCGCTGTCCTGAAAACAAACAGAGCCTTCCAAGATCTGTGAAGAATCTCGAAAAGCTCTGCTCAGAAAATATGAAGTACAGCCTTTACGCCTGATGCATATGCTGGCTCAAGTAGTTTTCGACGCCAACCTGCTTGATCGTCTCAATTTGCGTCTCAATCCAATCGATATGTTCCTCTTCGCTCGTCACAATCCCTTCCAATTTCGCTCGAGTATTGAAATCTCCGACTTTGACACAATGCTCGATGGCGTCGGTTAAGAGTTTCACGGCATCCTGCTCTAACTTCAAATCCGATTTAAACTGTTCCGGCACCGTCTCTCCAATTTTGAGCGTTCCCAGCCGTTGCAAGTTTGGAAACCCGTCTAGAAAAAGGATATGTTCAATAATTTGTTCCGCATGTTTCATTTCATCTATCGCATGCTTGCGAATTTCGTCATGCAACACGGTATATCCCCAGTTGCCACACATTTCTGCATGGAGAAAATACTGATTGATGGCTGTCAACTCATTGGTCAATACTTTATTCAGAAAATCGACCACTCCCTTTTTGGCTTTCATGAAATCCTCCTTGCGTGATAATGTACCGGCCTCTTATATGTGAAATGTCTTCTGTTTCTCCAGAACACGATTGTTCTCGGTTATTCTTTCTTCATCGGAATTCTTCAAGTATCTTATCGGTCCTTTCTCATAAAGGTCAAGTGTTTTATGTAAGTGAAAATAACTAAAATTGATTGCCTTTCTCAAAATCATTGATCTGAATATTCAAACTCATTGATTGCAGATTTATCTGGGGAAAGTGCCCATTATGTGATCTTTACAGCCGTTCCGCTGATGCTCACCATCAACATGCTTCCCGTTTCTCCCATCACCTCATAGTCTAAGTCAATTCCCACAATCGCATTGGCTCCGACTTCGAGGGCTTCTTCTTCAATTTCCCGAAACGCCACCTCTCGTGCACGAGCCAATTCTTTTTCATAGGCGCCGGACCGGCCACCGACCACATCCCGAATTTTGGCAAAAAAATCACGAAAAAAATTACTACCCAACACGGCTTCCCCCGTGACCACGCCTAAATATTCTTGAATGCGATGTCCTTCGATAGTGTGAGTTGTTGTGACAATCATATCCACCTCCTTCTTGCATGCGATTAATTCATGACTGATTTTAGCTGCGGACGTTCAAGAAGAATCTACCTCCCCTAGCCCCTCCTTACAAAAGGAGGGGAATTCCATTAGACACCACTATTACCCCCAAAATTTAGTATGCCTCCTTTTCGTCACTACCATGCTCAGGGAATGAGCAAATTGCTAAACGAGCAGACTGGGTTGCATGACCGAACGTCATAGCCTGCTTATCCACATCTTTATACCCATTTTCTCTGGAGAACATTTGATTTGACTTCATGGTACCTGCTCACTAAAATTTTTTCCAAGGACTTTCTCAGTGCCTTCTGAATTCGTTCACCTCCACCTTCACACGCAATATAGCCTCTTGGATGGGGCCAACCAACTCAACCCGCTCTTTCAACAAGTGAAAGAGTATGGGATGCCCGCCGTCGCCATGACCGACCATGGCAACTTGTTTGGCGCGATTGATTTCTATCAAAAAGCTCAACACCATGGAGTCAAACCCATTATTGGCTGCGAAGCCTATATGGCGCCCGGCAGTCGCACACAAAAATCCGGCCATCTCGCTCATCACGAGTATTACCATTTAATTCTGCTCGCCACGAATCAAGTCGGCTACCACAACCTCATGAAACTTTCTAGCCGGGCCTATCTGGAAGGGTTTTACTATAAGCCCCGCATGGATAAAGAATTGCTGCAAGAACATCATGAAGGCCTGATTGCCCTTTCCGGATGTTTAAGTGGAGAAGTCCCGCAATTAATTGAACACAACGACCTGGAAGGGGCAATAAGAGCCGCCGATGAATTTCGCTCCATCTTTGGAAAAGATCATTATTACTTGGAAGTGCAGGCTAATGGATTGGAACAACAACAGATCGCCAATCGCGGCCTCATGGAGATCCATCAGAAACTTGGCATTCCATTGGTCGGCACCAATGACTGTCATTATCTCACCAAACACGACGCCCGTCCTCATGAAGTCATGTTGTGTCTGCAAACAGGAAAAACCCTCAAAGACCCCAATCGGATGAAATTTGATACCGATCAATTGTATGTGAAGTCGATGGAGGAGATGGTCGCTGAATTTGCCGGGTTCCCTCGCGCCGCGTTGCACACCATACAGATCGCCGAGCAATGCGATCTTTCACTTGAATTTGGCGCCACCTACCTTCCGGACTATCACGTCCCCGATGGCCAAACGCACAACTCTTACCTGCAACAGCTCTCGGAGGAAGGCTTGCGTGAACGCTTACGCGAACGCCCCACCTCCATCCCTTGGGAAGCCTACCAGCATCGCCTGCAAACCGAATTGTCGGTGTTAAACACCATGGGCTATGCCGGGTACTTTCTGGTGGTCTGGGACATTATCAATTTCGCCCGGTCACGAAACATTCCTGTTGGCCCAGGGCGCGGATCCGCCGCCGGAAGCCTTGTAGCCTATGCCCTTCGCATCACCGACCTCGACCCACTCACGTACAACCTCCTCTTCGAACGGTTTTTGAACCCCGAACGGGTCACCATGCCAGACATTGATATGGATTTCTGCATGGACCGCCGGGGAGAAGTCATCAACTACGTCATCGACAAATATGGCGAAGAGCATGTCTGCCAAATTATTACGTTTGGGACATTGGGAGCCAAAGCCGCCATTCGCGATGTGGGCCGCGTGATGGACATTCCCTATGCCGAGGTCGATAAAGTGGCAAAGTTGGTTCCCACCCAACTCAATATCACGCTGAAAGATGCGCTCAAGCAAGAACCACGTCTTCAGGAACTCGTCGATCAAGAAGCAGGCATGAAGGAGCTCATGGATACGGCCATGGCGCTGGAAGGCTTAGCCCGGCATGCCTCAACCCATGCTGCCGGCGTCGTTATTTCACAAAAACCCCTCATGGAACATGTTCCTTTATATAAAACAAGCAATGACGAAATCGTGACGCAATACACCATGACCGATCTGGAAAAAGTCGGATTGGTAAAGTTTGATTTCCTGGGTTTGAAAACGCTGACAATGATCCACGATGCCGTCAGGCTCGTCCATGCTGCCCAGCCCCCGGACAAGCAGCTAGATGTCCACAATGTTCCGCTCGATGACCCCGACACCTATGCGCTGCTCAGTTCAGGAAAAACCACCGGCATTTTTCAGCTAGAAAGTTCGGGCATGCGGAATTTGCTGGTCAAGATCAAACCCGAAACATTTGAAGACCTCATTGCCATTCTGGCCCTCTACCGGCCAGGCCCCCTGGAAAGCGGCATGGTGGACGACTTCATCAAACGCAAACGGGATCCTTCCCAAATCGTGTACGAACCACCTCAAGTCGAACCTATTCTCCAAGAAACCTATGGCGTCATTGTGTATCAGGAACAGGTCATGGCCATTACCAACCAACTGGCCGGATTCTCCCTCGGCCAAGCTGACTTGCTGCGCCGGGCCATGGGCAAGAAAAAACACGATGAAATGGCCAAGCAGAAAGCCTTATTCATTTCAGGCTGTAAAGAAAAGAACCTTTCCGAAAAACTCGCAGAGAAAATATTCGATCAAATGGCCTTTTTTGCAGGATACGGATTCAATAAGTCTCACTCAGCCGCCTATGCCGTGGTCACCTATCAAACAGCTTATTTGAAAGCACATCATCCCACAGAATTTATGGCAGCCCTTCTGACTTCGGAAATGGGCAATACGGATAAAATGGTGGGCTATTTTACCGAATGCCGGGAACTAGGCTTGAAAATCTTGCCGCCCGATGCCAATCAGAGCTTAAAAAACTTCAGTGTGGTGCCGGAAGGCATTCGATTTGGCATGGCAGCCATTAAAAATGTCGGCGAAAGCGCCGTTGATATTATTCTGGAAAACCGCGATCAGGATGGACCTTTTAGCTCTTTTCTTGATTTCTGCTGCCGGCTGGATTCCCAAAAGGTCAACAAACGCGTACTGGAAGGGCTGATTAAAGTCGGAGCCTTCGACTCCATGGGCACCTCCCGCGCCAGCTTATTTGACGTATTAGACCAGGCCATGGAACATGCTTCCACGGTACAACGAAATAAACGTGATGGCCAAACCAGCCTTTTTGATCTTCCGGCAGAAGGGACGTCGCAGGAATCACCTGAAAACTTTGGATTTGCGATAGCACAGAAACCCGAATGGTCCCAAAATCAATTACTCCAGTATGAACGCGAACTGACCGGGTTTTACATTACCGACCATCCGCTCAACCGCCACCGCATGGCCATCGCCCATTTTTCAACCTGCTCCACTCAAGGGCTTCGAGAGATCAAGGAAGAGCGGGAAGTGAAACTCTGCGGCGTCATTTCCAGCATCAAAGTGACCACAACAAAAAAGGGGAACCGGATGGCCTATGCGCAATTGGAAGACCTTCAAGGTACGGTGGAGGCCATCATTTTCCCCGAAACCTTTAAAAACCACGAATCCATGCTCGCGCCGGATTCTGTGATTCGTCTGACCGGAACGGTAGATCTAATGGATAACGGTGCTAGAATAAAGGCCACACGGATTGAACTACTGCCACAATTAGCCTCTGAGACCGTGCAGCACGTCACGCTGAAAATTCACGAAGAAGACGTCCTGCCTCATAATCTGGTAGACTTAAAACACATATTTGAACGGTATCCGGGGCCAACGCCCATCACCTTAGCGTTTCACTTACAATCAAATGTCACAGCAAATCTCCCGAAATTACCCAATGTCGGCATTTCTCCAACACCCGAATTTTTAGAAGAAGTTGAGCATCTTCTGGGAACATCCACCGTCGCCTTCCACTAACCGCCTTGGCCAAGGAGCCTGCCCGTGCGTGAATATTTAGATTTTGAAAAACCTCTCAAAGATCTGGAAAGCCGCGTTGCAAGACTCGTGAAGTCAAAATCCAAGAAGAATTCTGTTCAAGAGGCTATCGAAAAAAGTCGCAAGCAGTTAGCCAAGATGGAAGAAGAGCTGTTTGCCAACCTCTCCCCCTGGCAGCAAAGCCAAATTGCCCGGCATCCCCAGCGCCCATCCATTTCTGATTATCTCGAGCAGTTCACAGAGAATCTCATCCAGCTTCATGGCGACCGTCTCTACGGTGAAGATCGCGCAATTATGGGAGGATTCGCAACCTGGAAAGACCGCTCCATTATGGTTATTGGTCACGAAAAAGGAAAATCCCTCAAAGAGCGAATGAGTCGGAACTTTGGAATGGCCAAACCGGAGGGCTATCGAAAAGCCTTGCGTCTCATGAAACTAGCCGAAAAATTTCAACGTCCCATTCTGACCTTTATCGATACGCCTGGAGCCTATCCTGGCGTCGATGCCGAGCAACGCGGACAAGCCGAAGCCATTGCCCGCAATTTATTGGACATGATCAAGTTGCAAGTGCCCATTATGGCTGTGGTTACGGGAGAAGGTGGCAGCGGCGGAGCGTTGGCGTTAGGCGTAGCCGATCGTGTGCTCATGTTAGAGCATTCGATCTACTCCGTGATTTCACCTGAGGGGTGTGCCGCAATTTTATGGGGTGATGGCGCCAAAGCCTCAACAGCAGCCTCAGCCTTGCAAATGACTGCCCCGGAATTGCTTAAACTGCACGTCATAGATGGCATCATTCCTGAGCCGCTTGGGGGAGCCCATCGCAATATCTCGCAAACCGCCAAACATATTTCGGCGGCACTTGAGACACATTTTTTGGAACTTCAAAAGCTCCCAATTCCCATGTTACTAAAACAACGGGAGGAAAAATTTAGGAACCTGGGAGCCTTTACCTCTTTAGAAAGCGGGACTAAGCAGGTCAAAACGGCCAATTCCTGAGCAAGCACCACGACACCCTTCCCCCAGGTAACACGATGAACCTCCCGCTCAAGTTCCTGTTAGTTTTCTCTCCCTAACAACCGAAAAAGGAAATAAGTGAAGCAGGCAAGGTTCTCTACTCAAGAGGACAAATTGACATACCTCTTTACGGGAAAGATTCAGAAAATTAGGAAGGCTGAGAAGATGAAGAAGACTCCACATCGTCGGGGGGCGGATAGAGTTTTTGAATACGTTCCACTAAAGGAACCACTTCAGGAGTCGATTCTCGAGAAGGCTCGCTGGGCGCATGTTCCCACGTCAATTCCACGAACCCATGTTCCTCGAATGTTTGACGAATGCTGCTAACAAGAGCTTCTAACAAGACCTCATCACCTGACATAAGATTTAATACCCGGTCTTCTTTCTTTTCTGGAGGCGGTCCCTCATGCAGTAACGCCCAGCAACGATTGAACACGGTTTCCCGCACCGATTGCGGAGCATTGAGAGACTCCAAATCAGAGGTGCATAGGGCCGCCACGGTCAACACAAATTGGAGATCTGGCAATTCAGGTCGTTGAAGGTCTAACCGTTGCATAGGTCTATCGTACCCCTGAAAGAAGAATGCTGACAAGTCCATGCAGCCACATCTGGAACAAGAAGCTTTAGCAAAATTGGTTGAGCGAATTGGCTCAGCCCACGCCGGCAAACGATTAGAAACCCAAGCCCATTACTCCGCACTACTATTGGGCGGACATCATATCCATGTACATATGGAGGAATTTCCCGCCATTGCGTGGCTGCTTAAAACCTCATTAAAAGCCACTGGCCTGTGGCCCATTGCGGTCAGAAATTCCACCAACTATCGCGTCGTAGAACATACCGTCCCACTTCCTCACCTCCCCGATGCTTTTGATGGATTTCGTATTTTGCATCTCTCGGACTTGCACATAGAAGGCATGATTGATAAGGGGCAGGCGCTGAAAGCGGCTTTGTCTTCCCTGCACTATGATCTCTGCGTCCTCACCGGCGATTTCCGGTTTAAAACGTATGGGCCTTATGACAAAACCTTGACCCTTATGAAAGAACTAGTCAGCGCGATTCAAGCCCCATTCGGCGTCACGGGCATTTTGGGCAATCACGATTGGCTGGAAATGACTCCGGGGCTCGAAGCCGCCGGCATTCGCATGTTGCTTAATGAAACCCAAGCCATCGAAAAAGGCTCTGATGCCATCTGGCTATTAGGACTGGACGATATGCATTACTACGAAACCGGGGATTTGGATAAGGCGGTCAATGCCGCACCAACAGATGTGGTTCGCATTCTTCTCGTCCATTCTCCAGAAATTATCCCTGAAGCCTTTGCGGCTGGCATGGACCTCTATTTATGCGGCCATTCTCATGGAGGACAAATCTGTCTACCTGGGGGGAAGCCCATCATTACGCATTGCCGTTGTGGTCGATCCTACAAAGCTGGGCCCTGGCAATATAAAACTTTGCGCGGCTATACCTCACGCGGCGTTGGCACCTCCCTCTTCCCCATCCGTCTCTTCTGCCCTCCAGAAATTATCATCCACACACTCAAGAAAACACCCCAAGACGTGGAGCCAGAAGCCATACCCACACATATCTCCTTCAAGAAAAAACCCGCGTTAAAACTCCCTCAAGAATGCCCCGCACCTTCATCGATTTCTCTCCCATCCTAGCCATGCAGCTGCCCCTACCTTGGAGGGGAACTAGCCCCCCCTTCAACCTCTTGACACACATCGCGTCGCCCCATTGGGGGAAAAAGAAGGGTGAAAGGGGTGGGGTCAGATGCTTGAGAAACATCATCCTTCAGAAATTAATTGGAACAGCTATAGTATTTTAACTTTTAATTAAGACATTTCAGAACCCCCTCGCCCTTGAGGGCTTGGCCTCGAAGAGAGGACAAGGTTGGGGTGAGGGTGAAAGGCGTATTTGGTCGTTAAAGTACTATATAATAAGTGGAGACGTTTCTATCAACCAAGCAGCCAGGGGTAGCCATAGATGAGCAGGCCCGCCCAGCCTCCAGACATGAGCATGGCCCCAACGCCGAGTGGCACCCACTGAGAAAACCGTAAGCCGGGTTCGAGGACAGATTGTTTGGGATTTTGAGGATTGTACGCCACGCTCACGGTACTTCCTTCCGGATAGTGCGCAGCGGTCGAGAGAGCTTGCGACTCCGATTCCAGGTCGTTGCCAAAGCAACGCCGATCATTGGAATATTTTTTGTCATTCACCACATACTGGTAGATCACATTGGCAAAAAATGAGCCTTGCCTTCTTAGGCTAAACGAGCCTCCCGTACCTTGGCAATCAATGGTCGTGTGACAAATCGTGCCTTGTGTTATCACCCACGACCGACTAACCCAGGCTATTTGAAGGTGTGTCCAATTCTTCAGGATCACCAGCGATCCTATTCCAACTAGAACGAAAAATCCTACGATCATGACTTCATCTCCCTCTTAATCGGGCCAAACACTTTTACTCATCTTCCAAGTCTGCTCCTACTCTTATAGTATCGTGCGATGCGAGCCTTTCCTTTACAAGGGAATCACGATCCCGCAAGTCCTGCGAATGGAAAGAGATACGAACCGACAAGAATGGAATAGTAACGCCTGAAAGAAGCTAACTCTCAGAGGAGGGGGAAGCCGTAAGAAATGCCACCGCGACCAAGGTGCCGTTGTACGCACTATGCAAGGCAATACTTGGTGCCAGACATCCTGTACGAATTCGTATCACGACAGTCAAGGAACCTATAAGCGTCACCGCCGCTAAGGCAGGCCAATACTCCAACACCTTGGGCATGTGCACAACAATGAAGAGAACAGTGGTGACAATCCCACCCAATAACGGCCCCCAGGACTGCGAGAGTCCCGTATATAAGAACCCTCGAAAACACACCTCCTCCACAACAGGAAACAGGCCAACGAACATCATGACCCATCCAATTTGTAGGAAAAACGGCGCGCGACTCATGGCTTCAAAGAGCGGTTGAGGAAGGTCATCCGGTGGGATCACCCCATACTCGGTCAGTGCAAAAAATCCCATGCCCAGGACCACTCCCCATCCCACGAAGCAGAGCAAAGACCAAGAGGGATGAGACTTCCCCAGGAACTTCCAAAACCAATTCATGTCCATAGATGGCTTGGCTCGACTGGCTGCCACCTGCCAGGACACCATAGCCGCGGCAATGGTGCCCAGCAACAAGGACAGAGGAAGAAGCCATGCCTGATTAACTTCTGTGATCCCATCAATCCCATTGGATAGCCCCACATTCAACCCCGCGATGATTTGCACCATGGAAATCCCCACAGCCTGTGTCAGATAAAAACACACAACAATCACAAAGGCAGACCACGCCCCCCACCAAGGAGCTTGGCCGATGGCTCGTTGAGTATCAGTGTCAGTAGAGGAAAGGACAGAGGAAGCCATATCTTACTGTCGGGTTCTGGCTCAATTACTTGAAGGCTAGACGTCAATCGCAGAGGAAGGCACTAAGGAGAGAGGGAGAATACCAGCGCATCCAGAGCCTTGAGATCGAGGAACACTGAAATTCCTTGCTCAGAAAAAATCGCGGCATGCAGTTCAGCACATTGACCGCCAACACCTATTGGAGCCACAGGAACAATCCGGGTGGCCAGTTCCTGGGCCAGCGTTTTGACATCGAGAGCAGAACGTTGATTGGTCAGGGAAAGAAGCACATAACTAGGCCTGATTTGCTGGCAATATTTTTCAAGTTCGACCGTCGGCAAATTTGCTCCCAGATAATCAACCGAACATCCTCGCGCAGAACAGAGATACGCCACGGTCATTGCTGAAATTTCATGCCATTCATCCGCGGGGCAAGCCACGACTAACTTGGTTTTCGCTTCGGCATTTCGGAACTGATTCATCGCCGAAAAAATTTTTTGCTTCACGTGATTGGAAGCGAAATGCTCTTGTCCCGTGCTCAACACACCATCGTGCCATAATTCACCCACTTTCTCCTGCAAGGGCAAGACAAATCTGAAGAGAGCCTCTTCGAAAGGAATCACCGCCAACGCCCCATTGAGCCGCCGTTCAAATCCAGCTATATCGTTGGTCTGAAGAGCTTGCGTCAGTTCCAACACCAGGCCCTCCGACGGGGGCATTTCTTGCGGGACATCCAGAATAGCTTGGTGCGCCCGTACGAGTAGTTCATCACGACCAATATCCGCCAGTTCTCCAATGGCGACCCCTTGATCAACTTGGGATTTCAAATATCGAAATACTTGGACATCTTCATCTGTATACAACCGGTATCGATTGGCACTCCGGGTAGGATTGACTAATCCATACCTCCGCTCCCAGGCCCGAATCACATGTGTACTCAGGCCCGTGAGCTTTGAGAATCGATGAATTCTATAGGTTTGCATTAGGTGAATATACCAATATGTATAATATTTATCAAAACATTTATGAATAAACTATTGACAAACATTTTACATATAGATATAACTCCAGACATACATTAGACAAACTTATGACATATAAAATGACTTACTGAAGAAATTGTCGATATGGAGGCCCTCTATGGAATTAAAAGATTCACACACTGTTCTTATCTCACCCAGTCTTTCTCATGAGCTTTCAGACGGCTCTCTAACAAATTGCTCACGATGTGAAGGCCGCCTCGTTTCCACTTATTGCCTCTCACCAGATGAAAGGATCGCAGATTTCCAGATTTCTGTTTGGAAATGTCTGCAATGTGGCGACCTTTTTGACCAAACGATCTTAGAAAACCGCCGTTGTTCGAAACCTTATCAACTCACTCACCACTAAAGGAGACCGTTCATCATGATGAATTCCTCTAGCCTTAAGGTTCTATCTTCATCCTCAGAAAAATTTTGGCACCACACCCTCATGCACAGCATCCTCTTCACATCAGTGGTACTCACGGCTTTTCCGGCTTTCAGTCAAACTCCGGAGAACATGGTGCTCGTGCCCAAGGGCGAGTTCACTATGGGAAGTCAGGAGCATAAAGATGAGAAACCCCACAACGTCGTGCTGGAAGGGTACTACATCGATAAATATGAAGTGTCCAACGCCAACTACAAAGACTTCATGAAAGCCACCGGTCATGCAGCCCCGGCTTACTGGGACGATCCTCGTCTGAATAGCGCCACACAACCAGTAGTCGGAGTTAACTGGTACGATGCCAGCAGCTATTGTGAATGGAAGGGTAAACGCTTACCCACTGAAGCAGAGTGGGAACGTGCAGCCAAAGGACCAGAAGGCCACGGCCACTATCCATGGGGACATGAACTTGACGATACGAAAGCCAACTATGGGCAAAATGTGGGCAAGACCACTGCGGTGGATTCCTATCCTGCAGGGGTGAGCGGCTACGGAACCTACAATATGTCAGGCAATGTGTTTGAATGGGTGTCAGACTGGTATGACCCAACTTATTTTGAGTCGAGTCCAGCTTTGAATCCGCAAGGACCTGCCGCAGGAGTCAACTTTGCAAATCAGGGTCCGGTCAAAGTCTTGAAAGGCGGTTCTTGGCTCGCGCCTGCCAGCTCCCTTCACAGCAGTCATCGGTTCTGGAATCAGCCTGAGAACAATTCCTACGGAGTTGGATTAGGATTCCGTTGCGCGAAGTCGGCGTCAACAGGGAATACTCAAATCACACATTATGACTTCATGCATGCGTTGATCAGCATGGGTGACGAGAAATGGGCCCAAGCTCTGAAATCGATCGACCGAGCTCTCAAGACCGATCCAAAGAACTCGGAATACCAGCAGACCAAGAAGTTGATCATGGATCAAATGAAGAAATAGGCGAATCTCACTTCACGATATATAGAGGAGTGTTGAATAATGAAGAGATTAAGGAGCACCTTTCTCCAGGGAGCCGTCAACAATGAGAGGCCTTGGGTCTGCTCAAAAAAGCCTGCTCAGCAAGGCCGCAACCATTTTTCCGCACGGAGCATACTGGTACTACGTGAGTACGGAAAAATGGCGAGAACGCCGCTGAAAGCTTTTTTCAATAGCCCCAAACTTGTGAGAAATGCGGGCATGAATCGTCAGAAACTACAAAATGGATTTCATGGCTTAATGTTCGCCACGCTTTCAATCATCTGCACCCTTCCAGCTCCAACAGATGGAATCGCCTCTCCTCCACTGACCGCTGGTCGTGAGGTTACAATTGACGAGGCGACTGAATTCATCCGAGAGGCAGCGAACGCCACGGAACAAGCTTGGGAGGAATTTCACACTTCGGCTATCGAAGGCACATTGGCCTCTCCCCTCGTACAGGTGACTATTGAACGTCAGCTCCATGAAGCCCGAGGCTTGCTCATGGAAGCCCGGAAAGCGAAACGGTCTCAAGACTATCAATCGGTGCAACACATCACAAGGCTAGTTCAAGAACTGACCCACCACATCATTCTAGCGAGTCGAGAGAGAAAACAATGAAACGGCTGATCACTCTAATAGCTCTAGTCGGTATCTGGTTCTCCGCTTCATCAGCGTTCGGTGCAGACCCGTTACTGATGGAGAAAGATCCCGTGGAAATGGTGACTATTTCTGCAGGGACATTCATTCGGGGAAGTGCTCCAGGTGAGGGCCGGTTGGACGAACAGCCCCTGGGCAAAATTTTTGTCGACACCTTTGCCATCGATAAATATGAGGTCAGCAATGCTCGGTACCTGGCATTTGTTCAGGAAACTCTTCATAAACCTCCCTTCAATGTGTATGGAGAAGGTCCCTTGTCTTCTGAGGAAGGTATCGATGACCTTCCCGTCGTTCAAGTCACATGGCATGATGCCGTCGATTACTGCTTTTGGGCAGGCAAGCGTCTTCCCACAGAGGCCGAATGGGAGAAGGCCGCACGCGGGACAGATACACGTCATTATCCCTGGGGAGATGAGCCGCCTAACACGAAACGAGCCAGGTTCGATGGCGAGTGGCAGGACAAAAATACGTTACTTCCCGTCAAAAGTCTGCCGGAAGGACAATCGCCATTGGGTGTCTATCAACTAGCAGGTAACGTCCGGGAATGGACTCAAGACTGGTACAACGCGGAATATTACTCCAAAGCTCCAGACAAAAACCCTGCAGGTCCAGAGACAGGCATTTTGAAGGTCATAAGGGGAGGCTCCTGGCGAAGTTTTGATAGTGACTTGCGAGTCACATCCCGCGGAAAAGGTGGGTTTGCCTTAAAAACCCATGGCATCGGATTCAGATGTGCTCGCAATGTGGGTGCGGCTGCCAGCGTATCTGTTCCAACGGGAAAATGATGAGAGGGATTGACATGCTCAGCTATCAATACATCTTGCGCAGGAACTTGAAGTGTCTCTCCGCTATGATAATTTTTCTCGGTCTCAATACTTCTGCCCTTCAAACAGAGCAGGGTTCGAACACTGGGGTCCCCTACCACATTGATGTACTTCTCACGCCAACATCACCCATGACCTATGAGGAAGAGGGAAAAGAGAGCCCATTTGGTATTGATCTAGTGGGTGATGCGACAATCGTTCCCTACGTGGAACGTGAAACATGGAATCAGGACCGTTAATCGAGACCGCATAGGAACCAGCTCATGAACATGGTCATCGGAGGAGGAACAGGATTTATTGGTCGACACCTCTCACTCCATTTGGTGCAACATGGTCACTCCGTGACACTCTTATCGCGGTATCCCGATCAGCATCGCGTTGGTGATTCCCGGAACCTTCGCATTCTAGAATGGGACGGCCAAACCCAAGGAGCATGGACTCCTGCTTGTGAAGGCGCAGAGGCCATCATGAATTTATCGGGCTCTCCTATTGCTGATGCTCGTTGGACTGAGGCACGAAAAGAACAGCTTCTGATGAGCCGCTTGCATTCGACTCGTGCTCTGCTGGAGGCCATCTCGAGCTGGAAAGAGAAACCTCATACCTGTATTTCAGCCTCAGGCATAGGGTTCTATGGCGACCGTGGAGAGGAAACCGTTCATGAATCTTCAGAACCTGGAACAGGCTTTCTCTCCACATTTTGTCAGGCTTGGGAAAGTGCCGTCATAGAAGGAGAAGCCTCTGGGCTTCGAGTCATTCCCGTTCGAATTGGGATGGTCCTGGGTCGAGATGGGGGAGCGCTATCAAAAATGACGACTCCCTTCCGCATGTTTCTTGGTGGGCCAATTTTACCTGGAACCCAGTATGTGTCATGGATTCATCAAGAAGATCTCAGCAAGCTTTTCCTCTGGCTACTCACAGAACAATCCGTGAGTGGCCCCATCAATGGCGTGGCGCCTCACCCCGTCACGATGAAAGAATTTTGTACATTGTTGGGAAAGGCGATGAAACGTCCCTCTTGGTTTCCCGTTCCTGGCTTCATCCTACATATTCTGTTAGGAGAATTAGCCAGCATGTTAACGACAGGCCAACGTGTGCTTCCTCAACGAGCCTTAGAGAAAGGCTTCACGTTCACGTATCCCACCCTGAAGTCAGCATTCCACTCACTTTTTGCGGCTGACTCCAGCCAGAAAGGAGACTAGCTATGCGATCCCGTCAACAGGTCTACCTTCATCAATCACAGTCCTCTGCTCTTCACTTGGTAGATGTGAGGGTTCTCGCCGTTCTGTTCACGTTCAGCTTGTTATTTCTCTACTTTCTCAGCCCGACTCATGCTTTGGAACAGCCTCTCCAATTACAAAAAGGGCAGGCTCTTCCTCAGGCTACAGTGATTGGACATGATGGACACACCATTTCTCTTGAAAGCTTAAAGGGACAGGTGACGCTGATCAGCGTGGTCCCTCAGCTGAACACGCCAGTCTGTGATGAGCAGACACATCGGTTTAGCGAGCAAAATGATGGCCTGGATGAACTCATCTCATTTGTGACGATGAGTACAAACTCGCATCAGGACCAGATGACTTTTGCGCAAAAAGCACACATCCAAAATATGCGATTCCTGTCGGACGCGCCTGAGCTTGAATTTGGCCGTACCACAGGCTTGCTCGTCAAGGATATGGATATCCTACAACGAGCCGTCATCGTATTAGACGAACAGGCTATTATTCGATATGTTGAAATAGTTCCCATGAGCCAATTGCCAAATTTCGAGCAAGCCTATCGCGTAGTTCGCTCGCTAATTCCTCGAACATCCTAAGGAGTACGCCCATGATCGAACACATCCTCATACTTCTCAATCTCTTGGGGAAGAAAAGAGATGGCCTGCATCGTCTCTCGGTTCAATTGAATTCCCTGGTCTTAATCATGGGCCTTTGTTTGATTGGCTTATCAGACATCTCGTTATAACTCATCGCAGGAGGCATACCTATGCACATACTCAAAACGGCAAAATTTCATCATGTTAAATTTCTGATAATCTTCATGTCGACATGCGGACTTGTTAGCTTCATCGCTTCAACCGGATCGTCCTATGACTCACCGACAGGCATGACTCCGCCCATGAACAATCCCCATGCGCCTCATCCCGGCCATAACACCCCACCGGCCTCAGGCATTGTGGGCTTAGCCCTGCATATCACTGCCACAAAAGTTGGGGACCCAGCTCGTCTCATTATTCGAGCGGTTCATCCGGCAGGACCAGCCGGAGGAGCGGGGGTGACTCACGGAGAAGAAGTGGTTTCCGTCGACGGACAAGCAGTCAGTGGAAAAACCTACCAGGAAGCCGTCAGTATGATTCGCGGTGAAGTGGGAAGTAGCGTTAAACTAGGACTGCAGGGGCCGCAGGGCGAACGCACGCTGAGCATCATGCGGATGAGTGAGGCAAAACTTATGGAGCAGACACCACAAACCATGTAAAGGGCACCTCTAAATAGAGTTGAATGACCATTTGAAAACATTCCGACGATGACGTCCTCCTCACCATCTATTGTGCTCTTTCAGTCTGATCTACGCCTTGCAGATAACCCGGCCTTATCTGCCGCCGTTAAACGTGAAGAACCCCTCCTCTGTCTTTATATTTGGAATCCAGAGGCCACAGGATATGCAATGCCTGGCGCAGCAAGCCGCTGGTGGCTTCACTATTCGCTTGAAAGTTTGTCTCGTAATCTGGATGCCGCTGGCAGCAAGCTTTTCATCTCCATAGGGAACACTCTGAGCCTGTTGTCTGAACTCCTCAAGACCTTTACTCAAGCACAGGTCTTTTGGAATCGATCATGTGAGCCAACGATTCGGCACTCGGAGGCGCAACTCCTCAACCTTTTCGCATCAAAACAGGTTCAGGGTTTCTCCTTTTACGGGAACCACCTGACAGCCCCTTCTGAAATTCACACTCAGGCTCGGAATCCCTATCGCGTCTTCACACCATTTTGGAAACAACTCCAATCAAGCCTTACACTTCCTCCTTCGCTTCCAGCACCGAAGAAGCTCCCCCCACCTCCAACAACCACGTTCACATTCGACTCGTTAGCCAGTTTACAGTTACTTCCAACGATTGACTGGGCGAAGGGAATTCGTGAAACCTGGCGACCTGGAGAAGCTGGTGCTGGATTAGCCCTTAAGAAATTTCTTCGCAACCCTGCGAGTCAGTATTCCACTGATCGAGATCGACCAGACCTTCCCCATACCTCACGACTCTCCCCGCATCTTCGATTTGGAGAGATCAGTCCGAAGCAAATTTGGCATGCCGTTCAAGGAGCAAAACGCCAAAGCCACAGCATTGAAGAGCGGAAAAGCCATGAGGCGTATTTACGGCAAATTGTCTGGCGGGAATTTGCGAATCATTTGCTCTATCATTTTCCGAATACCGTAGATGAACCTATGAATGACGAATACAGACATTTCCCTTGGCAAGAGCAATCCAAATTTCTTCGTCAATGGCAAAAAGGCTTGACCGGCTATCCGATCGTGGATGCCGGCATGCGGGAATTATGGCAGACAGGCTGGATGCATAACCGAGTCCGTATGATCACGGGATCTTTTTTGACAAAAGACCTCCTGATCCCCTGGCAAAAAGGCGCCACGTGGTTCTGGGACACGCTGGTGGATGCTGATTTGGCCAACAATACTCTAGGTTGGCAATGGGTCGCGGGCTGTGGCGCCGACGCCTCGCCATTTTTTCGAATCTTTAATCCGGTGACGCAGGGCATCAAATTTGATCCTGATGGCCACTATGTCAGACGATGGATCCCAGAACTTTCGAGACTACACCCGCCCTGGATCCACAAACCATGGGAAACTCCTCCTCTTCTCTTGGCTGAAGCGCACGTGATACTTGGAGAGACCTATCCCTACCCTATTATCGACCACCAAACAGCCCGTAAACAGGCTCTCGAGCGTTATCATGCCTTGAAGAATGCCTCGCACACTGCCGCACATTCTATACCTGAGGCCCGATGAAATATTCTGGAAGCACCAACATCTTGTCCCCTCCTCAACCGCTCGAGCCTCGCAAGACGGGACGCTATCCCACGACAACAGCTAGCTTACCTGATACCCCCAAGCCTCGAATCGGGATCTCTCAATGTTTATTGGGTGAAGAGGTCCGTTATGACGGCGGCCATAAACGCGATGTGTTTATCACTGAGGTATTAGCCCCTTTTGTGGAGTGGGTCCCTGTCTGTCCCGAAGTCGAAGCAGGATTGGGCATTCCTCGTGAGTCTATGCGGTTGGTTGGCAATCCCAACGCTCCCCTGCTCCAGACAACTCACACCAAAATTGATCTCACAGCCACACTGACCACTTTCAGTCAAAAGCGAGTACTCGAACTGCGCGCCAACGATTTAGACGGATATATCTTCAAGAAAAATTCCCCAAGTTGCGGCATTCATCGAGTCAAAGTTTTCACCGAGAATGGTCACCCCTCTCATCAGGGCATCGGAATATTCTCAAGAAAAATTCAAGAATTTTTTCCTCTGCTTCCTCTCGAAGAAGAAGGGAGGCTTCATGACACACTTCTTCGAGAAAATTTTGTGGAACGAGTCTTTTGTTATCTAAGATGGAAAACACAGATCCAACACACACGCATGAGCCGGGGAAGCATTGTCAATTTTCATACGCGACATAAATATTTATTACTCACTCACAGCCGTGCTCACTATCACGAACTCGGTCAGCTTGTTGCCAAAGCCGGTCAATTCACCCCTACGGAATTGGCCAAGGCCTATGGGGCCTGCTTTATGGAAGGGCTCAAAGTGAAGGCCACCGTGAAGAAACATGTCAACGTTCTTCAACATTTAGCGGGCCATCTGAAGAAACGAATCACCGCAGTCGAACGGGCGGAGTTACAAGAAACGATTACCGATTATCATTGCCAGCGTATTCCTTTAGCTGTGCCATTGATGCTTATTAAACATTATGTGCGCCTGCTAGACATTCCTTATTTGGTTGATCAAGTCTATCTCAATCCACATCCTAAAGAATTAATTTTGCGAAACCATGTCTAACCCACTCAACATGCAGACAGGACATGCTGCAAACCACTTCGAGCCACTCTACATCAGCAACTACACCGTATCAAATAGAAGCCCAAGCAAATGTTTACACCTCACAATCATTCATGAAATACTGCAGATTGTTGTTTCCTTCAATCCTTATGAGGCTAAGGAGTCTGTCTTATGTCAGAACGTAAAAAGGGTATTATTCTTGTTGGTCATGGCGGCATACCCAAAGATTATCCCTCCGACCTTATCAGTAAACTCAAACGCTTGGAAGCACAGCGCCGTGCCGCCGGACAACCCATGTCAGAGGAAGAACTAGCATTGGATACGAAAATCCGCACCTGGCCCCGCACACCAGAAACGGATCCGTACCAGGCCGGACTTGAAGCCCTGGGGGCCCAAATGAAACCCATGCTTAATGGGGCTTTGTTTTCATTGGCATATAACGAGTTTTGTGGACCGACAGTACAAGAAGCTGTGAAAAGCCTGATCCAACAAGGAGCTAACTCCATTACCATCGTATCAACGATGTTCACTCCTGGAGGCTCTCATTCGGAATATGAAATTCCCGAAGAAATGGCAGAACTTCGCCAAGAACATCCAGACGTACAGTTACAGTATGCCTGGCCGTATGACCTTGGCCAGGTTTCGAAAATGCTGGTCGAACATATTGATCAATTTACATAATCAGTGTTCTTAAACTGTTCTGAGCTGCGCTTGAAGATTTATGGGAGATGACAGGTCCTGTGGCTGGACGAAAAACTCACATACCTCGCGATTCACACAAGAAATCCGCCAGGGAAACCGGGTTGGACCGCGTGCATCACGTGGCAATCCAGGTGCCCGATATCTCACAGGCCCTGGAATGGTATACGTCCCGATTCAACTGTCACGTAGAGTATGTGGATGAAACCTGGGCTCTCTTGGAGTTTGCCAATGCCAAACTCGCGCTGGTGCTTCCCAATGAACACCCGGCCCATTTTGCGATTAGTCGACCGGATGCCAATAAGTTTGGGGATTTAGTCACCCACCGCGATGGGCTTAAATCCGTCTACATCTCCGATACATTTGGCAATTCGATCGAAGTTTTAGAAAAGCCCTATAAACGCTAGGGGATCATAATTCCCCTAGTCTCTTGGCTTTCAAAAACCTTACTGGGGCTGAAAAAATCCGTTCAATGAGGGCCGCCTATCTTCCTGGCTACCGCCCAGGAACCTAGGTCAGTTTCGGTAGGCTTGACAAGAATTCCTCTTCTTCCACTTAAAAAACTTTTCAATTTGGCTGAAGCATACCCTATTCCGCTACACAACAGACGGAGCAAATGATTTGGGTAACACAAGACCATCTTCATAAAGTACCAAAGAATTTTCGGGCGCCGGTAAAACGCCCTCAAGACTTCTTGATAGTAGCGGTCCAATTCCTCTACAGACATCCCCTCGGGAGCCCAGACGAAATTCATGCCGTTCATTTTTTCCCAATGATCATCTCGAATATTCGTCCCGTAGAGATCGCGATACACGGGGGACCCGGGATACGGGGTAAATTTCGTCAAATTCATGATCTCCATTGGGATCCGACGAATAAAGTCCTTCGTCATTTGAATCGTCTCAAGCGTCTCTCCGGGATATCCTAACATGAAGAGACCTTTTGTCCGGATCTTCGCCTCCGCCGTCCAGGTAACAGCCTGAGTAGATTTCGCCACACGGGCCTGCTTGTCCATTTTTTTGAGCAATTCATCTGATCCCGTTTCAAGGCCAAAGCTTATCTCCCAACAACCAGCCGCTTTCATGAGTTTCAGAAGATCGGGCCTTACCGTATCTACCCGGGCCGCGCACGTCCAGGTCATGTTCAGGCCACCTTGGATAATGAGGTCGCACAATTCCGTCACGCGAAGACGGCTGGCAAGAAACAAATCATCCACAAAGCTCACATGACGAACGCCATAGGTATTCCGAAGATGATGCATCATGTCAACGACCACCTTGGGGGAGTAGGCACGCACCTGAGCACCAAAAGTGGATGTATCACAGAATTTACACTGGAAAGGACAACCACGCGAAGCCGCGATGGTTGCGACAGGTCCTCGAGGAAATTCAAAGATCGCCGGCCGGTAGGCCTCGGGGAAATCTGGCAAAAGATCCCAAGCAGGGAACGGCAGTTCATCAAGATTTTTGGCAATGGGCAAAGCCGGGGTGCGGAGGACTTGCTCCCCGTCACGGTAAAGAAGACTTGGCACCAAGGCCAGGTCGGCGCTGTCGTCCAGAGCACGCAATAGCTGAACCAGCGGCTGCTCGCCTTCCCCCACCACGGCCACGTCAAATTCCGGAAATCGGTGCATCGTTTCGGGTCCCATAGACGAGATATGGGGTCCACCGATGATAATTTTCGTCTGCGGAAGTCGTTTTTTGATGTTCCGGGCAATACGCGCCGCGCCCCATACACCCACCGTGAATAAGGTAATCCCCACATAGTCGGGATGTGTGGCAAACACCTTCTCAGCAACGATATCTTCGTTCAGATTAAAGATATCGCTTTCAATAATTGATGGTTGATAGCCGTTCAGGCGCACCTCTGCCGCAAGATGCAGCAGGCCTAGGGACGGAGACTTATTGGTGATGTGCCGGAGAAAATCATATCCGGGCGCAATCCGTTCATAAGGCGGATTGATAAAGACAATTTGTTTAGACAGTGTGGACTCCCTTCCTCAAGACAACTCTCGCGTCTTTTGTTCTTGGGTCCTCGAGAAACTTTTTTAGAATTGGCATCCGTACTCAGGAAAAATACGAACTGTAGAACCAAATTGTGACATCATTACATGAAAGAGTCAAAATTATTACGTATTTTCGCCAGCTTACCTCTCTCACTCCAACTCTCTCTAGACCTTCACTGATCTTGCGGTACGACCAAGCCACTCGCATTTCTGGGACAAAACACGACAATCATCTTCAAAAATTGTTAACCTGCTATCCCTTTTGCCCTCTTTTTCTGTGGAACCTTGTTATGGCAAACTATTTACAATTTCGCACAATCGATATCTGCCTTATTTTTCATAACTGTCCCCCTGGAGGTTGAGAAATGATCATTCGAACCTACTCCACTTCACGACTAACAACTCTCGGAATAATGGTGGGATGCTTTCTTGGCTTGATTGTTGGCTCCGGACATTCATGGTTCAGTGAAGAAGCTATCGCAACCGAAAGCTCGCAACTGGTTGCGACAAAATCTTTTGATGCTCCAAAATCCAGAACGACCCTAAACCTCTATGACTTCACAATGAAAGACATTGATGGCAAGCCTCTCTCCCTTAAGCAGTTCAAAGGACAAGTCGTCATGGTCGTCAATACGGCGAGTTTCTGCGGCAACACACCGCAGTATGAAGGCCTTCAAACGCTGTACGAACGCTATCGAGAGCAAGGATTTACAGTTTTGGCCTTCCCCGCCAATGATTTTGGCAAACAAGAACCAGGAACGGACAAGGAAATTGCCGACTTTTGTTATACGAAATATTCCTTGGAATTCCCATTATTCAGTAAGATTACAGTCCTGGGTGACAAAAAGCATCCTCTCTATCGATATCTCACAGAGGACACAGGCTTTAAAGGAGAAATCACCTGGAACTTCCAAAAGTTTCTGGTGAATCGAACCGGTCAAGTGGTTGCCCGATATGAGCCGGGGCAAAAACCGCTCACACCTCAAATTGTGGAAGATATTGAGAAAGCCCTTCAAGCATCCTGAATTGGCTTTCCATTTTTGCTGGGCCTGTTGAAAAAAGCCGCATTTTATTTTTCAATGACTTTAGATTCCCCTATCCCGGGAAAGAAGAGGTCGATACGCCCCATCACACAGCCGGCTGCTGTTGCGTGAGACAATGGATGGTCCCAAATCCCCATACCAAATCTACCGCGTGAAGACCCACGACCGTTCGGTCGGGAAAGAGTTCAGACAACACACCTAAGGCCAGACGATCATTCGGATCGTTGAATGTTGGCACAATCACGACTGAGTTCCCGATATAAAAATTTACATAACTTGCCGGAAGCCGCTGCCCATCAAAATATAATGGAGCTGGCATAGGCAAGGGCACCATGCCTATTTTCCGTCCATCTTCACAGCGCATCCCTTCCAACCGCTCTCGATTTTCCTGGAGCGACTGATAGTTCTCATCGGAGGGATTGGACTCCTGGCAGAGCACCACCGTATAGGGATCCACAAACCGGCAGAGATCATCCACATGTCCATGGGTGTCGTCGCCAGCAATGCCCTTGCCTAACCAGAGCACTTGAGACACTCCCAAATATTGGCGAAACACTTCCTCATAGTCCTGACGTGCAAATCCTGGATTCCGCACTTGAGTTTCTTGATCTAAAAGGCATTCCTCTGTTGTTAGGAGCGTCCCCTGCCCATTCACATCAATACTGCCACCCTCTAACACCACCGAACGATCCTGCAATCTTACAGGAACAAGAGGAATATTGAATTTTGAAGCAACTCGTTCCGGAATCCGATTATCCTTTTGCCAATCAGGATATCGTGCCCAGGCATTAAACTGAAACCGGGCAATAGCCACAGACTCATTATCTTGCTTGAGAAAAATGGGGCCAAAATCACGAGTCCACCCGCGATTGGTTGGAATCCGCACAAACTCAACATGATCACTTTGCACTCCCACTCGATCTAATATCCGCCGGGCTTTCACTTCATGCGCTTTATCATTGACGAATATCCGTACGGGTTCACTATCTGATAATTTTCGAACGATTTCCCCATACACCAACTGAATAGTCGCCATCTTGCCGGGCCAATCTGTCGTATTATGCGGCCACCCAATCCACGTCGCCTCATGTTCCTCCCACTCCGCCGGTATCCGCCATCCTAATTCAGTAGAATCATGTCGGTAAGGTTCAACAAGATTTTTTCTCTGCTTGAAGTGTCCCCTCTCCCTGGCAGGGAGAGGGTGAGGGTGAAAAGTCTCAGAACCCTCCAAAACCCTCAAGATCTCCTCCAACACATCATCAGCCTTCTTCAACACATCGTCATTGCAAAATCGCAGCACTTGAAAACCTACAGAGTTCAAATACTCGGTACGCTCTAAGTCAGCCTCTTCTTGCTCCACATGCTGTCCACCATCTAGCTCAACAATCAGCATCCCTTCCAACGAACAGAAATCAACAATATACCCACCAATCGGATGTTGCCGCCGAAACTTCCATTGTCCGACCTGTCGATCGCGAAGCCGTTTCCAGAGTCTCTGCTCCGCATCCGTTTGCTTCCCTCGTAGGCGTTTGGCAAAGGATCGCAACTTCGGTGGAACTCGTCTCACTGCACTGTGCTCCCCTCACCCTACCCCTCTCCCCAACAACGGGGCGAGGGAACTATTTGCAATTTATTCACATTAAACAACGAACACCATTTCACAATTGATAATTCCAAATTACTACCCTCTCCCTTTAAGGGTGAGGGTAAGAACGGCAAACTGCCACCGACTTCAGATTAATTAGACTCATCCAACAACCGCTCCGTGATCCCACCATATGCATCAATCCGCCGATCACGAAGAAACGGCCAATTCCGGCGAACGTCTTCAATACGAGTCAGATCAATATCAACCACCAACGTTTCTTCTTGAACCTCAGAAGCCTGTGCCAAAACGACTCCAAACGGATCACACACAAACGAACTGCCCCAAAACTCCAACCCATCGCCACCAGCCGGAGCCTCATGGCCAACCCGATTCACAGCCACCACAAACACACCATTGGCTATCGCATGACTTCGTTGAATCGTCATCCAGGCTTCCCGTTGCGCCTTTCCTTCTTCCACCTTCTCCTTTGGATGCCAGCCAATCGCCGTGGGATAGAACAGAATTTCCGCTCCTTGTAACGCGGTCATACGGGCTGCTTCGGGATACCATTGATCCCAGCAGATCAACGGCCCAACGGTACCTTGAGGAGTTTTGATGGCCTGAAACCCAAGATCCCCTGGCGTAAAATAAAACTTTTCGTAATAAGCAGGATCATCAGGAATATGCATCTTCCGATAGAGTCCGGCAATTTCTCCACATTCATTCAGCACCACAAGAGAATTATGATAGACCCCTGCCATCCGACGCTCAAAAACCGAGACCAAAAGCGTTATCTCATGCTTCTTCGCAATTTCGGCAAACGCTTCTGTTGTAGGGCCAGGCACAAATTCAGCCAAGTCAAACAAGGCCGCATCTTCCTGCTGACAAAAATATTGCGACCGGAACAGTTCAGGCAAACAGACAATCTGCGCTCCGCCCTTCACAGCCTCTTCAACCTTAGCCACCGCCCGTTCCAAGTTCTCTTCAGCATTGGCAGAACAAATCATTTGAATCAATCCGACTTTCATATTAGGTACCTAGACTCCCTATTCGAAATTCGCTGTAACCCTCGTCCTTTTAATTTTCGGGTCTGTTGAAAAAACGGGATGGAAATTATTTTCCCACAGGAGGGAATTCTGGTGAATCTTCTTGAGAAGGTTGTTCAGCCTCGTGGAAGGCTTCGTGGACAAGGCGATCTGACTCGACAAATGTCTCAGAAGGTGAATCTTCAAGAATATGTCTTAGCGTCATTCCCTCTAAGGCCCCTTGGATCGCCGCATCTCTGCGCATGAGCAGCTGGCCGATTCGATCGGCGTGCACCCTAAACCCTTGTGCGCCATTATGCAATTGATGTTGAACCACTTTTAACACGTCGGCAACCGCAATCTTTTCCGGTGGCCGGGCTAAGATCACGCCCTTGGGTTTGTCTGTTCGCACGAGAATGTTGGCTGCCACTAAATCGTTGACCAAGGACTCCACTATCGTCAGTGGAACGCGTTGCATTCGCGTTAACTGGTCTATCGTGTACGGAGTTTTGCCAGAGACAAACCGTTTGGTAATTTTTCCCAGCAAGGACAAGGTTAGATATTCCCGAAACAGAGGCGTTTGGTGCTTCCGCCGCAAATGCAAAAGATAGGCAGACGGATGTTGATGATAATAGGCCACTTGAGCTCCAGCCAGGACGATTAACCACCCCACATAGAGCCAGATCAGGAACAGAATAAGGACCGCAAAACTGGAATAGATCGCGCTATATCGGCCAGAGCTGGCCACAAAGGCGGCAAAAGCCATTCCTGCAATTTGCCAAAAAATCCCGGCTGTAAACCCGCCCACAAAGGCGGAACTTAAATTGACTGTCGTGTTTGGGATAAACTTGTATAAAAATGTCAACATGCCACACATAAACAAGATAGGCAGAAGACTGGTGACGGAAACCAAGAGGCTTCCGAGCGGTTGAATATTCATGACTTTCTGAACAAGCCAGTGGCTCTGCGCGGAGGCCGTTAATCCAAATGCCGTGAAAACAAACACGGGCCCGAGTAACACCACGCTTAAATAATCGGTAATGCGCCGGGCTAACGGGCGCCCCACTTCTACCCGCCAAATTGAATTGAGAGCCTCTTCGATTTTTTCAATGAGCGAATAGGTCGTATAAAATAACCCCGCCACACCCACCGCCCCTAACACCCCAACCTTCAAATTATCCACAAACTGGATGATATTCGCGGTGATCTCAGATCCCTTTTCTCCCAAGGGGTCTAGCCCCTGAGACAAAATCGGTTCAATTTGTTGATGAACACCAAAGGCTTTTAAGACCGAAAAGGTCACGGCAATAAACGGGACAAGAGACAGTAAGGTCGTATAGACCAGGCTTGTGGCGCGAATGCTCAGAAAACTTTCGCGAAATTCAGTTGCGGCAACCAAACCCAGCCGAAGGCATTTCACCCCAAACTGGCGGAGGCGGCTCAACTCGTGAACTTTGGTCGTCCACACATCATGTTCACAGAAGCGAATGATACGTTCAATTATTTCCATAACATTCCAGGGGCGGTTGAAAAAAGCCACCAGCGGCGTTCTCGCCCTTTTTCCGTGCTCACGTAGTGCCAGTACGCTCCGCGCGCAAAAAGGGCTGCGGCCTTGCTGGATGACCTTTTTTGAACCGCCCCGAAGCTTTTGGTATCTGACGTAATCATGAGCAAAGTTGCTTCTGGTGTTTTGTATTATTCAACATTGCATTCCAGGGACAAGGTTTGAAAACGTTCTTCGGCTAGCGTACAAAGACTCTTGACTAATGTCTAGACATTGTCAGGCGTTCTCTTCTCCCACACGAATTGAAGTAGAACAACGTGCTCGTGTACATTGCTTGATGCTTCATGCTCCTACCCGGGTGTTTCATTCATGATAACTTGTCGACCACTCTTCTTCATTTTCTTGGCCTCGACCTTAATCCTGGGAGGGTTAACTGGATGCCCAGACTCTTCTGAATGGGATACGCAATGGGAGACCATCCAGCAGAATATTCGCCAAGGCAACCTGGCTCAGGCCAAAACGCAACTCCAGACTATCTTACCATTCATTCGCGAAAAGGGGCCTTCTGACAAACGACTGGCCCAAATCATTTTTGAGTTAGGCAAGCTGGCACGCATGGAAGGTGACACCTCACAAGCCGAAGCTTTGTACTGGGAAGCTCTCCCCCTCATTGCACAATCACACGGACCGGAAGATCTGCTCATGGCTGCCCCTCTGACAGAAATCGCCTCGATTTACCAGAACAACAACCAACCGAATATTGCGTTGCCACTGCTCAAGCGGGCCTTGGCCATTCGTGAAAAAACCTGGGGCACCTCTAACCGGCAACTGCTCCCGACGCTGAAGCAATACCATATTGTCTTGATGTTGTCCGATAAAGAAGAAGAGGCCATTAAAATTTTAACCCGCATCTCGCGCCTGGAACAAAGACCCTCCTAGTTATTTGTCAGAATCCTACCCTGTGCCATCTGATTGTTTACACAGTAGTTTTCTACCCTTCTCAATCCGAAACTGATGCCCAATTTCCTATCCCTATTGCTCTTCGCACCCAATTGCCGTAGGATATTTCCCACATTCTATGTCCCCTCGTGGATGGGAGTTTCTCGCAGGTTTTTCTTCACGTCGTCTCTGGTGCGCTTTTCTTCTCCTCTTGCTCTTTCTTTCGCAATGAAAAAACGCATTGCTATTCAAGATTTGCGCCCTGGGATGTATATCGCAGGAATGGACCAATCCTGGTTCCAAACACCCTTTCTTCGTCACAAATGGCTCCTGAAACGTGAAGACGAAATTACCTTGCTTCGTAGTTATGGCATCAAAACGCTCTTCATTGACACCGAAAAAGGCTGTGATGTCCTAGAAGCACCAGGCATCGAACAGCCAACTGACACACCTTCTGAATCTGACGCCCGTGATGACGCCTCCCCACACCCTCCCAGCTTTGAAGTAGGGGGCAATCCGGAAGATATTGAATCCGCGCGAATTCTCCGTGCAGAAGCCATATCCATTCTTGATGTATTTTTCCAACAAATGGAAGCCCCATCCACCCAGCATCTTAAGGATGTGCGTAGCGTGGTCAGTACCCTGCTAGACGGAATCCTGGAACATCAAGCTGCCATGGTGTCCCTTATTCAGATGCGGCGTTTTGATGCAAATCTTGCTACCCATGGAGTCGACACCGGCGTGCTCGCGATGGCATTGGGGCAAAACGCCGGTTGTGAAACGGACCAACTCAAACTGCTGGGCTTGGCCGCTCTGGTCCATGATATTGGACAGCTCCGACTGCCACTCAATCTGTTACGGAAAGTCCAACCCTACTCACCCCGAGACCACAAACTGATTCAGACACATTGCAAGATGGGTGAAGCCATACTGAACCAGTTTTCTGATTTTCCGGAAGAATCCAAACGAATGGTCCAACACCATCATGAACGGCTTGATGGATCAGGCTATCCACAAGGCCTTCAAGGGCCTGAGATTTCGGAGCTGACACAGGTTCTGAGTATTGCTGACACCTACGATGCCCAGATTAGTGGACGCTGTAGCCAGCCACCTGTCCCTCCAGCACGGGCATTATCCGAGTTGTACCAAGCGGCCGTTGCTGGAGAGTACGCCACAACCTTGGTTCAGCATCTGATCTCCTTACTCGGCGTCTACCCCATCGGCTCCCTGGTCAAACTCAACACCGGTGAACAAGCTGTGGTCGTGTGGGTCCACAGTCATTCCCGCTTAACCCCCACGATCAAGTTGCTGAAGAAAGCCAATGGAGACCCGTATGAAGACCAAGAAATTATTGACTTGGCCTCACAAGCGTCCCTAAATCCCTCTCGCTCCATTGAGGAAGTTTTGGATCCACATCGAGAAGGTTGGGATATGGCGAAAATTCTAGATTCATTGTGGTAAACATGCCAGCCCTTCTTGGATAATCATCGACTCATGGACTCTCATTCTCAGCTCCACAGCCTGAATCAGATGGATAGTACCAGCCTCAATCAAGCCCTGCGCTCATCTCAAGCCTTTGTCCATACGCTGTTGGATTCCATCCATATTGGCATTTGTCACGTCGACACTCAAGGACACATCCTGGCCCTGAATTTAGAAGGAGCCCGTATTCTCCAGCGCACGGAACACTCATGCCTGGGACATTCGTTTCATGAACAGACAGGGTGTCTATCAGCTGATCCCATCACACAGCAGGAAAGCTGTCCCATTCAACAGGTCCTCAAAACAGGCAAAACTCTCTGGGCTCCCAAATTGGCGATGCGACGGCCCAGCGGCGAAACACGATGGGTGGAATTTCAATGTACCCTACTCTCCGACCCCAGTAATCCTGGCGCCTTGTTAGTGTTCCGGGATTTGAGCCAACAGCTCCAACAACACGAAGAACATCAACACCTTGCCTCGATGCCTGAGGAGAACCCCAATCCATCGTGGAAGTGGATACCCAAGGCCGTTTGACCTACGCTAACCCGGCAATGGTGACGCTGCTTGATACCTATGGCTTTCGGGAAGATGGACTCCCCCACGTGCTGCCACCTTCCCTCTCACACATTGCGAGAGATTGCCTAAAATCCATGACACCATTACGGGAGAAGACCGTCGTTATTGATAATCATCACTTTGATTGGACGTTTTCTCCCATACAAGAGAAGGGTTTACTCCGAGGATACGGGTTAGACATTACCAAGCACGTTCATATCAGGAATCGGCTGACTGAACTTCAATCGCAATATACTTCCCTGGTCGACGCTGCACACGAAGGGATTATTTCGGCTGACCTCCATGGCACGATTGTCTCATGGAATCCTGCCGCCGAAGGGTTATTCGGATACCAGCAAGAAGAGATCATCGGCCGTTCCATTTTGACACTATTGGAAAAAAGTTTTCGCGACACCTATCAAAAAGGGCTAGAAGATATTAGTTACGGAAAGGCCGGCACCCACCCGATTCTACAACCTCTGGAGGTCACCGGTCTTCGAAAAACTGGCGAAGTGTTTCCCTTAGAAATTTCGTTAACCAGTTGGAAAGTTGGGCTGGATACACATTATGGTTTCATCTTACGCGATATTTCTGAGCGAAAGCATCTTGAGCAAACCCTCGTCGCAGAAAAAGACCGACTAGTCACCACCTTACAATCCCTCGAGGAAGGCATCATCACGACCGACCGGGAGGGCCGTATTACGTTTTTCAATCCCCTGGCCGAACAGATAACCGAATGGTCGCGCACAGATGCCGTTACCCGTTCGCTCAATGAGGTTTTCCGTCTCGTGAACGAGAACCCTGGGCAACAGGAGACTCCTACCCAGCAACGCTTTTCTGCCTCATCCACGTTCGTAGATTCCGATTTCCCGCGCCAGCTCATTACGAAACAAGGACGTCAACGAACCATTTCTCTCAAAGAAACACCTATTCGAGACCAGCATTCCCATCTAATGGGCACCGTGATTGTCTTTCATGATATTACTGACCAACACCACCGCCAAGAAGAGCAACAACGGCTCAGCAAACTCAATTCTCTAGGGACATTGGCAGGAGGGCTTGCCCATGATTTCAACAATTTGTTGACCACCATTCTTGGAAATGTCTTCGTTGCAAAATTGCGAATGGTGGCTCCAGATCCACTGGCTCACAACCTTGAAGAAGCGGAGCAGGCCTGCCTTCGAGCCAAGGAACTCACCCAACAACTTCTGACGTTCGCCAAGGGTGGCTCACCCATAAAAACCTCAATTGCACTGGGAGAATTTATTCGAAAAAGCGCCGTTTTTGCGCTGTCAGGATCTTCAATTAGTTGCCATTTTGATATTCCACATGACGTATGGCCTATCGATGCGGATGTGAACCAACTACGGCAAGTCATCCAAAACATCACGCTGAATGCCCGACAAGCCATGTCTGACGGCGGGCACTTTTCAATCTGCATCGAAAATGTGGCTCTCCTGTCCCCCTCAACATTGCCTTCTACAACCTTGCCCACCGGAAATTATGTCAAGATAACATTTGAAGATCAGGGGACGGGCATTCATGAACAGAACCTGCCGAACATTTTCGATCCGTACTTCACCACGAAACCTGGCGCCTCTGGGTTAGGGCTGGCCACAGCCTATAGCATCGTTCAACAACATCAGGGACACATCCATGTATCTTCTGAAGCAGGGAACGGCACGACGTTTACCGTGTATTTGCCTTCTTCATATTTTTCCAGCGAGCAACATGATCAAGCCATGCCTAAAGGACGTGGGCGAATCTTGGTGCTGGACGATGAAGAAAGTATTCTCCGGATGGTAGAAGATGTGCTGACCCACTTTGGCTATGAGGTCACGGGCGTCCAGGATGGTCAACGTGCTATCGACGTATTTTCCACGTCAATAGCCGAAAAGAAACCTTTTGACGCGGTGCTTCTGGATCTGACTATTCCCGGAGGAATGGGGGGCAAAGAGGCTATCCAGCATCTTCGAAAGTTAGACCCGCACGTCAAAGCCGTGGTCACCAGCGGATATTCCGATGACCCGATCATGTCTGACTTTCAAGACTATGGATTTCAGGATATTTTAGTGAAGCCCTACAAAGTTACCGATCTTGCCGAAAAACTCAAAGAACTCTGCGCTGATAATCATATGGAGGCGTCGCCTGGGGGTTAGCGGCCTCTCACTTCATCACATCATCCTCAGCACAAGGAGTCTATGTATTCATAGATCTTACAAGCAAGTCGGCTCCGCACGAAGTAATGTTTGTTGCTGCACCATAGGAAGCTTGCTCAACATCCGTTGACTAATAGATAAATTTTCTTTGGCTTTTTCATAAAACACTGGCTCCGTATCAAGCGCCTTCTCAAAACACCGCGATGCGCGGGCAAATTGGCCCTCATCGAGGAACGCCACACCCAAATTATTATAGGCTTTTGCTGGACTCATTCCACGGGCGTAGGCATCATAGGCTAAGTCATAATGTCCAAGTTTTGTGAGGGCTAATCCCAGATTATTTGCAATTTTCTTGTTACTGCCGCCAGCCTTCAAAGCCTGCTGAAGTGTGCGTACAGCATTTTCGTACTGCTGGTCTAGGTAGTAGGCCATACCTAAATTATTCAGAATGGCGGGATTGTTCTCCTTTTTTTCTAATGCGACTTCATACATCCGAATGGCATCCTTATGGGCATGCCGGCGATCTGCCACAATGCCTAAATAGTTTGTCGAGGTCCAGAGTTCTGAGTCATAGAGTAAGGCTGCTTGAAATTCCCGTTCGGCTTCACGATCTTTTTCCATCTTGAGAAGCGCGCGCCCCATGCCTTCATAGGCTGGTGCAAAATTGAGGTCATACTCCAAAATATTATGAAATTGGTCATACGCTTCCTGCGGCGACCCTTTCTCCAAATAAATGACAGCTAATTTATAGCGTGTCGCGGTACGATCCGGTTCAGATGCCAAGACTTTTTCATATTGCTCCTTGGCGGTTTGAAAATTTCCTTGCCGGAAATGTGCATCTCCGAGTCTTTCGTAATCACTTTCTGTCATTTCCGTTGTCAGATCAATCTGAGGTTGTGCCTGAGTATCCATTCCAGCTTTTTGCTGTTCTAAGATTTGTTGATAGTGCTCATCTTGAAGAGAAAACTGCGATTTCTCTTTTGTGCTACAAGCACTAGATATGACAAACAGGCCAATGAAACTAAACATCCATATTTTCTTCATTTCCTCACTCCCTCTAAATGGTTGACAACGTCTTTATTGGTGTGGCCATCGGATCAAGCTTTTGTAAAAGTCTATTGTGATGATGGTCGATCCTTGTTCTTGGATTCTTTCTCAATAGATAATTATCTCTACAAGCTATGGACATGATTTCCATTAAAATCCGGCGAAACTATGCATTAAACGAATAGCGCCCGGTCCCGCGATGACAACCATCAGACTTGGGAAGATAAACAAAATAAGTGGTATCATCAGTTTTACGGCCAACTGAGCAGCTTTTTCTTCAGCCTTCATACGACGATTCAATCTCATAGAATCGGAATGAACACGTAAGGCTTGACCTATGCTTGTTCCAAATTTATCCGTTTGGATCAGCAACGCCACGAGACTGCGGATATCGTCCAAATCGGTTCGTTGAACCAGATTTCGCAGAGCTTGTTCACGCGAGAGCCCTGCACGTAGCTCAAGATTGAGAAGACTAAATTCTTCTCCAAGTTCTTTGTGTCCCATCATGATCTCCTGTCCAACACGAGCCATGGCTTGATCCAAACCCAACCCAGCTTCCACACACACCACCATAAGATCTAACGCATCGGGGAATCCGTCAACCAACACTTCTTTCCGCTTGGAAATAGCCGAACTCAACCAGAGTTGAGGCAAATAATAGCCTCCAACCATACAGAGCACGAGAATGCCAGGAAACGCATAGGGAGAAGACATGCCCTCCGTCGCCTCGGTCCCAAACGCGAGAAACCCCAATCCAAATAGGATAGCCAACAAGATCCGGGATCCTAGAAAATTGATGGGCGCACGGGAACTTCGATAACCAGCAGTCACAAGTTTTTCACGAATATGAGAGACTTGCGCCTGATCTTTGGGTTTACCCACTTGTCCCAGACGCTCCAACACGTACTCAACACCCTGTTGAACGCTACTCGACTTTTTCTCGGCTTTCTTCCCAGGGGCGGCCTTTGCAGATGCCGATTCCCCTTTGACGCGTGCGCCCCATTCCTGTTTCTGTTGTTGCGATTGATAGAAGGTATACACCCCCCATCCAAGCATCAACACCATGAAAAACACCAAAATACTAATAAGAAGAAGCGGTTCCATGTTGTCCTATACCTTGATTTGACACATATTTCTCATCACAAAGGCCCCTATACACATCATGAGCCCCGAAAGCGCCATCATAATATGACCCGTAGGATCTTCAAACAGCAGCGACATGTATTCCTGGTTCAAGTTCCACAGAATTGCCATCATCACAAACGGCAAAGCAAAGAGAATATAGGCCGAGAGCCGTCCTTCGGCCGAAAGTGATTTAATACGCCCAAATAATTCATAGCGCTGACGAATCAACCGGCTGATGGCTTCGATAATTTCCGCAAGGTTGCCGCCGGTTTCCCGTTGAACCACCAATGCCGTCACAAAAAATTTCAAATCGACGCAATCAACCCGGCCTGTCAAATTCCGCAAGGCCACCGGCACATCAATACCATAGGAAATTTCCTCAACGGTTCGTGCAAACTCAGGTCCAATAGGATCAGGAAATTCATCCCCCACCATTTTCATCCCAACTGAAAATGCATGTCCGGCCCGCAGCGCACGAGCCATCAAATCAAGGCCTTCGGGCAATTGCCGTTGAAAGGCGTTAAACCGTCTTTTCCTTTTTATTCTCATGTATACCCATGGCAACATACACCCCACCAGTCCCAACACCAAGGCAACTGGCAACCCCCAATCCTTAAAGGCACCCACTAAACCCCCGACCATTCCCACACAACCGCTCAACAATAAAAACACGCCCATAGGCATTTGACTATTGGCTTGCTGTAATAATTGTTCCAGGCCACCAAGATTACTGAGAGAGGTGAGCAGAGACTGCATCCAGGGGACTTCACTCAACTTGCGTTTCCGTAAAATCTCTTGTTCTTTCGACTTTTGACTTTCCTGTTCACGTTTGACCCCTCCACGCAGACGGCGTTTCATCGTCCGCTGGTGAGGGCTGACAAATTGGTGATAAAAGTAGTACGCCCCTTCAATGAGCAAAATTAACGACAGAAAGATTCCAAGACTAATGACAATCGTCATACAAATTCCCCTACAAACAGAAAGGTCTCCCAGAGTACAATCGGAGAAGATTCAAATAATGATATGTGTACGTGCCTAGACTTCATAAACTTTTTCTGGATCAAAAATACTCAGATCACAGGAAATTCCCAAGGCTTTAAAACGTTCGACAAATTTGGGGCGAACTCCCGTTGCACGAAAGACTCCATGCACCTTTCGTTCTTCATCGAGGCCAGTTTGCTGAAAGGTGAAAATTTCTTGAATCGTAATCGTCTCACCTTCCATTCCCACAATTTCGGATAAGCTGGTTGTTTTTCGTGATCCATCGGATAGCCGGGTTTGCTGTAAGACCACATCTATCGCTGAACTGATATAGTGCCGGAGCGCCTTTGTCGCTAAGTTCAACCCTGCCATGGCAACCAAGGTTTCCACGCGAGTCAAGCAATCTCTTGGCGTATTGGCGTGAATCGTCGTCAACGACCCATCGTGACCGGTATTCATGGCTTGAAGCATATCCAGACATTCCCCGCTCCGCACCTCCCCCATCACAATCCGGTCTGGCCGCATACGCAAACAGTTTTTGACAAGCTCACGTTGCGACACTTCCCCTTTCCCTTCAACATTGGGAGGCCGTGTTTCCAAACGAACAACGTGCGGTTGGCGTAGCTGTAACTCTGCCGAATCTTCGATGGTGACGATGCGCTCATCTGAAGGGATAAATCCTGACAAAATATTTAAGATGGTTGTTTTTCCACAACCCGTACCACCCGAAATAATGACATTGAGCCGAGCCTCCACAATCCCTCGAAGCAATTCGGCAATTTCAGGAGTCAAAGAGCGCTTTTCAACAAGATCTCCGATTTCAAGTTTATCTTTGGAAAATTTCCGAATCGAAATGGATGACCCATCAAGCGCCAAGGGTGGAATAATCGCGTTCACACGAGATCCGTCCAATAAGCGGGCATCGCACATGGGGGCGGATTCATCAATTCGTCGACCAACGGCTGACACGATTTTTTCGATAATTTTTCGAAGATGCCCTTCATCCCGAAACGTGACATCGGTGAGTTCAAGTTTTCCGGCCCGCTCCACATAGATTTGATCAGCGCGATTTACCAAAATATCGTTGATGGTTTGATCCTGGATCAAGGGCTCTAATGGACCAAGCCCCATCACTTCATGTTGAATATCAAAAATCAACGCTTCCCGCTCCTTCATGCTGAGCGGGACGGACTCTGCTTCCAACAGTTCGTTGACCAGTTTGGTCAACTCTGTCTTCAAGAGATTGTTGTCTAAGGTTGCAACAATTGACAAATCTAACGCATCGATAACTTGCCGATGCAGGCGTTCCTTTAAAGGCCCTAGATCAATAGTGCCAGCACCGGAGCCAACCCCAACATCATTCCATTCAGACTGATACATAAGATTTCGTTTCCCTAACGTGGTTAATCAATAACATGGCTTCATGTGGCTGGTTGTGTTTTTCTTGATTTAAAAGGGCTAAGCCAACCAAAGACAGATGACTTTCCCTGAGCGTTGTGAGGCTGCTCCTCAAAGGAAGCTGCGAAATCCATATAGGACCTGCCAACTGAACTTTTTGGAGCAATTTCAATCAAAGGCTTTCCGGTATTGACCGACTGGCTGACGGATGGATAGTCATTAGGAAATGACCAGTGCGTTTTCTGCTTCAAGATTTCTTCCGTTTCCAACAACACATCCTTCTCGCCAGATAAATAGCGATTCATGATTAGCCGTATCTTGCTCTGGGGAAATCCCGAACCACGTAGCAGCTCCAAAATCCGCTTGGTCCGATGCACAACGGGGACCATTAACGTCGACGTCACATTGATCCATGTCGCCAGCTCCAAAGCTTTTTTCGTGGTTAGATCTAGAACATGTCCACAGTCAACCACGACATAATCAAACGTCGTTTGGAGAATCTTCAAGGTCGCCTCAACACAATCCGGCCCTAACCGCCCAGTACTGAGGTCATCATAGCCCGAAGGCAACACTTGCAATCCAGACTCGCATTTTGCCAATACGCGAACTAAAAATGCTTGATCCAGACGGGACGGGTCTGCGGCAATATCACGAAAACTATGCGAAGGCTGGAGATCCAGATACAGAGGCAGATCACCCCCGTGCTGATTGACATCAACTAACACCACGCGAGGCTCTTGAGGCAAGTTCATGAGTGCTGCCGCAGTATTGACCGCAATACTGGTCGTCCCCACACCGCCTTTTCCTCCAAAGAATGCCAGAACTTTTCCTTCTTTTTTGGTCGCACCCTCTTTTGCCGGAGCGGTCAGGACACGTTCCTGAAAGCGCGCAAAAGCATCGATCACTTCCTTTTTTTGGATAGGTTGAGGAAGAAACTCTTTGGCGCCAGCCCGCATCGCCTCTAACAGCACCGCTGAATCCAACTGAGAAGCTGTCAGAAATATTTCTGTGCCTCTGGCCACCTTCACGAGATCTCGAATAACGGAAAATGTTTCCTCAGGATTTTCTTGTATTTCTAAGATCAGGAGCGAAGGAGAGGTGGTATCCTTAGGATCCTTGACTGTAAAGCCTTCTTTTTCGGTCACAACTTCTTCCAGCGCCTTCTTGGCTTCGGCAGATTGAATAGACAATTCAACCACAAAGGCCGAGGCAGTGGACTCGGCAGACCCGCCACTACTCGATACACGTTTGGGTTTCCAGCTTGTATCGGCCATTCTATTTCCCTCCACTAAATATGATGGTTCCGCCGCCGCCCTTTTTCTCAGCAAATGCTGGCTTTTCAAACATTTTTTGATAACGCACGCCAGTATATTGACCAGGCAGTCCGCTCAGACCTTCAAGAGGCCTTAAAGAGTTTCCTGCTTGTGGATTGAGAATTTGAGCCTCCTTCGCATAGCGATAGGAGTTTCCAAAATCTTCGTTTAAATGAATTGGCTGAGGTGCCCAAGGATAAAGCACTTGGTCACTTTTTCCCATAGCGAACGGCCGGCGGCCATTTTCTTCCTTCATCACCGGCCATACACCGCATCCAGTCATCCCTAGGCCCAAACAGCAGATCAGCCCAACAACATTCACAAAAATTTGGCGTCGCATGATATTCTCCTTTTTCCTCATATACGTCTTTACGGAGCCAGATGACCGAAGACTCCTTCTATCCCGCCATGACGATAGGGCATGGGGGTTGCCAGCTTGGGTTCTCCCACCTGATAGGCTTCGGAAGGCCGCGGAACATCCTTCTCGGGATATACACCTTCCAAGTACCCCATCAGCATCAATTCAAAATCATTGGGTTCCAGATAATGATCCGTCGGTAAGGTCTGTTTCGCCAGATCGATGGGTTTCACCAAATGCGGCGTGACAATCACAATCAGTTCGGTTTCATCTTTCTGAAACGATGTACTCCGGAATAACGCGCCCAAAACAGGGATATCGCCAATCACAGGATATTTTTGAATCGTTTCCCGGATATTGTCTTGAAGCATGCCGGCGATGGCAAAACTTTGTCCGTCTCCTAACTCCACCACGGTCTTCACGCGACGGGTGATCAATGATGGGATTTGAAATCCACCTGATACGATGCCATTGCCAAAATCCAGTTCCGACACTTCAGGATTCACCACAATAGAAATTCGCTCATTCGAAAGAACGGTTGGAGTAAATTTCAACCCCACCCCAAACTCCTTAAATTGAATGGTCAGTGTGTTAAAGTTTTGAGGGATTGGAACCGGAAACTCTCCTCCCACAAGGAATGACGCGGGTTGGCCACTTTCGGTAATGAGCGTAGGTTCCGCGAGTGATTTAGACAAACCATGTTCCTTTAACAGATCAAGCGTTACGGTCCAGGCATCATTGCCAATATTAAACCCGAGGACCGCATTCACGGCCTGAGAAGCGATAACTTGCAAACCACCTGCAGCTTGGGGGTCCGGCTCCCATGTACTGAGATCATTCAACCGTCCAATTGAAAAGTCACGACTGCCCAATTGCCGACGGGTAAAGTTCACACCCATCCGCTTCAACAATCCGCGTTGCATTTCCGAAATCTTGACTTCCATCATCACCTGTTGCACGCCTCCGACCTGCATCATATTGATGATTTTTTTGGGGGCAAAGGGTTCTGCAATCGCGAGGGCGCTATTTAGGGCTTCAACATTCGAAACATGGCCTGCCACCGTAATATGTTCATTGCTCGCCATAATTTGTATTTCTGGCTCGTTAGGCAACAGCATATGCATCTGTTCTTTTAATCGTGTCACATCAGGCGTGACCAGAACCTGAAGCACATTCGAAACCTTGCCATCTTGTCCCCATAAGGTCAGTGTCGTTGTCCCAATTTTCTTGGCCGTGACATAGACTTGGTTAGTCGAGAGCACGATGGTGTCAGCGATTTCCGGTTCAGCCAAAGACGCCCGCTTAAATTTGTTAGGGGTTTCGACAATCTTTGATGTTCCCACCGTCAGATCCAAGGATTGGGGAGAATCGATTTGAGATGTCTGGTAAGTCAAACCCTCACCCCAGGCTGTACTACTTAACAACAGGCTGAACCCAATCATGAGCAATTTTTGCATTAACAAACGTGGCATAATTGTACCTACTTATGGTTGACGTGAGTGAATATCTAACCAGGCCCGGTCATGCGATCCTAGCGTCTCCTCATGGGCGCTAGAAACTTTTTGTTGATCTATCTTTTCCTTTAATGACTTCGACCCGTGCACGTTTACTCCGCTTCGGGGCAAGTTGATACGAGGTCATCAGATCAGAAAATTTTGCGCCTCGGGTTTTCTTAATTTCAGGATTCAAAGGACTCCGAAGAGCAAGCCGTATTTTTCCCCCATTTTCAGCCATGGCCAGCTTTTCGGCTTCCTCAAGAGTCACCTCAAGAGTAATCACCTTCACCGCTTTCGGTTCTTCTTCATCAACTCGTTGCATTTGAGTGCCCGTGGCTAACACCAGAGCGTTTTCCAGCACTACTTTGGTGATTTGCGGATCCTTCTTCTGGCCTGGACGCGCAAACGTCACCATGACGTCGACACGATCTCCAGGTTTCACAAATCCTGGAAGACCCACCACTTCATTGACCTTTACAGCCATGGCACGCTTTTGAGGATCCATCACTGCACTGACACCACCAGTCAACACATCAACCGGCGCCAGCTTCGATTCCATGATGGGTTCATTCTTCTTCAGATTGGCTAAAACCACTCTGCCTTTCAGATCTTCAGCCTTTTTGAAGTGACCAACAGGCAAAGTATCTTCAGGAAATGGGACCAAACGAATGTTTTCATCCGTCAATGGCGTCCCCCAGGGCACATCGGCGCTTGCAACAGCAATTTCGGATCCCTCGATTTCCACGACAGGTTGAACTTCAGGTTCACTGCCTTGTTGCCCTTGAAGCCATTGATAAATTAATACTGTTGTCACCAAGGCGATTCCGATCGCAGCACCTAAAAATAGCAGCGGACGTTTTTGCCCCATCACCGTGCCTCCTCTTTATTCATGCTCTTGTCATTCATTCTTGTTGTGTTCCTTCTCGTTATCCATAAAGTTGTCTGAACAGAGATACTATCCTGCAATATATGCAAGTATCGGATTCCAATCACACATTCTTTAGCCCTTTGTTCGCGCTGCTCGGGGCTCGCATCAGACAACCTGATACCATTGATATCCTTCACCAATCAGAGTCCCAAGACCAATGACGAGAGCATACCGAAGTTTTGGCAGCGCGGTTTCCTCTAAAGAAGCTGTGACATTCACCCTCATAAACACGAAACTCACTAGTATAATTTTGATTCGTTCAGCGGTTTTAGCCACGCCTAAATACCTAATCATCACGGCCACAGCATAGAGCCCCCCTAAGAGGGCCGCGACAAGAAATCCCAGGAAAACGTTATAGGGGCCAATCAGAGCCCCAACGGCTGCCAGCAACTTCACATCTCCCGCCCCCATCCCCCCATAGGCATAAAAACCAAGCAGGAGAACAAGCCCTAAGCCCAGTCCTTCTAAACTAAAGAGAATCCCATTCCCAGAATCAGCAAAAGCATGAAATCCAAGGCCGATCAGGGCCAAGGGAAAGGTCAGGACATTGGGAACACGGCTAGACCGAACATCTGATATCGCCGCCGCAAGAAGTCCGACAAACAAGACACCGTGAATAAAGATCTGTGATGTCATAACGAATAAGATATTGAGTTCGACCTCTTGATTCCGACTAATGCCTAAACTCCTGAGGCCTCTCAGGGTTTCTCTGTCGGTCAAGAAGATCAAGATCTTAATCGGCCCTTTTTTGTCATTCTGTAGCCTTTTCATCAGATGTGTGAGTAGATTCCCACGAGGGGACGAACCGGCGGCTTTTTACTTTGCAAATAGAACAGGATGTAGGGGACTAATACAGGTCGTTCACCTTCAGGAATGCAACGCCCATGAGTCGCTTTTTATGGCCAAATGGAGTGTGTTAGAGAGGAATTAAGGAAAAAGTCCTCAGTGGGAAGAACGGCTGAAGGAAAGTGGCTGGTGCCTAAACAAACAATCGAGAGAAGACAGACTCCTGCTTGAGGAAAAGAATTGACTTTCCAGAATCGGAATACGAACCAAGAGAGGACGCAGATGCTAGAAAATGGCCCGACTTGATAAGAGAAGATTGGTATTCCCAGAACCCGTCCCTCCTAACATCGGAGAAAGACCTCCAACTGGCGTCACAGATTCGTGCTGATAGTACACCTTCACGACTGTGAATTGAGCCACGCCTGGACCATTCTGTGCAACATTCCACTCGAGACGAGAATACAGATTATCTGGCAAATCACACTGAGCCCCTGTGTCGGGAACGGAAATATCAGGGTGCGTTAAATCACCAGTTGACGTGACCGTACATTGTGGGGAATTTCCTAAAGCTGTCGCTCCATTGATTTGAGCCAAATGGATAGAGTACTTTTCCGGATTCCCCCTCAGCCCTAACGCCCCTTCTGTCGAAGCCATCATTGCCAAAATATTGCCATTGGTTGTCAATTCTCGTGAGGCAAGGCTCGCACCTTCCCGAGCAAGCGAGGTAACAGCCATGCGCTCACTAAACAACAGACCATACTCTACAATAGCAAATGCTAAAAAAATAAAGATGACTGAAGAGACCGCAAATTCAATGGTTGCGCTGCCTCGCTCAGACCAGGGTTGAAATGGTATAGCGGTTTTCATAGCCTTTATGGGCCTCCTATAGGATAAAGTCTTCATTTCGATAGGTGCCTTCTGAGGTCAAGTCGACAGTCCCAGTGCCACCACCAAAAAACCCTCCAACCAATTGGGTAAAAAAATTGTGTGTATGGGTGACTCGGACACGCATAAAAGCTCCCGCTCCACCAGCCGACGCCGTAGCAGGATCATCCGGATCGGTCCAGTCGGCGACATCAACCACCTCAAAAATCTGAATGTCAGCCGGATCAATCACCATGATTGAAGAAGCCTTATCGATAATAGCCTGTTTTATCGAGTCTTCACGAGACCTCGGATCATCGTTCTCGTCGTTGAGGACCGCACCAGTCGCCCCAATGCGAATACCTTCACTCACAGCAGTATTTAAGGTATGCGTTTGAAGGAAGTACCAGCCAAATTCCGCCACTCCAAATACCACCAACAAAAAGGGAAGTAGTGTGATCCCAATTTCAACCGCGGATATTCCCGAATCGTTCCCAAAGAGGACGCCGATCCTTTTTCTAAATGTGCGCCAAACGCTCATGATACTTCCCTCCAAATTTGTGGCACAGTAGACCAACTTCTGCTTTCTTGCCTCACAAACACCCTCTTCACGTTAGCTCACCAGAACGAGTTTGAGTTGATTGGCAATTTCTTGAAAAATTGCCTCCAGTTCGTCTTCACTATTTGCGAACTTGGCATGGTCTTCATCTGTCGCAAGCTCTTTCATGAACTCCCGATCGGCACTCCCGGCAGACGTCGCGAGCCCGATGGTATAGAGTTCAATCCCATCGTCTTTCAAAGCCTGCGCGTTATCCCTGGTCTTTTGTTGAGCGACCCATCGAACATAGTCATCCAAAGGCGACCTCGCGTACCATTTCCCATTTCTATAGTACGGATTACCAATATCACATTGCTCGACTCCCGCCGCGACGGGTGGTTGTGCCATGGCGAGCCCATATTTTGGGTCTTCGAAAATGTGCCATTTCACAGACTTGGAGCCACATGGTCCACTCAATTGTCCATTTCCAGTTTTCCCCATTCGGTCAATGTAAGGAGAGAAATCCTGATTCAGAATATCAGGTTCTTTCAATACTGGAACAACGGGGCCAAGGTTGACATACACCTGACCAATGCCTTGATGCGTTTGCCCCCTATACGTAAACTCGTCATAAAAGGCAGTGGCTTCTCCATCGGAGAAGAAGATCGCGACTTGACGGGTCCGTTCGTTCACAGGGAGATATAGCTGGGCAGGTGACCATGAAAGGGCTCGCGCCTTCGTGAACGCATGTTCCATATTGGTTCCCCCATTGTCAGGGGTCAAATTGCTGATCTTTTCATCCATATCCGTTACGAAATCATGATCCAGATCACGCTGATCTTCCACACCGGACGCGAAGGCAACAAGACCAAACTTGTGATCGTCATTGAAAGCTGCGAAATTGTTTACAAAGGCTCTTGCACCATCACGCAGCTCATTGATGGGCCTTGGTCCCCTGTCCATCGAACCCGAGATATCGAGGATTAAGGCGACTTCAGCTCTACGAAGTTTTGCCGAACCAACTGCCCCTAACTCCGTAGTAGGTGTTCCTGTTTCCATGACTGTCGTCAGGTTGTTCAACGAATTCACCGTCCCATCGACCGTCACCTTTCCATTGGCATCCAAATCCGCCTCAAAGACGGGAGCATCGGTGCCTAACATGCCAGGGGGGAAATTTGCTTCAGCCACTTCCACCACAAAGGCTTCAAGCGCCGCAGCATCAGGGTCCCCATTCTCATCAGCAAACAAAGGATTTGAAACATTTTTCGCCCCGGCAAATGCGGCACCATCAATCGATTTACTGATTTCAGCTTGTATGCCATACCAACGTCCAATTTCTACGCCCAACGCCGCAAACGCTACCATGACCGATAGCACAATCGCGGATACGAGAAAATATGCCCCCTGTTGATTTTTAAGAATGTGGCGAAGCGATTTCATTGCTCATCTACTCCTTTTTGCAGATAACTTTCCCCAAAGCTTCTGCTCAAGCCCTATGAGGGTTCTGATGGCCAGGATTAGACATTGCCTCTCTTCATCCCCATTTCTTCATTGGTGTGGCGGTCACTCGACAAGCCGGCTAAGGGGATTGGATCGGTCTTGATACATGATGATGGCAACCTAGACGTTTTCTGACATATATCAATGAATGCTCTACGGCAGCTTGGTATTCACGTCCTTAAAGATTGCATTCAGCGTTGTACCCAATGTCGTGACCGCGCTAATGATGACCGCGGCAATCAGAGCCGCTAACAATCCGTACTCAATGGCCGTGGCGCCCTCGTCTTCAACCATCAAGGCTTTCATGTGCTGTATTGCCGTCTTCATGTTAGGATATCTCCTGCCTCGACCACACGAGATCTTCATGCCGAGGAATCTGCTGTTCTTGAAAAAGATGCCGGGAGCTCTTCCGCAGACAAGCGAACAGAAAGAGCTCCCGGAAGTCGTACCTTTACGCTGTTACAGCTTAGGGAAGATTATCATTGACTTCTTTGAAGGCGGTATTCAACTTCGTACCAATTGCGCTCACCGTCGTAATGATGACCGCAGCAATTAGGGCTGCCATCAAACCGTACTCAATAGCGGTTGCCCCTTCTTCGTCATTCACAAAATTCATCACATGATTGACCATAGCTTCTCTCCTTATCGGGCGAAAAAGTTAATAAACGCCATGTCAGCATGCCCGAACCTTCTGACACGTACGTTGACCCTTTAGAGTGTGTTCCTTCGCCATCCCGGCTATCAGAGACCAACTCTGACCCATCGCCGTGCGCCCACGCCTTTCAGCATGGTTGCATTTTTCGGGAAAGGGCACCCGATTAAAACTATATGTGCGTGTGATGCGTAAATGTTCATGTATCCAGCTCAAATGTCTCTCCCGTTTCCGACAGGCACGACGGGAACTTTTTGACCTTAGATTTTCGTGAGCTTCTTGATTCAACGCTTTCATCTTGTTTCCTTGCGAATGAACTGATTCAGTATCGTCAGGACAGGAAAAACCTTGACAGAGTTTTTTCAAAATTCTTTTCTTCAACAAACAGAACACAACCACGACGTACTCATAAGAAAAAAGCGAAATTTTTTGTTCAGGTACGTGCAAGAGGATTGTTATCGAGCTCATCTGCTATTTTTTTCTTCATTATTTTCCCGTTTCAGATTATTTTTTCTTTCACTTTTCGACACAAATGGGCACCTCTAAAAACTGATGTTTTTTCTGAGGGCAAGGAAGCGGCGCGCGGAAAACCGCAGTGTATGGGCTAATACATGAGGATTTGAGCACGCCGCTGACGCCGCCATCGGGGAAAAGGGCAGTTTTTAGAGGTGCCCAAATCGCCTTGCTATATCTAGGACTGTCACCACATGTCAGGATGACCTGACTCAAAGGCCTAAAACGCCCAAGAAGATGAGGCTATTAAGAATCGCAGCAAATCTCCGAAAAGATTTCATAAACCAGCCACATCTGCGACCAGACACCTCTACGCAAGCTCTCCCATGGAATACATCAATCGCTTTTCATCTTCTACAACCAAAACGGATGAGGTCGTAGACTCACTCGTTCATCCAGAAGTGTCAGTCGTCATTCCATGTTTGAATGAAGCAGAAACTCTCGGGACGGTCCTTCGAAAAACCAACCGAGCCATTGCCCTCCATCATCTTCACGCAGAAATCATTATCGCCGACAACGGCAGCACCGATGGTTCACAACAAATTGCAATGACGTTAGGGGCAAAGGTCGTTGACGTTGAGACACGAGGATACGGAGCCGCGCTGCAAGCTGGAATTGAGCAGGCTCAAGGCGACTACATCATCATGGGAGATGCCGATGACAGTTATGACTTTGGCGCCATATACCCCTTTGTTCAGCAACTACGAATAGGCTTTGACCTCGTTATGGGATGCCGCCTTCCCCAAGGCGGAGGGACGGTCATGCCGGGAGCCATGCCTTGGCTCCATCGATGGATTGGGAATCCAGCCTTAAGTGGATTGGGACGGCTATTTTTTGGAAGTCCTGTGACGGACTTTCATTGTGGCATGCGCGGATTCTCCCGCACGTGGTATACGAGTCAAGACATTCAATCCACTGGAATGGAATTCGCTTCAGAAATGGTCATGAAGGCAACTCTGCATGCTGCCCGCATCACGGAAATACCGATCGTCTTACATAAAGACGGAAGAAACCGTCCTCCACATTTACGCACGTGGCGTGATGGCTGGCGCCATCTACGCTTTATGCTCCTGTATTCTCCACGGTGGCTCTTTCTCGTCCCTGGCAGCTTGCTATTCCTGATCGGTGCGTTCATAAGCAGCATGCTTGTCGTGAATCCGCTCGACATTGGTGGAGTGACGTTCTCGACCAATACCCTTTTAGTCTCTTCTATGACGATGCTCTTGGGTTTTAATCTGCTTACCTTTTCCGTCTTTTCAAAAACGTTTGCAATTTCAATGAAACTTCTTCAACCAGATGCACTCACAGAAAAATTCTTTCAGAAGTTTTCTTTGGAATCTGGCCTGTGCCTAGGTAGCCTCCTCTGTGCAGCTGGAAGCCTATTAATCGGCAGTGAAGTTCTCTCATGGACCCACACGGGATTCGGTTCCCTTCCGTTTTATGAAAGCCAGCGCATTGTCATTCCAGGCACAACCTTGCTAATCCTCGGAGCCGAAACCATCTTTTCCAGTTTTTTGCTAAGTCTCCTTCTCATTCCACGGAAACAAAGCCCCACGACCTATGCCCACAAATAACCTTGAAGGTCCACTCTATTCCATAAAACCAGGGCAACCCGCCAACCAGCACTAACTCGCAATTCCACAAAGCCACTAGCGGCTGATTGGCAGTCGGCGTGGATACTGATTCACGACAGATCTGATACCAGAGAAAAATCAAATGGGTACTGCATCAAAGAAAAAAAGGCTTCATCTTTCAAAAGAGGTAGTGACAGTTGAAAATATTGCTGAAGAATCATTCGGAATGTATTGACTGGAGTCATATCATCATACAAAGCTAGGTGTTTCCCAGATGGCACATAGATAGCATTCAGAATACTCATTCGTTCTCGAAGATTTGTTTTTGCACGGTCTTCCCAATCCACATAAGCCCCAGGCCCATGATCCCCCTGTAGAACAATCACAGTAGGACGGGACGCATTGGATAAAATTTCGTCCAACATCGAGATAATCCGTGCATTGAGCGCCTGTAGTTGCTTAAGATACCTCGCCTGATATTGCTTACTACTTTTTTTGTAGTAATGTCGATAGTGGCTGCCATCTCTAAAAGAAAACAGATTTTCCTTTCCTTGAAAGGGAGCCTGATCTCCTAAGATAAAAGGGGGATGCGGAGTCACAAAATGGGCAAAGACGAAACTCGGACGTTCAGAAACGGTCACTCGCGGCAACTCCTCTATCATATATTTCAACCGATGTTTATGGATATCAAACAATGAATAGCCAAAAAGATTTTGCATGAGGAATGGGAACGGGGTCTGACTAAGAAACAGTAGTTCCCATTCATTGTAGGCTCCTGGTATCACAATATATCGCTCAGCATTTCGTAACTCGGTAAACGCAATGCCAGAAGAAAATGCGACGGTCTGATAGCCTTGTGTCTGAAGAAAAGACATCAGACGATTCTCGGTAATCTCTTTCAACAAGGGCTCTCGGATTTGATTTCTGGGCCCATACGTTTGCTGAAGATGAGTTAAATAGTGAAGATTTAATGATGAGGCCAGAGATAGAACAGTTTGAGGGTAGTTCGCTTTGCTGTTTTCCGCAACAAAAAACCCACGTTGACGCAGTGCTTCGATAAACTCGCCATTATTGAACCCATACATTTCTTGCAAGACATCCGCTCTCCCATACCCATCCAAGATTATGTAGTAGATATCAGGAAGGTCATCTACGTTCACTTGTTTCCCGGGTCCGTTGGATCCCTCATCCAAGGCCGCAGAAAGGCCCTCTTCGTCCGCTAGTCCTTTCATTTGCCAGTACTGGGCAGCCCCTTGACCCAGAGACAGCGCCAGGAGAATTCCTACAACCAGATTGAGGATGATCGTGACTTGGAAAGTCGGAGCTGGAAACCAAGAGATGAAGTACCAGACCACTCCAAAGAGAGCAAAGGGAATCAGGCTGGCCCACAGATGCGTGATCTGAGGGAACCACTCAAATACTATCTCATATTGAAAGCGGTAGCTTAGACAAAATATGACGGTCACCCAGGAAAAAAACGCTCCTACCGTCCAATCCCGAAACCAGGCAGCCAGCACGGCCCATATTATCCCAGTCCCTATCACAGCTATCGCCAGGGACCGCACCACATCTTCCGGCTGAGCTTCTCCCCAGTTACCCACATACAAAGCAACGAGGTACCACAACACAAATACAACCGGGTACAGAGGAATTTGTTTATTCATTTCCCCCCACTCGCTCAAACCACACTAGGAGGCGCCCACTAGATGAGATCGTTTCTGTCTTGACTACTTTGGCATGTTTCGCCAGACACTCCAAAAAATTCTCTTCTGTATATTGCGGAAAGATATCTTCACGTAAACGAAGTAAAATCTGAACCATGGGGTCTCTTTTGGGGACAAATTCAATAACGCCCCTTGGAGCAAGACCAATGATCCAGTCAAGCACTTGATCCAAAGGCACATTACGGGCAATGGCTAAATGATGCACGAAGGCCAACGCCAGCACCCCATCGGCTTTTGCTCGGCATTGCAATCCTCCTCTTTCACGCTCCATCCAGCCTTGACTTGGAGTGGGATTTAACGCATCCAGGTACAACGCCTGAAATGAAAGATTGTCCTGTTCGGCTCTCGCAAATGCGCCCTCTAACGCTCCAAGATCAGAATCAAAACCCACGACGTATTCTGCCCCCGCTGCCAGCGCCTCGGCTGAAAACTGTCCGCTGTTGCACCCCAAGTCCCACAGCAGGCGAGGCTTCGTTTCTCGGGAAAATGCCCTCACAAATTCCTTTTTTAAAGCTATTTCTTCATAAGAATAACTATGCTCCTTGGTGTAATCTTGCCAGACAGTTTTCCCATTGGATTCCGGGTGAAGCTGACTAATCCATTGCCTAAGCTTACCCAGCATTTTTTGAAAGGAGGCTAGTGGGAATGGAACAGTTTCCACCGTGTCTTTCTTGACGACAAGAGCATCTTTTTGAGAGGCCTTTTGAAACATCGATTGCAACACAACATGCATAAACATATTGCCATGCAAAAGATGTCGCCATTTTAAGAGACGTCCAAGGTCATTGGCTCCGATTCCTTCTTGTGTTCCTCGATACCAGGCATTGAAAGGCACTCCTAAGCATGCTTGCAGAAGCAAGGGATTCAAGAATTGTTCACAAAATTGTCGATGTCCCTGCCATACTTCCCCAGTCGCATAGGGACGAAACGACAAGTGATCAATAAAAATGGGTTGAGCGCCTAGGAATTGAATATTGTATGCAGAGGCATCCGAAAGCGTTATCCCTTTCGCCAATGCAACTAGGTGAATGTCTAAATGCAAGAGGGCGGCAGATTTAAGAGCCGAGAACGTCCATTCGTAGGGATAAGAGATGAAAGGAAGTTTTGGAATTTCCAGAACATATGCTGGTTGTTCACTTGTCGTCGTGAAAGAATCACTCGCAGGTTGAATTGGCTTCGCTGGTAAGATCCAGTTTCGTTCGGCCAACTCTTCAAAAATTCCAGATGCCTGGACACAATTAAACTCTTGCGCAAAACAGGCATTGACTGTTCGATAAATTCTGTTGCCGCGTTCATAGACACAACCAGCTGGATCACGAAACGATCCCGCAACCCGTTGAAGATCGTTTATCATTCAAGACCGGTTAACTGTTGGAAGGTTCGTGCGATTTCTCACGACTGAATACGCTTTTCACCTTCTGCCAATAAAGCTTCGCAACCACAACAACACCGGCGACTCCTCCCAACAATAACTGCAAGACCATGCTGCCAGTACCCGGATCCAGGTAGGCCCTCGCTTCGACAGAGGGGTCAAATGCCATAAGGAACACTGAAAAAAAGAAAAGGCCATACAAGATTCCCATGTCTGACACTCCTTTCCTTTCAACTCACAACCACTTTCCTAGCCATGCCCGTTAATACCCTCGGCATGATTCAGATTCCCTAACAATATGGATCAATCAAAAATGCCAATCTCGGTTTCCTTAATCAGCAAGACCAAGTGCATACTTTAGGTCCACAACTTGAATAACCTAAAAGAATTGACTAGATCTTCTGGTAATTGGACCTCACTCAACCAGGAGGGAATTTTTCCATTTTTCAGATATTCATGGACTCTGATTTTATCGGATGTTTGATAAAAAAATTGAGATTCCGCCTTTGACTGCACACAAACAGCAACAAGATTGATATGTCGACGTTGAGCAATCTTATACGGCACATCGAAATCCTTCGCAGTCATGAACCTGTAGGTATCCTTTATCCCGTCTTGATTCCTATGCATCGGCGTTCCAATAACCTTATGGGACGTACGATATAACAGTTCTGGACCAAAGTCTTGAAACGCCAAGATTGTTTGTGAACTTCCTTGCCATCGTTCATCAGTGGCTAGGTATTTGCTTAGCGTGTTGATTGGACAATTCCCGTCCATTACCGACAGCTCCAACTTTGGCTCATTGAATGCCAATGCGATCCCCACAGTAAAGGGCCAGAACAACAACACAAGCCCAACGACAAGGGAGCTCATCTCCGCGTTCCGACTCGCCGCTTGCGCACCAATCCATTCAAGCATGCTCCGAACTATTGCCACATACGGAATAAGCAACATAATGCTTGCATAGGGCGTCCAGCGTGATTCATACATGGCTAAGGGAACAAAAACACTCACTCCTACCAACATCAGTATTCCCTGATATTGACTGCCCCAAATACCATCGTGTCTTAGAGTATAGACAAGGAACGGAAGGACAAGGATTGCCATACCCAGATTCATAATTGCCTCGCTGAGTTGTAGCGGTTGGGTTTCTGCAACATTGTTCCATAACAACTGTTTGATTGTTGGATCGACATCAGCAAGAGGCCCTTTAAAAAAATCGGGGAATAGTGACCATTGAACAATGCTCGCCACAAGACTCAAGGCTCCTACCACGATCGTTCGTTGCCAGATGGTTGCGGTCCAACTTGAATGCGGGCCCAACGCATTAATTCCGAGCCACACCACCGCGATAAGGCCCAGAAGCACGCAATGAGGAAGAGAAATCTTGTCATATTCAATCATGAACAGATCGTCAGCAAATCGTTCCACAATTAGAAACATGGTAGCCATCAAAAACATCGCTACCATGATCCTGGAAATATAAACAGCATGCCTTTCTCTTTGCCAAATCCAAAAGACCGTCGCCGCGATCAGAAAAAGGCCTACAGGTACAAGAAATTCCACACTAGTCCACAACCCTACAGCCCCCATACTGCCGATAAAGAAAAAGTGACGCCAGTGAAGCATGTGTGCCGGCCACTTATACAATCCAGCTAGAAACCAGCAAAATACAGCAAGTATCAGGCTATGGTGGTCTGGCCTGCCTATCATGAAATAGGACGCCAGAATAGGCTGCAACAGGAAAACTATTGTCAGCAGTATGACACCTAGCCGATCTAAACTCTCTTTCATGAGATAAAAAATCCCCATAAATGCCACGACATACAATATGGGACTAATGAGCACTCCCCATATATAAAGCCCAGTTGAAAACGGCATGATGATCGCTAGTATGGTTCCCCCTGCTAACAACAGCAGGTCCATAGGCTTGGTCCAATGAATACTTTCTCCATAAGGAGCATTGCTCCGAGGAAAAATAGAATTGTTCCAGTCTCCCTGTTCGTGCACAAACGCCACTCGATTTAACCGTGTGTAACTATCCGTACCTAACAGCTCACCTTCAAGTACATTAATAGGTCCGAGGAACGCCACCAAGAGATAGAACACACAGAAAAGTCCGATCAGAAAGAACGCAGGAGTCTCATCGCGGCGTTCTTGTACTTCTCTCGAATGTTCAGTGATTGGCACCATCTTCTGCTTACACTAAATCTTTTTTGCCTTCGGCATCGTTTTCAATTCCCCACGATCATCTTTCTCGATCGTCGGTTTGTGGAATATCTTTCTGAGGAACCGATAGTTGATGTTATCTGTCAACATCCTGACAAACCGAATCAGTTCGAATCGCTCTAAACACGCACCAAATGAAAATTGATATGAGGCCAATTAAGCCAAAGGGAATTCCTGTAGCCATGGCTAGAACTCGCGTCACCCCTGGTACTATCCAAATACACACCAACAATGTTTTTTCCCAAGGCAGAAATCCTTCTCTCAGACCGTTACACACAAGGAACGCAATACTCAGGGCAAGAACCGTCAAGTCATAGTCCAAGACATATGGTGTGATAAGAAGCGTCCCTGCAGCAGTCGCCGCACATGTGGCCTCGTTAACGCCTTTGAACCAGAGGAAACTCAGAGCGCCAATAGCGGGCAGCGAGACGGCCGCCTGCACGAGATACGAGGTCGTGATGCTCCACCCTAAACTTCGAGAAAACGAAAATGCACTCTGAATTTTTTCCCACCCTGTTGCAACTTGCTCTAAGATATATCTTCGCGTGAGGTCCTGACTGTCCCAAAAAGCTAGCCAACTCTCCCATCCAAAAAAATAGTAGGAAAGCGAAGTCAACGCCAGCACCGTGATCGACGCCGACAAAAAGGCTCGCCAATACCCTCCGCAGATAAGTATGAGTGGCAAGATGAGTCCAAAGTGTGGTTTGTAACAAAGACACCCAAAAAAAATTCCGGCAAGACTAGAATGTCTTTTTATCAGTACCAGACCCAGCCCAAGACAGGCTGTGGTAAAAAATGCATTATGCCCATGACTGAACGTCACAAATACCGCAGGAAAGGCTGCGGCAACGAGTAGCCCATTCCGATCAAGAACAATACTTCTGACTGTCGCGAGATAGGCTATAAACGTGAAAAGCGTCCAAAAAAGTAAGGCTCCCATATAAGGCAACATGGCAAGGGGAGCGGCAATCAAGAAATAGATCGGAGGATACGGCCATCCGTAAAATGGCAGTTCCTCACCAGCCGAAAAAATTTTTTGTTGTTCTCGATGTTGCGCGGCATAATCGTAGGCAGCCGCGGCCTGACCGCTCAAAGCCATTTTTCCTGCAGAATAGGGGTTGGAAAAGTCTGTGCCTTTTGGCCGATCCAACTGATCCAGCAGTCCTGGGGGATACGACCACAGCATCACGAGGGCCACCAAACTCATCCCCAAAATGATCCAAGAATACGTACGAATTCTTTCAAAGGTTAGCCAGTCTCCTGATTTCAGCAGCAGATATAGACGGGAGAGGGGTTGCTTGCTTGGTTCGGATGAGTTGAGCTGACCCACAGATTGAGTTGAATCTTCATTCATCATCAAAATTTGCTGTCGTTCTGGATGACTGGAAATTAGAGATACAGGCTGATTCAGTTGGGACGATTAAAAAGGAGTGGGAAATTCCAAGGCGGTCCACCCTACACTCCCTCACATCATTATTTCGCGCCTATTCAGAAATTTTTCGGGTTGGCAGAAGGAGAACCTAAGGTTTTTCTTTCGATAGTGGGTCTGTTGCTTTTTGAGACTCCAGGGCAAATATTGCCTACTCACGTTAGAAGACGGTCTCCTGTTTCTTTCTGAACGGTCATCAATCCAAAAGGAATTATTGGGTTTTTCGATGACAGGCTCCTCCATTTCCTGGGCGTATAACTTGCTTGTTGAGTAAACGACTGTAAGCAACAACCTGCAAGAGACCACTTCATGGCTACCAGGAAGATTTTGCATGCCTCCAGGCGTATCAACCGAACATCCAGCTCAAACAGCAGATAGCATTAACCAGAATCCCCGGCTTTACGATGATCCGCCATCCAACAGCCAGCCACTCGTGTTGCCTTTGTTTATCACAACTATCTTTCTGAGCTCCTTTTTAGTTTTTTCTGTCCAACCCATGTTTGCCAAAATGGTGCTTCCCCTGCTTGGCGGATCCCCAGGCGTGTGGAACACGGCCATGTTGTTCTTTCAAATCATGCTATTGCTTGGTTATATCTACGCGCATCTCACCACCAAACTGTTCAGCATCAGATGGCAAGCATGGTTGCATGTCACTATCATGGCCACGGTACTCCTCACCTTACCCATCAATGTGGCCAGTGGATGGGTGCCCCCTGTTGAAGAAGCGCCCGTCCCCTGGCTGATTGGCTTATTTGTTGTCTCCGTGGGCTTGCCGTTTTTTGCCGTCGCCACCAATGCCCCGCTTCTCCAACGATGGTTTTCACATACTGGACATAGCGCCGCGGCTGATCCCTATTTCTTATACGGAGCCAGCAACCTTGGCAGCATCCTCGCGCTACTGAGTTACCCGCTCATGATTGAACCTTTGCTCAAAAGCCAAGAACAAAGCGTCGTTTGGGCAGGGAGCTATGTGATATTGATGGGGCTCATCGTGGCATGCGGAATCACCCTCTGGAAACGCTATCGCCCTAAAGCACAGGTGGCGCCCGTCACACCTCAAGATGCGGCTGATCGAGTGGTCTCTTGGGGACGGCGCCTCCATTGGTTGGTCTTGGCGATGGTGCCATCCAGTTTGTTGCTGGGAGTGACCATGCACATCACCACCGAAGTCGCTGCGGTCCCTCTTCTGTGGGTACTCCCGCTCACACTCTATCTCTTGACCTTCGTCTTCGTCTTTGCCCGCAGGTCCTGGCTTGCTCATTCATGGCTAGTGTGGGCCCACCCATTTCTTATCATACTTCTGGCTCTGTCATTTGACTTGATCAACATGCAAGCCGTTGCTTCCTTTTTTATGCATATTTCAGTCTTTTTTGTGACCGCTATGGTGTGTCACGGAGAACTGGCCAGGCGAAGGCCTCAGGCAAGTCACCTCACAGAATTCTATTTGTGGATGTCACTCGGCGGCATGTTGGGTGGCATTTTCAATGTGATCGTTGCCCCAATGCTCTTTAATTCAATTGTCGAATATCCACTGATGCTTGTTTTGGCCTGCCTGTTACGCCCTCGACAATCGAAAACAATATCATTCTTCAACAGACAAGATATTTTGTATCCAGCATTGCTCCTCTTCACTTTTGGACTACCGCTCCTCATGGACAGCCATCCTTCGGATTGGGGCATCATCGGTCTCTCAATATTCTTCACCGCAATGGGACTGGTGGCTTATAGCTTCCACCTTCGACCACTTCGATTTGGTCTAGGAATCGCGACTATCTTCATCCTCGTGACTCAACTCGGGACGCCAGAGAACATACTAACGCGGGAAAGAAATTTCTTCGGAGTAAAGACGGTGATCCGCACAGAAACCGGGAACTTCACGAAACTGGTTCACGGCCGCACCGTTCATGGAGCACAACATACAGATCCCAGACAATGGACAGAACCGTTGACCTATTACCACCAAGAAGGACCATTAGGGCAAATTTTTTCCCTCGTACAACATGAAAAAATCCCATACCAAAATATTGGAGTCATTGGGCTTGGCATCGGAACTATTGCCTGCTACCAACAACCAAATCAGCATCTGACGTTTTATGAAATTGACCCCAGCGTCGGACATCTGGCCCAGGATACTCGTTACTTTCATTTTCTTGATGCATGCAAAGGAAATACGGACATTGTCTATGGCGATGGACGACTATCCTTAGCCAACGCCCCAGACAACTACTATGATCTTATAATCATTGATGCCTTCAGTTCTGATGCTATCCCCGTGCATCTAATGACGAGAGAAGCTCTACATCTCTACATGCAAAAATTGTCTGCCCATGGTCTTTTGATGTTTCATATCTCGAATCACAATCTTGACCTTGCAGGTGTTACAGCACAGTTAGCAGCCGACAGCGGGCTGATCGGCTTCAATCAAAGATACCAAATCGAGACCAAGGAAGAGCAAGAAAATCTAATCAGTTCTTCTACTTGGGTCATCATGACACGACAACCCGCTATGCTAGCGACTCTCAGAGAAGATCCACGTTGGACCCCTCTGACGCCAAAACCCACCACAAATGTCTGGACAGATGATTTCTCAAATATCGTTGGAGCACTCAAGATCTGGCTAGACTAGAGAATACGCTCTTCAATTTCTTGCCGTTACCTCACAAAAGACTCCTATTTTGTTCGTCATTTCATCTGCTTTAAGGAAACGCTCTTTCGTTCAGGCGGACAAGGTCATGCAACTCAAGTCATCCCTGTGCTTTCCCGATAATTTGGGAGAAGATATGTGCGAAAGAAGGACATTCGACCTATCTCGTATTTTTCTCCAGGAATCTAGAGAAGACACATTTTCTGAACATCCAAAATGGCAGCGCCTAGATGAACGTTGAAACCCCGTCAATCTTAAAGCCGAACACTCATATGCAGTTTTTTGCGACTCGGGTGCATCTGGGGTGGCTCAAGAACCTACATTTTGACCTAGTTTTCATATTGGGCACAGCTGGCTTGGCCCTTTTGGCAGGAGCAATACTTGGAATATTCCCAGACTGGTTTATTCCCATTCTCACCCTCAACATTTGGATTTTAGGGTACCACCACATTACCGCGACTTTCACCAGACTCATTTTTGATTGGGAAAGCTTTTATAAACACAAATTCCTTGTTATTGCCCTGCCAGGAATCGTTTTCCTCAGTGTCATCTTGATCATCAAAGCCATTGGGGTTTGGGCCCTTGTGACGATTTACTTTCATTGGCAATGGTTTCACTATACTCGACAAAGTTATGGCATCTCCAAAGCGTATATGAGCAAGAGTCAGTTGAGTCAAATTGGACGATCCGTCACTCTGATCACTCTCTATTTAGTCCCACTATGGGGTATCCTATTTCGATCTTTCCAAAATCAAACAAAGTTCTTGGATATGGAAGTGACGTTCTTTTCTGTCCCGGAACTCCTCGTACAAGGAATCGGAATCATCACGCTACTTTGTATAGGGGTGTGGGCTTTCACACAATTCAAAGCTTACCAGTCAGGAAATTTCTCGTTAGGACTGTTTCTCTATATGGCAACCCATCTCGTCATTTTTACAGCAGCATATATTCTTATTGAGGATATTACTCACGGTTGGCTGGTGGTCAATATTTGGCACAACGCCCAATACCTTCTTTTTGTGTGGTACTTCAATCAAAAACGCTTTCAAAACGAGACAACCACAAGCCACTCTTTTCTCTCCTCGCTCAGTCAAAATAACTGGGCAAGTATCATTGCCTATTTCCTCATCTGCCTAACTATTACGTTGATTGCTTTTCTTTCAGCTAATGCCATCGCAAAGAGTTCACTTGTTGCAGCCATTCCTTTTGCTAGCCTAGTCATTTTCCAAACTATAAATTTCCACCACTACATTGTCGACGCGATTATCTGGAGACGACCGAGACGGGCGCCCCTCCGACAATCAGCCTAACTCGGACAGATTACGCTCACCGTTGTCCTTCACAGGAAGAAACCGATACCCTACTCAGGAACAAACCAAGACAGCATGGTCGTAGGGAATACGTAGAAGATCATTTCTGTGATGTAAGACAACATTGGTGAAAATGGACTCGGCCAGGTACTTATAGCTGGCCAAGGTCCGGACGTTTTTTCCCCGATCCCGCTCAACGAGCATCTTTGAAATCCATGATTGATTCACAACATAACAAGGGTCAATGGATACAAAAAATCCATCATCCTTCAATGTCCCTTTGGCCAACTGAAAAACATTAAGCACTTCGCCATCTTCAAGGTGATGCAGCAAGCCCGTGGCCGTGACACGATCAAATGGGTCATAAGCAGAAAGGATAGTCCCCGTCACTTCTTTGGCAATAAATTGTGCATTGGGACGCTTCATAGTTCGTTGCGCAGCTTCAATATATTTTGTCGATGTATCAAACCCCACATAGTCGATGATTTCTGGAAGATGGCGAACTAATTCTGCTGTTCCACAACCAATATCTAACAATCGAGACACGCCATCAATTTTAAGATAATCGTGTACAAAGCAGCTCCGTGCATGAGGTGCACCCACCACATTCTGAAACACATTATAGAGAGTCGGATAGGAAAACATTGCACGAATGCCAGACGTAATCTGAGCCATGCTTAGGCTCCCATCATCGTTGACTCAGAGGCATACACGGCAATGACCCTATGCACTTCAATGAGAGAGGAAGTCTGCAAAACTCACAAACAGCGATACAATCATGAACTTGCAAAGAATGTAGTTCAGGCAAGATCGCGGCACTAATCAATAGCATTTAAATCATCGGATTCTTGTCCAACTGAAACAAGAACGTCCTCCACCTCGCAATCCGAGGTCAGATGATCCATCTCTGAATACAGCATTTGACGTTCGATGTATTGAGGCTTTCGATTGACATTCAGATGTACGCGTCCAAGATATTCACCAATGATCCCCAAGGCTAGCAGTTGAGTGCCGCCCAGAACCAGAATGGCTACAATCGTTGACGCATAACCTGAGACTACAATGTGCGACAAAAAACCTTGCACAAGGAAATACACTCCAAAAAGGAACCCCACAATCGCCACACACATTCCCCACACAGAAACAAGTTGAAGAGGGAGCAGTGAAAAATTGGTAAACAAGTTTAACGCCAAGACCATCAGCCTGCTGATGGAATACCCTGACCTTCCATTGCTTCGGGCATGATGCTCAACTAACACGGTTTCAATTCGCTGCGTGTTCCAGGCAAGAAGTCCATCGACATAGGTAAAGTTCTTATTGTAGGACAAAATACTTTTTACGAGTTGGCTTTTGATGATACGAAATGACGTGGGCTCAACCGATGCTTTAAGTACCGTTTTATAGAATTTTCGCACCACAGCTGACCCGAGATTTCTCCATACTGCATGTTTTTTCTGCTGAGAAACCCCATAGACTAGATCAGCGCCATTTTCTCGTATTGCTGAGAGCAACTTAGGAATCTCTTCCGGTGGATTCTGCAAGTCATCATCCATCGTGACAATATACTGTCCGCGAGCCCTACGAAATCCACACATTAGTGCATTGTGTTGACCATAATTTCTCATCAATTGAATGGCCATCACTTGAGAAGGATACGTTGTCCATAGCTTACACAATACCTCCCACGACCCATCCGTACTTCCATCGTCCACGAAAATAATCTCAAACAGGGGAGTTTCTGCCTGCAACACCGACATGAGCCTCAACACTAATGTTCGCAGATATTGGGATGAGTTATAAACTGGGACAATCACAGAAATCTCTACAGACATTGATTTCTATTTCCTTTTATTTTTCTTAACATCTTTCTTTCGGACTCTTAGAGAGCGGCACCCTGCATGTTCTTTACAATGTTTCATGCTCTGCTCAGACCTACTTCTCCGTCATAGTGCCAATTTCTTTCGTGCGTACGGAGGCGTGAAATTTCTTTTGTCGCAACTCAAGAATTTTCAAAGATTTCCGGCTACCGTTGAACCCAGAAATGATAAAACTGCTGGACCAAGTGAAGACGATAGCCATTACGAACATATAGATTGCAAGCAGGAAGGTTAGCTTCTTGCGTCACAACATGAACTTCACGAATACCATGTAAGGACATCCAGTGGTGGACATCATGCATTAATAAGGAACCAATACCTCTACCTTGATAGTCTGTTGCCACACTGAGCAAGCCTATTTTTCCAATTCCATTCTCGACCGATGCCGTTATGACTCCAAGATACTTGTGAGGATGTGAGGGGTGCAAAGCCACAAACACAATGTCAGCCAATTCACGCTCAACACTTCTGGTCATCCAAACATGAAACAGACTTTGAAAACGATCTTTACCGATAAAGGGATCGGTATTAAACCGTGAAAGGAAACCAGCTTCCACTGCCAAAGACAACAATCGTTCCGTTGTGAATGTCTGAGTGTATTCAGCAACCTCAAAAACATGATTCTGTTTCTCTACTGAACAAGAAGAGGACTTCCTTATGTCCTTCATTGTAAAAGTCACCTTCCGATCCGCTAGCAAACCTGAAAATTTCTCAAGAAGAGATGGCGACAAATTTCTCTTTGGGCCAGTGGCCCAATACACTAAGTGAACCCCCCCGGACTTCGCGTATGACAGCACATCTTCCAATTCCGAATCATTTAATTCTGGCGATGTTATTCTCGCTATCGGAATTTCAAAATGCTGGGAATCCCATGGAACAGGGACAACCAAATGAGCAAGCCGCTCCCTGTCCACTTTTTTCATTGCCAACATGGGATATCAACCATATATGTCATCATACACAGATAGGTCGGAGCACAGATCCATTCCGTTGTTCCTTCAAAATTTTCTTCAGACCCTCGTCTAGGGTTTGCACGATATATACTTGCTCACTTTCAGTCATTTCGAAATAAAATGGCAGGCGAAGAAGTCGCTTACTGACTTCTTCTGTAACAGGAAGATCTCTAAGTTGCCCGCCATATTTTTGACCCATGGGCGAGCTGTGCAGCGGGACAAAATGAAAGACAGCCATAATACCGCGTTGCTTCAAATGCTCCATCAACGCATTGCGGACCTCTTCATCGGAAAGAAGAATATAAAACATATGATAGTTGCTCTCGCAGTCTTCAGGAATATGGGGAAGACTCAAAAACCCCTGCGCCTCCAAAGGCTTCAACAACATACGATACTGTTTGTAAATAGTCTTTCGCCGTTGGGCGATCGCCTCCATCATTTCCAATTGCGCATAGAGAAACGCACAGTCTATTTCACTCGGCATATAGGAAGATCCGATATCTACCCATGTATACTTGTCAATTTCCCCTCTAAAGAATTGCCGACGGTTTGTTCCCTTGTCCCGAATTATTTCAGCTCGTGTGACCATTTCAGAGGCGTTAATACAGAGCGCTCCGCCTTCCCCACAAATATAATTTTTGGTTTCGTGAAAACTATACGTTCCCAAGTGTCCAATTGACCCCAAAGCTCGGTTGTTATAATGGGCGCCAACACCCTGTGCAGAATCTTCAATGACAAGCAAATGATGCTTATCTGCAATGTCCATTATTCTATCCATTTCACATCCAACTCCAGCATAGTGCACGGGCACAATGGCCTTTGTGTTCTGGGTGATGGCTCCTTCGATGTGTTGCTCATCAATATTGAGCGTATCCGGGCGAATATCAACAAACACAGGAGTAGCCCCCATACGGACCACCGCATTCGCTGTAGAAACAAAGGTATACGAGGGAAGAATCACCTCGTCTCCAGGCCCAAGCTCACACAACATGACTGCCATTTCTAAAGCCGCAGTACAGGAAGAGGTCATCAGGACCTTTTCAACCTTAAATTGCGTTTCTAGCAAGCGCGTACATTGGCGAGTAAAATACCCATCACCAGAAAGATTGCCTAAGGTCACCGCCTGCGCAATATAGTAAAGTTCTTTTCCAGCAATAAAAGGCTTATTGAAAGGAATCGTATGTTCCATGTTTCTTCCTATGTCGACTGGGGCAAGGAAAATATTTCAAATTTGTCAATTTCTTTAATAAATGAATAGTTTGCTCGAACATACTCCGCGACCAATGTACTCGCCTCCGTATGATATTTATCACTTGAGTTGACAATTATGAGTGCAGGAGCCGTTTTTTTTAATAATTGAATAAACTCCTGAGCCTCACGCGCATTCGTCACATCTAAGGCCAAATTATAAAAACGAAAAGGATTGGTCCGACCGGAAAGGAAATATACTTCTGCATTATTAGGAAAGACAAAAATTGAATCTTTCGGTTGGGTTTTCTGTTTGATGAATTCAATAAGCTCTGAATACATTGCACCTTCCACTGTCTCGACTTTTAGGCCAAGTCGTTCTAGCTCTTGTGCAGAAGCAAGCGCGACTTTTTCCCCCTGCATAAAGTTCTGCCAACTCCGTTGAAGTGGCTGTCCAGCATGAAAAGCCATCGCGACAAGAGACAGAAATATTGTAAGAATGAGTCCCAATTTCCTGGCTCTACCAGATTCATAGCACTGCCATAAAATACCTATGAGAGAGAGTCCCATTGTCAGATAGAGGTAGATCGCTATGGGGTAAATCATCGAAACGACAGCATAAAACATCGCTAGACACGGGAGAGCGGGAAGAAAAATTCGTTTCGAGCTGTCTTGTGTGCTTGTATACAATGCCCCTAACAACATTCCTCCGTTTAAGAGACTCAGCAATGGAAGAAGGAATAAATACACTCCATTTAACCATGGAAGGAGTCCGCTTGAATGACTAAGCGTATAGAGAGAAACTCTTATCAGGTCCGCATATTCTCGCTGTGAGTAAATAGGCAACTGCGAAAGTTGAATCGCTCGAAATACGGTATCGGAAATCCAAGGAGAGAGGGAGTTATGGATGAGGTGATATATCAAAAGTGGCAACAGAGATACGAATGCTCCACCACACAATTGATAGACGATCCTGAAAGTTTCGCAGTTCTTACTGGTCGTAGATTTCAAACCAACTGCTAGCAATACCAATGGACAAAACCCGAAAAGCAAAAAATCTAAAACTGAGGCATGGGAGAGGAAATACCACGTCATCCCTATTCCCATAAGCCCTAAGAGTATACGTGCAAAAAGAAGATCACGCGCTCGCGGGTCTTTGACGCCGGGCCTCTCTTCCATTAACAGATAGGTCAGTAACCCTATTCCTCCGATTACTCCTGTTAATTGCCTAAACAGATATATGGTCCCAATCAGATATCCTAAGAAAAAGATTCGCCAATTGGCCTCTGGTCTGGTCCAATGCAAAACACCAATAATGGCAATAAATAAGCCATGGCAATACCAATTAGCTGTCGGATGAAAAACCTGCAGAAATCCCAGAACCGTTAAGGATACAGAGGCAACAATGCCTACCCACATATTGAGTCGAGAAAAAATTAAATGCACGATGACGGCTTGAAGCAGACCAATGAAAACTAAGGGAAACCGGAGACTCACCAGCTGGGGGCCAAATAACCATAGACTTGCCGCATTGACAAAATTAATGAAGCCAGGATGTATGCTTTGGACATCTTTATTGAGTATTTCTCCAGATAAAATCCTTTCCCCCAAATGAGCATAAATGCCATCGTCTGCAGGAACCCAGGTCATATCGTAAAAACTCGTGAGCAAGAACAAATTTAGAATGATTGTGACACCAAAAGAAAAGTAAAATTTTGCCGGAGCCCTTGTGTTTTCTAGTAACGGGCAAGAGAAAATGAGAGAAGCAGCACTGTCAGTAGAGGAAGACATTAGAAGGCCATCATTCCGAAAAATCTTAGAGATAGCTCAAATACGCTATCTGTCGTTGCAAGTTAATGTGCATTATTCTCAGTTAGGCCTTTCCTGGGGAAAGTCCTACCCTTCCTTATACAAATGTAATCGGAAAAAATGGACTCCGCTTTAATCAAATCAGAAACAAAATAAAACTGTAGACAGGGACATTTTTGGAAAAAGATTTTTCAGTGCGCTAGAGAGTGTCGTCACAAGATTGATCCCCACAGCCAGATACAGCGGATTTGCACCATAGCCAAAAAGGAAGACGCCTTTTTGGCATACCGGGTGGCAATGCCTCGCCAACGTTTCAGGTGCAGGAACGCATTTTCGACCAAGTGGCGCATTCGGTATAAGTATCGATCGTACTCACGAGGCGTGCGCCGATTGGTCTTTGGGGGGATGATCGGTGCCATGTCTCGTCGCTCAGCTTCATGGACAATCGCCTCCGTGTCATAGGCCTTATCCCCCAGCAGGGCCTCGGCCTCGAAGCCGGCTATCAGTGGCTCAGCCTGCGTACAATCCGCTACGGGACCTGCTGTAACAAGAACTCGGAGCGGCAAACCATGGGCATCCACGGCCAAATGGACCTTGGTGTTGAGCCCCCTTTGGTGCGCCCCATCGCCTCATTACCCCCGACCGCCCCCGCCGCATGCGGATGGACCTTGATGTGACTCGCATCGATGATTAACCACTCCATGTCCGGCTCATCAATGAGCCGCTCCAGGATCTTCTCCCAGCGGCCGTGGTCCCGCCAGCGGCAAAAGCGACGATGCGTGTTCTTCCAGTCGCCGAGATCGGGCGGCAGATCACGCCACGGCGCGCCGGTCCGCAAGATCCAAAAGACGGCATTGAGAAATAAGCGATTGTCCCGGGCTTGCCCACCCCACTGGCCCTTTTGGCCGGGCAAGAGCGGTTCTAAAAGGCTCCACAGGCGGTCAGACAGATCGTGTCGTCGGTGAATCTTACTCATCGTAGCACCTCCTTGTTCTGCGAATCATAACAGATTTCTCATCTCGTGACGACACTATCTAGAAAACGCACTAGGACGAAAAGTCTCCTACAAGAACTAAGAAGGGTTGTGGAGGAGAGCGTTGACTTCTTGGAGGCGGCCGTGGGCCTTGATGGCGGCGGGACTTTGAGGATAGGTACGGACGAGCTGCTGGAAAACCGAACGGGCCATCGACGGTTGCTTGAGTTCCAGATGCGAGTAGCCAATTTTCAGAAGAGACGCCGGCACTTTGTTGCTGGAGGGATAAAAGGCAAAGACGCGTTCAAATTCGTCAATGGCTTCTTGAAACCGCCGCTGCCCATAATAACATTCACCCAACCAATACTGCCCGTTGGCGGCAAGAGGGGAATCCGGAAAGGTCCGCAGAAAGGCGGAAAACTGCTTGGCCGCATCTCGATAATTTCTGACTCGCAACAAGTTAAAGGCCCGATGATAGGCGTGCTGCGCATCTTGCGTCAGCTCTTGAACGGGCTCAGTTGAAGATTTCACTGCTGGGGTAGAGACGAGTGGATCTGCCGTTGGAGCATACGCCGGAACAGACCCTGTCGTAACGTTCGTAGAAGAAGGACCCTGTTGAGATGGAAAGAGTTGGCCGGTTTGAGAAGAAGGCTTGCGTGAAAAGGTTAATGGGCCGGAGTCCTGAGGCTGCGAGGCAAAAGGTTTTGCCGAAGGAGCACCGGCCGACAAAGCAGAAGAGGAAGGTGTGTGTTGAGAAACCTGCGCTCTCTGCTGTTCGTAAGCATCCAATCGCGAACTAAAGGAATCGCTGATTTGCTCTAACGTCCCAATGACCGATTGCACATGTTGACGCACATCTTTCACGTCCGCTTGCACTTGCTGGTGCTGTGTCGCCTGTTGTTGGCTTAATCGATCCACCTGCCGCTGTAACGCCAGGACTTGCTGCTCTTGCTGAACTACATTTTTTCTCAGCGCCGCTAAGACTTCCTGATAATCCACCAGCGATGTCCGGAACTCTCCTAGCTTTCCCCCTTGTTCTGTCCGGAGTTGCTCTTCCACACGTATTTTGTCTCGCAATTGGTCGACAAGAGGCTCGATCGCCTTGCGAGATTCATCCACGTCATTCCGAATCATCTGCATTTGCCCATCCACGGTCCCCAACTTCTCTTTCAGTTCCCCAACCTGATGTTGATTCTGTTCAATCGCTCCACGCACTTGAGACAAATCCGTATCCTTTAAAGTCGCCACTTGATCCATGACTTCGGCCCGCGCATGAAGAAGTTCTTTGATTTCGGCGCGCTGCTGCGCGATGAGCACATTGGCTTTCTCCAAAGCCGCATTGGCGTCAGTCACGGCTTGCTGCAGAGATGTTTTACTTTTGTCCAGCTGACTAATTTTGGCATTTAATTCACGCTTAATACGCTTCACATCCGCTTGCTGCGCCATGCAGCCTCCCAACATGGCGGCCAGACCGAAAACCAACAGTCTACAACTCCAGCGCTTCAAGCCTGACTCGCCATCCTTTGTCAGTACATCATACCCCATAATATCCATCCCTCTGGCAACTATAGCTGTTCCAATTAATTTCCGAATGCTGATGTCTCTCAAGCAGATGACCCCGCCCCCCTCACCCTTCCCTCTCCCCCAAGGGGGCGAGGGGATATTCCTCAAGAGGTTGAAGGCGATCTCGCTGGAACTTATTTGGAATAACTATACCGTAACGCTGTGGATGCCATCGTCATCCCCAGTACCATATGCGCCCGGCGATTCTTCTGATAGCAGGATTCCGTGGGATCCCAACAGGCAGGGTTATCCTTGCCAAACGACATCACATGCAATCGTTCACTGGCGACGCCTAAACTCGCGAGATAATTTTTCGTTTTCATCGCACGTTTCTCGCCCAACACATAGTTGTACGACGACGTCCCGCGATCATCACAATGGCCTTCGATTGTCACTTCAGCTTCAGGATGCGCCTCCAACCATTCGGCGTTGGCTCGCAAAATCGTTTTCGCTTCCTCGGTCAGCTGTATGCTATTAAAGGCAAAATGAACATCTTCAAGTCCGCTTTGGGCGGTAAACTGCTCGGCACGGGTCCGGTTCAGCCAATAATCATCAAGCGCAGCATTCTCATTTGGCCCCACTTCAAAATGCGGTTGCTCCTGAATCACGGTATCATCATCCAAAAGATCTGAAAACGTATCAGACTCCGGCGGGAAATACCCTTCGCCCGAGACAATCCCAGGTTTTCCGGTTTTGTCCCTGCGATCTGAAGCAGTGGGCTGATGCACAACCATCTTCGGTTTACCAAGATGCTTCGAATAACGATGACTGCCATGGGACGTTCGCCCGCCACACCCCATCATCACCATTATCATTGCAACCACAAGAACCCAGACAAACATTCTGAAATAATTAGCGCGCATCATGAATCAAGACTCCTTTTTAAAACGGATGACCCTGTTCTTTTGTTTTTCCCATAACGACATGTTGGAACACAGGATTCCTCAAGACTCTTAGCAAGCAAAAATAGGACCAGAACAACAGATGAGAATTTTTCAAGGCAGAAGAGAGTACGGACAGAAATTCCGGCAGGCAGGGGAAGCACCAATGTTAGAAATTTGGGACACTCCGTCGCACAAAAGCCACAGACACATCACGCACTCCTTGCAGAACCATGTCGTGAACTCAGAAGGTCTAACCTATTCACCTCCCCCACTACGCAGCGTTTTCTCAACAATCGTGGCATTTCTTCAACGAAAGCCTGGCACACTCCTGAACTCTGTAGGAGAGAAGTGAGGAAACTATTCACGTGTTGACTGGGAAGAACACGACGGACAGGCTTATTCAAGATTCCATTCAGGGGTGGCAAAATACCAGCACTTTCCCCCATAGCCTTTCGCTCGATACATGGCTTGATCCGCTGTCGCTAACAGCTGACGTATGTTCGTAGAATCTTTTGGATAGACAGCAATCCCAATACTGGTTTGCACAGAAATATTGTGGCCAGCTAATTGAATGGGCGGCGTCAACCGGTCGACGATTTTCTGAGCCACTTGGCGAATATCTTGAATGCGGTCAAGCCCCTGTAGGATGATGGTAAATTCATCACCGCTGAGGCGGGAGACGGTATCTGTTGTCCGTACACAGGTCACCAACCGCTTCGCAACAATCCGCAGCAAACGGTCGCCCATTTGATGCCCATATTGATCATTGATAGATTTAAAATTATCCAAATCCAAAAAAAGGAGTGCGAGCAAGCCGCCACTGCGCCTGGCCTGCGCGACCGCCAACTGCAAACGATCTTCAAACATGATGCGATTCGGCAAATCCGTTAAGGCATCATGGTAGGCTTGATGTTTCATTTGCATCTCTGTCACCGTACGTGCGGTCACATCATGAAGAAGAATGACAAAATGAGTGGTCTTCCCCTGTGCATCAACTAAAGGCGTCAATACCTGTTCCAGCACAATCGACTCACCGTTCCGACCTTTTTCCATAACCTCAGTTCTCACACAACTCATCGCCGTTGATGTACCATGAAGTGTTGACCGGACTTCCTGCAACTGTGCATGAGGAAACGAGCTCAAGGATGTGCCGACGACCTGATATCCTTCCGGACCCAACAACTTCGTATAAGCATGGTTAACCCATTCAATGCGGCCTTGGGGGTCGGTCACACACACCGCATCATGAACGGCCCCGATGACCGCACTATGAAGACGTAGCTGTTCAATCTCTAACCCACGCGCCATTAAGCGCTCAATCTGGCGTCCTAAGGACTGCAGCCATTCCCGCACCGGGAGATCAAACCCCTGCGGAATCGCCGAGCACACCACCAAGAGACCAGCTGTCTCCCCCAACCCGGATAAAGGCAAACAATAGGCTTCTTGACATTGAAACCCTGCCGGGAACCAGGAAAACTCGCCTGTATGGGGCGCATCTCCAGAGACCAATGTCCCTTCCGACGCAAGACAGGCCTGCGCCAACGTTCCCTGCCGGGAAATCCTTGCCCACCAGCCTTGCCCTTGACCATTCCAATCCAGGCCAGCAGTGAGTGCCTTGGCGCGCAGTCGTACACGATGCCCATTTTTCACGGTCGCAATCCAAACAAATGGATAGCCAAATGTTTGGACCAGTTCGTGGCAAATTTTTCCTAAACAATCTTCAACGCTTCGACCATTGAACAACCCGGCTTCAAGTTCCGGCACGAGTTGAGACAGAGAAAAAGTCGGAGCCTCTCTAAGATGCTCTTGCAAATCCCAATGCCAGACCGTGACCTTACCTGATTGATCCCACATCGGCGTTACGACACAGGTCAGTTTCTTAAGAGACCCGACATTGCCTTTTGATAAAGCCAGACTCACGATCCAAGAAACAGACCCCTGCGGTGGCTCCATCGTTCTCAAATGCTGGCGAATGAATCGCCATTCTTCGTGAGGAATTCTTTCGGCTAAGGACACGGTTCCTATATCCAACGGATCGAAATCCAAAGCCTTAATAGCAGCATCATTGGCCATCAACACCACACCTTCACAGGAAGTCATGACATGAATCGGAGTCTGAGGCATGGACACTGGCTGAAGACTTTCAGGAGGGGAAGTAGAAGAGGATATTTCCCAGTCTTCAGGAACCTCAGAGTTGGAGGCTTCAGCAAGAATACCCCGAAGCTTCTCGGTTAATTGCTGAAGCGCCTGACTCAGCTCCCGTTCTTGTGTGGATTCCAGATCGTTGGCGTCACCATGCAGGTCCCGTAACGATTGCTGCAGCAATTGCTGCAATTGCTGAAACGTGGCCACAGGTCTGGCCGCATCAGAGGAAGACACGGGGAAGTTTTCGGATGGATGTGAGAGTTGAGAACTCAATCCACAGAATCCTTTGTCTAACCAAACAGAATAATAAGCCGGCGAATGAATGAGGATTCGGCCTGGGGACCAAGCATCAACACCCTCATAACTCGCTCACATGTCTATTCTATACAATTCCCAGTGAAAAGAATCAATTGGTCGCATGGGAGGGCAAGGCAATGAGGCCGGCTTCCAGATCGGCCTGGGCTTGAGAATATCGCTCTAAAGTCCCAATATCTGACCAGTAACCTGCATGAACGAACCCGAATATTCGAGAACCTTCAGAAAGTGTGCGGGTATAGGAATCAATAATGGAAAACGGCTTTCCCACCGGTTCATCCCGAAAAAGTTGAGGATGCAGAATATGGACCCCGGCAAACATGCGTAACGTGACGGCAGAGTTAGACCGACCTTCCTCCCTCCCCCGTCCGTTGATTCGGAATATCCGCCCATCCAGATCCGTCTCGACCGCACCCCACTGCGCAGCACGAGGATCATCCCGCAGCACCAGCGAAGCCACCCCGCCCTGGGCACAATGGAAATTCAGAAATGCCGGCAGATCCAAGTCAATTAACGTATCACCATTCATCACCAGAAAAGATTCGCCTTCGAAAAACCGTTCAGCGGCCTTCAACCCGCCACCCGTTCCCAATAATTCCGGTTCATGCGAATACGAAATCTTCATATTCCACGATGATCCATCACCTAGTGCCTCTTCAATCATCGATCCTAAGTAATGAAGATTGATGATGACCTCCCGAATCCCCCCGGCCCGCAGTAACAACAAATTCCACACCAGTATAGGCATGCCTCCCACCGGCAACAGGGGCTTCGGCATCGTGTCGGTCAAAGGCCGGAGGCGCGTCCCTAATCCCGCTGCTAAAATCATTGCCTTCATGATGTATCACTTAGGACCATTCGGGAACGTAGGGAGACAGATGCTTGAGCAAACGATGCAGTTGGGGATACTTGGTTACATTGGCATAAACGTTTTCTAACGTGCGAGGTATGGAAGCCAAAAAATTAGGATTGCCTTTCACGCGATCAATATACACAAAGCGTCCCGCAGCTTTGAGATTTCGCTGAATGCTGGTGTAATCGAATAATCGCCGAAAGGTATCAGCATCATTCACCTTCATCGCTTCCTGTTGAGAGGGCGAGAGCACACGGCATATCTTCTCTTGATAATAAACCAGAAGCTCATCAATCAAGGATTCCTCTAGCGCGATATACGAATCTCGCAAGAGCGACGCTAAATCATACGTGACGGGCCCCATCAAGGCATCTTGAAAATCGATCAGACCCAAACGTGTACGATCCACCATTAAATTTCGTGAATGAAAATCTCGATGGGTCAACACCAGCGGTTGCTCAGCCAACCATTGGGCCATGCTGGTGAATTCTTCGTGGATCGGCAAAAAATCCTCGGCGCACATGGGTTTGCCCTGGCGAGCCACAATTCCATATTCCAAAAAATGTTCAAACTCCCACACATACAACGGCACATCAAAACTCCGTGAAAATGCCTGGCAAGACGCATCCTGTTGGTTGATGCTTTGGGTCTGCAATTGCACCATCATATCAATGGCTTTCCGGTACCAATGTTCAACCCTCTCTCTCGTGCCTCCCTCACAGGCTTGCGCCAAGGTCACATCTCCAAAATCTTCTAGATATAAAAGCCCAGCCGATTCATCATAAAAATATAACGCTGGCACCGGCATATCGAACGACTGCAAATACTTCAACACATTCACGAAGGGCAGCTCCGAAATTTCGGAGTCATTCCCGCTGACAGCCTCTTCAGAAGCCTTAAATCCTTCAGGATCGGCCAGCTGCATAAGAATCAGCGAGGAAACGCCGGCGCCAGACAGGTGCAGACGATAGTAGCGCCGGTTCGAAGCATCCCCGGCGAGCGGAACAAGTTTTTCTAAAGTACTAGAGAACGGAAGAGAATCTTGAAGGGTCGATGAAACCCGTGAACAATCTACAGAAGAAGCCAAAGTCTGGTGAGATTCCATTCAGCCAGATTATACGCCGACCCGACTTTCTTGTCATCTCTCATCTCTCTTTAGGGGTCAGACTCGAATTAATTTGACGCTCATTGCATTCCAGGAAATTAATTCGAGTCTGACCCCTAAAAGAGAAAAATAACGCGGGCTTCATCAGCCCGCGTGCAGTATTGCTTACGTTTTTGCAAGAAGATCGTTAGGCTTGGCTCTTGGCGCTTTTCTTCCAGCGCCAGAACCCGAGACCAGCCAACCCGGACCCCATTAAGAAAATCGTACCAGGTTCAGGAGTCGCCGTCGTACCACCACATCCAGGATCACCAGGTTCACATCCACCTCCGATCGTATAGAAAGAAATGGTCCCATGGGAAAGACCTTGCGGAATTCCTTGCTGATTCAACGAGACACCATTCGTATTCCAAGTTCCTCCACTCGTCAACAGTCCACCCTCAAAGTAATAGGCACTCCACCGAGTGGAAGACTTAAGACTTAAGACAAGAGGAATATCCGTCTCAGGTGTAATTGACCAGGTTCCCGAACTTCCAGAGCCTGTAATATCAAAATTGAGTGTGTTCAAGCCTGCATCAATCGAATTGCTATCCACATCGTACTTGGCATCAAATGTCCAATTGGTAATTTCATCACCAAATACGCCAGTGTTAATTTCGCTGAGCAATACCGCCCCATCCATAGCGCCTTCATTGCCCTCAAAAGAGCCAATACACGCATCAAAATCTCCACGGCCATCTGCGGTCACGGTACCATCCATACAGTTCACAGCTAGAGCCTGCGTACTGAACCCAAACAAGAGAATGCAGCTTAATAATCCAATTGTCTTTTTCATAATCAATTCCTTTCCAAAACAATGAAACTAATAAATGAAGTTATTAATATGAAACAAATGACTTTTAGAAATGCTATGAGCTGCATAGGTTATGCCATGAAGACACAAGCGAAGCTTAGCTTTGCAAGCTCTTGTTTTTATGCATATTTTATGAATGCGCCAACAATGAACTTGCTGGGACTTCGAATAAGTGTCATCGGTCAAGTTAGGCCGAAATAAAAGAACATGATGAATTGACTATGAAGAAAAAGAATTGAAACGAATGATGAGCGGACTGACAAGACGGCAAATTTGACTAAAATTCATTCGCTGAGAGTGGCCCCCAAAATCCTCAAGATTTTCAAGGTATCTCTAGATTGTACAATGTTGAAAATTTTTACAGTCTCATGCAGCATGAAGCTTTGCAAAAATTTACGTACTGGCTCTCGATCAATTGATACGGTCACTCTTTTCCAAACAGAATTGGTATGCAACCGGAACTCACAATTTAATGCACTCCTAATTTCATTAGTCAGTGGGCTCAAACTTCGCAAAAAAATCCTAACCTAAAAAGTGCTCACATCTTCATCGAGTCCACAGTGCTAGATTATGAACCGAAGTTTCCCTGGATGACTCATTCATAACATTTTTCCCGTCGGATTACCGACCTAATGCATAAGTTCCTGTTGAAGAGGATGGCAGTATAGGCTTGTGCTATCTTAATCATTCAACATTCCAAAAAATTAATTCGAGTCTGACCCCATAAAAAAAATAAAGAAAGAGCGCCTCGGCTTTTGGAAGCCGAGGCGCTCTTTGATGATTATCTTGCTACCTAAACTCTTAGGCTTTTTTTGCAATCATCCGCTGCCAAATGCCTAAACCCACTAACCCAAAACCAAGAAGGAGGCCCGAAGCCGGAACCGGAACTGGTGGAGCATCGGTGTTGATCAGAAAGAATTGCTCACGGCCATCATTGACCTGATCAAGCGCTGCAAAAAACTTCACTTCATCGCCTGAGTTATAGCCAGCCAGGTCAGTAAAACCTGTGAGTAAATTATCTGAAAACCCATTTCCATTATTCACTACAGAAAGGTCACCAGGCCCAACGTCGTAAGAATCAATTTCAACTCCATTAATCTTCATTGAAAATGACAATAAACGATGCGGCGGCTCCTGGGCATTGGTTCGATTCACATCAATCCCAACAAGGAAACTGGTACCTCCAATAGCATCAACAATTTGTCCCACTGTATAGATGGGAGACATTTCATCATACTCTGTTACATTGCCTCCAGAAGGAAATACGGTATTGGTCCAACCAGTCGGATTAGAACAAGAGGTATCAGCAATGATACATGGGGAATTTTCTGTTTGTTGATAAATTTGGTCATCTGGGGCTGGTGTAATTAGATTGAGACTTGCTGCCTGTGAATTGGCTACAGAAGCGAGAAGAAAGAAGCCCGATAGAAGAATCGGGATGGATTTTTGATTAAACAGCATAAAACGCCCTCCTAAAAATAAGATGAAAAAGAGAAAAACTATATGACCTTTTAGCTAAAATTAACAATAAGGTCAAATAGGCACAGAGAGGGGGTGAGAAAAGAGGTTATTAATCTCGAGTCTCTACTCCTGACTCGAGGATTGCTTGATACCATAAATCCCCAAAATAATCAAATTTTTCCTTTCATGACCGCCCCCAAATCACAAACCAAACAAAATAAAGCAAATTTTATTCCTTTCAAGATATATTGTATAAACTATTGAAAATAAATAATATTTATAGAATTAGAGAAAAACACAAGAAATTAGCATGTAAGCAAAATCTTACAGTGCCTGAGTAGCATAAATTTAGTACATCACAAAAGACCATTGAAATTAATGGCTTAGGCCATTTCACATGACCGTAAAGAATTCTAACAGATATTACAGCACCTACACCCTAGGTTCATCATTTTGCAGCAAAATACGTTATTCACACATTTGATATCCCTCAAAATCTTGTTTTGCCATTAAAGAAATGCAAAAAAATGACGAAATATATATGAAGGGAGAAAAACTGTAGTGAGTTTAGACCAACCCTTCTCAACCCTCGAGGTGCTCTATGGAGATTCATAACTTTCCTCCCCCCTCAACCATTGCCCCTATTCGTGCGCCGTCTAAGGTCGAGGATGGCGACGCTGGCTCTAATAGCCCATACTACCGCCGTCGCCAGAAAAAGCAGAAAGGCACACAAAACCAGCAGGCACCAGACCCGTCGCCGCGATTGGAAGGTTCGCCATCACGAATTGATATCCGCGTGTAGTCGGTTTACCACTTGACTCCCTGTTTTTTTCGCGGGCAAACCCTCCTATTTTCCTTTAATTCGAGACGCCGAAGCCCGATAAAGATGAGGAAAGCAATCACCTCAAGATTGTGCTCATGGAACCTAAGTTTCTGGTGGCTGATGGCTTATCCCCTCTCACACTCATTCTAAATCTTGAGGCAAATGTATAAAATTGCCGCTATATATAGTATTCCATCAACAAATTTGGGTATATTAGCGCCTTATGTCCGCATACTAGATATTGGAAGTGTTGAATAGTGAAGATATCAACAGCCCTATGTTGCCAGGAATTCCTTGGCGCTCAACAACGAAGGGGCTGTTCAAAAAAGTCCGTCCAGCAAGGCCGCAGCCCTTTTTGCGCGCGGAACGTACTGGCACTACGTGAGCACGGAAAAAGGGCGAGAACGCCGCTGGCGGCTTTTTTCAACAGACCCTGAAAGGTCGCAGGAGTGTCATGAGTTATAAGAACATTGGAGATTACGGGGTCATAGGAGATTTGCATACCATTGCTCTCGTCGGAATTGACGGATCGATTGATTGGTGCTGCCTTCCCCGCTTTGATTCACCCAGTATCTTTGGCGCGATCCTGGATCATAAAATTGGCGGGTACTTTAAGATTGCCCCCGTCCAAGAAGGCAATACCCGGCAGATGTATTTGCCGGAAACGAATATTCTTCTGACACGTTTTCTTCAGCACGATGGCGTGGGGGAACTCACGGATTTCATGCCTGTGGAATCAGATGAAGCGGGATACCGTCCACGCCGGCACCAGATTATCCGGATGGTCTCCGTCGTCCGGGGCACCGTCACGTTCCGTCTGGAATGTTCCCCGGCGTTTAACTTTGGGCGCGATCCCCATACTATCGAAGTCCAACCTAAAGGCATCATTTTCCAGTCCGGAGAGCAATCAGTGGGGTTAGTCAGTCCCATTCCTCTCAACACATCCGAGGGTGTGGCCTCACGTGAATTTACCGTTCAACAAGGGGAAACCCTGACATTCTTTTTAGAATATGTGGAAACCAAAAATGGCCAGCCCTTGCTCTCGACACCTGAATCCGGCGATGAAGCCTTTCGTAATACCTCGGCGTTTTGGCAACGCTGGCTGTCCCAATGCCAATACGACGGGCGATGGCGGGAAGTGGTTCACCGCTCCGCCCTCACACTCAAGCTTCTGACCTATGCCCCTACGGGTGCGATCGTCGCGGCTCCCACGACAAGCTTGCCCGAGCATATCGGCGGCCCGCGCAACTGGGATTACCGCTATACGTGGATTCGCGACTCGGCCTTTGCGCTGTACGGCCTTCTGCGGCTTGGCTTTACGGTAGAAGCGGGGCGGTTCATGGAGTGGATTAACGCCCGCTGTCATGAACTGAATCCCGATGGATCCATTCAACTTATGTATGGAATCGATGGCCGTCGCAACTTGGCAGAACAAGAACTCTCGCATCTAGACGGGCATCGGAGTTCACGTCCCGTGCGAATCGGCAATGGCGCAGCAGACCAATTGCAATTGGATATGTATGGCGCGTTGATGGATGCCGTGTACCTTTACAATAAACATGGCGCATCGATTTCTTATGACCTGTGGGACAACCTCTGCCGCCTCTTGGATTTTGTCTGTGATAATTGGGAGCAACCGGATGAAGGGATTTGGGAGGTTCGGGGCGGACGCAAGCATTTTGTCTATTCCAAAGTCATGTGCTGGGTGGCCTTGGATCGCGGCATTCGCTTAGCCGACAAACGGGGATTCCCTGGCAACCGGGCCCGGTGGATGACTGAACGTGACCGGATTTACCGGGAAATTATGGATCGAGGCTGGAATGCAAACATTGGAGCCTTTGTCCAATCCTACGACGGCGATGCCTTGGATGCCGCCAACTTGATTATGCCCTTGGTCTTTTTTGTCTCGCCCACTGACCCTCGCATGCTCTCAACCATCGACCGTACCTTGGAACAATTGGCCTTAGGCAGCCTCGTGTACCGCTATGACACCAATACCGCTGCTGCTGACGGCTTGGAGGGTGAAGAAGGAACCTTCAGCATGTGTACCTTTTGGTTAGTCGAGGCCCTGACCAAAGCTGGCCGGTTAACCGAAGCAAGACTGATCTTCGAAAAGATGTTAAGCTATGCTAATCATCTCCGTTTATATGCCGAGGAGGTTTCACATTCCGGTGAGCAATTGGGCAACTTTCCACAGGCATTTACCCATTTTGGGCTCATCACCGCCGCCTGTAATTTAGACGTGGCGCTCAATACGAAACGAGCCGCCCACACCGTCGCCCGCCGGAATCGACCCGCTCCATATTCATCGCACTAATTGTTACCCGTTCCTCGACCGACAAGATAGAGAGAAGACGCTCTAACCCAAGGAGGGAGACCATGGATATTGGATTTATCGGACTCGGCAAGATGGGCATGAATATGGTCACGCGCTTGACCCAGGGAGGGCATCGGGTGGTGGCGTTCGACCGGTCAACAGACCTCATCACGCAAGCCGAGGGCATTGGCGCGACCGGCGCGACCTCACTCGAAGACCTTGTCGCGAAACTCCCGCAACCCCGCGCCGTCTGGGTCATGGTGCCGTCTGGGGTCCCCACCGAAGACACGATCCGGCATTTATGGTCTATTCTGGATAAAGGGGACACCGTCATTGATGGCGGCAATTCCAAATTCCATGATGATGTCCGTCGTGCTGCAGATTTAAGCAAACGCGAGATCGACTATGTCGACGCCGGAACCAGTGGCGGGATTTGGGGGTTACAAATCGGCTATTGTTTAATGGTCGGAGGTGAAAAAGAACCTGTCAATCGGCTGGCGCCTATCTTCACCACACTGGCGCCGCCAAACGGTTGGGCCCATGTGGGCGGCGTGGGTGCCGGACATTACGTGAAAATGGTCCATAACGGCATAGAGTACAGTATCATGCAGGGGTACGCCGAGGGCTTTGAACTTATGTCCAAGTCCGATTACAATCTGGACCTTCACCGGATCGCCGACCTTTGGATGCAAGGCAGCGTCATCCGTTCATGGCTCTTGGAATTAGCCGCTGGCGAACTTAAAGAAGATCCCAAACTGGACAAGCTCAAAGGGTATGTTCAAGATTCCGGTGAAGGGCGTTGGATGCTCATGGAGGCCTTGGACAAGGACGTCCCCGTCCCCACGCTGTCAAGCGCCTTGTTCACCCGATTCCGTTCCCGGCAAGATGAATCGTTTTCAGAAAAAATGCTGGCCGCATTACGCAATGCCTTTGGCGGACATGCCGTAAAACGATAATCCAATTTCTGAGGTACCACATGTCTCCGTCTAACGCCACGACCGACTCTGCCACTTCACCCCGCACCACTTCTGCTCAGCCGTGCACCATCGTCATTTTCGGAGCATCGGGTGACCTGACACGTCGGAAACTATTGCCGGCCCTCTACAATTTACTGGTCGATGGCTTATTGCCTGAGAATTTTGCGGTTTTAGGGCTAGGGCGCAAAGACCTTTCAGACGAAGATTTTCGCAGAATTGCCAAGGATGGCATTGAACAATTTTCACGGCAACCGCTTCAACCGAAGATCTGGGAAAGGTTTCACACTCGCCTCTTTTATTGTGCCGGAAACATCGACGCCAACGAGTATTATGCGACGATTCGTGACCGCCTCAAAGCGATCGAAGCGCCATTTGACCTGCCAGGCAATCGTATTTTTTATTTAGCCATTCCGCCCGGATCTTTTGCCCCCGCCTGCGAAGGTCTGCATCGTGCAGGACTTGTATCAACAACCGAGATATCGAAAACCTATTCCCGGGTCATTGTGGAAAAACCCATTGGGCATGATTTAGCCTCTGCCAAAGTTATCAACACAGCCATTGGCAACGTGTTTGAAGAATCACAAATTTATCGCATTGACCATTATCTTGGAAAAGAGACCGTCCAAAATATCATGGTCATGCGGTTTGCCAATTCCATCTTTGAACCCTTGTGGAACCACAAATACATTGATCATGTGCAACTGACCGTGAGCGAAGCCGTGACGTTAGGCAGCCGCGCGGCCTACTATGAAGGCGCTGGAGCCCTCCGGGATATGATTCAAAATCATATTCTTCAGTTGTTGTGCCTCATCGCCATGGAACCTCCCTATTCGCTTGACCCCGATGTCGTCCGCAACGCACGCATGGATGTCCTACGTGGATTACGCCCAATACGCGGAAAAGACGTGGAAGAAATGACGGTTCGCGCACAATATGCCCATGGCACAATCAACGGACAAGAGGTCCCGGGCTATCGACGTGAGGACGGCGTCAAACCCGATTCCACCACTGAAACGTATGTGGCGTTAAAAGTTTTTGTGGAAAATTGGCGGTGGGCTGGCGTGCCATTTTTTATTCGTACCGGAAAAGGCATGACCAAGCGGGCTTCAGAGATCGCGGTCCAATTCAAGGAAATTCCACAAATATTATTCAATGCCGATCCTGGAATTCCACAAGCCCCAAATGTGCTGAAATTACGAATTCAACCAGAAGAAGGGTTATCGTTACGGGTCATTTCCAAAGTTCCGGGAACCAAAGCCAACACCCATCCCGTGGAGATGGACTTTACTTATGGCGATGCCTTTCATGCGCCGTCCCCTGAAGCCTATGAACGCCTGTTGTTGGATGTCATGACGGGTGACGCCTCCCTCTTTATGCGGCGCGACGCCGTGGAAGCCTCATGGGCCTGGGTCAACGACATTTTGGAAGGCTGGAGCACCCATGGTCACAAATGGCTGCCGGAATACCAGGCCGGCACCTGGGGACCAATAGAAGCTGACCGCCTCATCCAAGCCGACGGCCACCACTGGCGCGAAGTCTAGTTTTCCCCGTCATTTCCTTAAAAGAAACTCCAGAATTAGGTGTCAGGAACCTTTATAAAGCAACCCGCTGAACCATAGTTTTTTAACAGTCAAGTACGCCTTTCACCCTCACCCTACCCCTCTCCCTCAAGGGCGAGGGAACAAGAATGTACTCGAAAACCTTTTTCATTCAGTGGGCATGGGCGCAGAGCGCTGACTCGATGGCTTGCTCGAGACGGGTGAGGCCTTTGATGATGTCCGATCCAACATGCACGCGAATCACCCGCCGGCCCTTGGCTGTGAGGCTTTGCAAATCACCTAAGGCTTGCGCCGCCTTGAGCACGCCAAACGAATAGGGCTCATCCGGAATAGCCAAATCTTGGGCATCATCACTGGTGACTTGAATAAAGAGACCCGAGTTAGGACCACCTTTATGAAGTTGTCCTGTTGAATGCAAAAAGCGCGGGCCATAGCCTAACGTCGTGGCCACATGCTTGCTCTCACGGATTTTTGTGCGAATGCGGTCAAACACCGCATGGACGTCCTCGGTTCGCTCCAGATAGACATTCATGGCAAAATAATCACCCGTTTGTAGACGGCCCACATGTGCAGCAATCAGATCATCTAGCGTGGAGCGGTCTTTGAATGCCTGCTGGTTAGACTCATCAGCAAAAACTTGCACATCGCCATCAACAAGGAACGGCGCCGTTTCTATCAGGCGCCCCTCTTTTTTGAATGTTTCAAGGTGGGCCTTCGTATAGTCCTTACTTTCCTGGACATTAGGTTGATCGAATGCATTGATTCCCAAGATGGACCCCGCCACCGCAGTTGCCATCTCCCATAAGAAAAATTCCTGTCCGAGATTCAATAAATCAGCCATGTGAATGCGAATCACGGGATGGCCTGCTTGCTCCAAAGCCAACACGGCTGACTCCTGCTGAGGATCGGCATCTTTCTCATACCGGATATACACAAACACCCGGTCTTGGGCATACATGTCAGGACTGCCCACAGATTCGCCTTCTACAGGAATGATGCCCTTGCCTTCCTTGCCCGTGCTTTCCGCCACGAGCTGCTCCAGCCAGGCCCCAAGATCCCAGAGTGCTGGTGATGTGATAAACGTCAGCTTATCTCTCCCTGCTTTCGCTAATGTTCCCAACACCGTGCCTAAATAAGCTCCCGGGTTTTCTTTGGCGGGAACCGAGGCGCCACATGAATGCCGCATCCGTTCGGCCTGATAGAGCAATCGTTCAATATTCAGCCCCATCAATGCAGCCGGAACAATGCCAAAATTTGAGAGCGCCGAATACCGCCCGCCGATTTCAGGAACACCTGGCAGGATATGCCGAAACCCTAGCTCTTTGGCCACACCTTCGAGCAAGGAACCTGGATCCGTAATCGCCACAAAATGCTGACCCGCCTTTTCCCCAACCACTTGACGCATACGTTCAAAAAAGTATTTTTGAAAGACCAGAGGTTCGGTCGTTGAACCGGATTTACTGGCCACAATACACAGTGTGGCTGCCAAATCCGCACGCTGTTCGAATGCACGTACTTGAGAAGGCACAGTACTGTCCAGAACATGGAGCTCGGGATAGCCATCAATGACCCCAAAAGTCATCCGCAGGACTTCCGGACACAGACTACTCCCGCCCATCCCTAACAAGAGAATGCGTTTGAATCCGGCATCTTTGATCTCTTGAGCCAAGACTTGGAGTTGAACAATCATAGGAAGTTGTTCTTCGGAAATACTCAACCAGCCCAGCGCATGACGGATAACATTCTGATGATCGGGATCCTGATGCCATACAGTGGGATCCTTTTCCCAAATCCGGCGGACAATCTGGTTTGTTTGTACATTAGAGATTGCTTCATCCACCTGGCTCTGCCAAGAACCAAGCGCATATGTTACACGATCAAGTTCGCTGCCCAGCACTTCAGCCCGCTTACGGCAGATCACGCCCAACAATTTTTCAAACGCATCCACAAACAACTTCGCCCCATCGCGCAACAGGGTATCCGTCACCTGCTTGATTGCTATTCCTGTATCAGCCAACTGCTCCATCGTCATTTTGGCTTCGTCCACACCCTTTTGAAGGGTATTCTCGACAATGCCTTTGTTGCGGAACGCCACAAATGTGGCTTCGGGCATCGTATTCACCGTATCAGGCCCAATCAGCTCATCCACATAGAGCGTCTCCGGATAGCTTGGGTTTTTCGTACCCGTACTGGCCCACAAGACTCGCTGGACTCGCGCACCCTTTTCTTTCAGAGCTTGAAATTCATCGCTCTGAACCACTTCCTGAAATTTCCGATAGGCCAATTTTGCATTGGCAATGGCCACCTTGCCACGAAGATTTTCTAACCTTGCGCGTGTCTCAGCATTTGATTCGCCTTTGATTTTCTCTTCAAGCTGTTTATCCACCAGACTATCGATCCGGCTGACAAAAAAACTCGCGACAGAGGCCACTTGCCCGACATCTCCTCCATTCTGAGCGAGCCGCTCCAATCCCCGGATGTAGCGCCAAGCCACCTGTTCATACATCTCCACGCTAAATAAGAGGGTGACATTGATATTGATACCGCGTGACAACAACTCTTCAATGGCCGGCAAACCTTCCTCCGTCCCCGGCACTTTAATCATGACATTCTTCCGGTCCACCATCGCATACAGACGCACCGCTTCTTCTATGGTCGCTTGCGTATCGAACGCCAAATGCGGTGAGACTTCTAAGCTCACATATCCATCGTGGCCTTTGGTGCGCTCGTACACCGGCCACATGACATCGGCCGCATCTTGAATATCTCGAACGGCAATCTGTTCATACATCTGTTTGACGCCAATATACTCCGTCGCCGCCTGCCGGATTGCCTCATCGTAATCGGAACTTCCCGCAATCGCTTTCTCAAAAATAGCCGGATTAGAGGTCATGCCCATCAGGCCGTCCTGATCGATGAGCGTTTGTAACTGACCCGACGTGATCAAACCTCGACGGATATAGTCATACCACGGACTTTGGCCCAGTTCTCGAAGTTGAACGAGAGGATTCATGGTGTGGTTTCCCTTGCAAAAGGTGATGGCCTATTTTGACGGATATTCAATTATGGACACCTCTAAAAACTGCTCTTTCCCCCGATGGCAGCGTCAGCCACGTGCTCAAATCCTCATGTATTGGCCCATACACTGCGGTTTTCCGCGCGCAGCTTCCTTGCCCTCGGAAAAAATCATCAGTTTTTAGAAGTGCCCATATTTTGTTACGAATTGTGAGATTTTTGAACCTGGTCTTTCGCAGCCTGGACAACATGCTCGACGGTAAAACCAAATTTTTTCTGAAGCTCTTTGAGCGGAGCTGAAGCCCCAAACGAGGACATCCCAATCATACAACCAGCCAATCCCACATAACGGTCCCATCCAAATGTTGAGGCTTGTTCCACGCCCACTCTGGCCGTAATATGAGGCGGCAAGACGGTCTCACGATAGGCTTGATCCTGCCGTTCGAATAGTTCCCATGACGGCAGACTGACAACCCGGCTTGGGATACCTTGCCGTTGTAACACTTCGTGCGCCTCTATACAAAGGGACACTTCACTCCCCGTCCCAATTAAGATCACATCGGGCTGGCCCTTTGGCGGATCGGCCAAGATATAGCCGCCTTTTGCCACTCCCGACGCTGAAGCATAGCGCCCTCGATCTACAGTCGGAACAGCCTGACGTGTCAAAATGAGAGCCACGGGTTCGTGCTGGAGCGGCATGATGACTTTCCATACCTCTACAATTTCATTGGCATCGGCCGGACGAAACGTAAGGAGCCCAGGAATGGCCCGCAACCCCGCCAGCTGTTCTATGGGCTGATGAGTCGGACCATCTTCTCCCACTCCAATGGAATCATGGGTAAAAATATGAATGACAGGAATTTCCATGAGCGCGCTTAACCGGATGGCCGGCTTGGCATAGTCACTAAATATGAGAAATCCCGAACCATAGGGCCGGACCTTAGAAACGGACAATCCATTCAAGATAGACCCCATCGCATGTTCCCGCACGCCAAAATGCACATTTCGCCCATCAGGAGTCAGCTTGGAAAATTCCCCCGCGCCTTCAAATGTTAAACGGGTTTTCGTGGAGGGCGCCAAATCCGCCGCTCCTCCCAGCAACCACGGAACCTGCTGCGCCAAACAATTCAGCGCCTTTCCAGATGCCTCGCGCCCAGCCACGCCTTTGACATCTGCGGGAAACACCGGCAAGTCACGATCCCAGGCTTCGGGCAATTGCCGAAATTGCATTTTAATTAATTGGTCCGCCAAATCGGGATATTGGGCTTGGTACGTTCTAAAACAGCTGATCCATTCTTCCTGAAGGGTTTTTCCCCGGGTACGGATTCCCTGTCCGAAATGCCCCGGAACTTCAGGCGGAATCAGAAACTTCGCATCTTCGGGCCACCCATAGTTACGCTTGGTCAGACGTATTTCCTCCTCTCCAAGCGGTTCTCCATGCGCCCCATGCGTATCCTGCTTGTGCGGCGAACCATAGCCAATGTGGCTATCCACAATAATGAGGGTGGGACGCTCCTGTTCTTGATGAAACGTGCGGAACGCCCGGTCCAACATTTCCAGATCATTGGCATCGGCCACTCGTGTGACATTCCAGCCGTAGGCCATAAAGCGCGTGGCCACATCTTCGCTAAAGGCAAGTTGTGTGTTGCCTTCAATCGTAATTTTGTTGTTATCGTAGATCCAACATAAGTTAGACAATTGTTGATGCCCCGCAAGCGACGCCGCTTCGGACGCCACCCCTTCCATCAAACATCCGTCTCCACAGAGCGCATAGACATTGTAGGTAAACATGGGGAGGTCGGGCCGGTTGAAATAGCTGGCCATCCATCGTTGAGCCATGGCCATCCCCACGCTCGTGGCCACACCCTGACCCAGCGGCCCCGTGGTCGTTTCAATACCCGATGTCCAGCGATATTCAGGATGGCCAGGGCATTTGCTCTCCAGTTGGCGAAACCGCTTGATATCATCAAGCGTGACGGCAAGATGCCCCACTTGCTCATAGTGAGCATCCACGGCCTTCACGCCACACAGATGCAGGAGCGAATACAGCAACATCGAGGCATGTCCGGCAGAGAGCACAAACCGGTCACGATCCGACCACAACGGTGAATCGGGATCGAACCGTAACACGCGATTCCACAGCCAATAGACCACCGGCGCCAGCGCCATTGGCGTACCAGGATGCCCAGAGTTAGCTGCTTGGACCGCATCCATAGCAAGCGTGCGAATGGTGTTAATGCACAGTTGATCTCGTGAGCGTTCCATAATCCGAGCGGTGGACCCTTGAGAGCTTTTTTCCCCATTGCTTGGAGCCTGAGGGAAGGTCTCCGCCACCTGAGACCGCTCAGAAACTTTATTGGGAATCCGAATGCCTGATCCCACGGCTGTCGACCCTGATGAAGGGCCTCCTTTTTGGGATTTTGCAGGAGCCGCTGAGGCCACGTCTTCCTTTTTGGGAGGCAGATCCTTTTTCTTCTTCATAAATATTCCACTCATGTTATACCCCTACCTTCGTTCGTCCCCGTACATACATCATAGCCACAATCTTTCAGGTCTGGACACAACCTCAATTCTCTCTTTCGGCTTGCCAGAAGGCTCACCTTAACTAAATTATCTTCTATACACTCTATTGTGTTTTCCACAATGTTTCTCTTCCACGTATTTGCCTATTCTGTGACACGAAGATTATGATTCGTGCCCATGAAAATTCACCTGAGCCATCCCACCCGTGACCTGGAGATCCAAGGTCCAAAACGCGTGGGCGACATTTTTAAGGAACTCCAATTGATCCCTGAAGCCTTTTTGATCATTCGTGGCCAAGACCTCTTAACGGAAGATGAAATTGTGGCCGACGGGGATAGCATCGAAGTCCGGCCGGTCATTTCTGGAGGATAGCGAGAGTCATCCATGCGCTGTCGAAAATGTCCGCAACGGGCAGTATTGGGTATGCCCCGGCACAATACCGCGTTTTGCGGCCCCTGCCTGACTGAATTTGTCCGCACTCAAGTCCAGAAAGCCATTAAAGCTCAAGCGATGTTCAGGCCGAACGATCATATTCTGGTGGCCGTTTCTGGCGGGAAAGATAGTTTAACACTCTGGGAAATTTTACTCCAACTGGGCTATCAAGTCGATGCTGTCTATGTGGATTTAGGCATTGCAGAATATTCAGAACGGTCCCGCGATAAGGTACAAAAGTTTACCCAAGAGATTGCCCAGTCCTGGGGATCCAAACTCATCGTTCATACCGTCGAAGAAGATGCGGGAGCTGGGATTAAGGAATTCGCCAATCTCGTCAAGCGGCCAACCTGCTCGGCCTGCGGCATCATCAAACGCTACCAATTCAATCGAGTGGCCTGGGAGAACAAATACGATGTGATGGCCACAGGCCACAATCTGGATGATGAGGCCGCTCGCTTGCTAGGGAATGTCTTGCAATGGCAGGAAGAATATCTCCAAAAACAATCGCCAACTCTTCCCGCTTCGGTTGAGGGTTTTGCAAAAAAAGTCAAACCGCTCTACCGTATGACTGAACGTGAAATTGCCGCCTATGCCGTCGTGAATCGTATTGATTATCTCGTTGAAGAATGCCCAATGGCAAAAGGGGCCAAAATGTTAGTGTACAAAGACGCCTTGAATCGGTTGGAAGCCGAATCTCCAGGCACAAAACACCGGTTCTATTGGGGATATTTAGAAAAACAAAAGACCGTGACTGAATCGACGCAATCTATGACCGCCAATGACCAGGCCACGCTTCTGCCCTGTGAGACCTGCCAGCAACCCACGACAGCCGGCACCTGCACCTTCTGCCGCATGATGGCACGCGCAAAAGCCCCCACTGGTTAACCTTTTCTCTTTTTTCAAAAGACACGAACATTGACTAATGTTGTCAAATATGACAACCTCCTCCCATGAGGAGGGTTTACTGGACCAAAACCTCACAGCCGGATATTGACCTTATCAAGGAACGACTCAAGCGATTAAAGGAGTTATTGAAATGAAAGGGAAAGAAGAAAAACTAGAAGTCATCCGTGGCAGCGGAAACGTCTATAAGGATTTTGATTATCCCGATGCAGCAGTTCGTCAACTCAAAGCAAAAATCGCCGCTGAAATCATTGGCACTCTCGACCAACGGAAATGGTCTGTAAGAAAGGCGGCAAGAGAGACGGGCTTCCAGCCTGCCGATTTTTCACGAGTACGAAATGCTGATTTAAAGCGTTTCACCCTGGATCGTCTGGTTAGAATGCTTGAAAGACTCAATACGCAGGTACAGCTTGATCTTGTTCCAGTTACACGACGCCCGCGGCAAAGCACACACACGAATATCCATGCTTCGATTTGATTGATCACCCCGAAGGTGACCGCGCAATTTGTCCATATCCTCTGCCCATCAATTCCTTGCACAGCTTTTTCGCGCTCGCCCGCTGCTTTAGGTTGAATAGAGTGAGATATTTCACGAACTGAGAAGTTCCTCTCTATTGAGAGGAACATGCCAGTAATGCTGGTTTTTCTTGCTTATTTCTGAGAGTTTCTGGGGAACCCCTTCTTTTGATGAATAGGCAATTTTCACATTTCGTTGTGTAATGATAAGACAACCGACGTGCTCGAGCAGGATGGGGCTGTTGAATAATTCAATTTCAAGTTACAAAAAGGCGTTCAGAGCAAAGATGACTTCAATGCGATGGGAATGGTCAAAAAAGTCCGTCCAGCAAGGCCGCAGCCCTTTTTGCGCGCGGAGCGTACTGGTACTACGTGAGCAAGGAAAAAGGGCGAGAACGCCGCTGGCGGCTTTTTTCAACATTCCCAGGAGGATAGCTTCATGACCAGGACAAGCCTTTCCCTAATTTTTCTGAGCCTGATATGCCTCCTCCCATTGACGGCCTCTGCGGAACAACCTGTCTCCACTGACTGTGAAGTGGCCCAGGAGAAAATGAAGCAAGCACAGGACACGCGTGCTCCTCTTGAGCGTCAACGGGAAGACACACAAAAACGTGTGCGACACATATACGAAAGCCTTTTTATCTGTCACTCCACGACTCTTTTGAGCAAACAGCATCAACTCCATTGCCGGCAACTGGAACAGGAAGCTCCCAAGCAATTTCAAACCATGATTAGGCTTGTGACCGCATCTCATAAGGCTTCGCTACACATAAACGCACTCACCAAGCAAGCCGAACAAGCTTGCGTCATACCTTCTGCCAAAGCATCACTCACTTCCTTCAGCCACAATTCTGGCCGCTAAGCGCCTCGGGTCTGTTCAAAAAAGCATGTTCTGAGTTGTTCGACTTGCTCACCATGAATCTGTCGAAGGAACCTGCCCTGAGCGTGCCAAAGGGAAGGACGGAATGGAGGGAGAGAAACGACTATTCGGGGAGTTCGATGCCGCCGCCTTCGAGATCAGTGTCGATCCCGGCCAGTTCCATTTTATTCCCGACCCGCCACCATTCGGCAGAGACCTCGGATAGCGTGCCTTTTGATGTGTAAAATTTTGCTGAAGGAATGCTCACGGTTGCCTTGTCAGCTTTATGAATCTCCATAACGGTCGTTTTCAACGTGGTATCTTCGACTTTGAGCATGTCGGGTGTACTGGTGAGTAAGAAACGGTCATTGGGGTTTGTTTCCCAGGCGTTCTGTTTTAAGGTGGCCACTTCCGTGCCCGTCGGCATAAAAAGCCCCATAGTCAGCACCAGTTTCTGTTGGTCTTCCACCCATTCAATGCGGAGTTGTTCTTTACCATGCGCCACAAATGTGCCATTGGTATTCCGCAACGTATTAGTACCTAGTTGAATATCCACCGGAACGCCCTCCTTTTACACCCACAGCTATTTCCGCCCGATTATTCCTGAGAAGCCTTATAAAACTCAAGTGATGTGAGTCGGGATACTATCACGGAGCTCAAAACCCACAGGCCTAGACTGAGGAAGAAGACTCCGGCAGCATAGGGAGGTCGTTGCCTTTTAACGCCAGCAAACATACCAGCCCGATGACAATCCAAAGAATCTCCCGAACTCGCCGAATGAGGGCAAAAGTGATTCCTGTGACTTCCGTATATCCAAAGCTCATGAGCAAGACCGTGTAGCCAGCTTCTTGGGCGCCTAAACTGCCAGGAATAAAAAACGTGCCCCCTTTGATAAACACCGTCAGCGCCGCAATTGAAATAGAGGCCCACACATCAATGCTCACATTCAGGCAATACAAGATGGCATAGACCTCCAACGTTTCACAAAACCACGCCAGAAAAAACGTGCCAAATGCCACATAAAATGTACGGCGATTTTCGGAATAAAACCGCCGTATCGTATTATCCATTTCTTGTAATTGACTTTCCCGTTTTTCAAGAAACCCGAGCTGAATACCACAAGTCCGCAAGAGCGTTAACGACCCCATCCCCAAGCCATACCGTTGAAACAAGACAAACAAAGCCACGCCAAATGCCAAGAATCCCAAACTGGCCAACATGGCCAGCCAGTAGTGGCTGGCGGCGTCCATAATCCAAAATGCTAAGCCGAGCCCCACCACAATAAAGAGCATTTGCGCCAACGTCATGGTGGTCTTTGCCGTAATGACGGAAGCCATGCCCTCGACAATCGGAACGCCATAGCGTCTAAGCAAGTAGGCTTTCAAAGGTTCTCCACCCACATAAGCCGCCGGCGTCGTAACATTGACCGTTTCACCCGCCATACGGATGGCAAATAATCTCAGAAATCCAACCCGCCGGGCAGAAGCTCCCAGCGTGAGCCACCACCCCCAGGCTTCCAGCCCGTACACGATGACCATGGGCAGCAGGATGAGGCAGAAAGCAATCGGCTCAATTTGCGAGAGAGCCTGCAGAATCGGGGGGATACCAACGTGCCACACAATCCCAACCAAGGCAGCCAGCCCGCAGGTCAGGAAGATAATCTTAAGCACGAGAGATGACGTTTCGACGGAGAACCCAGGCCATGGCCATCACAAAAAACCACGAACCAATCGCGGCCACCGCCAAGAACCAATGGAGAAAACCCAGACCCGCACAAATCAGGACAACAACAGAAAAGTCCCGGTTGGCGACACGACTTAACAGAAAATGTATTTTTTCACGCTCCGCTTTCGTATATCGCTGTGAATCTTGTGAACGGGACTGCACCTGCCGCGCCGCATTCACTAATAGTAAAGACACCACGTTCGCCAATATGGCCGACGCGCCAAGAATCAACGGCAACTGCGTCTGTTCCCAGGGTCCCTGAAGATACGCGCCGCAGGCAATCCCCGCAAAAACGGCCAGATGCACCACATTATCAGCCCAAATATCTAACTCCTGACCAAATTTGGATTCGGAAAAGGTGAGCCGCGCCACCTCGCCATCGCAGCAATCAATGATCACCGCCAACTGAAACAACAAGGCGCCGATCAGGGCATACCCCCAAGAACCGGGAATAAAAAACCCAGCCGCCACTAACCCCACGATCATAGACACCATGGTAATGGTATTCGGCGACCAATGGAGTCGCAGAAACAACCGCGTAAACAGGCCGGAACACTTGCGGTTCACATAACGATCCACAACGCCGTCCAGCCCTCCTTTGATTGTTTGCAGAGAACGGATCAAGGTTTGTTCGGCATGTTTCGGGCCGTGAGGGCCACGGACATCGCGGAACCAATGCCTTCGGCTGGAAATCGTCTGGACTGTGCCTTCCACCGCCGCTTGCTCCAACGCTAGACGCAATGGATTCGTTCCTTGTGCATGTAACACACCGGAGATTCCCAACAACCGCCCGGGCAGAACCAGAAGATCGCCAAGAAGCGGCAAGCGTGAGGTATCCCCAAGAGATCCCTGAGAAAATCGTTCCATCGATGGAGACATCGGAGGATCGCGAAAGACAACCGAGGACGCCGCCTGCCCCTCCACACGTTCCCCTTTGATCACCACACCCGGATTACCCTCATGATAGCCTTCCTTCAACTGCCCCACGACAACAACAGCCTTGCCCTGCGCGCCTTCTTGCCGCAACCGTTGAACAAGGGAGGCGGAAAATATCGTGTGACACCCCACAACCATACATGCCCCACTCACCTCATCAGCCAAGGTTTCCCAGGTTTGCGGATCATGTGGAGGAAACTCCCGAACAGGCAACCATCGTACGGCTGCTTGCAGCCGGCTATCGTTGCTCAACAAATGCCGTAACTGCCGTTCCTCACGTCCCGCCAGCACCCATATTTGGGATATCCCCCCCCGCTGGAGCGTGAGGACCGCCCGCTGAAACAACGTCATCCCGCCGACTTGCAAGAGCGGACTCGGGATGGCCTCGTGAGCGCTCATTCCGCCAGCCGTAAAGACGCCCGAAGAAGTCAGTAGAATCGCCGTATCAACGACATCTGTTGTTTCTTGTTTAAGAATTCCATCCATCTCCACAACCAGGATCAACGGCACAACAATGATGATGAGATAGAGCCCGACGCCACATTATTCTCTATCGCTTGTATCGCTGGCAAGACATGCGAGATCGCCCGCTGCACATCCTCGGGAAAATCAATCTCAATCCAGGGTAATCCCCCAATTTTTTCATAGCCAACTGACACATCACGAAAAAATATCGAGAGGGCATCCTCATATTCCATATCCAACCTTCCAGCATCCAGGCAAGCTTGGACGGACCGCAGGAGCACAGGAATGTCGGATTTCTGCACCTTGAGAAAACCCACACCTTCTCCCGCTTCCTCAAAATCAGAAGGCAGAACCTTGCTTAACGACAGCACGCGGCCACCACTGGCAGCCACCATACATTCTTCAGATTCTTGTTTCACGGTCTCATCTATCAACAATGCCGACGCGTGGGATGATTGGACCAGCCGAGTCAATATTTCTGAGACATACAGAACATCAGCATCCATGAGCACCATATCCGTATCCATCTCCTCCCGCGCTGCCCATAGCGAAGTGATACTTCCCCGCTCAAATTGATCATTCACGACCCATCGTATGGCAACTCCAGGGAATTCTGTGGCAACCGCTTCACGGATCGCCTGTTGCGCGAAACCCACAACCAGCACAATTTGAGATATCCCCAGTTGAGTCAGACATTCCAGATGCCGGGACAAAAGAGTCCGCCCGCCAACCTCTACCAGGCATTTAGGTTTGCCCCGCGTCACATTCTGCAACCGGCGTCCGACACCTGCCGCAAGAATAATAGCCTTCATGCCCGCACGACCTCCAATGTTTCCTGAAATGCCGAGAGGAATCCTTCGATATTCTCATCCGTCAACGCGCCTATATTCGCGACCCGAAAAATTTTGTCCTCCAATTGGGCCTGTCCGGCATAGATCACATACCCTGCTTGCTTCAAGCCATCATGCAACTGAGGATAAGTCACCCTATCAGGCAGATGAAAAGCCGTCAGCGTATTGCCTTGCACATCAGGCGGCAACACGGCTTTGACACCCAACCGTTGCATGCGTGAGCGAATCTTCGCAGCATAGCCTTGAAAACGTTGGAGCCGATTAGCCACCCCTTCTTCCAGCAATTCATCCAAAGCTTCCCGAAAGGCATAATAGACTTGGACAGCTGGAGTAAATGGAATCGTCCCGCGTTCTTGCTCGTCATAATAATTCGCCAAATTTAGATACCAGGAGCGCTTGGGATATTTTTTCACTTGCTCCATAAACCCTTTCCGCGCCAGGACAAAGGAGACGCCGGGAAACCCTTGAATACATTTCTGGGCCGACCCCGCCACCAGGTACATGTGACTGCCGCCAATGTCTAACGCCTCTCCGCCTAAACCACTCACCGAATCCACCATAAACACCCGATTTTTTCCATCAACCATGTCTGCAATTTCTTTGACGGGATTGATAAAGCCCAATGTCGTCTCATGATGCACCATGGCTACCGTATACACCTCGGGATGTTGGATCATCGCCAGCTCCACCTTCTTCACATCAGGCGCCACACCCCAATCAAATTTCATGTCCGGCACGCCAAGCCGATGCATCTTGATCATGGCGGACAGCCGTTCGCCATAAATCCCATTGGTAATCACCATCGCCCGTTTTCCCATGGGCACACTGGACAACAACGCCGCTTCCACCGCTGCTGTACCAGAGCCCGTGAGAAGAATTGCCGTATATTCGTCCTCCTCCCCAGGAACAAACGCGTTCAGCAATTTGTAGCGAATATCGAGAATTAATTCGGCACATTCCGACTCCCGATGACAAATATCCGGCTGCAACAGTGCCTGCCGCACACGCTCAGACACATTCACCGGGCCCGGGTTTAATAAAATCATGTCCTGCAGTCCTTTATCGAAAAGAATGTCATATTCACATCATCAATTTAAGAAAAGCTCTGTTTAAACCGCTTCGTGATCTCGGCTGGAGGCAATGCAACGCGATCAGCTTCTTCCAACTGTTCATTCACTTTAATCAACAAGAAACTTGGCCCTGCATCCGCAAGCATCGTCTTAAATTCATAGACAATATCTTCCCTCTCCCACACCCGCTCGATATTGACATAGCCCGCCGCTTTAGCCATTTTGTCGAGCCCAACAATCCGCGAATAAGTAGGCTGATTCCCTGTCGTCCCATACACTTCATTGTCGAAGACGACATGAATCAAATTCTTTGGCTTCAATGCACCAATCGTGGCCAGCGTCCCTAAACTCATCAACACATTCCCATCGCCATCAAAGACCACGACCGTTTTTTGCGGTTGCGCCAAAGCCAAACCCAAACCAATCCCAGCCGTTGCCCCCATAGACCCAATCATATAAAAATTCTGATCACGGTCACGCAACTTACAGGCCTCACGCGAAGGAAACCCATTGCACACGATAAGCGGCTCATCCGTCAGCAATTCAAAAATCGCCGCCATGGCCTGCGCCCGGCTCTGCATCACCCCTTCTTCAGGACCAATCATCGGGAAACCTCGTGAAAAGTGAGAAGTGAAAAGTAAGAAGCCAAAGTTAAAAAAGGGCCCCAATAATAGCTAACTGTATTCCTCATCTTATCTTCTCACGTTTTCCTTTTCACTCCTTTTATGGCTGCACCGTCTTCACCACGCCTTTTTTCAAAAGCAGCGCCACCGGAATCCGCTGTTCCATAAAGGTCTTCGCGGTCCACTGAAGATCCTCCACAACAGATTCAGATGTGAGCGTCCGGTGCGGAATCTTCGCCATATCCAGAAGCGCCGTCATGGTTGCTCCCATGACCAAATGCTCCGGCGCATCTTTCCCTTCAAACCCACGCCATGACACCAGCAACAAACAGGGAATTTGATAAATCAAATTCAAGGATTCTAAGATATTCAGCGCATTGCCTAACCCTGAATTCTGCATCAGCACGGCAGGAATCTTCCCACCAAAATACGCGCCCGCCGCCATGGCTACCGCCTCATCTTCACGAACGGCAGGCGTATACATCCGCTCTTCCGTCAGGTGCGCTATGATCCCTCCAAGTATGGTATCCGGCACTCCTGTAAAGAAGTCGAACCCAATTCCCTGAAGACCTTTCACAAAATCGTCGGCTTCTAACATCGCCATCTCTCCAGAACATGACACAACGCTCGTGTTCGCCCAAAGATGAGCGAGACGCGCGTCTCAAGAAAAAAATCTTTCAGATTAAATCTACCTGCAGAAACGAGTGGTGGATAACACCGGCACACGTAGAATGAGGAAATATGCCGAACAAAGGGAGAGATTATAGCCCCCGACTAGGGCGGTTCTCAAGAAAATCGCACGGAGAAGTTGCGAGAAAAATTCGGAAAAGAGTAGACTATCGTATTGCCCTCATAAACAGGCTTCTTTTCAATCTTGCAAAAATTTTTTATTCCATGAAATCAAAAAAACGAGTATCGAAATCTACGTATACTGAAGAGCATGCCAAAAGTGGATTAACGGCAAAACTGCCTCAACTGGAGACATGGCCCAATCAATACCCCGGCTATCAAATTACCATTGACATTCCAGAATACACCGCCATTTGCCCAAAGACCGGCCTTCCGGATTTTGGAACCATTCAACTCACCTATGTGCCAGATCAATCCTGCATCGAACTCAAATCGCTCAAAGTCTATATTCATGCCTACCGCAATATTGGCATCTTCTACGAAAACGCCGTCAATAAAATTTTGGCCGACGTCGTCAAAGTCTGCAAGCCCGTCTCCGCAACCGTCATCGGAGACTTCACCGCCCGCGGCGGCCTCAGCAGCACCATCCAAGCCTCCTACCCGTAATCCTCGAAATCTTTTAGGGGTCAGACTCGAATTAATTAATTCGAGTCTGACCCCTATAGATACTCTGAAACCTGACCTTAGGGAACAGTTCTCAGTGGCAACCCCTAAGCAGTTCGGGCGGACGTCTCACATGAAGGCTAACTAGTGATCACACTCAAATTCCCACTCGGCCAGCCCCGTTTTCGCGACAATGGCGTTGTCCGCTTGCTCTCCCTCCCGAACCCCCGGTCCAAGCTTCCCTTGGATGACCGCAGTCCACCGCACCGGCTTCTTATGAATAAAATTCGCCAACAGAAGCCTCTCTTCTCCATCCGGGAACGGAAGATCTTCTCCCTCCGCAAATGTCCCCTCAAAATAGAGTTCACGTGTCCCTTCGGAGCTGGACACGGAATGGTCGAAGTAATAGGATACCGTCCCCTCCGCACGCAGGGACGCTGGCGGTTGACCTGGCCCAGCCACGAGCTCTCCAAAGGGGTCACTAGGTGACTCTTCATCACATAGGGTCTCACCATTCGGCCCGTGGCCTCCATCCACATTTACTAAAAAAATTCCCCCACCCCCTAACTCCCCGCGGAAGAAGTAGTCCAAGACCGCGGCGGAATAGCCCACCGCCCGCGGAATGAGATGCCGGGACTGAGCGTCATAGACCGCATCGTCTAACTGCAGTTGACCCAACAGATCCAAATTCGTGTGGGTCAGTAAAAACTTGGCCACGGCTTCGTTGCCGGTGAGTTTGGCTGCACGCGAGTTTGAGGCCGCTCCAAGCCGGGGCAACGTCAAATACGGAGAGGGGGAAGACTCTGGAATCAATTCACCCAGGCTAGGATAGGGATAAGACCGGAAAAATAGAGAACCAGTCCCGATTTGCCCAGGAATGCGATCATCACTGAAAAAATTGGCATTGGCGTATTCGGCCAGCCCAGCTTGCCCTCCCAACGTGGCACTAGGATTAAGTCCGTCATCGTTTACGTTGTGGTCGAAGAGATTGGAAAACGGCTCGGCACGCGTGGCTCCTTCTTGTTCAAGGATGGAGGTATCTGGACCGATACCCGAGCCCGCATAGTCGTTCACTAACTGCCTGTCCATAAAATCATGCAATCCATCCACATCGTCAAACCCAGCCAGAGAAAGATGAGGGTCACTCCGCACATGTGCTGGACTGGCCATATCTTGGATCAGATGCATGATGTGCCCTAAGGCTTCGAAGGTCTTCCCCCAATTTTCATCACGCTCTTCTTTGGTCTCAGATGTCAAAGCTTTATAGTAATACTCCCGCGCATCATTCCAGGACCAGTTACCTCCCACAAATTGACTTTCCTTTGGCAAAAGACTCCATGTAATTGCAGAGAGGGCCAATCCGCTATTAGAAAGGGGGTCATGGAAATGATTGACAACCCTTAGTGCCAATGCTTCCGTATCTTCGTCCATACTCCCTTGCTTCATTAAGTCTCGAGGAGTTCCTCCCGTAACCGAAGCATTCAAGCCTCCTTCCAGACCCAGATTCTCGATGAGGTAGGTATTGAGATCGGCTTTCACCAAGTCAATTGCCTCATCTGTAAGGTCCCGATGCGTATAGATTTCAAAGGCCCACCCCGAGGGAATGAGGAACAGGTTCAGCATCACGATAACCCCTAGGAATGCTGAAAGGCGTGTGAAGAGGATTCTCGGTGCTCGGATTCCTGGGGTGTTGGTTGCCGAAAAGACACTTGACCCAAACAGGAAGATTGAGGAAGCTTTTGCTGATCGGACCTGAAACACAACAGGCTGATATCTTGGATTCATGGTTGGTTCTCCTTATTGGTTTCGCTTTGATCATTAAGAGGAGATTGTTCAGGTTTTGGAGGCGTCGGTGCATATGCGCCGCATCGTTTCACAAAAGGCCCTACCTTCCACCCTAACAAGGCATACATAACGGATCCCCCTATAGCCACGCTTATCTCAAACCATTCATTCCCAAAAATAGGGGAAAAATAGCCTAAAACATAAAGAAATATTAAAATAGGGAAATAGAATATGATAAGTACAAGACCAACTAAACCCTTCCCAGTCGCAATGCCATGAAAGAGCCCTAAATGAAAGAGGACTCCAAAGATGGCTCCAAGGATTCGATATCGATACTTCATCCAGAAGCGTTTCATACAATGGTCACCATCTTTTTTGACGGTCCTTTAGATCCATCTTGATCGTCAGGCTGATTTAGTTCCATATTGATAGCTTGGCTTGAATGGGGAAGCAGTTCTGGGTGTCGGGCAAAGAACGGGTGCGCCTTCCACCCTAGAACGGCATACATGAGGGTGCCGCCCACTATAAATAAAATATCTACACCAAAGATGTGAATGCCAGAGAAGATATCGAACAAATACATTGGTATTGCAAGGGGAAAATCAAACATCACAAGAAAAACCCCAATAATGCCCTTTCCTCCCATCACGACCACAAGGAGCAAGGAATGGAACACAATTCCAAGGCTTGCACCAATAATTTGATACTTTTTGTGTTGCCAAAAAGTCTGCGTTCCCATTCAGCTTGCTCCCTCATCTTGATGATCATGCTGGCTTGGATTTCTAGGGGTAACTTCGATGGTATGGGGAAACAGTTCTGGGTGTCGGGCAAAGAACGGGTGCGCCTTCCATCCTAGAAGGGCATACATGAGGGTGCCGCCCATTATAAATAAAATATCTACGCCCAAGAAATAAACGCCAGAGTCGATGCGAAAAATTTCCATTAAAATGGCAAGTGGGAAATCAAATAGAGCAAGCAAAAGGAAGATTGTCCCCTTTCCATGCATCACGACATACAGGAGCAAGGAATGGAACACAATGCCAAGGCTTGCACCAATAATTTGATACTTTTTGTGTTGCCAAAAAGTCTGCGTTCCCATTCAGCTTACTCCCTCGTGGAAATACGTCCGAGTGAAACCTCTCATCCTAATAATCCTTAATCCGCCATTGCCCATCGATATCCAAAACAAATTCGATCTCGAGTGGAAACTGCAAAGTGCCCATCGTGATCGGAGTGGCCGAGTGCAGCACAACCCGCCTCCCACGACCATCAGTCAGTTGCAAGGGCACATCAAAGATCGTGGCCAATTCCCCGAGATGATCCTTCAACACCGTCCAGTCATGCTGCATCACGTCCCGTTTCCTCGTCAGGACATGCGTGAGGGCTTGGTCGATATCGCCCTGTGCGAGGGCGCCCAACATCCCCGACCATTGCGCATTGAGTTGGGCTTCGAAGGCCACGGCTTCTTGCACCAGCACCACGGCTGAGGTCATGAACGTCTCGCCCTGATCATCGGGAACGATGACGTTGGGCTGATATAGGCCAGGTTGTGTGAAGGTGACGGTTTGCTCCAGAAGATCCGGCCCCCGTACGTCAATCGTGCCATCACCCTGATGGTCCCATTCGATGAGCGTCACCGGGTGCTCGAGATCAATCGAGACACCTCGTTTTGACCTCGGCCTTACCAGAATACGAACGGAAGACCCCTTAGCCCAGACAAAAGTATCTCCTCGTCGCCTTATCAGTGTTAGCCAGGATCGCCCGCTTCTCCCGAACCCCAGGTCCAGCCATACCCTCTAACACCATATACCAACGCACAGGGGCAGGGTCAGGGAGGACGTCAGCTTGAGGGATTTCAACACCAATACCCAGCTTGTCGAATGGCGGAAAGGGCAGAGGTAAATCGACCTGCCCTCCCAACGCGCGGCTGCCATCAGACTTCTCGTAATAGAGGGAAGCGGTGCCTTCACTAAAGTTCAAATCGGGCGGGATGGATATGCCCACCTGGAGAAACCCATCCGCTCCCGGAGGGTCAGTAGGAAGGCCACAATCAGGGGAGTCAGGGGTAAATGTTCCCACAAATATAAAGTCGTGTTCAATCACTGGCAGTTCCCCGCGGAAGAAGTACTCCAGCACCGCCGCGGAGTAGCCCACCGCACGGGGGATGAGGTGGCGGGACTGGGCGTCATAGACCGCATCATCTAACTGCAGTTGGCCTAACAGATCCAAATTCGTGTTAGTGAGTAAAAATTTGGCCACAGCCTGATTGCCCGTGAACTTGGCGGCCCGAGCGGAAGGCGAAGCGGCATGCCCTAGGCGAGGGAGTGTAAGATAGGCGGAAACGGGCCCAACTGGGACAAGCTCCTCAATAGCCGGATAGGTATAATTTGGAAAAAATATATCTTGACCTGGGATGGTGTCATCACTAAAGAAATTGGCATTGGCGTATTCGGCCAAACCCGCCTGGGGCCCGAGCGTCGCGTTGGGATTCTCCCCATCATAAGCATTCTGATCAAAGAGATTAGAAAAGGGTTCTGGCCGTACAGCCCCAGCTTGTTGGAGAATGGATGGATCAGGCCCGATGTTCCCAAAGACTCCGCGCCGGGCCATATAATCATGCAAGCCATCGACGTCGCCAAATCCACTAAGCGAAAGATGGTCATCATTTCGCACATGGGCCGGACTGGCCATATCTTGAATCAGATGCATGACATGCCCCAACGCTTCAAAGGTCATCCCCCAATATTTATCACGTTCAGATTTGGTCTCAGACGTTAAGGCTTTGAAGTAATAGTCACGCGCATCATTCCACGACCACTGGCCACCCGGGGCCTGACTGCCAAGAGCTTTGAGGCTCCACTCAATAGCCGAAACGCCCCATAGCAGTCCTCCATGAAACAACGGCTCATGAAAATGATTGAGAACCCTCAATGCAAATGCTTCCGTATCCTCGTCTCTACTCCCTTTTTTCATCAAATCTCGTGGAGTTCCTCCTTCTATTGAAGCATCCAAGCCACCTTCCAAGCCCAAATTGTCTATCAAATACGTGTTGAGGGTAGACTGCACCGTGATGATCGCGTCTTCGGTTAATTGTTCATGGGTGTTAATTTCAAAGGCCCACGTCTGAATGGCCAACAGTAGATTGGCCGTCAGGCTCATCACGAGCAGCATTGCCATTTTTTTCACGGAAGTGCTTGGCAGATAGGGAACTTGATGACGAATCGACACGGCTTTCTGGGTTGGAAAATTCATTTGATGTTCTCCTCATCTTTATTGTCATGTCGGCTTGGATGTCTCGAGATTTCTTCGATGGTATGGGGAAACAGTTCTGGGTGTCGGGCAAAGAATGGATGTGCCTTCCACCCTAGAACGGCATACATGATAGTGCCGCCCACTCCCATACTTACTTCAAACCATTCGTTCCCAAAATATCCAAACCAATCATCTAACACTAGAAGAAATATGTAAATTGGAAAATCAAACATTACAAGAAAAACCCCAATAATGCCCTTTCCCCCCATCACAACAACCAGAAGCAAGGAATGGAACACAATGCCCAGGGTCGCGCCAATTATTGAATATTTATATTGCTGCCAAAAAGTCGGCATTCCCATTCAGCTTACTCCCTCGTAGAAATACGTCTGAGTGAAACCTCTTATCCTAATAATTCTTAATGCGCCATTGCCCATCGGTATCCAGAACAAACTCAACTTCGAGTGGGAAATCCACGGTGCCCATCGTAATGGGAGTGGCAGATTGTGCAACCACGCGGCCCCCACGACCATCAGTCAGTTGCAAGGGCACATCAAAGGTCGTGGCCAATTCCCCGAGATGATCCTTCAGCACCGTCCAGTCATGCCGCATCACTTCCCGTTTCCTCGTCAGGATCTGCGTGAGGGCTTGGTCGATATCGCCTTGCGCGAGAGCGCCCAACATCCCCGACCATTGCGCATTCAATTGGGCTTCGAAGGCTGCGGCATCTTGCACCAGCACTACGGCTGAGGCCGTGAACGTCCCACCCTGATCATCGGTAACGATGACGTTGGGCTGATACAGGCCAGGTTGTGTGAAGGTGACCGTTTGCTCCAGGAGATCCGACCCCTGTGCATCGATCGTCCCATCACCCTGATGGTCCCATTGAATCTGGGTGACCGGATGCTCGAGATCGAGGGAGACCCGCAGCGTCACTTCACTGGGCACGATATCTCTATCTGGCGAGACACGGAGGTGTACCTGATCGCTAGGAACTTCGGTCGTCTGGACTTGCAATGAGGTCGAAGCCCGCAACCCGCAAGCATTGGTAGCCTGGGCCACAACCGTCGTGGGCCCTAATGTACCGGTTCCCTCGCGTACAGGGACTTGATCCACGGCGTATGTGTTTCCGAACACTTTTGCGGCTTGTTGATTCACCACCACGCCGACGGGACTGGTGCTACTGCTGGAAATGCTGCCATTGACGACCATCGTCGCTTGATTGATCGTAGCATTGGCCAGTGGTGCGTCAATACTCACGCTGAAACAATTGGCCGTGCAGACGATGTACGCTTGGACTTGCGACCCAATCGGGCCTTGGAGCCTGAACTCTACGGTATTTGTGGCCTGCACAGTGATCGGTTGATTGATTTGGGCATGCGCCGCGGTGAAGTCTTGGGCACTCACCACCTCCAGCCCATTCAACAGCACGATGCCCTGATCCACCCGATTAGCGCCGCCGGTCGTACCATTGATCATCACCAACTCATACTGGGCGGTAGGCTCGCAATTGGCAAAGCTGGCCGTAAAGACTTCTTCGTCGGACGTCTGTTTGACCCATTCTGCCGGGCCCCACAAGGGATCCAGATGTGTGGTCGAACTGGAGGAGAGTGTCACATCGACATTCACACTATTCGTATTTCCTTGACCATCGGTGCCGCTCACGGTGAGGGTATTGGCTCCTTCTTGCAGGATGACCCCATCGGCCACAAATACGCCACCGGTGACGGTGGCCGTGATGCCGTTGACCGTGACGGTCGCAGCTGGGTCACTCACCAATCCTGTGACCGTAATCGGGCTGAAGGCGACCACCGTGCCCTCAGCCGGGCTGCTGATGATCAGATTCGGCATCGCCGGCGGAGACGTGACTTGCGCGGTGATCGCCACCGTGTCTGCTGAACTAGTCGTGAGGCCATCCGAGACGGTTATGGCCATGACGTAAGAGCCTGCCACATCCGGAATGAACGTGGGTTGTGCAAACGTGGGATTCAGGAGTGTCGCGGTGCTACCCGCTGGTTGACTTTGCAGCATCCATTGATAGGTGAGCGGATCCCCATCCGCATCATGAGACCCTGTCCCATCAAGCATGACAAGTGTCTGAACCGGGACGGTTTGATCGACACCCGCATCGGCTACTGGTGTCGTATTGCCCACATGCAGAACCATCGTATCGGGTTCACTTGTAGTCGTGCCATCGTGCACCACTAACTGAAAGACATACACCCCATCCACATCCGGCGTGAACATCGGGGCTGCCACTGTTGGATCGCTCAGCGTGGCGGTACTTCCAGCAGGTATGACCGTTTGCGCCCACTGATACGTCAGCGGATCACCATCTACATCGTTCGAACCTGCGCCATCCAGCGTGATCGTGGTACCTGCAGAAACCGCCTGATCGGGGCCCGCGACCGCGACCGGAGCGGAATTCGTGGTGTCAATGATGACCTGATCGGGTTCGCTGGATAGGGCTCCATCTGAAACGACCAAGGAGAGCGTATAGGTTCCGGCCTGATCCACCGTGAAAGTAGGCGTTGGTGAGGTCGGATTATTCAAGACGGCTATGCTACCTGTCGGCTGGCTTTCCAAGGTCCACTGATACGAGAGCGTCTCGCCATTCGCATCGGTCGAACCCGTCCCATCCAGAAACGCCTGTTGAGTGAGGGGCACGGTTTGATCTAATCCCGCATAGGCCACCGGCGCCACATTCCCGGTGGAGATGACGACAGTATCCGGAGCACTATCGTCAGTCCCGTCATTGACGATGAGTTGTATGACATAGTCACCTGGTTGATCGAGCGTGATCTTGGGCAATACGGCCGTCGCCTCGCTCAGGGTAGCCGTACTGGTTGGAGGTTGGCTCACCAAAGTCCAGGCAAAAGTCAGGGCATCGCCGTCCATATCACTGGAGGCACTGCCATCCAGCGTGACTGTGTCATTGACTTGAGCGGGGTGATCCGGTCCAGCGTCAGCCAACGGTAGCGTGTTTTCACTCCCCATGCCTAAGCCAAAGCCATCTTCTAAAGTGACAGTGGAATTCTTGCCAATCCGCACCCATTTACCAACAAACGATCCCGTGGCTGTACTGTTTTCCCAGACCCGCAGCAATCCATTCGGCGCATATACATTGGCCCGCACAGTACTGCCTACCCCAAAACGTACCGCTTCGGGTGTGGCACCAATGGCCCCGGTGGTCCCATTGATCCCTACACCGTAAATTACGACATCGGCCGCCGTGAGCGTGGTGGCACTGGGCGCAGGGCCCACAACAATCCCGTCGCGCCCGTTGAGATGGTCTTGGATGCGAATTTCCACCGGAGCCGCTGCATAAAGTTTGGAACCTGAGCGAAGATTGAGTTCACGAACATGATAAATACCACCAGTTAAGATCATGGTCGCGTTGGGGCGGGCTCGGAGGAGATTGTAGCTTCCCGCATCCAGAGTCAGACTGCCACCATCAGGCACGATATGATCCTGGGTGCCGGGCGTGACCGACGGCGCGAGCGGTAGGGTTGCGACGAGAGGCAACGTGATCGGCGTCGTGACAGTCCCCAGAATCTGCCCTGGGCCTCGAAGCGTATTGACGAACACATCGTGCACCTGCGAGCCGGTTTTAAGGCGCATCGTATCGCCCATTACGCGGCTCGTAAGATCTTGCACGACGACATTTTTACCGATGGTCACTTCTTGATCACTAGCCAGGAATGGCCCAGCGCTGGCCACATTGGCTCCCACATCCCCGCTCACGACGATGGTGCCCTCACGAACCCAAATACCTTCGTCTCCCAAGACCACAAAGTCTTGAGCGGCTTGGCTGGAAAATGGGAGACAGAACCACAAAAGTATCAATACTCCAACTATGCTACGTTTCTTGAGACAATAAGCAGATGAAAGAGAGAGATGTTTCATGGGAATTGCCTCCAAAAAGGTTTAGACAATAGCCAAAATCAAGGACATACAAATTACCGTATCAAAAGTTTTTAAATAAAACATCCCTCCCTCAAACAACTAATATTGACCATTCGCTACTAACTTCTAACAACTCTGAAGAGTCTTCTCATTCATCAAGCCACAGCAACCCCTCTCTTAATAGTAATAGGGGTCAGACTCGAATTAATTAATTCGAGTCTGACCCCTAAATATGCCCCCTAAAGTTTGTTTTTTTAGTTGAAGAAGTGGTTGATGGTTTTGACGATGTAGGTGAGTTGATCGGTGGTGAGTTCGGGATAGATGGGGAGCGAGAGGACTTCTTGGGCAGCTTGTTCGGCGACGGGGAAATCTCCTGTGTGATACCCGAGCGCTTGATAACATTCTTGAAGATGAAGAGGGACGGGATAGTAGATTCGGTTGCCAATATTGTGTTTGGCCAGAAATGCGCTCAATTCATTTCGGCGTGGAGTTCGGATGGTGAACTGGTTGTAGACATGAGTGTTCTCTGTGGGAACCACAGGAAGGGCGATCTGCTCATCCAAGGCGTAACTTTGAAAGAGCTGTCGATAGCGCTCTGCATTTTTCTGCCGTTTCGCCGTCCATTCGGCTAAATATTGGAATTTGACCTCTAGAACGGCGGCTTGCAACGCATCCAACCGGCTATTCATGCCAATGAGATGATGATGATATTCCGAGCGGCTTCCATGCACACGCATGAGGCACAGCCGTTCTGCTATTTCTGAATCCTGTGTCGTAATCAGACCGCCGTCTCCAAATCCACCCAGATTTTTTGAAGGGAAAAAGCTGAAACAGCCAGTGCGTCCGAATGCCCCGGCTTTGATGCCATTGCGCGTAGCGCCAATGGCCTGGCAGGCATCTTCGATGACTGGAATTCCGTTCGCATCGGCGACCTTGTTGATGGCTTCCATTTCAGCGCATTGACCAAAAAGATGTACCGGAAGAATCGCTTTGGTTCGCGGGGTGATTTTATCCGCTAATTGTTCAGGATCCAGGTTGAAAGTCTCCCGACAAATATCCACAAAGACGGGGCGAGCATGCAACCGCGAGATGACGCCGGTTGAGGCAAAGAAGGTAAACGGAACCGTTAGCACTTCATCATCCGGCTGAATGTCGAGTTCCATCAGCGAAAGCAGGAGCGCATCGCTCCCTGAGGCTACGCCAATGGCATGGCTGGTCCCGATAAATTGAGCTAACGTGTCCTCCAACTGTTCAACATAGGAGCCAAGGATAAAGCTTTGCTTCGCACAGATTTCTTCCATCACTTTTGTGATTTCGGGTTGAATACGAAGATATTGTGTTTTGAGATCTAGCAATGGGACATTCACGGGAAAGGAACTCCATTCAATGACAATCTCTTGTCGTCAGGCACGAAGAGGTAACATGTGGGATAACAATTCATAACTTGATAAATATTCTTGTTCTGTCGTTTCTTAACCAACAGGTGAGCCTTCACCCTCATCCTAACCCTTGTCCTCTCTTCGAGGGCAAGCCCTCAAGAGAGAAGGAATTTTAAGAAATAGGAGGGGAACTCTTGAGGCTGGTCAACCATACCAACTGCCCGACTGGAATGCCAAACTCATCATTTCATGATCCTGAGTCTGGCAACACCGCCAGAAGGGCCCAATACCGAATGGCTTTTCCCATTGCAATAAAAAGTAATGCTCCAATCCAAGACATTCGAAGCCAGCCTGCGGCGACACATAATGGATCTCCAATAATCGGCATCCATGAGAAGAGCAGGACCGGGCTCCCCCATCGCCGCATACGTTCGACGGCGCGACGGTGTGCATCCTTGGATAGTTCACTAAGGGGATAGCGCCACGCAATCAACCACCCCAACATCCAGGACGTCATGCCCCCTAACGTATTGCCCACCGTGGCCACAGACAACAGACTCCAGTGAGACGCTCTACCCTGCGTTGCCAGCGCGATTAATAGCAGTTCAGAACTTCCTGGCAAGATCGTGGAGGAAAGAAACGCGCTCACAAATAACCCCAACAGCGAATAGTCTTCTCCAGTCATCTTCAGGTGCTCATGAGGCCGGAGATGACTCTACCCGCTGGATGGAGTGAAATTTCATATTGGCATCAAAGGTGAGCGTAAAGGTCCCTTGAATCCCTTGGTACGAGAGAAATGGCCGTAACACCCGAGCAGGAAATTGAATCCGGCGGCCATCAGTGGCGGTCGCGACCACATGTTCAATGGCCCCTTCATAGTAGGCCTGAAACCGTTCCGGTGAAATATTGAGTCGCACAGAAACTGTTTGCATCGTTGTTCACATAGTATGATGTCTGACCGTCTTTCTCTTATTCTTCACACTTAAGCAAGAATCTCAGGTATGATGGAAGTATTGTTTTGACATTCAACGATTGTCTCCTCAGACCACTTTCTCTTTTTGTCTATCATGTCACTCTATCGCGACGAGCTACGCGCCATCCGCCTAGCATTAGATCACGTGAGCCAACGGTTGCACACTATGACTTATGAAGGCCTAAAGGTCCACATCAAACCTGATGGCTCTCCCGTAACCAATGCGGACTTGGAGGTCAATCAAATCGTTCAGGAAGCCCTCCTCACTGCATTTCCTAACGATGGGTGGTTGTCGGAGGAATCTCCAGACGATACCCCGCGGCAGCACACCCCACGCGTCTGGATATTAGATCCCATCGATGGCACGAAACCATTCATCAAGGGTCTGCCCTATTATACAATCTCTCTGGCACTCATCGACCAAGGTCAACCTGCTATCGGCGTGATTTATAATCCTGCCACTCAAGAGTATTTTTGCGCCATCCAAGGAGAGCAAGCCACCTTGAATGCTCAACCTCTTCATGTGCAACCCGCGTCGTCGAAAAATTCTCGCCACACGTTTCTCGTCAACACGTGGCAAGTCAAGAATGCCACTCTGAACGCCTGGAACAGGGAACATCACTGCCCTCCACTCCTGGGTTCTATTGCCTATTCCCTGGCGCTCGTTGCCGCAGGACACGTGAATGGCGTTATCAATATTGGGCAACAAAATGAATGGGATATAGCCGCAGGGCTTCTTATCGTTCAAACAGCCGGTGGTCTGGTATTTGACAAGAACCTGCAGCCCATCTCGTTCAATCAGCCGCACCCTGTTGTGGATGGCATTGTGGCGATACACCCAGACGCGCTTCCAACGATCCAGCGGTGGCTCACTGACATTTAAACTCCCATTCGTCAAGAGCTGCGGCTAGCTGGCAGAACGTTTGATGTCATTTATGGTGCTTGGCATCCGTTGTCTTACTTTTCTGCATCATGTTCAGGCTTCATTTGCCACTCAACCCTCTACACTTTCCAGCCGAAAATATAGAGAAGCCCTTCACTCGCTTAAAACCGAGTGATGCCCATTTACATTTTCTTGCTCTCGTTGCGCACTATCTCCCTCAACGATGAGCGCGGGTTGTACATGATGCGTGGAGCCGTCAAACAGTCCATCAAAATTCTCACGATTGAGGATGATCCAACCCAAACAGAAGCGCTGAAAGAAGCCCTGTATGTCGCACAGATCATTTGCGTAGAAATCCTTGAATGCGAAGATGGAGACCAAGGGCTGGCATTTTTGCGCCAGGAATATCCGCACGTTGATGCCCCCCAACCCGATCTCATTTTCTTATCCAACCATCTGCCTGACTACTCGGGACATGAGATCATCCAAGAACTGCAGGACGATCATCGTCTACAAAACATTCCGGTGGCCTTGTTTTCAGAGAACGATCCCATCGCCTCAAGGAATGTGACATTTCCCGAGAATTGCCATCTCTTTAAGCGACCTCGGACCTGCGATGAATGGATTTTCGTCTTGCGATGCGTTGAAGATGTCTGGATCACGTTATTGAATATGGCTGGAACCCCACGTTTGTAAAAGGCTTGGCCTCAGCCTCGCTGTCTAGCCAATCGCGCACTTTTTCGGTTTCCTCCCTTGACCATTTGAAATTCATACAGCCTGGATTCTAATGCCCCATTGAACAAGGGAATTTTTCGTGATGGCGCGAGTCGAATAAGTTTCGGCAAGCGAAAATCTGCTGTCAACACATAGACTTTCCAGCCTGCAAAGCGCTGCTTCAACATATCGCCAAACTTGGGATACCAGTCCTCCAAGGCAGCGTGACTGCCCATTCGCACACCATACGGTGGATTGGTGATCATGATCCCTGAATTGGCAGGTGGAACAAGATCCAGGACATCGGCCTGTTGAAAGTGTACGCCTGACACTCCCGCATGCTGAAGATTTGTTTGGGCCCGGGAGAGCATCTGGATATCCTGATCATAGCCCCGGATCGTGATATGCGGATTGACGGAAACAGCCGCTTGAGCTTCTTGTTGAATACTCTTCCACACGGGCTGATCAAAGTTCTGGAAATGACGGAAGGCAAACTCCCGTTGCCTTCCAGATGGAATCCCATAAGCTAAAAGAGCCGCTTCAATCACAAATGTGCCTGCTCCGCACATGGGATCCAGCAACACCTGGTCACTGGTCCACCCTGCAAGGTGCAGAATTCCTGCAGCCAGATTCTCACGTAACGGAGCCTCGCCAACAGACTGGCGCCACCCTCGCTTGAACAACGGAGGGCCCGTGGTATCTAAATACCAAATCACCCGTTCCTTTTCCAGAAACACCACGATTGGGATATCAGGGTGACGTTTATCGATTCTGGGGCGTGATCGCAGCTCTCGCACAAAGCAGTCACAAATGGCATCCTTCACTCGAAGTGTCGCAAACTCTAAACTCTTGAGTGGAGATTCCTGCGCCACCACTCGTACTTTGATACGGCAATTCACCGAAAACCACTTCGGCCAAGGAAGCTGTAACGCCGCACGATAGAGATCCTCTGCATCGCGGTACGTTCCCATTCCCACTTGCCACAACACTCGGCTGGCGATCCGGCTCTGCAGATTGAGCCGGTAGCACAGTGGAAAACCCCCGAGGCAGATTATTCCGCCGGGCGTGGCACGAATCTCTTGAGCCCCTAACGTCTGGCATTCCCGCGCAAGCGGCTCTTCCAACCCGCGAGGGCAGGTCACAAAAAACGCTTCCTTCTTCATGGCGAAGAGACCGCCGGACCGGATGATCCCACCTTCAACTCACGAATAGACCTCTGGATTGACGCAATACTTCACTTGCTCTCCCCGAAAAACCATGAGCACATTTTCTACCGCGATCTCGGCCATAAGGGATCTGGTGGCGATCGACGCACTTCCGACATGGGGAACCACAAGACAATTGTGAAGAGTCAGCAACGGATCTGAAGCGGGGAGCGGCTCGGGGTCGGTCACATCCAATGCCGCACCGCCTATTTGACCTCGCTGCAGAGCTTGAAATAACGCCGCAGAATCTACCACCGCTCCTCGAGATGTATTGATCAGAATGCTCGTTGGTTTCATCAGATGAAATTGAGACTCGCTAATCATATGGCAGGTCTGAGGTGTAAAGGGAACATGAAGACTCAGAAAATCCGACTGCGTCAACGCTGTTGAAAGATCCACAAAGATCACACGTAGTTGGTCGGAATTTTCCGGCATTGTCTGGTTTTGTTCCGAAGATATTGGTGCCTTCGTCTCGCCTTTCGGAGAACGTACGGCTAATACGTGCATCCGAAATCCCTCAGCTCGACGGGCCATGGCTTGACCAATCCGACCCCATCCGATTACCCCTAACGTCGCGCCATAGATATCCTGCCCGAGTAAGAGGTCTGGTTTCCATTCCTTCCAATGACCTTGCCGCACATAATCCGCTCCTTCCACTATCCGGCGCGCTGCGGCCATCAACAGGGAAAAAGCCAGGTCTGCTGTCGTTTCGGTTAAGATGCCGGGAGTATATCCAACGGGGATTTTTCGCGCTGAACAGGTTGGAATATCAATGTGATCATATCCAACTGACATCGTACTGACGACACGCAATCGTGTTGCACATTGAAGAAGCTCCAGATCAATGCGGTCGGTTAACATACACAACAGTCCGTCAGCTGTTGCCAGCCGATCCAACAGCCAGGCTCGTGTTGCGGGAGAATCAGCCTCCCAACAGACGACATCAGCCCCCGCCGCTAATTGCTTCTGAGCTGGCGTGGAAAGTTTTCGGGTGACAACAACGCGTGGTCGAGACATAGTGTTGTCCTCTTGCGCGGATGAACACGCCTACGGATTCAACAGATCAACAGCACTACAACCATAATACTGAGATGACAAAGAACAGATAACACAGACCATTCACGATCAAATGAATAGGCTTGACGGGTCCCCGCCGGACAAGCCACGTGAGATAGCTGGCGGCCACCAATGTCATCGCCATACCCACCAAAATCTCTTTTTGGGGAACCCAAGCAGTCAACATGATCCCAACGGCCGGCAGAAGGCTCCCTTGAAAAATCATGGCGCCGGTTAAGTTTCCAATCGCCAGCGTATCGCGTCTTCGTCGAATCCACAGAATACTATTCACTTTTTCTGGAAGTTCCGTCGCGACAGGAACGATCAACAGAGAAAGGGTCAAAGCCGAAATCCCCCATTTGGGCGCCAGATGCTCGATGCCATACACAAAACCCTTGGCCCCCAACATGATCAGCCCCAACCCCACAGCCAATTGAGCCAAAATCATCAACAAATTATCTGGCAGACCAATCTTGGTTGAATAGAGAGGGTGGTCAGCTTCCGTGGCATGCCCCTCATCCACCAAGCTAGTTGACGCTCGAATGGTTACGGTAAGATAGATGACATACAGTGCGACTAAGGATATCGCCATCATCCCACGAACGCCCCACCATTCTGAGGGGACAAACGTGGCCATCACGCCGATAAAAAATGCCCAATTAAACCATACGAGGTCACGGGCAAACCCAGAGGGTTCAGGATGTAAGGCTTCCTGCCAACCCCGCGACTGAGCGGCAAACAAACCCATCAGAAAAAATGCCACAGTGGCCAAGAGCAACGGCGCGCCCAAAATGGCTCCAACGGCTACTTCATGCCTGACCGTTTCTGATCCTGTTCCCAACAAAATGGCAAAGAGTGGGACCATGGTCTCGGGCAAGGCCGTCCCCACAGCGGCAAATACCGACCCCGTCACCCCCTCCGAAATACCCAACCGTTCGCCAAAATGCTCCAGGCTATTCGTAAAGGCCTCTGCTCCCAATAAAATAACGACTAAGGCTCCAAGTAAAATGACAACATCCATCAGTGAAGACAATCTGTTGGAACAATCAGGACCATAGGCACAAAATTTTTAAAAACGTAGAAATTTCAGATAATTAGACCGATATGCTCAGACAACAGCCCGTGAACCCCTTCCTTGACCCTGAACTTCCTCACTTTGCCTTGCAATCCAGAAAATTTTTCTTCTAAACTGCTCTTATGGATAGTCTCACTACCGGTCTGATCTTAGCGCTCATTACCATCGTTCTCTATACCATTGGGCTTAAATGGTGGCGACATCGGCAGGCGGCAAAATTGGCCGATCAGTTGTTGGATGAGGTCATTAAGGGGAAAGACGCGTTTCGCCGATAATTTCCTTCTTCATTGTTTCAGGCTATGTTCCTCGAAAAACTGAAAGCATAATTGCCGAGGGGCTTCGGGGTTCTGGCTCGGCTCCGCAAGACTCCCTTCTTTCAAGGTGGATTCCGACGTTGTTATTGAAGACGCTACAGGCAATCCTTCCAACGTCACCTCAACTAGCGCCCCCCGGCATTCACTGCACACATGCCTCGCCGGCACAATTGACCGCCGTTGCCGACGATAAGACATGCCACAACGGACGCATTCCCACGCATACCGATTGAAGGCTTCGACTGTGTGATTCAGTTGATGACAAATGGAGATGCCGAGACCGGCGTCATTCATTCGATCCATCTTTTCTCGAAAGATAGGGCCGTGAGAGGGATGCCGCTTGCAGATATCATATTCCCATTGATGAATCATTTCATGCGCCAACGTCCCACGCAGTTTCGTCTCAGGCTGCCCACGCAGTAAAGGTGCTGAAAGGCGAATGACTCGAGCCTCTCCATGCCGATACGCTGCCGGCACCCATCGGCTTCTCGGACCCACTTGACTCACAAACAATCCGGCCGACGCAGTAAGCCGCGTGCTCCATTCAATACGAATCGCTGGCAACCGATTATCAAAAAACTGAGCAGACAATTGTTGCCACATCTTCTGTAAGGAAGACAGCGGCACCAATTCTTGAGAAAAGTCTGTGGAATGAGCGTACGGGACGGATTGCCTATACATCAGATAGTGGCTATGGTACCATTTTTTTTGATTGTTCGTAACATTTCTGAATCACAAAATTTGATCATTTTCTTTAAAGTCGCCAGCAACCCAATATGCTGTTCGAACCCATCAACATGAACCAAGACACAGTCTGGATGCAGATAGCGCTAGATATGGCAAACCATGCCTATCGAGCCAATGAAGTCCCTGTGGGCGCCGTGCTGGTCAAAAACGGTGCAGCCATTGCCACAGGCTATAATCAGCGAGAAACCTTACAAGATCCCACGGCGCATGCGGAACTCTTGGCTATTCAAACTGCAGCAGAAGCCACAGGATCTTGGCGACTCACAGAAACAACTTTGTACGTCACACTCGAACCCTGCGCGATGTGTGCGGGCGCAATCATCCAAGCTCGGATTCCGCGCCTCGTCTTTGGAACGCGAGATCCGAAGGCGGGAGCATGCGGGTCGGTTTGTAATTTAACGAACGAAACTCGATTCAATCATCGCGTGATGGTTCAAGCAGGGATTTTAACAGAAGAATGTGGACAGCTTTTACAACAATTCTTTCGAGAACTTCGCGAAACACAACCAATCGCATAGCCTTTCAACTTTCTATTTCACTATTCCAAAACTCCCTCGCCCTTTAAGGGAGAGGGTTGGGGTGAGGGTAAAGACAGATTTATAGCAGATACAAGCAGCATACCTAAAAATTAAGCTGGAGCGGAGAGGTGCGAGAGTGGCCGATTCGGACGGTCTCGAAAACCGTTGTCCCGCAAGGGACCGTGGGTTCGAATCCCACCCTCTCCGCCAACCAGTCAACAGCAAAATCAGCCTCTCTCTGTTTTGCCGAAATACTCGTAACAAACCCGTGCGTTAGCCTTCCTTTACACCAGAACTGACGCGTTCCCTATCACTGCCATTCACTTGATTGTTCCCTTATGGGTCTGTTGAAAAAAGCCGTCAGCGGCGTTTTCGCCATTAGCCGTACCTCCGGGGTCACAAACGTGGCGCTCTTCGCGCCGTAACCGCTCACGTCATGTCAGTACGCTCCGCTCGTAAAAATGGCTGCGGCCTTGTTGGACGGACCCCCATCTCCGCAAGGACATGCTTTTGAACCGCCTCGCCACTCTGAATTGCCAGCAGCTTCTTGGCCAAATTTGCCTCTTGAGATCGTCATTATTCAACACTCCCCCTTTGTAGCATAAACAGGAAACCTTGACGGCCCGATATAGCATATGTACATTGTACATATGAGTGAGTTGAGATTTGAGTGGGACGAGAAAAAGAATCGTGCCAACCTCAAGAAGCATGGCGTATCATTTGAAGAAGCTCAATCAACGTTTAAGGACGAACATGCCATACAATTTTTCGATCCAGATCATTCAAAATCAGAAGACCGTTTCATTCTGCTGGGAATCAGTTTGAGGCTTCGCGTTGTCGTGGTTTGCCATTGCTTCCGAGAAGAAGACTTGGTCGTCAGAATCATCTCGGCCAGAAAAGCGGATCAATCAGAAGAGAGGAACTACTGGGAGGCGAGACAATGAGAGCTCACTATGATTTTTCAACAATGAAAGGGAAGAAGAACCCCTATTCCAAGTATCTCAAACAACCCGTCACGATTCGCTTGGACAAGGATACCGTGAGTTACTTTAAAGGAATGGGAGCTGAAACAGGTATTCCCTATCAACACCTTATTAATCTATACCTCAGAGATTGTGCCGAAGCCCAGCGCAAATTGAACATACAATGGACTTCTTGATCAACAACCGCTGAGTTGACTCTACAGTAATCAAGAAGGAATAGAGAAAAAACAAGAACAAGTCTCTATGACACTTCAGACAAAGGAACCGAGGAGGCAGAGGCCCTCTGGATTCCCAAGCTCAAAATATTCATCGGACTCGCATTACCTAATCATCATGACACGAGTGCCCGTGCGGACACACCAAAGACAAGTTAAAAACCTTTAATACGGAAAAGGAGGCTAAGAGCAGCTGGTCTGCACTTATGTCGTTGACCGATCTATAATCGACCCTGTCCGACTGTGGCACATTGCTAAACTGATGATCGTCTGGAAGACAAGAGCTATGTTCTTTTACAACATTCCAATTGTGTTCGCTCAAAAAGAACCTATGTATTATTTAAGAATGAGACTCTGCGCTCCATATTTCACATCTTACTACTCTGGCTTAAGTTGAAAATGCCCGTTGATTACCAAACAATTATTTTACGCCAGCTTTCCATTCTTTACACGGCACCCACTCGTCGCAGCAGACCATAATTTCTCTATTTGGCAAACTTCCACAAGGATAGGCATACTAACAGAAGAGAGAAATTTCGCTGTTGACTGTATACATCACCATAACGCTTCAAGTGGCAAACCAGCAGGATTCATTCTTCTTTCCTCTCGAGAAAAGACCGATACTTGCTAAGCGAAAATTGTCGGCCGATGCTCAGCACTCAACAACTAGTTGTTTGACATCATCAAGAAAGATTCAATGGTCTTCGCCTTACCATTCAACAGCTTCGTAGCCATATCTCCCTAGGTCTGTCATATCCGACTGAGTTATCTGAATAGATACATCGCGTTATCTTTTTAGATACAAGATCATATCTCTGTCTTATCAACCTCCACTCAAAAAATTCTCACATATTTCCTAAAAGAGTGTGATAATCCATCTAGCTTTGACTTGAAAATCTTGACAACCTTACCTCATTATTGCGAGCACAGAACTGACATAGGTTTTAGGGGCTATCTAGGCATATAACCTGCATCTGTTTCAAGAAGATCTGAATATGAATATTTAAGAACTCATTGACATTTTGGCTTATTCCCTCAAACCATACAGACTAGTATGGATAATGAACCTACTCTTTCCTCTGCATGAAACATATTGATAAATAGATTATGTTGAAAGCTTTTTTGAAAGGGGCAACAGCATGAGTCGAACTCTCTTTGACATGTATTCTGTACGCACCAGGGATTCCTTTTTCCTTCTGACCAAGTCTTTGGCTCTAGCTATATTATTTGGGCTCTTCACATGGCCTTCTCCTCAATGGGTTTCAGCAGAAGAACCTTGGGTCTTAACGAATGATCAACGCAGAGCCTTTTTACATTATTACTCTCCAATTATTCTCAAACGAGGTGACGAAAACGGAAAAAAGGGCAAACTCCGTGGGCACGATTGGATCACCAATTTCAACTATGACCGTGACGGGAACTTCGCCAACAATCTAAAAAACTGGAAGAAGAAAAAACATAAATTTATCGACCAAGAGGCTCATCAGGATTGGCAGATCCGTCCCACCCTGTACACCGCAGCTATTGAATTCATGAGTCATGGGCAAAAAAGCTTGATTTTGCTTTACCATGTCTATCATGCCATGCAGGGATGCTTGACCGCTGCCTGTAAGAATGAAGATATCCATGATTGGGAGCGTATCGAAATCCGGCTGGACAACATTCATCCCAATGGTCCCAATCATGACGAAACTATTCGATATTACGTACTGACCGCACATTCTGAACATACGGGTCGATTGGGAAGTCATGAAGATTTACATTTTGTGGATAATTTCGAAACGCCACAAACGATCGCAGGGAAACATTTACTGATCTGGCAGGCAAAGTGGCGTGGAGGAATTGGGGCTCGAAAAGGGGAACTCCGGTTTGTAGAAGAAGCGTTGGATGCCTTTTACAAAAAAAAGGCAAAAGTGAACGTGAGCCGGTACCCCTTTCCAAAACCCTTTCATTACATATTCGTCGATCAGGATGCAGGCGGGGTGCAGGACTTCCTCAAAGCCTTGCCCCTCACCCAAGAAAATGCCAATGCCTTAGCATCCGGGAAGGATGACGATGAGGTTGTCCGTACAAAAAAAACGAAACGTATCACCTATGAGCTTCAAGATCTGGCCGATGTATTCCCTACCCATTGGGTGCATGCGAATGGTCCTGACACAAATGTGAACTGGGCCAGGAAGATCACCTCAATTGCGCTTGAACACGAACTCACCTCGACCATTACCGGCACCTCAATTACCGTTCCTGTAGGGATCCAAAAGTTTTTTCGACAGTCCCGAATGGGAGACGGCTTAGGGATTCGCAAAGGGTATCCGCAAAAGCACTGGTTTTGGGGGACATATGTTTGGGGAAAAAAGAATTCTCTGAAAAAGAAGTCTTTGACCGACAACGCCTACAACGAGCGCAATCAGGTATGGCCTCAGCATGACTATTTTGCACATGTTGGAGGAGGGATTGAAACCGGAGACTGGCTGCCTAAAGGGTGGCATCTGGCCGAAAATGGTGGGTTTGATGGCCGATGGATACCCTTATTCCCCGATTAAGGCCCGAGGACGAAATTGAAAAATTTCACCGGGGTCTTCTTCATGTAGAGTGTTCAGGTTGAGTGATAAATATTTGATAAGATGGCAAAAGGTTATACTTACATTTTACGCGAAGCCAGCACAATGATGGTCCCAAGCCACCCAAGAAAGAGAATGTTCATGAAAAATCCTTCCATTCTCAACTTATCGGCAGATTGCGTCCTTACCTTAAGTTTTGTTGAGTTATTGCACATTGTTCTAGAGAGTGTCGTCACAAGATTGATCCCCACAGCCAAATACAACGGATTTGCACCATGGCCAAAAAGGAGGACGCCTTTTTGGCATATCGGGTGGCAATGCCTCGCCAACGCTTCAGATGCAGAAACGCATTTTCGACTAGGTGGCGCATTCGGTGCAAGTATCGATCGTACTCACGAGGCGTGCGCCGATTGGTCTTTGGGGGGATGATCGGTGCCATGTCTCGTCGCTCAGCTTCATGGACAATCGCCTCCGTGTCATAGGCCTTATCCCCCAGCAGGGCCTCGGCCTCGAAGCCGGCTATCAGTGGCTCAGCCTGCGTACAATCCGCCACGGGACCTGCTGTAACAAGAACTCGGAGCGGCAAACCATGGGCATCCACGGCCAAATGGACCTTGGTGTTGAGCCCCCTTTGGTGCGCCCCATCGCCTCATTACCCCCGACCGCCCCCGCCGCATGCGGATGGACCTTGATGTGACTCGCATCGATGATTAACCACTCCATGTCCGGCTCATCAATGAGCCGCTCCAGGATCTTCTCCCAGCGGCCGTGGTCCCGCCAGCGGCAAAAGCGACGATGCGTGTTCTTCCAGTCGCCGAGATCGGGCGGCAGATCACGCCACGGCGCGCCGGTCCGCAAGATCCAAAAGACGGCATTGAGAAATAAGCGATTGTCCCGGGCTTGCCCACCCCACTGGCCCTTTTGGCCGGGCAAGAGCGGTTCTAAAAGGCTCCACAGGCGGTCAGACAGATCATGTCGTCGGTGGATCTTACTCATCGCAGCACCTCCTTGTTCTGCGAATCATACCAGATTTCTCATCTCGTGACGACACTATCTAGTGTTTTAACCATCAAACACGCCTTTCACCCTCACCCCCACCTTGTCCTCTCTTCGAGGCCAAGCCCTCAAGGGCGAGGGAGTTCTAAAATGTCTTAGTTGAAAGTTAAAATACTATAGCAGTTGATATAACAATCATCCGGCAAGAACATCTGGAGCAGACAAACCGCCAAACAGGGAGAATGGAAAGAAACGGTGGATTGAGTTAGTGAACCGAGGGAACAGACAACTTTGCGATGTGGTCTAACAATTCACCCGCCAATAGACGTTTAGGCATGCGTGGCAGATGCACAGGAGAGGTGTCGGGAGTCAAAAGAATGACCGCGTTGTCATCACGGCCAAAGGCTGATTCAGAGCCACCTACCTGATTAACAATTAGCATATCAAGATTTTTTGCAGTGAGTTTAGCCTGTCCATTTTCGATCATACTTTCTGTTTCAGCCGCAAATCCTATAAGGCGTTGATGAGTACGCTGCGCAGACAACGCCAGTAAAATATCTGGTGTCCGCTCCAAGGGAAGCGATTCGCCTTTCCACTGGTCTTTTTTGACTTTATGCCTGTGCGATTCTTTAGACCGAAAATCCCCGACCGCAGCTGCCATGATCAGGGTGGAGGCCCAATCAAACCGTGCGATCATGGCTTGCAACATCTCGTCGGCTGTGACCACAGGCACCCGTGTCACTCCTGGGGGACAGTCAAGTTGAGTTGGTCCAGAGACAAGTACCACGTCAGCTCCTCGTGCGGCCGCTGTCTCGGCTAACGCATATCCCATTTTCCCAGATGAGCCATTACTGATAAACCGAACAGGGTCAATCGGTTCCTGGGTTGGTCCGGCTGAGACTAGCACTCGTTCGCCTGCCCAATCGTTTCGAGTTTGGAAAATTCGCTGTATGGCGGTCCAGATGGTTTCTTCACTGGCTAGCCGCCCCTGACCCCATTGCCCCGAAGCCAGCTCACCGATTTCTGGTTCAACAATGACAACCCCCCGGCTTCGCAATGTCTCAACATGCCCCTGAACGGTGGCGTGAGACCACATGTCGCCATCCATAGCCGGACAAATGATCATAGGACATTTGAGCGTGAGAGCCATCGTTCCTAGGACATTGTCGGCAAGCCCCACTGCTAATTTGGCCAGCGTATTTGCCGTACAAGGAGCTACCAGGAATAGATCAGCTTGCTCCGTAAGAGACAGATGCTTCATGTCCTGATGACCAGAAAAGAGATCATGTACCACGGGTGCGCCAGATAAGACTTCAAATGTCAGGGGAGTCACGAATCGCGTGGCCGACTCGGTCATCACCACATGGACGGTTATTCCTTTCTGAGTCAGCAGCCGCAACAGTCCCACCGCTTTGTATGCGGCAATACTGCCTGTCACCGCTAGAACAATCCGCTTACCCATAAGATGTGGATCAGTCATAAATCAATCAACAACTTCTTATTGTTCCGTCTCTGATTCTGGTTCAGCTTCAGCCACACCATGCTGAGCGGTATCATCAATATACACGCTTAGTTCTTTCTTAATTTCCTCGGCATTTTCATCGGGGGGCGCATACAACGCTGGATCAATCGATCGTTGATTAGCCATCCGTACATCACGAATCGCCTGCTTGGCTTCTTGTCCTGTTAAATAGGGAACCGCCCCGCTTAACACTTCTTCAAGCGCAACCGACGTGTCTTTCGTGAACTTGCTGTTCTCAGATGACTCGACTCCTCGAATCAGCTGCTTGGCTCGCTGAGCGGCAATCAACACAATCCGATACCGAGAATCAAATTCTTGTTGATGATGTTGAGGCAATAACGGTAATGCATCCATCTACTCACCTTCATCCTTTCTGAATTATTTTACATCTCACCACGAGGTTTATTCTTTAGACTAAGCACGAGAGATTTTATCGAAACACCTGATTGGGGTCTAGACGAGCCGTCCGGAGTCGTTCACTAACGATCACTGATCTCAATTCGCAAATAGCTTGTTCTAACGTTTCGTTGCGAATTGCATATTGATATTCTCCATAACATTTCATTTCCTGTTGCGATTGTTGAAACCGGCGCTCTTGCTCCTCAGAAGAATCCGTTGCACGGCTGGCAAGCCGAGTACGCAAGATTTCCAAAGAGGGAGGGAGAATAAAAATCGTCACGGCATTCTGCAGAGTTTTCATAACTTGGCGAGCGCCTTGCACATCAATATCTAACAAGATATCGGTATGGGATCCAGACTCATGCTTCAATTCTTTCCAGGGCGTCCCGTACAAACGGCCATAGACTTCCGCCCATTCAGCGAATGACTGTTCGGAGATTTTCTTCCGGAATTTATCTTCGGAAACAAATCGATATTCTTTTCCATCGGTTTCCCCTGACCGAGGCGGTCGGGTCGTATAGGAGACCGACAAGCGAATGCCGCTCATATCCTGTAAAATATGACGGCAAAGCGTCGACTTTCCCACCCCCGACGGCCCTGACACGATCACCAACAGCTGCTTGCCTTCTACAGACATTTCGGCTTATTCCATAAGGAGTGAACGACCTTACTCAATATTTTGCACTTGCTCTCGAATTTTTTCCAATTCACTTTTCAGTTCCACGACTTCAGCAGAAATTTTTCCATCATTGGCTTTCGAGCCAATGGTATTGACTTCTCGCCCCATTTCCTGAAGCAGAAAATCCAATCGTTTACCAACGGGCCCTTTGGTTTTGAGGCCTGCGCGAAACTGCAGCACATGACTGTTCAGCCTGGTTAATTCTTCGGTCACATCAGAACGTTCTGCCAACATCGAAATTTCTTGAGCTAATCGATCCAATTTTACAGTCTGCCCTTCTAATAATTTATCCACCCGCTCCTTTAGGCGTATCCCTGTAGCCTTTAACGCGAGAGGAATACGTTCCTGCACTGTACGAAGACGCCGTTCAATAACCCGTATCCGTTGCGATAAATCCTTTTGTAGTTGTGCTCCTTCTTTCCGCCGCATTTTTTCTAAATCGCCTAAGGCTTTTTGAGTGAGGGTCGTCACAACTTTTGACAGATCGTCGATTGGAACGGTGTCCTCATGAACCGCAAATACATCCCGGAAACCGGCTATGGTATTCACATCAATGGTCCCACTCAATTGATACTCACGCTGCACACTCTGTAAACCCTGTATATAGCGGCGGGCAAGGGCTTTGTCCAACTGGACCGTCTTCTTGGGGCCTACGCCTCCACCGTTGACCGTCACCATCAGCTCAATCCGTCCCCGTTCACAAACTTGTTTGACTTGTTCTTTCAGGGGCAACTCCATGCTTGAGAACATTTTAGGAAGACGCGCCATAATTTCACAAAATCGATGATTGACCGAGCGAACTTCCACCCCCACCATCATACCCTTGGAGAGTGTTTCCCGTTTTCCAAATCCTGTCATACTTCTCATGTGACTGATCGCTTTCCTTCCCATTCGCAGTCGGGATACAACACACATTCCTTGCAGTGTGGCGTTCTTGCCTGACACACATGACGCCCATGTAAGAGCATTCGTTGTGCCCCAAGCGTCCACTGTGCTGGACTCATAAGAGATTGAAGATCTTCTTCGATCTTGGTGGGATCTTGGCTGCTCGTCAAATCTAAACGATTGGCCACTCGCTTAACATGGGTGTCAACGACAACCGCTGGCTTTCCAAAATATGTCCCTAAGATGACGTTAGCGGTCTTCCGGCCCACGCCAGGTAATGTCGTCAAGTCAGCCATTGATTCAGGAATGTGACCATTAAATTTTTCGACCAAGGCCTTGGCACATCCAATGAGATGCCGCGCCTTACTTTTAAAGAACCCTGTGGGCCTGATGAACTTTTCTAATTCAGTCTGGTCAGCAGACGCAAAGTCTTCAACCGTCCGATACCGTGCAAATAACTTTGGTGTGACCTGATTGACCCGCTCATCCGTACATTGAGCAGATAAAATTGTGGCCACCAATAACTCAAAGGCATTGCGTGAATCTAAGGCCACTTTGGCATTGGGAATCGACTTTTGTAACTTCCCAAGAATCCGCGTGACGCGTTTCTTTGCAGCGGCAAGAGTACGTGGTGAATGAGGTCCACGTGTGCCAGAAAGTTTTCGGGAAGCCACTGTCCTCATCTCATATCATGAGCCACGGCTACAGGATCGCTCAAGTCTACCACAGACATGCCTCGAAATGAGCCATGATTGCTCCGCAATCTCAGCAGGAGATGTTCAACTTCCTGTTCTATGATTTGAAGAGACCGCTTCTCCAGCGCGGACCCGCCGATGCCGTCATATCGGGTGCATAGTCGCTGCGTGCTTTCAATATCAAGAAGATCTGACTTATTGAAAAACCGAAGACTAGGAATTTTGTGAAGACCTAATTCAGCAAGAATATGTTCCACAGCTATCATGTGCTGTTCAGGATTTTTCGTATGTGCATTCACAACATGAATCAGCACATCAGCTTCTTGTAACTCTTGTAATGTCGTGTGGAATGCCGAGACCAAATCTTTAGGCAAATCTCTAATGAATCCAACTGTGTCTGTCAAAATCACTTCACCAACTTTCGGCAAACGCCAGCTTCGGCTCACGGTATCCAATGTCTCAAAGACACGATGTCTCACCGACACCTGACTGTCCGTTAACGCATTGAACAAAGTGGATTTTCCAGCATTCGTATACCCAATAATGGAGACAACTGGCAGTCCACGTTTCACTCGCCGTTTACGCTGTTCATGCCGGCCTTGCTCAATCGCTATAAGGTCTCGCTCTAGATGCTGAATACGTTCACGAATGCGGCGACGGTCCGTTTCCAACTTTGTTTCTCCAGGTCCCCGCGTGCCAATACCGCCAGCCAGACGAGAGAACGCGGTGCTGGACTGCGCCAATCGGGGCAATCGATAGCGAAGCTGAGCCAGCTCCACTTGAATATTCCCAACATGGGAATGGGCCCGCTTGGCGAAAATATCAAGAATGACTTGCGAACGATCCAGGACTCGAAGATCCGTCAATTCAGATAGTCCCCGAACCTGCGCCGGAGTCAAGTCTCGGTCAAAAATTAACATGTCTGCACCAGATTGCAATGCTTGAATGGCCAACTCTTTCATTTTCCCTGAACCCACAACATATTTGGGATGAATAGAAGCCGGACGTTGTGTCACACATCCTAAGACTTCAACATCTTGCGCCTTAACAAGCTCTTGGAGTTCATCCAGCCGCTCTTGTTGAAACGCGACTTGGCCTGTGCCAACACTGACCAGTAACGCTCGCCCTTCCCGCCTATCTTCCCTCGCACCATGACACCCCTTAAGAATATCCTGTTCAAGTGCTTGAACGAACTCTTGACAATTCATGTGAAAGGAATGAAACGAACAAGGCGGGAGTTGCACGTAGGCATGCCCTTGAGCAGAGCTTGGCGCATTATACGCGACATAGACGTCCTGCAATCCTCCTGTCTTGCCCACCCCTATCGCCATGATTAAATCTAACCGCAAAAGAGCCAAGTCAGTGAGATCATCTTGCGTCAAGGGTTGATTGTTCAAATGGGTATGTACTAGACGCACGCCTCGCAGCAACCGGAGGCCTGAACGGGTTCTGGATAAATACGGAATCACTAATTCATGGTCATTGCCAATAATGACTGAATCAATTTGGCCTCGCCGATCTATCATCAATCCTAGTTGCCGCCGTGTTTCGAAAGTCAGCTCGGCACATTCACGCCCGACATCTACAGTCACGACTTTTTCTGCAGGGATACGCCGCCTATACAGACGCTCAATACGGCCAACAAGACTGGCTTTTAACCCATGGAGATTGCCCTGTACCTGTGGAATCTTCTGTCTCCTTTGTTACTGAATATCTCTATCCAGTGCTTTCGCCAACGTTTGCAAAAAACTCATTCTTACACTGCAATGTTGAGACGGCATCTTCACCCCATGATGCAAACTGTTGTTGTTTTATCTTGTTCAGACCTACTGCAGCAATCATTGCCGCATTATCTGTACATAACGAACGAGAGGGAAGAACCACATTCAACCCCTTTGCACCCGCCTGCTTCTCCAGCTTCTCTCGCAACCGGGAATTCGCAGCCACACCTCCCACAACCGAAATAGCTTGTACCTCATACTGGCATGCTGCTCGACATAGCTTTTTCACCAAGACATCAACAATCGCTTCCTGATAACTCGCCGCAATATCTTCGACAGCCAAAGAGGAGGATGCTCGTTTTGCTGTGTCCCTGAGATAGTACAAAAGTGAGGTTTTGAGTCCGCTAAAACTAAAAGTGAAATCCTGACTATATAATTGAGGTCGGGGAAATGAGATGGCGTCCCGTTGACCGTGTTTGGCGAGATTATCAATAGCCGGACCACCGGGATAGGGCAATCCCAACATTTTTGCTCCCTTGTCAAAGGCTTCTCCGGCTGCATCATCCAATGTCCAGCCAATAAACTTGTACTCCCCAGGACGAGAAACGTGGGCTAGATGCGTATGACCTCCCGATGCCACAAGTATCATGGCCGGCGTTGACATCTTCGAATTCGCTAACCATGCGGAAGCCAGATGCCCTTCCAAATGATTGACCGTGACATACGGGATATTGCGAGCATAGGCCAGGGCTTTTGCAAAATTGACACCGACAATTAATGCCCCCACCAGACCTGGACGGTTCGTCACGGCAATTCCCATGATATCTGACAGGGAGACATTTGCCTGACGTAACGCCTCTTTAGTTAATATTTCCAGTCGCTCCATATGACGCCGAGAAGCTAACTCAGGGACCACTCCGCCAAATGGTGCATGTACATCGACTTGAGAGTCTAAAAGGTTTGAGACAATATGGCCTTCACCGTTTAAGATAGCAACGGCCGTTTCATCACATGAAGTCTCAATCCCTAGTATCATCTCATCACGCTTGACTGAGTTATTTTAAGGTATAAGCAACAAGACCCTCGGGACAATATGTCCCGAGGGTCTTGTCTTCACAAGCCGACGCCCTGTTACAACCAATCAGACACTCGCCAACACTTCATCTTCAATGAAGCTAGGTGTCTGATCTGTTAAGACGACTCGAATTTTCTTAGCATCCTTAAAGCGCCCTTTAATCAGTTCTTCTGAAAGAGGATCTCCTAAACATCGTTGAATGGTTCGCCGAAGGGGTCGAGCACCATATTGCGATTCAAACCCTTCATCAATGAGCCATTGCTTCACTTCTTCACTCACCTCTAAATGCACGCCACGATCAACTAACCGAGCATTGAGTTCCCCAATAAGAATATCAACAATCGTCACTAAATGCTCTTTGTTCAGCTGATGGAAGATCACCAGCTCATCGAGTCGATTCAAGAATTCTGGGCTAAAATGTCGTTTCAACTCACCCAACACCTCGCCTCGGACACGCGAGGTGTTTTCCGAATCTTCATCTCGCTGAAAGCCGAGCGACACACCCTTCTGAATAAACCGAGTGCCCAAATTGGATGTCATCACTAAGATTGTATTCTTAAAATCAACCTTGCGCCCTAAACTGTCAGTTAAGACTCCATCATCCAACACTTGCAAGAGGACGTTAAAAATATCAGGATGAGCCTTTTCGATTTCATCAAACAGGACGACAGAATACGGACGCCGGCGAACCTTTTCAGTGAGCTGCCCCCCTTCCTCATAGCCGACATACCCTGGAGGGGCGCCAAACAGACGAGAACTGGTAAATTTTTCCTGATATTCAGACATATCCACACGTATCAAGGCCTCGTCGGTGTTGAACAAGAACTCAGCCAATGCCCGGGCTAACTCCGTTTTCCCAACACCAGTTGGTCCTAAGAAAATAAACGAACCAATAGGTTTTTTCGCATCCTTCAGCCCGGCACGCGACCGCCGGATAGACCGGCAAATAGCGGAAATCGCTTCGTCTTGTCCCACAATCCGTTTGTGCAAATAGTCTTCCATATGCAGCAGTTTTTCCGACTCTTCTTCTTCCAACCGAAAGAGTGGAATACCGGTGATTTTCGAGACAACATAGGCAACGTCTTCACCCGAAATTACAGGACGGTTTTTTTCTTGCTTTTTCTTCCAATCTTGCTTGGCATCATCCAATAACTTCCGGAACCGCTCTTCTTCTTCACGATATTTCACAGCATCTTCAAAATTCTGCAAGCCAATCGCCACTTCCTTCTCACGGGCAACCCGCTTCAGTTCCTGATCCAAAGATTTCAACTCCGGTGGAAGCGCATAGGTCAGCAATTTCGCTCGAGAGCCGGCTTCATCGATTAGATCAATGGCTTTGTCGGGTAAAAATCGATCGGTAATGTACCGGTCGGTGAGCTTGACGGCTTCTTCCACAGCTTCATCCGTGTAGTCGACCCCATGATGCTCTTCGTACCGGTCTCGCAGCCCTTGGATAATACTAATCGTTTCCTCAACCGACGGAGGTTGAACATGAACAGACTGGAACCGGCGTTTCAACGCGCCATCTTTTTCAATATGCTTCCGATATTCATCTAACGTCGTCGCGCCAATACATTGAATTTCCCCACGGGACAACGCTGGCTTCAACATGTTGGCCGCATCGATTGACCCTTCAGCCGCGCCTGCCCCAACCAGGGTATGAAGCTCATCGATAAACAAGATGATATTCCCGGCTTGAGAAATTTCCTTCATCACAACTTTTAAACGTTCTTCAAATTGTCCTCGATATTTCGTACCTGCAACCAAAGAACCCAAGTCTAAAGCGATGACCCGACGATTCAACAAATTGTCTGGAACATCAAGACCAATGATTCTCTGAGCTAGTCCTTCTACAATCGCTGTTTTCCCTACACCAGATTCGCCAATCAAGGCTGGATTATTTTTTGTCCGGCGACTGAGAATCTGAAGCACCCGTTCAATCTCATCAGCCCGACCAATCACTGGATCTAACGTTCCTTCCTGCGCAAGTTGCGTCAGATCTCGTCCAAACTCATCCAATGCAGGAGTGCTACTCTTTTTATCACGCTCTCTTGTGCCCGATTTCCGAAGAAATGTCACGGTCAACTGCCGAGCGGTGAGAAGATTAGCCCCCAGACTTCTCAAGACTTTTCCACCAATGCCCTCTTCCTCACGAAGAAGACCTAGAAGCAAATGCTCACTGCCAATATGATTGTGCCCAAGCAACCGGGCTTCTTCGACCCCATATTCAATAACTTTCTTTACACGTGGGCTAAAAGGAATTTCTCCAAACGTGACCGTGGTCCCACCACCAGGAAGGTTGCGTTCAATTTCTAAACGGATTTGTTCGGGAGAGAGGCCCATCTTTTTGATGATCATCAAGGCAATGCCATCAGACTCCCGGAGAATGGCCAAGACCAAATGTTCGGTACCTAAATAATCATTTTGGTGCCGTTCCGCTTCTTCTCTGGCAAGGATGATAATCTTTCTTCCCCGATCCGTGAATCGTTCGAACATTGGACCTCCTCTAGCCGACTATTTGCGAAACTTCTTGTTGATAGAACGCCTGCATAACTATCAAAAATTTCCAGCAAAATTCATGATTTCAGTCTATCCGCGACCCCCTAAAACTGTCAAGCAACACACGATTGAAGAGAGACTCATACCCACTGTGAATATAGTTAAACTCTACCAACAAAACTGAATCAAGGGAAGCCTTTCACAACAGGAAATTTTTGCCTATTTTTTTGACACCAGAACCTCTCTTGCTATCACCTTCATCAAGAGACTACCATCGTGGTTCTCCGTTCGTTCCCTAGAAACAACTATGACGACATTTCACACAATCGGCATCTTGCGAAAGCCTTCGGCGCCGAATATGGCGCAGCGAATTGCACAAATGCAAGAGTGGTTGCGCGTTCATCAGAAAACAATCCTCCTTGATTCGACGGACATGCCGCCTTCTCCGTCATGTCCAGAGCGGCAACAGATTGCAAAACACGCTGACCTCCTCATCGTTCTTGGAGGGGATGGTACCATGTTGAGCGGAGCCCGCCTCGTGGAACAACGCGGCATTCCAATTCTTGGCGTGAACATGGGCGGACTCGGCTTTTTAACCGAAATCAATTTTCATGACATTCCCCAAGCCCTAGAAAAAATATTCTCGGGAGCATTTCACTTAGATCCGCGATTAATGCTGATCGTCAACATCCGCCGTGCCAACAAGATTATCGGAACCTATTCAGCCTTAAACGATGTGGTGGTCAGCAAGGCACATTTGGCCCGCATGATTGCGACCACGGTTTCAGTGAATGGGGCCTTCATGACGAACATGCAAAGTGACGGACTCATTGTATCCACCCCTACCGGATCAACCGCCTATTCCCTTTCAACGAACGGACCAATTCTGGATCCTGGACTTGAGGCTCTGCTCATCAACCCAATCTGTCCTCACACATTGTCGCATCGGCCCTTTATAGCGCCAAGCAATGCCTCAATATCTATTGCACTGACAAGCAAGGATCCCGCAATGGCCACCATAGATGGGCAAGAACGACAAGAATTGGAAACGGAGGACACTGTGGATATTCAAACATCTGAACACCGCACTCAGCTTATTCGATTTCCGGGACGGAGTTATTTTGAGGTGCTTCGCACCAAACTCAAGTGGGGGGATGGCTTAGTGTAAGGTGAGGCAAAATTTTTGAGGCCTGCAGGACATTCCCTTCACAGACAATCAAACTTTATGGCGAACAGTCAGGACATTCACGCCGCTCCTCCGCGCGGTGAAATTCCTCTGATGTTAACGGGAAGAGTTGATCGCACATTTCACAATAGCGGATTTCGAAAAAGGCCACTCCCTCGTCGTTGATTTCACATGGCAGCAACAAGTCTAGGGGATCGTACCCTAAGGTTTTTTCGTCGGGAAATTTCACCACGGCCAAGCGAACATTAAAAAACTCAAACACACCTTCTTTTCCTTTATATCGGTCCTCGTGACCAATCACATAGACAGGCTGCCCTTTACGTTTTGTACGTAAATCTTTTAAGGTTCGTTCCGTGTTAGTCGCACAATTGAATTCTTGACTTGGGTTGAGGTTACTCATTCTATTCTCATCCTAGGTTAGGCATTCTCTAGAGACCGTAGGCTTTTTAATCGAGCGGAACAGCTTGTAGCATGGCCTCAAAAACGAGGTCAAGGCAGCAACGGCATCCCATTACCAGACCAAGGAGAGACCATCATGGATGAAATCACGATTTATCAAAAACCAACTTGCTCCACATGCCGGACTGTCATCAAATTGGTCCAGGAAAGCGGCCACCCCTTTACCGCTATCAATTACTATGAAAAACCATTTTCCAAATCTAAGCTTAAAGGGCTTCTGAAAAAAGCCGGGCTCAAATCTTCCGATATCATCCGCAAAAAAGAAGATGTGTACAAACAACTCAATTTAGCCCAATCCCAATTCACCGATGACGAACTGTTAGACATCATGATTAAACAACCTGATTTAATTCAGCGGCCCCTTGTCCAAAAAGGCGATCAGGTTATCCTTGCCCGTCCCCCGGAAACCGTCAAAGACCTTCTCTAAGGCACGAATCGAATGAAATGCCACACCACGCAACACAATATCGGGTAGTCCAATGCTTAGAATGGTCGTTGAAACGAATCTGATCCACCCGTCCCAAAATACTCGGTCTTGAGATATTGATAAGCTTCGATAATTTTTCGAAGCTCCGGTTCCGAGCTGCGGTCACCATTTCGACTATCCGGATGGAGTTGTTTCGCGCGCTCACGAAACGCACGGGTCACCACTGGCAACGATGACCCAAATTCAATCTCTAATATTTCGAATGCGTGAATTGCTGAACGGATCTCACTGGCTGGAGCCATCGGATCTCCGCCTCCGCCAGCTGCGGCCTTAAAGAAATTAAACAAATTGACTTTGTTGCGCCGGCGCCGGGGCCGTTGACGGATTTCACTTTCAAATTCTTCAAATCGATCCTCGATGAATTCCAGCCGAGATTCCAACCGTTGCGCTGAGTTCACTTCAGCAATGCTCTCAACCTCTTGTTCAACCAAAACTAACATCCGATCAACTTCGATTAAGCCAGCTTCGACACGCAAATACGCTTCCACTCTTTCTTGAAACATGGTCTCAATCGCAAAGTCTAAACTTTTCTCCGTCTGAGCGCGAAGTTGAGCAATGCGCCGCGTCATACCGGTGACAAATTTTCGTCGGTTGTGCTCATTTAAAGCCATAAGAATATGCTGAAAGCACCCTTCGTGAGTGGAGGGCTCCCATTCTACCATGAACCCGAGCAGCAAAGGACGCCCCTATATGGGTCTGTTGAAAAAAGCCGCCAGCGGCGTTCTCGCCCTTTTTCCGTGCTCACGTACTGCCAGTACGCTCCGCGCGCAAAAAGGGCTGCGGCCTTGCTGGACGAACTTTTTTGAACAGACCCGTCGTTGTTGATCGCCAAGTGTTTCCTGGCGACATATGGCCGTTGACATCTTCATTATTCAACACTTCCTCCCACGCAAAAGAGTGTGTAGACATTGCTCAATATTTACAAGGCTTGTTATCCTCCCTACCGTCATCCAGCCGAACAAGGATCGTCCGTAATCATAGACAAAGAAACATCATAGCGATCATTTATCTGACCACTCAAGGAACGAAGGAGAGCCCCATGACACACAAAACGTATGTATTAGGAATATGTTTCCTGCTGATACCAGCCATTCCAGTTTGGGCCGTGAACCCAGCCGGATACGGGACAGCCGGAGGCGAGTTTAATATTAAACTTTCCCGAGTTCCGTCTAATGAACTCAAAGCAGCCAAAGCTCTTAAACCGCCGTTTGAAGCTACGCCTGAAATCCTAGCCGAAGGGAAAGAAATCTTTTTAGGTCGAGGCGGGTGCATCAGTTGCCATGGGGCCGAAGGCAAAGGAGATGGAGCCGCCGCAAAAAATTTACCGATTCAACCTCGAAATTTTACCAATCCTAAATTTAACAAGTACCGGACACCAGGAGAAATGATGTGGGTCCTGAAGAATGGCAGCATGGGACAAACAGGTCGCGTGCCTGGAACCGGGATGCTACCCGTCGTGCAACCGAATGGCTTTATTTCAGAATCCGACGGCTGGAAAGTCCTGCTCTATGAACGCAGTCTAGGCGAGAAGAAATAACGAGAAATGACGTCCATATGATTCCTATTGTGTTTTAAGAGAGTGTTGAATAATGAAGATATCAATGGCCATATTTCGCCAGCAAGCGGTTCGCGATCAGCAGCCTCAGGTCTGTTCAAAAATGTCGTCCAGCAAGGCCGCAGCCCTTTTTGCGCGCGGAGCGTACTGGCAGTACGTGAGCACGGAAAAAGGGCGAGAACGCCGCTGGCGGCTTTTTTCAACAGACCCTTTAACTATTAACGGAGTTTCTACCCTCACCCCTGCCCTCTCCCTTAAAGGGAGAGGGAGTTAGAAAGTCATGGAGATTTGGTCCGTCAGATGTCTCATTCAACAAGCGACCGACAGCCTAACCGGCTGATTCACGAAACCAGCCCCTACCTACTCCAACATGCTCATAACCCGGTGGATTGGTTTCCATGGGGCGAAGAGGCTCTCACGCGGGCGAAAGAGCACAACAAACCCATCCTGCTGTCCGTTGGCTATTCAGCCTGCCATTGGTGCCACGTGATGGAACGGGAGTCCTTTGAAAATGACGACATTGCTGCATTGATGAATAAATATTTCATCAACATCAAGGTTGACCGTGAAGAACGGCCGGATATCGATGAAATTTACATGCAAGCCACCACCGCCATGAATCAAGGTCAAGGTGGCTGGCCCATGACCGTATTTCTGACACCCGATCAAGAACCCATCTTCGCAGGCACCTATTTTCCACCCAGCGATAAATGGGGAAGACCCGGATTTGGGTCAATCCTCACCAACATCGGTGAAGCATGGATAAAAGATCATTCGAACATCCTGCAACAAGCCGAACGCTTCACCTCTCGACTGCGTTCAGCCCTCCAACCTCCCTCTCCGTTAGCTGTCGGGGAAGCTGATATTGAAAACGCCATCAAACAGTTCGCACACGACTTTGATACCCGGCATGGAGGGTTTGGGCGAGCGCCTAAATTTCCCCCAGCCACCGGCTTATCCTTTCTGCTGCGCCAATATCATTGGAGTCGGCAAGAGAACATTCTCACGATGATCACCAAAACATTGGACGGCATGGCCACCGGAGGCATGTACGACCATATCGGTGGCGGCTTTGCCCGCTATTCGACTGATGATGAATGGCTGGTCCCGCACTTTGAAAAAATGTTGTATGACAACGCGCTGCTTGCGCGTGCGTACGTCGAAGCTTTTCAAGCCACAGGATTAGAACGCTACCGCCACGTCGCCACGGAAACGTTGAACTATATCCTCCGCGAAATGACGGCTCCTGAAGGCGGGTTCTATTCCGCCACCGACGCAGACAGTGAGGGCGTCGAGGGGAAATTTTTTGTCTGGACACCCGAGCAGATTCGAGAAATCCTCACCAACGAAAACGATGCAACCTGGTTTTGCGCCTATTACGACATTACCAAAAAGGGGAATTGGGAACAGACCAGCATCCCTCGTACACCCCGATCTGTAGAGATAGTTGCAAAAGAACTAGGATGTTCTGCCGAAGAACTCCAAGAGACCATTGATCGCGTTCGCCCCTTGGTCTATCAAGCTCGCCGCACACGTATTCCGCCAGGCCTGGATGATAAAATCATCACCGCATGGAATGGCATGATGATTGGAGCGATGGCCGAAGCCGGCCGGGCACTCCATCACCAGCCTTACCTGGATGGCGCGACCCGGGCAGCCGATTTTCTTCTCACGACACTTTCCAGGTCTGACAACCGCTTATGGCGAACCTATCGCAACGGCAAGGCCCATCTGAATGCCTGCTTAGAAGATTACGCGTACGCCGCCGAGGCCATGTTGGACGTGTACGAAGCCACAGGAATTGAACGATATATTCATGAAGCCGTCGCATTAAGCGAAAGGATTCTGGAAGATTTTGAAGATCGCGAGCACGGTGGATTCTTCACCACAGCCAACGATCATGAAACCTTGATTCTTCGAGGCAGGGAAGGCGCCGATGGCGCGACTCCCAGCGGGAACGCGGTCGCAGCTTGGGTTCTCGCACGCCTATCCTATCACTTTGATCGTGAGGACTTTCGCACGGCTGCCACCAATGCCATCCGCGCCTATGGCCAACACATTGGGCAAGTTCCGCGTGGGTTCCCAAAAAGCTTGATGGTCGTGGATCTATTACTGCATGGCCCCATTGAACTCGCTCTCATTGGCGGAACTGACGCCAAGGCCTATGCCCAACTTCAGACTGCCGTAAACAGCAGCTTTCTTCCCTATCGGATCATCGCCCATCATCGGGATACTGAGACAGAAAACTCTCACCCACTGTTACGGGGAAAGACCCCTGTCAATGGACAGGCTGCATTGTATATCTGTAAAAACTTTTCCTGCCAAACCCCAATTACCAATCCAGAAGCCATTCCTTCCGCGCTACAACATCCCCAAGAGCCGTCAACGCACACAGAAGAAGTGCGCCAAGTCCTCACCTCCAAAGGGCTGCCAGGACACGCCACACCGCAGGGCACCGGAACCTATGTCGCCAATATACTGGGAAGCGCCCAGAGTGTCCGTCCATCTTCACACGGTTATACAACATTAGGGTCCACAGGATTGACCATCTCTCGGATTGGCTTTGGTGGTTATCGAATAAGTTTGGGGGTCGAGGATCATCGGAATGCTCTCGAAAAAGCTCTCCAAGACGGCTGTAATCTCATTGATACTTCGACGAATTATGCGGATGGCCAGAGCGAACGGTTAGTCGGAACGGTTGTCAAAGACCTTATCAGCAAGCGGTTCATTGCACGGGAAGACATCGTGATCGTCTCCAAAATCGGATACGTGCAAGGCAAAAACCTTGCGGGAGCTGAAGCCCGGGAACAAGCCGGCAAGCCGTTTCCCGAGATGGTCAAGTATGGTGAAGGGATTTGGCATTGTCTTCATCCCGAATTCCTCGAAGAACAACTGACGTTCTCGTTGGATCGGCTAGGACTGGCCACGCTGGATGTCTGTCTCCTTCACAATCCGGAATACTTTCTGTCAGATGCGAAAAACCGCAACCTCTCCATCAATGCTATCCAACTAGAAGATTTGAGACAAGAATTCTATCGTCGGCTTGAACAGTCGTTTCTCTATCTTGAAACACAAGTGACTGCCGGCCGATTGCAATATTATGGAGTCTCCTCCAACACCTGCACCGCTAAACCAGACAATCCTGAATCCACATCACTTTCACGCATGCTTCAGGCCGCCCAGGCAGCCGCCCAACAGGCAGGACAGTCACATCATCATTTTCGGGTTTTGCAACTCCCCATGAACCTGTTCGAGGCAGACGCTCTCATCACACCCAATACAGGGAAAGATCATTCACAGACAGTCTTATCCCTCGCACGCGACAAAGATATCGCCGTGCTCGTCAATCGCCCGCTCAACGCGATCCCGGGAAAAGGCAGTGGCATGATTCGCTTAGCCGATCCACAAGTCGAAATCTCCAATACCAACTTTGAGGCCCAACAGCCCAAAGTCGCCGCACTTGAGAATGATTATAAACAGGTCTTGGGACCCAACATTCCGCAACCGGAAAAATGCGCGTCGCCGCTGGACTACTTCAACTGGGCCGAAGAACTCACACGCGTACGGGCATCCGTTCACAACTTAGAGCATTGGGATCAAATCGAATCACAAACCATCGCGCCACATGTGAATCGAGTCTTCCAACTCCTCACGCAGCATTTCACGGGCCGAAAAGAAGAAGAACAAATTTGGCAATCTTGGCGAGACAAGTATGTTCCAGAACTGGTCGCATTGCTCAAAGTCATGCGAATGGAAGCGGCTCAGAAAAGTGCGAAGACACTTACTGACATTCGACAAACGATCGATCCGTTGTTGCCAGAATCAAAACGCAATGAACCGTTTTCTCGGAAAGCCCTGTGGGCTGTTGCCAGCACACCTGGCGTGAGCTGTGTCCTCAACGGTATGCGCCACCCCGTTTACGTAGAGGATTCCCTCACCATCCTCCAATGGGAACTACTTCGAGAGTCACGAACCATCTTTGAATCATTACAAGAAATCAAACCGTACTAATACACCCAGCAACTCATCAAGATCTTCACCCTATACTATTGCATTGCTACCATTCGTTTTCACACAGATTGACGTTATCTCAAGAGATTTGTAAAAGTCCCAACCGTCGCTTTTGGAACCAAGAGATATGACCACTACTGTGCGGACAGTGGGCCTGTATCCTCAATCACAACTGGAAACCCTCTCAAGGATTGGGGAATTTGTTGACGAACCGCCTCACGGTTTCCCGACGAGAAAACGGCAATATACGGCTCCCCTTCTTTTTCTCCCTGAGCAACACCTTCCACACCCTCTAGAGAAAGCCATTTTTCGGCATCCGCAATGGCTTTTTGCATATTGGCATCTTTTTCACTATTGACCGGTTCCATCTGGGTTCCCTCCCTATAGGTCGAGATCGTCTCCGAGCATCCCATCAACCATCCAACAATCACACAAAGCCCAATAATTGACGACCAGGTATTCATAGCAACCATTATCCTTACCTGCTTTCCCAATCTACTCAAACCCCTACATGACACCTAAATGCACCTTATCCCTTGATTTTTAGGACTGTCAACTCAGCAGGGAGAAAGGAAGGGAGGTGCTGATCCTCCCTTCCTTTCACAGCATACCAATACCCTTGGGCTGTGTAGAGACGATTAGCCTACTCCAACTCGAATTTTAAGAAATAACTGAACATAGGCCATTTGATTGTGAATTGTGATTTGTGAAGATCCGGCAAATAATAAACCAACCGGATTTCCTTCAAGATCTAACAGACAGCTTCCAGAGTCGCCTCCCGCTGACATGTTCGTCGTGATAATCTGCTTACACATCTTGGCCACTTTTCCGCCACCATAGTTGACATTGACCGTCGCATTGACATGCGTGATTTTGCCTGTCGTCCAATGCGTCGTACGTCCGGTTTTTTGAACAATTTCACCGGGTTTGGTAATAAACCGGACTTTCTTTGGATATCCAATCCAATAGATTTCACGGTCGATATCGGCAAATTTCGCTTCTGCGATAGCCGCATCAACATAGTTACAGGCTCCATCAAACCGAATAGGAACAAAACGAGACAACCGCGCAATCACATCTTGTGGATTCTGTCCACCATCATAGGGACCAGGCTGAAGGATAGGATCACCTATTCGGGCATCGTTAGAGTTAGCCAAAACATGATTGTTGCTCAACATATAATATCTTGGAGGAATGCCAGGATAGGGGGTTGAGTCAACCACAGCTGTAGCCATCGTCCCAGCGGTTATTTGGTAATGTCCAACACTATATCCACCTTCCACAGGTCGGAGTCTCGTGGCCAACTTTTGAATAGCACCATCCTCTTGCATGCTAGAACTCTCTTGAGCAGGACAGGCTCCACCAGCAAAAATATCCCCAACCTCGACCACGTCGGTTTTATACTTACCCACTGTAGACGGAATAAGATCATCCGTCGCAAGCAGATCTTTATCAACCTTCGTACTAACTAAGACACACAGGCTGGAATCACCTGTTTCCTTGCCATTCTTCATTTTATTGCCAACCGCAACACCAACCACGTTACCCTTATCCAAGAACTCTTCCTCTCGTTTCTCTTGAACCGTCGCCACACCAGCATATTCTTTGTCTAACGTCTTAATGTTTTCCATAATCTCATTCCCTCCTGGAAAGATGTACAATTAAAGTAAGAAGCATCAAATGAACTGAACACGTTCTTCTTGCTGCTCTGAAATCTTCTTGAGTCCTTGCCCCATGAACGACACTAATGCACAGTAGCTTCACCTCCTTTCAGGTCGAACAGGAATTAACTTTTTTACAAGGCGGTTTCACAACGCGTTGTATCGAGCAACATCCATGCCACGACTAGCAAAAAGCCGTTCTCTCTTTCGGTCTTCAAAGAAAAGAGCCGACAGGCAAACTGTTGAGCGAATTTTAGGTTTCTAAAACAGAATGAGAGAAGAAAACACCGCACAAGAACGGAACGGGGAGAAGTATCTAATTTTATACAAAACGTATCTTTTTCGATAACCCAGAATGCAAACTGAAAAATCTCTTACGAAACCAATGTCCTGACTTCATATAGTGCTTGAACTATCAAATACGCTTTTCACCCTCACCCCAACCTTGTCCTCTCTTCGAGGCCAAGCCCTCAAGGGCGAGGGAGTTCTGAAATGTCTTAGTTGTACGAAAGTTAAAATACTACCTCTGGACAAGCTACAAGTACCTCCATACATTTGAACCTGAGCAGGACATCTGTGTTGTATCTCTTATCAAATAAAGGGCCGTAGCACGCCTTACCCAAACACGGTATGGATCGTAAGTTCGCCTAATTTTTAATTAATGATTTGAGAAACGGGAAATAATCAAGCAACCTTACGTTTGGTTCCACAGACGTTGCCAGTTGGCCCATTCGTGTTTCCAAATGTTGGCATTGAGAGGAACAGGGACAAGCTCCTGTTGCTTGGCCGTTGTAATGTGCATGTGAGATGAACGAAGAGAAGCTTCAATGATAATCGCGCCCTCGAAATCAGTCCGATAGATGGGTAACCCTTGCTTTTTATAGGCAGCGAGGACAGCAGGGGCTGGATGCCCATATCGATTATTGGCCCCAACCGACACCACCATGGCCTGCGCGTCAACCTGATCAACCCATCCATGATGCAGCGAACTTTTGGCTCCATGATGAGGAATTTTCACGATTGTTGCCGAACGACCTTGGGGCGTACGTCGCAAATGTTCCAGGGCTTGTTGTTCGGCATCAGCCGTCAGCAACATGGAATGAGGGCCGCAGGTTAACCGTATCACGAGCGAGCGATTATTCAAATCAGTACCACTGACTTCATGTATTGAATCTCGAACAGATGTCTGAGTTCCGGCATACGGTTCCAACACAGACAGAGTACAAGAGCCTGAATTCAGAATGTCCGACCCAGTGCCAACGACATGTTCCTGCAAGCGAGCGGCTTGTAGCGCGGCTTGCAGGCGTGTATAGAATGCCTTCGAACGTGAAACGCCATTACTCCAGAACACCCCCACTTCAAAATTCTCCAGTACCCAAGGCAATCCTCCAACATGATCCCATTGCGGATGCGTTGCCACGATATGATCAATGCGATGAATCCCTTGGTTCCAGAGATAGGGTCCGATGACTGCCTGCCCCATGCCTAAACGGCGATATTTCGGTCCGCCATCAATTAAGACGGTCAGACCGTCTGGCAGTTCCAACACCGTCGCATCTCCCTGCCCTACATCCAGGAACGTCACACGTAGCATGCCTGGCTCCCAAGTCGTTCGAGGAGACCACGCCCACCATATCAAAATTGCGACTAATCCTGTCACGCAACTCCATCGTATGGTTGGCCGATGTGGTAAGTACATGATCCCTGCCAACAGCCCCCAAAACAGCAGCATCAATATCGGATGAGGTGAGGCCACATACCATTCTGCATACGGCACCGACGACAGCCAAACAATTATTTGAGCAAAGAGATCAAAGATCCATTGAATGACCGATTCTAGAGGAAGATCCTCGGCTCTACTCACTAACACTCCAATACCGGCAAGAAAGCCCATCGGAATCACCAAGATTCCGGCCAAGGGTACAATAACCATATTCGTGATCAACCCTAGCCACGGAATTTGATGAAAATAGAATGCGACTAGCGGCAAGGTCATCAAGCTCACCATCAATGTCATGAACCAGGCAAGCTTGCCTTTTTCTATGAGGCCGGCCACTCGCTGTCTAATGTCAGAAGAACGGGGCACGTGTTCTTTCAATCCCTGTATGTCTTCAGATGTTCTCCCAGATAGTACGATTCCAATTGCCGCAACCGACAGATAGGACAACTGGAACGAAATATCATGAACCGCCTCCGGATGAGGCAACAGCATCACCAACGCCGCCACTCCTAAAACCATAACCAGATTGCGTTCACGCCCCAGCCATATTCCCAAGCATGCCACCATAATCATAATCCAAGATCGTACGGTTGCCATTTCCGCGCCCGCGAGGAGCATATAGAACGAAACCACCGGCAAGGTGATCAACACCGCACATTGTGTCGCGGTCAGATACATTGAGATATGTTCGAGCCACGAAGCTGGCATTCGGTGAATGGCCCAGCACGTTCCAACGAACACCACCAGCGCCAAAAGCCCAAGATGGGAACCGGAGATCGAGAGAATATGGACTGTTCCGCTGGCCATGAACGCGTCACGAATGTCCTGCTCGATATAGCTTTGCTCTCCCAGAACCATTCCTAAAAATAGGCCCAAGGCCGGATTAGAGAGACTCCCTGTGGCTGCTTCATGAATCGCTTGACGCCCCTCATCAATCATGCCAAACAGCTTGTCCCCCAATGAATGTGTCCGTGAGGCTGACACCTCAATCGCTCCTGGTCCATACACCGTCGCAACAGCTTGAATACCTTTTCGCTTCAGATAGTCCCCATACTGAAAACCTCCGGGATTTCGTGTCCCGTACGGTTCCCGCAACCGCGCCCGCACTTTCACGTAATCCCCATAGACCAGGGCCCTACTGGGATCTCGCCATGTCAGGCGCACTTGACCATCAATTGGCTTTGCCCGCCCATTTTTGAACATGATGGACTCCACCTTAACCCGTAGAATGAGTCCATCGGGTGTCCGGCGAACAGGGGCATCAATCATCCCCTGAAATGTGACTGGGACATCGGCAGAAAATTCCAACAAAGGAGGGTCTGATCGGCTGGTGGCAGCCCAATGGGCCTGACCAATCCCAGCGACGAGCACGGCAAACAACCAGACACCTGCCCACGGGGAAAGAGTCCTGCGTTGCTCAAACCACGTTAAAACTAGACCACAACTAAGAAGAGCCCCCAAAAATGAAAGGGGGAATTGAGAGAGGAACGGGCCAAACCACAGTCCCGTGAGATAGGCAACGACTCCTAGCAGAAACACACAATTCAATGTCCAGAATTAATGAATACACGATTTCACCACATTGGCTAAATCTTCGGCAATCTCTTGTATCTCACCTGCATCCTGCCCTTCGACCATGACTCGTAGCAACGGTTCGGTGCCTGAATACCGCAAGAGGACACGCCCGGTACCATTCAGCTGCTGTTCTTTATCCTGAATCGCCTGTTGGAGGGCTGGTAGAGACTCTATAGCTGGCTTATGCGGAACTTTGACGCCTAGCAAGACTTGCGGGCTCGCGTGCATACATTGAGCAATTTCTGACAGAGGTTTCCGTGCGCGTGTCATCAGTTTCAGCATTTGCAGCCCCGTAATCAGACCATCCCCGCTGGTATGATAATCCATAAAGATCATATGGCCAGATTGCTCCCCGCCCAAATTATATTGATCTGCGACCATCCGTTCTAAAATGTACCGGTCCCCCACAGCCGTACGGATTAAGGTAATGCCGGCTTCCCGCATGCACACATCAAAACCAAAATTACTCATAACCGTTCCCACGACCGTATCCTGCTTCAGTCGTCCTAACCGCTTAAGATCCAGGGCAAAAGCAGCCAGGGCATGATCCCCATCCACCACTTGCCCTTTTTCACACACAAACATGGCCCGGTCGGCATCACCATCCAATGCGATGCCAATATCCGCTTTTCGGTCCCGCACCATTTGTTGCAGGCGTTCGGGATGGACCGCTCCACACCCATCATTAATATTCAGTCCATCCGGCTCGTTTCCTGTCACCCAGACCTTGGCCCCTAACTCGCGAATCACTTTAGGAAACACGTGATACCCAGCTCCATTCGCACAATCTAACACTACCCGCAAATGCTGAAAATCCATTTCTCGCGGCAACGAACGCTTAACAAACTCAATATATCGGCCTTCCGCATCATCAATACGAAACGCTTTACCGATAGCATCGGCTGTCGGACGAATATGATCGATTTCACGGGAAAGAATAAGATCTTCGATACGTTTTTCGACATCGTCAGGCAATTTCATCCCATTATTTGAAAAAAACTTTATTCCATTATCCTGATAGGGATTATGGGAGGCCGAGATCATGACACCGGCATCCGCCCGAAGACTTTTGGCTAAAAAAGCAATGGCCGGTGTCGGCAACGGGCCGACGAGCAGCACATCAACCCCCATGGAACAAAGACCTGCCGTTAGCGCCGATTCCAGCATATACCCGGATATGCGTGTATCTTTGCCAATGATAATTTGATGACGGCCTTCTTCCCGCTTTCGAAAGACATGTGCGGCGGCCCGACCGACTTTCATAGCCATTTCACTGGTCATTGGGTCCTGGTTGGCCACACCTCGAACACCATCTGTACCAAATAATCGTCCCATCTTGTTCTTCTTTCTATATTCGGAGTGTTGAACAATGAAGATAGTCAGGGGCCATATTTCGTCAAGAAGCTTTTGGCGATCAACAACAACGGGTCTGTTCAAAAAAGTCCGTCCAGCAAGGCCGCAGCCCTTTTTACGCGCGGAGCGTACTGGTACTACGTGAGCACGGAAAAAGGGCGAGAACGCCGCTGGCGGCTTGTTTCAACAGACCTATATTGGATAGAAAAAGAGCATTACTGTTACTTTTCGCACGAATTTCGCAAAGCTTGAGCTACCTGCGCCACATCTTTCATGGCCGCGACACCATGCACCCTGACAATATGAGCACCCTGCCAAACTGCAGCGGCCATCGCTGACGCATTGGCCATTTCCCGTTCGGCGACAGGTTTTCCTGTCAATTCTCCAAGAAAATTTTTGCGGGAAAACCCCACCATAAGTGGTTGTTCTAATTCAAGAAAATCTCCAAGATTCGCCAAAATTTTGAGATTATGGGAACAGGTTTTTCCAAACCCAATGCCTGGATCCACAATAATACGATCAAGAGGAATCCCATTCGAATGAGCACTCTGTATTTGCGTGGCTAAAAAACTCTTGATCTCGCCTACCACATCTCCATAATGCGGAGAATCCTGCATAGCGTCGCTGTGACCTTGCCGATGCATGAGCACGACGGCTGCCCCTGCGTCTCTCACAACCTGCAACATACGAGGGTCATCTTGTAACGCACTGACATCATTGACAATGGACACTCCACAATCTAGGGCCATCTGAGCCACAGCCGCCTTGCGTGTATCAATAGAAAGCACCGAATTTGCTTGTTTTCCTAATGCTTTGATTATGGGACCCACTCGCCGTAATTCCTCTTTTTCGTCGACATATGAAGCCCCAGGTTTCGTGGATTCTCCCCCAATATCGATAATATCTGCCCCTTCATCGATCATTCTCTGACCCCGATCAACAGCATCAACCGGATCAAGATACCGTCCTCCATCAGAAAATGAATCCGGGGTGACATTCAGAATTCCCATGATGAGCACATGGGAGTCCAAGGGAAGGGTTTTTTGGCAGCAACGAATTTCTGGAAAGGCTAAAGCTGTCATTTAAATTCCTGATGTTCTGGTCAACAACAGCAATATCTGCCGGAATACACACAGGAACGTTGTGGGGGAATATTTAAAGGAACAAACCGGTCAAACGGCGGCAATTTGCTCGAGCGAAGAAGTCTGCTGAACAATTTGATCAATTTCTACACCGTCTAACACTTCTTTCTCTAACAAGGCTTCGGCCAAAGCCCGCAGGGTATGAATATGTTCGGTTAGCATACGTGTGGTGCGCTCATACGATTCAACGACAAGCCGTTTGACTTCTTTATCAATTTCGAGGGCAACTTGATCACTAAAGTCCCGCTTCGCCCCAAAATCACGGCCTAAAAACACTTCTTCATCTTTTTTTCCAAAGGTCAAGGGACCTAACTTTTCACTCATCCCCCATTCACAGACCATCTTTCTGGCTAAATCAGTTGCCCGTTCAATATCATTCCCCGCTCCGGTGGTCACACTTTTGAAAATTAACTCTTCGGCCACGCGACCGCCAAAAAGAATCGACAAGGTGTTATACAAAAATTCCTTCGAATAACTATGCCGATCATCAATGGGTAACTGCATGGTCATACCCAGGGCTCGTCCGCGGGGAATAATGGTGACCTTATGAACAGGATCCGTTCCTGGAAGCAATTTAGCCATCAGAGCATGCCCAGCTTCATGAAAGGCGGTGGTTCGCTTTTCTTCCTCGCTCAGGACCATACTCTTCCGTTCAACACCCATCAAAACCTTGTCTTTCGCATTTTCAAAATCAATCTGATCGACAGCCTTTTTATCAAGGCGGGCCGCCCACAATGCGGCCTCATTCACAAGATTCTCCAAATCTGCTCCAGAAAATCCTGGCGTACCGCGAGCTATTTTCTCCATATCCACATCGGGGGAAATCGGCACTTTTTTGGTATGAACGTTCAAAATTTCAGCACGTCCCCGAACATCCGGCCGGTTCACCACGACCTGACGATCAAAACGGCCAGGCCTTAACAACGCCGGATCCAATACATCTGGTCGATTGGTGGCAGCAATTAAAATGACACCTTCCGTCGTATCAAAACCATCCATTTCAACCAGCAACTGATTCAACGTTTGTTCACGCTCATCATGTCCACCACCCAGCCCGGCCCCTCTCAATCGTCCAACCGCATCGATTTCATCGATAAAAATAATGCACGGGGCATGCTTCTTCCCTTGCTCGAATAGATCACGAACGCGGGAAGCCCCAACCCCCACAAACATCTCGACAAAATCCGAGCCACTGATGCTAAAGAAAGGAACACCCGCCTCTCCCGCGATGGCTTTCGCAAGAAGAGTTTTTCCCGTCCCCGGAGGCCCAACAATCAAGACCCCCTTTGGAATTCGACCGCCTAGTTTTTGGAATTTTTGTGGATCCTTCAGGAATTCAATGATTTCAACAACTTCACCCTTGGCCTCATCCACACCTGCTACATCCGCAAAAGTCACTTTTTTCTTTTCTTCGGTTAACATCCTGGCCCGGCTTTTTCCAAATGAAAGCGCTCGATTCCCTCCAACCTGCATTTGCCGCATGAGGAAGAACCATAGCCCTAAAAACAGGATAAACGGACCCCAGGAAAGGAGAAACGTGATATACCAGGGATTATCATCTGGTGGTTTGGCTTCGATCTGTACTGATTTTTCACGTAAGACTTTCACCAGGTCAGGATATTCAACAGAATAGGTTTGAATGCGGCTACCATCACGCAAGATTGCGCTAATGTTATTGTGTTTAATGATAACTTTTTCAACGTCACCTCGCTCAAGATGAGCCATGAACTCACTGAAAATGACTGGATCTTCGGGATGTTGATTGGGAACCGTAAACAGGTTGAACAGCAGAATCATAAATAAACAAACAAACACCCAAAACAACAGATTTTTCGCACGAGAATTCATTTCCAAAACAGCTCCCCTAAGAATTCCTTCTAGTTCATTTCATCACATAGGGCGCAAACAAAGACAACCAACTGATTGTACCATGCATTTTTGAGAACTGACAACTACAGACAGTTGGTAACTCCATGTGGATAACGTCAGAGTCCATGATGGCTAGGGTAGGAAGATTTCAATATTTTTTGCTGAAGATCTGATTTATGACTCACGAACCAAGCGATCGACACGAAAATTCCTATGTCGCCAGGTCGAATATCATTTCCCAACGAGCAGGTTCTATCCAAAGATACACAGCTTATTGGATTTTGGCTCAATTTTTTAAGTCGCGGTCAGGAAACCTCCTGCCATCATATACTTCTTTCGGCAATACATGCCTCTCCATAACTTTCTCGGCTAATTCTTTCCATTTTTTGATATTTTTTGGGGAACACTAGGCTTGTTGTGTTCTTTTGACAATGAAAAAATCACTATCAATATAGCATCGGATAACAACAAAGCGGGCTAGTCTTCAATTGTGGCAACAACGACCGAAGCCGTCGAGGGTGTCACGCGAAACCGTTCATCTCCGCGCAACCCCCCAACCCAAAGAATACCTTCTGGGGCAACCAATAGCGGTACTGTATAGCGTTGAGAACGCGGCAACTTGATGTCTGAAAAATAATCTTGCAGTTTTTTCTTCCGTCCACCCATGCCCCTTGGGCAGAATACGTCGCCTGCCTTATAGTTGCGAAGAATTAATTCAGGGGTAAACGTGTCACCATCCAGATGCAGCAACATCTGATGTGGTTGATCAGAACTCTCTGAAACGTTCCTCAAGGAAAGAACCATCCGTTGTCCCGTTAACGGCCACACGACAACACCAGGAATGCCGACGCTGACTTCTGTTGATTGATCATGATCCAGCTGAGGCTTTCCAGCCCCTGTGATTTGAGAAAAAATGAGTCGATCATATTCCTGACTCACCTGGACGTTCTTGATAGCCAAGGTCCAGCCGGATTGTCCATGCTCCAAGCAATGGAGTAGTTCTTGAACGATATCAAAGCGAGGCCCTTGGGTATGTCCCATGATCTGTTGAAAACTCTGGCGCACCACGCGCCGTCGAATCGCTACTGGCAATGCGAGCAATCCGGTTCGTGTTAAGGTAACTTCTCCCACACCCTGAGCCACAATGTTCTGTTGAAAAGCCTGGGCAGCGACTTCTTCAAGATACGCATGGTCCTCAGAAACAATTTCGGCTTGCCGGGCCAAGATTTTCACAATCCCCGGCGAGACACCTTTGAGTTGAGGCATGAGATCCCGACGAAGACGATTTCGAAAATAGACGGACTGACTGTTAGAAGAATCCACTCGCCACGTCAGTTTTCGTTCTTTCAAATACGCAATGATGTCATCCCGCGCGACACCAAGCAATGGCCTGACAATACGTTCTCCCCTTTGAAAAGGGATTCCACGTAGCCCCGCAGTACCACTGCCTCGAAGCATCCACATCACGACAGTTTCGGCTTGATCATCAGCCGTGTGCCCAGTGGCTATTTTTGTGGCACCACGCTCTTCACATATGCTAGCCAAGGCTTCATACCGAACCTCCCTGGCAGAAGCTTGGAGGGACTGCTTGGAAAATCTCACCTGTCGCTTGTCGAGTGAAACCTCCCGAACGCTGACGGGTAAGCCCAAATGAGCCCCAAGCTCTTCCACAAAGGCCGCATCGGCTTCACTTTCCTGTCCCCGAAGACCATGGTTGACGTGCCCAATACTCACCACCCACTTCCACCGTCCGGCCAAAGCTGCCAGACACGCGGCAAGAGCCACGGAATCTGGCCCTCCAGATACCGCAACAACAAGATGGTCACCCACACTCAAGAGTTTACGGGCCTTGACCATTTGATGGACGGCTTCTTCCATTTTTCGCAACGGAGTCAACTTGCCCATTTCCCGCCCGTTTTCAGTAATCCTTAGTTACCCAAAAACTCAAGATGGATTCCCGATTAAAAATGTCAGGAATGACTGTATGAAAAATAGACTCGGTGGAATCAAGCTTTACAAAACTGACTGAAGTTTTAAATATCGAACCATCGGATCGAAATCTCGATCAGCATAGAGTAAGGGAATATGGTGTTCAATGCAGTAAGTCCCAATCATCACATCAATCGTCTTTCTGACAGTGACGCCTTGCTTTCCGAGTGTCCGGGAATTTTTCGCACTCTTGATAGCCAGCAGCTTTCCCAACATTGGCACAACAGGGAAGCTCTCTAACAGGCTTTGCGCCTCACGAAAATCTTGATCCTTCTGAAAACCTCGAAGGATTTCCGTCAAAATCAAATCCCCAAGCAAGATTTCCTGAGTTCCAAGGAGGGAATCTAAGCTGTCTGTTTCTGCGGAAGGTTTCCCATTGAAGCAATCTATCCATACTGAAGAATCGACAATGATCATGCTTATTTATCAAGTCTCATCGTTTCGAGATTTCCAGTCCATGTAAGTTTTCCACGTCGACGTTTCACATTCTCTTGGCGTTTTAACCGAAGGAGAAGTTTTAAGCCTGCTTCCACCATGGCTTTTTTGGTTTTAATTCCCGTAATCTTTTGAACGTCCGCCAGCAATTGATCATCAATCACAATATTTGTCCGCATCGAGCCTCTCCAAATTTGTGTATATAATCACTATATCACACACATTATGGTTTATACTTAAAAGCGCGCGTGAGTAATGTTGAAGATCTATTCGTATCACAGATCTTCGGCAATGGTTAACCGACGGGCCCATCGGGCGGGTGCCCAATGGCCATCTTCCATCGACATCTGCTGTTCGGCTTTTGACATGCACACTTCAGGGGACCTCTAAAAACCAGGATTTTTGTGTGAGAGCAACGAAGCCGCACGCGGAAACCCGCAGTGTATGATCGAATACATGAGGGCGCACGGTACGAAGAGCACCACGTTTCGCACCGAAGGCTGTGAACGCACGGCTGTAACGCCCCCATCCCGGAAAAGGGCAGTTTTTAGAGGTGTCCTTAAAGCCTCAACTCATATAATTAAATGAGGCCTTCGGTTATATTTTCCTTTAACGTTCGAACTCTTAGGCGGTCGTTCTGTGGTCACCTGTATCAACAAGTTGAACAAAAACTGACGCGAAAATGTGACCGTCATCGGCCAAAAACGGAAATAAAAGTACGACGCGTGTATCCTCCTCACTATTTGCATGAATTCCCTCTTTTTCACTCTTGAAATATTTCACGAAATATGCAGTAGTACAGAAACTGCACAGAGCGCTAAAAGACTAGATAGTGTCGTCACGAGATGAGAAATCTGTTATGATTCGCAGAACAAGGAGGTGCTACGATGAGTAAGATTCACCGACGACACGATCTGTCTGACCGCCTGTGGAGCCTTTTAGAACCGCTCTTGCCCGGCCAAAAGGGCCAGTGGGGTGGGCAAGCCCGGGACAATCGCTTATTTCTCAATGCCGTCTTTTGGATCTTGCGGACCGGCGCGCCGTGGCGTGATCTGCCGCCCGATCTCGGCGACTGGAAGAACACGCATCGTCGCTTTTGCCGCTGGCGGGACCACGGCCGCTGGGAGAAGATCCTGGAGCGGCTCATTGATGAGCCGGACATGGAGTGGTTAATCATCGATGCGAGTCACATCAAGGTCCATCCGCATGCGGCGGGGGCGGTCGGGGGTAATGAGGCGATGGGGCGCACCAAAGGGGGCTCAACACCAAGGTCCATTTGGCCGTGGATGCCCATGGTTTGCCGCTCCGAGTTCTTGTTACAGCAGGTCCCGTAGCGGATTGTACGCAGGCTGAGCCACTGATAGCCGGCTTCGAGGCCGAGGCCCTGCTGGGGGATAAGGCCTATGACACGGAGGCGATTGTCCATGAAGCTGAGCGACGAGACATGGCACCGATCATCCCCCCAAAGACCAATCGGCGCACGCCTCGTGAGTACGATCGATACTTATACCGAATGCGCCACTTGGTCGAAAATGCGTTCCTGCACCTGAAACGTTGGCGAGGCATTGCCACCCGGTATGCCAAAAAGGCGTCTTCCTTTTTGGCTATGGTGCAAATCCGCTGTATCTGGCTGTGGGGATCAATCTTGTGACGACACTCTCTAGTGGGTACCTCTAAAAACTGGTGATTTTTTCTGAGGGCAAGGAAGCCACGTGCAGAAAACCGCAGTGTATGGGCTAATACAAGGATTTAAGCACGAGGGTGACTCCGCCATCACGGAAAAGGATAGTTTTTAGAGATGCCCATTAGTTTGTCTCACCGAAGTAGAGTCCTTGCCCATGGAGGGGCAGGAGCGAAACGTGCAACCGTTGCACAGCGTTTGGGCCTCTCGGAAACGCTTGCTCTAGGGATAGAGTTACTGCAAAAGGGCCAACCGGCTTTAGATGCAGTAGAAGCTATGATTCGGTACTTAGAAGGATCGGGACGCTTTAACGCAGGGGCGAGTTCACGGCAGCAACTCGATGGGTGCCAGAGAATGGATGCAGCCTTAATGGAAGGAGCATTTCTACAAGCTGGCGCTGTCGCGGGATTAGAGGGTATCCGCCATCCAATTTCGGCCGCGCGCGCCGTTATGGAAAGAACGGACCATGTCTTGCTTATCAGTGCTCATGCAACAAAATTTGCCCAATACTTTGATCTTGAACGACTAGAAAAAACAGGGAAGTCGCCGAGTCAACATCGAGCAAGTGTGATTTCAACGAGAAAGGGAAAGACATTGGCCCTCTATAGGAAAATGGCTGCTTATGATACCGTTGGGGCTGTCGCGCTTGATGAAAGCGGAACACTAGCGGCTGGCGCATCGACGGGCGGTGTCTCGATGATGTTGCCAGGACGGGTCGGAGATTCCCCATTAATTGGGGCTGGAGTGTACGCGGATAATGAAGCAGGAGCCGTTTCCATGACTGGCCTCGGAGAAGGCATCATACAACTGGCCATGGCCAAGCATATCGTCGTTGCGATGAAGCATGGCCAGAGACCGTTAGCTGCTACTCGCCATGCGTTGAAAGCGTTGGTGAGACGAGTTCAGGGCGAAGCCGGATGTCTTGTCCTGGCCCCTAATGGACAATTTGCCATACGCCATGTTACGCCTCAGATGACCGCCGGACATTGGAATGGACGAGGAAAGCCATTTGTAGCCGATCAATTCGGATAAAAAAGTGTTTCCTGGTGATGCAGGGCAACCCAAGGCCTTGCTGGCAGTAACCCAACAAGGCCTGGAAAACCTCTCAGATTCGCTGCCGGAGGTAACGAGGACTTTGCCCTCAACAACAACTTATGGATATCAATCCTTTTCTCATTGGCCTGACCTGGAGCTTCGTGCCGCTTCTTTTTGGAAGCCTCGCGATGTGGGGTTGGTACATTCGTAACCCCAACTTGGTTCAGGTGCATCCCAACTTTGTCCCTATGCAATTTAACACCGCCCTAGGCTTCTTGGTCTGCGGTATTGGGTTGTTACTCCTGGGTTTCTCGGAGATTCAGGGGGTCAGAGTGGCTAGTGCCTTTATCTTGATCGTGGGTGGAATCACCCTTTTTCAGTATTTGACTCGAATTGATTGTGGCATAGATCAATTATTTATGAAACAGGATATCACCATTGGCACATCTCACCCAGGTCGGATGGCCCCTAATACCGCGTTATGTTTTATATTAACAGCTATAGCGTGTCTGATGAGTACAGGTCAGCACCACTCAACCCTCGAAATTCTAGTTTCCGGAATATTGGGAGCCTGCGTTTTTGCTTTTGGTGCCATTGCCTTGCTGGGGTACCTTCTTGAGATTCAACCAGCGTATGGATGGGGATACCTCACCAAAATGGCCATTTCAACGGCTCTTGGTTTTGGATGGATCGGCGTAGGCCTGTTAGCATTCTCCTTTTATTTTTGGATTCCACTCGATATCGCCATACAAACAGAAGCTACCGTGGTGGTATTTTTTGTTGGGATTACTTTGGCTTCTCTGTTGACATTGGCGGTCCATTTCATTCAACGAGACCGTCAACTGATGAAGCAACTGCAGGTATCTCATCATAGTCTTCAGCAAGAAGTCAGCGACCGAAAAAAGGCCGAGCAGTCAGTCCAACGCTCCCAAGAAGAATTGCGGAGTTTGACCAATCGGCTTCAATCGGTGCGGGAAGAAGAAAAGATCCATATCGCCCGGGAAATTCACGATGAACTGGGACAAGCGCTGACAGCTCTCAAAATGGATCTCATGGGCCTCGAAGAGGGACTGGGGCAAGGCCCGGCCACCTGTCGCGAGAAAATTCGAGCCATGTCAGGTGTAGTTGATGAAACGGTTCAAGCTATACAGAGAATTTGTTTTCAGTTGCGCCCAAAAATCTTGGATCTGTTAGGACTTCAGGAAGCAATAAAGTGGCAAGCCCAAGATTTTGAGAAACGTACCGGTATTTATTGCGTGATCTGTGGTGGCACAGAGACGATTCGATTAGATCAACCTCAAACGGTCGGGTTGTTTCGAGTCTTTCAAGAAACCCTCACCAATGTCGCGCGACATGCGAAGGCGACAGCTGTTCACATAACGTTATCCCAAAATCATGAATGCGTCGAGTTAGTAGTAAAGGATAATGGTATTGGCATAACCTCTTCTCAGATTGGGAATTCTCAATCTTTGGGATTGATCGGAATGCGAGAACGGATCTTTCATTTGAATGGAATGATGACTATCCAAGGCTGGACGAACCAAGGCACAGAAATTCAATTCAAAATACCTCGACGATCTTCATGAATAGCGTGACTCACCAATCGATTCGAATACTCATAGCAGATGACCATGCCGTGGTTCGCCAGGGCCTAAAACACATACTCTCGAAGACCTCAGACCTTGTCGTCATTGAGGAAGCGGAAACAGGACACCAAGTTTTACAAAAAATCAACAAGACAGAAGTCGATGTGATCGTGATGGATATGGAAATGCCAGAAAAGACAGGATGGGATGTCTTGTTGGATCTTAAAACCACACATCCTAGATTGCCAGTTCTAATCTTGAGTATCTACGCAGAAGATCAGTTAGGCATGCGATTTTTAGAAGCCGGTGCCTCTGGATATTTATCAAAAACCAGCGCCCCAGACCAATTGGTCCAAGCCATTCGACGTGTGGCTCAAGGAGGAAAATTTGTGAGCCCCAATTTAGCGGAACAATTACTTTTAAAAATGGGGCATCAAGGAAAATATGCGCATGAGACGCTTTCGGATCGAGAGTTTCAGATATTCTTGATGATTGTCTCAGGAAAAGCACTCAAAGAAATCGCTGAACTCCTCTGTATTAGTACCACAACAGTGAGTACCCATCGGGCGAGAATTCTCGAAAAATTAAACATGAACACCAATGCTGAGTTAATTCGATACGCCACTCGTGAGGGTATTATGTAAGTCATCACTTTTTCTAGCAAACCCGCCCCACCCCACCCAATCTCCCTTATTCCCATTCTATTCCTAATGTCGTTCCGTCATGCATTGCTACGTCTTTGGGGTCGTCGCGTAAACTCGACAACAAAACAACAAAATTGGGTCTGTTATACCATACTGGCCTCGTTCCTAAGATATTAAGTGGTTCACTGGTTCTCATCTCATGGTGTCGTATAAACACGACACAAAAATCATCGATATGTGACCGAATATTCATAGTTTAACGGATGGTTGTGTGGATATGGCCCAATTACCCTTTGTTTGTTATCGCTGATCTCTGTGGGCCACACAGATCAGCTTGCTCGGTTATTAACTTATTCACCAGTTTTTCCAGGGAGGAAGATGACATGAAACAGTGGAAATTGATTGCAATGATCATTGGCATTTCAGGAGCATGGGCCTGCACAGGAGGAACACCGCCCGTGGCAGTCGCTGATTCTTCTCTTGAAAATATGCAGGAACAGTTCGGCCCTGTCTTGAAATTGGAGGGAAATGCGAGAAAAGAGATTAACGCCATCGCAAACATTTTGAGCCCTGATTCAAAGATGAAACCTATTGACGCGACTCATGCGAGTGGAGAAATGTGTATGTTGGAGACCGTGACGAAACACAATATGATCCATTTTTCCCAGACACCCGAGCAAACCCATGAGGATGTCGTCTATTTCATCAACCCTGCTACTTTCATCGAGAACGGTTTGGATGTGACAAAACTTCCGCGCCATCCCAGTGAATTAGGTAAAATGAAACCACTACAGTGGTATTACTACGATGGGACCTACGTGGAACCCCATCAAGGTTCTCAGATGAACAAAGAATTCGTGATTATGACGGTGAACGTGAAATAACTTCGCGTCTCTGAAAAAAGAGCATTCGCGATTTTTATGTTTCAAGTGCGTTGATAACAAAGCCATGAGGGTATTGGGAATCAAAGTCTTGATGCCCCAATATCTCCCATCTTTGAACCTATAGACGGTAGTTGAGCGAGAAAAAGCTGTGCAAGAAATTGATGGGCAGAGGAAATAGATAATTTGCACGGTCACCTTGTAGGTGATCAGTCAATTTTTACATTTTCTAGTCACGTTAAGGGACTGTTAATAATAAAAATATCAAAGTCCATATTTCGCTAGGAGGCCCTTGACGATGAATAGCCCGGATCTGTTCAAAAAAGCTCGCCTTGAGTTGTTAGGCTTGCTCACAATGAATCTGTCGAAGGAGCCTGTCGAGTCCTGAGGGTTTTCTCGTGCTCTTTACTTCTCACTTTTCACTTCTTACTGGTCTAGCGCCGCTGGCGGTTTTTTTCAACAGACCCATCATAAGATATGCGTGGAACTGTTTTGATACCGCTCTAAAATATCCCTAGCTTGGGTGCCATCATGGTCCATTTGCCTTAACAGATCATCAACGCACGAAAAGGTCATATCCCCCCTCATCTGTTCAATAAACAAGACCGAAATGGTTTTGCCATACAACTGCAACGTTTGATCAAAAATGTGGACTTCCAAGAGACGTTCTCCTTCTTGAAACGTGGGCCGTGTACCAATATATGCCACCGAAGGAAAACAGCAGCCATCAATCTCAGCAAATGTCGCATAGATGCCATCTGCGGGATGCACACGGTGAGAGGGAATACGGATATTGGCCGTGGGCCATCCTATGTCACGTCCACGCTGTTCTCCCTGAATCACCGGACCCGTGAGCCGGTAAGGCCGGCCCAAGCATTCCCGCCCATCTGCCACATCACCGGCAGTCAACGCCTTTCGAATACGGGTGGAACTGACCAACTCGCCGCCCAACATCACCGGCGCTACAGGTTGAACTTCAAAATGGGCCTGTTCTCCAAACAATACGAGATCTTGAATTGTACCCCTACGCCCTTTTCCAAAGACAAAGTTTTCACCTACCAATAATTGCCGAACGCCCAATCCATCATGCAGCACCTCCCGCATAAATTGCTCTGGGGTTAAATCAGCCAGCTCTCGGGTAAAGGGAAGGACCACAAGTTCGGCGACACCTAACTGCTTAAAAAAATCGTATTTGTCTTGAGCATCGGATAAAAATTTCGGATGACTCTCTGGCCGCAAGACTTGGATTGGGTGGGGATCAAACGTCAACACCATGGGAACACCGTGATGACGCTGGGCTTGTCTTAATACGGCTTCAATGAGCGCGCGATGACCAACGTGAGGCCCGTCAAAGTTCCCTATAGTTAGAACCGGGAACGCAGCTAACGGGGCAGGCGGCAAACCTTTGGAAATATTCATAGACCATGTTGAGGACACCTCTAAAAACTGCCCTTTTTCCCGATGGCAGCGTCAGCGGCGTGCTCACAGCCTTCGGCGCGCACAAACGTGGTGCTCTTCGCACCGTGCGCCCTCATGTATTGGCCCATACACTGCGGTTTTCCGCGCGCCGCTTCCTTGCCCTCAGAAAAAATCATCAGTTTTTAGAGGTGCCCTTGGGTAAGAAGCTGGGCAGCTTCCTTCGCGAAATAGGTGAGAATGAGATCGGCCCCTGCACGTTTGATGGAGAGGAGGCTTTCCATCATCACCGAGGATTCATCGATCCAGCCCTGTTGACCGGCTGCTTTAATCATACTGTACTCTCCACTCACCTGATACGCCGCCACGGGAACACAGGCCATTTCACGTACCTGCTGCAGAATATCCAAATACAAGAGCGCGGGCTTGACCATCACAATATCGGCGCCTTCATCAATATCTAATTGGACTTCCCTCATCGCTTCCCGGGCATTGGCCGCATCCATCTGATATGAACGCCGGTCACCAAACGATGGGCATGAAAACGCCGCATCTCGAAATGGAGCATATAAGGCCGAAGCAAATTTTGCAGAATAGGACATAATGGGAAGGTCCCCATATCCTTCACGATCCAACGCGCCCCGAAGGGCCTGGACCCGTCCATCCATCATATCCGATGGCGCCACCATATCGACTCCCGCCTCGGCATGACTCAGGGCCATGGCCTGCAAGCACTCCAAGGTTTCGTCATTCAGGATGCGGCCATCCTTCACAATGCCGCAATGACCATGGGACGTATATTCATCGATGCAGACATCCGTAATGACCAGCAAATCAGGCAGATGAGTCTTCAGCTCACGCACCGCGCATTGCACAACGCCATCTTTGTCTAACGCCGACGTTCCCCGCTCATCTTTGTGTTCCGGAATCCCAAAAAGAATGACGGCCGGCACGCCAAGATCCCACACCTCTTGAGCTTGCCGAACAAGGCGATCCACAGACCAACGATATTGACCCGGCATAGAATCAATGGGTTCCTGTTTATTCTTGCCAAAGGTGACAAATAGGGGAAAAATCAAATCGACAGGCGTCAATTGGGTTTCTTGCACCATGCGCCTCAAAGAGGCATGCTGACGAAGCCGACGCATTCGATGAATCGGAAATCCCATTGTTATTCCTACTTTTTACCCAGATTCGGGTTTCTCAATAGGGTCTGTTGAAAAAAGCCGCCAGCGGCGTTCTCGCCATTTTTCCGTGCTCACGTACTGCCAGTACGCTCCGCCCGCAAAAATGGCTGCGGCCTTGCTGGACGACATTTTTGAACAGCCCCGATGTAACTGATAACGAACAGCTTCCTGGCGAAATATGACCCTGGACACCTTCATTATTCAACACTTCTCAACAGGCGAACTCGAACGATACTCCCGCATAAACAATTAGAGATGGTTGGGTTATTTCCGGGGAAGATTCGTTAAGAAGACGACAAGATCTCGCACAGAAATCATTCCGACCATGGATCCATCTTTGGTAATTCCTAAATGCCGAATATGCTGTTTGGCCATTAAATCATTGGCATCCAGCAGAGTCCGATTGCCTTCAATGGACGCAATGGGAGCAGACATGATCTGTTCCACTGTCGTCGCCTGAGGGTCAGAACCGGCTGCCACAACACGCCGCACTAAATCCGTATCGGTCACAATCCCAATGATTTCACCGCCACTCGTGACAAACACACTGCCTATGCCGCTATCACGCATCATCTCTGCGGCAGTCTTGACCGACACATCCCGGTCAACTTTGACAATTTTGTCTATTGGGACCATACATGACTTAACTGGAACCATGGCTTTACTCCTCCTCTCAATCAGTTAACACAACATGTTACCCGCAGAATCTTCTCCGAGCATATATTTTCATTTTTCTGACCTGCCCGCCTCACGACAACCTTGATTGGCATGCGCCACAATAGCATCGACCAACGCGGGCACCGTATTTTCCCGTGCGACGATATCCACCGGCAATCCTTCATCTCGAACGGTTTGAGCCGTAATCGGGCCTATGCATGCCACCACGGCATCCTGCATAACTGAGTGCAGCTCCTGACGATCGCCAAATATCTGACAAAAATTTTTTACAGTGGATGAACTCGTAAAGGTCAAATAATGAATATCTTGATGACGGAAACGGTCGACAATTGGCTCACGTTCAATTTCTGGTGGCACGGCCTGATAACTATGTACGACACGTACATCCGCCCCCATCGCCGCCAACTGCTCAGGCAGAATCTCGCGAGCAACTGTCGCACGCGGAATCAATATTCTTTTCCCTGTGATATCTGCTTTCCCGAAAGCTTCCAAAATTCCCTCAGCTTGAAACTCTTTAGGAATGAGGTCAGCCACAAGCCCCCAATGACTCGCCTCTTCTGCCGTCCGAGGGCCAATACAACAGAGCTTGGCCTGCGCAAAACTTCTGACATCTTTTTGACGAACCCTCAACCGCTTCATAAATGATTGGACGCCATTGACACTCGTAAAAATCACCCAATCGTAAGTAGGAAGTTGATCAATCGCCTCATCGACGAGGTGCCAGTTCTCAGGAGGACAAATTTCCAATGTGGGACATTCAATAGGCTCAGCCCCATATTCAGCTAACAAATTTGACAGCGCCGGTGCCTGCGCCCGTGGACGTGTGACTAAGACGCCTTTTCCGAATAACGGTTGCGTCTCACACCAATTGAGATGGTCACGCAATCGTACCACCTCCCCCACAACAATTACCGTTGGCGGACTCAAATCAGTTTTCCTGACTTGTTCAACAATGTCTCCTAATGTCCCAACAACCGTTTTCTGCCGGGCATAGGTTCCCCATCGAATCACGGCGATAGGCGTGGTTGCCGATTTCCCCTGGTGAAGCAGCTGGTCAACGATACGCGGAAGGTTCTTGGTCCCCATCAAAAACACAAGCGTCCCTTCGGCAGATGCCAGACGAGGCCATTCCATGGCGCTCGCAGATTTCGTCGGATCTTCGTGACCCGTCACAAAAGCGGCGGTCGAAGCCAAGGTTCTGTGGGTCACCGGAATTCCCGCATAGGCCGGCACCGCAACAGCAGCCGTGACCCCGGGAACCACCGTAAATGGGATGCCGGCCTCAGCCATGGCTTCAGCTTCTTCCCCACCCCGCCCAAACACAAATGGATCCCCGCCTTTTAACCGCACCACGCAATGACCACCGCGAGCTTTACTCACCAATAACTTGTTTATCTCGGCTTGATCCCGATAAGCCCCACGCCCTTTTCGGCCAACATATATCCGCTCAGCACGGGCGGGGGCATATTTTAATATTTCTGGATTCGCTAAATGGTCATACAACACCACATCAGCCTTCTCCAGACATTCTCTTCCACGCAACGTCAGGAGCTTGGCATCACCCGGACCAGCTCCCACAAGATAGACCTGTCCAAGAGTCTGAGATTTTGCCATATTAGGCTGTGCCATAAATTTCCTGAAGAATGGGTTCCGCTCCACGCCTTAGCAATTCTTCAGCGACATGTACCCCAAGAGAATCAGCGTCATCCTGAGATCCTGTCTTTGCAACACGCACATATTGCGTGCCATCTAAACTTGAAACTAAGCCATCTAATGTCAGACTTCCGCCTTGAAGAATCGCATGGCCAGCAATGGGAACCTGACATCCTCCTTCCAGCCGTCTTAACAGCGCGCGCTCAGCCCTCACGGTTACCCTGGTTGGATGATGCTCAAACTTCGCCACCAAGTTTTGGACAAAATCATCGTCTTCCCGGCCCTCAATTCCTAAGGCTCCCTGTCCAATAGCTGGGAGGCTAACCGCAACAGGGAGATATTCCGTGACATGCTCATCCCACCCCAAACGCTTGAGCCCAGAAGCCGCCAGCACAATGGCATCAAACTGCCCATCTTTCAGTTTCCGAAGTCGCGTATCAACATTCCCTCGTAACATCTCAATCTTGAGATCGGGACGTACATACAGCAGTTGCGCTTGCCGACGTAAACTGCTTGTTCCCACTCGTGCCCCGGCGGGCAACGCTTCGAAGGTTTTGGCTTCACGGGCAATTAACGCATCCCGGGGATCTTCTCGTTCAGGAACGCAGTTGATATGCAAGCCACTCGGCAACTCGGCGGGTACATCTTTCATGCTATGCACGGCCAGATCAATGTCTTTGCGCAACAACGCCTCTTCAATTTCCTTGACAAACAATCCCTTCCCCCCGACTTTGGCCAACGGCACATCCTGAATTTTATCTCCACTTGTCTGAATCCTCTTGAGAACAATGGAGAGATCAGGAGCAATAAGCTTGAGTTGACGTTGCACCCATTCAGCTTGCCAAAGAGCGAGCTTGCTACTGCGGGTTCCAATCACGAGGGTGGAACGTGCGTCTGTAGCCAAACTCACAGCGCATCTTTCCGAGATAGTGAACCTTCCGAATCTTTACCAGGCTTCTCAGACTCTATGGTCTGAGACTCTATCGAATGAAGTTCACGCTCTCGAAGCTCGAAAAATCGTCTGGCCGCTTCAATGAAGGCAAATCCATTTTGCGACTGCGCTTCGGCTTTTAATGTCACCAATGGCCCATGAAGCAGCTTGTTCACAATCGCCGACGCCAACCCTTCGATGGCCACACGGTCTTTTTCACAGACATCACCTAACCGGCTATACACCTTTTCTAATTCACTGTTTTTTATATCCTCCGCTTTCTTCCTGAGGGCCACAATCGTGGGCGTCGCCTCCAACCCTCGGACCCAAGCCACCATACTTCCCACTTCTTCTTTCACCAATTTCTCTGCGGTCTCCGCTTCTTTCAACCGTTCATCTTGGTTCTGTCCGACATGAGCCTTGAGATCATCAATGTCAAAGACAAAGGCATTATCGATATCCTTCACCGCAGGATCAATATTTCTCGGGACACTGATATCAATCAAAAAGATGGGGCGGTTCATGCGTTGTTGAACGGCCCGCTCCACATCTGATTGAGAAATCACGAAGTGAGGAGCGCCCGTCGCGCAGATCACAATGTCGGCTTTCGGTAAGGTACTGCGAAGTTGTTCATACGGAATCGCATTACCTTGAAAACGCTCGGCCAACGTCAAAGCTCGATGCTGGTTACGCGTTGTCAATAACACTTCTTTGACGCCATGATTTACCAAATGTTGAGCAGCCAGCTTTCCCATTTCCCCAGCCCCAACTAATAGCACCACCCGTTCCTGAAGATTCGAAAAAACTTTTTTGGCTAACTCGACGGCGGCATAACTGATAGAAACCGCATATTCTCCAATCCGAGTATTGGTCCGGACATTTTTTCCCACGGAAATGGCTTTTTTGACAACTTTATTCAGAATGACGCCTGATGAACGATGCGTCAGCGCTAACTCATAGGCTTCCTTCACCTGCCCAAGAATTTGGGGTTCGCCTACGACCATGGAATCCAAACTCGCCGATACTCGAAAGAGGTGGGCAATCGCTTCGGCATCACTGTAGCGGTATAAATGCGGCAGCAAATCTTGGGATGACAGAGACAAATGCGTCGAGACGAGGAAATCTTCCAGCTTTCGAAATCCCCATTCACTCTTTTCAACAACGGCATAGACTTCAACACGGTTACAGGTGCCCAGATACATGGCTTCCTTCACTCCGGGATACGCCCGTAACCGGGCTAAGGCTTCCCCCATCCGGCTACCAGGGATGGCCAGTAATTCTCGAAGTTCCACCGGGGCCGTCCGGTGATTGAGTCCTAATGCAATAATATTCATAACTGTGCGATGGCTTGAGGACTTTTTAAGAGAATCCCCACAAACGTTAAAATCACGCCCGCAAATCCGACGATCGTTAAATAAGCCGCCCGTTTTGCACGCCACCCTGCAGTGACCCGGCCCATGAGCACCACCAAATAAAATACCCATGTAATAAGCGCCCATACCTGTTCCGGATTCCAACTCAGGTAGGAACCAAAGGTTAGCTGCGCCGAAACCGCCCCTGTCAAAATCCCTAAAGTTAAGAGAGGAAATCCGAAGAGAATGGAACGTTGATTGAGCCTATCCAAAAAATCCAGGGGCGGGAGTTTAAAATTTAAGACATTAAATTGCTTGGATTTCAACAAATATTCTTGCATCAGATACATCAAACCCGCGACAAACGCGACCGCAAACCCAATCGTGCCAAGGATGCTTAACGTGACATGCACCCACACCGTTTGCAACACCGGCACCACTGTCCCAGCCTGCACCGGAGCCAATGTCGCAGACACCATCGAAAGGAAGGCCAGCGGAAGAATAAAGGCCCCCAATACCTGCAACCCGCGTTTGAGTCCGACTATCAAAAAGACCAAAACTAATCCCCACGCGAAAAAGGACATGGCCCCGCGAAATGTCATAATTGGCACCTGTCCCATTGCAACCATGGCCATGCCCAAGGCCACGGTGTGAGCCACAAACCCTGCGCCCGCCACACAAACCGACACTCGAGACAAGACTTCCGAACGATGAAGAAGAAAGGCCAGAAAAAGCAGTGTACCCACAAAATACAGGCCCATTGTCAGAACGGACAATGTTTCAGGCATACAACCCCCTCTCACCTTGACAGGTAAAAATACCCAGATTCGAGTATAGATCTGCTCCCAGAGAAGGTCAAGAAAATCAACAAGTTACTAGAGGGGACACGGAATGATAGGCCTGCAATCTTTCCTAGACAATCTCCCACTGACGCAGTACCATGCCAAACTTTTTACAATTCCCAAGATCTCACAATTTAAGTCATTCATATGAGCGGCCAACTCTACATTGTCAGCACACCAATCGGAAATTTGGAAGACATATCATTCCGAGCCATACGAACTCTCAAAGAGGTGAGCGTGATCGCTGCTGAAGATACACGACGTACCCAAAAGCTCTGCAGCTATTATCAAATCAGGACACCCCTCACAAGCTACCATGATTTTAATAAAGAAGAAAAAACCGATATCTTGTTACATCGGTTACAGGAAGGCCATGCGGTCGGCTTGGTCTGTGACGCTGGCACTCCACTCATTTCAGACCCTGGATACTATCTCGTTCGTCGGGCCGTGGAAGCCGGGATTTCCCTGGTTCCCATTCCAGGCCCATCGTCCATCTTAGCTGCGCTCTGCGTGTCCGGCCTACCAACTGACCGGTTTATCTTTGAAGGATTTGTGCCTAGAAAATCAGGCGCAAGAGAAAAATTTTTCGAACAACTTCAACAAGAAGTGGGGACAATTATTGTCTTTGAAACGCAACATCGAATTGTCAAAACCTTGCAAGCTATTTATAAGATGATGGGAAACCGTCACATTGTCGTCACACGAGAACTGACAAAACTCCATGAAGACGTCATTCGGGGGGACGTGATGGAACTATGCGCAACCTTCGAAAAGACATCAGTAAAAGGAGAAATCACGTTATTAATTCAAGGCCTCTCTCAGAGAAAAGCCAAACAAAGGACTTCTGATGACTCCAGAGACCCTACGAATCTTCCTTTTGAATGACAATTCTATAGTAATCATCAACTTTTTCTTTCGCTGATACTTGGTGCCCTTCATTTTTGAGACTTTGAGGAACATTCCGAATGGGCTCTCCTTCATCTAATAACACAGCTAAGTGTGAGCCTACTTCTAACGTATCTAACTTCAGTTTCGTTTTGACAAAGTTATAAGGACAGATCACCCCACGTAAATCTAGTTCTTCCATGGTTCTCTTGACCTATTCCCCTTCTCTAACGCATCCCGGATCCTGGTCCACATAACAAAAGAGCGTGCCGGCCATGAAACCGACACGCTCTTCTAAAAGGCTTATTCCGAAAAATTTCTATTTCTGAACGGTACCTTTGTTGAAATTCTTACGATCATTACCGTAGTCAGTAGCAATCACCTTATCGGTCCGTTCGTTCACGGTATCTGGTTGAGGCGCACATTGCCAGCAAGGGGCAGCACCAGTCACAGTGCCAATCGTGCTGACAATTCCTGAATCCACTGCACCCTGCTGGATACCACCTTCCGGGACACCAGTATAGCCAGCTGTGCGGGTGTTAATCCCACGATATTTGTAAGGATTTGGACGTTGGCCTAAACCACCACCAAAATCTTCATTGTCTGCCCCACCTAATGTTTGGGCTCCCTCGAGCACATAAACCGTCCGAACCATTTTCTTTCCGGTTCCAAACTTCTGATTCGCGTTGGTTTCATTCACAGCTTGAATCGAGACATAATCTCCCTTTTTCACAGCTTTGAGATTTTGCATGTTCGTCTCACCATCAAACCACAATTCCTTCATATTTAAGGAACCCGTCAATGATTGACGCTCGTCGTGTGAGCTGCCACCCATATCGATGTACAACTTACCTGCCGGATAGTCAATGGCAACGATTTCGCCCATGATGGTCTCTGGCGCAGAGAGATACCGCAACATATCATCTTGGTCCATGACTCTCGATCTGTCGCCCACACCCTGTGAATCTCCAACTCCTGTTCCGAACCCAACGTTTTGAGGTGCACGTTCTTGCGCACCTGCCACGCTCACAGAACCTGCAAGAATAATTGCTAATCCAAAATACCCTACCTTCCGCATGTGGCTCCTCCTTGGAAGTGTGAGTGAATAATCAAAAAAACGATGTTAATATTGTAAAATTTTCAGCCGTTTGTTTAGGGCGCTCACTATAGTCAAGGGCGATGCTCCTGTCAAGTCAATTACAGCATTTGGAAAATCTTAGGAATACGTTATTTTCATTAGTTGAATAATCCTAATGGTGCCCGGAGGGAGGGTCGAACTCCCACTCTCTTGCGAGAACCGGATTTTGAGTCCGGCGCGTCTGCCAGTTCCGCCATCCGGGCCGACGATCGAAAATCTATCTAGTCATATGAAAGAACCCGTTTCTAACATGAACCTCAAAACAGGTCAAACACCAGGATACGTTGCCGTTGCAACACCCCCCTTACCCCTTACTTTTAAACTTACGCTTGTGTATTCGGCAGACTTACACCTTACCCGATATCTCCCAACGCCAATTTTTCACCCCATTTTCGAAAAAGGGTATTCTTGAGAGGCTGATATTCAGGAGCCGTCAAACCAGGATCATGCTGCAATATTTCTGCCGCGCAATGGCGAGCTTCCGTTAACAACGACATGTCTCGGGCTAAATCCGCAACATGAAAGGTCATTTCACCCCATTGTTGCACACCTAAGACTTGCCCAGGACCACGAATTTTTAAATCCTCCTCTGCCAACGCAAACCCATCAAGACACTGTGCAAAGACGGCAAGACGCCTCTTCGCCGAAGACCGAGAAATATCATGAGAGACCGTCGCAAGGGAATAACGATCTCTTGCCTGATGAGCATTTGGTTCTTCAACCGCTATTCGCATTTGTTGGCCAGCCAAGGGAATCTTGCCCAAGGAATGGATCAACAAACAATGTCCTTGGTTGCCTCCTCGCCCCACTCGGCCTCGCAATTGATGGAGTTGCGCTAACCCAAACCGTTCCGCATGTTCAATCAGCATGACGGTTGCATTATAAACATCCAATCCAACTTCAACCACCGTCGTAGATACGAGCACCTCAATGTTTTTCTGACGAAATTGCGACATGACGGCCTGTTTTTCCCGGGAAGGAAGGCGTCCATGCAGTAATCCAACACGAAATGGAGCAAATTGTTCGCGCAAGGTATCCACGGCTTCTACTGCAGCTTGCAAATCCACTTTTTCAGATGGTTCGACAAGCGGATAGACCACATACGCTTGACGACCAGCATCTAATTCGTTGCGCAGTATTCGATAGGCGGCATGGCGATTTTTTGATTCAAACAACGTTGTCTGTACCGGAAGCTTGCCTGGAGGAAATTCATCAATCGCCGAAACATCCAAGTCACCATACCAAGTCATCGCCAATGTTCGAGGAATTGGCGTGGCCGTCATGACTAACACATCGGGTTGCCACAACGCTTTTTCTCGTAAACGAGCCCGTTGCAGGACGCCAAATTTATGTTGCTCATCCACGATAATGAACCCCAGTTTGGCAAATTGAATGTCCGGCTGTAATAACGCATGCGTCCCAATAACAACGTCAACAGAGCCAGCTCGGATAGCGGCTAGCGTCTCAGCTCTTTCTCCACCCGTTTGCCCCCCTTTCACGAGCACACACGTGAGCTTGAGCGCATCACAAAACGGCTTCAAAGAGACATAATGTTGCTCACTGAGGACTTCAGTGGGTGCCATCAACGCCGACTGATACCCGGAGCCGCAGGCCATAACCATGGCGTGAAGCGCCACAACCGTTTTGCCACATCCCACATCACCCTGCAGCAAACGATTCATACAGGTTGGGGCACTCATGTCCTGAGTAATTTCATCAATGACGCGCCTCTGTGCGCCGGTTAATGCGAAGGGCAGAATCTTTTGGAGTTCTTCGGTCAAGGCATTTCGTCCTGAGAACGCAATGCCAACTTCGGCTGATATCTGACGTTGCCGTTTCATCAAGAGAGCTACTTGCAATAATAGCAATTCCTCGAAAGCCAGGCGGTTATGCTCCGCCGTGGCTTGCTGATTCAGGAGCGCAAGCGAGTGGGTAGGTTGGGGAACATGCAAGGTGGGCAGAGCCTCACGTAAGGCCGGCAATTTCAAGCGTAGCCGTAGGCCCTCTGGCAAGATTTCTTCAACCTGTTGGCTGTAATTTTCAAATATGGATTGCATAATTCGACGAATTTGCTTGGAGCTTAAGCCATGCGTTTCATGATAGATGGGAATAATCCGGCCTCCAGCCGATTCACCAGCAGACGTCTCACCCTCCACCTCCCCTTCATCCTCTGTATTTAAAATTTCATACTGAGGCCCCTTCATAAGTAAAGGCACGCTCCCCGCTCCATTTGGCACCACTTCTCCAGTCATTAAGACAACCACACCGACCCTGAAGGTTTTTTCAAGATATGGTTGGTTAAAAAACACACATTCGATGCTCCCTGTTTCATCACGAACTCTGACCGTCACAACAACAAGCCGGCGGCGTGAGGTGATCTTGACGCGACAAGAGCCGATTCGCCCCTTAATCGTCGCCTTCATCCCCGGCAGAAGGTTCCCAATTGGAAGAACCTCCAATCGATCTTCATAGCGCCAAGGCACAAACCAAAGGGCATCTTCAACCGTCAATACACCTAATTTTTCCAACAAGCGCGCCCGTCTGGGGCCCACGCCTTTTGCAAATTGAATCGGGATCTTCCAAAGAGGGGACTGCGGAGGAATCATGACCAAAACGGAATGGACGGTCTCGAAACTGAGAGCGAACCACTTCCTGGCGAAATATGACCCTTGATATCTTGATTATTCAAGATTCCCATCCAGGTTATGGTTATCTCATAGGGATCTTGTGGAAATGTCTTTAATATAGAGGAACTTGAGTGTACAATACCACTTGTGGTACGAAAGCAAGGAACTTTCAAGCTTTCAGCTTTTTGTCCTTCCTGTAAATATTTTAGGGAGTCTGTTATGGCCTTCTCATGTGAAGTATGTGGAAAAAATCGTCTTGTTGGAAATAACGTCAGTCATGCCAATAACCACACCAAGCGGATTTTCCGTCCCAATCTACAAACCGTTCGAGCCTTGGTCAAAGGTACCGCGAAACGAATTAAAGTCTGTACCCGCTGCTTACGATCGGGATTGGTACAGAAAGCCGTTTAGGTAAGTGTGGACAGCTTGGTACAATCATCACGTCTGAGTCCTACCAAAAATTCTGCCAGACTCTTCTCATGTATCCAGACTGGATAGACTGTCTTGTTGAATGAGTTCCTAATTTTGTTGGCTCCATAAGAGACGTTTCAAATACCATTTTATATGCAGGTAAAAACCTTTGTCTTTAGTCAAACTATGTGCTAGACTCGCACTTTGTTTCCTAATGTACCCCCGACTGCGTTTTTAAGGTAACTACGATGAGGAAAAATTAATCATTTTCTTAGATGCAAAAGGAGTTGCAGCAGTTATGAATACCTTAAGATTTCGAAAAAGTTCCTTCGCGGTCGCTCTCGCAGCCTCTTTCTTGGCAGTTCCAACTTTCTGCTTTGCCATAACAGTTACTGATGTTGATGGAAGTTGGCAAAATCCGACTGACGGAACTGCAATCACGTTCAGCCCTAATGGTGATCAAATTCGGTGGGGTATCCCGGGTACATCTGCTGGAAAAAGCGGCTTTAATTTTAATGCAGCCCCGGATGCCACTGTTAATCCCAATGAACAATTTGTCCTTGGTGTTTTCGAGCATGTCAATTTTCCCATTGGCGTCGGTGGGGGAATTACGGCTGTAGATCTTGAAGTGAACTTCAATATTGTTGGTGCGGCTTCATCTCCTAACACAGCCACGTTCCAGTTTGAGTTTACAGAAACTCCAAACAATGACAGTCCCTGTGCAATCGACGGCACAGAAAGTCCTTGCCCGGACTTGGTCGGATTTTCAAATAATGGAATTTCAGAGAGCGTGGTCAACGTTAATGGAACAGACTTTGACCTTCAAATTCTTGGCTTTCAAGTGGATGGAAGTCTTGTAGAAAATTTCATCACTGCTGAAAATGCAACAAACACCGCTCCGTTGTTAGCACAGTTCGTCCAATCTCAACCAACAATTCCTGAGCCCAGTACAGTCATATTACTTGGAACAGGTCTAGCCGGATTGGCTATGTGGCGTATACGACAAACCAAGAAACCTTAATCCACGTTCAGCGTTTTTTTGTACCCAACACCCTGGGTCCCAAGGCTGGGGCCCAGGGTGTTGTTTTATTCGCGCGCCTCTAGGACCCTGTTCGGTCATATCCTCCGGTTGTGCAACCACCTCATCGTATAGGTTTGTTTGCAATCTGCCTTTCGGGGTTACTCCATCCGCTTTGTTTCCCGCATTTTGATTTTGGCTGGCTGGCCTGGTTCATATTGGTTCCTTTCCATTGGGCTCTTCCAGGATTGTCTGCTGGAAGATCCTTCAGGTATGGCTGGCTGGCCGGCACGATTGCCTTTACTGGAACCATCACATGGGTGATTACTGCCATGAACCAGTTTGGGAAAGTCCCTTGGATCGTCAGCTGCCTTCTGATGCTTCTGTTGGCAACCTATCTCGGAACTTTTTGGGGGATGTATGCCTGGGGCTGTCATCAACTATCTCAACGTGGCTCAAGATGGCTATGGCTCGGCGCACCGTCTATCTGGGTGTCTCTCGAGTATTTACGGACATATGCATTGAGTGGCTTCCCCTGGGCTCTCCTGGGCTATTCCCAATACCAATGGCTCCCAATTATTCAAGTCTCGGATCTCACGGGGGTTTATGGGGTCTCGTTTTTGCTCATTATGAGCAATGTCGCAGCCGCATCAATGACAAAATGGATATGGGATCAAAAAGCGTGGCATTTGGCTTCCTGTCCCTGGCAACCAACGGTGGGATTTCTGATCATTCTGAGCGCCGCACTGGGCTATGGTCATTGGCAAATGAACCGGCAAGCGATCATAGACCAATCAGCGAAGTCCTTGGACATCGGACTTGTCCAACCTAACATTTTACAAGACAAAAAATGGGATCCTGCGTATATTGATGAAACCCTGACACGATTTACCACGCTGAGCCAAGAAGCTGGAAAAGATCTGGATCTCCTCATTTGGCCAGAGGCCGCGACCCCTTTTTTCTTCGAGCAAGAAAAAAGTTATCAGCAGGTAATTCTTTCCCTCCTTCAACAAACCCAAAGTCCCCTCTTGTTTGGCAGTCCCACCCTGCGGTTTGAAACTGATGGAAGCCCGTACCTGCTCAATAGCGCCTACGTCATAGCTCCGGATGAACTCATCACCGGACGATATGATAAACGACACCTTGTGCCCTTTGGTGAATATATCCCATTCAAATCCTTGTTATTTTTCTTGGAGAAGCTTGTCGTTGGCATTGGCGATTTCAAACCTGGTCAAGGACCCATGACCCTTTCATTTTCTGATACCCCCGAAAATGTTCAACCCTTCTTTGCCGTCCCTATCTGTTACGAAATCATCTTTCCCAATCTTGTACGCTTGATGGCCAAGGAAGGTGCTCATTTCATCGCCACGATCACCAACGATGCATGGTTCGGCGATTCAGCCGCTCCCCATCAACATTTTTCGATGGCCGTATTCCGTGCCGTGGAAAATCATTTGGCCATCGCCCGTGCAGCCAACACTGGCGTTTCTGGTTTTATCGGTCCCGATGGCCGTATTTTGGCAAAGACCCCAACATTCACACAGCAAGCCTTAGCCAGCTCTATCCCCCTTCGTTCGGCTTCACGTACATTTTATACGGAGTATGGTGATGTCTTTAGTTGGGGTTGTGTTATACTAGGAGGGTTTCTGTTACTAAGCTGCTACACAACCAAGCCCATGTCCAAAGATAACAAGATGACTGACAACCAAGCATAACGAGAGGAACGCCACAGATGCTCGAAGACATTCGAAACCGCATGGACAAGATTAATGCCCACATCCTCGACTTTCGGAGGTATCTTTGACCTCCCTCGCCTGACCACAGAACTCGACGAAATCCAGCAAGAGACCTCTCAACCTGAGTTTTGGAATGACCCTCAACATGCGGCGAAGGTGGGCCGTCGTCAAGCCGAACTTGAGAGTCAAATTCATCGACTCGAAAAGCTCGAACAACAACGCGATGACCTCTTGGCTATTCAAGAGTTAATTGGGCAGCAAGGCGACCCGGAATTGGAAGCGGAATGGACCCAGGGAATTGACGCCATTGAAGCCTCTTTAGAAACCTGGCGTCTCGAAAAACTTTTGTCGGATACGCATGACCGCAATAATGCCATTCTTTCCATAAACCCTGGGGCTGGTGGAACGGAATCGCAAGATTGGGCTCAGATGCTCATGCGCATGTATGTACGGTGGGCACAAGAACGAGAATTCAAAGTCGACACGATTGATTTACAACCTGGCGACGAAGCGGGGATTAAAGGGGCGACACTCGGTATCGCTGGTCCACTTGCGTATGGGTATTTACGGGCAGAGGCTGGAGTCCATCGTCTCGTGCGTATTTCTCCTTTTGACGCCAATAAGCGACGGCATACATCCTTCGCCGCCATTGGAGTCTACCCTGAGCTAGATGACGACATAGAAATTGCCATTGACGAGAAAGATTTACGAATCGATACGTTTCGCGCAGGTGGTGCTGGCGGCCAAAACGTGAACAAAGTTGAAACAGCCATCCGGATGACCCATATCCCCACAGGGATCGTCGTTCAGTGCCAAAACCAACGGTCTCAGTTACAAAACCGTCTCGGCGCAATGCGAGTGATGAAAGCGAAACTCTATGAAGTCGAGCAACAAAAAAAGGATGAGGAATTCCAGAATATTGTGGGCGAAAAGAAAGATATCGCCTGGGGCAGCCAAATCCGGTCCTATGTGTTTCAGCCCTATCAAATGGTGAAAGATCACCGCACGAATCATGAGTCAGGCAATCTGTCAGCCGTCATGGATGGCGGCCTTGATCCGTTTATTGAAGCCTATCTGACCATGAAAGCGTCATCCTCGCAAGGATCACCTTCATAATCGTCACATTCTGTCAAACCAGACCATTGACGCACCATGGATGAGATAAACGAACAGCAGCAACAACGATTGGAGAAAGTACGTCTCCTCCAAGAGAAGGGGCTACGGCCCTTTGGGACGAGCTTTTCCACAACCCACACAATCGAAACAATCCTGCACACCTATTCATCCTTCACCAAAGAAGAACTCGAGACGACGCCAATTGCCTGTACCTCGGCCGGTCGAATTATTGCCATACGCCGATTTGGTAAAGCCGCGTTTCTGGGAATTCAGGAGGAAGGCAACCGTCTTCAAGTCTATCTGAAGAAAGATGTTCTGGGAGATCAAACCTACGAGCTTTGCCAGTCTTTGGATTTAGGAGATTGGATTGGGGTGGAAGGACCGCTCTTTCGAACCAAGACTGACGAACTCACTGTTGAAGTACAAACTCTAACCTTTCTCACGAAAGGCCTACGTCCGCTTCCCGAAAAATGGCATGGACTGACCGACATCGAAACCCGTTACCGCCAACGCTATGTCGATCTGATTGCGAATCCCACGGTCCTTCAAGTTTTTCGGACACGGAGCCGCATAATTGCAACCATACGAGCATTTTTAACCGAACGCGGGTTTTTGGAAGTCGAAACGCCCATGATGCATCCCATCCCAGGCGGTGCCACAGCCCGCCCGTTTATCACCCATCATAATACGCTGGATGTGGACCTGTATCTACGGGTCGCCCCTGAGTTGTACCTGAAACGTCTCATTGTGGGCGGATTCCGACGGGTCTTTGAAATTAATCGTAATTTCCGAAATGAAGGGATCTCCACCATTCACAATCCTGAATTTACGATGTTGGAGTTTTACCAGGCGTATGCAGATTATCATGACCTTATGGACCTCACTGAACAACTTTTTCATCAATTAGCCATGGATGTTTGTGGAGACTCAACGCTTGATTACCAAGGACAATCGATCAATCTGAAGCCTCCGTGGTCACGCCTCTCCTATTTCGATTCCATTGTAGAAGTGAATAAATTGGATACGGCTGTCCTCTCGAACCATGACGCAGCACAGGACGCGGCCAAAACTTTGGGTGTCACGGTGCCACCCAAATCCAGTCACGTTGATCTTCTCGTCTATCTCTTTGAAGAAACTGTTGAACCTACATTGATCCAACCAACATTTATTACAGATTTCCCAATCGAAATTTCTCCGTTGGCACGTCAGAACGAATCAAATCCTTCACTAACTGACCGCTTTGAACTCTTCATTGGCGGACGAGAACTAGCCAACGGCTTCTCAGAGTTAAATGACCCGATCGACCAACGTCAACGATTTGAAGCACAGGTAGCCCTTCGTGAGGCTGGTGATGAAGAAGCACAGTTTTTTGATGAAGACTTCGTCCGCGCGCTGGAATATGGCATGCCGCCCACGGCAGGAGAAGGTATTGGAATTGATCGGCTCGTTATGCTGCTCACCAACCAAGCCTCTATCCGGGATGTCATTCTCTTTCCTCAATTGCGGCCGGACCATACCTCGTGACCCTCCCCTATGAAATCATGATTGGCCTGCGGTACCTGCGGGCCAAACGCCGGCAGCGCACGATTTCACTTAACACATTTATCTCGATCGCCGGAATTACATTAGGCGTTGCCGCGCTCATTGGCACATTAGGCATCATGACTGGATTCAAGGAAGATCTCCAATCCAAAATTCTTGGCACCACCGCCCATATCATTGTGCAAGAGCGCGGCATCAATGCGATGAAAGACTATCCAACCCTCATTCAACAAATCGAAGAGACCCCGGACGTGATCGCTGCTGCCCCATTCATTTTCAAACAGGTCCTGATCTCTTCGAAAAACAGCGTACAGGGCGTCATCTTACGCGGCATTCAACCTGATCGAGAAATTCACGTCACCGATCTGCAAGCCAACATGAAATTTGGTGATTTAGCTGGGCTACAAGATCCCTCACTCGTTCCACCAGAAAGTGGCCGTTCTTTATCAGGGCAAGATCCGACACCTCCGAAAAATCGTCCAGGCATCATTCTGGGCAAAGAACTATCGCTACGGCTGGGCGTGTTTATCGGAGACCCCATTAACGTCGTTTCTCCAGTCGGGCCCATCAAATCATTTACCATGACACCAAAGATTCGACCCTTTACGGTGGTGGGCATCTTCGAATCAGGCATGTTTGAATATGACTCTTCCCTCTCCTATATCAGTTTAGACGAAGCACAGAAATTTTTTGGTCTTGGAAAGTCGGTGACCGGCATTCAAGTGAAGGTCAATGATGTCTTCAAGGCAGAGAAAATTGGGCATCGTTTGGAAGCTGCACTCGGTATGGATTTTATGGCACGTGATTGGATGCAACTGAATCGTAATTTATTCTCGGCCTTAAAACTCGAAAAGACGATGATGTTCCTCCTATTGGTCCTTATTACCCTCGTGGCATCATTTAATATCGTGGGCACATTGACGATGATCGTCAACGAGAAACAACGGGAAATTGCCATTCTCAAGGCCATGGGCGCAACGCCTCAATCCATTATGCGAATTTTCATGGTCAATGGATTGGTCATAGGATTGGTCGGAACCGGAATCGGGGTTCCGCTTGGCTATTCATTTCTCTGGCTGATACAAAATTACTGGACCTTCGATGCCTCGGTTTACTATATCTCTCGCATTCCGGTTCATATCCTTCCCTTGGATGTCATTTTGGTCGCGGCCTCAGCTATTCTCATCAGTTTTGCCGCCACATTTTACCCCTCATGGCAGGCCGCCAAACTCGATCCCGTCAGCGCACTGCGTTATGAATAATACTGAAGCTTCCCCAACGGACACACCTGCTCCCTTAGTGCTGGTTGAAAACCTTCAACGATCCTTCACCATGGGACAACAAACCGTGCATGTCCTGAATGGCATCACGATGACTATTCAACGGGGAGAAATGGTCGCCATTATCGGCGCATCCGGCGCAGGGAAAAGTACACTGCTGCATATCTTAGGGACACTGGATCACCCAACCGCAGGAAAGGTGTTATTTGAGGGGAAAGACATGTTTCGGGTAAGCGAAACCGTGTTGGCCAATTTCCGTAATCAACGAATTGGATTCGTGTTCCAATTTCATCATCTGCTTCCAGAATTCACCGCCCTGGAAAACACCTATCTGCCTGCACTCATTCAGAAGGTACCCGAGCACAAAGCTAAAGAACATGCCGAGACTCTCTTAACAGAGGTAGGGCTCTCCCACCGTTTTCATCATAAACCTGGAGAGCTCTCAGGTGGAGAACAACAACGGGTAGCCGTGGCACGGGCCCTTATTAGACAACCCGACTTGGTCTTAGCCGACGAACCGACCGGAAATTTAGACACCCATACTGGCGAGGAACTCTTCGAATTATTGCAAAAGCTAAATGAGAGACACGGAACCGCGTTTATCATCGTGACCCACAATGAAAAACTCTCCCAGCAAACCCATCGCTTGATCCACCTTCAGGACGGCCAAATCCTCGAAGACCGCTACCGCTCTAGGCCGAATCATACGCTTTAACCTAGAAATGGCTGCTTTATTCTTTGGTCATTTGGCAATAAAACTCAATGAACTTGGCCGGCGTGAGGACTGTCATCCCTCGACGTTTCGTGGCAGGAAAGTGTTTGATGTTGCCAGTGATTAAACAACACGCCTGGCTGGCTAACGCAACTTCAAGAAAAGGTTGGTCATCAGAATCAGGAAGTTCGATAGGCTGTGGAACGCTCCCAACGACTTCTCCTTCCAAGCGGATCTGTTCCAATAGGGTCGTAATCAAATCTAAGGGAAAGCGAAATTTAGGCCGGCGAAGGACCTCAGCATATTCATGAAGAATTCTGGCGTCGAAGCCTAAGGCCAGATGGCCTGCGGCGATCATCATCACAATTTCCCCAGGTGGTCCATACGGAGAAAGTAAACCCGCGACGAGCACATTGGTATCGACCACAACTTTCACTTTCGCCGAGCTTTCCGAACGGCTCTGATCTCGTCTTGTATCTCCCCCGTAGACACGTTATTCATTCCTATGGTGACGGATTGGGATTGCATTCTTTCGACAGCTGCCACCGCCCTGGCTCGCCTCACCGCCACTAAGGATTCCTCAAGATTATCTTCTGAAACAGCAGAAAGAATAGCGACAGGTTTCCCATTCGACGTGAGAATCAGATCGCGTTCGCGGGCTAATTGATCCCAGACTTCTCCGGGGTGGCCTCGTAAATCACGCACCGTAATGAACTTCATATCGTGTCTCCTTATGAGTGACAATTTCGCACTTGATTATGACACAGTTTATAACGAAAGAAAAGCCAGCAGGATCATGCGAGAACCAGGGACGCACGGCCATCTGTTAGCCAGCTTTCGTGATCCAACTGCCGTTTTTGATAATAGTACTTCGGAAGGTCTGTTGGTAGAGACGACCGATTGTAACATTTAAAGCGCTGAAGAAAATTGACAGCAATTAGGAATATTTCTTAAGTTTCAAGAAGCATTAACTATGAGAAAGCTGGGGGTGAATCATGCATAACGAATTTACCGCGATTATCGAACAAGACAGTGAATGGTTCATTGCGTATTGTCCAGAAATTCCCGAGGCAAACGGCCAAGGAAGAACCCAGGAAGAAGCAAGAACCAGTCTTGCCGAAGCCATTTCCCTGATCTTGGAAGACCGCAGGGAGGATGCGCTCCGTGGGACCCCTCCGGAGGCCATTCCCCGGCATACTGAGATTCCAGATCGCCTTGCCAAGAAAATCGTTCGAAATCTCTCACTCCCCATCATAGGCGAATAAGTTTTCCCCACTGAGAATAAATACCCATGGGTAAGAAGAAAAAGGAATTCGTGCAAGCCAAAGTAAATCGCAAGATTACGCCTGGTGAAATGCTACGGACCCTAAGGGAATTACAAGAATTCACACAAAAAGAACTGTCGAGTGCGACAGGAATTTCGCAATCCAATATCTCGGCGATGGAAAATGATGGGAGTCAAATAGGCCGAGAACGGGCTTTGGTCTTAGCGAATGTGCTCAAAGTTCATCCCGCTGTGATTCTTTTCCCCGACTTTGACACTGCCCGAGTTGCTTAGAGCAAGAGCAACAAGAACCCGCTCACTCGCAAGATAACCGCTCGCCTGTCGGACAGCGCCCTCGGGGGAAAGAATCCCCCGAGGGCTTGGGTACTTTGCGGTTTTCTCAAAGAGGTCTTTTGAGATTCCCACTCCTCTTCGTTAATCAGCTCGGCCTTTAACATTTTTCATCGCACCTCTTTATTCAAATGCAGAGATCAAGGGCACCTGCATCAATAGCGAAAAGATCAGGATGCGCGCACATGAGCTTACGTGCCGTATTCTCACTCGCTAATGCTTCAATCACTTTCCTATGAGGTGCCGTCATGGTATCCCTTTCTAATTGAGCGAGCGATTCGATGCTGGCAGTCAACACAAGAAGACTGAAATACTCCTCAAAAAATTCCCGATAGGCTTCCCTCGAAATCTTCTCATGGGCAACCCCTTGACATGCTCGGTATGGAGCCATCCGAAGGGCAGCGTATTGGGCATTTCTCTCACCGTTAACCATGGGTCGAGGTGGTGTACAAACAATGGATGATTCATCTCCCGTAGCCGAGGTGTCACTACTCACATCTATAAGGCGAGCCTGTGAAAGGTCATTGGGCTCTGGCGTAATAGGATCAAGAAAACTCGTCTGATCCCTTGGCTCTTGATGCGTGACGCAGCCAAAACTCACAGCAAGTGATGCAAGAAGGAGCAGTAACGGTAGGCAATACCTGTTCACGTTTATGGGATCCTCATATTGTCGTAGTCGATTCCACCATAATGGGAGTGTTGAATAATGAAGATATCAACGGCCATATTTCGCCAGAAGGCCCTTGGCGATCAACGACGAGGGGTCTGTTCAAAAAAACCCGTCCTGAATTGTTCGGCTTGCTCACAATGAATCTGTCGAAGGATGGTTCGACGAGCTCACCATGATGTTATCAGTCATCCGAAGGAGCCTGCCCTGAGCTTGTCGAAGGGTCCTGAGGTTTTTCTCGTGCTTTTTACTTCTCACTTTTCACTTCTTACTGGTCTAGAGCGCCGCAGGCGGCTTTTTTCAACAGACCCTTTTTGGCGAAGAGAAGCTGCACGCGAACCCCGGAGCCCTCGAACGAAGTCGTGCAACGACGTAAACATGTGATCTGATTGCTCGAAGTTGCCTGATCAAGGTTCACCTTTTAAGGCTCTCACGTAGTTACAAACAGGATGCGGTGTTGATGAAACTAGTGCAGCTTAAGTTGTGACCTATGTTCAAGGTGGAAAGCAGGTATTCGGTGCCGTGCCGACACAAGAGCGAATTGTTGCGGAACGGTTTTTTGATGAAGCGAGTGGTATGTACCCTGCTATTCATTCGCCGTTCGGCGGGCGGATGAACCGGGCTTGAGGCTTCGAAAGTGGTTCTGTGTGAACTTTGAATTTGAGTTGCAAGCTGCGGCCACAGACGAAGGCTTAGAGTTATCGATTGGAGACAAGCATAGTTTTCCGCTCGATGCCATATTTTCGTTTCTCAATTCAAAGGCGGATAGGATTTGTGTTCTAGTTTCATCACCTCCTTCCAGAGTTTACCGATCTAGAAAACACGTATCTTCCTACGCTTATACAAACAATCCCCACCGTACGGCCATGGAGTCCGCCAAATCACGGCTCTCGGTGGTAGGGCTCTCTCATCGTTTCCATCATAAACCTGGAGAGCTCTCAGGTGGAGAACAACAACGGGTAGCCGTAGCACGAGCCCTCATTAGGCAACCCAACTTGGTCTTAGCTGATGAACCGACCGGAAATTTAGACACGCATACCGGCGAGGAACTCTTCGAATTATTGCAAAAGCTAAATGAGACACACGGAACCGCGTTTGTCATCGTGACCCACAATGAAAAACTCTCCCAGCAAACCCATCGCTTGATCCATCTCCAGGACGGCCAAATCCTGGAAGACCGCTACCGCTCTTGACTGAATCTACTATGTCATATGACCATTGGTTATATACTATGCCGATGCATGTCGGATTCAGGCTACATGCGGTACCTGCGCCCCACGAAAGGCCCCGACCCACCTCGACACGTTCATGCAGACAGCCTAGTCACCCCACCGGCTTCCGGTTCAGTTCCCGGAGCCGACAAATCTCCTTTGCCCAGTGCTCCAGTCCCCAATGGCTCACCAAGCCTGGGCCAATCTTGGAAAAATGGGCCAGGCAGATTCACCTCACAGGGAACACGCCCGCGTTTCAGACCACAGATGGGAGGAATGGCCCCTTTACCAAGTTCTTTGATACCTTGCGATTCTCTCAAAAAGGTCTTTTAAAATTCCCTCCCGATTTTAGTTCTCGCTTCTCTTGATTTTATTCTGCTTTTTTTCCAGACTACATGTTCCTTTTGGAACATCGATGTTTTCATATGGTCAACTACTCACACAAGGTTGCTATATGTATGAAAACTCAACATGGTCAACGCAGATGAATTTAACGAACAGACAGATTGCTATACCTGTGCTATTCCTCGCGTTCACTGTCTTTTTATCTTTTATCACTTAAGGAGGTTTTCCACATGTACTCTCTTTTGCAGGAAAGAAATCGAATGAGGGATCTTGCTCAACAGGTTTGCCTTCTAGGAATTGCTGGATTCACAACTGAAAAGACTGTCGAAGTTCTGATCACAGAAAAAAACGTTTTTCCGGAAAGCTTTGCTCTAGAGAGTGTTGTATTTTTAACAATTTGGGTTGGGTTAGATTTATTTCTTTGTTCAGTCCTACATTCAAGATCTTTTCTAAAATCCTTTATGGATCAAGTGGTTGCCAGACGTTGTTTAACGGCACTCGCCATAGCGTGGGGATTTTCAGCAATATTCTTCAAGTTTCATAGTTTTTTACTCGAATTTTCGGCAATGTTGGGATTGTGGTTTTTACTTGACTCGTTTGCCAGCCAACTAAGTCTGCGCAACCGTGAGCAAGAAAAGCCATAGCGTGCTCAATTTTAAGAGTAGCAGGATGTGCAGTAGATCATGAAATTATTAAAGGATTCATAAACATCATCATAAGGAGTGAAAAATCACATGCGTGGACCACAAGATCATTTAATCGACGCACAGGAAGGATATCACCCACCGGGCGGGAAGTTACTTCAGAGACAACTGCAGTGGCTTGAGAGTGCCGGTTTCACCGAAGTTGCCGCTGCCGCTGTTCGAACTGCTGTTCATGAATCAGCAATGGCGGAGTTTCAAGAGCATTACGCAGAATTTGCAGCCGCACCCTCAGGTCAGCCCACGGATATTGCGAGGGCATTGGAGACTCGCGTTGGCAGAGCACCTGAAGCGATTGCCCAGATGTATCTGGAGACGGCAGAACGTCTCGGTTCACCAACGGCAGCGGGACAGCAATGGCGATCACTTGGACCGACAACCATTCCTAATGGTCAAACCTACGGTTCAAACCGAGTCAATGTATCCGGGCGTATCGCTTCAGTCATTGTCGATCCAGCGAATCCCCCCCATGTTCTCGTTGGTACCGCCAACGGAGGCATTTGGGAAAGTTTTGATCGAGGAAACAATTGGTCGCCTCGTTCAGACTATGTTGCAACACTCAGTGTTGGTGTCTTAGCATTCGACCCGAGCGATACTTCGATGGTTTATTGCGGTACGGGTGAAGGGAACGCTTGGTATAACACCCCTCTTGGCGCAGGTCTTCTACGCTCAACGGACGGGGGAACAACCTGGTCAACGCTTTGCACAAACCCTTTTGTTGGTCAAGGATTCTACGATCTTGTTGTCGACCCAGCCAACGGGCAGCATTTGGTCGCTGGGACGACAGATGGGCTGTATGTCTCAACAGACGGCGGTCATACCTGGACACAGCGGCGATCGACAGAAACATGGTCCGTATCGATGCCTCCTTTGGGAGGAGCATCGGCAGAAATTCTTGCAGGCTGTGTGGATGGTGTGTGCGTTTCTACAGATGGAGGCCAAACTTGGAATACGGTGACACTCCCTAACGCACTAAGTAGCTTTGACCGAATAGAGGTCGATATTGCTCCATCAAACCCATCGGTTGCTTATGCCTGGGGGGCAAAAGATAACACGGCTTTCCTATGGCGAAGAACAGGTGGAACGTGGGCGGCGATTACTACTCCTCCTGGCGCACAGATGGGACAAGCATGGTATGACTGGTTCGTTGCAGCAGCTCCTGATAATGATGCGCAAGTATACTGTGGAGCCATTGAAGTACATCGAGGTGACCTCACTGGGGGCAGTTGGTCATGGGTGAATCTGACCGGCCAAGGTAGCAACGGAGACTCCATCCATCCCGATCAACATGCCATTGCCTTTGAACCAGGAAACCCCGACACCATATACGTTGCAAACGACGGCGGATGTTTCCGCAGCAATAACCGAGGTGTAAACTGGCAGCACTGCAATAACGGCCTTGTCATTACAGAGTTTGAATTCCTTGCCCAAGATCCCAACTCAACTCAATGGTTAATTGGTGGCACTCAGGATAATGGCACTCAGCGTTGGACAGGATCATCAGTTCACGAACATATTGCTGATGGTGACGGAGGGGATTGTGGTGTTAACCAGAGTAGTCCCAACATTGTCTTCCATACCTACTTTCGGATGAGCTTAGAGCGCTCTACCACTAATGGAAACTGGAATTCTTGGACGTGGATTGCACCACCAGTTCAAGAGGGGAGTCTTTTCTATCCGCCTTTTGAAACCAGTGCGACGAATGGCGATACCATTGCCATGGGAGGTGGAGCTCTTTATGTTTCTCGCAATAATGGCACTAATTGGACACGACTTGCATATCCCTCTTCTAACATATCAAGTGCAATGTATATTCCCAATTCCGATAATGTGTATGCTGGAACGAGAGAAGGACGAATTTTCCACACCCAGTGGAACGGTTCAAGCTGGACGGCACTTTCCGCATTAGCAAGTCCTCGTGCTAATGCATATGTTAGCGATCTTTACGTCGATCCCAACAACTTATCAAAGATGTGGGCGACCTATCGGACCATTGGAGGTGGACGAGTCTTCAAATCGGACGATGGTGGCTCATCTTGGCTCGATCGAACCACTGGACTACCCGATTTACCTATCAATGCGATTGCAACTGATCCAACAAATGACGCTCGAATTTGGGTTGCCGCCGACCTAGGTGTCTATCAGAGTCTTGATGATGGTGTCACATGGGCTGATTTCTCCAATGGGTTACCCCATATGGTGGTTGGGGATATCCTCTTGCATCCCTCTGCTCGTCTCCTCCGGGCAGGAACTCGCAATCGAGGTATTTGGGAAATTTTCGTTGATGAGAGTGGTGGTCCGCCAGAATTGCTCATTAACGGACCAGAGACTCTGGGATCAATCGAGCCCGCTGGTGAGAGCGACCTCTATACGTTTAGAGTAACTACCGCAGGGACGTACACGATTGAAACGTCTGGGATGATGGACACATTCTTGAGTCTTTTCGGTCCGGATAGTGAAACAAACCTGATTGTCGAAGATGATGACAGTGGTCCTGGGCTATTGTCTTTACTGGTCCAAAGTTTGGCCGTGGGTCAGTATTTTGTGCGTGTTCGGCATTTTAGTTCAACAGAGACGGGAACCTATGGCATTTCGGTGAAATCAAACAACGATCCCGGACCAGTACAAATACAAGTCAATGGTCCAGAAGTTCAAGGAAATATAGGACAACCAGCAGAAAATGATTTGTATACCTTTAGTGTGGCGACGGCAGGAAATCATGTCATTGAAACGTCAGGTTTCACTGATACGTTCCTCTCATTGTTTGGCCCAGACAGTGATTCCAACCTCATCACCCAAGACGACGATAGTGGCCCTGGCACACTATCTCGCATTGAAAGGTCTCTCACAGTTGGTACCTATTTTGTTAGAGTCAGACATTTTAGCCCAGCAGGAACAGGAGCGTATGGAGTAAGGGTACAAAGCCTGTAACTGACATGTCGTCTTTGAGCACACTTGTATCGTGAGGATAGCCTTTGAGAAGACGAAGGACCTTAAAGAAGATATTCAACTTAAAGTGCTATTTCTCTAAGAATTCGGGCAATGAAGGAATACTGATGGCGGCCGATCGCACGGGGACAGTGTTGAAAGTATTCTACATTCAGTAGGATCACTTCCCAGGCCAAACAACCTGTGTCGATCACCGCCACTGCCCATAAACGGGTCCGTACTGTCTGGACCAAGTTCATCGCGGATAATTCCGACATCTTGTGCCTCACCCTTACCTCTGCCGAGGACCGCTACCGCTAGACAAATCCAAGTCCTCAACAAACAGCTTTCGCATTCAGATTGGATTTGTGCCATCTAAAGCAAATTAGCTAGCTTGAAGCTGTTGCGATATACGACGAAAAATACCAGAAGCCCCTTAGTGGCAAGGGATTCAAGTTGTGGCACGACATATGATTAAACCTAGAAACGGCAGTTGGATCACGAAAGTCTGCATAAGCTCTTCACGCACCTAGGAAATGTAAAAAATCTCTCATCACCCCCAAGGTGACCACGAATTTTTTAAATTCCCTATGCACGTAAATATCTTATACAGCTTTTTCGCGCTCAACTGCCATTTCTAGGTTAAATAGGTTGATGTCAAGAAATTCATGCTGCAGAGGTGCTGGCATTGCAGCAAGTCTGTTACCATTTCTTATAGGTGAGGAGCTATTGATGTTTGTCATTATTTCTTCTATGTTGCTTCTGAATGTTCACATTCTGACGTCGCAAGAAGTCATACACGATCCTTTATTGCCAGAACTTATTCATCACAAACATGAGAATTGGTGTCTTTACAATCCACAAGATTTGAGTTGCGTGCCTCAAATGAGTGAAGTTATACGGCTGGCAAAAAGTACTGCAACTGGGCTGAGTTCTCCGCCCCGAATCTATCAAACATCTGGGAATAGCGTAAGTCTGTGGCCAGATGAACCCGGTGAGCTAGAAACCACCTATGGCGTTGGTGGCATGCGACTTCCCGGTGATGATATGTTTCAAGGCACGCATCCTATGACACTGAAAACGATATTGAAGGCTGGCACGGCACAAGGAAGTTATGAGGTGATATTCCAATCCGAAAGGGTCTCATCAGATAGGACGCTCATACATGCCTGGAAATTTCATATTAGCGCAGATCGTCAAGCGACCTTCATCAATGAAGCAGGAGACATGTTGCCTCCCCTACCCATGTAGAACACTCATGCCATTGAGGTATTATCCTAGAAACGGCGGTTGAGCGCGAAAAAGCTGTGTAAGATATTTACGTGCATGGGGAATTTAAAAAACTCGTGGTCACCTTGGGGGTGATGAGAGATTTTTTAAATTTCCCAGGTGCGTGAAGAGCTTATGCAGACTTTCGTGATCCAACTGCGGTTTCTAGGATTATCCAGTTGGCCGAAGTTGAACAGACATAGCCTCCATGAAAAAATAAGCTCCTATCTATCCATACTGTCTTTTCCCCGATGCATGGCAAATTCCTAGTCGTCTCTTCCAGATCCCTCTTCTCCCAAAGATATTAACCCAACTCCCTGAACCAGAGCTCTGGGAGTCGGATTACAAAACAACACTCAATGTACATAGGAGACCTGAGAAACAACGCCACTAAAGACTACAAATGAGGATTATGCGATCATCAAATACTCGCAAAGAGGGGATTTTGATTGAGAAGACTCAAACCGAACATCGCCTAACCAGCGGATTGCAGGTGCGCCCACACAACTGACAGGGCCCTTGCGGCCTACACGCTCCCTCCGCCGCCCGCAGCCCACGCCCGCCGGAGCCGAAACCTCCACCAAGAGGGCTGCCCCACCCTTCCCGCAGCCAAACCGGGCACCAGCCCACCAGCGAACACGACAGTTTGCCCTTTGTCGGGGCCGAAGATAGAGGCCCGATGCCGCAAAAAGGCCCTTTAAATTTCCTATTCCCGAATGCAGCCCTACTCCTGATTTAAGGAAGAGGCTCTATTTTGTCCAAAGGTTCTAAACTCTTGGCTTTCTGCCAATCAGCGAGAAGTTCTTCTTGGTGAAGAGTCGCCCATTCAGTGACCAGAGCTTGAGCACGTGTCGGCAACCGGCCTGAAAACACGGCTAACGTATTCACAGCGATCAGAGCTTCATGACCTGAGTATTCAGCATGAAAGTGGGGAGGATTATGATCATCGAAAAACATCTTGATCACAATCCCGTAAAAGCGGCAGATTTCAGGCATTCACGCCTGTCTTCAAGTTGGGGAAGACTTCTTCTGGAGATTTTTCTGTGAGTCTCATGTAAAGAGAATCCGAACACAGATCAACATCTTCACTCCAAGTAATTTCCCCATGAGGTCCAATTTTTACTCCTCTGAAAAATACTTGGTCTTCCCATGTTTTGAAGACACCCCTACCTGCAAGATCAGACAAGTCGACTTCGCCTGCTGTTTCATCATCATAGCGAAGCCATAGGCGAAAATTTGGAAGTGGTTTAACTTCTACAGGTTTAGGCATTGGTTTTTCTCCAATAGCCTCATGATAGCACTCAGGCCTCACGAGTCCAAGTATTTCAATCTCCTGGGATGGTCGATTCTGTTGGATCTCATCCTATCCGGGAATATTTCCGTTTCCGTTGAAGGAGTTATTCCATTCCGGAGAGCGCATTTGTGTTCAGCTGCAATTTTTATATGGGCTTCACAATCCCCATCTTTTTGATGCGGGAAAGGAGCGTGGTCAATTTAAAGCCAAGAAAGGCAGTGCCGTTGCTAAACGCAAGGAAAAGGCAAGTATGGGATGTTTATAAGGGATGGGTAAATAAAGGCTCTCTATCAGCAAAGCAGAGGACCACGGGCTCTGCCCGTGGGAATCTACTTAGGTCGTATCAAGGCGTTTTCTTATCAACTGTGGGTCTCGACCGCTGTATACAACCGCTAAAATCACGACTGTTGACTCTTTCACAATATAGAAAATTTTGTAGGGGAATCGCTGGATTAAATGCCTGCGAACCCCTCGGTAGATTTCGGGGAATACCAAAGGTGTACGCTCGAGAAAGTGAAACCCTGCATCGACCTGTAAAAGAACATCATGCCCCAATCCTGTTCGTTGTCTTTCATACCAATGAAACGCTTGGGACAGGTCCTGTTCCGCTTCGGGAGGAACAAGGAGATTAAAGGCCATGTTGGCGAGTTAGTCGCTGGTAGACATCTCCCCAAGGAGAACCTTCGGTAGGATTTTGATGATAGGCTTGCAACCGCTCTTCAAGGACAGTCTTTTCCTCTTCTGTGAGATCCAGGGCTTCTGCCTGATTGGCAATCGTGTCCCAAATATCTTCAACCAGTTGAATGCGCTCCGGTATGGAAAGTCGTAGAGCATCGGTTGCTTTCATGTAATCATGCCCTTTTCTAAATCACTCACTAGATATTACCAAAATCATAAAACCCATGGCGTCCTGGCCCCCAACGCCGCCCTCCGGTCACAGATCATACCCAAGGAAGCCGACCAGGTGCCGCGCTCCGCCGATGGGGCCGGCGAGCGCTCCGCGACCTCCACGCGAGCCCGGATGAGTTGGGCTCAGTTACTCACACGCGTCTTCGCCATCGATCTCACCACTTGTCCGCAGTGTGGCGACGCGTTGACTATCCTTGCCGCCCTTGAAGATCCCTCATTGATCGGCAAGATTCTCGCGCATCTGGGCTTGCCCACCCGTGCCCCACCAAAGGCCCCCGCCCGCCTCGACGAATTCTTCCAGACAGCCTAATCCCGACGGGTTCAACGGCTGCCCCCCTAGATTCCGGTTCAGGTTGTGAGCCGACTCTCCTTCTTTGCCCAGGGCCCACCCGCACACGCCACCACGAAACAACAGGCTGGCCCGATCCGAGAACAAGGGGCCGGTCAGACCTTCCGCGCACGATGCACGCTCGCCTGTCGGACCAAAAAATCCGGGAATTGAATCCTCACGGAGATCTTTGATACTTTGCGAGTCGCTCAAAAAGGCCTTTTAAAATTCTATTCCCATGTGATATCATTATGATATCATTGCAGCAGATCGAAAACATAAGGGAGGACACAATGGCGCAAGTACTGGTGCGACACCTTAACGAGAAGGTAGTGGAACGGCTGAAAAAGCGAGCGAGGGAACATGGTCGGTCTCTGCAATCAGAGGTAAAAACTATTCTCGAGGAGGCAGTTCCCGACTATGAAGCCGCATGGAAACGAATTGAGCGATTTCGGAATCGACTGAGTCAATCAAGTCGGAAGTTTAGCAATAGCGCCAAACTCATCCGTGAGGATCGCGAGCGGTGAGCCGTTATGTCGTGGATGCCAGTGTGGCCATAAAGTGGTTCATTCCTGAGATTCACTCTGAGGCAGCCTCACGACTTCACCTTTCCTCCTACCGGCTCCATGCCCCAGCATTCATCATGCTAGAACTGGGCAATGTCATTTGCAAGAAGATTCGCCGTGATGAACTGAGCCAAGAAGAAGGAGATGTAATTTTGAACGACCTGGGACGTCTGCCATTACAGCAGCATGTTGACCTGCGGCTTTTTCTTCCGGCATACGCCTTAGCTCTTGAAACTCAACGAAGTCTGTACGATTGTCTGTATCTTGCCTTAGCCGAAGTGATCGATGGCAAGATGGTCACCGCAGACGACAAATTCTACACCGCTCTCGCTACTGGACGATATGGCAAGCGACTACTTTGGGTTGAAGACCTTCCAACACCGACATGAAGCCTATTGCGTGAAGACAGGACTTGCTGTGGCCCCGATTTCAGCCATGGTGCAAGCTAAGGAACGCCCATACCCCCCCTTCGCTCGCTGGTTCTGGGAATAGTTGAGGCTTAACTCTTCGGTGTGTAATTGTAATACGGAAAGGAGGGAAGAGGGTAATGAGTCAACAAAAGATGTGACCTCTCCCCTAGGGCTCTCGAAAAAACGGTGAGGGGGGGCAGGTTCAGATGGAATGAAAAACGCCAACATAGGGAACTTAATTGGAACGACTATAAAATTCCTATTCCCACCTGGAACTCTTTGGCCAGTTGTTGGAAGGTTTTGACTCCTTTGATCGCTTCCAACGCCACCTTCGCTTTTAATTCTGCACTGTGTCGTTTCCGCTTTTTGGACATACCTCGGACCACTCCCTCATGAATGGAACAATTTGATGTTCCACCATCTTAACACACTGTCCAAATATTGGGGTCCACTATAGGTTGAGAGAGCATGCCAAACCAGGGGCTGAGTTAGGAGAAGAGATGCGCGGGCAGGGACAGATGAAGGGGAAAGCGGGAGCTGGGATGGCGGCCATCCGGGCGAACATATTCGATGGTACCGGTTAGGCCCACGACGATGACTTCTTTGACGCCCGATTGCAAATAGCCGTGGATTTTATGATTCATTTCTGGTTGGCGGTTGCTGGGTGAAAGGACTTCCACCACGAGGTCCGGGGCTTGGAGGAGGCCATCGGCGGTCAGGACGACGTCCCATTTTGCTTCGGGCATCCAGACCACATCGGGCACGCGGATTCCCGCATCATTGGTCAAGACTGCTGCATCAGGCACCGCTTCAGGCCCAAGTTGGCTCGAGAGCTGGTGGATGATTTTGGCACAAATGACTTGATGTCGGTTCGTCGGTTTGGGACTCAAGACGAGTTCTCCGTATTCGGTGAGTTCATAATAATCCGGGGCCTGCTCGTCCTGGGCGAGAACGGCCCACTGTTGGAGTAACTCATTGGATGTGATGAGTGTGGGGGTGTCCATCATGTTTATCATTCTAGGCCCCGCCCCCTATCCTGTCAACGTGACGACTTGAATTCAAGTCATAAGTGCAATTTGCTTGAGACCATTGGAACGAACTGCCAACGATCCTTCACCATGGGGCAACAAACCGTGCATGTCCTCAACGGTATCACGATGACCCTTCAACGGGGAGAAATGGTTGCCATTATCGACGCATCCGGAGCAGGAAAAAGTACGCTGCTGCATATCTTGGGAACACTGGATCACCCAACCGCAGGAAAAGTGTTATTTGAGGGAAAAGACATGTTCAGGGTAAACGAAACCGTGTTGGCCAATTTCCGTAATCAACGAATTGGATTCGTGTTCCAATTTCATCATCTGCTTCGGGCCTGTCAAGTCTTCTGTGTAACTGATCGTGAATTACTCTTTCGTTGACACTCGGTCTCCTAATAGAATGGCAAACTGATTGAGCGCTCGTTTCCATTCTGGAATGGGCATGGTCCATTTCTTGGCAATGCGTTGCATCCCCAGGTAGAGCACTTTCAAAATGGCTTCATCGGTTGGGAACGCGCCGCGTTTTTTGAGGACCTTCCGTAATGAGAAATTCAGGGATTCAATCGCATTGGTCGTATAGATCACTTTCCGAATTTCAGGGGGATAGTCAAAGAACACGGTCAACCGTGTCCAGTCGCGACGCCAACTGGCCGGCTCAGGGCAGGCTCCTTCGACAAGTACATCGTGAGTTTATCGAACGATTCATTGTGATCGTTCGACAGGCTCAGGATGTATCCTTCAGCCGTTCTGCGAGTGCATCGTGATCCTTCGACAAGTTCAGGATGATACATCGAACGACTCAGGGCATGCTTTCCTAATCCAACTGCCGTTTTAGGTTGATCAGTGGTTCACTTGCGTTCGTCTCCGACATCCATACCTGACCCGTTCGTAACGAGCCGTGTCCTTGAGCTCTGTACATTGTCGTTAGACCAACATCAATCAAGATAGTTTGTGACCTCTACTTGCACTGCGGTACAAGGGACCTCCCCTCATCCTTCATGCGGTATTGCTCCAGAAAAGACATGGCTAACTTGTATCCATAAACTTCCTCCTTCCACGCATTCGTAACGCACAATCCGAAGGGAGAGCGGAGAATTAGGAACGCACCATGAAGGCAGCGGCAAGAAGAATGGCCAGGCCGATCAACATCGTGAGCCGGCTGATGAGGGGGGAGAGTCGCAGAAAAACTTTTTCTAGAGGAGTCAATGCCGACGCGGGCTTCTGCTTGATGACTCGGACTTTGGGGCCAATCAATTGATCATGAGACAGGGAGACAATGATAAGAAAGAGCACAAGCGTCAATTTGATGAGCACAGGAAGTGGCCAATCTCCAAAGGGTGTGGAGAAATCCACTTGATTGGGAAGAAGAACTCCTCCCGTTGCGATGAGCAAAAGCAGGGCGACCCACACGAGCATCCGAAACCGACGCGCCAGGTTGATAAACTCGCGCTGGGCAAAGGCGGGGTCGGGAGCCCTCTTAAGACGAGGGACCGCGACAAGGGAGAGAAAGAGCATACCGCCAACCCAAAAGGTCGCCGCTACCAGATGAATCCAGACTAGAATAATCTCAAATAACTTCACCTCCAAGATTGTAGCGAGTCCAATGATAGGTTCAACACCCTGTATCTTCAGAAACTCGTTGTCCCCTTAGACCTCCTTTTTCATTTCTTACTTTTCTCATCCACGCTGTACTTCCCCGTGTAAAGAGCAAAACCCATAGGGCATATGGTAAATCGCCAACGAAAACGAAGCGTATTCAGACTGCCATAAGCCCCAAGGTTAGAAGGCAATGCCTAAATAGGCCCCTGCTGTCCCAAAGTTATTGGTGGTGTCGGTTTGTCCTGTTGCTAAATGAAACCGTCCATCAACACCCAAATGAAGGGCTTTCCACACTCGAACTTGCGCTCCCACCGCAAACTGCGCCCCAATATCCAATACCGTCGTGTCATTGGATGGAGGACTGATGACATGAAAATCCAACCCGATCGGAATGATCCAAGGCCGGAAACGGCTGCCTTCCATGAACATAATTTTCGGGGCCACATCTACCGTTAGCATCGTGATTTGCACTCGTTCCTTTCTCGCTTTGCACGTGGTCACACCAGCGAGCGCGCAAGTACTGGGAACGGCTTGTTGCACAGTTTTTGAGTTAAACCGTTTAAATTCTACTCCGATCTCCCCTAAAACCCAGGTTCCAGGCAACAAATCCCAGACATTTCGTGAGAGTAAGAGGTCGACGCCAGCCCCAACATAATAACCCGTATCCCCATCGTTGCTTCCGTCGAAACCAAAGGCATCCGTTTCCACCTCATTCGACCGATCACTGGTCGCCCAAGCCCCACCACCGCGGAAGAAAACCATGTTCCCGGTTTCTTGCTCAGCTCCTGGTGAGGAAGAGAGCGTTTTTTGTTCTAATCGCTCCAACCGTTCTTCGACAGTCGCGGCTTGCGCCATACCCGCAACCCCCAACATCGCACATACCATCAAACCACATACACGACTCTGCACAATGGACCGACCTCTTCTCATCACACCACCTCCTTTATGACATAGTTGTAAAATTTCCCTTAAACCGTCATAGCTCCATTTCATGCGGCAATCCTAGACAAAACCCTTAGCCACGTCATTGTGGAAGAACAAGGGAGATGACGATTGTGATCAACTCTTTGGATAGGGCGAATGGCCTAGAAACTGCCTGTATATATACCCAAGCGGGAATACGTTTGGGTTGGAAGCACAGAAGAAAAGCTACCCTGTGAAGACGATATAATAAAATCGGGAGGGGTAGAGAAAAATCGGTTACCGTGTAGACGAGGCGCTTGCCATGGTAGTCAGACGATCAACATTGAGAAGAGTGAGATTGCGGCCGTCCACCGCAACCAATTCCGATCCCTGAAAATCCCGGAGAAGACGCACAACGGTTTCAACGGTCACGGCCGCCATTTGCGCTAAATCTTCCCGTTTCAGTTGAAGGGTAATCCGGCTCCCCTTCTCCACAGGCTCTCCAAACCGCTCGCTCAGATCTACCAGCAAGCGGGCAAGCCGTTCCCGGGCTGGCGTAAAGGCAAATTGGTCCGCCGTATTCACGACATTGGTCATCTCTTTGCTGAGCACTTGTATCAACTTCACGGCTGCTTCTCCGTGGTCTTTTAAAAAATTAAGAAAGCTTCTTTGGTCCACAAGAGAAATTTGTGATGGCTCCAGGACCTCACAGGTTACCTGATGAACCGGGTGTTCTTGAAAGGCCTGCTTTTCCAAGAGTTGCCCTCCGCTTAAAATACCCACTAGCCGTTGTTGTCCTTTGCGATTCAACCTCGTGAGTTTTACGCGTCCTTGACAGAGGATATACAAACCCAACGCCACATGGCCTTCATAAAACACATGTTGGCCAGGTTGATAGATGACCTGCCGTTTAACCAGACTCAAAGCATCTCCATCTTGAGGGAGAATTTCACAAATATCAGAGCATTCGCGATTCGGACAAAGCTCACAATCTGGAATGGCGGGAGATGGAATGGTTTTCATCATCACATGACTTTCGTCTTTCGTCTGACAACTATACCGCATTACCCATTCACGAACCAAATGTCCCACTCTGCCTCACAACCAGCCATTAGCCTCACCCCTGCTACGTGAGTAAGGTTCCCACATGTGCCATACAGTGGCTTCCATTCAGCCACGCGAAGCTTTATACTCTCTGAGCTCCCTCCTATCACAATTCGTCGTATCCTTGATGGGTCTGTTGAAAAAAGCCGCCAGCGGCGTTCTCTAAACCAGTAAGAAGTGAGAAGTAAGGAGCACGAGAAAAACCTCAGGACCCTTCGACAGGTTCATTGTGATCCTTCGACGGAGCTCAGGATGATAAATCATACGGTTCGGGATGAGTGATAACGATCATGGTGAGCCCGTCGAACCATCCTTCGACAGATTCATTGTGAGCAAGCCGAACAACTCAGAACATGTTCCTTCGGTCAACTCAGAACATACTGTTTTGAACAGACCCGTCATTGTTGATCGACAAGGGCTTCCTGGTGAAATATGGCCTTTGATATTTTCATTATTCAACACTCCCTTGATGGCAGAACACACGATCTAGATTTGTTTCACTATGCTGAATCGGCTGCAGAAGCCCAGCAAGTCATTGCGTCCGAACATCAGGAAGGAACTTTATCATGAACGTTTCTTTTCACGGTGCCGCTCGATCAGTCACAGGCAGCCGACATGTCGTTGATGGGGGGAAGACCCGCGTGCTCCTCGATTGCGGAATGTTCCAAGGCCGTCGAGATCAGACACGAGAACGCAATAAGCATCTTGGCTTTGACCCTCGATCTCTCGACGCCGTCTGCTTGTCTCATGCACATATTGATCATTCAGGCGCACTCCCGGTCTTGGGGAAAAAAGGATTCCGGGGTGCCGTGCATATGACTGATGCCACCGCCGATTTAACAGCAATCCTCCTGGCTGACTCAGCTCGCATACAAGAAAGTGACTGCCGCTATATCAATAAACTGGAACGCCGTCGTGGAAACAAATGCGTCAATCCAATTTATTCAGGTGATCATGCACAACAGATCGTTAAACAATTTCACGCTGCAAAGTATAACGAGCCTGTCTCACTTGCAACTAATGTGACGGCACGCTTTCACGATGCTGGGCATATTATTGGCTCATCAGCGATTTGGATTCAACATCGCAATCGCGGAAATACGACGTCGCTTCTTTTTTCTGGAGATTTAGGTCGTGCGAATATGCCAATCCTCCGAGACCCGTCTCCTCCTCCACCATGTGATGCCTTGATCATCGAATCCACATACGGCGACCGCTTGCATCGTGATGAAGAAAGGCGACGAAAGAATATCGCGAAAGAACTGGTGGAACATGCCATTCAACACAAGAGCAAGATTATTGTTCCCGCATTTTCGGTAGGCCGCACACAAGATATCATTATGCGAATTAAAGCCCTAGTCAACAATGGCGAAGTCGATCCCATCCCCATTTATATCGATTCTCCTCTTGCCTTGAAAGCCACGAGAGTCTTTCGCCGGCATCCAGAATGTTATGACGAAGACACCTATCGCACCTTTACGGCGTCCGGCGACGTCTTCGCGGCGAAATACATCAAGTTTATTTCGACGGCCAAGGAGAGCAAGCAGTTGAATCGCCGGAAAGGGCCGTGCGTGATTGTCTCCGCTTCAGGAATGTGCGAAGGCGGGCGTGTGGTCCATCACCTGAAACATGCGATCCAGGATGAGGCCAACGTGATCGTCATCGTGGGATTTCAAGCCGAACACACGCTTGGACGAAAACTCGTGGAGGAATGGGATACGGTGCCGATTTTTGGCGTGCCGACCAGACGACACGCACAAGTGGTCCGGCTCAATGGATTTTCGGCCCATGCTGACCGGGACGACTTGTTGTCATATATTCGGAGCATAACCCCCCATCCACGAAAAGTCTTTGTGGTCCATGGTGAGGAGCGTCAATCATTGGCTTTTGCCATGACGCTTCGAGATGAGTTTCCCGGAATAGAAGTAGAGGTACCCAGACCAAATTCCACGTACCAGGTCTAGGCCTTTCCACTCCACCCCAGGAGGCTGCCTTCATTCAGGAAAAAGAAAGAAGCAGAGTGGCTATCGGGATGACAAGTTAATCCAGAATAATCTGGGAATCCACATTCCGAATAAAAATAGCTCGACCGGATTCATTGACATAGGCATCAATCCAGTCGCCTTTGTGAGCCGGCCGATCAATACTCGTGTTTTCATCAACTGGCAGGCGAACTTCCCCTTGGCCATTGGTTTGAACGACATAGGCTGCGCCTTCCAAGTGGTGAACTTGGCCTCGAACTTTTCGGACCACTCCATTCCTCATAAATGGATCATCCTGTAATTGCTGGTACCCCTTTGTGCCTTCCACGATACCCTGTCCCAGTGCTGATTGATGGGACGTGGGTTCAGACATGTGATTGGCACATCCTATCAGTCCAGATACACTCAGCAGAAAAATACCGGTCTTCAACCACGCCATATGTTCGCTCCTTTAGTTTTGAAAGTGACGGCCATAAAATTATCCTATCATACTCTCTCCAGGTGTCCAGAACACCCATGCGCTCAACTATGTATCGTCATAATTTAAAGATTCCCCATCAAAGTGTTTGACGTATGGAACAATATCTTTTACCCTTTCTTTGTCTTTATGTTTTGGGTCTCTGGTTTCCCGAACATGCGCACTTGACATTCACTGATACCCCCCTCACATACACGAATGAACGACTGGTTCCTTCATTCATTTGGCGCTCACTAGACATGTACCCATTTCCAAGGAGGTTTCAATGGCAACAATTGCTCGCGTTACGGAAATTATTGCTAGCTCATCCAAAAGTTTTGACGATGCGATGGCCGCCGGAGTTAAACGTGCCCATAAAACATTAAAAAATGTGTCCGGCGCCTGGGTCAAAGACCAATCAGTCAAAATTGAAAAAGGGAAAATCGTGCAGTACCGCGTGACCATGAAAATTACGTTTATTCTCACAAATTAAGGCCAGATGAAGGAGGACGGGACACTGCGGTCCTCCTTCATCAATCTCCCCCTTCATCGTCTATGTTTCAGGCTATTTCGCATCCCTATTTAGTGCCGTCTGATCATTCTTTTCGGCATACACAGGCATCCACTCAACCTCCCAAGTCTGCTCCAGGCAAAAAAACCTGCGAAAAACGCTTAGAAAAATATATAGAGCATTGCGACGAATTACAGCGCCGGCTCTATGCCCATGATCGCTATTCTCTTTTGCTCATTTTTCAAGCCATGGATGCTGCCGGAAAAGATGGCACCATTCGAGCGGTGATGCGCGGCATTAATCCGGCCGGCTGCCAGGTTTTTTCATTCAAACAACCTTCCCATCGAGAACTAGACCATGATTTTTTATGGCGCACGACTTCTCGTTTGCCGGAGCGGGGACGAATTGGCATCTTCAATCGCAGCTATTACGAGGAAGTCTTAGTGGTGCGTGTTCACCCCGAATATCTCAAGAACCAGAAACTCCCCACACCGATCACCCCGGATATTTGGGAAGAACGGCTCGAGTCAATTCAGCAGCACGAGTTGCACCTAGCCCGCAATGGAACCATTGTTTTAAAATTTTGGCTCCATGTCTCCGAAAACGAACAACGGCGGCGGCTCCTGGCACGGCTGAACGAACCCGAGAAGCATTGGAAATTCTCTCAGCAGGATTTGGAGGAACGAAAGCTCTGGAAACAGTATATGGCAGCCTATGAGGCCGCCGTGAACGCCACCTCGCAACCATGGGCGCCTTGGTATGTAATTCCAGCTGATGCAAAACCGTATATGCGCATGTGCGTGGCGAAAATCATCATGCAAACATTAGAACGCCTCAACCTCCGTTATCCTAAAGTGAGCAAGGTTCAGCGTCAGAAATTTGCAAAATATCGCAAGCAGCTCAAATGAGCTTCCTCATACGCCTAATCCATCTTCAATAAGCCGTTTTCCCTGTATCGGCTCTAGTGCTGCTCTGACCAGAACGATTTTCTAACAAGAAATGAGTTTCCGATGATTGAAGGTTTTTGGAAAGAAGTACAGCAAGTCTGGCGTGAAGGGATTTTGGGCACAAACCTGGGTGATATTATTCTGGCTATAGGAATTTTTCTGTTATTTTTGTTCGCCCGGCGATTGTTTTTTAGAACCACTGTTAGATCCATCAGACTCCTTGTTCATCGAACTCAGACGACGCTTGATGATGAAATTCTTGCGGCCATCGAACAACCCCTGGAATTTGCCTTTGTTGTCATAGGCCTCTATGTGGCCGGGCAATTCGTGTCGCTTTCTGATACACTCGCACACTTTCTCGCCCAACTTGTCCGCTCCCTGATCGCCATCACCATTTTCTGGGCCCTCTTTCGCGTCATCGATCCGCTCTCCAGCCTGTTCGACCGCGCAATCGGACTATTTGGCAGCGAAAGCATGCATGAAACCATTAAAGGCTTTTTCGTGAAAGTGGCGAAGGCGATTGTTGTCTGCTTAGGGATTGCCGCCGTCTTTCAAGAATGGGGTTTCAATATCGCCGCTGTGCTGGGCAGCTTGGGCTTGGTCGGAATGGCCGTTGCGCTGGGCGCTCAAGATTTCATCAAAAATATGTTTGCCGGGCTGACGATTTTTTTAGACCGGATGTTTGAGAAAGGCAATTGGATTAAAACACCAGACGTGGAAGGAAACGTTGAAGAAATCGGATTTCGTGCTACGAAAATTCGTCAATTTGATAGAGCATTAGTCACTATTCCCAATTCGAAGCTCGCCAGTGAGGCGCTTGTGAATTATTCGCGCATGACTCAACGCCGCATTTACTGGAGCATCGGCGTGGAGTATCGAAGTTCACATGACCAGATTCGAAAGATCATCCAAGATATACGAGACTACCTCCACAGTAATCCCGACTTTGAAACCGACCCTCAAAAGACAAAGACCTTTGTGTTTCTGAACGCCTTCGGAGGCTCCAGCATTGATATCATGTTATATTGCTTCACGAAGACCACCGTCTGGGGAGAATGGCTAGCGGTCAAGGAAACCTTGGGATATAAGATCAAGGAAATTGTCGAACAGCATGGCGCGTCGTTCGCATTTCCTTCAACATCGCTCTATGTGGAAACTCTGCCTTTTGGCAAACCAGACCCTTTTCCGCTGCCTTCGTCAGAGGAAACCTGAGCAATGGCCATTTACCCATTCAACCTACCTCTATACCATCCTCTGGTGCTACTGCCTGTGCTGCAACAGATGTACGCCTCTCTAGAAGCTGCTGGGTCAGCTCTTGCCGCAATTGTTCGACGCCTTCTGTCAAATCCTCGAGTACTGTTGTTCGAGTGATATAATATGGTGCCCGTTTCCCTCGAAAATCAATGACCGGCCCCATTTGGGTAAACGGGATTCCATGCCATCGTAATTTCCTTGCGAGGCGAGGCTCCATCATCGCTACGCCATAATCCAATCTGGATAGCACAAACATCGACAGGCTACACACAAAAAGCCCCAGAGGAATGAGCGGATACGAGCTCCGCTGCCCAAGATCAGCTTCCGCCATCGCACGGTCAGGCAGACTGATCGGACGCGGCTCATCATTTTTCCGCCGCCGAAATTGTGGCAGAACAACCAAACGGGAAAACTCCCCAATAGCTGTTCTGGGAACGTGCATGAAGTCACACGCCTGTTGGTCAAATAGCTCCTGACAATGCTGCTCAAACGGAAGGTGGCCGGGGGGAGGACAACCTCGGGTCCCGATTAAACGAGTGCAGCCAACCGGTTTTCCAGTTGGGACATGAATGAGTAAAGCTTGATCGGCAACAGAATCCATCGCATCCCGTTCACATTGATCAGTACACTCATCGGGATCTTCATAGCCAAACTCTTCGCAATACACCTGATACCGTATTCGATAGGCCAGCCTCTGCAATTCAGGCGAATCGGCATAGACCACTCTGAAATACTGCAGGAACGTTTCATTGAGTGTTTTGGGGCTCATAGTACGGAGAAACAATCGGTTCCTTCTCCATTCTCTTGAGGCCAATTTTGTGGCCTGACGATCTGCCTCTCTGAACCGAGCTTTTGATTCTGTGAACCTGCTGACTATTCTTACTCTTTACGCCTCTTTTCTCTCCTTCTTTCCTGGTACATCATTCAAGCTTCGCAGAAGCTGGCCGATAACTTTTTCATACGGGGGGCCTTTCTGCGTGGAAAGGTCACGCGGCACATAACTATTCTTGATTCACCACATCTGACGCACACCACTTTTCTTCCATTACTCGAGTTATCCCTCCACACATGTCTATCACATACCAGCGAGAATTTGGGTATGTCAATCCTGAATATCTACAGATCGCTTCAGATCTTTTTGCACCAATTAAACAGGAAAGTTATCGGCGACTTCATATCAGGCAAGGCTTGAACATCCTCGATGTAGGATGCGGGGCAGGAATTGATACATGTGCGTTAGCCACGCACGTTCAATCATATGGAATCGTAGCGGGTGTCGATGCTGATCCGGACATGATCCGGCAAGCACAGGCACGCATCACGCCACGAGATCGACACTCCACTCCCTTTCACATTCAGGCTCAGGCCTCAGATCTTCCTTTTTCTGATTGGGCATTCGATGGCGTACGGGGCGAACGACTCTTCATGCATCTCTCTGATGGCCTCACCGTATTGGCAGAAATGCGCCGGGTAACGAAACCTCAGGGATGGATCGTCGTTGCGGAGACCGACTGGAATAGCCTGTCCATGGCCACATCCGAACCGACAATATCGCATAAGCTATCTCAGCTGCGCGTACAACAGTATCTGATGAATGGATATTCGGCACAACAGCTCTACGGCCAATTTTCAGCCATAGAGTTGCAAGCTATCCGCATCGACATGATGCCTATTGTCACCACCAACATTGGGCTGTTTCGGTTTTTGACAAAAATGGACGAGCTGGAAGAATTAGCGATACACCAACACGCATTGACCTCAAAGGAAGCGGCCGCCTGGGATGCAGATCAACGTGTATTCAAACAAGGAAAACCCTTTTGGGGGAGCGTGAATGTGCTCATCGTATCCGGACAAGTCCCAGCCTAGCTGAGAGTAGACCCGACAGTCGCCATGGCAACTGCTTCAGTTTTTAGGAAAAGGGAGAGACCTAGAATTGCGATCTAGAATGTCAAAGTGATGCGGCCAACGAAACTCCGTTGTATGCCCGTTCTTTGCGTGCCTAAGATGCTATCCGAAAACTCATCATGACTGGAATGGAGCAAGTTTTGCCCAATGAGCGAAATATCTACATTGGCCATAGGTTTCCAGCCCAGTCGAAGATCAAGCTCAACATAGTCATCCACATTCAATGAGGGCAATTCGTCGGTGTAGCGCAGCCAGGAATCAAACTCGATATGATAGGGTAATGATATTTGCGATCGTACTGAGGCATGATGGATAGGACTTGCTTCTTCCGAGAATTGCGCCGCATCCTCATTTTTAATGTCCATTTTAAGATACGTATACGCTCCTTGAACCGTCCACCATTCCCATAGTTGAACGACCATATTCACTTCTACTCCGTAGTTTTTGGCTTCATGGTTATTGGTTCGCAGAAGTGTGGGAAGAGTCGTTGCCGGCGGAAGAGACTGCAATTGGTTACCGACAAGGCGGTCATAGTCCATGAGAAATCCAGTCACATCTAAAGACAGTTGCTCCAAAGGCTGAGTTCGAACACCCAACTCAAAGGCATGCAGCACTTCCGGTTTGGCTTGTTGATTATCTTCCACCACCACAGGACCCAGATTTGTCGGCAGCGTCAACACCCCATCGTCTAGCAAACGTGGCGGAAGCACGACAGCCCGGGATGCAGCGCCCCAGAATGAGAAATCGGAACGCGGCCTCCAGAGAAACCGGCCGCTTGGTTGATATTCAAAACCCGTAAAATCATTATGGGACAGCTTCGTACCCACCGTCACCACCAATTTATCGGGAATCAGGCTTATTTCGTCTTGAATAAATCCACTGACCAGGTTAAAGGAACGAGATTCTTCGGAGGGTTGAATCGTCAAACTTCCCTCAAAATCATCAAGCCAATAGCGATATTCTCCACCCCACGTAATTTCCTGCCCTAAGACAAACGGGAACCGGTGTTGAAACTCAATGTCAAAGGTATCTAATGTATAATCTTGAATGATTTCATCCCGCTCGACCCGATCATAAAAAAATTGCAAAGACAAATCCGAATCTGCATGAATTTCATGGGTCCACCGGGCGAGAACATGCGCTCCCTTCAGGTCAACATCTTCGGAAAAGGTATCCGAAAAAGGTGGGGTCAATGTGGCGACTGTTAGCCTTTGTCCAGCAGTTCCTTTGTATAGGCCCCCTTCAACCATGACGGAGTTGTGGTCATCGGCTTTCCAATCCATGCGGAAACCTCCCCGCCCCATTCGCCAATCATCAGAACTGCCATTTTTGTTAAACTGCGTGTCGCGATTAAAATACTTACCAAAAATTCTATAGCTGAGTGCTTCTCCAACTGTCCCTCCGTACCGAAGTTCTCCAATTCCTTCTTCCGTGCCTCCCCATCCCACCACTAAACCTTGTTGGGTCTCAGAGGCCGGTTTTGTAATGATATTAATGACACCATTGACCGCATTGACACCCCAGAGGGTTCCACCAGGCCCACGAATGACTTCAATACGTTCGATATCGGAAAGCACCGTATCGACAGTCTCCCAATTCACACCAGCAAACAGCGGATTGTAAATATTCCGTCCATCAATGAGGACTAACAATTTATTCGTAAAACGGTCATTAAATCCCCGGGAGGTGATCGCCCATTTATTGCCATCGATTCTCGCAACTTCCAGCCCAGGCACCATCCGCAAAGCCTCAGGAATCGACGAAACACCAGAACGGCGGATATCTTCCTGGGTTACTACGAAAATGGCCGCCGCCGATTCCGAGAGCTTTTGCTTTTTCTTTGCCACAGATGTGACTTCAATATTCATCAGCTCTTCAAGACTGAGTTGCGTGAGGTCTTCTCCTGGCTCAACAGGTGCCGCGGTGACAAATGAAGACCACAGACACGGTCCAAGGAGCAAGAGACAGAATACACGGCTCAGGGCTCTTGACAGCATTCGCACGCCTTTCATCTTTCCATTGTTGGGTATCACTACAAACACGTCACAAGGATCGTTTTCTTGGAGGGGAAAACCTTGTCCAGAGTTCTCAAGCAGAGGCGTCAACGACAGCCTCTCATGGCGCCCGCCACCATGGCCTTGATCATCTCTTATCATTAGCATCGGTTATTAAACAGCCAAAATTAAACCTAAAGACGGCGATTGAGCGCGAAAAAGCTGTGCAAGCAATTGATGGGCATAGGAAATGGACAAATAGCGTGGTCACCTAGGGGGGTAATAGGCAAATGTTTCCTATTTGAGAATGTTGAACCTAGAAACGGCATGCTCGCCTTGCGCGAGATCATCCGGCGGAGTAGGCAGCAGCCTTTTTTCCAACCCCTCCTGTAGATGCACACGAACACCTGTTGTGGTTTTACCTGAAGCGAATATAGAAAATAGTAGAGAAAGAATTAAAAGCCGAATGGCTTAGACCGGCTTGGCAGGAACATCCATACAGGGTCTGTTGAAAAAAGCCGCCAGCGGCGTTCTCGCCCTTTTTCCGTGCTCACGTAGCACCAGTACGCTCCGCGCGCAAAAAGGGCTGCGGCCTTCCCTTCGAGAAGCCTCAGGACGGGACTGGACGGACTTTTTTGAACAGACCCGTCGTTGTTGATCGCGAAGGGCTTTCTGGCGACATATGGCCTTTGATATCTTCATTGTTCAACACTCCCATACAGAACGAAACTATCTAGAATTTCAGTCAAAAAAAGCGTTGGACTGGCTTACCTGATCAACGTCTTATACAACTCGAGTTCGATACGGCAACTGTTGGTTAGGGAGATACCTGTTGAAGCTGCTGAAGAATGTAGTTTTTCTTGGCCAAAGATAACCCATCAAGCCGCTTCTGAAACTGGCCCCGCTGCCGGGAAGGCGCAATGTCATTCAAACCAAGCTGCCGTTCCATTGCCATTCGTTTATCGATAGGCAAAGATTGGAACTGTCCCCAGAGTTGATCAACGTCTTGATATTGAGCACGCTTTCTCCTTTTATCTACCAATGATTCCCGGCGTTTTTTCATTTTCTTGATTCGATCTTCATATTGGGCATTGAGTTGTTCTTGTTGATCTAAAAATTGTTTTCTAGTTGCTTCCAATTTTTCCAAAAGTGTTGCTTGTTCCTCAGGAGTCAAACTTTTCCATCGTGGCGATTGGCGTAGTCTCTCTTCGTAACCCGCAAATGGAATGATTTTCCCGGACGTCTCAGATTGAGGAACTTTCTCAGCTTCGGACAGAGAATCAGTCTGAAGAGTCTGAGCTGCAGACATACCAATCAACCCAGGACAGACAAGAAAAAACCCAAAGACCCATATAACCAAGAACGTGCTTCTCCCAAAACGAACGCCGCTCATAGGTGACTCCTTATGACCAGATAGCAATACGGTCTCCTGTTGATTTCTATCCCCTTACAACTCACCCCATACTATAGAAAAACTCTTCTCGCACAATTTTGTCATTCTCTACTGTATACAAGCCCATTTCTTCCATCGTCATTCGTGTGCCGGTCTGTTTTGGTGTGACATCAAACTTAAAAAAGACAATAAAACGATTCTCATTGGGGAAGGGACCCAGGACTTCACCACCGTGGACCTCATGGTTGTCCACCCACCATTTGTTTTTCCCTTTGATGGCGTCAATCCCTTTCTGCGTTTGGTCCATGCCCGGCATTGCGCAAGCTTCAACGCTCACAACATCTGCTGAATAAAATTTTTCGATGGCTTCAAGGTTCTTACCTTCTCGACATAAGGCGACAAGTTTTGTGCCAATCTCCTTGCTCATCATTGCTATTCCCCCTCTATACGTATGGGGATCTCTAAAAACCAGGATTTTTTCGTGAGGGCAAGGAAACTTCGCGCGCAAAACCGCAGTGTATATGAGAATACATGAGGATTTGAGCACGAAGTTGACGCCGCCATCGCGGAAAAGGACGGTTTTTAGAGGTTCCCGTATGTTAAGGACAGAAGCGACTGGACAATCCCACTACGTGCGCTCCCAACTAATGCTTCACTTTTTCCACTTTCTTTTCTTTGATGACTTCTATTTCTAGCTTGAGATGGACTTCATCCCCAACCATCAATCCACCGTTGTCCAACAGTTTACTGAATTTCATACCAAAATCTTTTCGGTTGAGTTTTCCTTCAGCCGTAAACCCCGCTCTTGTATTTCCCCAAGGGTCTTGAGCCACGCCATTAAACGTTCCCACCAATGTAATTTCTTTCGTGACACCTAATAACGTGAAATCACCAACGGCCGTGTATTGATCACCGGACTTCTTATAACTTTTCATTCTGTACGTCATCGTTGGGAATGTTTTCGCATCGAAAAAATCAGCGCTTCGCAAATGATCATCTCGTTTTTCATGATCCGTTGTCACCGATGCAGTTTGGATAGCGGCCTCAATAGTTTTAAATTCCTGTTTTTCTGCATCCATCACCACAGTCCCGGTGTACTCAGTAAATTTTCCCTTCGTCTTTGACACCACCATATGCGCCACCTCAAACCCTAGCGTCGTGTGGTCCTTATCCAATTCCCATTTGGCCATTTCTGCTGAGGCCATCGCCACCATACCCCCAACCAGACCAACTGTTACTCCAATCGATAAAGTCAAATTCCTCATGATTCGCATCGCAAACCCTCCTATAAAATTAAATGAACGCTGTCCTTTTAGCTTTATATCATCTTTTCAAGAAGTTGATCTATGTCTCGGCTCAGCGTTTGAGCAGCCTGATACCCATGCGTGACCGTGGAGACAGAATCGCCCTGTCGAGCCAACAAGGTTGGAAAACCATTCACGCCTAATTGTCGTACTCGATCAAATTCTTCCCATACTGAACGTTTGGTCTGTGGATCTTGAAAAGTCTGACGAAACTGCTTGCCATCGACATCCAGAGCTACCGCTATCTCCTCCAAGACTTCCAATCTCGTGACATCCGCATTCTTCACATAAAAGGCTTCTTGCACATTTTTCAAAAATATCCATTCTTTTGAATAGGCAATCTGTCGTACAACAAGCACAGCCCGGGATGCTGGCTCCGTATCATACGTAAAGGTTTGCCCCATCTGAAATTCAAAATTGAATGGTTGACCAGTCCGTTCATGGACTGCATGCCAATGTTGCAAAATATAGGCACGCCTGGATTCGTCAAAACGTTCCGTATTCCCTGGGCGTAGTCCCCCTAGCATCAACTGAAATGTCACCCGATCGTCATACTGATGCCGAATCTGCTCCAGAACCGGTGAAAAACCCCAGCACCACGAACACATCGGATCCGCAATATAGATAAGCACAGTCGACATGATTGAGCAACCATGGTCCTTTCCCCCACATCATCTCAATTTCTTTGAATAAGAACAATGAGACAACCGTCCGGCCCGTACCACCATCGAAAGACTTGTCCATCCAGACGACCTTCAACACGCTTGCTAGTGGGGCGTGTTGAATAATGAAGACATCAAAGGCTATGCTTTCGTGATCCAACTGCGGTTTCTGGGTTCAACAGGCTCCTTACATAATGAGCTCTCCTAAACCATAGACCTGATATTCCTTCCCATTATACTGTAACGTTCCGACCACAATGCCCATGCCAAATCCCCCAATACCCCAGTTACCCATTGACTGGAGATCGTAGATTTGCAATCGGACATGACCTGCTCCAGCCTGACTCACCCAGTTGATACTCCACGCGCTTGGCCATCGAAAAAGCCCCCAGGCTTGGCTGCTATCCAAAAGTGTCAGTTGCAAGGCTTGAAACGGTTCGGTTTCTCCATGAATGGCCAAAAATCCATCTAAGGTACCAATCAACGGCACTAGCCGATCACTTTCTTGTGAATGCACATACAGATCACCAAGGCCTTCGACCACCAAATAGAGCCCTTGAAAATGTTTCCATAGTCCCCAGTACGTGCGTGTTAAGCGATTAAACTCCGGCATCATGAAATATTCATAAATCAATCGACCCCTTATTGTTCGACCCCGCCAGGTTAAGACCGCCGCAGAGGAGCCTAGCCAATACTGTCCTCCCTCATGTTCCCGATTTAAACGAGGTGGAATAGGGTCAATGGATAAGGCCAAGTCATTTGATTCACTCACAATAGAAAGGCCTGTGTGAGGTGTCCCTGTAGTTTGAAAAAACGCTGAAGCTGGAATCGTTTCCAATTCTTTGTTGGTGTTTTCGTACGATCCATTACCTTGAAGAGAAATCCAGCCTTCGTGTTCATCATGAAGAACGACAAAATGTTCCGCCTGCCAGGACTCCCCGTCTCGGCCACGATTATTGTCTAGTGCCAGAGACACATGTCCCTGAGCATCTTGCCCGACAAAGGAAAAGTAATCAGAAACGTACAGAAGGGAAGTGTCAGGAAGAGAACGATCAACGAGGGATGGTGTGTCTACATCCTTTGCCAAGGCCGCGCTTGAGACCAAGAAGATGCCACCGCCCATCCACATGATGACGGGAAACAGCCAGGAAAGATTCGATTGTTGGGGCAACACTCTATGCGGGCATCATTTCTTGATGACAAAATGTCCTCGACGGTTTTCTTGCCAACAGGCTTCTGTCTGTTCTGTACAAAACGGCTTCTCTTTGCCAAAACTCACAATTTGAAGTTTTTCCTCGGGAATGCCTAGATCTTTGAGAAACCCTTGCACAGCCTTCGCCCGCCGCTCGCCTAGTACGATATTGTAGCTTTGCGTGCCTCGTTGATCGCAATGCCCCTCGATGATAATGTCGTGGCCAGCAAATTTCTCCGTGAGGAGCTTAGCATTTGCTTCCAATAAGGACACCGCATCCTCGCGAATAGCAAACTGGTCATAATCAAAAAATACGTCACTGAGCATCACTTCCAGATCCTCGGTGGTTATTTCACGGTCCAGCCTTTCTTGTGGCATCACCTTCGCTATTTGAATGGGTTCTTCGTCAACTGATGAAACCGGCTTATCACCGTCATTGTCTGTCTCGACTCCAGCTTTCGCCACTATCTGCGGTTCTTCACTCACGACCTCGGTAGACGCTCCGTTTCCATCCAGGTTGGGTAAAGCCGGCAATTCTGGCTCAAATGAAATAGAAGGAACGCCGGCACTCGGCATGTCTTCTTTCACGGACTGTCGAGCTTGCGCCAAGGAAGCACCAGCCTGTTCTCCTTCGTTCGAGAAATCAGCTTCAGGAGTCAGGTCTGGTTGAGAAATGCCATCAGTATCCGGACGAGTTTTTGATGTTGAAAAAATTTCTGATTCCGTACTTGGGCGAATCACAGGCCCTACTGGTTCCTCCACAGGAATATCTAACGTCGAGGAAGGTAAGACACTGTCTTCCGGTAGAGGTTGTGGCTGCACTTGTTCCTCAACCAATTGCTCTGGTTGCAACTTAGCCACCTGTACCTTGGGGACATCATGGCCAGTTATCGTTGTCGTCCGCAATTGAGCACTACATCCAGCGAGCAATGCTACCATACAGACATTGAATGCGATCATATGAAAACTCTTTCTCATCTGGGAATCCGTACTCTGTGTTGTCATACTGCACCTCCCAAGTCGCACTCACCAACAATCATCACATCCGGTAACATGACGCATTGATTCGACCCTTCTCTATAAACTCTAAGAATTCTTCTTCCACTGAGTCAAGATTACCACGTCAAATTCATGAAGCTAGGGAGTTACAGAGATCTTCAAGTGGATTCGCGCACCTTTCTACTTTCCACATCTTCGCCAAGCTTCTGTATTGTTAGCACTCAAGTACATACTTCGCTTTATACAATAAAAAGGCCCCTTGGCCGATCATCACCACCAGCCAAGGGGCCACATATAGAAACGACTTGGGGAACTACCATTACTACCCCAAGACGCATACAAGCTCAACTAACAATTAAACCATGGTTATTCAGCTCCAGCTTTCAGCTCATTCACCTTTCCTTTCACTCGCTCAAAAGCTGCTTTAGTTTTTCCTTTTGCCCGCTCCATGGTGGCACTCACATTATTACCTTTAGCCTCTTCCATCTGAGCCTTGATTTCTCCTTTCATCTCCTCTTTCTTCGCCTTGGCTTCACCTTTCATGGCCTCAGCCTTGGCCTTGATTTCTCCTGCCATACCAGCCCCAAAGAGCCCTCCTAAGGAAAACATGACGACAGTCAACACGATGATAATTTTTTTCATGATACTCACCCTTTCTGTGAGGGGGTCAAGTGAATGAAACAGACAATGTGTCCGTCTTCCTGCTATACGGACACCTATACGGCACAAACGAATTGTCTCAAGAACCAAAAAGACAAGTCAAATCTTTCCATTAAAAGGTAGATTGAGACGAAATGACAATTTCTTATGTAAGGATCTAATGAAAAAAGCCGCCAGCGGCGACTTGGCTGGAGGCCTCATTCTCTTCAGAATGACTACCCTTCCAGCTCCACGCGAGTGTATCACTTTCGTATCCTATTTTTCTCCAGATTCTTTTACTTGAATGAGGCCTGAAGACTTCTGAGTCGTGAGATCGGCGTAGAAGTCTTTGCCTTCATGGTTGACGACGACAAAGGCAGGGAAATCCTCGACTTCGATTTTCCAGACGGCTTCCATGCCGAGGTCTTTGTACTCGAGCACTTCCACTTTTTTAATGCTGTGTTCTGCTAAACGCGCGGCGGGACCCCCGATAGAGCCCAGATAAAACCCGCCATATTTTCCGCAGGCCTCACGAACCTGTTTAGACCGGTTCCCTTTGGCCAGCATAACCATGCTCCCATCAGCAGCCTGGAACTGATCTACATAGGAATCCATACGGCCTGCTGTGGTAGGACCGAAGGACCCCGAGGGCAGCCCGTCAGGTTTTTTCGCAGGACCGGCATAATAAATAGCATGATCTTTCATGTATTGCGGAAGCCCTTCTCCTGAATCCAACCGCTCTTTGAGTTTGGCATGGGCAATATCTCGTGCAACGACCAAAGGCCCGGTCAGGGATAGCCTCGTAGCCACTGGATGTCTGCGCAGTTCAGCCAAGATTTCCGGCATGGGCCGATTCAAGTCAACCTTGACCACGTGTCCATCGAGGTCTTCCTCCGTTACATCCGGAAGGTATTGCGCAGGATTGGTTTCAAGCTGTTCAAGGAAGACACCCTCTTTCGTAATCTTGCCTAACACTTGCCGGTCGGCTGAGCAGGATACACCCAGTCCGACGGGACAAGACGCGCCATGCCGCGGCAAGCGAATGACTCGTACGTCATGAGCGAAATATTTCCCGCCAAATTGCGCGCCAATTCCCGTTTCAGCGCAAAGTTGAAAGACTTGTTGTTCTAACTCCAGATCCCGAAACGCACGACCTTGTGCATTGCCTGTTGTAGGCAAATCATCTAGATAATGACAACTCGCAAGCTTCACGGTTTTCAGCGTGAATTCTGCTGACATACCACCCACAACCAGCGCCAAATGATAGGGCGGACATGCTGAGGTTCCTAAAGTACGAATTTTTTCTGAGACAAAGGTCAACAAGGATTGGGGATTCAATAAGGCTTTTGTTTCTTGATAAAGAAAAGTCTTATTGGCCGATCCACCCCCTTTGGCAATAAACAACAACCGATACTCAGATCCCGCAACCGCAAAGAGATCAATCTGAGCAGGCAAATTATTGCCGGTGTTCTTCTCGGCATACATATCAAGCGGAGCCATCTGCGAATAGCGGAGATTACGCTGATCGTAGGCTTCAAAGATTCCCCGCGAGAGGGATTCCGCATCATCTCCATCCGTCCAGACGTCTTGTCCCTTGTAACCCATGACAATGGCCGTTCCCGTATCCTGGCAACCAGGCAAGACCCGACCGGCTGCAATATTGGCATTCTTGAGAAGTTCCAACGCCACAAATCGATCATTATCAGACGCTTCCGGATCATCCAGAATGTTGGCTAACTGAGCCAGATGGCTGGAACGTAATAAATGCGTCACATCATCCATCGCCTCGCGTGCTAACAACGTAAGTGCTCCGTGAGAAATTTTGAGAATTTCCCTGCCCTCAAATGTGGAGGTAGACACAAAGTCCGAGGTGAGCTTGCGATAGGTGGTGGTATCCACCGTATGTTCAAAAATCTCTTGGTACTCAAAGGCCGCCATGTGTCTACTCCTTCATTTCTTTACCTTGCAGAAACGATTACACTTCTGTCGTCAGTCCTACGGTAATCATTGCTCACTATCCTTTGCAAGAGATCGTCCTTGAAGAAACTCTATCAGAAAACCACTCATTTGCCTGAATCACATCTTCGGTTTAGAATACGAACATGCGAAATAATACTGCATTAGGGACTATCAGTTTGAGACTCATCTGCGCCAGTGTCCTACTGATCTGCGGCAGCTTGAGTTTGTTATGCCCCATGACCAGTCCTATCGCTGAAGCTTCTTCGTTACCGGCTCATCACACGACAACAGGAGATAATGATTGCTTTGAAGCGTTGACCTCTTTTTCTGAGCCATTAGAACAATTATCCGTACATACCCACTTATTCGAATCCCTATCTTCTCACGGACAAAAGAAACAGTTTAGTCAGTCGATTCCCCACGGTTTTCGAGCTCTCCGTTATAGCGGAGATCCTCCTCGGTATCTCTTCCTCTCCACGTTTCTGATTTGATTCATCTCCATCGTTGGGCCTTCGCCTTACCCCTGCGGGTGTAACGTCTCCCTCTTCACAGGGTTGTCCAACTTTTCCACATTTCCAGACACGAAAGGCAGAATATGCTGAAGCGCTGTGTATTTCAACTTCGACTATCGTTTGTGCTGGTGTTTATAAGTATGTCTCTCACACCTGTTTATGCTGAAACCCTAAAACATGCCCATTCAGGTGCAACAAATAGTCACGATGATCACCACGTTTTATCAGAACGAATGGAAATGCGTGACTCCTTGGGGAGAATCAAAGCACCACGTATCGAGGAAGGGAAAACCTACTCTCTTCCGCCCCAACTCATGGGTAGACAGATGGGTCGAGTGAATACGGTGAACGTCCCACCGCTCGGTTATAAATTAGACGGTACGGTCAAGGTCTTTACGCTTATCGCCCAACCGTTCATGCATGAGCTCACCGATGGACGACCGATGGACCAATCGCTCATTCCCATGATGAATCGTTTCTCAGGTGAGATGACCAACCAGATGACTCACACGTCACAGAAAGGTCTGGTGTGGGGATATAACGGCTCAGTCCCCGGTCCTACCATCGAAGTGACCGAAGGTGATCGCATTCGAGTAATCCTCATCAATGAGTTACCCGAACCGACTTCGATCCACTGGCATGGCTTGGAAGTTCCCAATACACAAGACGGTGCCGGCGGAGTGACCGAACCCCCGACACCACCCGGTGGGAAACACGTGTATGAATTCACCCTCTATCAGCATGGCACCTTTATGTATCACACTGGGTTTAATGTCATGAAGCAAGATGCCTTAGGGTTAGGGGGTCTGTTGGTCGTCCACCCCCAATATCCCAGGTCTAAGCCAGATAAAGAGTTTGCGATCATGTTGCAAGAATGGACGTTTGCTCCAGGAAACCCGAACCCCAATATCAGCTCGATGGATTTCAACTGGTTTACCTTTAACGGGAAGGTCGCTCCAAGCATCGACTCTCTCCATTTGCAACAGGGCGAACGTGTACGAATTCGTTTCGGGAATTTGAGCATGCAAAGCCATCCTATCCATATTCATGGCTACTCTTGGCGAGTCGTCGGGACGGAAGGCGGGCCTATTCCAGAGGCCTCACAATGGCGAGGTTCGACGATTAACGTTCCACCAGGCACGACGAGAGACGTGGAGTTCGTGGCCTGGAACCCCGGAACCTGGCGAATGCATTGCCATCGTCTCCATCATGTCATGAATGCCATGGCCGATGCTCCCATGGGCATCATGCCCCATGGCGGGATGTTTACCCTCGTCCATGTTAATCCCACTGACCCACGAGCCGAATGGCAACATCCCAATCAATCTCAGGAGGGTAGGCCATGAAGAAGCATATATTCCTTACCCTCCTCATCGTCCTTACGTTGCATGGGTGTGCCAGCGTGAATGTCGAGCCAGACCACATACGAGTGCAACAGGAAAGCTTGAACCGCGTCAGCCAGCCTGTCGTATGGCAGCACACCGCTGAAGATCGTATTCAAACCACAAAGATGGTGGATGCCTTGTTGAAAGATGGACTGACTCGTGAAGAAGCGATCCGCGTCAGTTTGTTGAACAATCCACGGCTTCAAGCCCATTTTCAGGCATTGGGTATTGCCCGGACCGATGTGGTGCAGGCCGGATTGTATACGAATCCTTCTCTGGGAGCCTTGTTTCGTTTTCCCACGTCCGGCGGAAGTGGAACAGGCGTTGAACTCGATCTGTTATTGAGAATTTCCGATTTGTGGAATGTGCCTCTCCGACGCAACATCGCGGAAATCGAGGCTCTACGGATCAGTCAGCTCGTCATACAGGAAATTCTTCGGACAGCCGCCTTAGCCCGAGATACCTTCGATGAACTCCTCCTGCAACAGGCGCTGTATCGTTTCATGGAAGGCAATGTGTCTCTTTTTCAGACCACTGTCCAGGAACTCCAAGTCCGGTTTCATGCCGGCCTCGTCAATGATCTGGATATTTATCTAGCGGAAAATGTGTTATTTGAAGGCCAGGTCGACTTAGCCCGCATCCAGTCGAGTTTGATTACCGCACATGCCCGGCTCCTTGAGACACTGGGACTGGACCCTCTCGCGTATGACACCTTCAGCATAGTCGGCAATCTTGAGAAGATGCCTTTACGGAGGCTTTCGGCCGAGAAGGGTTGGCAGTTTGCTAAACGGCATCGAGTCGATTTGCAACTCACCCGTCTCCAAATTTCTCAGACCCGCCGTTTACTGGATTGGCAGAGGGCTCGCATCTTCGGCGACGTTGGACTTGGGGGCAATTACACAAGAGAATTGGATCAGGTCAATAGTGCTGGACCGCTGCTGGTCCTCCAAATACCTATCTTTAATCAAAATCAAGGGGGTATCGCACGAGCAGAATTTCAGCACCAGCAAGCCCGACATCAATTAGAAGCCACAGAGCTTGCGACCAAACAAGATATTCAACGGCTATTAGGTGAGCTCGCGTTTCATGAAACCCATGCGCAATTGTTTCGGGATAAGATGCTCGTCGCGCAGCAAAAGGCTCTTGACTATGTGGAGCGTTTTTATTCGACCATGCAACTCAACAGCATCTTTCTCATCGAAGCCCGTCGTCGCACCCTGAGCACACAACGAGGGTATTTTCAGGCCTTGCGGGCCTACCGCCGAACCGAGTCCATGCTTCAGGTTGCTCTCGGAGGACAATACCCACAGTAACCTTTAACCGCAGACTGTTTGCGGCACCTAGAATTGTTCTCGTAAGGGGAGCGGCAGTTCTTTGGGGAGTGGTTTCTTTTCAGGCTTTCGGATGAGATCAGGTCTGGCCTTTAAAATCCAGGAAATAGCTTGCTCGTTATAGCTTCTGAGTTGGCCATAGACAATTGGGCGCATGCTATACACGGTCTCAACGTAATCATCAAAATTTTCTTGGGTAATTTCTTCTGGAGTCACCCGCAATAAGGTAGGGAGCAGACAGCTTTCGCATCCCGAGGCTTGTTCTTGGTAGGCCGGATACACACAATATTTGGCCAAATCCGGCCGATGAAATAGAATCCGTGCAAGTTGCTCATAATTACGTTCTTTGTTTTTCTTCCCACTCAAACTACAGATATCCTCGCCATAGAGATGAACCTTGTCCCACGTAATGGCATAGGGTGCTTGTCGCAACAGCGTATCCAACAACGATGTCTTCGCCCCTAATAACTGTTCCTCAAACGCTGGCCCTACCACATATCTAGCCATGTCAGGACATTCACGTAATATCTCAATCATCCAGTTAAAACATGCCTTCAAAGTGTTAGGATCAAGATAGTCCAGGATTGTTTCGAGCAGCTTTATCTCGTCGCCCGTAATGAGAGTTCGCTCGCGTTGCATAATTTCTCGCGCTTTTCTGACACGCCTCCGCACCAGTTCAATACTCGAACCACCGTTCAGCATATGCGCATTATCATAATCCCCGCGCTTTTCTTCATGACTGAGCACGGCATAGGCTTCATTGATCCGGACCATCCGTTCCTTCGCCGCCTGCCGTTCATGTGGGGCCACCACATCCTCATGATTGTTTTTGACAAAGGTCCGCCATGCGGTCTGAATTTCCTTCAAGAACGCATCTTCGGACACCCCGAGAATCTGGTAATAGTTGATGCCATCAATCATTCATGTACACCTAGAACAATCGGTAATACGTACGACAAATACCAGAGGTGGCCCCGTTTCTTTGAACAGCCTGAGAGCCTTCGATAAGTGGATTGCTCCTTGTTTGAATTAGGCCGCATGGGAGCGCGGCGGTTCTTGAAAATAGGCTTGATCCGGTGTCCGGCCAGCCACCCCTGAATGAGGTCGGCGGCTGTTGTAAAACTGGAAATAGCGAGCGAGTCCCGCTCGTGCCGCTGAAACTGACTCATAAGCCTGTAAGTAGACTTCTTCATATTTTACGCTTCGCCACAACCGCTCGACAAAGATGTTGTCGCGCCACGCTCCTCGACCATCCATACTGAGGCGTATACCTTGGGCCTTGAGCAACTCGGTAAAGGCGTAACTGGTGAACTGACTGCCCTGATCCGTATTCATGATGGCAGGTTTCCCATAACGACTGCAGGCCTCCTCAACGACGTCAAGGCAGAACTGCACATCCATCGTGTTGGAGAGCCGCCAGGCCAGCACTCGGCGCGTGTGCCAATCTACCACGGCCACCAGATACACAAATCCCTTTGCCAGGGGGATGTACGTGATATCCATGGCCCAGACCTGATTGGCACGAGTGATCGCCACGCCCCGTAACAAATATGGATACACCTTGTGGGTTGGGTGCCGCTGCGTCGTCCGCGGACGGCGATAGAGCGCTTCCAAGCCCATCCGCCGCATCAGCGTGGCCACATGCTTCCTCCCAATTCGCCTGTCTTCCTGCCGTAAGAGGTCTCGGAGCATCCGGGCCCCAGCAAAGGGCCATTCCAGATGCAACTGATCAATCCGGTTCATGAGCTGCAGATCCTCCTCCGAGATTGGCTTGGGCTGATAATAGAGACAGCCGCGACTCACTCCTAAGGCCTTGGCTTGTTTCGTAATTGATAACTGATGCGTGCGGTCAATCATCGCTTTGCGCTCAGCACGCCCGCTTTGGTGAGCGCCGTTTCTAAAAAATCATTCTCTAACGTTAACTCGCCAATTTTGGCGTGAAGTTTGTTCACGTCAACAGGAGGCGGTGAGGATTCTCCGGCCTCAAACACGCCTGCCGCTCCTTCCAGCAGCAGGGTCTTCCATTGGGTGATCTGATTCGGATGCACATCGAACCGTTGGGCCAATTCGGCCACCGTCTGTTCCCCTTTGATGGCAGCCAGCGCCACTTTCGATTTAAAGGCGGGAGAATGATTCCGCCGAGGTCGTCTGCTCATACTATGCTCCTTTCATCAGTGGCACCATCATGCCACGTTTCGGAGAGCGTATCCACTTATCGGCTTGTTCAGATTCTTGGGGCCACCTCTACCCTTCTCGTTTAGAAAAAGTGCTGGATATCACTCTACAGGAGACCAGACAAGACTTAACACTATGCCAGTATTGCGTCTTGGGGGAAGGAGATGCAACCACTCTTCTGGCAGTCCAATGAAATAATCATTAGACTACACCTATAAGGCTATGTTTACTTAAGAATGAGATTTTGAAGGTCAACAAACCCACCGTATGTTTTTACTACCAAGGAGGAGAGAATGGTTAGCACACTGTACATCCGTAAAATGCTTGGACGTATCACATGTTGTTTGGCTGTGGTGATGACCAACGCAGCCATGGCTGCTGAACTACCGAAAGACCCTGTGCTACCGCTCGCATTGGCAACGAAAGCTGCACAGGCCGCAGTTGACCAATGTCTAGCCGATGGGTACCGGGTAAGCGCGGCCGTCGTCGATCAAGGAGGAAACATCCGAGCCCTGTTGCGACAAGACGGCGCTGGACCCCATACACCGGACAGTAGCCGAAAGAAAGCCTATACTTCAGCCAGCCTGAGACAACCCACCGCTAAGCTGGCTGAGCTGGTGGCGAAAATGCCAGCGGTTCAAGGCCTGCAGCATATGAACGAACATATCCTCCTGCTCGGTGGCGGGTTACCCATCAAGATGGGCGAGGATGTGGTGGGTGGAATTGGCGTGGGCGGTGCGCCCGGCGGGCATTTGGATGCCGCATGTGCACAAGCTGGGCTCGCCAGTATAGGCGCCGTTCCACAGTTCGAAGCCAAAAAATAGTAGGCGCCTAGCTGGCAAATCCTATTACGACTTTTGAGTGATGATCACCCGCTGATTGGAACCGGGCACATCGACCATTTCACTTTGGCCGAATCCTGCATTCTGAAACATCCGCTCGTAGTCGCGAAAGATATACGCATCGCCCGACGGAGTGGTGGTTAACATGATCAAACCAAATTCCGCCATTTCCGGAGGCGATATTCGGTCTTCATTGGGTATGAATTCCAATGTCATGACCTTCCCGTCATCCGACAATGAGGCATATATGTTTTTCAATAGTCCTTCGCACGTGGAAACATCAAAATGATGAAGGAAATTGGTGAGGAGCACGAGATCGTAGCCGTGCCCCAACTCCACATCGAATGCACTGCCGGCTAAAGTTCTGAACCGGTTGCGCACTCCTGCAGCGTCCGCCGTTTCTTGTGCCACCATCAAGACATTGGCCCAATCTTGTGCGGTAATCTGGGCGTGCGCAAGCTTCTTGGCAATCTCGACACCAAACAAACCATGGCCTGCCGCAATATCCAGAACGTTACGAGTATTGGGAGCCTGTTGACTCACCCAATTGGCTATCCACTCGGCAGGGCCTTTCATCAATGGTCCCATAGAACGGGCAAATGTCACCCATTCAGGATGCTCTTGAGCCGTCGTGCCTTCTTCACTCACCACGGTGCCACCTTTACGAACAGCACCAGTCAGGTTCTTCGCCCCCTCAACTAAAGGAGAAGACAGCATAAATTCAAGCGCGCCGCCCAAATACGCAGGAGATTGCTTGGTCAGAAACACTTCAGAGTCGGGCGTCAATGCATAGCCTTCCGCTTGCTTGATCAGGAATCCGGCTATCGTTAAATAATCAAGCAACATTCTCATCCCGCGAGGAGACGCTCCGCATCGCGTGGCCAGCAATTCAGGCGTCCCCTTCCCTTCTCCAATACCGGTAAACACTTCCAGCTCGATGGCCGACTTGAGCGCCGCGGTCCGCATGTGAGCATTAGCTGTTTGAAAAAACAACGCTGGGGAGGGTCCATCAGATGGTGGTTCAGTCGTCATCCCTGTCATTCCTTTCCATAGATCAAAACCCGGTGCGGAGGATCACTCATTCATCCGATTAAGCGGAGAGATCATATCACCTCTGCAGCACGAGCCTTCACACAATTTCGCAACTTATGAGTGGTAAAAGTCTTCACGAATAATTTTCCCATCTTTCCAAGTCTGCACGGCAACTTGCTCCATCTGCACCCGATTCCCATCTTTGAATGTGATATCAAATGACCATTCCACTGCCGCATGGTCGCCGTCCACAATTACTCGTCCCACCTTTGCGCCATGAAATTCCTGCACATTATCTAAGAATTGGATTTCATATTCTCGATTTGCGGGTTTCCCCACTCGCGCGTCTTTCCCATTTTCTGACATAACCACGTCGTCCGCGTAGAACTGATCAAAGGTTTCTAGAATTCTGCCTGTAAGCACTCCATCGATGACTGCCTGAACCTGTTTGTGAATACTCATTGCTTCCTATCCTTTCTGTTCAATTGGTGCTAGGGAATGTTGAAAAAAGCCACCAGCGGCGTTCTCGCCATTTTTCCGTGCTCACGTAGCGCCAGTACGCTCCGCGCGAAAAAATGGCTGCGGCCTTGCTGGACGACTTTTTTGAACATTCCCGTCGAATTGAAGTCATCAGTGTTCTGAAGACCTTTTTGTAGCTTGAAATTGAATTATTCAAGAGTCCCTACTATGAAAGATGATGACATCACTGTCATACTCCCTCTCGACCATGAGGAGCGAGCAAATCCTGCTCAGGGCCCAGGGGTACAATACCTGTGGGGTTGATATCGTCATGCGTCACGTAATAGTGGCGCTTGATGTGATCAAAATTCACCGTGTCCGCAATGCCCTCTTGCTGATAGAGATCTTTAAGGTAGCCGAACAGATTGGGATAGTCCACAAGCCGTCTGATATTACATTTAAAATGTCCATGATAGACGGCATCAAATCGAATCAACGTCACGAACAACCGCCAGTCTGTTTCAACAATTTGTGATCCGAATAAATATCGCTGAGCGGAGAGACGATTTTCTATTTGATCTAGTGCTCCAAACAGTTGCGTCACGGCTTGCTCATAGGCGGGTTGCGTGGTCGCAAATCCTGCCCGATAGACCCCATTATTAATGTGTTCATAAATAAAATTATTCAACTCATCTATGTCTTGGCGCAGATCTTTCGGATACAGATCGATAAAACTATCCGTCAATTCATTAAACGCATCATTGAACATCCGCATAATATCATCATCAGAATTACTCACAATTCTCCTGGTTTCATTATCCCAAAGAACAGGGACAGTAACGCGGGATTGAAAGTGAGGATCAGAAGCCATGTATGCCTCGCTCAGAAATTTGAATCCATTGACTAGGTCTTCAGTATGCCCCGGCCCGTTTCGAAATGCCCAGCCTTGCTCATCGCGAATGGGGTCTACGACCATCATGCCTACCACATTTTCTAACCGCTTCAGCTTGCGGATAATAATGGTCCGGTGCGCCCAGGGACAGGCCCATGAAACATACAGGTGATAGCGTCCTGTGGCCGCAGGGTAGTCTGAGCTGCCATCATTCGTCACCCAATCCCGAAAGGCGTCTTCTTGACGATCGTAGTGTCCATCTTCAGTTTGTTCTTTGGGAAATTGCGCGAGGGTCATGATGCAACCTGTTCTCTCCAGATGAAGGTCCCTTGCCGTAAATCCTTTAGCGCCTGTTGAATTTCTTCTTGCGTATTCATCACAAACGGACCATAGCGGGCGATGGGCTCACGTAAGGGCGGTGCCGAGAGAAGCAAGAAACGCGCACTGCTCTCGCCCGTTTCAATCTTCACCTGCTCTCCATCCTCCAAGACCACAAGTTTTGTGGACCCAACCTGGGTAGACCTCCCGTCATCATGCTCGACAAAAATTGCCTTGCCTTCAAAAACATAGGCAAATGCGGTATGGCCTTGAGGAATGACGTGCGTGAAGGAACCATGAGCAGGAATGGTCACGTCCAAATAGGTTGGATTGGCCGCGATACTCGTGACGGCTCCGTTCGTGTCCGCGACATGTCCGGCAATGACTCGAATCGTCACTCCACCCTCAGTCGTGACCCGAGGGATGTCTTGTGAAGCGATATCTTGATACCGGGGCTGGCTCATCTTGAGATCAGCCGGGAGATTGACCCACAGTTGAAAGCCTTCATTGCCTTCCGGACGCACCTGCGGCATTTCCTCGTGAAGGATACCGCCTCCTGCCGTCATCCATTGCACATCTCCCGCGTCGATGCTCCCGGCATTGCCTAAGGTGTCACGGTGCTGCACTTCTCCTGTCAGCATATAGGTCACGGTTTCGATACCACGGTGCGGATGCATAGGAAACCCAGCTTGATAATCCTCGGCATTTGATGACCCAAAATGATCAAATAGGAGAAACGGATCCAGATAGTTAAGCTCTTGCCCGCCAAGACTCCGTTTTAACCGTACTCCAGCGCCTTCAATCACCGGCATGGGCTCAACAATGGTTTGTACTTTTCGTAATGCTGTCTTCATAATGTTCACCCGATCCTTTTTTTGTACGTCACCTGACACGCTACACGTTTCGTGTTCCCACCCTTGGCTAACCTTTTCGCGTCCCCTTCTTTCTGGTTGATGACGTTTTCTTCGTAACTTTTACCTTAACAACATGTTTGGCAGCAGAGGAGTTCATCGAGTCGTCGAAACTATCCCGCACTTGGCCAAGCAACCGCTTAGCTATCGTTACTTCAGACAGCTTCAAAGCCCGCGAAAAAAAGGGACGCATAAATTCTGCATGGGCAGGAAATACCTGCTTGACGAGATGGCTGCCTTTTGACGTGAGCCGAACTCGTGTGGCCCGGCGGTCCCCCCCCACAGAGTCACGTTGGATCAACCCTTTCTGTTCTAAACGATCTAAGACCCCAGTAAGCGTCCCCTTCGTCGTCAATGCCCGCCTTGTCAATTCGGCGCATGTCAGGCCTTTGGTTCCTTGCAACTCAGCAATCACATCAAACTGTCCGGGAGTCACGCCCATAGACTCAATATGCCGGCTCGCGACGCGGTAGAAAGCCAAGTAAGCCTCAACCAAAGGCCGCAACACACTCAAATACGGGTCATCTTTAAAATCACTGATGGGCATACATACTCCTTAGTGTGGCCACACTCAATTAGTCCTAACTATTATAGTACTAATTAGAATAACTGTCAACGGTTTCGAGCTCGCGCGGTCAAAGCACAAGGGTCAACTCCTACCAGTAAGCCTATATGTCTATTTAAAGGAACATATGACTACACTCAAGACTTCCCTGGTTTGAGGACCTACTTTTTGAAGGTTCTTCCATTCTTACTGTAGGCTCTACCCTGCACAATAATAGCGCAGCCAAAACGAACTATTTCTCGTAACCTATTGTTTTATAGGCCTTTTTATTATTTTTGTGCATCAGGAATATTGTTTGCAAAACTTATTGGATTATCAACAATCAGTCTTCATCTGATAAGACCTTGGCTTCGCAAACGAAATAGTCGCATCTGTAAGGATGTCTTGGGGTATGGAAGATCTATTCAGCAAAGCAATTTCTGATTTTTATGTATGGCGGAGGGACTGGTTCTCAGGAAACTCTAATTCCGACCGCACCCGGAGCTTAGTTTCCTCATCAGCCACCTTCCCAATGGTCCCTCCGCCACCATTTACCCACAAGTTCAGTAAGAGTCATGGATATTTTTAGCCTTATCCATCAGCCAGAAGCTTTGGCACCCAGAACATCTCCATCGCAGGGTCGCATCCTTCTCATTGACGATGACACGCTTCATCGTTCCTGTCTGAAGGAATTTCTCGAATGGCGAGGCTATCAGTGCGAGGAAGCAGCGAATGGAGTTGAAGGACTGAACGTTCTACGGCAGCAATCAATTGCCATGATTATTACCGACAACAATATGCCAGAAATGGATGGGCTCACCTTTATTGAGCATGTGAAACAAGATTTCCCCAATGAGGTTTTTCCTATTTTTCTGATGACGGCTGAAGTATCAAAGCTCATCAGATTCCATGCCTATAAACATGGAGTGTGCCGCGTATTTGAAAAACCTCTAAACTTTCAAGAACTTTGTCATGCTATTGATTGGGTGCAAAAATTCGACCTGTCGCCTTCATCCCATTCCAGGATCTCCGTCAACTAAAGCTCCTAAGTTCTCCCATCCCTTAAAACTCCCAGATAGAGGTTCTTAAGAGAACTGAGGCTATATTTTGCTGTCTTAGCGCCCCCCTTCGGGGTCTGTTGAAAAAAGCCGCCAGCGGCGTTCTCACCCTTTTCCCGTGCTCACGTAGTGCCAGTACGCTCCGCGCGCAAAAAGGGCTGCGGCCTTGCTGGACGGACTTTTTTGAACAGACCCAACGCTATTGATCGCCAAGGGCTTCCTGGCAAAATATGGCCATTGATATCTTCATTATTCAACACTCTCCTTCGGTGATTTCTTTCACCGTTTTGGCTAATAACGCTCCATTAACGGGTTTCATCAAAAATCCCTTAAGACCAAGTTGCTTGGATTTTTCTGCAGACATACTGTGACTAAATCCCGTACAAAGCACAATAGGGATATCCTGACGAATAGCTAATAGTGCGCGGGCAAAAGCCTCTCCATTCATTGTAGGCATGGTCTGATCTGTGACAACCATATCAAATTGATTCGGCTGTTTTTGAAACAAGGCCAACGCTTCATGAGGGTTTACCTTAGTTACCACTGAATAGCCTAAATTGCTCAAAACTTGTTCGCCCCATCTCGCCAAAACTTCTTCGTCATCAACAAACAAAATGGTTCCAGTTCCCTTGGGCCATGCTTCATATTTTTCTGGCTTTTGAGGTAAGGCGACATCCAAGCGTGGAAACAACACAGTAAAGGTTGTCCCCTGATTCACTTCACTCGCAACAGAAATGTGCCCTCCATGCCCCACAATAATACCATGCACCACAGCTAGTCCTAACCCCGTACCTTCTCCCAGCCCTTTTGTCGTAAAAAATGGCTCGAAAATACGATCCAAATCCTGAGAAGGAATACCCCGCCCGGAATCATGGACCATGAGTTGCAGATAGGATCCCGGCTGTAATTGTGTAAAACAGGAAGTTGAATGTTCCGTGACATCCATATGAGTCAGGGACAAGGTCAGGCTGCCACCTTTCTCCCGCATCGCATGCTCCGCATTCGCACACAAATTCAGAACCACCTGTTGGATTTGTGTGGGATCAGCAAAAATAACCCCCGGCTCATTGAACATCTTCGTGTGAATGTCGATTGTCGTTGGAAGCGTAGCCCGTACCATCTTCAAAGCATCTTGAACCAGTTCGCGTAAATCAACCGCTTCCCGTTCCTGCTCAGAACGCCGGCTAAAAGCTAAAATCTGTTTGACAAGCTCTTTTGCCCGATGTCCAGCCCTTAACACCTCTTCCAGATACGAAGCCAATCGAGGCTCTTTTGAGGCCTGAGTCAGCGCAAGTTCAGAATAGCCTAAGATGGCTCCTAAAATATTATTGAAATCATGTGCAATACCTCCAGCCAAGTTTCCAATGGCCTCCATTTTCTGAACTTGTTGAAATTTCTGATCCTGTTCGCGCAGAGTCAGCTCCATCTGCTTGCGTTCCGTCACATCTCGCATAAAGCAGTGATACCGCCCGTCATCTTCTTTGTCTATTCCTTTGACCAGTATCACTTGTTGATAAAACAGCATCCCATCTTTTTTAACCGCTTTCGCTTCAAACTCACCTTTGCCTGTGGTCTTCATACCCGCAAATGTGGCCAGCGCAGTCGCATGATCATCAGGATGTATCGTCATTGTCCAAGATTGTCCTATCAGCTCTTCAGTTGAATAGCTCAACAATTCTGCATAAGGTTCGTTCACTTGCAGGTATCGTCCTTCATCATCCAAGATCGCAATGCCCGGCGTGGCATAGGTAAGCGCAAAATTCAACTCTTCTAAGGCCTTTTCTGTTTCCTTTCGCTGGGTAATATCACGAGACACAATAACCCCTCGCATATCTCCTAGGGCCGTTAGAAACATGCGTCCAGTGCTCTCAAACCAGCGATACTTTCCACCATGATGGCGATAGCGATAGATCGCACGCCCTGTCCCTGATATCTGCATCCCTTGCACAAATTCTTTGACAACGCTTGAACGATCTTCCGGGTGCGCCAAAGAAAAAATTGTAGATCCGAGTAGCGTTTTGGGAAGATAACCCAAGACTTCTTGAAAATTTGGACTGACGTACAAGAAGGAGGCTTCGCTATCTATTTCAGTAATTAAATCAATGGCATTGTCCATAATCGCCCGATATCGTTTTTCTCGCTCCTGTATCGTCAATTCTGCAGCCTTGCGGAAGGTAATATCACGGGCAATACCTAACAAACCTTCAAACCCTTCTTCTGTCTGTTCAATCACTTCTTTTGTGACCAAATATGTGCGAGATACGGGTCCGCTAACTTCTACATCAACTTCAAAGGATCGAGGAACTTTTTGACGTAGCACCTCTTCGTCATGCTGAGAAAACAGAGGATGGGTACCATGTACGAATAGTTCCGCATCAGTTTTACCAACGATCTCCTCAATTGGCCGTTGAAAGATTTCCGCCCCTGTTGAATTGATGAGCAAATACCGCCCTCCTCCACCTTTCACAAATATGATATCTCGCGTTCCCTCGACAACCGTCCGCAGTAACAGATGCTTTTGTTTGAGAGATTCTTCTGCTTCTTTTTGGGCTGTGATATCTCGAATTGTTCCTCCACCCCCACAACAACTACCTCGTTCATCAAAGATAGCTTGGCCTTTGCCTTTGAACCAACGATACTCTCCTGATTTCATCTGAAGCCGTGATTCCACGTCATAAGGCATATGATGTTCAATATAATCTCTTAGGGCTTGAAAGACATAGTCCCGATCATCCGGATGGATGCGGGAGGCCCACGATTCCAAAACCGGAGGGAATTCCTGTTCATCAAAGCCTAAGAGGGTCATAAATTGCGAAGAATACCAAACAGGAGTATCTGGCGAATTCCAGGGTTGATTCGGCTGTGGATAGCCCACCCAAAGGCCTTCTTGGGATCCACGCATGGCCAAACGAAATTGTTCGAGCTGCCGTTGCATGTCCGCAATCTTTTGTTGAGCCACAACAAGTTCTGGCCGAAGCGGTTCACGCCTAGCTGCAACGTCCTCATCACGGGGCTCGTCAGTAGATTCCTGATGAGTTTCACCTTTTTGCCCTAAAAGGCCAGACGTTGCGCTCTCTCTGTATCGTGTTGTGACATCTAACACGATACCTTCATACCCGACAACACTACCCTGAGGATCACGGATCACTCGGGCATATTCTTCTAGCCACAGTTGTTGATGATCAAATCGATACCCTTGCCACACAAACGGTCCAACTATTTCTTGATTCTGAAAAAGTTCGTGCCAAACTTCTCGCTGCTTTGGCAGCACATACAGTTGGCCGCCAATATCTGCTACTGATTCCATCATGGATTCGGGAGAATGAAAACCAAAAATTCGCGCCAGGGCGGTATTCGCCATCACCAACTCTCCCTCGACGGTACTGCGATACAACCCCAAGAGCACATTGTCAATGAGTTGTTGAAGATCCCCAAATGACTGTGGGAACGAAGCAGTCTCTAGGCCTTGCCTAAGCCGTAGAGATAGATGAAGATCTCCAATTTGCTTCCGAAGAATTTCCGGCGAGCGGGAGCCAGCCTTGGTAGAGGGAGTATTGGAATCCATACGAAACGAAATTGTACCAAAAAAAGAAATACTAGGAACTGTACAAATATTGTCTATCGACTGAATAAATCACCATGAAAGATCAACCTCCTAATGTCAAGAGAAAAGTCTATGCAATCAGTTTCTTCCAACTTCTCTTTTTCTGACACCACACAGGAATTGTCTTTCCAAGAACCTCGCTTTTCTGACAAACGTCCTATTTTGATACCGCCGAATGACCGTGATAGACTTCGGCAGAATTCTCTCTTTACCCCAAGGACCATACGTGATGAAAAAAGCCGTTCTGACCATTGCTGGCTCTGACTCGAGTGGAGGAGCTGGCATTCAAGCGGATCTCAAGGCTTTGTCAGCACACCGAACCTTTGGCTTATCGGTTCTGACATCCATTACCGCTCAAAATACTTGTGGCGTTTCATCGGTTTTTCATCTCCCGACGACAATCATTAACGAGCAACTTGACGTCGTTTTTTCTGATATCCCCGTCACAACCATTAAGACCGGGATGCTAGCTACACCAGACATTATTTCTGCGGTCTGCAACAAATTATCAACGCAAACCCTCGAACACCTCGTTGTTGATCCAGTCATGGTGGCCAAAGGCGGACATGTCCTTCTAGAAGACAGCGCCATTTCTTCACTAAAATCTCAGCTCATCCCGCAAGCGTTTCTCATCACTCCCAACATCCATGAAGCAGAAGTACTCGCAGCAATGGCGATTACGACACTCGCTGATGCCCGAGCAGCGGCAAAAACCATTCATCAACTAGGATGCCGATATGTCTTGATTAAAGGTGGCCACCTGAAAGAACAGCCTGGCACCGACCTCCTCTATGACGGACGTTTTTTTCGAATGTACAAAGGGGATTTCATCCAAACCAAGAATACCCATGGTACCGGATGCACCTTAGCCTCATCAATTGCCGCACAATTGGCCAATGGCAAATCCATTACCGATGCCATCGAAGGAGCAAAGACATATACCACAGAGGCGATTCGCCATGGGCTTTCACTCGGTCAAGGCCATGGCCCCACCGACCATTTTTACTTTCTGCAAGCATAGGCAATCATGAATACTACTTCAGCCAATCCACGTGAACATCCAGTCGAGACTGCTTTGACATTTGTGAATGAGTCAGGTTTCTCTACATCTGCAATTTTAACTGAACCCCGTCAACGTACAAACTTGGCCGTTATTCTCTGCCATGGATTTCTGTCTGATCAAAATAGTCGAACCAACCGTAGGCTCACCGAACTCCTTGTTTCTCAAGGCATTGCCACATGTCGTTTTGACTGGTATGGCATGGGAGAAAATCAGCGGCATTTCTCTTGTCTGACTCTGAAACAATGCCAGGAACAACTTGATGCCGCCTTTCGAACATTATCAGACAGAGGGATGACCCGGCTTGGGCTTGTCGGTTCAAGCTTCGGCGGGCTCTTAGCGATTCTTACCGCTCCCAAGCAGCCGCATCTTCACGCATTGGGACTCAAATGCCCAGTCGTCGATTTTCCTGAAGTCCTTCGACTGGAATTCGGACCTGAAGCCATGGCACGCTGGCAGTCCACTCATCACATTCCCAATATCATTGGTGACGGTGCACCCATCCCTTTACACTACACGTTCTATGAGGAGCTTCTGACTTATGATGTCTATGAAACTCTTTCAGATATTCAAGCCCCCACATTAGTCGTTCATGGCGAACAAGACGACCTCATTCCTCGAGTTCAAATCGATCGATTAATCGAAAAACTGAACTCATCAAGCCGCTTACAATTGATACACGATGCCGACCATCAATTTGGACGGCCTGAAGACTTTCGAATCATGACCAACTCTCTTTCTCAATGGATGGTTGAACATTTGCTCTAAGCATAAACTCGAGTCTGAATGACTGGACGGTTATTCATGCAATCCATTTTCTCTACCAATATCAAATCAAGCTCATGCTGAAACCTTATCGAGGCATCAGTCCCATCATTGCAGCCAACACTTTCATTGAAGATTCAGCCATGGTCATTGGAGATGTGGTCATTGGCTCAGATTCAAGTGTCTGGTTTCATGCCGTCATTCGAGGGGATGTCCATTTTATCCGTATCGGACACCGGACCAACATTCAAGACCTTTCTCTCCTCCATGTGACTCATGATACCTACCCATTAACTCTGGGCGACGATATCACCATTGGCCATCATGTGGTCCTCCATGGGTGTACAATTCGCGACCGCGTGCTGGTCGGCATGGGCGCAATCATCATGGATGGAGCAGTTGTGGAGGAAGACTGCATCATTGGAGCCGGCAGTTTGGTCACAGAGCGCACACAGATTCCTTCCAAAAGCTTGGTGATTGGGTCTCCAGCAAAGGTTAGGCGCACTCTGACTGATGACGAGTTACTCTGGATTAAAGAATCTGCAGCCAACTATACCGGATATGCTCAACATTACTTGTCAGATCAACAAGAATAGCCTGTTGGTTCCCGCCATCACCATAAGCAAATTTGCTTCTGGTGTTTTGCCTGATTCAACACTCTCATTACGGCAGTGTTGAATAATGAAGATATCAACGGCCATATCTCGCCAGGAAGCCCTTGGCGATCAACGACGACGGGTCTGTTCAAAAAAGCCTGTCCTGAGACTTCTCGAAGGGAAGGCCGCAGCCCTTTTTGCGCGCGGAGCGTACTGGCACTACGTGAGCACGGAAAAAGGGCGAGAACGCCGCTGGCGGCTTTTTTCAACAGACCCATCACCGAAAAAGCACAGCAAGGGTCATCACAACCAACCCATTATTGATAGCATGCGCACATATACCAGGAACAATGCTCCCAGTACGTTCATACAGCCAGGCCCACAGCATGCCGCTCCAAAATACCGAAAGAAAGGCTACGACGCCATAGCCATGAGCCAATGCAAATATCGCCGCACTCCCAATCAGCGAAATCGGCACAGTAAATTTGGCTCGAAAGGTTGAATAGAGAATTCCTCGGAAAATAATTTCTTCAAATATTGGCGCAATCAGAACGATTTCCAGCACCAATTTTATTAACTCCTCCTGATCGCCCCACACCAATTGCGGAAGAAACCACTCAGTCCAATGTACAGACATCTGGAAAGCCTTCCCTCCCAGCATGATCACCCAATCTCCAAGTAACCCCAACGCGATTGCTCCGAATAACATTGGGAACGAAGATCGAAGAGATTGAGACACCTTCTGACAGCCTAGAACTTTCCAAAATAGTTGCTTAGCGGGCTGGCGAAGAAAAAAGATCGCCATAAAGACGGTCGGAAGATATAACAACAGAAACCCATAGTCCTCTAAAAACGCCAGGCCATTAGGCACGACAACCATCAGCGCGATCATGCCTATTGAGATGGCTCCTCCGCGAACTAAGACGGCCCAGCCTTCTGGAAAGGTCCAAGTCGATCCCAATGTGGGGGTATCCCGTAGTTCAGAGAACTGCAATTGGCTGAATCGACGGCATACCAGGTAGCCAAGACAGAGAAGGCCTATCGCTCCAAGACTTAACTCAAAGAGAACAAGTGCTCGCCATTTCCCGAGTAACGGATCCGTAAATTGTTGAAACTGTTGGTGAAGTTGATCTCTCAAGGCTTGATCGTCGGACTCCTCCGCTAGCCGTTTCGCTATTTGAAAATAAAACCAATTGGCGGGAACTTCTTCTGCGACTTGCGCTTGCAACATACGAAAATCTTCGGCTTGTTTTGTCTCACCTTCCAGATATGCAGCCTCCAGCAGTCTGCGAAAGATATGGAAAAGTGGATCTGCACGATCCCAGTTTTCTAATGTCCTAAAAAGATCGTCATCGAAATCCGCTTCTCCATCTAAAATTCCCGCATACAACTCATCTCGTGGATAGCGGAGTGCGGGCGGAATTTCTTCATACCATTGCCGTACTTCGCCTTGCGTCTCCCCTTCCTCTCCCCACAGAAGAAACAGGGCTTGTTCAAAGGTTGAGAGTTCAGGGATCCGGGACTCAACACTCAACAGCCGGCTGGCCAGTCGCTCTAAATCACGGCTGGCTGTCGGCGAGTCTCGCAGACCAGCCGAATCAGACAGATTCCATATCAACAAGACAAACCCGCTCAGACAAATCACGCTGCAACACAAAGTCACAAACGAAGAAAACTGGACTTCGTCTGACGAACCACTTGTATGATCTGCTGACAGATGACCCGGTTCAAGAGGTTCAGTCATGTGCAACCGTACTCATGTATTTTCACACCTTAAGAAAATTATTGGATACAATATAGATAGGAACATTGATATTCACCTTGGAGGCTCATGTAGTGTGGAACTTTTTTAAACGTAATCGCAATGGTCATAGTGCGGCACAAGATATCGGCCCGTATTCAAACTACCGGATGGCCGTACGGTTAGAACTCAATCAACGGACTGGCGTCTTTGCCCAGTTGGCCAACGCCATGGCAGAGGAGAACGCCAGTCTGGGCGCAGTGGATATTGTCTCCGCGACACGGACGAAAGTGATTCGAGACATTACCGTTGATGTGCAAAGCGAAGAACATGGCGAACGGGTTCTCAAGCGGCTAAATAACCTGCCGGATATCAGCGTCGTCGCATCATCCGATCGAATCTTCTTGATGCATTTAGGCGGAAAGATTCGCGTCGAGAGTAAATTTCCTATCAAAACACGGAACACGCTTTCGATGGTGTATACACCTGGCGTGGGGCGCGTCGTGAAAGCCATCGCCAACGATGACAAGCAAGCCTACACCTTTACCAGTAAAAGTAATAGCATCGCCGTCGTGACGGATGGCTCTGCCATCCTGGGTTTAGGCAATCTGGGTCCGTTGGCCGCCCTCCCCGTTATGGAAGGCAAAGCCATGCTGTTTCAGCAATTTGCAGGGATCGATGCCTGGCCACTGTGCTTAAACACTCAAGATCCGGAAGAAATCATTCGAACCGTCTTGTCCATTGCTCCATCCTTTGGCGGCATTAACCTTGAGGATATCAGCGCTCCACGATGTTTTGAAATTGAACAACGACTGCAGCGTGAACTCGAGATCCCGGTCATGCATGACGATCAACATGGAACAGCCGTCGTCATTCTTGGCGCACTCCTTAACGCGTTAAAGGTGATTCACCGTCCAATCCATGAGATCACGGTCGTTGTGGTCGGAATGGGTGCGGCAGGCATTGCATGCTGTGAACTACTCTTAGGGGCTGGAATCACCAATTTACGGGGATGCGACAAACGCGGTTGGGTCTTAAACCGGCCCATTACTGAACTACAGGCTGAGCGCCATAACCTGCGAAATCTCATTCAATATGACAAGCCGACCGGAACGCTTCAAGATGCGTTACACAATGCCGACGTCGTGATCGGCCTTTCGACAGCCAACGTGCTCAAACCGGAAGACCTTGCCGTCATGGCCAAGGACCCTGTTGTCTTTGCTCTCGCGAATCCCGAACCAGAAATATCGCCGGAGTTAGCCACGCCACATTGCCGTGTCTATGCCAGCGGCCGGTCTGATTACCCTAACCAGTGCAACAACCTTCTCTCATTTCCCGGCATCTTTCGCGGAGCATTGGATGTTCAAGCCAAATCCGTCAATGAACCAATGTTACTGGCTGCGGCCAAAGCCTTGTCGAAAATGGTTCCAGAATCAGCCTTGAGCGAGGAATATATCCTTCCAAGCGTTTTTGATAAGCAGATTGTCCCGAAAGTCGCAAAAGCGGTAGCTCAAGCCGCCATTGAAAGTGGCACCGCCCGGCGAACCAAGAAAGACATCGAAGAACGCAAAGAGGGTTGAAGACTGCCTCTCTTGTATCCCTTTCCTCAGAGATCAAAGAGCCCCCACAAAAGAATGCCTATACCCAACGGCCACAGGTAGTAGGAAAACAAATAAAAATGATTATGGCGAACTAAACGTAGAATCACCCCAATCGACCAATAGCCCACAAGAGCCGCCACAACCATCCCCATGATGTACATGCCAATCGATTCGTGGGTTTGGCCAAAGACTTTTATCAGTTCCAACAGTGTCGCACCCACGATTGCCGGAATAGAAATCAGCAATGAAAATCGTGCGGCTAGCTCCCGGTCTAATCCTAAAAACATGCCTCCCGCAATCGTCGAACCTGACCGGGAAATTCCGGGAAATACCGCGGCACCTTGAATGACTCCGATAATCAGCGCGTCCCATGGCTTCATGTCCTTTGCCTGACGGCCGGAAGTTTCCCCGCGGGCGATCCACAGAATCACGCCGGTTACTAAAAACATCACCGCCACAAGTGACGGTTTGGCCAATGTGGAAAAACCAATCGATTCGACTCCGAGTCCGATCATGGCCGTAGGTACCGAAGCTACTAGCACATTGTGAATCGTCTGGCGTTCGCATCCCTGGAACATACTGCCCTGGTCAGTCGGAAGCCCGACATACCCCTTCACCAACGTGAGCAAGTCTTGCCAAAAGTACAGAAGAATCGCGGTGACGGTGGCCATATGCAGCATGACATCATACAGCAAATGCTTTTCGCTGAACTGCCCAAACCAATGTTGCGCCATGACCAAATGGCCGGAAGACGAAACCGGGAGAAATTCAGTGAGTCCTTGGATAACGGCTAAGACAATCGCTTCGATATAACTCATATACGATCTATCCCATTCTGTATTTTTCTAACCAGATCAAGGTGTATCATGAATCGGCTTTTCTCCATTGATCGGCAAAATCTCGAACTCCTTGCTCCCAGGGAGGCAAGGTCACTTGAGGATCCTGTAACGAGGTCAGGATCGCATTGGCCGGGCGAGGAGCCGGCAGGGGATACTCGGAGGAAGGGATCGGCTGAACGGGCGTCTTGATTCCACAAGCCTGATAGAGAACTTTCGTAAACTCATACCAACTTGTGCCGCCTGTGCCTGCGATATGATAGGTCCCATAGGCTTGTGACTCTAGCAACTGAGCCACAGCGTTCGACAAATGCGGGGCAAAGGTTGGGGATCCAAATTGATCGTCAACTACACGCACATGGTCTTGCCGAGCTAACCGGCAGATCGTTCGGGGAAAGTTCTGTCCAAGCACATGGTAAAGCCAGGCCGTTCGAATGATAAAATGTTTGGGGTTCCCCTTCTGCACTTCTTCTTCTCCTGCCAGCTTACTGGAACCATAGACCGAAAGAGGGTTCGGGCGATCAAATTCGTGATAGGGACGAGATTGCCGGCCATCAAACACATAATCTGTCGAAAAATGCACGAGCGGAATCTGCATGTCCTTGGTGACCAAGGCAAGATTCCGCGGACCCAATGCATTGGCACAAAATGCGGCATCTTGATGCGTTTCAGCCTGATCAACTTGCGTATACGCTGCGGCATTGATGACAAGATCGGGCTGCAACTGTTGTATCGTTTTTCTGACCGACTCGAATTGACTGATGTCCAGATCCTGAATATCCCAAGCTGTCACGTCGCAATCCGCAAACTGTGCTTGTAACGCCTGCCCCAATTGTCCGTGTCCACCCGTAATACACAGCTTGTGAAATTTCATGACTGATGATCAGGAAGCTTATTCCATAAGTCCTGCAACGATTGTCCAGCCGTGTCTTTGGGAGAAAGAATTGGGGTATCACAAGGCCATTCAATACCAATTTGTTTGTCATCCCACGCCAGCGTGATTTCATCTCCTGGGGCATAGAAATCGGTACATTTGTATTCCACTTCAGCCTTATCTGACAAAACGCAAAATCCATGGGCAAAACCAGGCGGGATATATATTTGTTTAAAATTTTCTTCGCTCAATACCGCCGATTCCCAATTTCCAAATGTCGGAGAACTTTTCCGAATATCCACCGCGACATCAAATATTTCTCCTTTGGTCACTCGCACCAATTTACCTTGCGGCTTTGATATCTGCGCATGCAACCCACGGAGCGCCATTCGAATCGATGATGAACAGTTATCTTGCACAAACGCGAGGGGAATGCCTCCCTCACGATACTTTTCAGCATGAAAAGTTTCTACAAACCATCCACGTTCATCTCGATACACATCCGGTTCTATAATGAGGACATCTGGCAACTTGGTAGTCAGAAATTTCATATGGGGGCACACCGGGCACTACGAACTAGATCAAGCAAGTACTGCCCATATCCGTTCTCTTTCATGCTTGACCCAAGTTTTTCCACATCCTCTGCTTGAATATAGCCCATGGAATAAGCAATCTCCTCAGGACACGCCACCATCAAACCTTGGCGCTCTTGCAATACTTGAATATATTGTGCGGCCTGCATCAAGGACTCATGGGTCCCTGTATCCAACCAGGCAATACCTCGACTCAATAGTTGCACGTGAAGCGCTCCCGACTGCAAATAGGCGTGATTCACATCCGTAATTTCCAATTCACCTCTAGCCGATGGTTGAAGGGCAGCGGCAATGGAGACCACGCAATTGTCATAAAAATACAGGCCAGTCACGGCAAATGATGACTGAGGCCTTTTAGGCTTTTCCTCTAAACTCGTAGCTTGGCCCTGAGCATTAAAGGTCACGACCCCATACCGCTCTGGATCACGAACTTGATAGGCAAAAACTTGCGCACCCTGTTTCTGAGCCGCGGCTTTCTGCAAGTAGCCTGACAGCCCATGACCATAAAAAATATTATCTCCAAGAATAAGAGCTACTGGGTCTTGTCCAATAAATTCCCGTCCGATCAGAAAAGCCTGCGCAATGCCTTCCGGCCGAGGCTGTACTCCATATTCAATATGTAACCCTAGATGATTCCCATCCCCTAGCAAACGGACAAAGCCTTCCTGCTCATGCGACGTCGTAATGATCAGGAAATCCCTGATACCTGAAAGCATCAACGTCGATAAGGGATAATAGATCATCGGCTTATCAAACACCGGCATCAGTTGTTTACTCACGGCATGGGTCAGAGGGTAAAGCCTTGTCCCAGACCCGCCAGCAAGGATAATTCCTTTCAGACTCATAACGAGAGAATCCCTCTACTGTTTTCTTGTTGTTGATCGCCCAATAGACAATAAGGGGACATGCAACGATCAGACATGAAGTCCGAGACGTTCACGTTGATAAGAATGATGCGTCACGGCTTCACACCACTGACGATTCGCAAGATACCATTCGACCGTTTTCCGCAACCCAGCCTCAAACGCATGGCTGGGTTCCCACCCCAAAGTCGATTGAATTTTTTTAACATCAATGGCATAGCGAAAATCATGGCCCGGACGATCTGTCACAAAGGTTTTGAGATCGGCATAATGTTGGACTCCGCCTGTCAATAACGCAGGATTAGAATCACAAGGAACCAGCTCATCCAGCACATGACAAATGGTTTCGACCACGTCCAGATTGGAACGTTCAGCCTGCCCCCCAAGATTATACTTCTCTCCCGGAGTCCCATTCTCCAACACCTTCAACAGTCCCTCGCAATGATCTTCCACAAATAACCAATCACGACGATGCTGCCCGTTTCCATAAATTGGAAGCGTCTTGCCTTCTAAAGCGGTCAAGATCATCAGGGGAATAAGTTTTTCAGGAAATTGATAAGGTCCGTAATTATTGGAACAATTTGTAATGATCACTGGAAGATCATAGGTATGAAAGTACGCACGGACGAGATGGTCCGCGCTGGCTTTTGACGCAGAATAAGGAGAATTGGGAGCGTAAGGGGTTTCTTCTGTAAATAATCCAACGGGCCCCAGGGTTCCATAGACCTCATCAGTGGAGACCTGGAGAAATCGAAATCGTTTGGCTTGGGCTGATCCCGTGGTCTTTAGATACCGCCGGACTGTCTCAAGGAGGACTAAAGTCCCGGTCACATTTGTTCGGATGAAGGGGAAGGGATCATCGATTGAGCGATCCACATGTGATTCCGCGGCAAAATTGACAACCCATCTAGGCTGATAGGTTTCGACAACTTTTGACATTTCGGATTCATCCGCAATATCTGCCTGGATAAACTGTAACCGGGGATTGTCCCAAAGCCCTTCCAAATTTTCCCGATGACCGGCATATGTCAATTTATCCACAACGACCAGGCGCGCCGTGGTCTTGGACAAGGCCATATGGACAAAGTTCGCGCCGATAAACCCCGCGCCCCCTGTCACAATCATTGTGTCTACCATGGAGTTATTGGGAAGAGAAAAGAAAAAACCCTGAACATTCGTGGCCACGGGCGACGGAATACATTAACAAACAACAAACATTATTCCACTGTCACACTTTTGGCCAGATTTCTTGGTCGATCAACATCTAACCCACGTTGCACGGCAATATGATAGGCCAGCAGTTGCAACCCAACCGTAAAAAGAAGAGGCGTGAGCAAGGGATGCGCCTCGGGAATCGCAAAGACATCATCAGCCACTTGATCGAGGGCATGGTCCCCTTCGGATACAAACGCAATGACTGGAGCATTTCTTGCCCGCACTTCCATCAGATTATTCACAGACTTTTCATAGAGCCGGTCTTTTGGAGAAAGCACGACGACTGGCATCTCACTATCAATGAGTGCAATAGGGCCATGCTTCATCTCTCCTGCAGCATAGCCTTCAGCGTGGATATAGGAGATTTCTTTAAGCTTCAACGCCCCTTCCAGCGCAATGGGGTAATTGACTCCACGGCCTAAATACAAAAAATTTCTCTTGTCTGCATATTTTTGGGCAATTGTTTTGATGACCGTTTCTTGTTTTAAAATCTGTTCGATATGGCCCGGCAGCAACAAAAAATGATCCAGCCACCATCGCCCTTCTTCAGGACTCAACACCCCGTGAACCCGCCCCACGTGCAAGACAAGCAAATACAGGGCAACAACTTGTCCAGTAAAAGCTTTTGTCGAGGCCACACTAATTTCTGGACCACACCGTGTATAAATCACCCCATCGGCTTCACGGGCCAGCGTACTGCCAACAGCATTCACGATTGCCAAAACCTTGGCCCCGCGCCGCTTCGCTTCTCGGGCAGCCGCTAAGGTATCAGCCGTCTCTCCAGACTGCGAGATGGCAATAAAGACATCATCGGCTTGAATCATGGGTTCGCGATACCGGAATTCGGAACCAATGTCTACTTGGATAGGCCGGCGCACCATTTCTTCGAAAAGATATTTGCCAACCAGCCCTGCATGCCATGATGTCCCACAGGCAACCATCCAAAATCGTCTGGCATTTAACAATTCCTCATTGGTCATCGATAAATCCGGAAGATCGGCCTCACCGGAGTCATAATCAAACCTGCCGCGCAACGTATCCATGATGACCTGAGGCTGTTCATGAATTTCCTTCATCATAAAATCAGGATAGCCGCCTTTCTCCGCAGCTTCAGCATCCCAGTGAATTGTTTCCGTCGGAACGGTTTTTGGTTGTCCATCGGAATCAAGAACATTGACACCCGATTCTTCCAAGATCCCAACATCTCCATCTTCCAAAAACACAACTTCCCGGGTATGGGCTAACAAAGGGGTGACATCAGACGCTAAAAATGCGCCCTTACCATTCACGCCAATCACCAGCGGACAGCCTGAACGGCTCACCACAATACGTCCCGGTTCAGCCGAAGACATCACCGCAATGGCGTAACTCCCGTGTAAATCATGGGCCATCTGGCGAATCGCATCTTCTAAACGCATTCCCTTCTTCATCACGGACGACAACAAGTGCGCAATGACTTCGGTATCCGTTTCTGACACAAACCGATACCCTTCTGATTCTAAGCGATGACGTAAGGGCAGAAAATTTTCAATGATGCCATTATGAACCAAGACCACTTCACCTGAACGATGGGGATGGGCATTTTCCTCTGAAGGCCGCCCATGCGTGGCCCAGCGGGTATGCCCAATTCCCGTTCGCCCTTCAACGACATTACTCTGAATATTCATTTCCAAATTCGTGAGCTTGCCTTCACTACGCCGGATGTCCAACCCTCCACCATTTTGAACAGCGATGCCAGCCGAGTCATACCCTCGGTATTCCAACCGTTTCAAACCCGACAGCAAAATAGGTGCAGCTGATTCGCGTCCAACATACCCAATAATTCCACACATACCCTGAGATTCCTTATGATTTCAATTTATTGAACGTTATATGAGGATAACTGACTTTTCGGCATGTTCATGAAAAAACTTGAGGCGACTCAAGCCTCTCTTATGCACGAAGAGAAGCATCAACGATACTGCCAATGCTTGTTAGTGTTTCTTTGAAATTGATGTTTGTGAAGACTGATCTTCAACATGAGTACCCTTTCCATTCGTCAGGGAACCCGATGGACCCAACAGCGCTCGACGACGTGCCGCTGTCCCGTCCTTATTGATTTGTGCGACCCGGGATATCCCCATCGCATCAGCCGGAACATTTTCGGTGACGGTTGTTCCCGCCGCGATTAAGGCTCCCCGTCCAATCGTCACAGGAGCCACAAGCTGAACATCGCTTCCCACAAAGACATGATCCTCAATGACCGTTCGTGACTTTCGATACCCGTCATAATTACAGGTAATGGTTCCGGCGCCCACATTCACATGTCGGCCAATCCAGGTATCGCCCAGATAACTCAGGTGGTTGACTTTTGACCCTTCCCCAACTTCTGTTTTTTTGAGTTCCACAAAATTGCCAACTTTTGCGTTTCGATGGATGTGAGTCCCAGGCCGTAGATGAGCCATGGGACCAATCACGGATTCATCCTCGACGATGGACTCCTGCAACACACAGGCATCCTGAATCCGCACTCCCCGATGGAGTACCGTATTGGTGAGTCGCGAATTCGCGCCAATAGTACAGTGCTCCCCAATATGCGTGTCCCCTTCAAGATGCACTCCTGGGTAGAGAACCGTATCGCGACCAATTGTCACCTGAGAATCAATCAACACTCGTCCAGGATCTATCATGGTGACGCCATCTAACAGACAGCGCTCACAAATGCGGCGGCGCATTTCTTTTTCCGCTAGAGCCAGATGCACGCGGGTGTTCACCCCAGTCGTCTCCAACACATTCTCGGTCACCTTAGCCACTACTTTCAGCCCTCCCCGAACGGCCATCTCAATGATATCCGTTAAATAATACTCTCCTTGCGCGTTTTCGGGTTGCAATTGCCCTAGTGCCTTTTCAAGAAATCCAGCTTCCACGACATACGTCCCGACATTGATTTCTTCAACCTGCTTTTCTTCTAAGGACGCATCTTTCTCCTCCACAACCCGCCTCACGGTTCCTTCTTCTCCACGAATCACTCGGCCGTAGCCACTGGGATCCGGTAACATGGTGGTGAGTAGCGTCAATGCCGCGCGCTCGGTTTCATGATAACTCACCAGCTCCACCATGGTTTCGGGGGTCAAGAGGGGAGTATCCCCGTTCATAATCACATATTGAGTGGCTAACTTCGAATCGTCTTGAGTGAGCACGGGAAAAGCCTGCTGCACAGCATGACCGGTTCCAAGCTGTTCGGTTTGTTCCACAACGAGATAAGGGATAAACCGATCCTGTGCCTGATTGAGAAAGGTCCGAACCTGATCCGCGCCATGACCGATCACTACGGCAATAATATTGGTGGCCACCCGACCTGCCACCATCATGGCATGTCCCAACATGGGGAATCCTGCGACATTATGCAACACTTTTGGCAAGGCCGATTTCATACGGGTACCTTGCCCTGCAGCAAGAATGATCACAGAGGTGGTATTTATGTGACTCATAGGGCCAGAATTTCCCTATAACAATACGTTAATTTAAGGTGTGGGCGCGTTCTCTGGGGGTTTTAAAAGTCATTGTACTCGACTTATGAGCAATTTCAATGCCAGGAGACTTATCTTGAGGTGAATAAAAACCACCGGAGACAATCAGTTTCATCGCCTCCTCGACATTGATATCCACAGGAATCACTTCTTTTTCCGGCACCAGTAAAAAATACCCAGAAGTGGGGTTAGGAGAGGTCGGGACAAAGACATGCACCAAGGGTTCTGGGGCCAAGGATTGGATCTCTTCACGAGTTTCCCCGGTTACAAAAGCCAGGCAATAATTCCCATCTTTCGGGAATTGAATCATGACGACCTTGTCATATTTTTCACGCTGTTTGAAGGAAAGAATATCCATCATCGATTTCAATGTGGCATAAATCCCCCGCACAATGGGAACCCGATCTAAAAACTCCTCCCATCGGCTCACCATACGCCGACCCAAAAAATTGGTGGCCAAGATACCCGCGAACAATATTAAAATAACTAACGTCAGAATCCCCAGGCCCGGGAAATAGTAATCAGGAAGGACTAAATCAGCCAAAGCGGTACCAAGAATACTATCCACCGTAACAAATAGGGTTTTTAAAATGAGAATCGTGCCCCATATGGGGGTAATCACAAGCAATCCAGTGAGAAAATAGCGTTTGAGGGAGGCACGAAAGGAATTCATGCAGAATACGACACCTTTGTCATGGCCAGAACTCACCGCTGTGAGCAACCAGCGGCCGAAACCCGCCTAAGGCATCTTACAATTCCATTGAGACTCCGGCAAGGCTTTTCATTCGAATTTCAATGACTTAGACTAGGAAATCGGGGAGACGGTCTTGACGAAATATCGAAGTCAAATCAAGAAATCTCGTGTGCCGGGTGGGGTGTTCATTACCTTTGAAGGCATCGAGGGTTCTGGAAAATCAACGCAATGCCGGCGCCTTGCCCAGTCCCTTCAAGCTTCGGGATACCAGGTTTTCGAAACCCGGGAGCCTGGAGGCACGCCAGTGGCGGAATCACTTCGCAAACTCATGCTGACGGTCAATACGTCCAAAACGGCAACCGAATCTATCACTTCAGCCTGTGAATTGATGTTGATCCTCGCCGGTCGCGCTCAACATCTCACCCACGTAATCCAACCAGCATTGGCCCAGGGACGCATTGTTCTCTGTGACCGGTTTTTTGATTCAACGTTGGCCTATCAGGGTTATGCGCGCGGGCTTAATAGAAAATTCCTGTATGAAGCCAAGCAATTTATTGCCGGTAAATTTGAACCAGATCTCACATTTTTTCTTGACCTGCCTGTTCACGACGGGTTAGCTAGACGGCAACGGTCACGCAAACAAGACCGGATCGACCAGGAATCACTCAGCTTTCATCAACAAGTCCGGCGTGGATTCCTGGCTTTGGCAAAAGCTCATCCAAAGCGGATTAAAAAAATAGATGCCTCGCAACGGCCTCACATACTGACCACTCAAATAGCATCCATAGCCGAACAATTGCTCCAGGACCGGTATGCTTTGCCCATGAAATGGTCATCGGCACTCAAGAAAAAGAAATAACCCCTGACACCCATGCCATTTCATTCCATCATTGGCCACCACCGTCCTATTACCTGGCTTCGGACTGCTATAGGGACTAACCATCTCGGACATGCCTATCTCTTTCATGGTGAACCGGCCATCGGCAAACGGCAAACAGCTCTAGCCCTAACACAACTCCTGCATTGTGAAGGCCCTCTGGACGATCCAGCGCCCGATGCCTGTGGCGTTTGCCAATCATGCCATCAGGTTGAACAAGCCATTCACCCCGACTGTCTCTTCATTCAGCCTGAAGACAGTCAAAAGGCACAGCCTAAAATTAAAATTGACCAAATTCGAGCAATTGAACATTTGGCCGTTTACCGGCCACTCATTGGGTCCCATAAAATTTGCCTGATTGACGAAGCGGACACCATGACGTTGGAAGCTGCAAATGCCTTACTGAAAACGCTTGAAGATCCTCCTGGCCATTGTCTGTTTCTGCTCATCTCCAGCCGGCCGGAGCATCTTTTGCCCACCATTCGATCCCGTTGCATTGCTGTGCGGTTCTCCCCGCTGCCGATCGATGCGATCGAGTCATACTTGCAATCGCAGTTGTCCATGAAGTCCCCCGACGCCACGCTGGTGGCATCCTGCACGGAAGGCCGTCTGGGACATGCACTTGACTTAGATCCTGAAGACCTCCAGGTCAAACTCCGGCAATATTGGGCTTTGCTCTTTGGAGACCAACTCAGCTCGACCACTCATATCTTTGACATCAGCGAAAGTCTGGTCAAATCGAACCAAGTTCTCGAAGCCATTCATTGGTTCCAGCGAGGCCTTCGGGACTTGCTTCTACTGTCCTTAGAGACATCAAATACTCCCATGCTCTACCGCGACCAGGAATCTGCTCTGCGCCAGTTAGCAGAACGACTAAGCCCATCCGCGATTCTTGAACTCTCCCAAGAGTTACATCAGCTAGAACGAGGGCAACAACGCAATCTCAACCTTCAAATTGGATTAGAACAATTTTTCTTTCATCTGCATGACCACTTAGCCCCAGCCCATTCACATGAATAAAAATTCTATACCTCACCAACATATGGACATGACCAAACTAAAGGAACTACAACCCGATGCCTGAAAAATTTTATGTCACGACCCCCATCTATTATGTCAACGATGTCCCGCATATCGGCCATGCTTATACGACGATTGCCGCCGATGTGTTAGCTCGATTCCATCGTTCACAAGGACATCAGGTCTTTTTTCTGACCGGCTTAGACGAGCATGGGCAAAAAGTTCAACAGGCTGCAGCCAAAGCTGGCATTGACCCACAAACCCATTGTGATCGATTGATGCCGGCATTCAAAGACTTGTGGACCACACTCAATATTTCACAGGATGGGTTTATTCGCACCACCGACCGCCAGCATCAATCGGTTGTCCAACACTGCCTGCAGGCCCTGTACGACAAGGGTTTAATTTACCAAGCCGAATATTCAGGATGGTACTGCACATTTGACGAACGATTCTGGACAGAGAAAGATATTCAGCAAGGCCTCTGCCCCGACTGCCAACGTCCTGTGGAGCAGGTCAGTGAGCGGAACTATTTTTTCCGCATGAGCCAATTTCAGGATCGACTCAAAGAACATATACAGACTCATCCCAAATTTATTCAGCCTGAATCGCGTCGCAATGAAGTCTTAGGCTTCTTACAAAAGCCGCTTGAAGACCTTTCGATTTCACGGCCCAAAGCACGCCTCTCCTGGGGCATTGAATTACCGTTTGCCCCCGACTATGTGGCCTATGTGTGGTTTGATGCCTTAATTAATTATTTCTCTGCTTTAGAATATCTTTCGTCACAGCCAAACGCCCCAGCGTTCTGGCCCGCATCGGTCCATTTAGTCGGCAAAGATATTCTCACCACACACGCAGTCTATTGGTCCACGATGCTCATGGGCATGGAGCGCCCTCTCCCTCAATCCATTTTTGCTCATGGCTGGTGGACAGTCGAGGGAGAAAAGATGTCCAAAAGCCGAGGCAATGTTGTGGATCCTTATGCCATGGTGAAAGAATTTGGCACCGATGCCTTTCGATATTTTCTTTTGCGCGAAGTGCCCTTCGGCCAAGACGGCGATTTTTCTCTACAGGCCTTCCACAGCCGGTATCAAGCTGAACTGGCCAATGACCTGGGCAATCTCGTCTCGCGCACCCTGGCCATGCTGGGCAATTTTTCCAACAATATGGTGCCCGCTCCTACGGCACAAACTGAAACGGAATTGGACCACCAGCTTCAACACACCGCATCTACGTTGTCCAAGACCATTACGGCCCATCTGGAAGCGTTGGAATTTCATCGCGCTCTTGAAGCGATTTGGGGCCTAGTCCAAATGGCCAATCAATATATCGACAAAACGGCTCCATGGCTCTTTGCCAAGGATCCAGCAAACACTCCACGACTGCACACTGTGCTCTTTCACCTTGCCGAAACACTCCGGTTTCTTGCTTTTGTATTGGGTCCTTTTATGCCTCACACAGCCCAAAGTATGACCACTCGGTTGGGATTGCTCACAGAAGATTCACATTCCGTAGCCCTACCCCCACCTACATGGGGTTCGTTCGCCTATACCAATCCCGTCAACAAGGGGACATCTCTCTTTCCCAAGAAAGACTTGCCAGCCAAGCCTGCTCCTGAATCATCACATGCATCACCGCAAGTGGAGAAGGGCAAACCGACCGCACCTCTTTCACATACACCCTCCCTTCCACTCATTGGGATTGAAGAATTTATGAAGGTGCAGTTAACAGTCGCGAAAGTGCTTCAAGCAGAGCGGGTCCCGAAATCTTCCAAGCTCTTAAAGCTGCACGTCGATATTGGAACGGAACAGCGTCAGATTGTGGCAGGCATTGGAAAAAGATACAAACCAGAAGAGTTAGCAGGAAAACCCGTCGTCGTGGTCGCCAATCTCAAACCAGCCAAATTGATGGGCATTGAATCCCAAGGCATGGTCCTGGCGGCCGGAGACAAAGACGTGCTTGGACTACTCAGCATATCCGATGATCTGCCACCTGGAACCAAGATCAAGTAATATGAGAAACAAAGCGGCCCAACCCATGCATTAATACGCCTCTTTATGAATGAACCCTTTCCACAAGGTGAGAAACATGATTTTTAAGTCCAACCATAACGACCAGTTTTCAATGTAATACAAATCAAACGCCAACCGTTTTTCCCAGGATGTATGACCACGGAACCCATTGACTTGAGCCCAACCCGTGATCCCGGCTTTCATTTTATGCCGCAAATTATACTGAGGAAATTGCTCGCGAAAGGTTTGAATAAACTCAGGACGCTCCGGGCGTGGACCAACGATGCTCATTTCTCCCATCAAGACATTCCAAAACTGCGGCAATTCATCCAAACTGGTTTGCCGGAGAATTTTTCCAATTCCCGTACACCGGGTATCCCCTGGTTGAGCCCAAACTGGTCCCGTTGCTGATTCAGCATTCATCTGCATCGTCCGGAATTTAATAATTTCAAATGACCTCCCGTCTAACCCCACGCGCCTTTGACGATACAACACGGGTCCCGGGGAGGTGAGAGCGATAAGCAGCGCAATCAGACTCATCAGCGGCAGGGTGAGGACGAGGGCAATCAGAGACCCACACACATCAAAACACCGTTTTAGAAAAACATTCCAGCCATAAAGAGGTGAGCCCTGCAACGTGATAATTGGAAGACCGCCAAACACTTCAGCTTCAGCTCTCAAGGTAATAAACTCATAGATCGACGGGATCACCTTCACCTCAGCCGTTAGACCGGAAAGAATAGTCATCAATCCTTCCGCTTCACTTTCAACTTTAGGCGGCAAACATAAAAACACGACATCCGCCTGCCGATTCAATAGTTCCTTCGCTTGCTGGAAGGTGCCCATCACAGGCACCCCCTGCAACACCTGTCCAACTTTGGACTCATTTCTGGACAAATATCCACGCACGTTCATGCCCAATTCAGGATGGGCCTTCAGTGTTTGAACTAACCGTTGACCTAAGGCGCCCGCACCAACCACGACCACATGGCGCTGGTTATACCCTAGTCGACGAAGAAGCCGTAAAATTTCACGAAATACCATCCGTGAAAATCCCAACACGACTAGATTCAACACCCAAAAATAGAGAATGACCAATCTGGAAAATTCAAAAGTCTTCAAAAAGAACGTGAGAGCGACCAGGATCAGAATACACAGTGTATTCGCTTTGGCTAAATCCACGAATTCAGCCAAATGAGACCCCATCCTGCGCGGACGATATAGATTCAACGAAGAAAAACAGATGCCCCACACAAGAATAATGGGGAGCAGTAGCCACACGTAGGGTTCAAGCGGCGGAATTCCCTTGGTCACAGGAAAAATAGCGGCGGAAAAGCGAAAGAAATACGACGCAAGCCAACAAACAGAAATGAGGAGGAGATCGGACAGAAACAGAAGACTTTTGAAAAACTCAGAATGGCGTTTCAGCATGGTTGTGACTGACGGAATTGCTGATAAGTCGTCATAATCACTTGCTTGATTCTTTCCTGAAAATCTTGCTTGTCAAAACATTGAACATGAGCGCGGATCGCTTGGGGCTGAAACATACTTCTGTGAGATTCAAACAAGGTAATGGCTTCACTCAGCGCATGTTCCGTCTGCTCGTAAAAGAACACACCTGTTGGGGAAGAGGGTTTTTGAGGTTGATTTGTAGGGTTGATGGGAATGACTGTTTCCAACACCCCTCCTTTGCCATAAGCGATCACCGGCTTTCCGCTGGCCATCGCCTCTAACGGCACAATACCAAAGTCTTCTTCACCTGGGAAGAGGAGAGCGGTGCATTTTCTGTAAAACTCTCGAACATGTTCATCAGTTTTCCACCCTAAGAATTCCACAGTGGGACCGGCCAGCTTTTGCAATTGCCTTTCTTCCGGCCCCTTCCCAATTATCTTCAAGGATATTTTCGATCGTGTCGCAACTTTAACAGCTAAATCTACGCACTTATAAGGAACGAATGCTGTCACCATCAGATAGAAACCTTCATCACATTCAGAGGCCGACAATTCCTGCCAATCTACAGGAGGATACACAACAGCTGCCTCACGTCCATAATAATGTTTGATACGCTCAGCAACATTCTGAGAATTTGCAACAAACATGTGAACGTCAGTAGTGGTCTTTACATCCCATGCTTGAAGTCGTGTTCGACAAACTGCCATAGCCAGTTTCTCAAGACTAAAACATGCCTTCTGCCCAAAATACTCGTCATGTGCGTCCCAAATATAGCGCATCGGTGTATGAATATATGATATGTGACACGTTCCCTTAGGAACCCGGATACCTTTTGCTACACAATGACTGGAACTCACAATCAAGTCGAATTCATGAAAATTAAACGATTGTATCGCCAATGGGAAAAAGGGAAGGTAATAACGGTAATGTCTTTTGACAAATGGAAAAATATTTAAAAAACTTGGAATGATATGATGGCGCTCAATTGTTGTTGAAACACTTCCCGGAATGTGAATAAGGGTAAAAATTTTGGCCTCTGGAAAGATTTCACAAAATGCTTCCAAACACCGCTCTCCACCCCGCATCCCCGTCAGCCAATCATGAACGAGAGCAACTTTCAATTTATGGACTCATCTAGTACCTTGGAAACCAAACCAGCCGATGCATGCCACGAAAATTTTTTTGCCTGGCGAAAGCCCAGCTCTCGCAAAGTGTCTTTCACCCTAGGATTTTCCAATAAATACGTTATAGCTTCTGCTATCTCATGTACATTTGTTGGATCTACAGTGACTCCCGCCTTATCAACAACTTCCTCTATTGCCCCTCCTGTTCCGGCAATCACAGGAACACCACATGCCATTGCCTCAACCAGAGGAAGCCCAAAGCCTTCATAAAGTGAAGGAAAAACAAACAGCTCCGCACCGGAATAAAGACCTGGCAAATCTTTTTGTGGGACAAAATCCAAAAACACTACTCTGTGTTGAAGTTCAAGTTTCTCTACCAGAGCGCCAAGCCCCGGGAAAAATCGAGGATCTTTTGCACCCACAATCACTAGTTGCTGAGAACAACTGGGAAGGAGTTGATGGAATGCTTCGATGAGTCGGCCTAGATTCTTATGGGGATGGAGATTGCCAACATACAAAATATATGAGATGAGCCCATACTTCTGCTTAACGGTATCTGGATTAATTCCGGGACAAAACATTTGATGGTCACATCCTCCAGAAACCACTTCTATTACAGAAGGGTTCACACTGAAATATGACACAATATCCTGTTTCGTACGCTGAGAAACCGCGATTATTTTTGAAACGCGCCGAAGAGCCAGGGAAATATACCAACGAAAATATAGATTCTGCAGCGGATATTCTTTAGGAAAGAGAATTGGTATCAAATCATGCACTACAACAACTTGCGGTCCTGAATTCCACAATGGAACTTCCGGCACTAAGGAAAACAGACACGATGCCTCTAAGCGACGAGCATGAATACCTAGTGCAGTTTGAGTCCAGAGTATCCTCGCAAGATGACCTTGAAGACCCGCCGAAGGGGCTAGATTCCACACACTTTTTCTTATACGAACATTAGGTTGGACAAAGGGGGTGTCATGAGAAGTAAAAACGATGATGTCATCTCGAAGAGCAGCTAATTCCTTAACCAGATTAACCGAATAGTTACCTAGCCCTGACCGTTTGGAATCTACAATCGTTGCATTAACAGCAAGAGTCACAACAATTCCTTACACAACATACAGAACAGCAACTCTCAATTCATCACTGAATCAAGCATCGCAAGCCGACAGTAACTCTTCAACTTGATTTTTCCAGTCATACTTTTGAACAAACTGTTCCAATTCCGAACCCCAGTTTTTTGAAAGAGCAAACTGTAGGCCCTCAATAAACTGTTCTGGGGTTGAACAGAGTACAGCAGGACTCTGAAGGTCTTCTAACTCTTTCCATTTAGTAGATACGACTGGAAGGTTACAAGCCATATATTCATATAACTTTAGCGGATTCACATATGGAATAAGCTGCGGATTATCACAGACATTAAATGGAATGAGTCCAACATTCGAGTGATACAGATACGCGGGAATCTCATGATAGGGGCGGCTTCCCAAAAAAAAGACATTCGAGAATTTTTCAAACCGTCCTTTAGGAATCTTACCAGGTCCAATAATCACCATCGAAACAAAGGGCAATGCTTTGGCGATGGAATGCAGTAAGTCAAAATCGAACCATTCTTCCATTGCCCCGATATAGACAGCAATAGGATGTGGAATGGATTTGTAACACACGGGTACTGCATACGATGTCTTGACAAAGTGTTGCAAGTCCACGCCATTGGGCAAAAGCCTCATATGTTTTGGCTTTAACACACGAATAGGCACCTCTAAAGCTTTAGAAGCATACACCACCAAATCAACACGCTTGGCCAAGTCGGACTCAATCTTCTGGGACGCTACTGTACTCTTTTGGAAACCAGCGAGATTATCCGGAATTCTATAGATAGATTTTCCCCAAACAATTTCTTCTAACCATACAGCATGGATAGGACTATCAACATACAACACATCGACCTGGTCAAACCCATTCTCACTTAGCTTATCTAAAGGATTCGGCTGTGCATACTTTAGCCAATTTCGATGAACCCACTCACTCCGGCAAATGAACTTGTTATGCGGAGGAATTAATGTCCCTGGGACATAACTCCAAATAGTTTGTTGCGCATTCCAACTCCCTCCTTTGACATATGAGGTTTTTCGTTGATTGAAGAGAGCCTGATTCTTCCCCAAAAGGTGGAAAGGCGAAATAGGATCAGACACAAAAGCCACTTTCCAGCCGGCGTTAGCAAACCCCCGAGCCAAATGATGACTGCCTACTTGCAACGGAGAATCCCAAAAATTTGAGCACCCCATAAGAATTTTTTTCATGAAACGTCTGTCATGTAAAATGAATGGCCCATCGAATTTCTTCAGAATGAGAAGAAAGGCTTAAAGACTGGGAAGAACGGAGTATGCCATAGGATGGAGAATACCAGGACTTGACGATTTCCCAACAGCCAGAATCTGAAAAAATTTTAATTTTCAACGGACTTTTCTCATGAAGAAGTAAGACCGTCGATTCGCCGTCAGTCACTGAAGTAAAAGAAGGGTCAACATGAAAGCAGACACGCTTCTGTTCAGGTGAAACACATACATCATAGCCTTCTATGCCTAGTTCTGACACTTGAATACCTCTCTGATGAACAAATTCTGGATGGAAAAGCTTACCCCAAAACCCCTCCTCCGAAAAATGAAGATACTCCAATTGACTTTGGGGAAGTAGTTGAAACAGCCCCTCGCGACCTCCAGAAAGATAATGCTGATCATAGCATCCGAAAGTAACCGTATTATGCATTCTGGTGGAACGAAATAAATTTCGTTTCTCAGGAAATGGTGTGTACGCATATGTACCAGGATCAACAAGGCACCGATGACCAGCCATCGACAACTCAAAGCTTAATCCATCATTGTGAGCATGACCTCCATTACCATTCTGTCCGACTGACCCACAGCGAATAGCCAGAAAAATACGATCAGTTCGAAAGACAAAGGCCCCATAGTTGGGATATCCCCATAGTTGAATATCTGATTTTGAGCTATGGCCCTGTTTCTCCGACTCAAAAATACTTTTTAACTCCGCCATTTTCTTTCGGTTGATACGAACAGTTTCCGCACCAACGCCCTTAGCACGATGACGAAATGAAGAAATGGTTTTTCCATGACTTATCATACGAATAACAAACGGTTCTATGCGATTGAACCCTGAGAACTCCTGGAAGTCGTTCCGGTTAAAAAGACCATTCACAGCGCCAACGAGATGTGAATGATTTAAAAACTTTTCCGTGAAAGCTTCCCCACATTCAGATAACTCTATACGTTCATGATCGATTTGAAACTTCAAAAAACGACCATTGTCATTATCTCCAAACTGAACAATGTCTCCTTGAGGATGACTCATATGCACCGTAAACTCAGCCATTTTTTCTATTCGTTCAAATAGCCAAGCAGGCAAAGGTTCTTTGTCGTCAATAATTCCTGGAATCTGATACATGAACAAAGGAGCAGGGTGCAGAAAAGGTTGACTTTGCCGCAGGGAAGAATCATAAGACTGTAAAGCCTGTCTCTTTTCCTCATTCAGGCCTAAAATTAGTGCTGTGCCATATATAACCATTTCAGTGGATAGCCGATGATAACTGGTTGATGCCTCAAAATTGGCGCCATCATCCAGAAATTGCAAACCCACTTCCTTAATAAATTCCTGAATCGAAAAGGCCAACCAGACATCAATTTCAGCATTTCTGGGCAAATAACTTGCGACAAATAACAGCCCAACAATATTTGCGAGATAATGATTGCTCCGAAACTCTTCAACCCATTCAAGATTATTGAAAATGTGAGCCCCATGCTGAAAAACACTTTTCATAAGTTCTTTTGAAAAGTTCAATTCAAACGTTCCTCCACCTGATTGAAAAAGATCGAAAGCGACCAGGATATTGGCAATACGTATCGCCACTTCCATAGGACAGGCCCAATTCACACCAAATTGCGGTGGATTCGTAGCGATAAAATCTAACACTTCATTTTGAAATTCTGCCAAATAGACCGAGGGACTTTGAAAATCCATCATACCTTGACGAGCAGCATGATAAGCGACTCCTAAAAGAGGAAGATGCTGTAGGCGTGCGAGCTCCCAAGGAACTTTGATATCCACACCATTTTTTTGGCCCGAATAGGCGAATGGAACATCTTCATACCACTGGTTTTCTCGCCACCGGTAACCAGATCGAAAATCGGCATACCAATCAATTGGCTGGTATCCTGTCTCAATTAATCTCCAAATCCGCTTCGCAGATTTAAGGTTCGCAGAGTTTATCCGGCCTTCCAGCCACGCTCCCATTTTATCCGCATTAACAACTCCTCCCATTGAGTAGCGAACCCCCTCATACCCTACACAGTTGAACCCGTGGTGTACGTGGATATACCCCGAACCAAGAAGCGTAAAATGATGCGCAACCACTTGGTCCGTCACCAGTCGAAGCGCATCAAAAGGGTAACTCTCAGGAAAAGGGAGAGGATCTGACAAATAAGAGAAAAGAGTGCCAGGAACCTTTACATAAGGCAAGTACGTGGGCAAGCGTAGACCGTAAAGACGTCGACACGCCCGATTCCAAGGGTACCGCACCTTTCGAGCTACCTTTTGGAACACGACATGCGGAGGTAGAGTTAGAGCCCTCCGTATATACCGAGAAAGATTCATAAACAACGATCTTTTAAAACTTTTAATATTCGTTCGGTATGTTGACGCCAAGTATAATGCTTCACAACCTCTTCCCTCGCTGCGTGACCCAACCGTTGCCTCAATGAAACATCTTCTAAGAGTGCCTTCAGTCCATCTTTGAGTGCATAAACATTTCCTGGCTCAACGAGCCACGCCGTCTTTCCATGCGACAGAACATCCGATATCTGAGCAAGACTCGATGCAACAATTCCTCTTCCCATCGCCATATATTCAAATAATTTCGTGGGCGATCCAAAAAATTCCGACCCATCGGGATTAGGCACATGAGGAGACACCAAAATATCACAGGCAGCCAGATAGGACGGAGCTTCACTCTGAAACACGGATCCTGTGAAAACAACCGAATCATTCACCTGAGCACTATCAAGAACCTTTCTCACCTCAGGAATAGTCATTCCATCTCCAATGAGCATAAGCGTCACTTTTCCGCGCAAAGCCGGAGTCTCCCGTAGCAACTGACTATAGGCTTGAGCCAACACTTCCGCACCATGCCATTTCCCAAACGTTCCCAAAAAACCAAAGACGGTCTTAGTCGTGAGTTCGTACCGTTGCCGAACTCTTGATCCGCTAATCTGCGGATGAAAGACTCGAGGGTCCACTCCATTGGGATTGACTAAAATAGCTTCCTCCTTGATTCCACGAGCTAATAACTCCATTTTCAGTGTCTGACTCACAACAACATTCAGGTGGGCCCGTCGCAAATTGAGCAATTCAATTTCCTCGGCAAGACCAACGTACTTCAACGGCACTCCCCAGTGCTGATTGACCCAAAGTTCGGAACCATTATATTCCAACACAAATGGTACGTTGAATTGTTGAGCTAACCAGACCCCGGAATAATTATTTAAACTGTAGCGTTGATACAGAAAAGCGGGGAGACGGCCTTCAAGAATACGGAAAGCCTGCTTAACATATTCTTGATTGTAATCCAATGGAAAAATTTCTCGGGAATCAATAAACCTCGTGGGAGGAGCAATCTCATGAATCTCAATCTTGTCATTGATCGTCGGCAGGCTTTCCGAAGCAAGAAAAATAACAGCTCCATACATATCAAAGAATTGGTTAATCACTCCAGCTGTATGCGCAACTGATCCACCACATTTCAACCCAAAGTGCAAATCAGTCCGTAAATAGACCGGAATTAACGATGGGGGAAACGCTCCAATTGGTTCATCATGAGAATGTTGATGAGAGAGAGCAACTAAATCTTTCTGAACTCGCGATAGCACTTTCCGCTGAGCAACCAAAGCACTCACCAAGCGAAAGAAAAATGTGCAAAGAACGGAAAAGGTAATAAAGAGTTTCTTGCCTTCTTCATCGTGAAAGATACAAGCTCCTCGACTTAACACTCGCAGCAACAGGGCATGAAAAAAAGGATGAGACAAAAACTTTAAGCGATAAACGAAAAGGTGTGCAGATTGATACCGCAACAGGTGTTTTAGAATCTCCCAACTCTTGATCCAAGGACGAAGCTCACCCTGAATAAGAAAAACATCGGGAGGAAGAGCCAGGCCATCAAGAGAAACACCCTTAATAATCGCAATGTTTTTTGGAATAGTAGGCACTCAGGAGTGTCAAGAACGGCAATTAACAAACAGAAGTGAAGCCCTCACTTGGATTTAAGATGTTGCAAAACATGGAGGGGTCGCCCTTAATAAAACACTTCCACCATAAGGCAAAGTTCAAAAGAGTCCAAACGTGGACACAATTTGGAACACGAAGCAGACGGCTCACTTCGTTTTTCTCAAATAAATCCGTTTCCTCTACACAGGTCATTATTTCCAGCTTGGCTCGGGTTCCGAGCGCTTTCAAAAACCATTCTTCCACAGGAACGCCAAACCCCTGCTTCTCGCGATGAAGGAGCTGATCTGGAATCAGCCCCTGGATAGCCTTTTTTAACAGATATTTCAATTCGCCATTTTTTGTTTTCAAAGAGGGTGGGATACTCAAGGCAAATTCCACTAATTCATGATCCAAAAAAGGAACTCGTGCTTCGAGACTCACACCCATCGTCATCTTATCCACTCGCATCAACAGCAATTCTGGCAAACGCAACTGCAAATCCAGATACGTCATCCAATTGAGCGGATGAGGATCAGACGCATGAGAAGAAAACCTATCCCAGTGGGGACTGAGGCTATCCCACGAACTCAATGCAGAAAAGGATTTTCGTAGCCGCGAAGAAAGAAGACGGTTTTTCTGAGCATGAGTAAAGCCTTCGGCACCACCCCAAAACAACGGTTGTTGGCAAGAACTGCGGCGGAACAACTCAGCGAGACGAGAATGCGCTTTTCCAACAAAACCTAGTCCATTCCCCGCCAAATTTTTCAATGGAGTCAAAAAGGGCAAACGGTCCAAAGCTTGAAGTTGTATAGCCGTTTTCCAACTGGGATACCCCCAAAATAACTCATCGGCGCCCTCACCAACCTGACAAACCTTTACCCCATGCTCTCTCGCCAATTGTGCCACATAATACACAGGGACGCACACCGGATCGGCAACGGGTTCATCTTGAAAATAGACCATTTGCTCTAAAAAGCCAAGCAAGTCATCAATCCCCAATTGTTTCTCAAAATGATCGGTCCCAGAATAGGCAGCCATCATTTTGGCATAATGAAGTTCACTCGGAGAACTGGTATGTTCCTCTTGATAACCAATTGAAAACGTTTTAACTGGATTAACTTCACCCTCAGAAAACAACGCCACATTGGTACTAGAATCTATACCACCAGAAAGAAATACCCCAACGGGGACATCGCTCATTTTCCGGAGACGAACTGAATCTCGCAATAAGAACAGTAAGCGGTCACTGAGCTCTTCTTCAGGGACACCGACTAGAGACTCTGTATGGTCAAGAACATCCCAATACCGATGCTCAGTCACCTTCCCCGACTCCCTAATACGGATCCACGTTCCACCTGGTACTTTTTTGATCCCTTTAAATAAGGTGTGAGGAGCCGGCGTCGTTAAAAAGGAAAGGTAGTGATAAAAAGCTTCTTCATCCACCGCTCTACGCTGAGAAGGATCGAGCAGAAGAGCCTTGATTTCAGAGGCAAACGTCACATGATCAGAATGCAGACTATAGTAAAGAGGTTTTATCCCAATACGATCACGAACAAGCCATAACTCGCGTTTTCGATCATCCCACAAGGCAAAGGCAAACATCCCACGGAAACGCTCCACGCACTCAATTCCCCACTGCTCGAAGGCATGAAGAATAACCTCGGCATCAGAATGGTCGGTGCTCCAAACATGAGGTCTCAGAGCATCTAACTCCGCACGCAAGTCACAATGGTTGTAGATCTCCCCATTAAAAACTAACCAAAGACTCTTATCCTCATTCGTCATTGGTTGATTAGCAGCTTCACTTAAATCAACAATTCCCAATCGACGATGAGCCAACCCTACCAATCCATCGGCAGAAACCCAATTATCCCCGAAATCTGGTCCGCGATGATGCATAGACTCTCTCATCTGCTCAAGGAGAGAAGTTGCAATACACTTGTTGCCATTAAAATAATAAATGCCGGTGATACCACACACTGAGAGCACCACTAGTAAAGATGAAAAAGTTTGATTTAGAGCAGAATAACAAAGACAGAATTACTGTAGTTGTTTGACAAATCTTTGAGAACATTCTCCAAAAAGGTTAATGATGCCTTGAATGAAAAGGAGGCCAAGAAAAAACATCCAAAGAGAAAGACATGCATGATAAGCCACGACAAAATAGGGCATGATAATTGCCGATTCTAAAAATAGAAGAATGCTCGACCCACAAAATGAAATCAAGAAAAAAGCAAGACCGCTTGAAATCCACTTCCTCAACCAGAGTGTCAACAACACCAAAAACATTATCAACCACAATGCCAAATATGCTATGCCAGTTTGCAAAAAATGAAAAGGCCAAAGAAGCCATTTTACTAGAAGAATGTCCTTATTCCAAAACGCATCGAGGATTGAGCGTCCTGCAAGCCTGAACTTTTCCTGATATAGGAAAACCATTTCTTCACGATGAAAAATCCATAGATTAATATAGTAACTAAATAATGCCTTTTCGTAAGTTGGGCCTAAATAGGTCGCTTCGGGATCAATTTTTCTGGCTAGATTGAGTCCAACTAAGTCCTCCCATTTAATTCCCTCTTTTTCTGCAAATCTATTTGGAGGCAACGCTAACCCTAAGACTAGAGGATGAGCAACAGCATGGTAACTGTAATTGTACTGAGTATTTATTCCAATTTCTTCAATGGGGTAAATGAACACTTTTTGAAAAAGATAAAATCCAAATATAAGGGAAAATAAAGGAAGTGTGTACAGAAGTATTATCTTCAATTTCTCTACTTGTCGAGAACCTAAAATTTCAGTGCCTGAGAAAAGAAAGTATAAAAAGATAATTAGATAGACAATAACGGAATAAGAACTTCGCAAATTGACAATAAAGGCAGCACATAAACCAAACGAGAAACCTAAGCCCACTGCAGTCCAGCTATTAGCTATCATTTTTTCTGACACGAAAAATCCCAAAACAGAAATGAATGATAGCAATGCCGGCAAAAAGAATGGGTAATAGGAATAATAATAGTAAGGATACATAGCATTGGTTAAGGCCAATGAGATGAAAAATATACTCCCGACAAAAAAGGGGCTTAGTCCTATACGCATCAAAAACACTGCAAAAATAAAAAACCCGCCTATCCTTACCAGCTCTAAATAATAACCAAGTTCGAGTAAAGATAGATTTGAAGATGTTTTCAGAAGTAAGAGCTCCAACAGCATTAGAGAATTTTCATTATTGACAAAAGGAGTATTCACCATTTGACAATACATTTCCTTAGATCCTGCTAGTAAATTCGGCAACTCCTTAATTGGCACTTTCGCTACATCTACATTTCCAGAAAGAAATGCACGAAGAGAGTTATTCTCTCCAGTATGGGAAGTTGTTCCGCAGATCGCTCGGTTAATTGCTAGCTCAAGTGAGAGTTGCCCATGCCCATCAGGCTGTAATGGAATTTCTCGTGGAGTCTTCTGCCATAAAAAAAAAGTGCTAATGGGTGTACATACAAGAAATGTAATTAAAACAATTCTGGAAAATGGAGTGTTATGACAGTTGTGAAAATCGGTTTGAAAAAAGAACTTCAGTGCTAGAAATACTTTTTGAGGAATCCGCATCAAAGGTTTATCAGGGAAGGTTAAAAATTCTCAAGAGTTAACTGTGCAATTTCCATGAAACCGGCAACATCATTCTTGGTACTTTGCCCATATTATTCTTGTCATTTGAGGAGCTAATAACAGAACACTTATTAAACTGAGGGAAATGAAAACTGAGGGAGTAAAAATTTCATACAAAGAGTTAAGTGAGCTTAATTGTTTTCCTCCATAGACATAAATAGCAATACCTGGAAACATTCCCAAACTTGTCGCAAGGATGTAAATGAAAATAGGAATATGAGTCAGCCCAGCTGCAAAATTTACTAATGGCACCGGCAAAGCAGGATTTAATCGAAAAACCAATAAGTACACAAATGAATTTTTACTGAATCCTTCTTGGAGGTTTTTCAATTTTTTACCAAATTTTTCTTGGACATAGGGCTTAAAAAAACGTCTTGCCCCATAGAAAGCCAAAACCGCACCAATGGTACATCCCAAATTGACATATATCGTCCCCCAAAATAACCCAAAGAGAAATCCAGCCGCTAGAGAAAATATTGGTGTTCCAGGAATAGAAAATGCAACCTGAACTATCAGCAACCCAGTAAACACCAATACGGAAAGTAAATAGTTTGTTTTGACAAAAAGAGTCAAAGCATTCTTGTTTACTTTTAATGCTGTTAGAGATATCTCTTGAGTGAGGAGTATTCCTAAGAACACTGCAACTAGGATTAAAAGCCAAATGACTCCAAACCCTTTGATATATCTCATCTGGCGTATTCTTTTTTCTTCTAACAGAGAAACGTCATATGCTGGTATAACGAAATACAGGGCTAAAATCTTGACCTAGTAGTTAACAAGCAGCTATCTTTGTGGCCTAGCATAGGTCTTTTATTAGCTTCACGAAACCTGCATCTCACACAAGACCTACTAAAGTTTCAAGAAATGATGACTGTAGCCCTTTTTGGGACCGGAAGCATTCAAGAAAACATAGAAGCTACCATGGTGAAAAAAAAGTGGAAATCTTTTTATTTGAACGTTTTCAAAAAAGAACTTTACTAGGGCGATTATTTCCTGAGCATCATTCACATGTTCATGTCTCATCACTGTTGCATAATCCAGCCCGGTCCTGAGACGATAAGCAATACCGGTAGTACATCGCCAACTAAGACCCCATAATACTCCACCTTCACTTGGAATACCTGCCTGAAAGTGACCATCCGGACCTAATAATAAACAAGAAGTTGCTAAAGTACGAGGCAGGTCTGTTAAATGCTCCAAAACGGCGACAGATATAATTCGATCATATTGGTTCGATAACGGAACATCTTCAATGTTCTGAAAAATTCTTCTAACTTTATCTCGATTCGGACTATCTACCCACAAATCCTTGAATGGTTCAATGACATCATAAGAATCTGACTTGGGTTCAAAAGGAACGTGATTTAAGGTTCCTCCTCCAAGTTCTAACACTTTACTTCCTCCTCCTGCGCTTGCCACCATCTTATGCATCCATGATTCAAGCCAAGATACGATGCTTAACAAACGCCCTTTTCCTTGTCGACTCTGTCTATAGTTTTCAACAAAAACAGCCTGGTGCCGTTCACTCAAAGGAACACGAGACCTTGGATACGTCTTCAACAAATCTTCCACTTCCTGTTTCTTTTTAGACATAAATGTTCTACTCTAGCTTCCCCGCTATCTGATCATCATGACATTCGCGCGAGGCAAACATAACACCGGTACGACTCCTGTATGTATACCACAAAAAATTATGATCGAGTATACTAGGTCAGTCTCTCATGAAAGCTGACAAGAATCTTCAAACAAATTTAGAGAAACCGACAATTAGTATTGTCTCGCCAGTTTACAATGAAGCTTGTGTCCTTCCAGAGTTTCTTGAACAGATCCAAAATGCGATTTTCCCATTAACCAATAAATACGACTTTGAAATTATATGGGTAGACGATGGAAGCAAAGATAATAGCAAAGAAGTCATTAAAGAACTTATCAACAACAACTCCAGTCTCATTCTTATTGAGTTACGTAGAAACTATGGACAGACCGCGGCTCTACAAGCGGGCCTCGATAAGGCGATAGGAGAAATCATTATTTCTCTTGATGCCGACCTCCAACATTTTCCTGATGAAATCCCAAAGTTTATTCAAAAATTAGAAGAAGGATTCGACGTCGTCTGTGGCTGGCGAAAGGAAAGAAATGAAGGGATTATTAGACGGTGGCCTTCAAAACTCGCCAATGCTTTAATTCGCTTTGTTTCAGGATTATCCATCCATGATATAGGAACAACATATAGAGCCTATCGCTCTGAGATCATCCATGATTTTCAGTTGCTCGGCGAGAACCATCGCTTTGTGCCTGTTTTTGCTCACATGGCCGGTGCCAGTATCCAAGAAATTCCCATTAAAAATATTCCACGTCCAACAGGGAAATCCAACTATGGACTTTCTCGCACCCTCAATGTTTTTTTGGACATCATTTTTTTATACTTCTATGTCCGATATTTCGATCGTCCCATTCGTCTTTTTGGGAGACTTGGCCTGCTTTTTATCGGAATCGGGAGCATTATTTCTTCTGTTCTTCTGATAATTTATGCTCTATATGACATTCCAGTTGTCCGCGAACATAGTGGATGGTTTATTCTTTCCATGATTCTCCTTTTAACCGGCACTCAAGTCATATTGTTTGGGATTCTCAACGAAACCATAATGCGCGTATATTTCAAACCGGGAGAACGCACCCATTATCGGGTTCGCCAGGAGTGGAAATCCTCGAACAATCCTTGATTACGATTAATCATTATGTGTGGAATTTTTGGAACCTTTACCTGGAACGGCCCTCTTCACCCAACTCCCTTTCATTGCCACCTAACCAACCTTCTCTCTCATCGAGGGCCTGATGGAGGTGGATATTGGCAAGAAGGACCATTTTTCTTAGGCCACAGACGTTTATCAATTATCGATTTGCAAACGGGCCAACAACCTATGCTAACGGCAGATGGAAACTTGGCTATTACTTTTAACGGGGAGATATACAATTATCTCGAGTTGAAAGAAGAATTATCTTTAAAGGGCCACCATTTTCGCACCTCATCAGATACTGAAGTGCTTCTCCATGGATATCGCGAATGGAAAGAAAGTTTACCTCAAAAACTGCTTGGCATGTTCGCTTTTGGGATTGTCAACCTTAGACATCAGACTCTGTTCTTGGCCAGAGATCCATTTGGAGAAAAACCTTTATTATATTTTGAAAATAGCACAGGAGTTTGGTTTGCTTCTCAATTACTTCCTCTTTCACTTCTGCCAGACCATTCTAATGAAATTGATATGGACGCTCTGACTTTCTATCTTTGCCTCAACTATTCACCAGGCGATCAAACTTTAATGAAAGGAATCCGCCGTGTCCAACCTGGCAGTTGGCGCTTGTATAACGGCAAAGATCCTGTACAAGAAAAAGCCTATTACAAACCTTGTGCGTTTCAAGTAACACAGCCTGTTCCTTCTCCACATTCGATGCAGGACAATATTAGCGATTTTAGATCCGTACTAGACAAGTCAGTAAATATAGCCCTCCGTAGTGACGTCTCTGTAGGACTCTTCTTATCCGGAGGCATTGATTCATCTCTAATCGCCGAAAGCGCAGTAAGGCAAGGAAGACTGAAGGAAGCATTTTGCCTAGATTTTGTCGATTCAGGATTTAGTGAATGGAGTATGGCGAAATTAGTTGCGGATCGCCTTGGATTGGACTTACACCGAGTCACATTTTCCTCAAATGACCTCATTAATTTCATGAATATTGTTGAATATGCGGATGATCCACTCGCCGACTCTTCTGCCCTTCCCGTTTGGACTTTAGCAAAAGAAGCGTCTCGCCATTTCAAAGTTGTTATCAGTGGCGACGGAGGTGATGAACTTTTTGCAGGCTATCTTACCTATAAAGCATCTCTTCTACACAAAAAACTATTTGTACCCTTACCTAACTTTATCAGAACCCTTCTCTCTCGCTTAGCCTTTCTCCTCCCTACCAATGAAGGCAAAGCTTCATTCAGTTATAAATTGATGCGTTTTTTGCGATCAGCAACTTTCCCAACAGAACAAGCGCATTTCACATGGAATGGTACCTGGATGCCACATGAGATTTTCGAACTCTTACAAGATCAACACAAAATTGCCGCCCTTTCAGTTTTGCAAAAATTAGCTAACAATCATCACCTTTCAGAAAATGTTAATCTCCACAAGCTCCAGATTTCAGATGCAAAGGATTATCTCCCCAATGATATACTGACAAAAATTGACCGAATGAGCATGGCTCACAGCCTAGAAGTACGAGCCCCTCTACTCAATCCGCATGTAGCACAATTTGGCTTTTCCTTGCCTGATTCTCAAAAAATATCCCTGTTTGGCCAGACTAAACGCTTTCTCAGAGAAGTAGCCTCATCTATTTACGGTACAAGTCTTGCGGAAGCCAAAAAGCAAGGATTCAGTATTCCTATTCATAAATGGTTAAGAACTTCAATAGGAAAGGACTTGCTAGAGGATCTTTTCTCGCATCAGTCGTTATCGAATCTTGGAATTTTGGATGTCAAGACGGTGCTTTCCGCAAAGGCCGACCATTTATCAGGCAAACGCTCCTTGGGATTTGAATTGTGGGGACTGATGGTATTGATAGCTTGGCACCGAACACGGGCAATTAAAAAGCCCGTGTTGCACGCATCAGAGATTCCAGACATTATCCACGTAGGAGTTCCTTCTAAATAAGGCGATTGATTAACTCTAGGAATAATTAGGACTTGCTTTATAGCAATCCCAATAATGATGCAACCCAACCTTCCCCTGCCCAGCAATCACAAACCTCTCACTTCGAAATTTAGATAAGGTTCGACACTTCACCACGCCCTGGATGATAGATAACAATTGTCAAGCCCACCTCGCTACAGAGCACCATGCACATTAAAAGGCTCATTTCAAAACTCTACCATTCGACTACTTGCCTAATAGAGAAACTTATGGAAAAACTCTGATTTTGTTACGGAATTCTTAATTGATCAGATTTATTGATTGCATAGCTTTCCTTTAAAAAGGGGTGTTGATGAAGTCTGTTTTTGGGGAGTCGTGGGAGGATACCTTCTTTGATATCTCGTTCTAGTATTGGAATTAACCCCTCGAATACTGTCCATCCTCTCACTTTTATACCTAATTGAGTGTTATGAATAGCATCAATAAAGAGATCTGGCTCTTGAGGAATTTTTTCAGCTACTTCTACTAAATCTAGTCCATTTTCTTGCGACCATTTTTTGAACACACGATTTTGGAACAACGCCATCCGTTCCATATTCTTGTAAGACATGGGCCAAAAAATTCTATTGAGATATATGTAAAGACCTCGATATTTAACAGGGTCTAATACCATTCCATCAAAGACCAACCACTTGAAGGTCGTCATGATCATTTTGGCTCCGGTTTTTTCCACTTCCATCTTTATCTCATCTAAATCTGACAAGATAATGCCCAAATTTAAGGCAGCACCCAACTTTTTGACATCGGGTGACAACTCGTCAACCCCATCAGGCAGAAAAAATGTTTGTGATGGCTTGTGTGGTTCCACACCAGAAAGTGTTTGAGATTCAACAACCGTTCGAACTCTAGCAATAATAGCAGAATAGTCTGCCATCCGATCTAACCAGGTTCTATCAGTTGATTGGATTTCGGCCATATTGGGTATTAGTCCTGCAGGAGGGTTGCCAAAAATTACATCAGAAGGATACTTCACCATTGACGGAGTGTTGAACTGGTTGGAGCCTTCGTAATACACCACATAATCAACATCTAGAGGTAGAATCTCGTATTTCACGACGGCAGCAATATCTGTGGAATTTATGCCCTCTCGCCCCGCATTTATCACCTCAAACTTGAAGTTATAGCCTTTTTGATCTTTCCATAAATTAAGCCAATGCTCTAAAAATTCTGGATACGAATAATTATAACCATGCCCACTGACCGTTGTTGAAGCTCCCACACAAGCAATCCTAATCGTTTTCTTAGGCTTTTGGAGGTCAATACTCCCACCCCGCCACCCAAACTGATTTGTTTGTATACCAGAAGGCAAAGTCACATTAGTCGGGTAGCGATAACGGGGAAACATCGTCTTCCATGAGGCTGGATAGACAAAAATTGGATCAGGGAAAGTCGTCTCTGCAAAACGAAAGTTTCCCCAATCTTTTCTTCCCTTTAAAACCTCCTTCACTAAATAATCATTCCAAAGATAGTTGACGGTGGGATCTCCATTGGCCACAGAGGACCGTTCTACGAAATTTTGAGGTGGCTTCATTTTTGTTCGCAATGGAGGGTCAATGTGGATCCACGATATATCGACAGAAGTCGACGATTGATAACCTGTGACAAAATCTTTCAACGTAAATTTTCCAGTGGAATTCGTATCTACTTCAGGAAGTTGTTTACGTTTAAAGGTAAGGCTTCTTGTGAGCGTTGGAGACATGAGGGCATAACCGTCAATCTGACGTACGACTACCTCTCCAAAGATCCCCATAGCAAACGTGATAATAGAAAAGATCAAAACACTGAGGAAAGTTGCCTTCATTGCGCCAACTTTAATGGTCCCGCTATCAATCAAATACTTGAGACTCAACCCAATATGAATGCCATAGTACGGCGTTTATGATCGTCCACAGGTGAAAACTATACCCTCCTCCCTTCGTCATTTGATGTTTCAATAGATCAAAAACATATTGGTTATCTAAAAATCCTTCTTTTTTTATGCTCGAATGGTCAAACGCATTTACGCAACGCTTGCCAAAATCTCCCTCTTGGAACCATTCCTCCATCGGCGCTCCAAAACCCTGTTTCTTTCGATAAATAAGATCACGATCCATATAGGGTTCAGCTACTCGCTTCAGAAGATATTTCCCTGTCCCCTGATTCAGTTTATATTTTGAGGGGAGGCGAGAAGCAAATTCAACCACATCATGGTCCAGGAAGGGAACTCTGGCCTCCACTGAATGCGCCATCGTCAATTTGTCTACTCGCATGAGCAGATGTTCAGGTAGTCGCAACTTTCTTTCCATATAAGGAATTTTATGCAACACCTCTTCATCTGAAAATTTCCCGGAGAGCCCCTCTAGAAAATAGGAAGGGATGAACGCACTATCTAATTCTCTGAATGAATCCGGAAGTAGATTCTCTATCGGGCACTCAATCTTTTGCCGAAACGGATCAAGATGAGGCGTTAGTTGCTCCCGCATCTGGCCCCACCAACACACCGCTCCTCCCCAAAATAATTCCTGCCCCTGCTCAGCTCGCCATTGCGTGTAGGTCTCTTCCTGGTTTTTCGCCTCTAACCGTGGATGCGCCCACCCTAATCTCGACAACCAGCCCTTACGTGGCTTGGAATGATTTCTGGCAGGCTGATAGATTCGGCGAAAGAGATCAGCATAATGGGCACACCACCAATAGCCTAGGAAATTTTCATCGGCTCCTTCACCCACTTGAACGACCGTCGTACTACTCTCTTTCACCAACTTGGCTAAAAAATATAAGGGAATACACACATTATCGGCAATCGGTTCATCTTGTAGTTGTACCAATAGAGGCAAGAAATCCTGCATCTCCTTTTGGGAAATGACGGCTTCATGATGATCTGTTCTATATCTTTTACTGATCTTTTTAGCAAACTGAAATTCATTGTAATCCTCTTTTCCTTCATACCCGATGGTAAAGGTTTTCACGGGCCGCTCCATTAACTCAGTCATGAGCGCGACATTGAGTGAAGAATCCACTCCTCCTGACAAAAGGACTCCAAAGGGGACATCAGAAACCATACGACGCTGAATGGAAGTTTGAAGAAGGCGGGTCAGCTCTTTGATGGCCTCAGGCTCACTAATATCTTTCTCAGTCAAAATGGAACTAGGTTCCGGCACACAGTCATACCATTGCTGAGCTTGGCCACGTCCAGCAGAATCAATGGTGATGTAATGACCAGCGGGTAATTTGAAAATTCCTCTAAAAAGCGTAAGGGGAGGAGGAGTCACGATAAAGGTTAAGTAGTGCCAAAATGCGGTTCGGTCCATTTCAGGAATGACATCGGGATGCACAAAAAACGCTCGAATCTCTGAACTAAAGAGCCATTCACCAGCCTTCGTCTTGGTCACATACAAAGGTTTTACACCCATACGGTCGCGACAAAGATGAACAACAGGTTTTCCTCGGTCGCGCGCATCATACACGGCAAAGGCAAACATACCATACAAACGCTTCAAGCAGGCTAAACCCCATTCTTCATAGGCACGCAGTAAGACTTCTGTGTCAGAGTGATCAGTTGCCCACATGTCCCATCCCCTAGCGATTAGTTCCCTACGGATCTCAGCATGGTTATAGATCTCTCCATTAAACACGATGGCAACATTTCCGGCCCGATTTATCATGGGCTGGGATGCTGCTTCGGAAAGGTCAATAATTGACAATCGACGATGTGCCAGTGCGCATTGCTGATTAGGTGAAAACCATATTCCCCCTCCATCTGGCCCCCGATGAACCATTTGCTCACACATGGCTAACAGAACCGATTCGTTAGCTTTCCCAATACCGGAAGGGTGAAAGCTTCCTACAATTCCACACATATTTCCACTCAGTTAGACCTTTCAAGTTTCTCTGCCTCGATCTTTGCTACGAGCCCGTTGCACGAAGGAAAGCATCCAGCAACACCCAACTTATACAGATTGATTGTCTCAACTCGTCCGGTTGAAAAACTGGCCATTTGAAACACATTCGCTATGCCCTGCATGTCGGTCACCCAATAATGCGTACGAATTTGATGACGAACATTTAAAGCATCTAAAGGAATAAGAGCATATATCTTCCCACCTGGCTTTAAAACTCTCCAAATTTCTTGAAGGCATTTTAGAGGATCAGAAGAATGCTCAAGAATATTGTTGGCTATAACGGTATCAAAAGATTTTGAAATTAAGGGAAGACTATTGATATCTGCCCTGAGCCCGTAAAGCTGATTGCGATCATCTCTTGCAACATTACTCTCGATATTCAAATCCAAACAGATATACTGAATGGCTCTATGACAGAGAATACTAGCCAGTTGCCCATTGCCACTTCCTATCTCTAGTGTGTGACCTAAGTAGGTAGGAAGAAATTCGACGAAATTCCTCACATCTTCCCGAAGTCGGCCTTCCCAAGGAAGGGTCTTTAAATATTGATGAGCATCTCCCTGGTGAGCAAGCTGGTTTCGATTTCTGGTTGCAACTCGCTGTCGGGCTTCTTCCCATGACACCTCAATTAATTCTGATTGCCCAACAATTTTCCATCGCCTACCTGCATTCTCTTGCATTTTAGAAAATTGGCTCATTATCTCAGCGATGGAATCTGGATCATTGAAATTCCCACAATCAAACAATGTCACTCGTGGCGAAGGGTCTCCTGGGGGCCAATTATAAATTCGATACTGGTGATAATTTTGTTGGAGTTCAAGCGATTCCTTATAGGACTGAAAGTACTTTTCCATTCGCCGAAAATCCAGCAATTGAGTATATCCTTCAATTGACACACCTAATCGTTTGGCCCATGCCTTCTTGACGTCAATTTTGCGACCATTACTCCTCAAGGGAGTGGTAATAATTTCAAGTTTTCTTGATGGATCGATTGACCCAATCGGAACACGGATATCGAAGATTTGTGATTGAAAGGCTCCTGATTGAAAATATGGCCCTTGCAATAGATTATTAATTTCATCGTGTTGTTCCATAAAATCCGTTGAGCCCATCGAGCAGTCACATTCAATAGGCGAATGGGCTATCGACCGTGCCAATGTCGTTGGAGGGTTTAACGCTTCAACCTCTGCAAACCGGATTAGATGAGGACCATGAGAAGAGGCACCTAATTCTCCTAATGGGCTCATCTCACTCTCTAACTCGAACAATCCTTTTTTTGTTCTTTCTTTGGGGACCCATAAGGCCAAAGAAATAAATTGGTCTTCTAACAAATAACGAATCTTCTTTTTTAGAGAAAAATAAAGTGGATTTCTACTCCACTTTTTTGCAATGGGACTACTCAAAAAAATACAGGCCACTGGCACCTTGGATTCTTGAATGATCGACAAGATTTTATTGAGATTTCGTATTCGTAATGCATTGAGCTTTGGCAATACAAAAGATAAACCGATTCTTTCTTCTCGAAAGGTTCCAGCTAGGACAATTTTACTTTTCTCTTCCCCCTGATTTATTTGAACAAGATCTTGAATGACTACCCATTTGCTGAATACTGCTTCAACTTCAAAGTCATCCAAACCCCGATTTTTGTAGTTTTCTAAAGCCCACACGATTCGCCCAGGAGGAGGCAGGACTCTCCAAAGATGTTCAAGTGTCTTGAAAATTAATTCTAGACCCGGGAAAGGAGAAGAGCGTAATTCGGAAAGTAAAGGAATAGGAGGAACAAGCCAACCACCCGTAATATCTTCATTCAACCATGACTCAATCTCGACTCTTTGTTCATAAGGAAAATCCTTAAGCCATTCCCAAAATGGAGAATTTCCTAGATTGGCACAAGAAGAACCTGGAGCGTGATATTCAAGATCATTTTTATCCAAGGGGATACGCTTTCCCTAGATTACCTTTGCAACAACAATAAAAAATTCGCAGAATTCATCCTACTACTTTTCACTCATTCGAAAGAAGTAAAATTCAAGATGAGTGCAAAAAGATACTCAGGATGTTCAAGGGAAATTCTCCCTAAATCCTTGAAAAGGGAAAACCAAATGAGTGATTTCCTTAATCATTATTCTTTGAGGGGCATAAGCCCTATTTTTTTACTGGCCGCATCAAGCTTGGCCATAACAACTGGCGCAAGGATTTCTGCGGCCAACCTATGTCCTTTTTCTGTCCAATGCGGATCTTTCTTAAAATATAAATCTTGAACATATTGTTTTCTAAAATAGGGCAACAAATTAATCCAATATCCATTTGATTCTCTAACAGCATTTCCAATACGCCGCGTGGGCAACTCTCGATCTATTTCTCGACCAACCACAGCCTCATACATCCAAGAAGACCATTCCAAATCATTGACTTGAACATCCCATGGAATTCCGAAAGCAATATATGGCACATTTTTTGACCGAAGATATTCTACGGTTTCCTTAATGATAATACTGGTCATTTCCCACGCACGATCATGAATGGGATTATCAATCTCCAGCAAAGAAATATACGTTTTCGGGGCGCCCCTTAATTGCCGCCAACGATAGTGTAAGCTTCCCTTTATCGTGGACAAATCAAAAGTAGAGTTTTCTGGCACAATGCGACCAGGAGGCTCTTATGAAACGAACACGATTTAGCGAAACCCAAATTGTCGCGATCCTGAAACAAGCGGATGCGGGCATCAAAGTGAAAGACTTGTGCCGAGAGCATGGGATTAGCGATGCGACTTATTACAACTGGAAGGCCAAGTACGGCGGCCTGGAGGCGTCGGATTTGAAACGCCTCAAAGAGACCGAAGGCGAACTCGCCAAGCTCAAACGGATGTATGCGGATCTGGCCCTCGAGAATCGGGCCCTGAAGGATTTGATCGAAAAAAAGCTCTAACGCCGACGGAGAAACGGGAGGCAGTCCACGCTATGCAGGAAGTCCATGGCGTCTCCATCAAGCAAGGGTGTGCGGCTCTCAAATTCGCTCGGTCGGCGTATTATCAAGCTCCAGTTGATTGGCAAGTCCGTGACCAGGAAATCATTGATGCCCTGAATCAGTTAGTGGAGCAGCATCCACGCTGGGGCATCTGGAAATATATCCGGCGATTACGGGCCCTAGGCCATGCCTGGAATCACAAGCGAGTGTACCGCGTCTATCGGCAGTTAGAGCTCAATCAGCCGCGTCGCACCAAGCGTCGGCTCCCGAAACGACCGTCGCTCCCGGTGTTTGTCCCAGAAGGACCAAACGAAGTCTGGTCAGCCGACTTCATGAGCGATGCCTTATACCATGGTTCACGGTTTCGGACCTTCAATCTCATTGATGACTTTAATCGAGAAGCCCTCGCCATTGAGATTGATACCTCACTCCGAGCTGAGCGAATTGTGCGTGTGTTGGAACGTTTGAAGACTGAGCGGGAGTTACCCCACATGATTCGGGTCGACAATGGGCCCGAGTTCCTGGCTCAAGCCCTGCAAGATTGGGGGAAAGCGAATCGCGTGCTGATTTATCATATTCAACCGGGACGGCCCACGCAGAATGCGTTCATTGAACGGTTTAATCGGACATATCGGAACGAAGTGCTCGATCTCTACCTGTTTCGGAGGTTGGACGACGTGCGCGAACTCACGGCTGAGTGGATGACGATCTACAATGAGCACCGGCCCCACGAGGCGCTCCAGGGAAAAGCCCCCTGTACCTATTACAAACCTAAGCCGGAAAACTCTACTTATCCACTGTCCGCTTGACGGGGAAGCTTACAATAGTATCTCCGTATGGCTTCCCTAATAAAACATGAAGAAAGTGGCGGTTCTTCAATCAAATGGTTTGTTAATCGTAGCGAACCGTCAGGATTGACTTTTATTTCATTATCATAGCTTCTCACATAGTTAATCGATACCAAGGAACCTGACGAATCCCTTTCCCAGCTATGCTCTCCAAGATTTAAGACATGAGGACCATAGAATCCTTGTAATACTAAATGCGGCTTATACACAGGAAGCATTTCTTTCAGAAGGAGTAATTGTTGGTCAAAGGTATAAAACCAATATCCTGCATTAAGAACATGGACTTTAGTATTTTTCCTCTCATTCTGCAGAATGCCTTGCAAAAATTCCGTGTATCGTTGGCTTTGCTGAACGCCCCACCCAAACGTAAAACTATTTCCAATGACTAAAACTCTCAAATTAGCATTTGTATGTTCTATTTCTCTATCCCTCAACCCCAAGCTATTTGTTTGAATATGAAAAGTAAATTCTTCATTGGAGTATTGCTGAGAATAATTTTTTTTGTATTGCCACACACGTGTAGGATTCGGCTCTACCATCGTTAAAGCCGAATCCAATTGTTTCGGCAAATAGGGTTGCTGGAAAAAACATGCTGCTCCTTCCAGTAATGCCAAAAAGATCATCCACGGAATGCCCATAAAAAAAGCTTTTCGGAATAGTGAATGTCGTCGCAGATTAACACGCAACCTTCGCACCCAAACTATTTTGATCTGTTTTAAATGAATCTTGAGTATGAGGAACAAGACGGATATACGGATAATCCTAATCCGGTTATTTAGTTGTAATCCAACCTTCTTGAATATTTCGAAGAAATGGTGGGCTATATCGAAAAAATGCAAGAACGAGGTAGGTATATATTTTTATCCTCCAGGGTCGCCAAAATATTCTATCTCTAAGGATTTTAAAGTCAGCGACTCGAATAACTTGGAAGTGGGGGTCATGAAGAAGAAATACAGCTTCCCATTTTCTTAAATAAGCAAGAAGGGCTTTTTCTAATTCCGTCTTAACATGTTCCCCATAGGGATCATATGGGCTTGAGGAAAGGATAAGATCCTGTGAAGGCACATCATTCAATAAAGCGGACACACAATCTGCAAAAGGTTTTCCTTCTTCACAGGTTCCCACCTTAATACAAACTGATCCTTCTTTGGCTTCACTTGTTCCGCTTCCAACAACATTCTTTCTGTCTTCCGAACAAATTATTGTGATTTGAGTGCCAACTAAAATTTCTTCCCATACTTCCCAAAATTCGTTCCAATTTGTTTCATCAGAATCAAGGATTACCAATACAGTCTTTACTCTTCCCTGTTGAATAATTCTCTTTATATCTTTAAAAAAACACGGAAAGGGAAATTGCTTTCGGGTTATGCCCATGCTCGTATCCACAGAAAAAACCCAAATTTGCTTTCAATCCATGTTCTCATCCGATAGTCTCTGGGTAATCCAATGAGCGGAATTTGTTCAGGAGTCAAACATGTTGTTCTATATTCAGTCTTTGAAAATTCGCCAAAAAGTTTTTGAATTTCCCTAGGTTGATAATAATATACCTTAGGATAATTTATCCCATCGGTATACCAATCATTGACTGTGTCTTTTCCTAAAACATTATCTTCCCCGAGTACCCACCCGTAATACAGCCGTGTTTTCAACCAATAATGAAGACTCGCCTTATTATAAAGCATAATAATTGTAGAACCCGATGGCTTTAACACTCTATGAATTTCAGATAGAGCCTGCGCAATATCGGGAAACAGCAGTAACACACCACAAGAATATACATGATCGAACGTGTGGGAACGAAAAGGCAATTGAAGGACATTGGCCTGTACAACTTTAGGTCTTTGCATAAATGACTCAAGACATCGCTTGGTCACCGTACAATGTTTACCTGTCAGGTCAATCCCACATACTCGAGCTCCTGCTTCCGCAAACATGGCGTGATCAGTACCATGCCCAACACCGACTTCTAAGACATCTTTCTCTCGCCATGATTGGAATCCAGCGATTTGGGGTAGGGTAGGGTATAGAGAATAACGATGTTCCCTTGTAGCTAGAAAGAACTCCGGAGTCAATTCTGGATAGCAATCATTCAAATATCGGCGAGAAAGTTCTTTATCGGACTCTTCATAATACTTTTGAACCGATTTCACTATTTTACTCTTGGAAGAATTCTGAAATGAATTTAGGCAGCTTCTAAACTGTCAGAACAACAGTCGTTACAACTTTGATTTTCCCCTTGTCCACCATAAAAATGTGGATTTCTAATCTTCCCTTCCTTTTTCAATGCCCCGTTTTTCATCTGTCTGTCCTTAACTGTTCAACACTTTTATGTTTCGGCAAAGCTTTTACAGAGGGGACACAACCATTTTCTTCACACCTTCAGCAGTATTATTCTCTTTTTCCTCAATTAATGCCCAATCTCCCTCTACAACTAGACCAGTTCCGGAACCCATTATTTCTCCATCTTTCACTACAATTTCCACCTGCCGGGAGAGGACAGAATAGGCTCCAGGATTAATTGAATAAAAAAGTGTTTGCTCTCTATCAAAATAGCCTTCCTCAACAACCATCCCACTCACTGTATAAGACCCATTTGGAAGGATAAGCTTAGGAAAGGACATTCTAATAATACCTGTTTTAAATTTTGCAGCTTCAAATATGAGATCCCTTGTTAAGACGCGGCAAACATCGTGTACACCATCCCGGTGGAAAATTACCAAAACCTGGGCATTCTCATGTAGAGCAGGATCGGCAATAGAGAAAGACATTTCAACAGACATTGGCTTTCCATGCGAAAGTACAAAGGTTTCTTTATTTTCTTGGTCCAACACTTTGATCTCTTTTAAAATAATGGCCCCCGAACCTTGCCTTCCAAAACCTTGAAGTACCTCCTGACTTGCATTGATGTTTGGAACAATCGTTTTTCCATTTTCAGGTTTTATTGAAACAGAATGCTCTATCCATTCCTTAGGATTGCCTGGGAATTCTTCAGTAACCCAATCGTGGTCTTTCGTGAAAATTTTCAGGTGAAACCGGCATGGTTCTTCAGCCCAATATTTTAAATGTAAAAATTTTTCACAATCATGTTTTTCAATCTCCTCAGGAACTTTAAAAACTCCGCTAACTTTATGGAAGGGTGACCCATAATTGAGCATTGGGCGAACCAATAACTCTTTCCAATTTAGATAGTCTCCCCAACTACTCCCCTCAGAAACCAGAAAGCCATCTTGATCATGATCAAAAGCATTTTCTCCCATGTCCAATGAAATTTTATGTGAGCCAAACGTTAAGGATATTTGATTGATGTACACTACGCCTGGCAAGGGCTTACCATCGACTCCCATGACTTCGAATAGAATGTAATTAAACCGAAAGACTGGAAGTTTATTATTTTCTGCCTCTAACTGTTGTTTTTTCTTTATTCTGAGCCTACACTCTTCTTGTTCTCGGATAGAGTCTTCATACGCTTTGATAACCGTTTGAGAATCTCCATCGATCAATACTCTCCCACGATCAATCCAAATAGCTCGATTACAAATTTTCATAGCTGAATACACATCATGCGTGACCATCAACAAAGTCGTCCCTCGAGCCTCACAGAGATCTCTCATTCGTTCATAACTTTTTTGAGAGAAATAGGCATCACCGACGCCCAAAACCTCATCTAACACCAATAAGTTGGGGATAATGGCCGTTGAGGTCGAAAACATAAGACGAACCCCCATGCCCGTCGAGTAGGTTTTCATCGGCTGATCGATATACTCTTCAAGTTCCGCAAATTCAATAACTTCTCGCACTTTTTCATCTGCTTCTTGTCCCGTGAGTCCTAGTTGAGCTAGATATCCATAGACATTTTCACGCCCTGTAAATTCAGGATGGAACCCTGTTCCAATTTGTAGCAGCGCATGGACTTTTCCATCCACATCAATCGTTCCGGAAGTTGGTCTAATGACGTTCGTGATAATTTTCAACAGCGTGCTCTTCCCCGCACCATTCCGTCCAATAATGGCAACTTTTTCACCGCGATTGACTTGAAGATTGATGTTGTCCAAGGCAGCATGTTCAGTATAGGCCTGATGTTTATTTTTCAATAGACCAAACATGTCCATCATTCGATACTGTGGTTTGGTATACAAACGATAGATCTTACTGAGGTTTTGAGCAACAATAATGGGCGGCTCTAGACTTCCCACATGAAAGACCTTTTCTTGGAAAGAAGCTGAGAAATCACAGTTCTTACTTAAACAGGGGGTTTCCTACGAAGGACAACGCCTAGCCAAACGAAACAAAATAGTGGCCAATAGGTCATCCACAATAAAATAGATTCCTTATTATACTCAGGAAAAAAAAATGGGCCTTGCGGTTTTAAAGCAAGAGGGCACCGCTGGCAGGGTGGAAGTTTTCGTGGCATATTAACCGTCCGTCGAAATTCGCGCATGCGCTCTCCATTCCACATTTCTTGAAATTTTTGATTCAGGATATTCCCTAGCGCATACCGTTGTTGGCTTGGTCCTGTGGCGATACAACACACGTCCATCCGTCCATCCACAGTAAAATTATTGAGATCCATCCAGGGCTTGAGACAATAATATTGACGCTTTCCAAATAATATGAACTTCACTGCAGTTCTCCATGCTATAGGCAAAAGTAGAAAAGGGCTCCATCTCTCTTTGATTTTAGCTTTCACACGATTACATATTCTTTGGAATATTCGTTGCATCGTCCATTCTGTTCGAGCCTTCCCATTTCGAAGCGGATGTATTTCCCTCTTTTTCTCGAGTAATCCTCCCCAATCAATTGTGGCCTGCAGCTCCCCTGGCTGAGACGAATAAAGCACAACCTGAAGACATCTATTGGACCCTGGCTGAATCTGAACAGGCGTTTGATGCATACCTGGCTCAAAATCTACCGTTTTCACCCAAGATTGGGAATCTTCACTAAGAATCCCCATGCCCAGAACCCCCTTAGAAACTTCGACGACAAGAGGAATGGAGATTTTTTTCGCGGGCTGACATGGTACCGAGTAACTTTTCACCATATATGGACCTGAAGGACCATCCCATTTCAATGACAAGCGATTTTCCTTCCAAGCAATCTCGGCTTCGGCACTACAGACTTCCCAGCGGTCTTTTGAAGGCAGCTTGAAATCATTCCCTAACGTGCTCATCGGCTTCCTAACTTTCTCAAAATCAATTTCGACTCGACAGCCTGGCCCCTCATAATTCCACACAAACTTCAAAGCCGAACTATCCCCGGTGGAAACCCAGACATCCATCTCCATCCATTTTTGAGCGGGAGCAGGAGCCATACTCATTCTTGCGATTTGCCGGTTTTGCCGGTCATGTAGGGAAAGATGTAACACACCCTCCAACATCTGGGTATGACACTTGAATCGTAGTTTCTTCCCCGGTTCAACAGGAACATATTCACTTTCCCATACAGCCATCTCATTCACCGCCCTAGGACAGCATAGGGACGCTTTTGTGGTAAACCAGGAAACTGTTGCTGAAGGCAAGAGCACTTTCCACTGACTGCGGCGAGGCGGGATCAGGCGATCTTCAAACCCCTTCGCCCCAATCACTCGATCAATGGGATCAGGCTGCCAAGCACGAAATGTTTCAGGCGCAAAAAACACCTGACAGCGTCTGGGAATATCAGTCAGATATTCCTGAACCTCTTCAATCATATCTCGAACATCACATTCGTAGGGAACAATAGTTCGCATATCTTCTACAGCACCCAGTTCGTTTGCAATTTCCGACAACGGTCGAACGTGAATATGATCGACGCACAAGTCATTCTCTGCAAAATCCAAAAAATCCCTTACTTCATGAATGTTCTGAGCCGTAACCACCATAGATACGGCAACAATGGGAATAGGACGTCCCTGTTTGTACTCCACCATTTCCTTGATATTGCTTCCTACCTTGGAGAACTGCTTTAGCTTCATCACCTCCATATGAGTCTCTGGCGTCGCTGCATTCAAAGAAAAATTAACTGCATCTAATCCATTTTCAATCATCAAGTGAATTTGTTCGTGTTCCAGCTTTTCTCCATTTGTAATGAGATACACACGGGCGCCATCTTTGGTTAATTCAGAAAAGAGTTCACTAAACCGATCATAAAGGGTTGGTTCTCCATTACCCTCAAGCCCATACATCCGTATAGTCTGTGAAATAGGATGAAGAAACTTGACAACCTGTTCGAATGGTAGTTGTTTTTTTATAATCCCCGACCGATTCTTTGTAACCGAACAAAATTCACACATGGCATTACATTGGCCGGTTGGACATAAGCCCATATATTGAGGCAAACTCAGTAGTTCTTCTTGGTTAAATCGTACTTCTAACGCATTCACCAGCGTATTCAAAAATTTCGACTGCTTACAGAGTGCGTGGATCTTTCGCTCCCACATTCCCCAATAAGGCAAGTTCGTGTCAGAATGATCAGAATTGCCTGTATTGCCCCCATCCTTTTCACCTAGATTGAACCTTAAATCTTTTGCACTTTCGTTCTCTGCCTTTGCAAGAGAATCCGGCCTACTTTTATCCAATGGAAGCAATAGTTTCATGACCTAATAACCATGACACCGAAAGGGTCTTTCCTTCCATAGATTTATGAGATTACCACTCATATTATGCCCTACTCATAATCCGCTAAGATATCTTTAAATCGCAAAAAAACACTGGCTCCCACGGCAAAGGCACCTAAACAGAGGAGACTAAACACTCCCAACATAAGGAGGGAAGGCCACTCCGCGTATAAAAGACTACCGCGGTACATCTCAAGAAGATAATAAATAGGATTCAAGTAGAGCACAATTTCCAATCCTCTGGGTATCATATCTGCCTTAAACCCAATGGGAGAAACAAACATCAGAAATAGTCCAAACAAATTTACAAAATAACTGACATCAGGGAGTCCCACGGCTAATGCTGCCAGGAACCAGACTAATCCAATAGTGAAAAGTAATTGGCCTGCCATCACTAGAGGAAGCCATAAAATATGAAAGCTGAAACTTCCATTGACTAATAACAAAATCAACAACACCCCTAACCCTACCAATTGAGTGGTAAAGGCAATTAATACTGTTCGTACCGGTATCAGTTCAATTGGGAAGAGCACATTTCTGACCAAATGGATATTCTGCTTCACAGATACACACCCAGCATTGAGCGCTTCTATGAAACCAATATAAGGAACCAGCCCACAAAATACATACACCACATAATCGAGTTGACTATAGCCAGGGAAACGTACTTTAAAAATGATTAAAAACAAAAATAAGTAAATACACAAAAACAACGTCGGATAGAGAACAAGCCACAGTTTCCCTAAGATAGATCCAGAATACCGCTTCACAAGCTCCACCCATGTTGTCGTCACCAGCACTTTTCTGTGCTGCCATATCAGGACTGCCATTTTGCAGACAGCACACCGTTGTCCTATCTGATGATGGAGCATGAAGGAAAGAAGCCGTCAAGAAGGGTATTCTGACAAAACCCGAAAAATTCATTTCTCTCTAATTTTATTGGAAGGAACTGGCAGGGGACACAAAAGAAAGAGAACTGAGAATGATGACCGATATCTATATTGAGGTTTATTTCAATGGAGGCAGCAGGTTTTTTAATCCCGTATGAAGGGGAATACCAGGCTTGAGTAATACAACCAGTGGGTTCCTGTTCTTTGCCATGCCAACCAAACCAGAAGCTCAGATCGGAAGTCTCAACAAGATAAAGATTTTCCTCTGTTTGATGAATTTGAACCTCAGGGTCAAGATGAAAATTCCATTGAAGAGCATGACACCCCTCGCCACTCAATTTATCCTGAACCATAAGGATATTGGAGGATTTCCACAACCTGAAAAGCCGTTCGTGCCTCAGGGGCTGTGGCAACACTTCATAACCTGTATGATTTCCCACATACTCAACGCATTCTGGTGTCTCACTGAACTTGACATGGGAAGGATCCGCTCGCTCAATCAGGCGAAATAACCACTCTGGGTTTACTTCATTTTGATCCGTCCCATCAATCATGAGAGTATTATGATAGCTCGTTGATCGAAAAAGGTTACGGGCATCAGGATCAGATGTATACACGTAACTTCCTGGATCAACAAAGACCGGTCTCCCTTCAACATGATATTCAAAACTTAATAAATCATTATGTTTATGATTTCCAAATCCTTCAGTCCCTACTTTACCATTTGAAATCAGTAGATAGGTCCCATGATTCCTATAGACTGCTAACCCCGCATGAGGATACAGTTCATGGTGGCATGGAAAATCTTTCGTAGTCATGACGTGAGAGGACAGATCAAAACCCCACCATGTAGCCTCCCACAGGCCTTCATTTCCTGCATATTGAAGCCAATCTGGTTCATTTAAGACCATCGCGGCTGGAGCCAAGACATGCCTTGGATCTTGGGGCTTCCATTCCCCGTATCCCGTAAAAATATGCAAACGACCATCATCGGCATCTCCAATTTGCGGCATACATCCATCAGGCCGGATAACACCGATTAAAAATTCTACCATCAAACGTAGCCGAGCATGAAAGCTGTCTGAAAAAGGTTCTCTTCGAAGCTGGGCCAGTCTGGCGGCCCCTAGAAACAGCTCTAACACCAATCGATGATAGGGAACAGATGATTCAAAATCAGCCCCATCATCAAGAACTTGCTTCGATATTTCCTCTTCAATGGCTTTTCGAGAAAACTCATTCCACTCTTGTCCATCAGGAGAATCTGCAAACAAAGAAGACAAAAAATACAAACCCACGACATTGCTCAGAAAATGGTTACTGGTCACTTCATAGTGATTTTCAAGATTCTGATAAATAAACACTCCATGCTCAAAAAGGCTTTGATATACCTGTTTCCAAAACGAGAGATTCTCCCGGTTCCAATGTTTGATCATCGTAAAAGCTATAGCCCAATTGGCTGCACGAATCGCCACATCCATGGTACATGTCCAATGAATGCCATAACCCAAAGGATTGGCTTCTTGGAAGTCGATTAATTCATTAGCAATTTCCTCTGCATAGATTGGATCGCCTGTCAGAAGAAACGCTTGCGCTAAGGTCACCCAATGCTGGCAACGCGCCAGCTCCCACGGCAATTTGATATCTGCCAAACCCGGACGCATTTCATATAATTTCCACTCTTTATAGGGCACACGTTGCGGAAACCGTAAGTTAGAAACTGGATCAAGGTACCAGTCAATCGGTTTATATCCTGTCACAGTCGATGGTCTCTCGGGATCGACTGGGGAAAATGGCCCACTCCCAAGCAAATTAAATTCATGCTTTAATACTTTATTCGCGCATTCTATAGTTCTTGCACATTCGATCGGGACCTTAGCTTGAAGCATGGCAAGGCTTGATGGGCTCACCTCTCCATATACACCAGAAAATTTCTCTTGTGCCTGGAACCATGCAGCAAAGGCCTCAGCAGAGACTCTTGGTGATGAAACCACACCCGATTGTCTCACTCGAAGAAACTCTTTAATTGTATTTTTCAAAAAAAGTAGCATGGAATGTCAGGCAGCTTTCGACGCTTTAATAATGTAATTCCATCCCATCATCTTCCCGGCTACTTCCAACGGGATCCATTGCAATTTAGGTGGAATTTCTTCTTGAATCAGCTGCCGTTGATAAATCTTTATGTGTGAAAAGTGTTGAAAAAGATCTCGCAGTTGGCCTTTACAGTACACTTTCACAAGTGGCTTAGCCCCATGTTCACTTATTTCTACGTGACGTGATAAAACTTCACCCATAGAATATCCTTCTAACATTTGCTGTCGCACCCCGAGTTTCCAGACTAATTCTACCCAATAGTGAAGGGAGGTCTCTGCATAGACCATGACAATGGCTTTCCCGCCAGGCTTTAGCACACGATAAATCTCCTGGACGACGTCAGATGTATTCGGCGTATGATGAATCACCCCATTGCTATACACAACATCAAAGCTCTCATCTCTAAAAGGAAACGTTTCCGCATCTGCGTGAAGAAAACTTCCATTCAACCCTCGAAGAGAAAAGTTTTTCCGTGCAAGACTGAGATGTCCTAAGGATAGATCTAGATCCGTCACTAAAGCCCCATAACGAGCAAACTGGCTAAGATCAGTCCCCATTCCCCCACCAACCTCTAAGACCCGCTCCCGAGGATGTTGGGAAAATTCCATGAGTTCTTGCATCCATGGAGCATAGATCGTATATCGGTAACGCTCTGCCTCCTGAAACCATTCTAGAGTGTGTTGGTTGGCCTGCTTCACATAGTGAGAGCCACAAGGATCATTATCCCATTGTTGTCGTGTTTGCTGCTTATACTGATCTTGTAATGCTTGGGAAGATCCCTCTGCAAACGTAGATGATTTTCCGCCATGGTCTATTGTTCTCTTTTTGGCAAATTCCCAAAGGCGGTTTACATGGCGTTCCCACGAGAAATGCTTTTCGGCCGCCGTCCGCGCATTGTTTCCCAATTGTTTTCCAATATGTGGATGCTGGACAAGCCATACCACCGCATGAACAAATTCCTCAACGGATCCTGGTTGGCAGAGAATTGAACGTTGATCTGATATTTTCTCGGACAGACCCTGCAATTCCATCGGCCTTAAAGCCGGAGATAAGACCTCTCCAATTTGTTCCAAGTCACTAGCCACAATTCCACCGCCCATAGCCATGTATTCAAAAATCTTGGTGGGAGAACCAAAAAACTTGGAATTCACCATATGGCTGTTATGAGGTGAAACATATATGTCACAGGCTCTTAACCATTTTGCCCCTTCTTGTTGAGAAATCCTCCCTAAAGATTGCACAAATCCATAAAGAGCATGCTTTCTAATCTGGTCATCCACCAGATGCTTAAAATTGCCGTCCCCAATAAATAAAAATTTCACATTAGGCGCTTTTCGACAAATAAGAGGAAGGGCTTCTGCCAACACGGGAATACCATGCCACCCACCAAAAGTCCCAACAAATCCTACTACTCGGTGAGAGCTACTCCACCCGAGCTTTTCTCGTAATACCACCCTCTCGTGCATTGTCCCGGGGAAATAGGCTGACAAGTCGACTCCGTTTGGATTCACCAAAATCTTTTCTGGGGTAACATTTCGCTTAACAAGTTCATCCTTAATAGGTTCAGATACCACAGAAATGAGGGTTGCCTGCCTAAACGCGGCATCTTCAATACGAAGAAATTCCTCTTCATGCGCATACCTGCCATTACCAAAACTCCTCATCATTGAAATTTCTGAACCGTTGTATTCGACAATGTAGGGGATTTCGTACTCCTGGCTTATCTTAGCTCCGACAAAGTTCCCCAAACATAACCGTTCATATAAATAGGCTGGCCTGACATGAGCAATGGCTTCTTTCACAAATTCATAGCCTTGAATGTTCGCCCGAATGAGACTTGTCTCATTACTATCATCACATGGTGGATCCATAACCAATTGCTTCAACCCCAATTCGTCCAACAACGTATACCGGTGAGGCATAAGACATAGGAATTGCTCTGTCACCCTAGCCAATTCTTTCGCAACATAACAGGTGTGGCCATAACTTCCACCCGATGTAATCTTTGCCCAATAATCCGTTCGTAGATAAAGGCCGGTTCCAGAGATCGGCTTACTATCAGACGGGGGAAAAGAAAAGGGAAACTCAACGGGCTGGGCAGTCCGATGAATCCGAGACAGGTCCGTCAAACCACGTTGAAGAGGTTCGGCATCTTGGTCTAAGACCGCACAATTTCTGGCAGACACTCGACCTCGAATTTTCTCGATTTTATTCCATCCGCGTATAACAGCCCAATGTCTGAATAGACTTTGGACTCTTGTCATATCAACTCGCTCGATAGCCTCCTCACTAGGCCAATATAACCATGCGGCTCTTCCTGACTTGAGAACTCTCTTGATCAATCGCAGTTGCCACCAGCTGACCCACCCCCGGGATAACTCAATGATAAGCCCATTTGCGTTTTCCTCCACTAGCGAATCCCATGGATTCGTAATTGGTTGGAGAGTAGGAATATCGAGATTGCATCGATGCCGATCAGTCAACAAATGAAGATCAGGAACCTCCACACGTCCTGCTGACACAAGGTCCGTATCAACAAAAAGATAGGAGCTAAGATTCGTCGTCATTGTCTATCATCCTTCCTTGGATGAGATCCTCGACCTGAAGGGCTACAGCTGAAGTTTCAACTATTTCCGCAAAGGGAATCGGAGATTCATTATTCTGGATGATCGCATCGGAGAATCGTGCTATTTCTTCCTGATGTCCTTTATCTACCTGGGCACTTTCCCATAGTATCTTTCCATTTTTACACTGGGTTAGCGCTTTATAGTTATCAATAACATAAGCATGACCGTCACAAAATATTTCAACACGTTCTTTTGGCAGTCCTTCTTTAGGCCCAAGTGCGGTATAGACCAGATTGGCAACGCTCCCATCTTCATAACTTAGCGTGGCACAAAAATTGTCGTTTCGTTGATAGGGTAGTCCTTGAGGATTAATCGCTTGGGCATCAATATTGGTAACAGATTTTCCAACCAAAAACCTAAAAACATCATACATATGACAGGCTTCACCAAGATTTCGCCCGCCACCCTCTAAACCCTGAATCCACGAATCTGGGGGAATATATCCCCCGTTCAATCTATAGTGAATCATAAGAGAAGATCTACGTTGATCAACAATCTTCTTGAGCGTTTGAATGGCGGGGGAAAATCGCCGGTTAAACCCAACCATCAACAGAGGGGGAGAATCAAGACTATCATAGGCCGCCACTACTTGATCCAATTGGTTCCAGGTTAAAGCCAATGGTTTCTCAACAAAGACATGTTTCTGAGCCTTCAAACATTCCACAACTTGCTCACTGTGCCAGCAATGCCGTGTGGCAATGACAACCAGATCAATCTCGGAATCGCCGAGTACATCCGTGAGATAGGTCGAGAAAGTTTCAGCCCGCATCGTTCTGGCATAATTTCCACCTCTGGTGGCATCACGACTCACAACAGCCTTTAACACAAATTTTCCAGAAGGCTTCTCAAACAAGGGAACAAGCATAGATGTTCCAAATGCGCCAATTCCCAGTAACGCATATGTCCAATCCTTCTCAGATATTTTTCGATGCCCACGAATTCGAAGCGAGGTATCCGTCTTTGTGTCCGAAATCTCACATTGATCGTCCGGGTAATGAATCAACACTCCCAACGGAAGGTCTTTCTTGGCATGAGCCAAACGTTGATACACGTTCGGTGCCTGATCTATGTCGATGACTTCATCAATAAGTTTTTCGATATTCAATTTATCTTTAGCAATCATCTCCAAGAACGCACCCATGTTCCGATTCATTGTCCAACGAACATACGGGAAGGGGTAATCTATTCCATCATGCTCATATGTGTGATCATACCGACCCGGCCCATAGGATGTGCTCATCAGCAAATCGATTTCTTTTCGGTAAAAAGTTGGCCGGTCAATATTCAAGCCCACGTCTCCAACAAGGACAACCTGACCTTTCCGTCGCGTAATTTCCATAGCAAGGTTCACAACCGTATCAGACTTAGTCGCGGCTGTAATAAGGGTTTGATCAACACCCCACCCCCTTGTGACATCACGAATGATAGATTTAAACATATCTTCGGACGTTTCCCCATAATCCATTCCTAATTCTAAGGCCCGTTCCACTCTCTTCTCTTCAAGGTCAAAACCAACAACTGTACAGCCATTAGCCTGTAACATTTGGGCGGTCATTTGGCCAATTAACCCTAATCCTAGCACCGCAATGCAATCGCCTAATTGGGGAGAGGCCCGTCGCACACCTTGCAAAGCAATCGATCCCACTGTAGTTGTTGCTGCTAATTTAGTGGAGCATCCTGTTGGAACCGAACAAACTAGTCTTCGCCGCACACAAATATAGTCTGCATGGTTAGCCTGTCCCGCCCCGGCACAGGCCACAAGGTCACCAGGCACCAAATCAGTAATATCCTCTCCAACCGCTAACACTTCCCCAGCCGCTGAATATCCAATATTCCATCCCTGGTCATCAAGCTCACTTCTAGGAAGTCCGTTTTCGGTAGGCGGAACCATCTCAATTTCTATGTGATGAAGCGAAAGACGGGAAGAAGAATGCCCCGCGACATTCGCGAGAACTAATGTCACCTGCTTAGAATCCCCAACTTTAACGATTAATGAATCATCGAGAGACCCCTCTTGGTAGGTTCTAGAGCCCAACCAGGCATCTCGTTGATCGTTTAAAAATCCAACATTGATAGCCCCTTGATGAATATGCCCCTGAATAGTCAAAATTGGTACATACCCATCCGGAATACCAATAGGTTGTGACATGACTTGATACGATGCCTGAGAATCATCAGTAGTTAAATCTAACGTTTCCTTCTCTATCTTAAAATCCACAGCGTTACAACGAGTCCAGGTAAAATCTTGTAAACTCAACTTTGGAAAGACTGCAGTTGTCAAATGTTTTTGAGGTCGTATTTTTTCTAATGCCCTTTTCGTTTCCTTCTTGATTCGAGTCAGAGCTTTTTGGGGATCGCGTATTGCTTTGTTCAAATACGTATGGGCCTGTTTGGAATAGCCAATAGCCCGCTCAAAGGGAGTATCTCCTTCTTGCAATCCAACACTAGCCCGTAAAGGGGCAATTTCCGTTCCCACACTAATCAATGAATAGCGCACCCGAACCAGCACCATACCCGCCTCAACAATGGGTTTCGGCATACGGGCCACCAAAGCCCCGTTGCTATTACAAAGAAGTTGTCTCACGAACAGGCGACCTCATTTTCCGTATATCTCACCGAAGAATGCGAGAAACCAGGATTAATCTGCGATTCTACAGAAAATGCTATTTCCGTAGCTTGAATCTGTTGCCAGAACGGGATAGGCCACGCTCCTCCATTCACAATTGACTGTCCAAACGCTTCTAACTCTTCTCTATGGCCTTTGAGGCGCGTCCGAGTCTTCAGTTCACCTTTTGAAGTCCCACTAATGCTGAGGGAACAAAAATCATCTAGTATCAAAACCTTTCCATCTACGAAAATTTCCAATTTTTCCTTCGGGTATTCAATGTCACCCATTGATGTATAAGTCAGAATTCCCAAAGACCCGTCCTCAAACAGAATTGAAGCACAGAAATTGTCTTGCGAACGATACGAATTAGATGCTGGTCCAATTGCTTGGGCTTTAATCGTCAGAGCACGACTGTCTGTCAAAAAAGTAAAGATATCGTAGACATGGCAAGCTTCCCCACGATTTCGCCCGCCTCCCTCCTGTGTATACACCCAATGATCTTGGGGAAGAGGACCGGCGTTCATACGATACTGCATAACCATAGGACCACTTTTACCTTTGAGCAACTCTTGTAATTTCGTTGCGAAAGGAGAAAAACGTCGGTTAAATCCAGTTAGCAACATTGGTCGCCCCGCGAGACTTTGCTCCGAAGAATACCAACCCTTCAATTCTTCTAGTTCGTTCGGCAGTAGCGCCATAGGCTTTTCCAAGAAAACATGTTTGCCTTCCCGCAACGCCCTAAGACTCATCTGCGCATGAAGATCATGTCTTGTAGAAATACAAACCACATCAACTTCTGGATCCTTTATTATTTTCAGAAAATCTGTCGAAGCGTATCTCGCACCATACTGTTTAGCCAAAGCCGTGACTCGATGTCCTGTTTTACCCATCAATGCATACACAACATACAAATTAGACAGGGAAGAGAAATTGGGAAGATGCACCCCTTTAGCAAACTCCCCCGCCCCTACGACCGCAACCTTCAACCGGCCAGAATCTTTCTTGTAAGCGGCCACACTCAGAATCTGTGTCTGATCTAACTTCCTAGTCATAACGGGAGCATATGAAAATGTCACTCCTAAAGGCTTTTCATTGCTATCTTGAAGGGCCTGGTAGGCCTTTGGCGCTTCCTCAAAAGAATATTCCTTGAAGTGCTTTTGCGGAATTTTTACAAACCCCTCATTGAGTAAACGTAGATACTCAGCCATGTTCCGGTTTTCCGTCCATCGAACATACCCCAAAGGGTAGTCTAATCCTCTCTCTTCATAAGATTGCTCATAACGACCAGGGCCGTAGGATGTTGAGATGAAAAAATCAAGTTCCTTCTGATATAAATCTGCACGATTAAAACTCAGGCCTACATCGCCGACTAGAACTACTCGACCCTTTTTTCGGCACAACAAACATGCCTGAGAAACAACTGTACTCGAGGCTGAAGCTGCCGTAATGATGACTCCGTCCGCTCCATGTCCCTCCGTGTAACGATACACTTCCTTCAAACATTCTTCTTGGGATTGGGAAGGCGTTAAGGCTACATCCAGCCCCAATTCTTTCGCCGTTTCCAACCTTTCTTGGTCCAGATCAATCCCCATCACTCGACAACCATTGGCTTTTAGCATTTGCACAGTGAGTTGGCCTAGAAAGCCCAACCCTAATACAACAAAGGATTCGCCCAACGTTGGGTGAGCACGTCTCACACCTTGAAGGGCAATACTACCCATGGCCACAGTTGAAGCCGAGGCAGTATCTACCCTTTCAGGGATCCTCACAAATAGATTTTCTGGGATACGAATAATCTCTGCATGATGCGCACATTGGGAACCCGCACAGGCAACGCGATCATTTATCTGCACATTTGCTATGTCAGCTCCTACATCAAGAACGATTCCTGCCGCCGAATACCCAATTGTGGAAGATTCCTCAATCTTACCTTTGATTTTTTTATAAGTTGACTCTAGACCATTTTCCTTTAAGTTCCCTAACACCTTGTGAACCTTTTCAGGATATTTCCATGCCTGAGCCCATAAAGGGGTTCCACTTGAATTCAGGCTACTTAAGTCGGTGCCTATTGACACACAAGAGTTTTGGACTTGAACAAGAATAGTTTTGGGAAAAAGCTGAGGGGACGGCACTTCTTCTAAAAGTACGTTTCCTTGTCTAAGTAGCAATTGTTTCATATGTATTTAAGCCGCAAGCGATATAGAGAGTTTAAGCACCTCATTAGCTATCGTCGGGTTGGCAATTTCGTGCTACACCAAGACTCGTCCCTACAATAGCCCAAAAAAAATAGGAGTGGGTGCCGCCAAAGCTGTCGTCAAAACAGATACGCACGGAAAGTCCCAGAGCCATGAATAGAGATCCAAAAATCAACCACTGCTGGCCTTCCTTAGCAGTTGACTGAAAACTGGCCCATAACGAATGACAAACCTTGAACAACAACCACACAAACAGCAATAATCCTGGCATACCCGCACCCATGGCAACCATGAGATACCAGTTGTGTGGTTTTTCTGGAATATCGGGAATTCCTGTTTCTTGTGCTTCTAGTTGCGCAATGTGTTCTCGATGTTGTCGCTCAAAAATAGGTACTCCATACCCAACTCCAGTGAAAGGGTGAGAGATAATGTCGGAGATACTCATTTCCCAGACAGCCAACCGCGATTTAATGGTCCACGTATCCAGCGTATCCTGATGCAAACCACTATAGGGAAGAAAAAATAGTACTATTGCAAAAAGAAGTAAACCCAGACCAACCAGCCAATAGCCAACCTGCCTCTTGAAAAACCAACAAGCCAAGGTAATTTGTGCAAAAAATCCTAACCAGGCGCCTCGAGTATAAGAAAAAAACAATCCGAACAATGCAAGACACGCCGCACAAAGTAACACCACACGAACAGGGAAAGATTCTATGACAAATAAGCCCGCAACTAGGATGGGCAAGACCATTAACACGTTGGTGCTGAGCCATGTAAAATCAGCTCCGTTCGATAGTGGAAACCCCGCTCGAATATTTCGATCCCAAATATTTCCTCCACGTTCCCAAAAGTCCAAGAGCGAGTAACTGCAGCAGAGGATTGTCCCGATACCGATCACCGGGATCATCATCCGCCAAAACTTTTCCTCGTCTTGCTCTTGAACAAGTAGACACGTCCCATAAAACACGGCCAGTTGCGCCACCACTTTTTGCCATTCACGCAAACTGATCCATGGATCAATTGAAAAAGGAATTGTGAACGCGACCCACCCGACATAGCAGACAAAAGCAAGGATGACAGAGTTACGAATTCGAAGTGATTTGCCCTCCCATAAGCAAGTCAGGATGGCTATCGCCAAAAGCACAAAAAAAAGATACTCCTGAAAATGAAAAAGTCTGGGGGAGAAGCCTAGCAACAGGACAGCGCAGAGCCCCCATCCCAAGACTCCCCAAATCCGCTTCGTGGGCACTGTACATGGTTCAACAGCTTTCGCTGTCTGTCCCATCGTTGCAAGTATTGGCATCTCAGTACGCACTCCGCCCAGGTACACCAGTCAGGTCATACAGCGCAACGACACGTTTGGTCGATAAATCATAGACCTCGAGAAACAAGATCGTGCAGATGAATCATGCCAATCACTTTCTCTTGGCGATCTAACACGGGCAAGACAGAAATCGGTTTTTCTCGCTTTTCCATAAACTTCAAAGCATCGATGGCTTTCTCATCTGCATACACCCAGCTCGGCTTAGGGTTCATCATTTCGTCTAGTGACAACCCAAACGGATCTCGTCCTTCTTCTAACGTCCGTCGAATATCATAGTCAGTAATAAGCCCTAACAGACGCTGGTGCTCATCAATAACTGAAACAGCTCCTGCACGTTTGCTTGTCATTTCGACAAGCATGGCCCGAAAGGACTCACTTTGATTAACAATGGGGTTTGCCGCATCCTTGCGCATACAATCCCCAACCGTTAAAAACAGCCGCTTGCCTAATTGGCCACCAGGATGAAACAACGCAAAATCTCCAGATTGAAAATTGCGAAGTTTCATGAGCGCCATAGCCATGGCATCCCCTAGCACCAATGCCGCAGTCGTACTACATGTGGGAGCCATGTTCAGCGGACAGGCTTCTTCTTCAATAGGAGTGAGCAACACGACGTCGCTCTCGCGTGCTAATGTGGATTCAGTTTTGGCCGTAATCGAAATAATTCTTGCACCGATTTTCCGAATAAAAGGAAGCACTGCTAGAACTTCTTCGCTTTCTCCCGACTTTCCAATCGCAATCACAATATCCTCTTTTCCTACAATACCAATATCTCCATGCATCGCTTCGGAGCCATGGAGAAATACTGCAGGAGTTCCCGTTGAGACTAAGGTGGCAGAAATTTTACTGGCAATGAGGCCAGACTTCCCCACCCCCATGAGAATAACCTTCCCTTGACAACGCTGTAACATTCTTACGGCTTCTTCGAAATGCGTGGTCAGGCTTTCCTCTAAGTCGCGCAGAGTTTGAGCCTCCAACCGAATCACTCGCCGTAATTCGTTGACGATATCCATATGGCTACATACCTAGAAGATTGTGAATCCCTTAAACATGAAGAAATCTAGTTCACAATCCAAGATTTAGGTGGGAAATCCACAACCCATCCCGTATTGGGAAAGCCGTAAAAGCACACTTTTCACACAATGAATCAAACCAGAGGGGATAATACTAGACAGTTTTGAAAATGGAACATCTCCGACAACAATTGCCCGGAGAAGACCTCCTAATGAATACATCAATTCTATACTTTGGTCAACTCGACCCAGCATGAGTACAGTCAATTCTTCTCTATTGAAAGATACCCTCATTGAGGCCCTGAATGGTCAACTCCCGGCCAGCAAATCCGGCGAGAGAGATTAAGCTAGATTCTTTCGCATTGGGAAACCCAGCTGGGGGTGGATACACCAACACCTCTCTTTCTGGGATAAATTAAGGTAGTGTCGGCATACAACTATTCTTGCAGAGATCGAATTGCCGTCACCCACGTTTCGACCGATGTATCACTTGGCATTCGCCAATCCCCGCGAGGTGAAAGCGCAACCGACCCGACCTTGGGCCCATCGGGCAAGGACGACCGTTTAAACTGCTGACTAAAAAATCTAGTGACAAAGACCTCAAGCCACCGCAAAATCGTGGCGCGATCATAGCGGTTTTCAAACGCCAATTCCGCAAGAAAAAGGATGGTAGCCGGCCCATGACCATACCGTACCATCTGATACAGAAAATAGTCATGTAATTCGTAGGGACCGACAAGCTCTTCTGTGTGTTGCGTCATTCTACCGTCATCTCCCGTTGGAATCAGCTCTGGCGAAATTGGCGTCGAACTAATTTCACGAAGCACTCCGGCGATCTCTCCCGCAAACTCTTCATCAGCACACCATTCGATCATAAAACGCACAAGTGTTTTGGGAATCCCGATATTAATATGGTACATCGACATATGATCCCCATTAAACGTACACCAACCTAAGGCAGCCTCCGAAAGGTCTCCCGTCCCGACAACAAATGTCTCAAGCGTGTTTGCCAAGTCCATGAGGATCTGCGTGCGTTCACGGGCCTGAGTATTTTCAAAGGTCACGTCCAAGCTATTGGCATCATGTCCGATATCCGAGAAATGTTGGGTAACCGCATCATGAATGGGAATCACTCGCAATTCAACATCTAACAGTCTCGCAAGATTCTCCGCATTCTTCTTTGTGCCGAGACTCGTGCCCGGACCAGGCATCGTCACAGCCACAATCCCACGCCTTTCTAGCTGTAAAACATCGAACGCATGCACAGTGGCCAAAAGAGCGAGCGTCGAATCAAGCCCTCCAGAAATCCCCAACACCACTCTCGTGGCCGTAAGATGCTTAAGTCGTTTAGCCAAACCTGTCGCCTGGATAGAAAAAATTTCCTGGCACGTTGAAGCGCGCTCATCAGGATCCAACGGCACGAAAGGCATCGGCGAATTGGGACGCAATAACTCTTTGGGACGTTGACTCGACCAATCATTCAGGTGTGAACACGTGATATACCGAAAATCCCGGCTGGATATATTTTCTGCAAACGCACTGTGATTCAACCGTTCATGCTGCAACCGGTCTAAATCAATATCCGCATAGATAATCTGTGTCTCAAAATGGAACCGTTCGGATTCGGCCAGAAGAATGCCATTTTCCGCAATCATACAATGGCCGGAATAGACCAGGTCAGTCGAGGATTCTCCAGGCCCAGAGGAAGCATAAACATAGGCAGCCAAACAACGCGCCGATTGTGATTCCACCAACTTCCTTCGATATTCCATTTTTCTCAGCAGTTCATGACTGGCAGAGGGATTAACAATAACGGTCCCTCCCGCTAAGGCCTTCCCGCCACTAGGTGGCTCAACCGCCCAAAGATCTTCGCAAATTTCGATTCCAAGGATACAACCAGGATAATCTTTTGCCTGAAAGAGCAGATCGCTGCCAAAAGGGACAAGTTGATCCCCTATATCTATTTCAGCCCCCGTAACATTCGCTCCGGACGAAAACCAGCGTCCTTCATAAAATTCTGCTCTATTAGGCAATTGGGTCTTGGGTACGATACCAAGAATTTTTCCTTCCCCAAGTAGAGCCGCACAATTGTACAAACGCCCCTGAAGCACGACCGGTAATCCCACTATGGCATAAAGCCGGGTTTTGGCTGTATGAGCGACCAAACCCTGAATCTCCTCTAAAACCTTTTCTAACAGAAGCGACTGGCGGAAAAGATCACCACAGGTTGAGCCAGTTAAAGAGAGCTCTGGGAACAGAATGATAGACGCGCCGCGATCCATAGCCATATCCATGGCCAAAAGTATTTGCGATGCATTAAACTTCACATCCGCCACACAAAGTTCTGGAGCGGCCGCAGCAACTCGTAGAAAATTTACTCGTTCGTTCATTCCCGACATAAACTATTTCAGGTCTCTTAGATTATAAAAATACTTCACAAACCGTAATCGTTCTGAACAATCAGCTTGTACCTATGTGCAGAAAAATTGATGCTTGAGAATATTGCCAACTCTTGACAAATCACAGAAGCCGCCTCAACAGTTTCAGAGCAATGCACCTTACCTCGTGCATGTTTAGACCAACTTACAGTTCAGTACATTGAATACACCAATTTCATACATTGGTCAACATTACCTAGGTAATATTCTCCTCGATCAATTCATCAATTTCTTTGGCAAAGCCATCTTTTGATTCCTGAAATGAAAGAGCTTCACCACCCATGATGGCGTTATCAAAAAAACGAGGAACACGTCTCAAGAGCAACACGATTCAACATATTCGGGACATGTATGAGGCCCTGGACTATCAAGGCCTCGGCCCGATTTATTGCGACGAAGGGGGAGATGAATTTTGGGAAGATCGGCGCGGCCCTTGTCAGAAACTAGGGAGCGCCATTGCCAGAGCCCTCAAATTGCGCCTGTCAGCGCAAGGGCGAAGCCTGTATGTCGGCGCGGGAGTTCCCGAGATTCCGCCCTTGCTGATGGAACATCTGGAGTTGAACCGAACTGTCTGCCCCTATAACCTCCGGCAAGGTGAAGTGGATATCTTAAACCAAGCGGCCGGTGAAACCGGTCTATCATTTTTTGACGGTTCCGCCGAATCCGCGACGGGAACATTCGACCACCTCTGGATAGTCAGCGTCTTAAATGATCCGGAGGAATTCCCCAATCTCTCCGTCCTGTTTTCCTATGGTAGGGCAGATCCGTTAGCTTTTGACACGGCTGCGTTTGCCACTGAACGAGAGACAGGGGTCCGCCTCTTTGCGAATTGTATGGCAAAACTGACCCGCCCAGGTTGGCTCACCACTTCTGTTGAAGAGCTCCCGTGGGTTGAACATTGGAGTGAGACCCATCGCCGCCACGTTACAATCGAAGAACAGGTTTATCCGACGGCCCTGGTCGGTGACCCTGTATGTTTTATCCGTATTGAATGAGGGGCTGTTGATCGCCAAGGGCTTCTTGGCGACATATGGCCATTGATATCTTCATGATTCAACACTCCTATAAAGCGCTCCTAACCCTCCTATTACAACTTTCCACCAGGCATCTTCATTCGCCAATTCTTGTAGGCCATCTGAATGGAACGCCCCTGTTCACGAAAGACCGCTTCGGCCTGCTTGTAGAGTTCTGCAACCAACTCCCAATCAGCACGACTGACATTAAACGCCTGCAAGGCCGACGCAACATTCGACTCTTCCCACAGCGGATGCTTCTGATCATAGCAGATCAGTACAGTCAAGACCCGCTCCGTTAACCCTTCTTCCCTCTTCAGTCCTGTCCTTTGCTCCTCATAGTGGTTTTCCCAGTCCGCTTCTGCTGCTACCCAATAGGCGGCAAATGCGGATGACCTGGATTTCATAACCGTCGACTGCAACTGAATCAAGGCATGAATCACTTGGTTAGCTTGAGCGGTTCCTTCGGGGGGTAAGATGCCCGCTTCATCCAAGGTAGCCAACCAGGCCATAATCGTTCCGACCATGGCTGAACTGCTTCGCTCGGCAACCAAGACTCGGTGCTGTATGTTCAAATCTTGCAGAACAACATTCCTGCCTGACTTCTCCAGCATCCTGAACATTCGTCCAGCTTGACCAATGTCTGAATGCAAGAAGACCACATGGATCAATAAACACCAACACACAGCATGTGGCCCAACCCGCCAGCGAGATTGGAAAGAATGAAAAAGCATTACCCGATTTTTCAGGGTTGTCCTCATTATCCGCTCAAGGGTACCATGACGCGTCCTCGCCGTAACTTTAGAGGTGCCCTGGAGAATGCCGCTCATGTCATCGCCGCACATCCCATCTCCTGCCAATCCCAATCTTCAACGCTCCTTACAATATTATCAAAAAGGCGTGCTCCAGCCAGAGGCTTGGTTCAACATTGTCCAACACGATTACCTCCAACTCATCTCGGCGATTAACTGGCAAGAAGTCTTCAAGCCCCCACGCGCTGAATTTCATCTATTAGACGTAGGATGTGGAACGGGACGGTTTCCTTCCATGCTTCAACCTCAACTCCCCTCCACACTTCGCATTCATTACGACTATGTTGACCCCTCTCATTATAGTTTGACCATGTGCCAGAAGACCCTCCAACCCCCGTTTCTCCCACGCGATCGCTGGCAAACCACCCTGGAACATGCCAAGAAGGTTCTTAGCCTTGGCATCTATGACCTCGCATGGGCAATTCAATCTCTCTATTGCCTGGAACCGGATAAGGCCCCGGTAGCTCTCCAACAGTTACTTCAGGCCCTGCATCCCGTACAGGGAACAGCCTGCCTGGTCCTCGCCACACACGAGGCATTTTTTTCTCAAGTCCATCACATGTTTTTTGAACATTGCTCGGAACACACGCCGCCGCCCTATCTCTCGGCAGAAGCTGCCGTGGCAGCCCTCGAGAAATTGGGTGCCACAAACATCATCCGCGAGCTGCCGTGTACCCACACCATTTCGATCAGAGAAGACCGCCTGTTAGAACAATACCTTCAACAGAGCGTCATGGACACTCTGCCCCTCCCCAAATGGCGCCAACATGCTCCATTACGGAATTTCTTGGACGCCCATCGGCATGACGACGTCTATCAATTTCCGAACACATACTGGCTCATTCTCAGTACTCCATCGTCTGCTGGGGCTGCGGGAAAGGAACGCCTACAAACATACTTGACCCCGGTCGCCCCACCACCACGAGCACGGTAAGTCTCTTAAGAAAGATCGATTATGCCGCATTGACCCTTTCAGTAGAGTTGTGAGACATTCAGACATTTCATAAGGGGAGTGTTGAACAATGAAGATAGTCAGGGGCCATATTTCCCTGGGAAGCCTTTGGCAATCGACAACGACGGGTCTGTTCAAAAAAGTCTGCACTGAGTTGATCGAAGGGTCCGTCCAGTCCTGTCCTGAGGCTACCCGAAGGTGCCTGCCCTGAGCGTGTCGAAGGGAAGGCCGCAGCCCTTTTTGCGCGCGGAGCGTACTGGTACTACGTGAGCACGGAAAAAGGGCGAGAACGCCGCTGGCGGCTTTTTTCAACAGACCCATAAGGAGTATACATTCATGCCGGACCTGCTCAAACACCAGAGTAAAACCTTAACCGAGGGCCCCGACCGCGCACCCGCCCGAGCAATGTTACGGGCAGTGGGGTTGGTGGATGAAGACTTCAATAAACCCTTAATTGCCGTGGCCAATACCTGGTCGGAGGTCACCCCTTGCAACTACCATCTTCGGGACCTGGCCGACAGCGTCAAACAAGGCATTCGAGAGGCCGGAGGCACTCCCATCGAATTCAACACGATCGTGGTCTCCGACGGCATCAGCATGGGCACCGAAGGCATGAAAGCCTCCCTCATTAGCCGGGAAGTTGTGGCCGACTCGATCGAACTGGCCGTTCGGGGACACCTTTTTGACGGCGTCATTGCCCTCTCGGGTTGTGACAAAACCATTCCTGGCTGCGTGATGGCCTTGGCCAGGCTGAACCTCCCCTCGCTCATGCTCTATGGCGGCTCGATCATGCCCGGGGAAGTCGATGGCAAACCCGTCTCCATTCAAGATGTGTTTGAAGCCGTCGGCTCCCATGCCCGAGGCACCATAAGCGCGGAAAAACTCGCAGAATTAGAACGCCGTGCCTGTCCGGGCGCTGGAGCCTGCGGCGGACAGTTTACGGCGAATACGATGGCCATTGCATTTGAATTTTTGGGTATTTCGCCTATGGGCTTTAATGGCATTCCCGCCCTCGACCCGAAAAAGCATGAAGTGGCAAAGGAATGCGGGAAACTCTTACTCGACATGTTGAAAAAAAATCTCCGCCCCACGGACATCATCACCCGCACAGCTTTGGAAAATGCCATCGCCGCCATCGCCACAACCGGCGGGTCAACCAATGGCGTGTTGCATTTACTCTCTGTGGCCCATGAACTCTCTGTTCCCTTGGTGATCGATGACTTTGATACGATCAACCGCAAAGTCCCCTTATTGGCTGATTTGAAGCCAGGCGGACAATATATGGCCGCGGACCTCTATCAAGCCGGCGGAACGCCCCTCGTGGCCAAATGGCTCATCGAAGCCGGACATCTTCAAGGCAATCAAATCACCGTGACAGGCAAAACGCTCAAAGAAGAGGCATCCTCGGCCAAAGAAACAACAGGCCAGCAGGTTCTCCATCCTGTCGCCCAACCTATTAAACCCACTGGGGGTCTCGTGATCTTAAAAGGCAATCTGGCCCCGGAAGGTTGCGTTGTTAAAGTCGCTGGGCACAAAAAACTTATCCACAAGGGGCCGGCAAGAGTGTTTGAGGGCGAAGAAGAAGCCTTTCAAGCTGTCCAGCAAGGGGGCATTACAGACGGCGATGTGGTCGTGATTCGCTATGAAGGTCCACAGGGCGGCCCGGGCATGCGGGAAATGTTAGGCGTCACCAGCGCTATTGTAGGAGCTGGCCTAGGCGAATCCGTCGCGCTTCTCACGGACGGACGATTTTCCGGGGCCACTCATGGACTCATGGCTGGGCATGTGGCACCCGAAGCCGCCAAAGGGGGGCCCATTGCGGCCATCCAAAACGGCGATATCATCAATATGGATATCACCAACCGCCGCTTGGACGTGGAACTCTCGGACCAGGAAATTCAATCCAGGCTCACCAAATGGTCGCCACCCAAACCACGTTACGCCAGCGGCGTCATGGCCAAATACGCCAAGTTAGTCTCGTCCGCCTCCCAAGGCGCCGTCACCAGTTGAGAATCACTGGGTCAACCTAGTGGCGCAACCAAGGTTCAGAGTCAAATTCCGAGAAAACCTACTACCCTATTTTTTGAGGAGGACGTTGGTCTTTTTCTGTGCGATTTGAACGGTTTGGAAGGCACGGTCTTTTTGACCGAGTGGGGCATCCTGTTCAATCGCCTTGAGGAACTCTTGAGGGCCATGAACCGGAGCATAGGTGAGCGTCACAATGACATCCATAGAAGGGGCGTCTTTGGGCGTCGGAAAAGAAAAGGATTCTTGACGGGTTTCTTCCGGCTTGAGCAGCGTATCTTGTAGGACCTGTTGGGCCTCAAAATCCAAGACCGTCTCTTTGCCGTCCGCCCGGCCAAATACCCGCTGATAGAACCGCTGCTCGTTATAGACCGTTTTCAAATTCTTCCCCTTAATAGTCAGATCAACGACCACTCGCGACCAGCCAGGGTGGGGTAACGGCAAATTATGCGGCACGAGGCTTTTGATGGTGACATCGACTTGAGAGGTTTTACCCTTGACCGTGGAGGAAAAATCCAGCTCGACCGCCTCTGCCCGTACTTTGCCGAATCTCCCAGGAAAACTGTGATTCGCTACTTTTCGTATTTTTTCACCATTAGCTGACTCAGCAACCGCTTCGGGCATATGACAGGATTGGCACGGCTTTCCACTCTTCTCCGCCTCCGAGGTCTGCCACGCTCCTAGCCAGCCAGGCAAATCCTTGGCTGTTTGGCCCGTCTTTGGCAAGCTATCATGGCACGTGACACAAAACTTTGAACTTCCAAACAACTCAAGTTTTTGGGATTGGTGGGCTAAATTTTCTACAGCTTTGTCATAGTTTCCAAAAATCGTTGTACCCAATTGAAACGCCGGAATCGGAGGATGGGCGCTGTCATCCACATCATGAATTAAATGACATTGTGGGCATCCCACGCCATCCATGTGGGGATCTTTGGATTCCACTTCTTTGATAAAACGAGGAAGCAACTCTTTATATTCTTTAATGTGCGGGGCATGACACTGAAAACACATGGCCTGATCTTTCTTGTCCGCTTGGGCTAAATATCGCTTTAAGCTTATGCGGAATGGCGCACTCACAATAGAACGCGATTGGGCTGAGGCTTCCCATTCTTCAAAGGCACGGAGATGACAACGCTTGCACTTTTCCGAATTGGGAAAGGCTTTTTCCACGGGCTTTTTCGCAGCCATTACCGAAGGAACCCCCATCGTCCATAAGGCAGGGAATAAGACACCACCGCCCACAGCCAGGAGAGGGATGAGACCGAACAAATAGACCGTTAGCTTACGCATGAAGCCGATTCCTTTGGGTTTTCGTTTCTTTCAAGATCAATCTTATTCAAAGGGTCTGTTGAAAAAAGCCGCCAGCGGCGTTCTCGCCCTTTTTCCGTGCTCACGTACTGCCAGTACGCTCCGCGCGCAAAAAGGGCTGCGGCCTTCCCTTCGGGAGGCCTCAGGACAGGACTGGAGGAACTTTTTTGAACAGCCCCGTGGTTGTTGATCGCCAAAGACTTCCTGGCGAAATATGGCCGTAGATATCTTCATTGTTCAACATTCCCTCAAACTATAAACTCATAGTCCGAAATGTCAGCAATCGCGGGGTAGCATAGTCCTTGATGAGCGCTTCCGCCTTCTCGCGACTTTTGTCGTCAGGCAGTGTGGCAAGATAGGCGTTCTTCAACTCTTTAGGTGGTTCAGGAATGAGGGAATAACTCAGAGCGGCCTCAATGACCAAGCCCGTCGAACCTTCCGGAGCTTTCAAGGAAAAAGGAATATGACGGGTAGTTCCCCCGTTCACCAAGGGGCGCGGGATTGGACCACGCAGCAACTCGTCAAAGGCTTTTCCAAATTGTTTTGTATATTGATCCACAACTTGGCCATCGGCAGACTTCAGCGTCACCGTCACAAAAAATTGTTTCAAGACCGGATCCCCACCAGGAAAAGTATGCGGGAGGGCTCCATTCTTCACCAGCACTTCGCCTTCAATGCCCCCTTGGCTAGCCTTGGCGTCAATGTCCACCCGCGAAAACCATTCAGCCTGGAGATTACGATTACTGAGCATAATCCCCGGGATCACAATTCCTTGAAACCAATGCCGTCCAATCGGACGGGTGAGCGCGCCGCGTTGGGACGTGGAACTCCCTGTCGATTGTTCCATATGACAATCCTGACAAATAGTTCCCTTTAAGATTTGTCCAGGGATATCTTCACGCATCACATCTTTGACTTTTCCAAAATGACAGGAGACGCAGTAATGCGCGCCCTTATAGACATCAGCTTGTTCTGATACGTGAACCAGATTGTCTTCGGGTTCCGCATAAGGGCCAAAAATCGTGGCACTTGAGGAAATTGTAAAGGTTGGATGCCCGTGAGGATTTTCTTGAGTGCCAGAAATTAAATGGCAGGCACTACAACCAATACCTTCTACTTTGACATGTTTCCCGCCTTTCATCACTTGCTCGATAATACGATCGGTATGTTGTGGGAACACCGTGACAGACGGCACATGACAGGACAGACAACGATTGCGTTGGTCGGCATCGGGTTTAGTCTGCAACCACAGGCCTAATACGGTTTGAAACACGGGAGAAGTCAGCGCGGTTCCATGCAGAAGTGCCCCGTCCACACGACCAAAGGTCTTCAGGTCCATGGTCTGCTCCCGCATCCCCTTCCATTCTTCATAATGGCGATCATGACATTGCTTACATTGTTCGGATGGGATAAAGATGTCTTCAATCTCTTCCATCCAATTCCGTTCCCCTTCATTAGCAGCAGTTGACTGGTCCTGAGCCGTGACAAGTCCGGACAAACTGAGGCTGACCAGAAGACTTCCCAGGAACGTGAGACTAAAGAACCATTTCCTCATATTTCGAGAGCCCGCCATCAACAGCACCCATTAGTCCTGCAAGATTCGCACAAAATGAAAATTCAATCCTCCCGTGACCCCAACGCCAGTCATGGGCTCATATGTCGCGACCGTGAAGTTTGGCGTGTGTAACGTCTTTTCCAACGCTCGTCCCAGATCTAACAGATTCCGGATTTCAAAGGTATCCACCTCTTTAATCACGGCTTTCACCTTAATCCCTGCCAGTTCTGCCGGAGACCCTCCGATTACCGCAAAGACCACAACGCCCTCGGCCTTGGTCAGTCCCAATATTTCTTGAATTTCCTCGTCGACTTCTCCCACATCAACACCAAACTGCTCAGCGAGGGCTAAAGCCTTTTCCTCGGTCATCACACCTGTATCTGATTCTGCCCACACCGGAACAGCCATTAAGACAAGGCCCAGCGCCAGATACAATATCAACCCAACAATGGCAGGCTTTCTCTGAGAACAATGTGGTTTCATAGATTTCTTATTGCGCTTCAACTGGATCAATGTGCAATTGCATCCATGAAGCTACGGCTTTTTGTCCATTCCGCTCTTTGTTTTCCCCGTTCCACACGGCAAAGGCTACGGCTTGCAACCGTCCAGGGATCAGCTTGGCTTCGTTTTCAAGGTCATCACCCTCTGCCGTGAGCGGGCGTTTCATGACGACGCGCCACAATCCACGCTTCCATTCCGCCTGGCCCTTAATCCGGCCTTGCCGTTCTTTGCTAGTCAAGGTACTGAAACCTCCACCAATCAAATCCTCCACCGATGACGGCCGGCGTGGAATGACTTCAAAACGGCGAGGACCTTTTCTTTTCCGCCTGGATTCTTTTGCGCGAGCCGCCCGGCGATCCACGTCACTTTGCCAATCGGCTTTCCAGTGCCAGATGTTCACATAATGATCTAACTGACCCATACAAAAGAAGGCCGGCGCGTCCCCAATAGGGAGAGCCACGGCGGCTCCATCGCGGAACACTCCCGGCGTTAGCGATTCATTCACCGTGGCATCCTGCCATTCCATAAGAAACGCAACCTCTTTCCCATTATGGATTGACCGAATCGATAAGGCGCGGACACTGGGTTCCGGCCACACCGGCCGCGTGATGATCTGGCCACTCAAGGGAAGGGGAAGCGGGGACACCGTTTCCCAAGCCGGATCAGATGGATGAGATGGGACGTCCCCTTCTTGGAAATGGGCACGAACGACGATGCCTTGTGAACTCACCAAGGGCACTTCATACCAGGCCAGCACAGAAAGCAACACCACACAGATGACTCCCCAAAGCCAAAGTGACCGCATTCTTGATAGATGATGAGTGTTCAACACAGGGCCCTAACCTTTATTTTCATCTTACCATTTTCAAATGTGAGGATGTCGGCTCAAAAGAGACATACGCTCAGAAAGCGTTGGAACATGGTTCTAAATGTGAAAAAGGTTTGACGAAAAGAACAGGCGAGAATTGTTTCCATGAACCAAAGGGTTGGAGAACACGGTCTTCTCTTGAGTGAAGGATTTAGCTGAGTTTCACCCGTCGAATTTTATTTTCATTTCGCTCGCAGATGTATAAATACCCCTGAGAATCCAGCGTGAGCCCGGCAGGTGTATTGACAATGGCTTCGGTGGCCGGAAGTCCATCGCCATGCTTCAGCATGCCCGCGTCTTCTTTGGCCACAAATCGGGCGGCTCCGCAGCCTCCCATATTTTTATCGTCATACCCGCTGTCTCCATTGCCAACAACCGTCGAAATCACACCCGTCTGAGCATCAACTTTTCGGACCCGATGGTTCATGGAATCGGAAATGTACACATTCCCCGCATCATCCACCACAGCACTCTCCGGCACATTCAGCATCGACTGAATGGCCAATTTCCCGTCACCGTCAAACCCAAACCGGCAGACGCCGGCAATCGTCGACACCGTACCTGTCTTCATGTCTATTTTTCGGATACGATTGGTGCCTTTATCGGTGACATAGAGATCGCCATGCCGATCCACATCAATATCCACCACATCAAAAAACTTACATTCCATGGCCGGCTTTCCATCATCCAAATACAAACTCAGATCCAGGCCATCGGAACACTTTGGGCGCAACAGGCCTTCATCATTGCTAAAATCTATGCCGATAGCATCTCCCGATAAAACGATCAGATTTTGTGCCGTGAGAGGACTCACCCGCTCGTCATCTTCATCAGTCCAATACCCGCCTATCGTGGTGACGACGCCAGTCTCTAAATCATATTGCCGGATTCGATGCGCCTGGGTATCGGCAATGAACAAACGATCATGCTGGTCAAACACAATCGCTGCCGGGTAAGTCAAGTTCACTTCTAGCCCAGGGCCATCGCCATTAAATCCCCACTGTCCCGTACCCACAACGGTTGTGATGATTCCTGTCTCTGCATCGATTTTTCGAATACGGTTACTTCCTGAATCACAGATATAAATATTATTCTTGGAATCGCAGGCGACATCCAAAGGCAGGTACAACCCAGCTTCCCCGCACGGCCCATAATCGCCGCTGTAACAGGTTTCCCCAATCCCCGCAAAATTGTGAAGCCGTCCGGTTTCTAAATCGACCCGGCGGACGCGATCAGAACCGGATTCTGCAATGTACACATAGCGCCCATCCCGGTCCACCGTCACTTGATTAGGCAGCGGAATCCCGGCTTTCACAGCCCGTTTTCCATCTCCGGTACTGCGAGATTTTCCATTTCCCGCAAACGTTTCAATGATATCGATAGCTACCAGCGCTTCAGTTTCCATATTGGTACGACCCTATATTTCTGTTAAACGATTCCGGCACAAAATTTCTGCTTACTCTTTAAGCCAACAGTCCCCTGGCTTGTTTTATCTACGCCTTTGCTGGGGTGGCGGCAGGCTCAGGCGATGCTGGCTGCACCATTTCAGGTTGGGGCGGCGCCGGCGTTTCCACCGAGGCAGCCTGAATAGGTTGAGGAATTTGCGCCGAAGCAACTGGAGAAGCTCCCGCTCCCTCATCCGTTTGGGCTTGAGCATCAATATCATATTGTTCAGCTTCCTGAACGGACTTCTTGAACCCTTTAATCGCCTTGCCCACTCCCTCACCTAACTGTGGCAATTTTCCCGCACCGAAAATAATGAGGACGATCACCAAAATAAGAATCAGTTCTGTAAAACCTAAACTTCCAAACATCGTTCATCCTCCTTGGTAGGATATTACTTTTTTGCGGTTTCCCGGGAACGCTTACTAAACCGCTCTTTCAAACGATTGCGCGTCTCTTCGGCTTGCTCAAACATTTTACACTTTTCATAGGTATTGATCAGATTGTAATAGGCTAACGGTTCGTCAGGATTACTCTCTACCGCATCTTCCATAACCTTGACAGCCATATCCGGCTTTTTCAGATTTAACGCAATCTCCATGAGTTTAAAACTTGACTCTAAGTGATGAGGATCGAATTCCAGGACTTTCATATAAGCCTGCATGGCCATATCCAGCGTATTGAAATCCGAAACTTGCGGGTCATCAAGTTTTTCGTACACGCCGGCCAGATTATACCAGGCAATGGGATCTTCAGGAGAAATCTCGATGAGGCGCTCAAAGTATTCTTTCGCCTCCAAATACTCGGCACGCTCATTGTGCAACCGCCCCACATTAAACAAGGCCAAGACATCGTAGGCATTTAACTCCAACGCACGTTTAAATTGCGCAATCGCGTCATCCAACATCCCCTTCGTACCATAGATGGTGCCCAAATTTGAGTAATACATCGCCAAGGACCGGTCCATTTCCACCCGAAGCCCCTCCGCCATCTCAATGGACTTTTTCACCTCGGATAAGGCCTCATCCATACGACCTTTATTAAAATACAGTTCACCTAACCGACAACGCGCTTGAAAATCATCGGGCTCTTCTCCCAATAGTTTTTCAAGCTCAGCAATTTCTTCATCAACCGTCAATGTCCGTTCTTCAGTTGGAGCATCGCCAGCTTGTACATCCATTGTTTGAGTTCCAGCAGCTTGTTCATCCATTGCATATCATCCTTCTTGCACTACGGTGTTTGTTCCCCAAACACGGGTCGAATGGGTTGATAGTGGAGTTGGCCCTGAGCTTTGCTTCGAAGGCGTCCCAGGGTTCCTCGCTTATCGATGTTTAATAACATTAACCCAAGCACTACCATCAAGGTCAAATGTGACAGTTGCAGGGCATAACCAGCCATAAACATGAGTCCGAGCCCATACCCTGCCAACCGCCCAATGATCACCAATTTAATGACGGTATACGCCCAGCAGGTAAATCCCGCGACATATAAGGCAAAGGGAAGATAAAAGGTATACCCCATTCCCATTTGGAAGATCCACCCAATACCTTCGCCGGCTTTTCTCACTTCAAGAGCGGTTTGGGGGCTCCATAGGGTAAGAAAATAGTCCATAAATAAGAGGATGAAAAAGACGCTGCCCCCACTGATTAAGAGAGACATCCCCCATTTTCGTTGGGATTTGTTTTTAGTGACAAATGAGGTGCTTCCGTAGGCCCAGAAAACCAGGATGCTCGAAAGAACCATCAGAGCCTCTCCCAATCGATTGACTTCATGCACGAGGGGCGGAGCATCAAGAATATTCAAAAGCCCATACGTCGTGGACATTGTTTGATAGTACAGCCACCCTGTAATTCCGAGGACAAACGTGGCAACCATCAATCGTTGACTCCACAGACGATGAGAGCTCCAATATTCCACAAAAAGAAACACGATAAGGCCAAACGCTAAAAGATTATAGACGACCGATCCCATCATGGCCGGCGGGAAAACCAGAAAGCCCAGAGTACAGGCGACCAGGAGCGCCGCCAAGGGAATCACCAGTTTATCCCATGCCCCCCGCCATAGCTTAGTCCGCATTTTTTGAACAATCACAATCCCTAAAATCAGAAATACGAGAATAGCCGTCATATTTAACAGAACAAAGCCTAATGAGGACAAGGTTCGAAATCCTATACGTACCGCCTCGTATTTCTCCGCCAGTTTCCCGAGATGCATCCCTAAACGCGACACCAGCCGGTACAACACCAGTTCAAAGAATGCCGCAAACAGCAGACTCTTGAGCCCCCACTCAAAAAGAAGGCCAGGACTGTCAAGTGTTTCAGATTTTTTTTCGGTTGCGGCAATCATCAATCGGCTCTTATGAAATGAAACTCCGCTGTAGGCGACCTTCTCTCCTCTGAGAAAAATTATGTTCCTTATACGCCTGAAAGCTGTGCTTCCTTCTCCTTATTGTGACGAGCAATATACAGCAATCCATCTGCCATAGAATAATTAAATGGCAGCTCGCAAACCACTTCACTGATCTTTTCATACACATATTGATACACTTTTTCAGCTTGATCTGGAGTCATGCCAGTTTTCACCTCATAGAAAAAGCCTAGGCTTAAATCTTCTGAAGCCGGACGCATAATACGCTGAACACCATACGCGCCTGGGTCACTCATAATTGGCGCCTCTTTTTCTAGATCAAAGAGACATGGTTGGCATGAAAATCCATATGAAGTGTTCAATTTCGTATTGTCCACAATAAAGTTCATCGTTTCGAGCGATTCTTCTTCTGTTTCGGTGGGAAACCCAACAATGACATAGCAATGGACAGCGATGCCCAGGTCGACACAATCAGAACAAATCCTCGAAACATTTTCTTGTGTAATACCCTTGACCATAAAATCCATCAGCCGGGCGTTATAGGTTTCCAACCCAAAGACAATTTTTTGACATCCCGCTTCTTTTAAGGATGACAAGAGTTCACGCGAGAGGTTTTTTTCAAACCGGAATTCTGCCGTCCATTGCAAATCTAATTTCCTGTTGATCAATTCTTTACAAAGCCTCTTCGTGGGGGAAAGAGCCAAACATTCGTCGGTGAAGAAGAAATAGGGCGTATCGTGCAATCTAGAAAGCGCTTCTAGTTCGTCTACCACCTTCATTGGATCCTTTTGCCTGAAGTTCTGATGATCCAACGTCAAAGCACAAAACGCACAATCTTTGTAGTAACACCCTCGGGAAAACTGGACAGGCAACACGGTATAGGGAGCCAAGTATTGCTCCAAAGGAAATCCTTGGTAGTTTGGAGCTGGGTGTTCTTGAAGATTTTCGGAATAAAACGGTTGATTCACAGTAATTTTCCCGTCTTTCTTCCAAATAAGATTAGGAACTTTACTGAAATCTTTTTTCCCTTCCAATTGATGAATCATTTCCAAAAGCGCCGTTTCACCTTCAAACACAATAAAGTCATCCGTAATGTCGAATAAACGATCGCATCGCCTCAAATTATCAACCAGTCTGGTAAATATACTTCCTCCTACCGTGATATGCACATCAGGGAACTGCTCCTTGATAAGACGGCAAAGCGTTAATCCAGGGATTATTTGAGACGTTGCGGTGATAGACACCCCAACAAAATCTGATGGCGATTGAGAAAACCCAGGCAAATAGAATCTCCGATAAAGATCAATATATGGATTTTGGGATTCATCATTGATGGCTTTCAAAATATCACGAGAAGAATAGATCGAGTACGAAAGCTGATTGTCTACTACGGTCATTCTTGTCGGAAAATACAGTGACGACACCACATCTAACCAACGATCAATCACAAAAAGAGATTCCCGATATCGGTCTTGGTCAAAAAACTCTTCGCCTCGAAGAGAGGACTTCGCCCCCTCCACTTCATCCACTAAATAAGGAAATCGATCTAAAGCCTCAACGGCCTTGGCATAATGTTCTTTGCTCCCTGGCCCCGTCTCTCCTTCAACGGATTGCTCCAACTTTCTCACAAGATCTATAAGCTGTTGATGAATATCAAGACCAAAACTTTTCGTTAGCATCCTATCTAACAATTCAATATTCAAATCACGCTGTTCACGAACAGCCACACCAGATTGTTCAAGGAAGGCTGAAAGACAGGGGATGCTCAAATACGGTTGAGAGGGATGCCAGCTTGGAGGAAACAAGAGCGAGATATTCACATTGCAACTCTCTTGATAAGGGAAAATAACAAGCAAGGGAAAAAGATAATTTAGAGTAGATTTATACACTTCATAATCTTACTTATGCAACTCTTAGAAACATACTAAGACCACTGCTACTAAGCCTCATTCTCCACAGTTGTGTGCGAAAGGTTCAGAACCCATGTGTCATCCCCGCAGTTTTTGGCGGGGATCCATCCGAAAAAAGACAGATCCTGGATTCCCGATGAAAAGATGTCGGGAATGACCGCAACTCATTCCTTCATAGGTCTCAGCTTCGTTTATACATCTGGTCTTGCCCTCAGCGCTTTTCCCCACCCACAAGAGGAAAAGAGAACCACCTGGTCTGTTTTTCAGGCAATTAGGGAACAAGGTAAAATCTGCATAAAAAAACCTCCGGCAACCTACCTCAAAATGACCGAGGCAAATTACCGGAGGTCTAGTTTTATAAAGAGTCCTTGTTTTTACCAGACTCTACTGAAAATACACTCTCTCTACGTTATGGCATTTGTGCCGTGAACCACGTAGAAATACCCTTCATGCCGTTCCGTTCAACATTGGAACCATCCCACACGGCAAATGCTATCGGGAAGCTGGCACCAGCCTTGAACTGCACGTCGTTAGGATCATTCGTTGTCAAACTCCGCTTCATCACTACGCGCCAAGTTGGACCACTGCAGCAACCGCCTTTCAACGCACCATAGGGCTCCCACAATCCATTACCTTGAACGTCTTGTGAGGCCTGAGTGGTCAACGTGCTGAAGCCATTGGCATTCAAATCTTCAACTGAACTGGCTCGTAAGTTAGGATCAGACATGATGTTGCCAGACCAAATACCAGGATTGAATGGTCCTAAGCTACGACCAATACGATCTGGATAGGTGACGCCACCAGCTGGCTCTTCGTAGTAGTAGTCCCAGGCAATGGAGGGATATTGGTTGTCCACATCCCACATACCTGCAACACCACGCCCTTGGTCTTTTTGCCATTCAGCATTCCAACGCCAGATGTTTACGGTTCCTCCAGATTGCCCCATACATTGGAACGGAGGAGCACCAGCCGCTTGCACTGGGAACTGCACAGCTACTTGATCCCTGAAATCTTGAGGACCAATCGTGGTGTTGTTTTGAGTTTGATCACCCCAGTTTGTCCACACGCCAATTTCTTTGCCATTGGTCGCCATTTTGACCATGACAGTTTTGACGGAAATGTTGGGATGCATTGGGGTCGTAATGGTTTGTCCACTCAGTGGGGCCACAACACCTGGAACGGACTCCCACACAGGATTGGCCGCATCCATAGGAATTGGGCCTGAAATTTTTCCAACCGGAATCGTCACCGGCTGCGAGACGGCTAACGGAATCTGTCCTAATGTCAATCCAACACAAACCACAAGGACTGACAGAAGAACGCCAAACACCAGTCGTTTGTTACGCGTCTGCACCAATCTCATAATGACGCATCCTCCTTTGATAAAAGATTAAAACCGAAAGGACTTCTAACAACCTGTCTCTCTAGAACTGTCACACCATTTAAAATAGTCAACATTGAAAAGTTACGCATTTCCAACTTGGTCTGACGTACCACTTTCTTTATCTAAAAAAGCATCAGCACCTACTTCGTTCATCAACATACTTAATTCGTTACCCTGGTCTTGAGCTCCGCACTCGAACGTTTGGCCTTCAGGACTTTGATACGAAGCTGGCCGATAATCAGTCTCTGAATATGGTTGAGGCGTGACGCCTAAATAGGCTATGTCAAAAGCTATCCAATCCGAGGTAAAGTCAGCCAATATTTTATAAAATCCATAATCAGCTTTTCGTTTTAACATTCCTGAGAATAACGGGACCCAACGACCAATATGCTCTTTCACAAATTTCTTTTCGGCCTCAAACACAGTTTTTAACTTCTCTCCACCGTCATGCAAAATGGCATACGATTCCTTATAGGCCAGATAATGCATAAACTCGAGTTCAACACTGAGATGATCCAACCGCTCATGAATATCCGGAGATAATTGAAGCCCAAACGCACTATAAAAACCCGCGATGTCACCCATAACATATGATTGACCGAACACGTGGTCATTACCAAACAATGTTTCATATGGTGGACAATCTAAGGCAATCACATTACTAAAAACCCGGCGATGCTCATCTCTCAAATCTTGGATTCCCCAGTTTTCACCCTCAGAAGAAATCCATTCTTCAATCGCATCAAAATGCCCGGCGATCGCTTTCAAGCGCCCTTCAGATTCTTCACCCCCAAAGTTGTGCAGTTCTTTTCTTAACCCCTCTAATGCCGCTCGCCCATCTTCGACAAATTCTCCACTTTGGAGATAATCCAAAAACTCTTCATCTTCAGGAAACAGATACCCCCAGGAAACAAGAAGGTACAACTTGCTTCGGCAAAGAGCGCGATCAACAGCAGGAGCTGCCTTCGGCGAGATCTTTACCACCTTGTTTTCATCTGAGAGGGAAGACGCACTACTTGTCTTAGCTTCTTTCACGACAGTGGCCATAATTCACCTACAATGGAAAAATTCCTCGACTCGTGTTTGCATACATGCCGCCGTATTACACATCACTGTGCTTTCACGAAAAGGGGACCAGATCATAGGACAACAGGCCCATGAAGTCAAGATGTGAATATCCCTCAAATGGCCTTTTCCTTTTCATACATTCATCAAACCTTCTACAAATAATTTTTCCGAATAATTTAACCTCGCCCCACAGCTCATGACCAATTTATGGGCATCTCTAAAAACTGTCTTTTTCCGCGATGGCGGCGTCACCCGCATGCTCAAATCCTCATGTATTCCGATATACACTCCGGTTTTCCGCGCGCGACTTCCTTGCCCTCACGCAAAAATCCTAGTTTTTAGAGGTGCCCATACTTTGCTCGCATCAAGTGGAGAATGCCCTCTAAATTTACGTATTTCATCCTATATTACTGACACAATAACCGGACAGGAAGCCTTATTGTCAGTATCAAGCTGTGGATAATTAACCTGCGATGACCCGAATGGCTGCACGATCATTCACCGTTCCGCATATGTACTGGCACATTCCACAACCTACGCAATGCGTTTCGTCTACGCTTGCCAGAAAGGTAGAAAAATCCATTGTTATAGCCCCTGTGGGGCATTTTGGAATACATGCGTTGCAACCATTGCCCGCGGTACATGCCTGTTGAGAAACCCTCGCCACTCCCATTCGGACGTCATAGATACTACCAAGAGGAACAAGCGCATCCGTTTCACATGCTTGAATACAAGGGAAGTCTTCACATAGTTGGCACGGAGCTTTTCCTGGATAGATACCGGGAGTCTCTTGAATGGCGAGCGACTCAATCACGTGATGAGGACACGCATCTATGCAATCACCGCATTGGGTACAACGCTCGACAAATAGCGATTCCTCCACTGCTCCTGGCGGCCGAAGCCATCCAGGCTGTTCCACAACTTTTTCCTTTGGTTGGTCTTTGAGAGAAGGAGCATCTCGATGCTTAACAAATTCCTGTACAGTCGCACCAAGAGAGACCATTGAATGCCGAAGAAATGTCCGGCGCCCCAGCTTAGGATCACTCGTCCGACCGTCGGATGATGTATGCTGATCTGTCATCACTTTCTAGAACTACACCAAACGATTCAACTTAGACCACGCCAGAGGCACGTAATTTATACACTTCAACGCATCGATCACAAGCGCCATATTCCACATCCCACCCAGGATGATTTTCCCTGATAAAATCTAGAACAAACCCTTCCAACGTTTCTTCCATATCCTCGACCCAGGTATACGTGGGGAACCGGCAAAGCGGGCAGGGAAAGCCAGGAAGCAAGAGGGGCTTCGTTGGAACGTCCGGAACCTCGCTGTCTTCAACCTCCACAGCCCGTTCGATAACACGGGTGGTATCCGAGGCCATTTCAACCAGCTCAGCATGGGTAAGATAATCCGTCTGCCACAGGCCTTCAAACACAGACTCGACTTGCTCAGGCGGAATTTTTCGGTACCATGAACGAAATTCTCGAAACCGGTATTCCCGTGAAAACATCGGCTCTTTCCCAGACCGGGCAATCCGGCTATCAACATGCATACTCCAAAGGACCCGGTAACGATTTAAGATTAAATGTTCTTCACCGGGATTCAGTCCAACTTTCGTGTCCGGATCATATCCAAAATTTTCGTCCAGCATATCGGAAATATGCGTCAATTCATGCCGCAAATATCGAGGAATAGCCGGGTCGTAGAATCGCCGGGGAATTAATTTTATCCCGACACCTTTTTTCCCAGCCTCCTCAAACTGACGAGCCAACTTTTCTTCAACAACGCCCCACTTCCTGAGCACGTCCACTCCTTCTTGATCTTCTTTCAGCACACCGCGAACCAGGACAATCCCTGTCTTATCCCTAAGCGCGGGAAAGTCATCAAACGCATCACGGAGAATATCGGCAAATCCCCACTTCGCAAATAAATGTTGATACAGCCGCTTAAACTCGGGCTCACGATCGTCCAAAGCATATTTCTCATAAATCGGATCGGCCAATTCATGAAACTCATTGTAATATGTTGGGTCACCCTCCCGTTCTGTCTTCTCCGCAAATGAGTCGATCACTTCTTGAAGAAGAGCGGGTTGAAAGCGAATTTCCATGAACAAACCTCCGAGTATTGCTCCATCACCTATGGGTAATGACGCTAGAAAGATGATAGGTATGAAACCAGCCGATGCGCCTTGACTCCCTCCAAAAGCCGCGTTTAGTATCAGGATGTGTGAATTATAGAAACGGGTTTTCCAATTTGGCAAGAGAATTTCAACTCTTCCCTTCACGACGATCACAAGCACCATTTAAGCGAATTTGCTGACTAAGCGAGGATTTTTTATGACACAGCCTACAAGCCCAGATACGCTTTCCACTCCTACAGACCTGCCGCTGCAGGAACAAGAACCGGCTCCCCTTCTGGATTCTCTCCCCTACTGGAAGAGTGGCATCACAGAACTCAAGTCCTTTCGCGGACATTCCCAAGAAATATGGTCCGTCTCTTTTTCCTTAGACGGGCTCACGCTCGCCAGCGGCGGGAATGACCGCCTTGTCCGAATTTGGGATATCGAAACTGGGCGGCTGCTCCGCTCGCTACGGGGTCATACCGCGGTTGTGCGGAATGTCCAATTCAGTCCCGATGGGCAGATGCTCGCAACCGCCAGTGAGGACAGGACCATTCGCTTGTGGAATCCTCAAACAGGAGAATCGCTTCGCTTGCTCTTTACTCGTTACGATCATGCCGTGACAAGTATTTCCTTTTCCCCTGACGGCCTCATGCTCGCCCGCGCCGGCCAAAATAAAGATATCAAAATCTGGGAAGTCACCACCGGCACGGAACTGATGACACTATTGGGAAAAGATCAGTACGACCATCACTGGAGTGTCTGTACAGCGTTTTCCCCCGATGGGATCCATTTAGTATCAGGGACAGACATTGGAAAAATTAAGTTATACGAAGTGCTGCCCAGCGGAGAAGAAAAAGTTGTGCATAATGGGCACTGGCGGGATGAGGCTGACGATGAAGAGACAGAAAGTCGAGGGTTCTATGTGGACGAGCAAGGGGGCTTCCAAAAACCCATGGAATATTGGATCGGGGCATTGACGTTCACTCCAGACGGCAAGACGATGATTTCTGCCAGCCGAGATTGCACCATTAAATTTTGGGACATGCCAGACCTCAAAGAGCGCCGCACACTAAAGGGCCATTCCGAATGGGTCAGAAACCTTCTGGTCAGTCAGGACGGAACCGTCTTAGTGAGCGCCAGTGACGACGGAACGGTCAAAATGTGGGATATTAAGAATGGCCGCCAGTTTCGCACAATTAAATCGCATAAAGGCCCTGTGCGAGGGATCGCCTTGTCAGCCGATGGAAAATTTCTGGCGACTGCCGGAAACGACCGCATCATTACGCTATGGGAAGGTGGGGCGTAAGCAAAATCTTTAGACTGGATTTTTACCTACCGTTTGCCTAGTCGTCACTCCAGTCATCACGATCACCGCTGGCGCTTTCCCCAGATCTGACAATATCATAACGCTTGCATTTCTCCCATAAACCTTTTCGGGACAAGCCAAGAACTTTCGCGGCAGTGGTCCGGCTCCATCCCGTTCTGCGCAGAATCTCAAGAATATGGCTTCGTTCAAAGTGCTCGCGAGCTGACGCAAGGGTTTCCATGTTGCTACTTTTCATACTGTGCTTTTGATCGAGTTCGCCGCAAAAACCACAATCCTTCTGCGGCTCACCTCCAGAATAGGGACAACGGCTTTGTCCGCACAAATCCGAAACTTGAATTTCCGGGGATTGCTGCGCTAGGGCCACAGCCCGCTCGATCGTATTTTCCAATTCACGAACATTTCCAGGAAAACTGTACCGAAACAGGACTTCCCTGGCCTGCCGTGACAATTTCTGGCATTTTTGTTGATTCCTCGTCGCCATCGTATCCAAAAAATGCTGTGCGAGAGTCAAAATATCCTCTCGCCGCTCCCGAAGAGGAGGAAGCTGGACAGGGACAACATTCAGCCGGTAATAGAGATCTTCCCGAAATCGTCCCTGCTCCACTTCTTGACGAAGATCCTTTTGCGTCGCGCAAACAAGTCGCACATCGACTTCAATGGTTTCATTTCCTCCTACTCGTTCGAACTGTCTCTCCTGCAACACCCGGAGCAGTTTAATTTGAACAACCGGCGAGATCTCTCCAATTTCATCCAAAAACAGCGTTCCCTGGTGAGCGAGTTCAAATCGTCCACGACGTTGTCGAAGGGCTCCAGTGAAGGCCCCCTTTTCGTGACCAAATAATTCCGCTTCGAGAAGAGTTTCCGGAAGCGCCGCACAACTCACCTTGACTAGTGGATGCTGACGCCTGAGACTATTGCTATGAATGGCATTCGCCACAAGTTCTTTCCCCGTCCCGCTTTCTCCCACAATCAAGACCGTGGAGTCAGTATTCGAAACCAGTTTGACCTTTTCCAACACCTGGTGCATCCGATCATTTTTCCCCACAATTCCTTGAAAACTAAATTTACGCTCAAGTTCTTCGCGTAAGACGCGGTTTTCCTCCCGCAAGGCCACCATCCCGCAGACGCGCCCGACACTTAACAGCAATTCATCCATGGAGAATGGTTTGGTCATATAATCGTACGCCCCGCCTTTCATCGCATGAACAGCGGTATCAACCGAACCATGGGCTGTAATCACAATCACTTCCGTGTTGGGCCATTGCTCTTTGCATGTGGAGACAATTTGCAGCCCATCAGCCCCTGGCAACCGCAGGTCTGTAATCACCAAGTTAAATTCGCTCGTCTGTATCCACTCCAAGCCTTCAGAGCCTGTGCTGGCTTCCTGCACCTCATAGCCATCTGCCGTGAGCGCATCAACCATGGACACACGCATGAGCGGCTCATCGTCAATAATGAGGATTGAACCTTTACTCATGAACCAACCCTGGCCATTGAGGGCATCCGAGATCGAGCCAAGGGCAGACGGACAATAAAACGCGTTCCCTGTCCCTCTTCACTCTCTACGAACATTTCGCCGCCATGCCGCTGGACAATTCCAAGACTGACCGACAATCCCAAACCGGTTCCCTCTCCAGTCCCCTTGGTCGTGAAAAACGGATCAAAAATATGCGGACGCACGCTCGAGGCAATGCCGCACCCATTGTCTTCCACAATAATATCGCACACATCTTCAGACTTGCGTGTCTCCAGGCTCACATGGCCTCCCGCCTGAAGGGCCTGCACGGCATTAAGCACCAAGTTCATGATCACCTGTTCAATCATCGTGGCATCAATCATCAGCAGAGGAAGCGTGGCATCATAGTTTTTCTGGAGCACAGCATGCCGTTCATCAAAAACATGTTCTGTGAGCACCCCTACCCGATCCAAGATCGGGTGAAGGTCAGCAAGTGCCAATTCAAGTTCACGCTGCTGCGAGAAATCCAGCAACTGCCGCACAATACGTTGAACTCGCAGTAATCCATCTTCCATAAAATGGAGATATTCTTGAGACCGTTCGGGCGTTAACGTGCCCTTCCGAATATTGTAGAGACAATTCAAAATTCCTCCTAATGGATTATTAATCTCATGCGCCACTCCCGCAGCCAATTGACCAATTGACGCCAGACGCTCGGAGTCTTGAACCTGCTGCTCCAGTTGTTTGCGCTCCGTAATATCCCGTGCGATGCCTAAGACGCCGCTCTGTCCACCCGAATCATCCAGGAGCGGAGCCACGCTCACAAGTACCGATCGCAATTCCCCTTGCCGGCTCATAATCTCGACTTCATACACTTGTTTAGTCCCCATGTCTAACGTTTCTTGAAGATACCGGCTCCGGAACCGCTTGGACAACAGAGACAGATACGGCTTGCCAATCAGATCTTCTTTCCAGTATCCCCATGTTTCAACCTTGCCATTGACGTAGGTGAAGCGTAAATCGGCATCCAAAGTATAAATGACATCATTCGCATTTTCTAACAAGCTTTCAATATACAATTTGGCCTGCTCGATTTCCCGAGTCCGCTCCACGACCTTTTCTTCCAGCGCTTCATTGGACTGCTGAAGAGCCACTTCAAGATTCTTATGCTCAGTAATATCCCGCAATTGGACCATAATCGATGATCGGGGTCCCATATCAATCCGGACAAGATCCATCTCCATAAACTTGTGCGTTCCATTTCGATCACTCGTCTCAATTTCCGTGGTCGGGATTTTCTGTTCCCCGGCACTCACACGCTCCAACAAGTTCTTACTGACCGTTTGAAACGCCACCGGGACCAGCTTGAGGAACGAATCACCAATGAGATCCGACGGAGCATACCCCAAAATATCTTGAGCACGAGCATTGACATCTACCACCGTTCCAGTCATGTCCACCACAAAGATCGAATCGGCCGCTAAGTTAAATAAGGCTTTGTAGCCGGCTTCAGAATCAGACAACTGTTGGGTGCGTTCCGTTACCAGATCTTCGAGTCGATTCGTGTACCGAGCCACCTCTTCCTGCAAGGCTTTTCTATCCGTAATGTCACGCACGAAACCCCGGGAAAAAACGATGGATTGCGTATCGGGATCGACTAATGTCGTGGACTGTATGTCGACGTCAATGGTTTGTTGAGATTTAGTCAGAAACACCGTCTCTATCCTGCGACTACCATTCTCTCCTAGTTCTTGAACATATTCCCTCACAGCATCCTGATAGTTCGCAGGCACAATATCCCATAAGGACATAGTCAACATTTCTTCCAGCGAATACCCAAGTTTCTCCAGTTCTGTAGAATTGACATGCACAAAGCGCCCCGAAGGATCCAACTGATGAATCATTTCCGGCGCATTTTCAATGAGGTCACGATACTTTTCTTCCAAACGCCCAATTTCTTCTATTTTCTGGTTGAGTTGTGAAAAGGAATGCTGGAGATTTTCCGCCATCCGATTAAACGTCTCAGCCAAACGTTCAATTTCATCCCCGGTGTGAATGTCAATCTTTTTGACAAAATTTCCAGCTCCGAATTCTTCAACACCTTCTGATAAGGCTTGGATCGGCTTGACAATTCGACCGGCCACAATAATACCCGCTCCCCATAACATCACCACAACGCCAGCCCCGTAAGACACTACTTTCACTAACAATTGATCTAACGGCGCATACGTTTCCGATGGATCTTGACTGGCTAACATTTGCCAAGTTTTCCCTCCAAAACTTTGTGCCGCGATCGGCACTCCCATACGCAGCGGGGCATAGCCGACAATGGCGTGCTCAGCGCCATGAGCATCAGGATCCGCCACTAACCAGCCAGCCGGCCCTTGCTGCAAGGCTGTCACCGTCTTGGCAGGCACGATATGCTGTTCCAAGGAAAACGCCGGACACAGAATGAGCATCCCATCGGTGGTGGCAAGCATCACATGACCCGTTTTTCCAGCCGACACTTCGGAAATCGAACGAAACAATGAATCTCGCCGTAACAAAATACTGATGGCCCCGACGATCTTTTGACGGGCATCATCCCAAATTGGCACCCCAACCTTGAGCACATGGGTGCCGAATCCCGGATCAAACGACAAATCACTCACAAAGGCTTGGGTTTCTCCGGATTGCATGACAGCTTGCCACCAAAGACTCCCCCCATGAAAAAAGCCAACCTGCGGAAAGGAGCTCAACACCAAGGCGCCTTTTGCATCCACAACCACAATCGCTAAATAATCCGACTTCCGGATCGCATGCCATTGCGTTAGATAATCCGTGGCGTATTTATTAATAAAGACCGGAAACTCGTCCTGAGCCGATTGAGCTTGCCAACTGCTTTCCCATTCCTGAATAAGCGCTTGAATCTCTTCGGCCGTTTTATAGACATAACTCTTGTTTGAGTTCGTCACGGCACTTCGAATAAAAGGAATAGTCGCCAGTTGTTGAGCTTCATTGATACTTCGCGTAATTTGAGTTTCCACTTTACGCGCCACTTCAACGGCAATCCCTTTCATGGTGATTCCAGCCGCTTCGCGCAAGGCCCGCTTTTCTTCGAAATACGTCAGGAGGAGAGAAAGGACGAGGGGCAAAAGACCGACCAGCACCATCGCCAGAACCGTCTTGCCCTTTAACTGGAGGGGAAACCCAAAGCCTGTCACTTTGGTCACATCATACCCATAAACATTAGCAAATTCCTACGAATGAGTTACATTGTGATAATCCTTTCTTCAAGCTGTCAAGAAACTGAGCTCGACTCCTTATTTGCCACGGCTTAATAATTTCCCGTCAGCGCCTGGCCATAACAACAGGAGCGGACTCGCCACAAATATGGAGGAATACGTCCCAACGATCACTCCCAAGAGTAAGGCTAAGGAAAAATCATGGAGGACTTCGCCTCCCCACAATGTCAAAGGCACGAGCACCAGCACGACCGTCAAAGTCGTGACTAAAGTCCGGCTCAACACCTGGTTAATTCCATTGTTAATGATCTCGGAAACTTTCTCACGCCGACGGCGGCGAAGATTTTCGCGAATCCGGTCAAACACGACCACTGTATCCGTCAAAGAATATCCGGCCAGGGTCAGCAAGGCAGTCACAACAAGCAACGTAATTTCTTTATTCAATAAAAAATAAATTCCCAGCACCACTAACACATCATGAAACGTCGCAATGGCTGCGGCCACGCCAAACCGAAACTCGAATCGCACCGCGATATAGAGAATGATTCCAACCAGAGAAAGCAGAATAGCAATCAGTGCATCTTCTTGAAGTTTCTTTCCGATGGTCGGACCAATGGATGTGCTCGAATCCACAACAAATCCATGATTGGGAAATTCTGCTTGAAACGCGTCAATGATTTGTGTGCTGATTTTATCCTCAATGGTCGTTTCCGTTTTCACTCGAATGAGAAGCTTCTGATCTTCCGGAAATTCTTGCAACTCTGCCTCCCCAAGCCCATGTTTCTGCAGAGCGTTTCTGGCATCCTCAATACTCAAAGCCTGGTCAAACTTGAGCTGCACGGCCGTTCCCCCGGCAAAGTCAATTCCCAGATTGGCCCATCCAGCCAAAATTCCAATCACCGCCAACAGTCCAAGAAAAACCAACACGCCAGATATGGCAAACGCAATGTTCCGCTTGCCCATAAAATCCACTGAGGTTTTTCCCACAATCTCCATCATGGTTGAATCATGCTCCTTTTATAGAGGTGCCCTATTCTTCTTTTGCTCTTTAAATACTCAAGGTCTCCAGTTTCCGCCGATTCAGAAAGTCAAAGACAACCTTTGTGCCCACAAACGCCGTAAAAAGATTAATCCCAATGCCCAAACAGAGCGTGACGGCAAACCCTTTAATGGGGCCGGTGCCAAATAAAAACAAGGCCAACCCCGTAATCAAGGTCGTCACATGCGCATCCACAATCGTCAAGAAGGCTTTTTCGAAACCCGCATCGACGGCTAAACGAACGGGACGCCCCGCGCGTAGTTCTTCACGAATACGCTCAAAGATCAGGACATTGGAATCCACCCCCATTCCGATGGTTAAGATAATCCCCGCAATACCGGGTAGCGTCAACGTGGCGTTTAACCCGGACAGAGCCCCCAACAGGCCGATTAAATTCAATGCTAAGGCCATATTGGCAATTAATCCTGAAAAACGGTAATACACAACCATGAAAATCAAGACCAAGCAACCAGCAATCAACGTGGTGCGCAATCCCTTTTCAATGGAATCTTGCCCCAGAGAAGGCCCCACCGTTAAATCTTGCAAGGTTTTCAGGGGAGCCGGCAGCGCCCCTGCACGGAGGACCACGGCTAAATCGTTGGCTTCTTCAGTGGTAAAGGTCCCACTGATCACGGCTCTTCCGCCACTAATCCTCTCATTGATCGTGGGGGCCGAATAGACCTTTCCATCTAAGACAATGGCCATCCGTTTGCCGACATTCGCCGCTGTCACTAGGTCAAATTCCTGCGCCCCTTTACTATCAAAGGTGACTCCCACGGTCGGCTCGTTAAATTCCCCAATCGTGACTCGGGCATCTTGAAGGAGATCACCAACAAGGGCCGCATCTTTGTTGACCAAATACGGAATCCTGTAGGTCGAATCATCCACTTCTGATTCAACGGTTTCAAATAAAATTTCGGCTCCCTCTGGAACCTTTTCTGAAAACTCTGCACGAATTTTTTCTTCCTGCCCCCGTTCAACCTGAGGCGGCAGATCCAAGGCAACCTTGGATTCATGCAACATTTTGAATTCAAGCAATGCCGTCTTTTGTATAAGATCCTTCGCCCGTTGCGGATCTTGAACACCAGGCAATTGAATCGCTATTTGATTCAACCCCAATCGCTGAATTAAGGGCTCAGCCACACCAAACTGGTCAATGCGATTCCGGATCGTCTCTAGGGCTTGATTAATGGCCGAAGTTTTAATACGTTGCACATCGTCATCACTCAATGCATATTCGAGACGCCCCCCGGAATTTTTTTGCGAAAGAAAGTTGGGGAAGGACTCATTGACCAGCGACTGAACCTCCTCCACATCCGATTCATTTTCCAAATCAATTGAAATTGCATGCGCCCCCTCTCGGCTCACCGCCTTCACCTCAATCGATTTTTCAGCTAAAAGATCCTCAATCGCCTTTCGCGACCGGTCAACCGCAATTTCCACGGCCCGCTCTTCTTCGACTTCCAGCACCAGATGGATCCCGCCCTGGAGATCCAACCCTAACGACAACCCTTGATGATTGAAGAAGTTTTTCAGCCCATCTGGTAAGGCCTGATAGACACTTGGGAACGACGGCAACGCCAGAATACAAGACACCACGGTCACGGCGAGGAGGAGTAAAAATCTCCCACGAAGCTTTTTCATTCATGAACCTCTTGATGCATCAGGATTCCCCTGAAGTGCGAATACTTGAAATATGATCACGCTGCAAACGTATTTTGGTATTATCGGCCACTTGAAGCGTAGCGGTTTCTTTATCTAAATTCGTGATCGTTCCCCAGATGCCAGAAGACGTGATGACTTTATCGCCTTTTTTTAAGCCATCTAGTAATTCTCGTTGTTTCTTTTGTCGCCGTTGCTGGGGCAAGATCAACAAGAAATAAAACACGATAAAAATCAAAATAAAAGGAATGAGCGACAACAGACCAGCCGATGTATCAGGCGTCGCCCCTCCCGCTTGAGCCCAGGCTTGGGAAACGAAATTCATACCAACCTCAACAATTACTCATGCGAATATTGATGAATAAACGATCACGGCAACGCATATAAACATTATTAATCCACGGCATCACCGGCCGATGGCTCACCCGCTGATACTTCACGACGCCGATAAAAATCCTTTCGATACTCTTCAAATCGATTGCCTTGTATCGCTTGCCGTAATTCGGTCATAAGCTGCCCATAATACCAAAGATTATGGACAGTATTCAGTCGAACACCTAACATTTCCCGAGAAATAAATAAATGCCGCAAATAGGCCCTGGAAAATCGTTTGCAGACCGGACAGGCACAGCTGGCATCAATGGGACTAGGATCTTGCCGGTAACGTGCTTGCTTGATTAGAACGCGCCCCGTTGATGTAAACAGCCAGCCCGTTCGACCATGACGGGTAGGAATGACGCAATCAAATAAATCCAACCCCCGAGCCACACCTTCGACGAGATCCTCCGGAAGACCCACTCCCATAAGATATCGGGGACATTGAGAGGGAAGACGCTCCACAACCGTTTCGATCATCTCAAACATTGCGGCCTTTTCTTCGCCAAGCGATAACCCTCCCAACGCATAGCCATCCATGCCTAATGCCGCTAGCTCTTGCGTGGATTCACTCCTCAAATCAGGGAACACGCCGCCTTGAACGATCCCAAAGAGTTGTTGATGGGCTTTCTTAGGAACTTCCGCGCAACGCTTAGCCCAGCGGGTCGTCCGCTTGACTGCTTCCAGAGCTTGCGGTTTGGTACAGGGAAATCTGGGGCAATGATCCAGCACCATCATAATATCTGAACCCAGCGCAACTTGAATGCTAATACTTTTCTCTGGAGAGAGCATATGCCATTCTCCGTTAATATGGGAACGAAACTTCACGCCCTCCTCGGTAATCGTACATAGATCAGCCAGGCTCACCATTTGGAACCCACCGCTATCGGTCAGAATAGCTCCCGGCCACTGCATAAATTCATGCAAACCGCCCTGAGATTCAATCAAATCATGCCCAGGCCGGAGAAATAAATGATACGCATTGGCCAATAACATCTGAAACCCGGAATCACGAACTTCGAAAGGATCTAAACCTTTGACAGTTCCTTGCGAGCCGACCGGCATAAAGGCTGGAGTCGCGATATTTCCATGTGACGTCGGTAACAACCCAACTCGGGCTCCTGAGTCTGCCATGTGATGAATCTGAAATGTCTTCTTGCTAAGGTCGGTCATACGTTGCTGTTCAGAAAGGGACATGTCGGGAACTTCTGCCAGGGTTGCTACATTTTCTCGGGTGATGACATGCCGAGTAATGTGAGACCATTGCGAAGGACCCTCTGAACTTGACGCAACAGGGCCAAACGGGCGGCAGTAATCGCGGGCGTGAGCACCTCCTGGTGAGACTCTTCCATTGAATGCTCTCCCTCTCCCTTTCTCTCTAATGATTGTGGTTCCCCTTCAGCTATTGTCACATGATCGAGTGGCGGCAGAACACGGTGTTTGTTGTAATAGGCATGCAATTGAGCGGCAAGCTCTTGCAAGTAAAACGTGAGACGATGGGGCTCCAAAGCCAACGCACACCCCTCAACAACAACGGGATAGTGCGCTAGCGTTTTGATCAGCCTCAACGCATCCTCATGAAGGAGCAAGGAAGTATCCACATCTTGAACATAAGGGAGTGACACATGACGTTCCTGGGCAACACGGAACATACTCGCTAAACGAGCATGAGCATACTGCACATAGTACACAGGATTATCAGAAGATTGTTGTTTGGCCAACTCCAAATCAAAGTCCAAATGAGTATCTGAGCGCCGCATCAAAAAGAAAAATTTTGCGGCATCAGCTCCAACTTCTTCCACAATTTCGCGAAGGGTAACGAATTCTCCGGTGCGCTTGGACATTTCAATCTTTTGCGTTCCGCGAAGCAAATTCACCATCTGCACCAATACCACTCGAAGCGATTCTTTCGTATGTCCAAAGGCCTGCACGGTCGCAGCCATCCGCGGGATATACCCATGATGATCAGCGCCCCAAATATTAGTCAGCGTCTCGTATCCTCTGGCCAACTTATCGCGATGATACGCCATATCCGCTGCCAAATACGTATAGCTGCCATCTTGTTTTTTGACAACGCGGTCTTTTTCATCCCCAAAGGACGAGGAACGGAACCAGAGGGCCCCATCTTCCTCTTTCACAAGATCTCGTTTTCGCAATTCATCCAACGTTGACTGTACCGACCCTTTAGCATGAAGAGTCGCTTCCGAGAACCACATCTCGAAATTCACCCCAAAATTTCTCAGGTCCTCCTTAATGCGGTGCAACAACATTTGACTAGCCACTTGCGCACAGGTCTTTTCGGCCTGGTCTGCCGGCTCATTTAAGAGAGTCTCTGCATGAGAATGAATCAGGGATTGCGCTAATTCCCTAATATATTCGCCATGATACCCGTCTTCCGGAAAAAAGGAATCTTTCCCTAAACATTCCCGGCAACGGGCATACACAGAGCGACCCAACAGCTGAAGCTGACGCCCCGCATCATTAATATAGAATTCACGATCAACGCTGAATCCAGTGGCGGTGAGCAGCGAAGCAATCGCTTGTCCCAACGCGGCACCCCGGCCATGTCCCACATGCAAAGGTCCGGTTGGATTCGCACTGACAAATTCCACATTTATTCGTGTGCCTTTCCCAACATCACTCGTGCCATAAAAGGAATCTTGCTCTTGAACGACCTGTAAGACTTCCACCCAGCGAAATGGCTGTAACGTCAGATTCAAAAAACCAGGCGGAGCCACATCAATTCGTTCAAATAACTTTGGAAATTGTTCTTGAAGGGCTTCGGCCAACACCCCCGCCACCTTCATCGGGGCTTGCCGGGCAGCAGACGCTAGGATCATTGCGACATTACACGAGAAATCTCCCCATTCAGGACGTTTAGGCGGTTCTACAATTGGAGATGGAATGACATCAATGGATAATGCCCCAGACTCCTTGACCTTCTCCAAAGTCCTAGTAATGGCTCTAACTACTTGATTTTGCGGTAATCCTTCCACGAACAATCAACCTATCTTAGGAAAAATTTAAGGGTTTTTACCGAGTCGAATGTATCACAGGGGTGTTTTCTAGGCAAGAATGGCGCAGGGGCTAAATAAAAAAATGTAGACCGAAATTCGTCAACAGAAAAACAGAAATTCTACATTCACTTCCGCGTGCTATAGTAGTTTAACTTTCAATTAAGTCATTTCAGAGCCCCCTCGCCCTTGAGGGCTTGGCCTCGAAGAGAGGACAAGGTGGGGGTGAGGGTAAAAGGCGTATTTGATAGTTAAAGCACTATAGATCACATTGAACCAGGAGAACCTCGTTTTCTCGCACGTTCTAAATCGGCTGGCGTATTGATATTTTGAAAAGATTGATATGCAGGATCGATATCAGCCAAAAATTCCTCCTCCAAAATTTTGACATCAAGAGTGGGGCAAGACATTAGACGTTGAATCTTTAGATTTCCTTCTTGAATCATTCCTTCAATAACGGGAATACATTGTTTGGAGTAACGCGCATGCAAGGGTTGCAGTCCAGTTGATAGCTTCACCGCCACGACATCACTATTCGCCTCCAAACATAAACGAGCAATAGATTCTCGATTCACAAAAGGCATATCACAAGCCACCACAAAACCAAAAAAGGATGTTGCTTCCAGTAACCCGGTGTATAAGCCACCTAAGGAACCTTTATCAGGAATTCTATCGGTCACTAATCGAACCGGCAGGTGTGAGCAATCGTAATCTTTGTGTGCGGTCACCACAATGACCTCTTCAAAAACACTTGTCATGATTCCACACACATGTTCGAGCAGAGGCTGGCCGGCCCAGTCCAAACGCCGTTTATCTTGCCCTAGGCGACGGCTTTTCCCCCCGCCCAACACGATGCCCGAGATCCCTTCGAGTTTTTTCTTAACCTGCATAAAAAAAGGGGGTGGAACTGGGTTCCACCCCCTTCCTCCATTCTGTTGCTAACAGGTACGTGCGCCCTGGTTGCGTCAGCTGGTCCCTTGGGCTTTGCGACGATTGGCCCGTCGCGTTAAGATCCAGCCTTCCACGATCACTAACCCCACGGCAGCCAATCCCGCATACCATTTGGCTTCAGCTGGGATCGGGGGCTCCAGCACCAGGTAGTAGAAAGCCGAGACTCCCATCTTCCGGCCCACGTCTCCATTATGCCCATCCCACACAAAGAAGTTAATGGGGATATATTTCCCTAACTCAATATAAGTATCTTCTTCATAGTCTGCTTTCAAGGGCCGTTGGATAATGACAGTCCACCGGCCATCCTTCCATTCAGCATTGACCAGCTTTAATTGTTCGGTGAAATCATCCCGATCTTCAAGATCTTGATCCCAACCGATGCCCGTATAGGCCAGGAGTTCGCCATCGGCTGTCCATTTAGCGATATCCACTGGGAAGGTTTCGTCGCCCCAGAAATATCGTGGTTTCCGTGGCGCTGGCAGCTCTTGCCACTTGATCGGCATTTGAAAAGCGATCGCATCGTTGAAAACTTGATAGCTGGTTTGCTTGGCTGCAATCGACTCGGGATGGAACGGATCATCGTCAAATCTCGTCCCGCCTGGCGGTTGCTCTTCTACCCCATAATCTTCCAGGTTGACTTCATACGGTTCCCAGTCCACCTCATCTTCTTGGATACTTTTGGACCGGTCATCCCATTGGAACATTAACGTCAGGTGCGTATCGTTATACAGTGACCGCACCCACACATCATCAATACGATTGACGAAGTTCCGCGGCTTATGCGTGATCTGTCCACCCATGGCAACAATTCGTCGTCCTACTGTCTTCCATCGTTCGTCATATTGATCCGTCGGCAACTCACCTTCAGCAAATTTAGAGGGAATTACGAAGTTGATTTTGGGTTTGTCCGTTAAAGGGTCAATGCCTCGAGGTTTAGCCGCAAGCAAAGCAGCGGCAATTTCGTCGGTGACCTTCCCCCCGGCAATATCCACATCCACATCCCGTTCACAGAGATGATTGACGTAGTTGGCGATATGCCATCGGTCTTCGATGGTAGTATTATCCGCAAATGAGGGCATCGGCGTCCCGTTGATGCCCGTGGAGAAGGTACGGAAAATATTCGTGACATTGTAAGCATCTTGACGGCTTCCCCGGAAGTTCCAACATTTATGCCAATCTGCCGGTTGAATAGAGAAACCCCAGTCGTCTTTTAAGTTAAACGCATTGCCATCACCGCGCCCTTCCAGACCGTGACACTCAATACACTTATTCTCGACCACTAGCTCTGCACCACGTTTGATTGACTCTGCTGATGGAGGCACTTTAGCGGCGGCCAGTTTCTCAAGTTCCAAAATATGCAGCTCCTCGAACTCTTCATCCTGCCATGACCGGTCTTTGACCAGCTCCGACGTGACAAAGGCCAAGACTTCCTTCATTTGCTTTTCGGTTAGAATGCCTTCCCAAGATGGCATAGCCGAGCCTGGCAGACCATGCGTGACCGTTTTTAATAAGTCCTGTTCAATGAGCGGTAATTCACCGCTAGCCGTATGGCGAATTTTAAAGGTGCCTGCGTTAAAATTACGCGGGCGTGGCCACAACCGGTCGGCTCCAGGGCCATCACCGGCGCCATCAACCCCATGACACCAGACGCATTTGGTGAAATAGACCCGCTTGCCGGCTTCGATTTCTTCGGCTGAAAACGGTGAGGGCAAACTGCCCGTGACAAACCCTTCCGCGTCTTGGGCGGCAGCAGGGGCCGTAAAGCCCATCCCCATGGCAAACAGTCCGAATGTGAGCAGCATGGCAGCCACTCCGCCTCGGTTCCTGTGTTGATTGTAATGTCTATTCATGCGGTTCCTCGTGCTTGCAGTCTTTTCAGAATATGGTTGTAGTCTATGCATGGCTAATACCTCCCTTAATCCCAAGTCCGGGGGTAGTAACCCGTGTGCCAATATTCGAACATGATGACTTTCCAGATTTCATCTACCGTCAGATGCTGCTCCCAAGGAGGCATGACCGAAGCCCAGGGGAAGCCCTCACCTGGCAACCCAATCCCGCCCTTAGCCACACGCCAGAACACAAAAGTTTCCTGCAACTGCGCGATGGTGCCAGCATCAGTAAAATTGGCCGGAATGGGGTTAAAGGCAAATGCCCAGAGCCCCCGGCCATTGAGATTGTCGCCATGGCAGAAGTGACAGTTTTGAAAGAAGATTTCTCCACCTTCCCGCACATGCTTAATGTAGCCCTTGGCGTTGGGGTCCCAGGGATTGTCTTCTGGACTATTCACGTCCTTCATCAACCGCCCCATCGATTGTTCTACAATATGGGCGTTAGAGTATGCTGGATCATATTTGCCCGACGGATCAATGCGGTAGGGTTGCTCCGCTGTTTGCAAGACATAGGTTTTGCCATGGACCTTGGTGGTTGCTGGCGGCGCCGGATGCACCGTCCGCAATTCAATTGGCTCTTCGAAGCTAGGCAACAGAGAGTTGTAGGCAAAGCCTCCTAGGAGAATGGGCAACGCCACGAGTAATACCGTGCGAATGGCTTTGGTGAGCCCCGAGTTGGCATCTAGCACACTAATAATGGGTCGTTTAAATTCCTCCCATTCTTCTTGGGAGCCCGACACCCACATAAAAATGCCACAGGCGGAGACAGTCCCATAAATCGCTCTCACACTGAACGGGATGGGCGGATAGATGCGGTACTTCAAATAGAACAAGTTGATGAAGCACCAGACGAAAATCCCAGCCCAGAATTTCGGGAGCCCAATCCCCGCGCGCTTGAGCAGGTAGTTGCAGATCGAAAAGAACAGGATGCAGATGGCCAACTCCGTGATCATCTGCATCGGCATGTAGCCTTCTACTAATTTAAGCCAGGTCATGCTTCTGTACTCCTATCTTCAGTTTAAAAGACCTTGTAAGAAACTGTTATTCTTTAGCAGGCAACGGCTTGCCTTCTTCCAATTGTGCCAAATAATCCACAATCTTACTGAGGGCGCCGCCCGTTAATTTCAATCCAAAATCTTTGGGCATTTGGTTATCAGGATAATCTGTTACGACATATGCACTTGGATCTAGAATTGACTCCGTGATGTATTCTTTAACAGTTTTTGCCTTTCCGGCATATCCAGCATCTTTCATTCTCTTCGGAGCATTTGATCCTTCCCAAAGTTCGGGACCTACTTTTCCAGTCGCTCCCTCGATGCCGGGAATGGTATGACAGGCAGGACATCCTGCGCCCATGAACAAGTCGTCATGAGACTCGGTTCCATCCACGAGCATCGCTCCACCTGCTCCCCCACCTTCTTCTTCGTCACCACCCTCGGCAGGACGATCAGCTTCCGGAATAAACTTCTCGTATGCTGCTTGTATTTCATCATAAGCCGGGGCTTCTTTTCCTTCACGCGTAAACATCCATGTATCAACTGCCGCCAGCTCTCCAAGCGTTAACGAAATCGGTGGCTTGTGAATTTTGGGCATAGGACTTTCTGTATCATTTGAGCCTTTCACCCCAAAACCGGGAACGATATAACAATTAGGACACGCATGAGATTCGGCAATGTATTCCAACCCATTTGTTGCGGTTCCCGATCCTTCAAAAGCTTCCTTTTGCACGCTTGGTCGTGAAGCAGGATCGTCCATATGGTAATTTGGTTCTTTCAATCTCTCAGAAGATCGATCTGGAATTCCAAAAAGATTTGGAGCTCGTTCACTTAGAAAGCCTTTTTGGAACCCATGACACAACGGGCATTGGCCTTTACCAATAGCTCCTTGTGTTTTACTTTGCCCTATACCTCCAAAAATAATCTTTTCCCCTTCATCCGCTAACTGTTGAGGTGACATACTTTGAAAATCAAGTTTTACCACGGGAGGAGGAAATCCGCCCTCCACTTGAGGCAGCCAATTTCCATAGCCAGACAATGCAGCTGCCACAAAGAACATAAAACCACCGATTTTCATGAGGGCACTGATATTGGGAAAATACAGGCCCATAATGAATGCCATGGCCGTGATCATCACTAACGATACAGGGAGAAGACGACTTTCCCCATAGAAATTATGCGCGTAATTTGAAATGGCAATAAATGCGAGAAACGCACACAATATCCCAATCATCGTTTGAAATGTCGCACGTTTCTTTCTTTCTGGATCGCTAATGGTCGCTTGAAAGTAGATAAGGAGACCGACCAGCATCAACAGAACAGGCCAGCCCATATCTAAAGCTCTTCCTATTAAATCAACCACAGTTCACTCCTCCAACTTTGGCCACTCAAAATGGCCATATGATTATGAGTTAATATACCGTTTCTTTAATGACCAGTTGCAGGCTGCGGGGATGCCCCACTTGGGACCTGTTCCGTCACGGGTCCCGTCACTTGCACTTTCTTCATCCCCAAGGTTCCCAGCCAAAAGACAAACATGATGCTGATCCAAAAGAACAGCACGTTAAAAGAAATAACATTGGCGGCGAACCCGATCGTATGGGTATAGGCCCAGGGTGAATTATCACGCATCACTTCATTCACATGCCAGAACAGACGGACCGAGGAACGAATATACCCCATCAAACCCATCATCCACGTAAATGCAGTGGCTAACATAATCAGAGCATATTGAGAGCGGGGCGGAATTTGTCCCCACCGAATTGGGCCCAACTGCTTTCCACCCTTCAACATGGCCAAGTTAAGCGGAGTCATGAGCAAGAGACAGGACAATGTCCCAGCCACCTGAGGCACGGATAGACCAATTCGAACATTTGCTGGAATGAAATACCCGTAACATGCCAGCCAAATATTATTGAGCTGCGCGATTATAAAAAAACATCCCATAAAAATATTACCGAATTTTGCCCAACTGACCGTGGGCACTTTGTTCCCGCGCTGATACCAAATAAAGCTCAGGATGGTTGTCATAATAATGGCGTTAATACCGCCATTTTTAGCCGACATGACACCATAATTCCCTAACACGGGATGCTGTTGACCACCCATGGCTTTCAATTCAGCCGGAGTCATCACGATAGTATGTGGCGTGATAAAGACCAGAAGCCCGCACACCAAAATAAACACCAAATATTTAATATACCGCTGGAATCGCTCACCCCCCGTCATCCTGCCAAGGGCTTGCCACAAATAGTAATTGGTTGTGAGAAAGAGAATGCCGATCATTGTTGCTTGAATGATAAACAACCAAGCCAGCAGACCTCCCATAAGAGTAATGCCCATTTGCTGCCTATATGCATACACCTCTCGCATCAACCAATATCCGGCAAATGGAAGAGGAATGAGGAAGGCCACGCCTAAACTCATGGCGATGTACCCCATCCAGTCATAATGGGCTCGCTCCTCATCAGTCTTAGAAGACAGGAAACGATAGGCCGCATACGCTGCAACAACACCACCCCCGAATGCCATATTTCCCAAAATCCTATGCACATTCAAGGGATTCCACAGAGCTGTATGCAAAACATGCCAGATGTTACCCAAATAACGTCCCTGCTCATCTACTCCGGCGGGAGACATCATGAACGCGATCCAGGAGTTCGCCAAAAACATCAGAACCGTTCCGATGACGTTCAAGATGACAGACATGCTCAAATGCACCCATTTCAGCACGCCTTCCCGCATCTTATCCCAGCCATAATAATAGATATAGAGCGTTGCACTTTCCGCCACGAACGTTAAGGCATAAATATGCATAACGGGACGGAAAATACTCGACAGGTAACCAAAGAAGGAAGGATAGAGCGTGAGGAATGTAAAGATGAGAATCCCACCCAGGATTGCGGTGAGAGAATAGGCCGTCAAACTAATTTTTATAAAGTCATAGGCTAGCTGATCATACTTTTTAGCCATGGCCTTGTCTTTACTCACCATCCCAGCAAATTCGATACACATACAGAAGATGGGAACCGCGAGCACAAAGCTCCCATAATAGAGATGCTGCTGGTTGGCCACCCACAAGAGCACCCTGCTCTCAAAGTTATATCTGGGATAAAATTCTTCGCTATCCTCGGTAATGGGAGCAGGCATACCAATGGCCGGACCTTCGATTTTGTAATATACATCCCGGCCCATTTCCACCGTTGCGGCTTCACCCTCTCCGCCTTCTCCAGCCGCGGCAGCCGCCGCAGCTTCAGCTTTCCGCTGCTCTAAAACTTCCGGAGGCGGGCCACCAGCTGAACCGCCGCCACCACCGCCAGCTAACGCCGTTACCGACAAAAATATGGGTAAGGTTAAAAATACCCCAGCCACAAACAATGCGGTAATAGCCAAAAACTTCTTATTACCTCGGGTCAATGGAGTGAACAGGCGACCCATGGACCTACCTCCTTTGAAAACGTGTTGTGTGTAAGACCAATCTCATTTTTTTCACAAATTCTAAAATTCTGGATAACGAAACTCAGCCTGTAGGCCTACCGGAACATATAAAAATAATCTAACCCTTGGGCATCCATCAGGAGCCAATCTAAAAATTGAAAATACCCAAAACAAATCAGCAGGGAAACTATGACATAGACAACAGTCATGGAATACCTCCTTCTCTAATTATAGAAAATGTAATGAAGATTTTTTCGGAGTGAAGCATGGAATTTAGCAGGGGCATTGAATGCCGGCAAACCAGTAAAAAAACCACATACTCACTGCACATGTTAAATAGAAAATTGCTTTCCCAATTTTTGTCTCTAGCACGGTTGGCTCTCTCACGGGCCCTGCGTCAGCCATTGTCCATCTCCTCGCTTAAATCATTTGTGATAGTTAGCTAATTTTACCTAAATTAATTTATTGACACATTCTGAAAATTCATGGTATTCCAAAACTCACCGCATCCACAACAAAAGGAATGCCTTATGCGCAGCAATGCAAAAGTGTTCGACATTATAGTTTTGGCCGGAATGGTTGTCAATATTCTACTCGCCGTGTTTCTTATCCTCTACTATTTTGATTTTTTGGGATAACATCTCGCCGTTGAGAAGATACGGTCGCACCATCCGTATTCTATTTTGACTTCCCGCACCGAAATCCAATTGTTTCATCTCGAAAGTCTGGAACAATAAAACTCCGGTTGGTAATACGTAAATCGCTCCCCCGGCTTGTATACCCTCCTCCGCGCATGGTCTTATACGTTTCAACGATTTGAGGACGCGCCACATCAGGCTTAAGAGCGCGGCTATAGGTATCCTCAACATACCAGTCATCCACCCATTCCATCACATTGCCAGCTCCATCAAACACGCCATACATACTTTGATCTCGCACAAACATTCCTACCGGCGCGGTCACCTCAAATCCATCTTCCTCCCCTTCAAAATTAGCTGGGAAACCATCACGCCCTTCTCCCCATGGCCATGTTCGGCCATCAGATCCCCGGACAGCTTTTTCCCATTCCCGTTCAGTCGGAAGCCGTTTTCCCTTCCATTGGCAATATGCTGCGGCATCGCTCCATGACACATAGGTGACAGGTTGATTGGGGCCGCGTAGCGCTTCAAGCTTTCTGGCATACCGTGAAGGCGGACCAGGCTGACGATGTCCTGTGGCGTCCACAAATTCCATGTACTCCTGATACGTGACTTCGTACCGGTCAATCCAATAGGTATCGAGAGTCCAAACATGTTGAGGCTTTTCATTGTATCCCCCCTGATCACTGCCAAGGATAAATTCCCCTGCAGGGATTTCAACCATTTCGTTACCTGAGCGCTCCATGCTTGCCCTCGTCGTTACTTGAGGCGCTCTAGGAGACGAGGAAAATGGCGGGTCGGCTTCATCGATTGGAAGCGGCGGACCTTTTAAGATTCCCATAATTGGCAAACTGCACATTACTAATACCGCAATAAGAAAAATGACTTTAAAGCGAGTATCCATGAATGGGCCTTAGAAATACCAAGACACCAGACCTCTCACGCTAGGTCGAAGGCGTCTGATCGGATACGGGATCTTGAGCGCAACGAAAACCTACCGTGGCATCCGTGCGCCACATCTTCGCCGAAAAGCGTTTGGTGACCCGCGCGCCTAACCGAGATTCGCGCCACGACCCTCCCCGAATCACTTTAAAGACCTCATCCGTTTTGGGGCCTGGAGGGTCACGATACGGAGCTTTTTGGTAGTAATCCGCCTCATAGTCATCCGCCACCCATTCCGCAACATTCCCCGTGGCATCGTAAAGACCGAAAGGACTTCGGCCGACTTCAAAGGATCCAACAGGCGCGAGGTATTGAAAGCCATCATCCACACCGTCTACATTCGCAAAACTATAGTCAAATTTGCTTCCCCACGGATATCGCCGCTTGCCTTCTCCCCGTGCGGCCTTCTCCCATTCAGCTTCCGTAGGCAGCCGCTTGCCTGCCCAACGGCAATAGGCAAACGCATCGTTCCACGTTAACCCTATGACCGGATAATCAGGGTTAATAAGTTTTTCGATCGTATCTTCAAACACCGGCACCTTGGGCTTTTCCCGTTTCGTCATCTTCACAAATTTTTCATAGTCGGCTTGGGTCACTTCTTTGAGATCCATGTAAAATGTTTGAAGGTACACCGGATGTGCCGGCCCTTCATCCGGATCCCCATCATCAATACCCATGGTGAAGGGCCCTTCAGGAATTTCTATCATTTCACGGTTATCATCTCCGACCAGCGTCTTATACATTGAAAAGTCTTGTGTTGGCATAGGCTGAAGAACACGTGCCTTTGCCGGACGTCCAGCGGAAAAAGCTTCTAATTCACGTTTACTCTTTGAGGTCTCATACACAAACAACACAATCATGCCAATAAAGGACGCAAAGACAAAGATAATCGAACCCATGAGGACTTTGTTATTATCCATAGGGCACCTGCACTATCACTTGAAAGTTGCACATTATAAAAAAATCACATTACGGATTTGTTGGTTCCTTAACTGTAGGCGCAGACCCAGAATCTTTTCGTTGCTGAAAAAGATCCAGCAACATAGAAATCCATACGCCTAAGAACCCGCCCATTGCCGCACCTGAAGACGCTCCGACGGTAATCGTATCAACGCCACCTAATCCCCAAGCTAAGAGTCCGCCCGCAATCGTACCCACAAAAATGCTCAGAAAAAAACGGCGTCCTCCGAAAAATCCCACGCCGGCACCTAAGCACAGCCCAATCAACAATGCCGCAGGAAGAAACCCGGCGCCCATCGACAGACCAGCCAACACGCCAACGGCCCCTAGGATGGCAGCGCCCAAACCCACGTCAAATATCTTGGATGCCGGCATTGTTACCTCATTGCGCCTCTACTCGTATCGAACCAAAATCAATCTCTACCGCCTGACCCCCAAGTAGCGAAATTCCCCATGCCTGGGGCGCTGGCTCATGATTATGGATTTCAAGAAAATCTTCATAGACATTGATCCGCTCCTCCACCCATTCACCAACCGGCTCTGCCCCACTACGGATGACAATTTCGGTCGAACTAAACATGCCGCCTTCCTTGATTGACCCCACGGGAAGTTTCCCGCTCCACACATATTTCGTGTTGACGGGGATGAACATCAAATCGGTATCGAGAGACGGGTAGACAGCCGCAATAAATTCTTCTCCGTCTGGGACAGACTGCAACCGCCAACGCCACACCAAGATAGGGTGTGTTTTAGGGTTCCACGCCATTTGTTTGGTATATACGCGTTGGCTCGCATTCTTTGCGCGCAGAAAGGAAAGGTTATCCTCGCTCTGAATGGTATAGGTTTCATGAGCGGTTACCACACTCCGCTGTGCGCCCCATCCTTGTGGAAACCCTCGTTCATCGGGGTTGCTGAAATCTTCAATAAGAATTGACAAGGCTGAAGCTCCCTGACTGTCCCGATCTTGAGCCCAAACCTGACTAAAGTATTGGGCACAGGTCATGACAAGCACACACGACAACACCATCCACTTCACATAATGTTTTCGTTGACTGTTATCCTCTTGGTTATTTTGCAATACACCCTTCATGCTGATTCCTCTTGTGATAAGACTTGAACAACTGGCGCGGACCGAACGGCTTGGGTAGTACGTTGCTCACTCGCTCGATGATCCCAACGGCTTAACCAAAACACAAAAAATACCGCCGACCAGAAAGTAATCATATTGATTGTCACCATCTTCGCGGCAAACCCTAAAGAAGGCGTAAATGCCCAGGGAGATTGGTCCTGCATCAATTCATTCACATGCCATTCCAATCGTCCCGCTGACCGGATATACCCCATCAACCCCATCACCCAGGAAAATGCCGCCGCGACAATAAGCAGCGCGACCATTCCGCGTGCAGTAATCTGCCCCCACTGAACCGGCCCAATGACTTTCGAGCCACGGAGCAACCAACGATTGAGAAGAATTCCGCCAATGACCACCGTCGCAGTGGTAACCCCTTGCGGCGTGGACAACCCGACTCGCACATTAGCCGGGATATAAAATCCATAAATAGCCAGCCACACGATATTTCCGATTCCCACAAAAAACAACAGACCCAGAAAAATATTCCCCCAGGCCGCCCAGGACACGGTCACAATTCTATTGGCACGCCGATACAAAATGAAGCTCAAGGCGGTTAAACAAATCATGACATTAATCGCGCCATTCTTCGCCGACATGACCCCGAATTGCCCAATAACCGGATGCTGAGCGGCGCCCATCGCCTTCATCTCGCTGGCACTGGTGGCTAAGGTGTGAGGGGTAAACCACACCAAGAAACATGCCATCAGGGCAAAGACAATGGCTTTAAAATATGGATGAAACCGGTCACCAGCCCGCAAGCGAGCTAACGACTGCCAAATATAATAATTAATTCCAAGGAATAACACACCAACGGTAATGGCTTGCAACACAAACAACCATGACAGCATGCCGCCCATCATGGTGACCCCCATATGCTGCCGAAACTCAAATACGGCGCGCATGAGCCAATACCCGGCAATCGGCATAGGCAGCAGCGCACAGACCATCACCACCATAAAGACATATCCCACCCAATCATAGTACGCACGATCTTCCACTGTCTGCGACCTAAAAAATCGATACGCGGCGTAGGCAACAACCACCGCTCCTCCGGACATAATATCCGCTAAAAATCTATGCGCATTCAGAGGATTCCAGAGAGGAGAATGCAAGAGATGCCAGACGTTTCCTAAAAAATGCCCTTCAGCATCCACTCCAGACGGCGCCATCATAAATGACGCCCAGGCATTGGCGGACAACAACAAAATGACACCTGTCGCATTCACAACCACACCAAGAGACATGTGAAGCCACTTTCCCGCTGTCGACTTCAAGTCGTCCCATGTGTAGTAATACAAGGCAAGCAAAAAGGCTTCTGCAACAAATACAACCGCGTAGAATGGCATCAGGGACTTAAACGTCGAGCCCATATAATCCATGAACCCTGGATATAGCGTCACGAAGAGACCCAACATCACCGCGCCCAACACCGCGGTAATCGACAAGGACAGTAACCCAACACGTAGAATGTCGTGAGCGAGCCCGTCAAACTGCTGTCGAACCGTTTCCTTTTTTCGAGTAGCGCCGAGGAATTCCAGCAAGAGACTGAATAGCGGAAGCGCTAACACAAAACCCCCAAAATAGGTATGTTGCTGAGTCACAAACCAGACGACCAACCGATTATTGACAAACGGAAGATCCGAGTAACTCAAAGGACTCTCTGACGCAGCAGGCCCCTCTATCGTTCCAGGTGTTTGGTAAAAAATATCCTGAGGCTCCTCGACAAAACCGTCGCTTTCAACCTGAGCCGCCCAAGACAGTCCTCCAAACAGCAGGCATCCTATCAACACACACAATAATGTTTGACGTATCAACATGATTTAATTCACAACATTGCTCTGCTGGACGGAAACGTCGGCGACGCTTGGGATGGATTCTGGAGTCTTGGATTGTTGAAGCATCCCCATCACAAACGGACAACGCTGAATGTTTTCAGGAATCGTCAGCAGCCGTTCTTCATAAGATTTGCGCCACCCTAAATAAAGAGAATACCCCGTTATGATCAACCCGGTACCCACAGCCATCATCACAAATCCCAAATGCGAAATCTGTTCGACCCGCAACACATATGAAGAGATCCCAATGAGGACAAGGAAGTAGGTTAAGGCAAAGGTGACGCTTGGCCACACCCAAAACACCAAGGAGGACCACCACGTATACGGTTTCCTGCCGCCCCCCTCTGGTCTTAGCGAAGCCTCGCCGGCAAAAAATGCCAGCATCCCGATAGAGCCCAGGACTATAGGAACCACCGTTGATTGTAAAATTGGCTGCCAGGCGACCGCCCCTACACTAAAGACCGCCGATGAACTGAGAATAGCCGCCAGCAGCGTCAACCCGCCCCATTTCATGAGCGTCGTAGATTGTAGAGGAATCCATTCTCGCAAAGTTTCGCCGTTCGGGAAGGTGGGCACCGTCGTACCTTCACGCGCCAAACGTTGGACAATCCCGATTTCAAATGCATCCCGTGTCACAGAGGTCGTAGGAATAATCATCGCCATCATCGCAGGGCCTTCGGGGTGCAGAAGAAAATCATAGCCCACAAAGACCTGTAAGATCGCCAAGACGAGGAGGGAAAGCTGCATACCATAGACAATACCGATCCATCCCACCAGCCACACCCATAACCACACCCCATCGGCTTGAAACGACTCTTGAACAGAGAGCCCGCGTCCTTGCCTATAAGCCCACATCGCCGTCAACGCGCAAACACAACCACTCAATGCTAACAAGACCAACGGCTCCGATAACGGCAGGACATCTTTCAACAGACGATAGATTCCAAACGCGACAAGCCCGGGCACCAGCATCACAAGACGCTTGCGTTTTCGCACAGGCTGATCTGTTACCAGGAGATGTAATTGCGGAAGAACACGTAGTGAGAGGCGGTGTAACATGAAATCGAAAGTGTCGCTCTATCTTTTAATTCCAGAATAAGCTGGCACACCTATCTTCATGGGCTTCATGACTTAGACGCCATACCAAAATATCGTGCTTTCACTTCTTCCATCAACGCCACGGTCACTTCTGGCATGCCCCGATCCACCGCCGTCCGCTCCAATTCTGTTTTGGCCATCGCGCGAATCCCGGAAGGCACATTGTCCAATCGACGCTCTGCATCAGGACTCCACTCCACCATTCCTTTATTACGGGCAGCCACCAATCGAGGATAGGTCAGAATCTGAAAACCTTGAGCGCGAGCAAATGTCTCAACTTCATCTTTGACTAGAGGCGACACATATGGTGGCAACCGTGAAAGATAATACGTTGCTTCATCACTCCAGATCATAGGCGGCGCCAGAGGATCGATTTCTTGAGGTGAACCTTCCACGCCGACAACCCAGCCACAAGCTGGGCAATGAAATGTGGCAAAGACCTCATCGGTGTGTAGTTCTTCAACGTTGTCCAGATCTAAACGCTGTTGCCGGCATTCACACCGCACCATGACGCTATCCGATCTTTCCAGGGTAAAAAATATACAACATGCCGTAGGTCACCGTTCCTGTCACAAATAACACGCAATAGATCACCATGGTGAATTTGCCTAACACTCGATGACGCCGGGCCCCGTTCGGCCAAATCCGCTGTATCAAAATCTCAATTCCAAAGACCATGGCAATAAGGACTGCCAACCCCAAATACACGCTCAACTTTCCCATGGAAAACCCTGATGACAACACCCGGGAGAAGAAAAAGAATGCAACAAATGCCACGATGCCAGCCAGGATCACAGCAATGCGACGCCCTGACGTCTGCAACAATGCCTCGTTCAAGATTCGACGGCCTTCAACAAAAGACTGAGACCGAAATCCGAGCACGATCATATAAATGGCCATCACAAGTCCAATGACCACGAGAACAATATGCAGAGTCAAGAGAGGAATAAAGACATTTTCGTATAAGGCCTGTGACCCTCCAAATCCTTCCTTCCCTTCAAAAGCTAACACTCCCAAATTGCGGAAGAGATAATAACTGGTAAAAAAGGCGACCATGGAAATCATGCCACCCAGCATCAACCAATGATGATGATTCGCCTTGCTCTTTTTGGCTTGAATCCACCCCACAATAAATAAAAATGTGAACAAGGTGGCCATCAGCTGACTGATATCGGCTCCGACAGTAGCATGCGTTCCAAAGAACCCAGGTTCCCGAAGCCATTCCGCTAATTCGTACATAAATATTTGTACCTATTCGTTCGTTATTTCGTGCCTTGAATCATCGCGCACGGCTCTAACTCTTCAATTCTTTGAAAACCGGCATGTTCCATCCATTGCCGGCTTTCTTCAATCGTAAAGCATTCCCCTTTTTCGGTGTTCACCAAAATATGCACCGCGAAGGCCGTCGTCCATGCGGGACTCGTACGCTCCGAATCTAAAAACCGGTCTTTAATGATCAAGCGACCGTCGCTGTTCAAACAGTCATACACTTTCTGGACTAACGCGGCATTGGTCTTCCCATCTTGATAATGTAAAACATCGGACATAAGGGCCACATCATACGGGCCCCGAAAGGTATCCTCATGAAAATTACCGGCATGCAGGTCAATGCGGTCAGCTAATGCCGCTTCATCGATCGATCGTTTTGTAACTTTCAAGGTTTCTGGAAGATCGAATACCGTGGCCGTGAGTTCTGGGTACTCACGACAAAATGCAATCGCATTTGTTCCCGCTCCTCCTCCTATATCTAACATTCGAATTTTTCCACTGAGTCTCAAGCGTTGAGCCAAAGCCGGTCCGCTTCCGCGGCCAATCCGGTCCAATACTGTCAGCACCTGTGCCCCTAGCTCCGGATGGGTTTCAAAGACATGTTGCTGAACCGGCGACTCTCCGGTTTTCACAGCTTGCTCTAATAATCCCCAATGATTCCATTCCGCATTATGTAACGACAGCAAATGCCCCACATATTCCGGGCTGGATTGTACCAGATATCGTTCCGCCACAGCTGTATTCGCATACATTTTTTCTTCTTTGGTGACGACCCGCATCGCCACTAGCGCATTCATCACCAATTCCAAGGCACGCGGATTCAAAACACCGACTTCGGCCATCTGATTGACGGTCATCGAAGACCCCTTAAGAATTGTAAACAGGTTAAGCTGGATAGCGGTGAGAAGAATTTTGGTTTCCCAGTAATAACCTATCTGGAAAATATCAGCGAGGGACAGCTCACGTGGCACACCGGGCCTCAAACTCAATACTGTGCTTCAGCTTAGTAGACATCCGTGATCGATCTTAACGGGGAGAATTGTTCAAAGGCAAGAAACACCGTCGAAGGAACTCATAAAAAAACGAGGGCAACTAGCGATTAGCTAGTTGCCCCCGTTGGCAGAACCATTTTATGAATGGCGTAGGAGCTTATTTCAATTCGAAATTGGCTTCGGCCGTTCCACCATCAGCCACTTCAACTTCCACAGTGATGGCTTTTTTCCCTCGCGGATCTTTGGCCACGACGGGATGGAAGACCGCAACCGTATGCTTCCCGGCTGGCACATCTTTAATTTCAAAGGTCCCATCAGCGCCGGATGTCCCATAATGCGGGTTCGTGACCGGCAAATACCAACCTTGCATAAACTCATGCTGATCACATTGTAACCGTAAGACTGAACCTTTCTTATACATTTTTAGCTTGACCTTCTTTTGAAGGGAAGAGCCTTTTTTAGCCAAACCAATATTGAACTCCGTGCTGGATCTTGCGCCTAATTGATCAAAGCTATGCGGATTGTGCAACACACCTTCTTTTGACTTAGGATCGTCCGGATCGGCATCATTATTTTCCACATAGAATAGGCCTTTGCTCACAGCCACTCCGGTAAACGGAAGGAATTCACAAAGTTCAGACTTGACCTTTTGGGCTGGTTCTTTGCCGAGACCTTTCATCCAGGCTTTATCTGTAATGCTGGTGACCGCTACAACCGCATCCTTGAGGCCTTTACTGCCATCCACTTGGACTTCTTTGAGCAAGCGCGTCTCACCATCAGCACTTTTGTTCGTATTTTTTTTACAAAAATCCACATTCGGGAACTTAGAAAATGCGAATTCCTTCGGTGGGGGGACCTTGCCAGTAAAGGTGACCTTTCCTTTAATGGTTCCACCAGCTTGTGCGACTAGCGGTGCTGCGAGAAGCAAACCACCAACCAACAGAGACAAAGTAAGAGACTGACGTGTTCTCATAATTCTTCCTCCTAAAAGTTAAGAAAATTCGTCCCGTAAACGAGGGTAAATTACCAAAGATGATGTGGGTGCAATGAGGTGGTCGACTTGATCCCGGCCAGATACAGCCAGACAACCCTGAGATGATCTGTAATGGCAACCACCTCCGTATATATCAGGATTAAAAAAAAGCTGTCAAGAAAACCTTCGCCTTTTTAGGCCATATGGACCATGCATTAGGTCTTTTAGAGGTATTTACTATTGATTGGTAACGATGGCAAGCGTTCTAGAAAGCAGGTTCCCGTAAGACAACTAAGAGTTCATGTAACTGGTCTGTCATCTGGTCAGCTTCGTACAGAGGCGGTAAACACAGTTGATCCGTACAGATAAAGGCCGCAGATTGACCTTGATACGAAAAGGCAATCTCGCCCCAAGTCATTTGCCCCTGCTGCGGATCAAACACTTTAATCATTTTTCTTGGGCAATATAATTGACGCGCTTGTTTCAATAAGGCTTGCATCTGCCTATCATCTGCCATTCCAACCACAGCAATATGGATGGGCTCTCGGAACCATTCATCTGTGGCCAGCCCAATTAAAGCAACAGGGAGTGGTTGCGGAGTCTCCACCACAGACTGTAACGTGCGTTCAGCCGTCACTCGATAGGCATCCTTTCCCGTCAGATGAAACAGATTCAGATAGAACCTGGCCGCCTGAATATTCTCCCGCGCAGGTTTTGTTGGCACATTCAAAAGGCCCAAACCCTCAAATGACGTTGGCCGATCAAAAAACCCGCCTCCCTCTACATCCTCAAAAAGATGTCGGGTCGCCGTTGCCAGAGATTCGGCTTGCTGTAACAGCACAGGGTCTTCTGTCAGTCGAAACGCTTCGACTAAAGCCCATCCCAAACGAATATGATCCGGAAAGATTCCATAGAACTCTGGCGAACCTTTGCCAAGACTATGCGCCACGCCCTTTGCAGGATCAAACCGTTCACGAACGATGCGTTTGAGAACTTGGAGAGCCCTCTCCCGCAAAGCCGGCTTTCCCAATACTTCGGCCGCATGAAGATAGGCCCAGGCCATATCGGCATTACTGCCCGTATAGATTCTTGTATCAACGAAAGGCAGACCATTGGCTTTTCGATTAATCATTCCCCACGAGAAATATTCAGCTCCCAGAACTTGGGTTCTGCCATGTTGATCCCGGACATCTGCATCCTGGCTTTCAAAGAACTGCCCCGTTTCAGGATCGGTTAAAAACCGTTCCACAAAATCAATGATGCGCCATGCTATGTATTTAAATTCTGTATTCTCCGTGAACTGATACGCCTTCACATAATTGTAGAGATTCTGAGCTTGAAGGGTCAGCACCTTTTCAAAATGCGGTTGACTCCAGTCAGCATATTCCGCATACCGGTAGAACCCTCCCCAAATAGGATCTAACAGGGCCAATTGTTTTTCCAGGGTGGTCAGCGCCATAGCGATCAACTCCCGATCATCCTCAAAAAATCCATACGACAGCGCTAGTTGAATGGCCTCCGGCTCAAAAAACTTGGGGTGGTCCCGAAACCCTCCATTCACCGGATCGAACTCTCTTTTCATCATCGCAACGCTCTGGGCTGGAATCGACGAACGCAGGGCTCCCGTTTGCGATGGATTGGGTGGCGGTCTTCGTCGCATGTCTTCTCGCAATTGAGTAGCTTGCTGCTGTAAATCTACTTTTTCGGAATCATACAATTCCTTGATTTCTTGGAGAAGCTGGACCATCACCTCTGGTTCAAGCGAATTGGCCTGAAAGAGAATTTCTCCTGTTGGCATCAGAATGCTTGTTGTCGGCCATCCCCCTACTCGGTAGCGTGTTTCAAGATCTGGCCGTTGATCAGTGTCAACACGTATGGCAATAAAATTTTCCTGAAGTAAGGCCAGCACTTGCGGATCGGCATAGGTGGTTTGATCCATGACATGACAGGCATGACACCAGACAGCGGTCAGATCCAAGAGGATCAGCTTATCTTCGTCCTTTGCACGTTCGAAGGCCTCTTGATTCCAGTCATACCACTGAAAGCCAGACTCAAGATCAGACAGCGACTGGTGTGAAAGCGCGGCTTTTGTCCCGTCCAAGGAAAATATCAAACAGAGAAAAATGACTGCTTGTTTCATATCCTAAAGAAGCGGGAGGCGAGAGAGAATCAATCAAAAGGGCTAATGCGAACCACGCCCTAAACAGCCGGCAAGCGACCCAAGCAGCCCATGCCGCAGAACCCCTTATATGCCAATCTTGGTATCCAGCACTTTCACGATGGCTGCCGCTGCCGTCACCCTGACAGCATCATCCGCATCTCGAAGAGTACGTGTTAAAACAGGGAGCAAGTCATGTTCTCTCATTTTCCCCAATGCCCTGATAGCCACAATCCTTGGGCGCGGAATGGGGTCATTCAATATGTGCTTTAACGTGGCGATCACTTTTCCGCCTTTCCCCTTGCCCAACGCCTTGGCAGCCGCAGACCGAATAGCCGGATTTTGATCCTGTAATAGCTTATGAAGAGGTTCTTCCACCACTGAAAACGATGCACCCAAACCCAGTAGCGATGCAACAGCGGCAGCTTGTACGCCAGGGTTTTTATCTGCTAACGCTCTGGTTAACGGGGACAGCACCTCATGAAGTTGGAAATAGCCCATACTGTAGGCCGCGACGCTTCGCACCGCTGGAACTGGATCAAATAAGGCGGATTTAACGATAGCTAATGTTTCCGGCGTTCCCAGCTTCCCCAAAGAAATAATGGCTGCAGCCCGTATGGAGGGCTGCTTATCCCGCGCCGACTTTTCTAATAAGGGCAAAGCCCGGCTATCCTTTAAGTCCCCAAAGGCACGGATCGCTCCTCCTCGTTCATAGCCTTCCTGGCTTCGCGCACCTTTCTCCAGGCGTGCCCACAAGTCTTTCTGCCCCAATTCATAGAGGACGCGAGCGGCCGCAATTTGCACTAACGCCTGTTCGTCCTGCAGGGATTTTCGAATTAAGGGAATGACACCTTTGTCTTGGGACTTTCCAATACTTTTTACAGCCGTCGCCCGCACCAAGCCTGCCGAATCTTTCAAGGCCTGGCGTAAGGGCTTGGAACGTTGCCCTGCCTTGCGCTGTCCTAACGCTTCGGCAGCCAACGCGCGAATCATTCCAGATCCATCCGTCAACCCTTCTTCCAAAAATCCAATCATCTCATCCGAGTTAATTTCTTTTAAGGCCGTATAGACTGCCCCTCGAATCTGTTCTCGCATATCTGCCCGCTTGGACAAGACAATCGCAATGGCCGTCTGTCTCAGGAGACTTTCATCTTCACGTTTCGTGGATTGAACCAGTTTTTCATAAGCATCCATGGCCTCCGGCGCCTTCCCCAGACTGGCCAACGCCAAAATATGAAGCCGATGAATTTTTGTCGTCCCTGTTGTTTCTTGAAGAACAGGCTCCACAATCTCAAGTACTTTGGGAAAGTCCTTTTTCAAAAAGGCAGCATTTGCCTGCTTTAGAATCGTGTCCTGAGACACTTCAGCCCAAGCCTGGACTGGAAACAACCCTCCTGTTGCCAACACGATGGCAAACACAATCTTGTTCACAAGCCTATGACGACGAGATAGACGTGGCATCACAAACAGCCCCCTTTATCCACTTTTCGCTTCCTGAGCCTCAATAATTCGATATCCCAATGGCGTCTCAAAATAGTAATCTGGCTGGGAGGAGACCACCACATGTTCATATTCAACAAACCAATCACGATCTTGGCTTAACAATTTCAAAAGAATATTCCGGTTGGGATCGACCCATTCAAAATACCGTTCTGTTTTGCCAATTCCACCCTGCACTTCGACATCGTAGAGTACGGCTGACATATTCCCTGCCATCGAGTCGCCAATCAATGTGCGGCTGGTTTCTCCTTCCAATATCACAGAAAATGGTAGCAAAAACTCGGAAGTTAAGGGAACGCTCACCACCATTCGACGTTCAGAGAGGACATATAAGACTTTTTGCTCATCTAGGCGGACAATCGTGACCCCAGCATAGCCCAGCTCTGTTTTCACTCCACCGAAATGTTCGATACGATAACGATCGTTCTTGACAAAGACTTGAGCTTTCGCTTTTCGCCCATTCTTTTTCCAGATCAATCTGGCCGAAAATTCAGCAGGGCGTGTCGTAGCCAAATCTCCCTGCTGTGCCCACCCAACTCTCGGGAGAGAGCAAATTGAGGTGAAAGCCAGGCCAGCAACCAACCACACCCAAAACCGGATCGAAGAATTAGGAGAGAGGAAGAAAATGCGCCATCTCATGGCCTTTGGAGTTCAACCAGAGGCTGGATGTGAACAGGGCGTCCTAATACCTCTGCTGTAAATCTTGCTGGTCTCTGGCGGGTATGGGCCGTCCACCGTTCAACTGGAGATTGAAGGGTCACATCTACTTGGGTGACTTCAGACGGACGCACCGTGACCATCTGAATCTGCTCTTCTTTGACACTCGGATGCCAAGCCCGTAGACGATAGGTTCCTGGAGGAATCCCGTCAATTTGATAGCTCCCCGTCTCACTGGTGAAACTAAAATAGGGATTATCCACCGCAATAGCCCAGCTTTCCATATAGGCATGGAAGCCACATTGCATGACAAACGTTTTCCGGCCTTTGCTCAACTGGAATTGTTGAACAACGGATTTCCCGGGAACATGCTCATGGGTCGCATGGATATCCCCCCGCTGGTGCTTGTGATTAAAGGGAAGCGGGGAATTAAACAACACACGCGTTCCATGCGTCGTGGAGGTTTCATAGGCCTGAATATCATGCATCACAGGGTCCATATTCACCACCTCGATCCCATGTTCACTGCGAACCACCGTGGTAAATGGAAGGAATTGACAATCTCTGGCTTCCACCTTTGGAATAGAAACGGCAAACGGCTTCCCTGCGGTCACACCCTCTACGACCATGACCACGCCCTGCATTTGATTCTGGTCATTCACCACAAAATCTTTGAGTAGCCGCCAGCCCTTCCCATCAGAGATCCGTCCGCAATATTCAGGATCTGGAAAGGTAATCAAGTTATACGCTTTTGGGACCGGAGCCGCCCCCTCGAGAGTCACCGTCCCCTTAATAGACCCTCCTCCTTGAACGTCTACGACTTCATAGGCCAGTGCCAATGAAGGCACGTGGGTGAAAAGAAGGAGGAGAATGATGGTAGACAAACGATGGACTGCCATCATGGTATTTGCTTTCGAAGAGATGGGATGATTTTTTCTCCCTCGTCCAGTAATTCCTGACCAAAACGAGGATTTTCATGCATTTCATGTGCGCTTCGCCGGCCTTTAGGAGAGGTATATTGAAAATTCACATTCGAGGTTTTTCCTGCTTGAATCGTAACCGTTTCCTCCAAATAGGCCTTCATGCCAGGATGCCAGACGGCCACTGTATAGTCTCCGGCGGGAATATCTGAAATTTTAAACACCCCATCTTCCTTGGTAATAGAATAATACGGATTTTCCACGACCACCCCCCATGAAAACATGTACGGATGAAATCCGCATTGCATCACAAAAATATTTCGGTTTTTGCGAAGATGAATCTTTTCCACCATCGGCTGACCAGGCAAAGCGTATGAGCATTTTCCCCAAATAGACTCACAACTTTATGGAAAGGATTCATAGGCAACGGCCGGTTAAACAAGATTCTGGCTCCACGCTCCCGGGCAGTTTCGTATCCTTGAATATCATGTTCAATGGGATCCATGTTAATCACCGTGAGTTCGTCGCGATCTTTAATGACATTCACAAACGGTAAAAAGTCACAGTCAATGGCTTCGATTTCGACTTTTTCAAGGTTAAAGGCTTTTCCTTTTTTAATATCCTTTAACATCACGACAGCATCCTTTAAGGATCCATCCGGGCCAACGATAAAATCTTCCACAATTCGCCAACCGGTCCCCGTAGAAATCCGGCCACAATACACCGCATCCGGAATTGTGACCAAATTCATAGCCATGGGTCGGGGCTTATTCCCCAACAAGGTCACCTTTCCTGTCAGGGCCCCTCCATTCTTGACAGAAATTTCCGTGTAAGACCAAGCTGGCGTGCCCGTGACCAATCCTGCGAACATGAAAATGAGAACCCAAGCAAACATGTTACCAACCTCCTCAAATTAACCAACTATAGTGTTTTAACCATCAAATACGCCTTTCACCCTCACCCCAATCCTCTCCCTCAAGGGAGAGGGAGTTCTAGAATGTCTGAGTTGAAAGTTAAAAGACTATATTTAATCTCAATCGGCCGACCCGAAGACTACATTAAGTGAGTGTCGAATATAGTCGTTCCAAATAAGTTTCGCATGGTGGCGTTTCTCAATCCATCTGATCCTGCCCCCCTCACCTTTATCCTCTCCCCCCAAGGGGCGAGGAGATAGGAGAAGCCCCATGAAAAGACTTTACAGCGAGTATCAAGAAAACTTACGTCTACTAACGACGAGCCATACAATGCCTTCCCATAGAATACCATGGAATCGCCCGAAAAAAAAAAGCGGGGAAGCCTTCCGACTCCCCCGCTTTGTTCGGTCACGTAACCGAAAAACTTACTTCGCTACCGTCGGAATGATTCGGGCTTCATTCAAACCATTATCAAGAGCAGCTTGCTTATTCGAAGCGGCTGAACCTGCCAACGGTAGAATGCGTTGATCCGTGCTTGGTAAAACCCGTAGTAAACCCCATTGTCCTGATTGAGAATAGGGCAACCGGCCATTACTCCACACATAATCGCCTGGCAACGACCATTTGCCGCCCGCTGAAGGCAGAAACACATCCAGGCCTTCAGATCCCGAGAACTCCACGGTACTGATCATATCTGCCCCGGGCAAGAACGGTTCAATGGGCCATTCATGTTTTTCAATGGTAAACATTCCGTTTTGCTCGCTGCTAGCCCCAAAGACATGAATCCGGACTTTGTCACCGGCATGGGCTTCAATCGTTGGAGTCACTGGATCCTGAGGATTATCCACCTCACAGGGTTGGAACATCCGACCCAACGAACACCCCGTCTCTTCCCGGTGCAAGTAGGGTTCAGCGCGGTAATTCACCCCGGTTAACCCAGCCACATTTTGCACATAAGGCATGAAGCTGGTACCAATGATGTTGTCTTCATCCTGGAAGTACAAGGCCACATCACGGTAGTTAACCCGGCCTTCATTCCCTTGGATGGTGCGATCCACAATCACATCCGCATTCCAGCTATTCTTGAGCGAGACATCTTCACCCGTTTTCGGATCCCGATACGTGGACCCTTTTGGTCCGATGATGATGCCTCCGAACAAACCATTCCGAGGATTCATAGAGACATTCCCCCAATCCCACACCAACGTCTGCGTTTCACCATTAAAGGGATCTGCATAGTAGGTATAGGTCCGGGATTCGCCCTGGCCCACGGTTTGGTCACCCTCATTATTGCCCAAATTCACCCCTTGGGAGTCTTTGGGATCAAATGCCAGGCCAAACGCGGAGAACGATGCACGGCCTTCTTTAAGTTTGTTGGTCAACTTCACCTTCAGACAGTCACCCACATTGGCCCGTATCGTTAACGGCATGGGTTGCGCATCGCCGGATACTTTTTGCACTTCATCCTCGAGGACATAAATCTTGGCCTCGGGATTCCGCAATTCAATTTTGCGTTCAAAGTCGACTTCAATGGATTCTTCCGCATTGGAATTAAAACTCATCCCTGGGTGATCCATAGCCACGACATTAAAGGTCTTGACCGGAGCATCTTCTGGACACACCGGCAAGGGCTCTGGCATCCCAGGTTTTCCATAAGCTTTGGTGGGCAAGGGCTGAAGATCGCCCACAGGCTTATCTAAGACGCGAATGATACCCCAGGCTCCCTCAGAAAATTTGGAGCTTCGGCCATTAAAGAACATGTAGTCACCAGCTAGATGCCGTGGACCACCGGCTTCTGGAATAACTAGATCATAACGTTCGGCAATTCCAATATGCAGTGAATGCTTCCGGTTCGCTTCTTCCGCATAACGTTCCGACCAGAACGTATGGCCCGACAAGGTAAACACATTACTCTCGTTCATCGTCACATCCAACAGGCGGAATACAATCGCATCACCCAAGTACGCACGAACCATCGCTGTACTCGGATCGCCATGCACCTTACTGCTGAAAATTTGAGATGGATCAGGGTTATTCGCGAGACGTTGCGCAAAAGGCTCCGCCCGGAAATTCAACGCACCACCTGTCGTATGAGTGCCGCCATTTAAGAATGGCATCGGCGTCATTTTAATCTTATCATTCGGCGGCATAATAAACGACACTGTCCGCCCGGCTTCCAGAGCCACATCAATCGGCTGACCAGGAGGATTCCCCGCCGTCACGACGTTCACCGTATGTGGCACCGTATCCATAATATGCACCATCAACTCACGGAAGCTGCCGGCCACATCATGGCCAACCCGTTCCACCGCGTGAATGTCCGCCACGGGACCGGTTCGAATGGGCTTACCTGTCTTGGGGTCATGCCAAGTGGAATTGAAAGGTTCGGCAATCATGGTCCCGACTGCCCCATGGGGCCAGGTCGTACCACCAAAGGCATGGTCATGCCAGAACACACTACCCACATCGGCATCAACCCAGAACCGCTGCCGGACATATTCCACGGTGACAATGTCACCAACGGGATGGTCATTTTTTAACGGCTGAGCAAACGTCAAAGTGTTCTCACCAGCCGGAGCCGATGCGGAATCATCTGACCCCAAGCCAGGAACTTTTAACTTCTGCCCGACGAAAATAAAATCTTCATTCTGCAAGCTATTCAGATCGCGGAGTGCCCTAATAGAGGCCCCAAACGAATTCGCGATTTTCCCTAACGTGTCGCCAGGGGTCACCGTATAATTGGATGTCCCGGCTGCGGCAGCACCTGAGGATCCGCCGCTTCCACCAATGGCCACAATCCTACGAACTTCCTGCCCTTCAACGTTATCGGCACCAACGAGAATCGGAGTGCCCACATGATATTGCTTGGCATTAGTTACCTCAATGGTTCTATCGCCCTTCTTCGCGGCCTTCGTGACCTTGGCATTCATCGGAATTGGCAAGCCTTTTTTGGTTGGCTTATCAAACTGCGTGAATGGCCGCATGGACTGCTCATAAGAGAAACCTGAAATCACGCCATCCGAGGCTTGATTATCAAACTGGAAGAAATGGAAATGTGTATTGATTTTTGATGACTGGAAATTGGTGATATCGTCATCCAACCACTCGCTCGTCAACGTCCAATCAATACAATCATAAACATTGGCTCGTACAACCAAGGGGAATTTCTTATCGTTATTCGCCCGAACCTCGGCTTCTTCTTCATGCACCACATAGAGGAGCCCATTGGGATCCACAATGGCTGGCTCATCTCCCTCGGCAGCTGACAATTCAATTGGCAACTTAATGAAATGCACATTGTAATCTTGTGATCCGGCACGGTCTGGACACAAACTCCATGGGCCGTTCTCGCCTGGTTTGGCTGGCTCGACGGATCTCGTCCCATCAGGGTTCAAACGAATCATTTCCAACCAAGGGGCTGGATTATGATCATTGGAGAACGGCACTCGCTTCCCAAAATGCGGAGTCAACCACGGCCACGCGACCTTTCCGGTTGTCGGCTCAAACCATATGGCCCGTCGCTCACCCGGCGTATAACCCTGCCATTCCGGATGGTATTTGGGATTCTCGCCAACAGTTGGTTCTTTTTCGCTCATTGCTTTATTGCCCTTCCACACCCAATCAATGACTGTCGCGTCATAGGACTTAAGTTGCCCGAGTTCATCATCTTTATGTCCAGGTTTGCCTTGATTGGTGAGCTGCATTTCCACCCAATCTTTGATATTGACAACAGCAGGCTCGGCTTTCCAGTTACTCTTGCCTTCGCCCACAATCTCAAACTTCTTCCCAAACCAATTGACTGTCTTCCCGACCAATTGCTCAGATGTCACAGGCTTCGGAATACGGTTCATCCGATCCGGCAGTTCTCGCAGAGGCGCCATTACGTCATTTTGAACGCCAGGCACCTGCAGCGTGTTATACACCCTCCAATAGCCCCACATTCCCGCGACATAATGATGAGCCACATGGCAGTGGAAGAGAAAATCTCCGGCTAACCATTGGCACAAACCCGAACCACATTCTGTCTCCAAATCAAGAGCTTCAGAGGGCCCGATGACTTCCACATCGACCCGGTCTGACTTGGTGCGAATGACCGGATATTTGACCGGACCATTTTGCCCAGTATTCCACACCGGCATTTGCGTTGCTCGTGGACTGCGTTGCCACCGGATGGCACCGCCATGAGGGTGATGAGAATGGAAGACTTCCGATCCGCCATGGACAATGCGAAACTTGGCGGGATCCCCTAAATAACTTCGTGGAATCGTCGGCGCTGCATCCCCAAACGTATAGGAACTATATGCCATCGACTCATCTTCAAAACCAAAATATTCATGTTGCACATGCATGTTGTTAATGCCAAATGGCTCACTGCGATAGTTGAGCGCCCTGGCACCGGGCCGATAGGCATCCGTTAACGGATCTCGTTGCGGCAAGAAGTCTCCATGCTTATTGACAGGACGAAACGCTTCATCTCCAACTTCGTGATAAATCAGGACAAACTCACGGAAGTCAGGACCATCACCATTATCAATCATCACTTGCCACCCGCTGGTCGCTTCTGTGGCAGGCCCAGTCCCTAAAGGCTCAAAGTAGTTTGAACCTCGAGGCTCAACCACAAAGACACCGAACAAGCCCATGACGGTCAACTCCCGATCATTGCTGAAGGTGTGAAATTGCCGCCCGCCTTCTTGAGTATCGGGGTGGATATACCACTCCATCTCGATAGCTTCGCCTTCCTCCGCTACCGAATCAGGATTAGTGGTCACAGCCGGCTGGCCTGTCTTGCTCATGACCATATCCGATCCATTAATATGCAAACTCACTTCCTCGCCAAACTCTAAGGCGTTGCGAAGCGTGATTTTCACACAATCGCCTTGATTCCCACGAATCACTAACGGTTGAATCCATTGATCTTGTATCCCGTTTTTCACTCCGCCTGGGTCCGCATGACCTTCTGATTCACGGGCTTCCGCATTCTTGGCTTCTTCCTCACGAATTTTTTCTAAATCCTCTGTTAAGGCATACATGTAGCCAGGATAATAATCCAGCCACTGATTCAAGGTAATCTCTACGTTAATGGCTGAAATGTCATAATTTCTGACTGCCGCGGTCTTGGGACACAACCCGCCATTCATGGACACCGGCTCGACACCTGAATTTGTGGCCAGTAAACCATTTGCGGGACCGCCACCATATTGGTGAATCATGGACATGGAATTAAAGGCACCCGTATTCTGCCCATTCTTTTCCATATCTTTTTGCATTTGCTGCATCATCCGTTCATGCTGTTGCTCAACGAGCGCAGCACGCTCAGCGCGACCCTCCATTGAATTTTCCACAATGGTTTGCCCCTTGAGCTTTTCAGCCCATGCGGGAGATTGTGATGTCATCCCAGCCTTGTGCATCATGGCGTCATGAGATTCTCCGGCTACGAGAGTCCCAGCCGAAAACAAGGACATACCCCCTGCAAGCAGCCCTATCGAAAGGGATGCGAGAGCATTGCGAGTGTTCTTCACATAAAACATGGACCGGCCTCCTTGAAAATAAGTAACCCTACCATCATTCGTATCTTTACACTCCGGTTGATATATTCACCGGGCAAACAAAAACATTCCCTTCAAACGGAGAGGCAGAAAAGGTATCCAAAACAACTCTGCCTGTCAAGTCCACCCTGGATTTCCGGTGTTTGGGACTCAGGGAGTGAGCCTAGGGCTTGGGCAAAAGATCCGCGAAGCGCTGCTGGAAACCACGGACCACGGGGCCAGGTTTTCCACTACAAATGACGCGCCCATCTATTTTAACCACCGGCAAGACTTCAATTGTGGTTCCAACCAAAAAAACTTCATCGGCGGCATATAATGCCTCACATGTGATTCGATCAAAATGCACCTGTTGCCCACATTGTTGAGCCAAATTGATGATCTGCTGTTGGGTCACGCCCGCTAACACAAAATGATTTCGCTCTGGAGTGCGAAGTTGCCCGTCCTTCACCAGGAAAACATTGCTGGTTGATCCTTCGATCACCAGTCCTTCCCTGACAAAAAGCGCTTCAAACGCGCTGGCTTCTTGGGCCTGCTGCTTGGCTAACACATTGGGCAGAAGATTTAAGCTTTTAATGTCACAGCGGTTCCAACGAATATCCGGTACGGTGATGACTTCGACGCCAGAGCTCTTGAACTCAAGAGGACATGCGCTCATTTCGCGGAAAGACAGGAAAATCGTCGGGTCGGCTTTCACCGGGAAACCGTGCTCACGGGGAGCCACTCCCCGCGTCACTTGGATATAAATTTTGGCCTCCCCATAGGTACATTGCTGAAGGCCAGATATGAGAAGATGAGAGAAGTCCTGAGGGTTGAGACCAATGGGAATCTGGATTTCCTTGGCGCTACGGACAAGACGGGAAAAGTGTTCTTCCCAAAACGCAGGAGCGCCATGGTAGGCACGGATCACCTCATAGATGCCATCCCCAAACAGAAACCCTCTGTCATCGGGTGAAATAGCGACCTCGTGCAGTGGAGAAAACCGCCCATTGAGATACCCGATATCAGGCATAGGATGTCATTTTACAGAAGCATCAAGTACGGTCACTTCAAAGACACGCTGATCTTCCGCGGTAAATTTCCACGCCATTCGCTTGCTAAATTCCAGACGATGGGTCCCTGTGACGAGCGCTTGAAATTCGAACGACCGGCGTCCAGAATCAACGGCATTATTGCTGATCGTTCGAAGAAATTCATCATCCACAAGAGCCAATGCTTGAGAATCATAGGCAGGCACCCACTGCTCGCCACGAGTACGGTCTTCCCATAAATGAATATGAAAGGTTTGGGACTTGAAGGCTTGAATTGACTTGACGGCAACTTGATCAGTATTCATAGCTATTCCTTGTGAGTTGAATAAATCTTCAACAGGCCCGTCATTCTCCTGTTAACCAATCACGCTTTTTCAGGCAAACAAAAACCTGCCCGTTTTCTACTTTCACATCGTACGGAACAACGCAATAGCCTCCCCCATCAGGCCCAAACCCGGTTCGAATATCAAATTGTTGATGATGCCAGGGACAAGAGACCACAAAACCTTTCAGCCGGCCTTTCCCCAATGAAGCACCCTGATGAGGACAAATATCATTAATCGCAAAACACCGGTCATCCATCCGAAACACAGCCAGGCTTTTGCCTTGGATTTTGAAAACCCTGCCTTTCCCCTGTGGAAGATCGTCCAGATTCGCCACAAACACATAGCCCTCATGGGCACTCACTGGCTCATCTTTTTCGACGTTCATGCGATCTACGGTAACGAAGAGAACATAAGTGCTGTCATGGGACAAACAGAGTGAACTTCACCTGCTGACCAACAGCAACCTTCTCGGCCTCAATAACACCCGCATTGGCTTCAAGAACATACCGAGCATCTTTGGGCGGAGGACCATACCAGGGACAAGGGTTATCAGAGCAGGGCGGAACATCTTTTTCAACATGCACGACAAGTTTGCTCTCGTCTATCCAGATCACATCTACCGGAAATTGAAACTCCTTTGTCCATACTCGATGGGCCCCAGACTCCCCAAAGATATACAGCATGGCCTCATCTTCTGGAAGGCTCGGGCGAAACGCTAACCCGAACAACAGCTTTTCCGGGGTATCCGCCACTTCTGATTTGAGAGTACCCCCATTGGGAAATTGCACCGTGATCATTTGCGTCTGGCTGGGTGAATTAAATAATAACGCTCCTGAAATGAGGAGTAACGCCATGACGATTAAAAAGACAATGCGCTTTTTATTGGTCCCATCCTGTAAATTCAGAAACGACAACATAGAAAGAGGGATATTTTACGTGGCATTCATTTGCGGGTAAGCTATGACTACAGTTTGACCACTTTTCACCCGAAAAAGTTAAGATAGGGGACAGCAGGCTATTCAGCAAAAACCCTAGAATTCATTTCTTACCATGGAGGCTTTCCATGCGCCACTTCTTCTCAACGATGTTGCTTGTCATGTTGTTCGTTTTGACCCCATCCATCAGTCAATCAGCCTACTCTGAAATTTCTTTGGCAATTGATGAGTTTGTCGCACAGATCTATCCCAAAGGCAGCCGGTATTTTTGGGTCATTAATGATACAACGTCCAATATTGGCAATGAAGTGATTGTCGACATTAACACAGAACTGCAAGTGAATTCTGGCGATGACTCTCAACCAAACCGTTTTTTGCTTCTACTGGTGAAAGGGAAGCTCGTTGGAGCTCAACAAATATCTTTAGGCGCAACAGTCGACTGTCACAGCGACGAGCAGGAGATCTGAAAAAATCTTACCTTGTAATATAAAAGCCCCGTTCCTCAACAGGAACGGGGCTTTTTATATCACCCACATAAACAGTGGGGATAAACGACAAAATCAACAAATTACTTGGTGATCACCATAAGCGTACCACCTAAATGCGCGTCATGCAGCTGACATTTATACTTCAAAATGCTATTAGCGGTGACGTAACTCAGGTCACTGATAGGAATACCAATATACTTGGTTTCTCCTGGTTTCAGCACAAGGTTAATGTTCATGGATGTCGGTGCGGCAAACGCTGAATCCGCAGACAGATTGAACCCATGATCAGCACTCAGATTGTTGGTGACTTTAATAAGCACGGGAGCCAGCGCACGCCCACCGGTTCCTCCACTCACAAGATTCAAGATTGCGGTTGGAGGATAGATAACTTTTTTCCCGCCGAGTTCCATAATGTTGAACTCGAGATCCACGTTTAACTTTTTAAACGGTTGCCCAACAACGGAACCGGTTTCCAGATCACCGATTTCCACTCCACCAGACTGCAACGCAAAAGCCACTGATGAACCCGCTGCAATTAACACCGCACTTAAAAGGACGGATAGAAGCACTCTGTGCATCGCCTACCTCCTCATGAGAAGCTTGTTGATAATGAAAAATTTACCTAAAAACGCAAGTCAATTTCTTTGTGTAGACAACTCAATCCATGCAAAAGAGGAATGGGTTATAGCATATGACAATCCGTGACGCAAGAAGGTTCGTATTGGAATATCACATGGAAAGGAGATTTTTTGTGAATTCCCAGTTAATTCAACGTAAGGGTTATTCTATAGGGGCTATGAAAAACGCCGCCAGAGGCATTCTCTAGACCAGTAAGAAGTGAAAAGTGAGAAGTAAAGAGCACGAGAAAAGTCTCAGGACCCTTCAGATGACTGATAACGATCATGGTGAGCCCGTTGAACCATCCTTCGACAGGCTCAGGATGATGAATTGATAGGTTCAGGATGATACATCGAACGACTCAGGATGATAAATCATACGGTTCGGGATGAGTGATAACGATTATTCACAAATGCATTATTTTCACATTCCCAGCCAATGGATGATTCCCCGCCATGGCCTGGGATTACGACGGTCTCTTCTTTCAGGGAATATAACCGTTCCCGAATAGATTGTATGATCGCCTGACTATCACCTCCCCACAAGTCAGTACGCCCGATACCTCCGCGAAACAGGGTATCCCCCGAAAAAACCAGTCCTGCGTTTGGGAAATAAAAAGAAGCCGAACCAGGCGTATGACCCGGCGTATGCAACACGGTGGCGGAATAGGAGCCGAGTCGAACTTCCATGTCGTCTTGGATCCATTGATCCGGAGGCGGCACGGGTTCATACGGCACACCAAACATTTGGCATTGAATTTCCAGCATGTTCCAAAGGTCTTTGTCGCTGGGGTGCAGGCACAATGGCGCATCAGTTGCTAACTTGATATGTCCTGATGCTAAAAAGTGATCGAAATGAGCATGAGTATGTAAAATCGCGCATACCGTGAAATCTAAGGACGCAATTTCTTCCAGAATACGGGTCGGGTCTCCACCTGGATCAATCACCACCGCCTGCTTCGTTTCCGGATCTCCAACAATGGAACAATTGCATGACAGTGGAGGAACCGGAAATGTTTTTCGTATCAATGAGGCCATACTGTACTCCTTATGGAAATGGTGAAAAAAGCCGCCAGTGGCGTTCTTTGGACCAGTAAGAAGTGAATAGTGAGGAGTAAAGAGCACGAAGACAGAGAGTCATCTTATAGCCAACAACTCCTCGTCGAAACATAGGCCTTGATATCTTTATTATTCAACACTCCCCGTCTGCAAGCTACTCTGAACCTGTCAGGCGATAGTACAAATCATTCATTCATTTGAAATAACAAACAATTAAGCATAAACTACCTAATAAAAGGTACCAGGTTTCAACGCTCATCACTATCATTCCTTGATTGCAGCGTTGAGTCAACAAACATGCCAGCATTAAGGTTCCGCCTCATCACCCAAATACTTTCCCATAGGATCCACCGTTTAACTCCTGGGATCAGGACTCTAGGAAGTATCCTGTGCCTTCTGCTTCTGGCCGGATGTCCACAAGACCAAACCGACCTCCACAATAAAACACAGAAACTCAAAAAACAGACCGCTAAACTCGAATCTGTTATTCAGTCCCTGCAGGAAGGCAATAAGGTCTTACAGCAACAAATTGACCGCTTGAACCAGGAAGCCAGAGAGGCAGAGAAGCGACATCAAACTCAATTACAAGAAGCTCAAGACAAAATTTCCCAGCTGGCGAATACTCCCAAGAAAGACGTGGCCACCATTAAAGCGCTAGAGAAAAAAAATGCAAAACTGCAACGGGATGCTCAATGGCTGCGTAGTCAACGTGAACATATGCGGAAGTCTCTCGTCATCCAGCAAGTTGGAGGACAAACCCATGAGTTGCCTTTTGCCTTCTCCACCGTGGCAACTATCATGGAGGACGCATTAACCAAGAACGGCTACACGGTCCTGACAACCATGAAAACCGATCAAAAAGCGGTGTACATCACAGACCGCAAAACCTCACTCCCGCCATCCTTGGAACTCTCTGGATTTCGCAATCAATACTTGGCCATGATTGAAAAAGGGCCTGCCGACCACACCACAATTTGGGTACGTGCAGAGTTTGAAAGACTGTCCAGAAACGGCCATATCTTTGCGGCCCCAGAGGCCGAGCTTGCCGACATTGAACTACGTCTGATTCAAGAAATCCATCAAACATTGGTTCGGGGAACGGCCGCTCACGCCAAGAACTTCTAAAACGGGTCTGTAGAAAAAAGCCGCCAGCGGCGTTCTCTGGATCAGTAAGAAGTGAAAAGTGAGAAGTAAAGAGCACGAGAAAAGCCTCAGAACTGGACGGCTCCTTCGATAGATTCATTGTGAGCAAGTCGAACAACTCAGGGCAGGCTTTTTTGAACAGCCCCGATGCTACTGATAATGAACAGCTTCCTGGCAAAATATGGCCAAATTTCTTAAGTGCTGCAGTCAGCCTCAAAAAAAAGGTGGTGGAGAAAAACTCCACCACCTTTGATTAACCTTCTCTCCCCTGTTTTAGAAATTAAATAGGAGAAGACAGGATCTAATTTTTCAATACCTATTTCACTAACTTGATCAACCCACCACGTCTAGCCATTCCAATCAAACCAACCATTCCGGTTCCAAATAGAATAAAACTGGTTGGGGTCGGGACAACCGTGGTATTAATGATTCCCGCCGTAGTTGGTTGACTTCCAGGGCCAAGTTCAACGGTCATAAATTCAAACGCTGAGCCTCCTAGACCTAGGCTGTCAAGAAGATCATCGTGTTTTTTGTCAGATCCTGCTCCGACAAAAGAGAAAATCGCATCGCTATCGAAATTCGCAGTGAAGGACGTGAAATCGCCTGATAGAAGCTCAATGTCTGTATTGATGCCAAGGTCGGGTATCGTTCCAACTAACACAATGTTATTTGTATCGGTATCGAAATTCAACAGGCCATCCACTAAATAGGTTCCATCAGCTGGCACACCAGCTCCGGAGACGAAGAGTTCATTAATAACCACATCTGTTCCAACCGCCGATCCCCCGGTTGATTCTGTTCCTGTAATTCCATCGATCTCTCCTGTTTGATCCCCTGTGAGTGCTTGAAAACGAAAGTCCAACGTAGCACCCCACGATGGAACCGAGCTTCCTAGCAGGAAGACCACACTCAACAATAATTTGCCCGAAACGCTTCTCAACTTACCTCTACGCATTGTTTTATCCCGTCCCTTCTATGATGAATGAATAAAAAATATTTTGGGCGCACTGTTGCACATTCGTGCACGTGCGTCCTTCAATGATATAGATTTCTACCTCATCATGAAGTAGAAAAGCAACCCAGGCATAACATTAAAACTTGATTTTGTAGTCAAATTTGTAATGGCGGACTTAGAAGAGAAGGTATGGGCACTCTCTATTTGTAGTTCTTTTGGGGTTCAATATTTCCTTAATGCGTTCGAAGTGATTGTCCAGCCTGCAAATAGCGATGAACTCCCTGAGCAGCTTTCCGGCCTTCGGCAATCGCCCAGACAATGAGAGAGGCGCCTCGTTTCGTATCGCCCGAGGCAAACACACCATCCACATTGGTCATAAACTGTTCATCAACCATCACATTCCCACGGGCATCATAGTTCAATCCTAAGGAATCCAAAAAGCCATTGTGGACTGGCCCAACAAAACCCATAGCTAACAGGACCAAGTCTACATCCATTTCCATTTCCGACCCTGGAACCGGAACAATTTTGCCGTCCTGAAATTCCACTCGATTGGTATGGAGCTTTGTCACATGCCCATTCTCACCAGAAAATTTTGTTGTAGAAATACTCCATTCACGAGTACAGCCTTCTTCGTGTGCATGAGACGTACGCAATCGCATTGGCCATAAGGGCCAGGGAGTGGAGCCAGCCCGAGTCGGAGGCGGCTCAGGCAACAATTCGAATTGATGGGCTTCAGCGCAACCTTGGCGATGTGCCGTTCCCAGGCAATCCGAACCCGTATCGCCTCCCCCAATGACCACCACACGCTTCCCCTTCGCAGAAATTTCTTCGTCGGCTATCGTATCTCCTGCTACCCGCTTATTTTGCTGCGTCAGATAGTCCATCGCCAAATGTACGCCCCGTAGGTCTCGGCCAGGCACCGGAAGCTCCCGAGGTTGCTCAGCCCCCATGGCCAGTAACACCGCATCAAAATCCTTACGCAACACATCCAAGTTCGTATCTACCCCCACGCAGACATCCGTTTCAAAGGTCACACCCTCTTTGCGCATCTGATCTAACCGACGATCGAGCACCCACTTTTCCATCTTGAAGTCAGGAATGCCATAACGCAACAGTCCCCCAATGCGGTGGGCTTTTTCAAAGACGGTCACCTGGTGCCCCGCCCGGGCTAACTGCTGCGCTGCTGCTAACCCTGCAGGACCAGAACCCACAACCGCCACCTGCTTCCCGGTCGAGACAACCGGCAAGACCGGCTCAACCCAACCTTCATCAAACCCTTTATCAATAATATTCCATTCGATAACCCGAATCGACACCGGATCACTATTAATGCCCAACACACAGGCCGACTCACATGGAGCAGGACAGAGACGCCCAGTAAATTCTGGAAAATTATTCGTCGTATGAAGGGCTTTAAGCGCATCTTTCCAACGGCCTCGATGAACGAGATCATTCCATTCCGGAATTAAGTTTACGACCGGACAACCCGTTCCGCTTTGGCAAAATGGCACACCGCAATCCATACAACGCGCACCCTGCTTAACAAGCCGTTCTTCTTCAAACGGATCATACAGCTCCTTGTAGTCCTTCACCCGAAGCTCTACAGGCCGACGCTGTGGTCCCTCACGAGTAAATTTCAAAAACCCACGCGGATCAGCCACGGCTTACCACCCCCCGGTCACGCTTGGCATGTTCTTTGGCTAAGGCTGCCTTCCGCTCCAGAAGCACTCGCTTATAATCGCTTGGCATCACTTTGACAAATTTCGGGAGCATCGTCTCCCAGGCATTCAATACCCGTTGCGCATTGGCGCTCTTCGTATAGCTCAAATGTGCTTCAACCATCGTCCGTAACGTCCGACTGTCTTCTGGGGCCACAACCGCTTCTAATTCGACCATCCCCATATTACAACGGGAAGAAAATTGGCCTTCCTCATCTAAAACATAGGCTTCTCCGCCAGACATTCCTGCCGCAAAGTTCCGTCCGGTGGCTCCCAGGACAACGACAACACCGCCGGTCATATATTCGCAACCATGATCACCAACGCCATCAATGACGACTCGTGCACCACTGTTGCGAACAGCAAAACGCTCTCCAGCTGTCCCATAAAAATACCCCTCACCACCAGTAGCCCCATAGAGTGATGTATTCCCAATGAGGATCGTTTCTTCCGGAGGATAGGTGATATTTGGGGGAGGAACCACAATGATTTTTCCGCCGGATAACCCTTTGCCCAAGTAATCATTGGATTCGCCTTCAAGTGTCAAGGTAATACCTTTGGATAAAAACGCACCAAAAGATTGCCCTGCCGAACCCGTAAACTTCAGGCGAATCGTATCAGGAGGTAGTCCATCCGTTCCGTATCGTCTGGCAATATGGCTGGATAACACTGTCCCGGTGGTTCGATGGACATTGCGAATCGGCAATTCCACAGACACCGGCTCTTGCCGTTCAATGGCTGGCTGACACAGCTCCACCAATTGATTATCTAAAATCTCATCCAACCCGTGATCTTGGGCTTGCACACAGGATGTTGCCACTTCGGAGTCAACATTGGGTTTGGTCAATAACAAGGATAAATCCAGACCTTTAGCCTTCCAATGTTCAACCGCTTTTTGTACTCGAAGCTTGTCCACGCGGCCGATCATCTCTTGCATGGTGCGAAATCCAAGTTTCCCCATCAGGTCACGAATTTCTTCCGCCACAAAATGGAAAAAATTCACCACATGGTCGGGACTTCCGGCAAATCGCTTTCTCAACTCAGGATCTTGTGTGGCCACACCTACAGGGCAAGTGTTTAAATGACATTTGCGCATCATGATGCAGCCCTCCACGATCAAGGGAGCCGTAGAAAACCCAAACTCTTCCGCCCCAAGCAGAGTGGCAATCACCACGTCTCGCCCGGTCCTTAATTGTCCATCGGTTTCCACACGAATGCGCCCGCGCAAATCATTCACCACCAGAGTCTGATGCGTTTCAGCTAGTCCCAACTCCCAAGGGAGTCCTGCATATTTGATGGAAGAAAGTGGAGAGGCTCCCGTTCCACCTGAATCTCCACTAATCAAGACTTTGTCGGCATGAGCTTTCGACACTCCGGCCGCCACAGTACCGACTCCGACTTCGGAAACCAATTTTACTGATACTGCTGCTTCTGGATTGGAGTTCTTCAAGTCAAAAATTAACTGCGCCAAATCTTCAATGGAATAAATATCATGATGCGGCGGCGGCGAGATGAGCTGGACGCCAGGGGTTGAATACCGAAGCTTGGCAATGCCTTCATCGACTTTGTGGCCCGGCAACTGACCACCTTCGCCGGGCTTGGCCCCTTGTGCCATTTTAATCTGTAACTCTTTTGCATTTACCAGGTAATGCGCTGTGACACCAAACCGACCGGATGCGACTTGCTTAATATACGAATTTTTCGAATCACCATTCGGCAACGGCATAAATCGTTCAGGATCTTCCCCACCTTCGCCGGTATTACTCTTAGCACCCAACCGATTCATCGCAATTGCTAAGGTTTCATGCGCCTCTTGGCTAATGGCTCCGAAGGACATGGCCCCGGTAGTAAAACGTTTGACAATCTCACGAGCTGGTTCCACTTCATCAAGTGGAATTGGTTCAGGAAGGAACTTGAAATCAAATAGTCCGCGAATCGTTGAACGTTGTTTTTGTTCTTCGTTCACTAGCGCAGCATATTCTTCATAGGTCTTGGCATTATTCGTATGCGTGGCATGTTGGAGCTTAAAGATCGTATCGGGATTCCAGTTATGGTGTTCGCCTTGGATGCGATAGTGAATTTCCCCGCCAAAATCCAGTTGACGAATGGGAACCGGCTGATACGCCAAGGTATGGCGACGCAAGGTTTCTTCGCCTAATTCCCGAATGCCGATCCCTTCAATGCGAGAAGCCGTGCCCGTAAAATACTGGTCAATCATCTTGGAGCTCAGTCCAATGGCTTCAAAAATTTGGGCGCCACAATAGGACTGCAGGGTTGAAATACCCATTTTGGAAAATATTTTCAGCAAACCTTTATTGACGGCTTTAATAAATCGAGTCTCTGCCGTCGCAGCATCGACCGTATCAGGGAAGTACCCTTCACGTTCCATATCCACTAGAGATTCCACCACCAAATACGGATTAATCGCCCCTGCCCCATACCCTATCAAGCAGGCAAAATGATGAACATCTCGAGGTTCTCCAGTTTCTAAAATGAGCCCAACTTCTGTCCGGGTCTCCTCTCGCACGAGATGGTGATGAACAGCTGACACACCTAATAAGCTCGGGATCGGTGCCCACTCCGCATTCACCCCGCGATCACTTAAGATCAAAAACTTCTCTCCGTCTTTAATGGCCTTGGACGCCTGCTGGCAAAGCTGTTCGACCGCCGAAGCCAAGCCTTCCGGTCCTTCGGAGACTTTAAACAGCAGGGGCAACGTCTTGCTTTTGAAATGTGGATCGCCAATCATCCTGATTTTTTGAAGATCCACATTACTGAGGATAGGCTGCTGCAATTTGATGCGCCGGCAGGCTTCAGGAATTTCAGCAATGACGTTCGGTTTTGGCCCAATGTTGGTCACCAATGACATCACCAAATGTTCACGGATCGGATCGATGGGCGGGTTCGTGACCTGAGCAAATAACTGCTTAAAATACTTAAACAAGAGCTGAGGCCGGTGGGACAACACGGCTAACGGCGTATCCGTGCCCATAGAGGAAATGGGTTCCTCACCATTTAGCCCCATCGGCATCAATACCATCTTCAACTCTTCAATCGTAAACCCAAAAGCCTGCTGACGTTGTCGAAGCGTAGGATGATCAGGTTGAGGCACATTCATGGGCTCCGGAAGTTCGGACAAAGATACTCGATGCTGCGTCAACCATTGACGGTATGGCTTGCGTTTTGTGATTTCGGTCTTAATTTCTTCATCGTCAATGATACGGCCTTGCACCGTATCCACCACAAACATCCGTCCCGGCTGCAACCGCCCTTTCATCCGAATATTGGCTGGATCCGTGGGGAGAACACCAGCTTCTGATGCCAACACTACCACATCGTCCTTCGTCACTTGATACCGACAAGGACGCAGTCCATTACGGTCCAGCGTGGCACCAACCAATTTCCCATCGGTGAAACACACGGCTGCCGGCCCATCCCAGGGCTCCATCACCGCCGCATGGTATTCGTAAAACCCCAGACGATCAAAATCCATCTTGGGATTGCCGACCCAGGGCTCTGGAATCAACATCATCATGGCATGGGGCAAAGATCGGCCTGCCATCACCAAAAATTCAATGGCATTATCTAAGCAGGCAGAATCACTTTGTGTGGAATCATCGACAATAGGAAACAGTTTTTTCAGATCATCTCCAAATAGATCCGATGCCAGTCGCCCTTGCCGGGCGCGCATCCAGTTCACGTTTCCTTTTAAGGTATTGATTTCACCGTTATGCACGGAATACCGGTAAGGATGGGCCAAAGACCATGTTGGAAACGTATTGGTGCTGAACCGGGAATGGACGAGGGCCAAGGCCGTAACAAATGTGGGATCCGCCAGATCGGGATAAAACAATTCTACTTGCTCAGGCAAAAGCATCCCTTTATAGACAATCGTATTGCCGGACAAACTTGAAATATACACCCACTCTTTTCCCGCAATAGCAGATTCCCGGATAGCCCGAGTGATTAATTTTCGAATGACATAGAGTTTGCGTTCAAACTGGGCAGGATTCAGAGAGGCTCTGGCAATAAAAAATTGCCGGATGGTTGGCATGGTGGCTCTTGCTTGCACCCCCACTTGATCTTCTTTAGCTGGCACATCGCGCCAGCCTAAAAATTCCTGCCCCTCCTCCCGAATCACCGACTCAAATAAGACTTCGCACTGCACCCTGGCCTTTCGGTCCTGAGGCAAAAACACCATGCCCACGCCATACCCCCCGGCGGACGGTAAATGAATGCCAATTTCCACTGTCACCCGCTGAAAGAAATCATGAGGAATCTGCGATAAAATACCTGCGCCATCGCCAGTGCAGGGATCACAACCTTGCGCCCCACGATGAACGAGGTTTTTGAGGACCAGTAGCCCTTTTTCGATCATATCGTGGGATTGCTGGCCTTTGATGTGAGCCACAAGACCAATCCCACACCCATCATGTTCAAGGCTGGGATGATAAAGTCCTTGTGCAGAAGGTAAGCCAGGAATGTTCATCGGTGAACTGTCATCTTTACGTTCTTCCGTCATTTCATCATCTGAAAAAGAACATCTCCTCCTTCTCACCCACAACGACGAGAGGAAGCAGTTACGCATCCCCTCTTACCATTCGGGGAGTCTCAGACATGTTAGACTAGTCCCGGAGATTGTCGATAGAAAAGGAGAGAACACGTCGGAATTGTCTCCGCCCACAGTAATCCAAAGTAAAAAATTCTGTCAAGACAACTGGTTGAATTTCCAGTGTTTGTTCTAGATATGGCCAGCCATTCTGTGCTGAATATTTATCAACAATCGCCAGACCCTCCATCACCTTGACAATCCACAGGATACCCCATAGTATCGCCGCCATGGCCAATGATCCTGCCATACAAGCCATCGCTTCCATGGAAGATGTGTGGGAAGCCTTCCGTCCGGATCTTCAGGAGGTGGAGACTCAAATTCAAAAACATCTGGATTCTCATGCTCCCCTCATCAATACCGTCGCCGACCACATTCTCTCAAGTGGAGGGAAACGCATACGGCCGCTCTTACTCATCTTGTCAGCTAGACTATTTAGCTACCCCAAAAAATCCGATCTTCTTCTTGGCAGCCTCGTCGAATTCATCCATACCGCCACCCTTCTTCACGATGATGTCTTGGACGAAGCCGACATCCGTCGGGGGGAACAAACCGCCCGGCGCATTTGGGGAAATCATGCCAGTATTCTGGTTGGGGACTATCTCTATTCCCAAGCCATGGCGCTGATCGCGTCGTTTCATAACCATGACATTAATGAGATCATGGCCGATGCCTGCCGAAAGATGGCCGAAGGCGAAGTCCTGCAACTCTGTGCCAACAGCCAACCTGATCTTACCGAAGCCGACTATTTGAAAATTGTTGAATATAAGACCGCTATCCTTGTTGCCTCATCCTGTCGGGTCGGCGCCATCATCGGGGGAGCTTCTCTGGAAGAACAAATGGCCCTCTATCGATTTGGCTATAACCTGGGCATGGCGTTTCAATTAGCCGATGATCGTTTGGATTATTCTGCAGACCGTTCCCGCCTGGGTAAATCATTGGGGCAAGACATCCGTCAGGGAATGATTACATTACCACTGCTTCATCTTCTGCAAACCTGTTCCACTTCAGACCAAGATTGGTTAAAAGAGAAAATTCTGTCACATTCAGTCAATGACCAAGAACTCGAACGCATTCTAGAGTTGATGACCGCACAAGGCTCGTTAGCCTATTCCACCATGCGGGCCCGAGAATATATTGAAGCCTCTTCTTTAGATCTGCTTCCATTCCCCGATAGCCCCGCCAAACGGGCCCTCGCGATCGTCTCCTGCTACATGGTCAACCGCGATCAGTAGCATCATTTGATCTAGCGAAATCCTCCCTTCCTGTCATTCCCGACATTCTTTATCGGGAATCCATCTTAGGTTGTGTTAATTTACAACATCCCGTTGATAGCTGGGAGTGTTGAACAATGAAGATATCAAAGGCCAGATTTCTCCAAGGAATTGTTGACTATGAGATGACTCGGGTTGGCTCAACACAGTCCTTTGTCGATCGGAGAAGTCAGGGATAGGGAGTAGAGAAAGAGAACATGAGGAAGGAATTCTGAGATGACTATCTTTCCTCCTACTTTTTACTTCTCACTTCTCACTTCTCACTTCTAACTGATAAATAACGCCATCGGCGGCTTTTTTCAACAGACCAATTGGCAAAATCTGTCATTTTTTGCCATACTTATAAGAATAAGGAGAACAACCTATGGCAACAATGAATGTGTCCCTTCCCGATCCCATGAAAGCATGGGTTGAAGCTCAAGTGCATGGCGGACAGTATGGCAATGCTAGTGACTACGTGCGTGACCTTATCCGCCGCGATCAACAGGAACGTGAACAGATTAAAACATTACAAGCTGCGATCACCAAAGGGCTTGAAAGTGGCATGAGTGATCGAGCGATGCAGGACATATTGAAGGAGGCCCGTTCAAAAGCCAAAACAGCCAAGCATGACCTATAAACTGACATCGGAAGCCGAAAATGATCTGATTGAAATTTATCTCTATGGATTCCAGACTTTTGGAGAAGCGCAAGCCGAACAATATTTTTCAGAACTGGAAGATTGCTTTCGGATTCTCACCCAGTCCCCGTTAATCTGCAGGGAACGTGCGGAATTCACCCCACCTGTTCGTATTCATCACCATGGCCGACACCTTGTGATATATGTCATCCAAGATGATGATCAAATTCTTATCATCCGTATTCTCCATGACAGTATGGATGTGAAGCGGCACCTACCGCCGATGTAACACTTTGCCGCAGGCAAATACATTCTCGGCATTTTTTGTCATCTCGTTTTTCAAGCCGTTTTCAGCCGTCTTCCTGGCCTTGTGGTATAGCCAGGCCGAGACCCGGCATCTACCGGAAGGCGCCTTGGCGGTAGAGACGCCAGAAAGTGGTGAGGCCAGTCCAGATAGGATGGCGCCGCTGGGCAGGAGTTAATTCAATCTTGACGCCTGAATGCCGTTCAATTTTCCAGATAATATAGTCTGCACCGCCTTGAAAGGTGAAGGCGGCTTTCATAAGACGGAGAATGGATAAAGCCTTTCCTTGAATTTTTCGAACAATCCAACCCAGTCGATTTCTTGTCCTCTCCCAACTCGAATACTTCATTTCATACTTGACCAGTCCGCTACTCTGGATGATTTTCACTTTTGGAAAATGTTCCGAAAAGGCGGCCAGAGCCACTTGCTCATAATAGGCTTGATTACTTTCCCATAAGGAAGCGGGACGGGCCTTAGATTCAGGACGTAGTTCAGCCCCATAGCTGAGCGCCAAACCGGTGTTCCAAATATCTTTAGCGGAAAATTGCAGCGGCATCTGTGGTACCACATTACCCAAAAACGTTAAGACTGCCGTTCCAAAACTTGAGAAAATTCGTTCTTTGATTGGTTGACTGGAACATGCCATCACCACCGTGGGTTGCGCAAAACGTCCCCAAAAGTATGAATGAAACCAATTCTGAGCCACACTTCGCTCTAGGTCTTCTAACGACAAGACTGCATATTTCATACGAACCGTGCGTTCTTCAAGCTTCACTTCCCCATAAAACACATTGGGCGGAAGCCATTTATTGAACAATGCTAACCAGGCAGATTGATAGACTGTCTGGTATTGATCAACAATGACATAGCAATCGACCAGTCCATTTTCATCGGTCCCTGCGCGCAGGCATGAGCCATAGAGCAATATTCCTTGAACAGCCTGTCCATATTTGTTTGCAAGAAAATTCCCCGCTGCCTGAATGGTGGGAGGAAGAGGTTGGCTGCTTGCGCGGCCAACAATCTGGAGAACATCCGCGGAAGGAGCCATGACTACCCTGTTTTCAATCTCACAAATGAAAGCTCTCCTGGAGAATCTAGAATCAGTGGCTCTTCAGGCTTGGCAGAGGAATACACCTCCCCATCCAACACAAACCCGCTGTTGAAGGCCAGCTTCAGCTCTGACAGGTTCTCACTCACGTATCCATGCTCTCGTGTGGCTAACTGATGCATGCGTCCGCGAAGCAACGTGGGAAGCACACGCCAAAGATAGCGGTACGGTACCCGAAGGCTGGTAAATCGCAAAGGGCCAGGCTTGTTACTCCAAAATGGATTCATCCCTAAGAATAAACGATTCAAGGTCGTGACCATCAACACAAGATATTCCCGTTCCGAAGAAACAGCCTCACCCGCAGTCACCCGAACAGAGATAGGGTTTAGGCCTTTCCGCGAGCCCGTGGCCAATGCCAGTAAAAATTTTATTATAATCAAACCAGCGCCCCATTCCCCTAAACGCCCTATCGATTGTTTGGTGTCCAGACCCAATTGTGTCCCATGATAAATCGCCCCCGCTCCAAAAAACATTCCCAGAAGTGGCTCACGTTCTTCTGGAAAACACACACGAAGAATAGGACGTGTTGCAATCGTAACATCAGCCTGTTCAGCGCAGGCTTCAGTAAAAAATCGTTCAACGGTATTCTTCTCGAACGCCCCTAGCCCCACATCTCCCGCCATCAAATTTGCCGTTCCCGCTGGAATGAGCGCTAGAGATGGCAGATCGGAAAAAGGACGGTGATTAAACAAGGCCCCCATTGCAGCTTGAATAGTACCATCGCCGCCTGCGATGCCCACACAATTCACCTCGCGTTGAGCAAAATCCTTCAATGCCTGAAGAATGTCCGCAGGCGTCTTAACCTCCGCACAGACAACTTCCGGATACCGAGCCAGCATGGAGGGAATAAGAGTAGGATTCCGCTTATTGCGCCCACTCAGCGGATTATTGAGCATTCCTACGCGCATCTTAGAAAAAGTAAAGAGCGAAAGAAGTAAAAAATGAGAAGTAAGGAGTGAGAAGCAAGAAAAGTAGAAATGAGGAATCTCTTCTTCTTTCTCACTCCTTACTTCTCACTTTTCACTTCTCTCTTCTTACTTGCTTGTAGCCGGTGGGTTTGTAAACAATCGGACGGCCAAGGAATCCCGCCCATTCACGGGATCAACTGTGGCTAACCAGGATGTGAGCGATCCTTTCATGCTCTTCTCGACAATGGCCATCCCTAACCTCCCGAGGAGAATGAGAGTGGAAAGCACCGTCCAAATCATGACCAGTTCCAATCCCCAGTCTGGCCTCCCTAGGAACACACTTCCGGTTAAGAAAATCATATTGGGATTCCGCCGGGCCGTAATGAGTCGAAAAAAGGAATCAAAGGGCTTCCAACAGAACACACCAAAGCCGGCCGCCCACAAATGAAACGCACCCTCCACAAGGCGCCCCAAAATATAACCCCCAAAAATTAAGACAATCGCCTCCATCAAGGATGTCTTCAGCAACCACGGATCATAGAATTGCAAACCTAACCCCCATGCTAAATACCAAAGCGGGGGATGAATCAAATCAATACCATGATCAAACACATTTCCCCATGGACTTGACGTGATCGTTACACGGGCCAACTTTCCATCAACCGTATCTAAAAAGGTCATGATCCACCCGAGCAACAGCCCCCACACAAACAGGCCTTGCCAAAAAAGGTACCCCGCTGCAATGACGAGAAGTAAACTGAGGGACGTCACTTGATTTGGTGAAATACCCTTGAGAGCACAAAAACGCGTCGCCCACTTTGCTGGTGTCGGCCAAAGAAATTTTGTCACTAAATCGGTGATCCCCTTATAGGACCCAGAAAATAAATTCTCTTCCAGATCGAGACGATTGTCTTCATTGATTGGCAGCACATAAGGAGGTTCCGACTTGCGCAATTGTTTTGAAAACGAAAATGTCAGATCTCCTAAACCCAATATTTTTAGATTCGCATCCTGGGGAATATTTCCCGATTCGATAGCCTGAACGACGGTTGAAATTTGAGAAGAATCAACATGGGCCGCGACTGGAACAGCCTTCCCGTTGACCTTCACCTGAAAGACCACACCCTCAGTTTCCCGCAAAGCCTGCAGCACCCGGATGTCAAAGAGAAAATCCCCGCGCAACATCAGCACCGAAGCCCCGGGAGGGAGGGCATGAACATCATCCACAAATTCAAAGGTCCCCAGGGATTTCAAGATCCGTTCAAATCGTTCCTTGGAACTCAGACTCCACAGACGGATAGGGGAATCTTTTATGACGCACCAATACATCTTGCCTCACTTTCTCATATCATCATACTGGGTCTGTTGAAAAAAGCCGCCAGCGGCGTTCTCGCCCTTTTTCCGTGCTCACGTACTGCCAGTACGCTCCGCGCGCAAAAAGGGCTGCGGCCTTGCTGGACGGACTTTTTTGAACAGACCCGTCGTGGTTGATCACCAAGAGCTTCCTGACGAAATATGGCCTTTAATATCTTCATTATTCAACACTCTCATACTTGAAAAATAAACCCACATGAATTGAAAAGGGCATGAAGTATTTTTCAATGGGAATCAAACACGCAACCTCGTATACTATAATGCTTTAACATACAGGTGGGTCGTCACCCTCAAGGGAGAAAGAACTTTAAGAGCTCCCAGTTGCAAGTTACTAAAAAATACGTTTACGAAGCCTCATGATTTTTAAAAAATTCCAGTGGGTGGATCAACAAAGTTGAGACCCGTGGGGAACTTGATTTCCGTCATTCCCAACGTCTTTAATCGGGAATCCAGGTTCTGTCTTTTTCGGATGGATCCCCGCTAAAAACTGCGGGGATGACACCCAGCTTCTGAATCCCTCGCACACAACTCTGGAGAATGAGGCTTCGTTCACATTGATGTTAGTAAAATACTATAGAAAGAGCGTCGCGCATCGCTATAAACCGTGCTCACCCTTGTAAAGTTACCCAACTGTCATGTTTACCTTTGCCCATTTATCTGACCCTCATTTCACCTCTCTCCATGATGTCTCCTGGAAGTCCCTGATGAATAAAAGGGCTCTTGGATATCTGTCCTGGCGTCTGCGTCGCCGGGCGGAGCATCGACCAGAAGTGCTTGATCGATTGCTCCAGGATCTTGCAACGCATCAACCAGACCATGTCGTCATAACCGGCGACCTGACCCACCTTGGGCTTCCCGCTGAATTCCGGGAAGCTCGCCATTGGCTGGATTCCCTTCACAATATGGCCGAAGCCACCGTAATTCCAGGCAACCATGAAGCCTATGTGGCCACATCGTTTGACTCGACTCTCCGGCAATGGGAACCATATTTCTCTTCAGATCCCTCTTGGTCAAACGCCTCTTCTTCTCCTGACAAGCAGAACTTCTTCCCAAGTCTTCGTATTCGAGGTCCCGTGGCTTTTATCGGACTCTCCAGCGCCATTCCAACTCCCCCATTTTTAGCCACGGGTTCTCTCGATGCGGCACAGTTGGAAAAGCTCACCCAATTACTGGATTCGCCATTGACCAAGGGGCTCTGCCGGGTTTTATTGGTCCATCATCCTCCTTTGTCTCATTCGGTTCGATGGCGGAAACGTCTGACCAATGCCGAACAATTGACGGATGTCCTATCCCATAACCCAGTCGACCTCATTTTACATGGGCATACCCATCGAGGTTCAGTCCAACATCTACAGACTTCAACAACAACCATCCCGGTCGTTGGCGTCCCTTCAGCAAGTGCGCGTGGAAGCAAGCCAGATTACGGCTCGCAATATTGTTTATTCCGCGCGGAAGAACATCAGGGACAGTACCAGCTCAACGCCTCCATTCATACCTACTCTCTTGCCACCACGCGTTTTCATTTTGATCATCACCTTTCGCTGGATTGCCCCTCTGCTACCAAAAGTACAGCCGCCAAAATCCAAGGGTGACACCTCCTAAACACAGAAAAGGCAGGACTGTTGTCCACATTGGGGACACGCCCATGAGCAGGCCGACTTGCTCCAGAACTTCCGAAAGAAGAAAGTATGCAATTCCAGCTAACGATCCCAGCAACATCCGTTTTCCAACCGTCGAACTTCGCAACGGCCCAAATACAAAGGGAAAGGCCACGAGTATCATAAGACCCGTCGTGAAGGGCATGACGAGCTTATTCCAATAGGCTGACTCATACCGGAGAGAATTCTGGTTTTTCTTCTGCAACACGTCGATATAGTCAGCTAATTCCGAAAGAGACAATGTGAACGCCGGAAGCGTTAAGAGATGCATCTCATCCTGCCGTAAGGGCAAATCCCAGAGCATACGTTCAAAAAACTCTTGCGAATACTGCTGGCCATGAATCATTTTTTTATCCACATTTTTGAGAACCCATTTCTGAGGATTGTTGATGTCGGCCTGCTCGGCATGCAGCACCATGGTCATGTGGCCGGTCTTATCAAATTCAAAAATATCGATTCCTTCAGGCACTTCTCCGTACACAATTTTTTGAATATTGACAAACTGCGACCCTTCTCGAAACCAGAGCCCTTGCTTGCCTTTATACGCTTTCGAATTTGAAAGAGCGACGGATCGTCTGAGGATGGCTTCCTGATCCCAATGTGGATTTACATATTCCTGGAAACACGCCACAATCACCATGACCACGATACCGACTTTCATGACCGATTTAGCGATCTGCAGAGGAGAAACACCAGCCGCCTGCATCGCTGTGAGTTCACGCCCCTGAGCAAGGCCCCCCAATGCCATAATGCTGCCCAACAGGGCGACAAAGGGAGAAAGAAGAACAAAGCGGCTCGGCAATGTCAGAAGTACATATTCGCTAGCTTTCCAAAATGTATAACGTCCTCGACCCACTTCGTCGATTTCATCCACTAAAACAATCAGGCTAAAAATAGAAAGGAAAATGAGCAAGATTTGGACATATCCCTTTAACAAATGCCCCGCGATATGTTGGTCCAGGATGTTCATCATTAGGAGTAAAACTCTAGGCTGTCTTAAAAATGTTTTTCGTGTTGCAGCTGATCTGCATCAACCCTATAAACCAACGTACGAAACCTATCAACTCCCACTGGCAAAAGATTTTCCCGTTAATCGAGTCGGCAACAGAAAAAAGACCACCAAAACGGCTAACCCAATCACAATCAGCCAGAGTCCGGGAATGAGAGGAAGCGTCCCCTTTTCAACAAGTGTTTTCGCCAGAAGGCCTAAAAAATAATAGATGGCAAAAATCACCGTCGCCGTAAAAATTTTGGCATACTTTCCCGTTCGTGGCAGCGCACGGCTGAGCGGGACCGCAAGCAACCCCAGCAACACTGTCGAGAAAGGTGTTGATAAACGCCATTGAAGTTCGGCAATATCTTTTCGAGAATCAGAAGCCCATAGCTCTTTGGTTGGCGCCGCTTTTCTTTTATAATCCAATGTGATCCCTTCTGGGTAAATCGTCAGTCGCGAAAACTGAGAGATATGAGAAATCTCCCCCCCACGAGTTAATTTATATTCAATGCCATCATACAAGACAGGAGTCGTGAGACCACTATCGGGATCGATATGATCCTCCGCTTCCCTCGCCATTAAGATCCGTAATTTGTCATGATGACCACTCTGAACAAAGACACCTTGCAGCCGATTGGTTTCAGGATCCTGTCCTTCTGCAAAGAACACCAACGCGCCTTCACGCCGTTCATAAAAATGTCCAGTATCCAAGTTGTCCACACTCAACACGGCTTCAGCCTGCCCCTTCAGCTGATAACTTTGCGCATAGGCAAATGGGCGCAGGTACAGGGAAAGCGCTCCAACAAGAATGGCCACGACACTTGAAAGTACCATGATCGTGCCAAGCATTCTATACGGACTGACTCCACACGACATGAAACCTTTCATTTCTGAATCTGCATATAAACGTCCTAGCCCTAGGATGATCCCGAAGTACAGTGAAACCGGCAACAGCACTTCCATGGCGATGCCAACTTTCAATCCAATCAGAGAAGCTAAGATATTTCCTGGTATCAGAGCATTCACGGCTTTATCTAAAAAAGTCATCCAACAATATCCTGTAAACAAAATGACCAAGACCGCACAAACGGCCGCCGAAGGCTTTAACACTTCCTTAACCAGATACTTACTGATAATCATTTCGTGCCTACGTTACTGATGATGGGCCGCAACAAACGAGAGGAGTCTGCCTAACATGAAAGCCATCATTTTGAGTGCTGGCCAAGGAAAACGATTACTCCCCCTAACGGCAGATCAACCCAAATGTACGATTACGATCCATGGCCGTAGTATTCTAGAATGGCAGATTCATGAATTGATCAAGTTTGGAATAACCCGGATTGATGTCGTCGTGGGATTTGGGGCCGATACAGTCGAAACCGTCATAGGAAATCAGGCCAGCGCTGACGCCATTCGCACTCTCTACAACCCTTTTTATGCACTCGCGGACAACCTCATGAGTTGCTGGGTGGCTAGACATGAGATGATGGAAGACTTCATTCTCTTGAATGGGGATACGTTGTTTGAACCCGCCATACTTGAACGTGTCTTACAGGCTCCACCAGCCCCCATCTCATTGGTGACCGATGAAAAACCACAGTATGATGCGGATGATATGAAAGTCGTCGCACAAGACAATCAGCTTCTCCGCATTGGGAAAACCTTAGATGTCCAAACCGTCACGGGCGAATCTATCGGAATGATACGATTTCAGGATACCGGCCCACAATTATTTCGTTCAGCCATCGAACACCGCGCGAGGCAACCTGAAGCACTCAAGCAATGGTACCTCTCCTTAATCGATGAACTCGCACAACAGGGGCATGTCTCAACCGTCTCGATTAAAGGCATGGTCTGGGCTGAAATCGACAATCCCAACGACTTACATCAGGCTGAAACGCTTCTCAAACCTTTCGCCTAACCACGAGGGTCTGTTGAAGTTTGCGTTTTGCGAGAATTTCCTCCACAAGCGCTAAATCTTCTATCGTATCTACATCAACCGCCGCTTCGGGAAACGGCAGAATGACTTCTCGAATGGTAAGACTCATTCGCTGGCCAAGTTCGTTCAGGGCATCTGATAACGTGAGCCTTCCCAGCACATACCGTAAGAGGTTCCGAAACCCAAGGCGCCAAATCAGCCGAAGGGGACGTTTGCGTTCTGCCTCAACCTGCGTCCAAAATTCGACCAGTTGTCTGGCTTTTGCCGTACGCAATACAAACATATTACACCCACAATAGCCTCCTCCTCGAAATCGTATCACAGTCCGTTTGGATTGGGGATACGCCTGTGCTACGACAGCATAGGGAACCACCGCCACCGCCACATCCATTTGCATGTGACTCGCTTGTTGTAGAAATTCTTCCACCATTTCGACAGATAATAACGCATGATCCGCCGTGGTCACGAGAAGAGGAAGGTCCTGAGGTGATTTCCCTAAAAAACTATGCACACTCAAACTTGGACCAGGTTGAGGCGGCGTCCAGCCAACCTGTTGGCTATCAATGAGATCTACTAAACCTGGCTGATTTTGCACCACTTCCCAAGACGGCCCGCATAAAATTCTTTTCCCCACGAGTGGGGAAGCTTTGAGAGTTTCTAAGACTCGGACAACCATCGGTATCCCATCTACCGCAGCCAAAATCTTGATGGGCACTCCGGCTTTTTCTGCAACCGGGTCTTGACCTGGACGCGCACCCGCCAAAATTAACGCTGTCATGGGAGGCATGGTTGTCTTACCCACATCCGAATCTCTCTCATCCATGACCGGTCACTGAAGAACTTTTTCATAAATTCGATAGGTTTTATAAGGTTCGGCTCCCAAAGATTCCAGAATATGACGCATGGCTTTGTTGTCTTCAAGAATCCAGGATAATTCAACTTGTTGAATGCCTTTTCGCACACCACCTTGCCTCACCGCCTCAATTAAACGATAAGCCAAAGCAGCTCCCATCGGTGTCGATTGGAATCGCTTTCGGATACCCATCAGTGCCACTCGACCGGTCTGCGGATACGAAACTTTCAGCCGCCACAGGGCTTTGAGCCATCCAAACGGTAAAAGCCGTCCATTCAAATCTTGAATGACTTCATGAATATTTGGAAATGCCACTAACATGGCAACAGGCTCATCCTGAATTTCGGCAATTTTCACAAAGTCATCTGGCACTAAGAGTTTGAGCTGCTGACCCAGCTCCGAAAACTCTACATCGGTGAATGGCACATAGCCCCAATTATCCGACCAAGCCTCATCGAAAATTTCCTTAATGATCGACAGATCCTCCTTGAACGACAATCGCCGCAACGATCGAATCCGTACCGATGCTTTTGCCTTTTTCAGAAACCGGATGACGCCAGGGGGCAATGAAAAATCGATACGAATTTTATAGGCCAACAGATCTTGTGCTTTGTCGTAAAGATTGTCCTCAGTCCTTTGTCCATAGTAAGGCCGGGCATGTCCCATCATAATCATTGGAGGATACTCAAAGCCCTTTACGAGCAACCCACATTCTTGATTAATTGACAGATTGAACGGCCCTCGAACCCTCGTCATTCCTTGAGCCTGAAGCCATTCTTCCGCAGCCTTAAACAAGGCGCGAAACACTTCTGGATCATCCCGGGCTTCCAACAATCCAAAAAATCCTGTCTGGTCGTTGTAGCGATCGACATGTAAATTATCGATTTGCGCACTAATCCGGCCCACAGGATTTTCACCCTGAAACGCAATCCACGCCTGCCAGCGCGCATGTTGAAAATATGCGTTTTGGGGAGAAAATGTGTGGAGTCGTTCGGCAACTAGTGGAGGCACCCAACAGGGGTCATCCTGATAAATAGCCCATGGGACATGAATGAATTTTTTCAGCGAGGAACGATCACTGACCGGTGAAATACGAATCAACTCACCGGACCTCAAGCCATTTTTCTCTGACGGGTCTGTTGAAAAAAGCCGCCAGCGGCGTTCTCGCCCTTTTTCCGTGCTCACGTAGTACCAATACGCTCCGCGCGCAAAAAGGGCTGCGGCCTGGCTGGACGGACCTTTTTGAACAGACCCGAGGCTGCTGATCGCGAACCGCTTCCTGGCGAGATATGGCCCTTGATATCTTCATTATTCAACACTCCCCCGACGAGTTGCGGGGAACATAGATAAAGGGAATTGGTCTCGCCGTAGGAGACAATAGGGTTAAGGTTTGTGTTCCGATAACTGGGCAACCCACGGATACTGCACCCGCTCTTGATCCGCATACCCCAAATTTGACACGGTCTGGCTCAATGGCACTTCTTCCGGCCGCCCATAGAGACTGCCAAACACCCGATCACAGATACGGGTGGTAATGCCAAAATTTCCTTGTTCATTATGGAAATGATGCAGTAAGTGATGCCGCTTGATTCGACGCAAATACGTATTTTGCGGTGTGACCCGCAGATGCTGCATACAATGACACAGCTCATACACCATAAAACAGGCTAGTCCCGTGGCTAATGCCACCGAAACGCCCGGCCAACCCGCACTCAAGAAACCAATAGGGAATGTGGCAACCAGAATAGTGGGGAGCGTGTTGGACAAGGCTCCAAACAAGACGCGAAGGTCATTGGGATCTTGGTGATGATCATAATGAATGCGTTTCCATAGAGCCGCCGTCCTCGGGGAACGGTACAAATAACGCCCATGCAAAATAAACCGATGGACCCCATATTCAACAAACGGGTACGCGACCAGTGTTCCCAGAATACTGCAGCCTAACTGAACCAGAGAAGTGGGAGAATGCGATTGCCACCATATCGTGAAAATGATATTTCCTAGACATAAGGCGGCATAGACCTGAATACTGGGATACCAAACGTAGGCCCACATAAGATCTCTCACAGTCATTCGATCCAGATGGTACTTCTGTTGATACCATTGACTCGTTAGCATATTGTGCCTACCCATCAAATAAAGAAAAGACACCTAACGTTGAATCGGTCACGACGCAGGAGAATACGGTGGGAAGCCTTTCAGCTTTGATCAGGATGATTATAAAAACCTTTTTACTCTGGAACAAGAACACTCACAAAGACCTCAACGCAATCTCCATGCCTGGCTTGGAAAGCATTTTTCCGTCGTCGAACTTCTAAACCAGGATCACGCAACTTTACGAAATAGTAATGTCCACATTAGTTTCCCATCAACTCTTTACTATACGCTTAAGGAATATATAGCTCCAATTGAAAAAAATCCTCATGCCTCATCCACGAAAACCATAAATACAGGGAATGTTGAATAATGAAGACACCAAAGGCCACATCTCTTCAGGAAGCCCTTGGCGGTCAACAGACCCCCTATGAATTTCTGATAGACATGCCATGAGAGTTTTCGATATAAAAGCATGGCTATCCCCATGAATACGACAATGGAAAAATTTGGCTATCCCAATAGCCTTATCAAGGAATACAAAAAATGGGTCGTGGTGTTGCGGCCGCAACAAGTGACGCTTGGCTCACTGGTGTTAATTTGCCAGGATGATGCCAAAGCGTTTTCGGAGATAAGTCCTGAGGCCTTCTCAGAGCTTAGCCAAATCATCCCAGAGATTGAATCCAGCCTCACCCGTGCATTTTCCTACCAAAAAATTAATTATCTCATGCTCATGATGGTGGACCCCGATGTACATTTTCATGTGATTCCACGATATGAAGCCCCACGGTCATTTTCTGACCATGAGTTTCTGGATCAAGGCTGGCCCGGACCACCAGACTTAAAACGTCCCAATGCCACTAGTCCAGCCTTGACAACGGCCATACAGAAAAAAATTCAAGAAAGCTGGAATGGGGCAGAGATAAAATAAGTATTTATAGGTAGCTATTTATCTTATTTCATTGTGTCTAATTTCACGCAAAATGAGTCATTTTCAACACACAAAATCTTTGTGAATTTACCACAAATTTCAATATAAGCCATGAAAACATAGTGATTTTACTGCAAATTTAGTTGGCACTATATTTGCTGATCTTTGTTTCGCCCTCACTTTATTTGACGAGTACTACTATGCCTTTTACACAAGACAATCTCACAGCAACCCCAACACATAACTCTTTAGCCCTCAAATCTGGAGACTTCCGAACACTTTCCGAAGCCTTAGATTATGCCGGAAAGGGGCAAACCGGAAGCAACTTCTATTCTGGGAGAGGAAAGCTCACCCACACGCTCCCCTACTCCCTTTTACGCGACCAGGCGCAAGCACTGGCTTTGCGGCTTATGAGTCTTGGGTTGCCTCGTGGATCACGGGCTGCTCTGGTTGCCGATACGACACCTGATTTCCTGAGATTTTTCTTTGCCTGTCAATATGCGGGATTAACGCCAGTGCCTCTTCCCATTTCCCTGCACTTAGGCGGGCAGCAGGCGTATATCAGCCAATTGAAGAGATTAATCGAAAATTGCCATGCCTCGATTGCCATGGCTCCTGAAGGGTTTGTGCCCTTTCTAGAAGAAGCCACACAGGATCTTGACCTTTGCCTCGTTGGAGGACCCGAAACCTTTGCTTCTCTTCCAGAGAGCCAAAACCCATTACGTCCTTTAGAGTCTCACGAATTGGCTTACATTCAATATACCTCTGGGAGCACACGGTGGCCGAGAGGCGTAGAGGTGACGCAGGCCGCTGTCATGACAAATCTAACGGGCATTATTCAACATGGCTTACAAGTGCAGCCCGGTGACCGCTGTGTGTCCTGGCTGCCCTTTTACCATGACATGGGGCTCGTTGGGTTCGTTCTTGGTCCCATCGCGTCTCAACTGTCTGTAGACTATCTCAGCACAAGAGATTTTGCCATGCGTCCACGTCAATGGCTGAATTTGATGACCAAAAGTCAGGCGACCATTTCCTTTAGTCCGTCTTTTGGTTATGAGCTTTGCGTACGCCGCTTACGGGAAGATTCTTCAAACGAGCCCTATGACCTTCGTGCTTGGCGTATTGCCGGCGTTGGCGCCGAAACGATTCGAGCCGACAGCCTTGGACGTTTTGCAAAAGCCCTGAGCCCATCGGGCTTTAATCCGCAAGCCTTCCTAGCTTGTTACGGGATGGCGGAATGCTCCTTGGCTATTAGCTTTGCCCCTCTTGATTCAGGAATTGCAGTGGATCGAGTGGATGCAGACGAATTATCCAATAGCCGAAGAGCTCTCTCTGTCCACAACACATTGGCCAATAACCAGGAAATCCGCTCTACCAAATTTGTGAATTGCGGGACGCCGCTCCCGGGATATGAAGTGGAAATACGTGACCCGGAAGGCTTGGTGCTTGGGGATCGAAAAAGCGGGACGATCTTTGTGCGTGGCGCCAGCACCATGACTGGATATTTCAACGACCCCATCTTAACCCGTGACGTCCTTTCTGCGGACGGATGGCTCAATACTGGCGATATCGGGTATTGGGTGGGACCAAGCCTGGTCATCATCGGACGCTCAAAGGATATGATTATTATCAATGGCCGAAATATTTGGCCCCAAGACTTGGAGTACCTGGCCGAACAACAACCCGAAGTTCGCCCCGGCGATTCCTCTGCATTTTCCGTATCTGGACCGGATGGGGATGAAGTGGCGGTGATGGTTGTTCAATGCCGTGAAACAAGTTCCCAAAAACGGGATGATTTAGTTCAACGGCTACAATCACGAATTCAAAAAGAACTGTCCATTCCTTGCTACATCGAACTCATTGCGCCGCGAACCCTTCCGCGAACCTCTTCTGGAAAGCTATCACGCTCTCGTGCCAAAGCTGACTTCTTACAGCGAGTGGAATGGGAAGCCTTAGCACCGACCTTGGCTGTATCGGCGTAGGCATCAAGCCACGCCTCATCATCCATACTCGTTTTCACCTCTTTTCCGGGTTTTATGCCAATTACGGTTGCCCTGACTGGAACCTCTGGTTTTATTGGCCGTACCATTGCCAATCAATTATGTCAGGCTGGTTTCACAGTTCGAGGGCTTGCTCGAAACACCACCGCACTTTCTGAGATACACCATCCCCATCTCACACTGGTGAAAGGAAGCCTGAACCACATCGAAAGCCTTCATCAGCTTGTGCAGAATTGCACGATTCTTGTGAACTGTGCTGGTGAAACCCGAGGACGTCAAAAAAAAGATTTCTTTTCGACAAATGTGGAAGGCATTTCTAATCTTGTTCAAGTCTGCCTTTCTCAACCTTCTCCACCACGAGTGATCCATGTTTCATCGCTCGCAGCCAGAGAACCCGCTCTTTCACCCTATGCCTGGAGCAAACGTGAAGGCGAACGGATCATTCAAGAACATGGCGAAGGATTGCAATGGGTCATCCTTCGCCCACCTGCCGTGTACGGGCCCAATGATAAGGCCCTGCTACCGCTTTTCCAAATAGCCAAAAAAGGAATTGCCTTACAACTTGGCTCTGATGAAGGGAATTTTTCTCTTATTCATGTCCAGGACTTGGCTGAAGTTGTGTTGCGCAGTCTTGATGCCAAGCAGGCGTGGTCCACCATCTATGAAGTGGATGACGGATGTGCAGGCGGCTATTCATGGGAATCCGTGTTCAACATCATTAACCCTGATTTGCGCGTACGCTTGAAGATACCTGCAACGCTTTTGTGGTTGGCAGGTAAAGGCAATGAATATTTGTCTCAGCTTTTTGGGTATTCTCCGATTTTTACCACGGGGAAAGTTGCCGAATTGCGTCATCCCAATTGGGTGTGCGATTCCCAACCAGCCATGAGTCAACTAGGTTGGACACCGAAAATTCCTTTGGAGGAAGGCTTGCGTCGTCTCTTTGCATCGGATAGTCTCAAGGTGTTGAAAAAGGACTAAATCTCTCTCCTTCTTCTTTTACACATTTTTTGATATCTCTGTGCCAATGATGACAAGCTATGCCGAGATTCTTCCCCATCTGCTCGACACCTTGAAACCCTATTCAAAAAAAGTCGGGCAACTCAAAGAAACCACCGACTTGGTGTCAGAGCTTGGTTTAGACTCCCTTCAAGTGATGCAGATTTTGCTGAAAATTGAAGACCATTTTGACATCTCCATTCCTCTCAATAACTTACCCAAGATTCGCACGGTCAAGGATTTAGGGTTGGAAATTGAGTCACTGTTAAAAGGTTAAGCATGTCCTTATTTGATAGATTTCTCCCTCTTCAACAGGCTCGAGAAGAATTATTGCAAAGTGGCGTAAGTCCGTTTCATCTGACGATGGAAAAAATTCTGTCGCCGACTGAGGCAGTGATTAACGGGCGGCCTACTATTCTCGTGGGCACCAACAATTACCTCGGCCTCACCTTTCACCCGGACTGTATCCAAGCCGGCCACGAAGCGTTGGCTCAAGAAGGAACCGGCACCACCGGCTCGAGAATGGCCAATGGCTCCTTTTCAAGCCATGGCGACCTTGAACAAGCTATCGCAGATTTTTACGGCATGCCCTATGCCATTGTCTTTTCCACGGGCTACCAAGCCAATTTAGGCGTTCTCTCTTCGCTGGCAGGGCCGGGGGATACCATCTTGATGGATGGCGATTCACATGCCAGCATTTACGATGGATGCCGGCTTGGGGGAGCGGAAGTCTTGCGATTTAAACACAACGATATGGCGGACTTGGACAAAAAACTTCGTCGCTTAGGAGACCGGAGCCACAAAACCCTCATCATTGTGGAAGGCATCTACAGCATGTTGGGGGACCGGGCCCCACTCAAAGAAATCGTTGAGATTAAACAGAGATATCACGCCACATTAGTCGTGGATGAAGCTCATTCCCTCGGCGTATTAGGAAAACGGGGACGAGGACTGGCTGAAGAGGAAAGCGTTGAAGATGGAGTCGATTGTATCGTTGGCACCTTTAGTAAAAGCTTAGGCTCTACCGGGGGGTTTGGGGTCAGTACCCATCCGGAATTTGAAATGATTCGATATGCCAGCCGCCCGTATATTTTTACAGCCTCACCATGTCCCGCCGTCGTGGCTTCAACCAAAGTCGCCATCCGGATTATCCGAGAAACGCCACAACTTCGCCAGCAACTTTGGAAGAACGCCCAAATGTTATATGATGGCCTACAAAAGATTGGATACACCCTGGGAGCACCAGTAGGACCCGTCATTGCCGCGATGCTTCCTTCCAAAGAACAAGCACTGGCGATGTGGCAAGGGTTATTGGACCAGGGCATTTATGTCAATCTGATGATTCCACCGGCCACGCCAAATGGAGAATGTCTTCTACGATGCAGCGTAAGCGCAGCCCATACTCCGGCCCAACTCGATACGATCATTCAAAGTTTTTCAAATATCTTCAGTCCACATGGGGAGTCAACTGGGCATGATGACCGTCATGCGCAAGAACTCCTCTCATCGTAAACCATGCCGGAAACCTTTTTGGGGGGTGACACATTTCCTCCAACCTCAGGGCTATGAACACTACTGATTCTCTTTACCCTGCTCTACGAACGCTTCCGGAAAAAATTGTGTTGAAAGCCGAAGATACCCCTGCCCGTGGGGTCAAACCGCTGGTACGAATATTCCTAGGAACGGAACCCGCTCAATACAAAGCCGAACGAATTTTCATATGGTCTATTAAGAAACATCGAGATCCTTCACGGACCTATGAAATTTACCTTATGAAAAATTTAGCAGGGTTTAAGAAGAAAGCCTGGACAACCGGTTTCACCAATTATCGTTTTGCTATTCCATCTTTCTGCCAAAATAAAGGTACGGCTATTTATAACGATGTCGATCAAATGTATTTTTCTGACCCTGGAGAATTATTTGATACCAATCTCAATGGACATGGATTTCTGGCCATTTCCGAAACAGAATCTTCCGTCTTGCTGATAGATTGCGAACGCATGGGGGCTATCTGGCCCCTTGAAGATGCGCAGGAACTTCCCAAAAAACAGTTGCTGGCACGCGCGTTATCTGTTCCCAACCTCTATGGAGAGTTGTCCCCATTGTGGAATTCCCGAGACGAAGAATTTCGTCCAGGGCAGTCCAAACTTTTGCATTTCACCACTCTCCATACTCAGCCATGGAGACCGTTTCCCAAACGATTCATCTATGATCAACACCCGTTCGCAGAAACATGGGACAAAGAAGTGCAAGAAGCCGATCAAGCTGGCTACCAGGTATTTACCAAAAATAGTCCAAGCCAAAATTTTCAAGCCTGGCGGCAGCTTTGCCGGAAAAATTGCGCATCGAGTGATGTCACGCTTGGCGTGAGCAAGAAACATCTTCATGAAACAATCTACGAGGAGGTCTCTCGGTTAGTTCGAGAGACACAATCTTCAAACATATTAAACTATGGCAGTGCATTGCACTCGTGGGACATTCGTCCCCCCAAAGTCAATGGGGACAAGCAGGAGGCTGTTATCCTTACCCCTGAAGTACGGTTTTTCTCCCCTCTCATGGCCGAATCCAAATCTCCCAAACCCAACACGTTTGATACCGTGGTGTGCCTCAACTGGCTCGACGAGGCGCCAACAGATGACATGCCCTGGCTCTTAGATGATATTTTTCAATTATCTAAAAAACTGGTGATTATCGCAGTCTCACCCACGGAATCAAAAGAAGACTTCTACCACGCGTTTGTGAAGAAAGGACCCTATGGGCAACATTTTGAGAAAAGCGAGGACTGGTGGGTCGACCGATTGCAAAATACGTCAAAACGGTTTCCTTCAATATTCTGGACACTGGCCGTCCACCAACCCAATAACCCTGCGAACGACCAAATTCGGTTTCACACAGGCGGCAAGAATTATAAGAAGAGTCAACTGACAGTTTGGGCCTTATTAGATGACCAGCCAGGAAATGCCACCCAATCCTTGGGGCTGGCTCAATCACTAGGTTGGCCAATGGAAGTCAAACACCTGCGCTTCAAACCACTCAGCCGTTTCAGGAAATTTTTCGCCGATGATTCCCCACAGGCGCTGCTGGAATCCCCATCAAGTCCACTGGCCGCACCTTGGCCAGATTTGGTCATTGCGACTGGCAAACGGCCAAGCCGAATTGCAAAATGGATCAAGCAAGAAAGCCTGGGAAAAACAAAGCTCATACAGATAGGCAGGAAAGGAGGAATTGTCGCTGATGATTTCGACCTCGTCATTACCCCCAACTATTGCCGGCAAACACCCCATCCTCATCGATTCACATCGCTGCTTCCACCGACACAGGCTTCTCTCGATAGACTTCAGCAAGCCAAGGCGCAATGGCATTCACACTTTGAACAAACTCCCAAACCTCGTGTAGTCGTCCTCGTTGGGGGGAACACGAAGCGCCATACATTTCACAAACAAGTCGCCACCCAATTTGCCCAGGACATTAAACGGTTTGCCCAAGAACTTCGTGGCTCTGTGTATGTCACAACTTCCCGCCGGACGGGAGAAGAAGCCTCCCAAGCTCTCATGGATGAGTTAGCAGGCTTTGCCAAAATCTATCAATGGAAACAAGACCAAAAGGAATCTCCGTATTGGGGCCTTCTGGCCTGGGGAGATATCATTATCGTGACTGGCGAGAGTGAATCGATGATCGCTGAAGCGGCTGGAACGGGAAAGCCATTGTATATTTACGATTTGCCGACCAGACCATTGACGCTCAAAGGAAAGCTCAAGGAATGGATCGTTCAAAAAGCACACAACCGTCCCTTGAATAATCGGGGAACGGTTCGCCCCCAACAAAAACTGGAACTCTTTTGTTCGTGGCTCATTGCCAAAGGGTGGGTTCTTCCGATGCGGGATTTGACATTGCTCCACCAGTCCTTGTACGACCGAGGCATAGCGAAACCCTTTGGCGACTCAACTCCATTGGAGACGTGGAACTCCTATCAGGAAATACCCAAAATTATACCCCACATCCATACACTCATGGGCTACTCCTCCACACCAAAAACTCTTCAGCATTCTTAATAACACGGTAGCCCCATGAATTATTTACACCTCGAAAACTTGAAGAGAATTTCACCTGAATCTTTTCAGACTGCCAAACCCTACCCATGGGTTAACCCACATGGTCTGTTAACCGAATCAGGTTATCATGCTTTGGAAGATTCACTTCCCGAATTAACATTATTCACAAAGGTTTTTGGGAAGCCTCGATCGTTTGGGCAGGCAAGCCATAACCGCTATGCTCTTGAATATTCACCGCAACTCTCGCTGCCAGGGCCTTGGAAAGATTTCATTGCGGAACTATATGGAAAAAATTATCGGATGTTCCTGCAAAATCTTTTAGACGTTGATTCAGTGGACTTGCATTTTCATTGGCACTATACGCCGCACGGCTGTTCGGTTTCTCCACACTGTGACGCCAAGCACAAGTTAGGTTCCCATATTTTCTATTTTAATAGGAATGAAGATTGGGATCCTGCATGGGGAGGTGAAACGCTGATCCTGGATGATGGAGGGCGATTCGATCGAGGTTCTGCGCCAGATTTTGAGGATTTTGATCACACGATTTCCGCCAAGTCCCTTGAAAATTACAGCCTCTTATTTGGAAGGAGAAACAACTCTTGGCACGGGGTTCGGCCAATCAATTGCCCTGAAAACAAGTTGCGAAAAGTCTTCATCGTTGTCATCAACCGGAATACATTGGTCGATCGCATCAAACGACGTTTTCGGAGTTCCTCAACCACTTACTAAACATGATGAAATTTTTCAAATACTTTCGCATTCACAAATTTCCATTTTTGTTCAAAAAAGCTTCGTTTCACCCACTTAGCCAGAAAACTGAGTTCAATAAAAGGGTAGTAGGAGACAAAGTCTGGAATGTTTCGTATGCACAACCGATCAAGTATGTGCTTCCGATGATCCTTTCCCCAAAGGGCAAATGCTTTTCCCAGTCCCATGCCAATTAATTGATTCTGCGCTAAGCCTTCAACATCTACAGCACAAAGCTGCAAGTCGGGTTGGGTCAAGACAAAGTTTTTCAGGACAGGGTCAGTATAATCAAACCCTATCCATAATTGTTCCGGAGTAAGTTGTCGTGCACAAGAACTCAGTGTCCGTGCTTCCTGTGCGGAAAGCACGCCAACCTGCCCTAAAAAAGCAAGGTCTTGCTGGAGTTGTTGAGGGAACAGAGTCTCATCCGCAGCTATTCGCCTGGGTGCCCTTGCATACACAGTCGCATAGAAATCAACAAATTTTTCAAGAAAGACGTCATCTACGCTCCTCACCATCTCTCCCTCCACGAACGTCACCCACAATTCATGTTCATAGGATGTCGCAAGAGACGGGAAATAGGAGGTATCACAAAAAGTTTTTAAATTCTCTTCTAACATGGAAACTTGGTATGAATCACAATAGGTCAGGCGCTTGAACCACTGGCCATTCATTTGCACAAAGTAGATGCCCTTGGCCTTTTGCAACCGTGTGCCAAAAAGCCGTGAAAGAAAATATTTCACCCGTTTCCAGAAAAAAGGTGAGGTTTGTTTCGTCTTTAGCCGGAAAGTCATAAAGTCAGTCCATCCACCAAGACCAAACCATGCTCAGAAGACAACAGGTAGCATTGCCTTCTAGACGTAGTTTCTTGATAATCCAACAGCTTCCATCCAAGCTTTCTGAATCATGGTTTCTGCCCACTCTGAGGTACATCCTCAACCCACATTAGAACATTAACAAGGTCGAAACTCTAATCGAACCTTTATAATAAGTGTATTCATTGAATCGTAACACCATGAAGAAACACCCGAAAGTGACCGTCTTCATTCCCGTCTATAATCGGGAAAGATTTATTGGCGAAACCATTGAGAGTGTGCTGGCCCAAAGCTATACGGACTTCGAGTTATTAATTGTGGATGATGGCTCGACGGACAGGACTATTGAAGTTATTCAATCGTATCAAGACCCTCGTATTCGTCTAAAAACCAATGAAAACAATTTAGGGATTCCGGCAACAAGAAACAAAGGGTTGGAACATGCTCGCGGACAATATATGGCGATTCTGGATAGCGATGATCTGGCACATCCAGAAAGGCTTACAAAACAAGTCTCTTTTTTAGACCAGAATCCCGACTATGTTCAAATTGGAACCTGGTGTCAAATGATCGATGAACATAGCAATAAATTGAGGCGTGTCAGGAAACAACCCATATCATACCAGGATGTCCATGCACACCTCTTATTTCGTTGCGCTCTCACCAATCGCTCAATCATGGGCAGAACACATATTTTTCAGGAGTATGGGTATCATCCAGATTTTCCCCGTTGCCAAGACTACGACTTACATGTTCGGTTGTCCCAAAAATTCAAAATGGGCAATTTACCAGAATATCTGGTCTATGGCAGGATTCACGATCAGCAAATCACTCAACACACGCAAGAAATCGGGAACAAGAAAAAAAAAGAAATTATTGAACGGCAACTACAACAACTGGGTATTCCGTACAATGACCAGGATTTGGCTCATCATTTAGTGCTTTCACGGATACGAAAATCTCATTTCATCCCTGATCTCGCCTATTTAGAATGGGCTGGCCAGTGGCTCTCGGGCATTCAAAAAGCCAATAACCAAACCCGTGTGTATCCTCATAACGCACTGATTCGTCTGTTAAGAAAATTATGGTTTCGCACCTGTTGGGCCGCCAAACCCAAACTCGGCACAGCTTTTCTTTTAAAGTCCGCCTGGTCAAATTTCAGAAACTCGACACCAAAAGACTAGATTTCTCTAGATGGGAGTGTTGAATAATGAAGATATCGAAGGTCATATTCATCAGGAAGGCTTGGACGATCAGAAACGTCGGGTTGGTTCAACACAGTCCTTTGTCGGTCGTGAGGAGTCAGGTATAAGGAGTAGAGAACGAGAACATGAGTAAGGCATTCTGAGATGACTATCTTTCCTCTTACTCTTTACTCCTCACTATTCACTTCTTACTGATCCAGAGAGCGCCGCTTGCGGATTTTTTCAGCAGTCCCATGCATCTCAATTCCTTAACTCAACATTCTTTCTTCCCTTCGCCGCCAAACAGAACATATTAGAATTCTCTCGTTACCGCATGACCCGTTCACCTGTAGGAACATATGAAACGAGGAGCGGCGATCCCAAACATATTGCCCTGTTTCTTCCTTCCCTCGCAGGAGGCGGGGTAGCTCAAGTGTTCGTGACGTTAGCAAACGCGTTTGGTCAAAAAGGATTCAAAGTTGATCTTGTTGTTTGTCGAGCCACAGGTCCTCATCTTGAACGAATTGCCCCAGAAGTTCGTCTTGTTGAACTGAGGAACAGCACGAAAATTATGGGGCGCATCTATGCTCTACTCGCTGCCCCTAATAGTCTCAGATACTTACTTAGACCTATCCTCCTTTCAAAACAACCGCCCGAGACTTTATCCTATCTACCAGGTCTCGTCCGATATCTAAAAAGCGAAACCCCGATAGCTTTACTCGCAGCCAAAACCCATACGAATCTTACTGCAATTTGGGCAGCCAAACTAGCCAAGACTGCTACCAGGATCGTGATCAGCGAACGCACAAATCTATCATTGCAACTTGAAGGTCCTAAGGGCAGAAAATGGAGATGGAAATATATTATTCCTGTTGTCTATCGAACTTATCCGCAAGCCCGGAGTATTTTAACTGTATCAAACGGCGTAGCCGACGACCTTTCCCTTGTCACACGAATTTCGAGAGAAGACATTACAACGATCTATAACCCTATCGTGACGCCTGCCATTGAAGAAAAAGCAAAAGAACCTCTCACTCACCCTTGGTTTTCACCTGGCTCACCTCCGGTCATACTGGGTGTGGGGCGCCTCGCTCCACAAAAAGATTTCCCGACACTTCTCCGAGCATTTGCACAAGTCCGCGCCCTACGACAATCAAAACTCATGATTCTCGGTCATGCCAAGAGTACTTCGTACAAACACGAATTGTTAGAACTGACTCGCGAACTAGGCATCGAAGAGGAGGTGCAGTTTCCTGGGTTCATGAATAACCCCTACACCTACATGGCAAAAGCTTCCGTATTCGTTTTATCTTCGAAATGGGAAGGATTGCCTGGCGTTCTTATTCAGGCATTGGCCTGCGGTTGCCCAGTTGTCAGCACCAATTGTTTAAGTGGCCCGGCAGAAATTCTAGCAAATGGCAAGTATGGACCGTTGGTTCCTATTGGAGACCCGAAAGCCTTGAGCAAAGCCATACTGAAAACGTTAGAGAACCCTATACCTCCCGAAACATTACGTGCTCGAAGCTCAATGTTTGCTCATGAGACAGCAGTTGAAAGGTACCTGAACCATATTCTCGGAAGACCGACAGACTGACGTTGCCAAAATTTTGAGACAGGTCCTAACAAGAATTGGGGTTCCCTTGGCGGGGGCTTGATCGCCGATCCCTGACACAGGGTCTGTTGAAAAAATCCGCCAGCGGCGTTCTCGCCCTTTTTCCGTGCTCACGTAGTACCAGTACGCTCCGCGCGCAAAAAGGGCTGCGGCCTTCCCTTCGAGAAGTCTCAGGACAGGACTGGACGGACTTTTTGGAACAGACCCGAGGCCTTTGACATATTACGTCGTAGAGGCGAAATGTGACTATTGACATCATCAATATTCAACAGTCTCACACACGAAAATGCCCTTCGGTTTGATCCTGTACTGCCCGAACCCGGATTAGCTGTCATAGGAATACCCTTGAAGAAAGGGAATGTTGTCAATTTCCCTGTCTATACGGTCTATCAACTCCCGGCTCCAGCTCACCTTGTGACGAGATTTTTGCGGCGATTCGAAGACAATGCTGGCACAATCATCCAGATACTCCTGGGAAGTTTCTATTTCGAGAAATCGGCAAAGCTCACCAAGCTGCCCCTGGGGATCCTCAATGAAAGCCTCGTGCTTGATCCTCAGCATCTTAATATCGGTTCCGTGGTTTGCGGCAATTTGCTTTTCTATATCCATGACGGTCTGACAGTTATCAAAATATGGCCCGATGGAATCGGTGAGATCTTCTTTTCTCGCTCTTGATTTGCTGGCAATATTGTCATAAGGATTCCGTACAACGTGAATTAACCGTATCTTTTCGTCAGTAACGGTGGCGAGTTTTTGAAGCAAATGAGGTTTTGTCCGCAGTTTTTTCGCAGCACTTGTGGCTTTCTTATCGCCAATCACGCGCAGCTGCCTGAATTTCCCCTGCCACTGATTGTCGACCGGATATTCGTAACCACCAGCCTTCCTGCCGTTTGCCGCATAGAGTTCGGAGTTTCTGAGCAGAAGATAATAGAGCTGTCTACGACTGAATCCCACTTGGATGTGTTTAAGAGCATTCAGCTCATGGGCGATGATCGCGTTTGGATGAGCGTCGAGGAGCGAGCCGATAAGTGTAGAGCCGCTTCGTCCGTGACCGATGAACATGCAGTAAGTCCCGACATCCGCAAACAGTTTCTCCTTGCGCAAACTGGGGAGGTAACTCTCAACATACCGTTTGATAAGGCGCAATCGTGTGGGCTTATGCTTGATTGGTGTCATTTGTGTCTTCCCGATCCGCAAGTCCCAGAACCGGCACCGATGGGGACAGGCAAAATAAAGAGGATGGCCCTCAGCCAATGCGATTGGTGCATACCCGATGACCAGCAGCCCTAATAACCTTTTTCAGAAAAGGCTGGCTAATCACGGAGCTGCAAAGGTTTTCCTATTAACCCACTAGGTTGACGCGCAATGTACTTTAACCCTGCTCATTTCGCAAGATCAAGATCGACGCCTTACACCAATTCAGAGGTCCGCACGCTATGCTGGCCAGCAGGGCATGGGAGAGAGCGCACCGAAATACTCAGTGAACAACGTCATCTCGAAAAAAACCTTAGCAAGGATTTGCCGTCACGAGTTAAATAAAAAAAAAGGACTAAGACTTTCACTTCATTGGTTGTGGTTGGCAAGAATCACCAGACACCAATGTCGCTTTCCCATTCTCTAACCGATAGACATAATCAGCGATCGTGGTGATAGCCGTTTGATGCGAAACTGCCAAAATGGTCAATTGCCCATGCAACTGTTCTAGAGTATTGCATAAGGCCGCTTCATTTTTGGGATCAAGAGCACTGGTTGCTTCGTCAAGTATTAATAACTTTGGATGATGAATGAGCGCTCTGGCGATGGCAATTCGTTGCCGTTGCCCTCCCGATAACCCCAGTCCCCTTTCACCAACTGAAGTCTCCATGCCTTGAGGCAATGATTGGATAAAGTCCCAGGCACCTGACGCTCGCAAAGCATGCTCTGCATCTTCTTCAGTAAAATCGCTTGCCCCAAACGTCACATTTCTTAAGATAGTGTCATGAAGCAACAGAGTGTCTTGAGGAACATACCCGATCATTCCCCTCCAAGCTCGCAGGTCAAGAGAAGGCAAGGCTATTCCATCAATCATCACCTCTCCATCTTGCGGGGAAATCAGGCCAATCACGAGGTCCACGACCGTTGTTTTCCCAGCTCCCGATGGTCCCATAATGACCGTGATTGATCCCGCTGGAACGGTCAGATTCATGCTTTGAATCACTGGACTTTTCCTATAGCCAAAGGTCACGTCATTCAATTTTAGATGTTCGATGAATTTGGGCCTCGGCAGCTCGCCAATATACTCTTGTTCTTGTTCCTTCTCAGCGCTATCTATGGTTTCACAGATCGAATAATAGGCACTTTCTAAACTCCGCACTTTTTGGTATTGCCCTTGAAGTTTTCCAAGCCGCCCAAGAAGATTGCTGAGCAAAAGCGTCAACACCATGACGCTAGATAGCTGAAGACCCCAGTGGATTAAAGAAACATAAAGGAAGGCGGCAATCAACATCGTGACAATTGGCTCACGAGCCGATTCCAAATACGCCGTACTCATGACTTCTTTCTTCAACGCCTTATCCAATCTTTGAGTTTCTTTTTCTAAAATGTCTCCGAGCAAATACTCACGAGCCATGGACTTAAAGGCCTTAACGGACTGCAAGCTATCTGCGAGATGCCGGCTTAGTGATCTCAGAACTTTCGTCTGACGTTTCCCGGCCCGCCCAGCCATACGAACCAGGCTATTTAAGGCATAAAGGATCACCAGGCTCACGCCCAAAGAAACGACGGTCGCCCCCAAAGAAACCAAACATGCCACAACAGTATAGACCATCGATTGTATAAATATGGCTATCACGTTGACACCGTGCAAATAGGTACGTGAGGCACGTGTGACTTCCGTCCCAACAGCATTCGCCAATTGACCGACTGGCTGCCGAACGAAATACTCCCAACGAGTGGCCAGAAGAGAACGAACCAACCCGAGTCTCAAATCGGTGGCAATTTGAGCAACGGTATATCCCACACGCTTCTTACCCCATAGCAACAACCCATTTTTCAAGAAAACCCCGAACACAATAACGAGCAACAGGCCACCGATCGACGGTTCAACCCCCATCCCCGAAAAAAGCTGCTCAACAAATTTCCCTGGACCCGAATCACTCACTGCAGATTGCCCAGAAGCACTAACTGCCGCATTCAAATTCGCCAAATGCAAAAGAGGAAGGAGGGCTGAAAGACTCAAACCTTCTACGATTCCGGCAACGATCAAAACTCCAAGCGTACCCAATGTTTGCCGGAAATAGGACCTAAAAAAATTCAATAAGATTTTCATTGCACGCGTTGGGTTACCGAAAGGCTTTCGACGGAAATAGTTGACTTGCACTTAGGGCTTGCTGAAAAAAGCCTCTTCCCTGATCCACATTGGGTTTGCGATACATGGGGTCTCCTGGTGCAAGCGTTTTGAGGGGAGAAGCAACATTTCCGTGCACGTCGCCCTTGGTTGTACAGGCAAAACCTCTTCGAATCAATACCTTTCGTGTTTTTCAGCAAGCCCTACCTATATCAGTAGTGGATCTGGCTTCTGCTGTGCTTGGATCGTCTCCTCTAGATCCTTGAGCCGGTAACTTCGCCCTTTGATGTTGACCACATGACTGTCATGCAGCAACCGATCAAAGATGGCCGTGGCCAGGGCCTCATCATCCACGAGCATCGCGGGCCATTGGCTAATCCCTCTGTTCGTTGCAATACACATGTCGCTCTAACTCCCATCGCAGCAGTTCATCGAGAAAGGTCGGGGCATTCCAATTGTGGCGGACCGCCTCACTGACCAACTCCGGCAACGCTTCGTCACTACACCCCAAACATGACGTGCGCAGGCGAGTGCGTAAGGCCTCGAGGTCTTGCGTGGGGACCGGTTTGGGCAAAATCCCTTTTCACGAATGAGCTCACTCTTTTGGGGAATGGTGATTGATCGCGGGAGGGGCGTAACAATGTTGGGAGTTCATCCAGATTGCTGAAAGGTGCTGAACGTTCACGCGTCTGAGCCGGGCCTGTAAGATTAAGTGTGTAATTGGTTATCATCATGGATTTATTTTCTGAAGGAGGACTGATGACCAAGAACAGTACAAAAACCGATGCCTTGCTCGATGACTTATTGCAAGACTGTGACTCGCCTGAAGATATTCTTGGGGAGCATGGGCTGTTGAAAGGGTTGACCAAACGGTTGGTGGAGCGGGCACTGGCGGCTGAACTCACCAATCATCTGGGGTATGCTCCTCATGCCCGTCACCAGGCCCAGAACGGAAACGTCCGCAATGGCACGAGTGCCAAAACGATTGAGACCGCTCAAGGTCCAGTGGAGCTGGCCGTGCCCCGAGATCGATCAGGCACGTTTGAACCGGCCGTCGTCAAGAAACGCCAACGGCGGCTCGAGGGTTTTGATGACAAAGTGCTAGCCCTGTATGCCCATGGACTGACCACGCGGGAAATTCAAGGGCATCTCGAAGAGCTGTACGGGACCGACGTCTCGCCCACGCTGATTTCGACGATCACCGATGCCGTCTTAGAAGATGTGCGGCTCTGGCAAAGTCGGCCGCTGGAGACGGTGTATCCCATCCTGTATTTTGATTGCCTGTTTGTGAAATCGCGACACGATGGAGCGGTCAAGACCAAAGCCGTCTATGTTGCCCTCGGCGTGACGCTCACGGGAGAGAAGGAACTCCTGGGCCTGTGGGTCAGTGAAACGGAAGGAGCCAAGTTTTGGTTAGCGGTGTTCACGGACTTGCAACAGCGAGGCGTGAAGGATTGCTTTGTCGCTTGTGTCGATGGGCTGACCGGGTTACCCGAAGCCTTGGAAACCATCTTTCCCCAGACTCAGGTGCAACTCTGCATTGTCCATAAAGTGCGCCACGCCTTACGGTACGTGGTCTGGAAAGAACGCCGCCCGGTCGCCCGCGATTTACGAGCGATCTATGGCGCGGCCACGCTGGCAGAAGCCGAAGAAGCCTTGGAGCGCTTTGCGCAGATGTGGGATCAAAAATATCCCTCAATTAGTGCCAGTTGGCGTCGCGACTGGACACGGTTGACCGTGTTCTTTGACTATCCCCCTGAAATTCGGAAAGTGATCTATACGACCAATGCGATTGAATCCCTGAATTTCTCATTACGGAAGGTCCTCAAAAAACGCGGCGCGTTCCCAACCGATGAAGCCATTTTGAAAGTGCTCTACCTGGGGATGCAACGCATTGCCAAGAAATGGACCATGCCCATTCCAGAATGGAAACGAGCGCTCAATCAGTTTGCCATTCTATTAGGAGACCGAGTGTCAACGAAAGAGTAATTCACGATCAGTTACACAGAAGACTTGACAGGCCCACACTTGGGTTCGTCCCAGATATTGCAAATGTTACTATTGATCTCCTCGCGTTTGACTTTGGTGCAGCGACGATTGATAGTTTTTCCGCAATTCCAGCAATTGGGCTTGGGACTTCTCCCTTTTCGATTGGAAGAAGGATAGGAACGAGTTCCACAGAGTTGGCCACCCGAGATTTTGCCACGGCAGCTCCTTTTGATGGGTTTTTTGCCAATTTCCGAAAGGCTGAAACATTGAAACCTGGGACGTTAATTGATCGCTTTGGGAGTCGTCGTGGTTCCTTCGCCTCTCCGGCTGGAACACCGTTTTCGCATAGAGGATTGCCGCCAGAACATGAAACGCTTTCTCGAGAGACATTTAAGGTTCTTCGCCCATTAGACGTGGATGCAGGGATTGCGGCTCATGCCTTCGGGGGAGGCGGTGGAATTCAGTTTAAGTTACCCGCCTCAGTACGGGAACTGGTTGATACAGGAGTATTGCAACCAAAATGAACAGACATGAACTAGAAGCCAAGCTGAAGAGCGAGGGAGTTAATCCTCGAACCTACGCCATAGGGCATATTGATGCAGATGTTAGTTACGACGAACGATACTGTCTGGAGCAAAACAACTTGGGCTGGTCAGTATACTATCGAGAGCGAGGAAACAGGAATTGTGAGCGCAAATTCCAGTCTGAAGCTGAGGCATGTGACTATTTTCTGGAAGAGATTCTACAAGACCCAACCACACGCCGTTGAATAGCACGACTTCATAAAAATAGAAATATAATAGAATAGAATAGGGGTCAAGTCTTTTGTTGAGTGCTTATGAAAAGGAGGCAAGTCGCTTGTTGAGAGTATTGACAGGTCTGGCGAGATTGCCGGGATCACTTCGCCGCTGCGCATCGAATATCCCGGGGTGGGATATTATGGTCAAGCGGTTGCGTGATCTGACGTTGCAAGAAACGGCAGGTGGAACACATAGAATTAGTCAACAATAGACTTGACCCCTCCCTCTCCCTCGGAAAGTGTCTATGGGAGGATAGATTCGGGATTTCCTAGTTTTGAACTGACAGAGACCATCAATGGGCAGACCCGGGAACTATTTTTCCGAAGCGAGTCCTTTAATTTCTTAGGACCATTCTGTCTCTCTGGCACTTGCGGCACAGACAGATTTTTTATTGGGCGATAACCTAAACCATGAGAAGGAACATCAATCCATTCCTCTGGAATGCGTTAATAGGAGCAGTGATCTTCCTTCCGCTGTATTTACTTGTGCGAGGTTTCCAGCTTTTCTTCCAACACCACCAGAACCCATTAGAAGGTGGTGGTTTAGGATATGCCATCATCGAATACATCGGTTTGTCCATCTACGTATGGGCAGGAACGGTCATGCATACTCTTGCCCTTCGCCAAGTCCCGCAAAAATGGTTGGTGCACCGCAGACGGCTCATCATTGCCTTAAGCGCTTTCATGTTGCCAGCTACTGCACTGTTAAAAAAGGGGTCAAGTCTTTTGTTGAGAGTCTTGCCCTCTCCTGTTACACTGCCGGGATGACTCGGCCGTTGCGCATTGAATATCCCGGGGCGGTTTATCATGTGATGAACCGCGGGCTGGCCCGCCAGGCGATCTTTCGGACGTCCGTGGATTATGAGATGTTTCTCCAGGCCCTCGAGGAGTCCGCGACACAGTGGGGCGTCGAGGTGTTCGCGTATTGTCTGATGCCGAATCACTATCATCTGTGTGTGCGGACGCCCCGGGGGAATCTCGGGCGTGTCATGCGACATCTCAATGGCGTGTATACTCAACGGTTTAATCGGACCCATCGGCGAGATGGCCCTTTGTTTCGAGGGCGCTATAGAGCCATGCTCATTGAAGCCGAAATCTATCTCACGACGGTGATTCGGTATATTCATCTCAATCCGGTCCAGGGGCAGTTGTGTACCTTACCAGATGCGTACCGCTGGAGCAGCCATCCGTACTATCTCAAACCGCACACGGCCCCCTCGTGGTTGTCTATCGGCGAGGGGTTAGAAGGCTTTGGGTCGCCGCGGGCGTTTCAGGCCTTTGTCGTGGCGGGCAACGAGGAGGCGTGCGAGACTTTTTATGCAAACGACCGGCACCCGCTCGTGTTAGGCCAGGAAGGCTTCGTGGAGTGGGTGAAGACCAAGGCCAGCCCCCTGTCACGGGAGCATCCGCGTCATGAGCGTGCGATTGTTCGCCCGTCGGTGCGACAGGTGCTGCGGGGAGTCGCCGCGGTGTTTGGCGTGCCGGTCTCGACCATCAAGAAGGGCCGTCGGGGGGAAGCGAATGAAGCTCGCAAGGTGGCGATGTCTCTCGTGAAGCGGCTGTGTGAGTTGACGTTGCAGGAAACAGCGGGGCACTTTGGTGTCACGAGCTATGGGGTGGTGGGATGGGCCTGTAAGCAGGTCCGAGCAAAACAAGCTAGCAACCCTCGTTTCCAAAAGCGGGTGGAACAGGCAGAGAGAGTAATTAGCCAACAAAAGACTTGACCCCTTTATTACTGACCCCTTTACTTTACTTTACATTTTCCTCTCTATTGATGTCTTTGGTATTCTTCTGCGAGATACTTGATCAGGTGACACTTCCTATTTATCTCAACGAGATCGTGAAATAGGTTTTTCCTGCGTCGTTGACATCGCAAGAATTCTGAACGTACACTCGAAACATGACAATAAAAACAAACCATGCCTACATTGAATGCGTCGAAGGAGTGCAAGGCGGACAGCCCGTTATCAGTGGCACACGAACTCCTGTCAAAAGCATTGTCGTCCATCACCACATGGGGTCTGCACCGGAAGAAATACAGATTAAGCTCTCCCATTTGAGCCTTGCACAAATCTATGATGCCTTGTCATATTATTATGACAACAAAGATGCAATGGATCGTGTGATAGAGTCTGACTCTGAAGAGAAGGTCAAAAAAGAGTTTGGGCTGTGAGGGCCAGACTGTATCTTGATGAAGATGTCGATGTTTCTCTCACAACGCTGCTTCATAAAACCTTTCATCACTTCACTTCTCATCGCGTATCTTTCTTTTTCCCCTAACTTCCAAGGGTGAAAGTTCGAAATCGCGCCGCGCCAATTTGACAGCTTGTCTATGATCTCTTTCAGGATTCAGGGTCAGGTCTTGCAATACAATAGTGTTGTCTTCAAATCTTGTTGTCACGGTGACTGATCAGCTGGTGACTGTGACGGATGGCCGGTTGACGATTACGATCAGGCAGGCGGGAGTGGGCCATTCCACCAATCTGAACTATGTGGTCATGACGCCGGTCTCGGGTACGGCCAGCCTTATACCAGCCGTCGTCGAGCGTGCCCAATGGGATCAGACGGTCATGGTGAACGAGAGTATGATGCCATGCCCCCCTTACCCTTACGCCCTTTGCCATGCTCATAATTTTACAAAACGCGTTGTTTATTATTTACAAATCGCGATATACTGCTTTTACACTTTGCGAGTTGAAGATGTCTGACGTATACCCAAGATGGCAAGAGAAACAGGTCAAAGACAGACTCAGAACACGTCGCGTGGTTATGCTCGTTGGCTCCCGCCAATGTGGAAAAACAACATTGGCCAAAAAGATTGCCACAAAAGACATGGAATACAGAACGCTTGACAACCAAGTCGATAGAGAACTTGCTCGAACTGATCCGAATCATTTTGTCAGGCACAAAGCCAGAACGCTTATCATTGATGAGGTACAAAAAGTTCCAGACCTTCTCTCAGCAATCAAACAAGCGGTCGATGACGATACACGGCCGGGACAATATTTGCTCACCGGCTCGGCCAACATACAGAACTTACCGAGCGTGAGGGAATCATTAGCAGGTCGAGTGAGTAAAGTCAGGCTTCGCCAACTTTCGCAAGGGGAAATCATAGGAAAAGAAACGAAGTTTTTTGATCTGGCTTTTGCACAAAAATTTAAACCGAGCAAAATCATTCATGACCGTAACGCGATTGTCACGATGGCCCTGAAGGGAGGGTTTCCAGAAGCCCTGGCTGCGAACGAGAAAGACCGAAGACTTTGGCACCAGGACTATGTCGATGCCCTTATCGAACGAGACCTGCAGGATATTCAGCACATCACTCGCCAGGATGCCATGCATAAATTAGTGCGAATCTTGGCAGCTTGGTCTGGAAAATTTATTGACATTTCAGCTATTGGCACAGGGCTTTCAATCGGAAGACCTACGCTGTACTCATATATTAATGCGTTAGAGAACCTGTATGTGATTGAACGAGTGTCTCCTTGGACGAGAACGGACTATGACCGTGTCGGCAAGCAGGAAAAGCTTTTTATGAGTGACACGGGTCTGATGGCTTCAGTTCTGAAATGGGATGTGAATCAGGTTCAGAATAATCCCGACCGGATAGGGAAAGTAGTAGAAACATTCGCATTCAATGAGATTGCGACACTCATTGATTCTGCAGACGGCGCCTATCAGCTCTTTCATTACCGAGATCGGGAAAAGAGGGAAATTGATTTTCTCGTTGAGAGAGAAGATGAGGAGCTTTTGGGTATCGAAGTAAAATTCAGCTCTTCAATTCAAAAAAGCGATTTTAAACATTTACAATGGTTCAGGGATCATCTTGCAAAAGACCGACGTTTTATTGGTATGGTTCTTTATACCGGAACGACCGTGGGCTCGATGGGAGACAAGATGTGGGCTGTACCATTGAGTATGCTTTGGTCTTAACTGATTATTAACCCGGCAGCCAAATAGATATGAACAAGAAAAAGGGAAAGGGGTCACCGATTAGCAGGCTTTTCAGGCAGGCACACCGATTACTGCGGTCAAAATTATATGACTGTTGACAGCTGCTCCTAGTGTCATCATTCCCCAGTTGTTATGATCATTCTTGGCGAGATCGATGTTTGCCTGTGTCCACCACACAAGGGTTGAACCTTCGACATTTCTCTTACTGGGGTCTGTCCTACCAATCGCACCATTAATTTCAAAATAAAAAATTATGCTATGGCACTGGTTGAAAGATAAGTCAAAAAGATTGGCGCACTTTGACAAAAAGGCAAAGAACTCACCTTCCTTTCTCCCGGAAATCCAATGGTATGTTGAAAAAGAGTTGCAGAGAAAACTCGGATTGTTTGACATCGTTCCCTTAGCAGGACATTTTCAAAATGGAATAGCTCAAACAAAAGAGGGAAAAGTTTTCATTAACTTTTTCCCAAGCCAAAATTTCTTTTTCTTTGAACGTTCCCTGTTTACCCATTCCGTACTCACGAAACATGGTATTCGCGTACCTGAAATTGTATGGGCTGACACCAATCCTCACAACCTTCAAAAATATAACGTCTGTTGTATTATCACAAGGTGGATCTCAGGAAAAACACTCAAAAAAAGTCCCATGAAAGTCTCTCAAGAAGCCTTCAAGATTTTGGGGAGAATACATACGATAACTCTCGATCATCAACTTACAACTCAATACCATCTGGACAAAGCTAATCCTCTTCCTATCTTGTCCCCTGAAGCTGTGTTGAAGGAAATTTCCGATATTATTGGAAGTCCACTGACGAGAGAGGTTATATCGTTACATGATGTCACACGCGTTTTTTCAGTATTAGAGTCTAAACTAAGGGATTCTTTTTCTTCGCTTGCTACGCCAGTACTTCTGCATCAAGATTTTCATCCCGGGAACCTTATGATATCTGAAAATAAAGAATTAACTGTCTTAGACTTAGAAATGGCTGGCTTTGGACCATTTTTTGTGGATTTAAGTATGTCTCTAATCAAGTTTTGCTATAAATCCCGTTCTCAATCCCTAGATGATATCACGATAGAAGAGCTCGCACATTCCTCACAATTCAAGTTATTTTCGCAGATGTACTTCACTCTTGCCCCATCAAAAACAAGAAAAATTTGGGAAGCGTCCGGCTCAACGTTTCTCCTTTGGGCTTACCTCCACATTTTAAGCCGAATGACCAAAAAAGCGGCCTTGTCTACTCATTCTCAGGAACAAGCCACCGCACAGTTAGCAAAAAGATGGAAATCCGTTTTGCGGTATCTCAAGCGTCATGAAAAGATTTTCATTTCAATGGCGTGAAGCTGGTTTTCTTAGACTCGTTATCTGACGAACGAATGCAGCTCTATGTGTGGAATTTCCGGATTCCTTAACCCAACACAATCTTCTCATTCGACACTCCAAAACATAGTCAGAACTATGACAGAACAGTTGCACCATCGAGGTCCTGATGGGTCAGGAGTATGGACCGATGCGTCAAGCGGTATAGCGCTAGGGCATCGTAGGCTTGCGATCCTTGATCTGACCGACGCAGGCGCGCAGCCTATGATTTCTCATTGTGGCCGATTTGTCCTCACCTATAATGGCGAGGTTTATAATTTCAAAAAACTGTCAGAAGAACTCACGTCCTTAGGCCATCAATTTCGAGGCCATTCTGACACCGAAATAGTTTTGGCTGCGATTGGACAATGGGGTGTTGAGAAGACGCTTCTTCGACTCAACGGGATGTTTGCATTTGCGCTTTGGGACCAGCAAAACCGTCTTCTCACACTCGCACGAGACCCGGTGGGGAAAAAGCCTCTCTACTATGGATGGAGTGGAAATGCATTGATCTTTGGGTCTGAGTTAAAAGCCCTTCGTGCTTTTCCTGGATTTCAGAAAGAGATTGATCGAGACGCTCTTGGACTTCTCCTTCAGTACTCTTGGATTCCCAATCCCTATTGCATTTTCCGTGGAATACGAAAGCTTCCTCCGGGAAGTTATCTGACGCTGTCCGCTCGAGACACGCACTCCACGATCACACCTATACAATATTGGTTGCCGCAAAAAGTGAATGAACGAGGTGATCAGAACCCGTATTCTGGATCTTTCCAAGACGCCACGGACAACCTAGAACAATTATTGAGGGTCGCCGTACATGATCGAATGGTCGCCGACGTAGATGTCGGAGCACTCCTTTCAGGTGGCATTGATTCCACGACGGTTGTCGCACTGATGCAAGCACAAAGTCCCCGACCAATTAAAACCTTTTCCATAGGATTCCATGAAACACAATTTAACGAAGCACCATATGCTCTATCTATCGCTCAGCATTGCCAAACTGACCATACCGAGCTGTATGTGACAGCTCAAGATAGCTTGAATATTATCCCAGATTTGCCTCGCATATATGATGAGCCCATCGCAGACCCTTCACAGATACCCACATGTATCGTTTCGAAACTTGCACATCAGGATGTTAAGGTCGTTCTATCAGGAGATGGTGGAGATGAACTGTTTGTTGGCTATAAACGGTACATCAGATGCTTACATGAATGGAATCGCTTAAACCGATTTCCCCTATCTTACCGACAACACACTGTCGGCGCCGTGAGAGCGCTAGGAAAGACTTCATGGAAACTTGCTGAATTTCTTGGAGAAAAAGCCCGTATCTCCTACCCGTTTGGGAAGAAATTGGAAAAAAAAGCCAAAGGTTGGCCCTCGAAAAATCCTACCGAATTATTCGCACGGCGACATGCACGTTGTGAAAACGCTTCTGAATTCGTGTTAGGTACCGGACCAACGACGACAATATTAACGGACACCCAAAGCTGGCCTCATGTGTCAGAACCTCTTCAAGGCATGTTATATCTGGACTTTGCAGAATATTTAACAGACAATATTTTGGTAAAAGTTGATCGGGCAAGTATGGTTGTCAGTCTTGAAGTTCGTTGCCCCTTCCTTGATGTCCGAGTCGTAGATTTTGCATGGAGCCTCCCTCTCGCTATGCGCTTCAACCAAGAGGGTGGCAAGCGTATTGTGAAGAAAATTTTAGAACGCTATCTCCCCCCGGAACTGACAGAACGCCCCAAAATGGGATTTGGCATACCATTGAGTGATTGGCTGAGGACCTCACTGCGAGAATGGGCTGAGGACCTTCTTGATGAAAACACATTGCGCCAGGAAGGTTTCTTTCGACCAGAGGCTGTTCATAGGATTTGGAAGCAACACCAAATGGGCTGGCAAAATCATGATTTTTTGCTCTGGAGTTTGCTGATGTTTCAATCTTGGTATCGTGAACAACATTAGCCCATGGGCGCTTCAGAATCCACCTATCCCCAAAAATCTCACCTAGCAAAATACGTGAGTATTGTTATTCTTCAGCCCCCATGCGTATCGCATTTTTCCTGAGCAACTTAGATGGAGGGGGCGCGCAAAGGGTCATCCTCCGTCTTGCAGAATACCTGGACCAAAACGGACATACAATCGATCTTGTCGTGAGCCGAATGCGGGGTCCATTCATTGATTTAATCCCCTCATCAGTACATATTCATCTGGCGGGCTTTCAACATCCACTACGGATTCTTCCCAACGTTATTCGTCTTCCCGCTTCTACCAGGAAAATTTTCCTTGAATTGCTGTGGCAGAATCGGCCAAAAGTCATCAGAAGCCTCACAACCCTCACGCATTTTCTTAAAACGGAATCTCCAGATGTCTTACTCACAACACTAGATCCATCTAATTTAATTGCTGTCTGTGCAGGATGGCTTGCACAGACAAAAACCCGAATTGTCATAAGAGAAGCCAATACTATCTCAAAAAAAATAGCCAGATATGACAGACCTTTCGAAAAATACCTCCCAATTTTAGCCCGTGAATGGTATCCACGAGCTGATGAGATCATTGCGGTCTCGGATGGAGTAGCCGAAGATTTATCCAAGGTGACAAGTTTACCAAGAGAACGAATTACGACGATCTACAACCCTATTGATGTGAAAGGCTTGCAGGAAAACGCATCCGAACCACTGAACGACCCCTGGTTTACACCAAACCAGCCTCCAGTTCTTCTTGCTGCGGGAAGATTAACGCCTCAAAAAGATTATCCAACTCTTCTACGAGCAGTCGCTCGAGTTATGACCAAACGCCCAGTACGTCTCATGATCTTAGGCGAAGGGGCTGACCGAATGATGCTTGAACAACTGATCATACAACTTGGTCTAAGCCAAGAGGTCCGCATGCCCGGATTCGTATCAAACCCCTATCAATACATGGCCCATGCTGCTGTTTTTGTTTTGTCTTCGAAGTGGGAAGGCTTTCCCAACGTATTGCTTGAGGCTCTTGCCTGTGGTTGTCCCGTCATTAGCACAGACTGTCCAAGTGGCCCTTCAGAACTTTTGTCTCATGGCGACTACGGGAAACTTGTGCCAGTTGGAGATGACGAAGCCTTGGCCAATGGAATTCTCTCAATACTCGAAAGCCCACCTGATTCAGATTTTTTAATACAACGCGCAGCAACATTCTCGATAGAAACCATTGCCAATAGGTATGTACAGGTTCTATCTCAAAATAGTGACAAATAAGACGTGAATAAATAATTTCCGCCGCAAGCGGCGGGATTATTTATTTGGCTGAAAAATTTACAAAAAAATTGGTGCCTCACTACATTTTCTCTGAAAATTGTATGTATTGGCGTGAGGACCAAGGGTTTTTGAGTAAATATAGAAGCATGTGCAAGAATGATCAAAGTGCTGATAGAAAATTCTTTATGCGAAGTCTATTACAACTTTACACCAAGCAGTCTCTTGAATTTTCCTATCCTCGACTTGAAAAAAGTGGCATAATTGTCTGTGATGACTATGGATTTAGAACTTGTCCTGGCGCATTTCAAGCTTGCAATGATTTTTTCTGCATAAATTGGAAAAGATAATTCATCCTCCAACCGGGCAGGGCTTTATTATTAAAAAGCAAACTTGATTTATGAGTTTCGATGAGCGACCCAACCAGCGGAAGAGTTGCTCAACGCTGCGTTCATAATATAGTGACACCATTAACGAAAAAAATCATGCTCGCACATTACAAGCTAGGGAGCTATGAAGATCTTTCGGTGTAAATAGAATCACCTTTTTTCTCACGCCAACAAATGAAGAAGTATCCTGAAATTGAGTGGACTCCTAAACTGATATCCAAGTTTTGGGACTACGAATCTAACTTTCCAGAAAGATATTTTACCAACCATAACGGCGATGAACTCTTAAGACAGATTGCCCCATACCTAGAAAATTCTCGCACTATACTTGACTACGGATGTGGGACAGGCAATCTACTTAAAAAGTTATTAGACCATGGATATTTTGCTGGTGGGTTAGACTTTTCCGAACATTCTACAGCTATCGTCACTAATCAGTTTAGGGCTCGAAAAAACTTTCTAGGAGCTTTTCAACCTCACCAATTGACCAAACAGGGCAAGAAATTCGATGCAATATTAGTTATTGAAGTAGTAGAACATCTCTATGATGCCCCCCTTAATGAAAGCCTAAATGTCATCAAACAAATCCTTCAGCCTGATGGTGTCTGCATTTTCACCACACCAAATGAAGAGCGCCTTGAAGATTCGCAGGTTTTCTGCCCATGTTGTGAAAAGACTTTTCACAGATGGCAACATGTAAGAAATTGGTCACAACAAAGCCTTAGCCAATATCTTGTTCAGCAAGGATTTTCTATTGTAGATTCCTTCACCACGAGCTTTCATCAAAGGAAACAAGAAAGGAAACGAAAATGGGCAACTCTAAAAAAAATCAAGTTGCTTTTCCAGCAAGCCATAAGTGGACCAAAGCCTCAAAAGAAACAACGGAACCTTGCAATAGTTTGCAGACCATCCAGATCAGAGCCCTAGGTAGATGCTGACATTAAGAAGACTATTCAGGCAGATCGATTAACCGTGAACACTGGCATTATTGAAATAACTTTTAATAGTGCTCACGGAAAGAAATAATCAATTTTTTCAACTAGATAGTGTCGTCACGAGATGAGAAATCTGGTATGATTCGCAGAACAAGGAGGTGCTGCGATGAGTAAGATCCACCGACGACATGATCTGTCTGACCGCCTGTGGAGCCTTTTAGAACCGCTCTTGCCCGGCCAAAAGGGCCAGTGGGGTGGGCAAGCCCGGGACAATCGCTTATTTCTCAATGCCGTCTTTTGGATCTTGCAGACCGGCGCGCCGTGGCGTGATCTGCCGCCCGATCTCGGCGACTGGAAGAACACGCATCGTCGCTTTTGCCGCTGGCGGGACCACGGCCGCTGGGAGAAGATCCTGGAGCGGCTCATTGATGAGCCGGACATGGAGTGGTTAATCATCGATGCGAGTCACATCAAGGTCCATCCGCATGCGGCGGGGGCGGTCGGGGGTAATGAGGCGATGGGGCGCACCAAAGGGGGCTCAACACCAAGGTCCATTTGGCCGTGGATGCCCATGGTTTGCCGCTCCGAGTTCTTGTTACAGCAGGTCCCGTGGCGGATTGTACGCAGGCTGAGCCACTGATAGCCGGCTTCGAGGCCGAGGCCCTGCTGGGGGATAAGGCCTATGACACGGAGGCGATTGTCCATGAAGCTGAGCGACGAGACATGGCACCGATCATCCCCCCAAAGACCAATCGGCGCACGCCTCGTGAGTACGATCGATACTTGTACCGAATGCGCCACTTGGTCGAAAATGCGTTTCTGCATCTGAAGCGTTGGCGAGGCATTGCCACCCGATATGCCAAAAAGGCGTCCTCCTTTTTGGCCATGGTGCAAATCCGTTGTATTTGGCTGTGGGGATCAATCTTGTGACGACACTCTCTAAAAGGATATTCTGAGAAATCATATTTTGGTGTTAAATATTACCATTACTATCCCTGTCACCTTGAACTTCAATGGATAAATTTTTCCCAGCAACTGAATATTTCTATGACACTGTCTACTATCCCGTTGTCCTGGGATAGTGAGCCGATGCGATAATTGAGCCTTCCCCCGCTTTAGGCTATCGATCCAGTCCATCCCACTCCATGAGTGATCTCTTTCACTTGCAAAGATCCGTTCGACCTATACGAGTGCTTTTGATCGTGGACTCGCTCTATTGGGTTATTGGTAATTTTGCACATCAGATCACCATAAACAATCCTGAGGTACAAGCTACCGTTTGCTCACAATTTGCGTTACGAAAAACACTCAAGCACTTTGGCAAGCTTTCCCTGCCATTTCATCTTATTCATTTTTTGTGCAACCAGTCCTTGCAGCAGGCTAGAGATCAACTCCCAACAATCACCACTCTGCACCACATGAACGAAAAAACCGATATACACAAATTCTTCGCCAGTGACGCCGTCATGACTGTCTCTCGACAATGGCAAGATTTCCTCATTGGAAAAGGAATTCCAAAGGAAGATACCTTTCTCATCCCATTCGGGATCGATAGCACTATATTTCATCAACCCAAAGAAGGAGAAAGGATAAACATCAGAAAAGCTCTTAAGCTCCCAACGAAAGCATTTGTTGTGGGATTTTCTGGAAAATCGACGAGTAATCTTGATGGGAGAAAAGGATTAGATTTTTTCATTCAGAGCATCAGAAAATTCCATTCACAGCATTCCAATGTGGCGACTTTACTCATTGGTCCGGGCTGGCATCACTTTGCCAAAAAACTACGCAAGCTTGGCATCACTTGCATACATCAAGCATACGAAACTGACTATCATAAAATCGCTAAACTGTATCGTGCACTCGATATCTTTTGGGTGACATCTCGTATAGAAGGAGGTCCCGTTCCGTTGCTGGAAGCCATGGCGAGCGGCCTGCCTTGTATCTCCACACCGGTAGGTGTAGCGCTTGACCTGATTGAACATAAAAAAAATGGCTTCATTGCACCATATAACAATGTAGAGGAATTCCTAGAATTATCTATGCAGCTTCACAATGATCTTGGCCTCAGATGTGATATTGGAGAAGCGGCTCGTCAGACAATCATTCAGAAAAGGAGATGGGAACAATCGCAAAAGAAGCTAGAAAAGTTATATGAGTTCGCTTTGAGAAAATTCCATCACTCGCAGACAAATCGGACAACCTCTTCAAACAAAGAACCTTTTTTAGCGTGGAAACTGAACACTCAACTTACAGCTAGTGGCTCAGACTTTTTTTCTCCCTCAGCTCAGCTTTGGTTACAAGCTTATGAACAAATTAATGGACTGAAAATGATGATCAAGATTGGAGAGTGGAAAGCCGCAACTCGTCTTGGCTTTCAAGCGTTGCACACATCCCGCCGGCATCCAAGACTCTTGAAGGAGATTATATCCGTCCTCTTAAAGAGCAGAAGATTAGCTCTTTCTTCACCAGTGCCATGAGAAGCACATCGATTGAATACACATCATCAAAATTAATTTACACTCACTAATAGCCCATTGCGGCATTTAGCTGTTTCACCTGGGCCGCTGAAAGAGTAAAAGCTTCCGTCGTTTCCACTCGTGAAGGCACCAACATGATTGTGTGAAATGATATGTCCCTGATTGCGAGTTTTTGTTCAGGGTTGTCTGCGGGACTGAGTTCGACGGCCTCGACGGAACTCATGATTTCACTTGTATCTTGCGAACCATAGGTATCCACAACCGTGCGAATCATGTCCATAACGCGTTGATTCACCTCATGGTCGTTCACCACCATATCCATAAACTCCACCACCGCTTCAGCCTCCCCGATCACATCAAAGTTTTGGATGCGTTCCTTCCGGCGTAGAAAGAGCAAATCATTATCCACATCTTTACTGAATGCTCCGTAGGGAAAACGAACGAACTCCCAATGTAAGCCTTTCAAGCCGTCGCCTAGCATTTGCAGCTCTGCCAAAAATAACAATTGTTGAAGCTTCACATCACTCATCAGCCCCATAGATTCAGTCAAATGCAACGTATAAATTAGCCAAGCCCGATCACTGGTTACGTCTATTGGTTTTCGCATACAGACTCCAAATTAGGATCTGTTGAAAAAAGCCGCCAGCGGCGTTCTCACCCTTTTCCCGTGCTCACGTAGTACCAATACGCTCGCGCGCAAAAAGGGCTGCGGCCTTCCCTTCGGGAGGCCTCAGGACAGGACTGGACGAACCCTTCGATAGGCTCAGGGCAGGCTTTTTTGAACAGACCCGAGGCTACTGATAGCAAACAGCCTCCTAGCGAAATAGGGCCGTTGATATCTTCACTATTCAACACTCCAAATTACTTGCTCTCTATCACCATGTTAAAAAATGTCCTTGACCAAAATAGCCTCTTGGGGTTTAATACGGCTTCGCATTTTCTGGGAACCGCTGCTCATGCCCAAACCCGTCAAAGAACTCGAACTGCTGAAGCAGCATCTCACCAAACACAGCCTCAAGCTGACGCGACAGCGAGAACTGATTCTCACCACGTTCCTGAAAATGGAGCATGTCACCGCCGAGCAGTTATATCATATTTTAGCGAAGAAAGATCCGCATATCGGTCTGGCCACCATCTACAGAACCCTGAAACTCTTTTGCGACACCGGACTCGCTCAAGAACGTCATTTTGGGACTCAAACCCAGTTCGACAATGTCGCCCACAAGGGCCATCACGATCACCTCATTTGTACGGGATGCGGGAAAATCGTAGAGTTCAATAACTGTCAAATTGAAGACCTGCAGGAAGCCGTGGCTCGAAAAAATGGATTTACCATTGAAACACACAAACTCGAGCTCTACGGCCTCTGCGCGACTTGCCAGCCAGCCTAATTCACCCCCTCATTTACGGCTTGATAGCCATCCCTGGCTCCTTTTCTTGCCTGCGGCAGGGAAGGCATAGTAGAATGCCAATTATGAAAATGATTCTCTAAATCGTTTGTGGGGTTCAAATTATGCCTTATGTTTCAATGCTTTTATATTTATTGGCAAGTATTTTAGTAGTTGGAGTCTCCACGAGCAATGCCAATGACTCTGTGGTCGTGTATTCAGGGCGTGCGGAACGGCTCATTCAACCGGTGCTGGACCATTTTGAAAAAACCACTGGAACCTCTGTCCAACTACTCACTGCCGGGAGCACCGAATTGGTGAACCGCTTACGAGCGGAAAAGAACCGTACACCCGCGGATGTTTTTATCGCGAATGAAGCTGGGGCCTTAGAATTAGCCCGCAAGCTCCAACTTTTACAACCAATTTCCCTTCCAAGCGTAAAAACGGATATTCCTGAGCCATTCCGGGCTCCCGATAATAGTTGGATCGGCATCTCCGGACGCATGTGGGTAGCTGTCTACAACACGAAACTCGTAGACCCGTTAACCATTCATTCACTGCTGGATCTGGCCACGCCGACCTGGAAAGGCAAATTGGCTATTCCCAGCGCCAACAGTGAATATCTGCAAGCTGGCGCTTCCATGATTATGGCCGCGAAGGGCAAAGATACCGTGGACAAGTTCTTACGAGGCATTCGAGACAATGCCGGCAATGAAGTCTATGGGAAAAACCGGCAAATTGTGGATGCCGTGGCTAAAGGGAAAGTCAGCGTGGGACTGGTCAATCACTACTATATTTTTCGGCATCTGGCTATGGATCCCCAAGCTCCGATTGCCCCTTTGATTACAGACCAAGAACAAGGCGGGATGGGCAGCATTATGAATGTCGCAGGCATCGGTCTGACAGCTCATGCCAAAAACATCAGAGCTGCCCACCAACTTATTTTGTTTTTGATGTCCCCAAAAGGCCAAGGGATGTTTGCCGAAATCAATAAAGAATATCCCGTGAACCCGTCTGTGCAAGCCGACCCCGCCATCCCTCCGGCTACAACTTTTCGTCCGTCCACCATTCCTCTGACTCGTTTGGCTGAACTTCGCGACCCCATCATCGATACGATCCAACATCTCGGTCTTCGGTAACCGCAAAGAGCGCCGAAGAATGGTTCGCCACGCCCAGCTCACTCCCCTATCTCTGCTGGGGATGAGTATTGCCGCCTTTTTGACATTTCCGCTGGCCTATGTTGCCTACTCTGCTTTCACCGGTGACCTTTCTCAAGCTGGCAATCTGTGGAACACCCGCCTGCCTGAATTACTCATCAATACCATCTCTTTAGCCCTTGGGGTGTCTCTTGCCACGTTAACGCTAGGAATTTCGACGGCTTGGATTGTCACCCGCTGCCAGTTTTGGGGGCGGGCGTTTTGGGAATGGGGATTTGTCCTCCCCTTAGCCATTCCGTCGTTTGTGCTCGCCTACGTCTATACCTATTTATTAGACACAGCCGGGCCAGTTGAACTGGCCTGGCAATGGTTGACGAACTCTGATACCCGTATCCCGTCTCCCTATAGTTTCTTAGGCGCCCTCGTGGTGATGACCCTGAACACGTTTCCGTACGTATACTTACTGGCCCGCGCCGCCTTTCAGAACTTCAATATGTCTTTTGAGGAAGCCGCACATGCCACCGGAGCTACCCGTTGGGAAACTTTTTGGCGCGTCTCGATGCCACTCATCCGTCCAGCTTTGGTGGCGAGTATGTTTTTGGTGATCCTGTACGTCGTCTCTGATTTTGGCGCGGTTTCTCTCTTACGCTTTCAAACATTTACCTATGCCATTTATCAACAGATCACCGGGCGATTTGATTACCAGTCGGCCGCCTTGCTCAGCCTGCTCCTTGTGAGCTTTGCGTTCGTATTTGTCCTGGCTGAGCGATGGTTTCGGAAACAAAGCCGTTTTTACCAGACAGCCGGCCGGGTCCGGACCGCAACCCCCAAACCCTGTTCTCACGCGCAAGGTCTCCTCATCAATCTCTTGTTTGTTCTGATTTTCATGGCCGCCTTTGGCCTACCGGTTCTGCTGCTGATCCAATGGACCTTCACCGCATGGACTAACGGAGACATTCATACATCCTTTAGCCAATATATCTGGAATAGCCTTTGGCTTTCGGCCGCCGCCGCCACGGCGGCCTTGGCCCTAGGGACTCCTCTCGCGTACCTAGCTTCACGCTTTCCCTCGACATTACACATGACCTGCCTGCAAGGTGCCTATATTGGCTATGTGCTCCCTGGTCCAGTGGCTGCCTTGGCCTTGCTCATGGTTTTTACGGATGTGATTCCAATGTTGTACGGCACAGTCTTTGTCTTGATTGTGGCGTATTTGGTTCACTATCTACCGGCAGGCCTACAGGCTATGGAATCCGCCCTCCAACAGGTCAATCCCAATATCGAAGAAGCGGCGCGTAACCTCGGCGCAAAAGGAATCCGCACCTTTATCCAGATTACCTTCCCCTTAGTCCGCAAAGGTTTTTTTGCGGCATGGTTGCTCATGTTCCTTCTGTGCATGAAAGAATTGCCGGCCACGCTCCTGCTTCGTCCGATTGGTTTTGATACCTTGGCCGTCCGCATTTGGCTGGAAGCCAGCGAAGAACTGTATCAGCTTGCTGCCCCACCGGCCCTACTGATTGTCCTGCTGACCATTCCCGCAGTGTTCTTATTATCCAAAAAGGGAGCGTTGAATAATGACGATAGCAAAGGCCACATTGCACCAAGAAGCACTTAGTGATCAACAGCGTCGGGTCTGTTCAAAAAAGTCCGTCCAGCAAGGCCGCAGCCCTTTTTGCGCGCGGAGCGTACTGGCACTACGTGAGCACGGAAAAAGGGTGAGAACGCCGCTGGCGGCTTTTTTCAACGGACCCAAAAAGAATTGGCAGACAGACCAGGCCTCAGTACAATGATTCCTGCCCAACCTGTACGGCTTCGCTCACGGGTCCGCTATCGAGTTGCTATAATGCCTTTAGATAACCAGACATTGGCCACGTCACAAGCCAAATCCCCCATATTAACGCTCACGAATGTTACTTGTGGCTACAGGCCTGACGTCCCCACCGTTCATCATGTATCTCTCAATCTTCAGGCGGGAAATATTCTGTGTTTGTTAGGCCCTTCCGGCTGTGGAAAAACCACAACCTTGCGGGCCATCGCTGGTTTTGAAAAAATTTCTGCCGGCACCATCCAGCTACAAGACCAGATACTGGCCTCAACCTCCGTACATGTGCCTCCCGAACAACGCCGCATAGGAATGGTTTTCCAAGAATATGCTTTGTTTCCCCATATGTGCGTGGAAGACAACGTGGCCTTTGGGCTTTATCGCTGGTCGTCGGCTGACCGGCGGTCTCGCGTTCAGACCTTGTTGGACTTAGTGGGGCTTCAAGGTCTGCAACATCGCTTTCCGCATGAGCTCTCGGGAGGGCAGCAACAACGCGTTGCCATAGCACGGGCCCTGGCACCTCAACCCCTTCTACTGTTACTGGATGAACCCTTTAGTAATTTAGACCCTGACATGACGGTGAAAATGCGGAAAGAACTGTATCGGGTTCTTCGGCAAACGCAGACAACGGCAATTCTTGTCACGCATGACCATGAAGAGGCCTTTGCGATGGCCGATCAGGTGGCCGTGATGCAACACGGGAAGCTGGTACAATGCGATACGCCAGAGGTCATTTATCAACAGCCCTCTTGTTCATTTGTGGCGGAATTTATCGGCCAAGCCAATACGATTTCCGGAGTGATTCAGAATGGTCACATTGAGACTGAGATTGGCACATTTCCCAACCGATCAAACTTTCAACCAGGCAGTCAGGTGCTCGTCATGATCCGCCCAAATGATATTCAGTTTACTCCTTCTGAATCGGGATCTGGAAAGATTGAAAGCCGGCAATTTCAGGGTTCACAGACCATCTATGCTATACGCTTGACTTCTGGGCAACTTATTCATTGCTGCATGTTGCCAGTTCCGGTGTATAATATAGACACACTCGTGAATATCAGTGTCACAACATCACATACTATTCTCTTTCCACAACCCGCTCTTTCAGAAGAGTGAAAGGAGGTTTTCCATATGACATCTCACTATCGCAAAAAAGTTTTTAAATTGTCTTCCATTGGGACAGTAATACTCGGCTTAGTGTTGGGCTTTCCTATGCTCACCATGGCTAGCGGGTACGGCCATGGCGGTGCACACCATGCTAAAGGAAAAACCTCCCCACATCATGGATCCGGCTCAATGGGACATGGGAAAGGCTATTCTGGAGGGAGTATGCACGGGGGGCATGGTGGACACGGCATGAAAGGGAGCATGAGAGGCGGGGGGCATGGGCCCCACCAAAGCGCGTCGAAATTCATTGATCATATTCTAAAATTCAAAGACGGTATGGCCATTACCGACGATCAAGTGGCGAAGCTTCAATCCATCAAAACCAATTTTGAAAAAACCAAGATTAAAATGAAGGCAGACATCCAACTCACTAGCGTTGATCTTCATGACTTGTTACGAGATGACAAAGGATCACTCAGTGAGGTCGAAGCCCAATTGAAAAATCTCTATGCCAAACGCGCCGACATGTACTTGGCTTCAGTCAAATCAACCCGTGATGCCAAAGCCGTCTTGACTGATGAACAACGCGCTCGTATGAAAGCCGTCCATGACCGTATCAATCCCTATAAAGAAGGCGGCATGGGGCATAAAGGACATCCCGGAGGATACAAACACCACGGAAAAGAACAGAAAAGTTAACAAGCGATTTTCAGGAAAAGATGCTGATAAAAAGGGGGGCTTCAAAGCCCCCTTTTTTTATCTCATTTTTGTCATCAACCTTTGAATTTCCTGATTGTCTCTTCTTAATGAGTCTGGCTCGTTGCGCTGGGCTGGTTACTCCAGGCCGACGGAACATCCTTGGGGCAGGAATGTGTTTATAGAGGCTATCTTGTAGAGCCCACGCCCTCTTGTTCCATAAATGCTAGAATTTGAAACGCCATTCTTGTGGTTACGATTGAGAGGTGGTATTCTTTATATGACTATAGTCATGTCCATGGTTACATAAAACACGAAAGAGAAATCGTGACAATGAAAACAATCAAAGCATCAGAATTCAAAGCTCGGTGTCTGCAATTGATGGACGAAGTGGCACAATCAGGGCAACCCTTAATTATCACAAAAAATGGGAAGCCGGTGAGCCAACTCGTACCGTATCGTCCGAAACCACCCACGCTGTTTGGCGCGATGAAAGGCACTGTCACGATTCAGGGAGACATACTCTCGCCGCTTGATGAAAACTGGGAAGCCTTACTGTGATTCTCCTTGATACACATGTTTTGCTTTGGTTATCAGAGGGCCTTCCAGCACTGGGCAAGCACGCCAGGGGAATAGCCGATCACGCATTAGCCGAAAATACTCTGGCTGTTTCTGCCATTTCGTTTTGGGAGATTGCACTTCTTCACCAGAAAGAACGTATCGCTTTGTCTCAGGATGTTTCTGCATGGAGAAGCCAATTATTGGAATTTGGTCTGCAAGAGTTACCGATAGATGGAGAGATAGGTATCGCGTCCACCACATTAGTGAATTTCCATGCCGATCCCGCTGATCGTTTCATCACTGCAAGTGCCGTATTGTTGGGGGCGTCCCTCCTCACGGCTGATAAACGTATTCTTCAATGGACAGGAAACGTTCACCGAATCGACGCAAGCCGATAATAAAGCTGTGAGGACAAACCTTGGGTGTTCATTCACGGGCACACATAAACTCCTGACCTAACTCGCTACCCCCCGACCCAAAAACAACATTCGTTCTCTACAAAATCAGGAGCAATAAGAATGCCAAGAGTCAGGCATCGTGTTGGTATCGTGGGCGATATCAACACAATCTACCGTTTCATGTATGAACCTACGGGTCTTTGCGAGTGGTGGGCAACAACAACCAGTGGGGCGCCAAAGGTCGGGCAAGTGCTGGATCTACATTTTTCGGATGTCGTCACTCTCTCGTTCAGGATCGATGCTTTGGAAGAAAATACACTGATCCGTCTGCACTGTGTTTCTGGACCCGGGCCGTGGCAACACGGTGACCTGACTTTTTCTTTCAAGCAAGACAAGGATCAAGTCTGGGTCGAGTTGGTTCACGAAAACCCAACCGCATCTGATGACGATTTCCTGTACTTTACAACGAAATGGACCTGCTACCTGTTGAGCTTGCGTGATTTGATTGAAACGGGCAAAGGGCGACCTTATCCAAACGATATAAAAATTCACTTTGGCGACTGAGCAAAGACGACCCAAGACGGTCACATACAAACGGCCAATTATCCAGAAGGGGCCTGTTGAAAAAAGCCGCCAGCGGCGCTCTCACCATTTTTCCGTGCTCACGTCGTGCCAGTACGCTCCGCTCGCAAAAATGGCTGTGGCCTTGCTGGACGACATTTTTGAACAGACCCGATGCTACTGACAGCGAACACCTTCCTGGCGAAATATGTCCCTTGATATCTTCATTATTCAACACTCCCAGAAGTACCGCGATGTTTCTGCTCACGTTCAAAATATCAATAGAAGTAGGGTACGACTATGACACCACAGGAATTAATTCAGGAGTTGTTAGCACCGTGGTCGGTAGTGTCAATTTGGTCCAGAAGAATCAGGGATCGCCAACTTCTATGCCATGGCAGGGACTTTCAAGTTCTCTACGTCACGGTTTTGAATGGGTCATTTGTCCACTTTAGTAAAATCGACGGGCACAACCCGCCCCCTTAATAAGAGTGGTAGAAGTAAGTATGGTTAGTGGATTCAATATATGGTAGGATAAAGTAGGATAATTTAATGTCCGTAAAAGAGGGAGGAGAATATAGAGATGGCCATGGTAAAAAAAAGCATTACCGTCACCGATGAACAAGAAAACTGGATTCAAGCACAAATGGCAGCGGGACATTACGGGACCGATAGTGAACTCATCCGCGAGGCATTGCGTGAAAAGCAACAACATACTGCGGAAATTGAAGCGATCAGAGCTGCTCTCATCGAAGGCGAAAAGAGTGGCATCAGTGACCGCACTCCCGACGAAATTATTCAGGCCGTGATTGAGCGGAAGCGGAAAAATGGAGAACTATGAACTCTCCCAAGCCGCAGATGAAGATTTTGAAAAGATTTTTGAGTATGGGATTGATACCTTCGGCCTCGAGCAAGCATTGGAATATCAAGAGGGGATGAAGCGTCGATTTGAGGAACTGGCGGAACACCCGAAACTCTATCAAGCCGTAGATCATATCTCCCAGGGCTCACGCCGAAGTGTCTACGGCAAGCATTCAATTTATTATCGTATTGAATCAAAAGGCATTCGTATCCTGCGCATCTTAAAACATCAAGATCCCACTGAAGCCTTGTAAGCTCAGTACACGTTGCGCCCATCACACTCAAGACTAAATGCCACTGAATACGGTCTTGTACGATCTCACGTGAACTATCTAATTTATGAAAGAATAATGAAAGGGTTTGAAAGACGAGGGGCAATGACGGGATAACGCAGGAAGGCGAGAACCTCTGATACAACCTACCGCCCGACTGCAGCCCAAAGTGGTCATTCAATTTTAGAGAAATCTCACCACTTTACCTTCCTCATAAACATCGGAACACCTCCCCTCCTTTGCGATATTTCACTTTCAAACAACGGTCTTTTCCGTCAGGCTATTACATTCTACGAGCGTGACGGGCTGATGGAATTTGCGGTAATGACGCGATAGCAGACTATTTGAGAGAGGTAGGTTGAGGATGGTTGAACGTCTGTTTTTGGAAAATAGGTCACGGTCTCATCCAACACTGTCAGTCAGATTAGTTTCGGGCTCATACACCTAGGGCTCTAATCTCAAGCGAGTCTTAAGGCCAGAGGACACCATCACGTCCCCTTGCGCATTCACAATCACACCTTCCACATCGGGCAATGTTTCGATGAGAGCCATGCCTTTTTGAGGGCCCATGACGAAAATGCCGGTGTCTAAGCCATCGGCCATGACACCCTCTTTTGCAATAACAGTCACACTTTGACATCCTCGGGCCGGCTGCAGCGTTGCCGGATCCAGAATATGGTGATACCGGATTCCGTCTTTCATGATAAAGCGTTGGTAGTCACCGGCTGTTGACACCGCTTCATTTTCTAATTCGATCCGACCCAAGATTTCTCCCTGCTCCTTGCGCGGATGCTGGATACCAAAGACAAACCGCTCTTGGTCAGGCATGCGGCCAAACGTTTTAATATCGCCTGACAGCGCCACCACGCCTGCTGTCGCTCCAGCTTGTTTCATTACCTCAACGACCAGATCAGCTGTATAGCCTTTCCCAATACCCCCAACATCGATATTCATTCCTGAACGCCTAAGAAACACGGTCTCTGCCTGTTCATCAAGCACAACATTTTCAAGGAGAGTCAACGGACGAACAGCCTTCAGTTCCTCTAGCGAAGGAATTCTCCCATCTTGACTGACATTCCACGCAGTTACCGCAGGCCCAACGGCAATATTAAAACCACCTTCGGTTAATGTGGCCATGCGAATGGAAGCCTTCAACACGTCCATATTTTCTGGCCCCACTGACACAGGATGCTTCCCTGCCGCTGCATTCACGAGAGATAGCTCACTGTTAGGAATCCAAGTACTCATCAATTGTTCAATGCGCCGTATTTCAGCAAGCCCTTCTGCCACAGCCTTCTTGGCTGCCTCTTCCTGGGGAGCCACTCCAGTCACAAAGACTAATGTCCCCATTAAATATTGACTGCGCTTAACGAGGAAGTCTTTCGCAAACACGTGGCTCACATTTGAGAGTAATAACGGCAACATGAATAGACACAGCAGTCCTACGCGATACAGAACGAATGGTCTTTTCGCGACACACACCATACGCCTTCTCCTTCAATAGTCAAACAAGTCATAAAGTGGAAAACCATCTTGAACATTGTGACTGCATTATCTGCGATAAAAATATTTGGAGCGGGGCTGAGATGGAGCTACTGCAAAAAGACGACTCTGATTGGTTGTGGGTTGAGGCAATGACACGGCCAACGCCTTTTCATCAAGTTCCGGATGCAATGTCACCAGCAAATCCCAATCCGGCAGCTCATCAAGAACATCCAATTGAAGCATCCTGACGGTTTTCGGTGCATCAACCTGCATGCGCCAAATACCCACGTACATGGTTTTATCTGGAAGCACCTCAAAGTTCAGATTGACATAAGATTCTGACCGAAACGGCCCTTCCCCAAGTTGTATCCGGAATATCTCATACTGGCCTGGCGACAACGTCGTGACAAATCTGGTTGCCTTCTCAGATATTGGAATTCTTGTCCATTCCCCAGTCTGAGTATTCTTGACATCAAGAAATCGAATATGGGGCTCTTCCTGATGTAGCCGGAAAATAGGACCTGTCGGTTCCACCCGAAGAAAGCCCAGCACGAGTGATCCCTTTTCGGCCTCCTCATCCAGCCGGCCAGGCTCCACAGTCGCGCATCCCTGGAAAAGCCACCCGGCAAGCAAAACCGCAAACGTCCAGCTCACCATTAATTTTTTATCTGTGAAAAGAGCCATTTCGCTGCATCTAATTTTGAGATTCGAATTCCCCAGTCTAATAATAACTCGCTAGGCCACTAAAATATCTCCGAGGGGATTGACAAACTCCATGCCATTTCATTAATAATAATGGTTATCAATATCAATTAATATAGAATTCATAATCATTCTCAATTAATTAAACAATACGTCGTTTTTTTCATGGAAGCAAGTCAGCAGCAAACAGCGGGGACAGGTTCAAATTCTCACCTGTCTGAAGCTCGGTGCGAATGTGGGCAGCTTATCGCGAAGTTCGGAGTTCGGAGTGTTGAATTAAAGTGCAAACGCTGCAAACGTTTGGTTTCTATTCCTTTCTCGACTCTTTCTCACTCCGAAGTGACCGTTTCACTCTGCACCACCTCACCTTCTTCAAGGACATCGTCATCGCTGTCTGGTTAACGTGGCTTACTATGCTGAGAGCCTCCGAGCTCCATTTTCTCATTCACCTCAGAGGACCAGGAGTCCCCAGCTAGTAGGAGTATCTATCATGAGATTTCGGTTGATATTTGGAGCGTTGGCAGCCTTGAGTTTACTCGTCGGAGAATTTGGGCTCAATGATGTGGCACGCGCACAAGGACAAGGAATGTCCAATGCCCCCACCGCCGTGGATGCCGTCTCCAAGGAAGAAATTGAGCGAATCGTTGATCAACGATTGGAAGACATCATGCGCCAGGGGTCTCAAGAGGCACCACCAACAGATTTTTCACAGATGCCGGTACGCGGCTTAGGACAGACCAATCAATCCCAACAGAGAATACAACAAGGCAGTCGTGATTGGGTCACGGGCGGCAGTGTGCTGGAGGGTGGCCGAACCGTGTATGCCAAACCATTTGTCCGCGCTCCCAAGACCATCGTCGGTGGATATATCGATTTCACGATTTCTGATTGCAACAACGCCAATTCACGTGATTGCCGGGAAGGGCTGGAATTTGATCAAGAACGGTTTGTGCCGTTCTTTTATTCACAAGTCACTGACCGCCTTAGTGTCGCGGCGGAAGTCGAAATTGAGCACGGCGGCCCTCAAGGCAATCAAGGCGATGGTGCCGTCAAGATTGAATTCGCCACGATGGACTATCGGTTCGAAGATTGGTTGAACCTCCGAGGCGGGATCATTTTGATCCCTATGGGTCGCTTCAATCTCGTACATGATTCCCCATTGAACGACCTTCCGTTACGTCCCATGGTCAGCCGTCTCATCATTCCTTCCACATTTGCCGAATCCGGCATTGGGATTTTTGGGACGGTCTATCCAACGCAACTCTCCAAACTCGACTACGAATTCTACGTCACCCAAGGATTTGATGGAGGCAGCAGTTCTCCTAGCACCGCCGTCCCTCCAGAGAATGTCACTTTTGGAGAAGGCGGATACCGCGGAAACCGAGGAAGCTTCCAAACTGACAATAATGAGAATAAGGCCATTGTCAGCCGGATTTCAGTCAGTCCAATTCTTGGCATTGAGGTGGCAGGGTCCGTTCATCACGGCAAATGGGATGATGAAGCCGATCACTATATGACTATTTGGGCTGTAGATGGCTTGATTCAACGTGGTCCGTTTGAACTGCTGGGAGAAGCCGCTTGGACACGCATTGGCGGAGGCTCAAGCAATCCTGATCGCACTGCTGGAAAGCCGCCAAAAAAGATGGCGGGATATTACGTGCAAGGAAATTACCACTTCATGCCAGATTTCTTGAAGAAATCAGCTCCAACATATTTTGGTGATTCGTCTACCTTCACAGCTGTCATACGTTGGGGTGAAGTGGATACCAACACCCAACGCAGAACGAATGTCAATGATCTTCAACGATTCACGGTTGGCTTGAACTTTCGGCCCGTTGAAGACTCGGTCATCAAGTTTGCCTATACCTTTAACGATCACAAGGATGATCCACAGTCCCGCAACGGCTGGCAATTCAGTATGGCGACGTATTTCTAGGCATGAAAACCTTGCTCCTCATTGGCCTTTTAGGCTTCACAGGGTGCGCTGGCTGGACCAGCGCACCCCATATTGCCACCACTTGTCCACCAGAGGATACCTGGAGCATTGCCTTGGCCAGTCTCCAAGAATTTGAACTACGTCGAATTGACAAAGCCGATGGAGTGATTGAGACCGACTGGATTGCCGTCCATAATCCCAAGACCGCGTCGGGCGGCCTGTTTCAACGCAGTATGAATCAAGAGCGCGCCCGTTTTATTCTCAACATCACGCCCGAACAGCAAGGCAGCATGATTACCGTCAAGCAAATTCGGGAGTTTTGGTCGCCACAAGGTGTCCAATCGCGGGCCTGGCGGCAGATCCCGCCCCATGAAGAACAAGAACGTCAACTGGCCACCCGCATTGAAAACCGAATCAAGAGGCAGGCATGTTAATTCAATGTCATTCATCCTTTCTTCCCAGATTGTTTTTTTCTGCGGCCATCATTTTTTCAATGGCACACACCATCTCCTTATCACGAGCCGCAGAGCCTCATCCTGAAAAAATTTGGGACCACGAACTCAACCGTTGGCTCACACCGGACGAACTGGGGCATTTGGAAATCTATTTTACCGAAGAGGAAGCGGCCGAGGTGATGTTCCCTGATTCGGAGACCATTCGTAAGGAAACGCTCACACTCACAGCCGAACAAAAAGCGTTCGTGGAAGAACGCATTGGCTGGAAATTCCCGGAAAGCTCATTCACGGTGTATATCGGCGAGACACAGGGCAAGGTGGATGGCTATGCCATTGTCCAAAACACCATCGGCAAACATCGTCCTATCACCTATATGGTTGGCGTTGATGCTGAAGGCGAAGTGATGAATTTTGAAGTACTCGTATATCGGGAAGCACGAGGCAATGAAATCGCCACAAAACGTTTCAATTATCAATACCAAGGAAAAGATGTTCGAGATCCCATTCGCATCAATCGGGACATCATTAATATTTCCGGCGCCACCATGTCTGTCCGCTCTGCTAGCGCGGGAGTGAAACGGGTCCTGGTCTTAGTTGATGAATATTATTTAAAACCACTGGGACTAGGAACAACAACATTTGTTGCAGGAAACGCCGAAAAAGGATTATTGGAATCGCTTCTCGGATTTTAAATGCAGAATTTTTGTGAATGCGAAACTTTAATGCTCGATTCCGTCTGCGAGATACTGATCGCCACATTCGATTGGTCTACACCTGGTTTCTTCTGCTCATGCTTGCAGGGTTTGTCTTCACCTTTGTGTGGGCCCACGACATGACACAACTCACACCCAAAGGGTTGGCGGCACATTATCGTGGGTCAGATGCCAATTTCGGAGAACCCATGTCTTTTGGGCAACTATCAGAGACAACCCATTTTCATCTCTTTACGATGCCGGTGGTATTTATGATTTTGGTGCATGTTTTGTATTTGACTATGGTCAGCCCATTTCTCAAAGTTCTCACGACCTGGATTTCATTTTTGGGCGTCACGCTAGATCTGATTTCGCCTTGGCTCATTACCTACGTTTCGCCCGTCTTTGTCTTAACGATGCTAACGGGCGATCTGCTCATGGTCATCGGGTTTCTTATTATGTTCGCAGTACCCATGTATGAAATGTGGTGGCAGAAAGCCGCGTTGATGGCACCGGAATCAGACGACTAACTATTTTTCTAAAACACTGTAAAGGCCAGAGACTGTGAAGTCCCGAGCCCATGAGCCCAAGTTGTAGGCGCTCATGGGCTTTTTTTATTTTTCTACACTTGATGCATGAAAATGGATTCTTCCGTTCCATCCTCATGAAGGCGGGGAGGTGGGTCTCCTCCTGCACTCCCCGCCCATCTTCGTTTACACAGGAAGTGTGAGAGAACCATAGAGACTGCTTGTCTGTGGGAGAAGCAGAAGAAGGCTTTTTTCTTTTCACTATCTATTATTTTTTGTGAGGTTCTGCAATGAAAGTCTGTCATATCACCCATTCCTGGTCCTTCCGCTTTCTCTGTCGCTCATTGTTGATTGCGACCATCACATTCAGCGGAACGTCGTCATCCGTGTTGGCACAAGAAGTCGAAGAAGAACCCGACCCCGCTGAAATCGCCAACGGTGAACGTCTCTTTCTTGAAACGCGCTTTGCTCAATTATTTCACGTGTTTCTCAACGATGGAGGATCCGTGAATGATCCCCTGTCAAATGGCGATCCGGTTCTAGAAAAAGCCGTCAACTGGAAACTGTCGCCCGACCAATTCGCCGATGGCCCATTTGCCGGACAATCGATGAATTGTCGTAGCTGCCATTTTGTGGATGAGATTGGGGTGGAAGACGACGGGACTGTTGACTATGGCATGCGTACCTATACTGACTTTGCCCGCCGGAGTCCCGTGCCGGCTCGTGAGGATGGAAAAACCGTCACCGTCCGCAACTCCCCTCCCCTGGTCAATGCCTCATTCCCACGCAAACATTTCTTTTTGCATTTTGATGCCGAATTCCCCACCATGGTTGATCTCGTCAAAGGCACATTGACAGGCCGCAACTACGGCTGGCTTCCCGGCGAACGCGCCGCAGCCATTGCCCACATTGCACGGATTGTCCGGGAAGACGATGGAACCGGCGAGCTGGCCTCAGAATTCGAAGCCTTGCCGTATGCGACACTCCTGACAGGAACAGACCCCAATCTTCCAGAAGACTTTGTGCTTCCTGAGGAGTTTCGGGTTGACGTTGCACATGCCACAGACCGAGACATTTTCCAAGCCGTCTCTCAGCTCATTGCGGCATATACCGAAGATTTGGCCTTTTCACAAGACGAAGAAGGCAATTTCAATCTCTCACCCTACGATGTCTTTTTGGAGAAAAACCACCTGCCACGCCAACCTAGAAGATGGGAATCAGACCTTGCCTACAGTCATCGACTCTTGCGAAAAATTGGCAAACTCGAACGCCAAGGACAATTACAATTTGTCTCTGAAAATCCGAATACCGACAATGGCCAGTTTGAATTTCACATGCAATCTTTCGCGTTTGGAGCGGATGAGTTACAAGGGCTCAAAATCTTTTTCAACCAAAAGCCGCGTCGCATCCAGCCCAGTGATCTGGCTCAAGGAACCATTGGGAATTGTACTGCCTGTCACGCGGCACCCAACTTTACCGACTTCAAGTTCCATAATACCGGAATCGCCCAAGCTGAATACGATGGCATTCATGGTGCTGGAGCATTTGCTCAACTGAAGATTCCGGGCTTCTGGCCACGTTTGTTCCATCCCAACGAATTCCTCCCGGCCACGGAACAGCATCCACAAGCACAGGAACCTTTCCGAGCCATTCCAATTGCTGAAGATCCACAACTCACGGATCTGGGACTCTGGAATATTTTTCTGAATTTTGATTTTCCGGAACTACAAAAACAACTCTGGCGAGTGGTATGCAAGGAAGCCCGCAACGATCAATTTAGAGGCAGACGACATTTCGGAGTTTGTCGGCCAAATCGGCTCCTCGCTCGCACCATCGGACAATTCAAGACGCCTGGACTCCGTGACCTGAGCCATTCAGCGCCTTATAGCCACACAGGCCAAGCTGATACGTTGAAAGAGGTCATTCGCGGATATATGAAGAATGCTGAATTACGACGAGAGGGGGAACTTCGAAACGGAGATCGGGCACTCAAAGGCATCGCCCTCACCGAAGCAGATATCGTCCCATTAGTGAAGTTTCTGCAATCTTTCAACGAGGACTATAGTTGAAGGATGCAGTCCTTCAGACATAAAGGAGAAAAACCCTCGAAGACTAATACAAAAAGACGATAGACACGGAACGTTAGTAGTAGCGGCCCGAGGGATACAGATCCAGAGCCCAAGATGATGATTCATCTTCGGAATTAAGCCTTACAAAGGAAGGGAGAATATTTGGAAATCTTCATGACAAAGGAAGCGAAATGGAAAAGATGGATTCCTGCCTACGCAGGAATGACAAACATAAAATTGTTGGATAAAGAAGGGAAACAAGGAGCACGCCCTTGGCCGTCCGTACCAAGGGGAGAGAATACCGGACGGGAAACCGCCTAATAACTTTGAACTCAGTGCCCAATCAAAGGGTACCTAACCCCAGGTTGCCGAAGAGGTTCGCGAGGACTATGGGTCGGGCCGTGATCGTGATCCCGTCGATCAGTCAACGGATCGGGACTCACTGATCTCCTTGTGACGTTGCCCAACCATCAAGAGCAACAAATAGCCAAGAGAATACGTTGGGCTGCAATCCTGTTCTTTTAGCTGACAGCCCCGAGAGCTTCACGGGCTTGGACTGGAATATCGACTGAGACGAAAATGGATTCGGGGTAGAGATAGTCTTCACCCGATTCGTCAATCACGCGAACATAGCCCTCCCGCTTGGCCTTGGGGTCGGCCAATAACGGATAGACTTTCCCTTTTTGGAGGTCCTCACAATCCTTATTTGTATAAGTCAAGACTTCATCTGACAGACAGCGAGTCCGGTAATTGTTAAGCGGCCAGCATCTTCTCCTTCGCCAACACGACACTGTCTCGCCAGGTTTGCATCGGCGTTTTCCCATAACACCACCGGCCTTGATGCGTCCGCTGTTCATTGTACTCCTGTAGCCACGTATCCAAATCGGCTTGTAATTCGTCGAGGGTCTGGTAAATCTTCTTGCGGAACGTGACCCGATAGAACTCATTCAACTGTGTCTTGTGAAACCGTTCGACGATCCCATTGGTTTGCGGACTCTTTGTCTTGGTCCGGGTGTGATCAATATTCTCTACGGCCAGATACAGTTCATACTCATGCCGTTCCGGAGCGCCACAATATTCCGTCCCTCGATCGGTGAGCACTCGATTCAGGGGAATCTCGTGATCGGCAAAAAAGGGCAGGACCCGATCATTCAGTAAGTCTGCGGCCGTGATGGGCGTTTTGCGATCATAGAGCTTCGCAAAGCCAACTTTGCTATAGGTATCAATGAAGGTCTGCTGATAGATCCGCCCCACGCCCTTGAGTGTGCCCACATAGAAGGTATCCTGAGCCCCACAGTAGCCGGGGCATTCACTCACAAACTCTCCATGTGCTTCTTTGTCGGCCTTGGCTTTCTCCAGGGCCACGACTTGAGTGTCCGTCAACACGAGTCCCTCTTGGGCCACTTTGGCCTCTAAGGCCTTCAACCGCTTCCGCATCGTCTCCAAATCATGCCGGAGCCAGATGTAGCGGATGCCCGCGGGCGAGAGCGTGATCCCTTGTTTTTTGAGTTCATTAGCCATGCGCACTTGGCCCCAAGCCGGCTGCTCGATGGTCAAATTCACCAACGCCTCTTCCACCTCAGGCGCTACTCGATTCTTGAGGATCGGCTTTCGCCGGGAAATCTCTTCCAGGGCGGCTTCGCCCCCAGTCTCGTACAGTTCTTTAAACCGATAGAAGCTGTCTCGACTGTAGCCCATGATCTGACAAGCTTTTGAGACGTTGCCCAATTGCTTGCCCAACTCCAACAAACCCACTTTGGTTTTGATGATCTTTTGTTCGGTGGTCATCCTCATTCGTCCTTTCTCCGGATCTCCCGGGTTCAAAGGACTCTAGCTGACTGTCAGATTAAATCCTAGCACTTACACCTTATTATTGACACAAAGAACATAATTCCGTTGGGTTTTTGTTTTGGTCATTGCTTTTCGTTCAAAAATCGTTTGATTTTCATTTGGGATTGTAATCAATTTTACAATGGAGAGCGACTTCTGAAATTCAATCTCCAAGCTTCCCCTCCCACACCTTTTTCTTTTCCGGTCTTTCCACATATGTTTCTGGTTTTTGGACATTCTCTTATCCCACCACTTTCCAGTATTTCTTGTCTGATTTTGATGCCTATTTTCATTCATGGGCACCTGTTCACAATCCGAGAGAACCAACCGGGAGTTAATTTTTCAAAGGCACTCACATTCAAAGTTTAGGTTTCAACCCTTGAAAACCGAAAAATTGCAGATTATGCTAGAAAGGCTAGTGCGACAGGCCCAGATTAACATAACACTCCAGCACCATATAAGTATTTTCACTAGGCCAGAGAAGCAAAGAGATTCAATTGTCTAATTCTATTACAGAAAAAGGAGCCAACCAATTGATGATCAACAATTGGCTGATACTTGGCATCATTGCGGCTATTTGCATCATTTTGGTTACCTACCACGAAAGCTTAGCCTTCATGGCAGATAATTGGCTCAACAATGAAAACTATGGTCATGGGCTCTTTGTCCCGTTCATCGCCCTTTATATTATGTGGTTGAAAAAATCTGAGATTATCGACCAACTGGGGAACGGATCATGGTGGGGATTTGTCGTTGTCCTTGTAGGAATTGCACTCTACATGATCGGCCAACTGTCCACATTGTTTTTTGTCCAACACATTTCATTATGGATTGTAATGATCGGACTTGCGCTATCTATTTTGGGTATTGCCGGAACAAAAATCATTGCCTTCCCACTTGGATTACTTCTAACCGTCATTCCGCTTCCTAACTTTCTTTTTCAGGGCCTCACAACCAATCTACGGCTGATTTCGTCAACCCTTGGCGTCGGCTGTCTCCAACTTGCCGGCATCACCGCCTATCAAGATGGTAACGTGATTGATTTGGGGCCTATTCAACTGCAGGTGGTGGAAGCCTGTAGTGGCTTACGATTCCTTTTTCCTTTGATGACTTTAGCCCTTTTGTGCGCCTATTTTCTTCGTGCTCAGATGTGGAAACGGGTTTTCCTATTTCTTTCTAGTATCCCGATCTCTATTTTTCTCAACGGGTTCCGCATCGGAGTTATTGGGATATTGGTCGAAATATTCGGAAGAGGAGCCGCTGATGGGTTTATTCATCTTTTTGAAGGGTGGGTGGTATTTCTCTTTGGATTAGCCATTCTAGTGAGTGAAATGTGGATTCTCACTCACATTAGGCCTCTTGACGGACATGGCGAGAGCTCTCTTTCCTTCCAGTTGTCACCCGTAGCAAGTAAGGCAAATGACAGCAATCCAGATCATGTGCCAGCAAGGAGCTTTCCATGGACATTTGCCACAAGTTTGGTCATCATTTTGGTTTTGGGTTCAGTATCAAATCATCTGGAAGCACGAGAGGAACGAATCCCGGCTCGACAAACCTTCCTGGACTTTCCATTGACTCTAGGATCTTGGCAAGGCACAGCGGGGACACTTGAACAAATGTACATTGATATTCTGAGATTTGACGACTATTTTTTTGCCAATTATCACAAGAGCCAAGACTTGAAATCTGCCATAAATCTGTATGTCGCTTACTATCAATCTCAACGTGCGGGCCAGTCAATTCATTCCCCCAAAAGTTGCATTCCAGGAGGTGGCTGGCTAATCGACTCAGCAAAAACCATCTCAATTCCCATATCAGATTCCAATCAGCCACTCATGGTTAATGAAGTACTCATCAAGAAAGATGAGGCTCAACAACTAGTGTTCTACTGGTTTCAGCAGCGTGGTAGAAATATGACCAACGAATACCTTGTCAAATGGTATTTACTGTGGGATGCCATCACGCAGCAACGAACTGATGGAGCACTCGTGCGGGTCACGACATCTATTTCACCGGGCGAAGACATCACAAATGCTCGAGAACGATTAATGGAGTTCACAGGGTTGACTCATACAACTTTACAGCCTTACATTCCTAGCTAACATAGCTACGTATTTGGCAAAAACAGTAGTGTCATTGCCCACCGGCTGCAATGCAGTCATATGGACATTTCCCCCTCGCACAAATCACGAGGGCTTGCTTCATTTAGCCCATGGGGGAATAGGTAGAATCCAACGAAAGCTATAGCAAACATGCAGGTAGCTCTTTTTCGTTCTCAGCCTAAACCTTGCAATTCCATAGGTAAGATTCATAATGAACGGTACTCTTTTCTACGCGTTTCTTCTCTCCTTTCTCATCGGAACAGCTCTTACCCCATTTTGCATCGTTGCAGCCTTAAAACTCGGCTTAGTTGACAATCCAGGGCACCGAAAAGTTCACAAACAACCGGTAGCCCGGGCAGGTGGACTTGCTTTTGCCCTTGGTGCACTTATTTCCATAGGCATCTGGGGTCGCAGCGACTCACTTATACAAGGAGTGGTCGTCGGAGCCATTATCATTATCTGGCTTGGGAGCCTTGATGATTACCTTGATCTCCGTGCGAGGCTCAAGCTTCTCGGACAAACACTGGCGGCCGGAGCTACCGCCATCTACATACACCTTTCTTGGCTTCCTTTTGGACTGAGTGATATCTTCAATAACCTTCAATGGATTTTAGTTCCCATTATTGTGTTTGTTCTTGTCATGGTCACAAATGCGGTGAATATGTCTGATGGGCTTGATGGCTTGGCTGGAGGTCTTTCTTTCTTAAGCTTTGGCACCATTGCCTATCTCGCCTACCAAACCCAGGACACGGTGGTGCTCTTGCTCACGCTTCCGGTTTTAGGAGGTTTACTAGGCTTCCTACGTTTCAACAACTTTCCTGCGCGAGTATTCATGGGAGATGGGGGCAGTCAGTTTCTGGGCTTCATATTGGCCTCCTCAGCGCTCTTGCTGACCGACCCTATGCGATCTCCTTTTAGTCCTATGCTGGCATTACTTTTGATTGGGATTCCACTCCTTGATTTGCTTGCTGTGACAATCCAGCGCATGGCCATTGGGCTGTCTCCTTTTCAAGCAGACCGGAGGCATTTGCACCATAAACTCTTAGACATTGGATTTTCCCATCATCAAGTCGTTCTGATCTTATATATATTACAAATTGGCCTCCTTGTGTTGGCCTATCTCATACGCTGGGCACCAGAGCCGATCTTGGCAGCAACCTATTTGGCGCTTCTATCAATCACAGGAGGGTTTTTTTACCTCTCGTCATCTGGTCGGCTTCCCATTGGTATCGCCAAACCCCTAAGCAGGACAACCTTATATTGGAGAACGTGGGCTCAGAGCGTGGGGTGGCTCTCAACGTTATGCATAAAGTTGCTGGGAATGAGCATCTTCGGCTTTCTCTGCCTTGGGATTTTTCTTCCTTTGAGCGTGGAGCCAGAGATCGCCTATACGGCGATAGGAATTGCCACACTCTCGATTATCGGAATGGTGATCAAGCGTCCAGGAGAATTGTTCGTGACGAGGATGGGGTTATATCTCGGACTGACGATTGTGGCGTATCTGATGCAGGATTTTATCTATTCGCTTGCCTGGAACCTTCAACTAGCCTTTCAAGGATTTTTTGGATTGCTTATCATCCTCCTCTTACTAGCCATCCACCTTGATGAGAAGAAACAGTTTCAAACCAATCCAATGGACTATTTATTATTATTTCTTGCCTTGATCATACCCTATCTTCCAGAAATCATCCTGAGTGGAATTGATTTAGGGTCAATCACGGCAAAGCTGATTATCTTATTTTTTGCCTCCGAAGTCGTATTGCAGGCATTTTCACAAAAGGCTCACTATTGGGGGCATACCTCTATCGTTGTTTTACTTGGAGTCGGAGTTCATGCCATTTGGTAAGCCCCAAGTAGTCGCACCACATTACCACTTCACATAGTCGTATCACGTAGACCAAAGAATCGAGCAATCCATGAAAAAATTGGGTGGGTTGGCTCAATTTTTTTGGGACTATTCCGCTCCAAAATGGCAAAGAGTTCCTCATGTGACCGAACAGAATAGTCAGGAGCAGTTTTGCGAATAAGGTCAAAGCAGGCACTGGCTTGGTCTGTCTGACCAAGCCATTCTAACACACAACCCATGGCATGCTGTGCGGCAAGCCTATCTGATTGCATCATGTTAGATGAAGAGGACAGGGCCGTCTCTAAAGCCTCAAGTGCGTCACTATACCTGCGCAGCTCCATATAACAGAGGGCGACTTGGAACCAACTTGAAAAATGACACTCCGGACTCTCAGCAGCCTCTTTAAAGCTTCGAATGGCCTCGGCAAACCACCCTCCCCGCATAAATTCTTGTCCCTCTTCCCAATACCGTTGTGGGTCTGCTGGCGTCGCAGATGCGGCTGGCTGAGGGAACGGATCAGGTATACTCTCAGGCGCAGCATCGGAAATTGCCGGGCTAGCCTTCTCAACATCGGGGATTTCGGAAGCACAATCTTCCTGTGTGGCTTGCATCGGGAGTTCATCTTGGACGGCAATAAAGAGCCCACTGTCCTGGCGGTCTTGTGCCGCTTCAAGAACAAGCCCCTCTGTGATCAAGGACGCCTGATCCGAAAACCCATATACCAGACTCGTCTCACACAACTGATTAATCAACCGCGGATTACCACCGGTCAACCGGTAGACCATCTCGCAGGCCGAATCGGAAAAGAGGTTCACCCTGCCACCAGCGGCCTGGACCCGATGACGAATATAGGCCACAGTATCGGGAGCATTAAGCGGCTCGAGGCTGAAATCCGTGCCAATCCGTTGACGAAACGCAGACAACCTCGAGTCCTTCAACTGATCTCTCAATTGCGTGTGTCCAGCAAGAAGAACCTGAAACACCGGACCCTCACGTTCATTCAGATTAAAGACCAGTCTCAAGTCTTCCAATTTTTCCACGGCCAGGTTTTGCGCTTCGTCCACAACAAGCAACAGCCCTTTCCCCTCACGACGCACCTGCGAAAAAAACTCCGAAACCGCCTCGAACATGACGTTTAACTCATTGCTGGAACAGGATACGCCATAGGCGCGAAGGATCCACGGCAGGAGACTTTCGTCTCGGCCGTGCGTGAACGTCAGCGTACCGACGATCATGCTAGATTCAGCTAGTGATAGAATCTTTTGGAGGAGCGTGGTCTTGCCCGTCCCGGGATCTCCGGTCAGCACAATCATCCCATTGTGATTGAGCAGACCGAATTCTAAGAGGCTGAGCGCAAGCTTATAACGACGATTCAGAAAAAGAAATCGTTGGTCGGGAAAAAGCGAAAAAGGCTTTTCTTGAAAACCGTAAAATGCTTGGTACATACACGGGCTCGTCTAGACACTTGGCAAGGACTATCCCAACTTTTTGCCAGCCTTGTTAAATACCGTCCCAAGTAACGGAAGCTTTCCGTCAAGAGTCATGAGGGATTTGTCTACGTCTTTTTCATTCGTGGCGCCCTCTTCCACAACCAGCAACGCCGCATCCAGTCTCGGCGCAAGACCCAGGACATCAGCCGTATCGAGAACGGAGGGAAGATCGACGATGACGACACGGGCAGGATACCGATTTCTGACTTCATCAATCAGCGAGGTCATTTTAGGAAGGGTCAACGTTTCAACAGAATTTTTGACAGGCCCGCCAGCCGGTAAAAGCACGAGCCGATCGATCTCCGGATGAACCAGTAGATCCGAAAACAGCGCCCCGTCAAGGAGATAGTCAACCAGACCTCGATTTTCTATTCCGAAAACCTGATGCACCTGAGGATTCCGCAAATTTCCATCAATGAGCAATGCCGTATGATTCTGCTCCATAGCAATGCACACCGCAAGGTTCACGGCCACGTTTGTCTTGCCCTCACCTGCTCGAGGGCTTGTGACACCCAGCACCTTCCAATTGCGTTCCTGTAAGCGATGCAGGATTTGCGTGCGTAAAATCTTGTAGGCTTCAAGATATTGTCCGTCATAGGCTCCCGTCAGCACACGATGTTTCACAAGCGCGGAAGAGGACGGACTCTGTTTCTTCGTCTTCGTATAGACAATTGGCGTTAGTGACGATGATGGATTGCTTACTGTCTGAGGCGCAGATGGACTATTCTGACTTTGAGATTGCTTATATTGCTCGAGAGCATTTTGGATACGATCCATTGCCAATCCCACCGCTATTGACTACAACTCATCCAACCGTAGCTTGCGACGGAGCACAAACCACAGTACATCAAGAGGCCACCAAAATAGATGCACCGCACCCATCACTAATACCATCAGCAACAAACCACCAGCTACCGCAAATGTTCGACGCGTTGTTCGCTCCCGGGTTTCTTGCGGCGTTGCGACGTAGGGAATGACACTTAACGGCATCATGCCAGTGACAGCGGTAAGTCGTTCGGGCGAGTAGATCGATCCATCTAAATTCTCCGCCAATGCCGCACTCCCAACACCACCCGCCAGAGCTAACACGAATCCGAGCAACAACAAGGCACGACGATTGGGCCGTATCGGTTCTTCTGGAAGGCTGGGGGGATCTACCAATGAAAAACGCTCCCCCTTGCGTTCCAATTCCATTCCCTCTGCAACCTGAGCTTCCAGCAGACGAGAACGATACTCTTGAAACTTTTGCGCCGCATTATCCCGGTCGCGAATAAGTGTTTGATACTCAGGTTCAAGTTCTGGAGTCCGCTCAACGCGCACCGCGTGCTGACGTGCCCGCTCTTCTAGGCGTTTGCGACTCTGGCGTAAGTGGGTAAGATTTGCCTTGGCAGATGCCAATTGGGCCTTGAGCGTCACAGTCGTCGGATCAAACAATGTATCATCTGTTGACTTGGACGACGAACCATCGGCTTGCTCAATATCCTGCTTCAACAGATCCACTGTGGAACGCACACGAATCACATCCGGGTGTTCTTCCCCATACCGCTCCAAGAGGGAGGCAAGCTTGAGTTCTTCTTCTCTAAGCTTGTCAGCAAGTTCTTCCTTCCCGACCGGTTCGTCGACCTGCCCCTCCAACGCTTCAATTTCACCTTTGAGTTTAATAATATCAGGATGAGACGGTGACAGATGCGAAGCCATGGTCGCATACTGATAACGAAGCGCCTTGAGCTGTTCACGCAAACTTGGCAAACTCTCTCCGATGGACCGTTCACCTTCTCTCCTGGCAAGCTCTCCCTCGAGATATACAATCCGTTCCTCTTGCACTTGAGCTTGTTGATTGTTTTCAATCAGCTCCCGTTCGACCTGATTCAAGAGCTGCATGTTCATTTGAAACAGTTCCGGCAACGCGCCTTGGGCTCGATTCTTAAATGTCGCGATTTTCTGCTCCAAATCCGCCAATACCTTTGCTAATTTCTCCGTTTCCTGTTTCAAAAATGCCGTTGTCTCCTGGGCCTGTTCTTCACGGCTCTTCAGATTTTCATTCAGGAACAACGTGGTCAACTCATTCGCAATTTTTTGAGTCACCTCCGGTACATCACCTTGATATGACAGTGTAAAGGCAATCGTGGCTTCCGTAGGTAGACCAGTCCGCCGGTTCACGACTTCCGCGCTCATGATTTCAATGGCAATGTCTTCAATAAACTCCTGCAACGCCGCAGACGTGGAATAGCGTTTTCGTACATCCTTGTAGAGATTATTTTCCTCGATAATTGGCAGTAAGCGAGATCGCGTCATGACCTGAGCTTTGATCCGTTCGATTTGCTGATCAGCATAACCAGTAATCGTTGAACGCACAAAATCAGTCGGAACTTCTTGCTCAACGATCAAAATCGTCGCCGTCGACTGATACGTAGGGGGCCACAACAGCGCCACAGCTACCGCAATAATGAGCAAGACAACCGTCGTCAGAATGATAAGCATGCGACGACGGCGAAACGCCTTCAAAAAGTATTCAAAAGACTGAGACGATTCTGCCATGGAAATCTTACGTTATCGAGACATTGACCATTGCGGCCATGTATATGTAACTCTTAGGTTTACCGCATTGGATACCGCACGCCCGTTCCCCGTGGACTCAATGTCTCGTTCAGCGCGCCCATATGACAACCGACAGGTCCAATATTCAGTTATTCGCCATGACAAAGCTGGAGTCACTTGCCAATACCGTTGCTTGATCACACGATTGTCTCCAAGCGAAGATCCAACCCTGTCGTTAAAAATCAAATCGCCACTTAGGGAAAAACTTATTGTTTCCGTCCATCGGTGTTGAATATTCAAGTTGATGCGATCAGTTTCGAGCAAGACCCCAGTCCCACTTGGATTGAGTGAGCGACTATATCCAATACGTGAATTTGTCCTCTCCCATTCATGACCCAAAGCAAAAGAAAAGACCCAGACAAGATTTGAATCCTTCAGCGTCTGCCGTCCAAATTCCCGACGGGTTTTAACGTACCGGCCACCACCGGATGCCGTTGCTGTCCACTGCTCAAATGGCTGGAATTCCAAGCCAAGCTCTAAACCTGATGACTGTGTTGTAAACCCAATATCTTCAAACTTAGTATTAGAATACCATGCCGTACTGAACAGTCGAGTCCTTTCAGTCCAGTCATAGCTAGGCCCGAAGGTACCAGTATGAGTATGAAAATCAAACAGACGTGAATCAAATCCATTTTCGTATTTCACATTGTAGTATTCGTAGCTGGTTTGGAGGATCAACCTCTCTGAAATCAACCGATCCCAACTTCCTCGAATGTTAGCCGTCTGACGCTGAACAAACGCCGTCACCACCCCAGTTTCTTGTAATTCATTGGTCAACGCGTTATCACGATTCAGGGCCGCATTGAGTCCTAGACGATCGGTCTCTGTTCGATATGAACCGACAATTGGGACAAAGAAATTCACAAAGGTTTCATCGTCACTCTGTTCCTCACCCACATACTGAACATATTCAAATTCCGGATAGACCTGAACAGATAATATTTCTGTGGCATATTGGGCACGCAAACTGGGATTGAGCCATCCTGCCCACACAGCAGAATGCGGAAGAGTTGTTAAGGTGAGATTGTCGTTATATTGTCCTCTTACCTCAAATTTTGGCTCAAACGACCATTCGGCAGCGAAGGCTACAGAACGACCGAGGAGCAGTGCACTCGCCGCACAGAGTAACGCCCCCGCAAACCAAAATGTGGACTGAATCGGCATGAATGAGGCAAAAAGCCATGGTTTTATAGAGATGATGTTAGGTGATGTTATATTAATTCGGTTTTTCCTGTCGCCATCTTAAGTCATGGCACCATCACAATATCACCACGCTGTAATATAATATTTTGTTCGAGGTTCTTACCCTTTAGGACATCGCTGTAGTCAAATTCCGATGTTGTTTGTTTTCCGTTGACCCGTCGCAACACCTTAATTGACCCTTCACGGGCAAACGGCGTTAAACCACCAGCGAGACTCAGCGCTTGCATAACGTCAGTATACTGCCCCAGTTGAAATTCACCCGGCCGATTCACTTTCCCAATAACGAAAATCTTAAAACTATTCACCTGGGCAATCACAATGGAAATGCGGGGATCTGATACGAACTTTGAGAGACGTTCGTCCATTTCCTTCGCTAAATCACCAACGGGCCGATCGACAGCTTTGACTTCCCCTATGAGCGGAAAGGAAATAAATCCATCGGGACGGACCACCACTTCGCGCGACAAAATTTCATCTTTCCACACGGAAATCTGCAACACATCCTGCGGACCGATTCGGTAACTCGACTCGTCCGATGAGTGTGGCAAACCATCACTGTCATAGACCGAACTTTCTTCAAGCGATGGTGTGATTTGTGCGAAACTTTCTTGGTTCATAACAAGCGTACCTAACAGGACAAATGGAATAAGGCTCAACCTTACCCCAGGAGACGACACGAGCCACCGGCTCATCGTGAACAAGGCTTCCATGTATTTCATAGTCAAACCTTCTTTATGATGGGTTATTAAGACTGCCGAGCAGTTTGCGGGCATCTTCTAACTGGTCGAAGGCTGCCCCGGCTTCGACCGCGAATGTGATATGTTTTTTTGCCGTTGACCGATCTCCAGTTTTGAGAGCCACAACGCCATAGTGATAATTGAGCAACGGGTGTTTGGGAGCAGCCTTGACGGCTTTTCGCAACAGGCCCAGTGCCTCATTGTCCAACCCCATTTTGTGATTCACCCACGCCAACGTATCCAAAAGCAGTGGATTGGGATTTTGAGTTTCGAAGCCTTTCGCCAAAGCTAAGGCTTTCTTTAAACTTTCCGGATCACCCTTTTTGTCGGCGTACAAATAGGCTAAATTATTTGCCACGGCAACAACCTTAGGATTTTTTTGTAGAATGGCTTCATATTCACGAATCGCCAAATCAACCTCTCCCATGGACTCATACAGAGACGCCAACGAAGTGGACAAGCCCAACGCATTGGGATTGGCCTTTCGCCCCTGTTTCAACACATCGATCGCGTCGGCTTGCTTCCCTTCGACTACCATCAACGTTGCTAAATCCTTCCACGGGGCCACCCATTGGGGATTGACCTCCGTTTGTTTCCTGTACGATGCTTTCGCCGCCACATTGTTCCGTTGTTGCGCATACACTGATCCCAAGAGGCCAGACACAAACGGATGATCAGGTTGCTTCGCCAATATGTTTTCTAGGTACTCCTGGGCTTTGCCTAACTCTTTTTTATATACACGCACCTTCACAATCGACGCAAGAGGCTCCAGCGTCTCCGGCTTGCTGTCGTGGGCACGCTGAAAGGCCTGGAGCGCACGATCCCACTGTTGGCGAGCCTGCGCCAATAAGCCCTCTGCCAAGTCCACGGTGTATGCAAAACCGCCAGCATCACGTAACCGTTTCAGGGTGTCCTCAGCTTGAGCCCATTGTTTTTGGGCCAACTGGAGCTTGAACAGTAGCCCCAAGCTTTCCAGGTGCTTTGGATCAGACTTCAGAATTGTTTCGATGTATTCTTGCGCCTTGGCAAATTCTCGTTTTCCAAGCGACAACCGAGCTAACGCTAAATGAGCATTAAACTGACGCGAATTGAGTTCAATGGCCTTCTCAAAGCTTTCTTGGGCAAGATCAAATTCTCCAGACAACAAGTGGCCTTGACCAAGCATCGCCTGCACGGCGCTCTGTGTCGGATCATCTTTCAGCACGGTCCGAAACGCTTGAACCGCCTTTGCCCCTTCCTTTTCGGCTAAGGCCATTTGTCCCTTTAAGACAAGTGCATCCGGTTGACGCGGACTTTCTTTCAGCACGTGTTCTAGCCGCGAATTGGCCAGCTCCTGCTTTTGGTCAGCAAGGTCCAAGCGCGCAAGCTTGACTTCGGCCTTCAACCCTTCATCACTCGCCTCCTCCTCGGAAGCCAATGCCTCATAGATTTCACGGGCTTTTGGCATCTCCTGATTCTGCTCATAGTACTGCCCTAAAAGAAAGCGCAGGGCCATGGAGTGCGGCAATGCCTCTATCGCCTCGAGTAAAACGTTCTCCCGATCAGCAGGCTTTGAATGTTTAAGAAGGCTCTTCCAGCGATCTTCGTTGTCTGGTTCGAGTTGAACTGCCTCCCGCACAAGAGCCAGCGCTTTTTCCGGTTTTTTGAGCCGCTGATAAAACCGGGCAAGTTTTTCTCTATGGGAAAACACCGTAGGCTCCAGGTCGATAATACGGGTATACACTCCTTCTGCGTCGTCAACGTTTCCCATCCGAAGGTACGTCGTTGCAAGATTGCTGAGCAGATCGATGTTTTCAGGGTCGGCTGTCAGCCCGCGATCCAATGTTTTTATCGCCTGTTGGTACTTCTCATTTGCTGAAAAAACAGCGGCTAGGAGGATCGCTGTATCAGAATCGGAAGACTCTTTCTGCACAAGCGCCTCTGCCGCCGCTAAGGACTTCTCCTTTTCCCCTTCCATAAACATGACCGAGGCCTTCAAGACTTTTCCCAGCACATCTTCAGGACTTTTGACAAGAAGTTCATCGGCAATCTCTGTCACCTGACCTTTTTGGTTGCCCGCCAAATAAAACCGTGCCAACCGTGCCGTAGCACCACGATGGGTCGGCTCAAGATCCCGCACCTGACGATAAAAACCAAAGGCATTAGGCCAATTTTCCTCTTTTTCGGACACTTGTGCCAACAAATAGTACGCCGCAGCATGCTTGGGATCGATCTTGATCACATTGCGAAGCGCCACACGCGCTTTTGGAAAATTCCCCTCATTAAAGAAAACCTGCGCCTTCTCCATATGAGAAGCTTTTCGTTCTTCAGCACTACCACAACTTCCAACAAGGAAAGTAAAAACAATGAGAAAAACAAACCGAGTCACAGCAGTTAGTACGCTATCGAATTTTTGATTATCCATACAATAGTCCCCACATGTACTATCGAGATGTATAGTAACACCAACGACTGCACAATAAGTAATTACGACATATTATTAGATTACCGCAACTTTTCCATATTACAACCACCTATTCGTCAAAGAAAAAGTGACTTCTAGAAGACCGCGATCTGGTGTGCAGAGAGTAGAAGCGTCGAGCTAGATGTATGGCTAACAGTAAGAAAATTGGTGGCTACGCCTCTACCGGCGGAGGATTGTTTGGAGACTCTGTTCCATACCCGGGATGAGGGCATTAAGGGCAAACCACCCATCGTCCCTCAGACGCTCATTAATCGGGTCCAATGGTACTACGACGACGGAGAGTCGGCCTTAAGCTTCGAGACAGCGGTCGCCGTTGACGACGGGTCGGCACCGCCGTTTGCGTTGAGTCGCCCGCATGATCCCGATAGACTTGATCCACCACATTGCACTGTAGACGTCGTCTAGTCAGACGCTCGATTTGCTCCAGTCAGCTCACTAACCCATCGCTGTCACAAGGATTGCCCGGCAAGGTTTCCATCCCAATGACAACATGCCTCATGGGCGTCGTGGGCACAATCAAACTCATAGGGTTTATTGCCCTTGGTCAAATGCTCCACTTCCAGCACATGAGAATGCTGTACAATTTCTGCCGGTGCCATCGCTATTGGGTGAACAGACGTTCCAGAAGAGGGAACAGGGCTAGGGAGTCCCTTGCGGATCAAGGCTAGCAGCTAGTTAGCACGGAACTCGCGTACAACGCTGCGCAAACTCATGCCGACACTCAGCTTCAGCTATCACTCGCACCCATCTTCCATAATCCGCTGGTCAACGTTTGTCATATCGGAAAGACCGATCGAAACAGCATACCTATAGAAATACGCTTCCAGAAATACTCCTAGTAAGGATTTCTCGCGCACTACGCTGCACGCAGTCTCAAGACAATGTGTAGAGCTGTTTCAAGTACTCCAACCCGACTGACAAGCAAAGCGGCGGAACCAGTCAGCAGACAAGACCCCAAAACAGTCTTCACATAGTCCTCGGAGAATCTTCTGAGCCAAGCAACACACAGTGCATACCAGCTGTTGGTAAGGTTATCCAATGGTTCCGTACCAAAGAAATCCTCTCTACTCGATTACAACCTGGAGCCCGCGAGGTGGCTGCGGTGCCATCTTGTCTTCCGTTGACTTCAAAAGGATGATCCCATCTTTGCTCGCCAGCGTAAGGGATGTGACTGACGCTCCAGTATTAACGTCCGGCGCCTGTGTGCCTTTGAACCGTTGATAACCATTTTCAATGGTGACAGTTTTCGGTTGGTCCGTGGGGTTTGTCAAAACCATGCCCTGTTGGTAGCGTCGGCGATAGACTCCGTTTTGCCATGGCTGAGTTGGAGGGGAATCTATCGGTTTTCCTAATTCGAGGTCATATTCATCAAACCACACGACAGAAGTAAACTGTGAAGTTTCATCTGTGTAGCTAAAATAACCATCGTTCAACAAGCATGAGGTTAACCCATAGCGCATCCGTTGATAGTCATCTTTCCTGCCACGGACATCGAATCCAACTATATGCGGTGATGCAGTGTGTTGGAAAGTTAATCGGTATCGCGCCATAACGGCATCCCAGCCGTTCCAGCTTTCCAGGGACCATGATGCGCCAATAATCGCTTCCATGAAGACACCATGGAGCTTGCCAGAGTATTCCGATGACGGTACATCATTAGAGTTTCCAACGCGGAATGTATTGGGACTGAAGCTTTGTGCTGCGTTCCAATGTGCGACTTGGCCTCGCCGATAGGCCATCCGAATGTCCAAATCGTCGCGGAAATCATCGACTCCGTCAAGATCCCAATCAGCCACCTTCACGGCTGGCCGACGCAATGCGTTGTCTAAATACCAAATGTCAAGTGCAGGGGCATTCCGAAAAAACGCGGAATAATCCTTCCAGGCCAGCCATTCTGGGTAGCGCTTTCCGTCCGAATCTGGTGTGGCCCATTCTGTAATATTCACCTCCCACGTATCGTATTTATCGATCCATTGGACCCGGTCTCCGGCAGCATTTCTGAGCCACCATGATTCTTCGTCAATTTTTCTGCCGCGCTCTCTAGTGGCGGTTGCTGGTGTATCGTCTTGTGCTTCTGACAGGACGGTGTATTGTCCAAGAAGAATATCTGGATTATAGCGTTTTATCTGGTTCGCCATGTCGTTGATGGATTCTCCATTCCTTCCTTTTTGGCCTTGGTAGAACCCAAGGATGGCAATATCTGAACGGGCGATGTCCTGTTGGTAGGCTGGATCTGAGTAGTCCTTCTTCCCTATTAGCATACTCAGAATCTTAGGCGCTGATTCATGAGGCGTTATTTGTTGGGCATAAAGAATGTTGGAACTGAGAAAGCAGGCGGCCATGACCGGGATGCCTAACACTATAGAGGTTTTTTCTGTCATATAGCTCCTTTCTATCGTATCGGGTGGATGATTGAGATATCGTGATTGTGAATGACCAACCCTCTGTTTTTAGGGTACCTCTAAAAACTAGCCATTATACCTTGCTGAGAACAAGTGGGATGCAGAATGGGGGAGCAAAAAACGAAAATTTGTCAGAATACGCAGTTGTCTTTATAATGTATTCTACAATAGTCAAACGCCGTCGTAAAACCCCAAAACAGCCTTTAATGCTATTTTTTTTTAAGTCCAGGTAGAACCGCATCCACACAAAAATTCTTTCCAGAGACACCCATTCAAGAGTTGTCTTAACGATTGCCCAACACGATTAGGTCTCAGTGACATCACTCCAATCTCCCCGAAGTCTTTTTCGTGACGTTGGTGTGCTTGTAAGCGCCGACGCTGCGGCACAATTCATCGGACTCTTTTCCTTACCCATCGTCACACGGCTTTTTGCGCCTGATGTCATGGGAACCATGACTCTCGTCTGGGCATGGGTCATGGGCCCTAGCGTCATTGCCGCCCTTCGCTATGAAAACACGATCGTTATCGAAAAGGAGACAAATAACGCACGAAGTCTTTTTGCTTTGTGCCTGATTATCATATGCGTCTTCTTTATCTGTTGGTGTGCAATAGGCACGATTTTCTTTAATGAAACAGCAAACTACTTCAAGCTGGAGGAACCTAACAAGATTCTCCTATGGTTTATTCCAGCGGGGATTTTGGTAGTTGGAATCAATAACACCGTGTCTTCATGGATAACAAGACACGGTCTATTTAATTTGCTAGCTGCAATCAAACTCATTTCCGGGCTGGTCACAGCGGCATTCAAAATAATATGCGGGCTCCTAGGCAACGCAACTGCCTTCGTGCTCCTTACAAGTAATTGGCTAGGTGTCGTTATTCCGCTGTTGTGTGTACTGCCTAAATTACTGAGAGGAACGTATCGTGTTATCCCTTTACCTTCCACCAAGAACATAGTACCGATCGCTGTCCGATACCGTGAATTCCCGATGTATCATTCGCTCGCGGGATTTGTTAACTCTGTGTCACACTATGCGCCAATGGTTTTGTTTGGCTCGTTTTATACGATGGAAATCGTTGGGTTCTATGGTTTAGCCACCACCGCCTTAATTAGACCGGTAACAATGATTTCTAACTCTCTTGCCAAAGTACTGTTACAAAGAATCGCGCATTGGCAGGGGCGCGAACTCCTCGGCGAGTTTAGACGCATCACCCTTACACTGGCCATTATGGGATCAATTCCTTTATCACTTGTTATGATTGCGGGCGAAGAGCTGTTCGGTTGGGTATTCGGTCAGGAATGGGAAATGGCTGGACAAATGGCACAAGTACTGGCACCATGGATTCTTGTGGTCTTCGCTAATACACCAGCCACACAATTTTTTATTGCCAAGCAACACCTTCGTTTTCTGTTTCAGTTCCAATCCGCCTATGCCATATGCCGAATCTTTGTTGTATGGCTATGTGCAGAGCAACAAGTTGAGGCCATACTCACAGTAACGTATTTTGCGCTTACAGGAATAATATTCCAAATATTTTACATTGCGCACGCAGAGAGAACAATTCGCATAAAAGACAACAGCGAATGAAAAAAGAGAACCCCACAAGGGACAGTGCCCACGCCTTCACTGACCAGCATTGTTGGGCAGAGCACTGCTTGAACCAGGAACTAAGCCCAAATTCCAGCCTTGAACCCTATCCCGCCAACCTGCTGCCAGTTCGAAGTGATTGGACGATCCTAGAGATCGGCGCCATACCAGGAAAGGTCCTCTTGTGGTCCGTGAATCGATTTCAATACAAGCCAGTGGGCATAGACTTCTCAAAAGATCTCGATTCATTGCCACGCCACTTTTTATCAAAAGGCATCGAAGGGCGATTTATTAAGACCGACTTTCTAAGGTGGACCCCAGAGGAACAGTTCAACGTCGTCTATTCTGGCGGATTCATAGAACACTTTCTTAGCTATCAAAAGATTATTTCCCGACACTGGGATTTTATACGGCAAGGAGGGCATCTCATTCTCACAGTGCCCTTCTTTCACCTATTCAGATGGCAGTGATACGACTGGTGTGGAAGAAAGAGCAACTTTCCAAGATAGTAATGAGCCATAGTCTCGGCGCAATGAATCTAGATAATTTGCACCGTGCCGTCAGTAGCCTTCCAAGATCCGTCATAGCATCAGCCCGTCTCATCCGTGAAATGACCTGCTGGGTTAACCCCAAGGGCCCTGGTGTCAAACGAGGATCTAGGCCTATAATTTGTCCTCAATAAAATCTTTGAAAAGGTATTTCACATTTTGAAGTGGTCAAATGAATGGTTTTCTCCTATGATCCTCGTTGTGGCTCAAAACGACTCATGAATCAGCTCCTCAAACCGCCTCAATCAAACAACAAGGAGCGGGAACATCAAGACGGAACGTCCGACTCCACACATCATTTCAGATTGTCGCGCAATCTCGTCATCGGACTCGTTTGTTATGCACCACTCGTTAACGCAATACTGCCAAAGACTGATTTTGGTCCCGGCATCCCAGATCTTGATTTTGTGACGGTTCTGTCCTTATTGCTGGTACCCATTCTTGTTTTCGAACTACTCTTTTCCCCCCACATTGAGATAAACGTTTGGTTGCTCCTTGTATTCGCTTATTTCTGCATTGTCATCACATCAGTCAGTTGGTCACCTTGGTATGCCTATGACGTAGGCACAGTTCGAGAAATCGTGGTCTCGACTGGATTCCCCGTTGTGATCGCAACGCTGGGCGTAAATATATTCCCAAATCTCCATTTCGTCCATGTGTATATGCGCCATCTGCTTCGCGCAGCCATCATCATGTCAGGAATCTGCATTGGCCAATTCGCACTGGATACAACCAGGTTTGGTGACGTCACACGGGCAGCCGGAACATTGGGCAACCCTAACACCGTTGCCGTATTTCTTGTATTGACGTTGCCAGCATTTTTGTATCTAAAAGCACGAGGACACATTTCCAGCAGACTATCAGTCATATTTCAGACAGCGGTATTTGCTGGACTGTTCAGTACAGTGTCACGGAAAGGCCTCATCACAGCTGCTGTTGTTTTCGTAATCTTTTATATGTACAAGCAGCAGTATCGAAAAGTTCTTGCCGTTATCATGGCATTGTGCGTAGCAGCACTTATCGCGTTCACATATTCGCAAACTGTCGCACAACGATTCGCCACATCAGAACTGGAAAGTCAATTTGGCGGCAAATGGGTGATGATGTTAGCCGCCATTGACATATTCGAGAAAAATCCCATCATCGGACTGGGGTACCAAGGATACTATGAAAGTTTCTACACATACTTCCACAATCCCTGGGTCAAGAAATATGATGCTCACAACGAATTTGCGACAGCTCTTGCAAACTTTGGCCTAGTAGGCTTTACGATATTTATGCTCATATTTCTGCACCCTTTGATCTGGGCGAGACGCCTTATGAGCGGCACGACTTCTTCCATGTCGACCATCAAGGACAATGTGCGTCGACATCAAACAGACATGGCCATCATAGCGATTACTTCGGTGATTCCATTCATGATGAGCGCATTTTATGCTGGAACGCTGTTTTCTCAGAATGTGGTCGTCCACGTGCTCTACCTGAACATCTCGATGATGTACGCCAGCCTTCGCTCGCATGGGAGAACAGACTGACATCGACTAGGAAAGTCATTGCTATCCATGAAAACCTGAAAAACAATCTATCCCCACTATAGTCTAAGTTCATAGCTATCCTTTCAAAAAGTCACTATGAGGTCTGGCGTAGAAACTGTAATCGGCCGGACCTCTAGCATAGATTCACAGACATCAAGTATTTCATTTACATTTGGGGTTATGGCCATTCAGAGTTTCAGATCGCCAATACGATCCTTCCAATCATTGAGAATGAATGCCGCATTCCCTGCTTCCCTAACCAATAGACACGGTGGCACGACGACGACAAAATCAAACAGATTGACCGCTTGAAAGCTAACGGATTTCCCACAGTTGATTCGTGAAGATTAGCTACACGTTCATTGACTATGCCATATACAATTGTCCAGACCACGACAACAGTGCTCTGCAATGGAATACAGGGTATTGGGGGGCACAATATTGCCGCCTTCAAGACATGCTTGGAGATCACTCGCTGATTCAACCAGAAATAAACACCAAGATTGTCACATAGATCTCGGACACGTTGAACAATTGACAAAGCATCTATGAATCGATCACGAACTTGGATGCATAGCCAAGAACATCAAAAATCGTCCCTCTTAGATTACCCCGTTTCCAGTGCCCCTTCATAGATTTTTTTTTCCGCCGATAAGAGACGAACTAGGGAGCCACCCTTGAAGATTTGCTTCGTTGCATTGAACTTGTATCCCGTACTCGACAACGATGCAGACGAACGTTCAATTGGAGGTGCAGAACTTCAGCAAGCAATCATCGCTCGCGCACTTCGAAGAAAAGGACATGAGATATCCGTGATTACCCTCGATTATGGCTCAAAACAAAAAGAATTCGTGGATGGGGTACGCATTATCAAAACCTTCAAGCCAAAGGATGGATATCCCGTGATCCGGTTTTTCTTCCCAAGGCTTCTGCGTATTTGGCATGCACTTGCCGAAGCTAGAGCAGAGGTCTACTACACACGAGCCGCAGGATTCCTCCCAGCCATTATCGCCGCATACACCAGAATATTTGGTGGCAAGCTTGTCTATGCTGGCGCTCATGATACGGATTTCATGCGGGGAAACGAACTAATTAGGTTGTCCCGAGATCGCCTTCTCTACCGGGCAGGGCTCAGAGCAGCACATGCGATAATTGTCCAGAACCGTCAGCAACTGATGTTATTAACACGTCACTATAACCGAAGTGGATTTCTCGTGCCGAATTTCTCAGATCAAGCGGCAAAATCCCTTCCTGCAGAAAATCAAAAATATATCTTGTGGGTCTCAACCATACGTGAATTTAAGCGACCCACAATGTACGTCGAGTTAGCCCAAGCGCTTCCGCAGTTTCAGTTCATCATGATCGGCGGCAAGGATCCACATCAGTCGGCTCTATTCGAGAAGCTTGTTGCGAAAACAAAGCCTTTGCCGAACCTTTCTTTTCTAGGCTATCAGCCCTTGGCGACAACAGAATCATATTTTGATGGCGCATGTCTCTTCGTGAATACGTCAAGATACGAAGGGTTTCCTAACACCTATCTGCAGGCATGGAGACGAGGCGTACCTGTAGTCACATTTTGCGATCCTGATGATGTCGTGCAATCGGCATGCTTGGGACGCGTCGTCACCACAGAAGACGAATTAAAGACAGCTGTTGAGCACTTATTAATTGGAAAGGACCAGCTTGATAGCAACGTGATAAGGGACTATTTCAGACGGCATCATTCCTCGTCTGTGGTTGACAGAATAGAAGGCATATTTCGTGATCTCACTGACAAATAACCATTCATCTCAATTCATAAGGAGTGTGTTATGAACATTCAAAAAGTGATATGTTTTAGCTTGGTGCTGATTGCCGTAAGTCTCTTCAACTCCAGCCTTGTGAATGCGCAACAGACACAGTCACCTGCCACGCCTAAGATCATGAGCATGCTGATAGGGTACAAAAATTACTCTGATCCAGCCTACCAACAGGACATCGCGCGTTCCGATGTCGCCATCCTTGGGTTCTATCAAGGCCAAAAAGGAAAGAATGGAGAGTCCATCAATACCGTATTGAGCCAGATCAAACAATATAATCCCGACATTCTTCTTGGACAATACACCATCCTGTCAGAAGCACGAGACGATACCCCAGCAACCGCCAGTAGAGAGCGCGGCAGAAAAATTGAGGAAGAATCATGGTGGTTGAGAAATGCTTCCGGAGACCGGGTCCAATGGACCGATATATACAACGCGTGGGATGTCAATATTACAGACTGGACATCCCCAGACTCGAATGGAAAACGCTATCCCCAGTGGCTAGCTCAAAAAGACTACGTCACATTTTTCCAAGACACACCAATGCTTGACATCTGGTATTTTGACAACGCCCTAAGCCGGCCAGCCGTGAAGGTGGCGGATTGGGACATGGATGGCCAAGATGACAACCGCGACGATCTGGACATTAAGGCCGCCCACCGCCGGGGGCATGTCGCCCATTGGACGGAAGCTCAGCGTCTCCATCCCACGGTATTACTTTTTGGAAACTCTAATGATGTATCGTCCCCAGAATTTTCCGGCAAGCTTCATGGTATGTTCATGGAAGCGCTTATTGGCGCATCCTGGTCCCTGGAAAGCTGGAACGGCTGGGATGCCGTCATGGCGAGATACCGGGCAGCTATGCAACACACTGCATCACCACACCTCGTTGGATTTAATGTCCATGGCAAGAAAGACGACTATCAGCGGATGCGCTATGGGCTAACTTCATGCCTACTAGACGATGGATACTTCACTTACACTGACGAAGATGCAATGTATGCCTCTGTCGTGTGGTTTGATGAATATGATGTGACATTAGGCAATCCCATAGACACCCCTCCAACTCAGCCATGGCAAAATGGTGTGTACCGTCGACGTTACGAACAAGGCATGGTTCTGACAAACCCGACTAACCAGCCAAAAACCATCACAATTGAGAAGGGGTACCAACGGCTCAACGGCACACAAGCGCCAGAGGTTAACAGTGGGGCGCCAGTTACTTCCATCACGCTGGCGAGCAAGGATGGGATCATCCTCGCCAAAACTCCTGGAGAAAACATGCCCCCAGCAAGCCCCATTGGCGTTCGGTTCTTCGAAACAGAGGGAACGGAATAGATTCAAAGCGTCATTTATTGATCATAGTGAACTAAATATCAAGGTCGGGTTGAATCATGGCAGGACTGTTTTGTAAACACTTGGACTTTATCGACGGACCGCCTGTGAACGTCTGACTGGCTCTTTGACCTGACGTAATGCCCGTGAAGGCGGGCATCACGGATTTCCCGAATGCATCTAGATTCCTGTTTCTGCGGGAATAACGGGTTGTGCCGTATCTCTGGTATGTTAGGATTGCTTGCTATGGCACATGTCCTCACGCGGCCTGAAAGATGAAGGCTAGATTTTACGCTTTTTTAGTCATGCCTGATAACAACCAGAACCCAAACAACGTCATGCGCGTAATGTTTGTATTACCATCGCTCACACGCGCAGGAGCCGAAACCCAAGTCGTCAACCTCGTCAATGGCATTGATGCAGCGCGTTTCGAAAAACATCTATTCATCTTCGAACCTCAACTTGATCAATTGAACCGCGTCAATCAAGCAGATATTGCTTTTCACCACCATCCACGCCGCCATAAGTATGATATTCGCCCTGCCCAACAACTGGCTGATCTCATCGATAAATGCCAGATTGATATTGTTCATTGCTCTCTCCAGATCGCTTTTTTTATGGGATGGCTTGCCATAAAATTTGCCAAACATAAACCGCGACTTATTCTTGCTCTGCACACAACCCTTCACAGATGCCGGAAAGATGAGTTCTTCGATCGGTGGCTCTACCAATGGCTCATGCGATCCAGCGACAAGGTTATCTGCGTTTGTCGCGCCCAGGAAAGTCACTGGCATCGGAAATTTCCTTTTCTCATCGGAAAGACACGAGTTATATACAATGGCCTTGATACCGAAAAGTTCAATCCTTCTCACGCTCAACAATCGGGATGGCAACTTCGGCAGCAACTGGGTATCTCAGAACAAGCCAAAGTAATTTGTCATATCGCAGCATTTCGTCCAGAAAAAGGTCACAGAGCATTGCTGGATACCTTCCAACTGCTATTGCGGCACCATCTAGATGTACAGCTCCTGTTGGCCGGTGACGGAGAACTCAGGTCTCATATCGAAGAGTATGTTCGAAAAGGTCATTTGCGCAGCCTCGTACATTTCCTCGGTAATGTGGAGGACATTCGTCCAGTGGTGGCTGCATCAGATTGTTCGGTCTTAGTATCATCTGCAGTAGAAACCTTCTCCTTGGCTATGCTTGAATCGCTGGCCATGGAGGTCCCAGTAGTCGCCACCCGAATAGGCGGCACGGAGGAAGCGGTCATCAATGGCCAAACTGGGTTGCTCGTGCCGATAGGAGACCATGAGGCGATGGCAGACGCACTTTCTGATATCCTTAATCATCATGAAGAACGACGAATCATGGGGAAAACCGGACGGGAGAAGGTCAAGGCAGACTTTAGCCTCTCAGCCATGGTCAATAAAACAGAACGGTTGTTTATGAATCTACGATAAACACTTATCAAACAATTCTGATGAAGATTCGCGCGGCCACCTTTACAACAGCCTTAGCAATCCACAGGTAAGGGACGAAAATATACCACCCAATCCAATCATTCGCATCCTGTGGCCCCGAATCAGTTGGCGCAACGGTTTACAACGACCGCCCCAATCGGGTGTGGGACACTGACATTACGTATGTGGCCACAGATGTAACAATTCTTACAGCAACAGGGCACAGCGATAATCCGTACCAGACAAATTTTATTTTTTGGGTCTTTACGAAATGATGTTATTTGACATTAGGCAGGCCAGAATAACATACCACGCATCCCTTACCTTGGTGACAACATGAAACTAATAATAACAGGCGGAATTCCTAAAAAGGATCACTATAAACAAGAAGAAGGCTTTAAATTTGAGAAGGCCTTCATTCAAGAGCTTGACTGGAATTCGGGGAAAATCACCAAAGAATTACTCTATGTCTCACCGCCAGAACATTGCGGCGAAAATGCAACTCAGCAGGCGAAAACAGGCACTATTTGGGGTGATAAACTCATCGTACCGACAAACACAGAAATTTTGTTTGTTGATTTACAAACGTTAGATATTGAAAAAACGATTAGTCTTAGTTCTTTTAATGACCTTCACCACGTAAATGTTTCAGACAATAAAATTTATCTTGCAAATACTGGGTTGGAAATGGTCCAAATTCTATCTTTTGATGGGGAGTTGTTAGAGGAAGTACCACAAGCAAGCACCCCTACATGGGAACGATTTGATAAGAAAACGGACTATCGTTTCTATGGTTCAACCAAGCCTCATGAAGTGCACCTAAATCATGTGTTCTTCATCGATCGCCAGCCTTGGTGTACACGCTTTCAGTTCCGCGATGCCATTAACATCTATGCCCCCTCTAAGCGTATCGACTTACATGTCAGTAACGGTATGCCTCACGATGGATTAGTCATTGGAGATTACATTTATTTCACCATAACGGATGGCTTTTTGGTTGTCGCCAATAAAAATACTTGCCAGAGAGAAGCCGTTTACGATCTTAATAAATTGAGTGGTGAGGATAAGCAGCTAGGTTGGTGCCGCGGTGTGCATATTGATGGCAATCACGCTTACGTTGGTTTTTCGAGATTGCGTAAGTCAAAGTTCAAAGAGTATGCAACGTGGGTTGTTCACGGCGAAAAACAACTGCCATCCAGAGTTAGCCTCTTTAACCTAGACACACGATCTCTTGAGAGAGAATGTTCTGTGGGCAAGGATAACGGTGCAGCTGTGTTTTCTGTATTAGCGACAGAATAGTTAGCTGGCGTGAATGCCCATATAACTCTTTCAAAGCTGGCAAAATCTCAATATGGGAATGTTGAAAAAAGCCGCCAGCGGCGTTCTCGCTATTTTTCCGTGCTCACGTAGTACCAGTGCGCTCCGCGCGCAAAAAGGGCTGCGGCCTTCCCTTCGAGAAGCACTTCTGTATCACTGATTTATTAAAGGATGATAGTACATGAGACTTTTGTGTAAGCTGAGCAAGTTGCTGCCATCAAATTTAAGAGATTATTTGACAAGCGTTATTTGCCTTCGATATTTCCCAAAAGTATCAAATCCAACGACTTTTAATGAGAAAATACTAAGCCGCAAGAGAAACTGGAAGAATGGATTATTTGTTACATGTTCGGACAAGGTAAAAGTAAAAGAGTACGTATCACATCAAATAGGCGACAAATATATAATACCCACGTTGTTTGTAGGCGATGCGTTACGTCCTGATGATCTTTATACATGCTATCAAAAGTATGGTCCTCTTGTAGTGAAGGCTAATCATAACTCAGGTCCAGTATATATTATTAATGATTACAAAGATGAAGTTAAAATGAGAGCGATAGTTGATGATATTAATAGACAGTTGACAGTTGATTTTGGAGAGCAAAATAATGAAACTTGGTATTCGAAAATCACACCACAGGTATTGATTGAAAAAAAAATCGAATCTGTAGATTCGTTAGATCTACTCGACTACAAATTTCATGTTTTTCATGACACTAAAGGTGGAGGGTCTATGACTATATTACATGTAGACTTCGATAGAAATAGTAATCATAACCGTTCATTTTTTGATGAAGAGTTAAACTATCTACCTATACAATGCAAATATCCCACGGTAAAAACCAAAATCAAGAAACCAGAAAATTTCGATGAAATGTTATCGGTTGCAAAAAAGCTTGCTCAACCTTTCGACTATGTAAGAGTTGATCTTTATAATGTCGATGGACGTATATATTTTGGTGAAATGACATTCGCACATGAAGCTGGTTGGGGAAGGTTTAATACAAAAGTGCATGATAGATGGATGGGTAACCATTGGAAATAAATGTTAGTCCCCATGCTCTCCTCTGACGGATCATGGAATGAGGGTAGTTATGGTCGGGATATGAAATCGTAAAAATTCGTTTTCAATTTATCGCGGGTATTGTAATCTGTCATGGCTTCCCAACATACGACATTGTGGATCTGTTGTAAGATAGACTGAGTATAGTGTGAAGTAAATGTGGTTAGAGTAAGTAAGTTACCTAAAACTCCATGTGGAAAGCATAAAATGTTAGTTCAGAATATAGATATTACTAATATAGCAAGCAAATAGGTGACAAGTTAGGGTGATTCTGCTACACTCTGTGCATGCACCTGGATGATGCACGCCGGTTAGATGCCTCCGCCCAAGCAGCCTTGCGCCAGCGAGCCGTTCGCCTGGTTGAGGACAAAGCCTTCACCCAGCAAGCGGCAGCGGAGACGGTGGGGGTGGCGCGGCGGCACTGCACTCCCGCAAACGGGGCCGCGACAGTGCGTCCCAAAAAGCCTTGAGCAAACGAGAGGAGCAACGGATCCAGCGAATGATTCGAGACACATGCCCCGATCAGTTGAAGCTGCCTTTCGCCCTGTGGACCGTAGCCGCCGTGCAAGAGCTCATTGAACGCGAATGGGGGAAAGCCTTAGCACTGGACCCTGTTACAAGATCGCGGTGAGCATGATTTTCTTTAGGAGAAACTGGCTCAGGTAGCACAGAAGGCAGATCGCTGGAGCAACGATCCTGCCCAGCTTCTGGAAACGCGTAGTGCATTGGGGACAAAGCTAGATGCGCTTGCGACCACGTCTAAGCCCGACGGCACGGGCACCCTGCCCGAGTTGCCCGACGCAACCGCAGATGAGCCCATCTGCCTTGCAGAAAGCAGCGGGACGCCAGCCAAAAAAATATGGCTTCCACTGCTTTCAAGATGATTTAATGACTGGACTCTGGCGAAAATCAAACCTGGCAGGTTTCGCTCTCGAGAGGCTTGTCTCTGCCAGAGCGCCAAAACCTGACAGGTTTTCCCGAGTGAAGCGAAAAATCACCAGACACCTGTTTAATGATTTAACGCAGGACAAAGCGACTACAATCTTCCAGAGGGCTATCATCGAACATAGGGGGAAAACATGGAACGATGGAAGGAATTGGAGTTTGACTATGCTAGACAGTTGCGCGAGAGTGACACAGCTACGCGCAGAAGCCTATATGACGAAGCTTACTCGCATGTGGCAGAGTTTAGAACATTTGCCAGCAACAAGCCAGAGGATAGAACGGCAGGTACGTCCAAGGAACTCGTTGATCTACTGGCGCAGATTCTGGCGGAAGATGAGAATGTCCTAGAGGTCGGGTGCGGACGAGGATACACCTGTTTAACGCTTGCCCCGCAGGTCAAAACCATTGTTGGAACCGATGTTACGGATTCTGTCTTAACTGAAGCGCAACAGGTTCTAGAACAGCACGAGGTGAAGAACGCCGCTATCGTAAAGGTATCTGCGTTTGAGCTATGCAGCCATTTTGAGGCGGAAACGTTTGATTCAGCTATCAGCATTGAGGTTGTTGAACACTTGCACCCAGAGGACGCCGAAGAGCATTTTCGTCAGATATTCAGAGTATTAAAGCCCGGCGGCAAATATATCGTTGTCATGCCCAACCGGCTTGACGGCCCGCATGATATCACACGTGATGTGTTTCCGGAAATGCACGAGGCCATAGGATTTCACCTGAATGAGTCTACTTATGCTCAGATGGCGCCAACAATGCGTGAGATTGGCTTTAATCGCTTTTACTCGTTCCATCGAATAAGGGGCGGACGAAGAAAAGTGTTTTGTCTGCCATATGCCATCAACGTTATGAGTGAAATGTTATATAAGGTCTTGCAGACATTTAACGCCCGAATTTCAATAATTGACAATTTGATCAAGATTCGTCTTATTGCCTATAAGCCTTAACATGGCGTACTTGTTAAAGCTCAAGATAAAGAATTGAGTAGTACGACAACGCTAAAACCAAGTGCAAGATAGCGATAGTCATTCTGACCAAAGCGAAGAATCTCCCCATAGTAAGCTGAGACTTTTCGCTCCGCTCAGAGTGACTACGATAATTTAACGTTGTCAAAGTAGTTGCTAATATAGCAAGCAAATAGATGACAAGTGAGGGTGATTCTGCTACACTCTGTGCATGCCCCTGGATGATGCACGCCGGTTAGATGCCTCCGCCCAAGCAGCCTTGCGCCAGCGAGCCGTTCGCCTGGTTGAGGACAAAGCCTTCACCCAGCAAGCGGTAGCGGAGACGGTGGGTGTGGCGCGGCAAACGGTGAGCAAATGGGTCAGTGCCTATCGGCGGGGTGGGGCGGCGGCGCTGCACTCCCGCAAACGGGGCCGCGACAGTGCGTCCCAAAAAGCCTTGAACAAACGAGAGGAGCAACGGATCCAGCGGATGATTCGAGACACATGCCCCGATCAGTTGAAGCTACCTTGCGCCCTGTGGACCGTAGCCGCCGTGCAAGAGCTCATTGAACGCGAATGGGGAAAAGCCTTAGCACGCTCCACGGTTCGTCTGTATTTACAGCGGTGGGGCTATACGCCGCAAAAGCCGCTCCTGCGCGTCAAAGAACGCTGTCCCGCTCGCATTCAACGGTGGCTCACCACGGAGTATCCTGCCATTGTGCGCCGCGCGAAGCAGGAGGGCGGACTCATCCTGTGGGGGGACGAAACGGGTGTGTGCAATCAGGAGCAGATTGGCCGCTCCTCTGCCCCCCAAGGCCAGACGCCCGTCGTCACGACGACGACCAAGCGGTTTGCGACCTCGATGATTTCCACGGTCTCTAATCGCGGTGAACTGCGGTTTATGGTCTATGAGGGCGCCTTCACGGTTGCGACCTTCCTGCGCTTTCTCCGTCGGTTGATTCACGGCCGGTCGCAGAAACTCTTTCTCATTGTCGACAATTTGAAGGTGCATCATGCCTACAAGGTGCAAGCCTGGGTCGCACAGCATCAGCACGCGCTCGAGCTCTGCTTTCTCCCACCTTATGCGCCGGAACTCAATCCCGATGAATACCTGAATAACGATCTCAAGCAACAGTTGCGGCGACGGCCCAAGCCCAACGACCAACCGACTCTGGTGAAACAGGTGCGGGCGACCATGCACGCCTTGCAGCGGCAGCCGGAACGCACCCGGGCCTACTTTCGAGCTCCCGCAGTGCAATATGCCGCATAAGTGTTAGTTACTTGCTTGCGCTATTAGTAGTGACTATTTAGGATCTGCAGGTCATTGGCAAAATAAGTCAGTAGAATAGTTAACAAAAGCAGCTAGAAGCCGTCATCTTCAAGAACGACTAAACAGGATAATTGAGATGAAGAATATTGTGATGATAGGGCCAAACTCTGATTCAAAGGGTGGTATAGGCTCGGTGGTGAATGTTTATCGCGAAGGGGGGCTATTTCAGGATTGGAATATTACCTATTTAACAACACATAGTGATGGTGGGATATTTAGGAAAATCACTTGTTTAGTAATAAGCTTTATGAAATTTTTAGGAATGCTGTTTTTGGGAAAAATAGGACTAGTACATGTTCATTCTGCTTCAAGAAATAGCTTTTGGAGAAAATCAATATTTCTCTTGCTAGCAATCCTATTCAAAGTTACCATTGTATTTCATTTACATGGTGGTGGATTTATCAATTTTTATGAAGATGAAAGTAATGCTTTTGCTAAGAAATTTATTAAATATATTCTAGATAAATCCCACTGTATTATTGTTTTAACAAAAAGTTGGGTTGTAGAGTTATCTAAAATAACTGATAACAAAAATATAGTTATTGTAAATAATAGTGTTGCTGGTACGACTGATCAATATCAAGAGAATAGTTCAAAGGTGTTAAGTTTATTATTCCTTGGTAAATTAGTGCCTGAAAAAGGCCTTTACGAGTTGATAGAAGCGTTCGCTCAGTTGAAAGAAAAGTACGCTGATCTGCAATTGTATATTGGTGGGAATGGCGATCAAAAAGCCTATATCGAGTTTGCTGAAAAATTTGATATTGAAAGTAGTGTAACGTTTGTAGGGTGGGTTGATGGTGACAGGAAGAATCAGCTCCTATCAGACTGCACCTTATTTGTTCTTCCTTCGTATACTGAGGGGTTGCCTGTTAGCATTTTAGAAGCTATGGCAGCAGGAAAACCTGTTGTTGCGACGCAGGTTGGCGGCATTCCAGATACCATAACAGATGGTGCAGAAGGCTTACTCGTACAATCTGCAAATGTTAAGCAATTATATTCTGCATTAGAAGAATTACTATCTGATCCTGAGCGTAGGCAAGCGATGGGAACTGCAGGTATTGCTCGAGTCAAATCTGAATTTTCTGCTGAAAAAACATTTCGACAGTTATCTGACATTTATAAATCATTAGGAGCCAATCCGCCATTTTCAACGGGCGTTTTAGAACACCTCTCTGGAATCGATAATGGCTGACTTTCGTGGTATTTGAAAAGGTTAAGCTCCCTGGCGCTCTTAGGCCATGGCGGTGACTAATACCGCAAGATTTAAGATAATAAATTTTTCTTTCAAAAGAATTTTCACTCATGTTTAGGCTATTATTAGATATACGCACCAAAAAGTATGTCATCTAGTTGATTAGCGCATTCGTAGAATGCTTAATCGCCTCCTGGTTTTATTGCCGTTTTTGCCAGCCGAAAAGAAGAACTCAACGATGCAAAAGGGCCCCAAAGTACTGTTTCTGATCGAGGACGGGTCGTTTCTCTATGACAATCGGGTGCGACGGGAAGCCGTCTGCCTGGCCCGCGCCGGTGCGCGGGTGCGCGTCATCTGCCCAAACGCGGGGGACGAGCCATTCTATTCAGAGCACGAGGTGGTGGGGATCTACCGTTACCGGAAACCTTCGTTTGGCGTAGGTCTGCTTGGCCACATCGGCGAGTACGTCGTTAGCCTGCTCTCGCATTCGTTGATTACGTTCTGCATCGCGCTTCGACATGGTATCCACGTCATTCACGCGGCCAACCCGCCCGATATCCTGTGGCTGGTCGCGTTGCCATACCGAATCTTCGGTGTTCGCTATGTGTTCGACCATCATGACTTGGTGCCCGAGTTGTTCCGCGAGAGATTCGGAGAGCAACGCAGCTCACTGCTGTGGATAGCACGTTTCATGGAACGCATGTCGTTTCGCCTCGCCAGTCATGTGATCGCAACGAACGAAAGTTACCGGCGCGTTGCCATAGATCGTGGTGGGAAAAAGTCGGAGAACGTTACCGTAGTAAGGAATGGTCCAGATCCCTCCGATTTTCAGAACGTTGAACCGAATTCGACCATCTCAGAACTCGCCGAAACGGTGGTCGGCTATCTCGGAAACATGAACCCACAGGATGGTGTCGACAGAATCGTCACGGTGGCGGATCTGCTGGTCAACAAACGCGGCCGCGACGATATCGCGTTTGTCATGGTCGGCAGTGGTGATTCCTTTGAACACCTCAAAGCGCAGCGGGATGCGTTGGGATTGCAAGACCGGATCGTCATGACTGGCAGGATTCCCTGGTCGGACGTTCTGAACACGCTCGCGGCAACCGATATCTGTGTTCAGCCTGACCCGCCTGGGGGATTGAACGACCACTCGACGATGAACAAGCTGATGGAGTATATGATGCTACGCCGCGCCGTGATTGCCTACGACCTCGAGGAAACCAAAGTGAGTGGCGGCAGCGCGATTCGCTACGTTGCGGAAGACAGCGTCGAGGCACTGGCCGATGCAATTGAATCCCTGGCAGATGACAAAGCGGCAATCGCGGCGTTGGGCAACAAGGGACGCAAGCGGGTAGAAAATCTGCTTGCCTGGCGTTATCAAGCAGCCAATCTGATCGATGTGTACAACAAGTTGTTTCCAGATGCTAGCCTGTCGACAAATTATGAGTAAGAACAATGGGTAGTGAACAAGTCCAAGTTGCCATTTTCGGTCTAGGCTACGCAGGTATCGTCCATCTCGCCGAAATGCTCGTTGGACGGCTGCTGATGATTGATTCGGAAACGTTGATTGAGCATATCGATCTCGTCATCACTGAGCACAACTCGGAAGAGGCGCGCGCAGGCTGTGGGCATTCCAGACCACATCCAGCTCCTCGACCTGGTGCGACCACCCGATGTCGCAGAAAGAGCTCTTGAAAGCGGTTTCTACTGGTAGCTGACACCGCGCCTTAACCTCGCGAATGACCGTTGCGGACGAACAAATGTCGGTGCTTAGCTGGTACTACCAGCGCTTGAAGAGCATGGAGTTCGCTGAGATTCCGCATCGGCTTATAGAACTCATACAGCGACGCACTTCCAAATCCGCCTTTAGAATCAGGCGAGATCTCAAAGTGGAGCCTGACGTCATTGCATCGACACTGCCGGTGCTCCCGTTGACGATCGACGGCTTAGCGGAACGAGTATCGCCAAGGGAACGCGCGCAACTCGAAAACGAGGCCACTGCACTTTGCGCTGGTCGCATTGCGTTGCTTGGCACCGTCTGGAAGCCGGATCATTCGACGGATTGGTCCTTTGATCCCGAGGCGGATAATCATTGGCCCTGGCATCAATACGCTTACGATATTCCACGACGCCACGGCAAAGGTGTCGGTGACGTCAAGTTCGTGTGGGAATTGTCCCGCTTGCAGCATCTGCAAGTATTGGCACTGGCTGCTCACGTTACCGGCCATGCGGAGGCGCGGCGGATTTGCCTCGAGTGGCTGGAAGGCTGGATCGATGACAATCCGCCCTATGTCGGCCTCGGTTATGCCTGTGGAATTGAACTCGCCTGCCGCGTTGTTTCAGTACTCGTTGTCCTTACCTACGTGGGCGCCAAGAACTTCGACGAGCGACTGCATGTAAAACTGTGGCGATTCTTCTGCGTGCATGGCCGTTTCATAGCTCGCTTTCCATCGCTTTACTCATCCGCCAACAATCATTTGATTGCCGAATCGGCCGCTTTGTTCCTACTCGGAGCCCTTGCACCACAAATGCCAGAGGCGAGTCACTGGCGCGAACTTGGATGGCGTCGCCTGGTCACTGAGGCCGATCGGCAAATTCTCCCGGACGGTGCAGGCGCCGAACAGTCGTCGAGCTACCTGGCAAGCACATTGGAGTGGTTTCTGATCTGTCGAGTCACGCATGCCGCGACGGCAAGCGCGAACCATACCGATTTGGATCATGCGTTGCGGCGTGGCGCCACCTTCCTATCTTCGATCGCAGATATCGCAGGAAACGTGCCCTCTTTTGGTGACTATGACGACGGTGTCGTCCTGCGGCCGGCGCTCGAGGAGAGCAACTATCTGAACTCAATTGCCTCCTCGATCGCTGCTTCTCTAAACGATGCGGACGTGATGCATCCTGCGTTTGGCGGTGATGTTCGAACTCACATGTACGCAGCGTCGGTGATCACTAAAGGGACTTGTAAGCTCGTCAGCCAGACGTTTTCAGATGGCGGTTACACGGTTTTGCGAACCCAAGACCACAAATCGGAAATCTACTTGTTGTTCGACCACGGTCCACTCGGGTTTGCATCGACTGCGGGTCACGGCCACGCGGATGGGCTCTCGGTATGGCTGCACATCGATGGCGAACCGATCCTCGTCGATTTCGGCACCTATCGATACGGCGCCGACGGCGGTTGGCGTGCGTGGGCTCGAAGTACCGCGGCACACAACACGGTGCAAATCGACGGCGTATCGCAAAGTGTCGTTAGCGGACCGTTCAATTGGGGACGCCGAGCAAACTCAACATTGCTGGATGTATCGCACGACGATACGCGGATGTCGTGTACCGCCAAACATGACGGCTATATGCCGCGCTTCGGCATCGTCCACCGTAGAAGGGTTTCTATTCACAGCGGCAGCGTCGAAATAACCGACACATTGCAGGGATCTGGGCGCCACGACCTGCTGCTTAGCTTTCATTTCGCGCCAGGTCTCGATGTTTCCGCCGGGACCGATCAGAAGCAATTCGAAATTCGGTGCGACGATGCGCTGATCGCCACGTTCGAATCGGAGTTTGGTAATCTAACGGCTGCGATCGTCCGTCAGCATGGGTCAATGCAACCGGGTGCCGGCGCGGTGTCGCCGGGCTACAACATGTTGCTCCCGAGTTGCTCTATCTTGGTTTCTGGCGTCACGAACATTCCTGCGACGATACAATCTAGAATCGCTGTTTCAGACTAGCCTGCCGAATAAAGTGCCGCCAGCCACGGATCCTGTGCGCTCATTTATAACTGGTGATCGCTGTTTGTGCGGTTGGCGATTCCCCAGCGACATGCGAATAAAGTGGACCCCATCTTACTAAACTGGTGGTCTGAATTATAGGGCCCACTATACAATTCACTCCTACACTTCTCTGCATGTGTCACAGTGATAGCGGTGGCCTCAATAAAATCCCAAAAAAATTTTCTAAAATATATGTAAATTTAACTAGTTAATTTACTATATAACCACTCATTCATGGCAGGCAAATGTATTGTATTATCGCATTATCAATGACGGCGCCAAAATACTAGAACCTAGCTCGTACCTGATGCTTTCAAGAACTTGCTGGCATTTTTCTTGACAAAAATAATATTCAATATTGCAGTATTTGCCTAATTAGTGATCAAATAATCGTCTGAAGGTATCTCTTTATGCTAAATTTTATTCTTTTACATTGTCGAGGAGAGCTTATTCACATTTAGCTATAAAAGGAGGGAATTGTAGCATTTTTGTTTGCAGTACGTGCTGTGAGCAAGGTGTAGTTGAGTAGATGAGGCAAAAATAATTTCAGAGGTGGCCCCGTTTCTTTGAACAGCCTGAGAGCCTTCGATAAGTGGATTGCTCCTTGTTTGAATTAGGCCGCATGGGAGCGCGGCGGTTCTTGAAAATAGGCTTGATCCGGTGTCCGGCCAGCCACCCCTGAATGAGGTCGGCGGCTGTTGTAAAACTGGAAATAGCGAGCGAGTCCCGCTCGTGCCGCTGAAACTGACTCATAAGCCTGTAAGTAGACTTCTTCATATTTTACGCTTCGCCACAACCGCTCGACAAAGATGTTGTCGCGCCACGCTCCTCGACCATCCATACTGAGGCGTATACCTTGGGCCTTGAGCAACTCGGTAAAGGCGTAACTGGTGAACTGACTGCCCTGATCCGTATTCATGATGGCAGGTTTCCCATAACGACTGCAGGCCTCCTCAACGACGTCAAGGCAGAACTGCACATCCATCGTGTTGGAGAGCCGCCAGGCCAGCACTCGGCGCGTGTGCCAATCTACCACGGCCACCAGATACACAAATCCCTTTGCCAGGGGGATGTACGTGATATCCATGGCCCAGACCTGATTGGCACGAGTGATCGCCACGCCCCGTAACAAATATGGATACACCTTGTGGGTTGGGTGCCGCTGCGTCGTCCGCGGACGGCGATAGAGCGCTTCCAAGCCCATCCGCCGCATCAGCGTGGCCACATGCTTCCTCCCAATTCGCCTGTCTTCCTGCCGTAAGAGGTCTCGGAGCATCCGGGCCCCAGCAAAGGGCCATTCCAGATGCAACTGATCAATCCGGTTCATGAGCTGCAGATCCTCCTCCGAGATTGGCTTGGGCTGATAATAGAGACAGCCGCGACTCACTCCTAAGGCCTTGGCTTGTTTCGTAATTGATAACTGATGCGTGCGGTCAATCATCGCTTTGCGCTCAGCACGCCCGCTTTGGTGAGCGCCGTTTCTAAAAAATCATTCTCTAACGTTAACTCGCCAATTTTGGCGTGAAGTTTGTTCACGTCAACAGGAGGCGGTGAGGATTCTCCGGCCTCAAACACGCCTGCCGCTCCTTCCAGCAGCAGGGTCTTCCATTGGGTGATCTGATTCGGATGCACATCGAACCGTTGGGCCAATTCGGCCACCGTCTGTTCCCCTTTGATGGCAGCCAGCGCCACTTTCGATTTAAAGGCGGGAGAATGATTCCGCCGAGGTCGTCTGCTCATACTATGCTCCTTTCATCAGTGGCACCATCATGCCACGTTTCGGAGAGCGTATCCACTTATCGGCTTGTTCAGATTCTTGGGGCCACCTCTGTATCCACGGCCTGCTGAATCGTGGTTTGGATGTGTGTTCTAGACGCCTCATCGTGAATCTTTTCACCAGAAATGGCTGTCACATAAAAGACGTCGACGACTTGGTCGAGCCGGGTCCCTATTCTGGCCATATGGATAGAGAGGTCCAATTCCACTAAGGTTTTTGCTAACACAAAGAGAAGGCCTGGTTTGTCATCGGCAAATACATCAATGACCGTATAGACATCAGAGACCTCATTGTCGATAAGTACTTCCGTTGGACGGCGCGCCATTGGAAATGGCTTGGCAAAACTCATTCGGCGATGACGTGCTAAAACGTGTTCTACTGACGCCTCTCCTTGGACGACAGACCAAATTTCGTGAGCCACGTCCTTCATTCGAAATGCCGAAGGCTGCCCACTATACTCATGATCATTGACCGAGAACACATCCAAAACGGTGCCGTCCTCTAAGGTCATAATCTGGGCATTCAAGACGCCTAATCTCAAGGCGGCAAACGTTCCTGTCACTTGCATAAACAGACCCGGCTTGGCTTGGGCGCGTGTAATCAACACATATTCCGACACTCCCAACTCCGCATTGTACTGTCCCTGAACATAGGTTGGCTGAGTGGACAAATTCCGTATGGCCAGGAGATGGGCCGCCAGATCCTTGACCGGCGTCGCATGGATATACCAATCAGGTAATTGGGCACATTGCTCATCAACCCATGCACCCCATTCGGAGACCGCTTCAAGAGATGTTCCCAGCCGAGCCGCCATTGCTTCGAGGAGCGCCCGCCGTGTGGCTGGTTGCAAAATGTTCTCATCCGAAGTGCTCGTGGAACCCTGTCCTTGGACTAACACTTCATGCGTTCGGGCATAGAGTTCACTCAGTAACGATTCTTTCCATTTCGTCATCACCTCAGGACCAACCGCCGAAATATCTGCCACCGTGAGGATGAACATTTTTTGCAACATCTCCACAGTTTTCATTTTCCGGGCAAAGACAACAATGATTTTGGGGTCATTCAGATCTCGGCGAAACGCAGTGTGAGACATCACCAAGTGATGCAACACGAGGAACTCCAACGCTTCTCGTTCTTTCGAAGAGAACTCCAGACGGTCCGCCATTTTTTGAGCAATCTCTTGACCAATTTGGCTATGGTCACCTGGCTTACCTTTTCCTAGGTCATGCAACAACACCGCCAGATGAAGCACATCCTTGTCTTGAATCTGACGATAGACCTCACCAATCATCCCTTCATCGTCTTGCAACCGCTCAGCTTCTTTCACGGCTAACAGACTATGCTCGTCCACTGTATATTTATGGTACTGGTTAAATTGCATGAGCCCGCGGACCCGGGCAAAAGCCGGCACCAGTTTTTCTAAACAACCCGCTTGATGCATCGCTTGTAGCGTTTTCGCAATCCGGCCAGGACGATTGAGAATATTCCGAAACAGACGGCTCACGTCAGGTGTATGAAATCGTTCATTGGGTACGACCGCTAAGTGTTGCGACAATTCGTTCAGAATCATGGAATCAATAGGAATGGCTCGGTCATGCGAGACTTCGAAGAGCCTCAGTAGTTTGACCGGACTATCCAGGACACCATGTAACTTTTCTGAAGGAATCGTCAGACAATCATTGTCTATTCGGAAATGTCCCTCAATCAATGAACTGGGCCACCATCCCTTCAACCGTGCCACCCACGATTGTCCTTGCGCTTGCTCCAGAAATCGTAAACAGCGATCATGCAACCCGGTGGTATGGCGAAAATAGTGCTGCATAAATTGTTCAACAGCCAAGAGATTTGGACGATCGGACAACCCATGAAATTCCGCAACTCTAACCTGATCATCAAACGTCAAGATATCTTGCGCTCTCTTTGCCTCAAAATGAAGATACGCCCTGAGATGCCAGAGAAATTCTTGTGCATCCTGCAACACCTGATAATCTTGAAATGTCAGAATCCCTTGATTAGACAATTCTTGAATGGCTCCAACCCCATAGCGAGCCTGCCCAACCCATTGGATCAAATGAAGATCCCGTAGTCCCCCTTTACTCTTTTTGATATTCGGTTCAAGCAAGAAAACCGTTTCCCCAAATTTGGCATATTCCCGCTCCCGCTCTTCGATTTTATCCAGAACAAATTTCCTGGCTTGCCGTTTGAGAATGCGCCGGTCAAATTTCTTCTGAAATGCTTGGAAGACGCGCGCATGACCCCCTAAAAATCTGGACTCCATCAATGAGGTACAGGTTGGAAGATCTGTCGCCCCCATCTCAAGACATTCTGAAATGGACCGCACACTATGGCCAACCTGAAAGCCTAAATCCCACAAATGATGAAAGACCCCTTTAGAAATATCTTCGGCAATCTGAGCATGATCGCCGTACGTCAGCACCATCACATCAATATCAGAATAGGGTGCCAACTCCCGGCGGCCATACCCTCCCATGGCGACCAAACAACAATGCTGCCAACCGGCTTGAATCTCAGGCTTGCCCTGTTGAACCACTTCATGGAACCGGGCCACTAAGAGCGAATCCATAAAATCAGAAAATGCCAGAACGATTTCTCCACCCGTCGCCCCATCCTTTAATCGTTGGCGTAAGAATTCGCGTTGCTCCTCAAGACTCTGGGAAGCACCCACGGAAGGAGACATTGAAGAAAGTGAATGATCTATGGCCATGGCTCTATACGTCTTTTATCCTCATTCCCCAAAGTTGTGTGGCCCGGGTGTCATCCCCGCAGTGTTTAGCGGGGATCCATCCGAAAAAGACAGAACCTGGATTCCCGATTAAAGATGTCGGGAATGACAGAAACCCCGTCCTCCACAGGTCTCAGCTTTGTTTATCCACCGACAGAGGTCAATGAACAATCATAGGGCATACAGTATTTTGACTTTCAACTAATGGCTATTAAAATCCCTTCTCCCTTGAGGGAGAAGGTTAGGATGAGGGTGAGGACTCTCTTTTAAGCTAAAACACTATAGTTAACATATTTTTTCGCAAAATATGAGATATTCTCTATGGCTGAGTTGCCTGTTGAAGTTCTTCGGCCAGAATAATTGCCTCTGCGATTTCACGCATGGATTTCCGCAGATTCATACTTTGCCGTTGCATGAGGCGAAAGGCTTCCTGTTCTGACAGCTTTTTTGAAGCCATCAAAAAACCTTTGGCTCGTTCCACTTGTTTGCGCACTTCTAGAGCCTCTTGCATTTCAAACGATTTTTCCAGCAATCGCGTATGCTCAATGGCTACCGCCGATTGATTGGCAATGACCTGTAGCGTCTTGATTTCTTCTTCTGAAAATACATGATGCGTCGATGTATAGACATTGACGACTCCAAGCACCGTATTTTTGATCAACATCGGAACGGAGAGCATTGAATAGAGCCCCTCCTGCTTCGCGAGATCACGATAAAAATACCCGCCTTCTGTTGTCACATTCGGAACATAGATAGGACGTTGCTCTTGGACAGCCCGGCCACTGATACTCTGCCCTATTTTCAGAGGGAGCTTTCGCCGATAGGCATCACTCAAACTCTGAGTAGCTGAAATCCGAAGTTCTCCAGAATTTTGGTCAAGAAGCATGATGGAACAGATCTTTGAGCTCATGAGTGATGCGGTCATCGTAACAATGAGCTGTAACACATCTTCGATCAATCTGTCCGAAGCCACGGTCTCTGACACTTGGGACAGGGTTTCAAGACGTCGAGCTTTGTCGCGCATGCCATCATACAATCTGGCATTCGCAATGGCTCCTCCCACCTGATTAGCTATGGTGAGCAATAACGCCAGCGTTTCTTCTGTATATCGTTTGGATCGTTTATGTTGGACATTCATGACACCAATCACTTCGCCTTTAGTGGTAATAGGAACAGACACAAAGGCTTGATACCGATCTTCGGGCAATCGATGAAAGAATTTAAACCTGGCATCATCACTGGCATGCCGGGGAACCACGACCGGAACTTTTTCACGGGCGACCCACCCCGTGATTCCTTCGCCTAATCCGATAGAGATTCGGCCAATTAGTCGTGGATGTGGATTCTTTGATGCGCGCAGAATTAACTCTTCCTTGTTTTCGGAAAGCAAGTACAACAGGCAGGCATCGGCTTTTGTCACCTCAACTACCACCTCGACTATTTGTTCTAAGACAATCGGCAGTTCCAAGGTACTACTAATCGATTCGCTAATACGATGGAGAATATGAATCTCACGAGTGCGTTCCCGTACTTGCTGTTTTAATTCATCACTGGTGAATTGCTTAGCGCGTGGCATGTTATTTTTTTCTGGCGAGGCGGGAACGGGATAAAACTTGTCGTACTCCTATGGCAAGCCGGGGAGAAGAGGACTGTTGAAAGGAGAACCATTTCCGTATCGATTCACGTACGAGAGGCACGACATCTACCTCACCAATGGACCGTGGCAACACACAGTGAATATCGCCTTTGATGACCTTTTTATCATGTTGCATGGTTTTCCAAAGATTCAAGAATGTCATTTCTTGGGGAATGGCAACTGGCAACCCAACCCTTTTAATCAGGTCATTTTGCCGTTCAACCACACGATGCGAGCACGTTCCTAAATATTGCCCGATTAACGCTTCTTGGACCATCCCAATTCCAACCGCTTCACCATGGATCCATTTTTTATAACGGCCCCAGGCCTCCAAAGCATGGCCTAGGGTATGCCCATAATTCAGGATTCGTCTTCTGCCTGCTTCCCGTTCATCCCCTGCCACCACATCGGCCTTAATTTCACAACACCGTCGAAGAACATGAAGCATGGCCTCATCAGCCTGCTCTTGTATTTCTTCTACATGCCGCTCCAGATAGGAAAAGAATTGTTCGTCGGCAATCACGCCATATTTAATGACTTCGGCCAAACCCGCAATCCATTCCCGAGACGGCAACGTCTTGAGTACATGAGGATCCATGACCACAAGTTTGGGCTGATAAAATGCCCCTATTAAATTTTTACCCTGAGGATGGTTGACGCCTGTCTTTCCACCCACACTTGAATCCACTTGGGCCACCAACGTTGTGGGCACTTGCACAAATGGAATGCCGCGCAAGTACGCCGATGCCGCAAACCCTGCGACGTCGCCAGTCACACCTCCCCCCAACGCTAGGACAACATCTTGCCGTTCCAGCCGATGAGCCACAAACGCATCAAGAATCTTCGTCAACCACTGTAAGGTTTTCGCCTTCTCTCCGTCAGGAACCATAATGATGAACGGAGTCAACCCGGCCTGCCGCAGAGCACGAAGGACCACACGACCATATAACCGGTTGACTACCGGGTTGGTCACAATGCCAACACGCCGTGCGCAGCCCATACTTTGAAGAAGGTCGCCAATTTGAGTCAGGAGGCCTGGCTGGATCAAAATGTCATAGCTCCGGTCACCGAGAGCCACTGTCACACGATTTGAGACAGGCACAATCGTCATTGCAGGCGGATCATTTAAAAAGGATTACGAATCGATTGGATGGCGTTCACAATTGACAACGCCAGCTTCTACCGAACATCAAAAAGAACGAACATACTCTTGATAGGTCTCATAATTCCGTTTCATTTCATCGAGAGTATCACCGCCAAATTTTTCAATCAGCGCGTTGGCCATCTCATACGCAATAACGGCTTCCCCAACCACCCCAGCAGCGGGGACCGTACAGATATCCGACCGTTCAACCGTGGCTTCAAAGGGTTCTTTTGTTTCAATATCCACACTGTCTTTCGGGCTATATAAGGTCGCAATTGGCTTCATGGCCACACGTATGACAATGGGTTGTCCATTCGTGATCCCACCTTCTAATCCGCCGGCGTTATTCGATTTACGAATGAATTGACCGGCCGTGTGATCAAAATAAATATCATCATGCACTTCCGATCCATAGCGACGCGCGGATTCAAACCCCATCCCGATTTCCACGCCTTTCATGGCTTGAATACTCATTGCCGCCATTGCCAAACGCGCTGTTAACCGTCGATCCCACTGGGCATACGTGCCCAGTCCAATTGGAGCGTTGGTCACGACCACCTCAAAGATTCCGCCTAATGAATCACCTTTATGTTTTGCTCCTCGAATATGCTCAATCATTTTTTTCGCCGTTTCTGGATCGGGACACCGTACATCCGATTGTTCCGCTTCCTGGTACGCCGCGAGGGGATCAACCGGCGCAGGAGCGGCGACTCCGCCGATATCCATCGTATAGCTCACGACGTGCATATCAAACTCCGCCAACAGGGCCTTCGCTACTCCGCCTATGGCTACGCGAATAGCCGTTTCACGAGCACTGGCCTTTTCTAGTACATTCCGTATATCCCGATGTCCATATTTAATGGCTCCAACTAAATCGGCATGTCCAGGACGCGGACGAGTCACCACCCGCTCAGTCGGAGGAGGCCCTGGCTCTGAGGCCATAATCTCTTTCCAATTTTCCCAATCTTTGTTCCAAATCAGGAGGCCCAGGGGATTGCCTAATGTTTTCCCTTTTCGGACGCCACAAATAAACTCTATCCGGTCTTTCTCAATACGCATCCGTCCGCCACGCCCATACCCTCCCTGCCGGCGGATAAGGTCAGCATTAATGGCCTCAGCCGTAACCGGCAGCCCGGATGGAACCCCTTCCACTACAGCCATTAGACCACGACCATGTGATTCCCCTGCATTTAGATATCTCAACATAACTTTCCTTCAGTAATTGACTAGAAACTCTCTTCGAGACTGGTGTTCCGAGGATCTTTGCCTCAAACTGGGTAGAGATTATGAAGGTTTTGGAGGGCTTTCTCAACTAGATTTTTTCAGGACTTTTCAAGAGCCGGGAAAGACAGAACAACCGTTCCTGGTTGGGCCGCGCCTACTTCTGAGCGGGATGATGGGGAGAACTCTAACAGCACGTCCTTTTGACGGATTGCCTTAATTTTCCACCCTGACTGGGCAACCTCCACCCCCGGACCGACAACCATTCGCTTTCCCGATGAGTTCTGTAAGACTGCCCGGCGTCCATGTTGACCGGAAACAACGCCTAGCAATTTCAATTTGGGGTCCTGAGGTGTTGGTTTGGGGGAAATTTTTCTGGTTACAGCAGGTAGGCTCTTCGGCTTTGGCGAGATGGATTGAGGCTTTATTATTGGCCGAAAGGGATCTTGCCGAATTTCTACACGATCATGAGACTGCGCTTGTGAGACAATTAACAGAATACAGGCAGCAAAAACCACAAAACTCGAAGTTTTTTGATATGAAGTTGTTGTGTCCTTCATTATTCAGCTTACCCCTATGTGTCGAGCGCCTCTTCGGCCTGCAGATGCCCTTTTGAATCAATAGCCGTAATGACAAAGTCTGTCGTCACCAAACCCGAATCTCCAGCCTGGTGTTTTCGGGCAAGCGTGAGCGGGTTCACCGCCCTAACCCATGATACGTTCGATAATTCGTCCAAAAATTGAACCGTATCAAAAAATTTCCCTTCAACCCTCACTTCAAAAGATAGTGGAGATCGCCCTATTGCGCCATCGGTTCTTATCTGTTTCGGTTTCCACAAAAGCACTGACAACCCGTTGCGCATTCCAATGGCAACAACATCTCTTCGATACGACTGTGGTTCGGCGTTCACTGATTGTGGATGAAGGTGAGGCAACAATTTTTCTCGTAACGTGGCCACTTCCTGCTTCACACCTCGCAGCAGCGAAATTTTCTCCATCGTTTTCAGGTTTTTTTGATTCAACGCGGTAAGATCATGAGATATCCGTTCGATGGATTGATTGAGTGGAGTCCACACCCAGGTATACATTCCCAGCATCATAAAGATCCCAACAACGCCTACTAGAACCAATCGCTCCAAGGTCGATGTTTGCTGCCACCAGGTTTTCATGATCCCCTCCGCGGCGTTACCGTAAATCGAAGAACAAATCGAAAGCCTTGACCCGCGTTCTGCTTTTCGTGGTCAATGATTTCAAGGCTTGGCGAGGAGGTAATTATCCCGTGGGTCTCTAGGGCATCAACATAGTTCCCGATTTCTTGAACGGCAAACGATTGTCCTCTCAACTCAACAGCGTGATCCATTATTTGAATACGATGTAACCAAATATCAAGGCCGCTCATACCCCGACTGACTCCATTAAGCAACAAGACTGCCTGTCGGCTTTTGTTTTCACGCGCCCGTACTTCGTCAAATGAGGCACGGAGCACTTGCTCGTCTTCCCGGTACTGTTCTAGCTGGCTCAACGTTGTTTTCAGGCGACCAGAAGATTGTATAAAATGTTGTTTTTCCTGAATCAGGGTTTGAAGTTCTTGTTGCTTGATGTGAGTCCACCACCAACTTGCGGCTCCCATTGCCAATAGCAATACCACACACATGGCACCATACCCCAGTTTGCCGGAACTCGCACTCACCGTATCAAGTTGGAGCTGGCGCGCTAGATTGATTTCAATCATGGGTCTCCAGACCGCGCAAGGCCACTCCTACAGCCACGCCTAACATAGGAATCATCCGTTGAAAACTTGGATCATCTTGAATCGCGGGAGGCACTGAGATTTTTAAAAAAGGATTCACGATGTTCACCGGCATTCCCAAAGCTGCTGCCAACTTCCCAGCCATATCCGGGGCACCTGCATACCCACCTGACAGCAAGATACCCCCATCTTCAAAGGTTGATGAAATATTGGAAAGTCCCTCCAACGTTTCATTAATTTGATCGCACACTTCCTGATAAAATTTTTCTAAAAGATGTACTTCCGATGGCCCAAGCTCTTTTCTGGAATCCGTTCCAATTTGACTCAGAAAAACCTGATCAAGAAGATCTTCAAACCACCCAGCTCTGTATGATTCCTTTTGAACAACCACAGGCTTTCCTTCAAAAATAAGGACCATGAGTATTCCCGTTGGTCCCAGATGCACAAGCACCCATGAACCGGTACTTCCATAGTTGTAGGTGACCATATTGATCAAGGCGAACACATCCACATCCACAAAAGGGACGTTGATTCCACACTCACGAAAGGTATTGATCTGACGGAGCACATATTCTTTTTTGGCCACGACAAGAAAATGCTCTTGGTGATCTTTGGGATGAATAAGAGGAGATGTTCGACAGTACACATCCCACAATACCTCCTGAACGTCCATGGCAATATACCGATCCAATTCCAAGGCTACATGTTCCCGTAGATCATCCTCTTTCATCGGAGGCACACTGAATGCCTTCACATACACGGCAGGTCCGGACAGAGACATTCCCACCGAATTGAGAGGAACCGGCATGTTATCTTGAATAGTCTCTAGCAACCGTATATACGCTTCATGACTTTCCCATGACTCTTCGCTCACTGGCTGAACCGAGAAATCCCGCAACGAGAATTGACTGCCATCTGCCCCCAAGGCAACGGTCTTGATCATATGAGATCCTAGATCAATACCAATTCCTTGTGGCACCCGGCCCCAACATCTTGAAACCGCACGCACCAGTTGTCGCACAGTATGTTTATGCATATTCATGGCCAGATGACTCATTCCTAGACCTATAGTTATTCCAAATAAGTTCCAGCCAGAATGCCTTCAACTGCTTGATGAACATCTCCTCGCCCCCTTGGGGGAGAGGGAAGGGTGAGGGGGGCGGGATCATCTGCTTGAGAGACATCATCATTCGGAAATTAATTGGAACAGCTATATGCTCTAGTTGTAATGGGCGCCTACGCAGTTTACTATTAGTCAATATGATGCAGTGTTTATACCTAGGACATTTATATTACTCAACAGAACCCAAAAGAGCCTACAACGCCCAATTTGGGGATAACGGGGAAGCGAACAAGGGAATGTGGAAGATTTACAGACGGTTAGGGAGAAGAAAAAGAACAGAGAACGTTGATGCTCTTACGTCGTTCCGACGGTTTCCTCTTGGATTTCTCGATGACGAAGCGTGACCTCGTAGCCCAAGGTTTTCAGAATATCCTTCATATACACCGCCATCGACACTGAACGATGGCGGCCTCCTGTACACCCAAAGGCAATGCTCAAATAACTGCGTTGTTCCCTTTCAAACAAGGGAAGTAAAAACGCAAAGAGTTCTTGCAAATGTTTCAAGAAATCTCTGCCCTCTTTATTATCAAGCACGAACTGCTGAATGTCAGCATGCTCTCCCGTAAGCGGTTGAAGATCTGGCACAAAATGCGGGTTGCGGAGAAATCGGACATCAAAGACGACATCCGCATCCACTGGAATGCCATATTTATATCCAAAACTCAAAATACTTATTTTTAAGGCCTGTTGATCGTCGCGTTCTCGATAATGCCTAATCATCCAGGCTTTTAAATCATGCACAGAAAATTCTGAAGTATCCAAAACCCGGTGAGCCCGATTTCGAAGACCGGCTAACCGCTTTCGTTCCAACTGAATCCCTTCAATAACAGGTTTCTCGGGAAGGAGCGGATGGGGACGACGAGACTCCGAAAATCGCCTGACTAAAATATCATCCTGCGCCTCTAAAAAGAGAAGTTCCACTTGGCAGCCATTCGATTGTAAGCCTTCTAAATTGCCTAGCAAATCATCAAAAAATGCCCGCTCACGAATATCAATTCCCAAGGCCACTTTCTTCACATCTTTACCAGGTTGCGTACACAGTTCGGTAAATTTTTGAAAAAGCGCCGGTGGAAGATTATCAACACAAAAAAACCCTAAATCTTCTAAACATTTCAGCGCTTGCGTCTTACCCGATCCCGACGTGCCGGTCACCATGATCAGTTTAAGGGGGAGGACATTTCTGATGAGGGTATCGTTAGAGGACTGAGACATGAGTCAAAAAATCATGGCGAAATATGGATTTTGTATATCTTCATTATTCAACCGTCCAGGGACAGGGATCCATCCGAAAAAGACTGAACCTGGATTCCCGATGAAAGATGTCGGGAATGACAGACATCCATTCCTCCACGGTTCTTCGCTTTGTTTGTCCATGTACTGGAGTCGAGTACCATCATGAGACTTCGTCAAGGACACCTCTAAAACCCACACACATCATTAGGAGGTCGGAATGCGCTTTCGCTGACTCGCAGAAGCAATATGGAGCTCAGCACGGTATTTTGCCACCGTTCGACGGGCAATGAGAATATTTTTCTGTTTGAGCCGATTCACGATTTCTTGATCTTTTAATGGAGCACTCGGCTCCTCCTGCGCCACCATCTCACGAATCATTTCCTGCACGGTGATGGAAGATATATCCTCACCACGGTTATCCGCACGCTGAATCCCTGCATTAAAAAAGAATTTCAGTTCCAAAATACCTTGCGGACAATGGACATACTTATTGGTTGTCACACGGCTAATTGTCGATTCATGCATCCCAACATCATCTGCGACTTGCTTTAAGACTAACGGACGCAGATACTGTATCCCTTTCTCCAAAAAGGCTTCCTGAAACTTAATGAGACTGGTGACAACCTTCACAATGGTTTTATTGCGTTGATCAATGCTCCGAATAATCCACTGCGCACCTTTCAGTTTCTCTTCTAAATACGTTTTGGTTGTCCCCGCATCATCACCGGAGCTTGACAATAAACGTCGATAATAGGGACTAATCCTCAACCGTGGCAATCCATCTTCATTGAGGAGCACAACCCATTCCCCTTCAGACTTCACGACATACACATCAGGAATGATAATTGAGTTACTGTCCGTAGAAAAGGGACGACCGGGTTTGGGCTCCAGCCCCTCTATCACATGCACAGCGTCGTACACTTCATCGACAGTGATATCTAGCGCTTTTGCCACCACTTGATAGCGTTTTTTCTGGAGATCCACCAAATGATTGCGAATCACTCCTGACACGATTTCCATCGAAAAGGCTGAAGGGAATGTTTTTTCAATCCCTGACTCATCCTGTCGGAGAATTCTCAATTGAATAAGCAAACATTCAGGCAAATCTCTGGCTGCAACGCCGGGTGGATCAAAGGTTTGAATCTGCTGAAGGACTTCCTCAAGTTTTTCAATGGACGACTGGGAATCCTTTTGCAACTCTGACAATGGCACGCGGAGATAGCCATCTTCATCTAAATTGCCAATGATCAGCCTCCCAATATCCCGATCGGTTCCCTCCAAAGACGAGAGCCGCAACTGCCACTCTAAATGTTCTTCCAGTGAGGTCGGTTTGGTAAGCGTCTGCTCATATGAGGGAAATTCCTCATCTCCCGGACTCATTTGATCGCGTTGAGCTGGCCGCCAATCATTGCCTAAAATATTATCCCACTCTTCTGACGTCAGCGGTTCACTTTCTTTCGGAGCGGCCTCCCCATCATCGGATTCAGCAGATTCTCTGTTGTCAGCCTCAGTGTCCTTCACTTGTCCCGCAGGTTCTTCAGACTGAGCAACTTCTTCTTCCTGTACCTCCAGCGCAAGATCTTCCAACAAGGGGTTTTCCACCAAATGCTGCTCTAACGTTTGTTGAAGTTCCAGCCGGGACAATTGCAACAGCTTGATAGCTTGTTGCAGTTGGGGTGTCATCACCAACTTTTGAGAGAGACGTAGGTCTAAGCGAAGGTCCATAGGAATAACGTAACTCAGCCTATCAAGACATTTTAAAACGTTCCCCTAGATACACGGCCCGAGCCTTTGGGCTCTGCACAATCACTTCAGGGGCCCCGCTTTCCAATATGGTTCCATCGCTTATTATATAGGCTCGATCGGTAATGGAAAGCGTATCTTGGACATTGTGATCGGTAATCAGAATACCAATATTCTTCTTTTTCAAATTCGTCAGAATATCTTGAATATCGCCCACCGCAATGGGGTCAATTCCGGCAAAGGGTTCATCGAGTAGAAGAAATTTTGGTTTGGTGGCTAATGCTCTGGTAATCTCTAAACGGCGGCGCTCTCCTCCAGACAACGTATAGGAAGCTTCTGTACGGAGTCTGGTGAGATTGAGTTCCTCGAGTAATGCATCCAAACGGGACTTCCGTTGCCCTGAGGACAAATTGAGTGTCTCTAAGACGGCCAAGACATTATCCTCAACTGAGAGTCGGCGAAAAATTGAGGCCTCTTGCGGCAAATACCCAATCCCCCGCCTGGCACGCTGATACATGGGAAGATGGGTAATATCGTCTTGATTAAGAAAAATATTTCCCTGGTCAGGCTGACAAAGCCCCACGACCATATCAAAAATTGTGGTCTTCCCTGCGCCGTTTGGGCCCAGCAGCCCCACCACCTCGCCACCCAGCAACTCCACACTAACACCCCGCACCACTTGCCGTCCTTTAAAGCTTTTTTGAAGACCTTTGGCGGAAATTGTATGGGAGGCATGTTGCTGACCTTCAGCCATAGGCAATACAACATCTAAACAAATATGACGGAATGAATCTGCTCATTGGTATCAATGACTGTTTGAAAACCACGCAAAAGAGCCCTCGCACCAAAATTGTTGACCGACAGCCGTTTCACGTTTCCATTTCCCACTCGACCGCGGAACGTGATACATACAACTGAGAATGCCTGTGTATTTCCTAGTCGGCCTCCGTATCCTCTATGATCACTCTGGTATCGCCTTCTACAATACTTCGGTTTTCTTGTACAAACATGGTGATTTTCCGCCCACTGACCCGTGTACCATCTTGCCAAACAACCGGCGACCCTCGAAGCACAATCCGTTCTTCGCGTTTGTTATACAAAGCATACTGACATTTCGCCCGGCTCTCACCTTTTGCAATTTTTACATTGCCCTTGGCTTCGATATCGCGAATTTCCCTTTTTGAGGTTTGGGAGGGAGGCTGTCCAACTTGAGCCGCAGACGTTGAATTCACATCATAAAAATACACGATCATCATATCCGAAAGGACCACCAGATCCTCCTGAACCATCTTCACATTTTCACGGAAAATAGCCTGATTTTTCTCGCTACTTGCTGTCATGGTCTTGGAGGTAATGACCGTCGTCGCTTTTTGACTTTCTCCCCACCCCGGAAGTGGCGCCAGAAAAAGACCTACGACGGCAATGTATACTGACAGCAAATGTCTTATGGCGAGAATACCTCCGCTCGGACGTTACTCAACAACCGGAATTCGTTCTTTTCAGCATCTCCAATTAATCCGGTTCCTCTAATTACTAACCCATTCCCTTTGATAACAACCGAGTCGTCAGTTTGTAGTTGCCCTTCGGCTTCTTTCCATGTAAGCCTGTCTGAAAACACTTGGTAGCCTGACTCAAACGTCATCACCGTTTTTTTTTCTTTGCTGATCAAATCAAAGTCATTATTCGCGGTATCCATGACACCCTCTTCAGACGAAATCAGCAAAATTTCGTTTTGAAAGTCTTTGTCAAATAACTGAACGGTCACCGTTTCCAATTTGGCGATATTCTCCTTTTCAAATACCTGAGCCTGATCAGCCGTGATGACCCATTTTGTCGTCCCCGATCGAGTTTGACGATAGGTAAACCCTTGAATCCAGGCATCGGCTCCCTGCTGTTCCTGCAAGGGTACCGATGCTGTAGCCTGGCTCCTGGTTTGCATATGAGTAAACACTCTGTGGCCAATAAACACGGCCATCACAATGATGATCATCGTGAGGACAATTCGTACGATATAGGTTTTCATCAGGGCTCAGACTCAAAGAAAGGAAAAGCCTAGAGCAGGAAAAACCCAGTAAAAATGTTAGCACAGGGTTTTTGGCAAGTAAATGAGCGCAGAGACTTTGTCAGTGTACAGATGAAAAACGAACGGGAAAGGATAAAAAATAGCGGAGGAGTGAAGAAGAAGTGCCTTTCGTTATTCCTGAGATTCTGTTGTCACAGATGACGTCTCAGATTCACCACCGGCCTCGACTAATTCAATGGCGACCAACTTTGCCGCATCCCCAGGCCGCTGACGGGTTCTGATAATACGCGTATACCCTCCATGGCGATTGGGAAACCGTTTTGCCACATCATCAAAGAGTTTTGAAACGGCATCTTTCGTCCGTAACACCCGCAATGCACCTCGTCGGGCATGCAGAGAGCCTTGTTTGCCAAGTGTAATCAACCTGTCTGCGATTCCACGCAATTCTTTGGCTTTCGCCTCGGTTGTTTCAATTCGCTCATGCTCGACCAAAGCGGTCGCCAAATTACGAAATAACGCCGAGCGATGTTTGGTATTACGCCCTAATTGTCTTCCACGCTTTCTATGACGCACAACATCACCGTCCTTTTTTTCAGGATTGGGATTCCATGATTTCGTTCACTTTCGTTCCTAATTCCAATCCCATTTCGGCCAACACTTCTTTAATCTCATTTAAAGATTTTTTCCCAAAATTTTTGGTCTTGAGCATCTCGTTTTCGCTCCGTTGCACCAACTCCCCAATACTTTTGATATTGGCATTTTTCAAACAATTCGCCGCCCGCACCGAGAGCTCCAACTCATTCACACTCCGGAACAAGTGTTGATTGACTTGCGCCTTCGCCTCCTCGCTACTATCTTCTTGAACCGGCTCACCTGTCTCCTCTGCTGGAAGACAAATATCTAAATGGTCCCGTAAAATGCTTCCAGCCGCCGTCACTGCCTCCTGCGGCGTGATACTATCATCTGTCCACACTTCAAGGATCAATTTGTCATAGTCCGTTATGCGGCCAACACGCGCACTCTCGACACTAAAATTAACCCGTTTAATAGGAGAAAACACCGAATCGACTGGAATGACCCCAATGGGAAGCCCCTCTTCTTTATTACGTTCGGCCGGAACATACCCTCTCCCTGGCTTCACGATTAGCTCCATATCCAAGACCGCGTCTTTATCCAACGTCGCAATATGCAAATCAGGGTTTAAAATCGTGACCTCCGAGTCCACGGCAAGATCCCCGGCCTTGACGACTCCAGGACCTTTCTTTTTCATCCGAATGGCTTTTGCCTTCTCCGAGTATAACCGAATCCGCAATCCTTTAATATTGAGTATGAGGATCGTGACATCCTCGGTCACACCTGGAATGGTGGAAAACTCATGAAACACACCCTCGATTTTTACCGAGGTCACAGCGGCGCCGGGAAGCGATGAAAGTAATACTCGTCGAAGCGCATTCCCGATTGTCGTACCAAACCCTCGCTCAAAGGGCTCAGCAATGAATTTACCATACGTGGACGAAGCCGTATCTTTTTCCAATTCCAGCTTCGTCGGTAGTTGGAAATCCTTCATGCTTTTAATCATAAGGATCGCGTCTCCCTTTCTTAATCCCAAGGCTGGGACATAGCGAAGCCCGTTGCCTTTTATCATAATTGCTGCTCATAAATATTCTTTTACCGCGAATACAGTTCCACGACAACTTGTTCGTTCACTAATACGTCAATATCTTCTTTCGTAGGTAAGGCTTGAATGGTCCCCTTCATCACATTGCGTTCGACATCTAACCAATTGGGGACGCCCCGCCCCTCAGCCACCTCCAAAGCCGCCTGCACTGGGACCAGCTGGCGACTTTTTTCTCGAACTTCCACATAATCACCCACATTCATGGTCATGGATGGAATGGTGACCTTTCGCCCATTCACCAACAAATGACCATGATTCACTAACTGTCGGGCTTGGCCTCGAGAGGCCGCAAAACCAAGGCGATACACCACATTGTCCAGACGGCGTTCAAGAAGACTTAACAAATGGTCGCCTGTCACGCCTTTGCGCCGAACAGCCATATGATAGGTCTTTAAAAATTGCCGTTCTTGCATTCCATATACCCGTCGGAGCTTTTGTTTTTCCCTCAGCTGTGTTCCATATTCAGTGGCCCGAGTTCTCCGGGATTGTCCATGCTGCCCAGGCGGATAACTCCGCCGCTCAATGGCACATTTTTCAGACATACACCTGGTGCCTTTTAAAAATAACTTCACGCCTTCACGTCGACACAATCGACAGACCGGCCCGGTATATTTGGCCATATCCGCTTCCCCCTATCTCAAAATCTCAATTTACTGCAGGGCGCCTCTAAAAACCGTCCTTTTCCGCGATGGCAGCGTCAGCCACGTGCTCAAATCCTCATGTATTGGCCCATACACTGCGGTTTTCCGCGCGTGGCTTCCTTGCCCTCCCACAAAAATCCTGGTTTTTAGAGGTGCCCTGCATTCCATTTTTTAACTAGACCCGACGCCGTTTCGGAGGCCGACAGCCATTATGAGGAATTGGCGTGACATCCCGTATCAAATTCACCCGCAAACCGACAGACTGTAAAGCACGAACCGCTGCTTCACGTCCAGAGCCCGGACCATTGACATACACATCAACTTGCCGAAGCCCAAACTCCATGGCTTTTTTCGCGGCAACTTCTCCAGCGCGTGTTGCCGCAAACGGGGTGCTTTTCCGTGACCCCTTAAATCCCTGGCTCCCGGCGCTCGCCCAGGAAACGGCACCTCCAGACATATCCGTAATCGTCACAATGGTATTGTTAAATGAAGCCATAATATGGACAATGCCAACTTGTACAACCTTACGTTCCTTTTTTTTCCCTTTTTTCACACTCATGAACGATCCCCTTCACCCGGCTTAGCGTTTCGTCTTACCGCCAATCGCGCCTCGACGGCCTTTTCTTGTCCTTGCGTTTGTTTTTGTTCGTTGTCCTCTGGCTGGCAGTCCCTTCCGATGTCGAAGCCCACGATACGTTCCAATATCCATTAGTCGTTTGATGCTCATTGACACATCTTTGCGAAGATCCCCTTCCACCTCGTAGTCTCGATCGATCGTTTCACGCAACTTGACAATTTCATCTTCTTGCAGATCCTTGATTCTGGTATCAGAGGCCACACCAGTTTTCCGTAAAATTTCAGCAGCACGCGCAGGCCCAATTCCGAAAATATAGGTCAGGCCCACATCAACACGTTTGCCAACTGGAAGTTCTACACCTGCTATACGAGCCATCCTTCAAGTTCCTTCCCTAAAGCGTTGCTTCTTGTAGCCTAAAGAGTTCTTACCCTTGGCGTTGTTTATGCCGTGGATTTGAACAGAGTACCCGGACGACTCCCTTCCTCCGGATGACACTGCATTTCGCACAAATAGGCTTTACTGATGACTTCACTTTCACGATAACACCCTCTATTTAAAACGATAGGTAATCCGCCCACGCGTCAGGTCATACGGCGACATTTCCACCGTGACTTTATCTCCTGGCAAAATACGAATGAAATGCATTCTCATCTTGCCTGAAATATGGGCGAGAAGCTTATGCCCATTCTCAAGTTCTACGCGAAACATGGCATTGGGTAACGTTTCCGTTACGGAGCCTTGCACTTCAATGATATCTTCTTTGCCCATCAGCCCGATACCTCTTGCCTATCCGAGACAGACGCGGTCAGCACCCGCGGCGGTCCCGAGGGCTCAATTGAAATCGTATGTTCAAAATGAGCGGAAAGCGAGCCGTCACTCGTCACCGCGGTCCACCCGTCATTCAACACTTTCACGCCAGCCTCTCCCATATTTACCATCGGTTCGATAGCCAACGCCATGCCGGCTTTTAATCTGGGACCTTGCCCTGGCTTTCCATAATTAGGAACTTGCGGCTCTTCATGCAACTGACGGCCAACACCATGCCCAACAAAATCGCGCACGACCGAAAACCCATGTTGCTCAACATACGCCTGTATGGCTGCAGAAATATCAGATAGCCGCTTCCCCACCCGTGCCTGTTCCAATCCTTTTGACAACGACTCTTGCGTGACCTGGATCAACTGGCGAATGGAAGGTTGGACGTCTCCTACTGACACCGTCACCGCCCCGTCGCCATAAAACCCTTCAACAATCGCTCCAACGTCTAGCCCGATAATATCGCCATCTTTCAGGACCCGCTTGGAAGGGATCCCATGGACGACCTGTTCGTTGACCGACGCGCACAACGTCTTCGGATAATTTCGATACCCCTTAAATGCCGGCACTCCGCCTAGATCACGAATACAGGCCTCTGTCAACGTATCTAGATCCAACGTGGTCATTCCTGGCTTTAATGCTTGGATCAACACCTTGTGACATTCGGCAACAATTTTACTGGCTCGTGCGATCAGTTCAATTTCTTCACGCGTTTTAAGAATAATCATTCTACTCTTGGCTGTGCCAAAAGAGCGACTAACCGTTCTTGCACATCGGCTACCAAACCCGCGCCATCCAACTCACTCAAAACATTTCGCTCTTTATAATACTCAATTAGGGGCGCGGTCTGCTCTTGATAGACAGCCAAACGTGATTCAATTGTTTCTGGTTTGTCATCATTTCGCTGAATCAGAGATGCCCCACAGACATCACACACTCCATCCTGCTTTGGGGGAATGGATTCCAGGTGGTACACAGCTTTACAGCCAGGACAGCTCCGCCGGCCACTAATTCGCCGGACGATCTCATCCTGAGAAAGGGAAAAATACACTACCCGATCAAGATCCTTTCCCGTAGAAGACAAATAAGAGGACAATTGATCGGCCTGCGCCACGGTCCGGGGAAATCCATCAAGTAGGAATCCTTGTTGACATTCTTGAGAGCTGAGCTTTTCCTCGACTAAACCAATGACCACTGCATCCGGAACTAACTCCCCTCGATTCATATAACCCTTGGCCTCCTGGCCTAATGGAGTGCCCTTCGCGACACTCTCTCGAAGCAAATCGCCTGTCGACAACTTCGATATCTTATATTTCTGCGCAATGAAGTCGGCCTGTGTGCCTTTGCCTACACCAGGAGGCCCCAAAAAGATGACCCTCATCCGTCTATCCACTTCTCCCTTTCAGCGGGCCTTTACCAAGAAATCCATCATAGTTTCGCATCAGCATATGATTTTCAATTTGCTGGGCGGTATCCAGACCAACCCCAATCACAATCAGCAAGGAGGTTCCGCCAAAATAAAACGGCATGTTCAATTTATAAATCAGTAATTCCGGGATCACACAGACAATGGCGAGATAGATGGCCCCGGCAAACGTAATTCTGGTCAACACCTTATAAATAAAATCAGCCGTTTTCTGCCCCGGACGAATGCCAGGAATAAATCCGCCATATTTTTTCATGTTGTCAGCCATATCCACCGGATTGAGCACCACCGCTGTATAAAAGAAGCAAAAGAAAATAATCAGCCCCACATAGATCATCGTGTACAACAGTGAGCCCGGCGCCAACTGTGCCCCGAATGACTGCACCCACGGCACTTGAATAAAACTGGTAATCGTTGCCGGAAATGCAATAATCGACGAGGCAAAAATAGGGGGAATCACTCCTGCTGTATTGATCTTCAAGGGGATATGAGTATTTTGCCCTCCATAGACACGACGCCCAACCACCCGCTTCGCATATTGCACGGCAATTTTCCGCCGGCCGCTTTCTAAAAACACGATGGCGGCCATCACCGCCAACATAACCACTCCAAGAATAATGAGGAGCAGTAAACTGATTTGTCCAACTTTATATAACTCAAACGTTTGGACAATCGCGCTGGGAAGACTAGCGACAATTCCCGAAAATATTATAAGCGAGATTCCATTACCAACACCCCGTTCAGTAATTTGCTCTCCAAGCCACATGAGAAACGCCGTACCGGCAACTAATGTGATCACGGTCATAAAGCGGAATCCCCACCCAGGCTCAAGAACAAATGACCCTTCGTTCATCCCTTCAAGACCAAGGGCAATACCAAACCCCTGGATAAACGCAATCACAATAGTGCCATACCGGGTATATTGGATAATGGTTTTTCTGCCTCGTTCACCTTCCTTTGCTAATTTCGATAAATGCGGAACAACAACTGTCAGCAGCTGCAAGATAATAGAAGCGCTGATGTAGGGCATAATGCCCAGCGCAAAAATCGTGAGCCGCGATAATGCCCCTCCGGAAAAAATATCCAGGAAGCCCATCAGGGCTCCCCCGCGCTCTGTCAGAAATTTGAAAAGCTCTTCGTTATTAATTCCAGGAGTCGGGATGTGAGCCCCAACCCTGTACACCGCCAGCATGGCCAAGGTAAACAGTACCCGGCTACGCAACTCGGGAATTTTAAAGATATTTTGAAGGCTTGTGACAAGCCGTTCAAGCACGGCCAATCACCTTGGCTTGCCCACCAGCCTTTTCAATTTTCTGTGTCGCAGATGCACTGAATTTATGCGCTTCAACCACAATGGGACGGGCAATATCGCCCTCACCAAGAATCTTGACCCGCGTGTTTCTCCCCTTGAGCAGACCTAAATCCCTCAGGACAGCCGGCGTAAAATCTGTGATGGCCTCTCGAGAGGCAAGCGTTTGAACATTAATAACGGAATAGTCGATTCTGAACGTGTTAATAAACCCCCGTTTCGGCAACCGGCGGGCCAAGGGCATTTGTCCGCCTTCAAACCCCACTTGATTGTTTCGGCCAGAGCGAGCCAGTAATCCCTTGTGACCCTTCCCTGACGTTTTTCCAAGTCCGGATCCTGGACCACGGCCAAGGCGTTTCTTTTTTGTCTTGGAACCCGGAGCAGGATGTAAGTCATGAAGCTTCATACGCTAGCCACCTCAACCATATGCCGAACCTTTGTCACCAGACCTTTCACTTGGTCCGTATCTGGCCGGACAACCGTCTGCCCGATCTTTCGCAGCCCGAGTCCCTTTAAAAATAGACGGACTTTTCGCGGATGCCCAATAGGGCTTCGCACTAACTTAATTGACAGTTGCGTGGATGCAGTCATAATTTTTCGGCCTTACGAGCAGTCACTCTATTCATCAGCATTGATAGGAGCCTGTCTCATCGCTCGGACTTCTTGAGGGTCTCTGAGTTGCTGAAGACCTTGAAGCGTCGCACGCACCGCGTTAAAAGGATTTCCACGCCCCAACGTCTTTGCCACAACATTCTGCGTTCCTGCAACCTCTAACAATGACCGCACAGCTCCTCCGGCAATAATTCCCGTTCCCTGCTTAGCCGGCTTGAGTAAAATATGCTCTCCCCCAAAGTACCCATGCACTTCGTGAGGGATTGAATTGTACTTCAAAGGAATTCGTATGAGATTTTTCTTGGCATGTTCCACAGCTTTGGCGATTGCCGAAGGGACTTCGGCTGCCTTCCCTTTTCCCACACCAACCCATCCCTCTCCGTCACCGACCACAACCAGCGCTGAAAAAGAAAACCGTTTCCCGCCTTTGACGACTTTGGCCACACGATTAATCGCTACTGGCTTATCTTTCAAATTAAGCTCTTCAACATTAACCCTCACAGGCGTGAATCCTTCCCCTTCTCAATCTTTTGAGAACACACTCATTAAAATTTCAAGCCAGCCGCACGTGCCGCATCCGCCAATGCCTTGACCCGGCCGTGATACAATCTCCCACCACGGTCAAAAACCACCAACTCGATCGGTATCGCCTTCGCTCGCTCAGCAATTGTCTCTCCCACGATTTTTGCAGCCTCCACGTTTCCCCCTGACTTGAGACGGTCTTTCAACCCGGGATCGCATGATGAAGCGGACACAATGGTCTTTCCCTCGACATCATCAATGATTTGGGCATAGATATGAGAATTACTTCGAAAGACACTCAGTCTGGGACGTGTCGACAACCCCACAATACGAAGGCGAACCCGCCGGCTTCGTTTATTCAGTCTTTTCCGTTTTTCCAAAATATTCATAAAGGCATCCTATTTTTTCCCGGCTTTCCCGGCCTTTTTCAATAAGACTTCGCTCTCATACTTAATGCCTTTATGCTTATAGACATCAGGAATCTTCAACTCTCTAATCTGTGCCGCGATCTGTGATACGGCCCGCTTATCAATGCCCTTTAGTGAAATCAGAGTTTGCTTATCAACCGTGGCTTCAACGCCTTTCGGCAATTTTAAGGAAACCGGATGGGCGTAACCCAACGTAAAGCTCAATGAATCACCCTGCACTTGCGCCCGATACCCGACCCCCATGACTTCTAAGTCCCGTTTATAGCCTTCCTTCACCCCGGCAATGAGATTCGCTATTTCAGCCCGAGTTAAGCCGTGCATCGCTTTCAACTTCCCGGAATCCCCGGAACGCGAAACAGAGACCACTCCATTGTCAACTTGAGCCTGAATCCCAGGAACCAAACGCCATTCCAGTTGGCCAAGCGGACCCTTGACGACAACGTTTTGGTCATTCACTTTCACATCCACCCCGGATGGGATTGATATAGGTTTTCGTCCAATTCTTGACATTCGTTACCCTCAATTGGGACGGCGGAACATACTCAGGAAATCGTCACCAAACATGGCAGACAATTTCACCTCCCACCTTCATCGTGCGACATTGCTCATCGGTTAATAGGCCACGATCAGTGGTTAGAATGGCCACACCCAACCCTTTCATCACTCTTGGAATTTCCTTGCTCCCGGCAAACACTCGACATCCCGGCTTACTGATTCGTTTCATCCCCGTTATGAATGACCGTTTCTGACGGCCAGGGAAATACCGTAAGGACACAAGCAGAGTCGGATGCGCTTCCGTGCTGATCGATTCATAGTCTCGAATGAAACCTTCCTCTTTGAGTATCCGAAGAACTTCTCTCTTGACTCGAGATGCGGGTATTTTGACCATTTCATGGCCACGCCTTCCGGCATTTTGTATCCGTACAAATAAATCCGAAACCGGATCAGTCATCGACATAATTCAACGCCTCGCTTGACTAAACGTGCTCTTATCAAGCACTCGAACCCTTTCTCTACCAACTTGATTTGGTCACTCCAGGAATATCACCGCGCAGGCTCAGAAAGCGGAAACAAATACGGCACATCTGAAACCTTCGCAAAAACCCCCTGACGCGGCCGCAACACGGGCATCGATTATATCGACGGCAGGGGAACTTAGGTTCACGTTTCGCCTTATTCTTCAGTGCTAACCTTGACACAAACCCGCCTATCCCTTCTAGGATGCACGAAAAGGCATCCCCAAGTGAGCCAATAACGCTTTAGCTTCATCATTTCGTTTGGCTGAAGTCACAAAGGTAATATCCATTCCATGAATGGATGCAATATCATCATATTTTATTTCCGGAAAAGTTAACTGCTCCTTCAAACCTAGCGTGTAATTGCCACGGCCATCAAAAGCTTTTGGAGAAATCCCACGAAAATCCCGAATACGAGGCAACGCCACAGCCACCAACCTATCCATAAATTCATGCATCCGCGTGCCACGCAAGGTTACCTTCACACCGATAGGCACGCCCTCGCGAAGCTTAAAACCAGCAATAGCCTTTTTGGCCCTCGTGAGAACCGGCTTCTGTCCGGTAATTTGCTCCAACTCTGACGCCGCGCTTTCTAATAATTTAACGTTTTGCACGGCTTCGCCCATCCCGACATTAAGGACAATCCGCTCAACCCGCGGAACCTGCATCGGATTACGATACCCAAACTCTTTCATCATGGCCGGTAGAACCTTCTCCCGGAACATGATTTTTAGGCGCGGCTCATAACCTGAGGGAACCGCCGGTGAAGACGACGAACTGTTACCTTTTTTCGACACGTCTTTTTTGGAAGCTTGAGATGCCATTAACTCTTATCCAATACTTCAGTTGGAGCTTTTTGATAAATCCTCATTTTCCGTCCATCATCAAACGTTTTCATCTGAATACGAGAGGGCTTTTGTGCGGACTCACAATAGGCCATCACATTAGAAATAGCGATAGGCCCTTCCCGTTCCAGAATCCCGCCTTGTTTATTTTTGGCATTGGGCTTCGTATGACGTTTCACTAAATTTAACTTTTCAACAGTGACGCGACCACCCTTGGTCAGGACCTGTAACACTTTTCCCGTCTTGCCGCGTTCTTTTCCAGCAATCACCATAACCGTATCGCCCTTTTTTATGCGGCTTTTTCTAGCGGGCTTCATGAACTAAATCACCTCAGGAGCCAGAGAAATAATTTTCATATACTTCTTCTTTCGCAGCTCTCTCGCCACGGGACCAAAAATACGCGTGCCGACAGGATCCCCTTGAGCATTGACCAGGACACATGCATTTCGATCAAATTTAATATGCGATCCATCCTCACGACGCGATCCTTTTTTTGTTCGGACGATCACAGCTTTCATCACATCGCCCTTCTTCACTGATGCTCTTGGAATGGCTTCCCGAACCGAAACAACGATTAAGTCTCCTAAAGACCCGTAGCGCCTTCGCGTGCCTCCCAGAACGTGAAAACAACGCACGCTTTTTGCTCCGGAGTTGTCGGCAACATCAAGGTATGTATAATTTTGAATCATGATTACTCTCTAGCAGCTCACAAAAAGGAAACTGGCTTCATGCCTCTTTTGACAGACTATTTTCCGCAGACTTCAGCAACACGCCAATGCTTGTCTTTGCTGAGGGGACGAGAAGAAACAATTTTCACCTGATCACCCCTTTGACATTGATTACTTTCATCGTGCGCTTTCATCTTGGTCTTCCGCCGAATCACTTTCCCATAAAGTGCATGACGTTCAATTCGCGTCACTTCCACAACAACAGTTTTCTGCATCTTATTGCTAACAACTTTCCCCATAAGCGTGCGAGGGGCTGATCGTACTTGTGTCATAAATTTATAACTTTCCAGAAAAACGGCATCATGATTCACTATCTTTTTGACGAAGAATGGTCTGAACCCGTGCAATATTACGTTTGGTTTCCCGTATCTTCATCGGATTTTCAATGCGGCCCATAGCCAACTGTGAACGGAAGTGAAAAAGCTCCTGTTTTAATTGACTGACTTTTTCCACTAACTCAGATTTCTCTAATCTCACCAACTCATCTGTTTGCATAGCCCACCCTTCAGCCTACAAGACTGGTATCTCACCACGGACCACAAATTTCGTTAACACCGGAAGCTTATGCCCAGCCAAGCGAAACGCTTCTTTGGCCACGGCTTGGGAGACATCATCCATCTCAAACAAAATTCGTCCAGACTTGACGACAGCGGCCCAATATTCTGGATTCCCTTTCCCTTTACCCATCCTCACTTCGGCAGGCTTTTTCGTAATGGGCTTATCCGGGAATATCCTCGTCCAGATTCTTCCTCCACGCTTTACATGGCGAGTCATGGCAATACGGGCGGCTTCAATCTGCCTGGCCGTAATCCGCCCTGGTTCCATAGCCTTAAGGCCAAATTGCCCATGAGCGACTTCTCCCCCACGGTAGGCCTTGCCTCTCATGCGGCCCTTTTGAACTTTACGAAACTTGATGCGTTTTGGCGCTAGCATTCTGCCTATTCTCCAAAGCCAGGATAATAAACTCTTATAAAAATCCTAAGGAGGGCTCTGACTTTTCCAATGAAGGAATTTGGGCATCCCCCTTAAAAATCCAGGCCTTGACCCCTATTTGACCCATTGCGGTTTTCGCTTCAGCAAAACCATATTCGACATCAGCTCGAAGCGTATGCAGGGGCACGCGCCCTTCACGATACCATTCCGTCCTGGCAATCTCATGCCCACCCAAGCGGCCCGCGCAGTAGACCTTGATCCCCAAGGCCCCAAGACGGAGCGCGGACGCCACACTGCGTTTTAGCGCCCGGCGAAAAGACACACGCTTCTCTAATTGGGTGGCAATATTTTCAGCCACTAATTGCGCATCAATTTCTGGCTTCTTAATTTCCTTCACGGTTACAAAGACTTCATTCCCATAATCCTTTTCCAATGAAGCCTTCAATTTATCCACCTCGGCACCTTTTCTTCCGATAATAATTCCAGGGCGCGCGGTATGAATGATTAACTTCAACTGATTACCAGAACGCTCGATTTCTACACTAGAGATCCCAGCATGATAGAGCCGCTTTTTCACCAATGCCCGAATGGACAAGTCTTGATGAAGCAACTTGGTATAATCCTTTTTGGCATACCACCTTGACCTCCACGTCCGGGTATACCCTAGGCGAAAGCCATACGGGTGCGTTTTTTGACCCATGAAATACTCTCCTTACATCACGCTTGCTTTAGATTCGCATTAACCGCTTGTTCAACTCGCGGGGCTCACCACAATTGTGATATGGCTCGTCCGCTTCTTAATTGGGCTGGCCCTTCCCATTGAACGCGGCTGAAATCTTTTGAGAACCGGCCCGCCATCAACATAGGCCCGGGAAATCGTTAAGCTCTCAGGTTCGCCTAGATCTTGTTGTCCCGCATTCGAAACCGCTGAAAACAGCAACTGCTCCACAACCCGCGCAGCGGAACGTGGCGTAAACTTCAGAAGGGTTAAGGCCTCTGCGGCATTGCGACCCCGCACCATATCCACCACTAATCTCGCCTTTCGCGGGGCCAATCTTACATTGCGCAGAATTGCTTTTGCTTCAGCCATCTATCTTCCTTTGACGTCCATGCACAGAACACTTACGTGCCACCTACTTCAGGGCAACACCCTTTTCACTCTTCGCAGCACTGTGTCCTTTAAACAGGCGGGTAGGAGAGAACTCCCCTAATTTATGCCCGACCATGTTATCGGTAATAAAAACCGGAATAAACTTTTTCCCATTATGCACGGCAAACGTCAACCCAATCATATCCGGGGTAATGGTTGATCGACGCGACCATGTTTTAATAACCCTGGACTCTCTCGAATCCCTTGCCTTCTCAATCTTTTTGAGAAGATGCTCGTCAACAAATGGACCTTTGTAAACTGACCTAGGCATTAATCTCCCTCACACTACCGTGGGTCTGTTGAAAAAAGCCGCCAGCGGCGTTCTCGCCCTTTTTCCGTGCTCACGTACTGCCAGTACGCTCCGCGCGCAAAAAGGGCTGCGGCCTTGCTGGACGGACTTTTTTGAACAGACCCAATGTCTGCTGATCGCGAACAGCTTCCTGACAAAATATGGCCCTTGATATCTTCAATATTCAAAACTCCCTACCGTGACTTTTTCTTGCGTCTGGCGATGATATATCGCGAACTTTGATTTCTGGGCTTGCGGGTCTTAAAGCCCTTGGCTGGCTGACCCCAGGGAGAAACCGGATGAGGATTTCCCGCACCAGCTTTTCCTTCACCGCCACCATGAGGGTGATCAACTGGATTCATCACGACTCCGCGCACATGAGGTCTCTTCCCTAACCAACGCGAACGTCCCGCCTTCCCTATGGTCACATTATTATGATCCGAATTCCCTACTTGGCCCACGGTGGCCATGCAGGTTCCCAAAATTCTTCGCATTTCACCAGATGCCAAGCGAACTTGCACATAGCCCTGATCGCGCCCCATTACCTGGGCAGACACGCCCGCACTTCTGGCCAACTGAGCCCCTTTACCGGGCTTCAGCTCAATATTATGAATCACCACACCCAGAGGCATCTCCATAAGAGGCAGGGCATTACCCGGCCTCACTTCGCTTTCCGGACCCGACGCGACGACATCACCAACCGCCAGGCCTTGAGGAGCCAAGATATAGCGCTTTTCTCCATCCACATAATGCAATAATGCAATACGCGCGGTACGGTTGGGGTCATATTCAATACGCGCAACTTTGGCCGGCACCCCCGCCTTATCTCTCTTAAAGTCAATCATTCGATAACGGCGCTTATGGCCACCACCTCGAAAACGGACCGTCACTCCACCCGTGTTATTTCTGCCCCCAGAAGGTGAGATCGTTTTCGTCAAGCTCTTCGCGGGCTTATTCTGAGCCAAGCCTTCTTTTGTCACAGCCGACATACCTCGCCGGCCTGGCGATGTTGGGTTATATTCTTTAATTGGCATGATTGTTTCTCACAAAGGCGCCTTTTTCGTTAAGCACTTTCGTATAAGTCAATTTTTTCGCCCTCCTTCAATGTCACCAACGCCTTGCGCCAATTCGGCCTCTTACCCACATACCGGCCCTGACGCTTTTTCTTTCCTCTGACATTGATAACATTCACTGAAGAAACTTTCACGCTAAAGACTTTTTCCACGGCATGGCGAACATCAATACGAGTGGCACGACGATCAACCGCAAAAGCCACACTATTTTTCAATTCACGAATAGCGGTAATTTTCTCTGTCAACAGTGGCCGTATCAACACATCATGCGGATTCATTGTCTCTATACCCACATTTCCTGAAGGTTCTGCAATTCCCCACGTGTCACCACAAGCTTCTCACACCACAAAATATCATAGACATTTAAGTCTTTGGCATGGAGCACCTTTACGTGCTGAATGTTTTTACCAATCCTTACCAGATCAACAGCCCCTTCTTCCACAACTAGAAGAGCCTTCCCCGTAACTCCTACTCGAGCAAGCGCTTGCGCGAGCGCCTTGGTTTTCATTTCCGACAAAGATAAATCAACGACGACGACATCTCCTGCAGCAACCATGTCCGACAATGCGGCCTTTAAAGCCGAGCGATACATTTTCTTTGGGAGGTGATACCCATACGATCTCGGCCTTGGTCCGAACACGATCCCGCCATGTCGCCAAATTGGAGAACGAACCGAACCCGCCCTTGCCCGCCCAGTATGCTTTTGCTTCCAGGGCTTTTTACCCGATCCACGAACTTCTCCGCGACCTTTCGTTGAAGCGGTTCCCTGTCGCGCCGATGCTCTCTGCATGACCACGGCCTTATGCACAAGCACTTGGTTGATGGAAGACCCGAAGATCTCATCGCTCAACTCGACAGTGTCAATCTTCTGGCCATCGGCACCCAATATCGGCAACGCACTCATAAGAAATTCTTATCCAGCCTTCCTAATCACAACCATTGCGCCATTGGCACCTGGAATTGACCCTGAAACCAGCAGAATATTTTCCTCTGACCTGACCTCAACAACCTTCAGTCCCTTCATCGTGACTCGCCTATTTCCCATCTGCCCCGGCAATGTCTTATTTTTAAACACACGGGAAGGATACGAACACTGTCCGACAGCACCAGGAGCACGATGAAACATAGACCCGTGCGTAGCCGGACCCCCTCCATAATTATGACGCTTCATCACTCCCTGAAACCCTTTTCCCTTGGACATGCCCTGAATCTTAACCCGGTCACCCTTGGAGAACACATCTACAGTCGCCAGAGCCCCCAGCTCTACTGCGCCATCTGAATTAAATTCTTTTAGATATCTCCAACGCCGCCCATTCGCCTTTCGCAGATGGCCCAATTCAGGCTTGGTCAATTTCCGCCCGGGAACTTCTTGATACCCAACTTGAACCGCGTCATACCCATCGCGCCCCTTCTCCTTTACCTGCACAACCCCGCAAGGCCCGGCCTTTACCACAGTAACAGGGATAAGACGCCTCGCCTCATCAAACACCTGAATCATTCCCAGCTTTCTGCCCAACAACCCGTCAATCATATATTCCCCTGCCAACATTGACTGAAATTTTTCTCATGGGCACCTCTAAAAACTGTCCTTTTTCCCGATGGCGGCGTCAGCCGCGTGCTCAAATCCTCATGTATTAGCCCATACACTGCGGTTTTCCGCGCGCGGCTTCCTTGCCCTCAGAAAAAATCACCAGTTTTTAGAGGTACCCTCATGTTTAAAGAAAAGACCAACTCTTTACAATTTTATTTCGACATCAACGCCTGCTGCCAAATTTAATTTCATCAACGCATCCATCGTCTCCGGAGTTGGCTCCATAATATCCAACAACCGCTTATGCGTGCGAATTTCAAATTGCTCCCGCGACTTCTTATCAACATGCGTAGAACGTTGCACCGTATATTTCTCGATCCGAGTCGGCAAAGGAACCGGGCCGGCGATCAAGGCCCCACTACGCCTGACCGTATCCACAATCTCGCGAACGGATTGATCCAGAACACGGTAATCAAACCCCTTTAAACGTATTCGAATTCTGCGGTCTTGGTCCACAAAAACCTACCCTTTCAACTTTCTCACTGAAGCTTCACTCAACAATTTCGGTCACGACGCCGGCGCCCACCGTCCGGCCCCCTTCCCGCACCGCAAACCGCACCCCCTGCTCCATTGCAATCGGCGCAATCAACTCCCCCGCGAACGACACATTATCCCCCGGCATCACCATCTCCACCCCTTCATTCAACTGCACCACCCCTGTCACATCCGTCGTCCGAAAGTAAAACTGCGGCCGGTACCCATTGAAAAATGGCGTATGCCGGCCCCCTTCTTCTTTCGTTAATACATATACTTCCGCCTTGAACTTCGTATGCGGCGTGATCGACTTCGGCTTGGCCAACACCATCCCCCGCTCCACATCTTCTTTCTTGGTTCCCCGCAGCAAGGCCCCGATGTTATCCCCCGCCTGCCCATCATCCAACACCTTCCGGAACATCTCCACCCCCGTGACCGTGGTCGTCTGCGTGGGCCGCAACCCCACGATCTCAATTTCATCGCCCACTTTGACCTTGCCCCGCTCTACCCGGCCCGTGACCACCGTCCCCCGGCCACTGATGGTAAAGACATCCTCAATCGGCATGAGAAAGGATTTGTCGATGGCCCGCTCAGGCGTCGGGATATACGTATCCACGGCCTCTAATAATTTCGTGATCGAGGCCACGCCAATGTCACTTTGCTCTCCTTCAATGGCTTTGATAGCTGATCCAATGACCACCGGCACATCATCGCCCGGGAAGCCATACTTTGTGAGCAATTCCCGCACTTCTAGCTCCACTAACTCCAGCAATTCTTTATCTTCGACTTTATCCGCTTTGTTCAAGAAGACCACGATGTAGGGCACCCCCACTTGCCGCGCCAGGAGGATATGCTCGCGCGTCTGTGGCATCGGCCCATCGGCCGCACTGACCACCAGGATGGCGCCGTCCATTTGTGCTGCCCCGGTGATCATGTTTTTGACATAGTCGGCATGGCCCGGACAGTCCACATGCGCGTAATGCCGGTTGTCCGTCTCGTACTCGACATGCGAGATGGCAATGGTGAGAATTTTCGTGGGATCCCGCCGCCCTTGGCTTTCACTGGCCTTGGCGACGTCGTCATAGGGCACATACGCGGCTTGGCCCAGATCGCCCATGACTTTGGTTAAGGCCGAGGTGAGCGTGGTTTTGCCATGATCCACATGCCCAATCGTTCCCACATTTAAATGCGGTTTCTTCCGCTCAAATTTCGCCTTCGCCATCCGAATTCCTCCTCAAGTCGCTGTTATTCCATAAAAGAATAGTTTATAAGAGAGGCCTCATTCCCCTTGATTCTTTTTGATGATTTGTTGGGCCATTAACTTGGGCACCACTTCATACGACTCGAACTCCATACTGTATGTTGCACGCCCCTGAGTCTTCGAACGCAAATCTGTCGAATACCCAAACATTTCACTTAATGGCACAGCAGCATCAACCACTTGAGATCCGGCTCTCGCCTTCATTCCGTGAATTTTTCCCCGTCGGCCATTTAAGTCCCCAATAATATCTCCCATGAATTCTTGAGGAACCAACACCTCCACCTTCATGACAGGCTCCAACAACACCAAATCCGCCTTTTCGCAAGCACTCATCAGAGCCATAGAACCGGCAATTTTAAAGGCCATCTCGCTGGAATCAACTTCATGGAATGAGCCATCGAACAAGGTGACACGGAGATCTCTCATAGGATATCCAGCCAAAATCCCGCTTTCCATTCTTTCCTTCACACCCTTTTCAACCGGGCCAATAAATTCTTTGGGAACAGCTCCGCCGACAATCTTATTAACAAACTCAAGTCCTGCGCCAGGTTCAGCTGGCTCTACACGGAGCCACACATGACCATATTGTCCACGACCTCCGGTCTGCTTCACATACTTCGCCTCAGCTTCCGCTGTACCACGAATCGTTTCACGATAGGCCACCTGAGGCTTCCCAACATTCGCCTGAACCTTAAATTCGCGAAGAAGCCGATCAACAATAATCTCCAGATGCAACTCTCCCATACCAGAAATAATAGTCTGACCCGTTTCCTCGTCCGATTGCACTTGAAAGGAAGGATCCTCCTGAGCAAGCTTTTCCAAAGAATACCCAAGCTTATCCAGGTCTTGCTTGGTCTTTGGCTCCACCGCTAAAGAAATAACTGGCTCGGGAAACTTAATCACTTCCAACAAAACGGGGTGCTTTTCATCACACAGGGTATCTCCAGTCCTTGTGTCCTTCAAGCCAACGGCCGCGGCAATATCACCCGCCGACACTTCGTTAATTTCCTCTCGCTTATTGGCATGCATTTTCAGCAATCGCCCGACACGCTCTTTCTTTCCCTTACCCACGTTGTACACATATGATCCAGCCCGCAGCTTGCCGGAATAGACTCGAAAATATGTGAGTTGGCCAGAAAATGGATCCGACATAATCTTAAAAGCCAGGGCAGCAAAGGGTTCAGCCGCATCGGCCTTTCGAACAATCTTCGCTTCATTACCCGGATCAACTCCCTCAACGGGGGGAAGATCAAGGGGCGAAGGCAGAAAATCAACGACTGCATCCAACAATGGCTGAACGCCTTTATTTTTAAAAGCCGACCCACAAAGGACCGGAGTAATCTTCAGACCAATCGTTCCCTGACGAATAGCCCCCTTCACTTCATCTACAGTTAATGACTCCCCGCTCAAGTAACGCTCCATCACCGCTTCATCAAATTCCACCACCGCATCCAGCATCTTTTCGCGATATTCATTTGCTTGCTCGGCATACTCGCCTGGAATCTCTTCAGTGACAAAAGCCGCACCGAGGGTTTCATCGTCAAAAATTAAGGCCTTCATGGACACAAGATCGATCACCCCTCTAAACCCATCCTCTTTTCCAAATGGCAACTGCACAGGAACAGGCTTTGCCCCTAAACGATCGATCAAAGACTGCACACTGGCAAAGAAGTCCGCACCCACCCGATCCATCTTATTCATAAAGGCTATGCGCGGAACCTGATACTTATCAGCTTGCCGCCAGACCGTCTCAGATTGCGGCTCAACGCCCTGAACGGAATCAAAGGCCGCCACAGCTCCATCCAGCACCCGAAGCGAACGCTCCACTTCAATCGTAAAGTCTACATGGCCAGGAGTATCAATAATATTAATGATGCTATTCTTCCACGAGCATGTCGTTGCAGCAGAGGTAATCGTGATGCCACGCTCCCGTTCCTGTTCCATCCAATCCATCGTGGCCGCCCCTTCATGCACTTCACCAATCTTATGAGACACGCCGGTATAATACAGAATGCGCTCAGTCGTCGTGGTTTTCCCGGCATCAATGTGCGCCATGATTCCAATATTTCTTGTGTTACTGAGTGAAGTATCGACTGCCACAAACCCCTCACACAACAATGCTGCACAAGACCTTGCCCCATCAGGAAACCAGCGGAACCCCTCAAGGCTCCTAGTTACGGCAAGTCAACTGCAGCATCTCTGGCCAACCCTACCACCGGTAATGCGCAAAAGCCCTATTGGCCTCTGCCATCCGATGGGTTTCGTCACGCTTTTTTACTGCGGATCCATTATTATTTGCGGCATCCATGAGCTCAGCCGCCAATTTCTCTCTCATACTTTTCCCGCTCCGCGACAAAGCACTCTGCTTAATCCAACGCAGAGCCAGCGCAATTTGGCGAACCGGGCGAATTTCAACGGGAACCTGATAAGAAGCACCACCCACACGCCTCGATTTCACTTCTACCATCGGCTTCACATTCCCAAGGGCAGCATGAAAAACCTTGAGCGGCTCATCTCCCGTTTTTGCTTGCATGATATCAAAGGCCCCATAGCAGACACGTTCTGCCGTACTTTTCTTCCCATCACGCAACAGAATGTTCAAGAACCTTCCGACAACAGGGTCCTTATAACGAGAATCCTGGACAACCTTATGACGAAGTACAAGCGGCCTACGTGGCATATTCTTCCAACCTAGTATGATTGATTCAGTCTTACACCAAGGATTCAGGCGGGATTACTTGGGTCGCTTGGCTCCATACTTTGAGCGTCCCTGCTTTCGGTTTGCTACCCCAACTGCATCAAGAGCACCACGAACCATATGATAACGCACACCGGGAAGATCCTTCACCCGTCCACCCCTCACCAGCACAATCGAATGCTCTTGCAGATTATGGCCCATCCCTGGGATATAGGCTGTGACTTCCAAACCTGTTGTCAGACGAACCCTGGCCACCTTCCTTAACGCAGAATTCGGTTTCTTGGGCGTCGTCGTGTACACTCGAAGACACACGCCTCGCCGTTGAGGACATTGATTCAACGCAGAGCTTTTACTTTTCGCCTTGATGACTTTCCGGCCCACACGAATGAGTTGATTGACTGTTGGCATGTTACGGATCAGAGCCCAAAAACCTTAGATGAATAATTTCCCTTTAGGACAACCAGCCGATCTTATAGATTCGCAGAATAACTGTCAATAGGATTGCTCAGCTTTCACCTAAAACGCGCACAATTTAACTTAGTGACAATTGTCCTTGCTCAAGATTTGTCTCTTCCTCAAGAGAGGAGGATTGTTCTTCGGCCGGGAGCGGAACGAATGTTTCGCGATAGTCACCCCACCCGGTCCCCGCAGGAATTAGCCGTCCGACGATGACATTTTCTTTGAGTCCCCTCAGCTCATCGGTTCTTCCATTGATCGCCGCTTCAGTGAGGACTCTCGTGGTCTCCTGGAATGACGCTCCGGAAATGAAACTATCCGTGCTTAACGAAGCCTTCGTAATCCCTAGCAGCACCGGCTTACCAAGCGCGGGCTTCCCTCCATCGGCCATCACCTGTTCGTTTTCATCGTCAAAGACAAATTTATTGACCTGAGTTCCCGGAAGGAATGAGGTATCCCCGGCATCTTCAATACGAATTTTTTTCAACATTTGCCGGGTAATGACTTCAATGTGCTTATCATTGATCACTACACCTTGCAACCGATACACTTCCTGCACTTCGTTCACCAGATATTTTTGCAGCTCACGAGGGCCCAACACACTCAAAATATCGTGTGGATTAGCCGAGCCGTCCATTAAGGGCTCCCCTGCCCGCACCCAATCCCCTTCATGCACATTCACGTGACGGCCACGAGGAATAAGGTACTCTTTCACATCGCCAATCTTATTATCCACGGTCACCTTGCGAAGGCCCTTCACAAACCCGCCAAAAGACACTTCTCCATCGATTTCGCTGACCACAGCGTGCATTTTGGGCTTTCTTGCCTCAAAGAGTTCAGCCACTCTTGGCAACCCTCCGGTAATATCTTTTGTTTTGGTTGTTTCTCGAGGAATCTTTGCTAACACATCTCCCGGATAGACCGTTGAACCTTTCTCCACAAAGATATGCGCGCCGACCGGAAGAAGATATCGCGCCGGAGACCCCGAACTTAACTTGGCCGTCTTTCCAGAATCATCCTTGACCGATAACCGAGGGCGCAGATTCGTCCCGGCTTGTTCAATCACCACACGCCTCGATAAACCCGTCACTTCATCCACCTCATCTTTGATCGTGACGCCTTCGGCGATATCACCCAAGGCCACCTTGCCGCCGACCTCGGTCAAAATAGTCAAGGAATACGGATCCCACTCCACGAACTTTTGCCCAACCTCAACTTTTCCGCCATCCTTCACTTTTATTTTGGCACCATAGACAAGCGGATATTTTTCCCGCTCACGGCCAGTTTCATCAAAGACGGCAATCTTTGCATTGCGGACCATGACCACCCAGTCACCTTGCTGCGTTTTGACCGCCATACTGGGATTATGGACGTCAGCATTCTTCTTGGCATCGAAACTCAAGAATTTAATCGTTCCTGGATGCTTCGACTCTAAAACCGTCTGCTCAACCACCTTGCTGGCGGTACCCCCAATATGGAATGTCCTCATGGTCAACTGCGTTCCAGGTTCACCGATAGACTGAGCGGCGATAACGCCAACAGGCTCGCCCTTTTCCACGAGACGCCCGCGGGCCAAGTCCCGGCCATAGCACTTGGCACAGACACCCCAACGCGATTGACAGGTGAGCACGGAACGGATCTTAATTTGGTCAATCCCCGCCTCGATAATTGCCTTACAAAGATCTTCATCACATTCTTCATGAGCCTTGACTAAGACTTCCTGCGTAACCGGGTCATGAACATCTTCGGCGGTCAACCGGCCCAGAATTCGCTCGTCTAGTGACTGAATGACCTCGCCGCCTTCAACCAGCGCCGACACAATAATTCCATTTGTGGTCATACAATCAATTTCGCTAATAATGACATCTTGCGCCGCATCCACAAGCCTGCGGGTTAAATAGCCAGAATTAGCCGTCTTTAACGCGGTATCCGCCAGACCCTTTCGCGCACCGTGAGTCGAAATAAAGTACTGCAACACAGTCAGCCCTTCGCGGAAGTTCGCGGTGATCGGCGTTTCAATAATTTCCCCTGACGGCTTGGCCATCAATCCCCGCATACCGCCTAGTTGCCGAATTTGCTGAGAACTCCCTCGCGCGCCAGAATCAGCCATCATATAAATCGGATTCAAGGCTTCTATTTCACTTCGGCCACCGCCCTGACTAATTTCTTTCATCATTGCAATAGCCACTTGTTCGCTCACATGCGCCCAGATATCAATGACCTTGTTATACCGCTCCCCGTTGGTAATCAGGCCTTCGCTATATTGATTTTGCACCGCATTGACATCGCTTTGTGCCCGACTAATCAAATCGCTCTTACTAGAAGGAATATGCATGTTATCGATACAAATAGACACGCCGGCTTTGGTCGCATAGAGAAAACCCAAATCCTTTAACCGGTCAAGCATCACCACCGCATCGTGAAGCCCAGCCAGTCGGTACACGCGATCCACTAACTTCGTCAGCTCTTTTTTCGTCATGAGTTGATTCGCATGAGAAAAAGCCATTTCCGGCGGGAGGATTTCGGATAAAATGACGCGCCCGACGGTGGTGTCAACTAATTCATCGCCAATACGGACTTTGATGGCCGCCTGCTCTTCTACTTCACCAGAATCATAGGCGATACGAACTTCTTCAACGGAAGAAAATGCTTTCCCTTCTCCTTGAGCCCCATCACGGTTATTGGTCAACCAGTAACAGCCCAGCACCATATCTTGGGACGGAATGGCCAGAGGCCGTCCGTTGGCTGGCGATAAAATATTATTGGCTGCCATCATGAGCACTCGTGCTTCAATTTGCGCCTCAACGGACAGCGGCACATGCACAGCCATCTGATCCCCGTCAAAATCCGCATTAAACGCCGCGCAAACGAGAGGATGCAATCGAATCGCCTTGCCTTCAACTAAAATAGGATCAAAGGCCTGGATACCTAGACGATGCAGCGTGGGAGCACGATTCAGCATGACAGGATGCTCGCGAATGACCTCATCCAACACATCCCAAACTTCCGGGCGCTCCTTTTCAACCAATCGCTTTGCGCTTTTTATGGTCGTCGCCGCCCCCCGCTCTTCCAATTTATGAAAAATAAACGGCTTAAAGAGCTCAAGCGCCATTTTTTTCGGCAACCCGCATTGATTCAGTCGCAATTCAGGCCCAACAACAATCACGGACCGTCCGGAATAATCCACACGCTTACCCAAAAGATTTTGCCGGAAACGCCCCTGTTTCCCCTTGAGCATATCGCTCAACGATTTCAACGGCCTCTTATTCGCCCCACGGATCACGCGCCCGCGCCGCCCATTATCAAACAACGCATCGACCGCCTCTTGAAGCATTCGCATCTCGTTGCGGATAATCACCCCCGGAGCTTTTAACTCGACCAATCTCTTGAGACGATTATTCCGGTTGATCACCCGGCGGTACAGATCGTTCAAATCTGATGTCGCAAAGCGCCCTCCATCCAAGGGAACCAAGGGCCGCAATTCCGGGGGCAATACTGGAATGGCATCCATGATCATCCATTCCGGATCATTGCCCGACTTATGAAACGCTTCGATCACCTTCAAGCGCTTTGTCAACTTTTTTCCAACAGCGACCGACGTCGTACTTTTAATTTTGTCATGCCGTTCGTTCCACAGAGCTTCGATGTCCACCGTCCTTAGAAGCTCGCGAATCGCCTCGGCCCCAATTCCCACCTTAAAAGAGGTAGGCCCATGCTCATCGACACATTCCCGATATTTTTCTTCTGTGAGCAACTCCCGCTCTTTGAGGTCGGTATTGCCGGGATCCAATACCACATAGGCCTCAAAATAAAGAATTTTCTCTAATTGCTTGAGACTCATGTCCAAGAGAATTCCAATGCGGCTGGGCACCCCTTTCAAAAACCATATATGGGCCACCGGAGCAGCCAATTCAATATGCCCCATGCGCTCTCGACGAACCTTGGATTGAATAACCTCCACACCACATTTATCGCAGACAATTCCCCGATGCTTCATGCGCTTGTATTTTCCGCAGTTACATTCCCAATCTTTTGTCGGCCCAAAAATTTTGGCACAAAACAGCCCGTCCCGCTCAGGCTTAAAAGACCGGTAATTAATCGTCTCCGGTTTCTTTACTTCACCATACGACCAGGAACGAATCTTTTCGGGTGAAGCAATACGGATACGCATAGCATCAAATGAAACAGCGTCGCGAGGCTTTTCAAAAAGCGAATAGATACTATCCAAGTGAAATCCTCCAGTTATATGGACGGTGAATGGTCAGGCTTAACATATGTCGTTACTCCGCAGATTTAATCAGCTCCACATCCAACCCTAAACTTTGCAATTCTTTCACCAACACATTAAATGATTCGGGCAAGCCAGGCTCAAGGAAATTTTCCCCTTTCACAATAGCTTCGTACATACGGGAACGCCCGGGGACGTCGTCAGACTTGACGGTAAGAAATTCCTGCAGCGTCGAAGCCGCCCCGTAAGCCTGCAAGGCCCAAACTTCCATTTCGCCTAGACGCTGCCCGCCAAATTGCGCTTTTCCTCCTAAAGGCTGCTGTGTCACAAGAGAATATGGCCCAATGGACCTGGCATGAATCTTATCATCAACCAGGTGATGCAGCTTCAGCATATACATATATCCGACCGTGACTGGACTCTTGAACGGCTCCCCCGTCCGGCCGTCATAGACAACCGATTGCCCAGATTCCGGCAAATTCGCCTTTACTAAAAGCTCCTTAATTTCTTTCTCCGACGCGCCATCAAAAACCGGGGTTTCCACCTTCAGACCCAGAGCATGGGCAGCCCATCCCAAATGAGTTTCCAGAATTTGCCCAACATTCATTCTGGAAGGAACCCCCAATGGATTCAATACAATCTCCACGGGCGTGCCATCCGGAAGGTGCGGCATATCTTCTTCCGGCATGATCCGGGACACCACACCTTTATTCCCATGACGGCCCGCCATTTTATCGCCAACCGCAATTTTCCGCTTAATCGCTAAATAGACTTTCACCAGTTTGATGACGCCTGGAGGCAATTCGTCTCCCCGGCGCAAACGACCGACTTTTTCATCGTATTCCGTTTGGAGAATTTCAATTTGATCCTTGGCTTCCCGCTCAATTTCATCAAGTTTTTTTTGCTCTTCAGCATCCGCTAAAATCACCCGCCTCGCATCATCATCGGTCAACTTCCGGAGCACATCAGCCGTGATCCTGCCTTTTTTCTTCAGAATCACTTCTCCGCTATCGGGATCCATGAGATCCCGCCCGACAAATTGACCCAACAATAATTTTCGAATCTTGCGGTTACGCTCTTCTTCAATAATTCGCAATTCCTCTTGGTAGTCACGCTCAACCTTCACACGATCGTCGGTTTCAATCGTTCGAGACCGTTCATCCTTATCTACGCCCTTGCGGGAAAAAATTTTCACATCAACGACAATGCCTTCGATTCCCGGAGGAACTTGCAATGATGTATCTTTCACATCTCCCGCTTTCTCTCCAAAGATCGCCCGCAACAGTTTTTCTTCTGGCGTAAGTTGCGTTTCTCCCTTTGGCGTCACTTTCCCAACCAAAATATCGCCAGGCTTCACTTCTGCTCCAATGCGAACAATTCCACTTTCATCCAAATTACGAAGAGCCTCTTCTCCCAAGTTGGGAATATCTCGAGTGATCTCCTCCTTCCCTAATTTGGTGTCCCGCGCTTCAACTTCAAATTCTTCAATATGAATCGAGGTAAAGGTGTCATCACGCACTAATTTTTCACTCAGCAGAATAGCATCCTCATAGTTGTACCCACCCCACGGCATAAACGCCACCAACACATTCTTCCCCAGAGCCAATTCTCCACGATCCATCGAAGGGCCATCAGCCAAGACCTGCCCCTTCTTCACCGGCTGTCCCACTCGCACAATCGGCGTCTGGATAATACATGTGTTCTGGTTAGTACGCTGGAACTTCACTAAATCATACGCATCCAAAATCCGCGAACTTTTTTTCTTGGATTCTTTTTCCGGGCTACCGGCCCGAACCACAATTCTCCGGGCATCCACTGACTCAACGATCCCATCCCGCTGGGCAATTGCCAGGTACCCTGAATCTCTGGCCACCACGGCCTCCATTCCTGTCCCGACTAAAGGCGATTCACTCTTGATCGTAGGGACAGCTTGCCGCTGCATATTGGAACCCATCAGTGCGCGATTCGCATCATCATGCTCCAAAAACGGAATGAGCGCGGTCGCCACACTCACCACCTGCTTGGGAGAGACATCAAGATAATCGACCGTGTCAGGCGTGGTCGTGACAAACTCCCCCGCCTCCCGCGCCGTAATTGTCTCAGAGGTCAGAACCCCGTCCTTACTCATGGCTGAATTGGCTTGCGCAATGACCACCTGGTCGCCGTCTATCGGCGAAAGAAATTCCACTTCATCGGAGACACGTCCTTTCTGCACTTTCCTGAAAGGCGCCTCAATAAACCCAAATTCGTTAATCCGGGCATAGGTCGCCAGCGAGGTAATCAATCCAATATTGGGTCCCTCCGGCGTTTCAATGGGACAGATCCGGCTATAGTGAGACGGATGAACGTCGCGAACCTCGAATCCTGCCCGCTCACGCGTCAAACCTCCAGGCCCCAATGCTGACAAACGCCGTTTATGGGTAATCTCCGCCAACGGATTGGTTTGGTCCATAAATTGAGACAATTGACTTCCGGCAAAGAACTCTTTGATCGCGGCAACGATTGGCTTGGCATTAATTAGATCATGCGGCAATACCGTATCCATATCCAAAAGATTCATCCGCTCTTTAATGCTACGCTCCATCCGGGCCAAACCAATTCGGATTTGATTTTCTAATAACTCCCCAACAGAACGCACACGCCGGTTGCCTAAATGGTCAATATCATCCACTTCGCCCTTTCCAGCCTTCAGGTCAACCAAGCATCGCACCACTTCCACAATGTCTTGCGCTGATAGGGTTCGCTGCTCTAACGAAAGATCCAAATTAAATCGTTTATTCATCTTCAAACGGCCGACCGGAGACAAGTCATATCGCTTGGGATTCAAGAAGAGATTCTCAAACAAGAGCTTGGCGGATTCGATTGAAGGCATCTCCCCGGGACGAAGGCGCTTATAAATCTCGACCCATGCCTCTTCCTTAGAATTCGTACGCTCGGCTTCTAAGGTATCTAAAATGACGGGACTAGCAGTGGGACTATCCAAATAAATAACCTTAAACGAGTCTACCCGGCCTTCAAGAATTTGCTCTAATACCGGGGCAGTCAATCGTTGATTCTTTTCTAAGATCACTTCTTGGCTTTCCGAATCCACGAGTTCGGTCAACACAGCCCGCCCCACAAGATCGTCGGTCTTAACAGGAATTTCTTTGATACCGGCCGATCGCACTCGCGCCATCAGCGTTTTATTTAATTTTATCCCTTCTTTGGCCAGCACATCTCCCGAACTTTTATCCACCAAATCAGATGGCGCACGCAATCCAGTATGAATGGCAGGATCCAACTTCCGAAGCAATCCCCCCTTACTCACCCGCACTTCCTCAACCGGGTAATACATCTTCAAAAGATCATCCGTGCTAAACCCGAAACCTTTGAGCAAAATCGTGGCAGGCATCTTTCGGCGACGATCAATACGGACATACAAAATATCCCGGGCATCATATTCAAAATCCAGCCAAGACCCTCGATAGGGTATAATCCGGCCTGAAAAGAGCACCTTTCCACTGGAATGCGTCCGGCCTTTATCATGCCCAAAGGATGGGCCAGGAGACCGGTGCAATTGGCTCACGGCCACACGCTCTGTCCCATTCACGATAAACGTACCCCGATCGGTCATCAGCGGGAGCTCCCCGACATACACCTCTTGTTCTCGAACATCCAAGACGCGGTTTTTGACCGCCTTATCCTGTTGATCAAAGACCACCAAACGCACACGGAGCTTCAGCGGAGCCGCAAAGGTCATGCCCTGTTCGATGCATTCCCGAATATCGTACTTTGGAGTTCCCAACGAATAACTGGAAAACTCCAAAATAGCCGAATTATTGTAATCCATAATGGGAAACACGCTTTTAAAAGCCGCATGCAATCCCTTCTCTGCGCGCCGGTCAGGCAACGTCTCTGCCTGCAGGAATTCCTCGTACGATCGTCGCTGAACTTCAACTAAGTCAGGAATCACGATATGAGTGCGAATCTTTGAAAAACTATGACGTTGTACACTGCCCTCGAAGGCTGTTTGTGGCATTCAGATCTCCTTGATGGATTAACAGCTAGCCGAGCCTTGCCGGCTCCAAGCAATTCTTCAGCACACGAAAGCTATTTCACCTCTACCGTGGCTCCAACCTCTTCTAGTTTTTTCTGAATTGTTTCAGCTTCTTCCTTTGACGCTCCTTCTTTCACAGGTTTAGGCACGCCTTCCACCAAGTCCTTGGCTTCTTTTAACCCTAATCCCGTAATTTCACGAACAACCTTAATGGCCTGAATCTTTTTGTCTGCCGGGGCTCCAGTTAACACGACATCAAACTCGGTTTTTTCCTCTCCAGCCGGCGCTGCCGCGGCACCGGGAGCTGCCACCGCCACCCCCACGGGAGCCGCAGCCGTAACGCCAAAGCGCTCCTCCAACCCCTTCACCAGCTCAGACAATTCCAGCACACTCAGACCTTCTATGGCCTTAATAAAATCTTCTTTTGACATCTTGGTTTCTGTAGCACTCATCTCTCCCTCTCCTTTCTGCGTTTTGTTTTCTTGTATGGCAGCCAACACTCCTACGACACTCCGGAGAATTTGACTTAAGACCCCCACCACTCCCCGAATGGGGCCTTGGAAGGCTGACAATAACATGGCTAGCAATTCTGTCTTTGGCGGCAAATCCGCTACGGAGGACAGCCGAGCAGGATCCAACTCTTCCCCGTCTAGCACGGCCCCCTTGACCTGCAAATTCTTTTCGCATTTTTCCGCCTTAATAAAGTCCCGTATTACCTTTGTCGGCAAGACAGGATCATCATAGCCAATGACCATGACCGACTGGCCCTTAAACAGGGGCTGCAACGGAACCAGCGGAGTCTCATTGAGGGCCCGGATCGCTAACGTATTTTTCACCACATGCAAATGGGCCTGAGCCTGACGAAGCTTTTTTCGCAAATCATTGACTTGATTAACAGGCATCCCCGCACATTCTGTCACAATGGCGATCCGCGCACGGGAAAACCGCTCATGCAACGTTGACACAACTTCCGTTTTATCAGATTTTTTCATAACTCCCACTCACCCGTTCAAATGAAAAGTTCATCCAACTTGCTTAGCAAGGGCCACACTATCCAGACGAATCCCCGGTCCCATTGTGCTCGACAGCGTCGCACTCTTGACATACTTTCCTTTACTGGAGGATGGCTTGGCTTTCAGTATGGAATCAAACACTGTCTTGGCATTGTCGCTGATTTGCTGAGCCTGAAAGGAGACTTTGCCAATCGGCACATGAACATTGCCGGCCTTATCAACCTTGTATTCCACACGGCCTTTTCGAATCTCCTGAATGGCTTTGCCAACTTCAAATGTTACCGTTCCAGTTTTAGGGTTTGGCATCAATCCACGAGGCCCTAACACCTTTCCCAGCTTTCCCACCGCGCCCATCATGTCAGGAGTGGCGATCATTGAATCAAAATCTAACCACCCATCCTGAATTTTCTGAAGAAGATCTTCATTCCCAGCAAAATCAGCACCTGCCTCCCGAGCCTCCTGCTCTTTCTCACCCTTGGCAATCACCAAAATACGCGTTTTTTTACCGGTACCATGAGGTAAAACCGTCGTCCCGCGTACCATTTGATCTGCCCGCTTGGGATCCACACCCAGCGATAGAGCCATTTCCACAGATTCATCGAATTTCGCAAAGGCCGTTTCTTTTACTAAGGCACTGGCTTCTTCTAACGAATATTCTGGCTTGGTGACCTTTTTAACGGATTCTTTAAATTTTTTCCCCACAATTTCCACCCTCTATTGTTAATGACTCCTGGAAAGATCTACCCTTCTACCGTAATCCCCATACTCCGGGCAGTCCCGGCTATCACTTGCATGGCAGCAGGAATATCACTGGCGTTCAAATCTTCGGCCTTTATTTTCGCAATCTCTTCTAATTGCGCCTTTGTAATTTTCCCCACTTTGCTTTTGTGAGGAATTCCCGAACCCTTAATCACGCCAGCAGCCTTCTTTAAGAGATCCGACGCCGGCGGCGTTTTCATAATAAAACTGAAACTTCGATCTTTGTACACCGAGATCACGACGGGAATAATACTGCCTTCTTGCTTCTGGGTTTTCGCATTAAACTGCTTGCAAAACTCCATAATATTCACGCCATGCTGCCCCAAGGAAGGCCCAACAGGGGGAGCAGGATTGGCTTTTCCGGCGGGAATTTGTAATTTGATCTGACTGGTAACTTCTTTAGCCATAGATTTACCTACCTTTATGTGCTAGCACTTGCATGACCTTTTTTTAGAAGCGCCCTGAAGTATTCACATCGGGCACATCCCAACCTTTAACTACCCCGTTCAACTTGGGAAAACGCCAACTCCACAGGAGTTGATCGTCCGAAAATACTCACTAAGGCCTTGACCCTTCCATGATCTTGATCCACTTCATCAACCATTCCATTGAAGCCTAAGAATGGACCATCCACGATACGCACATTGTCACCCTTCGCAAAATTCGCCAACTCCCTCGGGGCGGAAACCCCGGACTCCAATTGCTTCAAAAGGACTGCCACTTCTTCCGGGTCCAGTGGAATGGGCCGGGCGCCTCCTCCCACAAACCCCGTCACTTTTGGCGTCTCTTTTATCATCATGACAACTTCGTCACTAATCGGCCCATTCGCCTCAAGAAGCACATAGCCCGGGAAAAACTTTCTTTTTGACGCCCGCCGTTTTCCTTCCTTGAATTCCACCACATCCTCAGTGGGCACAAGAACCTGTCCCACCATCTCACTTAATCCCAACTGATTGGCGCGTTCGACAATCCCTGTTCGAACTCTGCCCTCGAACCCGGCATAGGTGTGAATGACATACCAATGGCTCGCCATGAATCCCTTTCTGCTAGACAATCTTACTGATTAACCACACGAGAAATGAGTCAACAATTGACAAATACATCGACATGATCACACAGAACAGCAAGACAACCGTTGTCGAACCAATTGTTTCGGCTTTTGTGGGATAAGAAATCTTTTTCAGCTCACTACGAACATCAGACAAAAATTCAGTAACCGTAGCCCAGGCTTTTTTAAACATGCTTCAACCTTACCAACAGGGAACTGTAATGACTTTCGTGACCAACCACCAAAACACACAGCCCGAATGAATACCTATGGCAGGGGCACCAGGATTCGAACCCGGACTTTCGGTTTTGGAGACCGACGTGCTAACCGTTAACACTATGCCCCTTCAACGGACCCAAGCCCCGAAAGGGTTTGCCCAACAAATCACTTCACCTCTTTATGGGAAACATGCTTCCGGCAATGCCGGCAAAATTTTTTCATTTCTAAACGATCAGGATCGTTCTTCTTATTTTTCATTGTGGAATAATTTCGTCGCTTGCAATCTCCACAAGCCAAAGAAATAATCACGCGCATGACAACACCTCTATAGCCTTGACTTACTCAACAATTTCGGTCACGACGCCGGCGCCCACCGTCCGGCCCCCTTCCCGCACCGCAAACCGCACCCCCTGCTCCATTGCAATCGGCGCAATCAACTCCCCCGCGAACGACACATTATCCCCCGGCATCACCATCTCCACCCCTTCATTCAACTGCACCACCCCTGTCACATCCGTTGTCCGGAAGTAAAACTGCGGCCGGTACCCATTGAAAAACGGCGTGTGCCGGCCCCCTTCTTCTTTCGTTAATACATACACTTCCGCCTTGAACTTCGTGTGCGGCGTGATCGACTTGGGCTTGGCTAACACCATCCCCCGCTCCACATCTTCTTTCTTGGTCCCCCGCAGCAAGGCGCCGATGTTATCCCCCGCCTGCCCATCATCCAACACCTTCCGGAACATCTCCACCCCCGTGACCGTGGTCGTCTGCGTGGGCCGCAACCCCACGATCTCGATTTCATCGCCCACCTTGACCTTGCCCCGCTCCACCCGGCCTGTGACCACCGTCCCCCGGCCACTGATGGTAAAGACGTCCTCAATCGGCATGAGAAAGGATTTGTCGATGGCCCGCTCCGGCGTCGGGATATACGTGTCCACCGCCTCTAATAATTTCGTGATGGAGGCCACGCCAATGTCACTTTGCTCCCCTTCAATGGCTTTGATGGCTGATCCAATGACCACCGGCACATCATCGCCCGGGAAGCCATACTTTGTGAGCAATTCCCGCACTTCTAGCTCCACTAACTCCAGCAATTCTTTATCTTCGACTTTATCCGCTTTGTTCAAGAAGACCACGATGTAGGGCACCCCCACTTGCCGCGCCAGGAGGATATGCTCGCGCGTCTGTGGCATCGGCCCATCGGCCGCACTGACCACCAGAATGGCCCCATCCATTTGCGCGGCCCCGGTGATCATGTTTTTGACATAGTCGGCATGTCCCGGGCAGTCCACATGCGCGTAATGCCGGTTGTCCGTCTCATATTCCACATGCGAGATGGCTATGGTGAGAATTTTTGTGGGATCTCGCCGCCCTTGGCTTTCACTGGCCTTGGCCACGTCGTCATAGGGCACATACGAGGCTTTGCCCAGATCGCCCATGACTTTGGTTAAGGCCGAGGTGAGCGTAGTTTTGCCATGATCCACATGCCCAATCGTTCCCACATTTAAATGCGGTTTCTTCCGCTCAAATTTCGCCTTCGCCATCCGCGTTCTCCTTACACAACATTACAGACCGATATTTACCGAGTTTCCCCATCTTCAATGGAGCCCACGACGCGGATCGAACGCGTGACCTCGTCCTTACCAAGGACGTGCTCTACCGACTGAGCTACATGGGCAAAAACGATCCTCATCTACACCACTCCTAGTCCCATCGACTCGCTCCGAGCCAAAAACGCAAAATTTTGGAGCGGGCGATGGGATTTGAACCCACGACAGCCAGCTTGGAAGGCTGGAACTCTACCACTGAGCTACGCCCGCAATAGTTGTTCACAATACGAAAATCCGAATAGAAACTTTTTCTCCGCCGTTAGGACGTTTTCAACTTCTCGTATAACCTTTGCATTCACAATCTGCTGAGCATGGTGGGCAGGCAAGGGTTCGAACCTTGGAAGCCGATGGCAGCAGATTTACAGTCTGCCCCCGTTGACCACTTGGGTACCTGCCCATTTGACCAATGTAGGGCCGTTTTCTACCTAAACCGTCTTTGAATTACATCATGGAAACTAGATGAAGATCTACGTGACGAGAAGGTAGGCAAGGCAACAATCCTCTCCCAGTGATCCCATTCAACAAAACTTAAAGGTTTGTCTGTTCCTACAGGAGCGGAAACAACCTGCCCTACCTGTAAACAGATTATTATAATTTTCTGAATACTTTAGGTCAAGACAGAGAAAAATACTTTTTTGAAGCGAAAAGACCCGAAGTGAATTTGACAAAAACCTCCCATCCAGGACACATTGCAGGAACACCTTGCAAGGTCATAGAGCCGTAACAGAATCCGTCTTTTCTATTCACACCACAACCACTGAAACCAGATGCTCTTAAGAATTGTCCTCGTCATCCTATTCATGACACTCCTGGCGGGAGAATTCTCTCTACCCGCCCACCTGGCTTATGGTCAGGCAACGGCATCATCAAGAAAAGGCTTGGGGACTATTGTCACACCAAATGGAGCCACGATATTTGTAGAAATTGCCGACTCTCCGGATAAGCGGGCTCAAGGATTGATGTTTCGGCCATCTATGGCTCCCGACAGAGGAATGCTTTTTCTCTTCCCTGAACCTGGAGACCACTACTTTTGGATGAAAAATACCCTGATGGCCTTAGATATGCTGTGGCTGGATCAATCCGGGACAATTGTCCATATAGAATCACATGTTCCCATTTGCACTCGAAAGGATGATGGATGCCCGAGATATGGGACACCTCTCAAATCATTCCAGGTTCTTGAGCTCAACGCTGGCATGGCCGAGAAGTTTGAGTTATCCATCGGCAGCCAACTCGAGATTGACCTGCCTCCCATGAGCTTTCCTTACTAAACATCCGTTTCATGGAACCTAAGACCATCCCCTGATGCGCTTGGCTGAAAGGATGCCATCAACTCGGAGAATTTCCTGAAGAATGACTTCTAAATGTTCGGTATTCCGAACTTCAAGCGCGAAATCCAACACGGCCTTTTGATCCTCTCGGGTCGACATTTCAGCTTTGGTGATATTGGCCTGATTTTTAGAGATTCCGGAGGACACTTTCGCTAACATTCCTGGACGATCCAGTGTCACCACCGAGACATCTACCGAATGAGGCCCTTCAACCTCAGAATCCCACTCCACTTCTACAAGCCGGCTCAGGTCCCATTCCAAGGATTGGAAATTCGGACAATCCACAGCATGGATGGATAATCCGCGCCCTCGCGTAATATACCCACGAATTATTTCCCCTGGGACCGGGTTGCAACATTTGGAAAGTTGCATAAGAATATCTTTTTTGGCCCCGCCAAATTTCACAGGTCCATCATGAAGGCCAGGGATGTTGAGATGGAATGCAGCCGTCTCACCTGAGGCAGCGAATGAAGTCGATTGCTCCTCTTTAAAATGACTCACAATTTGATCAGGAGCCAACCGCCCAAACCCAACCAGGCGAAGGAGCTCGTCTACTGTCTCACAACCCTTCGCCTTCGCAATCGACAAGATAGGCTCAGACCTCAAAGGTTCTTCAATCGCGAAGCCCTGTTTGTGAAACTCCTGTTCGATGAGCCGGCGACCCAACTCAAGGGCCCGCTTTTGCTCTTCCACTTTAAACCAATGTTTGATTTTCGTTTTGGCTTTTGAGGTTCGAACAAACTTCAACCACCCACGATGAGGAACCTGAGAAGGAGACGTCAGAATTTCTACCATATCTCCACTATGTAATTGATGCCGAAGCGGAGCCAACTTTCCGTTAATTTTCGCCCCAACGCAATGGTCGCCAATTTCGGTATGAATGGCATAGGCTAAATCTAAAGGAGTTGAGCCAACAGGGACTTCTCTCACTTCGCCTTTGGGAGTGAACACAAATACGACATCGTGAAAGAGATCTAGTTTCACCGAATCCATAAACTGCCGATTATCGGAAAGATCTTTGTGCCACTCCACAAACTGACGAAGCCAGCTAAACACTTTCTCATCATTCTTTCGAGGATTCCCCGGCTCCTTATACAGCCAATGCGCGGCCACCCCATATTCATTAATCCGATGCATTTCAGCGGTGCGAATCTGAAACTCCACATATTCTCCTTGAGGGCCCACCACCGTCGTATGTAAGGACTGGTAAAGATTCGTTCGCGGCGTGGCAATATAGTCCTTCACCCGACCGGGCACCGGCGGCCAGATCGAATGAATAAGACCCAACACCGCGTAACAATCCATTTTGGAATCCGTCACGATTCGAATTGCGGTCAAATCATAAATTTCATCAAACCCAACCGACCGCCGCTCCATTTTCTGATAAATACTATAGAGATGTTTCGGCCGCCCATCGATCTTCCCAGACAGGCCCGCCTCTGAAAGGGTCTGCTGAACGATCTGGATCAGCGATTGAATATACGTTTGCCGCTCATCATCTTTTTTGGCCAAACGCAATTTCAAAAAAGCACAGGCCTCAGGTTGAAGGTATTGAAAGCATAAATCCTCCAACTCTTGCTTAATCCAACTCATGCCAAGCCGGTTCGCTAACGGAGCATAAATCTCCATCGTTTCTTGAGCAATTTTTTTTTGTCTCTCATCTGACAAGGCATCCAAGGTTTGCATGTTGTGTAACCGATCGGCGAGTTTAATAAAGACCACGCGAATATCATCCGCCATGGACAGCACCATTTTTCGAAAATTCTCTGCCTGCTTCTCTTCATACGTTTTAAAGGGAATCTGGCCAATCTTTGTCACCCCTTCAACCAGCCGCACCACGTCCGATCCAAACTCCTGTTCCAGGTCCTCCTGGGTCGCAACCGTATCTTCAAGCGTGTCATGAAGCAGCCCTGCAGCAATGGCCGTCGCATCCAACTTTAAAAATGTCAAAATGCCTGCAACGGCTAATGGATGCTGTACATAGGGTTCTCCGGTTTGACGCATTTGTCCCTCATGCGCTTTCACTGAGTATTCATAAGCCCGACGAATCAGGCTCGTATCAGCCTCAGGATCATACGCAACAACTTGTCCCATCAACTGTTCAATGTCTGTCAGTTGCACAACACTCATAGGCTTCCCACAGCATCTACAATACCGCCTCTGTTTATACTAAAAAATCATAACAAAAAACCAAAGAAAGTGCTGGATATTCCCCCATGCCAAGATCATGTTCATATCCCAAACAGCAATGAGCGCCCACATAGGATTCAATAAATGCCGGGATTCGGCCCGGCAGCCGAGATCCTTTTGTTTCGGCAAAAGGACCCAAAACCATTCACGCCCAGTCAAAGAGATCTGATGGGACGAACGGCAAAGGGAGAGCGAGCCAACTCGCGGAGCCTGTCCTGAGCTTTGTCGAAGGGCTCAAACAAGGCCCGCCAGATATTAAGAGCGTCCGTCTTTAGGGCCTGACTGCAGGCGTCAAACTTTAAAAGTGGGGAAAGAACTTGGTAAAGCTGAGGGGGGAAGGGGGCACACCTTGACTGTGCCTGCGATACATAGAAACCAATCACTCCTCTTTTGGTTATAAAATCCGCAGAAAAGACTTAAAAGCCCAATTCATGTAACAGAACCCCGTAATCGGTTACATTTTCCTACGTCAGGTAGGGCTTAAGAAGTGTGCTGGTTAACATATTGGTCAACAAGGCTGCGGATCATCCGTTGATATGGAACGCTGTTTTTTTTAGCCTTATCCTTGAAAAATTCGACACTTTCCTTGCTCAATGCGAGTGTTACCTTCACCGTTTCATCCCGGGCGACCAGGTCAGAGGGTGGCGGCAAAAAATCTTTGACGCGGGTTAATTTGCCAATAGGCTTATCTATGCTCACTGTTTTCTTCTTCATAATATTTGCTCCATTTCCTCCAACACCCGGCCCCGAATATACGGATCGCGTTGTTTCGATAGGTAAACCGCACGGTCAAAATGCGATCATCAACTTTCCCAATACAGAACCAGCGTTCTTCTTCATGGCTATGTTTCTCATCATGCGCAATAACGCGGTTCTCATCGAAAAAGGCATATTGCGCTTCTTCAAACGCAACGCCATGATCCTTTTGGTTGGTAGCATTCTTCTCTTGATCCCATTCAAAGCTTTGCTGCGTCATAGAGAAGGCTTACCACGTATCAATATATTATACCATATAAAAGTATGTATTAAAATACATGTTATTGAATTGAACTCTTTCCCATGTAACACAATGGGCCATTCGGTTACATTTATCAAGAGATCTCATATTGTTAACCAAAGGCAACCTTTTTTAAATCAATATCCTATAAAATCCATGCGCATATTGGTTAGGTCATAAAATGTAACAGTTCGCTAAGGGAAGTGTTACATTTTCAGTATTTTTCGTCATCTTAAACGTCCATTCGTTTTTCAGCAGTCTTCCCTGGCCTTGTGGTGTGGCTGAGCAGTGCAGTCGACACCGGGGAAAGGCGCGCAGTGTTTGAGCACAGCGAGTTTGCGCGCCGCCGGTGTCGGCGAACCGCGCAAGGGACCCGAAGGGCCACAGCATGGCCAACATGGTTTTGGGTCCTTTTCCCGAAAGAAAAGGACCTCGGCTGCCGGGGCGAAACCCTGCCATACAAAAAATCGCTTGGATATTTATGAGAAACACTAAGATGGATTCCCGATTAAAAATGTCGGGAATGACGACGTAAGACTAAACGAGAGTTATGCAATAAGCAGGTGGTACAGCAACTAGGAAGGACAGATGTGCGGGGTCCGAGCACCTTGTAAAAACCTAGAAGCTATTCCCCGCCTTTTTGTACGTAGTTTTTCACAAACTCAGCGGCGTTTTCTTCAAGAACCTTATCTATCTCGTCGACTAAGTCATCCATTTCTTCTTTTAACCGTTGCCCAGTTTCTGCCACCTTGGGATTGGCCTGGATATCTTCAGTCTCTTGAGGGGCGCTTGGCTTTTTGGACTCATGTTTTTGGTTCTGTTTGTCCATTCTCCACCTCCTTAGTCGTAGGATGCGAACCTTGATTTCAGCCTACTCCACCCTTTCTTGGAGCGTCAAGATTGAAACAACGTGGTCTAAGTTGCCGTCAATTGCTCACCTTCTAACAATGTGATAAATTGGAGGCTTTGGGCGATTAGCTCAGTGGGAGAGCGCTGCCTTCACACGGCAGAGGCCACTGGTTCGATCCCAGTATCGCCCACCATGCAACACCTCAACTCCTTTTTCCTCCGGTTTTTGTGAAAGATAGACACCCGTATAGATTCGTCCCTCGCGATAAGCGCGATGCTCACTCAACATCTCCAACGCCACAAACCCTTCTTGCATCGGTTGAAACAAATCGGAGTAATAGGCGTGCTTGCTTTCCTCCCACATTGCATCAATACCTCTCCGCCTTCCTCATTGCCTCCCTCCGCGAGCGATCTTGATCTTTTAGGTCAAGGGTATCTTTGTCAGACAAAATCTGATGCCCAAAGAGATTGGTTGAGTCCTGAGAGCCAGAAATCTTCATGGGGAAGAGGCAGTGAACATTTTCAAGAGCGCCGTGTTCCAATAAGACATGGGCAATGGGTGGTCTTCAATGAAGATGAAACCCTGATCGGAATCGTGACGGTTTTCCCAGATGGAATCGCCTTAGAGGATTATCCCACGCTGCGACATACCCTTTCCCAATTACCCCCGGCCCGGGAGTTTTATCTCACGTCGTCTCAACTTCTTGAAGGGCAGGTGCCTGATTCAGCCACCCTGTACCGTACAGGAGAGGCCACAACCACCCATCAATATTTTCTTCGTCAAAGACCTGATGAAGACGACCGCCTCATCATGGCAGTCATAGTTTTGGATCCCTATGAAACGCTCTTGGACGGCAGTCAATTACAGTTTCTCTCGTATCTGACAACTGCCCCGGGCATGGATCAGAAAAAACCCCTTGGCGCACGGGCAGGACTGGGGGACAAGACCTTTTTGGGTCTGCAACAATTTGCGAGAGGCGAGATTTCACTATTTGCTTCGTGTGGAACAAAACAACCACATATCGCACGAGAGGCGTATCAACAAGCCATCACATATGGCTTGCCCGACTCGAAACAATTGGCAGAAGCACATCACCGTCTGGGACTGGCTTTCACGCTTCTGGAGCAGTTGCCCGACGCAAAAGCGTCCATTGAGACCGCATTGAAGATCCAACCTTATGCGGCCAACATTCTTAACAGCTATGGAAACGTCTTGGTTAAAATGAAGAAGGTCCCTGCGGGCATCCAAGCCTATGAAAGGGCTTTAGCCTTACAACCGGCTTACCCGCAAGCCCGATTCAATTTAGCATCGGCGTTTGAATTAACGAATCCGAAACGTGCGATTCAAGAATACGAAACTTTTCTGGTACTCATTGGAGACAATCCAGATGAAGCCACTCGGGCAGCTATCGCGGAGTCCAGAATTAAAGCACTTGATCCCGGTCACTAAAAACATCCTGTTCACTCACTCATTTTCGGTTCACCAGCGATGAAGTTTTACGCAGTCCGTCGAGGACGCACGACAGGGGTCTTTGATAGTTGGGAAGCCTGCCGGAAACAAGTCTTCAAATTTCCAGGAGCCATTTACAAAGCCTTTCCCACCAAACGGGAAGCCGCCGCGTTTCTTTCCGAAGCCAATCACTCTTCTGATAACGCTGAGTCTGCCTCGACATCACCCTCTCATTCCGATATCGCGATTTGGGTTGATGGCTCATGTTTTCCACAAGAGGATGGATCACTCCGTATCGGATGGGGTCTGCTGGTAAAAGAGAATGGGGAAGAGGTCCACCGCGACAAGGGCAATGATATTCCACCTGAAGCCCAGGTGCATCGAAATGTGGCAGGAGAAATTTGGGGGATCGTGAAGGCACTTGCATGGTGCCAGTCAAAAGGCATTCAAGAAGTGTCTCTGCATTACGACTATCAAGGGCTGGAGAGCTGGGCCACCGGAGCCTGGCGCGCGAAGCTACCGTTTACGCAATTCTATGCTGATACGGTAAAGGCATCAGGAATCACCATTCATTGGGTGAAAGTGAAAGCTCATTCAGGAAATCCTGAAAACGAGATTGTGGATGAACTGGCGAAGGAAGGAGCGAATCTTAGCAGCAAGAACGAGAGAAGAAGGGAAAAGCGTAGACGGGAAAAGTTTGATAACGACAACGCCGAAGGATAATCTGGCTTATAACTTCCCTTCCCCTTTTAAATAAGACCGAAAACGATCCATTAACTCTTCACCCAACACCCCAACATCAGGCTTGGTTTTCATATAATCCCGGATTTCCTCTAAGCGATGTTCCGCTTGCTCATTACCCTTTAAGCGTTTGACTTTGCCAAGCGCATCGTCAAATGCGTCAAACGTTAGTTCTTTGTACCCAAAGGCTCGAATGCGCTTCACGGCCTTCATCATGGCTTCATTACGAAACACCGTCAAATGCTCGGAATCAATTTCCTGAAGACCCAGCTTCCTTGCCCGACGCTCGGCAGCTTTTCGAATACCGCTCCTCACAAAATCTGGCGAAGTTTGAAGACGTTTCCACGCATCATCCGACCACGCCACTTGCGACTGCGGCGCTTCCCAAAGGCGTAGAAGCGATTCAGCATCCATGCGCGTGATTCCTTGTTCGCGAGCAAGGTCTTCGGCATCATGCTTCAACATATCCGCCACAAACTCCTTTGCCATGGGCGGAGACTGTTCAATCTTCTGATGGAGCAATGCCACAGCATCTTCTGTCCATTCCAAGGGTTGAGCTGCCTGTTCTTGCACATCTCCTAAGGCTTCAACCTTTTCAAACAACTCAACATTCACTTCCATATGGCCGCGTTCTCTGGCAACATCTTCAGCAATATTCGCGATCATGCCCCGCATAAATTCTGGAATCGTTTCCAGCCGTTTCTTGGCCTCCGCGGTCCAGGGCAACTTGCCGGACGCCATATCGGCGGCGGCTTGAGACATGCCTGCCTCCCCACCCATCTGTCCCATCATTTGAGACTTAAACTGATCCAAAATATCAACGGTGATTTCAGCATAACCGAGTTCTTTCGCTTTCTTTTCCGCCAGCCGGCGAACCATTCCCCGCAAAAAAACCGGCGCGCGCTCTAATCGCAAGAGCGCATCTTCTGTCCAGGAAACATCTTGGACCGTTGGCGATGACTCAGAATGTGACATGGTCACGACGCTGTTTGCTCCTCAGGATTCAGTAATTCCTTAATTTCTTTGCCCGCTTTAAAAAAGGGCATCCGTTTTTCGGGAACCGACACCGATTCCCCTGTTTTTGGGTTGCGCCCTTCCTTCGTCTGACGATGCCGCAGCCGGAAACTTCCAAATCCCCGGATTTCGGTTTTCTCACCGCGCTTGAGTGAATCACGAATGGAATCAAAAATGGTGTTGACGACTAATTCGGCTTGCCGGCGACTTAATTGGGGAGCCTTCTCCGTGAGCCTTTCGATAAGATCCGCTTTCGTCATCCAATCCTCCTTGATTTAACTATGCCACCCATAGATAGAGCAAAGGGGCGGAAAACCTGGAGGGGGTCAACCCTCGAACATTTCCTAAAAATGTACTCTCAAGAAATTCTTGCAGCGAAAATGGCTTGGTGGTTTCCAGCACCCGGGGCGTGCCTTTAATGCCACTCAACTCACCGGCTAAATGAATGGCATCATGTAAATCACCAATCTCATCCACGAGCAAAACTGACTTGGCTTGTCGCCCGGTAAACACGCGGCCATCAGCTAAAAGTTCCACCTCTGAAGGATCCAGCGAACGGCCATCCGCCACCGCCTCAACAAACTGGCTCAACGTATCATTCATCACGGACTCCAGAATTTCTTGATCTTCTTCGGTCATTGGTCGAAAAGGCGACCCAAGATCTTTAAACTTCCCTGTCTTAATCACCACACTTTTCACGCCAACTTTATCTAATAGATCTTGAAAATTGGCCGTCTGCATAATCACGCCAATACTGCCGGTGAGCGTGCCAGGATTGGCTAAAATCCTATCCGTGGCCACCGCAATATAATAGCCTCCCGAAGCTGCCACGGTGCCCATTGAGGCGACCACGGTTTTATTCTGCTCTTTTCTGACTCGCTTGACGGCATTATAGATTTCCTGTGATGGCGCCACTCCTCCGCCAGGACTATCTATTCTCACTACGATGGCCTTGACCAGCGGATCGTTGGCAAAGGCTTGCAGTTCTGCAATTGTTTGCTGGGAATCGTGAATCGGGCCCTCGACGCGGACCACCGCCACCCCTTCTTTTCCCGCCAATAGTAATTCCGGCAAGACGGCCTTTCCAATCATAAACAGCATCACGCCGGCCAGGAGCATCCAGAATATCCGCTTCCACCGAGGATATCCCTCACTCATAAGACCAGACCCCCGACGACCAGAACCTGAGGAGGATCATGACTCATGCGATTCGGGAGATTCCCCTTCTCCTTCCCCGGTTTGCGCAACGCGGCCCAAACTCTGATCGACCGCCCCTTGGCTGCTGTTAAATTCTTCCACTTGGGCTTGTTCCACATCTTTGAGATGATCCCAGAGACTGAGCGCAATTTTTCGCTCCTCACAATCTACTTTCACAATTTTGGCCTCAACTTCTTGCCCCACCACAAATTTTTCTTCCAAGTTTTCCTGCTGATCTTGACCAATCTCGCTGACATGAATCAGACCTTCCACACCGCCTTCGAGTTCGACAAACACGCCAAAATCCGCCACCTTAGACACTTGGCCCGTGGCATTTTCGCCCACATGATACCGTTGAGGAATCTCGCTGACCCAAGGATCGGAATCCAACTGCTTATATCCCAGTGACAGCCGTTCTTTATCTTTATCAATTTTTAGGATCACCGCATTGACCGATTGCCCTTTCTTGAACAATTCCGAAGGATGCTTGATATGCTTGATCCATGACATATCTGAAATATGAATCAGGCCGTCCACTCCCTCGTCGAGCCCGACAAACGCCCCAAAATCAGTTACGCTTTTGACTTTTCCTTCAATCTGAGTTCCTTCAGGATACTTTTGTTCAATGATATCCCAAGGATTAGGCGCGGTTTGCTTCATCCCTAACGAAATTTTTCGGCTATGCTGATCGACATGAAGCACTTGGGCTTCAATTTCATCCCCGACGGACACGACTTTTGAAGGATGCCGCACTTCATGCGTCCAGGACATTTCTGACACATGAACCAACCCTTCGACTCCTGGCTCCAGCTCCACAAAGGCTCCGTAGTCTGTCAGGCTGACCACTTTGCCGTTCACCCGGCTCCGCTCGGGATACTTTTCTTCTACCTTTGTCCAAGGATCATCGGATTTTTGTTTCACCCCCAATGAAATCCTACCCGTCTCCCGGTCGTATTTGAGCACCAACACTTCCACCCGGTCGCCGATAGAAAAGATATCGGACGGATGCCCCACTCGCCCCCAGGAAATATCCGTGATATGCAAGAGGCCGTCGATTCCGCCTAAGTCTAAAAACGCCCCATAGTCCGTAATATTTTTCACGGTCCCTTCAATAAGCTGACCCTCAGCCAGCGTCGATAACGTCGTCTGCCGGCGTTTATCGCGGGTCTCTTCAAGAAGCGCTCGACGGGAGACCACCACGTTACCCCGGCGATGGTTAATCTTAATAATTTTAAAATTATAGGTCTTGCCTACAAGACCATCCAAGTCTCGCACCGGAGTCAAATCGATTTGAGAACCAGGCAAAAAGGCTTTCACGCCAATATCGACAATCATGCCGCCCTTAATGCGGGAGATCACTTTACCCTGCACCTCCGTTTCTTCTTTATGGGCAACTTCCAGATCCTCCCAGACTTTCATTTTGTCGGCTTTCTCTTTGGAAAGCATCAAATTGCCGTCGGCATCCTCGCATTGCTCAATGTACACCTGCACGGGATCATTCACCGCCAAGGTTTCAAGTTCTTCCGAAGAAAATTGGTCAACAGGGATCATCCCTTCAGATTTATAGCCAATATCCACCACCACGCGATCGCGCTGGATATCAATAACCTTGCCTTCAGTGATTGTCCCTTCTTCAATATTTTTAAATGTTTCTTCATATAAGGCGGCAAGAGTGTCACGATCAATTTTTTCAGGTTGTGTGGAAAGAGTAGTCATCTCGATGTCATTCCTCCAAAGATACTGGCACAGGTTTAAGGGTTATTAGGTGAAGAAGATATGCCTCCAACGTAGGCAATTTTATCCATGATGGTCTGACCAAACTGTTCATACTCTTGCTTTTTCATAAGAGAGCTTGTGCTTGAGAAATTCAGTAATTCTCCAAAAAAAATCGTGACCGGAAAGAGCCGTGGCCACTTGGCCTTGATTGGTAAAACATTAAAGGTACCAGAAATATACGCAGGAATCACCTGGCATTGCGATTCCTTGGCCAAAAAACCAATTCCAGGTCTTCCAGGCTGCAACTGACCATCTTCCGTACGACTTCCCTCAGGGAAAATCACTACGGGTGTGCCATTCTTTAAGTGCTCAAGCGCCACTCCAAAGGCTTTACGGTCCAGACGATGCGTCTTTAAGGGAATCCATCCCAGCCTCTGCAGAATCCAACTTAACACAGGATTGGGGAAAAGTGTGGCTCGCCCCAGAAAAACCACTCGCCTGTTGATCGCACAACCCAAGAGGGGAATATCAAAATAGCTGGCATGATTGGCTGCGACAATCACCCCGCCAGTTTTAGGGAACAAATGCTTGCCTTCAACACGGAACCGCAAAAACAGCCGGGCCAAGAGATTAAAGAAGAGCCAGAGGCTCCAATACAGAAGCCCACTCACAAACGTTCCGTAATCATCCCCAACATCCGATCCACAACAACGTCGAGAGACTGGTGGGAGGTATCGATCATGATAGCCTGAGGGGCCGGGTAGAGCGGGTCCACAGCTCGATGGCGGTCACGGTGGTCCCTGGCAACCATGTCCTCTCGTACCACATCAAAATGAACATCCTTCCCTTTTGAGGTGAGTTCCTGCTGCCGCCGTCTGGCTCGCACATCAATATCGGCATCTAGAAAAAATTTTATATCGGCATCGGGAAACACCCGCGTTCCCATGTCCCGCCCTTCGGCAATGACACCTCCTGCCATCCCAACTTTTTGCTGGACAGGAAGCAACCATTTTCTGACACTTGGCATAGCCGCAATGGAGGAGGCCTTTTGACTAATGGCCGGAGTACGAAGATCCTCCTCCAGAACTGCCTGTTCATCAATCTGGATGGAAAAACCGTTCTTTTCTTCACAAAGTTGAAGATTCATACGGGAAAGGAGGGCTTCAATGTCTGTAGGATTATCAGGCTCTAATTCTTCTTGTTGAATTTTCCAGGCAATGGCCCGGTAGAGCGCCCCTGTATCAAGATAGTGATATCGCAAACGAGAGGCTAGAGATTTGGAGACCGTACTCTTGCCCACCCCGGCGGGGCCATCAATCGTAATGACCAGGCGACGAGCGGAACGGGGTTCCTCTACTCCTTCAGTAGAATTTTTTTGGGACATTATAAATGTCACCTGGAATTTGTCAATAAATCCAATAGTTTACCATGAAAGCCGGGGAAAGAGGTCTCCACGCAATCCACATCTTTTATCTCAAGGGAGCTATCGGCCACTAAACCAGCAATGGCTAAGGACATGACGACTCGATGATCGCCATAGCTCTGACATTGCGCCCCTCGTACCTTCGAACCGCCTTTAATCACCAATCCATCTGGTTGTTCTTCCACCTTTACCCCAATTCTGGCGAGTTCCACGGCCATGGCATGAATACGATCCGTTTCCTTCACTCGTAATTCTTGCGCACCCGTAATACGAGTCTCTCCATCGGCTAAAGCCGCCGCCACACACAGAATGGGAAGTTCATCGATGGTCTTAGGAATCAAGTCTGGTCCAATGGTGATGCCCTTTAACTTTGTTGCGCGAACACGGAGATCACCCACTGGCTCTCCAGCTTCTTCTCGTGTGTTCAGTGTGGCAACGTCAGCACCCATGGCTGTGAGCACATCCAGAACACCGGTACGTTCGGGGTTCAATCCAATTCCTGTAAGGAGGACCTCGGAGTCTGGAACAATCGAGGCCGCAACAAGAAAAAAGGCGGCGGCGGAGATATCTCCAGGCACCGAGATAGGTTTTCCTTCATAAGAGGGTTGGCCCTGGACATGCACCGTACAGCCATCAACTTGCAGAGGAATCCCCAAATATGAAAACATCCGTTCCGAATGATCACGGGATTTCATGGGTTCTTGAATCGTCGTCGTGCCTTCCGCAAAAAGTCCTGCAAGCAGCACACAGGATTTAATTTGTGCACTCGCCACAGGAGACTCATACCGCATGCCCTGCAGCCTGCCCCCCTGAATACTTAAGGGAGCCAAATCTCCATTCTTTCTCCCCGTAATCGCCGCCCCCATTTGTCGTAACGGTTTCACCACGCGCCCCATGGGCCGATTTCTCAATGAGGCATCCCCAGTCAGAACAGAAAAAAATTTTTGCCCAGCCAGCACTCCGGCTAACAGTCGCAACCCTGTCCCGGAATTTCCACAATCCAAAACATTGGAAGGTTCCGTTAACCCCCAAAGTCCCTTGCCCGTTACAGTTAACCGCTCAGGTTCTTCCAAAACCTCTATGCCAAGTGCCCGAATCACTTTGAGGGTATGTAAGCAATCCTCACCCTTGGAATATCCGGTAATGTGAGTCACCCCATGAGCCAGTGCGCCAAGAATCAACGCCCGGTGGGTAATGGATTTATCCCCGGGAACTGTCAGGGTCCCACGAAGCGGCCCTCCAGCGGGAGTAATGGTCAGCTGGCTCATGGCAACCGTTCCCTGAGCGACTTCGCTTGCTCAATATTATCCGCTATGCCGTCCCCATCCCGCTCTTTCACCAGTTGCTTAAAGGCCTGAAGTTGCGTGATGTACTGTTCAATCATTTTCAACAAATTTTCGCGATTGGCGAGACAAATATCCCGCCACATTTCAGGAGAGCTGGCCGCAATACGCGTGGTATCCCGCAATCCCCCACCGGAAAAATCCAAGAGGCTGAGATCCTTTGGCGTGTCACCTTGCAAATCATCTAAGGCATGCATGAGGGAAAATGCTGCCACATGGGGAAGATGGCTGACCGCCCCGAGCACCCAATCATGAACCATGGGATCCATTGACAAGACCTCAGACCCCGCCTGTTCCCACAAACCACGGACCTTATCTAACGCCTCGACATGTGTCAGGGCAGTCGGCGTCAGAATGCAACGCGCCCCATCAAAAAGCTGGGAAGCGGCATAAGCCACACCAGATTTCTCTTTGCCGGCAATCGGATGGGCTCCGACAAAATGTACCGCCTCTGGAAGAGCCTCCTCCAAATCCAGGACCAGCTGGCCTTTCACACTCCCGACATCACTCACGATGGCTCCAGCCGGGACATGCTGCCCCCATCGTTGAACATGAGAAATATAGGTATCAACCGGAGTCGCCAACACAATGAAGTCAGAATCGCGGACGGCTTCCTGCGGTTCAGAAAAAAAACGATCGATCGCTCCAAGCTCGACAGCCAATTCCAGATTCGATTGCCGGCGGCCAATGCCAACCACGGTTTTGGCTAACTTGCGTTCCTTCAAGACGAGGCCAAGAGAGCCTCCCAACAGACCCACACCAATAATCGTCACTTGCTGAAACAAATAATCCGATGATGGCTTAGACATGAGGAAAAGATCAGAAAATTGTTGCTGAGTGGGGGGATGAATTAGAATTCGCGGCCAACGGCGTGCGCAACTTTCTTGAGATCATCCATTAACATTTGAAAGCGGCTGGGCTTTAGTGATTCTTCACCATCGCAGAGTGCGCATTCGGGATTCGAATGGACTTCAATGAGCAACCCGTCGGCACCCGCAGCAATGGCGGCCTTGGCCATCGGCGCCACGAGCTTCCAATTTCCTGTGGCATGACTAGGATCCACAATGACGGGCAAATGTGACATCTCCTTCAAAGTCGGCACGGCTGCGAGGTCCAGCGTATTCCGGTACTGTGACTCAAATGTCCGAATTCCACGTTCACATAACATCACATTACGATTCCCGCGAGACATAATATATTCCGCGGACAACAAAAACTCTTTAATCGTCGCAGACAAGCCCCGTTTTAATAACACCGGCTTATCGTAGGCGCCGACCTCCTTGAGCAACTCAAAGTTTTGCATATTGCGGGCGCCAATTTGAATCACATCCGCATGCTCCAGAAAATATCCAAGGTCACGTGCGTCCAAAATCTCACTGACAACCGGAAGCCCCGTTTGTTTCCGGGCTTCAGCCAGGAAACTCAACCCTTCCTGGCCCAAACCTTGAAAGGAATAGGGCGAGGTTCGCGGCTTATAGGCTCCCCCTCGCAAGATCGAGGCGCCCGCGCTGGCCACTTCCTTGGCAATCCCCACGGTGATTTCTAATTTCTCCACCGCGCAGGGCCCGGCCATCACCGCAACCTGCGGCCCTCCGACTTTGACTCCACCCACATCAACCACAGAATCATGCGGTTGAAATTCGCGGCTGACTAACTTCCAAGGAGCCAAAATTGGCGTCACGCTTTCCACGCCCGGAAACACTGACAACGGCTGGCCCTGCAAGACCCGCTCATCGCCAATCACACCAATCACGGTTCGCTCTTCCCCTTTGGTAATCTGCGATTTCAAACCAAGAGCACGAAGCCGATCGATCAAATGTTCAACATCTTGCTCAGTCGCATCGGGCTTCAACACAATAATCATGGGATGTTTAACTCAGGCGGTTGTTGACAGGGTTGGGAGTACATGTGCCAGGGCTTCTAAGAACCGGCGGTTTTCTGTGGGTTGGCCAATGGTCACGCGGATCATGGATCCGCGAATATGACGCACAATGACCCCTTCCCGAAGCAATGCATCGTAGAGCGCTGCGCCATCGATGCCGGCATCAAAGTAGATAAAGTTCGCCTGCGTCGGAATAGTGGTCAATCCCATATTAGTCAACCCTTCTTCCAGAAACGTCATTTCCGCTTCATTCATGGCACGGCTTTTTGCCACATGCTCATCATCCAACAGGGCGGCCTGGGCCGCTTCCTGTGCCAGGCTGTTCACATTGAAGGGAGGACGCACACGATTCACATAGCTGGCAATCTCTGGTGTCGTAACTCCATAGCCCACACGCAAGCCGGCCAGGCCATAGATCTTAGAAAATGTGCGCAGCACCACAACCGGCCGGCCATCGCGAACGTAGTGGATGCTGTCCGGATAGTCCTCAGCACGAACATACTCGTAATACGCTTCATCAAACACGACGACCACATGTTCAGGAATCCTGTCCAGCACAGAGTCAATTTCCTCAGCTCTCAAGATCGTGCCAGTTGGGTTATTCGGATTACAAATAAAGAACAGCCGCGTGCGGTCCGTGATCGCTTCCACCATAGCTGATAAATCATGGGTCCAATTCTGTAACGGCACTTCAACCGGCACCCCATGTCCCCCCAACACTGACAAGCGGTACATCACAAAGGTCAAATCAGCCATGACCGCCTCATCTCCGGGAGCCAGGAACGTTTTGATCAGCAGGCTGATGACTTCATCCGATCCATTGCCCACAAGGATTTGATCCTGAGGCACCTGCCATTTCTTGGCTACGGCCTCCCGCAATGCATGAGCCCCGCCATCAGGATAGCGATGCAGGGACGCCGCCGCCTGCTCAAGAACCTGCAGAGCCTTTGGAGATGGCCCCCATGGATTTTCATTTGACGCCAACTTTATCGCTTCACGAATCCCCAGTTCCCGTTCCAACTCAGAAAGGGGTTTCCCGGGAGAATACGGCTTCAACGAAGCAATCGTCGGATGAACAGGTAAGGCCATAGCAAAGGCTCAGTATGGGGATCGTATGCTGAACGAAGGTTACTGGTGAATAGGATAGGAGCCCAGCACTTTCAAGAACAAACACCGCGTTTTCACTTCGTCCAACGCTTTCTTGACGCGGTCATCATCTTGATGCCCCTCCAGGTCCATAAAAAACAGGTATTCCCAAACTTTCCGGCGAGTGGGGCGCGATTCAATTTTCGTCATATTAATGCCATGCGAGGAGAACGGCCTGATCAGGTCATAGAGCGCCCCAACCTTATCTTTCGCCGAGACGATAAAGGATGTCTTATCTTTCCCCGTCCGTTCGGCCCCACGCAGGGACAGCACCAGAAACCTGGTAAAGTTATTGGTGTTATCTTCAATACGGGAGCGCAAGATGGTTAATCCATAGAGTTGCGCCGCTAATTCCGAGGCAATAGCGGCTGCCGTTGGATCGTTCACGCATCGCTCTGCCGCCTTGGCCGTGCTCGGCTCCTCAGCAATGGATACCGATGGCATATGGGTTTCTAACCAGTTTCGGCATTGAGCAATGGCATGGGGGTGGGAATAGATCGTTTTGATGTCTCCAATATCCTGGGCTTTGGACAAAAAATGATGCGAAATTTCCATCATCACTTCGCCATAAATGAGCAGCGGGGAATCCACAAACAAGTCTAAGGTATGATTGACCACCCCTTCCGTGGAATTCTCGATAGGCACCACGCCAAACCGCATGCGCCCGCGCTCCACGTCATCAAACACATCCTTAATACTTGTCACGGGAAGATATTCAGCCGATTCGCCAAATTTCCGCATAGCCGCCAAATGCGTAAAGGTCGCGGGCGGACCCAAATAGGCAATCGTCTGCGTGCCTTCCAGTGATAAGGATGCGGACATGATTTCCCGGTAAACCGGCCGGAGGGCATCACTTGGAAATGGTCCAGGATTGTTCTCCATCAATCGCTTAACAAGAGCGACCTCGCGGCCTTGCGTATGGAGATGAGCGGAGGCATCCTGCTTTTTCTTGAGATGCCCGATTTGCATCACATAGTGGGAACGTTCATTCAATAGCTTGAGAATTTCATCGTCAAGCCGATCAATCTCTTCCCGGCATTCTTGGATATTGTCTGGCATATCCATTCCAGAAATCCCTTTTCTCAAGACTAGAAATCGTCAAACAGCCAGCCCCGAGCATACTAGGAATACTTTTCTGTGGCAAGCCAAACAGCCGCCAGCCGAAACCTCACCTTCCAAGCGCTTTACGCTGAAAATTACAAGCTGGGAGTGTTGAATAACGAAGATATCAACGGCCATATTTCGCCAGGGGGGCCCTTGGCGATCAACGACGACGGGTCTGTTCAAAAAAGTCCGTCCAGCAAGGCCGCAGCCCTTTTTGCGCGCGGAGCGTACTGGCACTACGTGAGCACGGAAAAAGGGCGAGAACGCCGCTGGCGGCTTTTTTCAACAGACCCCACCGGATTCTTTTCCTGCCAGATAAGCACCGACAAAGTCACACGCCCTGTTCTGACATCAATACAGCGAGCAGTTCCCTTGACTTACTACCATAGTTTACTAGTATTTAGGTAAATTTTCTGATGTTAGATTTGTCGTATTATCTCTGTTTCCACTGTTAATGAAGCGTGTTTTTTCCATCACAACCCCTATCGTTTTTCTTCTCGCATCCTTAGCTATCCTTAGTTCAAGTCTTACACCGCCTCCCGCCCACGCCATCCCGGCCTTTGCCAGAAAATACGCGGTCAACTGCATGGTCTGTCATGTCCGCGTACCTCGACTAAATCAATTCGGACAACGGTTTTTGGAAAACGGCTATCAAATGCCTGGCACCGAAGATGGGGGCATTATTGGCAAATTGAAGTATGGTGACCTCACGCTGGATGAAGTCTCAAAGTATTTTGCCGTGTTATTTGCAACAAATGCCGTCCAGCATCTCACATTTAAACGAAACGTGTCGGGGTCAGATAACAAAACCGAAATCGGGACGCGGAAAATGTTTCGTCTCTTTACAGCCGGGACTATCACCACACTAGGAGAGACTCAGTGGACATCGTCACGACCCACCATACTCCCTTTTGGGTGGGAGCAAAAAAACCGATAGTGGAAGTAATGAAGATATCAAAGGTCATATTTCATCAGGAAGGCTCGGACGATCATAAGCGTCGGGTCGGTTCAAAAAAGCATGCCCTGAGTGTGCCGAAGGGTCCGTCTAGTCCTGCCCTGAGGCTTCTCGAAAAAGCCCTGAGCTTGTCGAAGGGAAGGCCACAGCCATTTTGACGCGCGGAGCGTACTGCCAATACGTGAACACTGCAAAATGGCGAGCACGCAGTTGGCGGCTTTTTTCAACAGACCCATATGTGGATCGACAATCTGTTCCTGAATTACTCTACCAATAGGACCCTAACAACATGACAAACCATCCTCCTAGTCTTCGCCAAATTCAACAAACCTTCTTCTTTACTGTACTCTGTCTTACTGGAATCTTTAGTGTTGCTCAAATCGGCAACGCTCAGACGACCTCTCTGCAAGGGAAAGTCGTGTACCTCGGGCCTCTTCCGCCCAAAGAAAAAGTTATCATCGAAAAAGATGTCGAGATCTGCGGAAAGACCCAAGAGTTGCAATCCGTAGTCCTTGATGCAGATAAAGGCTTGCAGGACGTCATTGTGAGTGTGGATATAAAGGGACTGGATGGATCTCGCAAAGTTCCAGAACCTCCCAAAACCATTCTCAACAAAGGATGCCGCTTCTTAATGCGCGTGACCACCGCAACCGTTAAGCAAACCCTGGCCATACAAAATGTCGATCACATCTTGCATAATACCCATGTTCGCACCAGTACCCGCGCATTTATCAACGTTGTGTTACTTCCTCAGGCAAAAGGTGTTCAGAAGGTGTTGAGGGACCCTGGTCCGATGACCGTCACGTGTAATAAACATCCCTTTATGAAGGGCTTTGTTCATGTGTTCTCCCATCCCTATCATAGCGTGACCGATAGTTACGGACACTTCACGATTCCCAACCTCCCACCTGGCACCTATATCCTCTCACTCTGGCACGAAACCTTAGGGGCCGTGCAACAAGAAGTCACCATTCCACAGCCAAACAACGCTATTCTGAATATTGAATTTCCCACCCCGTGACGGAAAGAGGAAAAAGGGAAAAGTGCGAAGTAAAAAGTCAGGAGTGAGGAGAGAAATTCTAGAAGGGGAGTGTTGAATAATGAAGATAGCAAGGGCCATATTTCGCCAGGAAGCAATTTGCTATCAGCAGCATCGGGTCTGTTCAAAAAAGTCGTCCAGTCCTGCCCTGAGCTTGTCGAAGGGAAGGCCACAGCCATTTTGACGCGCGGAGCGTACTGCCAATACGTGAACACTGCAAAATGGCGAGCACGCAGTTGGCGGCTTTTTTCAACAGACCCAGAAGTGGCATGAAAATGACGAAGGTCCAAGATATCTGACTTCGTCTTTTACTTCTTACTCCTCACATTTCTCTCTTTACTTCAGAAGGGATTGCTCTTGCTCCAACAGTAGCTGCAAGCCGCCCTGAATACGAGAAAACTCGTGGCGTGTTGACGCAAATAGTTCAGGGCCGTTGAGAAGGTCTTGAGCGCGCCCAAGAGATTCCAATTGGTGGGCAAGAGAGGCTAATTCCGTTAATCCCATATTCGCGGCCATCCCTTTCAATCCGTGAGCCGCTTCACGCACATCATGAGCATTCTGCGAATCTAATGCAACGCCTAGCTTATCCACGCAAGCGAGCGCATCCGACACAAATTGATTCACCAGCTTTGCCACAAAAGCGCTACCCCCAGCCATCCTCCAATCGGCCACCATTTGCGGCGGGAGCACGGACTCTAAAGGGGTCACATGGCCGGAATCCGTTGCATTCTCATCGCATGGGGCAATTGGCTGGCAGGTTGCGCCATCATCTTCCTTGCAATTAGCGTTGGCAACCTCTTGATCGATTGCCGACTCACCTTGCTCCTGTGCCGGCAACCATTTGGCAAGGATGTCCGCCAACTCTCCGGGTTTAATGGGTTTGCTAATATAATCATCCATACCCGCGCCGATACATTTCTCCCGGTCGCCTTTCATGGCATTGGCGGTCATGGCTACAATCGGAATGCGACTTTTTTCTTCTAACGCTTCATGTTCCGCTTGTCTGATCAATCGTGTGGCCTCATAACCGTCCATTTCCGGCATTTGACAATCCATAAGGACCAGATCATAAGGAATCCGTTTTAAGGCTTCGAGAGCTTCCAAGCCATTGCCAACCACATCGACCCGTTGCCCTAGCCGTTCCAACATCATTTGGGCCAGTTGTTGGTTAACTACATGGTCATCCACCACTAACAGTAACCCTGACAGACAGAGTGCCGGCAATGCCTCCTGTCGCTGCTCTTTCACCGAATTGGAACGATCGATCACAGCCGACTCTGAGAGCGACATGATCATCTCTAAACAGGACTTCAGGTCCGCTTTTCGAACTGGTTTACTGAGATACGTCTCAAATTCAACGTCCGACGGACGCGAGGGATCTTCTCGAAGCGCACTTGATGAGAGAAGCACCAGTTTCAGGCCTTGAAGTGCAGGATCCGCTTTTATGGTTCGCGCAAGCTCCCAACCATCCATATTGGGCATATTGAGGTCCAAAATCGCGATATCACACGGTGCTCCCTGCTCATAGCATTGTCGTAGTACCGACAAGGCCTTCACGCCATCTTCTGCGAACACTCCCTCCATACCCCAAGCTTGAGTGTAGTAATGAAGCACCATACGATTCGTCTGATTATCATCAACGCAACAGATTTTTATGCCATCCAACACGGAAGATTCATGAGTGCCCTGCTGTACATGCTGAGCCAGCTGAAACGGCAATCTCACCGAAAAGCAGCTCCCCTCCCCAGGCACGCTAGTGACCTGAATGCTGCCATTCATCGCTTCCGCCAATTGTTTGGAAATGGCTAATCCTAATCCGGTGCCTCCGTATTTTCGCGTGGTGGAGCCATCAGCCTGGGTAAATGGCTGAAAAAGTCTGGCCTGCTGTTCGGGCGTAAGCCCAATTCCCGTATCGGACACCTGTATCTGTAACGTGATTTCATCTTCACTTTGTTTCTCAGGAAAGACTTGAACCGACACTTCTCCTTCGTCCGTAAATTTAATGGCATTGCCAACCAGATTCATGAGGATTTGCCGGAAACGTCCCGGATCACCTCTTAAGATGGGCGGGACCTGCTGAAAAATGCAACTGGCAAGTTCAAGATTTTTTTCATTCGCCCGTTCGGCAAGCAAATCCAACACTTCCTCAACACAAACCTGCAGATCAAAGGGAATATCCTCTAGTTCAAACTTTCCGGACTCCATTTTCGAGAAATCTAAAATATCATTGATAATGGTCAACAACGCTTCACCCGACCCCCTCACGGTCTCCGTCATCTTACGCTGCATCTCATCCAGTTCGGTGTCCAACAACAATCCAGTCATGCCAATAACCCCGTTCATCGGCGTTCGAATTTCATGACTCATCATGGCCAAAAATTCGGACTTGGCCTTCGCCGCGTCTAACGCCGCATCACGAGATTGGGCCAACTCGTGATTGTTGATTTCCAACTCCTGTGCGGCCTGTTTGACTTTGTCTTCTGCCAATTTACGCTGAGTGATATCAAACATATAGATGCGAACAGTTTGTGCTGCTTCGACAAAGGTCACGCGAACATCAAAAACCCGTTGGTCCAATGCCATCTCTTGAGTCACGGTTTGTTCGGCGCCAGTGAGCACGGGCTCCAATGACTGCGCAATACCCTGCATGAAGGGATGCTGTAACCCCAATTCCCGTAGCTCAGGGAAGAGCTGTATGCCTGTTGGATTGATATAGGTGATCCTGCCTTGCCGATCCAGTTCGATCACCGGATTCGGGTTCAATTCGGGAAACGTGGCTAACCGGGCTAATTCTCTATTTTTTTCCTCTTGAGCCATCATTAAATGTTGAAGGGTTGTCGTGCGATCCTCCAATAAATCGGCGGTCTGGGCCGCCACCGTGGCTAATTGCTCAACCTCTCCCCTCATTCCAGTGTTTTCGAGAGCCGGAAGGCCGGAGGCGTCGGCAGTCTGACTTCCCTGAGGCATAGTTTGACCGGTAATCTTGGCGACGGTCTGCAGTTTGGCAATCATGCTCTGTAAGATCGGGATGATTTGATTGATCCCGCTCCGGACACCGACAATGGCCAGACCAATAAAGAGACAGGCCATGATCACAAGCCCTAACCAGATCTCATGTTCTTTTTCCTGCACTCGATCCATTGAAAAGGCCACACGTACCCATGCCATAACTTCACGTTGATCCAGCAACGGCTCAATCACGACATACATCGAACGGCCGTCCGGCGTATTCATGAATCCCTCTACTTCCTGTCCCACTTTTTGAGCTTCGATGAGCTGCGGGTCTTCTATCACTTGCCCAATCATCGCGGGTTCCATCGAAGCGATGACCATGCGGTCTTCATCAAGAACTTCCAAGACTTCCAGATGTCCCTCCTCAGCATACGCCGGCATGGCTTCTTGGATGCGAAACAAATTGTCCAGGATGGCCGCGGATCCAACGGTGGAAAAGGTTCGGGCAACCGCTAACCCACGCTCCCGAAATGATTGTTCCAGTAATTGCCGTTGGCTATAGCCAATCAGGATAACCCCAGCTAAGACCAGCAGGCCGAAGCTAAGCGTTAAACTGGTGGAGACACGAAAAACGACGCTCCCCTGCCACCTCTCATGGAACCAGCCTAGTAAGGAGTGATCAGGTGATCGATCGTCAGACATGACGGCGCCTAAAGATTGCTTTGCTCATTGGTTCGAATTGGACACATACCTCTGCCCTCGCGTGCAAAGGATAAAGTTCGAGCACACGTTTAAGAATGTTTTCGGTTTTTTAGAAGGGTGACTAAACCTAGAAACCGCAAAAGGATTGTAAGGCAGGACAACACGAAGCTACGGGTAGGAAAAGTCAACGCGGACGGTGCCTGTTGCAGGAATGCTGACCACTTTTTCCAAAGTGCCCAACGTTTCATGCCATACCTGAACCGGATGTTTGCCGGGCGGAACCCCGGCAATGCGAAAGGTCCCTGTTTGGTCAGTCAGATCATAATAGGGATGGTTAAAGACATACAGATACGATTCCATAAACACGTGTTTATCACACCGGATGGTATGAAGCCCAGCCCGCTTTAGCCGCTTCACAATAGGCCGTCCGCCAGGCACTTGCGCCACGTTCAAAAAGGTCCGTTTGCCTAATTTGATATGCGTATTGTGAAGGATGGGGTCTTGATTGCGCACCTCAATCTCTTCCCCTGCCCGGGCCACGCCAATTCGTGGGGCAAAGGCACATTGCATATTGAGGACCTTACGCTCCTTCTGTCCGTTATTGCGAAATGTTTCTTTTTTCATTCCTTTGACATTCACCACCGCTCCGGCTAACGCTCCCTGATCGTTATGAACCTGTACAGTCTGAACACTGACCCCAAGCCCGCAATGCTCTTGATCTTTCAGCACGGCTCTCAATTGCGGGGGAGGAACGGTACCTTGGTAACGAATCGTCCCTTCTATAGTCCCAGCATACGCCAACATCCCGAACACCCCGCCCAGACCTATCCCTTTCGCCAACACTATACCCATCCAAGCCAGAACATGCCTGGCTTGCCGTCTCCGGTCACTATGCTGAGATTTTCGTCTGTGGAGGTTAACCGATATCACTCTCACGCAACTTCCATAAATATCGGCTACTCATGCGCTTGGGACAGCGAGAGCACATAATTTGCGACATGCCAGGCGTCTTCCTCCTGCCCAGCAAACTGACTCGCATAGGATGGCATGGGCGTCCCATCCAACCCCGTAAAGAGCGTTCTGACGATATCACGAGCCGTTGACCCATTTTTCCAGCCTGTGCGATTGGTCAAATCATTCGGGGAAATGGGTAAGCTCCTGCTATCTTTCAGATCTCCTGCCAAGGCCACGTCTCCCTCACCCAGGCCTTGCTCCCCATGGCAGCTGTGACAATCCATTTCCAAATACTTAGCTTTTCCACGTCGCACGCTATCGGCAGAAGGCGCAATCGGAGCCTCAGGAATGCTGGCCAATTCAGGCACCTCCTCTTGAAAGCCTGCATAGAATGTTTTGATATAGGCCACGACTTGCCAGCGCTGCTCAGGCGATAAGCCACTAAACGAGGGCATCGTGCCGGGAATACCGTCGGTCATGATGCGAAACAAATCCTGATCCAGCGGGAGGTTCCCTGATTCGGTTGAGCGAAATTTATAATTGCCTACGGTCAAATCCCTCGGACGTGAGGCCGAATAGGCCGCATTGTAAAAACCAGCCTGTCCATCTCCCAAGCCCGCCTCACCATGACACACAAGGCAGGACTGTTCATAGATGATGCGCCCTTCTTCCAGAACCTGTGACGAATTCTCTCCCTGCCCACCCAATACCGGTTGGGCCAACAGGAACACGACCACTGTCAGATTAAGATATCGTAGAGTGATCCTCATAGAATACGTTCTCCTTTAAAAGACAATAGCCAGATCCACCGCGAACCTATTACGAAGATTGCGGGCGGCGCTGGTGCCCCCTTCGGCATCCCGTACATTAAAATCATCACGCAGGGAAATCGCCATATTCGGACGCAAATAATATTTCGCGAGAAGCCCCACAAACGTGGCACTCGTGCGGGTCGCCAGGAGGCCTCCCGCGTCCATATGGTCATACCGCGTTCCTAACAACAGCCGGTCCGTCACAATCGCATGGGCTTCGACCGTCACACCCGTCGCGGTCGAGTCAAACGTTGCCCCCATGCCGCTCGGTAAATCCGTCACTCGATCAATGGTATAGGCCCCGTACACATCCAGCCACTTGTAACGGACACGCGCCCCTACCCCATAACGACTCCGGCTGACGTCGGTATTGCCGGCCACTTTAGCGTTATGATTGCCAAAATAGGCAAATCCTGACAGATTGGCTGAGAAATAATCCGACCGGGCATAATCAAACCGGGTCATGACATACCAATCTTTGGAATTATTGGAATCTCCGGCACGTTCATTGCCGCCATTGAGGATACCCACTTGATACAGGAACCAGTCCCCGAATGGCCGCCCATGGATATCAATGCCCACCTCTTCTGGCGAGTGATACAAGGTTGAGTCATAGGGTTGAATGGCGTTTCGGTTCCGATCAAACAGGCCATAAAATTTTGAAGCATAGGCGCTCTGCATCAGCGCCCATCGATTGACTGTGGGCGTATTGAATGCCCCAAACGGCGGGGCCAACTTGGGGCCTATCGGAGGAAATTGTGGACGTCCGCGCGCCATTGAGAAAAACGCGGAAGGATCCAGCCGGCCCACCCGAAGATGTCCCCAATTCATCCCGCCCAGATTATTCAAGGTGATATAAGCGCGGCCAAGATCCAGTTCACTTGACCGAGTAAACAGTGACGTCACATCCACAAAAAACCCGACGTTATTGGTAATGGTCCCAGCCGTAAAGAGACGGAGAATCGCGGGCGTACCGAGTTCCGTCTGATCACCGGATCCTTCGATCTCCCGTTTGAGCTCGTAATGATCCAGGCCGCTTGTCGCAAACAGAACGCTGAAATAATTGGAAACCTGATCTAAGGTCAGGTCTCCATATTTGAGTTTACCCACAATACCGCCATCATCCGTCCCCGGCATTTGATAGCCATTTTCGATAAATTGCTCCCCAAAATTATTCAACCGTGGCTGTCGCGTGTGGCACACATTGCAATTGACTTTATATTTCCTGGCAAACGCGGGCAGAGCCTCGGCCTCTGAAACCCAGCCAGGCAAGGACGTCACAAACAGCACAAGCCCTAAAGCCAACATGATGTCTAGTCTGATCCAGAGCATACGCATGCGAGGGGTCATAGGCTTATCCTTCTTCATAGGATGGAGGAACAAAAAATTGACAAGGGGAGAGCACGACTTTCTCAGTGCGGACGGTATTCTATCTCTTTTTCATCATACATGTTACATTATTTTTCTCTTATGTCATTATGCTTCGGTAAAGACCTTTTCTGGGTGCCTCGCACCTCGATTCGCTCAAAAGCACAGAACTACGGAAGTACCATCTTGCTTGGGCTGGTGATGTGCAGTTGCATGTCACATACGCCGGCTACACGATTTTTGGTGGAGCAGCCCGACAAAACTGTGGGCATGGAAGTCACCTATCGTGAAGGGTCGCCTGAATACTCACATCCGGCTCATCTGCCCCCGGAAATGCTTGATCAAATTTTGCAACATGTTGAAGTGCAGCCCTCATCCCTTCTGGACCGCATGGTGGGAGGCTCTTCGACAACCCAAGCGGCATTTTCAGAAGAGCAGCGACAGTTTTTTTCGAATCATCTGTCGCAAGCACTGAATCGAGCCACGCCCTTGGAAACGGTCACATTTTATTGGGCCACTTCCCGGGGAAACGGCATTTGGGAGCTCACCTCTGGAGGGCTTTATCTTCAGGATCACAACCTGCATCTTGTTCTTCCTAATTTCCGTCAGACTGTCACGGGACAACATCCTCCTGAACACCTTAGGGACGCTCCGCTCCTTCCATTGGGCGAACCCCTGTATTCACTGGCGGCCATCAAGCCTGCCCAACAGATGACTCACAGCCTAGCCTCCGAGATTCTGTCCCCACAGACGCCTCATTTTGTCTTTCCTCTCAACCTGTTTTCCTCCGCGCAGGGAACGGCGACTGAACCACAAGCACAATCTTCCAGGTCCTCCCCATCCCCTGACCGTTCCATGAAGGCACGGCTTCAGCGGCTCAAGGAACTTCGGCAAGACAATTTGCTAAGCGAAAAAGAATATCAACAAAAACGACAGGAAATTCTGCAACAACTATAAAAGGGAGAAGGGAGAAGTTAAATGTTAGAAGTGCACTTAAAGGAATTATGATGGATGTTTCTTTTACTTACGGTATCTCCAAATTGGTCAATAGTTCTTCTCCCTTCTTACACCTCACTTCTTACTTCTCACTTTTCACTAGTTAGTGGTAGCTTTCCGCCTCGGAAGGAAACTTGCCACATTCCACTTCTTCCTTATAGCGCGTGAGCGCCTGCAAGGCTTCTGCTTTTAAATGAGCATAGGGCTTCACAAATTTGGGGACGAAATCATCAAACAAGCCTAACAAATCATAGAGCACAAGCACTTGGCCATCACACCCCTGCCCGGCTCCAATACCAATCGTGGGAATCGCCAGTTCTTGAGTGATCGTCTGCGCTAAGGCACTCGGCACACATTCCAGCACCACAGCGAACGCCCCTGCGTCTTCCAGAGCTTTGGCTTCTCGCATAATCTGATCGGCCGCAGCCTGCGCTTTTCCTTGAACCTTGTATCCCCCGGATTGATTGACTGATTGGGGCGTCATGCCGACATGACCCATAACTGGAATACCAACACGGGTCATCGCTTGGACACGGTCTACAACCGGCAACCCTCCCTCCAATTTAACTGCCATTGCGCCAGCCTGAAGAAAACGTCCGGCATTTCTCACAGCCTCATCGACATTCACTTGATACGACAGAAAGGGCATGTCCCCAATAACTAAAGCCCGTTGAGCCGCCTGCGCAACGATTCGAGTGTGATACAGCATATCTTCCATGGTAACGGACAGGGTATTCGGCTTTCCCTGAACGACCATCCCTAGAGAGTCTCCTACCAATATGACTTCCAAGCCAGCCTGCTCGATGATGTGCGTAAACAACGCATCATAGGCGGTGACGACCGTGATTTTTTTACCATCTTTCTTATGCTGTTGAAGTTCAGGAATCGTGAGATGATTCATGGAGTCCCATTCTCTGATGATTAAGAATTCTTGTTCGCAAAGCGTTTGGCCGACTCCAGCGTATTCTGAAGCAACATGGCAATGGTCATGGGCCCAACTCCGCCGGGCACTGGCGTGATCCAACTGGCACGCTCTCTGACGCGATCAAAATCTACGTCTCCCACAAGCTTGCCATCGGGCAAACGGTTAATACCCACATCAATCACCACAGCCCCATCTTTGACCATATCAGGCGTCACGAACAGAGGCTTGCCAATGGCTGCAATGACAATATCAGCCTCATGAACGACGTCGGCAAGATCTTTGGTGCGGGAATGACAAATCGTCACGGTGGCATGTCGATGTAGCAACAGCATGGCCACAGGTTTTCCCACAATATTACTACGGCCAATGACCACCGCCCGTTTCCCCGAAATGTCCACGCCCGTGGAATCAATCATATGAATAACGCCCTTCGGCGTACAGGGGACAAAGACCGGATCCCCTTCCACCAAGCGACCCACATTCACTGGATGAAACCCATCGGCATCTTTGTCGGGAGAGACGGCTTGTAAAATTGCTTTACTTTCGATATGAGACGGCAAGGGCAACTGCACCAAAATGCCATGGATTTTAGGATCGGCATTCAACTCATGAATGAGTGACAGCAAGCTGTCTTGCGTCGTCGAAGCCGGCAGAATGTGTTCCTGCGGGTACAGGCCGGCTTTTTCGCAGGCTCGTTTCTTATTTCTGACATAGACTGCCGAGGCCGGATCATCGCCGACCAATACTGCCGCTAAACCAGGTTTAATCCCGGTGTCTTTCTCCAGGACCGCAACATCCTGTCCTATGCCTTCGCGAATGGTCAGAGCTAACGCTTTTCCATCAATAATTTGTGCGGCCACGAGTTTCTCCTTGCAAGACTGAATTGAACACTATCTCAAAAGTTAAATAGATCTTTAATGACGTATGAAACGATATCAGCCACTCAAAACTTCGTCAACGAAATTCCCTGCTTGTCTATTTCTTGACACCCCAAGAAACCCTCACCTACCATGCCCGTACCAGTAATTTTTATCACCCATGATCCACTTGCCGTTTCGCCAGCACATATTAAAGGGAGAAAATTCACTGAATGAGCGATGACCAGCCCGAAGACGTCTGCGCCAAGCTCATTGAAGAAATGCGAAGCTTGCAACTTTCTACTGTCGGAGAAGACGGAAGTCCCCACTGTGGCTATACGCCATACTTGCACCGCGCCCCGTGCAGCTTTTACATCTTTGTCAGTCAGCTGGCCAGACATACACGAGATCTTCTCACTAATGGGACAGTCGCAGTCATGATTATTGCCGATGAACAATCCACTTCACAGATTTTTGCCAGAACCAGGGTCCATTATCAGTGCCAGGCACAACTTCTTGCACCTGAACATTCTGAATATCCCTCGATACTCGATGACTATCAGGCACGGCATGGCAAGACGGCAGGACTCTTACGGCAACTGCCAGACTTTGTGTTATTTCATCTGCAACCATTGCATGGACAATTTGTCATGGGATTCGGACAGGCCTACACCTTGACGGGAAAAGATCTGTCGATATTTGAACCTGCCCAGCGTGGATAGGCGAATTGGACAGTATTCAATACTCCCACGCGTAAGGCGAACAGTTATGCCATTGAGGCACTTGCACTCTCACAACAAGTCTCAGCTACCGTTATTCCTTAAAAAGATATCTTGTACGCTCAAGATCCGTGCCCTACTGGCAATCATGGGCCTTCTGCTGTTCAGCCCACAGCAAGCTGTGGCCTATGAAATTGCCAACCTCCTCTTTCCTCAAAATATTATCGCAGACAACGGTCAAGTCTATTATATTACCAACGCCAACGGAGACCCCGGCACACGCCAGAACAACGGATTTATTAGTAAAGCCGACCAAGAGGGGAAGATTACCGACCGTTATTTCATCCAAGGCGGACAGCGTTCGGTGACACTGCATTCACCGAAAGAGATGGCCATTATTGGGAACATTCTTTATGTGGCGGACTTGGACGTCGTACGGGGATTCAAGAAGACTACAGGAGACCCTATTGTCACCATTCCCTTTACGCGGTTTCGTGCGGAATCCCTGACTGGCCTCACCGCGGATTCGCAAGGACATCTCTATGTCTCGGATGCCGACACCAATACCATCTTTCACATTGACCCCGCACAGGACCATGCCATTTCTGAGTTTATCCATGATATCAAACTCTCGCATCCCCATGGTTTGGCGATTCATCCCCGCAATGGTCATTTGATGGGCGTCGGGTGGGATGACGGCAAAGTTTTTGAAATTGATGAACACGGCGTTCTTCACGAACTGTTCGTGAATTCTTTTTTCTCCGGTGGATTTCATAATCTTGACGGTATCGATTTCGACCGCTACGGGATCATGTATGTCTCTGACTTGACTGCGGGAAAAGTCTGGCGCATTCGTCCCGATCTCAAGAAAGAAGCCATCGCTGAATTTTTGCTGTCTCCATCAGGCATCGGCGTCGATAGAGTCAATCACGTGATTCTTGTTCCCTATCTCTATGCCAAGGGCGCCGAAATCAATGGGCTAGAACGCCCATCGAACGATAATCCCAATAAGAAAAAACGAACGTTCTCTGACTATGGTCTCGACTTTTCAAAGAAAGATCCTCCAAATGAGTAAATGCGTCTATTGCCACCAACGGAAAGGCAAACGGTCGTGCCCAGCTTTGAACGGGATGATCTGCAGTCAATGCTGCGGAGAACATCGTCTCGGCAATATCTCCTGCCCGGCATCCTGCGTGTTTTTAGAAGCCAATGATCAGTATCAGCAGAAACGAGCCGGGGAACGATTTGAAATAGACCGGCGCAGCTTTTATCGAGACCTAATAGATTTCGGCGGTGAGCGGGCCACCGAAGTGTTTTATGTATTCGAGGCCCTCACCTTCCGGTATTTTCAAGATCGACGGGATGCCCAAGATACCGACGTCCTCGAGGGCCTCCAAAGTCTCCGGAGAAGCTATAGTTTAATTCAGGTTCCCGAAACGGGAATTCCCGCTTTTGGAGAGGAATTACGAAAGGAGTTTAAGGTCTTTGGCGAACAGCAGGAATTGGAACCGACCATGGTGACCGAGGTCATGGATCGAGCGCAGGCTTTCATTCAAGGGTTTTCAGGGTCCGGCCTCCGGTCCAACCGATTTTTGCAAGGGTTATTGGGATATGTGCGAGAACGCCATCCCGATGTCGCGGAACAATTGGCCCGTCAAACAGGGGCCGGTGGACGAATTGTAATTCCCAGCGGCTTTGATTACCAGGCCAGCCCGTCTTCTTGATAACAGGCCCCAGAGTTATTCCTTCACTTCGATCGTCATTTCAATCCGTTCGACTGGATTGTCACGCAAATCACGCGGTTGCTTGACGATGGTATCAGCCACTTCTACGCCTTTAACGACCTCGCCAAACACCGTATATTGCCCATCCAGGTGGGGAGCTTTGTCTACCATAATAAAAAATTGCGACCCGGCACTATTCGGATCCTGCGTCCGCGCTGCGGAGAGAATGCCCTTTTCGTGCACCACCTTATTGAACTCTGCGGGAAGGGTATAGCCCGGCCCGCCCGTCCCATACCGGTTTCGATTGGCGGGATCTTTGGTCAGCGGATCCCCTCCTTGAATCATAAATCCAGGGATAATTCTATGGAAAATCGTTCCATTGTAAAACCCGGATTTTGTGAGTTTCAGAAAACTTTCTACATGCTTCGGAGCTAAATCAGGAAACAGCACAATCTCCATTTCACCAAACTTCGTCTTTAAGATCACGCGCGGAGCCTGCTGCTCTTTCGACGGTTCATCCGCAAGACTGATCGGCACAACACACACATTCAAGACGGCCACGCACCCCAATATGATTAGGCTTCGTTGAACTATACTTGCCACGTTCACTGAGAAAACATTCATCGTCATTCCTCCACTATGTACGTAGGTTTTTTATTAGATGTCCACTGCTGACCCGAGCAACGGCCTGCTCTGCCGCTCGTTGCTCTGCTTCCTTTTTTGTGCGTCCTTCCCCCTGACCCATCACATGCCCTCGAACTTCGACAAGACTAGAAAACATTTTTGCATGATCGGGCCCCGACTCTCCAATCAAACGATACCGGGGGTTTGTTCCTTCATGTTTATGTACCCATTCCTGTAACCGGCTTTTCCAATCCCCTCCGGCGGAAATCCCTGGCTCTTCCTGCAGGTCAGACAAGTCCTTTGCCAGGACCCGATGCACGAAAGCACGAGCTGACTCTAACCCACTGTCCAAATACACCGCCCCAATCAGAGCCTCCAACGCATTCGCCAGCAGCGAATGTTTTTCGCGCCCTGAGGTGACTTCTTCCCCTCGTCCCAAACGCAACCACTGACCCAAACCCAAGCGCCCCGCTGCCTTGGCAAGCGTCCCACGATTAATCAATCCCGCTTTGGCTTTTGAGAGCTGCCCTTCCGCAAACGATGGGAAAACCTGCACGAGACGTTCGCTGACCACCAGCCCCAAAACCGCATCTCCTAAAAATTCCAAACGTTCGTTATGCGAGACGATTCCTGACTCTTGCGTTTGGGAGTAGGATCTATGTGTGAGGGCTTCATCCAGCAAGGCTTCTTTCGAAAAAACATATTGCAACGCAGCCTGAATTTCTTGGGCTTGACACGCCAAACCATCACCTCACTCCAATTTTCTCTACGAAAATCGTTTCATTGTACCATATTGTAAAACATCGCAAGGGAAGGAAGGCAATCAACCCGGGTCTGTTGAAAAAAGCCGCCAGCGGCGTTCTCGCCCTTTTTCCGTGCTCACGTACTGCCAGTACGCTCCGCGCGCAAAAAGGGCTGCGGCCTTGCTGGACGGACTTTTTTGAACAGACCCGATGTTGTTGATTGCCCAGGGTTTCCTGGCGAAATATGGCCTTTGATATCCTCGTTACTCAACACTCCCAACCCCGAAATCTGTGATCACGACGTAAATCTGCGAGACTCAACTCTGTCAACCTAGGCCTCATGCCACCGACGAAACACCAAGCAGGCATTCACTCCGCCAAATCCAAACGCACTGGAAATGGCCACATCGACCGTGTGCTTTCGAGATTGGTTGGGGACATAGTCCAGATCACAGTCCGGATCGGGGTGCTCCAAATTCATGGTAGGCGGGATCATGCCATACTGTAAGGCCAAGATAGAAAACACGGCTTCAATGCCTCCCGCTGCCCCCAACAAATGCCCCGTCATAGACTTTGTGGAACTGACAGGAATGGAATAGGCATGCTCTCCAAAGACCTCTTTGATAACATGCGTTTCCACGCGATCGGCAAAGGTCGAGGTCGCATGAGCATTGATATAACCAACGGAGGATTTTGACACCTTTCCATCTTGAAGCGCCCGCTCCATGCACGTCACCGCACCGGCTCCATCATCTGGGGGGGCCGTGATGTGAAACGCATCACTATTCATGGCATAGCCAATCAGTTCGGAATAAATACGAGCCCCGCGGGCACGGGCATGCTCAAGCTCTTCCAAAATCAAGACGCCTGCACCTTCTCCAATGACAAAACCATCACGATTCTTATCAAAAGGCCTGCTAGCCTTTTCTGGTTCCTCATTGCGCTTTGACAAGGCCTTGGCGGCGGCAAAACCGGCCACACCGGTTGGACAAATCGTTGATTCCGCGCCTCCAACGATCATGGCATCAGCTTCGCCACGCTGAATCAGTCTGAACGCATCCCCAATACAATGATTCCCGGTCGCACAGGCCGTCACCGAGCAGGCATTTGGCCCTTTCGCACCAAAGCGGATCGCCACTTGCCCCGAAGCCAGATTGATAATCACCATGGGAATGAAAAAGGGCGACACGCGGTCAGGGCCACGCTCCAGCAACACTTTATGGTAATGCTCAATAGCCGGCAGCCCTCCAATGCCTGCCCCGATATAGACCCCGACCCGATCCGCTTGTGAAGCGGTTACCACCAGCTTGGCGTCATCCATAGCTTCCTGGCTTGCTGCGACTGCAAAATGAATAAACCGATCCATTTTCTTGATTTCTTTTTTTTCAATGAATGCCGCCGGATCGAAGTCTTTGACCTCTCCCGCGATTTTCACGGAATAGTCACTGGCATCAAATTGAGAAATCCGCCCAATACCAGACTTGCCCTGGCAAAGGTTTTCCCAGGTTTGGGACACATCATTCCCCAAGGGCGTGACCAGCCCCAACCCTGTCACAACAACTCGACGTGGCTCCCACTCATTCATCTTGCAATCTCTGTGAACTTACCAAACTCCGAAAATCAGACTTTTTCCTTGATAAAATCAACGGCCGCAGAGACCGTTTGAATTTTTTCAGCATCTTCATCTGGAATTTCAATTTCAAATTCTTCTTCCAAGGCCATCACTAATTCAACGGTATCTAAGGAATCAGCCCCAAGATCTTCCACAAACTTGGCATCAGGCACCACTTCATCTTCTTCCACGCCTAATTGCTCAGCAATAATTTTCTTAATCCGTTCTTCTACAGCCATCGTTGCCACCTCCTCCTTCCAAATATTGAGTGAACTAAACGTTGATTTCCCCTCTATGCCATATGCATCCCACCATTCACATGTAACACATGGCCGGTAATATACCCCGCTTTCTCTGAACATAAAAAGCTCACCGCATCCGCAACATCTGATGGTTGCCCCAATCGGTTTAACGGAATCTGATTTAAGAGCGCCTCTTTAGTCTCAGCGGAAAGATCTTGAGTCATGGCCGTATCAATAAATCCCGGAGCCACCGCGTTCACGGTCACATTGCGGCTGGCATACTCCCGCGCAACCGTTTTTGTGAGGCCAATGACCGCTGCCTTCGAGGCAGAATAATTGGCTTGACCAATATTCCCAATGGCTCCAACAATTGACGCAATATTCACAATACGTCCGCTTCGCTGGCGGCTCATCGTTGGCAGCACGGCCTTCATGCAATAAAACGTCCCTGTTACATTCACTTGCAAGACGGATTGCCAATCTTCGTCTTTCATACGGATCAGCAGTCCATCACGAGTAATTCCCGCGTTATTGACCAATATATCAATTCGTTCCCATTCTTGCTGTGCCCGATCGATCGTACTCTTTACCTGATCCCAATCTCCGACATTGACCGACACCGCCAAAGCCTTTTTGCCTAGCTCCTGAATCCGGTCAACTGTTTCCGCACATCGATTGGCGTTCAGGTCGGCAACCACCACATCTGCACCCTCTTGCGCTAATGTAATGGCGATAGCCTGACCAATGCCCTGCGCGCTTCCCGTCACCACTGCGGTTTTTCCCGTCAATGTCATCGTGATCCTTTCAACATTCAATAGAGGGCCATCATGTCATCTGAGCAAGAACATGGTCATACGAGGCTTGATCGGAGATATTCCAAGTCTCTGCGTCCGGCACAATGCGCCTGACTAAACCGGTCAACACCTTACCCGGACCGATTTCAATGAAATGGCGAATACCCATGTGCCACATGGCCTGAATGGTTTCCTGCCAGCGCACAGAAGCCGGCAATTGCCGAACCAGGGATTCTCGAACTTCATCTGCTGACCGTAATGCCCTGGCTTCGACATTATTAATCAACGGTACCTGTAAATCAGACCATTCCAACGAATCAATATCTTTTTTCAACCGGTCCGCGGCTGCCTGCATGAGCGGAGTATGCACCGGAACACTGACCGGCAGAGTTTTCACGCGTTTAGCGCCTCGAGCCTTGGCGAGCTCAGATGCCCGTTCTACGGCAGCTTTCTCACCCGCAATCACGGTTTGCCCCGGCGAATTCAGATTAGCGGGAGCCACGACCCCGAAAGACCCGGCCTCCTTGCAGACATCGCACACATCTTCCTCAGAGAGGCCTAACACGGCTGCAACGAGTCCGCTTCCCGGGCTGACGGCCTCTGACATATAGCATCCTCGTTTGTTGACAAGACTGACGGCCTCACGAAAATGAAGCGCACCGGCAGCGACCAAAGCGGTGTATTCTCCCAAACTATGTCCGGCAACGGCAGCAGGTTTAAGCGGCCCGTCTTGCACGAGATGATAGGCCGCAAGACTGGTCACCAGTAAGGCTGGTTGAGTAAACTCCGTTTGATTGAGTTGCTCGACCGGACCCTCAAAGCATAAGGTCTTGATATCATAGCCCAAGATTGTCTCCGCGTCTTGGTACAGGGCTGGAACGTGAGCGTTCGACTCATACAACGACTTTCCCATTCCTACCGATTGAGAACCTTGACCCGGGAAGAGAAATCCAAGAGATGATTCCATATCCAGCAAGGCCTCTATACAACACATACCCTCATGACGAACGAGGGTTCTTCATGCGCCACCAGGATGCGATGCAACTGATTAATCAACAATAAATTCTCCACCATCTACGCAAATCACATTGCCCGTTATCCAATGAGACTTGGGATGGCTCAACAAACCCAAAGCATCCGCCACATCTTGCGGCGTCGTCAAACGATTGGATGGATTTTTCCGTCCAGCCATGGCCAGCATTTCATCAGAGCCAGGAATTTTTCGCAACGCCGGAGTATCCGTGACTCCAGCCATCAGGGAGTTAATCGTAATCCCCAAGGGCGCCAATTCCAGAGCCAGTTGCCGCGTATGCGACTCTAATGCGGCCTTGGCAGCCGAAACCGCTCCATAGGTCTTCCAGACTCGTGCCCCGCCGGCACTGGTCATCGAAAAGATCCGGCTTCCCTGACGTAGAAACTTATGACTGACCAGATCTTGAGTCCAATAGACCAAACTGTTGGCCATCACATCCATCGTCATTTCCATTTGCGATTTCGTAATACTTTCCCGCGCAGATTCGGCTATATAGGGTTTTAACGTTCCAAAAGCCAATGAATGGAGAAGCACACGTACATGAATAGATTTGCCGGATTCTTCTTCCCGCTGGGTCATGGCCGTTAAAATTTCTGTCCGTTTTTCCGGATCCGCCGCATTGGCATTAAAAAATACGACCTCCCGACCAAGGGCGCGAACACTCGACATTATTCGCTCGGCATTAGGTAACGTTGATTTCCGGTCTAAATGCACGCCTAAAATATTCAGACCTAGTCCCGCCAGCTCTAAAGCCGCCGCTTCACCAAACCCGCTTGAGGCCCCTAAAATAAGGGCCCAATCATTTTCACCCCATTGCGTTTTCATCTCTGACATACGGTTCCCCTCTTCCCTATTCACAATCCAGATCGACTCGCTAGAACATCCCGTGGAAGCCCTGCACGGAACTTCCTACCAACGAATGAGCGCTGATGCCCATGTCAGGCCTGCTCCAAAAGCCGCCAGAAGGAGCAGGTGACCTTCTCCAATTCTTCCACTATGGACCGCCTCATCCAAAGCCAGCGGAATGGATGCAGCAGAAGTATTACCAAATCGATCTAAATTTATCATCAACTTTTCTTGAGCCAGCTCCAAACGCTGGCTGACGGCCTTCAAAATTCTTAAATTAGCCTGATGGGGAATAAACAAATCGACATCCTGCAGGGCCACTCCATTCGCCGCCGTAGCTTCATGAGCGGCTTCTTCCATAGACTTCACGGCAATTTTAAAGGTTTCATTGCCCTTCATCTTGATACATCCGCGTTTCTGGTCCAGCACGTCCTGCGAAACGGGTTCCGCTGACCCTCCACCGGGGACATGAATCATCTCGGACAACCGGCCATTTGCATGGAGATGCGTGGAGAGAATCCCCGTATCTGGAGAACCCTGCCCCAGCACCACCGCCCCAGCCCCATCACCAAATAGCACACATGTATTTCGGTCAGTCCAATCTGTAATAGCTGACATGACTTCGGAGCCAACCACTAACACATACCGCATGCCAGTTTTCACATACGCATCAGCCACCGATAACGCATAGACAAACCCGCAGCAGGCCGCCGAAATATCGCAAGCGGCTGCCCGGACGGCACCCAACCTATGCTGAAGAAGACAGGCCGTAGAGGGAAGCGGAGTATCGCCTGTACACGTAGCCAAGAGAATCATATCAAGATCACTGGCCTTGATTTTGGCAGCGGTCAAAGCCTGTTGCGCCGCTTCCAGCGCAAGATCCGAACAGGCTTGCCCCGGCTCCACCACCCGTCGTTCCCGAATACCCGTTCGCTCGACGATCCAACTATCAGACGTGTCAACCATGCGCTCCAGGTCAGCATTCGTGATGACCCGGTCTGGCACGTAGCTGCCTGTCCCAAGAATGACAGCATTCATGTATGGGCACCTCGAAAAACTGTCCTTTTTCCCGATGGCGGCGTCAGCGTTGTGCTCAAATCCTCATGTATTCCCATATACACTGCGGTTTTCCGCGCGCCGCTTCCTTGCCCTCAGAAAAAATCATCAGTTTTTAGAGGTGCCCCCAGTTTCAAAGAACGACACCGGATTCTTCTGCGGTTGATGAGGGAAGGACACCCTGAGCAATATCATCACGAATGGCCTCAATCAACCCGCCCTGTGCAAGAGCTTGCGCTTGGAGAATCGCGTTTTTAATGGCTTTGGATGAGGACCGCCCATGACAGATCATGCTGATCCCCTCCACACCTAAAAGCGGAGCGCCACCAAATTCTGCGTAATCTGTTTTTCGCCGCAGGCGAAGAAGGGGGCCGGCGACAAACAAATAGGAGAAACGCCCAAGGGCAGATTGGGCAATCTCTCTCATGAGCATTTTCTTAATCGCATCGGCTAAGCCTTCGGATATTTTCAATGCCACATTCCCAATAAACCCGTCTGTCACAATCACATCGGCATTGCCACTATAGACATCCCGTCCTTCAATATTGCCAATAAAGTGAATATGGCTATCCTTTAAGAGTTTAAACACCTCTTTCGTGACTTCATTCCCTTTGGTATCTTCTTCCCCAATACTTAAGAGTCCTATACGGGGACGTTCCACTCCTAAAAGATGTTTCCCATATTCATGCCCCATGATGCCAAATTGATACAATTGCAGCGCCGTACAGTCCACGGTGGCTCCGACATCCAACATGATTGCCTTGCCTTGCCGCGTCGGCAGCGTCGCCGCAATGGCCGGTCGATCCACACCTTCAATCGACCCCAGCAAGAAAAAGGCTGAGACCATCGTGGCTCCGGTATTACCCGCACTCACCAAGGCATCGGCTTGTTTGCTTTTGACGAGTTCAGTCGCTTTCCAAATAGAGGAATCCCGTTTTTTTCTGGCGGCTAAGGCCGGAGATTCATGCATCCCCACAACTTGAGAGGCATGAAAAATATCAATGTTGGTCTTCTTTCCGCTTAGCTTATCTAACTGATCTTGAATAGCGGATTGATCTCCGACAAGAACGATAGAAAGGGAGGATTCCCTCGTGGCTTGGAGGGCTCCCTCGACGGCAGGAGATAGACCATGATCTCCTCCCATCGCATCCATGGCTATTTTCATGGGCTTGGCTTAGAAATAACTGGTGGGAAAACGGGCAGTTCTTATCCCTCTTCCACTGCAATAATCGCCTTCCCTTTGTAGGTCCCGCAGCTCAGGCAGGTGACATGAGGCTGTTTCAATTCATGACATTGGGGGCATACCGACAAATTTGGAGGCGTGAGTCTATGATGAGCTCGTCGTTTGTCTCGGCGGGCTTTTGAAGTTTTGTGTTTGGGATTCGCCATAATCTACCAATTGTTCCATCTAGAAAATATTGATGTTCAGACGCCCCGTGTGACCGATTTGGCAAAAGGCCTTGAGCCGTCTCTACCGAGCAGGGAAGCTCCCTCAGCACCACAGATGGGAGAGGCTGTAACAGGCGCGTAACAGGCACATGCACTTTCGTTGAGATTCGCTCCACATACCTGACACAACCCTGCACATTCTTCCCTGCAGAGCGGATTGAGTGGCGCCGCCAAGATGAGATGCTCACGCAACCCAGGCATGAGATCAATTTTTTGATCCACGATTGGATAGGCATCAATCTCATCTTCATGTTCTTCATGGGTCATATGCTTCGCACGGCTTCCCCTTTTTGATTTCTTGGACGAGGCAGGCGACGGCACTGGATATGATGACCGTGAAAAAGTCACTTCACATGGGCATGCCACTGCTTCTTCAAATTCAACCAAGCATCGTACGCATTCCCTGACAATCCGTCCTTGTAAGGTCCCTTCAAAACGGGCTATCTGCTCATCCGAGATAGACAGCTGTCCGGTACATTGTAGCAACCCACGTATCCTGCCATCTTCAGCCGGCAATCCGACGTCAGAGCCCAGGACATCCTGGCTAACGGCAAGACCTTCAGAGGGAATATCACTAACTTCAATCATCCAAGACATATATCACGCAAAAGGATATGTTAACCCGAAACACCTTCGTTCCCTGAACAACCAATCAATAGCGTCATTCCTCACTTATCGTTGCTCTTCCGAAAAGGACAAAATAGCGATATGCCGTGCCCGCTTCACCGCTTGCGTCAATCGCCGTTGATGCCGCAAACAATTCCCGGATGTCCGGCGCGGGATAATCCGCCCCCGTTCGGTCAAGAAATTCCTTAAAAGATTGGCATCCTTGTAATCCAAAGGGGTCTTATCAAAACAAAAACGGCACATCCTTTTCCGCTGAAATAATCGACCTTTTTCCACAGAAACTTCTCCTCAGCTTAAAATTAGGGCATGGGGTCAGGGAAATAGTCTTCTGAGTCGTAAGACGGCTCATCAGCTGACCCAGCAGAACCCCCGGTCGAAGCCTTTTTGGGCAAGAAGGTCACGGTTTGAGCCACTACTTCATGCTTGCTCCGCTTCTGCCCGTCATCCGTTTCCCAGCGACGCTGCTGAAGCCGCCCATCGACAATGGCCCCGTCACCCTTGTTGAGATACTGCCCGCAATGTTCCGCTTGCCGTCCGAAAACAACGATATCAACATAGCATACTTCTTCTTTTTGGTCATCCGCTTGACGGTAACGCCGATTGACGGCGAGAGGAAAATTTACCACCGGAGTCCCGCTCGGCGTATATCGAAGCTCAGGGTCTCTCGTGAGATTGCCAATCAATATGACTTTATTGAATCCCACCATCTACTGAATGTTCTCCCTCAGCTGTCTTTTCAGATTCAGCATCAGCATTGTCGGCCTCGGTCGCCGGAACTAAGTCAGCCGGATTCAGACGAACAGTCATAAATTTCATCACTTGATCTTCCATGCGTTGAAAACGCTCCAACTCCGCGATGACCGTACCTGGACCTTCAAATTGCACGGTGATAAAGGTCCCCTTGCGTTCATGTTTGATGTCATAGGCCAACTTTTTCTTTCCGCTATTGTCTAATTTTAAGATATTGGCCCCGGATTTCGTCAAAATCTCCTGTATCTTTTCGACAACCCGTTCACTATCCGCCTCGGCTTGGGTAGGTCGAAGGATCGACACTGATTCATAAAGTTTCATACACACCCTTTCTGGCTGAATAATGAACAGGGTAACGGACAGACTATGAGCTGTTTATCACAAAAGGGAATCGAAACTAGCACAGGGTAAAAGAAACTGTCAAACCTCGCGCATGCTCCCTCAACTCATTGACAAAGAAAAAGAATTTCTACGTCATTGAACAATACCAGATACCTAGGCTTTCTTGTCGTGGTCAGGACGAACATGAAACTTATTCATAGCCGCAGGAATGCCTTCGGTCAATACACATTCCAAGGCATCGACGACATGAGGAAGCAATGCATTCACCTCGGCTTGTTCATCTTCCGTGAAGGGAGATAACACATAGTTGACGACATCCTCGTGGCTCGGTGGCTTACCAATACCAAGTTTGACACGGCAAAAGTTATCCGTTCCAAGGCAATCCAACACGGAACGCACGCCATTATGGCCGCCAGCGCCACCGCGAATTTTTATTTTTAATTGCCCGAGGGGAAGATCTAAGTCATCGTAGACAAGAATAAGATCTGAGGAATTGAGCTGATTTTCCCGGAGCATTGAAGAAACGGCTTCTCCGGAGAGGTTCATCCATTTTAACGGCATTGCCAGAAGCACTGGATGCGCATCAAAAGCGCCCTGCCCCTGGATCGCTTGTGACTGAAGCGTTAACGCAATTCCCCACCTATGAGCCGCCTGTTCAAGAACCATCCACCCCAGATTGTGCCGAGTGTGTTGATAGGTTCGCCCAGGATTCCCTAGACCCACTATGACGCGCAAAGCTTACTTTTTACCTTCTTTCGCCTTCCCTTCAGACGCTGCAGCTTCTGGAGCGGGCGCCTCTTCCGCCGCCTTGGCTTTTTCATCGGCCGGCGGCGTTGCGCCTTCTTCGGCCTCACGCGCCAACAAGGATTCCAGTTTGGCTTCAGACATCTTCGTCGCGACATGAACCACCATTAATTCCGGATCATCTAAGACCTTCACACCATCTGGTGACGTAACGTCTTTGACACGAATTCCTTCACCAACATGGAGTTCCGTCGCCACCACTTCAATATGGTCGGGAATGTTGGCTGGCAGACACTCAATGTGCAGCTCTCGAAGCGGCTGATGCACAATCCCCCCCTCTTTGACACCTACCGGAGCCGCCCCTGCCATCGAAACAGGCACTTTCACCCGAATAGGCTTGTCCATAGACACTTCAAATAGATCAATATGAAGGATCGCTCCGGTAATAGGATCCAATTGGTGATCTTGCAAGACCGCCACACGATCTTGTTGGCCAGAAACTTTGACCGTCAAGAGACCGGTATGCCCAACCTGCGAAAGGATGAGTTTGCGGGCCACATTATGTTCTAAGGAAAAGAAATCCGATGTGCCTTTGCCATAGATCACACCGGGAATTTTTCCTTCCCGGCGCAATTGCCGCGCCACGCCTTTTCCAGCCTGCTCCCGTTTTTTTACTACTAGATCATATTTCATACCTGTATCCTCTTTTCAGAAATGTGAACGAAGTCACCTCGACTGCCTAACCGGAGAGACCTAGACAAATAGAGATGTCACAGATTCTTCACGATGGATTCTCAAAATAGCCTCACCCAAGAGGGGTGCAACCGACAGGGCCTTAAGTTTTGGGCATTGCTGCTCTTTCCCATTGAGGGGAATCGTGTTGGTCACCGTCACTTCTCGCAAGCACGATTTGTCTAAACGCTCTAAGGCCGGCCCTGACAGCACCGGATGCGTACAACCCGCCCACACCGACAGTGCTCCATTATCTAAACATGTTTGGGCCGTTTGAACAATAGTCCCAGCCGTATCAATCATATCATCAAATAAAAGGGCATGCATGCCTTTGACTTCACCGATAATATTCATGACTTCCGCTTCATTCGGGGATTCTCGCCGCTTATCGATAATGGCCAATGAAGAATTCAGGCGTTTGGCAAAGGCCCTCGCCCGTTCTACTCCACCCGCATCGGGAGAAACGATCACCATATCAGAGATTTGCTGTTTCTTAATATAGTCGAGGAGAATGGGCATGGCATACAAATGGTCAACGGGAATATCAAAAAACCCTTGAATCGGCCCAGCATGCAAATCCATAGTAAGAATCCGGTTGGCCCCGGCAACCGTTAACAAATCAGCAATCAACTTGGCACTAATAGGCACACGAGGTTGATCTTTACGGTCCTGCCGGCCATACCCATAATACGGAATGACAGCCGTGATGCGTGAGGCTGAAGAGCGCTTCACAGCATCCAACAACAGTAAGAGCTCCATAATCGAAGAATTAACGGGGTGACAGCAGGATTGGATCAGAAATACATCCCCGCCCCTGACATTCTCGTCAATACGAACTCGTGTTTCTCCGTCACTAAACGTCGTGACGGTCGCCCGGCATAAGTCTTGACCAATATATTCAGCAATTTCCTTCGCTAAGGAGGGGTTTGAATTCCCCGCTAGCAGTTTCAAATCACGTGGCATAGACTGTGGGTTCTTTCATCAGGAGATTGCGAATGCCGGAACAAGCCTGTTGGCAGAAAAACAGAGCAAAGGTAATGGGAAAAACTTCTGCTTGTCAACTCAAGGGCTCAAGATCAGACGAGCGACGCTTTGGAAAGAAAAGTAGAAGCAATGGACTCATGCGGCAATCGGGAACTACCCATTGGGATAGCAAAAACATGCCAATTCGTTTCATGCTGTAATTGAGCAGCAGCCTCCTTGGCGGATTCAGATGTGGGGAAAAACCCAAAAACGGTCGCGCCACTTCCCGATAAGAGCGCAGATTGTGCTCCAAGAGTACAGAGTTTGTCCTTAATAAAACGTAAAATTGGGTACAGGGAAAACAACGCCGATTCAAAATCATTCTCCATCAACTCAATGATCTCGTCCCAAGAGGTACTCAATCGACTTTCCATCTTTTCGGCCCATGGACCCAAAGGCGGTATGCCGTCCCGATTTTCGGCCAATTGCTCATAGGCCCATTTGGTTTGGATTGGAAAACCTGGATTGACTAATACCACCCATCGTTTTCCCTCGATGGTACAGGGCATCACATCCTGTCCCCAGCCACGAACGAGGGCAGAAGGTGTTTGAAAAAAGAAGGGAATATCACTTCCTAACGCGGCACCAACTTCACAGTATTCTGAAAGCTCCCACTCTAATTGCAGCAATTGGGCAAGCCCGAAGATTGCCGCCGCCGCATCACTGCTTCCGCCTCCCAGCCCAGCTGCTAACGGAATTTCTTTCGTTAGCTCAATATCGACACCAAGGGAGCGCCCTGCCCTTTGGAGAACGGCTTCTGCGGCACGATACACCAAGTTCCCCCGATCAACAGGCAAATCATCCCGCGAGCAAATCAGACGCACCTGATCATGATTTGAATTCAGACGAATCCGGAGTTGATCAAAAAGGTCAACCGAATGCATCAGAGACCACAGCGCGTGATAGCCATTCGGCAAACGGTCAAGCACGCGAATCAGTAGATTCACCTTGGCCGGAGCCTTGACCACAATTTCTGGTTCTGTCATGCCGCCATGTTCCACGAAATTCGACGGTACATTCTGCTCGAACTTTTCAGTTATCCAATCACCGAACCAATGGTAAAAATCGGAAGATACATTGCGATCACGACAAGCGCAATCCCACTTCCCACAACCACGATCACACAGGGCTCTAACACCGCTGTCAAGCTGGCAATCACTCGATCGACTTCTTGCTCAAACAACTCTGCGACTTTTTCCAGCATCGCATCCAACGACCCCGTCGACTCCCCGACTCTAACCATTTGGGTCACCATAGGCGGGAACATGCCGCTGGCCCACAAGGTCTCTGAAAGCGGCTTGCCATCCTCCACATCACTCGCCACAGCCTGAAGGTTTTTCTCGAACAACCTATTCCCCGTGACTTGCCCCGCCACGGTCAGTCCCGTGAGCAACGGAACCCCCCGCCGAATCAAAAATCCTAAGGTTCGAGCAAACCGCACAATCGCGGATTTCCGGAATATCGCCCCCACAAATGGCACACGCAACATGGCCCCGTCAATCTTGGGCCGGAATCGGGGATGAGTCAGCATGACACGGGCTCCAACAAGAATCATGGCCAACAATCCGCCCAAAAGAAGGGCATGCTCTCGAATCCCCTCGGCAAGTTGAATGACAACTTTCGTCAGCCATGGAAGCGATTCCCCAAATTCTAGAAAAAGGTCGGAAAACAGCGGCACCACCCACACCAATAAAAAGATCAACACAGAAAAGGCCACCGTCACCAACAACGTAGGATACGCCAATGCCGAAATGATCTTTGTCCGCAATTGAGCCTGTTTGTCTAAGTAGAGCGCCAACTGGGCCAAACTCTCGTCCAGCCGGCCTGTCGTTTCTCCCACTTGGACCATATGCCGGTAAAAGTCATGAAAAACTTCCGGAAAAGATCCTAAGGCTTGGGCTAACAACGCTCCCTGCTCAACATCCAGATAGATCCGTTTGATGATGGGATGCCACACTGGATTTTCTACTTCCGCTCCCAAAATGTCTAAACTTTCTAATAAAGGAACTCCAGCTCGAATTAAGGTGGCCAATTGCTGCGTAAATACAATAAGTTCCTTTTTGCTCACTCCCCTACTTCTCCAGGAAAACTTTAGTGGGCTTTTCTCCTGATGCTGAGGGGCTTTTTCGTTCAAGTGAGTGACCAGCAAATCCTGACTCCGCAGCTGTTGAATGGCAGCCCGAACAGTTGTCGCTGTAATCTCTCCCTGCAGGGATTTCCCTGCGCTGTTTTTTGCTGTGTAATAGTAGACGGCCATTTGTCTATTTCACATTGTGTGTCAGGACTTGTCCAATCCTCAAAGTAAAAAGTTAGCTTCTCTCACGTCTATTTACGCTCTTGGCCGCATTCTCGCCAAGGACATCGGTGAAGACCGGACATGCCTGTTCCGTTCTAACAATTTGGTGAGTTCTTCCGGAAAAACAGATACATCTAGCGCAACATCTTTCGCAATCACCCGCTGTCCACATAAATCCGCCAGAGCCTGATTCATCGTCTGCATGCCATATTGGGCTTGGCCGGTTTGCATCATAGAATAGATTTGATGCAATTTATCCTCACGAATAAGATTACGAATGGCCGGAGAAAGCACCAAAATTTCCAGAGCCAACACACGCCCCGCTTGTTCCATGCGGGGAACCAACCGTTGGGATAATATTCCCTCCAACACCATCGACAACTGAACACGTACTTCAGGCTGTTGATGTGAAGGAAACACAGAAATGAGCCTCGTCAACGACTGTACCGCAGAATTCGTATGAAGGGTTGCCACGGTCAAATGCCCGGTTTCAGCCATAGTCAGGGCTGCCTGAATTGTCTCGCAGTCCCGCAATTCCCCTAAGAAAATCACGTCGGGATCTTGCCGTAATATTCCTTTCAGCGCCGTCTGAAATTCTGAAACATCCGCGCCAATTTCTAACTGGGAAACAAGACTCTTTTTGTGAACGTGCTCCATCTCAATAGGATCTTCTAGCGAAACAATATGCGCCCGCCTCTCCTGATTAATTTGATCTAACATCGCCGCCATCGTCGTGCTTTTTCCACTGCCTGTTGCACCCGTCACTAACACCAAGCCCTGTGATTTTTGCATCAACCCCTTCACCACCGGCGGCAGCCCTAGCTCGTCGAAGGACGGAATGGTCGGGGAAATTGACCGGACGGCCATCGCGTGAGCTCCCCGCTGCCGGTACAGATGAAACCGAAAGCGGCCAACGCCTTCAATGGTGACCGCGCCATCCCATTCACCCTCTTCCGCCAATTGCCGTTGTTGTTCTTGGGTCAGCACATTCTCGATGAATCCCCTCAAGATATGACTTGTGAGTTCTGGCGCCTGCATCGGTTTCAATTTACCATCCACTCGAAGCCGAGGCACCGAATCCACAACAAGATGGAGGTCGGAACCTGCTTGCCGCCGTAACTCCTGTAAGAGGTCAACTAGTTCCATAGGTCTCACACGCTTCCGGCCAACGCCGCTGACGCTCCGTCCTCACTCGTTTCCGCCAAGATCTCACTGACCGTCGTTTGCCCTCGCTGGATCGCGGCCAACCCAGCCTGACGGAGAGTCCGAAATCCATCCTGCTTGGCACAATCGCTCAACTCATTGGTTGACGCACGAGACAAAATAGTGGCGTGTAGACGTTCAAAAATCGGCAACACTTCAAACAGGGCTAGGCGGCCTTTGTATCCCGTCCAATGACAATGATCACAACCAGAGCCTTTTCTGGCCTCAATGGTATCGATCACAGGCTCCTCGAAACCTAAACTGCGCAATTGACCAGGAGAGAGTGAATCCCGTTCGACACAATGCTCGCAAATTTTCCGCACAAGCCGTTGCCCAATAATCAACGAGATCGCGGAAGACACGAGAAATGGTTCAATCCCCATATCGATAAGACGCGTGATGGCACCGGGACCATTCATCGTATGGAGCGTGGATAGCACGCGATGTCCAGTCAGAGAGGCTTGTATCGCAATTTGAGCCGTTTCGCGGTCACGAATTTCTCCCACCATCATCACATCGGGATCCTGCCGTAAAAAGGACCGCAACCCCATCGAAAAACTTAGCCCGATTTCTTCATGTATCTGCAATTGATTGATGCCGGGTATTTGAAATTCCACCGGATCTTCCACCGTCACAATGTTCATCGACGGAGTATTTAAATATTGCAATGCGCTGTAGAGTGTGGTGGTTTTTCCGCTGCCTGTGGGACCGGTGACTAAAATCATGCCATAGGGGTTTTCCAGGGCGGTGGTCACTTGATCTAAATCAGGTTGGTCCAATCCAAGATTCGTGAGATGAAGAGCCAGGCCCGATTGATTCAAAAGACGCAACACCGCCTTTTCTCCAAACAAACATGGCAAGATCGCCACGCGAATATCCACCTGAGGAAACCCCTCGACATTCATGCGTCCATCCTGCGGCAATCGCCGCTCCGCAATATCCAAGTCAGAAAGAATTTTGAGACGAGCCAGCAAGGACTGATGCAAAGCTTTCGGCAAATTGTGAATAGGGCACAGGACCCCATCCAATCTGAACCGAATCCGTATGATTTTTTCCAAAGGTTCAATATGAATATCACTGGCTTCCATTTCAATAGCTTGCTGAACCAGAGCGTTCACCACATCAACCGCTGATGCGTCACTTTCAATCGCTATACGAAGCTTACTCCTAGATCCAGGTTTCGACTCGCTGCCCACCAGTTTTCCTGCACGGCTCTCGAATGCCGGTGGAGCTCCCGAGGGATTGAACTCCTCCACATTCGCCCGTTGAACATCGGGCCCTAATCGAGTGGACAATCTCGTTTCAGTTGAGTTGCCATTTTGAGATTGCCCGTAGATTCGGTTCATGGCTGTCCGTACATCCGATTCGGTGGCCACCACTGGAACAATATGAAGGCCTGTCCTGAAGCGAAGTTCGTCGAGTAACGAAACATTCGTAGGATCAACCATGGCCAATGTTAAACGAGAAGAAGTTTGTTGAACCGGTATCACCAAATGTTGTTGAATGACGGAGAGAGGCAGAAGTTGCAGGAGACCGTCATCCATGGAGCACGTCGAAAGGTCTATCGTCGAAACACCATAATGCTGACTTAAGAATTCTAAGAGTGTGGATTCAGACAACACTTCCATGCGAACCAGAATGCTGCCAAGCCGGCCGCCTTCGCGTTGTTGAATGTCCAGGGCCTCAGCTAAATCCGCTGCCGAAATGACCTTCGCCTCGACTAACTGATGACCCACTCTATCCCGCTTCATGGATCGTCTCTCTTCGACTCGATCGTGGCATTCGCACCATTCAGATGCTGAATACCCCGAAATAAATAGTGGACCCCGGAGCCAATAGTTAGTATCACCATCACGACAAAGAAAGGCTGAACGAGAGAATCAGATATCCGTCCGGTGGCATACAACATGACCGCAATGACATAGCAAATTTGAGCAAAGGTCGTTCCCTTCCCTAAAACCGTGGGAGAGATATTGATATCCGTTTCAGACAAGTTGGCAACCAGTGTCCCGGTTAGCAAAATTGCATCGCGACTCACCACCACAATGACCGCCCAGAGTGGAATAAAATGAAGAACCGAAAGGGTGATGATGGCCGACATCAACAACAGTTTATCGGCCAGCGGATCCAAATATTCCCCTAGCCGCGTTTGTTGATCGGTGATACGGGCGATCATCCCATCCAACATATCGGTCAAGGCCGCAATCAGCAGGGTGATGAGGGCAATATCATAATGTTCGTAGAGCAACAGCCCGACAAACACAGGAACCAGTAAAATCCGAAGAACAGTCAGGCTATTAGGGAGATTAATTGGAATGTCGGCAACGGATGATGCACGGCTCATAACCCCACACTGCCTTTCCCACTAGTCACAATAACCATCCTAATAGAGGGGGTTGAGCAGTTTATCCCAACCAATCTATATCGACCTGGACCCGCAACACCGCGCAGATACACAATAAACGGGCTGGAACATGGCTTGTCGCAATTCCCAACGTATCGACCTACACGTAGTGAAGGGTACGTGCCATTTCTGACACAAGTCAACCAGACTTGCAGCCCCTTTCAGACCAGCCTATAATCTGTCAAAAAGCAGATCAAGATTTACCTTTTCCCCTGGAGCTTGCTTGAACCTCTCACCTATTTGGATGATACAAAGCTATTCATCGGAGTCACAATGATATGACCTCTCTACCACTGTCTTTTCGAGTGAAAAATGCTGTTGTGGAAAAGCACCAATTAGAAGGAACCGATCCGAGTGAGCGGTACTTTAATCGACTCATCCCGGTTAAACGCGTGGAAGGAGGCTATACTGGATCAGTAATGTATGAGGCACTGACTCTCAATTCCCAGGTGCATCGCACTGTACAAGAGACCATCAAAGACCTTGTCAGTCAACTTCACGCCTTGGGTTTTATAAAAATTCGCACCCGCCTGAACTTTAACGGGAAAAAATATCTTGCGGAAAAAGAAACCTGGGTCGAGTATCCCGATACGTAACAGCAAGGCTTGGATCCCTCTATAGAAGACTTCAAAATTTTGTCCCCCCAATCAACCTACCTACTAAAAAATACCTTAACGAGGTCTCATGATTGTTAATTAACTCCAGTAGGTGGCTAAACAAAACCGAGACCTGTGGAAGAATGGGACTCTGTCATTCCCGACATCTTTAATCGGGAATCCAAGTTCTGTCTTTTTCGGATGGATCCCCGCTAAAAACTGCGGGGATGCACCCGGGTCCTGAACCCCTCGTACACAACTCTGGAGAATGAGGCTTAGCTTACATTGGTCTTAGTAACTTTGAACCAGGACTGGTTGCACACATCTTTGCCAGAGGTTCATTTGCTATTTTTTTAAATCCTTTTTATGATGAGGAAAAAAATTTCCAAAATTCCCAATACGACATTCCCTATCTGACCATTTGCATTACTTCTTGTGTCCTTAAGAAGTCTCAACCCATTTCCTAAAATTCGCTATTCATTCTGGAGGAATCATCATGAACAAATTTTTTCGTTTAGTGGTTGTAGGATTTATGTTGATCGGCGTCGGATGTGCCTCATCAGGCCAGCAGATCAATCATAGTCAAATGGCTAACTTGAAAAAAGGGGAAACAACATACACGGAAGTGTTATCCATGTTTGGCCAGCCCCAAACTGTGACAAACAAGGGGAGTGACAGAACGAAAGCTGTCGACTATGTTTATTCCCAACATCGAGTCGACGGTCGAAGCTTCATACCATTTGCAGGAGCATGGTTGGGTGGATCTCATACTGAGGTTGAAAGTCTTCATCTAGAGTTTGATAAGGATGATATCCTCCAAGACTACAGCATATCCCAATCCCAATACGACACTCGCAATCATTAGACCCTTGATTAATTTGGCTCATTTGGGGGGAAGGACTCAATAATGCAGACGAGTCCTCTCCTCTCACGGCACATATGAGAACCAGCTCCACCATGGGCCTCTTGAAAAACGCCGCTGGCGGCGTTTTTCAACAGACCCATCAGTGATACTCGCCTCGTGCCCCGCTTCTCCAGCCGCTGCGCCACCCACCCCAGCACCTGATCTAAGCCATGGACACTGGAGCACCGTTCCTCCACAGAATTGTCAGCCACGAAGAAAAGTTCGACAGAAGTCGATACCCGTTTAATATCCCGGCATTCCTAGGTGGAATAGATATCACCCTTGATGCGCGCGTAACGTTCCTAGTCGGAGAAAACGGTAGTGGAAAATCCACACTTTTGGAGTCTATTGCCGAATGTTGCGGGTTCAATCCTGAGGGAGGCAATCGCGACCATTATCGTGAGAGCTTTGAAGATAGATCTGAACTGGCACAGGCACTCAAGCTTTCTTGGTTCCCTCGAACCACAGAGGGATTCTTTTTAAGAGCGGAGAGCTTTTTTAATTTTGCAACCTACCTTGAAACCGCGTCAGATCTTCGTGCATATGGTGGCAAGTCGCTGCATCAACAATCACATGGCGAATCGTTCTTGGCATTGTTTGAAAATAGATTTGAGCAGGGTTTTTACATATTAGATGAGCCGGAGGCGGCGCTGTCACCCAAGCGGCAACTCACTTTCATGAGTATCATTCATCATCTGGAGTCGCCCGGGCATGCACAGTTTCTTATTGCCACGCATTCGCCAATATTACTGAGTTATCCAGGAGCAAAGATCATCAGCTTCGACGAAGACGGCCTCAGGGAAGTCGAGTACAAAGAGACGGAGCACTACCAACTGACTAAAGGTTTTCGAGTTATACTCGAAAGTAGTGCATGGAGTGAGTTGAAAAGACGCGGCGTCTCGGGTTGAAATGGGTGTTGCGAGACATCCTGAGATCAACCACCAAAAAGAGGAGACGCCACGATGCAAGAGCGTACCAAAACGGAACAGGAAGATCGAGGAAGCACGGATTCACTGACCGACTTGATTCGAACCGGGGCGCAACAGTTGTTAGCCCAAGCCCTGAAAGCGGAGGTGGCTGAACTCTTGGCCACCTATGCGGACCAGCGGGATGAGCAGGGGCATGCGCGAGTGGTCCTCAGTGGGCATCATCCGAAGCGGGACATTCAGACCGGCATTGGGCCGGTGACGGTCCAGGTGCCGAAGGTGCGGAGTCGGCAGGGTGAGCCCGTGACCTTCCGCTCCGCTCTGGTTCCCCCCTACGTGCGCAAGACACGAACGTTCGAAGCCGCCATTCCGTGGCTGTATTTGAAAGGGATTTCGACAGGGGAGATGCACGCGGCGCTGGAAGCGTTAGTGGGGCCAGAGGCGAAAGGCCTCTCGGCCAGTACCATCGCGCGATTGAAGCAGACCTGGCGGGAGGAGTATGAGAGTTGGCGCCAGCGCCGACTCGATGAGGAGCAGTGGGTGTATATCTGGGTCGATGGTATCTATAGCGGCCTGCGAGCGGAGCGCCATCGGCTGTGTGCGTTAGTCGTCATCGGGGTGAACGTCCGAGGCGAGAAACATTTCTTGGCGATCGAAGATGGCGTACGGGAGTCGACGCAAAGCTGGCGTGAAGTCCTCTTGAATCTGCAAGCACGGGGAATGCATACGCCGGAGGTGGCCGTGGGTGATGGCGCGATGGGCTTCTGGGCTGCGCTAGAAGAAATCTATCCGCCGACTCGACAGCAACGGTGTTGGGTACACAAGACGCGCAATGTCTTGAATGCGTTGCCGAAGAATGTGCAGCCGAAAGCGAAGCAGGCGTTGCACGACATTTGGCAAGCGGACACCCGAGCTGCAGCGGAGCGTGCGTTCGACGTTTTTGTGAAGATCTATGAACCGAAGTATCCCAAAGCCACCGCGTGTTTAGAGAAAGATCGGGAGGAGCTGCTCACGTTCTATACGTTTCCAGTTCAGCACTGGCCGAGTCTGCGAACCACGAATCCGATTGAATCCACGTTCGGCACCATTCGCCATCGGACGAAGCAGACGAATGGCTGTCTCACGCGAGATGGCATGCTCCACATGATGTTTAAGCTCGGACGGTGTGCGGAGAAGACCTGGCGACGGCTCCGGGGCTTCAAGCAGCTGGCTCAAGTAATTCGGGGCATTCAATTTATCGATGGAGTTGAAGAAACAATCACGGACCCAGTCGCCGCGTGAGCAACTCATCAGACACTACATTTGACAATAGCTCAAGGTTTTCTCGACGCACCGGAAAGATATTTCAAATGGTTGTTTGCAGAGGACTGATTGGACCGAGGAGACATGACCGGAATGACCAAACAACGTCTCTACGACTGCACCCCCTCTTGCGAGGCTTTGCCCACCAGACAATTCCAGACGGCCGACTTGCTGCACAGCGAAAATTAATTTCACAGTTTAGTCAGCATTATATAGTGCTGTATAGTTTTTTAACTATCAAATACGCCTTTCACCCAATTCGAACGACAACTACAGGATGATGTCGAAGCGGTGGTGTTTATTCGCATACCGCAAATACCTTCAAGTCGAGCGTTTGGAACCTATCCGGTTCTGACATTCAATGACTATGAAAACCGAGTCCCAGAAGACCGCAGCGAATGGCAAGTGGTACCCGTAGCACCTCGCCCCTTCCCGGAAAAATTTAGAGGAGAATTATTCTATAGCCCTCTGTCCTCATTTTTCACTCCAACCAAAATGTTTGTGGTCTTCCCGGCGGGCATTCTATGTTTTCTCATTCTCTTCAAGATTGTACGACGGCTAAGATAATCAAAGAAGCGATTTTGACAATCCTCTCTAATTCACCAGGACAGCTCGTGCTACGGTTAAACTAGGATTCTCAATAATCCACAACAAAAAGTTTCGCTTCACTGCAAAATCAGCAAGCTAAAAAAAGTATTTCTATTCGTGTCTGACCCCTTTTATAAAGAAGCAACGGTTATTGACTACCAGATTTCTCCATGAGGATTTTCAAATGAGCCCATTCAGGATCATGGTAATTAACTGTCTCCCTAACAATATCTTTCGCCGAAAGACCATCCTTGTTCAAAGTTTTAGGACTCGCCCCCTCACGAAGCAACAATATAGCCACTGCTCCATTATGGTTTTTTGCGGCAACATGTAGCGGGGTATCACCATTCTTGTTTAATGACATGACGTCTGCCTCTGCCTCAATAAGATTGAGAGAAATGTCTGTTGATCCAACATGAGCTGCAATGTGGAGAGGCGTATTACGATTTTCATCTAAAGCCATTACGTCGGCACCGGCATTAATTAGAATCTTTGTAATTTCTGATACCCCATTTTGTACTGCAACATGAAGAGCACTTCCATTTGAATCCACACCTTTTTTGAGTAAAAGTTGTACGATCTCTATAGAGTTATTCTTAGTAGCGACAGAAAGAGGATGCTCCCAACTTCCACCCTCTCCACAGGGGTGGACACACAAATACCTCCTCGTATTCAAATATGATGCGACACAATAGTCTGCATCAAAAATTTCAGTAAACACTCCTACATCGTTTTCCTTAGCCGCGGGGTTCATTAGTTCTAAAGGGCTCGAGTTCAGATCTTTTAAACCGATAGGAAACTTTCTAGATTCAAGTGACTCAATAATCGCCTCTAATTTTATGGCCCGACCAAATGGAGGTTGATCGGCACTGATCATGCCCACCACTCCTCCTTTTTCATTCAACAACGCACCTCCCGAATGGCCTTTTCCAACACGAAATGATTCAAAATTAATGAAATCTCCCACCAGTTGCGCAACAGGATCTGAGGTAGATGGGAGAAACCAAGAAACACCATTGGGATGGCCGACGGCAAACACACTGGACCCACGTTTCAGGTCTTTCAGTTTGCCTAACCGGTTAAGTGAAAAATTGCATACATCAATATTTTTCTTCTCCAGCCCATCCACTCGAACAACGGCCAAATCTAATATACTATCAAAATCTCTCAGAAGAATCCCAGGTAAAGATTCGCTTGGGTTCGACTTAAACGTCACTTGAAGATTCTGGACCTCTTCTTCTCCTCGGCGAACCACATGATTAGCAGTCGCAATATAGAACGTATCTTTTTCTCGACCAAAGATGATTCCACCACCTACTGTTGGAGCTCCAGTCAGCATACCATCTATCTTGACAACCAACTCGCTGGTTTTCTGCAGCGCTTCATCAGGTATTTGTGCAACTGAAAGTGAAATTCCAAAGTTCACAGAAAATAAGAGAATTGAGAAAGTGAAACCGTTGAGACTTTGAAATTTCAATGCCATTTTGACCCTAAGCAACCATACATCGTGAAAAACCACTCAGCTTTGAAGTTTTTCTAGATAATATGGGGCACTCAATTAGACGGGAAATCCAGTTTACTGCGCATGACGAAATTTTACATGGAGTCTTCTGACTTGTCGTACACCTTGCCTAACGACATGATTGGCTGTAGCAATATAAATATGCTTTTTATCTCTACCAAAGATTATTCCTCCTAAGAACGCCTTCTCATCACCAACTGCATCAAATTCCCCTTCGATCATCACAATGAGCTTCAGGGCTACTTCTCCATCAATTTCGGTTATTTCAGCATAGGCAAGATATTCTGGGAGAAAGCAAACGACTACAATTTGGCATACAATAGATTGCGAAAACTATGGCTAATTGATGTATCAATTTTTCACTAGACTCATAGACGGTAAACTTTGGAAATTACTCTTCTTAGGGTATATGTGCTCATCCTCTTTGAGCTGTAAAAGCGCCGTCAGATTTTTCGCCTAAAGATGGATATTTGAATTGATACTTAAAAGTAATTTCATCAGAAAAAACCACACCTCGAAGGATAATCGAAAACTTTATTAATTCGCTGGAGTGTCTGGAGGGTTCACCATACTCTGGCCTGGAGATAGTGTGGAGTTCCCAAAACCCTTTTCCTCGTAATATGATTTCGTTTCCTTTAATATCCCCGGTAAGAACTGTATCTCCACCAAAGGCTTCAGTATGATTCTCAACCTTTCTCACTATTGGCCCCATGGTTGCCGTAGTAATCCATGGATATTTTATGCGCATTGATCCTCTTAGATTATCTCCATCAACTTCTATTGTGAGCTGATCATCAAACAAATCATGGTCCCAGGCTCTCCACATTCCATCGATTTCATAACTTATTCCCGGGTGCAATCCAAAAGCCAATCCCCATTTTGTAATGGCTGACTCGATACTGCTTATCTGAATGGCTTGCCCAAAAGGCGGTTGGTCTTTGACAATCATGCCGATGAGAACTCCACCTTCTCCGATTAACCCTCCTCCTGAGTGTCCTGCTCCGATGAAGGCGGATTGAAAGGTAATGCTCTTGCCAACTATTTGTGCCACACGATCTGGTACTACTGGCATTCCCCAAGGTACACCATTGGGATTCCCTACCGGAAAAACGGCATCATTTCTTTCAATTACGGCTTTATCTAGCGCCCGCATATCAAACTTTTTAATATCAATTTGGTGATCGTCTAATCCAGATAATTCTAAAACTGCCAAATCCAATTCCGGATCGAATTTTTCTATCAATTTGGCTGGAATCCTTTTTTCTGGATACGGCTTTAAAGTTACTCGAATGTCCGTTGCGTCCTGATCACTTCGCCGCACCACATGATTGGCCGTCACGATGGAAAGACCGTCATTCTCCTGATTAAAAATAATCCCCGCTCCAAAGGTAGGCGCGCCATTGAGCTCTCCTTCGATCATAACAACCAGGTTGGTGACGGTCTCCAGAAACTCGTCCTTAGGCTCCGCATGCCCTATGGAAAAACACCCGCTAACAAACACCACCAACATCAATAGCAGGAAATTGGTCTTGTAAAAATATCGATTTCGCACGGGCACCTCCTTGGCTTCACCAATACCCACCAACTACGTTCAGCGTACACTCCAATTCCATCTTAAAATTAACAAAATAGTATTCATCTATTTCTTTACTTAGAGAGTGTCGTCACAAGATTGATCCCCACAGCCAAATACAACGGATTTGCACCATGGCCAAAAAGGAGGACGCCTTTTTGGCATATCGGGTGGCAATGCCTCGCCAACGCTTCAGATGCAGAAACGCATTTTCGACTAGGTGGCGCATTCGGTACAAGTATCGATCGTACTCACGAGGCGTGCGCCGATTGGTCTTTGGGGGGATGATCGGTGCCATGTCTCGTCGCTCAGCTTCATGGACAATCGCCTCCGTGTCATAGGCCTTATCCCCCAGCAGGGCCTCGGCCTCGAAGCCGGCTATCAGTGGCTCAGCCTGCGTACAATCCGCCACGGGACCTGCTGTAACAAGAACTCGGAGCGGCAAACCATGGGCATCCACGGCCAAATGGACCTTGGTGTTGAGCCCCCTTTGGTGCGCCCCATCGCCTCATTACCCCCGACCGCCCCCGCCGCATGCGGATGGACCTTGATGTGACTCGCATCGATGATTAACCACTCCATGTCCGGCTCATCAATGAGCCGCTCCAGGATCTTCTCCCAGCGGCCGTGGTCCCGCCAGCGGCAAAAGCGACGATGCGTGTTCTTCCAGTCGCCGAGATCGGGCGGCAGATCACGCCACGGCGCGCCGGTCCGCAAGATCCAAAAGACGGCATTGAGAAATAAGCGATTGTCCCGGGCTTGCCCACCCCACTGGCCCTTTTGGCCGGGCAAGAGCGGTTCTAAAAGGCTCCACAGGCGGTCAGACAGATCGTGTCGTCGGTGAATCTTACTCATCGTAGCACCTCCTTGTTCTGCGAATCATAACAGATTTCTCATCTCGTGACGACACTATCTAGTTAATCTGCCTTGAGTTGCACACTCACGGGGCACTGTTGATTCTTTTTAAAACTCCCCTGATCTTTCATGTAAGAAAAGATTTTTACAAGTCCTTCTTTATCTGCAAGATCCATAGGAAGTTTATCCTCAGAATTTTTGATATACGGATTGGCACACTTTCCAATTAAGAAAGTGGCAAGCTTTTCGGAGCCAAATAAAAAGGCTATATGGAGCGGAGTATTTTCTCTTGAGTTTTGCACATCAATGTTCGCGCCTGCTTCAACAAGAAGTTGAATCTTTTCAGCATAATAAGTATTTGGATAGTCAAGCGTGTACTGTAATGGCGTTAACCCTCTTGTTTTATCTTTAATGTCTATCTTCGCACCCTTCTCTAGAAGAAACTTCACTACTTCATCGCTTTTGTTCCAAGCTGCTTGATGTAAAATCGTTTGGCCTTCTGTACCGTGTCCATTATCTACGCGGTTCACATCAACCCCATAATCTAACAGGAGCCTTGCGCCTTCAAGCCATTCACCAAGAGTAGCACTTGTGAAGGCTTCATGAAGTTTTCGCCTAGCCTCTTCGCTTTCCCAAGTTCGGGCTTGAAGAAGAAGCTTTAGTAACTCTACATTCTTTCTATTAACTGCAAAGCCAATAGCCCCGTCCCCATGGCATTTGGAAGTAAAAATAGGATCTGCTCCATGTTGAAGGAGAAACTCAATCATTTCTTTATGTTCATTGCTGATTGCGTCACCCAATGGGGTGTAACAACCCTTCCTCTCTACATCAATTGTTGCCCCGGCATTCAGCAATACATTTATCATTTCAAATGACTTATTCTGAACAGCATAATGAAGAGGCGTTGGCCCAAACTCTCCATGTCTTTCATTAACATCGTGGCATTCGGCTACCAAAATCTTCACAGCTTCAATATCGCCCTTTTTGCTTGCAACGAGAAGAGGGCTTACGTGTCCATATTTTGGCTTCCTCAGAATGACGGGATACCCCCAACCTTTCACTTCCTTAAGAAGGGTATCCATGGTGACAACAAATCCAAGCGGTTTCTGAAATTTGTGCATCAGCCCCAACAACTCACCGTTCTCACTAACCACAGCCCAGCTCGCCTTACCATCGCGCATAAACGTTGATTGAATCATAAAGTTTTCTGGATTAATTTTTGCGATCACATCAGGAGAAACAGGAGAGGCCCAAGGGAATTCGGGGAAATATCCAACCGGAAATACCCGAGCACCACGACTAAGCGAAGATTTATCAGCTAATCGATCATACTGGACACACCATTTGCTCTTCTGTTCTTGCGTAGCTGAATGTTCAATCCGAAGAACAGATAAATCGAGTGACGAAGAAAAATGCTCTTGTACACTTGCCTTAAAGACTTTGCCATCGAGTTCACGCAGCTTCACATTAATCTCTTCAGCAACTCGATCACCGTTTCGAATGAGATTATTTGCAGACACGATATAGACATATTTTTCATCTCGCCCAAACACGATTCCCGCTCCATAGACTTTGTCGTTAGCTCCATGAAATTGACTCTCCACCATCACGATGAGCTTTGTTGCCCGCTCAAAATTGACATCAAGATCCTCGGCATACGAAACATTGAGGCATACGCACCCAACCCAAAAAACTGAAAAAAACAGTACGAACAGAAAATGAATTCCCAACCGTTTCATGATTGTTGCCTCCCATGTTCGTGTGCTCGTTGCCTCACAACACCCCCTCAATTAGAAGACACTCGTTACACCGAACTTTCCTCATCAATTCGTTTTCATGATTCCTTTTAAAATTTTTTTCCAATCACCTTTCTCAGGCTTTTTATATTTTTCGCCACTGCCAGGAATCTTTTGAGCTGTAAATCGTCCTTTGGTATACTTTCCTAATAAAGGATATTCGAAGTGATAGTTGAAACGAATTTCGTCTTTTGCCAGATGTCCTTGCATGGAAATGGGTAGCGAAATTTCTTCGAACTGCCATTTTCCTACTCCTCCAGCCTTGAAAGCTTTCTGCCAAACAATTTCTCCTTTTAGACGTAGAATATTCCCTCTTAAGCTTCCAGCAAGATTTCCACCAATTTGCGTAATCGCTTGGAAGTTAAAGCGACCAGACGAATCTTGACCAGGAGGGGCAGTATTTTCAGGATGAAAGACCTCAATATTTCCAGATACCTCACTACCGCTTCCTACAAGTTCGATTGATCCAATAATATCATTACCATGAACTTTCCACTCCCCATCAACATCATATGTAAATGGTTGTTCCACTTTGAGCGCATACTTATCTGACTGTATCTCGCGAACTGTCTCAATCAAGTTAGCAACACATTCCCTGTGGCCAGGCATAAGGTATGCGGCTAACCCTATATTCTGAGTAGTAAAAATTTCACCTATGAAACAGAGTGCTATCAAGCAGAAACATGTTGCCTTGAATTTGACTTTTTCGATTTGCCTTTCCACCATCGAAGACCTCCCACTGCAATCAATCCAAAATAGATAATGCTTCCAACCATGATCAGAGTACTATATTCTTTTAGTAATGCATCCCAATGTGAAGGCATCAGGCTTATACACTGAGTCTTTCCCTGACATCGTTTCATTCCTTGAACTTGACCGTGAAATTCGACTTCTAGGTTTTCTTGATTGAGTTGAACCATATCCAATGTTCCTTCGGAATGTTCAAACGTTAAATACTCACCAGACGCTAAGTGTTGCGGGGTACCATTCAGTAAAAAGTTTCCATTGAGAATCGTTGAACCAATATGCTTGAGAAGAGGATCTTCACCCAAAGGCTTATCCCCAGTAAAACTCAGACTAGTCACAGATAATGAACGAGGAAGGAGATGTTCCGGAACTGGTTCAAGTACCGTGAATTGCAAAAGTGAATCTGGCTCATATTCTAAGACCACCGTTTGGGGGAAAGAAAAAAGTCGAGACTTCTTTCCAATACCTGGGACATTAATGTCCACGGGTCCTCTAACATTTATTTTAATAGACTGAGGAGCCTGCTGTAGAAAATTGAGGCTATATTGTGAGGGATCCGAGTCTTTGATTAATCGTAACAAGATACCTGCTGGAAGGGTGACAGTATCGAGGGTGACGCCCCCCCTTGCATCTCCATTCGAACTTGAAGTAATCACCAATCTCCCAATCATTCCTTCCTTCCTCGTTAAGGAAACCTGTGGAGATATAGAATTACCGGGGATAGATACTTCACTTAATCCATCAGCATAAACCCCTACTAGCCTTAGTGGGTTCGATAGGCTTTGCTCTGTAGTAGAGACAAAATTGAACTCTGTAACGGCAGCTTGAATTATTACCTCTGCACTGTTCATTGGCATAAACCGCAATAACAGGCCAATGAGGATTGGGAGAATGACAAGTACTAGTAGAGGCCATGTCTTTGGCGGAAATGGTGGCGGAGGATTGTCTTCTTGAGCGGGATCAGTTGGGGTGACCCGAGGACACTTCTTCTGGAGGGCTTGGACAAGCCTGGCGAATTCTTTATGTGAATCAGTGCCATCCCAATCAACTAAATTGGCCACTTGAAGCTTACCAAACCCAAAAGGAGGATTTACCTCCTCTAATCGAATGGGAAACAACTTGTTTTGGTCTGTCGCCCGCGTGACTTCATCATGCACATAGTCGGAAACAACTGAAGCCTTTGTCCACACCACAACCACGCATTTCGATTCTTCAAGCTCTTGCAAAATCACTTCGTCGTATCTCTTTCCAATTGGTATCTTTCGATCCCACCAGACTGACCACCCATTTTGTTTTAAAGCATTGACGAGCGGCTTAATGTGCTCGCGATTTTCACTGGAATAACTTATAAATATGTCACTCATCTCTTGTGCAATCTTTCGCAATATTATTTGCTAACACCTTAATTTTCAGAGTCTTATCTAAAGAAACGGATCAATGTTACCGCAGGCGCAATAAAATTAACAGCTTAACTGCAGACGGCAGAAAAATAGAACAGGCTAATTCAAAGGCAAGATGGTAAAAGCGTAAAAAAGAGCGATGTGTTACTGATGTTGAGGAGGTTTGTCGAAAGTCTTCAGCAAAGAGGATTGACCGAACGATTATGACTCTGGCCGGGCCCAGACTTTGATTGATCCATTTTTCGCATCACCTACCGCAAGAACACGATCATCTTGGCTGAACTCCAACGCACCAACAGGGCCTTCATTGTTGAGGCTTTGGTTCAATGTCCTACTATCGATGTCCCATAAATTGACTATGCCTGTTTTAGCACTTACAACTGCTAATATATCCCCCGAATGATTGAATTGGAGTTTGGCTATTCTTTCATTACTACCCATGGCTAATGTTTCCCTAATCTCTCCATTTTGGAGGTCGAAAAATAGTAGATTACCGTTTTCGCTACCAATCAAGAATTTATTATCAGATGAAACCACAAGTGCCTCAATAAGCGGTGCAGGTATTTCCCATCGTTGCGTATTTTTCTTACCCCAGGATCGTACATCCCAAACATGGAGTTTAGGACTTGGAGAATCTATCCCATCAACAAAAGCAAGAATGGCGGAATCAAACCTTTTAATCATACTGACCGTCAAATTCCCCACAGAACCGTAGCAGTCGATCGTATGCATTGACTCTCTTAATGAATCCCCAGTATAGCCTATGTGAATCCGGCAAAAATCAGATCCGGCGTTTACCATAAAATTCCAATCAGAAACACTGGAAAAAAAAAATGGGACCCAGGTTACTTTCAAATTTGTAGTCCCGCCTTCCACTGCTAGTACCATTACCCTCACTTTGCGAAAAGGTTTCTACGCGCCCTTCGTCAAAATTGAATATGCCTTCAAAATCTGTTCGACGGACACCACTAACTTCTCGAGTAGCAGTGGAAAACCTGACAAAAGCTTTACCAGTATGTATTCCTGGGTAATGACTTTTTTTATCCCATAGATGAGTGGCCATGAAAAGATTCCAAGACTTAACTAACCCATCACGTAGCCCACCGGACATCAGCCTTTGCATACCAATAAGTTCTCGTTCTTCTAATGGAGAGAATGAAAGAGAATTCACTCCTCCCTTATGCCCGGGAAGTTTATAGCGAAAAATATATTTGCTTGCTGTTCCTGTCCCTTCATTTGTCTTGACCTCATTCTGGGAGACTTTTGTCCGATCTATAACTCGATCGGCAACAAAATTATAATGACGTGTCTGATCCTGTGCCATAAATTGGATCTCGTCATCTTTGATAGTTCCGATATACCGAATAGCTCGTTTTCCATAATCGAAGCTGTCCCATTCGATGGTAAACCAAAGCTTCTTGCCACACGCTCCAGCCTCATAAATCCTTTGTCGGTTGCTATAGCCCTTTAAGAGGCCATCCTTGGTGTTTAAAACAAATATATCAGGGCCTTCTTCAAGAGCTTTTTGAGTTCTCCACACTCCGTTGATTTCGGATGGCAATGGCCAATTTAATTGAATAGGAATTTCCCAAGTAGTAAGGATCTCAAGCACTTTTTCCCAGCCTAGAGATACTCCAAAAGGCGGATTATCTTCTAATATCATCCCTAGCACTTGACCATATTCATTCAACAGTGCTCCTCCGGAGTATCCCGCTTTGATGAGATCCGACTGAATGATAGTCCTTGGACCTTTTACTTTCGCCACACCATCCGGACGGAGTGGCAAAATCCATTTCCCCGTCCCTTCGGGATTACCCACAGGAAACACTAAATCCCCACGTGCAGGAGAACCTCCGTCTGTAAAGGGCCCCCAGTATAAATCACAGATATTTAGACCCTGTTTTGATAAATTTTCTACGCTGATGGCCGCAAGATCATTATCAGCATCAATATGCTTTAACAGTCGACCTTTTACTATCTGAGAAGGTGCGCTTTTGAATTTGATCCTTATCTCTTTGGCCTCTCGCCATGCTCCTTCATTTCCATGTCGAACAACATGATTGGCTGTCACAATATATAGGAGTTTATCATCACCCCCGACAATGACTCCTGCGCCGTGTTTTAGTGAATCTCCGATTTGCGCTTCTAACATCACGATCCGATTCATCGCTTGTTCTAACTGATCGAGTTGCCCAATATTAAAGGTTTGTTGAGCATACCCTATATATGTCGAACTCAACACAATACAGAGTGTAATTGTCAGTATCCCTGTTAAACCCTTCCGTGGTCTTTTAATTCTGTCACCAGAAATTCCAAACATCTCTTTCCTTACCCTTGTCTCTCTAAAAAACTTATTCAACGGAATGATAGAGGAACATCGAAAGACTTGTATCAGACCCACTTTGTAAGGTGGCACTAATGTCCACTTTATAGATGCCTGTCTCTTGAAATCCTTGAAGATTCACGGGAATCTCCCGTTGGGCTGGATAGAAAAAAAGTCCTAGAGGCATCCCTTCTAGCAGAAATTCCTTTGTCTTTCCTTGGTCATCCACCTTAGCCAAACTGACATAGACTTCCTTCAATTGTACTCCAGGCCAAAGCAAGAGACGATAGGAACTTTGAACGTTTGCCCCCTGTGACTGAATCACTCTTAATGGAAGATAAACTTTTTTTGTAGTGTCTTCAAACTTCTGATACGTCCATCCAACGATACCTATAGAATTCTTGGGAATGTTCAGAGCAGAAAGAATGCCCACAGGCCATTGAAATGCCGTTGATTCACTTGGCCGTGTTGTATCCATTCGATAGTACAGCTTCCATTTGATACCGTGTGCTCGTAATCGAATTTCTTGATCCCCTAACTTCGGCCACTCAATCTGCAACGGCTTATCACTGTTGAGATCATAATCCTCAAACGTTTTTGTCAAGGACGCGACTGATAATGCCGTACTCGCCACTTGTTCAATATACTGTCCCTCACATCGTTCACCTCGAAGTCGGTACCCCAAGGGATTTTTCTTAGGTTGGAGTAGCTCCTGATCACAAACACTTTCTTCGCCCAATCCAGCATGTGGAAACAGAAGGGAAAACACGAGCGCTACAAGAAGTCTATGCATGACTCGGAAAAGACGATATTTCTCAATCAACACGCTACTATCCACAGCACTTTTGAACTTATGAATGAAACTCTCATCGAACCAAAGCCAAGCGTATTACGTCCCCTTTAATAAGTCAATTCAACTTACTGTCTAATAAAGATTAAGGCACGCACAAATTTTCAAAGTGCCGCTCTTTCATTAACCATTCTCATCAATAGAACGACTCTTTTAAAGCTCTATACCATATAGACATATGGCATTAAATATGGCATACTTCTCTTGTGAAATTTTGAGATTTCTAAAACGTAGGAGAAGCTTATGACCATGAAACTTAAAAAACTCACTCTACAAGTTCCAGACGAGCTCCTTACTCGCGCTACCGAGGCCACAGGGGAAGGGATTACGCCGACTATTCGACGTGGATTGGAGCTGGTGGCGGCTAGTGGCGCCTATCGGAATTTACGTTCGTTGAAAGGCAAGATCAAGTTGCAGGTTGATCTAGCGAAACTTCGGGGAGATCAATGATTTGTCTTGATACCAGCTCAATGATTGCCTATTTGCAGGGACTGGCAGGAAAAGACGTGACCTTGATTGACCATGCGCTTCTGGATCAAGTAGCGGTGTTTTCGCCCGTAACCGTGACAGAATTGTTGAGCGCACCCAATCTCACGTCCAATCTTCGAGAAACCCTTTTGGCTATTCCGATGTTGTCCATTCAGGAAGGGTTTTGGGAACGGGCAGGACTTCTACGAGCCAAGGTCTTAGCAAAAGGCTCAAAAGCCAAACTTGCTGACACCCTCATTGCCCAAACATGCCTAGACTATCAGGTGCCGTTGATTACCCGGGATCAAGACTTCCAAGTTTTCAAGAGGCTCGCCAAATTGCATCTTCTCTAATCCCAGATTTTGTTTACTCTCACAGTTGCTCACCCTACCCTTGTCCTCTCTTCAAGGCCAAGCCCATCAAGGGCGAGGGAACTCTGAAATGTCTTAACTGAAAGTGAAAATACCATAGCAGGTGGCTAGATATGGGATTTAGGAATAGCCTGAACATTTCTGAATGATTACGTCATGTAGTTTGGGGCGGAAGGTTTTGATGGCTGGGTTTTCGCGGGTGGGATGCACGCGGTTGGACAGGAAGATGACTTCCAATTCTCTGACCGGGTCGATCCATATGGACGTTCCAGTAAACCCTAAATGTCCAAATGACTCCGGTGAAAACCATTGTCCGGACGATGAGGGTTGGGACGGAGTATCCCAGCCTAACGCCCAACTGGTGCCAGGTTGGGCCGTGGTAAATTGCTGAACAACATCTTGCTTAAAAATACTGGGCCTTCCGAAAGACCCGTCCAGCCATGCTTTTGTTATCTGTCCCACAGCTTCAGCTGTGCCAAATAATCCTGCATGTCCGGCTATTCCTCCAAGAGCCGCCGCATTTTCATCATGAACCTCGCCCTGGAGCAGCCGGCCCCGCCATGCATCTTGTTCGGTCGGTGCAATGTGATCTGACTGAAAATCTTTAAGACAGGAGGCTCCAAAAGAAAGGGGGCTAGCCTGTAGCGGCTCAAAAATTCTTTGTTCACAAAAATCTTGAAGGACCTGTCCCGTGACCCTTTCAATCACACATCCCAACAGGATATACCCTAAATCACTGTAGACACTGGTTGATGACGGGGAATCGGCAAGCGGCTCTTTAACAATCATATCCAGTACAGCCCGCATTCGTTGTTGCCTAGCTTCAGATTCCTCCGAAAGCTCTGGAGAAAATGCCTCATAGAAGGGGCGCCAGGCTGGAAGTCCGCTCCGGTGACACAGAAGATCTTTGAGAGACACGCTGCCCAAGGCAACATCTTTGGCTTCCGGTAAAATCGTTCCCAGTTGTTGAGTAAGACTCAGTCTTTCTTCCTGAACTAAGAGGAGAAGAGACGATGCCGTCGCCAGCGGCTTCGTGAGAGAAGCCAGATCATAAACTGTATGGAGTTGGACAGGAGAGGAATCTGGATGCGAAGAGGTTAGACCAACGGCCCGATGGAATCGAATGAGTCCTTGGTGGCGTACAAAAAGCACCGCTCCAGGAAACACTCCCGTCTGTATTCCTTCCTGGAGAATCTGTGTAATGGAATCGGTCGCATCCACAGAATCATGTGAGGCATGGAAGCGTCATCCCGCTTCTCGATGTGCAGTGGGTTGCTCATTCAACTGAGCAATGTCGGATTCGGCTGATTCTTCAGACTCTTCGAATGACGAATTAGGGTCCGCATCAACCTGTTCTTCTACTTCCACCAATCGATGAAAGGAATTGAGCGTCGAACGCAAGCGGTCAAGCACCAGCGCACGTTGTTGGCGTAAACTTGAAATGGTTCGCCGCATTTCCACGAGTTCAGCCCGGCTTTGCGAGAGGATCTCTTCGGCCTTCAACTCGGCTTCTTTCACAATCAGATCCGCATCCCGTTGCGCGCCGCGCTTCAGCTGATCCACAAAAGATTGCGTGGAGATCAGGGTACTGGTCAACGTGGATTCAGCCCGTTTCAATTGATTGATTTCTTCGTCCTTTCCGGACAGCTGTTGCTTCATGACTAAATTTTCTTTAGTCAGCTCTTCAACAGACTCGGCTATCTCCTCCAGGAACTGATCCACCTGAGTTTTATGATACCCCCGCCATTGCGTCTCCAGCACCTTATGTTGAATATCCAACGGTGTAATTTTCATGGTCATACCCTTTCTCTGCACCTGCTAGTGCATTCTCATAGCTAAATCTTTTAATGAACCGACGACAGCAATTTGTAAGAACATAATTATTAGAATAGCAATGATCGGAGAAAAATCAAATCCCATACTTCCCATCCCCAGCCGCTGACGAATTTGAAAAAGAACAGGATCCGTTACTCGTTGCAAAAATTGTACAATTGGATTCCAGGGGTCAGGATTCACCCAAGATATGAGGGCCCGAATAATAATCACCCACATATATAGCCATAAAATCGTATCCAGTATGGTCGCGATACCCTCTAGTACGTTTCCCGCAATAAACATAGCTCTCCTTTGTTGCTAGGCAAATATTGCCCTTCGCACCATCATGAGGTACTACATTCTCTGACCAAAAATAGCGGTCCCAACCCGAACCATGGTGGCGCCTTCCTCAATGGCCACCTGATAATCATGAGACATCCCCATCGATAACTCTTTTACTCTACTATACTGTACGTTCTGTTGCACAAGAGAATCACGTACCTGACGGAGTTCTGCAAAATAGGGCCGGGCATGTTCAGAATTTTCGCTGAAAGGAGGGAGCGTCATCAACCCTTGGATATTGAGATTTGAGAATTGACTCATGACCTCTGCATGGTGCGTTATTTCTGAAGGAGCAAACCCTCCTTTGGTCTTTTCCCCTGAAACATTCACTTGAAGGAGAATATCTTGACGAATACCTAGTTGCTCCGCAACCGTTTGAATCGTGTTCGCTTGTTCTAGACTTTCGACGGAATGGAGTAAGGCAAAACTCCCGACAATATCTTTAATCTTGCGCCGTTGCATCCGTCCAATAAAATGCCACACGAGCCCTTCTTGCGGCCCAACATCCGACATCTTGGCTTGAGCTTCTTGAAGCCGGTTTTCTCCAAAAATTCGTACCCCGGCATGATAAGCGTCTATGAGCACCTGAGGGATCACGGTCTTCGTGGCGGCAATCAACTGCACAGAGGACGGCTCGCGCCCCACCCTGAGGGCCGCCTGCCTCATGCCTTCTCGAATGTTCTGTATCTTTTTGGCAATACTTGGAGACAACAGTGATTCGTCCAATCAAACCCCAACCGTAATCCTCAAGAGTGACAAAAATGTTTCTAATCTATCTCGCCGACAACATCACGCCGCTCATCATCGTTCCATTCACTTTTCCCTCCCGGCGGTAGGAAAAAAAGAGATCCTCGCGACATCGAGTACAATACTCTATTTGTTCGACCTGATGTTCTGGAACTCCACAGGCGAGAATTTGGTGCCAGATCAATTTCTTAAGATCCAGCATACCCTTTTCAGCCGTGATGTCTTGCAGTACCCCAAGCCAGTCAGGATAGTGCCGGCGTAAGGGCTCAATGACTTGGGAATCGACTTCGTAACAACAGGGGCCAATTGACGGCCCTATGGCCACATGAAGATGTGTGACCTCGGAACCAAATTGGGCGAGACAGGTTTGGATGGTCTCGCGAACAACGCCACCCACCGCTCCGCGCCACCCCGCATGAATCGCTCCAATGACACCCGCTTTGGAATCCAGCATCAGCACCGGAACACAATCAGCCGTCCGTACCACTAATAGCAATTCTGGTTGATCGGTGACGAGCGCATCCCCTTCGCCCGCGGACAAGACTCCAGCCTCTACGGAGCGGTCAATAACCACAACACGAGTGCTGTGAATTTGTTGTAAGCTGACAATATGGGGGAAGCGTGCGGATCCATTGACGATCTCTCCAATTTTCACGAACGGATTCAAACCCTCTGGCAACTCACGGGTGCCAAAGAAATGGCAGGCAGAAATGACCTCACTCGTGAATCCGTCAGGAGACAATAACGCGCTCACAGATGCCAACATTCAACGCTTCTTGATTGGGTAATCAGCCCTTAATTATCGGACTTTTTTCTGAGAAAAGTCGGGACATCCCAATCATCATCCACCAATAAATTGCCATTGCCATTACCGTTTTCCCCGGCTTTGCGCACGGCAGCCTGTCGTCGTAAATAGGTGGGACGATCCATATCGTCGGAACTACTATCCCCCTCATCCACACCCACCGAGACGAGAGAAGGGGTATTTACCGGCTCAACAACAAGCGTTGATTGATGCGTACTCGGGAATCGTAAAACCGACTCTCCCTGCTCAAATCCGGTCGCAATCACCGTCACCGTTAATTCTTCACCCATATCGGGATTAATCACTTGGCCCACGATGATGTTGGCCTGCGGGTCTGCGGCTTCACGCGCGATATTGGAGGCCTCATTGACTTCATGTAGGGTCATGCTGGGGCCGCCTGTAATGTTAAGCAGTAGGCCTCGAGCCCCTTCCACGCTACCGTCTTCCAAGAGCGGACTGGCAATAGCCATTTTGGCGGCTTCTTCGGCCCGCGTCGGTCCGCGACCGGTTCCCATACCCATGACCGCACGTCCCGAATACCCCATCACGGTTCGAACATCCGCAAAGTCCACATTTACTAAACCCGGAGTCGTAATCACGTCGGAAATCCCTTGGATCGCTTGGCGCAACACATCATCGGCAATTTTAAACGCTTCAAGAAGCGGCGTATTTTTATCCACCAACCCAAGCAACTTTTGGTTAGGGATGATCAACAGAGAATCCACATGTTTTTTGAGTTCGCGAATGCCCTCTTCCGCAAAACTGGCGCGGCGATTTCCTTCATATTGAAAAGGCTTCGTCACCACGCCAACTGTGAGAATCCCCAACTCCCTTGCAATTTTTGCGGCAACCGGAGCACCGCCTGTTCCGGTTCCACCCCCCATGCCAGCGGTTACAAACACCATATCCGAGCCTTCCAGAGCATCACGTATTTGCGTTTCGCTTTCGATGGCCGATTCCTTTCCAACTTCAGGACGCGCTCCCGCTCCCAGGCCACGAGCACGTTCGGGGCCTAGCTGAATTTTGTAGGACGCCATGGAACGTCCCAGCGCTTGCAAGTCCGTATTCGCAACCACAAATTCCACGCGACTCAGACCCGATTCAATCATCGTATTCACCGCATTGCAGCCCGCGCCGCCAACTCCGACTACCTTGATTTTGATCTCAGATTGTTCTTCATCAGACATTGAAAACATTGGAGCCTCCTTTCTGCCGTCACTGCGACAGTTTGCTATGACATGAAAATGTGATGCCGGTGTCACTGTGAATGGGAACTTGGCTGTCTCATTCTTCTTTCCCTCCGTAGATTAGAAAAAATTCATGACCCAACTCTTCATCTTGAAGACCATTCCCCCCATCCAACGAGAGGGTGTTGTGGCTCGTTTGCCGCCAGCCCCGACCACTTCGAATTCGTTTTCATCGCTCACCGAATGCACGATCAGTCCCACCGCCGTCGAGTACATGGGGTTTTGAACAATATCCCGTAATCCCCCGACGCCCAGCGGACGCCCTAGCCGAACCGAAAGGTTGAGAACTTGCTCGGCGACCTCAGACATCCCCGGGAGTAGTGAGGTGCCTCCCGTCAAGACTCCTCCAGCGACTAACATGCCATCATAGCCTGCTCGTCGAATTTCTCGACGAACCATGTCGAACATTTCTTCAACACGCGGCGAAAGAATTTGCGCCACCACATCCCGGGGCATCAATCGTGGCGGACGTCCTCCAACACTGGGCACTTCAATATTTTCGTCTTCATTGAGTAATTGGCTGCTGGCGACTCCGTATTGCAATTTTATTTTTTCCGCATCTTCGGGGGCCGTGCGTAATCCGATGGCCAAATCCGATGTCAAATGATGTCCGCCTATCGGAATGACAGCCGAATGCCGAATACACCCCTCCACCCACACAGCGACATCCGTGGTCCCGCCCCCAATGTCGACCATGACGACTCCCAACTCGCGTTCCTCGGACGACAGCACCGCCGCACTGGACGCTAAAGGCTGCAACACAATATCAACCACATCCAATCCTGCCCGGCTGACGCAGCGTGCGAGGTTCTGAGCCGACGTGACCGCACCCGTCACGATATGCACATCAACCTCCAGGCGTGATCCCGCGATGCCGAGGGGATCTCGAATGCCTTCTTGAGCGTCCACAATGAATTCTCGAGGCAGGACATGTAGAATCTGCCGGTCCGGAGGCGGGACGGCACATCCCCGAGCCGTATCGACTGCGCGACGGATATCGTTTTTCGTGACTTCCCGTTTTTTTAACGCCACCACGCCTTGTGCGCTCTCACTGCTAATATGGCTGCCAGCGATGCCGGTATACACAGAATTGATTTGTACCGCCGCCATGAGTTCGGCCTCTTCAACAGCGCGTTTGATGGATTCCACCGTATTGTCCATGTTCACAACCATGCCTTTGCGCAGACCAGTGGAACGATGTGAACCAATGCCGATCACATTCACAGACCGGTCGGATAATATTTCGCCGACGACTGCGCAAATTTTGGTTGTCCCAATGTCCAATCCCACCACAATGTGTTCTTTTTTTGTCATGGCTTACAATGTCCTCTTGCGAAGAATGACTTTTTGAGAAAATCTCAAATCCACCTCTTGCGTATATCGCCCTATCCCGCTCTTCAGGGTGGGATAGAGAACTAAAAACCGCCCCCACTGTTGTTCCGCATCGGCCCCAAATTGAAATCGAAGACGCGGAAAATCCACAACTGTTGTACGGCGATGAGCCACATTCACTCGTGGTCGACCCGCAAATCGCTCGGATAACATTGCCGCTAAACGAATTCCTTCCTTTGCACGCTGATGACTTTCGTCTTCATGCTGAGTAAAGGCTTTCAAGGTCAACCCCTCCAGCACCGGCAACTGTTTACTCGATCTGGCTTGCTCGCCCGGCAGCAAATAGCCTTCGACATCCAGGAAATGCCCCTTTTTTGACGATTGCAACACGGCGACAGGCTTGCGTTCCTCAATGTGAACGACCAAAGTATGAGGAAACACGCGATCAAACGTCACAGAACGAATCCATGGATGCGCCTCTAGTTGGGCCGTGAGCTGATCTGTATCAATGGACCACAAACTTGAATCAGGCTCCAGGTTCAGCAGACCAAAAACCTCGTTTCGAGAAAGATGTTCGAAGCCCACAATGGTGGTTTGTTGAATCTTCGTCCAATCATTCACAGACGTAATCACCGCCCGCCCGCCTACCAGCATCAACACCAAAACGCAGGCCAGCAAACCGCCCACAACCACCCGGCGCATAGGAGATGATTTGCCTTTGGACTCTTTTTTCCCCGCAATATCTCCCCGCTTCAGCGACCAGTTTTTCCGGGGCGGTTTTGAGGACACTATGCTGCGTACGCTCATGATGCCGTTTTCCTTTTGACAGCCTTCCCATGCTCAGGACGTCTTTTGGGATGTGGCAGTGCCGCCTGCAGCATGGCTTCCACCAAGTCATCATACGTCATGCCCTGTTGCGCGGCTGCCATCGGCAACAAACTTCGCTCCGTCATCCCAGGAATGGTATTCAACTCCAGAATATAGGGGCGTCCCTTTGGATGGATTCGAAAATCCACTCGGGCCGCGCCGCGACATCCTACAACCTGGTACGCTTGGAGACTCTGTGCATTCACTAATTTCTGTAGCCGGGATGAGAGGGACGCGGGGCAGAGATACCGGGTCCCGGCTTTTCCATATTTTGCCTTAAAATCGTAGAACCCTCCTGGCGCCACGACTTCAACGGCCGGGAATGTTCGCTGATCGAAAACCCCGACCGCCACTTCGCGCCCCGGAATATACTTTTCAACAACCGCGCGTTCTCCATGTCGAAAGGCTTTCCTCAATGCGCTCGTCCAGCCGGTTGGGCTTTTCACAATTGACACTCCAAGACTGGATCCTTCCAGACACGGCTTGACCACAACCGGCCACCCCAGACGGCTTGGCGAATGGGCAGGAGGAGAGGAACGATGAACGATTGCTCCGGAAGGGACGGGTAATCCCGCGGCCTGAAGCAAATCCCGCGTTAGTCCTTTATCCATGCATACCGCACTCGCACTCACTCCTGATCCAGTGTAAGGAATCTTCATAACTTCCAGTAGGCCCTGAACGGTGCCATCCTCGCCACCCAATCCATGAAGAGCGATAAACGCGACTGAAATTTTCTTGGTGCGAAGTTGCTGCGGCAACGTCGCATTGGCATCAATCGGCACCACCGTATAGTCTCGCCGGCGCAAGGCTTCACAAATAGACCGGCCTGTTTTTAAAGAAATTTCCCGTTCGGCAGAAATCCCACCCATCAGCACACCTATTCGCAGAGACTGTCTGTTCATAGATTCTTACTGCTAACGAGCATGTGGGCGTTGACTCCTACGTAATGGCCTCTTCATATCGCCCTCACGCATACTTCATTCCTTCAACGTTCTCCAACCACTTTCCATTCCAATTTCAGACGAATATCAAATTTTCGAGCCACCTGGTCACGGACTTTTCTGACCAACCGGAGCACCTGCTCGGCAGTTGCTGATCCTCGGTTGACAATAAAATTGGCATGTTTGGTGGACACTTCAGCATCACCAATTCGCAACCCTTTCAATCCAGCCGCTTCGATCAAGCGGCCGGCCGAATCTCCCTCAGGATTTTGAAACACCGAACCAGCGTTAGGCAGCGTCAGCGGTTGGGTTGACTTTCGATACTGCAAATACTGTTTCGTGGCGGCCTGAATCTTTTCTTTCCCCGCCGACTTCAGCTGCATCCACGCACCCACGACAATGCCTTTCGGAAGCCTGGTCTTCCGGTATTCAAAGGATAAGGCTGAAGCTTCTAGCTGCTTGCGTTTCCCATGCATCGTGACAAAATCCACCGCCTGCAACACATCCTGCATCTGGCCTAAACGGGTCCCCGCATTCATCACCACTCCCCCACCCACGGTTCCCGGGACACCCGCGGCCCATTCCATTCCTGAAAGTTTCCGGCTAAGGGCAAAGCGCATGAGCCGTGGAAGCCTCACGCCCGCTTCCGCATAGAGCACATGATTGGGAGATTCCTGAATCTTTGCTAAATGTTTTAGCTGCATCACAATGCCTCGAACACCTTTATCTCGAATCAACATGTTCGTTCCGCCCAAAACCACCAGAGGAACATGATTCACCCGCGCTTCTCGCACGAGACATATGACATCCTCCACATCAACGGGAAACACCAGCGCATCGGCCGGCCCTCCTATTTGGAGGGACGTTTGTAAGGCTAAAGGTTGGTGCCAGAAAATTTCTCCTTTAAAATGGGAAAGCGTCCGACGAAGCACCGGCATGGAAGGCGCGGCCCGTGACGTTCGCTTCATGACATCCTTGACCCAAAATCATTCACAAAACTCCCCTCACTTCTTACTTCTCACGTCACATCGTTAAGAGTTCCTGTCCTATCTTCCACACATCTCCTGCCCCTAAGGTCAGTAAGACATCGCCTTCTTGCAGATCATTTCGCAATCGACTCACAATTTCAGGATCACGATTGACCCAATAGACGGCCGCATGACCTGACTTACTGATTTTCTCGACAAGAGCCTGACTACTCACTCCAGGAATAGGCTGCTCACCTGCTGCATAAATATCCAAGATGTACACCACATCGGCTTCTTCAAAGGCATGCGCAAAATCATCTGCTAGATCTCTGGTTCGAGAATACCGGTGAGGCTGAAAAATCACGACCAGACGTCGAGACCAGGTTGTCCGTGCGGCGGCCAATGTGGCGCGAACTTCTGTGGGATGATGCCCGTAGTCATCCACAACTAAGATGCCATTCTTTTCTCCCCGGATTTGAAATCGACGTTCGACTCCAGAAAATGCGGCTAGCCCCGACCGGACCAGATCCACAGGCACATCCAATTCCAGCGCCACGCCAATCGCTGCCAGCGCATTGGAAACATTATGGACACCAGGGGTACGAACACGAAATGGACCAATTTTTTGCCCGCGATAATGTGCGCGAAATTCGACACCCAGCGCCTTCGACTCAATATCCGTCGCCCACAAATCAGGAGTCAGCACACCAGAAAAATCGCTCATGCCAAAGGTCTGATACCGCTTCACAATCCCGGGCAACAGCCCGCGAATCCAAGGATCATCTGCACAAAGAATCGCCGCACCGTAAAATGGAATTTTGTTAATGAATTCCAAAAATGCTTCCTGTAGCCGATCCATGCTTCCATAATGCTCCAGATGTTCCCGATCCATGTTGGTCACCACGACGACGGACGGAGACAACCGCAAGAACGACCCATCGCTCTCGTCAGCCTCCGCAATAAGGAGGTCGCTTCGTCCCAATCTGGCATGAGTCCCCATCGCATTGACTTTTCCTCCGACCACAAACGTCGGGTCCAGCCCAGCCTGTGCCAGAATCGAGGCCACCATAGACGTGGTCGTGGTTTTTCCATGCGCCCCCGCTATTGCGATTCCAAATTTTAACCGCATCAATTCGGCCAGCATTTCAGCCCGTGGGATGACTGGAATCACTTTGGCGCGCGCCGCACGAATTTCTGGATTGGACGACGCAATCGCCGATGACATGACCACCACTTCAGCGCCTTCAATATGCGATTCTTCATGTCCGATATACACCGTTCCACCCATTTCTTCTAGCCGGCGAATGCTGTCGGAATACCCCATATCAGAACCCGTGACCTTGTAGCCTAAGGTGAGGAGGACCTCCGCAATGCCACTCATGCCACTCCCGCCAATTCCCACCAAATGAATGTGCTGAATTTTTCGAAACATAGCTCCCCTGGCTCCTATTGACTCTTCACCAACGATAGGCATTCATTGAGCATGTGTTCGGTGGCATGAACTTTCCGTTCTTCCCAACTCCGTTGAGCCATTTGATGCAGAGCCGGAATATCCTTCATCAGCCGTTCAATCTCAGCGGCCAGCCTTTGCCCGCTTAACTCGGATTGAAGCAACATGCTTGCGGCTCCCGCGCGCGCCATCGCACGCGCGTTCATCTCTTGATGATTATGTGTGGCATGAGGAAAGGGAACCAGGATGCTGGCTTTGCCACACGCGGCCAATTCCGCCAACGTGCTTGCACCGGCACGGCAAATCACCAGATCCGCTTTCGCTAATTCCTTTGGCATATCAAATAAAAACGGCTGAACATCGGCCTGCACACCGCGCTGTTGATACCCGTGCCGAACTCGCTCAAAATCTTCAGCGCCGGTTTGATGCGTCCACGTGACGGATTTTCTCAGCACCTCCGACTGATCTAGCGCCGCAAGGACGGCCGAATTGATAGCTTGTGCCCCTTGACTGCCCCCGAAAATCAACAGATGCCTGACCTGTTGAGGAGGCTCAGGAGCCTTCTCCAACACAAAGTCCTGACGGATCGGCGTTCCAATAACCCGAACTTTCGATGCGGAAAAAAAAGTTCTGGCACTTTCGAAGGCTAAGAAAATTCGGTTGGCGACCGGACCCACAAGACGATTGGCCAAACCCGGCATCGCATTGGGCTCCAAAATGACTCGCGGAATTTGAAGCAACCAGGCCGCAACCAGCACTGGCGGGCTGAAATATCCTCCTGTCCCAATCACCAAATCGGCCGGAGGAGATCGAAGGATTTTAATGGCCTGCCACAAGGATCGAGGAAGGAGCAAAAGCGCATGCACCATATTCAACATATTTTTTCCCACAAACCCGGCCACTCGAATCGCTTCGAGAGAAAATCCTTCTTTCGAGAAAATGCTCCGTTCCACAGCATTTCCTGTTCCCACAAACAAAATACTTCCCTCCGGATCATGAGCTTGAATGGCTTTTGCGTATGCCACGGCTGGATAAATATGTCCTCCCGTTCCCCCGGCTGCAATCACCACGCGCATGCTGATCCCCTCGCTAGGGGCCTGTCCGCCCATGACGCGCGATACTCAATAAAATTCCAATCGCGAACATGGTGGTCAGCAACGAGGAACCACCGTAGCTCACAAGAGGAAGCGTCAACCCTTTCGTGGGCAACATGCCGCTGACCACTCCCGCATTAATCATGGCTTGCAGGGTCAGAAGCAGGGTGATACCCAGAGCCAGAAACCGGCCAAACACATCCGGAGCCAACGCGGCCACGCGAAACCCCTTACATACCAAAATGACAAACAAGCCTAATAACCCTAACGTCCCAATCAGTCCCAGTTCTTCTCCAATCAATGCCAACACAAAATCAGTGTGGCCCTCCGGAAGATACAACAATTTTTGTTTCCCATGCCCCAGTCCTACGCCAAAAATTCCGCCGTTTTCCAGTGCCCAAAGAGATTGCACTAATTGATAGCCGGCATCTTGCGGATCTTGGAAAGGATTGAGAAATGTTGTGAAGCGTTCCCATCGCTCTGGACTGAAAACAATGAGCGCTAGAAACCCGAGAATCATCGGCAACCCTAAGCAGGCTAAATGCCGAACCCTGGCCCCAGCCAAGTACATCATGCAGACAAACACCAACCCGATCACGACGATACTTCCCAAATCAGGCTCGATAACTATTAGGAAACAGAGCGCGCTGACTACGGCGACTGGCGGAAGAAACCCGCGGCGCCAATCAGTAATGCGGCGATCGGAATTGGCAAGAAAGGCAGCCACATACAGCACCACAGCCAACTTAGCCACTTCTGCGGGTTGAATAGAAAACAACCCCAAAGTCAGCCATCGCTGAGCACCTTTTACTTCACGCCCAAAAACTAACACCAGCAATAACGCGCAGATGCAACCCATCACAATCCAAGGCACCCATGGCTTCCATTTCCGGTAATCTATTGTCGCCCCGACAAACAGGACACTAAACCCCAACACCATCCACACGATTTGACGCTGCAGATAAAAGGTCGCGTCCTGATGCTTCATTTCCGCGACAACGCCGCTGGCGCTGAACACCATGATCAATCCACCCAATGACAGGGCAACCGTAATCCCAAGAATCAATGGATCAACCCGGCGCCGGCCAAGCACCACCGGTCCTTGAAATAAATCGGCCCATGCGCGTCTATCTTTGTGGGCATTCCGCCGTTTCAGTAACAATGTGCTCACTTATTCAAGTCCCTGGATCAAACGCTTAAATTCAAGTCCACGCTGATGATAGTTGCGAAACATGTCGAAACTCGCACAGGCTGGAGAAAACAAGACCACATCCCCTGGCGCCGACAGGGCCACGGCCTGGTCCACCGCGTCCTCAAGGCTGGAGGCCGGACTAGTGGGAACATACGTTCCTAACTCAAATGTGATACGAGGCGCGGCTTCTCCCATCACGATGACATTCTTGACTCGTTGGCGAATGACTTCTTGCAGGCGAGTAAAGTCTCCTCCCTTGTCCTTTCCTCCCAAGATTAAAATCACGGGTTCATCAAAACATTGCACCGCCTTGAGCGTGGCATCCACATTGGTTCCCTTGGAATCATTCACGAAGCTCACGCCCTGCCAAGTTCGGACCTCTTCCAAAGCATGTTCAAATTCCGGAATCTTGTTGAAGGCCTTCACAATCGTTTCTCGAGAACACCCGCTCAGCAACCCGGCACCAATCGCCGCCATAGCATTGGCCACATTATGATGACCTCGCATCGGGATTTCGTGACGGTCAAAAATAACCTCTGGCAAACCTTCTAGCCGGGCCCGGATCTTCTCCCTTTCGGCATAGATACCCTGCTGAACTTCGTGACGGAGACTAAATTCAACTCGCCGCCCCCTAGCCTTCAACGCTATCGCCTGCACCGTCGGGTCATCAGCGTTAAGAATCATCCAATCCCGGGCTGCTTGATTCTCAAAAATCCTTTGCTTGGCCGCCTGATATTCTTCTTCAGTACGATGCCGATCAAGATGATCGGGCGTAACATTTAAGAGCAGTGACACCCACGGCCTAAATTGATGAATGGTTTCAAGCTGAAAACTTGAAACTTCGGCAACAACATAGTCATAGTCAGTCCCCTGAGAGGTCCCTCCTGTTGTTTTCACGGCTTCGCAAAGAGGAAGTCCCAGATTTCCGCCCACAAACACACGCTTTCCACCCTCTTGCAAGATAGCTCCGATCAGCTGAACGGTCGTGCTTTTCCCGTTGGTACCCGTCACGGCAATAACGGGGGCGTTAATAAACCAGAAGGCTAGCTCAATTTCTCCAATAACCGGTATGCGCTGTTCATGTGCCAGCTCAAGAAGTGGATGCTCGATGGGCACTCCCGGGCTGACCACCAGAAGGTCTATCCGGCTCAAAACCATATCCAGGTGACTGCCAAAACAGACTTGTGCGCCCCGGCGGATATACTCTTCCGCCAACGCTTCATGTTCAGGCAGCCGATGTTCTTCCACTACCGTGACATGTGAACCTTGATCAAGAAGGAGGTTGGCAGCCGACTGTCCGCTTCGCCCCATGCCCATCACCGCCACGCTGGCCTTCTTCCAATTGGAAATGGGAAGCACCGGAGAGCTCTTCACGGGTTCCATGACTCCAGAGAAATTCACTCAGTCCCTACAATCACCGTAGCTTCAATGTGCTAATGCTCAGCAATCCCAAAATAATGGCAATGATCCAGAGACGAACCACGACTTTCGGCTCTTCCCACCCTTTCATTTCAAAATGATGGTGTAGCGGAGCCATCAGAAAAATACGCTTGCCTCTGGATTTAAACGATGCCACCTGAAAGATCACCGAAACGGCTTCCATCACAAAGACGCCGCCCACCAGCACCAATAGCAATTCATGTTTGCACACCACGGCAACCGTTCCCAGCGCCGCGCCCAAAGGCAATGATCCCACATCGCCCATGAAGACCGATGCTGGATAGGTGTTGAACCACAAAAACCCCAGACCCGACCCAATAATCGAAGCGGTCAAAATGGCCAATTCGCCCGCCCCCTCAATATAAGGAATGAGAAGATAGTCGGAAACAATTCGATTGCCGACGGCCCAGGCCACCACCGTGTAGGCCATCGCCGCAATGATGACTGGACCAACGGCTAAGCCATCCAGGCCATCGGTTAAATTCACCGCATTCGAGCAGCCCACAATGACTAAGACCGCAAAGGGGATATACAGCATCCCCAAATCAGGTTTAAAATTCTTAAAAAATGGAACACTGAGTTCAGTGGAATAGCCGGGAGACAAATAAAAGAATAGTCCCACACCCAATCCCACGCCTAACTGGCCGATAAACTTTTGCGCGGGCGTCAGCCCCTCGGATTTTCCTCGTAATATTTTGATGTAATCATCCACAAAACCAATTAACCCAAATCCCACAATCGACAAGAGAACCAGCCATACATACAGATTCGACACATCCGCCCACAACAACGTCGCCAGTAACACTGAAAATAAAATAAGGACTCCCCCCATCGTGGGTGTACCGGATTTCCCAAAGTGCGTTTGCGGGCCATCGGTCCGCACCTTTTGTCCCAACCCCAATTGCTGTAATTTCTTAATGACCGGCGGCGCCAAAAAAAAGACGATGAGAAAAGCCGTGATGGCCGCATAAATCATGCGGAAACTGAGATACCGAAATACGTTAAAGATCGCGAATTCGTTATGAAGAGGATATAACAACTGATAGAGCATACGAGATTTCTCTTTACGATCTATTACAAGAAACGGACAAGACAGCGAGTGTCGGATACAATGGATTCACTTCGAATGAATAGAATTCGGCATCAGTGCGTCGTAACCACAAATCAGCATAGGCGACACATTCTTACTGTGATGAAAGCACCTGAAACACACGCTCCATTTGAGCGCCACGCGAAGCTTTCATCAAAACGATATCTCCACGCTTCAACATGGCTTTTAAGACGGCGCCCGCCTCTAGCGCGTCCTTCGCGACCGTGACTTGGGTGCCGGTTCGAACGCTCCCGATACCTTTGCTCATCGCGGAACCGAAAGTCCCGCAGACGATCACATGTCCGACGTTTTTGCGAGCGGCATACCGACCAATGTCTTCATGGAGTTGCGCTTCTTTGGCTCCCAGCTCCAGCATATCGCCAAGCACAGCAATCGTTCGCCGCTGTGGATCTAATTCAACTAAAATGTCTAGCGCAGCCTTCACAGAATCTGGATTCGCGTTGTAGCAATCATAGAGAAATGTCGCTCCTCCCAACCGGCGGATCTCGGATCGCATAGGCGCTGGACGAAACTTGGCCAATCCGGACACAATGTCCGTGGAAGAAAACCGCAAGGCATGTCCCACCGCCGCCCCCGCTAAGGCATTGGAAATATTATGTACACCCATGGTCCGGACCATCGCACGTGTACTGAGCTTCCGGTTCGGCAGCCATAAACGAAACTCTGTATGCGCCCCATTCCAACAAAGCTTGGTTCCTCGCACACCTGCAGACGGCTGGAATCCGAAGGACACCACCTGGCATCTGGCTTTTTTGGCAAACGATGCAAAATAGCGGTCGTCCGCATTTAAAATGGCCGCGCCATCCTGGGGAAGCCAGGCAAACAATTCAGCTTTTGATTTTGCCGACCGCGCCATCGTTTTGTAGTGCTCTAAATGATCTTGTCCGACATTTGTAATGACACCCAATGTGGGCCTGGCAATCTCCGCGAGTAGGGTCGTTTGCCCCACCTGGTCTACACCCATTTCAATCACCGCAGCCTGATGTTTCGCCTGCAGTCCCAACAGGGTTTTGGGAACGCCAATCGCATTATTGAAATTCCCTTGAGTTTTGAGGACGCACCAGCGGGTCTCTAAGACTCGACTGACCATTTCCTTTGTGGTCGTTTTTCCATTGCTCCCGGTAATGGCCACGACAGGAATGGAAAAACGTGCACGATGAAACGTGGCTAAATCTTGGTATGCATGCAGCGTATTCTTGACGCACACGACGGCGCATGATGCCCCACCCGCCGTTCTTAGGGTTTTCAACCCCTTGCGGCTCCAGCTCTCGTCCACCACGACGCCTTTGGCCCCCATTTTCCAAGCGGCGCCGACAAAATCATGCCCGTCAAAATTCGAGCCTTTTAATGCCACAAAAAGATCGCCGGGTTTCACAGCCCGGGTATCGGTTTCAACGCGGCGGAACCGCAGGCGAGGGGGTTTTCCTTGATTCAGTAATGTTCCTTGCGTGGCGGCAAGCACTTCTTCCACCTCAAATGTTGCCATGAGTGCTTCGGTCTGAATTATCCTGATGCCAAGCGTTGACGAATAGCATTTCGCGCTTCTTCACGATCATCAAAATGCACTTTCTGCTTTCCGAGAATTTGATAATCCTCATGACCTTTCCCGGCGATCAACACAAGGTCATCCGAGTTGGCCGTGGCTATGGCAGCTTGAATAGCCTGAGCACGGTCCGAAATCATGCGGTAGGCGCACCGGTCCTTCACAGGTAGCGCCTCAATGCCTTTTTCAATATCGGCCAGGATTGCAAGTGGATCTTCTGTCCGGGGATTGTCAGATGTCACGATCACCTGATCACTGTGGCGCACGGCCACTTGCCCCATTTTAGGACGCTTTCCGGGATCTCTATCGCCTCCGCACCCAAACACCGTAATAATGTTCCCCCGTTTGATCGTCTGCGCCGCTTCCAGCAACCGCTGAAGCGCATCATCGGTATGGGCATAGTCCACCACGACCGTAAAATCCTGCCCTTCCTGAATCCGTTCAAAGCGGCCCGGAACATTCTTGACTGATTTCAGAGCTTCTTCTATCTGGATTGGAGACATCCCCATTTCCAACGCCACACCAATCGCCGCCAGTATATTGGATACATTATGCTCGCCAACCAATTGACTGGTAATCGTCATACCCCCTGAAGGACTGTTGACCTGAAATTGCGTGCCCTCCATGCCCAAGTGAACCGCCTCGGCCTGAATATCGGCTTTGCCATGGAGACCAAACGTCCACACAGGAATGAGACATTGCTGAAGTATCGCGGAAGCCCTTGGATCATCCGCGTTGACCAGCGCCCGTTTGGGACCAGGTTTCTCCGAACCGCCTACATAGCGAGTGAATAACTGAAGCTTCGCCTGAAAATACCGCTCCATCGTTTGGTGAAAATCCAGGTGGTCTTGCGTCAAATTCGTAAACACCACAATATCAAACTCGCAGCCCGCGACTCGTTCTAACTCCAGAGCATGGGACGAGACTTCCAAGACAGCCACCTCTGATCCATGCCTCACCATCTCCGCTAACATTTCCTGAAGTTCCACAGGAGCCGGGGTTGTATGGGAAGCTGGACGATGCGTTGTCCCATACGCATAGCCCACCGTCCCGAGCAACCCGACTCGGTGCCCTTGAGCTTCCAAAAGTGCGTGAGTCAGATGGGTAACGGTCGTCTTCCCATTGGTCCCTGTGACACCCACCATCGTCAGCCGTCGCGATGGATTTCCGTAGAGCTGCGAGGCCATCAACCCGAGAGCCTTGCGGGAGTCCTTGACCTCAATCACTGGCGAACCTGACGATGAAGCCTGAGAGGAAGGCACCGTGAAGCAGCCCTCCTCCACGACAACCGCAGCAGCCCCCTGAGCCATCGCCTGAGTCACAAAATGGTGTCCATCCTGTTGAAGACCCTGAATAGCCACAAACACTGATCCTGGCCCGGCGTCACGCGAATCTTCGGTAATGGAACTGACCTCCGGCCGGGAATCCCCTGAGGCGCTTACCACATCGACAGGATCAAGTAGCTCGTGAAGCGTCACGACTTAGCGTACAAACGTATCTAGAGAGGATGAAGATTGAGCAGTCGACGCCGTTCGGATCACTTGGCCTCCACCTGGCAACACGCCTAAATGCGGCAACACTCGACTCGCTACATTCCCAAACACCGGCGCCGCACTTTTTCCACCCCACCTCCAACCGTCTTCTGTTGGATCATCAATGACAACCAGCATAGCGAGACGCGGCTCCTCAACCGGGGCGAAACCCACAAAAGAAGCAATGACACTGGTTGCCGAATACGACTCCGTCTCTGGATCGATTTTTTGGGATGTTCCCGTCTTGCCCGCGGCACGATACCCATTCAATTTCGCTTGCTGTCCAGTCCCACTCTCTACGACAGTTTCAAGAATACGACTCACACGTTGCGCCGTGTGAGCCGAGATAGGCCGGCGGCGGGGCTCCAACCTTTTTTTCAAGACCGATTGACCATGGCCATCCATCACTGACGAGACGACATGCGGAGTCATGAGCCATCCCCCATTGGCCACCACCGACATCGCGGTCACCATCTGAATCGGTGTCACACCAATCTCTTGTCCCATGGCTAAAGACGATAAACTGCGGCCACTCCATTTATTCAGATCGCGCAAAATTCCTGCTGTCTCGCCCGACAGGTCGATACCGGTCTTTGCTCCAAATCCAAACGCTTTCAGCCATTTCAACATCTTAGACGGCCCTAACTGGAGCGCCACCTTTATCGCGCCGACATTGCTGGACTGAACAATCGCCTGAGTCAGCGTGATCCATTTAGCTTTGGCATGATCATGCACAATGGTGCCCGCCACAGGCATTTGCCCGTCGCCCGCATACACCAAACTCTCCGGCTCCATAATGCCTTCTTCCAAGGCTGCAGCCGCCACCACGATTTTCAAGGTGGATCCCGGTTCGTAAGGATCCGTGACCGTCCAGTTTCTCCAATCTTTGGCAGAAAGCTGCCGGAAACGGTTAGGGTCAAAAGCCGGATAGACAGCCCACGCCAAGATACTTCCAGTCCTGGGATCCATAATCACAATGGTTCCCGCTTTGGCCTCACTCCGGGTTACCGCTTTGGCTAGCTCGTCTTCCGCGATAAACTGGATCACTTCATCGATGGTGAGGGTGACATGATAACCAGCTTGATGACTAGTCGAGGGCAAATCCTTCAGAGACGCGATTTTCACACCTAACGCATCCTGCTTGTATTGCACACGAATCATTTCCCCCCGCAAAAAGGACTCGTAATGCGATTCAATCCCTTCCAGCCCCTGATTCGCATCACCGGCAAACCCCACAATATGAGCACCTAGCTCTTTTTTGGGATAGAAGCGTTGGGGCCCCCGCACAACCTGCACGCCACGAATGGACAGCGACTCAACTTTCTTGGCTTGCTCTTCAGAGATATCTCGTTGCACTCGAACACGCTTTTGATTCGACTGAAAAAGCTTACGCAATTGGTCAACCGGCATGTCCAACTCTGTCGCTAAAGCATGCGCCACGTGCTCAGAATCTTGCTTGGAATCTTTGAGAGTCTTCAGATTGACAAAAACGGAGGTGACATCAACATTCAGCGCCAAAGGATGGCCTTGACGATCAAAAATTACTCCGCGATCAGACTGCACCATCATGGATTTTTCGTGCTGTCGTTGCACGGCATACGCGCCCGCATCCGATTGCAGCACTTGTAAATAAAACAGCCGGCACCCGATGATGACGAATCCGAGCAACAGACAAAAACAGACAATGCCGCTGCGAATCTTACATACGGGATGGATATCTTGCGCAGGCGGACTCATGGCAGACTCACAAGAGTTTCTGAAAATTCACGGACGAGCCGCATGGGAGAGTCGCTGTCTGAATCAGCCGAAGGCTGCAGGTCACGGGACACCATGACCACTTGCCCCTCCAGCGGAACTCGCAGCTGCAATTCCTCTTGAGCACGTCGGGCAATTTGCTGCGGGTCGGTAAGCTCTGACACACGAACCTGCAGAAACTCATGCCGCTTTTTCAGTTCCGTACGCCGGCTTTCTAGTTCCTCCATGTCATACCCCAGCCGCCACATATCAATCTTCATCCCCACATACACCAGACACCAAATGCCCAAGACGAGCATGATCCCAAGGAAAACATTTTTTTTCATGAAAGTGTTTCCTCTCCTAAACGTTGGGCAACCCGAAGCTTCGCGCTCCGGGCCCGCGGGTTTTGCCGAACTTCCTCCTCACAGGCCAGCACAGGCTTTTTTGTCAGCAAGGCGAGCAAGGGATGGGCTTTCTTCGCAAAGGCTCGGAATGTGTGTTTCACGACTCGGTCTTCCAGGGAATGAAAGGCCACCACACATATGCGCCCGCCTTTCTTTAGAAGACTCACCGCATCTTCCAAAGCGGGCTGCAACAGCTCCAATTCTTGATTCACCCGAATCCGAAGCGCTTGGAATGTCCGGGTGGCACAATGAATACGTCCCTTTCTATAGGACGCCGGAACCGCCTCTTTGATGACAGATACCAAGGCTTGCGTGGTTTCCAACGGAAAGGTGTTCCTGGACTCCACGATTGCACGGGCAATACGTCTGGAGAACCGCTCTTCCCCACAGGCAAAAAGCAAGTCGGCTAGCTCTTTTTCAGGCAGCTTATTCACTAAGTTTGCGGCCGTGGGACCCTGGGTTTTATCCATTCGCATATCCAAAGGTCCATCATTGGCAAAGCTAAATCCGCGTTCCGGCCGATCTAACTGCAATGAGGACACGCCTAGGTCAAAGATCACGCCATCGACCCTTTTAAAGCCTTCTTGTTGAACGAAGTCCTTGATGTGGGAGTAATTCCCGTTATATAGTTTAATGCGCGATCCATAGGCCCCTAAACTTTTCTCCGCCTCAGCCAAGGCCTCAGAATCACGATCCAAACCAAGAATATAAGCATGACCACCTGTCTTTTTTAGTATTCTTGATGATGTTCCTCCTAAACCGACGGTACAATCTACGTAAATTCCACCCGGTTTTGGATCAAGCCACTGACAAATTTCTTCAGCAAGAACAGGAACATGCACATCATTCATTCATCATGTTTCATTTTTGCCATATCTATGAGGGGATTTTCCCACTTTTTCCCACACCTTGCAGTATACAACTCTAGGCAATGATGTCAAGCATCTATTGGTTTTCATGAAAACTAAGAGGAAGAGAGAGGCAGGTAGAGGGCTTGCAATATTTGTTGATTCAGAGGAACAACCGTGAGAAAAGTCTGAATTAGGTACTTAAGGATAGAGGGTGTAGAGCATTCTGGGGAAGGGGATGGTTTCCCGCACATGATCAAGGCCGCAGATCCAGGCCACGACCCGCTCAATTCCCATCCCAAAACCGGCATGCGGCACACTCCCGTAGCGCCGCAAATCCACGTACCACTTAAAGGCCTCTTCAGGCAGATCATGGGCGGCAATTTGCTGGCGTAACACTTCCAGGTCATGGATCCGTTGCCCGCCTCCGATAATTTCGCCATAACCCTCCGGGGCTAACATATCCATACACAAGGCTAGCTCGAGACGTGCGGGGTCTTTGGCCATATAAAACGCTTTGGCCGCTGCGGGATAGCGGTGTACAAGGACGGGACGATCAAACGATTGGGATAAAATCGTTTCTTGCTCGCTGCCGAAATCATCTCCAAATTGAATGTCCACGTCTTTTTCTTTCAAACGTGCGATAGCTTCTTCATAGGTGATCTGCGGAAATGGCGGAATCATGCTTTCCAGGACCGTCATATCCCGTTCCAAAATTTCTAATTCGGCTCTTCGACGTTCCAACACCCGCTGAATCACAGTGGAGACGAGCTCTTCAGCAAGCTGCATCACATCGGATAGTTCGGCAAAGGCAATCTCCGGCTCGACCATCCAAAATTCCATCAGATGCCGGCGGGTTTTTGATTTCTCCGCTCTAAAGGTCGGGCCAAAACAATAGATTTTCCCAAAGGCTGCGGCGGCGGCTTCTCCATAGAGCTGGCCGCTTTGTGCCAAATAGGCGACTTGATCGAAATATTCCGTCTGAAACAGCGTGGTCGTGCCCTCGCAGGCATTTGGGGTAAAAATTGGCGTGTCGATGAGTGTAAAATCTCGCTCATCAAAGAAATTTCGGCAGGTCCGGATAATTTCATGGCGTATACGCAAGATGGCATGTTGACGGCTGGAACGCAGCCACAAATGACGGTGTTCCATTAAAAATCCCACTCCATGTTCTTTGGGTTGAATGGGAAAGGATTCCGCAAGATGCACGATTTCGACCTTGAGAGCGTCGAGTTCATAGCCACCTGGAGCCCTGGCGTCTTTCCTTGGATGGCCAGTCACGACAAGAGAGGACTCCTGTGTCGCCTGTCCGCATAAGGCAAACGACTCATCTCCCACCGTGGCTTTGCTGACGATGACTTGGATGTCTCCAGAACCATCACGAACCGTGAGAAAACTGAGCTTCCCGCTTGAGCGCCGCTGGCGAAGCCATCCCTGAATCGTAATCTCTTGCCCTTCATATTGGGCAATCTGCTCAATAGTCACCACAGAATGCTGGGACATGCCGGTTCTCCTTTGGCTCTCACACAGAATAAATTGACACCCGGAAAATCTACTGGCTATGATGCCGAATTGTCGAAGGATGTGTTTTTAAAAAAGTAAAATAAGGAGACCATTCCAATATGAGTTATACAATTACCGTCCGTGAATTGAAAACACGGCAAGACAATGGCGATGATATTTTTTTGTTAGATGTGCGCGAACCACATGAGTATTCCCTGGCCAAGCTTGAAGGGTCCGTACTCATTCCCTTGGGCGAACTTCCTCATTCCTTAGACAAAATCGATAGGAATAAAGAAATTGTGGCGTATTGTCATAAAGGTATGCGCAGTGCCGATGCGGTAGGTTTCCTCCTGCAGCAAGGATTTTCTAACGTGAAAAATTTGATCGGAGGCATCGAATCCTGGTCAATAGAAATCGATAACTCCGTTCCCCGATATTGACCTGTCCGGAGAAACCTTCTACAACGATACCTCTCCTCGGCTACGTGCCTTGCGCTCGAAAGAAATCAACGGTTTGCTTGAGACCATCCGAGAGCGCCACTTGCGGTTCCCACCCAAATTGCTCTTGGAGCTTCCTGATATCCAATACACTGCGAAACTGTTCACCTTTTTTTGCCGCTCCGAATAGTTCCTTACAAGAACTGTTGGTCAAATTTTTGATAATCCCGTAACATTCATTCACCGAACTTTCCTGACCAGTCCCCACATTATAGATCCCCTGAATGTCCTCACCTAACGTTGTCATAATCGCTTCCACCACATCATCGACGTACACAAAATCGCGGGTCTGTTTTCCCGTGCCATTCACGACGGGCTGCCCGCCATCCAGCATCAGCTTGGAAAAGATTGCCACGACCCCCGCCTCGCCTTCCGGCTCTTGACGAGGGCCGTAGACATTCGCAAACCGCAGAGATACAGAGCGAAGACCCAATTCACTTCCATAATAAGCTAAGTATTTTTCTCCTGCTAGCTTACTAATTCCATAGGGAGAGAGGGGATCCGTGCGATGGGATTCTGGAGCCGGGAAAACCTCTTGTTCCCCATAAATGGCTCCACCTGAAGAGGCAAAGGAGACCTTTCGGACACCATTTTTTACGGCATGCTCTAAAAGATTCAACGTGCCGAGAATATTCACGTCTGCATCAAAGGCTGGATTTTCAGTTGAATACCGAACATTCATTTGCGCCGCGAGATGTACAAGGATCAAGGGGCGCTCATTTTTAAAGACACGTTCAACGCGCTTACTTCGAATATCCATCTTATAGAACGTGGCCTTTTTGTTGACTTGTTTTCGTTTGCCTGTCGACAAGTCATCAATCACCACCACCTGATTGCCTTCTTGGACCAACCGGTCAACCACATGCGATCCAATAAATCCCGCCCCACCCGTCACTAAGACCTTTACGCCCATAATAGTCCCTTACCTTTCAGATCAAAACCGTTCATGAATCATTCCTCACTCGCAATCTTTCCACAATCAGGCGGTGATCGTTTTCTGACCCCGATAAGGATTTCCCTATTGCCTCTTTTGCCATATACAGGAGAATCCATCAAGCCTACAAGGTCTAAAGAGAGCGACGCCGCATATCCGGCAAACTGATCTTTCACCGATTGCCGTAATCCTTCATCACGGACAATTCCTCCTTTACCAACCTGCCCCTTCCCCACCTCAAATTGAGGTTTGATGAGCGCCACAAGATACCCCCTTGGCTTCAGTAAAGGGAGAAGCGCTGGCCACACCTTTTTGAGAGAAATAAATGAGACATCCACAACCACTAAATCAACAAGTTCCGGAATATCTTCCTGCCGCAGATATCGAATATTGACTCGATCCATCTTCACCACACGGGAATCAGATTGTAACCTCCAGTCTAACTGACCATATCCCACATCCACCGCATATACTCGCTGCGCTCCCCTTTGCAGGACACAATCGGTAAATCCTCCAGTCGACGCGCCAACATCTATCACCACCCATCCCCGACAGGATAGACCAAAGGCTTCTAAGGCTGGAGCCAGCTTTTCCCCGCCTCGGCTAACATATTGCGTCTGGGGCTGAATAATTTCCAGGTCAACCTCTGAAGACACAGCTCGTCCAGGTTTATCACGAATGAGCCCTTCAACCTTCACCCGGCCCGCCAAAATAACACGGCTGGCTTGATCGCGACTTTGGACGAGCCCGCGAGAGACCAAGAGAGAATCCAATCGCTGCTTGATGATTCTTTTACGAGGAAGTGAGGATTTCAATAACGTCATCCACTCTCCTGGAGGCAAAGAAGAGAGATGTGAGAAGATCGGTTAAGATTCCGCAGAATGGGGTTCCTCCAGCGAAAAGGCCTGAATGCGCTTTCGGCCATCCTTGTCTTTCACAAGTATTTCTACTTTTTTTTCAGCCTCATCCAACATTTTTAAGCAGGTTTTCGAGAGTTTCACGCCCTCTTCGAAAATCTTCAATGATTCATCCAAGGAAAGTTCACCCTCTTCCAACTCATTCACAATTGTTTCCAAGCGGGACAAAGCTTTTTCAAATTTTATGGCCGCCATGATTTCCTTTGCTATCGTTTCGATAGAATCTCACGCTATTATAACTTTCCTATACTCGGAATCAAAAGAGTATGATCATTTCGGAGCATGAATCTGTTCGACCTTACAGACCAGCTCCCCTTCAGACAATCTCATATGAATTCTTGATCCAACCGTTGTATCTGTTGATTTTTTCAGAACTTTTCCATCTCGCAGATCTTTGACAATGCTATATCCTCTCGCCAATACCGCCAGCGGGCTTAGTTGATGTAACTGGGAGACCGCTAACTGCACTTCTTGACGTTGAGAAAGAACCATGTTGTGCAAATTCCGGATGAGATGCTCCTTCAATTCTGTCACATGGCCTTGTTCTTGCCGGATTTTCAAAAGCGGGCTTGTTTCCCACATCGCCGATTGGTGCTGTATCAAAACGAGCTGAACCTTTCGACACCAGTCCTTTACCTTTCGATACAACTGCCGCTCCAAATCATCAACCCGTTGTATGAAACGGCTAAGGATCAGGCGGGGATCGGGCAACCGTTGCCCTAGCTGCTGCACCTGTATGGTCAAAACAGCCACCATACTTTTGAAGGCCCGTTCCATCCCTGAACGATGATGAACCAGCTGTTCCTTCACGATTAACCAATCCGGAGCAACGAGTTCCGCAGCCGCCGAAGGGGTGGGAGCCCGGCAGTCCGCAACGAAATCGGAAAGTGTCACATCGGTTTCATGGCCGATGGCTGATACAACTGGAACGCGGGACGCCACGATCGCCCGCACAACCTGTTCTTCATTGAATGCCCAGAGATCTTCCAGCGATCCTCCGCCTCGTCCCACAATTAAAAGGTCAACGCTTTCCGATTGAAGACGCACGTGATTCACCATCTGAATAGCCTCGGCAATTTGGCCAGCCGCCGCCTCGCCCTGAACCGCCACGGGCATAATCAGCACCTGAGCCAATGGCCAACGGCGATGAAGAATGGTCAACAGATCATGCAGAGCCGCCCCAACAGGTGACGTGATGATCCCAATACGTTCCGGGAAAGATGGCAGAGGCCGCTTACGCGATTCCTGGAACAGGCCTTCTTTTTCTAACTTCGCTTTGAGTTGCCTAAATGCCAGTTCTAATTCTCCTATGCCTTTGGGTTCGACAGCCTCCAGCAGCAGTTGATACTCGCCACGAGGTTCATAGACCGTCAGACGCCCACGCACGAACACTTCCAACCCATCTTGAAGGGCAAATTTCAACCGTTGCGCCTGGCCACGAAACAGGACTGCACGAATCTGACTGCTTGAATCCTTCAATGTAAGATATTGATGGCCCGAAGAAGGGCACCGGAGGTTGGAAACTTCCCCTTCTACCCACACGGAAGGAAACTGTTGTTCGAGATGTGAACGTATTTGCCTGGTCAGTTCCGAGACGGTGAGCAAAGGCGGGAAAAGCTGGAGCACAGGATGAGACTATTCAAATACCCGTACACGAGAAATGTGTGTCGTTTTCTTAGAAGCGACGTCTATGGTCACCACCGCCCCAGACAACACGGATGGGCCAGGCGCCACTTCAAATCGGCGAGGCAACTGGGTCAAGAATTTTTGAATGACTAAATTTGGCTTCATGCCGATGACAGAGTGAACAGGCCCGGTCATTCCCACGTCGGTGACGTAGCCCGTACCTTGAGGGAAGATTTGCTCATCGGCGGTTTGCACATGAGTATGGGTTCCCAAGACAGCCGAAACTTTTCCATCCAAAAAGTATCCCATGGCCATTTTCTCTGACGTGGTTTCTGCATGCATGTCCACAAGAATGCAGTCGGTGCATGTGCTCAATTGAGCCAATTCACGTTCCGCCACGCGAAAGGGACAATCCACCAAAGGCATAAAGACCCGCCCCATGAGCTGCAGAACCCCTAACCGCTCGCCATCGGCCGTCTCAATCACACACGACCCTTTGCCAGGCACCCCTTCCGGATAATTGGCCGGCCGGATCAACCGGGATTCTTTCTCTAAATATTCCATAGCTTCCCGCTTATCCCAAGCATGATTCCCAAGCGTAATGGCTGACAAACCCAAGTCAAACAGTTCTTGGGCAATCTCGGCAGTAATACCAAACCCGCCAGCCGCGTTTTCTCCATTTCCGACCACCAGATCAATTGCATGGCTCTCTATGACGTGAGAAAGGTGTTGTAATAAGACCCGCCGACCGGGTTGACCCATAATGTCCCCAATAAATAACACATTCATACGGCCGCGCAATCTTTCAACAACTATCGTGCAAACTCGATAAATCGATTTTCACGAATCACTGTGACTTTAATTTGTCCCGGATACGTGAGTTCTTGTTCTATTTTTTTCGCCAAGTCCCGTGACAGAGCAAAACTTTCGGTCTCGCTTAATTCACCCTGCCTGATGATCACCCGGACTTCCCGTCCTGCTTGAATAGCATAGGCCTTATCAACACCGGAATACCCGGTCGCCAAAGATTCCAATTTCTCTAGCCGTTTCACATACGCTTCTAATGTCTCTCGCCTGGCACCCGGACGGGCCGCCGACAGGGCTTCAGCGGCGGCGACCAAGACGGACTCGGGACAGAGCGGTTCGACTTGCTCATGATGGGCGGCGATGGCATTCACGATCAGATCCGACTCTCCCCACTTTTTGGCTATTTCAGCTCCCAGCATCGCATGGGTGCCTTCTTCTTCGTGACTGACGACTTTCCCAATATCATGCAGCAGGGCTCCTCGTTTGGCCAGCTTCACATCCAAGCCCAATTCAGAAGCCATAATTCCACAAATATAGGAGGCTTCGCGGGCATGATATAAATTATTTTGTCCATAACTTGTGCGATATTTCAGGCGGCCCAGCAACTTCACAATTTCAGGATGAAAGTCCGAGAGACCGACTTCAAAAATGACCTTTTCAGCCTCCTCGCGCATCAGCTTATCCACATCCCCTTTGACTTTCTCCACCACCTCTTCAATCCTGGTCGGATGAATCCGGCCGTCCTGCATTAAACGCTCCAAAGAAATTTTGGCCACTTCCCGCCGTAGTGGATCAAAGCCCGACACAATCACAGCTTCGGGAGTTTCATCAATGATCAGGTCGACTCCCGTTGCCGCCTCCAAGGCCCGAATATTTCGTCCCTCTCGGCCAATAATTCGCCCTTTCATGCTATCATTGGCCAATGGCACCACGGAGATCGTAGCCTCATTGACATAGTCCCGAGTTATCCGTTGAATGGAACGGGTGACGATTTCACGGGCCTCCCGATCTGCCATCTCTTTTGCTTCATCTAAGATTCGTTTAGTGAGCAGCGAAGCATCAAGTCTGGCTTCCGTCTCAATTTCGCTTAATAACTGGCGCTTGGCTTCATCAGCCGTGATCCCCGCCACTTGCTCAAGCGCTACCCGGTGTTCTTTAATGGCTTGCTCACAGGCAGCGGTCTCTTTGCGCAAGGCATCTTCCTTCTCCTTGAGGGCCTGTTCTTTCTGCCGCATCTCCTCATCCCGTTTATCAAACTGGCTCAGCTTGCGCTCAAGCGCTTCCTCACGCTGATGAATCTTCCGGTCAGCCGCCTGTATCTCGTGACGTTTTTCTTTTTCCTTGGCCTCCAGTTCTGATTTTGCCTGAAATAACAAATCTTTGGCTTCAATCTTCGCTTCCTTCACCACATTTTCCGCTTCCCGCTGCGCATTTTGGGTGAGCTGCTGCATTTGGCCCTCGACTTCGGAACGTCGTTTGGTATCCAAATGTTGTTGAAACACTTTGGACAAGACAAAGCCCATGGCAAGTCCAACGACGCCCATTAATATAGGCATTAGCATTTCCATGGTCTGACTCCTCTTCGCTTCCCTTGGCACCTACGAAAGGCTCATAAGGGAAAATGGCCTTCCTTGAAAACAATACACAATGCTAGAAAACAGGAACCCCTTTGGAGGAAGGAGGAAAAGGGAAGAATGGAAGAAACTGATTATCTATCAACGACCCTGATAGACAACAGCTAAGGGAAACGGAAGTGCGGACAAACGCTTGAAACGTCTCTTGGCTTGATAATAATTGGCACGATACTCTGATTGACACCCAACAAAATGTGGGACAAAGATAAGAGAAAGCCCTAATCCGCTGAAACACTGGCGGACTCTCAGTGCAGGAACAACCGTACCAGATTTTCCGAGGTCAGACTGAAAGGGCGTCTCATAGATCCATTTCCATACATACCGCTGATTTTCTCGAAGAAGTTTCAAGCACCCGTCTACCATGCTTCCAACATAACCAGCTATGACAAAAATTTGTACGATCATAGCGGGCTCCCTATTTCTCTCCCTCAGAAGGGAATATTCCTTTCTTTCTTTGAAATTCAATAACTTATGAGCATTAAAATATCAGAATATCCCAACTCATTTCAATAAATATGTGATCTCCATTCTTAGGCTTTCGCCGCAACAAATTCCATGCCTGAAAACAAACTGACACAAGCAGTTGTTTTGAAAGGAGATATTCTCTTGCAAAGAAAGAGAACATGAGGAAGGAAGTCTGAGATGACGATCTTTCCTCGTGCTCCTTACTCCTCACTATTCACTTCTTACTGATCCAAAGAACGCCGCTGGCGGCTTTTTTCAACAGACCCTGGGGAAGGATTAACCGGAGTGGGCTTCTAAATGCTGGTCGATGGTTTCTACCAAGAGTTGGGCACGGCGCTCAACTTCACTATCACTCGACGCCCCATGCCGCTGCAGCCGGAGGAGCTGATCTGTGGCATTAATAGCTGCCAAAATAGCCAGCTTGGTTGGTGTACTTGTTCGGCTTTGTTTGGCCAGAGTACGCATTTGCGTATCCACTGATTCAGCCAATTCATGGAAATAGGCCTCTTCTCCTTCTCCTTGCAAGGAGAAGCGATGACCAAAGACCTCAACTTCTATAGTCTTCGTCATAGTCCTCTTCTGTGATTACGGGTTCGAACGGTCTAAAAATTCAAGTTCGTCAAGCACCTTTTCAATTTTTGTACGAATAGTCATCCGCTCATCCTCCCACCCTTCTGACATATCCTGGTGCTTGGCTAAACGTTCACGAGTCGCATCAAGCTCTTGTTCGAGATTCGTTTTATCCTGTCGTAATTCAACAACTAAATCAAGTAATTTTCGAACCCGCACTTCCAACTTTTCCATTTTTTCGACACTCACGGAACCCTCCTTTTTCTTAGGCCTAAACGAGCGGGACTATAGTGCGTTCAACAAAACCTGTCAAGAGAAGTGGCAGGACAGGGTTTGTCAAACAATGCTCGATAAATTCGATAGCTTCCCACGACCCGTTTCACATATCCGCGAGTTTCCCGATAGCCAATGAATTCCACAAATTCATCAGCCGGACGATGCCCATGGCTCACAATCCACCGCCGGACCGGCCGGGGGCCGGCATTATAGGCTGCCACGGCATAGATGATATTTCCCTGAAATTCGTCAAGTAGTTGTCCCAAATAGTGAGACCCGATCTGAATATTATATTGAGGCTCATAGAGCCACGCCGTTTGATAATTTACCTTAATAAGATTCAACTGTTTCGCGACGCGCTTGGCCGTTCTGGGCATCAGTTGCATCAGTCCAATGGCGCCAACTGGGGAAACAACCCTAGCACTATAGAGACTTTCCTCACGAATCAGTCCTGAAATGAGATAGGGGTCCACATGCTTAGGGACAAAAGACTGGATCATGGTTTGATATCCGGTAGGGAATGCCCCAAACCACGCGGGGGAAGCTTGAGGTAACTTGCCTGTCCTGAGCCTCTGCCCAAAGTGCCGAATAGCCAGTCGAATGCCAATATCATAGGCCCCAATCTGAGCTGCGGAGGACACCAGTCGGGGAAAGGCGTCTTTGTCCGAACCTTGACGGGCGTAGACCTGTTCAAATTCTTTCATGGCCTCTTGTGACAATTGAAGGGCTTGCAGAGCGTTGAATTTTTGAAAATGGATATCTTGACCAAGTTTGCCGGAATTGGTTGTCGGGTTCGAGTGGCTTGCAGCCAGGACGGCCAATGACTGAGGACTCTCCTGGCGTAAGCCAAGCTTGGCTTGTGCCAATTGCCCATAGTAAGTCAACGGAAATGCCTGGTGGACTTTTTCCCATTGCTCCTTAGCCAACGCGGACTGCCCCATCTGCTCATATGAACGAGCCAGCCAATACCCAGCCCGCGAGGCCGCATGCATGTGGGAAGTCGACTGTGGTTTCTTGGTGGTATCAATAATGTCTTGAAATATTGGGACCGCTTCCGAAAAATGCTGGCGTTGATAATGAATCCATGCCAACTTCCAGAGGGCCTTCAGTTTCTTTGAACGTTTCTGAGAGACTTCCGCCGCCTTCTGATACGCCTCGACCGCTTCCGCTAAACGATCCTGATCTCGCAACCAGATTCCATAGAAGGTATACAGTTGGGCTTGTTGATCTCCGGTAAGACGATCAACAGGCAACTGCTTGACCAGCCGAGCCAGCTCTTTGCCTTTACCTTGCCGTAAATAGACCCGTCCCAACCACACCCGGGCTTCCGCTTGTCGGGAAGACGAGGACCCGGCCAGCATCTGGAATGATGTTTCAGCTTCTCCGTATCGCTTCAACCGGGCCAGGGCCTTGGCCAACATATAATGTGCCTGGAAGTATTGAGGCGTCTGTTTGGAGCCCGCTACAACTTTTCGCAATTCCTTCACCGCCTTTTTCAAGGCTCCATTCTTATACAGGGACGTGGCACGCTGATATCGTTCGCCTTGGGTTGGGACAAACCCTGTATGGGCTTCTTGGCCGAGTGTTTCCTCGGCTCGAAGACTTTCCGGAGTCAAGGGATATTTCCACCACAACTCCCGCAGCATCTCGCGCATGTTATCGTGGTGTCCCATCCGCTCAGCACATGTTCCCAGTTGAAAGACTGCACGGGCCGCATGGGCATGGTGAGGGTCGATCGTTAAAGCTTCAGAAAGGAGGGAATCAACAGCCGGACAATTTTCAAGCCTGAATTGAATGTCTCCACCGGTATACAACACCTCCGCTCGAAGCAGGGAATCATGATACGACTGAGCAAACTTCTCAGCCGCTTCGCCCGCTTCTTCCCATAACTCAGCTTTTTCGTAGGCTTGGAGTAGCCACCACTGGAGATAATCGCCCAATACTGGAAAATTATCTCGTGAAGACCGTAATAATGGGATGGCCTCTTGAGGACTGTCAGTTCGGAGGGCATACCCGTAGCGAAGATTCGCCCGTTTGGCCCAAGGCGTTTGGGCGTACCTTAAAAGAATGTGTTGGAATAATTGGGAAGCTTTGCTGGTTGCCTTCGCATTCTTCAGGCTCGAAGTGGGCTTGTCTAGTTCCTTCAGGAATTCCAAGAAACAATGTTCAGGATTGTGACAGGGGGCTATTGGAGAATCCAGCGATGCTCCGATGCTGGGCAATACCAACCCCACAAAGACCACTCCCACAGCCATGCCATACCCAAAAAAATTGCGCATGGCGGATTTGCTTGCATCCTTACTGTTGGTGAGGTGTTTGAAAGTCATGAGCAATGGCGTGATGAAAGAACTCCTCAATCCATCCTAACGGCTCTTGATAAAAATGCAACCGTAGCATGTCTTTTTCCTCTGAAGAGAAAGAGAGCATGGAAGCATTTCAAAAGAAATTTTGGAGATTCGATCGGCGGGAGCAGGAACTTAAAAAGGGGTTGAGTGATAGACATCAAAACTCATACAATGACACTTAGTAATGCTTTTCACCGTACTGTGAGAGATTGGGAAATCTCGCGCATCCATCCCTGCCACAATGGGAGATCGTCCCATAACCCCAACCGCAAGAGATAGGCCTCTCCTTCCAACTCGATCACGCCATCGCCATCTTGAGCAATGCCGCCCCCTTCTAATAGATTGGCAATGTACACCGCCGTATGTGCAGAGAAGGCCATCTGAGGTGACCGAAAAGGCTTGTCATGAAAATTCACAACTCTAATGAGTTCTTTGGGAATTCCCCATCGCGCCAAGAACATGGCCCCGCTCCTAGCATGAGTTGTCCCCAGAAAATTTTCTTCTAACGTACTGAGCTCTTGGCCTCGGGATTGAGCTAAATCTACAACAGCCTGAAAGACCTGCGGGTGTTGAGTCAGAAAAATTAAGATCCCGATATCGTGCAGCAGGCCTCCCACAAAGGCCTGCCACACCACAGCGCGATCGAGCTGTTGATGGCGAGCAATCAATGCAGCCATATACCCCGTTCGCACGCTATGTTGCCATAAGGTTCTGATAGACGGCGATGAGACTTCAAAACCCTCAACCAGCGAGAAGACTTCCACCCCGATACTCAGTCCATATTCTAACCTGGCGGGTATTGCCCCATTTTGTGAGGTCACAATAGAAAAGTACTCGTGCAATTCCTCTGTTTCAATCAAAGAACCATGTTCTGTCATAGTTGTCTCCGGAAGCCGATAGACTTCTTGCCACCTTCTCCTCGGTTCCCAGCAGAAACCTCTTAAGAATCTTGGCCCTACCAGAATGATGAACCTCCGCTAATATCTTAAAATATGAAAAAGCCGCACAAAACAGGAAACAAAAGGAGGGATGCGTGAAAGAGGTTATTGCGACTTACAGTTCAGGAAAGTGAAAGTTCCCGGGCAATTCCAGTGAGAAGGTGGCCCCTTGCCCTTTACCCTGGCTATGCGCCCGCAGCGCTCCACCAAGATTTTTTGCCACTAGCGCACCATTATGCAAACTCATGCCACGTCCGCCATGTTGAGTCTGGTTGCCTTGTCCAAAAATTTTCGTCAGGTCTTCAGGGGCGATACCGACTCCAGAGTCTTGAATTTCCAGCCGGACAGAATCCGGCGGGCCAGGCACCAGTATGGCCCTGATCACAAGACGTTTTACCAAACTTGTTGACATTGCCTCGCAAGCATTGCGAATGAGATCGACAAGAACCTCTAAGACCTGACGCTTTTCGACAATAAGCTGTGGGATCTCTTGAAACTCCCGCACAACGTCAATCTGTGATGTTTTCAAAAGGTCTTGATTCGCCGTCAGAGCTTCTTCCAATAACTCTTCGATAAAGAGTGGCTCCGTGATTCGACTGGGCTGAGCCAGATCCTGTTGCGCAGCCACACATTGTTGCGCTTGTTGAGCATTGTCATGTAAACGGGTTAATTCCGCTAGCGCGGCTCGTTGTTCTTCCAGCAACTGGCCTGCCAATTTCTCTAAATAAGCTGGAATTTGTTTTCCTTTCGGATTGGTTGAGAGATAATTGCTAAGATCATCCTTATGCTTTTGAAAGAGTTGAGAAATCCGTTCAACATCCCCCACGATCGATCTTGTGACCAATTCCCTTACCACGCCAATGGAAACATAAATACTATTTAGCACGTTCCCGACATTATGCAGAACATCCGACGCCACTTCGGCCATCCCGAGCTGCCGGGAAGTATCGAGTAATTGTTGATGCAATTGTAATTTTTCTTCTTCCATCCGTTTGCGTTCGGTAATATCCTGAGCCACACAGACTAAGCCCTGAAATTGTCCTTGTTCATCCTGTATCATCGACCCTGACACCGAAATGGGAATGCACCGACCATCACAGGTTTGAAAACTGGATTCGATCCCACTGACCGAACCCTGGAGCATCAAGTTCTCAATAATCGAGCCTTGCGCGAACTCTTCCCCAAAGATCAACCCGGGAGACTGCCCAATTAAATCATCTTCAGCATATCCTAACAGTTCCAGTAAGGCGGGGTTGACGGATCCAATCGTCAAATTAGCCTCAATGACCAACAGAGAATCGGCCATTGAACGGAGAACATTTTCGACATAGACCTTCGAACTAGCCAGTTCATGCTGTGCAGATGCTAATGCGGCTTGTTGAGGGTCCAGCTCTTGGGTAGGCGGCGGCGCTTCAGAAGAAGGAAGGGCCGTGAGACATGAGGCCAACTGAATCACCTCCTCCGGTTCTCCAGGCACCCGCAACAAGGCCCATTGATTCGGCCTACTCAACTGTAGCCGCGCGGCTTGTGACACTGCCTCGCCCGGCACGCATACGACACAATGCACAGCACTATCCAATTCCCAAATCTTTTCGATATTCTCTCTTACCGAATTCCATGGCTCACCGGACATCGTCAAAAAAATCAGCGAAAATGAATCACCTGTTCCTTTTCTTTCTTCAATAGCCTGATAGGCCGCCCGCCAATTCTCCGTCCGCACCAGGCTAAATAGCACAGGTTCTGGCTTTACAGATAGCGAATGGCTTTGATCTCCCATTCCATCTTCTAAAGAAACGTGGTCCTGTGTACGACACAAGGCTTGCTGCAAAAAATCCTGGGCGCCGCTATCGTGCCCGACTAATAACACAGGCCGAACCCGAGAATGTGTCTTCGTGGAATTCATAGGTTTTACTCTCTATGCCCATTATCCTTCTGACGCAGGCAGCGTGACAGAAAATGTCGACCCTTCACCAACAGTTGAACAAACTGAAATTGCGCCTCCACATTGATCGACAATACGTTGACAGACCGCCAGCCCTATACCTGAACCGTCATATTTCTCGGATCCATGCACGCGCTTGAACATCCGAAAAATTTCCTCCAGGTGTTCACTTGGAATGCCAATTCCCTCATCATGAATTTTGATCTGACAAAGCCACTGAGGCTTTTCGGCGCCACCATGACGACGGTCTTGAATCTTCATTCCTGTCACATGAACAACCGGAGCCACGCCTGGCTTATGAAATTTCAAGGCATTGCTCAGAAGATTTTGAAATAATTGGCGGATCCTCACAGCATCTCCATACACCGCCGGCAACTCTCCAACATGAATGGTGGCCTGAAGATGATCAATTTGCGCCTTGAGATCAGAGAGCACCTCTTCTACGATTTCCTTCAAAGACAGGCGCTCACCCTTTCGATTCGGCTCTTCAACCCTGGAATAAACCAACAGACCTTCAATGAGTTGCTGCAACCGGCCAGCTGCTGTGGTCACACGATTCAGATATCCCTGTCCTTGCTCATTCAGCGACGATCCGTGTTTCACCTGCAACAGATCCAAAAACACTTGAATAGTATGAAGTGGTTCCTGCAAATCATGGGCGGCTATCGATGCAAATTGCTCTAATTCACGATTGGACCGGGCCCACTCGTTCGCCTTTTGGCGGAGAGCCAGCTCTATCTGTTCTCGTTCACGCAACTCCTTCAAGAGTTGCTCACGCTCTAGCAACATTTCGGCCTTTTGGATCTCCAACTCCCGCACCGATTGAGCCAATTGTTTTTCAAGTGATTGTTCTCTCAACCATTCCTGTTCCAAACAATCGGGGGTTGCCTTCAACTGTTCCTGTTCACTTCCGGTTCCTTCAGTCATCTTGCTCCTTCGGCCACTAAGCACGAAAAACATTATGGTGCTAGAACCTCTCTTTTCACAGGGAATGTCAACGTGAATGTCGCGCCGGTTCCTATTCCATCGCTGTGAACGTGCATGGTTCCTCCCATATCCTGCATGGCCGCAATCGAACTATGGAGCCCAATCCCATTTCCGTCTTTTTTCGTGGTAAAACCTCGCGTAAACAACTTTGAGACATGTTCCGGAGCAATCCCAATCCCGCTATCCTGGATTTTCAACACCACAAATTCTTGATCACCATGTTGTAATTTCGTACAGAGATGAAGGACATGAGAGTCCTGCACATGTTGGCGCATGGCCTGTTTCGCATTGCGGAAAAGGTTGACTAGGATTTGAAGCAGTTGATGTTGATCCGCCCATACAGTCGGCACATCCTCGTCATCACGGCACACCTTTAACCACTTTGAATCTTCCGGCTGGAAACTCAACTCCATGGCATGGGACACAATATCGCCAAGCGCAATCTGTTCGGGTTTGCCTGCTGATTTGGCCATGGCTTGATGGGACAAAATAATCTGCTTCATATGGGAAATATTTTTCACGACTCCTTTTATCTCTTTCAAAACCGTCTGTTGTTCTTCAAGAAGATGCGCCCCAAGTTTCTCTAATGAAGGGGGAATACGTTTGCCCTTGGGGTCTTCTGTTAAATACTGACCCAAGTCTTCCCGATGAGCTGTGAGAAGCTCCGCCATGCGATTCACAAGGACCACCGAAGACTGATCGACCAGAGATTCCACCATATTGGCGGCAACCATCACACTTGTCAGCACATTGCCCACGTTATGCAAAACAGTTGAGGCAACGTTCGCCATTTCTATCTTGTACTCGGCTTCTCCCAACTGCTCACGAAGCTGTTCCTGTGTCATCGCTAACTCTCGTCGTGCCTGGACGAGATCACATCCCCATTTCAAAATGACTGGGGCGGTCGTTTCGTCTACCCGATAACCGACGACATCCTCGTGCATCCCGGCTTGGGTACCGTTGTTCTCTTCAACGTTGGTCACACCAAAAATCATGGTGTTCTGAACGGGTAATTGTTGTTCAGAGACTTGCTCCCATTGCCGATCGTCTTGACGGCAATCAATAATCATGACATCCGGCGGATTGTCTGCGGTCGAATCATTCACCGCCTCACACACTGTGGGCACCCATGTCAGATGTGGATCCGGTTGCCGCCTCGTCAGGACCGTCCGGCAGGAAGCAGGAAACTCCGTCTTTTGAAAACCCACCAATACGATATCAAGAGGCCTGTTTAAAGAAGAGGATTGAGATTCAGAAGACAACATGAGGAGTCATTCATCTTCAGCGGAAATAACGGAAGGAAACAAGTTAGGATGTTCACCTATGTCACTGTGAAAGAATCGTCCGCCTATCACCACTAACTTTTTCTATCGAAGATACCTATCCTCGTCGGACGACTCGGGGATTGTTGAAGAAGTAGAACTAATCGGCTTTGACTGTTTCCTCAGCACGTTCTTCAGCCCATTTCGCCAGTAGATCTAATTGGGACTTGGCCTGCCGTGATTCTGCCCACCGCTTGGTCAACGAATTTGCCAACTGCCAGACCTCAATATTGTCGAATGGCTTTCGGAGAATAAGCAACTGATCATTTTTGTTCAGACGTTGAATCACATCTTCCCAGGCATGGTCAGAAAAGGCGGTACAGATGACAATTTGCAAGTCCGGATCTTCTTGCCATAAATGCTCAACAGTCTCCACTCCATCCCAACCTGGAGGCATTCGCATATCCACAAAGGCCACCGCATATGGGTTGTTCGCTTTCATAGCTTCTTGAACCATGCGATAGCCCATTTGCCCTTGGTCCGCACATTCTACTTCGAACTTTTCCACGACCTTTTGCTCTTCAACATCATCAAACAACTCAGCGCGAACTTCCTGAAGTAATGAGGTATCTAAGGAACGTTCCAGAATTTTCCGGAAATCATCGTGAATCGCCACATTATCATCAATAACTAAGATCCGCCGGTTACCTTGTTCCATGTCCATTACCGTATTTCCTCCATGTGAATAGCTGGGAGATCCAATGTAAAAATCGCTCCTTTATTCGGCCCATCGCTCCATACCCGTAAAGCCCCGCCAAGCTCTTTTGCGGTCACCGCGCTGGCATGAAGATTAGGAAGGTGATCTGAGTGAATAGTTGATTCTTGAGGCGAGAACACCTGAGTGAGTTTGTCCGGAGTAATGCCACAACCAGAATCTTCCACCTGCAACCGGACAAATCCATCCCGGTCTGAACAGGGCACCACCCGCAAAGTCAGACGATGAGACCGTTCCGGCACCTCGTTCATGGCGTTGATGGCATTCCTGATCAGCGTCACTAAAATGGCCCTCAACTTTGTCACCTCCAAAATTCCTTGTCCAACAGTGTGATAGTCATGCACGACCTCTATTTCCATTCGATCCAATTCTCCGCGATGGGCCAAAACCGCCTCATCCATGACAGCAGAAAATTGGACAGTGTCCCGCAGACCACTGGCTCGCTCCGGGGCATGACCAACCGTCAGTAAGTATTCCATTTGCTCTAAATGATACTGCAGGGTCGTCAGCTCCGTGAGCGCGTTCAAATGCTGTTGCCGCATCTCCTGGCTTAATCGTCCCAAAAATATCGGGATCTTTTTCCCCTTGGAATCTTGGGTAAGATACCAAGCCACATTATCTTCATGCGCCGCTAACATCTCGGACACCCGCCCGACATCATCAATTTGAAATTCTCGTAGTTGTTGACTGATCAAACCGGTTGAGACCTGCACACTATTCAACACATTTTTCATCTTATGAAAGACAGAATCGGACTCAGAGGCCGCTGCCGAATTTCGTGGACGTTCTGATAGAACCGCTGTCATGGTCGTCATAATGAGGAACGATAAAAAATTGACAAATTTCTACCTGACTGAACGCCGCTAATGCCCATCATTTGCAACACCTGATAAGACATGAGGCATAAATCACACACCAGATCCACACAAGCCGCTATCCCATACCTGCATTACGGAGTAAATCGGTCATTTGACCAGGAACTTTAAACAAGATTTCATGAATACAGTTCTGAAAAATTGAAAAAATCGTGCTACCATCTCGCCAGGACTAGCCGAATTGCGCCTTCTCCCATCGAAGGACTGTTGAATAATGAAGATATCAATGGCCATATTTCGCCAGGAGGCCCTTGGCGATCAATAGCGTTGGGGCTGTTCAAAAAAGTCCGTCCAGTCCTGCCCTGAGGCTTCCCGAAGGGAAGGCCGCAGCCCTTTTTGCGCGCGGAGCGTACTGGCAGTACGTGAGCACGGAAAAAGGGCGAGAACGCCGCTGGCGGCTTTTTTCAACAGCCCCATCGAAGGTATCGATATAGTGATGAAGAAACTTCCATCCACCCCACTGAAAATTCTCCCCTTGCACCATCAATTGACATTCTCGTGACAAGTCCTACTCCACACTCTCCATCTACTTCCACGTCAGCATCGGCACTACGAGGCTTGCTGGTCGCGCAATTTTTTGGGGCATTTAACGACAATGCCTGGAAACTGATGGTTGCGCTTCTGGCCATTAAACAGGTGGCCGCCACGACAGACAGCACTGGGCCAGCCTTTGAAATGGCCTCGCAAACCCAAACCACTCAAGCTTTTGTAATTTTCACCCTTCCCCTCATGCTCGTGTCCGCATTCGCCGGAACCTTTTCCGATCGTTTTAGTAAACGAACGGTCATCATCATCATGAAAGCCCTGGAAGTTTTCTTAATGGGAGCCGGCACAGCAGCCCTCTTTTTTAACCCGGAGGGCGGGACATGGCCATTGTGGGTCCTGGCCGGGATGGGCGCACAGAGTGCCCTATTCAGTCCCTCCAAATATGGCATTCTTCCGGAACTCTTGCCACACCAACGGCTATCCTGGGGAAACGGGCAACTGGAGCTCTGGACATTTGTGGCGATAATCGCGGGAACCGCCCTGGCTGGACCTCTCCTAGAACTCTCAGGATCCACGCCCTGGTTGGCCGGGGCCGTATTGATTCTCTTTTCGGCCCTAGGGCTGGGATTTTCCTTTTTCATACCAGCCGTTCCCCGAGCCCGAATGAATGGCGGCATCCGCGAAACATGGAGTCTTGCCTGGGAAGCCTTCCGCTCGGATCGAGTTCTAGCCTTAGGTATTCTTGGCTCCATTGCCTTTTGGACACTAGCGAGTTTGGTGGGACAAGATGTCTTGGTCTACGCCAAAGCTGTTCTGCATCTATCTGATACCTACTCCGGCTTGCCTCTTGCGGCTTTTGGCGTGGGCGTCGGCATCGGCTCCGTGTTAGCTGGCAAACTCTCCGCCACCAAGGTGGAACTCGGGTATCTCCCGTTCGGCGGCCTGGGCATCACGTTGAGTTTAGCCATTCTGGGAATATGGAGACCTGAACTTGGAGGCACACTTCTCTGCATGTTGCTGCTGGGCCTCTCAAGCGGATTTGTGGTTGTCCCACTCAATGCACTCATTCAATGGCGAGCCCCTGCAGACCGCCGGGGAGCGGTCATTGCTTTTTCAAACACCTTGGTCTTTGGTGGCGTATTGTTGGGATCCCTGGGAGCCGGAGCCTTGGCAAATATTGGGTTGAGTGCGAGTGCAATTTTCCTCGTGTCCGCATGTGGAAGTCTTTCACTCACCCTGTGGGCGATGTACCAGCTTCCGGAAACATTCATTCGATTACTCCTGGTCTTGTTCACCCACACGCTTTACCGGTTAACAATAGTGGGCAGAGAGCGGCTTCCACAGGAAGGCGGCGCCTTATTGGTTCCGAATCATGTCTCATTTATTGATGGATTTTTTCTGTTAGCCGCCACCGACCGCCCCATCCGCTTTGTGGTGGATCAAACCTATTACGACCATCGACTTCTCAACCCGTTTGCAAAGATCATGGGTGCCATTCCGATTTCATCCAACGGAACGCCCCGGGAAATTTTACATGGATTACGGGAAGCAGGCCGTCGGCTGGATGAAGGCGAACTCGTCTGCATCTTTCCCGAAGGGCAGATCACCCGCACTGGAAATCTCCTGCCCTTTCGAGCCGGCTTTACACGCATTGTTAAAGGGAGGGATATCCCCATTGTCCCCATTCATTTAGACCGCGTGTGGGGCAGTATCTTCAGCTTCATCGGGGGAAAATTTATCGCTAAATGGCCATCCCGCATTCCGTATCCTATTACACTGTCTATCGGCGACTCTCTTCCCTCAACGACTTCCGCCGACGACCTGCGTCAGACGATTCAAGAGTTGGGGGAAGCCGCTTGGCAAATACGGGAAACCGACAGACGCCCCATTCACCACGGTTTTGTCAGATCGATGCGGACGCACCCGTTTCGGTTTGTGTTTGCTGATAGCACACGGCCCCATGTTAGCTGTCTGGAAGCTCTGACGGGTGCCACGGCCTTGGCTAGAGCGCTCCGGGAATCTTGGGAAGGACAACATACGGTAGGCATCTTGTTGCCGCCAAGCGTTGGTGGGGCACTGGCAAATATTGCGGCGACCTTATCGGGCCGCACAACCGTGAATATCAATTACACCGCGGGAATCGCCGGAATGGAATCAGCCGCGAAACAGGCCGGCTTGACCACTGTCTTAACCAGTCGAATGTTCATAGACAAGGCAAAGTTAGACGTGCCTTCAAACCTCACGCCGATCTGGATTGAAGACATCCGGAACACCATCAACACTCAACAAAAACTCATCTCCATGCTCCTCGCGCTCTGTGCTCCCATTCGCCTCCTGGAGCGTGCCTGCGGAGCCATTACCCGTCCGTCCATCCGCGATTTAGCCACCATCATTTTCAGTAGCGGCAGCACAGGAGAACCCAAAGGCGTGATGCTCACTCATTTTAATTTGGATTCTAATGTCGAAGGGGTCGCGCAACTGCTCCATATCGATCAGCGTGACCGGGTATTGGGTATCTTGCCTTTCTTTCATTCATTCGGCTATCTCGCCACGCTTTGGTTCCCGACGATTCACGGGGCAGGCGTGATTTTTCACCCCTCGCCTTTGGATGCCGGAGGTATTGGCGAACTCATCGATCGCCACAAAGTTACGGTTCTCTTGGCCACTCCCACTTTTTTGCAACTCTATGTACGGCGATGCTCTCCGGAACAATTTGGGTCATTACGGATTGTCCTCACCGGAGCGGAGAAACTATCTGACCGGCTGTTGGTCGCATTCGAAGAACGATTTGGTATTCGCCCGATCGAAGGCTACGGCGTCACGGAATGTTCGCCGGTCATCTCAGTCAATTGTCCTGATTTTCGTGCAGCAGGATTTTTTCAACCCGCTTCCCGAAAAGGCACAGTCGGAAAACCTCTCCCTGGCGTGTCACTTCGCATTGTCGATCCCGATACTTACGAACGCCTGCCGGTAGGAAGTCCAGGAATGCTGTTGGTAAAAGGGCCAAACGTGATGGAAGGCTACCTGGGCCGAGAAGATCTCACAGCCAAAGCCATGAGGGATGGATGGTACATTACCGGGGATATCGCGAAGTTAGACGAAGACGGATTTTTGACTATTACGGACCGGCTCTCCCGATTCTCGAAAATCGGCGGAGAAATGGTCCCGCATGGGCGTGTCGAGGAGGCCCTGCACCAGGCCATTCAGGCCGAGAGCATGATGCTCGCCGTCACAGCTATTCCAGATGAGCGTAAAGGGGAACAACTGGTGGTGTTGCATACCCTGGACGAATCAGCTATCCCTGACATACTGGACAAGGTCGCGGCAAGTGGGCTTCCGAATCTCTTTATTCCACGGCGCGACAATTTTATCAAAGTTGAGCAACTGCCCATTTTAGGAACGGGCAAGTTGGACTTACGTTCGCTCAAACGTCTTGCTCTAGAACATACGGCAAAGTCCTAACCATCTACCTTCGTTAGTCCTTTGTGAGACATGCCTAAGACTACCACACTCAGCAAATCCTTCATCGATTGCCATGTCCATCTGGCGGCACTCCCTGAGGGCAACAATGGGTGCCTCATTTCCTCAAAAATGCTGAAAAGTCCGCTCTTTCGCTTTCTGTTGTGGAAGCACCAGCTTTCACCTCAGGACCCCTCTGCAGCCAACCGGAAATATCTCAATGACTTACGGACGGAGTTACGGGCCTCACAATATGTTCAGCAAGCCGTTCTGCTTGGAATGGATGGCGTGTACACCAATGCAGGACGCATCGACCTTCAGGCCACAGAATTCCTCATTAGCAATGACTATGTCCTACAGCAAGCCAAAGACTATCCCAATGAATTTTTAGCAGGAGTGTCGATTAACCCCCAACGGATTGACGCCATTGAAGAACTCCATCGCTGTGCGGAAGCCGGCGCCACGCTCGTGAAAGTCTTGCCAAATTCCCAGCAATTTGATCCAGCTCATTCTCGTTACAAAAAATTCTACCAAGAACTGTCCAAACTCGGACTTCCATTACTTAGTCATGTCGGCTATGAATTCAGCCTCATCGGCAAAGATCAATCAGTGGGCGACCCAAACCGCCTTCGCACCGCGCTGGATGAGGGAGCCACCGTTATCGCAGCCCATGCCTGCAGTTATGGCTTAATGATCTATGAAAAGTTCCTTCCCACTCTGTTGCAATTTGTCCAACGCTATCCTCATTTCTATGCCGATATTTCAGCCCTCACCCTGCCCAACCGGTTAGGCATGTTATTGAAACTTCGGAGGCATCCCGAAGTGTATGACCGATTGATCTTCGGGACCGACTACCCACTCTCGGTTTTTCACCTCCCCACCTGGGGCCTGACAACATTTTCCACCCTTCGGCACATCATGCGCACGACGAATCGATTCGACCGGCAATTCCTTGTCTGCCGCAATCTGGGACTTGGCTTTACCTCGCTTCAAACCATCATCCAAACAACGCGACCCCGCACAACCCCTCCTTCTACTCTCTAATTCCACTGCCTCAATTTCAGACTGCGTGGTAAAGATTTTCAAAGAATCCACCGAAACACTATTCTGTTTCTACGTAGATAAGTTAGTGGGTAGGTTGCAACAAGAAACAAGTTTCCTCGCGTCTGGCACAACCGTAGAGACACGTTAACCAGCACACAACTTCGCTAGAAAAGGAAAAAATGCTATGAGTCGAGTTCTCATTACAGACGATTCGTCAGCTCAACGACTGATTATCTCGGATATTGCCCAGAAAATGGGGCATGAGATCGACACCGCCTGTAATGGGCAGGAAGCCATTGAGAAGATTCAAGCCAACCAACCTGATTGCTTACTCTTGGATATGCTCATGCCCGTCATGGATGGGATGAAGGTCCTTGAAACCTTGGAAAGCAAAGGGATCAAAATCCCGATCATCGTGCTCACCGCCGATGTTCAAACCGATCTAAAAGAACAATGCCTCGAATTCGGGGTACATACATTTATGAATAAACCTATCAGAAAAGACAAATTACAAGAAGCTTTAAATGAAATCCTCTCTTCGCCACAACCCACAGAGGCTCCATGTACCTGACGTCTGCACAACTCGACGCATTACAGGAGCTCATGAACATTGGCGTAGGACGAGCAGCGGGCTCATTGAACCAACTGTTTGACAAGCCTGTCCGAGTCAATATTCCCAGTATTCGCTTGGGAACAGCCCAAGATTTCCTCCAGGATCCTCTCAGCCTCGATCCATCGGCATATTCGTCGGTGGGATTGCCTTTTCACGGAAGGTTTTCTGGATCAGCCTCTCTACTCTTTCCTCGGGACAGTGGCGCAAGCTTGGTCTCTTTAGTTATCGGAGAGACCCAAAACCCCGACACCATGGACACTCTGCAAGAAGCCACGTTGACTGAAATTGGCAATATTGTGCTGAACGGCGTTATGGGTTCCTTTGCCAACGTTCTGGAAGAAAAAATCACATATGACGTCCCCTGTTATCAACAAACCTCCGATCCAGAGTTATTCCAGAAAGCCTCCTCAGATTCTGAAGACCCCGTGCTTTGGGCTCAAACTCAATTTACCATTCAAGTTGAGGATATTTCCGAAGACATTATGCTCATGCTTGCCATCCCGGACCTCAGGCTTCTCCTGACAACTCTCGATAAACTTTTAGACCCCCAATGCACCTGAAGACATATGTCCGTGATCTCTTCACTATTCAACACGCCCACCTTTTGACTCACAGTTCCTTTCGACCTCAACACGAGCTTTTTCATTAAGATTCTCTGTAAAACACCCGACAAAAGATGTATTGAGTTATTCATAGGGACGGAAATCCGTTCCTCGGCGGCGACTCGCGAAAAATCCTTCTTTCAACCATATAGGGAGAACCACATCCATGAGCCGTGTATTAATTACCGATGATTCCTTACTCCAACGCAGAACCCTTTCTGCAATCGTAGCGGACATGGGCCATGAGGTCGACACTGCCTGTAATGGCCAGGAGGCTGTTGAAAAGATTCAAGCCAACAAGCCCGACTGCCTACTTTTAGACATGCTCATGCCCATCATGGATGGTGTCCAAGTCATAGAAACCCTGCAATCCCGTGGTGTGAAGTTGCCTATCATTGTGCTGACTGCCGATGTGCAGGACTGGTTGAAGGATCGATGCCTGGAATTGGGCGCCACCATGTTCATGAACAAGCCTGTCAAGCAAGATCTATTGCAACAGGCCCTGCAAGACATTCTGGCTGCACCGCAACCCACGGAGGCGCCATGCACATAAGTCCCGAGCATCTCGATGCCTTACAAGAACTGCTCAATATCGGAGTGGGACGAGCAGCCGGGTCTCTGAACCAGATGCTGGAGAAACCCATCCGGCTGCATGTTCCGTTCATTCAATTAGGAAAACCTGACGATATTGCGCAGGAAATTCAGAAAATACAGGAAACGACGTTATCCTCCGTACAATTACCCTTTAAAGGAACATTTCAAGGATCGGCCTGCCTGCTCTTTCCTACGGACAGCGCCTCAGCCCTCGTGACCGCTCTCACCGGAGAGGCTGAAGATACGGACACGATGGATTCTCTGCGGGAGGCCACACTGACAGAAATTGGGAACATTGTACTCAACGGAGTCATGGGCTCGTTGGCCAATATTTTGCAAAATCAAATCACCTACACCGTGCCGTTTTACCAAGAAACATCGTTGACGGGATTACTGCAGCCTTCACCCTCCGATTCGTCGGAAATGGTTCTCTGGGCCCATACCCAATTTACCATTGCGGACTACAACCTGACAGGAGATATTATGCTCATGTTCGGCATACCCGACCTTGGACTGCTCATCAACGCCATCAGCGAACTTTCGCATATCACAACACCTCAACATGCCGCAACAGGATCCACTTCTTAACCTCGTTATCCTCGACCACCTGCCCCAGGGCATTTTCATTCTTCGCCCGAATCAGACCGTTGCGTTCTGGAATCAGTGCTTAGAAGAATGGACGGGTATTCCCAAATCTGCGATTGAGGGGACCCACGTGACAACACACTTTCCTCACCTTGGCACACCCAAATACACCTTACGCTTTGAACCACTCTTTCAAGGAGGTCCTCCAGCCACGTTTGCCTCGCAATTTCATCCGCAGTTTCTTCCCTGCACACATCCTAACGGACAACCCCGCGTCCAACAAACGACGGCCAAGGCCATCTGGCACGGAACGATGCAAGAATGGCAGGCTTTGATCATTATCCAAGATATCTCCGATCTTCACCGTCAAGTGGCCGAATCCCAACGGCTCAGGAAACAGGCCCAAGCAGAAATTACGGAACGGAAACAGCTGGAAAAAGCCCAAGCTCATCTTCAACGTGCTGTTGACCAAGGAGTCGAGGGACTCGCACTGCTTGATCAGGCCGGACGATATACCTATATCAATCAGGCTCACGCGACCATGTACGGATACACGGCAGACGAACTCATCGGCCAATCATGGAAAACACTCTATTCCAAAAATCAGTTGCAGTTTATAGAAGAGCGCTGCCTCCCCACGCTCCGCAGCTCGGGGCAGTGGCAGGGGGAACTTCTGGGCCTCCGAAAAGATGGAACGAACATACCCGTGGAGATTTCGTTGTCCTTACTCATGAATACCGATAATTCCTCGGATGGTCTGGTGTGCACCTGCCGGGACACGACGGAACGAAAACGGGCGGAAGAACGCTTCCGGTTAGTGGTAGAAACCACTCCCAACGGCATGATTATGGTCGATACAGCGGGTAGAATCGTCCTGGTCAATCAACTCACCGAATCGCTATTCGGATATTCACGCGCAGAACTGCTTGGGCAACAAATCGAAATCTTAGTCCCGCTGCCTTTCAGAGAAGAACATCCACACCATCGGGCAACGTATCTCGCTAGACAAACAAAAAGCCGAGTCATGGGAAAAGGGCGGGAACTGTCTGGGCTCCATAAAGACGGGCGTGAAATTCCCATGGAAGTAGGGCTCAATCCCATTGAAACACAGGAAGGGCTCTTCGTCTTAGCTTCTATCGTGGATATTACCGAGCGGAAAGCTTCGGAGAAACAACTCCAGAAAAACGCTGAAACCCTGAAGCAGAAAAACAAGGAACTGGTGACCGCGCGAGACCAAGCCCTCGCGGCGGTCAAAACGAAATCCGCATTTCTGTCCACGATGAGCCATGAAATCCGCACACCACTCAATGGCGTTATTGGGATGACGGATTTAATCATGGACACCACACTCGATAGCCATCAGCGTGAGATGATTCAAACGGTTAAGAATTCAGGAGAATTTCTTCTCAATATCATTAACGATATTCTCGACTTTTCCAAGATTGAAGCCGGCAAGTTAGATTTGGAAGCCATTGATTTCGACATTCGGCTTGTACTTGATGAGGTGATAGACGTCCTGGCAGGAAAAGCCAGTCAGAAAAGTCTAGAACTTATTGGCGTGGTGTACGCCAATATACCCAAGCAACTACGCGGCGATCCCGGGAGAATCCGGCAAATTCTTTTTAATCTCATTGGCAACGCCATTAAATTCACCGAGCAAGGAGAAATTGTTGTTCGCATTGAACTCGTTGACGAACGAGCCGAAGTCCCAGTGCTACAACTGTCTGTCACCGACACCGGAATTGGTATTCCTTCGGAGGCGCAGGACGGGCTTTTTCAATCATTCACACAGGCCGATAGCTCCACAACTCGGAAGTTTGGGGGGACGGGATTGGGTCTGGCCATCTGTAAACAATTGGTCACCTTAATGCACGGAGAAATTGGCGTCACCAGTCAAGAAGGACAAGGCAGCACCTTCTGGTTTACCATCCCAATGGCTCACAGTGTTGCCGCATCTTTACCCGGCGCTTCCTGCACATCTCTAGCGACCCGTCGTGTCTGCATCGTTGAATCAAACGACACGATCCGTTTTCTCTTAAACCACTATGTACAATCATGGGGCATGCACACTGAAGTTGCCCGGAACGGAAAAGACGGTTTGGCGTTACTGCAAAAGAGGACCCAGGAAGGCAAGCCATTTGATGTAGCCCTTCTAGATCATTCACTGTCTGAAACGATTCACGAAGATGGCGTGTCGTTAGCGCAGCGGATACGCCACGATCCCGCTATGGCTCACACCTCCCTCGTGCTCCTCTCGGCATTTGGCAAACGGGGCGAGGGAAAAATGGCTCAAGAGGCCGGCTTCAACGGATACCTCACCAAACCCATCCGGCATCAGCAACTACACGACTGCCTCACCATGGTCTTGGCCGAACCAGCGGCTGCCTCCAACGACTGCGCCTCGCCGCCCCTCATTACCAGACATACCGTGGACGAAGCCCAAGCCCGGACCCAATGCCACATCCTGCTGGCCGAGGATAACGTCGTGAATCAGAAAGTCGCGGTCCGGATGATTCAGAAACTGGGCTATCGCGTGGATGTCGTGGACAATGGCCAAGCTGCCGTCCAAGCCCTGGAGCACAGCCGCTATCACCTGGTGTTTATGGATTGCCAGATGCCCGAAATGGATGGCCTAACCGCCACAAGAAAGATTCGGGAAGCAGAAAGCCAGACCCGTCAGGCGTTAGGCGTAAGGAGTGAGAGGCAAGAATCAGCACGTTCGGATACGCCTGACTCCTCACGCCTGACGCCTCACCGTCTTCCCATTGTTGCCTTAACCGCCAATGCCTTAGCGAGTGACCGGGAGGCTTGTTTGCAGGCCGGAATGGATGATTTTTTGGCAAAGCCCGTCCGGCTGGAAGACCTGTCGGCCATGATCGCCAAATGGGTGCCTCACTCCACCAACACCGGCTCCAGCACCGCCACCACCGCAGACACCCAACCTCAAGGAGGAGGAGCAGCGCCCGGCTCGCCCGCACTGGATGCCACGATTCTTCAACATCTACAAGCCCTGGGAGGCCCGGAGGATCCCGACTTCTTCCTTACCCTGGTGCAGCAATTTCTGGAGGATTTACCTCGGCATGATGCAGGCATCCAACAAGCTATCGCCCAGCAGGATGCTGAGGCCCTGACCAAGGCCGCTCATGCCTGCAAAGGAGCCTGTCGGGCCATTGGTGCCCTGCCGCTGGCCGAGGTCTGTTATGCCTTGGAACAACTAGGACGACAGGGCACCACTCAAGACCACCAAGCCCTTCTTGAAAAATTTCAGGAGGAACATCATCGAGTCGTCGAAGCTCTCAACCAACAGACAGCCCAGACCTCCCCACAATCATAAGATGCAGAAATTCGATTTGTCATGTTTGTAGTCTTCTTGTATGAAACCTTGGATGATGACACCTCAATACTTCAAAACATTTGGCTATCCTTCTTGGTCAAACCTTATTCTCCTGGCGCTCATCACCGGATTTTTTATCCTTGATCTTTCCCTCCCCCTTGGCATTGCCGCGGGCGTCCCCTACCTCATTTGCATCTTGTGGGCATCACGTCTTGGCACGCCACAGGTTTGGTTTGCGGCCATCATCACGAGCTTGCTTGTCATTATCGGACTTGCCTTTTCTCCAGAAGGAGGGGAACTATGGAAAGTCTTCTTTAATCGCGGATTAGCCCTTTTAGCGATCTGGGCCACGGCCCTGAACAGTACGAGATGGATACGAGCGGAAGCCGCATTACGACATCTCAACACGCATTTAGAACAGGCCGTTCAAGAACGGACTCAACGACTATCCCTGCAATCCCATGTGACCAATGTGCTACGCGATTCCAGGACTTGGGAAACCGCCATTCCGACAATACTACAAACCATTTGTTCCGAGATGAAATGGCAAACTGGTCTGTATTGGCATGTCGATCCAGTCAACAATCTCGCAACCTGTCAATCAACGGTCGATACCAAGCCAGAGGATCATGCAGCATTTTTGAACATCTCCTGCCATACCCAGGTTACGCCACACAACGAGTTACCGGGACAAGCATGGGCACAAGGAACACCCTGCTGGATATCCAACATGACACAACAAGTGGAAAGTCCTCGAATGGCCGCTGCACAGGCCTTAAATCTACGGAGCGGATTGGCATTTCCTATTGTGGTGGATCACACAACGATCGGAATCATGGAGTTCTTCTCATGTGACACAATACATCTGGAGCAGGATTTCCAAGATGCCCTCGAATCAATTTGTGCGCATATGACGCAATTTCTGAAACGTGAAAGAGCTGAGAGACAATCCCAGGCCAGTCGTCGGGCCCTAGAATCCTCTCACGCAGAACTCGTTGTGACTCGCGATCAAGCCCTTGCAGCCGCACGGTCAAAAAGCGAATTCTTAGCCACCATGAGCCACGAGATTCGCACTCCCTTAAATGGCGTCATCGGCATGACCGAGCTCCTGCTCGACACGAAGTTAGATGACGATCAACGAGATATCATCGACACAGTGAAACATTCTAGTGAATTTCTGCTTACCATCATTAACGATATTTTGGATTTCTCAAAAATCGATGCCGGCAAATTAGATTTGGAATTCATCGACTTCGATATTCGAAGGGTTGTGGATGAAGTGTTAGATATCCTTGCCGAACGTGCCGGACAAAAAAATCTTGAACTAATTGGCCTCGCCTATGCCACGACCCCTCAATACGTTCAAGGCGACCCAGGCCGGGTTAGACAAATTCTGTTTAATCTCGTTGGGAATGCCATCAAATTTACACAAGAAGGGGAAGTCGTTCTTGACGTCTCGGTGCACCAGACCACGCCCGACACAACGACCCTACGATTTGCCGTGACGGATACGGGGATTGGCATTGCTCCTGAAGCTCAACAGACCCTGTTTGAGTCGTTTACTCAAGCCGATAACTCCACAACCCGGAGATTTGGTGGCACGGGCCTGGGGTTAGCCATTTGCAAACGCTTGGTCAAGATGATGCAAGGAGACATGGGCGTAATCAGTGAAGAAGGACAAGGTAGCACCTTTTGGGTGACGATTCCTTTTGCTGCCGGCTCCACAGTCCCCACCACACTCTTCTCCTCTAAGCCTCTCCAGGGCCATCGGGTATGTATCGTTGAATCCCATGACACGACACGGTTCCTGTTGCAACATTATGCCGAGTCATGGGGAATGATATGTGAAGTCGCACAAAATGGAGACGACGGATTTTCGTTGATTCAGAAACGAGCCAACGAGGGAGACTCTTTTGATCTTGCTATTTTAGACTATACGCTATCTCAAACAACCCACGAAGATGGCGTGTCGTTAGCGCAGCAGATACGCCACGATCCCACAATGGCTCAAACCTCCCTTGTGCTTCTCTCGGCATTTGGCAAACGGGGCGAGGGAAAAATGGCTCAAGAGGCCGGCTTCAACGGATACCTCACCAAACCTATCCGGCATCAGCAACTACACGACTGCCTCGCCATGGTCTTGGCGGAACCAGTGGCTGCCTCCAACGATTGCGCCTCGCCGCCCCTCATTACCAGACATACCGTCGACGAAGCCCAAGCCCGGACCCAATGCCACATACTGCTGGCCGAGGATAACGTCGTGAATCAGAAAGTCGCAGTCCGGATGCTTCAGAAACTGGGTTATCGTGTGGATGTCGTGGACAATGGCCAAGCCGCGGTCGAAGCCCTGGAGCACGGCCGCTATCATCTGGTGTTTATGGATTGTCAGATGCCCGAAATGGATGGCTTAACCGCTACAAGAAAGATTCGCGAACGGGAAAAAAAGAACCGTCAGGCGTTAGGCGTAAGGAGTGAGGGGCAAGAATCAGCACGTTCGGATACGCCTGACTCCTCACTCCTTACGCCTCACCGTCTTCCCATTGTTGCCTTAACCGCCAATGCCTTAGCGAGTGACCGGGAGGCTTGTTTGCACGCCGGGATGGATGATTTTCTGGCGAAGCCCGTCCGGCTGGAAGACCTGTCGGCTATGATCACTAAATGGGTGCCGCGTTCCACCGACTCCAGCACCACCGCCACAGCAGACACCCAACCTCAAGAAGCAGCAGTGCCCTGCCCGCCCGCACTGGATGCCACGATTCTTCAACATCTGCAAGCCCTGGGAGGCCCCGAGGATCCCGACTTCTTCCTTGCCCTGGTGCAGCAATTTCTGGAGGATTTACCTCGTCATGATGCAGGCATCCAACAAGCTATCGCCCAGCAGGATGCTGAGGCCCTGACCAAGGCCGCTCATGCCTGCAAAGGAGCCTGTCGGGCCATTGGAGCAATCGCCTTGTCAGAAATCAGTTACACCCTGGAAACCATGGGGCGGCAAGGCACTACAACAGACACTATAGAAACATTTAAAGAATGGCTCCAAGAGCAAGAACGGACAAAACAAGCGCTGGAACAAGAGAAAAAGCAAGCCGTATCATCACCTCTCTCTTCCCACTCTAACTAATCAAACAATTGAACTCGCACGGATGGATTTCTTTCGCCAGACATACCCCATAAGACCAATCAGTCCCGTGCCGAGCAAGAGGCCAGTCGACGGTTCCGGAATGGGAGCCGTGGCTTGAAAGATGGTGATTCGGGCCACTTGATAATTGTCCTGCGTAAAGTCTCCATCAGGAAAGGCCGCTAGGATGTTCCCGCCAGCCATAAATCCGGAATGAGCCGCAATCACCCCACCTTCCGTCACGCCCGTATTCGGAGCCATTTGCTCCAGCGCCGCAGTATTCGCAGGGATTTCATCATTCACTTCCGTTCCAGCATCTAAAACGGACGATCCCAAGATAAAAAAGTCAGCGCCAAGAAAACTTCCGCTATCATCAAAAACTTGGATGCCTTGTGGATCCCCGTTCGCGATAAAGGCGTCGTTGCTGGGAATAACCATCGCCGCATAACTGAAATATTGGTTGGTGGACGAACTGCTCTCTAACGTAAACAGCTGGGAAGCCATCCCCCCTGGGCCTACAGGACCACCGGGCAACGTTTCTTCGATCGTTCCAGCACCGCTCCCAAGAAAATCAGCAGCTAAGGGACCCGTATTGCCATCTTCGGCTAGCCGTTCCAGCGCCACCGACGCTGCCGTTCCCCCATCATAGATATCAAATGTTCCATTGTGAAATCCTACCCAAAGTGGAGTTAAGAGAGTCCCTCCTACGTTGGAAATTTTCACCTCCAACGTCGTGGACACTGCAAATGCCAGAGATGTTGTCAGAACGAGACCGGCAAATGCCCCTACTCCTACCCCACGCGCCCCTTTAGAAAATCGCAGGTTCATGAGCATAACTCCTTTACTTGTTGGAATGTTGGTAACAAACAGACCCGAAGTCACTCTGTATGTTGCAGTCTAGGTTCGGCATGTTTCGTTACAATGCCATGTCCGCATCTACCAGCCAATTTTTTGCAGGCGGTCTACTGCCTCCGCCAGTCGCTCTTTGGTAGTCGTCACTGTCATACGGATGTAGCCCTCTCCTGGATCTCCAAATCCATTTCCTGGAGTGGTCACAATCCCGGCTTTTTCAATGAGATGTGCGGTGAATGATGCAGAGGTAAAGCCTTTGGGCACTTCGATCCACACATAAAACGCCGCTTCGGGTGCCTCTAGTCCTAAGCCTAGCTGTTTCAGTCCCTTCACGAGGACATCCCGTCGTTCCTGATAAATTTTTCTCAGATCATTCGTCACCGAATCATCCAACTCCAATGCGGTGATCCCCGCCTCCTGTATCGCTTGGAAGACACCTGAATCAATATTCGTCTTGACTTTTCCCAGTCCAGCAATGACTTCCCGACACCCGACTGCAAACCCGATCCGCCACCCCGTCATATTGAACGTCTTGGAGAGGGAATGAAACTCTACGCCCACATCCATGGCCCCTTCCGCTTCAAGAAAACTGCACGGCCGCTTGCCGTCATAGTAGATTTCTGAGTAGGCCGCATCGTGGCACACGATAATATGATGTTCCTTTGCAAAGTCGACCACTTTTTTGAAAAATTCTTTGCTGGCCACCACCGATGTCGGGTTATTCGGGGAGTTGAGGAACATCATTTTGGCTTTTTGTGCAACTTCTGCGGGAATCGCCGCCAAATCAGGCAAGAACCCATTCTCTTTTGTTAATGGCATGACATGCGATGTTCCTCCCGCAAAACTCACGCCAACAGGATACACGGGGTATCCGGGACTTGGGACCAGCACCACATCTCCCGTATCAATAAACGCCAATGGCACATGACCTATGCCTTCCTTGGAACCAATGAGTGTCAGCACTTCTGTCTTAGGATCAGCCGTGACGCCAAATCGACGCTGATACCATTTCGCGACGGCCGTCCGAAACGACAACATTCCATCATAGGATGGGTATTGATGATGTGTGGGATCACCAGCCGCCCGCCGCAAGGATTCAATAATGGGATCCGGTGTAGGTAAATCTGGGTCTCCAATTCCCAAGTTGATGATATCCATGCCATCCTCGATGGCCTTGCGTTTCATCTCATCAATCGCCGCAAATAAATACGGCGGCAAGGTGCGAATACGATCCGCATATTGAATAGGAAAACTTGCCATGAACCTTCACTCCTTTCTTAATGATCCTTAAATGGGTCTGTTGAAAAAAGCCGCCAGCGGCGTTCTCGCGATTTTTCCGTGCTCACATAATGCCAGTATGCTCCGCGCACAAGAACCGCTGCGGCCTTGCTGGACGGACTGTTTTGAACAGACCCGAGGCTTCTAGCGTCAGATGTGTTCCTGGACCTTGTGAGCTCTTGATATCGAATTATTCAACAATTCTTAAATGAAAAATGAGTTGCTACGGTACCAAATTCTCAATCGATTGGGGTACAGCTTACAAAAAATTTTTTGGGCCCGCTAATCCAGGAAGATATGTCTGATTACTCAATGAACGGCTATTGTGTGAGATGCTCGATCAGTTGATCAGCCAATTGATGCAAGATAGGAAGGTGGGACGTGGCTTGGGCACGAATAGTTTCGGGAAGAATGCCGCCTTTTTGGACATCCTCTGGACATTCCCGACAAAGCGCTTCGAGACCCGATTCTTCGATTTCGGGGTGGAACAACAGTCCATAGCCACGCGTAGGCACATGAAACGCTTGCACAGGAAAATTCTCGGAAGCCACTAAGGACTTGACACCGGGCGGAAGGGTAATCCCTTCACCATGCCATTGAAATACTTGAAACCCTTCGCCCTTGTGGCTAAACACCGGATCTTTTTTCCCAGCGTCTGTCACCGTGACTGAGACCATTCCTATCTCAAAAGTTGGCCCCGGCAACACAGATCCTCCTAAAACCTTAGCCAATAATTGGGCCCCGAAACAAATTCCAAGGACCGGGATGCCCTTGTTCATCGCGGCTTTTACAAATTGTTGTTCTCTTGCAATCCATGCCTCATCATCGTTCACCGACATCGGCCCACCCATGATCAGCATGAAATCACTGAATTCCTGTGGCAGTCCTTCTTCCGGCACCAGTCTTGTTTCAACCGTATAGCCTCGTTTTTCCAAGGCCTGACGAAAAGCGCCGGGACCTTCGAACGGCACATGCTGTAGACACGTGGCAATTTTCATTAAATTGGCACCACCAGAGCTATAAAAAATGCTAGAGACCCGGAAAGTTGAAGGCGGGGAGAAGGGTGGGACTGTCGATCGGGAATACGGAGTCCGCTATTGCAACGTACGATTCAATGACAACGGCTTCAACTTAAACATTCTACCATCACGAGACACATCCGTTCGTTGCAAAACCGTTCGCAAACATTGGTTGATGTCCATTTTTCTTATTCACACATTCGACGAGATGCCAAAATCTCAGAGGATTCACTTTTTTCTTACTTGCCACAATCAAACTCGTCCCCTCTAACACCGTATTCAGCGCTAAATCAGTTCGAAATCCGATGTGCTGACACATGGGTGAAATAAACTTTTCGATTGCGGCAATGAGTTTATTCCCATTACTAAAATGATTCAGCATCACAATCCGGCCGCCAGGCTTGCACACCCGAATCATTTCATTCACCACTGTCCGGTAATCTGGAACCGCCGTCACCACATACGCCGCCATCACAATATCAAACGTATCATCAGGAAGCTGCATATTTCCTGCATCCATCGTTTGGAGCGTGACATGTGATAAGTCAAATTCCTCCACCCTCCGGTGGGCATGCTCCAACATGCCTTCCGACAGATCGATCCCTAACACCTCGCAATGAGAAGGATACAATGGCAAAGCTTCACCTGTTCCAACCCCCACTTCTAAAACCTGACACCCAGGTTCGATCGACAATCCTCGAACAGCTGCCTCCCGTGATTGTTTAAACGCTTTTCCAAACGTGTGATCGTAGACAGATGCATAGGCTGTATACACCCGCTCCACCTTCTTATTGTCCATACATGCTCCCTCGTGGTGTTTGGCTCATTGCACACCCCTTCGAAGACTTGACAGTTGTTGCCATGAAATTTGAAATTCGTTGAAACAGGGGAATTTAAACGATGGCGGGAACCCAGATTTTTATGCCGGCCTGGGGACGGCCCACCGACTCACGAGCTAACGGCTTAGTAATCTACCGAACTAGAGTAAGGGAGTCAACTCTTATTCTTCACAACATGCTGATTATAGGAGTGTTGAATAATGAAGGTATCAAGGGCCATATTTCGCCAGGAAGCCCTCGGCGATCAATAGCATCGGGTCTGTTGAAAAAAGTCCGTCCAGCAAGGCCGCAGCCCTTTTTGCGCGCGGAGCGTACTGGCACTACGTGAGCACGGAAAAAGGGCGAGAACGCCGCTGGCGGCTTTTTTCAACAGACCCATTATAGAAACTTTTCTTCCATCGTGATGAACCCGTTCCGTATAATACAAGATATCTCTGTACGACAGAGACAAGTTGGGATTGCAATGCTCTAGGAGCTGCTCTACAATTCTGTCCCTTCATTTTTTTTGTGCGATCCCTCCGAAGGAGAATTGATATGAATATTGGCTTTACCTATTTTCGATTCCTATGCATCGTACTGGCCTTTCTCGGCTGGAGCATACTGATGTCCCCTCCGATTGCGTCGGCCATTGATTTGGACATCAGCATGGAACAGGCAAAAGAATCCCTGGCTACCGGCCGGCAAACCATGGAAGCGGCCGATTCGGTTGAAGATGTGGCTGCAGTCATGAAAGCCTCGGAAAAAGCCAGTCGCGTGGGAGCTGATCCTGAAGTTGATCCTTGCGGAACCCATGCCATATTACGCACCAGGCGGTATTGGCTTGAATATTTTGGCCGTCGCGAAGCGGCAGAATCCAAACGTCAAAAAAAGGACATCCGGATGCCCGAAGGCAAAATTCAAGAAATCCTGAATATGCCGTATCTGGAAGTGGAAGTCCGATTATGCGGGGAGGAAGAATTTTTTGCCGAGGGCGCCGAGATTGCGCTCCAACAAGGCAATCTCACGGCAAGACCGGTGGATATAGGCCCGGCAGAACGGGGACGAAAGAATCCTGGCCCAACTCCCAGCTTTCGTTCCCGCTTTACCGCACGATTTGCGTATGCCGACTTTGACCCGCAGGCACCAGGGACGTTGGCTGTTTTTTTTCCAGATGGAAAATTGATTAATATTCCGGCAGACTTCTCAAAAATCCAGTAATGGTCTGTTGAAAAAAGGGGGAAGTGAAAAGCAAGAAACATAGACAACGAAGAACTCAGCGTCTCCTGTCTTACCTTCTTCCTTCTCACTTCCCCCTTCTCCCTTCCCCCTTTTCACCAATAACCCCTTCAACCTCACGCAACGTATAGAGGTGGTGATACAGGCCACGTTGTGCGAGCAACTCCTGATGCCGGCCTTCTTCCACAATCACTCCACGATGCAACACAAGAATCCGGTCCGCCCGCTGGATGGAGGAAAAACGATGCGCAATCATCAATGTGGTCCGCCCCTTCATCAGCTCATCCAACGCTTCCTGTACCAGTAACTCTGATTGGCTATCTAAGGCCGAGGTAGCCTCATCAAGGATCAGAATTCTTGGATTTTTCAACAATGCCCGCGCAATCGCCACTCGTTGCCGTTGTCCGCCCGATAAATTCACACCCTTTTCCCCCAACAGGGTCTCGTACCCCTCCGGAAGGGCTTGAATAAACTCATGGGCATTGGCGCGCTCGCTGGCTTTACGAACCTCTGCCTCAGAAGCATTCCAGCACCCGTATCGAATATTTTCGTTAATCGTACCGCCAAATAAATGCGTTTCTTGGGGAACGAGCGCGAGCTGATGATATAGACTGTCCAACTGAATAGATGTGATATCATGTCCATCAATAAAAACTTTTCCCTTGGTTGGATCATAAAAACGATGGAGCAGGTTAATAATCGTCGTCTTTCCTGCACCTGTGGGCCCAACTAACGCCACACATTCACCTGCTTCAATGGAAAACGAGACGCTCTCCAATACAGGCTCTCGACCGTCATAGGCAAATTGCACGCCCTCAAACCGCACTGCACCCTGAATAGGATGCAATACCTGAGCATTGGGGCTGTCTTGTATATCCAATGGCGTATCCAGCAACTCAAATACGCGCGTCATGGCGCCTTGCACTTCTTTGACTTGCGTAAAAATTCGTGCGGCTGATCCGAACGGACCGATGAGGATGCCGGCAAACAGCACAAAGGCAAACAATTCCCCTGGAGAGAGTTGCCCTTCGATAACCTGTTTTCCCCCATACCACAATACTCCTATTGCCATCGCAAAGGTGAAAAAGGTTATTACAGGTACAAAGACGGCCAACACGCCTGTTCGCTGCATGGTCGTCGTTAAGAGACCCTCAACGGCTGAACGGAACCGTGATTCTTCTCGCTGTCCTTGTACAAAGGATTTGACTTCCCGAATACCTGAGACCACTTCTTCAATCAGCGTGGTCACATGCGCGGTTTGATCTTGAATTTTCATTGACAATGACTTCAACCGTTTCCCGAAAAACCGTGCCACCAGCGCGAGCAATGGCAAGAGAATCAGAATGAGCACACACAAGCGCCAATTCATCACCAACAGAAACCCGACTCCTCCAACAATGGTCACCAGGTGCTTTAGCGCATCTAAGGGTGTTTCAGTCAAAAGGTTCTGAATCACACCCACATCATTCATGAGACGGGAAATCAATTCCCCCGTTCGTCGTTTGGCAAAAAATTTCAGCGAAAGTCGATGCAGATGCGAAAAGACATGCGTGCGAAAATCCGCCATCACCCGTTGGGAAGCCAACGCGGTGAGATAGCTATGGCCCATGGACAACAGACCCTGCCCAACGACCAACCCGATAAACACCCACACCATAGACGTTAACTGCTGCAGATCCCGTTGAACAGTGATCAAATCCCATAAGGAGCCCCCTAACCTAATCAGCGCCAAATTGCAGGCAGCCACACCCATGACGGCAACCCCTGCACAGGCCATGATGCCCATCTGGGGCCGCAGAAAAGGCAAAAAACGAGACCACTGGTTCATGTAACTCTCATCACGCTGTAAACATGTGGGGCGAAAAGGGAATTACAAACAGTCCAACAACATCCACACACAAACCATTCACGAACTCAAAAAGGCAGGAAGAAATGACTGGCAGTCAATCGATTTGAATGACTGATTCGATTTGGGTTTTATTGAGGGCCACGAACTCTGAATGATGTGTCTCGTCGATGAGAACGTCTGTTAAATTCACAAAAAGGACCGATTCATCATTCAAAACGTCAGAAATTCTATTCCGCATGGGAGGAATAAGTAGCTCCCCGACATAGGTTGCGAGGGAGGAGCGCACCCGGATACGAGTTTTCTTGCCCTGGGTCATCGTTTGCCCCCCTTCCCGATCTACTGAGATTAGTTCCGACGTTTGGCAAATTTCATGCGGCGGCGAAGTTTTTTGTGTTTATGCTTGCGCATCTTCTTCCTCCGCTTTTTGACTACACTCGACATATAATAGAGATTCCTGGGTTAAATGAATGTGAGATGGCAAGCACTCTGCAAATATTGAGCTTGGATTGCTTAGAGAATAACCAATAAAAGAGGGGGGATACCTATCATAGGGTCCAGAAACGTGTCAAGAATTGCTATCATCATAGCTCGTCCTGCACCTAAGAGTCATCCTCTCTCGACAAATTTCCTTGACCCTTTCGGTATGCCTTCTCCATTATAGGGCCTCATGGGGAAAGAATACGCCGTCATCACACGCTTTTGGTTCTGGGCAATATTCGCGACATTCGGAATGGTGTGTCTTACAGAAACTGGATGTTCAACCAAAGAGCCAAAGTATCCAGAAGATCACGCCCGGTTTCAACGAGTGGTCCAGGCCATCAAATCACTGGAAAACGCTTATGTCAATAAAGATCAAACAGCCTTCCACGAGCTTCTGCTGCCTCTTGAACAGCTCGACAACCTAGAGACCGAGGTAAAACAGGATTTCGCAGTCTTTGACACCATTCAGCTTGATTTCACCGTTGACCGTATTCTCATAGAGGGAGATCGAATTTCAGCCTTCATGTCTTGGCAAGGGCAATGGCAACGTGCCGCAACAGAATCACGCGATCAAGCCCGAGGCCATGGGGTTCTGTTATGGAGCGGTCATCAAGTCATCTTACTTCGCGGGATAGAAGGTGATCTGCCATTTGGCATGGCATCCCGTCTTAACATCGCCTCCTGATTCCTCCAAGCTGCATTCTCGTATCCCACTATTCTTACCATGCCTTCTTCCGCCGCCAACACATCAAGACATGCTCAAATTTTTTCTACTGATTTCCTGATCATCGGAGCAGGAGTCGCGGGGCTCCGTGCCGCCTTGGAATTATGCCGACATGGGGACGTCACCATGGTCGCCAAGGGCGGACCTCAAGACAATAACTCCTTCTACGCCCAAGGAGGCGTGGCCGTGGCCCTTGGGGAAGAGGACGACGTCGATCTCCATTTCACCGATACCCTGAAAGCCGGACATCAACTGTGTTCACGGCCGGCCACTAAGGTTTTGGTTGAGGAAGGCCCTGACCGCATTCAAGAACTCATTGAATGGGGCGCGAAGTTCGACACAATTGACGGAAAATTGGCATTCACAAAAGAAGGCGCGCATAGCCGTCATCGCATCTTGCGGGCAGGTGGGGATGCCACAGGCAGTGAAATGGTTCGAGCGCTCGGCATCAAAGCGCAAGCCCTCAAGAATCTCACGTGGCTGGGCAATCATTTTGGGGTCGAACTCGTGATTCAGGGGGGCCGCTGCTGCGGGGCATTCGTGCTGGACGAACAGAAAGGCATTCGGAAAACCATTTTGGCCTCGGCTGTCCTGCTGGTCACCGGAGGAGCCGGGCAAGTTTACGCCCGAACAACCAACCCGCTGAATGCCACCGGCGATGGCATCGCCATGGCCTATCGAGCGGGCGCGATCTTAGAAGATATGGAATTCGTCCAGTTTCATCCCACCTCTTTATATTTGCCATCAAGCCCACCGTTCCTCCTGTCGGAAGCCCTACGGGGTGAAGGCGCCATCCTTCGAAATAACCGAACTGAACGGTTTATGAAACATTATGATCGCAATCTGGAACTGGCCCCGCGAGATATTGTCTCACGGGCGATTTGGACTGAAATGCAACGCACCAAGGCCCGTCATGTGTATTTGGATGCCACACACCTCAAAGCATCATTTTTAAAAGAACGGTTTCCCACTATTTACTCCACATGCCTCCGCTATGATATTGATATCACCGAAGAATGGATTCCGGTATCTCCCAGCGCCCATTACTTTATGGGTGGGGTCAAAACCGATTTACATGGCGCCTCCAACCTTCCCGGTCTCTATATCGCAGGAGAAGCTGCCTGCTCGGGAGTCCACGGCGCCAACCGCCTGGGCAGTAATTCTCTTTTGGAAGGATTGGTCTTCGGCCTGCGCGCCGCACAAGCGGCCTCTCGTTATGCGAACCGCCATTCAATCCCAACGACGGTTTCCTCTTCGGTGCGTAAAACATCATCGGGCAGGACCATGTCCGAACAAGACATTGAAAAGCTGAGAAATTCCCTCAGGCGTCTGATGTGGACAAAAGTAGGGTTAATCCGAACCAAAGAGTCGTTACAACCAGCGCTTCAACAATTGCAGCAATGGATCCAAAAGCTCAAACGACCTCCATTCACTCGACCCGGCCTCGAGGTGAAAAACATGCTTCAAGTGGGGCACTGTATCACCGAAGCGGCCTTATGGCGCACAAATAGCGTGGGCGCTCATTACCGTGAGGATATTCCATTTTCTAAAGGCTTGGATTGGAAAGCCCATAGCCACAATCAAATACCAACGCTCAATGCGCCTGGTTCTTTCCATACAAAAAACACCCGAACAGCGCGGCATCGCTGAGAGCGGTTATCCTACAGACGTCGTCAAAAAACGACTCAGATTCCGCTGGAAAACGTGGTACAGCTCTTTGGTGAGAACGCCTTGTTTCCCCTGGCCAATTGGATGATCGCCAATTCTTGAGACAGGCATAATTTCACTCCCCGTATTCGTGATAAAGCACTCGTCAGCCTGCTCGAATTCCCCGATCACATATTCGCCTTCTTTAACCGTGATACCCTGCTCCTTGGCTAACTCCATGACAACATCTCGCGTCACACCCTTCAAAATGCCACATCTGACTGCCGGGGTATACAATCTTTGAGCCCTCACAAAGAAGACATTACTCGTCGTACATTCCGCAACATGACCATCCAGATTTAACATTAAGGCATCATCCGCCCCCTGCTGACTCGCCTCCCGTTTCGCCAAAATGTTATTAAGAAAACTGATTGCCTTAATCTGAGGAGGCTGCGCTTTCTGCGAGTTTCGGCATACAGACGACACGTGCAAAGTCACACCCTTGTCCCGCTGCTGTTCGGAATACATCTGGACAGATTTCGCCATCACGACAAGCGTTGGGTGGGCACACAACTTTGGATCAATCCCCAGTTCCCCTTGACCGCGGGAGACCGTCACTCTGAGGCCTGCATTGTGCAGTTTATTGCGAGCCAACAGTTCGCGAAAAATTGGGAGCCATTCGTGATCATGTATGGGAAGATTCAGGCCAATGAGTTCACAAGACTGGTGAAGCCGTTCGAGATGACGCTCCCAAAGAAACACCTTGCCCTGATATACCCGTAATGTCTCATAGACACCATCCCCATATAAAAACCCATGGTCAAAAACCGAGACTCGCGCCTGCTCCTTCTGAACAAACTGATCATTCACATAGACCCACATACTATTGCCCTAGTGAAAAGTTAGGAGTAAATAGTAAGGAGATAAGAAGCAAGAGTCAGATTTTTCTGAAACTCCTCACTTTTTACTCCTCACTACTATCAATTCGGCACATGTTGAAGAACTTGAAAAAAGGCTTGGGCTTTATGCAGTGTTTCCTCGTACTCCCGAGCAGGATCTGAATCCGCCACAATGCCCGCGCCAACTTGAAGGTACCCATGCTCTTTTGTCAGTAAGAGCGTGCGAATCACGATATTGAGATCAAGATTTCCGTTCCATCCGATGAAGCCAATCGATCCCGTGTACAATCCGCGCCGGACCGGCTCTAACTGTTCGATGAGTTCCATGCAATGAACTTTCGGCACACCCGTAATCGTCCCCCCCGGAAACACCGCCCGAATGACATCAAAAGCATTGCGGTCGTGCCGCAACTGTCCAAGCACGTGCGAGACCAAATGCATCACATGTGAATACCGCTCCACCGTCATGAACTCATCGACTCGAATAGATCCATACTGGCAGACTCGGCCCAAATCATTACGCGCCAAGTCTACGAGCATGAGATGTTCCGCCCGTTCTTTGGAGCTTGACAGCAATTCTTCCGCCAGACGCCGGTCCTGAGCCCTTCCCTCGCCACGCGGCCGGGTCCCTGCAATGGGACGCATGTCAGCATAGCCGCCTTCCAGCCGGACCAAACGTTCCGGCGAATTACAGACAATCACATCCGATTCAAGGACCAGGAAGGCTGAATGAGGAGAGGGATTGACCCGTCGCAATTGATGATAGAGAACCGCTCCAGCCTGAGCCGGCAATGGAAAGTTCCGATGCATCCCTTCAATCTGAAACCGTTGAGAAACATTGGCTTGATAAATATCTCCTGCGGCAATGAATTCTTGGCATTCCTTCACCCGGCGTTGATATTCCGATGCCACTTGCCCTTGATGAATGTCGAGTGAAAACTGACCAGGAGTAATTTCGGTTACGCGATGATTCATCGACCGCAATGTGATCTCAAGATCAGACAATCGTGCGTCCCCTTCCCGGGCCAGTTGTTCCCAATTTTCACCGGCCACCCGTTCCGGGGAAGGCGAATACACAAGCCAGACCGTATCGTCATGATGATCCACGACGACAAACGTTTCCACAAAGAAAAAATACAGATCCGGAAACTGAAGATCATCGACGGTATGGTCGGGAAATGATTCAAACGTTCTGGCTACATCATAGCTCAAACATCCAATTGCCCCCCCGCTAAATGGCAAAAAAGACGAGGCAACAGACACGGTCGGTTCGGTGAAGATTCGTTTCAGCAACTCAAATGGCTCCCCTTCGTGTTCTTCCCACTTTCCTGCCACATAGGATTGCGCCGAATGTCCCTTACCCCTCACGACCCGGTACGGTTCACTGCCTAAGTAGGAGTAACGCCGAGAGACGCCTTGATAAGACCAATCATGTTCAAGAAAAAATGAGTGGGGAGCATAGTTGGTGACGGCGGCATACAGCTCAAAGGGATCATGCCATTCTATGGAACATTGCCGCACAAGAGGAAAGATATTTAAGGAGGGAGGGGTTGGATCGGCCGTCCCCTGCCGATGCGTGGGAAGAAAAGTCAAGAAACTACGGATTTTCCGGTGGGACAGCAGGAGGAGGGGCAGTGGACCTCATAGCATTGGCAGCTTCTTCAGGCGCTAAAATCCCTTTTTGGACAAGAGATTCCAAGAGACCTTTCACCGCCTCGTCCGCGGAACGACGAAGTCCGCGAACTCGAATACTCGGGGGGAAAAACCGAAGATAGTCGGGATTATTGACCCGAATCGTGACGGCTTCACTTTCACCGAAGGGGGCAAGCTCTTGGCCAGTGCTCGGAATCCGGAAAAACGGTTTTCCATTCGCTAGCAGCCCGTCGGAACCGACAATCTCAAGCCGGTCTGAGATATCTTCGCCTGAGATTTCTTTCACGGTATCCACGACCAGGATGAGCGAGTCGGCAACAAGCGGGTCGCCAGTTTGATTCTTGACCTTCACAATAAATTCTACCTCACTCACCGAGGTTAGACGTGTACCGGACAACGCATCTGCATCTTTATATTGCACCACGGGCACGACCCCTTCCGTGACATCAGGTAAATCATCAACCGATGGGTTCGCTAACACGAGACTTTCATTCACCGCAAGACTCAACAGGACAATGCCCAACCATCGCATTCCAGGCAGCGATAGACTGACCAAAAATTGCCGAAAGCATGCACTCATAGGCTACAAAGTTTTTGATTGACTAAACAGAGGAAAACGATAACATATTGTATCATCATTAATGAATGATCTAACGCTTTTGGCTTGACAAGATTTCTGATATTTGGTTGAATGTGGGCCCTTCCAACAACTCGTCTTGCCGGTCTGCAACATGGCGTCTTCTCAAGATCCACTGTTTTCAGGGCTTGGCCAGGCAATGCGGGTGGGGACGGACCTACTCGCCGCCCTGATCGTCGGTGGATTCCTCGGATGGTTAGTTGATTCTTATGTGTTGGAGACGACACCGTGGGGTCTGTCGGTTGGGCTGATGCTGGGATTAGTTGCTGGAATACGCAATGCGTACCGGGCCGCTCAACGTTGGAAGACGTAATCTCACGATTTCACATAGTTAGGGTCAGCATTGGAAGATCCGCTACATCCCTTCGAATTACATAACTTCATAGAGCTTTCCCTATTCGGTCTAGATATTTCGATCAACAAGGCCGTGTTGTTGATGTGGATTGTCGTGGGCATCGCCTCGTTCCTGCTGTTAAAAGCTGGGGCGGCCAAGTCACTTGTCCCGTCCAAACTCCAGAGCATGGCGGAATTGCTGGTGGAGTTTATACGGGGCATCATTCAGGATACGATGGGGCCTTCGGGTATGCGCTATTTCCCACTCATTAGCGCGTTGTTTCTGTTCATTTTATTTTGCAATCTTCTTGGACTGATCCCCGGATCATATACTGTCACCAGTCAAATTATCGTCACAGGCGTCTTTGCTGTCATTGTGTATGGCCTGAGCCTTGTCATAGGATTTCAATTACATGGTTCAAAGTTTTTAGGTATATTGGTGCCTCCTGGCACGCCAGGATGGCTTCTGCCCTTGATGATTCCCATTGAATTGATTAGTCAATTAGCTAGACCAATCTCTCTAGCTGTGCGATTATTTGCTAACATGACAGCCGGTCATGTCATTCTGGGGGTTCTGTTTGGGTTAACAATTGCGGGCGGGCTCCTTATCGGATGGTTACCCTTTTCATTCACCATTGTTTTATATGGTCTGGAAGTCGGTATCGCATTCATCCAAGCGTATATATTTACAGTCTTAACATGTGTCTATATGGGCGATGCTATTCATTTGCACTAGTCAGCGCTACACAAAGAACGTCAGTCATCACTATTAGTCCCTTTTAAACTGGGAGGACCATATTACAATGGATTCTGCAGCAGCAGCACTTTTGGGAATGGGCCTAGCGGCCGCAGGTTTTGCAGGTGCCGGTATTGGCATCGGGTATATTTTCGGGAAAATGATTGAGGCCGTCGCGCGACAGCCGGAGGCCGAAGGCCGGGTTGGGAAGTATATGTGGATTGGTTTCGCATTAGTGGAAGCCATCGCACTGTACGGTCTGGTCATTGCCTTTATTATCATGGGTAAAGGATAAGGGGCGAGTGCGCAATGCCACAATTTGACTCACATTTCTTCTCCTCCCTGATTTTTTGGGAACTGATTTCGTTTGGCATTCTGCTGTGGGTGCTCTACAAGTATGCGCTCCCTCCCATTCTCGAAACACTTGAAACCCGGGAACGAAAAATTCGTGAGAGTTTAGACCAAGCTGAGCAAAACCGTCTCACGGCAGAACAAAAGCTGAAGGAATACGAAACGAAGCTCCAGGCAGCGGCCAAAGAAACTGAAACACTCATGACCGAAGCCAAACAAAAAGCTCAGCAGCTCCTGGATGAGAACCAGCAACGGCTCCGTGCCGAGACCGATCGAATGAAAGAAGAAGCCGCCCAAGACATTGAGCGGGAACGACGGAAGGCCGTGCAGGATATCAAAGACCAAACGGCTGACCTTGCCATTTTGGTCGCAGAAAAAGTCATTGGCCGCAGCTTGTCAGATGAAGACAACCGTCGATTTGCTCAGGAAGCCCTAGCAGAAGTCGCTGCCCATTCTAAAAATTGATTTCACACAGCAACAATCCGAGTTGTGTGAGCCTCTATCGCAGAAAGTCCCAAAGACCATTCTCTAGAAAACCCCAAAGAGGGAAGTTAATCTTCCCTCTTTTTTTATCAACTCGAATCCTCACAATCTAAACCCAACCTGTTGATATTTATCAAACCAGCGGGAGCCTGGGAATAGAAACTTACAGTTTGCCCTCAAGAAATCCAAACAGGACCGTTCCTTCGCGACAGAACTTGAACGTGGAATTAGAATTGTCGCTTTGGCAAAAAGCGCCAATAAAAATCTTTCCCGCTTATTTGAAGAACCCCTTCTGTAAACCAGTTAGGAGGATGATGCCCCACGCGAGAATACATGAAACGTAAATGATGTTGAGGGCAATATCATGTTGCACAATTGACTTGCTCTTTGGACGCCCACGAAAATGTCCGGTATGTACCCCAAGCTCGTTTTCAATCTGTCTCCCTCTCCCAATCAAGTCGTTGTATAAACTGGTATTGCGCTTTTCATAGATGAACAACCCAGATGTAACGGCTAAACCAAATAATCCTACAAGTAATTGGTATTTCCACGGCAAACGGTAATCGTCACTACTGTCTTGGCTTAATATCGTGATCAGAACAGTTCCTGATACCAAAGGGAGGAAACCAAGTAGCTTAAACCGAACTTCAGTTAAAGTTCGCCACCCAGCACAAACTTGTTCGTATAAGGCGAGTAGTATCTCTCTCTCCCTGGAGAGAGGAGGAAGCAATTCTGAGTCTGGAAGAACGGGAATTTGGACTTTATCCTTATAGGAACGCTCCTTTAAGGTATCTTCGTCGTTCAGATATCCTCGTTTTTGTTTTATTTCAACACCAACTTGAAGTTTTTTTCGTTCCTTTGGACAAGGAGACTCTTTCATATTAGGTGAACCACCTGTCATGAGTCATCTGAAGAAGACTGAGCAGAGGTTAATTTTGCTTCTGATGTGATGTGCTTGAAAATCTCCAACGCTAACATTTCACGCTCACGCTTCCTTTGTAGGATAATTTTGAAGAGGTATAAATTAAAATAGATCGCCGCCAAAAATACCAAAAATCCGACAGCTACTAATAAGAGAAATTTGTCGACATGAAGATGAATCAGATCGAGGAGAAGAAAACTTTCCTTAAACACGTTTGTCAGTTGACCCATCAAGAAGCTTATCAGAATCGCCACCAGAAATATTGGCACCATACCTACACAAAGTTTGCAATCAGTTTCCTGTTCTTTGATGCCCCTTAGTATTTCGGTAAAATTCTCCATGGGTTGGTTTAATGCCGTAGCATTCTCCTATTTTTTCCCCATCTGTTGTTGTCAACTACCCTATGCGCCAAGAATTTGTTCTTAACCCATAAGGTGGTGGTTAGAATAAATACACCCAAGAAATAATATAGAAAAAAACGTGAAATAAATCTACATGGCCAATGTTAATGAATAAGAATGTACTTCTTTCATTTCTGTTTTCCTGAAAAACGAAAATAGGGAATAACGTCGAATCAATGGTTTACATGTACCGTATCCTATACTATTTTTGCTTTAGATAGAAATGAAGAAGAAAGCACAAATAAAAAAGGGGCTCTGGAACAAGGGGAAATCGGTCGGCCAAATGACGCCGTTTACCCCCGATCAGGTCCAAGTCGTTCGATCCCTCTTGCAGACGGAAGGCAAGGTCCGGGATTTGGCGCTGTTTAATGTCGGGATTGATACGATGCTCCGCGCGTCGGACTTGCTCGCCCTCACGGTCGCCGATATCACCGACCATCAAGGCGGGATCGTGAGTGAAATTCACCTTCGACAACACAAGACCAAGCGTAGGCATCTTATAGCCTTAACACCTATCACCTAAGAGAGTCTGGTCGACTGGCTATTAGTTAGCGGCAAACGTGCAACGGATTTTCTGTGGACCAGTATCGGGAACCGGAAAACCCACTCGCACTTGACTCGTACCCAGTATGCCAACCTCGTGAAACAGTGGGCGCAGTTAGCCCAGCTCAATCCGAAGCGACACAGTACCCATTCCATTCGCCGCACCAAGTCGGCGGTCATCTATGACCAAACCCAAAACCTCGCCGCCTGTCAGCAACTCTTGGGGCATAAAAGTATTGGGAGTACTGCCGTCTATCTGGGCGTTGATCAACGGAAAGCGTTGGACCTTGCCCGGAGGATCAAGCTATGACGGATGGTACGTTTCGCATTCGGAGGGAAGCGGGGTCTGTTGAAAAAAGCCGCCAGCGGCGTTCTCGCCATTTTTCCGTGCTCACGTAGTACCAGTACGTTCCGCGCGCAAAAATGGCTGCGGCCTTCCCTTCGACAAGCTCAGGACTGGACGAACCCTTCAACAGACTCAGGGCATGCTTTTTTGAACAGACCCGTCGTCGTTGATCGCCAAGGGCTTCCTAGCGAGATATGGCCTTTGCTCTCTTCATTATTCAATACTCCCAAGCGAAGAATCCGGAACGCAAACATTTTCGATCTTATAGCATCGATGCGAACCCTGACCTGTTTGGTCGCTGGGTCATTCAGATGCGGCACGGGAAGATTGGCACACAGGGGAGAACGAAAACTTATTCGTCTGAGGATCGGAAAGAAGCGCAACAGATTGTGCAGCAGTGTTTACGGAGAAGAGCAAGCGCACCCAAGCGAATTGGGGTACCGTATCGCATTCAGGAATTGCATGACCCGGCGCAGTGAACCGCCATTAGCCTGTCTTAAATTTGTCTTCGTCGACAAACTCTGTCATACTAAAATAAGAAATTCGTATTTTAGGAAATTAGGATGGCCAGCATGAACAAACACACTTCAGAAGAGCCACCTTCGGCGTTAGTCAAAGTTCGCCGAGCGGCGCAAATCACCCTGCCGCGTGAAATCCGGCAAGCCGCGCACCTAGAAGAGGGGGATTATCTGGAAGCGGAAGTCACCAAAGCCGGGATCTTACTTCGCCCTGTGAGTATCGGAAAGCGTGAACCGACGCCGCAACAGGAAGCCGAAATCCTCGCCGTAGTGAACAAAGAACGCCGGACCTATGCCGCACAGCGCCGTCGTTGACGCCTCGGTGCTGGTCAGCGCCTTCCTGTTCCCGGACAGCATACCTGGACAAGTCATCCGCCTGGCAGACCAAGGGCGCTACGCTCTGCATGTGTCTCCCATTCTGATGGAAGAAGTCACCCGCTCCCTCAAACACCCGCGTTTGAAAAAACCCTACGGGCACACTGATGAGGACGTGCGCCTCTGGTGGAAGAAAATCATCGAGGAGATTGGCTCGCTCTGGACCAAACCCTTACCGAAGATCGGAAATGTCTGCCGCGATCCTGATGACGATCATGTGATTGCAACTGCCGTGGCCGTCAAAGCCCAATGGATTGTCACGGGAGATTTGGATTTACTAGCTCTTGGTGAATATAAAGATATTCGGATCGTCAATGCCCGGACGTTCATTGAGGCCATTCAAGCGAGCTAATCCATATCAGGAAAAGTAGATTATCAGATATGAAAGGGAGGTCAAGGGACCATCAAAAAACTAGCCGGGGGCTGCCATGACAATTATGTTGGCATGCGGGCACCGATGGACACATCCAACACAATATCGGTATAGGGGACATGAGGCACGATCTTTCCACCTGCATCCTCGGTTAATTCGACTAGCCCATACCGCTCCATCGTATGAAGCGTCCGCGACAAGTTCGATTTGGCACGGCCTGACAGTTCCGCCAGCTCAGCCATCGACCCAGGCTTTTTTTCATTGATGAGATCGAGCAACACGCGGTTTTTATCGGATAAGACCTTCGCAAAGCTTTCCATAGACGTAAACCACACTTTCGGATCAGTGCGCTTGGGCTTAAATGTTCCATTGGCAATCGCCAAGGTCCGGGCTTTCATCTCGTCATAATTGGCAATCCCAACTTTTAATGTTCCCATCATAGAACTCCTTTTTCTTGTAACACGCGATCCACCTCAGCCCAGAATGCCATGAGCAACGTGGCGGCATCGGAATAGTCATAGGGCTTCACCGTTCGTATCCGGTGCTGGTGATCATGTGGCTTCGGGGTTCGTTTCCCCGGCCCGGAACCCGTGCTGACCGGATGTGCATTATCAAAGCCAACCAGACGTGCCCCGGTTTCATCATGCAGCGTGAGCGAATAGCTCAGGCCATGCGGTCGTTCCGGGGACGGGTCAACTTTCTTCACAACAAATTTGACCCAATGTTTTCCGGCAGCATCAACCACCATGATCAGCCCGTCAAGGTCCAAGAGCGTATCCAGACCATGATCGGCTTTCTGCTTGCTCATGCTATAAGGTTATCATACAATGATAACCCTTGCAAGCATTCTCGCAAAAGCAACCTGGGACAAATAAAGATGGGTTATTCAGCCATTAACTGAGTCTGAATAAATCTATCGAGGAGCGTCTTGAACTCAGGAAGATACTGATCGTCCATCAAACTGACGTGGCGTAAGACGGAAGCCGCTCGTTCTTGGTCTTCTTGTGGCCAGTCCTTAGAGTGTATAATTACACGAATGTGCCTGGGACCCTAAGAAGGAGCATGAGCGATATGAAAAAGAAAAAAGCTAATCCCCGATCCGGGTCCACGCTTGAAGACTTGCTGAGAGCGGAAGGCCAGTTTGAAGCATGTCAGACCGATGCCATTAAAAAAGTGCTGTCCTACAAACTGAGTGAAGCGATGGAACAGAAAAATATTTCGAAAGCGGCCATGGCCTCCACCATGGAAACCAGCCGGTCGCAATTGGATCGGTTGCTCGACCCTGAGAATGAATCCGTCACCCTACATACGATGAAAAAGGCAGCAGAAGCGGTGGGGCTCAAATTAGAATTGCAGCTTCGCAAAGGTGGTGTACCCCGAAGGTCCGAAGAAAGCGGTCAAAGTCCGCTATGACGCGGACATGTTGGCGTGGTTTCGCGCACAAGGGCGAGGCTATCAAACAATGATGCCGTACTGCGGTCATACTGGGTCTGTTGAAAAAAGCCGCCACTGGCGTTTTTTTCAACATTGCCAATCGCTAATTTCCTCCGCCAGCGCGATAGCCTTCTAAATCCACTGTCACGGTCTTAAACCCTAAGTCTTTCAAGGCAGCGACGAGACGAGTGCGCCGAGGCTCTTCGGTCAGCAACCTCATTTCTGAGGCTCCGACTTCGATGCGGGCTATGTCTCCATGTAGCCGAACCCGCACCTGTGTTAACCCCTCCGCCAACAACAATGCCTCAGCCTGTTCGACACGAGATAGCAATGGTTTTGTAATAGAAATCCCTCGGGCAATTCGAGAGGAGAGACAGGCCGCAGCAGGTTTGTTCCAATTTGTCAGGCCCAAGGCTTCGGCTAACTGCCGTATATCAGACTTATTGCAGTTTGCTTCTAAGAGCGGGCTTCGCACACCCAGCTGCTTCCCGGCTTGAATGCCGGGCCGGTCTTCTCCCATATCATCGACATTGGTTCCATCCACGATCGCTTGAAAACCACCATCCTTTTGAACCTCCGACAACAACTGGTACAAATCAGTTTTGCAATGAAAGCAGCGGGAACGATCATTTTGCACAAATGCTTCGATCTGCAATTGATCGGTTTCAAGAACATGCAGGGGTACGCCTATGTCTCGACAGAGACGCTGTGCACCATCCAATTCATGTGCGGGAAGAGTTGGTGAATTGGCTATAACAGCCTTGACGGAATTCCCAAGGACATCAACAGCCACTTTCAGGACCAGCGTACTATCTACGCCACCTGAAAATGCCACAACCACAGATTCCAGGTTCTGCACAATCTCTTGTAGGTGGCGGTATTTTGTTTGTATGCCTGGCTCAAGACTCAGCATAAATTGGCGGATTCCGTTTGGGCGGCGGCGCGGCAATATCTAATATATCTGAAGCCAATTTCCCCAATTGCCCGCAAGCCCCTAATACCTCATCGCCCCGGCTTTTGCGGAGAAACACATCAAGCCCCCGCTTTCGAAGTATCTGCTGAAAGGCTTCAATAACACCTGAAGCCGGACGTCGAAAGGAATTGCCAGAAAATTCATTAAACGGGATGAGATTAATTTTACACCGAATGCCACGTAGCAGGGAGGCCAATCGAGCGGCATCATCCCGGCTGTCATTCACTCCGGCAAGCAAAACATATTCGAATGTCAAAGGACGCTCACAAGACATGACATACTCATGACAGGCATGCAACAAGGCTTCAAGATTGTAGCGCGCATTGATGGCCGGCATCAGGAAATTCCGTTGCGCATTCGTGGTTCCATTCAAAGAAACCGCCAGATTCACACCTAAACGACGCATGTCCGGAAATCGTGGAATCCAGCCTGCGGTCGAAACTGTGATACGCCTTGGGGAAAACCCCAGGCCCCATTCAATATTTGTTATGCGCCGGATGGCATCAGCCACGACATCAAAATTCATCAACGGCTCTCCCATCCCCATAAAGACCAAAGAGGTGATCGGCTCTTGGCCAGATAGCATCGCTTGCACATTCAACACTTGCCCCACAATTTCATGGGCCCGCAAATTCCGCTTGATGCCCATACGAGCCGTCATACAAAACCCGCAATCCAGCGTACAGCCCACCTGAGAGGAAAGACACAACGTGCGCCGACGGCCTTCTGGAATGAGAACCGTTTCCATCGCCAGGCCATCGGCCAAACGCCACAAAAACTTTTTGGTTCCATCGGCGGCCGCCTGAGACGTCGTCAGGTCATCTTTCTCAATGGTCGCGATTTGCCGCAAGCGCTCACGATCAACTTTGGACAAATTTGTCATCGCATCAATAGTTGATGCTCCCTGCTGATACAGCCATTGCAACATTTGCTGCGTTCGATACCGAGGCCAACCAAGCTTTTGAACCAAGACCTGGGTTTCTTCAGCGTTCAAAGCTAACAGATTTACCAATGAGGTCTTCATTTCCACGATCCATCTATAATCGATCCACTAACCACCGGCAGATCATACCATCTCTGTGCAACCAGGGAACCTGATAGGTCGCTACTTCTGAGAATGTTGAAAAAAGCCGTTGGCGGCTTTTTTCAGACCCCATGCGAAAAACTCTATTTCCCCACATACAAGCCTTATGAGATGCAAGCATAGACCAAAGCATTTTACTCAATATCATTTAGGAAAAAAATTGTACTATTCTCTACCCTATACTTTAACTGGATGCGGTTCATAAGTTAATCGCTTTCAAATACTCATTCACCATACACTACATATTGTTTAATAAAAAATGATCGACTCTACCCATTGAAAACAAAAAGAATATCTGACTCGCAACAGCACATTACCTATTCAGGCAGCGCATGTACCCTAAAGCCTAAATCAGACTTTGTATGAATTTTCATAAAGCTTGCATAAAAAATTATATTAAATCTTGCTTGTTGACTTTGCTTTAAAACATGAATAAAATTACCACCAATATATGGTGGGGTTTGAAAGATGGAGAACCAGGATGAAGATTTTAAAGATATCCTTGGAGGCTTGGAACAGCGCATTAGTGTCTATGAACGCAAGCGCAAGGACCTTAAAAAACAGCGGGAGCAATTAGGTGAAGAAATCGCAACGGTTGAGAAATACCTGGAGTTGGCAAAAACCTTGTATCGGGTGGAAGCTGATAAAGCGAAACTGGCCAACCTCTCAATCCAAATCGCGTCGCAAGAGAAAGGAACCGTGCCGACATCTAACATCGACGTCGCGGCTCAATCGCGAGAGATTCTGCTGGGGCGGAGCAAGTATGTCGGACGAAGTGTCCCGGATGCGGTGTACATGGTTTTGCAAGAGGTAGGACATCCTCTGCATGCCAAAGAGCTTTACCATCGGCTCAAAGACGGCGGAATGCCTATCAGAGGAAAAACGCCCGTGACGTCTATTGCCACTTCTTTAAAACGAGATTCTCGATTTCGAAAGGTCGGACCGAATACATTCGAAGTCAAACGTGACAAACCTTTAACGAAAGTTGGGTGACAAGGGTCAGGAATCAAGAGTTCCCTTCTCGGAGAAAGGAGGTGAGTGTCTTGGCCGTCACGAAAAAGAAAGCCGCTCCTAAGAGAAAAGCGGCGTCCACGAAACCGAAAGCCAAAGCAAAAACAAAGAAAAAGTAATTTGCAGTTCCCGCCAGCAGTACCGCCGGGGGTAGGGCCACCTGCTCCCGGCGTGTTTTTATATCGGGTCTGTTGAAAAAATCTGCCAGCGGCATTCTCGTCATTGTTCCGTGCTCACGTTGTGCCAGTACGCTCCGCACGCAAAAATGGCTGTGGCCTTCCCTTCGACAAGCTCAGGGCAGGACTGGACGACTTTTTTGAACAGACCCGATGTTGCTGATAGCAAACAGCTTCCTGGCGAAATATGGCCCTTGCCATCTTCATTATTCAATACTCCCATATCCTCTACATTGCATACTCTGTCAAAACTTGCACTTCAGTTGACAGACAGCTTTAGATTCATTGCTCTCTGACATGTTCAAGAGTGTTTCTCTTGTCATGCCCGCAGTACGAAGCGGGCATCCAATCCTCTCTTGCCGTAACCCTGGATTCCCGCCTTCGCGGGAATGACATGGCTCCCCTAATTCCTAGGGCTCCTGTCTTAGGCTTCATCGAACATTGTCAGAGAGGGCCTGTTGAATAATAGAACCATTGATGGCCCGTTTTGCTATACTGCGGCTTGTCCACTCCTTCTTGCCTACCGACTACCCTGGAGCCCTTCATGTCTCAAATGGAAATGATTGATCTCGAGAGCTTATTACCCTCTACGCATCCCTACCGGCGGTTTCAGGCGTATCTGCCTGATGCCACGGAGGCGCTGGCGGAGGTACGGCAACTCAAAGGCGCGGATGGGTATGGCGTCGAGCGATTGTTTCGCTGTCTGCTCTTGCAGTTCATGGAAGATCTTTCCGATCGAGAGCTGGAGCGGTACCTCGAAGAAAACCTCGCCGCCAAATGGTTTTGTGGCTTCACGGTATCGGAGCCAACCCCAGACTATAGCCTCTTCACCCGTGTCCGAACCCGCATTGGAACAACTCGACTTTCGCAGTTGTTTGCCACCATGCGCGACCAACTCAAGGCCGCCGGCCTGATGAGTGAAGTGTTTACCTTTGCGGATGCCACGCATCTGATTGCCAAAGCCACGCTGTGGGAAGAGCGGGACAAGGCGCGCCAACAAAAGATGGAGAAGCTGAATAATGAGGTGCTGCCGAAGGTCGCGACGGACAAGCAAGCCCGGATTGGCTGCAAGGGCCAGAAGAACTATTGGTACGGGTATAAAGAGCATGTCAGTGTTGATATGCAATCGGGGCTGAGCAACAAAGTGGCCACGACCCCGGCCAATCTGCCGGATGCCCAAGGCCTGCGGCATGTCTGTCCGGCTCAAGGCGCGCTCTATGGGGATAAAGGCTATTGCACCGCCCCCGCTCGGCAGGCGGCTGCCCAGCGAGGCTGTCATCTTGCGGCCATCCAACGCAACAACATGAAGACCAAAAACCGCGACCGTGATCGGTGGTACAGCCATCTACGAGCACCGTATGAGCGAGTGTTTTCCCAGCGCCCGAAGCGAGTGAGGTATCGAGGGGTGGCCAAGAATCAATTTGCCGCCTTCTTGCAGGCCATCGTCTTTAACCTCAAGCGGCTAGTTGTCCTCGACGTGGACCTGGCGGCGGCCTAAGCACGAGGCCGAGGACGAAAAACGCCCCTAACAGGGGGGATGACCTCACCAAGAGGGTCTCAGGGCCACTCCACAGGGAGCGTCAGGAGAGGATTTTTCTCTGGAGACCTTTTAGCGGGCGGCTTTGACCCAAATCTTCCCATCAAAACGCCGCACACCGCTTTATTCAACAGCCCCAGAGAGATGAAATCGACGTTTCTACACATACTCGCCTCAACACTCTTTTCAATTCCTCTAGTTCTCGATAAACTTGGCGTTTCCCGTAACCTCGGGCAGGCTTCTTCTTGCGCCTTAACAAAACTATGGCACTCTCCTCATATGAAATCGATCATCTCACGCAGACAGCCATTCAGGCTGCCCGCCAAGGTGGCGCCATCCTGCAAGACTACGCCCAGAAGGGCTTCACGGTTCATTCAAAAGGCGAAGCCATTAACCTCGTCACCGAAGCTGACCTAGCATCAGAAACAGCAATCATTCAGACAATTCGTCAAACATTCCCCGATCATCAGATCCTCAGCGAAGAGGAAGGCACCCAGGAAAGCTCCCCGCATCCCATCAAATGGATTATTGACCCGCTAGATGGGACGGTGAACTTCGCGCATGGCTTTCCCATGTACAATGTCTCAATCGGGATTGAATACCACGGGACCTGTGTGATTGGGGTGACGTACGATCCAAACCGCGATGAACTGTTTCTGGGACAACAGGGGCGTGGCGCCACGCTCAATGGCAACCCCATTCACGTCTCGAAAGCATCCACCCTCGAGCAAGCCTTGCTTGTCACGGGCTTTGCCTACGACGTCCATACGGCTACGGACAACAATCTGAAAGAATTCTGCGCCTTCACTGTGCGCGCAGGAGGCATGCGCCGGACAGGCACGGCAGCTATTGACCTCTGCTACATTGCTTGCGGTCGCCTAGATGGATTTTGGGAACTCCAGCTCAAGCCCTGGGACACCGCCGCGGGAAAAGTTATTGTAGAAGAAGCCGGCGGAAAGATTACAAACTACTTAGGAGAACCATACTCTATTTACGGCAGCACCCTTATGGCCAGCAACGGCCATATTCATGAAGAAATGCAAAAAGTGATGAGAGAAGTTCGAACGCCATAAGCCCTTCTCTCATCACTTTCTCTTCACTCATCTACAAAGATTTTTCTGACCTAGATAGGTGACCAGGTGAACTAATTCGTCGAAGCTGGCCCTCCAATATATCGTAGACGTGGATCCTCATCTTCTGTCACAAATCCTGAACCTGGCAAAGCATTCCACACGAGATGCTGATTGCTCTGTCGACTAAACAGACGCGATTCATAGGTCCCACCCCCAACAGCATTCAGAAAATTATCCTGGAGACGTACGTTACGATTAACCTGTCCTTCAATTGACGCAAAGGTCTCCCCCACACGCAGGACCACGGTATTATTGTTCGCGGCATACCCCGAATGTCCCCGATTTCTGATGCGAACTGTCTGCCCTCGATCAGACCATGTTGGAGAAAAGTGATTGTTTTCAACGAGCACAGAAGTAATATTGCCTCCTTGGGCTTGAATAATATCGATATCCGGCTGGTCCAACGTCCCGGCTTCTTCAAAGTATCCACTTGCAATTCGCAATCCCGTCACACCGCCACCGACAAAAATGGCTGTGCCATCTCCTTCCTCAAACCACGAATGCACAATATGATTCGTAAACTTTGGGACGGAGGTATCGGCAAAATGAATAGCATTCACTCGCCATTTCATGAATTGAGTGTTCTCAATCCAATTCACATTCGTCTGTCCATGCCCAGTTCCAGTAAATAACAAACCGTAGTCGTACCCCCCGCCAAAACTACAATCTTCCCAGCGATTGCCCACGGCGGCCGAAAGCGAGAACCCTGCACTTCCCAGATTGGCCAGCGCCATATTCATAAAGGAACTGCTGGCTAGGGCGCTGCCTCCCGTGTGCAACCACACATAGTCAGCCTGGGTCCATTTTCCACCTTCGATGACAATGCCATGAGTAAACTGATCCGTTCTGAAAATAGCATCGTTGGCAGTCACTCCTTGGATAACGGCGTCCCGACTGGCAATAATCGTCGTTCCATTCCTGGGAACCAAATTACTCACCCGGAAAGTCCCGGCAGGAATTGAAATATGCTTGCTGGCCTCAAACGCGGCTTGAAATGTTTCACTATCATCATTAGTTCCAACAGGGCCAAACTCTGTCACGCTACGATAAAAGGCGGGATGCCTCGTTTCTTCAGCATCACCAGGACCACCACGCTCAGGAAGAGACTGAGCCAAACCAACCCCCACTCCGGACAAACCTACGAATAAGATGAAAAGGATCGTCGCTGCTTTAAAGAAAGTACGGCGCATAAAGACCTCCATTGGTTCTGGGGGATGATTGACAAAAACATGTACCTACGCAGTTGCAAAACTCTTTCACCAATATTCTTCCATATTGATTTGCACAGCTATTGATCGTTCGTTCACAACGCACACCTCCGACAAGACCCACCTTTTCTCGGTCTTTCCTCCGAAACCTTTAAGAGCCTAAAAGACATTTATCAGTGCTTATGATTTGCCATGCGTTATTGTGACTTTCAAAAATTATTGTGTGGTTTTGTAACCTGCGAATAAGATGCCAAAATTTAAGATGAGAAAGTCTCATCATTATTCAATGATAAAGCTGTTAATTGTAATGCAACATGCTAGAGACACCCAGATTGTCTAGAAACAGCAATACCAAGAACGCAATAACTCACATGAAGGGAAACCCAACCATTCCGAAGGGATTGCCCTACGAAATTTTCGTCTATCGATTTTTAGTTTTCGTGATGTGAGGCGATATCAGAAATGGACGAGAAAAGAAACAAGCAGCGCGGTTCATAACCGACTTCAATGAGATCCAGCAAGAAGACGTTGAAGAATTTTTCAGTTTTTTCGTAGCCTCCTTCACCAATAGGGTGTATTGGATCGTTCCTTTTTTATCGATTACATATACGGTTGGCCAATAGCGGTTGCGGTAACGCCGCCAGTTCTACAACTCATTGTCGATCGGGACCGCATAGGGAATATTATTCTCTTGAACATCACTGCTGTCCCAAACAGCGAAAAGCTTCCACGTCGGATTCAGTATTCATGCGGGTTCTGGACGAAGAATAGGCGATTGTCCCATTCATGCCCCCTCTGCTGTCCAAGATCCCGCAAACATCGAGGCTGTTTGAGAAGCGCCCGGTGCCTCCGGTGGTGGCCCAAAAGGTTCATCGAGCCAGGCCAAGAGGTCACGATGAGTAAAGAGAGTCATCCGCAACAGGGCCACCAAGTTCGCGAAACTCCAATCAAAACGGGAGGTCACTTGCAGATCGCGCAGGAGCCGCATCGCAATCAATGCGGTCCAGAGCTGAGTCTTGACGGCATTGGCCGAGGTCCCAATAAACGTCTTGATCTTCAGGTTCTGCTTCAGCGCTTTAAAGAACAGTTCAATCTGCCAACGATCTTTGTAGACGGCGGCAATGATGCTGGCTCCCAAGCTGTGAGGATTCGTGAGAAACACCAGGATATCGCCGGTGTCTTCGCGAACAGCTTCAACTCTGCGTAACAGATAGGGGCACTTTTCCTGGGACCCAGGCCCGGTTAGCCGGATGGTCTGATCTTTGAGAATCCGCCGATGTTGTGGGGGCTCCCGTTCCTCCACCACTTCAAATTGGGCATTGGCTTTGAAGCGCGTGACGAAAAACACCCCGGTTTGCGTCCATTCGGCAAAGAGCCGATAGTCATTATACCCTCGAGCATCCACCACCACCGTGCCTGGAGCAAAAGCCACCTGGTGTGCCACGTTCACATCCTGCACCTGCCCCTCGGGGATGACGCCGAAACAGGGCAGAGAGCCATCATGGTCTAGCACCAAATGCCACTTCACCGCGCCCTTGGTGCGCCGAAACGTCGCCCAGTCGTATAGCGAGAGGCTCAAATCAATCACGGTGGAATCCAAACTGACCAGTTTATTCTTGAAGCGGAACTTGCGCTTCCCGGCCAACTGAGCCACGACACGTTTATAGAGCCCGTAGAATACCTGTTCGAAGAGCTCCCATGACCGATGCGCATTGGCGTAAGACAACGATGAACGAGCGGGAGCCGTTATCCCCAGATGGACGCGCTTCCCTTCGCAGCTCTTGAGCCCCCCTTCGATCTCTCGCAACGAGTGGGCCCGGCCCAGTTGGCAAAAGAGCATCGCCACAAATTGACTCCAGCTCGACAAGCCTTTACTGCGCTATTCCGCTCCCGTTTGTTGGACGATCCGCTGAAAGTCTGTACGAGGAATGAGCTTGAGAATCTGACTGAACATGCTGCATGATGCGGTCACGTTGGGCCCCCTTTGGTCAGGTGTCAGTGTATTGGCTAATTCACTGCTACCGTAAACCGTTGGATGGCCCAACGTCATATCCTATTTTGGACAAGAGTGCTTGAACATAGCTTTTGACTTTTTCAATTTCTCTTTCATAATCAAATTCTGGCGAGTGCACGGCTATGACGACTAACCCCTGATCAGCATACTTCTTATGCCATTCCTTCACATACGGTTCAATGTTTCGGCAGTTCCAGCATCCAAACGTCCAAAACTCCACCATCACCACTTTCCCTCGCAACTCTGCCATCTTAAGGGCTCGGAATTAATCCAGGTTGAACTGCTAATTTCAGGAGCAGGAACACGTTCCGCGAAACTCATGGAGACCCAATAGAGCCCAACGTTGAGCATTCCTAAGAGAATCGAACTCACAATTATTTTCTTGGAGTGTTTTCTCATCTTCAAATCGCCCTACTAGATTCTGAAGTCTCTTTGGTCAACTTTGACCCTTTGCTCACTTTCTCCTAATTGGTCTTTCTTTTCATCTCTCCGTTACACAGCCCATTTCAAGGGCACCTCTAAATTATTCCACGACCAAGATGTAGAGAATCACTGCAGTTATTCATAAATTGTGTTCTATGGACACATTCAAAGGAAAGCAAGAATAAAGGGCATTGTTAAATAGGTAGAGCTTTCTAAACTTTTTATCTTTTGTTTTCAATGCGTTAGAGTGTTCTCACCTATCTCAAATTAACAATGCCGAATAAAGATGGTGCGAAAAGAGCCAAAAATTCATGGAAAGCAAAAGATTGCTTGTGTTAGCGTTCCACTCCTTGACAGAAGAGCATTGCTGACCTATTTAACCTAATAACGGCAATTGGATCACAAAAGCATGCCCTAAGTTGTTCGGCTTGCTCACAATGAATCTGTCGAAGGAGTCTGGCCTGATGGCGGAATTGGGCGCACGGATATGCACGATATGGCAGATATTGAGAGCATAATTCGCTCATGATCCACCAAGCATCAAAACGGGGAAGGAATGGCTTGGCAGGGCTGCTTGCCAAAGCGCTGATTGCGATGGCGACGGCCACCCTTTCGATCGTGCCGTCCGCCGCCGCGCAGACGGGCAAGGTCCTGGACGCGAAGGACTTGTTCGCGATGCCCCTCGAGGACCTGATGCAGGTTCAAGTATATACCAGCGTGCGCCAAGCCGAAGCACACCAAGCAGCCTCATCGAGCATCACCTCATATTCACGTGAGCAACTTCGGTACTACGGGCGCTACACCATCGAAGAACTCGCCGCAATTACGCCCGGCTACTACGTGACACAGGCAAGAGATAAGGGCCTGGCAACACGCGGCTTGTCAGCCGACCCCCTGGAGAACAACAGACATTTGTTGTTAATCGATGAGATTCCCGTGCGCCATGCCCGAGGCCGGCGCATGCCCATGCAGTCCGGGTTTCCCCTGTTCTTTGCCGAAACAGTAGAGTTTTTGCGCGGCCCCGCCTCCGCCTTGTACGGCAGCGGAGCCATGAACGGCGTGGTGAACGTGCGGCCGCAGGAGTATGAAGAAAGTGATGCGGGCCTTGAAATTCGTGGTACGAGCGGAACGCTCGATAACGCCTTACAGGCCATGGCCAACGCCCACATCACCTCTCGCGCAGGAACCACAAGCGTGAGCCTGGGTGCCTTCAACAAAGATGCATCGAACGAACGGATCGATCCGGAGAATTTTCCCGCCTGGCGTCTGAACGACCGCCAAGAGTCCACCTTCGTCTTTGCCCGGCATCGCGTCTCAGAAGGCCTTGCGAAAGGCATCACACTGGGATTCCTTTACAGCAACCTCTTCAATGGCCTCCCTGGTGGACTGGCCCGTCAGCAGCACCAGAATTTTCCGAGCGACGAAACGCGCTGGCAAATCGTCTTGCCCTATGTCAAGCTTACCCGGTCCCTCCTCGACACCGTGCATCTCTCGTCGTACTTTACGTACAACCGATCCATCGAAACCGGAAGTGTAACCGAGGATTCAACGGTCGGTTCAACCCCCACGGACGTTGAGTCACGGTACCGTTCAACAACCGAAGCCTACGAGGGACAGGCAACGCTTCGGTTCGACCTGCTGGAGGACACCAATCTTGTCATTGGCGGAAATCTTGACTACCGCCGGGAGTTCGGCCCGCCACAGTCCTATGCCCAACGAATTCGCAACGGCCAGGTTGAACCCCGGCCCGCCTCGTTTGCACGAACGACACCCTGGTTCAGGGAATGGGCCGCGTTCGCACAGTTGCGCCATCGGTTCGACCTCCTCTCCGGAACGTTCCTGACTGCCGGGATGCGCTACACGGACGTCGATGCGGCCGGGCTCAAATCGGATAACCTCTCCCCCCGGATCAGTCTCGTGCAGCAGCTCACCGACGAATGGGTTGTGCGACTGCTGTGGCACACCGCATTCCGAAGTCCGAACATCAAAGAGGCGTCCCTGAATCGAAACCCCAACCCTCCTTTCAACATTACCCACAACCTCAAGCCTGAGCTACTGACGACCTATGAGGGTGGCGTAGGCTACACCACTTCCAATCTCGACCTGCAATTCAATGTCTTCTTCAACCAGATCGATGACGCGATTACTAGAACAATCGTCGTAAGAAACGGAACACCAAGCCCCCGATTCGTGAACCTTCATGACGAGACGCGCTCTTGGGGAGGAGAGTTCATTGCGACCGCACGGCTGAGTGAGGGATGGACAGTGACGGGCAGTTATGCCTACAACCGCCCCAGTGGCGCGGGTGGGCGGGGCTTGCGGCAGATCCTTCCCCGCCACTCTGGTAGCATGACTGCCACCTTTTCCGATACGGTTTTTGGTAGGCTATACACGGTGGCCGCAGTGAATCAGTGGGCGCATGGTTTTTCGCCTATTTCAGACCGCCGACAGGATGTCGGCACGCAATTTCGTGTCGACCTGAATGGACGGCTGGCCCTGACTCCAAGCGTCATTCTAGAACTGCAGGCCAGGAACGTATTCGATCGCAAGGACCGCACCCCGCTCGCGGCCGACGTCGGGCTGCCTTCACCCGGCTTCTCCCTTCTGGGATCGGTTGTGGTCTACTACGACCACAACTTCTAAGACATCCTTGTCTCTGGACTAGCAAAACCTCTGGCTCAATCAACCTGGGACTGTCTGCTTGGGCCGCAAGCGAACGTTGAGTAGGCAGCGCTACATTGGGACTGTTGAATCATTCAATTTCAAGTTACGAAACAGCCTTCAGAGCCATGGTGACTTCAATGCGACGGGAATGGTCAAAAAAGCATGCTCTTAGTGTGTCGAAAGGTCCGTCCAGTCCTGTCCTGAGACTTCTCGAAGAGAAGGCCGCAGCCATTTTTGAACAGACCCGAGGCCACTGACATATGACGTCGCAGAGACCAAATTTGGCCGTTAATATCATCATTATTCAACAGTCCCATTGTCGATAGGGACGGCAGACAAGATAGCACCCTCTCAAGGATCAACAAGGATAGATGTCTCCTTTCAAACTCATCTCTATCTTGATCTCCAAGAATCCACTTCCGTGACTCCTACATCATTTTTGTGCAGTACATCTGTTTGAAGATTGATTTGACTTTACTCAAAGCATTGAGTAAATTTACTCATTATATTGAGTAAATAGTCTATCATGTATAAACGCCCTCAACATCAAACCTTGACTAATCGGCTCAATGAGCCTCGCCGTTTCATCCAGGTCCTGACTGGTCCACGACAAGTCGGTAAAACCACCTTGGCCCAGCAAGTTGCCAACAGCCTCAAACTTCCCGTTCGTTTTGCGAGTGCTGATGAACCAACCCTACGCAGTGGGGAATGGATTGCCCAACAGTGGGAAGCAGCACGGATAGAGGCCAAGGAGTCACGACGACATGGATCCGTTCTTATCTTGGATGAAATTCAAAAAGTACCTGTATGGTCAGAGACCATCAAACGTCTATGGGATAGGGACTCCGCGACAAAACTTCCACTCAAGGTTGTGCTCTTAGGGTCGGCCCCGCTCTTAATTCAACGAGGATTGACCGAAAGCTTGACTGGTCGATTTGAAGTAATCCATTTACCTCATTGGACATATCTAGAAATGCAAGACGCGTTTGGGTGGACTCTAGAGCAATATCTGTTTTATGGCAGTTACCCTGGGGCCGCACCATTGGTCAAGGAACCTGATCGGTGGGCACGCTATATCAAGGATTCCTTAATTGAAACGACAATTTCTCGTGACGTCTTGTTGCTCACACGCGTTGATAAGCCGGCTTTGCTACGCCGTATGTTCGAAACGGGCTGCGCCTATTCCGGGCAAATTATCTCTTATCAAAAAATGCTCGGGCAATTGCAGGATGCCGGTAATACGACGACTCTTGCACACTATCTCGACTTGTTAGCTGGAGCAGGAATGATTATCGGATTGCAAAAATTTTCTGGAAACGCGATACGCCAACGGGGATCCAGTCCAAAGCTCCAGGTACTGAATACCGCATTAATGGGTGCGCAATCAGGAGTCACCCTTTCCGAAGCAAAAAAGGACCAGTCTTTTTGGGGGAGAATCGTGGAATCCGCGATCGGGGCTCACTTGGCTAACGCGGCAGCTGCAGGCCACTGTGAAGTCTTCTACTGGCGTGACCGAAATCGTGAAGTGGATTTTGTGGTTCGGGTTCGCAAAACCGTTACTGCTATCGAAGTGAAAAGTAGTCAAAAGCGAGAGAGCCTACCTGGCATCGATTCCTTTCTCTCAACGTTTCCCCGTTCCCGACCACTCTTGGTTGGCGGAGATGGAATTGCGGTGGAAGAGTTTGTGTCCCATCCCGTTGAACATTGGATCACTTAGAGGAGTGTTGAATAATGAAGATATCAAAGATCATATTTCGCCAGGAAGCCCTTGGCGATCAACAGCGTCGGGTCGGTTCAAAACAGTTCGTCCAGTCCTGCCCTGAGCTTGTCGAAGGGAAGACCGCAGCCATTTTTGCGCGCGAAGCGTACTGGCACGACGTGAGCACGGAACAATGGCGAGAACGCCGCTGGCGGCTTTTTTCAACAGACCCGTTAGAGATCTCACAAGCACACGTCCAAAGAAAAGATGATGAGAGTTCACAACACAGGAACATAAAACAGTTTGAGACGTAGGACAGTCGTATTCTCTGAAGCATCTCCAAGATTCAGAAGCTCTTTGTGCTATGCCGGCTCAGCAAGGAGGCGTTGGATAGTTTGTTCGGTTTGCTCGTAAGCCCCTTCCCCAATTCGGGTGTATTGGATGGTTCCTTTTTTATCAATGACATATAACGTCGGCCAATAGCGATTGCGATATTGTCGCCAATTTCGAAACTCATTATCGATAGGAACGGCATAAGAAATACTGTTCTCCTTCACATATTTTTTGACTTTTTCAATTTCTTTTTCGTAATCGAACTCAGGCGAATGGACGGCAATCACCACTAACCCATCTTTTTCATATTTTTTGTGCCATTCTTTGACATAGGGTTCGATATTCCGGCAATTCCAACAGCCAAACGTCCAAAACTCCACCATCACCACTTTCCCTCGAAGTTCTTCCATCTTGAGTGGCTCTGAATTAATCCAGGCTGGACTGATGATTTCAGGTGCCTGGAGACCGTTAGCAAAACTTACTGAGACAAAATTCAAGACGGCACTGACCATACTGAAAACTATCATGATTCTTAAGATTTTCTGTTTTCTCGTTCTCATCTTTCGGGCCCCCTTTCAAATCTTGATATTCTTTCTAAATGCATGCCAAGAGTTCCCCAAACTTCTTACTCTTGCTGTGATTCACTCCCAATGGCGATAGAGCTAACGCCTATTATTAAAACTACCTTCTCCTCTTCTCGATCAGTCTATTTAATTGTCCATCTATTACAGACACAACAAGAATAAGGGGTCAGACTCGATTTAATTCTTGCATTATTGCTGATATATGCGGAAATTAAATCGAATCCGACCTCTTTTTAAATCAGTTGTTTAGCCCATGTCTTTGAAGTCGTGTTGGGGATTGCGTTCGCGAGCGAAGTTTTTGGACCACGCACTGCGGAATAACACAACAGGGCGATCTTGACTGTCTTTGACGACCAATGCATCAGACGGAGGCTTAAAAGTGTCTACGTCTCCCACTAACCAGGCGCTGGATTCGTATGGCAACATGTCCACTAAAGCGGTGACGCGATATTCGTTCTGTAGACGAAATTCTAAGACATCGAATTGGAGACGCCCGACAGCACCGACAAAAAAGTCCAAGCCATCCAAACTTCGCATAATTTGAATGGCGCCTTCCTTCGCGAGTTGCTCAATCCCTTTATCAAACGACTTTCGCATTGTGGTATCCTTTGGGCGCACCCGCGCGAAGACTTCGGGTTGAAATTGTGGAAGGGGTTTGTAGTTAAATCCATCTGTTAATGAGATCGTATCACCAATTTGAAACACCCCGGTATTAATGATGCCAATCACGTCTCCCGGATACGCGGCATCTACCGTATTCCGTTCTTTGGCAACCATGCTGTGCGGACGGGATAGCCTCACATCACTGTTGGTCCGATGATGTTTCACAACCATATCCCGATCAAATTTCCCGGAGCAGACACGCATGAACGCGGTACTATCCCGATGACGCGGATTCATATTGGCCTGAAGTTTAAACACGTAGGCGCTAAACGGCACTTCTGCGGGATCAATAGCCTGCTCTTCTCCCGCCGAGGTATCGGCGATCCGAGCATGAGGATGGGGCGCCATATCCACAAAGGCATCGAAAAAGGCCTCCACACCAAAATTCGTGAGAGCCGATCCAAAAAATACCGGCGTGACGTTCCCATCTTGAAATGCATCAATCGAAAACGGATTCCCGGCAATCTCTAACAATTCCAAATCATGCTCTAACTCTTCCCAGATATAGGTTGGCACGCGACTCTTCAGAGAAGGATCATCTAAGGACAACTCAGTCAATTCCGGCTTAGCTGCTCCAGCCTTCGCAGTCTTAGCATAGAGCAACACTTGACGTGTTTCCCGATTCACCACGCCCATGAACTCTCGTCCAGACCCAATGGGCCAGTTAATAGGACTGGCATGAATCCCCAAAATCCCTTCAACCTCAGCCATCAGGTCCAACGGTGGTCTTCCAGGAAGATCCATTTTGTTAATAAATGTCAGCACTGGAATTTGGCGGAGTCGACAAACGTCAAACAGTTTTCGGGTTTGCGTTTCCACACCTTTGGCGGCATCGATGACCATAATCGCGCTATCTGCCGCCGTCAGAGTCCGATAAGTATCTTCGCAGAAATCCTGATGACCAGGCGTATCCAATACATTGATCACGGCCTGTTTGTATGGAAACTGCATTGCGGAAGCCGTGATGGAAATGCCACGTTCCTGCTCCATTTCCATCCAATCCGACGTCGCCGATTTCCTATCCTTCCGCGCACCAACCATGCCGGCGGTCCGGACCATGCCGGAATACAACAACAGCTTTTCCGTCAACGTCGTTTTGCCAGCATCTGGATGACTGATAATGGCAAACGTTCGACGCTGACTCATCGCCGTCCGAATTTCTTGTTGCAGTTGAGTTGAGATCATACGCAGAACAAAAGGATGGGGGCGCTACAAATCCTCCAAGCGTCCTTGTGAACGGGCCAGATTAATGCGAGCCGCATTAAAATTAAAGAGGGATTCGATGACGTTATCTCGCGCTTGAGCCACAGAGGTTTGAGCATTGGTGACTTCAATATTAGTGGCCACCCCCACGGCAAATCGCTCACGGGCTAATTCTAATTCAGTCAACGCGAGCTTCAACCCCTCTTCCGCGACTGTCACTTGCTTCCTGGCCGAATGAAGCGTCAGCAAGGCATCGCGCACTTCCAGCGTCACCTGGTAACGGACATCTTGCGTGGTGATCTCCTCTTGCCTGACTAAGCTTTTACTTTCTGACACACGGCCTTCCCGTTGCCCACCATCAAAGATAGGTACAGTCATTAAGACCTGCACATTATCGGTTGTGAGCATGTCTGGAATTTGATTGCCAATCAATCCGATATCACCAGCTGCTTGAATGGACGGAATTCTCTCACTCCTCACTGAACTCAAGGTCAGCGCGGCTAGACGTTCTTTCTGTTTTTGCACTTTTAATTCTGTGCGATTGTCTTTGGCCACCTGTAAGGCCTGGGCTAAGGTTTGCTTGGAAACGGGAATCATGGTCATTTCATCGGTCAACACCAACGGCACATCAAACGAAAGTCCAATGGACCGAATAAGATTGAGTTTCGCACGATCACGTTCGTTTTGAGCCACGAGTAGTCGTTGCCGTTCATTTTCTAATTGCACTTTGGCGCGAGTGACATCTAAACTGGTGGCCATGCCTGCCGCTTTCCGCTCCGTGGCTAAACGTAGGAGTTCTTGATTCAATGTCACATCAGCTCTGCGGGCATCCACGGCGGCTTCCGCGCGCAAGGTCTCCAAATAGACCAGCCCTACGGTCGCCATCGTATCTCGTTTCGTCACCTCGGCATTGAGTGACGCGACATCCACACCGGTTTTTGCTGCCCGCCACCGTTGAATCAAACTCAGGCTCAATACATTTTGAGTCAATGCCGCGCGGGCTTCATAAAAATCCCGTGGGTCCGTCACCGTAGGACTTCCACCAAATGACCCCGTAAAGAACCGACGCCGCGCGCCACTGACTTGGCCGGAAATGTTTGGGAGCAAGGCGCCCAATTGTGTATCCGCGACATCTTGCGCTTGAACAATACGTTCTTGAAAGAGCCGGACCGTCGGGTTTTGATTGACAGAGGCATCCATCGCCTCTCGCAAACTGAGTTTCAAGACTGGAACATCAGGTTGGGACGGACCTTGCTGTTCAGTGGCCGCCAGTCCTGGGCCACTTATGGCACAGAAAACCGCTAGCAGTCCCAATTTGAAAACCCATGCTAGAGATCCAAACTGAAAAGTTTGTTGTTGGGTAGCTTGAGTCACATGACAAAGGTTCTTCATCACTTACACTTCTCTCATCCCTGCGGATACAGTAGGTTTCGACTGCATGAGATTCACGCCTGCCTTCTTCACATCCATGAAGAAACTAAACAACGCTGGCACCAAAATGAGAGTAAATATTGTCGAGGTGACCAACCCCCCTAACACAATACTCCCAATGCCACGATAGAGCTCAGACCCAGCTCCTGATGCGACGACTAATGGGAAAAGACCAAAAGTGGTGGTTAACATACTCATCATGATGGGACGAAAACGCGTCCGAACTGATTCGGCGATAGCTTCTATGGGATCATCGGTAGACCAGGTCTTCGATAATACCATGGCATCATGTCCTTCCCGACGTCTGGGGTCAAGAAAATTTAAGGCTTGATGGACAACTAGAATCGCATTGTTCACCACGACTCCTAGGAGAATAATAAACCCCAACATCGTCAGCACATCCATGGGCTGATGCGCCACAAACTGATTCACTAACGCCAAACCCAGCAAGCCTCCAGCCGCAGCCAAAGGCACACTGGTGATAATGACCAACGGATATAAAAAACTTTCAAACAGAGCCGCAATGAGCAAATACGTGATCAGCAACGCCAACAACAGATTCCATTTGAGGGCATCATACGTCTTCGTCAAATCATCAGCAGTTCCCGACAGCCGAATGTTGTAGAGTTCTCCTAATGAGCCTCCTTCCTTTAATGGCGTAATAATCTGATCTTGTAGCAACGCCATCGCCGTTTCGATCGGCATTTTCGATGGTGGAATGACCTGAATCACAATCGCGCGCTCACGTTCAATATGATTGATCTGTTCTGGACCAGGAACCAGTTCAACATTCGCAATGGCCCCAACGGTGGTTAATCGCCCTCCTGGAGTATGAATCGGAATTTTTTGGATATCTTGAGTCCGCGTGGCATATCGATCTTCTCCTCGAACTGTCAAATCAATCTCATCCCCTTCATATTGAAAATCACTTGCCTTGGCTCCATCGACAAGTGCATTAATCGTAAAACCCAGTTCTTGATTCGTCAGTTGAAGATCCGCAGCCCGATCCCGTCGTAACTTCACATGCAATTCTGGCGTTCCCAAGTCTAGACTGGGCTTAGGCCGAACTTGGGCACCAGGCATCACTCCCTTGACTTGCTGAAAAATTTTTCCACCCAAACCTACTAACGTATTCAGATCCGGCCCGGTAATTTCCATATCGATGTTTCGACCTTCGCCAAGGCCTCGTTGAAATAAACTCCGCTGAGTAATAATACTGATGACTCCTGGCAAATCTGCGGTCGCCTTGCGCATAAGTGGAATCAGTTCTTTCACCCGCCCATCCTCATTGGTTCGTGCGCCCATAAACACCATCCGTCCAAGTGCCACATAGAAGAAATTTCGAATACTCGGACCATCCAGTTGCGCCTCTTCCTCTGAACCAGGTTCAGCATCCCAATAGGGGCTTAACACCGATTCGATCGTGTTCCCCATTTTCACAAAGGTGTCCATGTTGTAGCCAGGCGGTGGCAGCAAGATGCCCATGACTAGATTGCGGTTTCCCGTTGGCAAATATTCGGCTTGGGGCACGAGCATCCAAGCCGCGACTCCGGACAATCCTATGAGACCCACAATCGTGACAAGACGAAGAAACCCGTTTCGACAAATCATGGACACAAACGCACTGAGACGCCCGGCAAGCCCTGAATGCCGAAGAGCCCCTCCATTGTGCGAAACAACGGAAGCCTCCTCCCATTCATCTTGGACATCTTGGTTCATGGGAACGTCATGGCTTTTCTGACGTGTGGTCAAAATTCGTGCAGACAAACTCGGAATGACCGTGATCGAAACCAACAAGCTGAGGCCGACACCAGCACTAATCGCAATGGCGATATCCCGAAAGAGTTGCCCCGATTGCTGCTCAATAAAGACGATAGGGATGAAGACAGCGATAGTGGTTAAGGTGCTGGCTAACACCGCCCCCCAGACTTCAGTCGTCCCATCATAGGCGGCTTGAACAAGAGACTTCCCTGTTTCACGGTGACGATAGATGTTTTCCAACACCACAATAGAGTTATCAACCAGCATCCCAGCCGCAAAAGTCATCCCCGCCAAACTAATCACATTGAGATTGCGTTCTAAGAGCCACAGGGCAATAAACGTCCCCATGATACTGATGGGGATCGCTAGACCAATCACCAGTGTTGTGCTACCCGTTCGTAAAAACAAATACAGCACGACGATCGCCAACAAACTCCCCACGACCAAGTTTTGTTGGACTAAAGACAACGAACTATAAATGTAATCCGTCTCATCATAGACTTGATAAATTTTAAACCCACGTGGATTCAATCGTCCCTCATTCAATTCGCGGACGGCTTCTCGCAACCCATCCATAATATCCAACACATTGGCCCCCGGTTGCCGAATCGCATTCACCGCGATACAAGGCCTACCGCTTTGCCGTACGATATTCGTGGGATCCTTGTAATCCAGCTTCACTGATGCCACATCTCGCACATACACCGGCGCGCCATTTCGGCGAGCAATAATTACCGCCTCAACATCAGCAGGACTTTTATACTCGCCGACCGTTCGAACAACATAAGAGCGTTTCCCTTCATCAAAATCCCCACCACTAAAATCACGATTTTCCTGATCAAGCGCCCGTGCCAAATCCAGCCACGTGAGCGACCGAGCCGCCAATTTGGCGGGATCCGCTAAGACTTGCATCTCTCGCTCACGTCCGCCATAGACATTTGACGCCGCGACACCGGGGACGCGTTCAAAACGAGCCTTAATCACATCCTCGGCATAGTTATACATCGTATCGATTGGCACAGGATTATTTTCTAACGCTTCAAAAATGAACCATCCAATAGCCGACCCCGCAGTATCCGCACTACTTAGGACAGGTTCATCTGTTTCATCTGGATATTCTTTCACCTGATTAAGGCGATTGGAGACAAGAAGCAGCGACGAATCGGGATCGGTGCCAGCCGGAAACCGCAAAATGATTTTGCCATTCCCAAATGAGCTTTCGGAAAACATGCGTTCTAATCCTTGGACTCCCTTCAACTGCTCTTCTTGTTCATCAATGATTTCTCGCTCAATTTCATGAGAACTTGCCCCATGCCATCGAGTATCAACCGTAATTTCTTCTTTGGTCACATCAGGAGTCAGCTGAATCGGTAAGCGCAGGAGCGACACGACACCGAATAACACGACAAAGAGCACCCCAACCGTCGCCGTGACAGGATACCGTATGGCTGATTGAATGACATTCATGTCTGGGGTTCCTCTTCCAGCACACGAACCGGCTGTCCCGGAAAGAGGCGTTCATTGCCTTCCACCACAACAAGCATTCCGGGCTCAAGAGAGCCTTCGACTTCCACTTCATTATTGACGTGATTAGTCCCCTCCACAGGAACCTGAGTCACACTGCCTTCGTTCATGAGAAACACAAACTCCATACCCCCGCGAAGAACCAAAGCATCTTTGGGAACAACCAGCGCGTCATAAGGCGCCCCGACTTCAAGATTGACACGGGATACGAGCCCACTCTTGATTGTCAGATCCGTATTTGGTAATTCGACCTTAATGGGGAAGGTTCGAGAATTTCTGTCAGCTTGCGCCACAACAGAAAAGACTTTTCCTTTGGCTTGAAATCCTCGAAGACCATCAAACGTCGCCAAGACCGACGCACCGACTTTAATGTCGCCGACATAGCGTTCGGGCAAGGGTACTTCAACTTGCACACGCGACAAGTCAACTAATTCCACAATAGGTCCACCAGCCTGAATCCATTGGCCGACTTCGGTAAACTCCTGCGTCACCCACCCTGCAAATGGGGCGACGACGCGAGTTTTTTCTAATTGATCTCGGACTTGCAACATCTCGGACTCTAACAGCACCAACCGTTGCGCCAGTGCGGCCTCTTGCGTGACAGCATCATCATACTCTTTCTGCGTCACTAACTGTTTCGTAAAGAGGGCCTTAATACGTGCTAAATCTTTTTTCGCCTGTTGATAGCGAGTCTCGGCCTCCCGATGCGAGGCCTCTGCCGAATTGAGCTGAATGGTTAACGTATCTGTTCGAAGTTGCGCCAACAATTGGCCTTTTTTCACGGCCATTCCCTCTTCCACGGGAAACTTCTCTACCAGCGCGGCGATTTCTCCAGCTACCACACTTCGCCGCCAAGGCTCTACCGTCCCCACCAGCTCCACTGTTTGTTGCACCGTTCGAGTGACGACTTCAGCAACACGAACAGGCATCGGAGGCGGTCCTTGTGGAGGTTGAGCAGCTTGCTGCTCACTGCACCCTTGCAAACCCGTCACGCCAAGAAGCATCACCAGAAAACATGAACCGATGTGTGTACGCATTGTCATCTTATGAGAAAATTATTTTTTCAGAGCGGCTGCCTCAATACCACCGAGAAACAACGCACTGAGCCACTCACCTTTATCAACCAGTGATTCTTTAGGACCTGCTTGTAAGATCCAGACGTAGATCGTCGAGTTCAACATCCCATGCAACGCTAAAGACGTATCCTTGGCGTTCACCTTTCGAAATTCTCCTGCTTTGATCCCTGCTTTGATCAAATTGGCCACAAGCTCAATCTGCGCCAGATATTTTTTCCATACCCGATCGCCAAAGGCACTTTTCACGGTCCATTCAAACCCGCTCCATTCAGATACATAGATTCGGAAAAAGTCACGGTTTTGATCAGCGAATGCAAGTTTCACTCGTATGACTTCCCGCAACTTCTCTGATGTGGTTGCCCCATTTTTCGTAGCCGCCTTTAATAGATTCAAAAGCTCATCAACCTTCACCTCAACCAAAGAAATATAAATTTCTTCTTTACTCTTAAAGAATCGATACACGGTGCCCATGGCAAACTGAGATGATTCCGCAATTTCCGCCATACTGGTCTTAAAAAATCCATGTTGCGAAAACATGCGCTCAGCCGCGGCGAGGATCTCTTCTCGCCGAGCTTCATATTCGCGCTGCTTCCGCTGGGACCGCTGATCCATTCCCCGCCTCTTTCCTTACCTATCCACTTGTCTGAATGTTTATTCTAATAGGTGAACGGCCATTCGACAAGATGAAATATCTATTCATTATTCCGTGGACAAGCTCATCGTGGCAGGGACCTGAGAAAAGGAACACTGATCCGGCCTATCTCGAGTTGTCTAAGCCGAGCTTGAAGTCTTTCTGAAATTCTTGGCTGCCGAAGCCCTCCTCGTCTCAGCATGATTCCTGTAGTGCGGAAAGCAGAGCTGCGTCAACGGAGCCCGCACGAGGATCTTGGTCCTCTCCAGCTTGAACATAAAATTCCTGTTCTTCACCTTTTCTGATCAATGAGACCTCACTATCGCATGAACCAGGTATTGTTGGCATGAGGCTACACAAAACGCCAGATGGCTGAACACAAACGGCATCCATTGTGCTATAATTAGACGGTGAAGTATTACAACTGGAATCCGGACAAGAACGAGATACTCAAAGCCAACAGAGATATTTCATTTGAAGAGATTGTTTTTCATATCGAACACGGAAATGAAGTCGAAGTTTTTGACCATCCAAATCAGAAGCGTTACCCGGGACAAAAAATATCCGTCGTTATCGTGGATGACTACGCCTATTTAGTGCCGTATGTCGAATCAGAAACAGAAGTCTTCCTCAAAACGATCATTCCGAGTCGGAACGCTACCAAGAAATACGTGGGGACATAACCAATGCCTAAACTTGATCAAGAAGAGCGCGAAATCTTAGAAGCCTTTGAACGCGGTGAACTCAAATCGATTCCCCAGAAAACTGCGGAATTAAAACGCCATAGAGCGTATGCCGCCGCAACCTTTAAGAAGGACAAGCGGATCAATATTCGTCTAGGGCAACGGGATTTAGAGGCACTTCAAAAACGCGCGTTAGCGGAAGGCATGCCTTACCAAACCCTTATCGCGAGTGTGTTACACAAATTTGCTGATGGGAGACTGATAGAGAAAACGGATCAGCATAGGCCAAAGGAAATCGGTGAATCACGTCGCTAAACGAATTGGCGGTCTGTTGACTATCCTGACGGCCACTGACGATCCTTCGGTGATCACGAAGATTTTCGCCCATCTCGGCTTATCAACCCGCGCCCCAGCCCCAATCCCAATCCCAGACACCGCCCTGTTATTCGTCTCAGGCCTTCTCGGGCTCGTGGGCCATCGATGGTTGCAAGGGCGACGCGAGGGGACCCAGGTCGGATAGGCTGCCTTCCGCCCATCGCCCCCACCAGGACACATGCAGACCGACCCCCGACGCTCCTCGCGAGCGTCGGGGGTTTTTTGCTCCATATGGGGGTCAATGTATTGGGGTCTTGTAATATTATACCTCACCCTCTCTCTTGGTTATTCTTTTAGTCGTGCGCTTTGCTCGTAGCCCCGTGTTGGAGTCTTCCCTTGCAGCAACCCAACGAACACCCGAATGACCGGCTTGGTTGCGCCTGGAACCATTCTGGGCCTTCGCTATCATTCATGATTGGTGCTAAGTGGAAAAGGCGTGGTCCGCCCCACCAGCCAGAGTGAAGGGCCGCCCGACAGCGACCGGGTATCCTATATTTGCCTTCTTTCCGGGTCTCGGTTTGATTCCGACTTGACAACAAAATGCCCGTTATAGCCGTTCCAATTACTTTCCAAATGATTGTGTCTCTCAAGCAGCTGATCTCACCCCCCTCACCCTGCCCTCTCCCTCTAAGGGGGCGAGGAGGTTCGTCAAGAGACTGAAGGCAATCTCGCTGGAACTTATTTGGAATAACTATAGCGACGAGACTGGGAGTGGATGAAGGTCTTCTTTGACTATATCTCCCCGGAATCCGAAAAGTCATCGATACAACGAATGCCTTGGCGTTTCTTAGTGATACCTTAGCAATGTTCCTTTAGCCAAATAGCAAACTGCTTTTCTGTAAGCTTTCTACTCACAAGGTCAAGTATTACCTGAGTGGCCTCAGCTTCTGAGGCAACCAATTCCTTTTTATTTTTACACAGAAACACATAGGCTGTCATAAATGCTGTGCGCTTGTTCCCGTCAACAAATGGGTGGTTCCTCAACAAACCATTCGCATAGGCTGCCGCTAAATTGTATAAGGGAGCTTTCTCGTATGAAAATACGTGCATGGGCTTTGCCAGAGCGCTTTCCAACAAGCCTTCGTCGCGTATGCCTCCAGCCCCGCCGTGTTCCGCGAGCAACTCGTCATGGATGGCCAGGACAACCTCTTTGCTCACCCACCGTGGCTCCTTCATTTAGCAAGCGCACGTAAAGTGTTTCGATACTTTGCCATCCCTTTTTGGGCAATCTTCATATCCTTTTCAAAATCTGGATCATAGGCGCTCATGCGGTAGCTGCCGCCCGGGGCATCTACAAGAAAAAGCTTTTCCCCCTCATTGAGTTTCAAGCGTGCGAGGACTTCTTTCGGTAACAACACACCTAACGAGTTCCCAATTTTTCGAACGGTCAAGTCAATCATACGCATCACCTCTCTGTTATAACGAATATTGTAACATATCGAGGTGTTTTCATCTAGAACGGGACCGCCTTCGCCGTTGCTTATGTCTTGCACTTCGTCGCTCGTAAGGGTCTGTTGAAACAAGCCGCCAGCGGCGTTCTCGCCATTGTTCCGTGCTCACGTAGTACCAATACGCTCCGCGCGCAAAAATGGCTGTGGCCTTCCCTTCGAGAAGCCTCAGGGCAGGACTGGACGGACCCTTCGAACTCAGGGCAGGCTTTTTTGAACAGACCCGATGTGGCTGATAGCGAATAGTCTCCTGCCGAAATATGGCCCTTGATATCTTCATTATTCAACACTCCCAAAATTGTAAAATTTCATCATTGTGCCCAATTTTCCCTGACAACACTACTCATGATATGGTCGTCTACGATGGCATACAATAGAATGGACCAGCATACACAGGTCGCAGTCTCAACCAGTGAGGAATAGTCTTGAAAGATAACGAGATACAGCCGATTGCCCCATTGCATGTCGTGCTATCACTTGTTCTCGTCATTTGCTGTACGTCGGCAAAACAAGTTGAGGCCGCAATAGATCATGACATGCAGCTCTGGTTCCCTCTCTACAATCGGTTGTCTCTTCCAGGAAATTTCCGGGGGTGGCTTGAAGCCAATCCAAGGTACGGCAACAATGCATCGGAGATTGATCAGTTTCTTCTTCGTCCAGCAATTGGATACCAGATCACTCCATCCCTTTCCCTCTGGCAAGGTTATGCCTGGGTGACCAACTATGAGCCTCGATTTCGGGATGAACATCGGTTGTACCAACAATTAAGCTACCGACATCGTTTCAGCAGATTCAAGATTTCTAGCCGAACCCGCTTCGAGGAACGCTTTATTCGGAATGCGGTCGGGACAGCACTACGTGCTCGCGAAATGGTACGAGGGGACATACCGTTTGGGCAGGACGAACGCTGGGCCTTGGTAATCTATGATGAAATGTTCATGAATCTCAACACAATCCGGAACGGTCCGAAATCGGGATTCGATCAAAACCGATTCTTTGTCGGGATTAATCACAAGCTGACCAAGACTGTTGCCGTGGACTTTGGCTACCAAAACCAGACGATTAATAGAAAGGGAGCAAATACCATGAATCACATTATCTTGATTCAATGGTTTCTTGATTGGGGAAAGAAGTAAAATGCAACCGACCCTGACCACTTTCGCTGCATCAAGAATGTGCCTTGATTCGAAAAGGGTAAAGACTTTTTCTCCTGAGAAAGCTCACTGTACGACAATACTAGGTCTAACAACGGTCGGTTCAGCCAATCAACGCCCCTTGTTCCTCCGGGCCGCCTGAAACGCCTCCAGACACAATGAACGCCATGACATCCGCGCTTTCGGCGTCTAAGGGACGCACCTGGCCTTTCGGAAAAACCAAAAGATGCCCGGCAAAGTTATACGATTGCGGAAAATATACCGCCACGTGATTGAGGAGCCCCAAAAATTCTAAATCAGTGCGGGTTACAAATCCCACCGCCTCTCCATAGCCACCCGGAGAAAGCGAGACCAGCACAGGCTGGTCAAATCGACGTTTTTCTCCCATGAACGCGGCAATGAGATCCTTGATCGAGGTATACAGTAATTTCACAAAGGGCGCCTTAATTAACACGCGCTCCATCACATCCAGCACTTTTTGAACAAAAACGGTCGAGGCATACCGCCCAGTTAAGGTAATTAATCCCAGTGTTACCAGAAAACCGACCCCGGGAATCGGAATATTTAACCACCCATCAATCGTTTGCAAGACTAGCCAGGCCACATACAGGGTCGTGACAGCGGGCACAAGAATTAACAGGCCTTCCAAGAAATTTCGGGCTAATTCATTCATATTCATAATTTCCCAAAATTTGGGCCGTCGAAATTCCATCTCGTTCTACCCCCTAGCAAAAAGTTGATACATCGTTTGCCTATAAGAATGTACCCCACTCCTCGAAGCCACACAACCTCGCAGACCTCTATTGACGCTCCATAGAGGAGCTTACAGGGACGGAACTAATACAGTATAATCCGCTGATCTGATGTTTTGAACAAGGAGAGAACTATGGCACAGAGTAGCTCATCGGGAGCTGGAACCTCGTCTTCACAGGCTCAAAATTCCTCACCTGAAACCGAAATCCTCCATGTGGTGATTCAGCGCGATGGCAAACAAGTCAGTGCGAAATGGGGGTTACATCCCAATCTAAAAGAAGAACTGAAGCCTGAAGAATGGAAAGAACTCACTGAAATCATGGGGAAAGTGACGACATTAGTCGGCGGACGTTTCTCAAAAATTCTCAACAAAGCCGAAGAGGAAGTTTCAGGCACAGCCTAAGTGATAGAGGAACCTGCGTCGTTTCACGGTCCTCCCCTCACCCCCACCTCCTACACTTCACGCCTTCAGGGCGGAAGACCTCAGCAGCCCCTTGCCGTTCTGTTGCAGAACGTTTATCGGCCGAAATTTTGAATCGTGTTGAAATCGGAAGCCTGTTGAGAGGAAAAATTGTTCGGAACGTCACCAATACGAATAAGAGAAATAGCCACCGGAACCATATTGGAAAAGTCTTGATAGGCGCCGACAAGCTGTTGCCCATCTTCAGATAACGTCGCGGTCGATTGCCCCATCGTTCCTAAAGCCGTTCGATACATGAATGTCACCTGATTGCCTTCAAGTTGTCCTTCCCCTTCGGCAGTCACCATCGTTCCCATTGCATTTGTGGTCACCTCAGTCATCGTCACTTGGTTCCCATGTTGCTGTAAGACATAGGCAATGGTCGGTTCGTCTGGATTTTTCCACACGCCCGTCACCACAAGGCTCTGGCCTTTCTGTAGCATCGCCTTCAAGGTTCGCCGCTCACCAGCACGAAGATCAACAGTGCGAGTCCATGAACCAAAGCCATCCTTTCTGACCATGACATCATATTCTTCAGGATCCAAGCCAGACACCACCACAGGTCCCTGAGAAGTTTGCCCAACCAATTCATCATCAACATAAACCTCAGCGTTCGTCGGAATCGATTCAATAACTAGCGAGGCCAAGCCCGTTTGTGGAGCTGACGACGGTACTGGATGAACCGTTTGACGGGGAAAGCCTGGCCAGTTCTCTACGGTAAACTTGGCAATCTGAGCGGGTTTAGCATTGCCGAATTGTCCGGTCACCTCCATCACCACCCCAATGACTTGTCCTTGATACAACACAGGTCCTCCTGAATTCCCTTCTGCCACGGCCCCCGAAAACTTCAAAATGGGTCCGTCAAAGCCCGAGACCGTTCCTTTTGTAACCGCCCACGCATTCCCTCCCACACGAGGAAATCCGATTAAATGAATTTCTTCTCCTCCACTGACCCGTGTCGCACTATCCCAAGATAACACCTGGACGTCTTCCGGCACATCACCTTTCACTTTTAACAATGCCACGCCTTGCGGATCTCCCCCTTCCTTTTTGACAACCTTTGCTAAAAAGGGTTCTTCTTGATCAGAAAAAAACGTCACAAGAATGGCCTTGGGCGCTTCACTCTCCCCCTCCACCACATGAGACGCCGTCACAATAAACAGATACTTGTTCCCTCGCGCAACAACAAAGCCTGTCCCGACCTTCCGGCTACCCGAAAACTCGGCCGTAATCTTTACAACACCTTTTTTGAGCATCCCAACGTCAGTTTGCGCCCACCCTGAAGAGATACCAAAGACAAGCGCGAGGAACCCCAACACAATAATTTTTGCAAAACTTTTCATTGAGTCGTTAACTTACCAAAATAAACAGATTCATAACAGGCTTTCTGACAACCACTTCCTCTCCCTTTCAGGGAGAGGATTGAGGTGAGGGTGCACATATCAATCAGCCCGACAACATTTGACTGACTTACCCGTCGGGGCCAGGAATCTGTTTGCTAGCATTCCACATGCTACGCCATATCTGATGCGTTATGTTGATAGCTGCAAGACTCATGTTCCTCATTTTGGTCATTCCCGGGAAAACAGGAATCCAGAGTGCTATTGGTCATTCTGGATACCCGCCTTCGCGGGCATGACGAAAGCGGGAAACAAGAATCGTTTTACTCCTACACTTCGCAACATGTATGATCATCAGCCGTTGTTACAACCCAATTAAATTTCGAAGCGGAGAAAAGACCGGATGGAACCGAATAATATCGAATAGGGTCGGCCTGAGATCCCGTGGGTTGTCGCGCGTTCCGGTCTTAATGTAGCCAACTTTCCCTTGCATATCTACCCCAATTGTTCGAGTCGCGAAGTTCACACGAATTGCGGTAATTTCAAATCCTTCAAAGTCCTCGATGGACAAAAACATCGGTGCCCGAAATGTAACCTCGGGAAAATCCGTAAGATTCCGATAGCGAACAACCCCTTGGAAATTGGGATGACTCTTGCGCTCGCCAGTTTTAGGATCTTGCCATGACACATCCAACGATTCCAGCGGCAAGGTCGTCGTCGAAAATGTAAAATTCTCCGAACGTTCACTTGGATTAATCACCATGCTAAAGGTTGTATCGCTTCCTTCTACCGTTATTGTTCCAGAATGACCATCAAACAATGCCTGATAGGTCAATTCTTGATTCTGGTTAAACGGGAGGTTAGCCCCTCCCTGCAGCAACAGACCCTCTTGTACGATTTCCACCGTCCTTAAACCGGACATAATCACTCGCGGTTTATCCTGTTCAGCTCTCAACGTCATGGTCATCGTCTGATCACTGGAAGTTTCTAACGTCACCGTGGTTGGCATAGTGAGAACAATCGCGTCCAATCGTCCCACAGACCGCTCGGTGCTATCCGTAGACTCAACACTTACCATGGCGTCAGTCCCGGGTTTGATCAACCCTAGCTCTACAGCCCGTCCCGCATGTGGCAAGTCTATCCAGGCCTTGGGCGGATAAGAGTCCGTTTCCCAATCCAGCTCGTCGGGATTGGCCACCAGCAACTGATTTGGGCCTAATGTCACACGTCCAACATGGTGGAGGGAAAGCTTGTGAAACATCAATGGGTCGATCAGCCGTTTTTGATCAGACCCGGGATTGATGACCGCTTCCAAGCGACCGGTCTGCAATTGAATGCTCACGTCAGCATCGATATGCCAGAAGGAACTGATCAGCAACAACATGACGAACACAATGGCTGCAAGGATTTTTATGCCAATGACTGAGGCAATTTTTCCAACCCACGATGCCTTAGTCGCCGCCTCTACTGGTAACGCGATAGGTTGCCCAGCCAATTTCGCCTTGATGACGGAAAGAAGAAGAGCAAATTCTTTGGATTCTGCTGTTCCTTTCCAATCCAAAAATCGCAAAGCTTGGATCCCGGTAAAGGCTAAGGGGATCGCATTGGCTTCCAACATGACCGGAATAATTTTCTGTTCTTTAAGAGCAGCCCGCGCTTCCGCTCGAACCCATCTGGATTGTTTAGCGTGCGCGGTCCACAGCACTACGGCGCACTTCGCCCCCGCCAACGCCTCTTCAATGGTCTTATCCCATTCACTCCCCACCTGAATATCGCGATCCCACCACACAGAAAGGCCCGCGGCTTCCAGGCCATGCGCCACCTGCTGAGCAATGGCCCGATCTTCACTTGAATAACTTATGAAGATATCCTTCATAAGGCCGAGACAATCCGATTAGGGATTGAGAGAAGGTTGGTGGAAGAACTGAACTTCTTTATTGATGGATTGGTTTGTAGAAAGAGAAAACCCTGTGATCTTCAGTGCATATAAACCAGGCAGAGCATCTCCGGCATTCCATTGAATGGTAAAGGGACGTCCCGCACGCTTCCGCCGGAACTTTTGTACATTCATCGTCTGCCCGGTGTCTTGCTGACGGATCGTAGCCATAAGCCGTGCATCTTCCCCTGTTTTCATCGTGAAGAGATAGCTCTCGATTTTCGCAGGAGGATGGGCATAGTACAGCACAGCCGGCGCGACTCGTTCGACCGTTGAACTGGTTGCGCGGCCCAGACGTACTAATGCGCCCATATCATACAGATCCAACTTAGGCGTCAGTTGATTCAAGACAGGATCAGTAGGCCAAGTAAACACATTCTGAAAACCCGGCTTCCAAGGCGTAGCAGGCCGAACCTTATCCAGCCAATAATAGGCGCGATAGTCTAGCTCTCGGACAGTAAGATGCACAGCGTCTTCACCCTCCAAATAAAAACGAAGCGAGAGACGCTCAGGGAAGCGGTCCGTCTCCACTGGTTCCTGATAATCTACCAACACCGAAATTAATTCAATGTCATAGCCCGAGACCGGCTTAGGCTTCACGCCTTCATAGCGATCTCCTCGCTGTTGATACTGCAAATCAAGTTGAGCCCACGAACGCGCAGGAAATACGACGAACAATACGAAGCCTATACAGAGCCACAACAACTCTCGTTTCATAAGCACAGCATTTCGTTTACCTGTCATAAGAGCACCAAACAATATTCAGCTTTGAAAAACTCAAGTCCAGATGTGCGCAGTCTACCGCGGACAAGGAAATGAATCTAGTAGCAGGGGAACTTGTGAACCACAAAGGAGACTAGATGACAACAAAAAAATGGAACAGACCAGGAAAGATGAGAATAACGTTTCGCAAAAATCAATAGGCCTCGATTTGCAGCTATTGCTATGTGCCTTGGGCTACACGTTCGTCTTCCCAGCCGCCGCCGATGGCTTTGAAGAGGGTGACCATGTCGTTGAGTCGTGCACGTTGGGTTTGCACGAGTTGCAATTCGGCCGAGAGCACGGTCCGCTGCGCATCTAAGACGTCTAAGTAGGTGACCAAACCTTGACGGTATCGAATTTCTGCCAGCTCACGTGCGTCTTGTGCCGCTTGTACCTGATGTTGTTGATGGACGAGTTGTTCGTGTCGGGTTTGCAATGCGCTCAGCACATCCGCCACTTCGCGAAAGGCATTCAAAATCGTGTGTTGATATTGTTCCAGCATCTGCTGATAGCGAGATTCGGCGACCTCTAAACGTGCCTTATTCGTATAGCCTTCAAAAATAGGGAGCGACACGGAAGGCCCCACACTGAAATTGCGGCTGGCCCAGTTGAACCATTGCGAAAATTCACTGGTTTGAAATCCTCCGGTTCCCGTTATCGCCACGGTCGGGAAAAAATAGGCGCGGGCTTCTCCAATGCGGGCATTGGCCGCTTTTAAGTTTTCTTCGACCTCGACAATATCCGGACGCCGTTGCAATAGATCCGCCGGCAGTCCAATAGGTATGGACGGCTGAACCACGACCGTCCGCAATGGCTTTGTCTCGAACGCTAATGTATTCGGTTGCGCTCCCGACAGCCATTCCAGTTGATGTTGCTGCACCGCCCGCAACCTGCGCAATTCCGGCACTTGCGCCGCCGTTTCCGAGACAAGAATTTCCGCTCGCTTGACATCCAGATCTGAGACCAATCCCGCCTCGGCTCTGGCCTTGATGATGGAAAGAGAGTCTTGCTGCAAGGCAAGATTGCGGATCGCAATTTCCAATTGTTCGTCTAATTCTCGCAGTCGAAAATAGCCCTGAGCCACATCACTCATGAGGGACAACGCAATGCCTCGCCGATTCATCTCACTAGCAAAAGCCTCAGCCGTAAAAGCCTCTTGGCTTCGACGGATACGTCCCCAGAGATCTAACTCCCAACGCAAATCTAAGGCTGTATTCCAAATATCAAAATTCGCGCCTGGTGGGGCAAATCCTTCTGGGGAAACCCCTGCTGGCGCGGCTAATATAGTTTCTGACCGCCGTACACGCGTGTAATTCCCATCCAATGACATATTGGGGTACAGACCAGCCCCCGCGCCTTGTGCTAACGCCCGCGCCTCCAATACTCGAAGCCCTGCCTGCCGAACATCATGATTACGTTCTAACGCGTGTTCAATGAGGTGATTGAGTTCTTCATTTTGAAACACCTGCCACCAAGCTGCCTCCGGAACCGAACCTACTGAAACAGAAAGATCCGACGTTGTCCCCGTTATGGTCATGGCATCCCAATTCTGAGGTGTTCTGGAATCTGGCACCTGGTAATCGGGTCCCATTAGACAAGCTGGAAGGCTGGCGATCATTGCTACGATCAACAGATGGAAAATCCAATCAACCGGTTGTTGAACTAACCCATATCTCTGTGTCAGCAAAAATTTCATGATGTTGGCTCGGAATGAGTCGCCTCCCGATCAATGAAGACATCGACTTGTTGGCCGACGTACAGGGGAAAACTTGGCTTTTCAAATTGATAAATGACCTGAAGCACACGCGTATCGACACGTTCGCGATTGTCTCCAGTAAGCGAACGCTTGGGAACAATATAGGGTTCAATTCGGTCGAACGTCAGCCGAATCGCTTGATCTGTTTGTCCCTTTAGATAGGCCACGGCCGGACGGCCTGGAACGACCAATGGGGCATTCACTTCGTCAATGTCTGCACGGACCTGAAGTGTTTCGGTATCGCCTAATAAAATAAGCGGCTCACTGGCATTGACCGTGGCATATTCTCCGGCACGAACATTGACCTGCAAAATGGTACCCGCTCGTGGAGCCCGAACGGTCAAACGCTCTAAGAGTGACTGAACCTCATCGCGCTGCGTTTGCGCTAGCCGCAAGTCGGCTTTTGCCCGGATCAGCCCCCGCTTGGCCGATTCCACTTCATGCCATTTCCGCTGCACATCATCTTGACTGACAGCCCGGCGATCTTTCACCGACTGTAATCGTGCGAATTGATCTTGAACATCACGCAACCGAATCTCCTGTTCGGCAATCCGCGCTGAGGCTGAGGGCAGGGAATCGGTCCTAGTCTGAAGTTGGGCACGCAGTTCACGATCATCTAATTGAAAAAGCGGATCACCGTGATTGACTGTGTCAGCAACCTTGACATGCACCTTAGTGACTAGCCCCGAGACGGGTGGGGCAATTCTGACATTTTCATTCACGGCTTCGATAATCCCGGCTGCCGCCACTGTGGCCTGATACGGGTTTTCCGGCGGGGCTTCGATCGGCGGAGGCGCAGCCGGCTTATCCCCCGCCCCCCACAATGTGGCAATCGTTAATAGCACACCCGCGATAGCCAGCCAGACACTCACCCGCCGAAATATCATTAAATGAACTCCTCCCGCCCTTGTTGGATCTGCCCTATCCGTCCATCTTCCATATGCACAATCCGATCACCAAACTCAAAAATCCGAGAATCATGTGTCACAATGATAACCGCGCGATCGGGATGCTTGCCCACTGCACATAACTCTTCCACAATCCGATGCCCTGTTTCGCCATCTAAACTCGCCGTGGGCTCATCGCAGAGAAGCAGTTGCGGTTCCGCCACCAAAGCACGGGCAATCGCCACCCGCTGCTGTTCCCCACCCGACAACTTTGTGGGCAAGGCCGTTAAACGGTCGCCCATCCCCAACGTCTTCAACACCTCTTCAGCACGGTCTTTCGCATCTGCTTTTGCTACACCTTGCACAAAAAGTGGAACTGCGGCATTTTCCACGGCGGTCAGCGTGGGCAACAAATTATATTGCTGAAAGATAAAGCCCAGATGATCCCGGCGAAAATTGGTTTTCTCCGACGCCGATAACTCCTGGATCGACTCTCCCAACACTCGCACATCGCCGTCATCAGTTTCTAAAATTCCGGCAATCACGGACAGCAATGTGGTTTTTCCGCTTCCCGATGGACCAACAAGCAACAAAACCTCTCCGCTGGCCACATCTAAGTCCACGCCTTTGAGCACAGGAATTTTTGTGTTGCCTTCACCAAACGCCTTCGTGATACCCCGTGCCCGAACCAGCCAATCCGACAGATCCCGCTCCAAGGATTCCACGCTGCGAGACCCGCCGTTATCCACGAAACACCACCGCTGGTTCCAACTTGGCTAATTTTCGAATACTAATGGCACTGGACAAACTGCAGATCATCAGAAGCGCAACTCCGACACCAACCAACAACGGCCAGGTTTCATTAAACGGCAACCGGCCGCCGCTTCCCGCCGTGAGTCCAAACACCGTCGCTAACCCCACACCCACGCCATACCCAATCAACCCAACAGTAAAGCTTTGCAGGAGAATCATCTTAGCCAACATACCCGTACTGGCGCCGATGGCTTTGAGCGCTCCAAACTGCCGAAGATTCTCGATCGTAAACAGATAAAACGTTTGACCAGCAATGGCCATGCCGACAATAAAACCTAAGAAGACCGTGGTCCCAAAATTCACGCCAATGCCCGTGTATTTTAAGATCCATTGCACGGTTTTCCATCCAAATTGGTCGCCTGTGTACGCTCCTAATCCCGTGTGTTCCTGGATGCGCTGCGCGAGTTCTTCAGGGCTGACTCCCTCAGTCGGACTGGCCAACACATACGACAACTTCCGCCGCTCTTGAGGCGTCACTTCCAACGCCCGTTCATAGGTCGTATACACAAACGGAAACCCTTGAAAGCTTTTTTGCGCTTTGACGATGGCCACAATCCGAACACGATGATCATTAATTTCAAAGGTTGAGCCAAGATGAATCATCTCAGGACCGCCTAAGCGCTCCACCCCTAACTGATCAATCGCGACGGCTTCGGGCGATCGCAGTTCTTCAATATTTCCTTCCAGAACCGTAGCTGGACGGCCAATCAATGTGCTGGACTCCAACCCCACCAATGAAATTTGCTCAAAATTCCCATTGCGTAAGCGGGCACGTTGCACCCCTTTATAGAGGGGCACCGCCCATTCCACACCAGGGACACTTCGAACCACATTGACCGCTGTATCTGCTAGCGGCTTAATTTCTTCGACTTGATTGATATTGGGATCCGTCACCCACACCGGGGCATTAATATTCGTGATGCCAGATTGCGACCACGTCATGAGTCCCCAAAAGATTGACCCTTGCTGTACAATTAACATCGTGGAAAAGGTTAATCCCGCTAGAAGCATCATGTATTTCGCCCGGTCGCCAAATAACATTTTGAGTGCGATGAAGTTCATGACCTGTTTTTCCGCTTTCGACTCTTTGATGAACGAGTGGAGGAGGCTAGACGAAGGTATTCATCAAACGGCTCACGTAACCCGTTCAAAAACACCTCCACAAATGTGCGAATAATCTCTTCTGGGTCTTCCTCCATCGGCGCTTGAAACAACACGGTGAGAAGTCGATGATAGATCAACATTCCCATAAACGATCGAGCGGCAACCAGTGGCGGGACAGGCCGAAAGACTCCCTCTTGAATGCGTTGTTCAATGTACGCACTCAGCACATCGTAAAAATGCCGAATATGGTTGTGAAAAAACATATCCGATAATTCATGGTTTTCTAGGGCACTGAACAGAATGAGCCGCATAAGATTTTGATCGGGCGCACCCCCCACAATCGTTTCCGCAATGGCCTGAAAGACCTCCCGATCCTTCCGCTGCTCGGCGAGTTCCTTAATCTGTTCCAGCAGACCAGGGACCGGAGACTTTTCTGCCAGAATAGCCGCATAGAGATCGTCTTTACTTGGAAAATGTTTAAAAATTAAGGCTTCGCTGACCCCGGCTAGCGCGGCAATCTCACGAGTTTTTGTCCCATTAAATCCTTTTTCTGAGAAAACCGAAGCTGCAGACTGGATAATACTGGCCTTCCGGGCAGCAGCCGAAATCCGAGGACTTGGCGTTTTTGGTAAAGTCTTTTTCATATTAAGTAAGTATTTACTTACTAATATATGCCCTCTGTCAACGCTCGTCAAGCCCACAGACTAGCGTCGTTATATACAATCAGTTGACTCAAGATAATTAGTGTCTATCTTATACAGAAGCGCAGATTCTAGAAGCCCCCTATTTCTATATCTTTACAGGTCAAAACTAAACCCATGGATACATCGACACAAGAAACTGAACTCATCGTTTCTCTTCCTCTCGTTCCAGTCAAGCGGACCGTTTTGTTCCCTGAAACACTCGTTCCGTTCACAATTGGCCGCACCCGCTCGATGGCTGCTGTAGAGGCAGCCATGGATACCGAAGAAAAAGCCCTCTTGATGGTGACTCAGCGTGATTCCGAAAAAGAAGAGCCTGGCTTTGACGATCTTTTTTTGATTGGCACAAAAGCCGTGATCAAACAGATGGGGAAAACTTCTGATGGGCATCTCCAAGTGCTGGCCCAGGGCATTGAGCGAATGGTGTTATTAAAATTGGAACAAGCAGAACCGCACATGATGGTTCGAGCCCGACGGTTACCGATTGTGGTTGAAACAGACCCGGAGCTGGAAGCCTTACATCGTGAACTGCTCAATCTGATCGGACAATTGCCGGAATTGCTGACGACTCAAGGAGTCACGGAACTGGTGTCTGTCCTGCGTGCTGAAAAAGATCCCTTATTGGTGGCCTATCGCTTAGTCTCGCTCCTCAACCTCAACGTGGAACGACTCCAAGCGCTTCTGGAACAATCCGATCCGAAAGAAGTTCTCCGTAAGGTCTACGGGGCCTTATCCCATGAACTGCACATCCTAAAACTGCGGCATGAGATTGCCAGTCAAGCCCAAGCCGAAATCGGGAAATCTCAGCGGGAATATTTTCTTCGGCAACAGCTGAAGGAAATTCAACAAGAACTTGGCGAATTAGAAACCGATGCCTTGGATGGAGACATTGGTGAGTTGAAGACCCGAATTGACGAAGCGGATCTTCCTGAGGCTGTAAAAAAAGAAGCGACACGAGAATTGAAACGCCTGGTCAAATTGCCCCCAGCCGCACCCGACCATCAAGTGATTCGAAGTTACCTTGAATTGGTCCTGGAATTACCCTGGAATACGGTCACAGAAGATCACCTAGACCTCAAACATGTACGGGCGGTGTTGGATGAAGACCATTATGGCATTCAGGATGTCAAAGAACGGATTCTGGAACATTTGGCAGTACTAAAATTGAACCCAGGCGCCAAATCCCCCATTCTCTGCTTAGTGGGCCCTCCTGGCGTGGGGAAGACCAGCCTCGGGCAATCCATTGCACGGGCATTGGGAAGGAAGTTTGAACGACTAAGTTTAGGCGGGCTTCACGATGAAGCAGAACTGCGCGGACACCGGCGCACCTATGTCGGCGCGATGCCCGGCCGCCTTATTCAGGCCCTTCGCCGAGCCGGCGCCAAAAACCCCATTTTAATGTTGGACGAAGTGGATAAAGTCGGGCAAGACTTTCGCGGCGATCCAGCCTCCGCATTACTGGAAATTCTGGATCCAGAGCAAAACCATACCTTCCGTGACAATTATTTAGATCTGCCTTTTGATCTGTCCAAAGTCATGTTTATTACGACCGCGAATTCTTTGGACACCATTTCTGGCCCATTACGCGATCGCATGGAGATCATTCGCCTGGCAGGATACAGCCATCAAGAAAAGTTAGAAATTGCCAACCGGTATTTGTGGCCTCGTCGCCGGAACGATGCGGGGCTCCAGGACAAACCCCTGACCATAGAACCCGACGTGATCCCCTATATCATTAAACGGTATACGCGCGAAGCCGGCGTGCGCCAATTGGAACAGATGTTGGGAAAACTCACCAGAAAAGTTGCCTTGCGTCTTGCTGATCAGACACCCGAGGAATCCGACGCAGCCCTTATCATTCACGCTGATGAACTTTCCGATTGGTTAGGTATCGAAAAATTCATGCCGGAAGAAGCTCGAAAAACGCTCCCTCTAGGCGTGGCCACAGGCTTAGCCTGGACTGAAGCCGGCGGTGACGTCCTGTATGTGGAAAGCTCCTTGCTCCCTGGCGGAAGCGACCTGACAATTACCGGACAGCTCGGGGAAGTCATGCAGGAATCAGCGCAAGCCGCGCGCAGCTATCTCTGGGCACGAGCCGAAAGTTTTGGATTGGACATTGCGACATTTAAACGTAATGGCCTGCATATTCACGTACCGGAAGGTGCCATTCCCAAAGATGGACCTTCTGCCGGTGTGACAATGGCCAGCGCCATGGCTTCCCTGTTGTTACGAATTCCGGTACGAAAAGACACCGCAATGACTGGGGAAATAAGTTTAAGTGGACTCGTGCTCCCCGTCGGGGGTATTAAAGAAAAACTCTTGGCGGCACATCGCCTAGGATTGCGGCGCATCATGCTGCCCAAAGCCAACGAGAAAGATCTCCCGGATGTCCCCGAAACGGTTCGCAGTGAACTGTCCCTGATATTTGTCGAAACCATTGAAGAAGCACTGGCAACCGTGCTGACGAAGCCTATTCCCACAAACAGTGGAAGCAAACCCATCCAGCCTACCCAAGCCCCACCACAAGCCAATAATCCTGTCATGCACTAATGGGTTTGTTCACGGAAACGCGACCGCCCTGCATGAGGCCTACGCCGCAGGATTTGAACAGGGATACACGCAAGCCAAAGTGGTGTTAGGCTCTCACGTGTTCTTTTGGGAACGTTGAAAAAAGCCGCCAGCGGCGTTCTCGCCCTTTTTCCGTGCTCACGTAGGACCAGTACGCTCCGCGCGCAAAAAGGGCTGCGGCCTTGCTGGACGGACTTTTTTGACCATTCCCATCCCATTGAAGTCATCTTTGCTCTGAACGCCTTTTTGTAACTTGAAATTGAATTATTCAACAGCCCCCTTTTTTATGAGGTCTACCGACCCGCCGGCATTTCGAGTTTTTCTGGTATGAGGCGGTAGCCCATCGCCTGCATAATGGCGTTAATGTTTTCAAGCCGAGGATTCCCCTTTTCTGACAGCGCATGCTGAATCCCTTGGCGAGACATGCCGGTTTCTTCTGCTAAGGCACTGACCCCTTTCACACGGCTAATGGTTCGAAGTGACGTTAACAACGCCCCGGTATCGCCATCTTTGGCCCATTCTTCAAAAATGGTTTTCAAATACCCGTCAATTTCGTCCGGGTGTTCTCGGTAATAGGCTTCTTCATATTCTCCGAAAGTCTGTAGTTTTCGTTTAGGCATGGCTCTGATACTCCTTCCAATAGGCTTTCGCGGTTTCGATGTCTTGTGTTTGTGTGCTCTTGTCCCCGCCGCACAACAGCACCACAATGTTATTCCCTTCTTCGCCGATATAGACGCGATAGCCGGGACCAAAAAACATGCGGAGTTCGCTCACGCCTTCGCCAACAGCTTCACAATCCCCGTAATTGCCCTGAGTTAACCGAGCAATGCGGACCATGATCCGTTCACGCCCCTTTCGATCCCGTAACCCCTCTAACCATTCAACAAAGGGCTTCCGGCCTGTGGGGTCTTCATAAAAGACGACGGTTTTTGGTTCAACAACTTGTCCCAAAACGACCCTTTCTGCTTACTATATCATATGCCAAATATATTTGGCCATTTGCGTTTTGGCAAGCCCTTTCTGCTGGCTCCCCTTGCCCCTGCACTTAACCTAGAAACGGCAGTTGGATCACGAAAGCATGTCCTGAGTTCATCGAAGGGTCTGCATAAGCTCTTCACGCACCTAGTTAAGATTAAGGTTATAATTATTAAGATTAAGGTTAAGGGGTCAAGTCTGTTTTTGCAGAATCATCTTCTCAAGACGGTCGAGTCGAGTCCGAAATTTCTTGTCAGTCCGTCGCTGGCCACGGACGTGAGCACAAGCGGCGCTCGCCCCCCCATAACTGGCTAATCCAAAATACTCCGCGGTCCGCTGAAGAGTTAGATCACTGAGCCGAGCCACGAGGTAGATGGCCACCTGCCGAGGTTCTCCCCGGGGGCCTGCACGTCTCGCCACGATCGAAGCCTCTGTAACGCCATAGACTGCTGCCACCGTCTGCACCACTCGCTTCTTCGAAGGTCTCACGACGTGGCGCTCCCGGCGCGGATGCTCGGCAGAGAGACTCTTCGAGGTCTCGCCCACCCAGTCGCGGAACGCCTCCCCTCCGAGAACCGGCGAATGCCGAGCGGCCCCGTAAAAGGCCTCAAGGGCCTCATCATTCCCCGCCAGCACATATTCCTGAAACGCCCGTCTACTCCCAAATGCCCTTAACCCCTCCTGGACGGCTAACCAGGCGGGCGGACGCTTTCGCTGCAAATACGCCCCGTGACTGCTCCAGGGATAGGCCTCAGGCGTGGGGACCACCTTCGCCTTAACCGGATTGAGATGAATATAGCGAATGACCGCCGTCAAATACTGCGAGGCCTCCACCACCAGTGCCTTATACCGCCCCCGAAATAACGGACCATCTCGTCCCCGCGCTCGGTTCCACTGTTGGGTATAGACACCGTTGACATGCCGCATGACGCGGGGCAGATTCCCCTCAGGCGTCCGGACACAGAGATGGTAATGGTTCTTCATTAAAGAATACGCCAAAATCTCCACTCCCCAGCGCGCATGCACCTCGCTCAGGAGCACAATAAAGGCCTCGTAGTCCGAGGCCTCGGCAAACACTACTTGGCGAGCAGCACCACGATTCATGACATGATACACCGCGCCGGGGTAGAGAAGACGAAGGGGACGAGACATCGCTTATCCTAGCAGACTTCCACAATCGACTCAATAACAGACTTGACCCCTTTTTTTTTCCGACATGACGGCCCCTCGGACCATCGGAATCGTGGGATTGATGAAGGTCCCATCAGGTTGCTTGGTGAAGGGAACGAAATTGCCATCGGGCATGATCAGGTTAACGACCATACTTCCTTGTGGATTATTGGTATCGAGTGCGTAGCTATAGTTGTGTTTGGTGCCAATGCCGAACGGACCCGTCGCTGCCGACAGCGTGCGATAATGTCTCTCTATTATCAGATTTCCGCGAGATCCATTAATCGACAGATCGGTCTGTTTGAGAATAAAGGCACCGGAAGAAAGGTTAACTGGATCTCCATCTTCTGGACCTTCAGGGTTCTCTGGAGGCGGCGTCTGCCCGGGCCCATGCCACCCCAAATGAGTGAGCCCAAACCGCTTCCCGGTCGCAGGATCCACATCGGGAACGAGCTGGGTGCCGTCTCCCGCCACCCTGTCTGTGAGTGATTGATGAGTTGGGCTTTGAGCCCTTTACGCCAGAAGAAGCGAATTTGTTCTTTCGAGTGGTGAATTATCGCTATCAGAAAGGGGCCGTCTGCATCACGACCAACAAAGGCATTAGCCAATGGCCCGCCATGCTGACGGATGATGAAGCCTTGGCCACTGCAATCCTTGATCGACTCTTACATGCAAGCCATGTCGTCAACATTACAGGGCGAAGTTACCGCCTGAAGGATTTGGAGGACACCATAGGAGAACATACGAAGCCAGAATCGCAGGAGGCTCAAGAAACGAGAGTGCTCACATAACAGCCGCAACCTGATAGTCCATGAACCTCATACGTCAGAGTTCGGGTTCGCTAACTTCGTAAAGGTTCGGGTCGCTTGAGATGCCTTTGCTTTTTTACTTTCCCATTCTATGATGGTGAGTCAAAGATTCAGGGTTTACCTTATTTTTAAATCCAGTTCTTGTTGAATTGTCTCTGCCCAATATTACGTGTAGCATCCCCGCTCCCATATCTTTGCTGGTCTCTCCTCCACCTAAAGGCTCAACAATCAAAAGATCGTCGCGCCCATCACCGTTAATATCACCCATATTCATAAAAGATGCGAAAGGACCTGCCCTATTGTTGGAATCCGGTTCTTGAACAGAAATCGTCGACTGAAATTTGATATTGATGCTTTGCCCAATAAAAGACTGACCAAATAGTCCTTTGATCTCATTTTCTGGATAACCAACTCGCAAAAAAATGTCGTCACGTCCATCTCCATTGTAATCACCTAACACTGGAGGGCGTGAGGGAAACGGACTACCTTGATCAAAACCTGGGCTGCCGAAAATAAGCTGACACCGACTCAGAGCGTTCATTCCACTCCTCGTAAAGAAATTCTTTTGACCAGCCAAGAGACAGAGTCGTTGTGGCATTTCCTTACTATTCTTTTTCCTCTTTTCAAACAGAGGAAAGACCAAGTCCTTTATTTCATCACCGTTCACATCACCATTGGCTAAACCAGCGCCAAACACCTTCCCTAACTCCCAAGGATCCATTCGCAGTGGTAGTGAAGAACCTGGTGCTATTGGTGACCTAGGAGGCAGTTCCGAAACCGTATCTTGTAACACGACTTTAGGTGATACGTGGGTGCCACCAGGAATAATCCAACCGGTATGCCATGGGCCTTCTGTTCGATCAGAAAATGCACCCGTAAGGTGATGCCATCCACTTACCACAATATCGTCATACCCATCCCCATTGAGGTCGGCAAGAGCTATCTGACGAATCTGTCCTCCAGCGGGAGAGGGCTGCGGAGCCCAAATGACGACATCAGCTTCTTGCTTGCGAAGATCTATTATGGCTGGCCATTGTTTTCTTCCCCAAAAAAGCCTACCAATTTTCTGTTGGTAGACGTCCCAGGATTTTTTGGTAGGAGCTGGAAGCCCAACTGTATGGGCAAACAGAATATCGACCATCCCATCATGATTTACATCCCCAGTGGTGACCAGGGAATAGGGACGTTCCGTCTCTAAATCCACGTGTTCGGTTGTCACAATTCGAAGGTCTGGTGGGAAGGTTGGTACATGAATATGTGATGGCCATCTGACACGACCCCAATAGACATGCAACCCCGCACCATGTGGAATAAAAAGATCCTCGATCCCATCACCATTAAGATCTGCCACATGAAGTGGGGGATATGTCGGCTCAGTCCAAGGGGTGGAAGTAAAATGGATATCCGGTTTCACATGTTCTGAAAATTGCACTACAGCAGGAAACGTCTTCTTCCCAAAGATCACTGATACCGCTTGCAACAACTGCCCCGCCACGATGAGATCCTCAATTCCATCCCCATTAATGTCACCCGCAATAACCGAAGCAATACCAATGCCTACATCATAGTTCCCCCTCAGTTGAATATCGGCTAACTGATGGGCAAAGTCGATATCCACCTGTGCTTCTTGGGCCATCACAAAGGTAGTGCTGAACCAAGATAGGCATGCTAGGACTGAAATAGAACACACAGTCTTTTTCATCTACAGACAGTCCCTAAATTTTTGAAGGCATTTCCCATAGTTTTTATAATCAGCGGTAGAACCGGGCTTCCCAGCACACGTTTTAATTGTATTCGCAAGAAAATCACCCCCACATATGCTATCTCCTGGTTTGCAAGATCCGGCAAATGATCCAAAATTTGTCCGGGCGCAAGCACCAAGATCCTCCGTTCCTGGTGGACTTGGGAAGAGCTTTTCACAATCACTTGATAGAGTATCACATTCCTTATCCTTTTCCTTTTTTTCTAACCCAAACGGGTCGGTTCCTCGCAGTGGTCCATTTTTCACATACAAAAATGGATTGATATGGTGGCCGAGATCTGCTCTTGATAGGGTCATCTGTCCTGCCAATAACCATTCTGTCCCATTTCTTTTTAAACACAGTCCTTTGGATAATGGGGTGAATGGCACTAATATGGGATCTTCCCCTAAAAACCGGTGAAGCTGTGGCGAGAAATACCGGGCCCGAAAATAATACAGACCCGTGCTGTCATTTTCTCGTCCGGTAAATTGAAAAGAGTTAGAACTTATTCCTGTCATCGAAGTAGCCCCAAACGGATCATATGTATATCGGCTTTGCACTATTCCACTTTGATTACTTAGTGCCAATGTACTTCCTAAAGCATCAACGTGATAATATTCAACCCCCGAATCTAAGGAAAGGCGTACATACCTTTCGTCAACTTTTAACGGATTATTGAGATACCGAGCCTGAATGATTCCTTCGCGGATTTCTGCGACAACATCTTGATGATCGTAGTGATATGTTGTTGTCACTCCATTGATGGTTTTGCTGATTCTTCTGCCACGCGCATCGTAGGTGAAACTACCCGAAAGCCCAGGACGATCCATTGCAATTAATCGATTCCGTGCATCCCAAGTATAGGTTATAGATTCACCTCCTTCAGATTGAGTCTGAAGGTTGCCATTGTCATCATACGTCAAATTCGGAGTGCCACTGTTAAATTGAACCTGTTGATGCGCCACATCATAGGCTGCTTGCACAAGGTCTGGAAGAGCCGTAGCGTCTTGACTCATTCGATTGAGTCCCGTCTGATTTCCCACTGAATCGTAGGAATACGTAACATCTTCAATGGCTCCAAACGGGCCTTGATGAACCAGGTTGATCACACGCGAAGCTGCATCATAGGTATAACTTGTGGTGGCGCCATTTGAATAAGCTAGACTCGTTCTTCTTCCACCTGAGTCATAGGCTAAATCTACCACAAACGTTGTTTGGCTGAGTTGAGTGAGTTGTGAATTAGCATCATAGGTATAGGTAACAGGAGCTTCTCCGTTGAGAATCATACTTGTTTTTCGTCCGCTCACGTCGTAGGTATAAGAAACGATCCCCTGAGGAGTGGATTCTTGCGTTAATCGGCCTAGAAGATCATAGGTGAGGTGGATGCTGCCCGACAACGAGTCATCTATCTGAAGAAGGCGGTCAGCTGGGTCATAAGCGAATGTCGTCGTTGTTCCATCGGCATAGGACGTACTTATCCGCCGATCAAGGAGGTCATACCCATATGATGTCACTTGGTTTTTCCTGTCGGTGAATTGCGTATGGTTGCCATTGACGTCATACGCATAGGATTCTTGCCGTCCACCCGAATCTGTCCGAGTTTCAAGTCGGTTCATCACGTCATAGGTATACACCGTCTGCCGGCCTTCAGGATCAGTTATATTCAATAGATTCCCATTTGAATCATAGGTGAGATCGGTCCCTCCATTCCGAGCATCAGTAATTCGAATGACGCGATCTAAGCCATCATGGAGAAACTCCGTCGAAAATCCTTGGGCATCTGTCTGAGCCGTCAAACGAGAGACCAAGTCATACTGAAGTTCCAGGGCATTCCCAAGAGAATCGGTTATCGTCATTTGATCGCCTACAGTATTGTAGTCAAATGTTGTAGTGTTCCCTGTTAGGTCAGTGACTGTCATCTGTTGTCCAAGAGCATCGTAGGTCATCGTGGCCGTCTGATTCAGTGGATTGGCTACCGTTACCAAGTTCCCTTGAGTATCGTAGGTCAGGGTCGTCACGTTCCCAAGGGGATCTGTCACTTTACTTTGAAGATTAAAAATAGGCTCATACTCAAATGTGGTCACATTGCCCGCAGGGTTTGTAACCGAGGTACGATTCCCCAGCTCATCGTAAGTAAAACTCGTCTTCCTTCCCAACGAGTCCGTTCTGCTGATCTCCAAATTCGTCCCATTCTCTTTTTCAAACTCTGTGGTTTGCCCTAATTCATCCGTTCGAGATAACACAAAGCCCGAAGGCGAGAACCGAAACGTGGTCGGATTGCCGCGGGGATCCGTGACCGTCGTAGCCTCAACGGGACTAAGGGTCACTAACGGATTCAAGAGTTCATAGTCAAAGGTCCACACGCCGCCATCGGCTTGAATCTGCTGGATCACTCGCCCATTCGCATCATAGGTATTCTGTGCCACGACGATATTTCGCGCATCGGTGATCTGCGTCAGCTGATTTTGGGCGTTATAGTCGTAGCGGGTCACCCCCCCTTCCGGATCCGTGACGGTTTCGAGGGTCCCTTGGCTCGTGTAGGTATACAGCACTTCTCGCCCTATGGGGTCAGTAATGGAGGTAATCCGATCACTCTGATCATAGGTGAACGCCAGCGATCGACCCACAGGATCAATGACTTCGAAAATTTGGATGGGGTCACTGGAGTTCCTCACCACATGGGTGTGGTTGCCGTTCCGGTCGGTGATGGCAGCCAGCAGCGAGCCTACCACACTGGACACAGGGGAAAATGCAAAGACGGTCCCGTCTTTCCACCGAAGATTCACGGCATTACTGCCCACCCTCGACATGACGGCCCCTCGAACCGCTGGAATCGTGGTATTGATGAAGGTCCCATCCCCTTGCTTTGAAAACGGGATAAAACTCCCGTTCGGCATGATGAGATTGATAACCTGCCGTAGTTGTGGATTGTCCGTATCCAGAGCATAGCCGTAGTTATGACTGGTACCAACGCCAAACGGCCCTGGCCTGGTCGTGAGCGACCGGTAGGTACGATCGATGCCAATGCGGCCGCGGCCCCCACGGATCTCCAGATCAGTTTCCCGAATGACCAAGATCCCTGAGGACAGGTCTATGGGATCCCCACATTCGGGGTGATCGTCATCGTTGCTGGGATTTTCTCCTGGCGGGGTCTGCCGTGGCCCATGCCAGCCCAAATGCGTGAGGCCAAACCGCCTCCCAGTCACGGGGTCGACATCGGGAATGAGCTGAGTGCCGTCACCGGCTACCGTACCTGTGCCGTAATTCACCATGATCCCTTGCGTGGGATCCAGCGTGAGCAGCGTGGCTTGCGTGCCGGGCGCAATATCGAACAGATTGGGGAAGAACACCGGTACTGGCTGATTCACAGACGTATTGGCCGGTTGAAAGCCCACAAGAAAGGGGACGACGCGCTGTGCATCTTCCGGCATCTGGCCTCCCGGCAGACGATCGGTCGGAATGTCCACAGCGGTCAAGGGGAAGGGATTGGGTTGGGTGCCATCCTCGAGCGTGAACACCGTGCCGGCATAGACCGTCACACTGAGATGCGGAATACTGGAGAAGGTAAAGGTCTGATCCGCCGAGGCGTTTTGTTGGACCATCACGGTGTCGGCCGTATCGATGCGCGGTAAATGCACGAGCACCGGGGGTGTGGTCGCCTGATTCAGCGATAACGCGTAAAATTTATCCACGCCGGCATAGACTCCAGCGGGGTTCGTCGCCGTGGTTCCGTCATACCGAACGAGTTGGCCGCCGTCACACGTGGCCGGCAGATTGGTTACGGCAAAATTTCCTGCCGCATCCGAGATGGTTTGTCCCGTACAGCCGGTGGCATTGCCACTGCCATCCTGGCCTAGCATGGTGATGGTGACGCCCGCTAACGGCGTCTGCAATGTATCCGCCACCACCGTACGGCCCACGAACGACGTGGTCAAGGGTTCGACCGAGAGCGTGCCCGTGCCCGTCTTGACGACGTCCAGCCCTTCAATCGTGACGGTCGCGGTCACGTCGAAGGGCGTGGTGCTGGGTGCTTGGCCCGAGGGCGCGGTCAAGGATAATAACACCGTTTGCCCGGCCGTGATTTGGGGTGGTTGAAAGGCACCCGTGACGCCCGAGGGCAGGCCGGACACCGCCAAGGTGGCCAGTTGGGTAAACCCGGTCGCACTGCTGGCCGTAATGGGCCTGTCAAGTCTTCTGTGTAACTGATCGTGAATTACTCTTTCGTTGACACTCGGTCTCCTAATAGAATGGCAAACTGATTGAGCGCTCGTTTCCATTCTGGAATGGGCATGGTCCATTTCTTGGCAATGCGTTGCATCCCCAGGTAGAGCACTTTCAAAATGGCTTCATCGGTTGGGAACGCGCCGCGTTTTTTGAGGACCTTCCGTAATGAGAAATTCAGGGATTCAATCGCATTGGTCGTATAGATCACTTTCCGAATTTCAGGGGGATAGTCAAAGAACACGGTCAACCGTGTCCAGTCGCGACGCCAACTGGCACTAATTGAGGGATATTTTTGATCCCACATCTGCGCAAAGCGCTCCAAGGCTTCTTCGGCTTCTGCCAGCGTGGCCGCGCCATAGATCGCTCGTAAATCGCGGGCGACCGGGCGGCGTTCTTTCCAGACCACGTACCGTAAGGCGTGGCGCACTTTATGGACAATGCAGAGTTGCACCTGAGTCTGGGGAAAGATGGTTTCCAAGGCTTCGGGTAACCCGGTCAGCCCATCGACACAAGCGACAAAGCAATCCTTCACGCCTCGCTGTTGCAAGTCCGTGAACACCGCTAACCAAAACTTGGCTCCTTCCGTTTCACTGACCCACAGGCCCAGGAGTTCCTTCTCTCCCGTGAGCGTCACGCCGAGGGCAACATAGACGGCTTTGGTCTTGACCGCTCCATCGTGTCGCGATTTCACAAACAGGCAATCAAAATACAGGATGGGATACACCGTCTCCAGCGGCCGACTTTGCCAGAGCCGCACATCTTCTAAGACGGCATCGGTGATCGTCGAAATCAGCGTGGGCGAGACGTCGGTCCCGTACAGCTCTTCGAGATGCCCTTGAATTTCCCGCGTGGTCAGTCCATGGGCATACAGGGCTAGCACTTTGTCATCAAAACCCTCGAGCCGCCGTTGGCGTTTCTTGACGACGGCCGGTTCAAACGTGCCTGATCGATCTCGGGGCACGGCCAGCTCCACTGGACCTTGAGCGGTCTCAATCGTTTTGGCACTCGTGCCATTGCGGACGTTTCCGTTCTGGGCCTGGTGACGGGCATGAGGAGCATACCCCAGATGATTGGTGAGTTCAGCCGCCAGTGCCCGCTCCACCAACCGTTTGGTCAACCCTTTCAACAGCCCATGCTCCCCAAGAATATCTTCAGGCGAGTCACAGTCTTGCAATAAGTCATCGAGCAAGGCATCGGTTTTTGTACGGTTCTTGGTCATCAGTCCTCCTTCAGAAAATAAATCCATGATGATAACCAATTACACACTTAATCTTACAGGCCCTTTATTACGCAGCATTGAAAACCGATTTAAACCAATACGCGTAGCACCCTACATCGGTGGCACTGAATTCAAAGATCTCACTGATCGGGTTTCACTTTCTTTTCGCTCTCAACAGTGATATCCCTTCCCAATACAATGTGTAGGGATCCGGGACCTTGTTCTTTTCTTGTTTTTCCCCCACCTAACGGCTCGACAATCAAGAGATCATCTTTTCCATCACCATTGATATCGCCCATACTCATAAATGTGGCAAAGGGGCTGATCCTATCTTTGAATTCCGGTATCCGAAAATTCACCGTCTCGTGAAGCAAGACATCAATAGTCGGTGAGGAAAAAGACTGGCCAAATAATCCTTTAATCGTATTGTCAGGAGCACCCACTAGCAAAAATATATCATCACAGCCATCTCCGTTGAAATCGCCTAACACTGGGGGCCGCGTAGGAAAAGCATAGGCTTGTTCAAAACCAGGGCTACCAAAAATAAGCTGACACAACCTCAGGATGTTCTCTTCTCCCTTTGCAAAGAAATCCTTTCGACCAGCCAACAAACAAACACGTTGAGGCATGAGATTACTGTTCTGTACCCGTTTTTTGAACAGAGGCAGTACCAAATCCTTAATGCCATCCCCCGTCACATCATCGATGGCTAATCCTGCACCAAACACCTTCCCTAACACCCAAGGGTCCATTCGAAGTGGAAGTGAAGCATTTGATGCTGTGGATGGTATGGACGGTGAGTCCGAAACCGTATCATGCAAGACCACTTTCGATGAAAACTTGGTGCGCCCTGGAATTATCCAGCCAGTATGCCATGGACCTTCTCTCTTATCAGAAAAGGCACCCGTTAAGTAGTGCCAACCGCCTACCACAATATCGTCATACCCATCACCATTAAGATCGGCAAGTGCCACTTGTCGGATTTGTCCACCATCTGAAGATGGCTGCTTGGCCCAAATGACAACATCGGCTTCTTGCTTCCGCAGATCAATCATCGTTGGCCAGTGTTTTCTTCCCCAGAAGAGTCTCCCGACTTTCTGCTGATACACGTCCCATGATTTTGCTGTGGGTGGTGGGAGCCCAACAGTATGAGTAAACAAAATATCAACCATCCCATCCCCATTGACATCGCCAGTGGTCACGAGCGAATAGGGCCGTTCGGTCTCTATATCCAAATGTTCTGTCGTAACGATTTGAAAGTCTGGAGTGGTTTTTTCCACATTAATGTGTGACGGCCATTTGAGTCGGCCCCAATAGACATGTAACCCCTCACCATGAGGAAAAAAAAGATCGTCAATGCCGTCTCCATTGAGATCAGCCACACGCAGCGGTGGATACGTCGGCTCGGTCCACGGAAGGGCGGTGAAATGGATATCCGGCTTCACATGTTCTGAAAATTTCACTACGGCCGGAAACGTTTTCTTGCCAAAGATCACCGATACCACATGCAACAATTGCCCAGCCACAATGAGGTCCTCAACACCATCGCCATTAATATCTCCAGTGGCTACAGAGGCAACACCAATGCCCGTCTCAAAATCACCGATGATTTGAATATCAGGATAGCCCTTCCCAAAAATAAATTCATTCCCAGAGACCGTCCCGAGCAAACTCACAAATAAAAACAAAGGCAAAATGACGCATAGGTGGAAAACTAAACGAATTGATCTAGTCATTTTTCTACCTTAGGAATTACAATCTAGTAATCGCTTCACACAATCTTGCAAATCTGATTTTTTGTTATATGGGTCAGGTTGCGCACCACAATCCTTATTAATATCAATCGCATCTAAAAATTGACACGTCCGGTCTCCTTTACATCCCCCTCCCGCATTATTGAATCTTGTTGTAGCACATGTGGAAAGATTATTCTGCCCTCCACTCTGTTGGGTAAATCTTCTCGCACATTCCTGGCCCAAAGTATCACATTCATCTTTTTTCTCTAACCCGAAAGGATCAGTTCCATTTAGTGGCCCATTTTTCAAATATAAAAATGGATTCACATGTTGCCCAAGATCGGCTCGAGCAAAGGGCAACTGTCCGGGTAATAACCATTCCGTCCTATTTCTTTTGAGACACAAACCCTTTGCCAAAGGGGTGAATGGTACTAAAATGGGATCTTCTCCTAAAAACCGATGCAGTTGAGGCGAGTAATACCGTGCTCGATAAAAGTAGAGTCCGGTCCCATCGTTTTCTCGACTCGTATATTGGAACGCATTGATGGACGTCCCCGTAACCGTCGTCTTCCCAAAGGGATCGTAGGTGTAGCTGGTCGTTGTAGTCCCACCACCGTCACTGAGCGCGAGCGTGCTCCCCTGACTATCCACGTGATAATATTCCTCTCCCGCAGAGTGAAGGGCTCATCAATATTCAACCCGCGTACATAGGTGACCAGGCCCGCCTGGCTATCAATCTCGGCGACAATGTCGTGGCCATCATACACGAAGGTGGTCGTCTGTCCATTCACAGTCTTCGAAGTTCGACGCCCCAACGCATCGTAGCTAAAAGTAGCAGAGACGGTACCCGAAATGGCCACCAACTGATCCCGCGCATTCCACGTGTAGGTGTTCGTGCCATCATCGGTAAGATGTCCCTTAGCATCATAAGTCAGCGTCGCACCGTTGAACATCGTCTGTTCGTTGGCGCGGCATCGTACGTCGCGGAAGGTACCGCCGAGGGGAGGACCGTCCCCGCGCCATTGGCCCGTGTGACCGATGTCTGACTGCCGTCTGGATCGTATGCGTAGTTGAGGTGCTGAAGCAGGACCAGGGAATCCCCATGTACTACACCCACTTTACCCTGACATCCAAAAGGGTTCCTGACACCAATTCCATCGCTGAAATGAATCCCCTTGGTATCAAAGCTTAGGTGGCGTGCCAATAAAGGAGACAAACCAAACGGAAAATCCCAGAAAGGTGAGGTAATGCAAGTCTGTATTTCAGAAGAAAAAGGCTCCTGACACTTTTATTGAAACTCTCAAACAAAGACTTGTTTTCTTTTCTGGCTGAGATCGCAGGGAGGACAGCTGGGCTGTCACATCAGGCGGCACATTCGCCAGATGAAGCGAAACCAAGTTAGCAAAGTCCCCGTCGGTGGTTAAAGTGATGGCAGCCGAATTATCTCATCAAGCAAGTAACCTGACCCCTTATCTTACCCTGACATCAAAAAGGGTTCCTGACACCCATTCCTGACACCCATTCCGTAAGTACAAACGTTAAATCTTATCCACAGGTTTGTGGGAATTTTCGCCCCGCCTCAGTGATGGACCCTTATAGGACAAAGAACGCTTATGGGGATTCATGAATAATTCTCAATAAATCAATATCTAGTAGGTCACTCAATTTCTGAATTTCGGTATTACTTGCGGATTTAGAAAAAAAATTATTGGTGTCACGCCCAAAAAAATTGGCCCCAACATAGAAATTCCCATTATACTTTTGCTCTTTATAAAAGCGTAAATAAATCTGTCCTACAGGCGGTCCATACCATGGAACACCCCAGCCTTCTCGATTTGAATTAATAAAAGCTATAATTTCACCGATCTTTTTCTGATCCAGAATTTCAGCTAACTTTTCTTGCGGAAAATTCCGCTCTACACGTATCTGATCCGCGCGGCTTTGCTCAGGCAGAGTTACATTGCCGCTACATCCGCTTAGGAATAAAAGGAAGAGAAACATTGATGATAACTTCATAGGTTTCTGAGCCCATGTAACACAATCGACAATAGTGCTACATTTAAGCCTGTTTTCTCCTGAAACGCCTCTTTCCCTTAATTTTCAGCTCACGGACTGAGTTAAATTTGAATTTAATCAACATTATTACCCATCGCTTTCTACTGGGATGTCGAATAAAGGAAGTTTGAGAAACAGTGGTGTTTCAAGACAAATCATACTTCCTTTTAGATACCCCGTCCGCTTGCGGCGGGGATCTTTTATTTTGACAATGTCTTTCAGATTAATATGACAAAGTGGTATTCCATCCTGGTGCCCATACTGGAGGCTGGCCAGGACTTAAATCACTCCTCGTTAAGACATTCTGTACGACGGCGTTGCTGTTTGTACTCAAAGGGTTGTACGGAATTTGTTCGCCGTTGATTGCTTGGAGTTGTTGAGCGAATTGGTTATTATAATTCGTGCACGGTTGAGAATTGCTGAGAACATTCATATTAGGTAATGGTCCTTCACCTGGTCGAGGATAGTCGACGAACTCAGAATCATAAGGTCCGCTTGTGGTTTCTATTGGTCCCCATGGACCATTATTCTCTCCTGGACCACCGGGACCAGAGCCGGGACTGGAAGAATTACCTGAATTACTACTTCCGCCTCTTCCAGGAGATTTTTGGCTACTTGATCCTCCGCTACCTGAACTTAAGGCACCAGAACTACCCCCGGATGGTCCACCTCCGGGACTAGGGCCACCCCGAAAGCCGGTACTTGCACCAGAAGGATCGGTGGTCACAATGTGCGCATGATAATATCCTGGTCCAAGGGAGTTAAATTTCACGTCGATGCTGCAAAACCCCAACGGATCAGAGAAGTTAACTGGACTATTGCCCACATAACCATAGAAATTGGGACCTCCTCCAGTAAATCCGATCGGATCTTCGGAGATAAATCGTTGGAAGGTGGGACTATAGTAGCGGGCGCGGTAATAGTAAAGACCCGTGCCATCGTTTTCTCGACTCGTATATTGAAAGACATTAGTGGAAGAACCAGTGATTGTCGTCTTCCCAAACGGATCGTAGGCATAAGTCGTCGTCACAGTGCCTGAATTACTACTGAGTGCCAACGTACTACCCAAGACATCACTATGATAGTATTCCTCACCGCTGGAGGTCTGCCGAACGAAAGGTCTATCAATCGCAAGTCCACGGAGATAGGTAACGACACCCTCCTGACTATCTACTTCTGCCACAATGTTACCGCCATCATAGAGAAACTGCGTCGTTCGTCCGTTGACGGTCTTTGAAGTTCGTCGCCCTAGTGCATCGTATGTAAAGCTGGCCGTGACCATACCAGAGATCGCTACCAGCTGATCCCGCGCATTCCACGTGTAGGTGTTCGTGCCATCATCGGTAAGATGTCCTTTGGCATCATAGGTGAGTGTCACACCGTTGAACGTCGTCTGTTCGTTGGCCGCATCGTACGTCGCCGAGGAGACCGCGGCCGGCACTAGTGTGCCCACACCATTGGCCCGCGTCACCGAGGTTTGATGGCCGTCGGCATCATAGGTGTAGGTGAGCTGGTCTATCAGCCCACCGGGTCCAGTGTGCGTGATCCCCGTCACCTGGGAGGCATGGTCGTAGGCATAGGTGGTCGTGGTCCCATTGGAATAGGTCAGTGAGGTCCGCCGGTCGTTCTTGTCGTAAGCCACATCCACAAACAGATTCCCCTGCTCCACCTGTATGAGCCGGTTGGCGGCATCGTACCGATAGATGACGGGGGTTTGGCCATTGACGGTCATTTGTGTCCGCCTGCCAATAGCATCGTACTGATAGCCCACGGTACCCTGTAGCGTAATTTCTTGAATTATACGGCCAACCGCATCATAGACCCACTCAATAGTCCCAGCGCTCGAGTCAATGAGCCGCTGCAACCGCCCCCCACGATCATACTCTGGGGTCACGGTGCTGCCATCAGCATAGGTTACGCTCGTGGGGCGATTGAGAGCGTCATAGCCATAACCTGTGGGTTGATTCTTCCGATCCGTCAACCCCGTGACATTGCCGATGCGATCATAGGCAAAGGTAAAAGACCGATTGAGGGGGTCGGTGGTTGTCTCCAACCGGTCCATCCCGTCGTAGGCGTAGGTATAGACTTCCTGATTGGCGGTCGTCCGAGTGGACAGATTGCCATTATTATCGTAGCCAAACGTGCTCACCCCTCCCCGAGGATTGGTCAGGCGGGTCACCTGATTCAGCCCATCGTAATTGATGCGAGTGGGAAACCCGCGAGGCCCGGAGATGCTCGAAAGGCGAGAGGCCGCATCGAAGGTCCGGCGGCTGACATGCCCCAGCGGATTGGTGATACTGGTGAGGCTCCCTAGTGAGTTATACCCAAAGCTGGTGCCGGGCTCCTGCTCTTCGGGAAATTGGATGTGAATAATCGAGCCATGGACGTTATGAGTCACAAAGGATTTGAAGCCTAACTGATTGATGGACTCCGTTTGATTGCCGCGCGTATTGTCACCGCGACATCAACAGCAGAAGATTTTAGATGTGGTCGATGCGCTAGTCGCGCCAACGAGCCAGCACTCGACGTCGTGACGCGCGGCTAGGGAGAAGGCAGAGAGGGAATCAAGTACATATCATAAAACACGCAACTTGACCCTCTGCTCAAAGCGTTCGTACGCGTCAGCGAGGGTCGTCAAAAAGGTCCGGTAGTAAATGGGAGAGTGAAACATCCGTTGGCAGCCACGCCCTCGATTCATCACATAATAACAGGCATGGTCATATTCGATGCGGATCGGTCTGGGCATGAAGACCCCTATCTGATAATATATTATAAAGCAAGCAACCTGACCCCTTGATGACCCCTTGAGCGTTCCGGTATCCGACTCAAATTTAGAGTTTTTCAACCTCATTCGCGAAAATATCAATCACTACTGATGAATCACCATGAAAATGATAAACAATCAAAGGAAATTCTGGCCCCTCCAATCCGTAACCTAACTGTCTCACTTTTTTAATCGCCTCATCTCGTGAAAATTCGAATACTTCAGCATCAATAAAACAAGGAGTACCTGGTTCATCTGGGCTCTCAGAGTATCTAAAGAAAATGATACCTCGGAGTTCAAAACTAAATGGTTTGTCGCCTCCAGACTCTAAAAGGCTTAACGTGACTTTAGAGCTTGAACCAGAGTATAAAATCTCTAAAAGATCATGTCCTAAAAAATCAAACCTACGGACCACTGAAGTTACCTCCCAAGAATTCCCCTGCATTATGATCTCTAGTTAAGTTCCCTGAAGCATCAAACCTTCTTCCTCCAGGAGCGCTTCTAACAACTTGCCCATTGGGTCTTATTGTAACAAGCTCTCTTGTGCTATTTGTACCCGGACCTCTAAATGTGATATTTCCACCTTCCGATCGTGAATGAAACTTAAACCCATTTGCCTCAAGGGTCCGTTTAGCTTCCCTAATGTTTTTTCCAGCAAGATCTCCAACATTTCTGAATGTTTGGCTTCCTCCGTTTCCTAAACTCCTAGTAGCCCGACTCGCCAACTTCCTGGCCAGGCTTTTATACAGCTGCTTGGCCGCGGTAAACGCATGCTTGGCCGCTTGTCCCCCAATGGCCCCGAGGGCACAGGAGCCAGCCACACTCGCTAGCGTCGGTTTGCGGCCACTTAAGATGGCATCAGTGACGACCCCGGTCAGGCACCCCCCAAGTCCAATGGTTCCACTCGGATCCGTAAAGTTTGGTGGACTATTAAAGGTATAAGCATAAAAATTCTCATCGCCGTCTTCAAGCCCAATCGGATCTTCACTGATGAATCGATGCAGCGTGGGGCTGTAATAGCAGGCGCGGTAATAGGACGATTGAATGTGGCGGCTTAAGCAAGATAAAATCTGTCAATTAGATCCTCCAATAATCGCCCTTCAGCGGTGAGTTCGTAAGCTTCATTAAAACCCACCTTTGCAAGCTGCTTAGTAAATGCAGAGCGAAACTCCTCGGCAGTCTCACGATTTATATTGATTGCGCATGCTCTGCCATTTTCCTCAATAAGATTCTCTATGGCATGCAACAAGGTTGGCTGCAAAAACTGAGAATTCTGTAAGTAATCTATTTCACTTTGTGAGAGTTTAATTTTTGTTTTAGGTGTGTTCACGATAGATTACCTTACTCCCAAGCCGGACAAAGGATTTTGAGATACAATCTTGCCGGTTTCAGGATTGACCACTACTCGTGCATGATCACTTTCAAATACCCGAAAAGGACGCCCTCTATCATCGACCCCACTTGTAATAGTCTTGGGGTTTTTTAGCGCATCGAGAAACGCTGTCGGTTTTACTCCAGCACGTTTATCCCCATCTCCAATTGCTCTATTAATTCCATGCTTCGTGTGGCCAGTTATTTTTGTTCCATCTTTCGCAACAAATTTTGATGCATTATTGGACGCCTTCGCCGCCGCTTTGGCAGCACTAAACGCCTTATTAGCCCCACCGGTCGCACACCCTAATGCGGCCTCGGTAAAATTCGGTTTTCGCCCCGACAGTGCATCGGCAGCCAGACTGGATGCCGCGCCTCGCAGACACGCCAATGCGGGCGGAATGAGCGGCACAATGGTTCCACTCGGATCCGTAAAGTTCGTTGGGCTATTAAACGTATACGCATAAAAGTTCTCATCGCCGCCGTCGAGGCCAATGGGATCTTCCGAGATAAACCGATGCAGGGTGGGACTATAGTATCGAGCACGGTAATAGTATAGCCCGGTGCCATCGTTTTCTCTACTCGTATATTGCAAGGCATTGCTGGAGGCACCGGTGACCGTTGTTTGGCCAAAGGGATCGTAGGTGTAGCTGGTCGTCGCGGTCCCACCACCGTCACTGAGCGCGAGCGTGCTCCCCTGACTATCCACGTGATAATATTCCTCTCCCGCAGAGGTCTGTCGAATGAAGGGCTCATCCACATTCAACCCGCGTAGATAGGTGACCAGGCCAGCCTGACTATCAATCTCCGCGACGATGTCGAATAGGGGTCAAGTCTGCTATTACTAGATACGTTCCTTAAGCCGTTCGAGGTGTTGGCGAAACGTCTTGTTCCCCAGCCACTGGCCCCACCACTATAGCTCGTTAACCAGAAAAACTCCGCCATCCGCTGAAGCGGAAGTTCACAAAGCCGCGCGACTAAACGCTGCCCCTCTCCCCCCAATACATTACATGATAGATGGCACCGGGATAGACAAGACGGAGAGAGCGAGCCATGCCCGCCAGACTTGCAGAGGCACCTCGATTCAGGCAATAACAGACTTGATAAACATCTAGCAGGCTCCTCGAGTGGGCGGTACAGTGGAGAGATTTCCAAGGATCTTTTCACCTTTCTCACCCAAAGGAGGAGCCATGAAAAAATTGTATGGCGGCATTGACTTGCATAGCAACAACAGCGTGGTCGTGGTGCTGGATGAAGAAGATCAAGTGGTGTTTCAGAAACGCTTGCCGAATGAGTTGGCGCAGATTCTTCAGCAACTCGCCCCCTTTCGGGCGCACCTGGAGGGCCTCGTGGTGGAGTCCACCTACAATTGGTATTGGTTAGTGGATGGGTTACAGGACGCGGGCTATCCCGTGCATCTGGCCAACCCGGCAGCCATGCAACAATATGCCGGGCTTAAATATACTAACGACAACTCAGATGCCCGGTGGCTCGCCCATCTCCTTCGGTTAGGCCTGCTACCGACTGGGTATATCTATCCGAAGGCGGAGCGGGCCGTGCGCGACTTACTCCGCAAACGCAGCCAGCTGGTCCGCCAAAAGACCGCCAACTTGTTGAGTATTCAAAACTTACTGACTCGCAATACCGGGCAGGCGATGCGGGGCCAGCAGATCAAGCAACTGACCCCGGCGATCATCAGCCAGTTAGTCGTACTTCCGGAACACGTGCTTGCGCTCCAGGTCACGGTGACGGTGATGCAGCACCTCACCGAACAAATTACCCACGTCGAACGGGCCGTGCATGCTCGTGTGAAGCTGCGCCCAGCGTTTCAGTCGTTGCTGACGGTTCCTGGCATTGGGAACACGTTGGCTTTGACCATCATGTTGGAGACCGGTGAGATTCACCGCTTCCCCAGCGTGGGGCAATTCGCCTCCTACTGCCGCTGCGTCGGCAGTACCAAGTTGAGCAATGGCAAGCGTAAAGGACAAGGGAATACGAAGAATGGTAATAAGTATTTGGCGTGGGCCTTTGTCGAAGCGGCACATTTTGCGATCCGGTACGAGCCGCAGATTGCGCAGTTTTATCAACGGAAGCGTGCCAAGACAAAGGTGGTGGTGGCCCTGAAGGCGGTCGCGCATAAACTCGCGCGAGCTTGCTATTACCTCATGCGCGATACCGTGCCGTTTGAGGTAACCCGGGCGTTTGCTTGAATGTGGGTGCGGACGTGAGCTGGCATTGGGGTTGGTTCACAACCATCAGATTTGATTAGCTCGTTCGCACCCGCTCTTGTTCTCCCGCTACGGGAGAGCCTGAGGCGCCTCGAGACTGAGCCAATAAGGGATTGGCCGCATGAGGGAGAACGAAAGCGTTCGCGCTCTGTGGCGAGCCAGATGATTTGGGGCATGTTCGGCATGGACAGTCCTCGAGCACTGAGGATTTTCTGGGGCACGCATGTGCCAGGGGCGACAGATCAGCGCAGGGAGCTGATCGACTCCGCCTTGATCCTGATGGGTGACTGGTGCGTCGCAGGCGAGGAAGACGACACCGCTACCAAAGAAAACCCAGGGGCCACTCAGGTTGCTCGGGACGGCCAGCTAAGAACGGAAGGCGATAAAAAAGAGAACAAGAACGAGAGGAGTCGTGTGCCCACTTGACAAAGCCTGCTAATGGGTGACCCCTATATTTATACAGCTGCTTGGCTGCGGTAAACGCATGCTTGGCCGCTTGTCCCCCAATGGCCCTAGCGTCGGTTTGCGGCCACTTAAGATGGCATCAGTGACGACCCCGGTCAGGCACCCCCCAAGTCCAATGGTTCCACTGGGATCGGTAAAATTCGTTGGGCTATTAAACGTATACGCATAAAAATTTTCATCACCACCTTCCAGCCCAATCGGATCTTCACTGATGAATCGATGCAGCGTGGGACTGTAATACCTTGCGCGGTAATTAAACTGCTTACAAATGTTGCGCGAATAATTTTCCCCACTTGGAAATAAATTCTTTTACAGATTTCTCCATTTCTGGCTCCTTTATATATGAGTGTGGTGACTCCAAGAATGTTTGTTCATCCCATACGCAAAGTGCTATTTTTGTATGAAGTAAATCAAATTCAGTCTTACACTCTTTCGGCAACTCAATAAGTTGATCGCTGGCAACTAAATTGTCCACTTCACGAACAAACTGTCGTCCGGATACATGGCCGGCCAAATACAAATATATTAAGGCAATGAATTTACTAAGTTCATTTTTCACAATTTTACCTTCCGCTGCCTCTATCTATAATAGAGATAACATTGTTTGTTCTTGCATCTTCAAAAACCGATAGACCTCTTCCCGACGATGAATCAGTGGCAGATATGGTACGTTCTACTACTGGCCTGCGCCTAGAAGATACGGTCCCTCTATCAATGGCTTCCTGAACTCGTTCGGAAGTCACGGTTCGGCCTTCTCGTGAGCCGGCCATTCTTTCGCGAGCATGTTGTGTAAGGTTGGGAGTATTATGCCGCTGGGTTCGGGCAGCACGGGCAGCATCGTCAAGGCTTCCACTAGCATTTCTAGCACTTCCAAATCGACTGGCCGCTCTCGCGGCACCAAAGGCCCTATTAGCCCCACCCGTGGCGCAACCCAGCGCGGCCTCGCTTAAACTGGGTTTGCGCCCCGACAGTGCATCGGCAGCCAGACTGGATGCCGCGCCTCGCAGACACGCCAATGCGGGCGGAATGAGCGGCACAATGGTTCCACTCGGATCCGTAAAGTTCGTTGGGCTATTAAACGTATACGCATAAAAGTTCTCATCGCCGCCGTCGAGGCCAATGGGATCTTCCGAGATAAACCGATGCAGGGTGGGACTATAGTATCGAGCACGGTAATAGTATAGCCCGGTGCCATCGTTTTCTCTACTCGTATATTGCAAGGCATTGCTGGAGGCACCGGTGACCGTTGTTTGGCCAAAGGGATCGTAGGTGTAGCTGGTCGTTGTAGTCCCACCAGCGTCACTGAGCACGAGCGTGCTCCCCTGACTATCTACGTGATAATATTCCTCTCCCGCAGAGGTCTGTCGAATGAATGGCTCATCCACATTCAACCCGCGTAAATAGGTGACCAGGCCAGCCTGGCTGTCAAGCTCAGCGACAATGTCATCGCCGTCATAGAAAAATTGAGTGATCCGCCCATTCACCATTTTGGTCGTGCGTCGGCCCAGGCCATCGTAGGTAAAGGTGGCCGTAACATCACCCGAGATCGCCACCAACTGATCCCGCGCATTCCATTGATAGGTGTTGGTGCCATCACTCGTGAGATGGCCCTTGGCATCATAAGTCAGCGTCGCGCCGTTGAACGTGGTCTGTTGGTTAGCGGCATCGTACGTGGCTGCGGGGACGGCTGCCGGGATGACCGTGCCGGCACTATTGGCCCGCGTGACGGACGTTTGATTGCCATCTGGATCGTACGCGTAGGTGAGGTACAGAAGCAGGACCAGGAAACCTGCATACACTAAACGCTAAACTTGCTCTGCCATGACATCAAAAAAGGTTCCCGACACCTATTTCTATTCTGAAAAAGCAGAGAGCATTTTCCACAGATGAGGCCATTCTGAAAGTGCTGTATCTCGGAATGTAAATGAATAGTCCCAATTCATGACTGGAAGCGAGCCCTCAATCAATTTGTGGTGCTGTTAGGCGATCGGGTGAAACAAAAATTTAGGTCAGAATCAGATACACAGAAAACTTGACAGCCCCTTGGGCCGCAACAACACGGTTACGCCGTCGTTGGATTAGACCCACTATTGGGTAACCCCTATATCGGTTTGTTCTGATCTCTCAACCCACTCGAAAAACACAATAAGGATCTCAAGGAGATTCTTGGGGCCGCCGTAACCTTTGAAAGTGTCCTGTTCGACAAAACAACTAATCCAGTCATTTTCAGATCGTTCCTCATTCATTTTTCTATATGGAGTTTTGGACAGGGAGGTTCCAGTAAGTTCGATTTCCACAGTCCACCCTGGATTATCAAGCGTCTCGATCTTGACACCATACTGATGCTCCCAATTGCCATCACAATGCTTTACAAACCACGCCTGAAGATCTTGAATAACATCTCGCATGTAGCTTAACCTCCACCCAACCGCCGAGCAGTTCGAATATCTGCCGGTGTCGCTGGACGCACCTTGCTGTTACTTAAATTTACCTGGCCATTTTCACCTACATTAATAGTTGATTCTTTAACGTGTGGTGTGTCGATTCTCTGTTGTACAGATTTTTCGAAATGTCCCTTACCTGTTAGGTCGATGTCAAGCTGCTTTCCACCGGCTGTCCTTCCCGAGACTCGATTTCGTCCCAACTTTTTCGCTAGGTTTTTAGCACTTTCGACAATATTCTTTATATTTCGGACGACCTCTTTTGCCCCAAGTTTCCCGACCTGACCAAGGCCACCTGGGAGAAAATTCGACGCACAGTCAAGACTTTCAAAAAAAGACTGATCCGACTTACTTTCCTCCGTTTGAGGACAACCAGGCGGAGGGGTTGAGAATCCAGGTGCTACGAAAAGCCCCCTGGGATCACGAAAATTTGTCGGACTGTTGAAGGTATAGACATAGAAATTCTCATCACCTCCGACTAAGCCTATGGGATCTTCGGAAATAAACCGGTGCAGCCTAGGACTATAGTAGCGGGCGCGGTAATAATATAGCCCAGTCTCATCGTTTTCTCGACTCGTATATTGCAAAGCATTCGTTGATGATCCAGTGATCACAGAGTTGCCAAACGGATCATAGGCATAGGTGGTCGTGGTAGTGCCTGTGCCGTCACTCAGCGCTAGCGTACTACCCAGGGCATCATGGTGATAATATTCCTCCCTCGCAGAGGTCTGCCGAATGAAGGGGTCATCGATTGCAAGCCCTCGGAGATAGGTGACAAGACCCTCCTGGCTATCAATCTCGGCGACGATGTCGCCGCCATCATATATAAATTGTATTGTGCGTCCATTGACCGTTTTCGAGGTCCGACGGCCGAGGCCATCGTAGGTAAAGCTGGCGGTGACGGCACCTGAGATCGCCACCAACTGATCCCGCGCATTCCATTGATAGGTGTTCGTCCCATCATTGGTAAGAGACCCTTTAGCATCATAGGTGAGCGCGGCGCCATTGAACGCCGTCTGTTGGTTGGCGGCATCATACGTCGTCGAGGAGACCGCAGCCGGGATGACGGTGCCAGCGCCATTGGCCCGTGTGACCGAGGTCTGATTGCCATCTGGATCGTATGCGTAGGTGAGCTGCTCAATCAGCCCACCGGGTCCAGTGTGCGTGATCCCCGTCACCTGGGAGGCATGGTCGTAGGCATAGGTGGTCGTGGTCCCATTGGAATAGGTCAGTGAGATCCGCCGGTCGTTTTTGTCATAGGTCATCGCCGCAAACAGATTCCCCTGCTCCACACGAGTCAGGCGGTTGGCCGCATCGTACTCATAGCTCACCGGAGCTTGGCCATTGACCGTCATCTGGGTCCGTCGGCCAATGGCATCGTATTGATAGGAGACCGACCCTTGCGGCGTGATTTCTTGAATGACCCGGTCAAAGGCATCATAGACCCACTCGATGGTCCCCGCGCTGGAGTCAACGAGCCGCTGCAACCGACCCCCACGATCATACTCAGGGGTCACGGTGCTGCCATCAGCATACGTCACCCTGGTGGGGCGATTGAGGGCGTCATAGCCATAACCTGTGGGTTGATTCTTTCGATCCGTCAACCCCGTGACATTACCGATGCGATCATAGGCAAAGGTAAACGATCGATTGAGCGGGTCGGTGGTTGTCTCCAACCGGTCCATGTCATCGTAGGTGTGCGAATAGCTCTTCTGGTTGGCGGTCGTCCGAGTGGCCAGATTGCCATTGCCATCGTAGCCGAAGGTACTGATGCCCCCGCCCGGATTGGTCAGCCGGGTCACTTGATTGAGCCCATCGTAATTGATGCGAGTGGGAAACCCGCGGGGCCCGGAGATGCTCGAAAGGCGAGAGGCCGCATCGAAGGTCCGACGACTCACATGCCCCAGCGGATTGGTGATGCTGGTGAGGCTCCCTAGTGAGTTATACCCAAAGCTGGTGCCGGGCTCCTGCTCTTCGGGAAATTGGATGTGAATAATCGAGCCATGGACGTTATGAGTCACAAAGGATTTGAAGCCGAGCTGATTGATGGACTCCGTTTGATTGCCGCGCGTATTGTCACCGCGACATCAGCAGCAGAAGATTTTAGATGTGGTCGATGCGCTAGTCGCGCCAACGAGCCAGCACTCGACGTCGTGACGCGCGGCTAGGGAGAAGGCAGAGAGGGAATCAAGTACATATCATAAAACACGCAACTTGATACTCATCTAGCAGGCTCCTCGCCTGGGCGGTACCGTTGAGGGATTGGTCAAGAATCTCTCAACCTTCTCAACCCAAGGAGGAGCCATGGAAAAATTGTACGGCGGGATTGATCTCCATGCCAGCAACAGTGTGCTCGTGATTGTGGATGAGGCCGATCAGATCGTGTATCGGAAACGGCTGCCCAATGACTTCGCGACGATTCTCGGACAACTGGCTCCGTATCAGGTCACGCTCCAGGGGCTCGTGGTCGAGTCGACGTATAATTGGTACTGGTTGGTCGATGGCCTGATGGAGGCCGGCTACCTTGTCCACTTAGCCAACCCGGCGGCGATGCAACAATACTCCGGCCTTAAATACACCGATGATGCGAGCGATGCGCGATGGCTAGCTCATCTATTGCGGTTAGGGGTGTTGCCTACGGGTTATATCTATCCCAAAGCCGAACGAGGCATCCGCGACTTGCTTCGGAAACGCAGCCAATTGGTTCAGCAGAAGACCAGTAATCTGCTCAGCGCCCAGGCGGTGGTGGCGCGTCACACGGGTACCACGCTCAAGGGGCAGAAACTAAAAGCCCTCACGGTCGCAGAGGTCGAACAGCTCTTACCGACGACCGAGGCAGCCCTTGCGGTCATGAGCACCTTGACTGTGCTGCGCTGCGTAGAAGACCAGATTGCGACGCTGGAACAAGCGATCAAGGCGCAGGTCGCTCTGCGGCCGACCTTTCGACAGGTCCTCACCATTGCCGGGGTAGGCCAGACCTTAGCCTTGACCATCATGCTGGAAGCCGGGGAGATTCAACGTTTTCCCACCGTCGGCCAGTGGGCCTCCTATTGCCGCTGTGTGGGCAGTACAAAACTGAGCAATGGCAAACGTAAAGGCCGGGGCAATACGAAGAATGGCAACAAGTATTTGGCCTTGGGCGTTTGTCGAAGCGGCAAATCACGCGGTGCGGTATTATCCGCCCATTCGGCGCTTCTATGATCGCAAGATGAGCCAGACGAAACGGGTCGTGGCCATCAAGGCCGTCGCCCACAAGTTGGCCCGGGCGTGCTATTACGTGTTGCGGGATCAAGTCCCGTTCGAGATCGAGAAGGCCTTTGCGTCAGTGGGCCCATGAACCTTGGGTGGGGCGGATGAGCTTGTAAAGGGGTTGGCAGAACCACGAACTTGATTGGCCGTCCCCCCGCCCGCTTCGGCTCCCTCAGTCCACGGGGAGGCCTGAGCTACCTCGGGTGTGAGCCTTCATGAGGGTGGAGCCACATGGCAACCAATGGATCTGTGATCTCCTCCGTTGGACACACGCGGGCACCAATGGTTTTCTGGGGCCACAGAGTGGCCAGGGGCTGGAGAGCCCGTATCTCCGAGCCTTGATCCTGATGGGTAACTGGTGCAACTCAGGTTACGGAGTTGATACCGCAACCACTGAAAACTCGGATGCAGTCGAGGTCTCATCGCTCGAGGGATCGATGAAATTCAAAAGGGAACGTGCGAAGACGAACGAAGAGGAGACGTGTGCCCACTTGACCGGAGTCTGCTAGATGGGTGACCCGGATTCCGAGTGGGCTGAAACCCCGGTTCGTTATGAGTTCTCTTTTTTCTTACTCTCGACAACTGCTCTATCTGGGAATTTTTCATAAAATTTTTCTAACTTCATCGACATTGCATTCGCAAGTGTATTAATTAAACGCAAGTCAGATTCTGTTAACTTTTTATTTTCCTCCAAAACAATATCTGTAAAAGTCTCTAAAGCTAAACCATATTCGCCAACGTCAAGGAATCTCTGAACTTCTTCCGTCTCTTGTCGATTAAAAGCTTTATCGACCGAAGCCAATAACTGTGATAGTAAATTTTCTATATTTTCATAGTTCGCATTCATCATCTTGGATTCCTCAGGGTGTTGGTAGGGAACCCTGTGATAATTTCTCCATTCGGCCCTTGAATAACTCTTATGTCTACTCCGTTTCTAGTTCCATCCGTTATTGTTCGACCACCACGTCCAGGAATACTTTTCAAAGTAGGATCAGTGGCAATATCTGAAATGTCGTGAATAATGCTGTCATCAGACCTACCCGCAGGAAACTCGCTTTTCCCTGGTCTGCCTGTACCTGCGCGATGGCCGCCACCGGTAGCATCGCCATCAAGAATATGCCTCCGACGGGCAGGTGTAGTTAAATCAACAAATTCATCTGCCCCCTTCCCCGCCCGACTCGCCAACTTACTGGCCAGGCTTTTATACAGCTGCTTGGCCGCGGTAAACGCATGCTTGGCCGCTTGTCCCCCAATGGCCCCGAGGGCACAGGAGCCAGCCACACTCGCTAGCGTCGGTTTGCGGCCACTTAAGATGGCATCAGTGACGACCCCGGTCAGGCACCCCCCAAGCCCAATGGTTCCACTCGGATCCGTGTAGTTCGTCGGACTATTAAAGGTGTAGGCATAAAAGTTCTCATCGCCGCCACCTAAGCCAATCGGGTCCTCGGAAATAAACCGATGCAGGGTGGGACTGTAATAGCGGGCGCGGTAATAGTAAAGGCCGGTCCCATCGTTTTCTCTACTCGTATATTGCAAGGCATTGCTGGACGTCCCCGTGACCGTCGTCTGGCCAAACGGATCGTAGGTGTAGCTGGTCGTTGTAGTCCCACCGGCGTCACTGAGCACGAGCGTGCTCCCCTGACTATCCACGTGATAATATTCCTCCCCTGCAGAGGTCTGCCGAATGAAGGGCTCATCGATATTCAGCCCCCGCAAATAAGTGACCAGGCCCTCCTGATTATCAATTTCAGCGACGATGTCGTGGCCGTCATACAGGTAGGTCGTCGTGTGCCCATCGATCGTCTTCGAGGTCCGACGGCCGAGGCCATCGTAGGTAAAGCTGGCGGTGACGGCACCTGAGATCGCCACCAACTGATCCCGCGCATTCCATTGATAGGTGTTCGTCCCATCATTGGTAAGAGACCCTTTAGCATCATAGGTGAGCGCGGCGCCATTGAACGCCGTCTGTTGGTTGGCGGCATCATACGTCGTCGAGGAGACCGCAGCCGGGATGACGGTGCCAGCGCCATTGGCCCGTGTGACCGAGGTCTGATTGCCATCTGGATCGTATGCGTAGGTGAGCTGCTCAATCAGCCCACCGGGTCCAGTGTGCGTGATCCCCGTCACCTGGGAGGCATGGTCGTAGGCATAGGTCGTGGTGGTCCCATTGGAATAGGTCAGTGAGATCCGCCGGTCGTTTTTGTCATAGGTCATCGCCGCAAACAGATTCCCCTGCTCCACACGAGTCAGGCGGTTGGCCGCATCGTACTCATAGCTCACCGGAGCTTGGCCATTGACCGTCATCTGGGTCCGTCGGCCAATGGCATCGTATTGATAGGAGACCGACCCTTGCGGCGTGATTTCTTGAATGACCCGGTCAAAGGCATCATAGACCCACTCTATGGTCCCCGCGCTGGAGTCGACGAGCCGCTGCAACCGACCCCCACGGTCATACTCTGGGGTCACGGTGCTGCCATCAGCATAGGTTACGCTCGTGGGGCGATTGAGGGCATCATAGCCATAGTCTGTGGGCTGATTCTTCCGATCCGTCAACCCCGTGACATTGCCGATGCGATCATAGGCAAAGGTAAAAGACCGGTTGAGGGGGTCCGTGGTCGTCTCCAATCGGTCCATGTCATCGTAGGTGTGCGAATAGCTCTTCTGGTTGGCGGTCGTCCGAGTGGCCAGATTGCCATTATTATCGTAGCCAAACGTGCTCACCCCTCCTCGAGGATTGGTCAGCCGCGTCACCTGATTCAGCCCGTCGTAATTGATGCGAGTGGGAAACCCGCGGGGCCCGGAGATGCTCGAGAGGCGAGAGGCCGCATCGAAGGTCCGGCGGCTGACATGCCCCAGCGGATTAGTGATACTGGTGAGGCTCCCTAGTGAGTTATACCCAAAGCTGGTGCCGGGCTCCTGCTCTTCGGGAAATTGGATGTGAATAATGGAGCCCAAGGCATTGTGTTGGACAAAGGAGGTAAACCCAAGCTGATTCGTGGATTCGGTCTGATTGCCGCGCGTGTCATACTTCGCCCGGCGGATATGGCCTAAGCCATTGGTCAGAGTGGTCGGCTTATTGAACGTGGGATGATACTGGATAGTGGTCTCTTGCAGGCCCGGTTCCGCTATCTTGGTGACATTGCCCCGGCTATCGTAGTCAAAATTGAGAGAACGGCCCAACGGATTAATGCGGGAGGTCACACGGTTGTTAGGGCCGCGCTCCAAGGTCGTCTTCTGGCCCAGTTCATTCGTCCGACTGATGGTATTCCCCCGGTTATTGGGGCCTGTAAGATTAAGTGTGTAATTGGTTATCATCATGGATTTATTTTCTGAAGGAGGACTGATGACCAAGAACAGTACAAAAACCGATGCCTTGCTCGATGACTTATTGCAAGACTGTGACTCGCCTGAAGATATTCTTGGGGAGCATGGGCTGTTGAAAGGGTTGACCAAACGGTTGGTGGAGCGGGCACTGGCGGCTGAACTCACCAATCATCTGGGGTATGCTCCTCATGCCCGTCACCAGGCCCAGAACGGAAACGTCCGCAATGGCACGAGTGCCAAAACGATTGAGACCGCTCAAGGTCCAGTGGAGCTGGCCGTGCCCCGAGATCGATCAGGCACGTTTGAACCGGCCGTCGTCAAGAAACGCCAACGTCGAGGGTTTTGATGACAAAGTGCTAGCCCTGTATGCCCATGGACTGACCACGCGGGAAATTCAAGGGCATCTCGAAGAGCTGTACGGGACCGACGTCTCGCCCACGCTGATTTCGACGATCACCGATGCCGTCTTAGAAGATGTGCGGCTCTGGCAAACTGGAGACGGTGTATCCCATCCTGTATTTTGATTGCCTGTTTGTGAAATCGCGCACGATGGAGCGGTCAAGACCAAAGCCGTCTATGTTGCCCTCGGCGTGACGCTCACGGGAGAGAAGGAACTTGGGCCTGTGGGTCAGTGAAACGGAAGGAGCCAAGTTTTGGTTAGCGGTGTTCACGGACTTGCAACCCGTGAAGGATTATGTCGCTTGTGTCGATGGGCTGACCGGGTTACCCGAAGCCTTGGAAACCATCTTTCCCCAGACTCAGGTCATTGTCCATAAAGTGCGCCACGCCTTACGGTACGTGGTCTGGAAAGAACGCCGCCCGGTCGCCCGGATTTACGAGCGATCTATGGCGCGGCCAAGGTCGTCTTCTGGCCCAGTTCATTCGTCCGACTGATGGTATTCCCCCGGTTATTGAAGCGAAACCCGCGGGGGATCTGTGAGAAGTTTGCCATTGATGACAGGCCCGGTTATTGAAGCGAAACCCGCGGGGGATCTGTGAGAAATTGATCCCGCCCAAGGCACTCGCGGTGGCAGTGAACCCGGCCGCGGCGCTGACGTCTCCCTCCGGTTCCACCACTGTTGTTTCACAGATGGTCCCGCCCGTAAACGTATAGCCGGCTTGCACGTTCTCCCAGGATTCTTCCGTGGGGCACAGGAGGCCGGGACACCCCGGCCCGGTGACCGTGGCTCCTTGCAGATGATAGCGATAGAACCATTCCCCGCCATCGGCCATCACCTGCCGCAGGACGCGGCCGCTGGCCCCATAGTCATTTTCGATATATTGAATGTCTCGGGCATCGGTAATGGTGAGCAAGTTCCCGTTGGCATCGTAGGTATACTCCGTCGTGTCCCCTTCGGGATTGGTGACGGTAGAGAGACGCCCTTGTGCGTTATACTCATATGAGACGGTGCGACCTAAGGGATCGCTAACTTCCGTAATGGGCCTGTCAAGTCTTCTGTGTAACTGATCGTGAATTACTCTTTCGTTGACACTCGGTCTCCTAATAGAATGGCAAACTGATTGAGCGCTCGTTTCCATTCTGGAATGGGCATGGTCCATTTCTTGGCAATGCGTTGCATCCCCAGGTAGAGCACTTTCAAAATGGCTTCATCGGTTGGGAACGCGCCGCGTTTTTTGAGGACCTTCCGTAATGAGAAATTCAGGGATTCAATCGCATTGGTCGTATAGATCACTTTCCGAATTTCAGGGGGATAGTCAAAGAACACGGTCAACCGTGTCCAGTCGCGACGCCAACTGGCACTAATTGAGGGATATTTTTGATCCCACATCTGCGCAAAGCGCTCCAAGGCTTCTTCGGCTTCTGCCAGCGTGGCCGCGCCATAGATCGCTCGTAAATCGCGGGCGACCGGGCGGCGTTCTTTCCAGACCACGTACCGTAAGGCGTGGCGCACTTTATGGACAATGCAGAGTTGCACCTGAGTCTGGGGAAAGATGGTTTCCAAGGCTTCGGGTAACCCGGTCAGCCCATCGACACAAGCGACAAAGCAATCCTTCACGCCTCGCTGTTGCAAGTCCGTGAACACCGCTAACCAAAACTTGGCTCCTTCCGTTTCACTGACCCACAGGCCCAGGAGTTCCTTCTCTCCCGTGAGCGTCACGCCGAGGGCAACATAGACGGCTTTGGTCTTGACCGCTCCATCGTGTCGCGATTTCACAAACAGGCAATCAAAATACAGGATGGGATACACCGTCTCCAGCGGCCGACTTTGCCAGAGCCGCACATCTTCTAAGACGGCATCGGTGATCGTCGAAATCAGCGTGGGCGAGACGTCGGTCCCGTACAGCTCTTCGAGATGCCCTTGAATTTCCCGCGTGGTCAGTCCATGGGCATACAGGGCTAGCACTTTGTCATCAAAACCCTCGAGCCGCCGTTGGCGTTTCTTGACGACGGCCGGTTCAAACGTGCCTGATCGATCTCGGGGCACGGCCAGCTCCACTGGACCTTGAGCGGTCTCAATCGTTTTGGCACTCGTGCCATTGCGGACGTTTCCGTTCTGGGCCTGGTGACGGGCATGAGGAGCATACCCCAGATGATTGGTGAGTTCAGCCGCCAGTGCCCGCTCCACCAACCGTTTGGTCAACCCTTTCAACAGCCCATGCTCCCCAAGAATATCTTCAGGCGAGTCACAGTCTTGCAATAAGTCATCGAGCAAGGCATCGGTTTTTGTACGGTTCTTGGTCATCAGTCCTCCTTCAGAAAATAAATCCATGATGATAACCAATTACACACTTAATCTTACAGGCCCTCCGTAATGCCATTGCTAGTCGCGGTCATATTCAGAGCACGGCCAGATGCATCGATGATTCGCGAAATCACGACGCCGGCACGTTGAATGGTCACGGTATTGCCATTGGAGTCTTGTTGTTTAGACAGAAAATCCACTGTCGAGCCATTGCCAAAGGTATGGGCGACGCGAAACGTCCAGATGCGGCCATCTTTGAAGCGCAGTTCCCGCTCAGTGGCCGACACCTGGCGGAGCACCGCTCCCAAGAGCAGGCTATGCGTCTGATTCGTCCAGGTGCCATCGGCTTGTGGCGCGAGATCGATGCGACTATTCCCCGGCAGCACCAATACTCGCACATCGCCCCGCGGGACAAGGGCGATATCATAGGTCGACACCCAGCCCTTGCCAAAGGTCAGGGTGAGTTCTTGCCCTGGCCGAAACACGCCCGAGCCCAATCGAAAGGTGTCCTGGGCATTGAACGTCCGCCCAAACCTGATGGGCAGGTACCCAGGAAGCGTCAGATCTACCTGATCCGCCGTAAAGGTCCCGGTGGCCAGATCCACGGGATCGCCATCTTTCTCGCCGTCCGGATTCTTGTTGGGATCTTGACAGGGCCTGTCAAGTCTTCTGTGTAACTGATCGTGAATTACTCTTTCGTTGACACTCGGTCTCCTAATAGAATGGCAAACTGATTGAGCGCTCGTTTCCATTCTGGAATGGGCATGGTCCATTTCTTGGCAATGCGTTGCATCCCCAGGTAGAGCACTTTCAAAATGGCTTCATCGGTTGGGAACGCGCCGCGTTTTTTGAGGACCTTCCGTAATGAGAAATTCAGGGATTCAATCGCATTGGTCGTATAGATCACTTTCCGAATTTCAGGGGGATAGTCAAAGAACACGGTCAACCGTGTCCAGTCGCGACGCCAACTGGCACTAATTGAGGGATATTTTTGATCCCACATCTGCGCAAAGCGCTCCAAGGCTTCTTCGGCTTCTGCCAGCGTGGCCGCGCCATAGATCGCTCGTAAATCGCGGGCGACCGGGCGGCGTTCTTTCCAGACCACGTACCGTAAGGCGTGGCGCACTTTATGGACAATGCAGAGTTGCACCTGAGTCTGGGGAAAGATGGTTTCCAAGGCTTCGGGTAACCCGGTCAGCCCATCGACACAAGCGACAAAGCAATCCTTCACGCCTCGCTGTTGCAAGTCCGTGAACACCGCTAACCAAAACTTGGCTCCTTCCGTTTCACTGACCCACAGGCCCAGGAGTTCCTTCTCTCCCGTGAGCGTCACGCCGAGGGCAACATAGACGGCTTTGGTCTTGACCGCTCCATCGTGTCGCGATTTCACAAACAGGCAATCAAAATACAGGATGGGATACACCGTCTCCAGCGGCCGACTTTGCCAGAGCCGCACATCTTCTAAGACGGCATCGGTGATCGTCGAAATCAGCGTGGGCGAGACGTCGGTCCCGTACAGCTCTTCGAGATGCCCTTGAATTTCCCGCGTGGTCAGTCCATGGGCATACAGGGCTAGCACTTTGTCATCAAAACCCTCGAGCCGCCGTTGGCGTTTCTTGACGACGGCCGGTTCAAACGTGCCTGATCGATCTCGGGGCACGGCCAGCTCCACTGGACCTTGAGCGGTCTCAATCGTTTTGGCACTCGTGCCATTGCGGACGTTTCCGTTCTGGGCCTGGTGACGGGCATGAGGAGCATACCCCAGATGATTGGTGAGTTCAGCCGCCAGTGCCCGCTCCACCAACCGTTTGGTCAACCCTTTCAACAGCCCATGCTCCCCAAGAATATCTTCAGGCGAGTCACAGTCTTGCAATAAGTCATCGAGCAAGGCATCGGTTTTTGTACTGTTCTTGGTCATCAGTCCTCCTTCAGAAAATAAATCCATGATGATAACCAATTACACACTTAATCTTACAGGCCCTTATCTGGGAACACATTCCGGCTTGGATTCCCAATACTCTCGCGGGCGGCATGGTCCTCTGCTTTGTACCCATTGCTGTGGTGGGCTCACATCGCTACCGCCTCAGCCGCACCGCATTTGGAAGTATTCGATTTTCCTTTCGCGGACGCGTCAAACGTTACATGCAAATCTGGTTGACAGGGACGTTTTTGACGCTTCTAACAGCCGGAGTCTATTACCCATTTTTCGAACATGCGCGCCGGGAATTCCTCGTCTCGCATACCTACCTGGGCAATCGCTCGTTCACCTACAAAGGAAATGGAACAGCCCTGCTTTGGATTTACGCAAAAACACTCGGCCTTTGTTGTGCGATTGCAATTGGATTGATAGCCATCAGCGCCGCTCCAGAAACACTACACTACATCCGTAGTTGGGAACAGGAAGAATGGAGCGCTATTGTTGCGAATCCTCTATTCCTTACTGGATTGCTGACGTTATGCGTACCTTGGTTTTACCTTCAAGCCAGCAAACAGAAATACTTCTGGAACCATTCCATATTTGATGCGGCCCCATTCACGTTTACCGCCTCGACTTGGAATCTCTTGGAACTACGTCTGACGAACTTTTTCATGCTCGTGCTGACGTTCGGCTTAGCCTAGCCTTGGGTGCAAGTCCGGAATCTTCAATATTTGTATTATTATCTAGGACTGCAAGGTCCATTAGACCTGCAAAACATCGAACAAGATGCGCGAGATGCCTCCCCCACCGGAGAAGAACTGGCTGGATATTTTGATGCCGGATTTGATTTAGGGTAACTGAGCGGGCCTTGTTTCCCCATCGCTACTTCCGGCTTCTCCTTGTTCACTGCTCCCTGTTGACGATTGTATAGATGGCGACTCAAACCAATTGGCAAGGCTCCTACTACGACGGGCAATCACCTGTTCCGCAACACACGTCGATTTCCGTCGAACCTACGGGACTCGCTCTGTATCTTTCATCCGGCGCCTCTCACTTTTGGACCTATTCTGAGCTCCGTCAAACACAAGGCCGCTACGCCGGAGAAGAAGTCCGCCTGGAGCGAGGTGAAGGAGTCGGGGAAACATTGGTCATCCCCAATGCGAATATCTTGTTGGCCATCCACAAAATAGGTGGCCCAGAGGCCTCCCATTTCCATCATCCTGGTACGCGCCGCAAACGCCTCTATTGGACGATCGCAGCAGCCCTCGCAGCCCTTCCAATTATCTATGGCATTTTTACCTGGGGCGTTCCCTCGTTAGCGAAACCCATCACCGCTGCCATTCCCATTTCATGGGAAACAGAACTCGGACAATTTGTTCAAGAGGAATTCACTGATGAGGAACAGCTCTGTGAGAATACCGAGTTAGCCCACACCTTGGACAGTATGATGACCAGGCTCACGAATCCCTTAGGCCCGATTCCCTACACCTTTCATCTCACCGTGATTGATGATGCAATGGTCAATGCCATGGCTGCACCAGGAGGGCATCTCATTGTTTTTCGAGGACTGCTTCAGGACACCGAGAGCCCGGAAGAATTAGCCGGAGTGCTGGCACATGAAATACAACATGTCATGTTGCGACACAGCATGCATCTCATCGTCCAACATGTCTCCATGGCCTTTGTGATTGCCGCGCTTAGCGGCGATGCCAGCGGCATGCTCTCCTATGGCTTACAAGCTGCCCAAACCTTACAAACGTTGTCATATGGTCGAGAAGCCGAGAATCAAGCAGATGAACAAGGCTTACGGTTACTTCAACAGGCGGGGATCAATCCAAGTGGAATGATTGCGTTTTTTGACAAACTCAGCCAGGAACAGGAAGAGACCTCCCCCTTTCGATATTTTTCCACCCATCCTCCAACCACTGAACGCCGAGACCATCTTCACGAGTTAGCCTCCGCTCATTCCACTCCCTATAAAGGATTCTCATTCGAAGAAGACTGGAACAGAATCCGCGACCTCTGCAATGCACAGCGAGAAATAAACAAGTAACAAACCAGAAGTTCCCCTCCTTTTGTAAGGAAGGGCTAGGGGAGGTAGAAACACGGAAAAGCGGACTACCAATCCGTCCTTCAAATACTCGTCATGCGTGTTACCCGACCAACTTTCTTCACTCAATTCAAAGAAACCTCAAAGCCACACCTTACTTCTTCCGAAACGAAATATGATCCTTATATTCTGCAATCGCTGCCCCCAGCGATTGGGCTCCCAAAGGAATATTGGCTTCCAAGGCATCTTCAACATCCGGATCATCAATCAACACTTCATAACATTCATGCTGATTGGTCAGCACCATGCCCTTCTCCACCTGCCGGGGCATATAAATCTCCGTCCACACCTCTTTCTCCACCAAGCACACATCCCGAAACCGTTCATACAACAGCGCTTTACGTTCTTCATCAGAAATAATCAGCGGATTATTTTCCATGTCCCTAACTCCCTTGCTCAAACAAAAATGTTCTATGGCTTTTCTACTCTGCCCTACGCCATACGGTCAAGCTATATGGAGAAGATTACTTGCCAAATATGTCGAGCCATGGATCTTTCCCAAGAACCCACAAGTAAAAGAAAGTACCGAACCACCCATGATAGAGACCCAATGGCCACAAATTTCGATCACGCAGGTAGCACGGGATAAAGAAACAGGCCATGACTCCAGTCGCTGCCATCAGCAACCAGCCATCTGGATAATGCACAACAGAGAAGAGAGTCACTCCAACAAGCAGCGCTACTATCCAACCTTGGTTTGGGAAAAGTGTCATAAGATTAGCAACACCAAGCGCCTGCACGAGAAATTGTTGAAGGATCCCCCATAGAGGATAGAGCAGTAAGAGCACAAGAATATGTCGTGGCCACAGAACGCGACCATGGGCCGCGCCATACCACGCCATCAGACTGACCCCCAAGACAAACATCGCTGTGGGCCAGAAAAACGCTGTCCGAAGATTGTCAGTCCGAAAACCCCACTGCACCCACAGACTAGAATCCTGCCGCACCCGCCAGATCACATAGCCACTCCAACTCATGCTAGCCAGCGCAATAAACAGTCCCTTAGCCCCAAAGTTCTGAAACACCAAAAAGCAGATACCCGTCGCGGCCACCGCCACCACTTCAAGCCACTGTCTTATTGATCTTTGAATTGGTCTAACCATGAATATCCTAGCTTTCCCTTGAACTCAACAGTATATCAAGGTTTTCTCAGACATTCCGACAGACCAAAAATTTGGAACAAGAAAAGGGCCCGAAACGTTGGGCCCTTTCACCGCGTCTACATCCCGCGCAAACTCGACCAGCGAGATGACAATTTTTGGTTTTGTATGAGACTTCTCCTGTGGCCGCCCGGGTCGTTTGCAAGCCAGACCCGGGCCCACGCACAAAGAACAATCACTATTCCGTCATACAGACATCATCTATGAGCAGTTGGCTGCTCCGTCCTATTGAAAACCTTCCGATGCCTCTACCGGGCAACGCGAAATTGACGGGATCAGAGACTAGCGTCACCATGCCACGAACCCAGTAAGAATTGTCGCGAGGATCCACAACCCCACCAACCGCAATTCGTACACGCCCTCCAGGTTGTGGCATACCAAGGTACTCTCCATCAAGAGTAGACAATTGTCCTCTCCAAATGCGCCGTTGTCCATTGACGCCAAAATTCCATAATTGCTGATCAGTGGCCCCAGTGTTTTCGGCGAACTTTAGGGTCACGGCCGACATTGGAGTATTTGGCACAACTTGAATGGTTATTCCGCCGTGATTCTTCAACGAGGGGTTTTCCCCCTGCCCAGGAATGGGGACATTCCTATAAGTCTGTACCCCATTTTCGTTCGGTTGCATCGGATCACCATTTTCATTAAACACTTTTAGCAGGTTAATATCCCCGTGCTGTGTGGAGATCGTCTCCTCTTCCCCGTAGACCTCATCCGGCAGATTACTGAAATCGTAGCAGTTCGTCTCTGCGTGGCTCACAACACTACTGAAAGCCAGCACGAATGCACCCATAACTGCCACCTTAGGACTCATGTTGGTTGATTGTTTTTGATTAATGCGTTTCATGATAGAACCTCCTTGTATTCCCTATCCTGTTGTTATGTCGTCGCTAGGTGCCGGATAGAGAGAAACACCTGGACGACGGGTTTATGCTTGAAAATGCTTTCTTACTTGTGGACGATCTTTTGCGTCGGGAGCACTCTGTTTTGAATCATCAAATTCATATATTTTTCGTCTACTGCGGTTCCTAATGGCCCCTTCGTGTTGTACAAGAGACTCGTCCTTTTCTCGCACTTCCCACGAATTGGAAATAGCAACATGGATGCCGTCATGAGTTTTTCCCATTCAAGAGCGCCCAAAAAGCTTGAATCTCTTAATTTCTAAGAAGAATTTGAACCAAGTTGGGAAAACGAATGGAACGGATCAGCACATGGATCGACCTATTTCGCTACAACGTCATCGATCAGCAGGTGACTCAAATTGAGCCAGTAAAAGCCCCGCAATCAGCTAATCGGACAGACAACAAGCACGGACAAAAAGTGCGAGTAATGAGAGTCCTCAAAATGAGGCTACTTGATAGGATGGTTGACCACGTAGGTTAGGATGGGAGTTCAGACGAATCTAGGAAACCTACACGAGAACGCATGGACTATAGATGACATCCAGGAATGTTCAGAGGACAGGAAATTTACATTGAACGGGTTGCGGATATACCCAGTCGCTTCACGAGCCGCACAAGAAATGAACGATGGATCTGCAACATTTCGGCAGCTTTGGTCTGATTCCAATCAGTTTGCGTCAGCGCTTGGATAATCAAAAACCGGCTATGATTATCAAGGGACTCTTTAAAGGGTGGAAGGTGGTCATCGTGACCGGAACGGAGTTCTTTCTCCTGACAAGTCCCACTCTCCAACCGTAAATTCTCTGCCGTAATCATCCCGTCGGGATTTAAGATGACAGCCCGAGCAAGCACACTTTCCAGTTCTCGAATATTGCCGGGCCAATGATAGTGCATCATGGCTTCGAGCGCATCAGACGTTAACTCCTTGCCTGGCCTTTTAGTATGACAGCACTGTCGAATAAGAAAATGCTTCGCTAGGCCTGGAAGATCCACCATGCGTTCGCGAAGCGGGGGAAGCGTAATAGGAAAAATATTCAGCCGAAAGAAAAGATCCTCTCGAAAAGTCCCGTTCGCGATACCTTTCTGTAAATCTCTGTTCGTCGCCGCAATGAATCGCACATGAACCCGAATCGCCTTCGTCCCACCAACACGATGAAACTCTTGATCCTGAAGAAGTCTAAGCAATCGCCCTTGAAGCTGATAGGGCATATCTCCAATCTCGTCAAGAAAGACGGTGCCGCCATCCGCAGCCTCTATCTTGCCTTCTTTCATTTCTGTTGCTCCGGTAAAGGCTCCTTTCTCATGACCAAATAGTTCATTTTCTAAGAGCGTTTCAGTAAAAGCGGAGCAATTCACTGCCATAAACGGACCATCACGTTGCATACTCCAACGATGAATAGCCCGCGCCAGAATATCTTTCCCTGTCCCGGTTTCCCCTAATAACAATATTGTTTCTTGTGAGGGGGCAACTTGTTGAGCCATCGCTAAGACTTCTTTCATCATTGCGCTATTACCAATAATTTTGGCATATCGATGGTTGACTTCTTGTCGAAGATACTTGACCTCTTTCGATAGCGCCGTCCGCTCGAGGACGCGTTGCATCACCAACTCCAGATGATCGAAATCAAACGGTTTGGTCACAAAATCATAGGCTCCGCATTTCATGGCTTCCACGGCATGGTCTACAGACCCGTATGCGGTCATGACGATGACAAATGGCTGAACCAATTGGTATCCCGAAGACGGAACACACATTGCGGCCATCGGCGAATGCGCCAGCTCACCCAGCCGCCGCAACACCTCAATTCCACTGAATTTGGGCAATTCAAGGTCTAACAACACTACATCCGGAGACTCTTGTTGAATTTTTTTAAGGGCCTGTTCTCCATCTTTAGCCGAACTGGATTCATATCCTTGCATCTCCAAGCGATTTTGCAACAGAGTCATCGTATCAGCGTCGTCATCAACGATAAGTACTTTTGCTTTCACGGCATTCCCCTCACCGCACGCAGGGACCCTATACGAAGATTTTCCCTTGGTATCAGCATTCGTATCAAGAGAGTCAGCCAGCATCATTTTTTTGTTAACTCAGCCTCAGGACTTCACTAGAAAAGGAAGAACTGCAGCAGTAATAAGGAGTACGCCTGCGAATACGAGATCATTAAAATATCCTTGGTATGCATCTGATGACTTGTCACGCAGACACTGGCCCCTCCGTCTTCTGCCCTCTTTGCACACTTCATGCAATGCCTAATGAAGATAAATCTCCCGATGAAAAATCTTCGCGATCCTTGGGCCGTCGTTTATCCGTAGGCATGAAAATGATTCGTGGACAGATCAGAATCGCAGGGACAAGGCTCCATCTCCCACGGCATGCTCATGACAACACCTTTGGCCCGCGGCTTCATAAGATAACTGAGCACCGGGTTCTCCCTCATTTCTTCTCGTGGAAACAACTTGACGGACGACTCGTTCCGCTGAGATAAACGCGCCATCGGAATGGGCACTTTCCGTATGATCGCCAGCGAGATACACACGGTGTTCAGGCGTTCGAATCGCGTCTGACAGCGCATCATAGCGGGAACGACCAACAGGCCAAGAGGCTAGGGCTCTTGGATGGAATCGATAGAACTCCATATCCAGATAGTGCTCATGAAACCCCGGCCAAAGTTTTTCTAAGCTGGCAAGGATTTCCTCCCGAACCTGTTGAGACTGCATTCGGTTAAAGGCTTCGGCATATGCGCCATGCACGAGAAGCGAGAGGAGACGGACATTGCTCTTAGCCGCCATATCTGCTTCATAGATGACTCCCAAATTTGAATCAGAGAGTATGGGCAACATTGATCCGCCTTTTCTCTCCCAAAAGCCACAAGCGCTTGGTCGCACAAAGAGGTGAACCTTGAAATAGGAACCCCACGTCATGGACTGAATGGCTTGTAGTTTTTCGTCAGACAACCCTGGTTCAAATTGAATTTCAAATAGTCGATAGAGCGGCACTGTGCTGACCAGATGTTTCGCTTCGATAGATCCCGCAGTAGATGTCTCTTGATCTCGATAAGTCACACGAACTGTATCCCCTTTGGAACGCACAGCTGTCACTCGCTGGTTGATTGAAATATGTTCCTGTCCGATATGGGTGACCAACGCATCAATGAACAATTGATTGCCGCCAAGCACACGAACAGCTTGTTCTTCATCAACTCCGTCCCCGATCAACATGTGCAACTCAGCAATGCCATCAATAGCCGAAATAGCTACGATCGACGTTCCAATTTCAGGTTCAATGGACACACGAATCCATTCAGATACTTTTAGGGGTAGCGCCTGTTTTTTGAGCCAACTACCAAAGGAAATATCTTTTAAATCTAAGAGTTCTACAGGAAGGGGACGCTTGTTGGCCCTTAGGACTTCCACCAAAGGGCGAACGAATGCTCGAAAGCGTTTGTAGGCGGTATACTCATCCACGTTAAACACACGCTGGTGATACCCATCCGGGTCTTCATCACCAATGAGAGGATACACTTTCCCCTGCAACGTCATACTGGATGAAGCGACATAAGTCTCAATTGGCAAATCGAAACTCTTGAGTATCTTTACCCCTGGATTGCTTTCCCAATATTCTTCCATGCCAGCATCAGCTGCCACGATATCTTCACCCCACCGATAGTACCGAACAGTTCGTGTTCGCCCGCCAACACGCGGTTTAAGCTCCAGGATGTGATACGGGACGCTCGCTTCCTTCAAATGATAGGCAGTGGCCAATCCAGTCAAGCCCGCGCCAATAATCACCACGTCTGTTTTGTGGGGGGGATGTACTTTGGGAACCGCCCACACTACGTTTATTTGAAAAAATAGGGCAATGATACAAACGAGCATTCCTCGCATTATGTCGGCTTCATCCTTTCTTGCCACACCTTCATGCAATATTGCGTACTGGATATTTGGTGCCTCGCTCGATGAAACAGGTCTCTGTGTCATCCAGCGCAAATTTTTGAGTGAAGTAGCGAATGACCATGCCCGTATCCGTTCCATTCCGGCAGGTATAGACGTCTGCACTCAAAAACCGCCGATGCGGGAATGTATGAATGCTAATATGGCTTTCAGCAATCAGCACATAACCACTCCATCCCCCAGGATCTTTCAGATCATTCGGTTCGGCCCATTTCACCATTGGTGGTATAAGCGGACGCATTTCCAGCAACGTCGGAAGCTCAACCAGACAGCACTCCACGACATGCCGATCGTTCAGAAATGCGTATTCTCCGCCATAGCCATCTATCGTCAAATGTTCCCCAAACGTGCAGGCTTCCATCAGTAAGCTCTCCTTCTACTTGGTCATGACAAGTGAATCTCTTATGGCACCGTGGCTTGAAGTATCACAATGGCCGCCAGAATCATTGTGAGAGACAAGAGTTTCACCGGAGTGGCAGCAATCTGAAGACGTAAGGCCTCCCGAACAACAGGAGTCACCGTTTTCCATCGATGCGAGATGGCCAACAACCCGAAACTGAATGCCATGACAAATACGGGCAGACTACATTCCAACACGGCCACGAATGACACGGAAGGACTCATGGCCGTGGCGCGTTGCCAAAACAAGACAGCTGTCATTTCCACGGCCTCTACCACGAGGAAGATTCTTCCGAACCGACGCAGCAGAGAAATAATGCGCCGCCGACGTTCTCGTTTCACACCAAGAAGTATGAGGGCAGTCAACAAACTTCCAGATGAGAACAATGTGACGCCATGCCAATAGGACATCTGTGTAAATACCCACGCCTGTATGACCATCGACACCGAAATACTCACGACCGCGATCATAAGTAGAATGACCACCCATCGATTCCCACCGACCAAATATCCTCGAATGAGGGCAACAATACCCCCAAACGCTAGACTAATGGCCAGGTAGTGCATGGGAGACAACTGCTCCCCCAACAGAAGAAATGCGAGGAAAGGCACAACGAGAACACTCAACATATTAAAAATTTCCGAACAGGACACATCATTGATCGTAAAGAGCGCTTTAAACACAAAGTACATGTGCAGGAAATAACAAACCCCAGCCAGAACGGCTGCGGCACCCGCTACCAGTGAAATCGCCTCCCACTCTCCGACGTGTAGTCCAAGGACTGTGAGTGGCAAGAGACCAAACAGCCCAGAAATGACAGGCCCGTCTGAAGGAAAACGGAAAATACGTTCTCCCACGAAACAAATATCAATAATGCTAGAAATAGCCCAAAGGGCTGGCGTAGTCATGGCCAACACCATCCAGTTATTCCACGGATCAACGCCCATCATCCCCTGCTTTTCATTTCGTCGAATTTGCAATCATTCTCGCCGCCCCAAAATGCAATACTTCGTGAATATGATTATCGATACAGAACGGCAACCAGTGATCATTCACAAGCGATATCATTTTGCAAACAGTAGGCCATCAAAGAAGTCTGCAATGAGCCACCCAAGAAACTGAAACAAATTCACCAGTTTCATCAGCTTGCCGCGCCACTGAGCATCGGCTCTTCAATATATCCAACTAAATTTGACATCACATTAGATACAGGATTCACCAAAATAGATACGTGAGCAACTAAGGGAAATTTCATTCCTTTAATTAAGCATGAACATTGTTCACTCTCTAAGCACGGAAGTCATGCCATACACATTGTCTTCAGGCAGAATCACGCTAAGCCTCAGGAGGAATAACTTCCATAGTTAATTTCACACATCGAACTTATCTCAGTGGAAGGAACGTTCGGATGCCGAGATTACCCTAAAATTTCAGGGTACGATCTACATAAGAAGTAACAACCTACTTGCTCACGCAATCGATTCAGAAGATTAGCGAAAGGCAGGAAATGAAAAAGGTCTATAGACGAAAGATGGAGAGAAAAACCTTAGGCCACACTTTGTAGCCGTGAGGCAAGTTCACTACGGGACGAGACATTTAACTTACGAAAAATGGACTGGACTTGATTAGCTATGGTGTATTCACTCGTCTGGCGACGTTGGGCAATATCACTATTGGTGGACCCGCTTATCATGTGCGCCAGCACTCTTCGTTCGGTTTCCGTCAAGTCTTTTACTCGGTCTTCATTGATTAAGGGATAGGCCCCAAGCAGAAGCCTTTCGCCTTGGACTGAAACTTCGGCTAGTGCTGTACGCAATCCGCTTGGCGAAAAGAAGGCCACTAACTCCAGAAGTGAGGACAACCCGAGTTTTTTTTGGGCACGCGCCGTACAGTTCGTCACGGCTGATAGGGAAAGGCCCAACGTGTAACTAATCTCTTTGCATGATTGCCCAAGCCCTACAAATTCAGCTATCTGCCGTTCCCGCATCGTCAATCCGCGCGGATCAGAATACTCGGGATCGTTCTTAATAGCCACCACAAACCGCCGGCCATCGGTATCAAATCGATCAACCAGTGACCATCGCCCCTCCACAAGCCCTTCCCACTGCTGAAGAGCCGCATCAGAATCACTTCGGCCCGCACGGGTCCGTAGACGATCGATCCTTCGTACAGCTTCACGTAGCACTGCGCGCGCCGAACACTCCTGCGCCTTGTGACTGGCAGCAAGCTCCTTTCCAGCCGGATCGAATATCGCTTCTACAGTCGTGGCATCTAACGAAAATGCTTGCCCCATTGAGCGAAGGCGAAGTCCTGCTGCTAGATGACTAGTCATCAAGGGCCACCGCCTTCGCTCCAACGCCGTAGAGGGGGTTTCGTTTAAGAATCCCACATACAAGGCCAAAGCACTCCCCTGCCCAGTATGGCCCGGGATGACCAGACTATCTCCGATCATGCCTTGCGTCTCACGCCGCACAATCGATTGATGATGAGGGAAGCGTGGATACACGACTTCCCCAACAGAACCGACGCTATTGTCCCGACGGTAAAGGTGATCAATCATTTCCTTCGGCAAATCAGACACATGGGCTCGAATCGCAGTAAGGACAAAGGGTGGGCCGGTCGTCCGCACATGTTCAAGGTTGATCGTGGTTGGGGTAAATCTATAGGTCGCAATACTAGGCCACCAACCTCGGTCAAGCAATGGCGCAGCCTTTTCTAAAACATTCTCAACCCACTCCCTATCACTCCCTTCTAGCTGATATCCTGCTTCGATCAACGACACCCAATCTTTAGATTTCATCGCTTACCTCGACAGTCTTCACGATATTTCTTTAAAAATGGGGGATGGGAATTAGTTGGGAAGGAATCGCACCTCAGGCGAAATTTTGTAAGATGAATTACAAATCCCAGCTATCTTGCCATGCTTAGTAATCAGAATTACATAGTTAATTTCACACATCAGCTTTTTAGTTCTGCTCTCCCTCGCTACTTGTCGTCGACATATTTCAATGACCTGGTCCATTTTCAGGCTACATGTTCTCGAAAAAGGCTCTGCCACATTTTCAGGCGGTACACATTTCAGAAAAACCCTTCCAATAGAGATTGACATTCCACCACAGCGTTGGCGTAAAAAAGGGGATGCGTTTTCCAATTCAGTTGGGCACAAGCCTAAAGCTCAAAAACAAAGCTAAAACACAGCCGTCCAGCCTTCTGGCTGGCCTTCTTCTTTTGTATAACTCACACCATCAACCTTGAGACCGTCTTTATTTAAAAGCGTAATCGTTCCTCCAGAATTTCCTAAGGTCATCGAACTACCCGCCACATTCACTTTGAGGACTCCACCCGCCTCGATGGACAATCCATCAAGATTCTGCCGTTCGTTGTTTTTATCAACTAAAGCCCATTCATTGAGCAGAACTGTCTTTGGCGTTCTGTTCAGAAGTATGACCGATTCTGGGCGACTTGTGGGTATGGGCTGGTTTTCGCTTCCCTCAGGATTAATGAGCGCGCCAACAATGCGCACATCGTGAATTTCTGGCTCCTGGCTACCCCTCTTGCTGACAATGTCTTCAAACGTCCGCGATCCAGGAAGGGCATGTCCGGTTTGGTCGTCAGTATGGAGGGCTTGCGATTGAAAGGCCAAAAAGAAGGCCACGAACCGCTGACGTTCTGGAAAATGAAAGATCAGGCCGCCGTCATGATACACGCCATCGTCGCCCTGAAAATCGGGATGATTTCCTTGATTCATATGAATATCATGCATCCCCTGGATCCCCGCAGGCCCGCCGCCATCGGGAAAAGGTTCTCCAAAGACATAGACCGTGGCCTGAGTGCCTGCATTGATGGCCGCCTGCACGTGACTGGCCAGCATGTCCTGCAGATCGTTATCTTGCCCTGGCAGATGATGTGGAAGCGCGATGACACGTTCCGGGTCAAAAAGATTTCCTCGAAGATAATCCAGACCTTGACGCTCAGATTCGGGTAAACGCGTGTAGCCCGCTTGGAGGGCGGGCAAACTCGACGTGATGGGGTGCCGAAAATCAGGATCCACCACATAGACTAATTCAGATGGTGACAGTTTGGACCGCACATTCACTGGCACCCGAAACCGTTTCCCCTCTGCTTCCACAAAGAGTTGAAAGTGGGGAGTTGGATCATTGTTCTCCCGCTGAAATTCCATCGCCTGCGCTTTGACAACTCCATACCGTTTTATGGCCATAGGTCATCCCTCCTAAACATGCGTGAAACCTGCTTGATGATGTCCCTATCATCCTTAAAAATGACGGCAAAATTTCGAACATCATTCATGGTCACGTTCTGACACAGGAGGCAAGCAGGAAATGTACCATCCTAAAAATGGACAATATAATGAAGAAGTATGCGCTCAAACTGCGAAATCTATACGCATTGGCAAGGGAAATCCGAAATCGGGATATGAACGAGATACGGCCGGCCGCGTATCGAAACAGATACGTGATTTATCTGAGGTGATACAGCGGACATGCAGGCAGCAAAGAAAGAGGTTCGGCTTATTGAGGTCTCTCTGGATTCCCGCCTACGCGGGAATGACCGAGTCGAAGGTATTGCTCCTTTCCCTTGATGAGTCGTTCTACTGCTATATAGCGTTTTAACTTGCAAGTGGGCTTTCACCGTCATCCTAACCCTTGTTTCCTCTTCAGAACCAAGCCCTCAAGAAAAAAGGAAATTTTAAGAGCCACTAGTGAAAAGTTGAATCCAAAAAATACTATAGAGTCTTGGAATCAACAGATACGCCACTTATTCCAGCCTTGGCCCTCTTCAGAACGACGCTCTGAGAAGGAATTCGGAAACATCTTTATCAAAAGTTCACAACCTATTGGTGGGTCGGGTGAAGAAAGGGAAAAGGGTAAAAGGACAGAGAGCAAAGGATTAGTGGGCGTCTTGGACAAGACGAAACCCGAGGTTGCTGCCTCGGTCGTCCGCGTCGCCCCCATTCCGGAACCATGAACGCAGAAGCCTCGGTCTGTTGCCCCAGGCACCGCCACGAGCTACACGCATTTCTAACGATTCATCATACCAACTTGTACACCATTCCCACACATTCCCCGCCAGGTCAAAACACCCAAGAGGACTGACTCCTTTAGTGAATTTAGTGACCGGCGTGGTTGCCCCAATACCAGATTCTTCAGAATTACATCTGGCCTTATCGAAAACATCACCCCAGGGATACTCCCTTCCATCTGTTCCCCGCGCGGCTTTCTCCCATTCTTGTTCCGTGGGTAGCCGTTTCCCAATCCATGTCGCATAAGCTTCCGCCTCATAATAATTGACTCCAACGACTGGATGGTCAGCTATACTCCACCTAGCATCATTCCAATATTTAGGGCGATTTACTTGGTGCTCCTGCTTCCAGGCCCATCCCTCTTTCGACCAAAGTTTTTGTAGGTCATAGCCATTGGCCAGCATGAATTCCTGGTATTGCTCATTCGTCACCGGATAGATACCCATAGAGTAATCATAAGGAATATCCTGTCTCACGCGATCTTCGCCATACAAAAACGGTCCCTTGGGGATGAGAACCATCCCTTCGGAGATTATTGGTTCTGGTGGCGGAGGTGGCTCAAGGTCAGCTTCTTTCACATATTCATCTATCTGTTCCATCAGTCGCGTGGCATCCGCGCGAAATCGCTCATCGCTCATTTTCATGGCATGACGTCGGGTGAGTTTCGCGATCGCGTCAGGCAAATCCTTGGATTTTGGCATGCCTGCTCCCCCAACCAGTAATGGAACCACGGGGATATTCCGCTCAAGTGCCGCCTGGATTTCGACACGGACAAAATCGTCAGGGTTATCTAATCGTCGGTGCCCCGTCTCATCTTGCATGCTCACCCAAGTCTTCCCAATGACAGCGATCAGGACATCACAGGATTGGACGGCATTTTCAATTTGCTCGACGAAATCCAGCCCCACCTTCATGGTGTCAATGTCCATGAAAATTTGCTCTTCACCGAACCGGTCAGCTAACCGGTCAAATAACCGCCCGGCATAGGCAATGCTGTCTTCACGCCGATAACTGATGAAGATCCTTGACATCGTTGTACGTTTCTCTCAATTCAGAACTCTCACAATAACTTTGGCAGTCGGCATTGTACGTGTTCCCTCAATTTCGTCAACCCTATGGTAGGAAAATCGAAAAATAGATCCCCGCTAATAGTTTGCGGGACAATAAGACAAGAAGAGTAAATCAGCTGTAGAGACAGCGCTGAGGATCGTCATTAGGATTTTCCGTGTCCGCCGCCGCCAGGGGTTTCCATGGTGAGCGTATTGCCCGCTTCCACAGAGAAGGAGCACTTGCCTGGAACCTCTTTTTCAACTTTGTTTTGCGTAAGTCGATTGGTTCCTGGTTGCCCTGAGGTTCCACCCGCCAAACCATAGGGTTTGGTGATACGACGATCTGACAAAAGCGTGATTTCGGCGGGCTGTAGAAATTCATACTGCCTTACGAGACCATCTCCTCCTGAGTGCTTGCCTTTGCCACCAGATCCTTCGCGCAAGGCATATCGCGCAATTCGAAATGGATAGGCATATTCCAACGCTTCGACCGGCGTGTTCATCGTATTGGTCATATGGGAATGACGGCCGCTTGCCCCAGCACCCTGAGCGCCAGCGCCAATACCGCCGCCAATCGTTTCATAGTAGGCAAAAGGTCTACTATGGCGTTCGTCCCAGCCACCGATTGTGAGATTGTTCATCGTGCCTTGACTGGCGGCGGGAATTCGATCGGGGCAGACTTGCGCGAAGGCCCCGAGCAACACATCCACGATACGTTGAGAGGTTTCGACATTTCCGGCTGCCACCGCTGCAGGTCGCCGCGCATTCACCAACGTGCCTTCGGGCGCAACGAGATGAATCGGGCGTAAACATCCACTGTTGGCTGGGATATCTAATCCTAAAACACCGCGGAATACATAGGCGACGGCTGATAAGGTGACGGGATAGACTGCATTGATACTGCCAGACCGTTGTGCATCGGTTCCGGAAAAATCGACGGTAGCCTGCTCCTCTGCAATCGTGATGGCGACCCGGATCACTGCAGGTTCTTCCGAAAAACCATCATTGTCCAACGCATCTTCAAATTCGTAACGGCCCTTGGGCAATTGACTAATCAATTGACGAGTCATCCGCTCACTGTAATTGAGTAAGGCATCCATGTCCGCAACAAGGGCGTGGAGACCAACTCGTTTCGCTAACCCTTCCATCCGCTCTATGCCTATGTGATTGGCGGCCAATTGCGCTTGCAAATCTCCAGATCGTTCGTCAGGCGTGCGAATATTCGCCATGAGCAATCGCCACACGTCTTCATTCTTTTGACCATTCACCATGCATTTGACCGGTGGAATACGCAAACCCTCCTGAAAAATTTCTTGAGAAAGCGGCATCGACCCAGCAGCCATGCCGCCAATATCGGCATGATGCGCACGGTTAGCGACAAAGCCCAAAAGGAACGGAGCCGATGGCTCCTGCACAAAAATTGGAGAGACGAGCGTGATATCCGGCAGATGCGTCCCACCCTGATATGGATCATTCACCATGGCCACATCACCAGGCGCAACAGTCAAGGTATCAAGGCAAGCTTTGACTGATAACGGCATTGCGCCAAGATGGACGGGAATATGTGCGGCTTGCGCAACCAAACTGCCAGATGCATCAAACACCGCACAAGAGAAATCGCACCGTTCCTTAATATTCGGTGAGAAGGCTGCCCGCTGCAAGCGTGCGCCCATTTCTTCCGCAACTGACACCAATCGATGTTTCATAATTTCTGTGCGAATGGGATCATTCATCGGAAGCACCCACATCAATCAGGATATTGGAATACGTATCAATCTTGGCCAGATCAGTTGGTCCCAGATACACAGTGGTATCATCCAATACGATGATGGCCGGGCCTGAAACTTCATGGCCCGGACACAAGCGATTCCCCCAGTAATGTGGGACAGCTTGGACACCCTGAGGTAAGACGACTGGACGGTCTTCCCATTGAGCCGAAGACGAATCTTTTGGACCTACGACCCGTTGAGGAATCGGCGGAGGAGTGATACGGCCAATAGCTTGGACCCGCACATTCACAATCTCAATGGCCGCATGCGCCTGACAATAGCCATAGCGTTCCTGATGGATCCGATCAAATTCTTGTCGGAACTGCGCCGTCAGCGGCACATTGAGATCAAAGGATTGCCCCACATAGCGAACATCAACCGTCTGCAAGATAATGGCTTGGTCTGGAGATATGCCTTCCCGTTGCAGATCGTTCTCCCCCTGTTGAACGAGTGCCTGGCAACGTTGTTCAAGTTCCTCGCTTGTGGTTGTATTCGGCAGCATGACCGTACGCACATAATCTAATTGTACATCCGAAGCCAACATGCCCAACGCCGACAGCGTTGCAGCCGTAGGCGGAATCAAGACATGGGGAATACCTAATGCTCGAGCCAACTCACAGGCATGCAGGCCTCCGGCCCCTCCGAACGACACCAATACCGTCTCTCGAGGATCTTCTCCCCGCTCTACCGAGATCACGCGAAGAGCCCGTTCCATATGAGCATTCGCAATCTGAATGATGCCTAGCGCCAAACCCTGCCTTGTATCCAAACCCTCCCGCGAAGAAAGCGTGAGGCCTTGGCTGAATACATCAAACGCTTGTTTCGCCGCCTCAACGTCCAAAACCTGTTGCCCACCAAGGAACCCATCGGCTGGCAATCGTCCTAAAATCACCTGGGCATCAGTGACGGTCGGAATACGGCCACCTCGTCCATAGCACACTGGACCAGGATTCGCCCCGGCACTTTGCGGTCCCACACGAAGATTGCCGCCAGCGTCCATAGCTGCCAACGAACCACCACCAGAACCCACGGTATGAATATCAATCACAGGCACACGAATGGGGCAACCACCGATTTCAGCTTCGGTGGTCACTTGAATGGTGTCAGAGACGAATGCAACATCTGTCGAGGTTCCACCCATATCAAACGTGAGGAGACGATGAAAACCGGCTAACCCCGCAATGTATCTAGCCCCAACCACTCCACCAGCTGGCCCTGACAGAATCGACCGCACCCCATGCCCGCGGGCCTGCGCAACCGACAAACGCCCCCCGTTTGATTGCAAGATGTGAAACTCAGCCGGCGGCATCTCTTGCTCCAACTTTCCCAAGTACGCATCGAGTACCGGCGAAACATACGCGTTCACCGCCGTCGTACTGGTTCGTTCGTACTCGCGAAATTCCGGCAAAATTTCGGATGAAGCGGTCACAAAAAATCCTTCTGCACGCAATCGATTCGCGACCCATTGCTCATGTGTTGGATTCAGAAACGAGAAAAGAAACGAAACGGCCACCGATTGAATATTCTGGCTTCTTAATTCTCCGATAATCTCTTCCAGTTCCTGCTCCTGAAGCGGCGTCACCACATTCCCTTCCTCATCCATTCGCTCTGTGATTTCAAACGACCATTCACGCGGAATCAGTGGCGAAGGGAGAGATGGGAACAAATCGTATAGCACTGGACGATCTTGCCGGCCGATCTGCAACACATCACGAAAGCCTTTCGTCGTCATCAACGCGGTTCGGGCACCTTTACGTTCTAAGATGGCGTTGGTGGCGACAGTTGAGCCATGCACAATATGACGACGATGACTTTTGGTCAGTTGAGATAACCCGTGCAAGACAGCTTGGGCAGGATCAGCAGGAGTCGAAAGAATTTTAAAGCGTTGCAGAGATTGATCGCTAGAGCCATACACCACAAAATCGGTGAATGTACCCCCAATATCTATGCCCATGCAGACGTCGTGATGATTGTACCCAGGAATACTCATTGTAGAATTTTCTACCAAACGATACGCGGGAATAATCCTAAAGACGGCGGCTGAATCATGCCGTTTTCAACAACCCCCTAATGATTGAGGAACACAGGGTACAACACGCACTTTCCTGCATCATTTCGACGGATTGTACAAGTTTCCGAAAAGAGCTAACGACTCGAGGGACAGGAAAACCGACCCACCATGACGGAACATTCCTCATCGTATTCACCCGATAATTTCACCCGCATGGAGTTTTTCCAAAAACTCATGGCAGGGCAACACGACAACTCCCCCATCACGAAGTCGCTCATGTCCGTGATAAACACCAAAGGCTTGTGTGACATGGCGCGTGTCTAGGACATCTTTCAACACTCGCCCATCATTCTTCCGCCATGTTTTAGAGTTTTTGACTTCGATGGCGATGGCTTGATCACCACGTGTCCAAACGAAATCGATCTCGGCTCCACCACTCGACTGCCAATATGATAATTCTCCGCCACAATTTCGATATGCCATGGTACTGCGCAGTTCATGCAAGACATACGTTTCTAAAAGTTTTCCACGTTCGAGGTCAGTCAGTGAGTCTCGAATTCGTCCATTCAGTGCCCATACCACGCCTGGGTCAAAGACATAATACTTCGGAGCTCTTCGCTCTCGAACTTTCAGGCGGGGCTGCCATGCCGGAAGCCGAACGGCAATCAATGTATCCACCAGAATGTCGAAATAGCGCTCCGCAGTGGTCGGGGCGACACCCACATCACGAGCAATCCCGCTGATATTCACAATCTCTCCATTGACAATATCCACGACCTTGAGAAAACGGTGAAATGCTCCCACATCTTCGACAAGTGCCTGTTGTTGGATTTCCTGCTGTAGATACGTGCTGACATACGCTGAAAGGATGTCGATTGCATACTCCTTGCGTTGCATCACGGGAGGCAATGTTCCAATGCGGAGGGCTTCTTCCAAATCAAATTCGGTGCCAAGCTCGCACGATGTCAACGGAAACATGCGTCGTTCTATGGCTCGTCCTGCTAACAAATTGACATCCAGTCCACGGAGTTTGCGCGCACTCGAACCACTGAGGGCCAAACGATACGATTCACCGTACCGAGAAATAAGATCATGGACTTCATTTAACAGCCGGGGAATTCGCTGAACTTCATCAATAACAATCCATGTGCCATTTGGTTGGGCCTCTACCTGCAAGCGAATTGAAGAGGGGTCGCCGAGAAGCGGGAGATAATCTTCGTCGAGAAGAAGATTCTTCCAGTAGGCATCGGGACATGCGTGCCGAAGCCAGGTTCTTTTACCCGTCCCTCGAGGACCGAACAGAAAAAAGGAATAATCCGGAATTTTTAAGCTTCTTGTAAATATTGCGGTGAATTTACTATGCAAATTCACCGCAGGCAATCCAAAATGTATAAAACGGAAAACACGCCATGCGTGTGTTGCAGCCCCACTTGCTGCCTCAAAAGGCATGCATGCCCTGAACCCGTCGAAGGGTTCGTCCAGTCCTGAGGCTTCACGAAGGGCCTGTCCTGAGCCTGTCGAAGGAAAGGCTGCAGCCATTTTTGCGCGCGGAGCGTACTGGCTATACGTGAGCACTCACGGCCCGGAGAGGGCTCTCGCCTGGCCCGTCCTCGCAGGCGGAACCGTTGTTGCGAGCCCGAAGGTCAGGGAAAAGGGCGAGAACGCCGCCTTGCCTGCTCCATCCTGAAAGGTGGTTCATTTGTTTTCAGCTCCTAATAACATATCGGTTTGATTGGTAGGAATATTCGCCTATAGCATGCGTCATACATTTGTGATACATTAAATAGTGTTATTTGAATGGGATGAAAACAAGAATGCCAAGAACCATAAAAAGCACGGAATTAGCTTTGATGAGGCAATCCGTGTGTTTGCCGACGTACATATGTCCCGTCTGGATACTCGTGAAGACTACGGCGAAGTCCGGGAAATAACAATCGGGATGATTGCTGGTGCGGTCGTTGTCACGGTGGTCCATACAGACCGGGATGGCGCTGTCCGTATCATTTCAGCCCGGCGCGCCACGAAACGTGAAAGGAGTGAATACCATGACTACTGTACGCAAGAAACTTGAAGACCTGCCACCACTCTCCAAAAAACGGATTGAGGAACTTAAGGCATTACCGGACGCAACGATTGATTTGAGCGATATTCCTGAACTCGATGAAGCATTCTGGGAAAATGCAGACATTCATACGCCGAGTGAGAATAAGGAAGCGGTCAGTCTTCGTATTGAGGCTGAGGTGCTTGACTGGTTTAAAAGCCAGGGCCGTGGGCATACTACCCGCATGGCTTCGGTATTGCGGTATTTCTATGAACATCATCACAAAAGTACTCCTGCCCCACATTAGAGGTCAAAGGTCTGAATAATCGGATGTGACTTGGGGTCATTGCTCGACTTGATATATCCTGCCCGATAGTCTCTCGCTCCTATTGTTCGCCTATGACGCCTCGAGTACGAGAGGGCCTCTAGCATGTAACCGCGTAAGGCAACGCAAACTCACGAGCCGAATGATACCTACCGTCGCCAGCTCCTCGTTTTGTTTGGTGCCGAGAAGCTGTAAATTCAAGCGAATAAATAATGTAAGATCAAGCAATGCCCCGAGCCTGGTAATTCAACAGTATTGTCCTCTGGGGTTGCCCTTTATCGTGGTGACAACGGAAGGTAAGGGGTTTATGAGAACAGTTGCGGGGAAAGGGTGAGCGTGAGATGGAATTGTGAGGTCTGATGCACGCCATCATGGCGGATATATTCGATCTGGCCCGTCAGGCCAATGACAACCACTTCCTTCACGCCTGATCCGAGATACCCTTGGATCTTATGCTGCATTTCAGATTTTCGATTGCCAGGGGAGAGGACTTCCACGACCAACTCCGGTGCTTGTACGATGGCATTTCGTGGAAGTTGATTCCATCGAGCTTGGGGCATCCAGACCACGTCGGGGACTCGGATGCCTGCGGTTGAGGTTAGTACCGCAACTTCTTGAACCGCTTCTTCACCGAGTTGCTGGCTGATTTGACGAACGAGACTTGAACAAATCCGTTGATGATGAGTTTCTGCACGTGGACTTAAGACAAGCTCTCCATATTCGGTCAGTTCGTAGTAATCTGGGGAGTGCTCATCCTGGGCAAGCTCGACCCACCATCGGGTTAACTCCTCCGGCGTGACCACGGTAGTCGTTTCCATCATGTTGGTCATTCTAAGAAGCGTCTTCTATCTTGTCAATGCACATCATACAGTTGAATAAAAGGCTCCCCGCACTCTTTCATGCGGTTAAGGGTCTACATACATGTTCGGTTGTTTCAAGTACGATAGAGCAAATACAAGGGGACAGGCTCACGTCTTTTGTTTTTCCTGGAACGACGATGAGAAGATGACCAGAAGCTGTATGAGAGGCGACAGATTTTCTACGATAACAATGACCGTCAGTCGTCATAGTGAAAAGACCCATGCATAAGAGGGCCTATATTTTTTTGTACCTAAACGTAGTAGAAATACATTTCTACAGGCCTGACCCCTGACCAGGCCTGACCCCTGACCCAGATTGAGCAACGTTGACTGGTTAGGAGATGCTCCCTAAAATGAAATTCATCATGGATGCGCCGACACTTGTCTCTCCAGAAGAATTAACACAACGTTGGGTAGAACTGCGTCAAGAAGAGCAGTCCCCAGACTATTACGAACTCACCGAATACGGAGAACTTGTCTTAAGTCCACGAGCAGAAACCGACCACCAGCGACTCTGCGCAGAAATTGCCTTTCAGCTTCGCGGTCAATTAGGAGGAGAAGCGGTGATCGAAGCGGCCGTAGTGACGACAACCGCAGGCATCCGAGTCCCCGACGTGGTCTGGATGCCGGAAACCCGTTGGGACAAGCTTTCTCGCAATGCTGTCCTTGAGGCTCCCGAGCTTGTCGTGGAAGTGCTCTCCCCTGGGAACCGAAAACCGGAGATGGACCATAAGATCCATGGCTACTTACATTCAGGCATCAAGGAAGTAATTGTGATAGGCCTCGCTGGTACTATTGAGTATATCCGTCAAGATGGTACCCACTCATCTTCTCTCTTCAATGTTAACCTCACCCTGCCCTCAAAGCTGTTCGGTTAGTCCGTTGACACACCGTACAGGAGCCTGTTGAATACGGTCCGACATCAACGCAACAAGCCTCATATCACAAGAATGTAGAACTGGTTGGCTCTCAATTCAACCTCAAGACGGCGGTTGAGCGCGAAAAAGCTGTACAACCCCTTCGACAGGTTCATTGTGAGTTTATCGAACGGCTCAGGATGTATCCTTCAGCCGTTCTGCGAGTGCATTGTGATCCTTCGACAAGCTCAGGATGATACATCGAACGACTCAGGGCAGGCTCTCATGGGCATCATTGTGTTTCATTTTGGCTTGTGGTAGAAGAGGTAGCTTCAATTTGACCTGTCCGATATCAAGGTGATGGAATAGGCTATGGATCACGAAACGCGCGAATTTTTAACGAAGCAGTTTCAAGCTATCGATCAGAAGTTTGAAAAAATTGACTCTCGCCTCGATGGGATGGACGCCCGTTTCGATGCCATGGATTCTCGCCTCGATGCCATGCAAGAGCACATCGATACTAAAACGGCGGAAAATCGACGACACTTTGAAGTCGTCGCAGAAAGTCTACGGACTGAAATTCAACAGGTTGCGGAAGGCCATCAAGTGCTTTTGAATGGACAAGCACGTATTGTGGAACGTATGGATCAGGTAGAACGAGAACTGGGCGCCATGATCAAATTTTCCTATGCGGACCTCGACCGTCGTATTCGCGGTTTAGAGGAGGATGTTTCCTCACTAGCCTCTCGCGTCGAACGCCTCGAAGCCCAACGCGACTAATCACCTCCTTTTCTTCATCTTCTTAGCACTGCACAACTGCTTCTCAAGGACACCTCTAAAAGTTAGGATTGTTGTGTGAGGGCAGGAATACAAGAATTTGAGCACGCGGTTGACGCCGCCATCGCAGAAGAGAGCAGGCTAGCTTATTAACGAAGGGGCTACGCTCGTGAGCCTGCGATACTTTCTTGACACATAGGACGTGATAGAGGCCAGGGATCGTCCCTATGATCGAAATTCTTGTGTTTCGGCAACCGGTATGAGTGATCAGCCCCTAGCAATGTGTTTTATTTACATCCAAGATATAGTTGAAAAACAACCACTTCGTGGATAAAACACATCTATGTACAATCGACATATTGAGCCCATTCTTCGAGCCGCCCTATCCGATACGCCGGGAAAGAAGTTTCTTCGTGGCATGCTCTTATATGGTGGGACAGAGGTCGTGCCCTTCGGCAAAAACCTATGGGCCTTGCCGCTAAGCTCCTTGTGGTGTGACAAAAACTGCTGCAACCCGCGAAAACGTTGACGACTCTCGTTCGGCCACCCACAAACAGTAGGCACCTCGATGAGGGGGAACTTATACTTACTAAGACCACTGCTCACGAAGCCTCATTCTCCAGAGTTGTATGGAAGAAGTTCAGAACCCGGGTGTCATCCCCGCAGTTTTTAGCGGGGATCCATCCAAAAAAGACAGAATCTGGATTCCCGATTAAAGATGTCGGGAATGACAGAACCCCCATTCCTCCACAGGTCTCAGCGTTGTTGATCCACCATTGGAGTTGATGCAAAACGGCAGTTGGATCACGAAAGTCTGCCCTGAGTTGATCGAAGGTGCCTGTCCCGAGTTGTTCGACGTACTCACAATGAACTTGTCGAAGGATGGTTCGACGGGCTCACCATGATCGTTATCACTCACCCGAACCGTATGATTTATCATCCTGAGTCGTTCGATGTATCATCCTGAGCTTGTTGAAGGATCACGATGCACTCGCAGAACGGCTGAAGGATACATCCTGAACCGTTCGATAAACTCACGATGTACTTGTCGAAGGGGTTGTATAGTGCTTTAACTATCAAATACGCCTTTCACCCCCAACTTTGTCCTCTCTTCGAGGCCAAGCCCTCAAGGGCGAGGGGGTCCTGAAATGTCTTAACTGAAAGTTAAAATACTGTAGTAACTATAGAACTTTGTGACTGGCTCAATTATTGAAATTGAAAGTCTAGGCCAGCAAAGATGCTACGAGATGGTGAGGGGAAAAATGCGCGGAGTGGGCCAACATTCGCATTTAAGCCGCCTGCCACAACCGACCCCGCATAGTTTTGATTGGTGAGATTTCGGCCTTCCAGGTAAAGGCTGATCTGTGTATTCATTGCCCAACCGGCTTTGAGATTCAGGATGAAGAACGGTGGATTTTTCTCAGTGTTTTGGAAATCTACGAAGTACCCTTTAGGCGACCAGAGAAAATTTGGCGCGATCCAGAGGCCGATTAGGTGATCATAGCGCAGTCCCCCACTCAACCAATGAGTGGGCACACCCGGAATCGTGTTGCCTTTTTTCGCATCCCGCACTCTTGTTCCCCCACTGACTTTGAACTGATCATCCAAAAATCTGTTGCGCGACCATGTATAGGCCATACGAATGGATAGTTGGTCGGATTGGTCGAACCTCCCTGTGGTCAACAGGTTGCGTAGGAGTACGGTACTCGCTCCAAGTTCTACTCCGGTATGCCGCGTCTTGTTCGCATTGGTAAATGTGGGCACCTCTCCCACACCAGGAATCGTTAGTTCCGTGACCAGATGTTCCTTGCGTAGTTCCAGGTTAAATGCCGTGACGTCCCACTTCAGATCTCCATTGATGGCCGCACCACGATGGCCTAATTCAAATTGCCAACCCCGTTGCGCATCTAAATCGATAAACGCTTGGTTTGGGGGTAAGGCATTCACATCAAGGGCCTGAATCAATTGAATATTAATTGGGGGCTCGTACATTCGGCTGACATGACCAAAGAGTTGGGAGACCTCCGTTGTCCGATAAACCAATCCAATTTTGGGGGTCACGGCACGAAAGACACGATCTTCTTGGAGCGAGCCTGCGGCCGTTCCCGGTGGCAAAAAGTTTGTCACGGTTCCATCTCGAGACGAATGCACAAAGCGCCCGCCGAGGACCAGTGTCAGATCAGGCAGAAGATCAAGTTGCGCTTCAGCATAGGCACCCAAGTTTACGGTTTGAGTGAATCGTCCTTGAAGCTTGGCTCCTCGATTTCCAAAATCGTTGACGAAGATGTTCATTCGCGATTCCCCTAATCGTGGCGAAAAGCCCACGACTAGTTGGCCGGGCATATTTCCAATCGTTCCCTTTTGGATGAGACGGAACTCTGCCCCATAATCCTGATTAACTATGTAGAGCTTCTGCGCGCGAGATAGATCTTGAATCCAGTACTGATAAAAGGGCGAGATCGTAAACTGCTGATTGGGCACTATTGTATTTTGATACGCCAACCCCACATAGTGTAATTGCGTATATTCAGCATGCCGGCAAGGCTCTGCAGGTTGACAGTTGATCGGGTTGACGACCACATCAGGATCGGCTCCGGCTTGTTTGGGATTGGCTTCCATTTCCGCCAATGTCAGTAACCCCGGAAAGTCTGCGTCAATATTGGTATTGGCCACATACAAACGAAGTTGTTGAGTCTCCCCTATGCGGAGCCCCACATTCGTCAAGAAACGCAATGAGTCTTGTTGATTGTTCGTACGGAACCCATGTTGTCCATTGAAGCTGGCACTGACATAATAATCCGCTATTGCCGTCTCTCCCCCAAGTTCGAAAGGATCTGAGAGCACCCCAGAGGAGACTTGCGTGTTATAGAAACCAAAACTTCCACCTTGCCCCTTTAATTGAAGACGCGACGCATCCCTCCCATCCCGTAACACAAAATTGACGGCCCCACCAAGTGTGTTGCCTCCAAATCCCAGGGCGTGCGCACCTTTGTAGACCTCAATATGGTCGACCGCTAGCAGATCGATGGCATCAAGTACGGAAAACCCATCTGCCGTTCCCATGGGAAGCCCGTTGATCAACAGCGTGACACCCCAGAGGTTAAAGTTTGATGACAGGTTGGTTCCACGAATCGACAATTTCCCGTCGCTCCCACCAGCTCGTGATTGCACATACACACCCGGTGCAAATTGAAAAACATCTTCTAGGTTATAACCACGGGATTGTTGCAGGTCTTGAGTTGGAACCAACAAGGCACTAGATGGGGTGCGACGAAGACGGGAGCGGAACTCTGATCCACTGTCACGGACACCCTCGACGATGATGGGATCTAAAAGTGGAATGTCTTGAGAATCTCTCTCGGCCGCAAGTATTGGAAAAGGTCCAGCTCCTAGACTGCCCAAGGTCGTGAAAATCAGAAAACAATAGAGGGGGCCAGAGGCAGAACTCGTCAAATAATCTAATTCCTATCCCCTCATGATATCCACTCTACTGCATACGAGAACGACCGGCCGATGGTCACACCATGAGGGGGTGCATGTGTTCTAAGCATCACAAGATCGCTCTTACGGCCAATATCTATGATAGTCTGCACATGATGAGAAGAAACTTCGCTCATCATTTTGCCTCACAGCTCACTAATGGTGATAACACAAAAACTTTTCACAAAAGAATCTTCAGAAACCCAACAGGTGACTCAATGCCATTTCTTCAAAAAATTGTCAAGGCACGATAACCTGTCGCCTTCTAAATCTTATCAGGCAGAGAAGATCCGGCCTCTCTAAAGACCAATCGTGTTATTTCAAATTTTTGACGAGCTAAGACATCGTCCAACGCTCAATAACATTGATTAGGAAAATTTGAGAATATTGTGGAGGAAAAATTTTCGAGAAAGGTTACCCTTTGACGATGCCTTTTAATGCGACACGGCGGGGGCTGCCACTGGCATTGTCTTGAATCGTCAAGGTGGCGTGATGCGTTCCTGAATCTTGCGTTGTAAATGTCACCTTCATGACACAGGATTCTCCAGTATAGAGTGTCTTGTCTTGGCAGGTGGAACTGAGCATCTGAAACGCTTGTGACCCTGGGCCTGATATGACCACCTCGGTCACCCGAAGAGGTCCAAGGCCGATATTGGAGAACCGGATCTCTCGGGGAGGCTTCCTAGCCGAAGGTGAGGTCGAGGCCGAAGGATCTTGCTCAAACACCAACGTGTCTGTACTCACACTCGGCATGGGAATGGCCCCGCCACCGCTCAGGAGTACGGATACTACATCGGTATTCGTACTGGCGGTGGCAAAGTCGGGACGAGAGTCTTGATCGAAATCTTGGACAACCACCGCTGCAGGCGTCGCTCCCACACCAAAATGCCCGACCGAGGTAAAAGAACCTGTCCCATCTCCCACAAAGAGAGACAAACTATTGGAGTCCCGATTCACGACAACAAGATCTAGTTCGCCGTCTTGATTCATATCCTGAATCTCCACACCCACCGGAGCAAACCCTACCTTTATAGGATCTAAGATGCGGAAGACTCCTGGCGCATCCTGGAGCAAAATACGGACTGAATCGGCAAACAAGCTGGTCACCGCTAAATCCACAAGACCGTTCTGATCAATATCGGCTCCCTGCACCCCACTTAGTGTGAACTCCGGCTTCAGATCTGTGAAATGCCGAAAGCCTCCATGGCCATCATTTTTTAAGATCGAAACCAGCCCATTGGCCGTACTCCAACTTGGCTGGCTCCAAGTGACGGCTAAATCGACCAGACCATCGCCGGTCAATTCTCCAACACATACGCCGGTAGGAAACAAATCCCTTCCACGATCATCTTCATAGACCATGGCTTCCTGCAACGATCCTTTCCCATCGTTCAACAGCACGCTCACATTAAAAGGCGGGTAATAGCCAAACCGTCCGCTATTCGCAGCTACCACATCACTCCAGCCATCACCATTCACATCCTGTGTAGTAATAAATGTCGTGCCTTTTCCGGCATCCTGGCTGGCCACTTTTTGAAACAGGCCCTTTCCGTCACCCTTGAGAATGACCACCTGATCGGACCCGCTCAACGCGACCACCAAATCCAAAACGCCATCATGATCCATATCCTCGGCGACTAAGGCTAATGGTATTTTACCAACACCAAACGACACCGCTGATCGAAACGTACCGTTGCCATTGCCTAACAACACGGAAACATCATCTGACGTGCTATTCACGGTCGCCAAATCTTCGTATCCATCATCATTGAAATCCCCTGCCGCAATGGCTTGCGGTGCACGCCCCACAGGGTTACTCGGCGTGGGCGTATAGTCGAGATTTTGCGCCAGCGTGGATGTACTCACACTACCAACCCAAGCACAGATCATTCCCGTGAACACGATTCGGCGTAAAAGAGATCTATCAAACATATTTGGTCTAGTTGAGCGACGAGTCGGCAAAGGATTTTTCTAAGACAATTTCAATTTCATCAGAGGTCGCAACCCCTCGATTACGAAAACGCGCAACCCAACCAGGATGCCGTTCCAATGTCTGAAAGATACTTTTGACAATATCGGGCTTCACCTGCGCCTCCCATTGCTGGAGCCATGCCCGCTCATCGTCCTCGCCATCATAGTCATCGGGAAACGTGGCCTCCAAGGAAAACCTCAGCTTAAACGACTCCTCTTCTTGAAACATATTTTCTCCTTGCCTGAATCTACACGAGAGGTGAGTTGGAACAGCGATCGATTGTCCTCATTTTAACAGTTTGACTATAATGAGGTTTACCATGTCGTAGAAAAGGAGGTCCAATACCATGCCAATTTTCGCCTATAAATGCCAAGCTTGCTCCCATCACTTTGATCTCATTGTGCATGGCTCCACTATACCAGCCTGCCCAGAATGCCACGGGAAAAAGTTGGAAAAACAATTGACCGGATTTGCCGTTGGCGGGACTGATGGCGGAATGGATTTGTCAGGCGGACCTGGAAGCTGTGGAAGCTGCGGCGACCCACGAGGCCCCGGCGCCTGCTCAATGAATTAAGGGCTCACCCTACCATTTTGGGACATTCAGCGATCGAGCTCGATACCAATTGAAACCAGCCAAAAGGGTTCCAAAAATAGCTCCCCCGGCAAAAACCCCACTCCAAACGGTGACTTCATGCAAAACCAGCCAAACAATTTGCCAGTCAAAAAAACATGAGACTGGAATTACGAAAATGACAATTAATGCGGAAAATCCAAATCCGAAAAACCATGCATTTTTGAGGAACGTTTGATTAAGCGGTGGCGTAATATTAAACCCCCATCGCCAGAGTAGACGATTGATGGGAGGGGCAGCAGTATAAGCGCCTACCCCCTGTGCCACTAATTGATCAACATACTGCATAATCTCTTCTTGAGTTTTCATTACCATTTATCCGCGATCGTTAACTTTCTCATCGGTTCGGATATCTAAGGCTTCAAGTATCCCTTCAGAGATTCCAATTTTCGCATAAATTCTCTCAACCTGTGAGGGCAGCCCTTCTGCCCAGACTAGCGCTTGCTCAATTCCCTTCCTTCCAACATACTCTTTCCCAAAATATTGAGTCGAAAGCCCCCTAAAAGACGGAGCATCCTTGATTTGATTGGTCGTTTCTAGGGATTGCTCAAAATATCCATGCTGGACTTGTAGGACAGCCAACGCCAACAGATCCCATTTCATCCTCTGCTGATTCTCAGCCTTTGAAATTCTTTCAACCTTTTGCTGAATCCTTTTGAGATCTTGGGCCGTGAGCAGGTCTAACACCTGGATATGGAAAAGGTACCCAAAAAGAGATCTCCCGATATCACCTGGATCTTCTATTTTCACTAAAGCATCAACCGCCAACTTGACCAGTTCCGTTGCCACTTTCACATGATCAAGTTCCCACTCCCCTTTGGCAAGGGAAAGGAAACCGAATACTTTAGAAGATGGATCTTTCATCATCAGAACGTCTTGCCTTGCTTTCATCAGTAAGGAGGCTACATGGGCCTTGTACCCAGACTGATTCAGTTCTTGGGAAAAATCAACATAATGAGCGACTCGAGAATTAGCTTCCGATACCATCTCTATGGCCCGGATAACCTTTTCCACCGATTCCTCAAAATTTTCATACATTCCCCATTTGTGCTCCAATTGGACAATCTCAAGTACCAACTGTGCTCGCCTATCTAGATCAGTCACCTCTTGTGCCAACGTTTTAGCTTGGGCCAACTCTTCAGCCGCTCTCGCTCTTCTCTTCAACTCAAATTGGTCGATCGCTCCGTGGACCACATACCAGGCCTTGGACTGCGGATCGTCCAGCCTATCCATCAATCGTTGACTCTGAACCAGAATCTCTTTGGCTTTCACTTCATGACCGTTCTTGGCCTCTTGGAATCCAACCTGTTGGAGAGCAATCGCGCGGCTTCTGACATCAACAATCATATGGGCCGTCTCCAAGGCCTTCCCTATTTTTCCCGCTCGCAAAAACGTCCAAGAAATCTCAGGCAGATCACCATCCATACCATGCCGTGATATATGCATCCGAAGGGAATCCAAAGCACCTTCAGCTGTTATTGCGGCATCTTCAAGAAAGCCAGCCTGGACTTGCGCTGTCCCAATCGCGGAAAGAGGGAGGAGTAAGAGATCATGGTCTTGGGCAAGTCGTACAGCACGAGCAGCCGTCACCTGAAGCCCATCCCGGTCACTCACCTTTCCTTGTCCTCTCGCCACTTCTTTAAGCAAGTCGACTTTATGCTTTGCAATCCAAAATGGGCTCAATGGTGAAAAATTGTCATCAGGCAAATTCGAGATTTCCGCGCTGGCCTTCCGAAGAATCGCTTGGGCTAATTGAAGTTGCTCTTCTTTCGTGAGTTCTTCGGCACCCAAAGGGGAAAAGAACAAAAGACCGGCAGAGAAAAGGAGGAGGAATACCGACCAGTTCCGGATGGCAAAGCTTCGAAACCCAAGATGATCTTTCATCGAGAAACCTCCAGAGGGAACACCCACTCTCAGTTCCTCTCTTTTCGGTTAAAAATACGATAGCTTCACAAACCTTCCCTTGCTTCTCTCCATTGGGAACAAAACAGAAGACAATAAGAGTCAACCTATATTGAAATTCGTAGACTAATCACCATCGGACAATTCAATCTCATAGCCACTTCTGGTCAGTCTCTCCCCTTCTTAAGACATTCTCAAAATTTGCCGAAGACCATGGAGATCTTTTATCAATCTCAGTCGAGCTCCAGTCAAACTAACCCCATGAATTACAAAGGAGCATTTCATGAACGCGATGTTAATCCGACAAATTTTTCTTGCACTCACCTTCTCTTTTGTTTCCGCAACTTTTATCTCCACAACGTATCTCTATGCCCAAACCGTGCTCCAAGTCCCTGGCGATTCCGCAACGATCCAAGGGGCCATTGACCAGGCAGTTGATGGAAATACCGTTCTGGTGGCTCCAGGAACCTATCTTGAAAATATCAACTTTTTAGGAAAGGCTATTCGAGTACAAAGCACCGATGGGCCAGAAGTCACCATTATTGATGGCAATAGTGCCGGCCCAGTTGTCAGCTTTATTACAAGCGAAGGATCTGCAGCGATCTTGGAAGGGTTTACGTTACAACATGGTTGGGCTAATTATTTTCCACACTATAGTGGTGGCGGCATTGACATTGAACGAGCTTCGCCCACGATCCGCAAGAATGTGGTTACCAATAATCGCGCTTGTAGCAGCGGTGGCGGGATTAGTGTGTATTTTGGATCTCCTACCATCGAAGAAAACATCATTGAAAATAACTATCGAGATGGGTGTACAGGAGGCTCTCCTGGCGGAGGAATATATGTTGGCGGTAATTCCAATACAAGGATTCTCAATAATATTATCCGGGCAAACCAATGGACGAGTAGTGGTGGGGGAATCGGGCTCAACGCCTCTGGCTCCACACTTATTCAAGAAAACCATATTGAAGGAAACTCCGTTCAAGGCACAAGCCCTGCCTCTCGTGGCGGTGGCATTTCTCTGTTTAACAACAGTACGCCAATAATCACACAAAACCTCTTCTTAAATAACATCGCGGATGAGGGGGGTGGACTTAATTGGTCTGTTCCTAGTGGATCTTCCGGTCCAACAGTGACGAATAATACCTTTGTCGGCAACATTGCTCGACATGATGGGCAGGGGTCAGCCATCTAGGGGAATGGGTTTGATGGACAAGTACAAGGGATGAATAATCTTGTTGTAGGTCACTCTGGAGATACCCCTGTGTATTGTGACTCAACATATTCGTCGCTCGTGCCGCAATGGTCAAATAATAATGTTTATTTATTAAACGGAACACCTTATGGAGGGAAATGTTTAGGGCTTAATACTGCCAATGAGAATATCTCGGCCGACCCTCAATTTGTGAACGTTGCTCTTGGAGACTATCACCTTTTGCCTAGCTCTCCATCTATTGATGCTGGGTCGAATAGCGCACCTGGGCTACCGATGACTGATGCCGACGGACAACCGCGCATTCAGGATGGCAATGGCGATTCTCAGGCAGTGATCGACCATGGGATCTATGAAAGAGCACCTGCCATTCCCGAGTCCCTCACAGTCTATAGTGAACGAGATGCCTTTATTCGCAATCAACCCGAAAATAGGAACGAAGGGGCGAATCCACGACTGTATGTCCATCATAAGAAATCAAAACGCACTGTGGTTGGATTCGCATTATCTGACGTTCCACAGGAGCCTGGCCTATTACGACGAGCACAACTCATTACCACACTGGCAAAACCTACAACTGGCACCGTTCATGATGTCGAAGTTGCCGTGCATTCCCTCTCTACATCTTTCACGGAGGGGAATGGGAAAAAGCTTGGTCTAGACAAACCTTCTCGGCAAAACGGGGTAGGCCCCGGCGTTACCTGGAACTGCTCCACTGATGCTCAAATCGCCAATAATATCCAAGACTGCCCGACACGATGGCAGGGAGCAGAGACCACTATAGGGCCAGCCCTTGATACGGTCATTCACACAAAGGGGCAGACCGGAGATGTCGTATGGGACATCACGGAGACTGTTCGCCAAGCCCTAGCGGCAGGGGATACGGACATCGATTTGTTGATAAAGTTGGCACATGACCAAGACCAAAGAAAAGCTATCTACTGGTCTAAAGAGGGAGCTGAATTAAACGGAGACCCAGAAAAATGGCCAAGGCTCGTCATTGAATTTTCCATACAAGATTCATAGTCCACAATAACCAGAAGCTCTTCAACCACCATAGAATTCAAAGCCAGAGGAGTCTGAAACGTGAAGAAGACTCCTCTGGCATTCGACCATTCCTTCACACTGCCATCGAAAACCGACGAAGACTCGAAAGCTTATTGTACGAATTAAAAACGGCGTGAACCGTGCCGATAGAGATTTTCGGGTTTTGTCGAGATGCTGGTTAGAGGGTTCAGAAACCAGAGGGAAGGATGATCTGAGGTTACCTGAATCACGGGTTTTCCATTCACATCACAATCCGTCACAAAACCGAGCACTTCTGAATCATAAGGAAAAAGCCGAATTGAGGTCACGTAGGATTGCTTTCCCACCGAGAAACGGCATTCTGCCTGCTGCGGCAACCCCCGACTGAGTGAATACTCCAATGCCTTCTGAACTGTTTTCCCAGCTTTTTTCGGCAGCACATCTTTGACCATGCGCCCCAAAATGGCTTCTCCCCCTAAAAAATGCATACACGGGAATGGGTAGAAACAATCGCGGTACATTCCTTGGCCATCCCAACGAAACACTTTGTGAGGGAAAAACGCGACGTGATCGGGCCGGAACAACATCCGAAACAGTGCATGCCATCTGTCGGCCGGCCAGCGCGCAAGTGACACGGAACCCTCCCTGGTGCCCTTAACGACTCCACTGTAGAAGGACGTCAAAATAAAAGCAACACTTTTCTCTGATGTTTGTTCTGTAAGTCCGCCGCCCAACTTCTCACAACGAGCCCTCACTAAAGCTTCAGTGCCCTACTTTTCTCCGTTGAGATGTTCGTTGCCGTTCAGGCCGTCTTCTTCAGGATCAACCCAGATCCGTTCGGGAAAACCCAACGTGTCTTGTCCCATTCCATAAAAAAGGGCATGGGCCGCAACAACGTACGTAATCCAGCCAACGGTCCCATCCACCTCTACCACTATATAATCTGGGTTTTCGGCTTCCGGAATGGTGAGTTCACGTCCCGGCAACGTCATCATGACCCGATGCACACTGACATGGGGGGAGACTTCCTCACCAATGCCAGCATAATGGATCGCCATCATGCCATTAGGAAGCAGATCGTTGCGGTTGAAAACACTGGCTTGAAAGGCTTGAGCATTAAGTTGAGAATCACACGACCAGGCGGGAGGGGAAATGGCCCATAGCAAAAGGCCAAGCAGCCAAGGAATATTACCGATAAGTGGTCCTTCTCGTAAGCGCCCCATACGGCACCTCCTTGTTGGGACTCGTTAAGACTCCTTTCTCTCCTACTCTTTCTTATCGGTTGTTAATCTCAAAAGTTTACCAATAGGCAGACTATAGCCCAGCATATGGATCATAAACACTTGAAAAATAATGAAATTTTCGCGGATTCGAGAAAGGGAGGTCATCGCGGGACTTCCAAGCCTTAGGCTTGGAAGTCCCGGCTTTCGGGAAGACCTCAGGCGGATTTGGCTTGAGGAATCATATGAACATCGCGTTGCGGGAAGGGGATGGTGATGCCTTCGCGGTCAAAGGCTAATTTCACTTGCTCATGCATATTAAAGAAGACGGCCCAATAGTCTTCAGGCTTCACCCATACCCGCATCAGCATATTAATCGAACTATCCCCATGCTCTTTCACATAGACTTCCGAGGGCGGATTCTGCAAAACACGGGAATCTGTCGCAATGACATCTTGTAACACCCGTTTGGCTTTTAGTACGTCATCACCATAGCTAATGCCAAAGGGCATATCCACGCGACGGTGCGGCTCAGCGTTCAGATTCGTCAGACAGCCATTTGATAGTAAGCCATTGGGGATGATGATCCGCCGATTATCTAATGTCGTCAAAATCGTCACGAAAATCTGAATCTCTTTCACGATACCCAGATACCCTTGGGCCTCAATCAAATCCCCGGCCTTGAAGGGCTTGAAGAACAATATGAGTACCCCTCCCGCAAAATTCGCGAGACTGCCCTGCAACGCCAAGCCCACCGCCAATCCGGCCGCCCCTAACATGGCAATAAAGGAGGTGGTTTCCACCCCCACCATTGAGGCCACACTAATGATGACCAGCGCTTTCAGCAAAATTCCTCCCAAATTGACAAGGAATTTTCTGAGCGTCACTTCGACTTCACTGCGCTCCAGAGCCTTCTCAAATACTCCCATGACTCGCTTAATCACCCAGAACCCAACAATCAAAGTAATCAGGGCCAGCAGTAACTTGGGACCATAACTGAGCAATAGTTCTGTAGCCGTTTGCGTCAGCTGCTCAACATTGACCATAGATTCAGACCTCCTCAAGGCAAGAAGTGAATAGGAAAAGAAGGGACCCGGTTCCGGTCCTCCATGACCAGGCGTCCAGACCGATCAAGGGTCCGTTGAATAACGTCAGGATCAATTAGCTATAGTGCATACCGAAGACGGTCGCAACATTTCATCGCAACGCCGCTTCTTCGTTGAGAGGGGGCACGAAGGACGAGAAGTACAATTCGCGATAAACAGATATGATTGTGAATGGGAAAATTTATTCAGAACTGCCAAGCATATCATCAATGAGGGGACGATTGAGATCTTCACAGCCAGGACAAATCACATCAAAAAACGCTTCGTGATCTTCCACATAATTCTTGCCATCGACAAGATTTTCGTCATGGATCAAATCAAAACAGACTGGACAGAGCACCATCAGCCCACGCATCACACGCACAGTTTTACGGCCGACGCTGCTCGACATCATAGCAGCTCTCTCCCTTGTGTTGAAGACCGCGGCTTGGATGGCTCCATTAGGACCAGCCCCGTTGTTGCGCCAACATAAAATCTTCGAGTTCTAGGTCGACTTCACACACCGGGCATTCAATCGGCTGATCGGGAGGCGGGACGGCCAGTGGCGTCTCCTGGATTTTTCCGTAACAGACATGATAGAACTTTCCACGGGCATGTTCATCGTCCAAAACATCTGATTCATACTTGAGGATCATGACACAACCTTCAACCACATGGCTTACGAACAGTTTATAGCAGGCCTAAGATTTCGCACGCAACACCCCTTCTCATGCTGTATATTGATTCAATAAAGCCCCTTTCACCAGCGATGCAGCCTAAATTTCTCTCCACACTTCTGACAACCACATTCAGCGCAGGGATTTGCCTTTCCCTCCTTGCTCCGTTTGCCTGGGGCCTTTCTGGGTCACCCGATACACCGTCGACCCCGATCCAGCTACAGCCTATCGTGGAGCACCGGTTCTCCAAACCGATTTTCCTGACGGAGAGCCCGGACGAGACCGGCCGGTTATTTGTTGTCGAGCAAGACGGACGTGTGTTCATCATCCAAGAAAATGCTGTTCGCATGAGACCATTTCTGGACATCAATCATAAACTTTCCACGGGCGGGGAACGCGGACTTTTAGGGTTGGCGTTTCATCCCAACTTTGCTGCCAATCAACGTTTCTTTGTCAACTATACGCGAGCCGAAGATGGAGCCACCGTCATTGCTGAATATCAGGCCTCCTCGGACCCCAATCAAGCCGATCTTGCCGAAACAGTCCTCTTGGTTGTTCCTCAACCCTATGGCAATCATAACGGCGGCATGATCGCATTTGGGTTAGATGGCTATCTTTACATTGGAATGGGTGATGGCGGGTCTGGTGGCGATCCTGAAAATTACGCTCAACGGCGCACTGAATTGCTCGGGAAAATTCTTCGAATTGATGTGGATCAATCACCACCATATAGCATTCCCCCGGACAATCCCATTCTCGCAGGCAAGGGAAATGGACGGCCTGAAATTTTCGCCTGGGGTTTGCGCAATCCCTGGCGGTTTTCATTTGATCGCAAAACCGGCGACCTCTGGGTCGGCGACGTTGGGCAAAACAACTGGGAAGAAATCAATCTTGTCGAAAAAGGGAAAAATTATGGCTGGCGTTTCCTGGAAGGCACCCACTGTTACCACCCCAAAACACAATGCCGTCAAGTGAACTATCTCATGGACCCGGTCAAGGAATATTCCCATTCACACGGGCGATGTTCGGTGACAGGCGGCTATGTGTATCGCGGTGCCCAAATCCCGGCTTTGCGGGAAAGTTATATTTTTGGAGACTTTTGTACCGGCGAGATCTGGGAATTTCGGCGGGGCCAAAGTCCGTTACTTCTGGATACCGAACTCAATATTTCTTCGTTCGGAGAGGATCAAGACGGAGAGTTATATGTCATCGGGCACGGAGGGCATGTCTTGAAGATTGTTCCGAGGATCATCAATCCTGAATCATAGAACGGCAACCTGCGAAAAACGTGTCGCCGGACATAGGCCTAAAACTTTTCGACTTTCCGGAACAACTCGATTTCATCCAACACTTTTCCAACACCATAGACCACCGATGTGAGCGGGTCTTCAACCGTAATAATCGGCAAATTAGTTTCTTCTTGAAACCGGGTCGCTAAACCCGGCAACATGGACCCCCCGCCCGTAATCACCACACCTTTGTCAATAATATCGCCCGCCAACTCCGGCGGAGTATTTTCGAGCGACGTACGCAACGCATTGACAATGGAATGAATAGGATCTTCCAGAGCTTCCCGAATTTCTGAATCATTCACCACCACGGTCCTGGGAATCCCGGAAATCATATCCCGCCCTTTCACCATCATAGTTTTCGCCTGTTCTAGCGGATAGGCAGAACCCACTTCGATTTTTACCCGTTCAGCCATATGTTCGCCAATGAGCAAATTGTACCGGCGCTTGATATAGCTCATGATGGCATCGTCCATAGAATCCCCCGCCACCTTGACCGACTCGCTGCACACGATCCCGCCCAAAGAAATCACCGCAATATCCGTCGTGCCTCCACCGATGTCCACCACCATATTCCCTGAAGGCTCGGTGATCGGCAACCCAGCGCCAATCGCGGCGGCTACAGGTTCTTCAATCAAATAGACCTCCCGAGCACCGGCTTGACTGGCAGATTCCCGAACCGCCCGTTGCTCAACTTCGGTAATCCGCGAGGGCACACCAATGATACACCGTGGCCGCACAAAGGCTCGCCGATTATGAGATTTGGTAATAAAATATTCCAGCATCCGTTCCGTCATCGCAAAATCGGCAATTACACCTTCCTTAATAGGACGAATCGCCACAATATTGCCCGGCGTCCGGCCCACCATCCGTTTGGCTTCCACGCCAACCGCCAATACCGAATTGGATTGCTTATCCAGAGCCACCACAGAGGGTTCGCTCAAGGTGATGCCCTTCCCTCGAACATAGACCAACGTTGTGGCCGTCCCTAAATCGATGGCCAGATCACTCGAAAACCACCCAAGCACATCACTTAACCCTGGCATGAAGCCCCCATAGTAAATCACAAAATGCCGATCTGGTATCCCTTGCGTGATACGACACTATCGACATGTATCGGGAAACGATTTGCAAAAATAAAGGAATAAATACAAAAAATTTGGGCATGGAGCGTATAGGAGAAGTCACCGGCTCATCCATGAAACCACGAAATGGGAAAATCACCCACTGAAATCGGTACTTCCCCCAACTCGATCGAGCTCACAGACAGGGTTCACAAAGAGAACATCCCCCAGGCAGGCCCTCACAGGCCCGCCACAGGCTAGGCGATCACTGTGCCGATGTCAAGAGTGAAGATGGGAAGCCACAAAACAAAAGGTATCATCCCAAAAACCACCCGTGACTTTCAATCTGACTCTCCAAGCGCTTGCTCTCAAGAGAGTGTATGGTATAAGTAGGAAGATCCTCTCATGCCGTCTGAAGTCGTTACGGATTTTTCCTGGAGTAAGAGTTACCGTCATCGTGTCCAAAAAAGTTCTGCTGATTGTTCTCATCTTCGGTTTAATCGCCACGTATCTAGGTATCATCGGAAGCGCACGATGGGGGGATTCGTCTCCTCCTGACATTTCTCTGGAACAACCCTTCGAAAAGGTTGGACCGACCACTCCCCTTGTCGTAAGCATTCGGGATAACGATACCGGTCTACGTGATGTCTCGATTCGCATTATCCACAATTTAGAGACCTATCTCTTAGCCGAGGAAATGTTTCCATCCGAAGGCTGGCTGTCAGTCGATGGTGGCAAGGAACATGAATTTACTTTTGAGCGCATCCCCTATGCCAGTTCAGAGCTTCCCCGGAAGCAGGGACAAGCCCAGCTCATCATCACCGCCCGTGATTATTCCTGGCGTAACTTGTTTGAAGGTAACAGCCAACGGATTGAAAAAGATTTCACGCCACAATTTTCGCCACCTCGTTTAGAAGTCTTGTCGCTGCCCACCACAATTGTCCAAGGTGGATCGGGTGTGGTGCGCTACCGCGTTATCCCGGAGGTGCCGACCCATGGCGTGAAAATCGGCAAGGCCTTTTTCCCCGGCTTTCCGGCACCAGACAAAGCCGGCATGTTTGCCTTCATCGCCTTTCCCTACAACGCACCCCGAAATTCACCCATACAAATCATGGCCGATGATGGATTTGGAAACAGCGCGCTGTTGGATGTGGATTTCCAAATCAAACCGAAATTTTGGCGTACCCGGCCGATAAAGATTTCAGATAAATTTATCCGCAAAACCGTCCCGTCTATTTTGGCGCAAACACCCGAATTGACTAGTCAAGGCGACCTGCTCCAAGACTTTCTCCTCGTCAATGACACCTTGCGAAAAGTTAATAATCAAACCATCGCGGACCTCACGAAGAAATCGCGCCCGGAACTGTTATGGAAGGGCGCCTTTCGTCAACTCTCCGGGTCAAAAGTCCAAGCCTCGTTCGCGGATCATCGGGAATATCTCTACAACGGGAAAGTGGTGGATACTCAAGACCATTTAGGGTTTGATCTAGCCGTCACGAAACATTATCCCGTGGAAGCCGCGAATCATGGAATCGTGATCTATGCCGGATACCTTGGGATCTACGGCAATACCGTGATTGTGGATCATGGCTATGGGCTCCTGTCGCTGTATGCTCATATGTCCTCGATAAATGTCAGCCTCAACGATGCAGTCACGACAGGCCAGCCTCTGGGTAAATCCGGAACAACTGGGCTTGCCGGCGGAGACCATCTCCACTTTAGCCTCATACTACATGGTGAACAAGTGAACCCGACAGAATGGTGGGATCCTTTCTGGGTTAAAACGCGCATTAAAGATAAACTTGGCTTGCCGTCTCTCATTAAAGCATCCGAGGTAGAGGCTGACACCGAACCACCTTCGGAAGAACTTGGCCCCAAGCCACCACCCGTGCCCTAGATAGAAAAATGTGAGAATTAAGGGGTCAGGCAGAACGTGAAGCATCACACGCCTTCACATTTCCATTTATCGTTTTTTTTCACGGCCGCTCTTTTCACCCAACGCAAGGCTTTAATCGATGGCTAAACGCCCCAAAATTCCTCCGTCATCCAAGGCGGCAACCGCCACGACAGTGATTCCTGTTCCCTTAGATAAAACCACGCGGGAACGGTACTTGAATTATGCGCTGTCGGTCATTACTTCCAGAGCATTACCGGATATTCGCGACGGATTAAAGCCGGTACAGCGGCGCATCTTGTATTCCATGTTCCATAACCACCGCCTCACGCCGGAACGCCCTCCGATTAAAAGCGCCAAGGTCGTAGGGTCAGTTATCGGCGAATGGCATCCACACGGCGATGTGGCCGTCTACGATGCCATGGCACGTATGGCCCAACCCTGGTCGCTGCGCGCCACCCTCGTTGATGGCCATGGAAACTTCGGAAGCCAAGATGGAGACCGCCCGGCTGCCTACCGATATACCGAAGCTCGGCTGACGCCACTGGCCCTTGAACTGTTGAACGAACTCAACAAAAACACCGTCGACTTTCAACCCAATTACGACGGCAAAGCCGAAGAACCCTTGGTTCTGCCCGCACGCTTTCCTAACCTGCTGGTCAACGGATCGACCGGCATTGCCGTTGGCATGGCCACCAACATACCGCCCCATAACCTCGGTGAAGTTATTGATGCCGCTATTGCCCTCATTGGCAATCGACAGGTCTCCATCTCTGATCTGATGAAATCTTTGAAGGGCCCTGATTTCCCGACTGGTGGTGAAATCCTTAACACGCGCACGGAAATCCGTGAAATCTATGAAACCGGCCAGGGTTCGATTCGACTTCGCGGAGAATATACGGTTCACACGCTCGGGGCTGGAAAATCCGAAATACTCATTACCTCGATTCCCTTTGCTGTTGATAAAGCCACCATTGTCGAACGCATTGGGGAGCTGATTCTCACCAAAAAGATTCCTCAGTTAGTCGATGTGCGCGACGAATCCACTACCGACGTGCGCATTGCGTTGGAATGTCAAAAAGACGCCGACCCCCATTTGGCCATGGCCTATTTATTCAAGCATACGCCGCTTCAAAATAATTTCTCCGTGAACATGACCTGCCTAGTGCCCAGTCCCGGCTCATCTGTGTCGCGACCCGACTGCCTCAACCTCAAGCAAATGCTGGAGGAGTTCATCGACTTTCGGTTCACGACGGTCACGCGCCGTTTCACCTATGACCTGCAGGTCTTGCAACGCCGCATTCACATATTACAGGGCTTTAAGAAAATTTTTGATGCACTTGATCAGATCTTAACAATCATCAGACAAAGTGACGGCAAGGCTGATTCTGCCACCAAGCTTCAACAACGATTTCACTTGGACCCAATCCAGACTGACACCATTCTTGAAACCGCCATTTATAAATTGTCCAGAACCGAAATCAAAAAGATGTTGGACGAACTGAAGGACAAATTGCGTCAAGCCAAAGATCTCAAAACGCTCTTGGGCTCTAAAACACGATTATGGGGAGTCGTGAAAAAGGAGTTAGAGGAGGTCGCAAAGACCTTTGGGGACAAACGTCGAACGAAAATTGGGCGTCGCCAAACCGACGAGGTTGAATTCGACCCTGATGCGTTCAGAGTCAAAGAGGATGCGGTTATCACCATCTCCACCGACGGCTGGATCCGGCGAGTTGGCATCATTAAAGATTTGTCAAAAGCCCGTGTGCGTGAAGGTGACCGCCTGATGATGATTCTCGGAGGCAATACGCTTGATGCTCTCGTCATTTTTTCAAATTTCGGCAGCGCTTACACAATACGGATGGGAGACATTCCTCCTGCCAGAAGTGGCTATGGAGACCCTGTGCAAAAACTCTTTAAATTTAAAGATGGCGAACGCATTGTCGGCGGATGGAGCTACGATCCCCGCATGTTGCCTTATTTAGGGAACACTTCTTCATCTCCAAAATCAAACGGCGGGCAACTTGCCCTGTTCGATAGAAAAGATCACCCACACACGGCTGCATCTCTGGAAGCCATCGCGGTCACGACCAGCGGAATGGGGCTTCGCATGGCCCTCAGTTCGTTTCAAGAGCCGTCAACTCGATTGGGCCGAAAGTTTTGCAAACTCAAAGATGGGGAAGAAGTCGTAGGGTTGGAAGTCATTACCGGCCCACTCAAACAGACCGTCGTAGCTGTGGCTTCCAGCAAAGGACGAGCACTCTTGTGCAAAGCTGAGGATGTGGCTCAATTGGCGGGTCCTGGCCGCGGTGTCATTGTGATGAAGTTGGACCCTAAAGATACGCTGGTCGGTTTTAAACTCTTGTATTCGAAAGAGGACCGCCTGGTCCTTCTGAAAGAAGGAGGCGGCACACTTCCAATGACTCTTCGCAAATACCAAGTCGTGGGACGCGGAGGGAAAGGGCATGCCCTCATCAAACGAGGCCGCCTTAGCGGCATGGAACCGGCTGCACTGAACATCCCAGTTTTTCAAACGGAATGAACCTTTGAGGGATTTTTGAAATCATGAAGGACTAAGAATATGGCGAAAAGTTATGGGGCGAGTGACATTCTGGTTTTGGAAGGCATTGAGCCGGTCCGGCGTCGACCAGCCATGTATATTGGTGGAACGGATAAGACCGGCCTGCATCACCTAGTCTGGGAAATTCTGGACAATGCCATTGATGAAGTCATGAACGGCTATGCCTCCCAGATTACGGTGGAATTAGATAAATCCCGCGAAGGTCTTCGCATTACTGACAATGGGCGGGGCATTCCGGTCGACAAACATCCCAAACATAAAAAATCTGCATTGGAAATTATCATGACCACGCTGCATGCGGGTGGGAAATTTGAAACCGGAAGCTATATTCACTCCGGAGGATTGCATGGTGTTGGGGCTTCAGTTGTGAACGCCCTTTCTCGGCATCTCGAGGTCCAAGTCAAACGGGATGGCAAAGAATGGGAACAGACCTATCAAGCCGGAATTCCTCAAGGGCCAGTCAAAATCAAGGGAAAAGGGGGAGTCAGGGGGACGGGAACGTCGGTATACTTCCGGCCCGACCCTAAAATTTTCGGCAAAACCATTCAATTCGACCCAACCTTACTACATGAAAATTTGGATGCCAAAGCCTATCTCCACAAAGGCTTGAAACTGACGTTTAAAGACGGCACGACCGGGCAGACTCATCATTTTCATCACGAACATGGCCTTCAAGAATATTTACAAAAGCTCGTGAGAGACCGGGGAAAGAAACCCACTGTCGACTTTGTGTTTTACCTTGACCGTCCGCTCCCTATACAACTCTCTGAGTCAAACGGCGGCACGCAGCAGATCGGACTGGAAGTGGCCCTCCAATGGACGGATGAACCCGCTGAGTTCGTCAGAAGCTATGTGAATGGTGTCGCTACGCCTCACGGCGGCACCCATGAAATGGGGTTGCGTGGAGGCCTAGTGAAAGCCGTGCGCAATTACATTGAGACGCATAATCTGACACCCAAAGGCCTGTCTTTGCAGGCTGAAGATATTCGTGAAGGGATGGCCGCAGTCTTAAGCGTGCTCGTGTTGCATCCGCAATTTCAGGGACAGACGAAAGAACGATTGAATAATCCCGAAGTTCAAGCGCAAGTTGATACGTTGATCCGGCCGGCCTTGGAAAACTATCTCAATAAAAATAAAACCATCGCTGAAACGCTTGTTGGTCGAATGATTTTGGCCGCACGCGCACGGGAAGCCTCGCGAGAAGCCTCCAAAGCGGTGATGCGCAAATCCTCCGTCAGCCATCGGTTAAATCTTCCAGGCAAACTAGCTGACTGTCAGAGCACCGATCCCTCGCTTAGCGAACTCTTTATTGTCGAAGGCGACTCAGCCGGAGGAACCGCCAAGCAAGGGCGCGATTTAAAAACCCAAGCCATTTTACCAATCCGTGGAAAAGTCCTGAACACCGAGGAACTCACACTTGGCAAGGTCGTGGAGAACAAAGAACTCGCGGACCTCATTAAAGTGCTGGGTTGTGGAATCGGCAAGGATTTCAACATCACCAAACTTCGGTACCACACCATCATTTTGCTCATGGATGCCGATATCGACGGGTACCACATTAGCACGCTTCTCCTTACCTTTTTCTTTCGCCATCTGCCCGAACTAATTCGAAACGGCCATGTCTGTATCGCACAGCCTCCACTCTATCGGATTGAAATTGGCAAAGAGATTCAATGGGCCGGAACCGATGAAGAACGAGATCGAATTGTGGCCAACGCCCGCGCGAACGCCAAACCCATCATCAGCCGCTTTAAAGGGCTAGGAGAAATGTTTCCCCAACAACTCAAAGACACGACGCTCAGCCGTGCCACACGTCGTCTCCTCAAAGTCGAACTCCTGGACGAACTCAATACCGACCGCACCTTCCATGACCTCATGGGCAAACGCACCGACGCCCGCTATGAATTCCTCATGGCCAACGCCGGCTCGGTGGACAATTTAGATGTGTGAGAATGCATAAGACCCAAGAGGAAAACAATAAAAGAAGAGGGCACTCCGGGATGTTCGGTATATGCCCAGATGGAAACTCAGGAACTAATTGGAGAAAACCTGCACCCATCTTATTACTAAGCACCAACGTTCTCGCCTAGAAATAATATGACATATTCAAATTTCTGTACTTTATGTCTACGTGTTCGCTAGGATTACTCCATAAGCTCTATCAGATGCTTGCAGAAGGAAGTCGGGGGAATTGATAAGATCTTGAACTATGGAATATACGCATAGGCAGCCCTTCCAGAGAATCATATGACAAACTGGCTGTTCCAAGTGGAAACCCCTCTTGGGCTCACAGTCAGGTGCACTACTGATTATTGGTCATTCATTGTCTCAGAAAAGCATCCTGTGTTGAAGGGAAGAGATCAGGACATACAGCATGTTTTAGAAAAGCCAAATGAAGTTCGGCGAAGCAAAAAAGATCCCAATGTCCTTCTATTCTATGGATACTCTGGAATACGGTGGCTTTGTATAGTCGTGAGGAAAGAAAACGGGACAGGATTTGTGATTACGGCCTATCCAACCGATACGATAAAGACAGGAGATTCGATATGGACAAGATCAAAGTAGTGCATGATACGGTAGGACACACGTTGACCGTATGGTTAGATGACCCTTCGCTAGAGCATGTCTGTGAAGAAACGAATGAAGAAGTCATTCTCATGAAAGATAAAGCTGGACAGGTTATAGGATTTGAAAAACTGCATTACACCTCAGCAGCTACTCAAAAAGGGCTAACAGTCGAAACCGTTGTCCAGACTGGCCCGTAACGAACCGACCGCCCCTTTCATGACCTCATGGGCAAACACACCGACGCCCGCTACGAATTCCTCATGACCAACGCCGGCTCCGTCAACAATCTGGACATCTAAGCAGTGATAGCCTAACCTAGTCTCAATACAACCACGAAAACAACATCACGAAATAATTTTAAGGTTTTCTTCAGGATAGGTAATAGGCAAGCCCTCTAGTGTACTCTCACCCAAGTCTAACTATACTTTAATGAGAAGGTAGGCTAGCATGATAGCATTCGCAAGATCTCTTCCCAGACCCTATGATCACAGAAGCAGACACCTGCCGAAAGTATGTCCTCCCTAAGCTAGTTGATGTGGGGTGGGACGACGATCCTCATTCCTTCACTGAACAGAAAACGTTTACTGATGGCCGAATCATCGGGTCTGGCAACAAAGTTCGTCGCCGCCAACAGAAACGCGCGGACTATCTTCTTCGGTACACTCGCGACTTCATGATTGCGGTTGTGGAAGCCAAGGCCACCCATAAGTTACCAGGAGATGGTTTGGGTCAAGCAAAAGAATATGCAGAAATCCTAGGGTTGAAATTCGCGTACGCTACCAACGGCCATGGCATAATTGAATTCGATTACACAACTGGAATAGAACGTGAGATAGAAACCTTTCCTTCCCCCAATGATTTGTGGCAACGGTTTCAACAAAACCAAAACATCACAAATGAAAAAGCTGCCCAACAACTTTTAACGCCCTCTAATCATCTCACTGGGAAAAGTCCTCGGTATTACCAGGAAATTGCCATCAATCGAACAGTACAGAGCATCCTGCAGGGCAAGGAGCGGGTCCTGCTCACAATGGCGACAGGAACAGGAAAGACCGTAGTCGCCTTTCAAATTTGTTGGAAGCTATGGAGTAGTCGCTGGAATAGAGCTGGTGAATACCGAAGGCCCAAGATACTTTATTTGGCTGACCGAAACATCCTCATCGATGATCCCAAAGACAAAATCTTTACATCCATGGGAGATGCACGTTGGAAAATCGAGAACGGTGAGGCTAACAAAGGCCGTGAAATGTACTTCGCCATTTACCAGGCCATTGCAAAAGATGAACGAAGGCCAGGTCTCTATAAGGAGTATTCAAGAGACTTCTTCGACCTCATCATTGTAGATGAGTGTCATCGAGGAAGCGCACGAGACACCAGTAACTGGCGTGAGATACTGGAGTATTTTTCACCAGCCTTCCAACTCGGCATGACGGCGACACCTCTTCGCGAAGATAACCGTGATACCTACCAGTACTTTGGCAACCCAATTTACACTTATAGCCTGAGACAAGGCATTGAAGATGGATTCCTCGCCCCTTATCGTGTTCACCGAGTCCTGACCACGTGGGACGCGGCAGGCTGGCGGCCCAGCAAAGCCGATCTAGATCGATTTGGCAGAGAAATCCCGGATGAAGAATACCGAACAAAAGATTTTGAACGAGTGGTGTCACTTCGAAAACGAACGGAAGCCATTGCACGACACCTGATCGACTTCATGAAGAAAACCAATCGCTTTGCAAAAACGATCGTGTTCTGCGTAGACCAAGAGCATGCCGACGACATGCGCCGCGCACTCAATAATCTCAACCCCGATCTTGTGAAAGAATATCCAGACTATGTCTGTCGAGTCACCTCAGAAGAAGGAAAGATTGGCCGAGGCCACTTGGGGCGGTTCCAAGATGTCGAAACAAGTTCTCCCGTGATTCTGACAACGTCTCAACTGCTCACGACGGGAGTGGACGCACCAACTTGCCAAAATATCGTCTTGGCTCGTGTCATAGAATCCATGACAGACTTCAAACAAATCATTGGACGGGGAACCCGAGTGCGAGACGATTACGGAAAACTCTACTTCAACATCTTAGACTACACAGGTTCTGCCACTCGTCTTTTTGCCGATCCGGATTTTGACGGTGAACCCGCCCTCATCACCGAAGAACACATAGGTGAAGACGGAAATACGATTCCCACGACATACGAGATTTTAGAGGACCATAGCGTAGCAGCAGAAACAGAAGAAGAGTTCCCCATTGACCAACCGATTGGAGATGATTCCGAAGGGCAACGACGCAAATATTATTTCGATGGAGGCCAGGTCGAAATTGCCGCACATCTGGTATACGAACTTGATCCCGATGGCAATCAACTGTCGGTAATCGCATTCACCGATTATGCCGCGGACAAAGTCAGAACGCTCTATCCATCAGCAGCCAACCTCAAAACACAATGGGCAAATCCAGAAAAGCGGACTGAAATTATCGAAAAACTGGAGGAGCGAGGGATCGATTTTGACGAACTTACCCAAGCCACGCAGCAACCGCAGGCAGATCCATTTGATCTGCTGTGCCACATCACCTTTAATGCGCCGCTTCGAACCCGAAGAGAACGCGCAGATCGTCTTCGCAGGGAGAAAAAAGATTTCTTCGACCAATATGGTCAAGAGGCCCAAACAATTCTAAAGGAATTACTGGAAAAGTATGCCGAACACGGAACCGCACAATTTCTCATCCCGGAAGTCTTAAAAGTGCCACCGATCTCCGAACATGGAAATGTGGTAGAAATCGCCAAACTTTTTGGAGGCCCTGATCAACTCAGAGAAGCCATTCATCGCCTTCAAACCCTCCTCTACGCCGCCTAGTAGTTAATGCAGAAACCTTACATAAAATGTAAGGTTTTTGTCATTCAATTGATTTTTTACTGAAAATATAACATAATACTTACAACAGTTGTAAGTTTTTTGTATAATGAAAAGAGATCCACGAGAGACGGAAAGGGCACTAATCGAGATTGCCAAAGAGCAAGAAGGTTATTTTACCGCGGCCCAAGCCCTTTCGGTTGGCTATTCCTACCGACAACAACATCATCACAAGAATCACGGAAATTGGGAATACATAGACCATGGAGTCTACCGCTTGCGCACTTATCCGGAGAGCGAGCACGAAGATCTCATTCGATGGTCCCTCTGGAGCCGAAATCGCCAAGGGAAGATCCAAGCAACCATCTCTCATGAAACAGCTCTAGCAATCCATGAACTTGGCGATGTTATGCCAAGCAAAACTCACCTTACTTTGCCTCCAGGTTTTCGAAAGAAGATACCGGGCGGATGCATAGCTCACAAAGCGGTGCTTCAATCTGATGAAATTGAACATCGGCGGGGATTTAATGTAACAACCCCTCTTCGAACGCTCCTTGACGTCGCAGACAGCCCTCTCAGTCAGGATCTTCTAGAGTCCGGAATACGTGATGCTTTAGAACGTGGAGTTACTCAGAGCAAGGAACTCCTATCGAATGACCTCCCCGATCATTCAAAACGCAAGCTGCGCGCTGCCATTGAAACAGTCGAACACATGGAGGTCGGATAAATGCCCGAACAGCGTCAGTTTGCCACAGCTGGGGCATTTCGACGATCGTTGGAAGACAGACTCAATCAATTGTCCAAAAACCAAGGAATAGACTTAACCCGTTTACGTCGTCGTGTCGCCTTTGAACGCTTGCTGGCACGACTCTTCACGAGGGAAAACCCCCAATGGTTGCTAAAAGGAGGATACGCGATCGAGCTCCGCTTACAGGATGTCGCACGAGCGACTAAGGATATTGATCTTTGTATACAAGATCCTACATACCAGGTTCTTCAAGGAGACAATCCACAACAAGCCCTTCGCGAACTCTTACAGGATGAACTTGCAAAGAGTCTAGATGATTGGTTTATTTTTCGTTTAGGCACCGCAACTGCCGACCTTCGAGCGGCTCCACTTGGTGGAGCGCGATTCCCGGTACAAGCTCATTTGGATAACCGCCTATTTGTGAGATTTAATCTCGATGTGGGCCTCGGAGATGCCGTGATATCTGAACCAGAATGGATAACTGGTCATGAGTTGCTGAGTTTTGCCGGCATTCAACCAGCACGGATAGCTATGATACCTCTAGATCAACAATTCGCAGAGAAAATCCATGCCTACTCTTTTCCACGAGAACGATCATCACGAGTTCGAGACTTGATGGACCTTGTGCTCTTGATCGAAAACGGTCTTCCTGAATCTACGCAAATCACTCGGGCACTCCAAGCCACTTTCACGCGTCGAAATACCCATACCTTGCCATTGCAACTTGAGCCACCACCGGATAACTGGAAGGAACCATATGCAGCATTGGCCGCAGAACACAACATGAGCTATGAAACCATAGAAACCGCTTATGAGTGCCTTGTGACCTACTGGAATAAACTCGCATTCATCAGTAAGGCAGAAAAAGAGTAACGGTTAAAGAAAGTTTAAAAAGAAACATAGAAAATATGGCAAAAACAAAAAAATCAACCCAACCACTGACCACGGCTCAGCAACTTGGGAGTCTCATTAAATCCGCGCGAGATATCATGCGCAAGGACAAGGGGCTCAACGGCGACCTCGACCGTCTTCCCATGCTCACCTGGATCATGTTCCTCAAATTTCTCGATGACTTGGAGCAGATGCGAGAGACTGATGCCAAGCTGGCTAAGGAACGATTTCGTCCAACGATCGAACCACCGTATAGGTGGCGCGATTGGGCCGAGAAGCCAGATGGCATCACTGGAGATGAACTCATTGCGTTTGTCAACCAAGACGAAGCGATGGGACCTGGTGGCAATCGAGGACCTGGCCTGTTTGCCTATTTACGGAGTCTTCAAGGAGCCAACGGTGGCGATCGTCGCGATGTCATTGCATCAGTCTTCCGCGGAACGATTAATCGCATGATCAATGGCTATCTCCTGCGGGATGTGGTCAATAAAGTCAACAACATTCACTTTACCTCAAGCGAAGAAATCCACACGCTCGGTCATCTCTATGAATCCCTGCTGAAAGAAATGAGAGATACCGCGGGGGATTCTGGGGAATTTTATACCCCACGTACCGTGGTTCGGTTCATGGTCGCCGTGACTGACCCCCATCTAGGAGAAACCGTGCTCGACCCGGCCTGTGGCACTGGCGGCTTCCTTGTCGAGGCCTACACGCATTTAGAAAAACAATGTGTGACCGTGCAACAGCGAAAGATTCTTCAGACAAAAAGCCTGTTTGGAGGAGAAGCCAAACCATTGCCATACTTGCTCGCACAAATGAATTTACTTCTCCATGGATTGGAGTCACCCAAAATCGATCCGGGCAACAGTCTCAGGTTTCCGCTCAACGAGATTGGCAATAAAGATCGTGTAGACGTCATCCTCACCAATCCACCATTCGGCGGCGAAGAAGAGCGTGGCATCCTCTCGAATTTCCCAGAGGATAAACAAACCTCTGAAACTGCCCTGTTGTTCCTCCAACTCATCATGCGTAAACTTCGCCGCCAACCCAAACCAGGCCGAGCCGGTGTGGTCGTGCCTAACGGTACGCTTTTCGGAGACGGCGTCTGTGCGCGTATCAAAGAAGAATTACTGAAAGACTTTAATCTCCACACCATCGTTCGTTTGCCCAATGGCGTATTCGCTCCTTACACGAGCATCCCAACCAACTTGCTCTTTTTTGATCGATCCGGACCGACCAAACAAGTGTGGTACTACGAACAACCGCTGCCTGAAGGCCGCAAGCAATACACCAAAACCATGCCCATGCAATTCGAGGAGTTCAAGGACTGCCTGGCGTGGTGGAAGAAGCGAAAAGAAACTGATCGAGCCTGGAAAGTTCCCGCAAAAGATATTCTTAAAAACGGTTGCAACCTCGACATCAAAAACCCACAGGGCAAGCAAGACCTTGAACATCTGCCACCGGAACAGTTGGTGGAGAGCATTCTGAAGAAAGAACAGCAGATCATTGGGATCATGGGTGAGATTAAACAAGCCTTGAAGGATTCTAAATAATGAACAATGCTTGGCCACTAGTTCAGTTGGGAGAATTCCTCACAGAACGCAGAGAAACACCGTCAGAGGAAGCCCTGACAACCGGGAAAATCCCGATAGTTGCCAAAATAGGTTTTGACGCAGGCCGTATACAACTTCGTACCGATGGCCAAACCAAGACTGGAATGATTCTCATTAGACCAGGGGATCTTGTTATCTCAGGTATCAATGCAGCTAAGGGAGCCGTTGCGGTCTATGGAGAAGAGAATTCTATCCCCATCGCTGCGACAATTCATTATGGCGCATATATTCCCAACAAAAAACGCATTGATATCGCATTCCTCTGGTGGCTATTGAGGAGCCGTACTTTTAAGAATTTACTTTTAGAATATGTCCCTGGTGGAATTAAAACCGAGTTAAAGGCAAAACGATTACTCCCAATTCCAATCCCCCTCCCTCCACTTCCAGAGCAGCAGCGAATTGTCGCACGAATCGAAGCCCTAGCAGCCAAGATTGAAGAAGCCAGTCTGTTGCGGAACCAAGTTACAAACCAATCAGCATCGTTTCTGCGGGCCGCATCCCTTTCGCTGTTCTCTTCAATTAAACCAACCACCACCATTGGCGAGGTATGTGAAGTTATAGATCCGAATCCCTCACACCGATATCCGGTTTATGTCCAAGAAGGCATCCCGATTATTTCGTCCTCAGAATTTGTTGGCGATGATGAAATTAGCCCTACGCGAGCGAGACGGGTACCCAAAGAATTTTACGAAGCCACACTTGGCCGGTTTAATGTTGGAGCAGGTGATGTCATTTTTTCGCGAAAAGGGAAAATTGGCTATGCCCGCCTGCATCCAAACGGAATGCGCCTGGCCATGACCCACACATTGTGCGTGTTGAAGCCTAATCAGGCTAGGCTGAAACCGCGTTATCTCTTGCACTTTTCTCGCAGTCCTATCTTTATCGAGGAACTAACAGGAACAATGAATCCCAATGTCGGTGTTCCAACATTGGGTCTTGGGGTGATAAGAGAGGCAGGAATTCCAGTCCCGCATGATTCTGAGCAGCGGCAAATCGTCGCCTACTTGGACAACCTACAAGTTAAGGTAGATGCTTTAAAGAAACTGCAAGCGGAATCTACTGAAGAGCTAGTCGCGCTTCTCCCGTCCATCCTCGACAAGGCTTTCAAGGGGGAGTTGTGATGAATCCCAAGAGCCAGAATGCGACTGAATCCATGAAAGAACGATCGCCTTCACTCACGCGGTTGCAGGTCAGGAACTATCGGAGCCTAGAGAACTTGGACATCCCGCTTTCGCCACTCACGGCCATTGTTGGACCAAATGGTGTCGGCAAAACGACCATCCTTCGGGCCATTGAACTGGTGCTGGGAGATTTCTGGCCCAGTCTCCGGAGTTTTCGCATTCCCCAAGACTTCACAAACTTCGAGGCGTCGCGGGGTATCGAAATCGCCATCGGATTCGATCCACCATACCAGCATCGCGATACTCATTCCACTGTTCATGAGGTCTCGACTATACAGGTGACATGCAAGCCCTACAAACGTTCAGGAAAGTGGGGAGAGGCTGGCGATATGCATGTTGATATTGAACCTTTGAACGCTATCGGCCAAGTCCTGAACGTTGCCATTGGCCAGCCTCAAAAAGGACAAAAGACACATTTTGGCCCCCTTCGAGTTGGGACGGATTTACGCGAGCATGCCCGCATACTTTTTGTGGATCATCGTCGCAGTCTCTCGCAGCATCTTCCCACCACACGCGGTTCCATCCTGGGCCGTCTTCTGCGGCCGGCTCGAAAGGAGTTTGGGGAAGAGACGGACTTTAAGAAAGCTTACGATCAGGCCATGGACTTGCTCCGTACGGTGCAAGTGCAGAACATCGAAAAAGCAGTGGCAGATACTACCAAGCGCATGTTGGGTTTCCTTGGGTCTGAGGTGTCGAAATCGGTGGAGGTGGGCTTTGGTTTTGCCGATCCGGCAAATCCCTTCAACTCATTGCGATTGCAATATCGCGAATCGGGGTTAGCCGTACCGGGGGAGGAGCTTGGCCTCGGCATTCAAAGCGCTATGGTCGTAGGCATCTTCGAGGCCTTTCGTCAACTCGGCGGAAATTTCGGCACCATTGTAATCGAAGAGCCAGAGATGTACCTCCATCCACAGGCACAACGTTATTTCTACCGTTTGCTCTGCGAGATGAGCGAGAAAGGCCAGTGCCAAGTCATCTACTCGACTCATTCGCCCGTCTTTGCCGATGTCAACTGTTTCGAGACCTTGCGATTAGTTCGGCGGGAAGCGGGGACGACCACCAAAGTAAGTTATGTCGCCCAGGAACAAGTCCAAGCACTCCAGAAGGCAAAGGATTCTTTCAAACTTGGGGGTAGATTCGATACGGCACGGAACGAGGTGCTTTTTGCCCGTCGGGCTATATTGGTCGAAGGTTATGGTGATCGGATTGCAACCCTTATGGTTGCCGAAAAAATTGGCCTAGATGTGGATGCAGAAGCTGTTGCAGTGGTGGATTGCGGTGGAAAAGCAGGAATTGAACTTGTAGTCGGCGTGTGCTTAGCTCTCGACATACCGTTTGTAGTCCTGCATGACGAGGACGTGTGGCCTACGGATCAGCTATCAAATACGGCTAAAAAGGGGAAACAAAAGACTCCGGAGGACGAAGACGAAGAAGCAAGGAAGCTCAACGAGCGAATCAAGAAATCAGTTAATAACGACACCCGCCTTTTTATTCTGACGCCGACCCTTGAGACGGTACTGGGTATCGGTCGAACCGCGAGGAACAAACCCCAAAAAATCGCAGACGCACTGCACAGGATTGATTTCAACAACCCAGGAAAAGAACTACAGCCGCTCATTAATGCAGTGGAAGCAGTGAAGGAGGAAGGTGAAAAGGATATTTGTGCGAAGAACAAGGCATAAAAAGTCTGATACTTTTGGTCACTTTAAATGGTTCTTAGCCCAAAATCATCGCCGAACTCAACGCACTCCTTCCCTCCATCCTCGACAAAGCCTTTAAAGGAGAGTTATGAAACTGCCGCATACGGACCGCTTAGAAATTTCTCAAACCAAGGTCGTGAAGTATCTACTCTCTTCGACCCATAGAGCGGGCAGAGGAAAGGCTAGATTTTTCTCTGCATTTGGCTTTCAGGCATCTGCATGGGAAGTGCTGGCACAAGCCTTGCTGCAACATGCGCGGGATAACATGTTAACTTTCACTGAAGAGACAGCGTTTGGCATTCGCTATGTCATTGAGGGACCTCTTCCTGCACCAAATGGTCGAGAATTGCAAATTCGGTCGGTATGGTTTATAGATGAAGGAAGCCAGACACCAAGATTTGTAACCGCCTATCCTTTAAAGCGGAGGACGCCATGATTCAAGAATTAGAAGATGTTATTTTGGAAAGCGATATTCCCGAACACGGGCTTCAGAGAGGTGACATTGGAACCGTGGTACTGGTTCACCAGGAAGGTGAAGGTTACGAAGTAGAGTTTACGACATTGGACGGTGAGACGGTAGCTGTCGCTACTCTGCTAGCATCTCAGGTTCGACCAGCACACAAACGTGAGATTGCTCATGCGCGAGAACTGGCAGGTTCGGCCTCTTAGTTGGAGAGCATTCTTCTCGCGGTGTGCAAATAGGGTCACTTCTTGACTTTGCCCTTTCCTTCGCTCCCTCTCGATCGTATGACCTGCTATATTCTTTAAAAGAGGGGCTTTCTGATGAACTCAGATATGCATACCTTAGAGGTAGTGGCCTTAACGGAAGACATTCCAGAGCATGACTTGCATCGTGGGCAAGTAGGGACGGTGGTCGAAACATTGAGCACAGACGTATTCGAAGTCGAGTTTATTGATAATACTGGCCATACCTATGCGACCCTCCCGTTAAAAGCCGGTCAACTCTTAGTGCTACATTATCAACCTGTCTAGCGATTCACTAAAGCTCCAGGGATCCGACTCGCTTTCTTGCCCCGTGGAAGACGTGAGCACAGGTATCAGATTTTCATTGTAAGCCTTTGGACAGATGGGAGGTGATTCAACGTACTCCTCCCTTCCATCCTCGCCAAAGCCAGAAGAAGGAGAAACATGGATGAAACCTCTTGAATTGAAGAAAATCAACCTCGGCGAGAACTCTCCAGTTGCACATAAAGCATACGAAACAATGAGTTATCAGGCTATGCCACCCAATCGAACTTTCACTATTCCCATCCGCTATCAACTCCGCGGTCGAGGTGAGCCGCTCCCCTACCAGATTGACGATGAATAATGGCTGAGTCTTTCTGGGTAAAAATCAATGAATCAACTTTGCGGCAAGATGACTATCTGACAGACTGCGCTGTTCCTATTTTTCTTGATCCCACCGTTACCTCAAAGACACATGAAGTTCCAATTGATGTTTTCGATCTTATTGTACTGACTCAAAGTTGTGATCTTGAGCAAAACAAAGTTCGGCTTGTAGCCATGCGTCCTATATTCTCTCTTGAAGCTTTCGAAGGGAAAAATCCAGAATTCAAGAAAAAAGGCCGATGGAATGAAGTCCGGAAAGGCAGGATTGAAGGACTGCATATGCTTGGCGCTTTCAATGATCCCGCGAAAAACCGAGAATCACTTGTCGTGGATTTTCGAGAGATTTATAGTCTCCCCTTTAGATACCTGCTAAAGCATGCCACGCAACTAGGTCCTCGTCGGAGATTAAAATCTCCATTTCTCGAACATTTCTCGCAAGCATTCGCACGCTTTTACATGCGAGTTGGACTACCATCTACAATCCCTGAGTTTCAATGAGTTCTTCTATGAGAACTTTGACCTTGACCTCAACAAGCTATGCCTAATACCTATCATGACTTCGGAATCTACGAACCTCTCCCTCTTAGAGCAAGTCAAAAAGTACCATCAACAAACCAAGCATGAATTCAATCGATTTGCCAAATCGTTAGGGTATTTGGATTGGGCGAATCAACCTGATCCCTTTCGGCGATTTCATGGGGCCCCACTCATTTCCCTGCCTTTACTCACACTTGATGAAGAGCCATTCTCGCCCTCGTACGAAGCGTTATTTCAGAAATCTACGATTCCTTCCCAACCAGTCACACCTCATACCTTGTCTCGATTTTTTGAGTATGCCTTATCATTGACTGCTTGGAAGGAATACAACGGCACACGTTGGGCGCTACGTGCCAATCCTTCAAGCGGAAACCTGCATCCTACCGAAGGCTATCTGTTTATCGGCAACCTCCCACATCTTTCACTGGAACCAGGGCTGTATCACTATGCTCCGAAGGAACATGGGCTGGAACATCGTTGGCACATCTCTTCTGAAACAGCGCAATTAGTTCTTCAAAACCTCTCAATCGAAGGGTTTTTAGTTGGCCTCACATCCGTCCATTGGCGGGAAGCATGGAAATACGGCGAGCGCGCCTTTCGTTATTGCCAGCATGATACCGGCCATGCCATTGGGACGATGCGAATTGCCGCGGCAACATTGGGTTGGAACATGGTCGTTCTCTCTAGCACATCAGATGAGACCATTGCACACGCATTAGGGCTCCATCGCGAAAAAGATTTCCAGAAATCTGAGCGTGAATATCCGGAAGTGCTAGCCGCTTTATGGCCAAGAGATACCCACGCGCCTTTCCGTATTAACTTGGCTTTTGAACAGCCTCCGGATCACCTCTTGCAAACAGGAAAATGGCAGGGAACTGCCAACCGTCTGAGCAAAGATGATCCCGTCAATTGGGAAATTATTGATGACGTTCAAGAAGCTTCATGGAAATCGACACATGAATTCGAGAGCATTTCCTTCTCGTCTTCTTGTGAAAGTCAGAACCCGCATGGTCCAAAAGCCGTCGAACCTCTGGCAGGCCAAATCATCCACCAACGTCGAAGTGCTGTGGCTTTTGATGGACACACTAGCCTTCCTGTGGATCGGTTTTACACGATGCTCCTCCGCACCCTGCCACATAACCACATGCCCGTTTCTGAGCGTCCCATGCCCTGGGATGCGCTGCCCTGGAATCCAACCGTTCATCTGGCCTTGTTTGTCCATCGTGTCGACGGACTTGAACCGGGAATGTACTGGCTCAATCGCAATCCCGACAAACGGCAACTCACAGATTTTCAATCAGACATGCATGAGCAATTTGTGTGGACGATTCCCGAAAATTGTCCCTCTCAGCTACCCCTCTATCTTTTAGAAAAAGGCGATGCGAAGAATCTAGCCATGCAGCTGAGTTGTGGACAGGACATCGCAAGTGACAGCGCGTTTGCGTTGGGAATGATTGCGGAATTTGATGAAAATCTGGAAACCTATGGTCCCTGGTTTTATAAACGCCTATTTTGGGAAACTGGATTGATTGGCCAAGTGCTCTATCTGGAAGCCGAGGCCGCAGGAGTACGAGCCACCGGCATTGGCTGTTTTTTTGACGATCCCGTTCATCGAGTCATGGGCTTTTACCCTAGTACAAAATGGCAATCTCTCTACCACTTCACCGTCGGAGGTCCGACGGACGATGGCAGGCTCACCACTCTTCCTCCCTATGAACATCTCAGGTAAAAGAGCCGTGAATCAAAGGTGTCCCAATGCTTCTACCTCCCCTTTTCCCCTCCTTACAAAGGAGGGGACTCCGCTCGACCAGTCCAAACCCTTACTGCGTGAGTTTTATGATCGGCCAACATTGAAAGTGGCAAAAGCCCTGTTGGGGAAAATGCTCGTTCGAGAAACGTCCAACGGCAACATATTGGCAAAAATTGTCGATGTAGAAGCCTATGTTGGACCAAAGGATAAAGCCTGCCATGCGTCAAAAGGCCGAACAAAACGCACCGAAGTGATGTTTGGCCCAGCCGGATTTACCTACGTCTATCTCATTTATGGAATGTATCATTGCCTTAATTTTGTGACAGAACGAGAGGACTATCCCGCTGCAATTTTAATTCGAGGTCTTGAAGTTTTTGAAGATCATGATACATCCCTTCCGTTGCGCATTGACGGTCCTGGGCGAGTCTGTAGATATCTCAACATAGATCGATCACTCAATATGTTGGATGCGACAATAGGCTGCGGCATTTGGATCGAAGACCATGGCATCAAAATTCCACGAAAGAACATGCAAGCCCTTCCTCGCGTCGGTGTCGACTATGCAGGAGAATGGGCACACAAGCTCTGGCGCTTTAGGGTCCCACCTCTCTCTTCAGCTAAAAGACAAAAGAAATAAGAAATCCTGAAAGACCAGGAAACCGCCTTCGCTATCTTGAACAAGTTAGACAGAGTACGTTACCCTACCCACTTAGAAATATGTGGCCGGCATTCCGTGTTCTGCATGTAACAAGTCGCAACTCTTTTCCACGAACAATAAAAGGGAGACACAACTATGGGCAATCCGCTCGATACTATCAATGGCACGATAACCGCAGGGTTTGTGTTGACTGTGGTTCTGTATGGCCTCGTCAAAATGCTCGTGTGATCTGGCCAACACATCTCGTCATTTCCTTATCCATCTCAACCAAAACGAGGACATATCATGGAAAGCATATTAGCGTGGGGACATTTCCTCGCGGGCATCACCTGGATCGGAATTTTGTATTACTTTAACTTTATTCAGGTACCATTTCTCAAAGTCGTGACACCAGAAACCAAAGCTGAAGCCTTTAAGCATTTAGTACCCAACGCCTTATGGTGGTTTCGATGGGGGGCTCTCGCCACCTGGGTATTTGGATTTATGTTGTTGGGAAATCAAGGCCGTCTAGCAGGGGCTTTTTTGTTACAAGGTCAAGATGCGGTCATCGGGATGGGGGCCTGGTTGGGCACCATCATGCTCTTGAACGTCTGGGGCATCATCTGGCCCAATCAGAAAAAAGTGCTGGGCATGAAAGAAGCCACGCCGGAAGAAAAAGCGGCGGCGGCACGCACAGCGCTGCTGGCATCACGTACTAATACCATGCTCTCCATCCCCATGCTCTTCTTCATGGCCTCGTCCGGGCATGCTTCAGGCCTGTTCTAAACAGACAACTAACAACCAAATCCTTTTCATAAAAAAGGCCGGCTCACGTGAGCCGGCCTTTTTTACTTTCAAGGGCATATCCCTATTTTTTTATTCGCCGCAATGAATTTAGGATACCACTGATGGATCATAAACCGGATAGTCGGTATAGCCTTCTTTTTCAAACGAAAACCACGTATTCATATCTTCTGATGGAGCCAATGGCCATCTATTCCGAAATCGTTCAACCAAATCCGGATTGCTGATATAGGGTCGGCCAAACGCCACAAGATCAGCCTGCTTGGCTTGAATCGCCGCTTCAGCCGACTCTTGCGTATATCCACAATTGGCCATGACTGGCCCCGAAAACACCTTTCGAAATTCACTCAGTGTCATGGGTTCACCCAAATCGTGAAACCCAAAGGCTAGCCCATCAACGACATGCAGATAGGCTAACCCCACCTCGTCAAGCTGGCTAGCTGCATAGGTAAATGTCTCTCGAAAATCTTCAGAGCCCATATCGTTGTAATTGCCATTGGGACTCAGCCGGACCGCCACTCGATGTGCTGGCCACACATCGGTCACTGCAGACACAATTTCTTGCAAAAAACGAAAACGATTCTCCAGACTTCCACCATATTGATCGGTTCGCTTATTGGTTTTTGATTGAAGAAATTGGTCAATCAGATAGCCATTCGCGCTATGAATTTCCACGCCATCAAACCCGGCATCTTTGGCTCGTTTCGCGCCCTGCTTATAGGCTGCAACAATACCAGGAATTTCAGTGGCCTCAAGAGCTCGAGGGGTTTCATACGACTTTTTGCCTTGTGGGGTATGAACATATTCCCCATTCGATTTCACCGCAGACGGTGCCACCGGCAAGGCCCCGCCATGAAAATCACTGTGCGAAGCCCGGCCGCAATGCCAGAGTTGAAGAAAGATTTTTGATCCTTTGGCATGCACGGCATCGGTCACAATCTTCCACGCCGCTCCTTGTTCATCCGTATAGACACCCGGCGCATTAACCCAGCCAACCCCCTGTTCCGATATAAATGTGGCTTCTGTGATCAGGAGGCCAGCATTAGATCGTTGCGTATAATATTCAGCCATAAGGGCATTAGCCATCCGTTCCGTCCCAGCCCGGGCACGAGTCATGGGAGAGAGTACGACGCGATTGTCTAATTTCAAATCACCTAATTGAAAGGGAGACAGCAACTCTTGGGGTGGAGTCATGATCAATCCTTCGAGTTATTCCTGAACCACGATATGGGTGTCGGTTTCTTCGACCCCGGGAATCGGGTGAATTTTGGTCATGATGAGATTTGATAGCGCCCGGTCATCCGTTGCCTTCACTAACCCAAAAATATCTGGCTGACCAAAACAGGCATGAGCTTGTTCTACTTCAGGAAGCGCTTTGAGCGTTGCTAACACATCCTGAGCTTTTCCTGCTTTGACCTTCATCAAAATGTACGCTTTTGCCGCCATAACAACCTCCTTGTTCTCAAACAATTGCATCATGGAATTCTCGGACGCTGTTCTACCATAGACACTATCGCAATTCCAGCTGATCCCTTAAACAGTTGACCAACTTTACAGCAATTTGCTAGATAGGAATCATTACTAAGAAGGAACTACAACAGCTTCATGGACCTTTCCCTTGATGACATCCAAAAAAAGTTTCGTGACTGTGGGCTAAAGTCCACCCCGCAACGGACAGCTATTTACCAAGCATTGGTTCACAGCTCTGCCCATCCAACAGCAGAAGATCTTTTTACGCAGGTGTCACCCACATTGCCCATGCTTTCTATGAATACGGTCTATTACACCTTAGACGTCTTACGCACTGCCGGCCTTATACAAGAAGTCAATATTGGCCATGATCGGGCCCGTTTTGATGCAAATCTCACACCGCATCATCATGTTATTTGCCTGAGCTGCCAGACTATCCTGGATATCATGGATCCACGGCTCAACCGCCTAGGATCGCCATCAGGCATTCCCAGGGACTTTACAATCACCAATCACCAAGTCGCCTTCAGAGGATATTGCGGCCCCTGCCGCCGGTCTCGCATCAAGAAGAAGGCATCACCATCGGGTCGCAATCCCGTCACACATTAAAGGAGGATGTTATGGGCAACAGTTTAAAAGGCACAAAAAGTCATGAAAATTTGAAAGCCGCCTTCGCGGGCGAGTCACAGGCCAACCGCCGCTACCTGTACTTTGCAAAACGGGCCGACATTGAAGGGTACACCGATATTGGCGGCCTGTTCCGCGACACATCGGAAGCGGAGACCGGACATGCCTTTGGCCATTTAGATTTTTTAAAAGAAGTCGGTGACCCCGCCACCGGTGTCCCTATTGGAAACACTGACGCCAACTTAAAAGCGGCCATTGAGGGTGAAACCTATGAATACACGCAGATGTATCCGGGCATGGCCAAAACCGCCCGCGATGAAGGCTTCGAAGAGTTAGCCGAATGGTTTGAGACGCTGGCCAAAGCCGAACGCTCACATGCGAACCGCTTCACCAAAGGCCTTGAATCACTGAATCAAGGATAACGTCTTATTCATACCTGTCAGGGCCGCAGTTGCGCCTCAACTGCGGCCTTATCGTCCTAGAAACTTTCGCCAAAAATTTTCATGTCAAAATTCAACTTAATGACACCGGGCTGGCAGCGATCCGATCTTGAGACTGAAACGTTGCGGGTGTTTGATATCTGTGACGGGTGTCGGCGCTGTTTCAATCTTTGTCCCTCATTCACGACCCTACTTGATCGGGTCGATGACTACGAAAGCGAAATTTCAAAATTCACACCACAAGATTTCACGCAAGTAGAACAAGAATGCTACTACTGCAAACTCTGCTTCAACCATTGCCCCTATTCCCCTCCGCATCAATATGATCTGGATTTCCCGCGGTTAATGGCTGCTTGGAAAAAGCAACGGACCTCAGAAGGTGGAGCCACGTGGCGCGACAACCTCCTCATTCAAACCGATCTTCTTGGAAAAGTTGGGAGCCTGACCGCACCACTTACGAATTGGGCGTTACGAACCCCGTGGGTTCGCGGCCTTGTGGAAACCATGGCAGGAGTTCATCGCTCCCGAAACGTGTTACCCTATCAAGCGGAAACCTTTGCACAATGGTGGGAACACCGAAAGTCGGCATCAAAACCTTCAACACCACAGGCCAAAGTGGCGTTTTTCCCGAGTTGCCTCGTCAATTTTCAAGTCACCGATATCGGGAAGGCCGCCATACAAATTTTCGAAAAGAATAACATTGAGGTCGTTGTCCCGCCCAATCAACAATGCTGCGGAATGCCACGGTTTGACCTGGGCGATACAGAAGGCATGCAAAGGATTGCGGAAGAACAATGCCAACAGTTTTTACCCTATGTGGCACAAGGCTATGACATCGTGATACCTGCTCCCAGTTGCAGCTTGATGTTCAAACGGGAATATCCTTACTTGAAACCATCACCTGAAATGACACGCGTCGCCGAACATACCTTTGATGTGTGCGAATATCTGATGCGCTTAAAAAAAGAGAACACCCTCTCCCTAGATTTCCCCCAAAATCCCGGTCGTGTGGCCTATCAAATTCCCTGTCATCTCCATGACCAAAACATTGGCTTCAAATCCAAAGACCTCATGGAACTGACCGGGGCGAACGTGCATGTGATTGAAAAATGCTCGGGGCATGATGGGGCCTGGAGCGCTAAGAAAGAATTTTTTGACATGTCGATGAAAATCGCAAAAAAAGCCGTGCGGGAAATCAAGGATGACAATTTTGATGTCGTGGCATCGGATTGTCCACTGTCTGCCCTACAATTAGACCAGGCCCTCGGGTCGGCCTCTACTCGCCCTGCCCTACACCCTATTCAAGTGATCCGCAACGCCTATGGTTTATCGTCATGAAACCCGTCACGCCACAGGAGCTGCTATCCGCAGCAGAGTATGAAGAACAACGCACCGATATCCGTCAGCGCATTATTGCTCTGAAGAAACGTCGGCGAATTACAGTGGGAGACTATATTACCTTGGTGTTTGAAAATCGCGAGACGGTCTTATTTCAGATACAAGAAATGTTGAGAACCGAACGCATTTTTGCACCAGACAAAATCCAAGAAGAATGTGACGTGTACAATGCGCTCTTGCCCCGAGCGAACGAACTCAGCGCCACCCTCTTCATCGAAATTACTGACGAAGACAAAATCCAAGAACTTTTAGATTCCCTCAAAGGGATTGACAATCTAGATATTGTGGCTATCTGTATAGGAACGGAGAAAATTTTTGCCGCCTTTGAAGCCGGGCATAGCAATGAAGAAAAGATTAGTGCGGTACATTTCGTTCGATTTGCCGTCACTCCAAATTTTAGGGACCAACTGGCCCAGGCGGAAACCCCGGCCTTACTGACTATTCACCACAAAAATTTTCAAGCAGAAGCCCCAATCCAAGAGGAAATGAGACAAGAATGGCTTCGAGATTTGCTATAAGCTCATATCATTGGATAGAAACCTGACCTAAATTGACAACCTGAAAAGATGTGCTTTAAGATAAAAACTTAATAAGAATCACCTTTCAACCGATTGAAAGGAAAGAAGAAATTCCACTTTTTCGTGACGTTCATAGAAGGAGGAAACACCATGGTTACCATTACCTCAATCGCCGAAGAAAAGATTAAGGAACTCATAAAGGAAGAAGAAAGCGCCGTGGGGCTTCGCATTTATGTCAAAGGCGGAGGCTGCAGTGGTTATCAATATGGCATGTCATTCGAAGATAAGACGAGCGATGATGACACCATTGTGGAAAAAGGTGATGTGAAAGTCATTGTGGATTCACAAAGCGCGCCAATGCTGGACGGCGCCGAAGTGGACTATGTAGACAGCCTGCAAGGCTCAGGGTTTTCCATCAAGAACCCGCAAGCAAAATCCACCTGTGGCTGCGGAAGCTCCTTTTCAACCTAATCCACGAGTCCTATAGAATCTGACCAGAAGAAGGGTTGGACTTACCGTACCATTCGTACAAAAGTTCAACCCTTCTTTTTTATTTGTGCCCTTCTAGAGAATCACCTCATGTCTAAAGCCACTTTAACCAAACGTCTCGAATTCTGCTCATCTCATCGCTATCACAACCCCAAATGGGATGATGCAAAAAATCATCAAGTTTTTGGGCCTTGTAACAATCCCAATACGCACGGCCATAATTATTTGCTGGAAGTCACCCTCTGCGGAGAGATCGACCCGGTCACCGGCATGATCATCAATCTCTATGATCTCAAACAATATTTATGGGATGTGTTAATTGAATTCGATCACAAAAACTTAAATCTGGACACACCCTATTTCACCAACCGAATCCCAACAACAGAGAACCTGTCGCTCACTCTTTGGGAACGGTTAGCCAGACACCCACAACTCCCTGCACTGGACCGGATTCGCCTCTACGAAGATGACACGTTATATGCAGAAGTCACCAAGCGCCTGGAAGAGGAATCCCAACATGCTCAAACAGATCTCCAAGTCACCATTACCCGCAAGTATGACTTCTCCTCATCGGTGAATATATCCCCAACCCAAATGACCGGGCACAATTACGCGATCGGGATCACCATCGCCGGACCAATCGATCCAGAGACCGGTCAAATCATTAATCTTGAGCAACTCGATCAACTGGTTCACGCCACAGTCATTGAGAGATTGAGCAACAAGAACATGTGCCTTGACCCAGAATTTAGGAATTCTACCCCCACTGAAGAAAATATCGCCAAATTTATTGAAGAAGCCCTCGCAGAGAAAGTTCCTCAGGGAATGCTCGCTCTTGTCTCAGTGAGCCAAAACTCCCGGTCCATGGCCATGTATCGCGCCTCATAGCATTTCAAGCCTCCTGTTTTCTTTTTTATCCCAACACCTTTTTTCTTCCTGGCAGCATTCTCTCGTACCATTCTTAACACCTTCATAACTCAATAAAGGTCTCATTGTTTACCTGAAGACCACTCCAATCTTGCAACCCTCATCTTTCTTTTCTCGTTCATATCAATTTGTTTCTGTTTCTATTCGAAAATTGTCGCTTTTTTTTATGCAAAGAGTAGTTATTATTCGAGAAATTTTGTAGCATCGTCCAGCGACAATAGATGGTTCATTCTTTAAAACGATAAGAATGAAAAAAGAATTTCGTCATCTATCCCATTTGTTTGGGTCACAGGCCTTGAAGATGGGAATCGGCCTAGCGCTAGTTGGCGTGATCGCCAGCATGACCCCGTGGGGTAGTGCACTTGAAGAAGACCTCGGCCTCCATTGGCTGTTTACGATGCGGGGCGAGCGGACTGCTCCCCCAGAGGTCGTCATCGTAACAACGGATAGGAAATCCGCTTTCGATCTTGGCGTTCCCCAAGAGACCTGGAAATGGCCGCGTTCACTCCATGCTGGATTAGTTACAGAACTCACTGAACGAGGAGCAGCGGCGATCGCCTTTGATCTCTTTTTCAAAGAAGCCGGGGACCCCGAAGACGACACCAAATTTGCCGAAGCCATGCGCAACTCTGGAAAAGTCGTGCTCATCGAAAAAATGACCACACCAAGGGACGCCCAATCTTCACTCGGAATCATCATGCAAATGGCCCCCACAGACCAATTAAAACAGGCCGCGCATGCGCTGGCTCCAAATCCACTCCCCGCTGTGCCATTTCGAGTGAATCAATTTTGGGCATTTGAACCCAGTGCCGAACATGTTGCAACATTGCCAGTCGTGACCGCGCTCATCCATGACCTGCAGCCTGCCAATGCCTTATGGAAATTGGTCCAGAACATCGCACCAGACACTTTAGGCCTCCAGAAGAATGCAACAGAAAGCGTGGCCCATCAGGCTGTGGCAGCTAACCTCAGGCAGATTATTCGAGCAACACCTCAAGCTATTGAACCACTACGACAGATCTTAGCTCACCAAAGAGCCTCCGACCCCGCCTTCAAAGCCAAGGCCTTTCATGGCTTACTCAACACCCTGCGTCGCGGAGACAGCCAGTACCTCGATTACTACGGCCCGCCCCGCACGATTACGACGATTCCCTATTCCTGTGTCATTCAAGACTGCCCGAAAGAGGACATCCCTTCCATGAACTTTGCCGGGAAAGCTGTCTTTGTTGGACTATCGGAAGACGTCAAAGCTGAACAAAAAGATCGCTTTCATACAGTCTTTACGTCAGAAGACGGCCTCTATTTGAGCGGAGTAGAGATCACGGCCACCGCTTATGCCAATCTTCTGGAAGACCGGTACATCACTCCACTTCCAAGATGGCTGCATATGAGCACTCTCTTCATTTGGGGAGTACTGCTTGCGCTGGCTTTTCGTTTACTACCCCAGCGAACCACCGGCAGAACAAGTGCAGGGCTGGCAGTGGGATACATGAGCATAGGACTGTTGGCGCTAGGCCTCTATGCCGGCATAGCTCTTTTTTCATTTGCCCAATATGCGACATGGTTTCCTCTGGTCATCCCTTTGCTCATTCAATTACCTTTGGCCATGGGAGGCACTATCTTTTGGCGATATCGGGAAACTCATCGAGAACGGGAAAACATTCAACGGGCCTTGCAATACTATGTACCCCGCCCAGTCGCAGAACAACTGACCAGCAGCATCGAAGCCGTGGCGACAACCAATGAACTCGTGGAAGGCATCTGCTTGTCGACAGACGCCGAACAATATACCGCGCTCGCAGAATCTTTAGATTTACAAAAATTGCGCGCGTTTATGAACGAATACTTTCAAACTGTCTTCGAACCCGTTCGAAAAAGACAGGGCATCGTTTCCGATGTAGTGGGAGATGCCGTCCTTGCCATCTGGGCCGCCCCAACGCTCACCCGAGAGATGAAACAACAGGTGTGTGATGCAGCCCTCGACATCATTGAGTCGGTCGCCACATTTAACCTCCACCACCCTGACGCTCCCCTGCCCACCAGAATCGGCATACATGGAGGAGCCATGCTTTTGGGGAATGTCGGAGGCGTTGATCACTATGAATATCGAGCGATTGGAGATATCGTCAATACCGCCACACGAATCGAGGGCGTGAACAAACAGTTGGGCACACGCATTTTGGGATCACAGCAAGTGATGGAAAATATCGATGGCTTCCTCACCAGAAGCTTAGGCCGATTTCAATTAGTCGGAAAAAGTCGGCCCATTAGTCTTTACGAGTTAATTTGCCGGGAACGTGAAGCCGATACGATGCGGCACGACGCCGTCCATCTTTTTGCAGAAGGACTGCAGGCCTTTCATCGCCGGGAGTGGGACCACGCTATCACTGAATTTCGGTCATATCTCAAAGCATATGGCGACGATGGACCGAGCGCATATTATCTCGAGGCGAGTCAACAATTTAAAATGACACCCCCTCATCACACGTGGGAGGGCATCATGACACTACAAAAAAAATAACCAATGTCATTGTTACACTCCATCCCATTGTCGTACCTGATCTCATCGTCTTACCCGCTCCTCTCGTCATACCCGCGAAGGCGGGTATCCAGAAAAACTCCCGACACCCTAGATTCCCGTTTGCACGGGAATGACCATTTCAAGGAACGAGCTCGTACCAATTTCTCAGACAAAAAACTCCATCGTCATACCCAAATATTATATTTCATTTCTTATCCTGTAGGAGGGTGGCCCTACACCGCGCTGCCCTCCACGGCCCGTGCGGGAGCACTTATGAAAGGTCTTGGCCATGGTTGGCTTTACTCCACTCCTCACCTTCCGAAAACTTAACCTACTGGTGTGGGGTGCCCTAAGTCTGAGTCTCCTTATCTCTGATCCAAGCGTCGGATCGGCCCAAGAACTCTGTACTGATTGGGTTGGGAAAGTTGTCTCAGTCGAAGGAGTCATAGAAGCCCGGCGGGTCGCTCACACGACTTGGGAACCAGCCAAAGTCGGAGAAATATTTTGTCCAGGGGACAAACTCCGCGTCGCAACCTGGCGAGCCGCCATTGTCCTGGCCAACGACACTATCATCCGACTAGATCAAGGCACCACAATTACCTTCACCGAAATCGAAAACAAAGAATCTTCCTGGCTGGAATTACTGGAAGGGATCGTGCATTTTCTTAGCCGCGTGCCCCATACCCTCACCATCACCACCCCGTTCGTGAACGCGACGGTGGAGGGCACCGAATTTGTCATCCGCGTGGATGCCAACGAAACCAACGTCTGGGTATTGGAAGGCTCAGTCCGTGTAGAAAATTCTTTGGGGAAACTTCTCCTAGAAGGCGGAGAGGCTGCCGTGGCCCGAGCGGGAGAAGGGCCTAAACGGCAAATTAATGTGAAACCTAGGGATGCCGTGCAATGGGCACTGTATTATCCCCCGCTGCTTGATATCAGCAAAGAGGCCGGCACCGGACTCAATCAGAGCATCTATCAACAATCTCTTTCGCATTATCAAGCAGGCAATATTCAACAAGCCTTAGACCACCTCAATACCATTCCACTGGAACAACGAGACTCGCAATTTGGGGGAACCCGAGCGGGGCTTCTTTTGGCGGTCGGGCAAATAGACAAGGCCACCATGGACATTGATGAGGCCTTGCGGCACGAGCCAAACAATGCCACTACCCTCGGTCTCAAATCAGTCGTCGCCCTCGTGAACAACAACAAAGAGGACGCCCTGAAACTAGCCAACCAGTCTGTCACACATTCTCCAGAGTCATCTGTCGGACATGTCGCGAAGTCCTATGCCCAACAGGCTCATTTTGGTATTGAAGAAGCCCTCGCCAGTGCCCAACAAGCTACCGCGCATTCCCCGAAGGATGCCTTGGCCTGGGCCCGAGTCGCGGAGCTCCAACTCTCCTTGGGAAATCTGAGCGAGGCACGCAAAGCGGCTCAACAGGCGGTAGCACTCAATCCTCATCTAGCACGAACCCAAACGATTCTTGGGTTTGCCCTGCTCACCGAAGCTAAGCTTGCCGATGCTCGAGCAACATTTGAGACAGCCATTGCTCTAGACCAAGCCGCTCCACTTCCGCGCTTAGGATTAGGCTTAACCAAAATTCAAAAAAGTAAACTAGCGGAAGGCCGTCGAGACATCGAAATTGCCGCCAGCCTGGATCCTAGCAATGCCATCATCCGCAGTTACCTTGGGAAAGCCTATTTCGAAGAAAAATGGGATTCGACGCCTATTGATCCCAATGCAGAACTAGAATGGGCGGATCTTCATAATGACACCAAGCAAAACCAACGCGCCGCAGCCCAATTACAAATGGCCAAGGAATTGGATCCCAAAGATCCCACTTCCTACTTCTACGATGCCATCCGCAAACAATCCATCAATCGCCCCGTGGAGGCTCTACAAGACCTTCAGAAATCTATTGAGTTAAATGACAACCGTGCCGTGTACCGATCAAGTCTTCGACTCGATCAAGATGAAGCCGCTCGAAGTGCGGCTATTGGACGAATATACACAAACCTGGGATTTGGTCAGCGGGCTCTGGTTGAAGGATGGTCTTCACTTGCCACTGATCCCTCAAGCCATTCGGCCCACCGATTGCTCGCCGATTCGTATGCCACAAGACCTCGACACAATGTGGCCCGCGTAAGTGAACTCCTTCAATCCCAATTGTTACAACCAATCAACACCAACAATCTTCAGCCACGACTGGCCGAAAGCAACATTGGACTCTTGGAATCATCCGGCCCGTCTGGCCCATCTTATAATGAATTTAATCCCCTGTTTTCACGTGACCGTCTCAACTTCTTGGGAAACCTCCAAGTAGGCAATCAAGACACCTTCGGCGCCGATGCGGTTTTTTCGGGAATGTTGGCAGATCCCATTTCAATCAGTCTTGGCCATTCGCATTTTGAATCGAATGGATTTCGAAAAAACAGTGATCTCGAATCGGATATTTCCAATGTCTTTGTCCAAGCCGCCCTCCATCCTAAAATTCACATACAAGGGGAGTTCAGGAGACGTGACTCAAAACAGGGAGATCTTCGACAACGCTTTTCCCAAGATTTTTTTGAACACGTAGAACGGCGAGATATCGAACAAAATACGTTCAGAGTCGGAGGGAAAATTTCACCCTCTACGAACTCTGATTTCATCATGTCATTTCTTCATAGTAAACGAACTGACGGCACCTTTATTCCTCGAGTCGATGGTTCAATCGGAAAAGACAAAGGTTACCAAATCGAAGGACAATATATATTTCGACTTAAGAGATTTAACGCGACTCTCGGAGGGGGGAGGAACAAGATTGATGTTGAACGTTTTCGGTTTTCGAATGGAGTGTTTAATCCTACTCCCTCACCCGGTTCTTGCACCCCTTCCTTTTTCCCTCCCCCTACCTGTCGAATCACTAGTACTTCTGAAACTTTCCGCAAATATAATTTTGCGTATCTATATGCTAATGTTGAATGGCCCAAGAACCTTATTTGGACTGGAGGGGTCAGTTACACAGACTCAAATGAGCCGAATCTTGATGTAAAAAACATCAGCCCAAAGTTAGGGTTTCAATGGAACTTCACCAAGAAGACTCGTCTTCGCTTCGCTTATTTTCAGACCGTGAAACGAGCAGTGCTTGTAAACCAATCCATCGAACCCTCGAATGTGGCAGGGTTCAACCAATTTTTCGATGACTCTAATGGCGCACAAAGCAAACGATTCGGTGCGGCTTTTGATGCGGTACTAATCAAAACTCTCTATAGTGGACTGGAGTATTCTCAGAGAAATTTAAAGGCCCTAGAGGGGATAGATAGATTTGACCAAGTGGAACAAAACATTCGAGCCTACCTCTATTGGACGCCACATGCGATGGTCGCTTTCAGCGCTGAACCTCAATGGGAGCAATTTAAACGGCAAGCGAACTCACCCTCAGTTAGATTCGGAGCGTTTCTTCCGAAGATTGAAACATATATTCTCCCTATCACAGCTAGGGTTTTTCATCCTTCAGGATTTTTCGCCTCAGTAGGGGGAACCTTCGTCCACCAGGAGGTGTCTCTAGCTCCGAGATCTCCCTTTACAAAAGATGACGATCAATTCTTCCTTGTTGACCTTTCGGCAGGTTTCCGTCTTCCAAAACGAACAGGCATCATCAGTTTTGAAATACATAATCTCTTGGATAAGGAATTCTTTTATGAAGACTTGAATGCGGTCACATCCGGTGGTGTTGTCTATGGTCGATTTATTCCTAACAGAACTATTCTCGGTCGAATCACATTGTATTTGGGGTAATAAACATGTATGCCATACATCCAAATCACCCCTAGATGAAAGGAGAAATCAGGATGTATTATGAAAGGGCAACCCATTTCATGCTGCGCTCCAGATTAGCTATAAGAACTCGTGGCTCCCCTGAAAATGGAGAGAAAGCCTTATGGGCAGAGACTCTGAAAGTTTCCACAATTAAGAACACAAATTTGCATTAGTAAATTATCAGCCCATTCATTATTAAAGGAGAAAAGACCATGCCAATTGAGCTCATAAAACAATATGGTCCACCCCATGAAAAAGTTGAAATCTCAGATGCAGTAGGAAAAGATTTTATTTCGGTGATAATTCTTACTGCAGAGGGTGAATTAGAAGTATACAGTCGTGTAGGTGGCCCAAAATTCAAATCTGATGAAGATCGAACAACAATAAGCACGGAACCCCCAGGTCGGGCTAAAGTCAGCCTGTCCCCACCTGATGAAAATGGAGTGCAACATAAAGTAAAGACCTCAACTTTCATGAGCATGGTCGGTTCACCAGGTTGCAGATGTTCCAATGGAACCTGGGAATGGTGGCCTTAAATTTTCTAATTGATATCTTGATCTTGAATAATTTTTTTTCTGGAAGGGAGAAAGTCATGCCAACGAAGGAAGCCGAACAGTTATCAAATAGCGAAGAAGCAAATACACAATTAACATGGCTAAAAGTCGGGGGAAATTCTGAATTAGCCACTCCTGATAGATCCACTCTCGCGAAACTCAAAGTAAATAATGAAATAAGAGCCCTTCAAATTTCTGCAGATAGAGCGAAGAAACTAAATAAGAACCTTGCGATTCAAACAGCCATGGAGACAGCCACGCAAGAAGTCATAGATACGGCACAGGTCCTTAAGGAGGCCGCGAATGGTGCGGGGGATTTATTCAAAAATGGCACGGAAGCAGATATTTTAAAAAAAATAAGCCAAGCGGGAGAAACCCTTCGTGGGGAAATCGAAAAGAAAAAATCACAAAGGCAAAACAAACCCCTGCCTGAACCGAGAACTGCCACTGATTTGGAAGACATAATAGAATTGAGCGGTGGGAACCTTAACGCCATTTTAGTTTGGAGAGGGGATGGAGATATAGATTTTTATCTTCCCGAGAATAGACGAATTTATACTGAATCTGACGATGACCCCTCGGAAGACACTCCACCAAAATGGTCCATGCGGGACTTTGATTTACCTGCGGCAGACATTCAACTCATAACTGGCACACCTAAAGTTTTGTCCATTAATGGAACCCGGTACAAATTGGAAAGTATTCACCCGCCCGCTTCCTGGGCTACCCCAACCTTGCCTGGGAGCAAAGGAGCTGACCTAGATGGGCTCTAAAATTACCCGTAGGTCCTTTAGAGTATGATTTCAACGTGTGCCAGGCATGGCCTGGCACCGGAACATAAAGGTATCAGGACCCTTTACTTTCATGAAATGAAAGCGAAATCTTGAGCGTTTTAGGATAGAAGATTCAATAGCTTCCATATGCTAACAATCGCACGTGTACCATTTTCCACTCAGTGATGCTGACCCATGTATTTATCAACAAGACTTCTTATCATACGCTGATAGGGCACCTTGTTTCTTTGAGCCATATCTTGAAAAACTCCACACTGTCTCTACTCAGAGCCAACGCCACTTTTACGGTCCCTCACGAGGGACAAGCTGCGAAGGAGGTGGCAAAAAATCTTTCGCACGCTTGAGTTTCCCTATTCGTTTGTCATTCGAGTTTGGTTTCTTTCTCATAATATTTTGTGCCCTCCTTTTGAACTTGAAAACTTTGAAGGACAGTCCATTTTCGAAGACCCCTCTTTGACACAAAACGATCTGTAGTGCACATTAAATTTGTACATAACTTTCGGATCAAATTTGTTCAATGACCACGATAAACGTCAAAGAGGTGCGCAGTCTGCTTAAACAACGGCTTGATCGTGTAGCTGCCGGCGAAGAGATTGCTATTACACGTCATGGCAAAACGGTTGCCAGGCTGGTCCCTCCTCGTCCATCATCTAAACGTCTTCCTTCCCTGAAAAGTTTTCGTTCCACCATATGCATCACTGGCCCTCCCTGAAGTGCGACCATTCTTCAACATCGCAAGACTGAACGCTTTTAGAGACGCCCATGTATCTGGATACCAGCGTTCTTGTGGCCTATTACTGCCCCGAACCCCTCAGCACCAAGGTGGAAATTCTTCTTCGACGGCAGTTATCCCCTATTGTCAGTGAATTAACCGAAGTGGAACTCAACTCGGCTGTGGCCTTAAAAGTTCGGGAACAGGGACTGAGGCAGGCTGAAGCCTTTCAAGTGCTTACTCAATTCCAACAGTATCTAGATGACGACTTATACACCAAACTTTCACTTGAGTCACGTCATTTTCAGCTTGCCAAAACGTGGTTAAGCCAATTGCAATGGCCTCTTCGAAGTTTAGACGCCCTTCACCTTGCAGCCGCAGGGATTTCTCACTCGCCCCTTGCGACGGCGGATAAGTTATTAGCCAAGGCTGCTCAAGCCCTCGGAGTCAACGTACTTCTAGTTGCACCAGGGAGTAAATCAAAGACCTAACATAGGAAGTCTTGTCCTACCCAGTCTTCGGAAAACTTCATAGTGTACCCGCTGATTATTTGTCGCCCCTGCACTTAATCATGGGCATCTCTAAAACTGAGGTTTCTTTCGAGGACAAGGAAGCGGCGCGCGGAAAACCGCATGGCGTCCTAAAAATCGGAATTAGCCTCATTTGCTCATGACTGAGAAAATGTCATTGATGCAGAGAGTTGTTTCGCCACCTAATTTAGCTTGAGGAAGCACCTGCCTCAGAAATGAGGAGAGCCTTATTGTCGTCCAGAGAAGTTTTCAGAAATGAGAGCAGCTAGCTCTTCAGGTTCGAGCTTGCCTTCTTTGGTTGCGAGGAGGTTTCCGTTGGAGAAGAAAATTTTCTCATACGCTGAAAGGGACCTCATTCATAATGGGCCCACATTCGAATGACTTTTACAATTTTCATATCGTCGAGAACCTGATACACCAATCGATGTTGAATATTGATACGGCGGGAGCAGGCCCCGATAAATCGCCTACAAGCTTTTCATATGGGGGAGGATTTTTGAAAGGATTGCGCTCGAGAATCTTGAGTAATTTTTCAGCCTGTGACCTTAGGCCAGATTGAGAAAGCTTCTTGGCATCTTTTTATGCCTGCTTGGCAAAACCGATTTTCCATTCCCTCACCAATCAAGCTCCGTTCGACATTTATCTACCGAAGTTTTTTGACCTTTTTTGACTGCCTCTTTTATGCCCAGCACCAGATAAGAGTGAAAACCAATGGTTTTTTACAGGTCATCGGGACGAAGGCCTGTGACTTTAGCTATCCGAGCTAAGATTTTTGGACCAAGGGTTTCACCATCATGAAATGCAAAGACAGTGTTTGGCCATCCTTCACGTGTGAGAATTTTATGCGATCCGGTTTGGCGTTTGATTTGCCATCCCTTTCTGAGAAGTGCTGCAAGCACTCGTTTCGCCGATGTCTATGCCCACCGACTCATATACCCACAAGTTTCTCGTGTTGCGCCATAAGCGATGACCCCGGGCAAGGAAGGGATTTCGCCAATCCACCGGCCGTCGTCTTCTTGCTCAAGCTCAATTTGCAAGGATTCTAGTCTCGACATTGATTGCTCTCCTCTTTTGTCTTGGGAGGTTGTCATTTCTAGTTTACCACATAGTCGTTCCCTCGGTAACAATCTTAGGTCTGTAGAAAAAAGGCCGTCAGCAGCGGTCTCTAGACCCGTAAGAAGTGAGAAGTAAAGAGCACAAGAAACCCTTCGACAGGCTCAGGGCAGGCTCCTTCGACCGATTCATTGTGATCCTTCGACAGGCTCAGGATGTATCCTTCAGCCGTTCTGCAAGTGCATCGTGAGCTTGTCGAACGACTCAGGATGATAAATCATACGGTTCGGGATAAGTGATAACGATCATGGTGAGCAAGCCGAACAACTCAGGGCAGGCTTTTTTGAACAGCCCCGAAGCCACTGACATATTATGTCGCAGAGACGAAATATGGCCATTGATATCATCATTATTCAACAGTCGCATAGTGATCCATCGAGATTCATTGTGTGAATGATCTGGATCTGAGCTTGTGATTGATAATGGATCACCAAATATGGTTGAAGCTTCCGTAAATGAAATTCGGTGTTGCGAAGGGTTGCTTGAGGAAACACCTGCCTCAGAAATGAGAAGAACCTTATTATTGTTCAGAGAAGTGTTCAGAAATGAGAGCAGCTAGCTCTTCAGGTTCGAGTTTGCCTTCTATGGTTGCGAGGAGGTTTCCGTTGGAGAATAAATGAGTGGTGGGGTAGGTTTCGAAATTGTGTTGCTTTTTGATGGCACGGCATTTCCCGGGGACATGCATTTTGGCTTTCCCAAATCGGATGGTGGCATGGTCTTTGGCTGAAGCTTCCAGAATGGGATCGTAGGCTTTGCAGGGTTCACAGGTGGCAATGCCATAGGCAACAATTGCCGCCGGAGCTTGAGTGAAGGCCTGGTAGTTATCATCATTGACGTTTTCGACGGTTCCTGACATATCAACTCCTTTTTCTCGCTCTTGTTTGCCTCTATGCCGCTTTCCCCTCACCCTAACCCTCTCCTTTAAAGGGAGAGGGAATTTCGATCCAGCCTTGGTAAAAGAAAACCCTAAGCGAGGCTTGCGTGTGCTTCGCTTAGGGTTCTTTTCTTATGCATACGAATTAGTTGAGTTTGCTTAAGGCTTCCAGGATTTCTTTGTCATCCCGGGCGACTTTGATTTCTTGGACTTTGGCATAAGCCACTTTTCCAGACTTGTCCACAATAACCGTAGCTCGCTTTGAGCAATTTAAGGGTTCAAAATACAGGCCATACGCTTTTGACACTGTGCGATGCATATCCGCTAACAACTTGTGCTTAAGTTCTAACGAGTCTGCCCACGCTTTATGGGAGAAAAAGCTATCGCAGCTAATGCCCAAGATTTCGGCATTAGCGGATTCAAAATTGGGAAAGTCATCGGTCAAGCACTTATTTTCCCCCTGACACACCGGACTCCAATCTAATGGATAAAACGCCAACACGACGTTTTTCTTGCCTTGGAAATCGCTCAGCTTAATATCATTTTGATCCTGATCTTTCAGGGTGAAATCGGGAGCGGTATCGCCCACTTTAATTTCTGCGGCCACATCTGACATGTTCTATCTCCTCCTTGTTGGTAAAATTGACGAAAAAAGTCTAGGACAGCCTTTGGTCGTACCATGTGCTGAAAAAGTTTGTCAATTGGCACATAAGGCCTATTGCATTCACCGATTAGGCTATTGGCTCTGTTCCTTTCTTCATCCTCTGAAATACCTGGCTGAACACTCGCCTTTAGACATACGGAGCTTTTGGTACCTTGTGTTTTTCCAAATCTCAGGGTATCGTAAAATCAAGGCCGGAAAGCATCTCCTCTCTCATATTTCACCTAAAAGGATACCGTTTCTTTCCTGAATGAATACCTTCCAGCAGTTTTTTTCAAGGCTGAAAAGTTGGTCGTGGCTTCGGATTTTTCTCGTCAGCGCTCTGGTCATTCTGACTGTCGGAACCGGAACGGTGTTGGGTATTCTGTGGCAAGTGACCAAAGATCTGCCCTCCTTTGATTCGTTCCAAGATTATCAGCCAAGCCTTGTCTCCCGGGTCTATGCCGATGACGGCCAAATGATTGGACAATTTTTTATTGAACGCCGGCTGTATACCCCTATTGATCAAATTCCAAAAGCTCTGACTCAAGCCGTGATTGCAGTGGAGGACACCCGGTTCCTTGAACATCCTGGACTCGACATTGTGGGAATCGGGCGGGCCGCCTGGACAAATTTGAAGAAAGGCGGGCGTTTTCAGGGGGCCAGTACGATTACCCAACAATTGGCACGGGCACTTTTCCTTTCCCCTGAGCGCACATATACCCGAAAAATTAAGGAGCTCATTCTAGCTATCAAAATGGAATGGGTTCTGACTAAAGACCAAATTCTGGAAATGTACCTGAATGAAATTTACTTTGGGCATGGCGCCTATGGTATCGCCGCGGCCACGCTGACCTATTTTGATAAGAGCGTGACCGAACTGAGCCTTCCCGAAGCCGCGTTCCTAGCTGGATTGCCCAAAGCGCCGAACACGTATTCCCCATTTCGGAATCCTGATCTGGCCAAGTCTCGGAAAGAACTCGTCTTGCATCGCATGGTGGAAGCAAAATTTATCACGAAAGAGGACGCCCAAACAGCACGAGAGACGGTGTTGAACTATCGTCGTCAGTCTATTGAACCGATTGCCTCCTATTTTATTGAAAATATCCGCCAGCATTTGGTGGAACGGTATGGGGAATCGCTCGTCTATAAAGGCGGGCTGGAGATCCACACGACATTGAATATTGCCATGCAAAAAGCTGCACAAGAAAGCCTTCAGCAAGGCCTGCGTCAGGTGGATAAGCGCCAGGGTTGGCGCGGTCCTCTCGGACATGTGGAGTTTAGCAAAGACTTTGTTCCTCCGGATGATCATCCGGAATTACAGACTGTTCAAGCCGCTTTCACCCATGGCCTCTACCAGGCTCTCGTGACAAAAGTGTCCAAGAAGTCTGCGGAAATTTTGATCGGCGATACATATAAAGGGACCATTGCTCTTGACGACATGGCATGGGCCCGGCGTCGGTTAAAAGACCCCAATGACGTGGAGACGGCCGAAGTCCGCGAAAAGGCCACGCCGCGGCAGATACTCAAAGCCGGCGATATTGTTGAGGTGTTGCCGAAAAAAGGTGATCTGGAATCCGGGGTTTTTGTGCTGGAGCAAACGCCACTGGTGGAAGGCTCCTTACTGGCCCTTGACCCACGGAATGGAGCGATACAGGCCATGATCGGGGGATATGATTTTTCCCGCAGTCAATTCAACCGCGCGGTATCAGCCCGCCGTCAACCAGGATCGGCTTTTAAGCCGTTGATTTATGCCACCGCTCTTCAACAAGGCTTGACGCCCGCCACGTTAATTTTAGATGCGCCAGTCGTCTACCAGGATGAAGAACTGGATCGCGTGTGGAAACCTGAAAATTATGAGAAACGTTTCTATGGCACTATCTCGCTCCGGGAAGCTCTGCGTCATTCCCGAAATGCCGCCACGGTCCGCCTCCTGGAACAAATTGGTGTTCCCCAAGTTGTGGATGTCGCAAGCCATTTAGGCATTCAAAGCCCTTTGAGTCAGGACTTATCGCTGGCCCTGGGCTCATCCAGTGTAACCCTGCAAGAAATTACTTCGGCTTACGGCGTGTTTGCGAATCAAGGCATGTGGCTTCCACCATATCAAATTACGCTGGTCAAAGATGTTAAGGGAGAGATTTTGGAACAACATTTATTTGAACCACGACAGGCCATGACTCAGGAAAATGCCTACCTGACGACCAATATGCTCATGGATGTGATTCAAAGCGGCACCGGCCGCCGCGCGAAAAAGATCGGACGGCCATTGGCGGGAAAAACAGGGACGACCAATGGATACAAGGATGCCTGGTTTGTGGGCTACTCTCCAAACTTAGCGACAGGAGTCTGGGTTGGATTTGATTCAGTACGAACTCTTGGCCGCTTGGAATCAGGCGCCCGTGCAGCTCTCCCTATTTGGGTTCAATTCGTCGGCCAAGCACTCCGGGACTCCCCTGTGATGACGTTTTCGATTCCAGAAGGCATTCAATTCGCACAGGTGGATACCACGACTGGCGACTTACCTTCAAAAACCAGCCGCCATATTAGTACGGAAGTGTTTCGGAAAGGAACGGAACCGACAAAGGCTGCGGTCAAAAAAGCTGATCCGATGGATTTCTTTGAATTTGATCGAATGAATTCAGGCTCTTCTACCCAACTTTCGTCATTCTAATTTGGTGACACCCATGAATCCTGTCATACCCGCCTAGGCGGGTATCCAGAAACAATCCGCTACCCTTTGGCATCTTGGTATTCTTCATACCAGACCATTTGAATCGCTTCCAGTTTTTTCTCATTCGACGCTTGCGGATCATCCTTGAAGTCTGGCAACGCCACAATCCAGGCATGTAAATCCGTAAATCGTACGGTCAACGGATCAGTCTCAGGATATTCTTCTTGTAACCGAATCCCAATATCTTCGGCATCCATCCACATCAGATCACGGGCCATTATTTCCTCTTATTTTTGATAACTCGCTTAATCTTCTAAATTACCTATTTTCACTGACTGGGAGAAATGATCAAAAAAGTCATCCAGCAAGGCCGCAGCTATTTGGGCACGCGGAGCGTACTTTCAGTACGTGAGCATGGCCAAATAGGCGAGAACGCCGCTGGTGGCTTTTTTCATCATTTCTCCTATTTGACGAATTCTGAAACCTTTTTACTCTCCAACGCTTCCTTCAACGTCGCATCCATCAACACTTCTGCCAAATGATGGGTCTCTTTTTCCATCTCAGAAATTCCTGCCCGGATGAGGCGATGGTCATCACCTTTTTGTGTTTCGCCCAACTGTTGAATGACACGTTGAATTTCAGCTTTTTCTTTATCACTAATCAAACCAGAGGCACGGGCCAATGCTTTTTCCGTGGCGATAATGATGGCCGTGGCTTCAGTCCGAGCCTCAATGACTTGACGGGCTTTGATGTCTTCTTTGGCAAACTGGAATGACTCACGAATCATGCCTTCCACTTCATCATCCGTCAGTCCATGTGACGGCTTCACTTGTACCGACTGCGCTTCATTTGTCCGGATATCTCTAGCCGTAACCTGTAAAATACCATTGGCATCAAGAAGAAAGGTCACCTCCACACGAGGCACACCGGCAGGCAACGGCGGCATTTTCAATTGAAACCTGGCTAAACTTCGGTTGTCTTTCACCAGTTCACGTTCGCCCTGAAGAATGTGAATGTCCACCGATGTTTGCCCATCCACATAGGTTGTGAACATTTCCTTCGAGCTGGTGGGTATCGTGGTATTACGCCGGATCAAGGCGCTCATGACACCACCCATCGTTTCAATACCTAAGGACAACGGCGTGACATCCAGGAGAAGAATTTCCTTATTGTGCCCGCCAAGAATATCCGCTTGGACTGCCGCACCCAGGGCAACAACTTCATCGGGATTTAATTCACTATGCGGTTCTTTCCCAAACAATTCTTCTACTTTCTTTCTGACCAAGGGCATACGGGTGCTGCCGCCAACTAACACCACTTCGTCAATTTGATCCGCCGTTAACCCTGCGTCTTTCAACGCTGACCGGCACGGAGTCAACGTCCGGTCCACAAGGTCCATGACCAGCGATTCCATTGCCTCCCGCGTCACAGTTTTTTCATATGTGCCTTTGGGTAGTTCGACCACCATGGTCGTTTCAGTGGCGTCAGATAACCGCACTTTGGCCCGTTCGGCTTCTAACCGCAACGCTTGCATCAGATCGGGATGCTCCTGACATTGGATCCCATGGTGTTCATCGATTTCTTTGACCAGCACATCAATAAAACGTTGATCAAAATCATCACCGCCTAAATGGGTATCGCCATTAGTGGCCAAGACTTCAAAAATGCCATCTTTTAATTTGAGGATGGAGATATCAAACGTCCCGCCGCCTAAATCGTAGATAGCGATTAAGCCTTGCGTTTTTTTCTGAAGCCCATAGGCCAAAGACGCCGCCGTGGGCTCATTAATGATACGCAAGACTTCTAAGCCGGCAATCATTCCGGCATCCTTGGTCGCCTGCCGCTGGCCATCATTAAAATATGCCGGCACGGTAATGACCGCCTTGGAAATATCTTCTTTTAAAAACTCTTCCGCCCGTCGTTTTAATTCCTTCAAAATCATGGCAGAAACTTGAGGAGGCGAATAGGTCTTCCCTCCCACTTCGATACGAATGACGCCATTTTTTTCCTGTAGCGAATAAGGGAAATATTTCCGCTCATCCTCCACATCCGCCAACCCCTTTCCCATAAACCGCTTGACAGAATAAATGGTACGAGAGGGATCGCGAATAAGATGGTCCCTGGCTGGATCCCCGACAATCAACCCGTTATCCGTCATTCCCACAATGGACGGAACTTTCGCCTGCCCCTCGGGACCCGGGATCACACGTGGCGTCCCATCATCCATATAGGCAATCAACGAATTGGTCGTCCCGAGATCAATACCAACGATTCGACTCACAACTGCTCCCTCTTCTCACAAACCCATTTATCCGGTTGTCTCAAGCAACTCGCCCACCATATTGCAAATGTAGGTGCGATTGGAAAGAATTTCTTGCATCTTGCGTAATACGGCATTTTTTTCATCTCGCGCCTCACCCGAGCCGGGATGGGTTTGTTGCAATTGATCCCATTCCTGGTATTTCTCGCGTAGCGTCTCTTCCAGTTCCGCTTGCCGTGTTTCAAGATGCTCTCGTGCAGTCTGCAGCTTTTGACGGAGTTCAGCGCGTTCTGACGAATTTTCTTCCGAGGAACGACTTCGGAAAGACTCCATATCTTCTTGCAGCTCTAAAATCTCTTCAAAGAGATCAGCCGGAGGGTTTGACCGAATATCCTTCACCGCTCCAGCTTCTAGACGAACAAGATACTCGACCCGTTGAATGGGATCTTTCAGCGTCCGATAAGCTGCATTGAGAAAAGCGGAATTGCCTAAACTAATCGTTTTCTCTGATTCATCCTTGGTGGAATAAAAATCAGGATGGAATGTCCGGCTCAGCTCATAATAGGTCCGTTCTAATTCTTCTTCATCGATATTGAGCAAACGGGGCAATTTAAAACATGTAAAATAGTCTAGATCTTTAGAAAGCGGCTGGACCTTCACACATTGTCCGCATAAATATTCTCCGGTCACTTCGGATTGACAATGCCAGCACATGCTGCGTGCCATCGGCAGCTCACGCGGATTTGTCTCAATCGGATGAGAATGGTCCATATGGATGACTAGCCCTCTGACAGATCGGGCATGGCTAACGACACCATGCCCCATAAATTTTCAGATATTGTCGTGGATACGTTAGGCTGAGAATGACTCCCCACACCCGCAGGTTTTGGAGGCATTGGGATTGATAAACTTGAAGGCGCCGCTCACCATATCTTTTTGATAATCTAGCGTCATCCCTTGCAGGTAGATCGCGCTTTTAGCATCCACAATAACTTTTACCCCCGTCGACCTCAGTCACAGTATCAAACTCCCCAATCTTTTCATCGAAATT